>NZ_LMQN01000015.1 GCF_001425355.1 Chryseobacterium sp. Leaf405
AAATTTTAATAAATGTAGAATTCAGAACATTTGCATTTTTGACGGATGGTGCAAAGGAGGGAGAAATTTTGCTCTGAATATTTATCTACAGAAGGTTGACGAAATTGAATTTTAAAACCTAAGTTTATATCATATAGCTCCGTCCTAGCCCAGATTGAAACGGCATCCTTTTAGGCGGCGGGCGGAGCAAAGCGTAGACCGCCGCCTAAAAGACACAGTGGAAAGCTGGAAAGAGCTACTGAAAATTCATTATCATAAAATATTGCAAACTGAGATCGTTTTGCAATATCTTTGTTGCTTCGTTTTAAAACAATAATGGAATGGGCAGTTTGAAGAAATTGGAGATCAAAAAAAATATTCAGAAGGAGGAAGATAAAAATCTGTCTTTTCGGGTTTTTGATTTAAATGAAGAAAATTTAAAGGACTATTTTAAGCCTCATAAAAAAGATCATTTCTTAATCATTATTATTAAAGAAGGAACCTTACAACTTCATATTGAAGAAAAGATTAATTATCTGAAAGCCGGAAAAATTTCTGTGGTATTTCCTGAGCAGGTTCATTTTATTTCTGATTTAAGCGAAGATTTGAAAGGAAAAATCATTCTGTTTGAGGAAATATTATTCTGCTCAGATATTTTAAAAAATGAATTGAGTACTTATAATGTGAATCTTTCCACACAACTTAACTGTACCATTCTTACTCCAGAAGATTTTGAGCAAAGTTTACAATCAATTCAGATTATTCAGGGAATTTATCAAAAGCCGAGTTTAATAAAAAAAGAACAGGCGAGATTTCTTATAAAGATTTTCCTTTTAGGATTGATTGAATCCGTTCACGGGTTACATCCTATTTTACATAGAGAAACTGCCGACAAACCTATTTATGTTAAATTTAAAAAATTACTGAACGAACATTATAAACAATACAGAACCGTTCAATATTACGCCGAAGAATTGGCAATTACTCCGAAAAAATTAAATTCAATCACCAAAAAACATTGTGGAGAAACCGCAATTCAGGCGATTCACAACCGAATTTTAATGGAAATAAAGCGTCAACTGATGTTTTCTGACCTTTCACATAAGGAAATCGCTTTTGACCTGGGTTTCAATTCCCCTTCTGCGCTCAATAAATTCGTAAAATCAAAACTCAAAGAAACGCCTACGGAACTTCAGCAGGAACTGGCGCAAATGTATAACGCATAGTCTTATTTGTATAACATCATTCCTTTTGCTGTTTTTAATTTTGCATCATTAAATTAAAGAATAAAAAATGAGCAAATTATTTATTGCAGGAGAGGTTTTCCATGGTGCAGGAACTCTTTCTGAATTAGCAAATATTAAAGGTAAAAAAGCAGTAATCGTAACTGGAGGAAGCTCGATGAGAAAAAGCGGAACGTTGGATAAAGCAGTTGCTTTTCTTACTGAAGCAGGAATCGAAACTCAGATTTTCGATGGTGTGGAAGAAGATCCATCATCTGCAACGTGTATGAAAGGTGCTGAAATGATTCAAAATTTCCAACCGGACTGGATTATCGGTTTAGGAGGTTGTTCAGCAATTGATGCGGCAAAGATTATGTGGGTTTTCTACGAATATCCTGATGCGGATTTCGATGCGATGATCAAACCTTTCACTGTACCTGTTTTAAGAAACAAAGCTAAATTTATCGCTATTCCATCTACAAGCGGAACGGGAACTGAAACGACAGGTTTAGCAGTAATTACAAATCGTGAAAAAGGAGTAAAATATCCAATTGTTTCTTATGAATTGACTCCGGATATTGCGATTATCGATGGTGAAATATGTGCTTCAATGCCGGCTCACGTTACAGCCAATACAGGTCTTGATGTTTTAACTCACTGTGTTGAAGCTTATGTTTCTAATATCGACAACAATATTGCAGATGCACTTTCTAAAGGTGGTTTGGAATTGGTTTTCGATAATCTAAAAGAAGTTGTAGAAAATCCAACTAATATCGCAGCTCGTCAAAATATGCACGATGCGTCATTTATGGGAGGTTTGGCTTTCAATAATGCATGGTTGGGAATTGTTCATTCTCTGTCTCACCAGGTTGGTGCTTTGTACGGAATTCCTCACGGTGCTTCCAATGCGATTTTCTTACCGAATGTTATCCGTTTTAATGCTCAGGCGACTGAACGTTATCCTGATTTAGCAAAAGTAATCGGTAAAGAAACGGCTGAAGAATTGGCTCAGGCTATCGAAACTCTTCGTTCGGAAATTAACAATCAATCTTCTATCAAAGAATTCGGAATTTCAAGAGAAGACTGGGATAAAAACCTTGACTATATCGCCAACAATGCTTTGGTAGATCCTTGTACAGGTTTCAACCCAAGAGTTCCTACTCTGGATGAATTGAAAGCGATTTACAATGCTTGTTATGAAGGTGTCGTATATGCTGAGGAAACAGTTGTTGCAGGATAATTTTATAATTACATTTCAACATAAAAAAACAGGAAGTCAAATTGATTTCCTGTTTTTTGTTTTATTGATAGATAACAACATCATCTTTTTTAATCTGGTAACCTGTCTTTTTGTAAGGAATTAAAACATAACTTTCTTTAATATGAGTTCCGCTTTTCCAAATTTTCCCTTTTCCCTGTCTGTCGAGAATAATGCTTTTGGCACTTCCATCCGGAATGAATATTTCAGCTTTTTTCATATTCTTGCTGAAAATCACTGCTGTCATTGAAGTGGAACTTCCGGCAGGATTAACTTCTTTTAGTTTAATTTTCTGTTCGAAAACCCGTACGCAATCATTTCTAAGTTGGGAATAGGTGTACCCTGCCGAACCTCTGCAGCCGTGAACATCTTTGTCACCTCCCACCATCGGAGCTTTTTGTGCAAAAGCAAAAGCACCAATAAACAAAGCGCTGAATAAAATTGTTTTTTTCATGGTATCATTTTTTAATAATAGTTTACCCTAAGATACGAAAATGCTACTTTTCTGAATGACTTTACTTAATTTATTTTGTTCTGTTGACTTTTGGATGATATTATAAAACAGTACTTGTATATTTTGAAAAATTGATTCGTCGGTTCGAGTGTTTTTCGCAGCGGAGCGTAGAAAAATGTACCGAGAACTGTGAATGGCAAACTTTGGTTGTTTAATTAGGAAACTTCTCGATACGATTTTTTACAAAAATCTACTCGAAGTGACGAAATGAAGGAAAAATGTGAAACGGGTTATAAAACAATAAAAAAATTATTATAAACCCAACCTCAACTGATTAAAGAGGATGATTAACTAATGTATAATGAAAATCAACCGTTCAATTGAAGCAATCAACCATTACGATGAAGTATTTTAGTATTTCAACATAACAACCAACTGCTCCGTTGAAACAATCAACTACTTTGAAGAAGCAATCAACCATTCCGAAGTGCCAGTCAACCAGTCCGAAGAGGCAATCAAGTACAATTCATTAAATTTTAATACTTTACAAGAACATCTAAATCTTTTCTCAGCACTCTTTATTATTTATTAAACATAAAAAAGCCACTCTTTCGAATGGCTTTCAGAATGATTTCTTTGAATATCTTATTTTGTCCAGTTGATTTTTGAATGTTTTACTTCTTCGGAATTAGTTCCGATCATCACATCAAATTCTCCTGATTCCCAATCATACTTCAAATCTCCGTTGTAGAATTTTAAACTTTCCGGAGTAATGTCAAAAGTAATTTTCTTAGACTCACCTTTTTTCAACATCACTTTTTGGAAACCTTTCAATTCTTTTACCGGTCTCGTGATGCTTCCCACCATATCTCTGATGTACAACTGAACTACCTCAGCACCATCATAATTTCCGGAATTCGTAACCGTTACAGAAGCCTGAATCGTTTGATTTCCTTTTGGATTGGCATTAGAAACCGTAACATCAGAATAATTGAATTTTGTGTAACTCAACCCAAACCCAAACGGATATAAAGGCGTGTTACACTCATCCATATAATTGGAACGAAATCTTTGGTATTCGCATTTATCAGTTAATTCCTGACTTAAAGGACGACCTGTATTTTTCGCATTATAATAAATCGGAACCTGTCCTAAACTTCTTGGGAATGTCATCGGCAGTTTTCCTGAAGGATTTACTTTTCCGAAAAGAACATCAGAAATTGCGTTTCCAGCTTCAGAACCTGCGAACCAAACGTTTAATATGGCATCAGGCGTATCTTTTACATTCGTTAAAGCCAGAGGACGACCCGTGAAAAGTACCATTGCGATTGGCTTTCCTGTCTTTTTTAATTCGTTTAATAAATCAACCTGAGATTGAGGAATCGTAATCTCCGTTCTTGAAGAAGATTCACCACTCATTTCCGCAGATTCTCCAATTGCCAAAACAATAACATCTGCTTTGTTGGCAATGTCTACAGCTTCTTTTAACAAAACTTCTTTTGAACGGTTATCTCTGTCGGTTTTTTTACCATGCGCAGCATAAATATCTTCCAGTTTTGCATCATAATCGATGTTGGCACCTTTAGCAGAAACAAATTTCACATCTTTGCCAAAGTTTGCCTGAAGACCCTGCATTAAATTTACCGCTTTGTCATGCTGAGCAGCAACACTCCAGGTTCCCGCCATATTCAAAGAATTATTTACCAACGGTCCGATCACGGCAACGGTCCCTGATTTTTTCAAAGGAAGAACCTGATTGTCATTTTTCATTAAAACCATCGATTGTGCTGCGGCATTTCTGGCAATATTTCGGTTTTCCATGCTGTAAACCTCTTTTGCTGCCAATTTTGCATCACCGTGTTTGTAAGGATTATCGAACAAGCCTAAATCATATTTTGCTTCCAAAATTCTTTTTGCAGCCATATCGATTTCAGCCTGAGTTACTTTTCCTTCAGATAAAGATTTTTTAAGCGTTGTTAAAAATCCTTCACCCACCATATCCATATCAATTCCTGCTTTCAAGGCTAAAGCAGAAACCTGCTGAAGATCTCCCATTCCGTGATCAACCATTTCGTTGATTCCCGTGTAATCGGTCACTACGAAACCTTTAAAGTTCCATTTATTTCTTAAAACCTCAGTCTGAAGCCATCTGTTTCCTGTTGCAGGAACTCCGTCTACTTCATTGAAAGAAGCCATCACAGAAGCTACTCCTGCATCAACAGCTGCTTTGTAAGGTGGGAAATATTCATTGAACATTCTTACGTGGCTCATATCAACCGTATTGTAATCTCTCCCAGATTCACCAGCTCCGTATAATGCAAAGTGCTTTACACACGCCAAAATATTGGTTCCGTTTGCCAAGTCTTTTCCCTGGTAACCGTACACCATATTTTTAGCAATCTCACTTCCCAAATACGGATCTTCACCGGAACCTTCGGAAACCCTACCCCATCTTGGTTCGCGTGAAATATCGACCATCGGAGAATACGTCCAGTTTATTCCGTCAGACGCTGCTTCTTTTGCTGCAACTCTTGCTGACTGCTGAATTAAATTCATATCCCAGGAAGCCGCCAATCCTAATGGAATCGGGAAGGTAGTTTCGTAACCGTGAATCACATCCATCCCGAAAATCAAAGGAATTTTCAGACGGCTGTTTTCAACAGCAACTTTCTGAACTGCCTTGATTTTATCTGCACCTTTTATATTGAATAGTCCACCAACTAAACCTTGTCCAACTTTTTTTCCGATGTCGGAACTTTTAGCCAAACCTGTAGTAAAATCTCCTGAACTTGGTAAATTCAGCTGTCCGATTTTTTCATCTAAAGTCATTTTCGACAAAAGATTATCTACAAAATCTTTCTTTTTAGTCTGATACTGAGCCGTCTGATAAGACTGAACGGGTTTCGTGACCATTTCCTGCGCCGAAAACACAGGTGCCAATGCTAAAGTGGCGATTACAATTAACTTTTTCATAGGTATCTTCTTCTTATAAATTATAGTTCTATTTTTTTGTCTAATTTTTTTAACAATGAAATATTTTAACGCAAAGATCATTAAGATTTTCTTTAATAAATATTCCGTTTTTAAGATCACAAAGGCGTTTCACTTAAATAAGATCGCCAAGATTTTTCTCATTATTATTAATATTAAATGAATTATTTTTCTTTCCTTTTTGACAACATCCATTCGTATAATTTTGGATTTGAATACGTAGAATCCCAAGAGTTGTGGTTATCATTAGGAAAGATTGTTAATTCGCTGGTTGAATTTACCGGATGTAATGCCTGATAAAAATTCAATGCATTTTCAGGTAAAACTACGTCATCCATTCCGCCATGAAAAATTTTCATGTTTACATTCTTATATTGATCGATGTTCGCATACATTACTCGATCAGTCGGTGCGCAAACTGAAACTACTGCTGCGAACATCTCTGGATGCTCCATTGCCAGTTTTAATGTTCCCCAACCTCCCATTGAAAGTCCGGTAAGGTAAATTCTGGAAGCATCAACTTTATATTTTGACTGAATTTCTTTGATTAAATTATAAACCGTCACCGTATCCCACCATGTGTTTTCAGGACATTGCGGTGCCAGAATTGCAACCGGTTCTTTGATGAGATTTTTATACGTAAACGGGCTGTGCGCTTTTACAATCTCTAAATTATTTCCTCTTTCTCCCGAACCATGAAGAAACACGATCAAAGGGACATTTCCTTTGGTATTTTGAGGATAATCCAGTATATAAGAAATTTTTTCCTGTCTTTTGACTTCTTTATTTAATTCTGCTTTGATTTCCTGGGCGTTTACACTTAGGGATAATGGGAGAAGTAATAGTGGAAGGTGTTTTAGTTTTAATTTCATTTTAATATTAGGTTTTGGCTAAAGCCATTTGATTTTGGTTTTATTCAAACGAGCTAAAGCCCGTTCCTATTGATATTTATTTGATATTATATTTTTCAGATTTGAAGCTTAATTTTTTCAATCCCTGTTGAATTTCGGGAGCATTCATGAATAATTTCCATAAAAATCCGGTTCTGTAGTTTTCAATCATCGGACCAATAGTTCCCTGATCGATTGCTAAATATCTTGGCGTTGTCCAATTATTATAATTAATTGAAGTGGCATCAAAAGGTCCCGCAGAACCGATAAATTCAGGCTTTTGAGTATACATAAATCTCAGAAAATCCATGGATTCTTTTGGTGAATACGGAAAACTGCTCAATGCTGCAGTAGGAGTGATTACTCCATGGTCATTTTGCGGAAAGTGAGCGTCATAACCTACACTTCCATCCTTGTTTCTTGAATAACCTGCCGTTAATCCCCAATAATTTGGTCCGTATCCTTTCCATCCTTTTGGGTTTTCGACGCAGTATTTGTAGTCGATTAAAACCTGATTTTTATTTAAATCAAAGTAATTTTTAATTAATTTATCCGATAAATTGGTAGGATCTAAACCGATGTAAGAATATTGTGTCCAAAATAAAGGTCCGCCATATTCTTCGGCTCCGTTGTGTTTTACATACATTGGAAGTCCGTATTTTTCTTTATCTGAAAGGTAGGTTCCGTTTCTTGTCCACCCTTTGTAATAGGTTTCGGCATCAATTGAATACGTTGGAGATGAAGCGGCTAAAATATATGTAATCAAACATTCATTATAACCCTGCAGTGGAAAATTCATTTCCCATTGGTATTCCGGTGACCAATGCCAATATAATACTTTTTCGCCTCCTTTTGTGTACCAGTTCCATTGAATTCCTTTCCATAGTTCGTCGCATTTTTGAGCTAAGGCTTTTTCTTCAGCATTTCCGTTTTTAAAATATTCACGAACCATTAAAATTCCTGAAGTTAAAAATGCTGTTTCCACTAAATCTCCTCCATTATCTTTCTTTCCAAAAGGAACAGTTTTTCCTGTTTCTCCATTAATCCAGTGTGACCAGGCTCCTTTATGACGGTCTGCTTTTGCAAGGAAATCCATCATATTGGTTAATCTTTTCACCGCTTCCTTTCTTGGAACAAAACCTCTTTCGACTCCGACCAAAATAGTTGCTAAGCCAAATCCTGATCCACCTGTTGTAACAACGTGTTTATCATTATCCGGATAGATATTGTCTTCGTGATAGCGCTCTCTTCCCAACATTGAATTCGGTTCGGCATAGTCCCAGAAATATTTTAAAGCATCTTTCTGAACTTTGTCCATGAGTTGCTCATCAGTAATATTACTTTTTACCGTTTCAACTTTTGAAATTTTGTGATTGACACTCTGAGAATTTTTGCATGAAACTGCCAGTAATGATATTGCCGTAATCGATAATATTATCCTTTTCATTGTAACATTTTTTAAACGAAATACTAAAAGAAAAGGAGAACTTTCATTCTCCTTTAAGTTTTATTTATTTTTAGTAACCTGGGTTCTGCGTTAAAATACCTTTACTATCTGTAATTGCTCTTAAAGGTATCGGAAATAACTCATTTTTACCGGTCTGAAATCCTAATGGACCAAGGAAAGTAGCAGCTTGACCTGTTCTCACTAAATCTGGAAATCTATCATTTTCCATAGCCAACTCTACTCTTCTCTCTTGCCAGATTGCAGTTCTAAGAGCAGTCTGACCAGTTGCAGTTGTATTCGCAAGCTGAGCTCTGTTTCTTACTAAGTTGATATCAGTAATCGCAACCGCAGTATTTCCTAATTCGTTTGCTGCCTCAGCATTGATTAAAAGAATGTCTGCAAATCTCAAGATTCTTATGTTTTGGATTGATCCATATCCGCATGCATTATTGTTAAGTGATGAAGGAACATAAGTTTTATAATTCCAGGTATTGCCTGCTTGTGGATCTCCTTTTTTGATAAGATCACCTTCCGGTGTAGTTTGACCTTCTCTAAGAATGGTAAATTGTTTTCTGATATCACCAGGCTCAAATGCATTCTCTAATGCTAGAGTTGGCGTAAAGAAACCCCATCCGTACTGATTTCTTACCCCCTGAACTTCTGCATACTGACTCCCACCAAATTCTGGAGAACAACCACAATTAACTTCGAAAACTGACTCAGTTCCAAATTCACCTGCCGGTCTAAATAAGTGATTAAAACTAGGATCTAAAGAATATCCCATTCCTTTTACTTGAGTTGAAATGTCATAAGCCTTTTGGTAGTCTTTCATATAAAGATAAACTTTTGAAAGTAATCCCAGAGCACCACCTTTTGTTACTCTTCCTTCCTGACCTGCAGGATATGTTTGAGGTAAAATTGCAGATGCTTCAGTTAAATCCTTTACAATAAATGCATATACCTCTGCAGCAGTATTTCTTGGTTTATTAATATAATCAACTTGTATCCCATCAAAAATAGGAACCCCTCCATATATTCTTACTAAATTAAAATAAAAATAAGCTCTCAACATTTTAGCTTCTGCAACCAATCTAGTTCTAAGAGTTGCATCCATATCAATGTTCGGAACATTAGTAATAACCTGGTTTGCTCTTTGAACAGCTTGCCATTGGCCAGTCCAGTATCCATTAACTCCGTCATCACTCGTTGTAAAAGAAAAATTATCATATGCATTGATAAAAGATGCGTCACCTGGATTTGATCCTTTTTCAACGTCATCTCCAGTTACTCCGAATACAAATTGCGCAGGAAAACCAGAATTTTCCCAACTTCTTAGGAAACTGTATATAGCATTCGTCGCTTTCATAGCATCAGCTTCTGTTTTAAAGAAGTCCTCCGCTACCACTACCCCTTCAGGTTTAATATCAACAAAATCATTATTACAGCTAGCAAATATTGAAAATATTGAGATTGTTAAAAATATTTTTTTCATGATTTTTTAATTAAAATGTTAAATTCATACCCATTGTATAAATAGCAGAAATTGGATAAATATTATTATCTATACCCATTTGCACTCTATCAGTATTCATAATTTCAGGAGAGAATCCATTATATTTGAAACTTGTAAACGGGTTTTGTGCACTTAGATATATCCTCAGTTTTTTAACGGATAAAGATTGAGCAAGTGATGAAGGTAAATTATATCCTATCTGAATATTTCTAATTCTAAAATAGCTACCATCTTCTACATAAAAGCTACTTGGTAAAATAATAGATTGGTTTGAAGTAATCATAGAATTGGTGTTGGAAGTACCTGCACCTGTCCATCTGTTATTATACATATCAAGATCCCAACTTTCATTACCGTAACGTTGCTCACGGTTATAATTATAAATTTTATTACCAAATACACCTTGGAAATCTATTCCAAAATCAATTGAATGAATCGCCAAGTTTATTCCAAATCCATACGTTCCTTTAGGGATGGGGCTACCTAAGAAAGTTTTATCTCTGGTATCAATTACTCCATTTCCATCAAGATCCGTAAACTTGAACCATCCTGCTTTTGCTCCGTTCTGCCCAGATGCAGCCGCTTCGGCATCAGTTTGAAACACGCCTGCAACTTCGTATCCATAGTAAGAACCAACAGCTTGCCCAGCTTGTAATCTTACAATTGAATTACCAAATAAACTAGCTCCTGTTTCTAAAAATGAATCTTGATAAACGTTTGTGATCTCATTTTTAAGAGTTGTGAAGTTACCATAAACTCCAAGTTTAATACCTTCACTAAGATTTGCATTATAATTTACAGATACTTCAAAACCTTTATTTTTAAAAGAGTAAGCATTCGTGACATAATCATACGGATTACTAGCTCCGGAAATCGTAGCTTGATTAATTGCATAAACAATATCTTTCGATTCTTTGTTATAGTAAGTTCCTTCAACTTTTAATTTATTATTTAAAAATGCCATCTCAACACCAAAATCTGAACCTGTTGTCGTTTCCCAACCAATTGACGGATCAATCACTCTGTCAACCGTTCCTGCTGGATATCCAGTGTTACCATAATATACACCACCACCGATATTAGTTACAATTGGAGAAAAATCTCTTTTAACTTTCGGGTTACCTAATTTACCCCAGCTTGCTCTCAATTTCAACAAATCAAAAACATTCTGCTCACTCATAAAACCTTCTTTTGAAACTACCCAACCAATACTTACAGCAGGAAAAGTTTTATATCTGTCTGTTGATATTTGCGAACTAGCATCTCTACGTACAGAAGCATTTAAAAGATACTTACCCGCATAGTCATAATTTATCCTTCCAAAAAAAGATTCTATTCTTTGCTGATCTTGTGTTGCTTCTGGTCTACCATCAGTAACTGCAGCAGCAGTATCATGATAATTAAAAATATCTGTACCGTTACTAATATTTAGAGAACCATTGGTACCGTTATAATTTACATTTTTAGCAGTCCATACATCTTCTGATCTGGAATCTCTAATTCTGGAAAAACCAGCTAGCAATTCCAAATTATGATTCCCAAAATCTTTTTTCCAATTAATAGTATTATCCCAAACATAGTTTCTATATCTGTTATCTCTAGTTATTAGTGTGGATTGTTTTTGGCTACTAACAGGAACATAAAGTAATGTTGGTGTATATTCATACTGGCTCGGGCTATAATTATCGCTGGTATAACTACTTCTAAAAGTAAAGTCTTTCAAAAATTTAATTTCTGCCCAAACATTATTAAGCAATCTTTCCTGTCTTACTTGAGAACGATAAAGATCGAGCTTTGCCCTTGGATTAGGTACATTTAATAATGTAATATATTGATAATCTCCAGTCGCAGGATTAATAACATCAAATACTGGAGGTGCATTACGTGCATCTAATAAAGGATTTTGTGCTACATCAGTACGCGTTTTGGAAAAAGAAAAATTATCTCCAATCGTAATATTATCTGTAATCTTATAACTAAGGTTTAATTTGGTATTAAATCGGTTAAAACCACTTCCAGAATTAATTCCTGTACCGGCAGCTAAGTTCCCTTCATCCTGCAGATAACCTACACTACCATAATAATTAAGTTTACCTAGACTTCCTGAAGCAGAAAAATCATTTGAGTTAATAATACTTGTACGTAAAATCTCTTTAAACCAATCTGTATTACCGGAATACTGGGATTTTGTTATAAAATCTGAAGGTTCGGGATTAGGTACATCATTGCGAACTTTTTCGTTATACAATTCAATATATTGATCTCCATTTACCATTTTAGGAACATTGGTAACAGTTTTGATTCCCAAATAAGAATTAACATTGAAAACCGGTTTCCCTCTCCCTGTCTTAGTTTTGATAATTACGGCTCCATTTGCAGCTTTAGCTCCAAAAATTGCCAAACTTGAAGGATCTTTCAAGACACTCATAGATTCGATATCCTGAGGATTAAGGAAAGAAATGTCTTCCGTTAACATTCCATCAACAATGAAAACTGTATTACCAGACAAAGATCCAACCCCTCTAATATCTACCCGAGGAGATCCACCTGGTGTACCTGATGTAACAATATTTACCCCAGCCAATTTTCCTTGCACAGAGTTTAGTGGATTTGCATTAGGTTTATCTGCTAAATCTTTAGCAGTCACTATACCAATACTCCCTGTAACATTTTCCTTTTTCTGCGTACCATAGCCTACCACAATTACTTCCTCAATTTTCTGCTCTTTCGTTGCAGAGTCTTTTGGAGTAACCTGGGCATTGACATTCATACCAAAGTATAGAACAGCAATGAGACATGAATACTTTAAATCACTTTGTTTCATATAGTTTAATTTTATTCGTACAATCAGTTAATATAAGGCCTTCACAAAACCTTATTTTTAATATCTTAATGAAAGAAATAATGTATTTCTCAAAAAAAGACATTAAACCAAAAGTATAAAAATTTCTGCAACATTGTTAATGTTTCTTAAAAAATAAATAAAAAAGAAAATTCATATCTAAAAGTTTAATAATATTCAAAATTTAACTATGTTTCGCCAATATTAACTGAATTTTAAATTAAAAAATACAATTGATTCTTTATTCTATTATCATAAATATTCCCCATTTTAAGCCTCTGAGATTTTAAATTTTGTTAAATTAAATAATCATTATAAATTTGGCGTATATTTTGAAAATATAAAGAGTAATAAAAAAGTATGAAAAAATATATTATTGCTGCAGCTTTAATAATCGGGACGGGTGCCATTATTAATACGACAATGCAGTCTTGTACGACACTGGCAACTTCAGATATAGGATTATCCATCATTAAAAGACTCCTTCTAAACGGAATCGATAAAGGAATGAATGTCTACAGTAACCGAGATGCTTTCCTTCAAAACAATATGGTAGACAAGGCTCTTCCGAAACATTTGAGAGACATCAATTCTATGTTAGAAAAAGTAGCTCCGTCTTTGGTGGCAAAAGAAAGAGCATATATTGCGGATGCTGCCGTGTATACCGTAAATATTTCAAAACCAATTTTGACAAATGCAGTAAACAGCTTGAATGCACAGGATGTAACAAGGATTATTAATGGTGAAAAAGGAACTGCAACTCTTATTCTAAAAGAAAAAACAGCCCAACAATTGATTGCTGCAATCGCTCCGAAAGTTGATGAACAGTTAAATCAATATGGAATCGTTAAAAGCATTAATACTGCCTTATCAGGAAGTAATTTATTGGGAAGTCTTCTGGGTGGAAATAAAGCTACGGTAAACGCCGGTGGTTTGAGTCAACTTGCTTCTGAGCAGCTCGTAAACGGTATCTTTAATATTGTTGAAGACTACGAAATTCAAAACTCAAAGGCATTACTGGGGCCACTTGGAAAATAGAAAAAAATTCACTATATTTATTATAGATTATTTAAAAGAAGATGGACATATTACAAGGAAATCAACATTCGAATCCTGAAGAATTTTACAGTTCTTTAAAGGAGAAACTGGAAGGTCATCATGATTTTCCGGAGGATTATTTATTCAAATTTATCATTCCGACAGATCAGGCAAAATTAACGGAAATCTACAAAGTTTTCGATGGTGTAAAATTCACCCTAGGAAACCGAGAAAGCAAAAACGGGAAATACACAGCCTGCAATATCAATGCATTCGTTCTGGATGCTGATCAGGTGGTAACTATTTATAAAGAAGTAGCTAAAATAGAAGGAGTTATCCTTTTATAAAAACAGAAAAGTCAGCGATAAAGCTGACTTTTTTTATTTAAATTTTAATGTACTTATTATTTTTCGATAAAATATTTCACATTTTCAATCGGTCTTCCCAACATTGCCACAGAACCTTTAATGATAATCGGTCTTTGGATCAGTTCAGGATTTTCAGACAACACTTTTATCCATTCTTCTTCCGAGAGATCTTTACCCGCAAATTTTTCGATATACAGTTTTTCCGTTTTTCTGATGATGTGAAAAACGCTTTGGTTTAATTTCTTTAAAACCGTTTTAATTTCAAGAGCACTTAGAGGATCTTCCACAATATTAATGATCTCAAACGGCACTCCATTCTCATCCAGATATTCTAAAACCGCATTTGATTTTGAACAATTTCCATTATGTAAAACCTTAACCAACATCTATAATTATATTTAAAAATTAAACTCGTTCTTCAAATTTAGAAAGAAATCAATATACTTTAAGTTTAATTTATCCTAAATCTTTGTTAAACAAACCATTCAGTTCTGCTTCTATTTTTTCCAGAACAAATCCGAAATCCTCCGGTCTTTCAACAAAATCCAAATCATCGACTTCAATTACCAAAAGTTTTCCTTCCGTATAATTAGAAATCCATTTTTCGTATTTCTGATTCAATTTTGAAAGATACTCAATGCTGATTGATGCCTCATATTCTCTTCCTCTTTTATAGATCTTTTTAACGAGATTCGGAACATCAGATTTAAGATAAATCAATAAATCCGGTGCGGAAACAAAAGATTTCATCAGACTGAAAACGGATTCATAATTTTTAAAATCACGATCCGACAGAAGATTCATATCGTTTAAGTTCTCTGCAAAAATATGTGCATCTTCATAGATCGTACGATCCTGAATAATGTTTTTTCCACTTTCCCTAATCTCTTTAACCTGACGAAATCTGCTTCCCAAAAAATAAATCTGCAAAGCAAAACTCCACTTGCTCATGTCAGCATAAAAATCCTCCAAATAAGGGTTATGATCTACATCTTCAAATTGGGCATCCCATCCGTAGTGCTTAGAAAGCATCGTAGTTAATGTCGTTTTTCCTGCTCCGATATTTCCTGTAACTGCAATATGCATATTTCTCTTACCTATTTTTGATTTTAATAACTAAACGCCTGCCGACTCAACTTCCGAACTTTCTTCAATCAGTTTCTGCAACGAACTTTCAGCAGGATTTTTGCTTTCAATTTCCTGTGTTTTCTTTTCCAGTTTTTCTTCCTGACTGTCTGATTCCGAAGGTTTTTCTGCCGATTTTTCTACATCCTGTTCTGTAGCTTTTGGCCTAGCATCAGGCTCTGTCTGCAGTTTAGTTTCTGTATTCTTTTCTAAGCTGTAAAGATAGAGTTTGTTGTCTTTCATTTCAAAATAAGAAAGCGTATTTTTATCCACAATCTTTGCATCAGAATCCCCGAAAATCTTAACCATTTCTTTTTCCGGAATGTATTTTAAAATCGAATTATTTGTTATGACTAATATAAATTCATTTTCTCTTCTGAAACGTTTTCCATTATCGATCGGCGCTTCAAAGATTTTTTCAAATTTAAAATTATATACTCTGATAAACTTTCTCGTTAATATATACACTTTGTTTTCATACACCAAAAAATCCATAAGATCATCAAAACTATCTCCGAAAGGATAAGAATTGATCATCGTTTCGTTTCTGAAATTATACTGAATCAATCGTTTAGAACTTTCATCCAACAGCCAGATCTGCTGTAGATCTTCGGCATATACCATTTTTATAAATCCGAATTTCTGTTTAAAATCAACCTTCTGAATTTCATTCATATTTTGATCGACAAACTTTAACTCCTGAGCATTTTCAGAAAACAAAGGAACCGTTAACGGATTTTGCACAGTCTGTACTTTGAAAGGCACTGTAAACATCAGTTTACCAATCTGTTTCCCTAAAGAATCATACTTCGTAAAACTAAAATCTTTATTTTTATAGATATACAGATTTCCGTAATCGTCTGCAAACATATCTTTAACTTCCTTGAGCTTTAAAGTATCAAAAGGGAGTGTTTTCTGCGCAGATAACGAACAGAAAATCAATACAAATATAAAATATAATCGTTTCAAATTCTTTTACTAAAGATAGCGCTCCTAAGGAACGCTACCAATTTAATTAATTTATTTTTATTCAACTGAAGTTGTGACAATTTTTAATTTATTTAATGGCAACTTCGTAAATTTTGGACCAATTCTTACCGGTTACCAACATATTATCACCTTTAAAAGCAATTCCGTTTAAAACGTGTTCGGTGTCATTTTTGGTATTTTCTTCCGTAATTTTTGTAAAATCAAACTTTCCGACCGTTTCTCCGTTTGTAGGATTTATCTTTAAAATATACGGTTTGTGCCAAACATTTGCATAAATAAATCCATTATGATATTCCAGTTCGTTGATTTGACTGTAAATCTCTTTATTTCCACCAACAGCAACGGTTTTTACTACTTTTGAAGGATCATTAACATCTAAAAAATATAAGTCATTTGAACCCGTATCTGCGATAAGATTTTTCCCGTCGTAAGTCAATCCCCAACCTTCTCCAAACTCATTAGGCAAAGGAAACTCTGAGATTTTTTTCAATGTATTTTTATCGTAAACAAAACCAATCTTATTCTGATACGTTAACTGATAAATTTTGTCACCGACAATTGCACAACCTTCAGAAAAAATATCGGCAGGTTGCTTTTCTGTGATGATCGGAGTCGTACTTCCTAACGTATATTTTATTAATTGAGAAGCTTTTGCCAAACCGTCACTTTCATATATTGTATTTCCTTCGATAAGAAATCCTTCCACAAAATTATTCGGATCGTGAGGATATTCTGCTACGATTTCGTAGGCAATATTCTGTTCCTGATTTTTTGTAAAAACATTGATGGTTGCATCCTGATTGAGAATTTCGCCACCTTTTGTTTTGATATTAAAAGTAACTTCGTTATCACCAAAAGTAAAAAACTTAGGATCAATCATTAAACTGGAAGTTTCCTTGTCTCCAAAACTTATGGAAATACTTTCTGCATTATCGGTCACTTCTTTCGGAAGATTTAATTTATCTCCAAAATGATACCCTTTCTCCTCCATCGAATTGTTGTAATCCGCCAGAGCATTCAGAATATCTTCATCATTTGTACAAGATGCCAGCAACAAAATAGCTGCGAAACCTGCTATCAGATGTTTCTTCACGTTTAAATTTTAATATAAATCAAAAAATTATTTGATCGCAACTTCATAGATTTTCGACCAGTTTTTACCCGTCACCAACATATTTTCGCCTTTAAAAGCAATTCCGTTCAGTACATCATCACTTCCTTTTGTATTTTTTTTTGCAATTTCTGTAAAGTCAAATGTTCCGACAACTTCTCCGTTGGCAGGATTAATTTTCAGAATAATCGGTTTTTGCCAAACGTTTGCGTAGATAAATCCGTTATGAAATTCAAGCTCATTTAATTGATCGTAAATCTGAGAACTTCCCGCGACGGCAATATATTTAATTAACTTTGAAGGGTCATTTACATCAAGAAAATATAGTAATTTACTTCCGTCTGAAGCGATCAGGTTTTTTCCGTCATACGTTAATCCCCAACCTTCTCCCAACACATTAGGATAGGCAAATTCAGATAACAATTTTAATGAACTTTTATCATAAATGTAACCTTTTTTACTTTGCCAAGTCAGTTGATACACTTTATCACCAGCAATCGTACTTCCTTCAGAAAAATCTTCCTGAGGCTGTTTTGTTGAAGCCAGAGGAGTTGTGGTTCCCAATGTATATTTTAGAATCTGAGAAGATCCGTTTTGTCCGTCACTTTCATAAATAGTATTCCCTTCGATCTGAAAACCTTGTACGAAATTTTTAGGATCGTGAGGATATTCTGCCACAATTTCGTAGTTAATTTTCTGTTCAGGATTTTTAGCAAAAACATTGATGGTCGCATCCTGAGTTAATGTTTCACCTCCTTTTGTTTTGATATTGAAAGTAACAGCATTGTCACCTAATGTAAAGAACTTAGGATTGATAGTTAATTCAGAAGTTTCTTTGTCTCCAAAGCTGATGGAGATGCTTTCCGCATCATCTGTTACTTCTTTTGGCAACGTCAGTTTATCTCCGAAATGATACCCTTTCTCCGTCATTGAATTGTTATAATCTGCCAAAGAATCCAAAACTTTTTTATCGTTCTTACAAGCTACCAACAACAAAACTACTGCAAAACCTGCTATTATATTTTTTTTCATTGAATTTCTAAATATTTTCATCAAAATTAGGAAAATTTATTCCTCTGTACTAATTTGACCGATATGTTGACCAAATTGTAATATGTAACCAATAATAGATTTAAAATTAAATATCATTTTCCTTTTCAAGATATGATTTCAGACTTTTACCGATAATCTCATGCCAGCCTTCTTCAAAAGCTTCTTCAGAAAAACTTTCCCCTAAATCCTGTAAGTTTTCAATTTCATCATGAATTAATCTTATCAAGACTTCTTTTTCATCAGTTTGAAGTTCCCAGCTTACCAATGTTTTTCCTTTTGATAATTCGGGATAATACCATGTGTGTTTCAGTTTCTGATTCGGGATTATTTCTAAAATCTGTGCCTGATGATGATATTTTTTTTCCTCTCCCGGTTCGTAGAAATTAAATATTTCAAAAAGCCCTAATTTAAAATCAGGAATATCGAAATACCAGTTTTTCATTTCATCTTTGTCGGTTAATGCATTCCATACTTTTTCGACAGGTGCATTTACCTTGTACTGTATGATAATTGGGTCATTCATATGTGTTTTTATTAATTTTACTAATGCAAATGTAAAAATTATCCGTGGGAAAATCCGGTAATTTTTGCTTCATCAAAATCCAACTGCATTTCGATGGTTCTCATGACGTGATCGTCGAAAATCTTATCCCGTTTCATACGGTGAAGTTCGTTTCTCTGCGCCTGAATAATCTGCCTCATGACATCTTTATTTTCATTCATTGCCTTTACATAATCTCCTGTAGAAGCCATACACTGCGCTTTATCTGCCATCATCATCATTTCATTCTGCAGTTTATGTTTTTGATGCTGTACAAGACTGTTTTTTTCTGCCAACTCTGAAAAATCATTTTCCAGTTTGTTCAGAGCGGTTTCTTTTAACTTTCTCATTAAAATGACTTCCTGTTTTTCTTCTGGGAGCTCACTTCCTGCGTCATCTACTTTTAGAAATTTTAAAATTGGAGTTAATAATAATCCCTGTCCGACCAAGGTGATCAAAATAATAACGAACGTTACAAACAGGATGATATTTCGGTGTGGGAAAGCATCGCCGTTTGGTAAAAATGCCGGAATTGATAATGCCGCAGCTAAAGAAACTACTCCCCGCATGGCAGCAAAACTGATAATAAAAGGTTCTTTCCAATCGGGTTTAGGATTTTTTGCTCTCACTTTTTTCGACAAAAACCAAGGAAAGTACATGATGGCATAACTATAAAACAATCTTGTGAAAATAATAGCGCCACCAATCACAATACTATAAAAAATACCTTCTGAAATGGTGTAATCTTTCATCGCCGCAACGACAACCGGTAATTCTAATCCTATTAAAATGAAAATAATGGTATTCATTAAAAATATCAGAACACTCCAGACATTTCCTGACTGAATTCTTGACGTATGACTTAAATAACAATGCGAATTATAAGACATCAGCAAACCTCCAACCACAACTGCCAACACTCCGGAAAAATGAAAATGCTCCGCTCCGATGTACATAATGTAAGGAACAATCAGTGTAATAATGGTGTCGATATTTGAATTGGAAGGAATTAATTTTAATAATTTACCAAACAGAAGTCCAACACCCGCTCCAACTGCAATTCCTCCAATCGCCATAGTGAAAAAATCCTGTACTGCTTCTCGAAAAATGAATTGTCCGGAAATTACAGCTGCCAAAGCAAATTTAAATACAATTAAACTCGATGCATCGTTAATCAAACTTTCTCCCTCCAGAATCGTAGTAATTTTTTTCGGAATTTTCATGTGCTTCAATACTGAAGTTGCCGCAACTGCATCTGGTGGAGAATTAACTCCTCCCAACAAAAATCCCATTGCGACTGTTAAGCCCGGAATAATTGATGAAGAAAGATAAGCAACCACAATGGACGTTAAAAACACTAACCCGAAAGCCATTGAGAAAATCTGTTTTCTCCATTTATGAAAATCCTGCCATGAAGTAAACCAAGCTGCTTCAAACAAAATCGGCGGAAGGAAAATCAAGAAAACCAAATCAGGCTCTATTTCAATATTTGGCATTCCCGGAACCAGGCTTATCAATAAACCTGCAATTACAAGGAAAATCGGATAGGCAACTTTCAGTTTTTGTCCTATCATTACGAGTATCATTACAGACAACAGTACTGCAATAGATATTATAACATAACTGTGAATCATTATTATTACTTTTAAAATACTTGATTATTTAAGATTTCTTTTATTTAGTTATTAGTTGTTTAAAATCCATTAAAATGGGATTTTTTTAATTTTTTGTAAACGGAATATTATTATAAAAACCAATCTGAATCTGTCCGCGGTTTCTATTTTCCTGAATCTGATTCATATACCCCGCTTCAATTCTCATATTTTTATTAATCATATATCCTAATGCTCCGTAGACTCGGTTTCTATCGAAAGTCGGACTGTTTAAATGGAGAAAAATCTCATTATAAACAGAACCATAAAATGTTTTTGGCAACATTTCTTTGTTATTGATTGGAATATTAACGCCCAACAAATAACGAAACCTCATCCTGAAATCATCTTCTAAAAAGCGTTCCTCTAATCTGTAACGATGCTGAAGATAAAAACGCCCGAATTTCTGTTTTGTAATATACTGCTGGAAAATACGATGCTCAATGTTTTCAGTTTTTTCACCTTTTACGTAAGGCCGACTTAATATAAAACCATAACCTAATAAAATGTTGTTATTATTTTCCGTTAAATCATATCCAATTCCGGTACGGATTAAAAGTTGTTCCAAGTCTCCAATTCCATCAAAATTTCTATACTGAATTTCGTTATGAAAATTTAGTTTCTTGCTAATCTTATTGTTTCCGAAATACATATACCAAGCTCCCAAATCGTTTTCCTGAGCCTGTAAAAATGTTGCACCTAAAGTAAAAATGCTCAAAGCCACCTTCGTAAAAATCCTTTTCATAGTTTTATTAGTATTATCTATCGTTTTCAACAAATTTAATACTTTAAATCAATAATAACAAAATCTCTATATTAGAAAAATCAATCCTCTTATTTGTAAATCAGCTTTTTAGAATTATTATTAGATTTCAATTAAAAAAACCGACAGAATTCTGCCGGTTATGTAAAATTAAGGATGTTGCTCCATTTTTGCAGGATCATCGTAATTTACCATCCAGTTGATTCCGAATTTATCGGTAAACATTCCGAAGTAAGCTCCCCAAAATGTATCTTCTAACGGCATTGTAACCATACCGCCCGCAGAAAGTCCGTTGAATAACGTATCGGCTTCTTCCTTAGAATCTGTATTAATAGAAACCGCAATATTATTTCCCTGCTTGAAGTGAGAAGCCCACTCTCCGCCTGTATCGCTTCCCATTAAAACCGTTTCTTTAGAAATCGGAAGAGAAACGTGCATAATTTTGTCCTTATCATCCTCTGAAGTTTCTTTGCCTTCCATCGGAGGCATTTCACCAAAAGTTCCAATGTAAGGATATTCTCCGCCAAAAACAGATTTGTAAAAATCAAAAGCTTCTCTGCAGTTTCCGTTGAATGTTAAATAAGCGTTTACTGATGCCATAGTTTTGTTTTTATTTAAAGTTTAGTTTTAATTTTGATATCATATTATCTGTGCTGATCGATCAAAATCATATTTCCATCCGGATCTTTAAGATAAATATGCTCTGGACCGGAAGTTGATTCATCGGCACTTTTCTCTATTTCGATACCTTGCTCTTTTAATTTTTTCTGAATATCGCGCACATCATCAAAAGATTCAAGGTTCTGTGCATCCTGATCCCAGCCGGGATTGAAGGTTAACATATTCCCGTCGAACATCGCTTTGAAAAGCCCGATAATATGATCTCCGTTTTTCATGATCAGATAATTATGTTCCATATTTCCTGCCATTTGGCTGAATCCCAGTTTCTCATAAAAGTCTTTTGATTTCTGAAGATCTTTTACACTCAAACTGATTGAAAATGCACCTAATTTCATATTCTTAATCTGTAATTATTGATTTTTTATCCTTGTTTTAAAATCCAGCGTTCCGTCGTAGCTTTTCCAGTCGCCTGTTAATTCTATCTGTTGAGATTCTACTTTTTCTTCCGTTTTATTCCATTTAAAAGTATACATAAATTTCCCTTTAAAAAGTCCGGAATGTTTGCCTTTATTTTCTTCGGCTAATTCATATTCGCCATACACAACTCCTTTCTTCTTGGTATTTCTGTATTTAGTTATGGTCATTTTGCCTTCAAACTTAGTATAATTTTTATCTACAAGTGTGTATCCTGAAACGAAATATTCCTGATCATTTTTCTTATTCTGTTCCGAAAGATTAATTTTAAGTTTAATTTCCTGATTTTTATTTCCGATTGTTCCAGTGTAAGCCTTGCTGTCGTTAAGCCAAATATTCGAGATGTTGGGCATCTGGGCAAAAACGAAATTGGAAATAAGAACGAAGGCTAATAAAAGTTTTTTCATATCTGTTTTGTTTAAATATTTATACTCCGAATTGTGAAAGGTGATGATTCAGATGTTTTGCAAACATATTGTTCCATTCCTGAGCTTTTAATTTCCCGAAAGAAAAAGATTCTTTGCCTTCGAAAGCCGAAGTTCCGAGTTGCTGTGTTTTCTGAATAAACCCAACCAATCTCTTCTTTTCCTCTTCAAAATTCTTTCTGTCTGCAATAATAAACTGAGGTGCTGTCGGTCCGTTCTGGGCATACGCTTTTTCGCCCACCACTTTAGATTTCACAAATGATTTTAAAATAAATTTCGCAATGGCTCCCGGTTTTTTATGCTTTTCGGGTTCATAAACCATTTCATAAGATACATTACAGTGCGCCAACATCTGATCAACCATCATTTTGCCCCACAAACCCTGTGTTTCAGGAGTCAGTTTATTAATTCTATCAATGTAATTCTGAGCATCTTTTGTATCGAATACGTTTTCCATAGCTTATCTAAATGTTAAAAAACAAATATATCAGATAAATTTAAATTATGAATTATTAAATATCATTTAGATGTTAAATTCACATTCAAAGTTATCATTATTCACTTTTCTTAATGTCTTATTTTAACTCCAAAAAAACTCTCCAACAAGTTGAAGAGTTTTAATTTAAAAATTATAGAAGTCTCATTATTCCGAAATCTGAACATTCGTTCCTTTCGTGTGTGCATTCATCTGTGGCGCATAATAATTCTGAATTGTCGTAATTCCGTTTGAGAATTTTCCGGATGCATTGGCTACATAATCGTATTCAAAGACATATTTTCCTTTCGGCATATTTTGAATATAAAAATTGGTTGAAGCATCTTTTGTCGATTGATAATATCCCAGATTATTTTTCCACTGATAGCCAGAAAGCACATCTACAGGCTCAAATCCTGCTGCTCTCATATCTTTAATTTGAATAAATTCCATTGCCCGGTCTGTATTTAAAATCATTCGTACGGTTACTTTATCACCTACTTTCAACGGAGTTTCCAAAGATATTTTCTGTAATTCTTCTCCATTTACTGTTTTGATTTTTTTGTACAGTTCTTTCGTTACAGAAATATAATTTTCAGAAGATGTAATCTTATCTAAATCTTCATAATACTGCCAGAATAATCCTCCCTGAACAATTCCCACACCAGGTTTTGTTACGGTAACTGTCGCTAATTTTTTATCAACCACATCAGTTTTTACAGTAGATTTTACATAACCCGTTGCCTGAGTTTCAGGTTTCAATTCTTTTCCGCCCCAAATGACAATTGCCTTATCGCTGTCTGTGCTCGTCCATGATTTTCCTGAATTTAATATCGTAAAAATCACTTCCGATGTTCCTCGTGAACTTCCCCAGGAATTCACTTCTTTTTGGGTGATTAACCAGATTTTCATTTCTTCGATGAATTTCTGATCGTTTGGCTTTAATTTGTTGAAAGCCTCCAAAGCTCCTGCGTGATTCACCACTTTTGAACTGAACCAACCCCAATCATCAAGATTCTGTTTCCAATACACCCCCTGTGTTTTTGAATCTACAGAAGTTTCTTTTAAATAAGTCATCAACTTATCTGAAACATCTTTTAAGCCATAATCGCTCATCAATAAAGCCGCACGATGAAGTCCGAAGAACGTAAAATCTGTGATTCTTGCTGTTTTTGCTTTTTGTTTAACCAAAGATTTTAAAGTTGCTCCATTTCCTTTTAACGGATATTGTTTTTCCCAATAATTTCTGGTATCAAGATAGTCCAACGTCCAGTTTGTCCAGATATTTTTTTCTTTTACATCCGAATATTTATTGATTTCATTATCTACATATTTCAGCATGTTTGCAATCAATTTATTTTGTTCGGAGCTTTGATAATCCTTCACATTATCCTTTAACCAAGAATTGATTTTTCCTAAATTTTTCAAGATATATAACGAAGTCGAATACGAGCTTGGATAACCCTGATACCAAGAAAATCCACCATCCGGATTCTGCAGTTTTTTGAAATCGTCCCAATCACTCTGAGTAGTATTTCGCATATTATTAATATCAAATAGAAGCGAAAGTTTCGCCATTTGTTCTGTTTCACTTTTACTTTCCAACACCCAAGGAGTTTCATACAGCAACAATTGTTTCAGTTCCTGATTTTTTTCAAGATTTGAATTCAATAATCCTTTATTCTGATATTCCTCAAATACCGTTTTTATTTTCGGATTTGCCTTAAAAATTTCTGAAGCTAAAACATCAGCAAACCATTTGTTAAAAATAACATCCGCAGAATTATTCTGATCATTTTTAAGACTTGGAAGCGCAAACATAATTTCCCAAATCGGATTCGTGGCCAATTCCAATGTATTTGAAACATTGGAAATTGTTGTTGAATTGACATTTTTAAGATTTTCCAGTTCAAAAGTTTTGGTTTCACCTTCTTTCACAAAAATAGGAACTGCATCAGTCACCAACATTCTATTAGGTAAAATTGCCACCGCTTTTTGTTCGCCATCGGAATATTGACCGGCTTTTGCCACGACTTTTAAAATAATCGAAGAAACATTGTTCGGAACTTTTATTTTCCACGTCAAAGCTGAGTTTCCATTTTCATTTAAATCAAAATTCTGAATACTTGAGATTAAACCAAAATGAGATGAAATATCTTCGTTTGTAAAAGCATCTAATATTTGTAAGCTTGCCGAACCATTAAGTTTTTTGTTCGTTAAGTTTGATAATTTTGACTGCAAATTCAACTCATCTCCTTCTCTCAAAAATCTTGGATAATTCGGCGTTACGGAGAACTCTTTCTGCGTCACCACTTCTTTTTCCAACGTTGCTGCTCTGGCATCTTTTGTATGAGCCAAGAACATTAATTTCCACTTCGTCAATGCTTCCGGAGAAGTGAATTCGAAACTTACATTTCCTTCCGAATCGGTTTTTAATTCGGGATAGAAGAAGGCGGTTTCGTTGAGGTTTTGACGGATGGTGACTTTGCTTAAATCACTTTCCGGTAGCGGTGGGGTTTCGACTTTAGGAGCTTTTACCGGCTCGGGTACAACATTTTGAATAACTTCAATCTTATCTTCCTGTTTTGAAACTTTCATCGCCATATTCCTTTTAGCTCCTCCGATTGGAGGCGGCGGCGGAGGTGTATAGGCTGCAGCTTTCACTCCTTTTTGATTAACAAATCCTGTCGTTGTTAGAAGTGAATTACGCATAAAATACATTTCACCATCAAACCAATCAAAATTAGGAACTTCTATATATTCTTCCGGCAGATAAGGCAAACTTCTCTCATAAGATTTCTGAAGAAGATTTTGTTTTAAATCGTATGAAGTGACAATCGAATACGGAACGTATAACTGATCCCAAATAAAACTATTTTTCGCAAACTTGTCCAGAGATAAATCATACATATTCGCCAGAACTTCTGCATTAATCTTTTCCTTACTATTTCCCAATACTTTTACCGACCATTTTTCTTTTGAATTCGGTTCGATTTTATCTCTGAAAGTTACCGTTTCAATTCTTAACGGTTCTTCAGCGTCGCTTATCGGAAGATTTACTGACTGCGTCTGAATGTCATTGAAAGCAACAACCTGAAACTGAAGATTCAGATTTTTAACATTCTTATCTTTGGGAATATCTGTTGTAAATTCTACAATTCCATTTTTGAATGGATAAACTTCAAAGACCGTTTTTCCTGATCCATCCTGAATGAAAATATTCAATAAAGCATCCTGAATTGCGGAGTAAATATAAAGTGTAACCTTTTCCCCTCTTTTAAATTCCTTTTTAGGATCTAAAACCGTGAGGAATGTTTTTTGATCGGCTTCTAAATATTTTTTATTCCAGACACTGAAATTTTGGAAAGTTTTTATTGTGTCTTTACCTTCAATATTATAAAGCTCCAACTGGTAATCTCCTGCATCTAATTTCCCTAAATCGAGAGGTTCTTCATTTCGCTGCACTCCATTCAGAATGACAGCAGAAGCTTTCCGGTTTTTCACCTCATCATTTTTATCATACAAATCGTGCGGGAATTTATTAATAAATTCCTCTTTCGGGAATTTCGGTGTATCCTGAACTTCCGATCTGAAATTATTTCTAAAAATCCTGTCAGGCGATTCAAGCTTTGAAAGTTTTACCTGATACGGTTTTTTAAGAATCTGTTCGTTGTAATTTTTAGTTTCAACTTTTATTTTTACATTTTCATCGGAGAAAACATTGTCGATGCTTTCTGTTTGTATATAATGCGAGACAGATGCTACTTTCAATTCTGTGTCTGCAGTTTGTGTTTCACCGTTAATATCGGTTACAGAAGCATTCATTGAATAGTTATCAATCTGAATTCCGTCTAGTTTTGCGTCTTTTTTCAGATCCAGAAGAATAGTAAACTCTCCCTTTCCATTAGTTTTAACTTTACCTAAAATCGAATTTTCATTGTCATTATCATGTGGATACCAACTAAAATATCTCCAGCGAATATTGTGTTTTTTAATTTCATAATTTACTGTTACATTACCCAAAGGTACCCCTGAAAACATCATTGCTTTCCCTTTCACTTCAATGGTTTCTCCATATTTATATTCGTCTTTTACAGGATCGAAAATAACTTCAAACTTCGGTCTTTTATATTCCTCAACACTGAAATTTCTGTATCCCCTATTGGCATCAGTTCTTAATTCAAACCTACCATTCAGCTTACTCTTCGGAAGAATAAAACTTCCGTGATAAGAACCAAACTCGTTTGTAGTGAAAATTTGGGAAGAAACTTCCTGACCGTTTGTATCGGTTAAAGTAATTTTCTGTTTCAGTCCTGCTACCACAGATTCTATCTCTTTTTCAAGAGTTGTATTAATCACTTTAAAATAAACGGTCTGTCCCGGCCTGTAGATTGCTCTATCTGTGAATATCTGTGCTTTAGAACGAGCTTTTGTGCCTTGATCAATAGTATTGACAGAACGGTTTCCATAGAACTGCATCATTTGGAAACTATTCGTTTTTGATTGTTTTATTAAAAAAGTTCTGTAATATTCTTTATTTTCCGTCGACGGAAACTTAAAAATTCCTTTATCATACGTTTTTCCTTCTGTTTTATTGAAGGTTTTACAAGAAACCAACTCATAGAATGTAATATTTTCATTAGTAACAGGCTTACCGTTTTCACTGCTGACTAATTTTAATTCATTCGACAACTGATTTCTATCCGTCTTGGTCTGATAAATAATTTTGTTGTCTGACACCAGAAAATAAAAATCTTTTTCTACATATTCTTCTTTTTCCTTAAGTCCATTGACAGAATATTCTGCAAGATAAATTCCCGGCGGAAGAGATTTGATTTCCAAAGATGTTTTGTGAGTTTTATAATCTTTAAAATCTTCCAATATATATACTTCTTTTTTTACCAGACTTTTTTTAACCTTAGCAAACGGATTGGAATAAGAATCCATTGTATAACGCAGAAATGAAGTAAGATCTTCTTTTACTCCGTAAATACTAATTGAAAATTCTGAAACATTTTTGTATTCTGCCACAAAATGAATAGGCAGATTACTTTGTGTCTGCTGTTCATATTTTATATTTAAAGAAGGATTGATAATCTGATTTTCCTTGTTCTTGATATTCTCAATAAAAGAAGATTTCGGATATTGAGTTTTTGCTTCATTAATAATCTCGATGGCTTCTTTTTCTTTATTTTTTGAAATAAGATCTTCAATAATCTCATCCATAATTATCACCTTATAATCCCCTTCTGTATTGGATTTAAGAAGATTCTGAAGCTGAACTAATTTATCCTTACAACTATTGAAATCACAGTTATCCTGCAATTTCTTGTGCATAAAATATAATTTTACATTCCCCGTATTTTGTGCAATTAATTCATCATAAAATTCATTGACTTTTATGTGGTTTTCTTCCAGTTCATTTTTAGTAAAAAGATCGTTTTCAGTCAGAAATGCTATTTTTTTTGTCAGATACCAATCTTCCAACGTCGGGAAATAGGAAACATAATCACTGTATGAAAAAACATCTTTGTATTTCTTTAAAAAGATGTTTTTCATTTCTGCTTTCTGCTGATCGAGCTCCTGATAATTTTGATCTAAATAATTTTTGAAATCAAGTTTACTCCATGTTTCAATTTGTGAAATATCCTGAGAATTGATATTTGTTCTGCTATCAATTTCCCACGAATGTTCTTTATAATAATCCAGAAAAAAACCATTCAGTAAAACCTCATAAACAATTTTATCTTCTCCCTTTATCTTCGTACCGACATTCTGTAATTTTTTAAAAAGCATACTTACAGCATTATTTTTATCATCGTCCGAAGTCTGATTCAAGATGCTGAATTCAGCTTTTAAAGACTGAATAAGCTGTACAATATTATTATCATTCATCGCATTTTTCTGTATATCTAAAATGATAGGAAGATTAGATTTATAAGTTCCTTTCTGATAGTTTACCGAAACTTTCTTCCATTGATCGTCATAGTATTTCTGCGCCTGCATTTTGTTGAAAACTCCAAAACACAGGAGAATCATTAGAATTTTAATGTTTTTCATTAATATATTTTGGTTATTTTTTTATTTCTATTTTGTCGCCTTTTGTTCTGGCGTTCATCTGAGGTGCATAATAATTTTGTAGTGTGGCAAATCCGCTTGAAAAACTTCCAGAAGCATTGCAAATTAAATCATACTCAAAAACGTATTTTCCTTTCGGCATATAGTAGATATAGAAATTGGTAGACGCATCCTTGGTTGCCTGATAATACCCCAGATTATTTTTCCACTGATATCCGGAAAGAACGTCTACAGGCTCTAATCCAGCTGCCCGCATATCTTTCAGATGAACGTACTGCATCGGTCGGTCGGTATCCAGAATCATTCTTACGGTAATTTTATCACCAACTGTTAGCGGACTTTTTTCTTCAATTTTAACCAATTGATCGCCATTCGTTGTTTTTACTTTTTTGTAATATTCTCTTGAAATAGCAATATAAGTTTCGGTAGATTTTACATTTTCAAGGTTTTCATAATATTGCCAAAATAATCCGCCCTGCACAATTCCGGGACCTAGTTTTGTTACGGTAACGGTTCCTAAGTTTTTATCTAAAACATCAGATTTTATAGTCTGTTTCAGATATCCTGTCGTTTTTGTCTGAGGATTTACTTCTTTCCCGCCCCAGATTACAGTTGCTTTATCAGATTCAGTTCCAGTCCACGATTTTCCCGAATTCATCATAATGTAAATAACTTCTGCCGTATTTCTTGAATTTCCCCACGAATTAACTTCTTTCTGAGTTGCTAGCCAAACCTTAGCTTCTTCAATAAAATTTACATCTTTGGAATCCAGTTTATTTAAAGCTTCTATGGCTCCGGCATGATTCACTGTTTTAGAATTATACCAGCCCCAGTCATCAAAATTCTGTTTCCAGTAAACCCCTTGCGTTTCCGAAGAAGTGGAAGTTTCTTTGATATAATTAATCAGTCTGTCCGAAGGTTTTTTCAGTCCATAACTATCAAAAATCAAGGCAGCTCTGTGTAATCCATAGAAAGTAAGATCTGTAAATTTGAATTTTTCAGAACGGTTGATAATCATTGATTTTAATAATTTTCCTTTTCCGGTAAGCGGATATTGCTTTTCCCAATAACGACGGGTATCAAGATAATCCAGTGCAAAGTTACTCCATGGGCTGTTTTCGCTTTCTTTCCAGTATTTTTCCAATTCAAGATCAATATAACCGATCAGTCTTGAAACCATATTATTTTGATCCGTCTGATACACAGAAATCCCGTCTTTCAGCCACTCATTCATTTTACCTAAATTTCTCAGAATATATAATGAACTTGAATACGAACTTTCAAAACCAGGAAGCCAAGGGAAACCACCGTCTCCATTTTGATACTGCTTTAAAATCGACCAGTCTTTATTAATGGAATTCTTCATGGCATTCACATCAAAAAGCCTGGAAAGACTGTTCATTGTTTCAGTTTCAGACTGAGACTGCAAAACCCACGGAGTTTCCTCCATCAGCAATTGTTTCAGTTCCTGATTTTTTTCGAGATTACTTTTTAACTGATCTGCATTTTTATATTCATCAAAAACAGCCTGCATTCTTGGATTGGCTTTAAAAATTTCAGAACCCACTACATCTGCAAACCATGTATTGAATCTTGCATCAGAAGAGATATTAAGATTTTCGCTTAAATTCGGCAACGCAAAAATAATTTCCCAGATCGGATTGGTTTTCAATTCTAAAGTATTACTGAAATTTGCCACTGTTTTAGACGTATTGTTTTTTAAACTCTCTAAGGTAAATGTTTTCGTCTGTCCTTCTTTCACAAAAACCGGAAGCGCATCGGTCAGCAACATTCTGTTTGATAATATGGCAACAGGAATTTGTTCACCATCAGAATATTCTCCTGCTTTTGCAACGACTTTAATGATAATCGAACTTGCTTTGTTGAAAGGTGCTTTCAAATTCCAGCTTAGTACAGAATTTCCTGTCGCTTTTACTTCAAAATTCTGAACCGAGCTGACTCCGAAAAGAGACGTAATATCTTCATTGGTTTCCGCATTTAAAATCTGTAAAGAGGCCGAACCGGAAAGTGCCTGATCTTCAAGATTGGAAAGTTTCGCCTGAAAATTCAGTTCATCACCTTCTCTTAAAAATCTCGGATAATTGGGCGTTACAGAAAATTTCTTCTGAGTAATAATATCTTGCTCCAGTACTCCACTTCTGGCATCTGCCGTGTGAGCTAAAAACATCAGTTTCCACTTTGTTAATGCTTCAGGAGAGGTAAATTCAAAATTTACATTTCCATTATCATCGGTTTTTAACTGAGGATAGAAAAAAGCCGTTTCGTTAAGGTTTTTACGAGCCTGAACATTTTCCAGGTCTTCTTTCGGTTTTTCCGCCTTTTTCGGAGTATCATCTTTATCTAAAACTCCGTCTCCATCTGTACTGTCAAAAACCTCTTTTGCAACCGGGGATGCTGCTTCTGCAACAGCCATATTTCTTATGCTTGTTGAAGAGACGGGGCAACCTTTATAATATTCCAAGCCGGGAACAGTAGGACATTCGTCTTTTTCATCGTCTACTCCATCACCGTCTGTATCTTTTATCAATCCGTATTTCAGCATCAGATCAAAAAAAACATTGTTGTCAAACCATATGAACTGTGGGAGATAAACATTTTTACCTTCCAGATATTTAATTTTTTCATTCCAAGATAATACTGACGGATACGACGGAATACCAAAATTTCTTACAATATTTCTGGGTCTGTAGATATTGTTGAATACATACGTGTTTGGGATAAATTTGTCTAATGATTTATCATACATATTGGCCAAAACCTCAGCAACTACCTTTTCATTATTTCTCCCGGTGATTTTTACACTCCATTTTTCTTTTGAATTAGGCTCTAATTTATCCCGGAAAGTCGTCAGTTCAACTTTCAGCGCTTTGCTTTCATCTTTTATTCCAATATTAACAAACTGATTCTGAACATCGTTATAATGAACCACCTGAAACTGAACATTATATTTCACAATACTTTTGTCCTGAGAAATTGGCAGCTTGTAAACGAATATTCCATTATTAAACTTACCTTTTTCCATTTTTGTATTTCCGTTTCCGTCCTGTAAATACACATTCACAACAGCATCCGGAATTTTGGAATAGGCATACACCAAAGCCTGGCTTCCTCTTGTAACCTGTGATTTTGGACCAATAATTTTCAAAAACGGAAACTGACTTTTCCCTAATCCTTTTTTGCTCCAGACACTGAAATCCTGCTGTACTTTTACCGTATCTTTTCCTTCAATATTATACAGTTCAAGTCGGTATTCTCCGGGTTCCAATTTTCCAAGATTAAGATCTTTAGTATTTTCTGTACGTTCTGTAACAATTTTTTCTACTTTCCAGTTTTTCTTATCATCGGACTGATCAAAACGGTCATGCGGGAATTTTTTCACAAAATCTTCCTTCGAAAAAACAGGTAAATCCTGAATAACGCTTTTAAAATTATCCCTGAAAATACGCTGTGGTTCCCTCAGTTTTACCAATTTTACTTTATAACTTTTAGCCAAAGCAATATCGTTATAATTAAAACTTTCGACTTTTACTTTTATATCATTTTCTGCAAATTCTTCTTTAATGTCCTTTGCTTTAAGATAATGAGAAACCGAAGCCACTTTTACATCCGTTTCTGCAGATTGAGTTTCCCCGTTAACGTCGGTTAAAGAAGCATTCACATGATAATTATGAACCTGAATTCCTTCCGTATTTTCATCTTTTTTAAGATCAATTTTAATAGTAAATTCTCCTTTTTCGTTCGTTTCAGCTTTTCCTAAAATTGTATTTTCGTTGCTGGAATCAGAAGGATACCACCAAAAATATCTGTAACGGATATCTTCTCTTTTAAGATTGAAATTAACTGTTGAATTGCTCAAAGGAACTCCCGAAAAAGTAACAGCTTTCCCTTTCAATTCTATAGTTTGTCCATATTTATATTCATTTCTGATGGTATCAAAAACGATCTCAAACTTCGGACGTTTATATTCTTCTACGGAAAAAGCCACAGATCCTGACTCATAACTTCTTCTGGAACTTTTCACCTGTATCGTAAATTTTCCGTTGAGACGATCTTTAGGAAGCACAAAACTGCCACTGTAAGATCCGAATTCATTGGTTTTAAGCCTTTGTGAAGTCAGTATCTGGCGATTGGCATCGAACAGTGTAACTTCCTGTTCATCATTTTTCATTACAAAATCTGATCTTTTCTCATAGTCAGGATATGTTGTAATCGCTTTAAAATAAACAGTTTGCCCCGGTCTGTAAATTTGTCTGTCAAGAAAAATCTGAACATTTAGCTCATGGTTTTCATAATCATATTCCCTGTCATACCAACTTTTAATAATATTAAAGTCATTAGATGTCTTGTCATAAATCAAAACATCATAATCATGTCCTCTTTCATTAGTAAATTTTCCAAAATAATCAGTTTTGATAAGAATAGGAGTTTCACTCGCCTGCGAATAATCTATAAATCTGTATTGTAGAAGCTGAGTATTTGCCCTTGCAGATCCATTTTCCCTTGAAACTAAAATGTAATTTTTCTTTTCATCAAAAACTACCCTTGAAGAGGTTATCACAAATAAAAATTTAGAAATTTCCGTTCCGTTTGTATATTCCCCGATATACATTCCCTTTGGAAGAGTTTTCATTTCAAGAGACGTTGTATGCGGCTGATAATCTTTCAGATTTGGTAATGAAAATGTATCCGTACGAAATAATGTTTTATTTATATTCTTATAATAATTTTCATAACCCAAAGCCTGCAAATAACCCAATTGATTTTTAAAATCATTCACCTGATAGATCTTAATGGTAAAATTGTCCATATTTTTATGTTGTACCATTAAATGAATCGGCTTTTCCGGCTGATTATTTTCTTCGTAAAAAATCTGTATGCTGGAAGCTTTAATATTATTTTCCAAAGACTGAATATTATTGATAAATTTAGAATTCGGATATTCTGATTTTACTTTCTCTATAATTTGTATCGCTTCTCTGGATTTTTTATCATAATGCAAAAAACTGGCAAGGTCATTACATATTATAATTTTATAATCTCCTTTTTCCGGCGAATTGATGAGCTCTTTCATTTCATCTATACGTCTTTTACCGTCAACTTGGCTCTGATAACCCAATTTTTGAGACTGAAAATACAATTTCGGATTGTTATTGTTGAAATTAATCAGATCCTGATACAAAGCCAATATTGTTTTCTGATTATCTTTCAGTTCATTTTTGGTGAAAAGAAATTCATTTTTCAGGAAACCAATCATTTTATAGGTTTTCCAGTCATATAAAGTTGGAAAAAACTCGAAATACTTTTCTTTCGCAAAGGCTTCTTTATATTTTTCAAGTTGAATTTTCTTCAGTTGAGTATCTGCTTTCGTTAATTCAGCTAATTTCTCTGTATAATAATTTTTAAAATCAAGCTTTGTCCATGATTCAAGTTCGGTCACATCGCTTTTTCCACGATTCGTACGCTGTTGAATTTCCCATTGATTTGAATTCATGTATCCTTCAAAAAACTCAATTTCCAACACTTTGAAAAGCAACAATTCATCACCTTTCAGTTGATCTTCCGTTTTTTTGATTTTAGAAAAGAAAACCGAAGCATAATCATTCTTCGGATCATCCTGAGTATCTTTATAAATGGCAAATTCTGCTTTCAGAGAACGGATCAGCTGTAATGCATTTTTATCCTCAATTGCTTTTTTTTGAATATCCAGAATGATTGGAAAGCTTGATTTAAACATTCCGTTTTTATATCCTTCTGCTACTTTTTTCCATTGTTCATCGTAATAATCCTGAGCAAAAACCGTTGAGAAATTCAACAATAAAAGCAAAAGAACAAAAATCTTGGAAAATCTTTTCATAAGTGTTATTTTTGATAAATGAATTCTTTAAAAATACTGAAAAAATCTGTTATAGACAGTCAATTTTACGTATCCTTAACGGGAACTCTTTTTACAGTATTTTTCATGGAGGAACAAAATACGTTTCGCTATCCTACGGTCTTCCTAATTTTCATTACTTACTTCAGCGGGTATCTTTATACGAAATATCAAAAGACCAAACATTTCATTAAAATTTTAATCATAAACGTTATTGCCGGAATAATTTCTGCACTTTTAATTATTAATAATCATAATGAAATACGATTGATAAAATGGTTTATCATTGTCGTGCTTGGATTGTTGTATAATAGTTTTTTTCTTGATCTCTATATCCGAAAAATTCCCTTCCTAAAAGTATTTTACGTAGGGTTGGTTTGGGCGCTCATGAATTGCTGGCTTACTTTACCGGAATTTAATTTTCCTATATTCTTCATCAGTTTCTTTTTTATTACAGCACTGGTTTTACCATTTGATATACGCGATATGAAAAGTGATACCGTGAAAACTTTTCCACAGATTGTCGGAGTTCAAAACACAAAACATATTGCATATTCATTAATTTTTGTAAGCAATATCCTTTCTGTATTTTATTTAGATTTTAATTATTCGATTGCTTTTTTTCTATCAAGTATCATCACTTATATTTTGATTTACTTTTCTGAAAATGAAAGAGATGACGCTTATTTTTCTTTCGGAGTAGAAACCTGTTCTGCACTTCCCTTTTTATTTTTACTAATAATGAAGTATTTTTGACGAATGATTATTAAGAAACTTTCCCTGTACAACTTTAAAAACCATTCTGAAAAAAAATTCGAATTTTCTCCGCAAATCAACTGTTTTGTGGGAAATAATGGCGTTGGAAAAACCAATATTCTGGATGCTCTTCATTATTTATCAGTCGGGAAAAGTTTTTTAGGAAATACAGATCTTAATAACATCAAAAAAGATGAGGATTTTTTCACCATTGATGCTGAAATCCAAAACGATGACAGTGAAGATAATATTAAAATTCTTCAACCTAAAGAAGCCAAAAAAGTTATTAAAAAAAATGATAAAAGCTATGATCGAATGGCAGATCACATCGGATATTTACCGAGTGTGATGATCTCTCCTTACGACTCCAATTTGATTTCCGATTCAGGAGAAAGTAGAAGAAAATTTCTGGATTCGATGATTTCCCAAACCGATTCCCAATATCTTTTCGATTTAATTCAATATCAAAAAACGATTCAGCAGAGAAATGCCCTGTTGAAATATTTTGCTAAAAACAGAATTTGGGACAGAGATTCATTGGAGATTTATGATGATCCTATCACAAAATTCGGAACAAAAATCTTCGAAAAGAGAAGAACTTTTGTCGAAAAATTAAATCCGATTGTTCAGAATTTTTATCAGATTATTTCAGGCGGAAGAGAAACCGTTTCTGTTATTTATGAGTCTCATTTACTGGAAAATTCTTTTGAAAATTTACTAAAAGAAAGTCTGGAAAAAGACAGAATGCTTACTTATACGTCAAAAGGAATTCACAAAGATGATCTTCTGTTTGAAATGGATTCTATTTTGATAAAAAAAATTGGTTCTCAAGGACAGCAGAAATCGTTTTTAATTTCATTAAAATTAGCGCAAATGAGCCTGATAAAAGAATTAACCAACAAAACTCCGATTCTTTTGTTAGATGACATTTTTGATAAATTGGATGACAGTCGGGTTTCTCAATTGATTGAGTTGGTCAATCAGGAAAATTTCGGACAGATTTTTATTACAGATACACACAGGGAGCGTACTGAAAGCGTAGTAAAGAAGATTAATGAGGAAAGTATAATTTTTGAGATCTAAAAATGAAGAAGAGTAAAAAACGTGAATTTCAATCCTCAGAGCTTGTAAAATCGTTTGCAAGAATTCATGGTTTTGAGCATAAATTAGTGGCTTTTGAAATTAAAGATTTTCTGGAAGATTATCTTGATGAAAGCCTTTTTAACGAAATAAAAAGTGTAAATATTGAGAATAAATGCATCATTATAAAAATTAATTCGTCAATATTGAAACATGATTTTCAAATGCGTAAAAGCTTTTACTTGAAGAAGTTTCAGGATAAATTCGGCTCGGAAAAATTTACTGATCTTCAGATTTTGTAGTCATTTTACGATTCATCAACTCCTCTGCTTTATGGTCTAACCTCGAACCTAAAGGAAGGAAAAATTTCAACGGATTTTTAAGAAAATATTTAAAAATTTCTCTGTAAATATCACTTACCTGTCCCAAATTCAATTTTCTTGATCTGAAAGCTAAAAACATTGACAATGTAAAACTTACCAGAAAATTAAAAAATCCGATCAGAAAAACGGTGATAAAGGAGATCCAGAACGTATAGGCATCAACAGAAAAATCTTTTCCATACAAGCCTATCGCAAAATTCCCTGCCGCAAATGTGATGTGACGGATGTCCAAATCCAGACCGAAAAACAACCCGATCGGTGCTGTTGCTCCAAGGAAAACCCCAAACCAAAAATTAGAAACAATTCCGGGCCAGTTTTTAGCATAATATTTAGAAAGACTGATGGCTATATTTTTCCCAAAAAACTTTCTTATCGGAATATTTTTCGCAATTCTTTCCGGAATCTGGTAAAACACAGAATTATTCCCAATATTTCCTGAAATAATTCCCGAAATGAAAAGATAGAACCCCGCAATACTTGCATGAAGAATCGCTTTAGATTTGAAAGGATCGAGATCCTGCAATAATTTATCAGATCTTTCTACAGCCAAATTCTGTGAGAAAAAGACATCCAACCCATAAATAATAATTAAAGCAATTGGAAAAGACAGCAATACATTTCCAACGAACGCAATAAACTGACTTCTAAACAGTTTCGAAACAAGCTGAGCAAAATCAGCATTATTCCTTTCACCATTTCCTTCCTCTGACAAAACTTTTGTCATAGTAGCCGCAGTCATGGCAGGCTGCTTTGTTGCCAACGTAAAACTCATCAGATAAATCATGATAAATCCCATCGCATAATTCATCGAATATAAAAATGCATGAAAAAAATCACTGCCGGGGACGTATCCGTAGAGCATTTTTAAGATACACAAAGCACCGACAATGATCCCGCCACCACTGGCTTTATAGAACATTGTCATATACTGTTTGCGGGTCGATGTGATGTAATGCACACCCGTTTCTGCGGTATGATTTGTGATCAGGTGGGAAATCAATCTCGTACTGTCGTTGATGAGATCAGAAATATTATTTTTATGAGATTTATAGTTTAAAACATTAAAAATCAATCGTTTTGAATTAATTAATACATCTTCATCCTTATCAATGACCAACAATTGTACAATATCGTAAATTCGTTGCAGCTGCTGGCGAATTTTTAAAAGTGACTGATTAATTTTACCTGAAATACCGTATTTTGAGGAATTTTTAAAAGCAATATTAACAAAATCTAAACATTGTTCGATATAAATTTTAATTTGCTTATAACGACTGTCCTTAGAACTGAGTTGAATTCCGGGATCTTTTTCAAGTTGCTCAGCGAGATCCTCCAATTCATTTTGTAATGCTAAAAACGGGTTATCGAAATTTCTGTATTCCGGTGCCATTCTCACGACCTCAACCTCCATGGCTGCACCTGTTACACGCCAAGACAGGATATTCATAGAAAAAACCATTTCCTTTTTTACAGCGGGACTTATAATAAAATCATTGATCCCGAGAATTGTAAACATTTCATCAATCTCATTTTCAGGAAGATTCTGAAAGTATTGAAGGTCGGCTTTAGGTCTAAGACTTACATTATCAATGAGAAACCACACCGTTTTATCGTTAACAACAGGTGGTAAAAGTTTATTAAGAATTCTTTTTTTAAATTCAGGAATAAAAGCATTTTCGGAAAGAATATTCGCTTCCGTCAAAGACAGATTGAAAGGTCTTTCGCTAAAAACATGATGAATATAATGTTTAAAATTTTCTGATATTTCCGGATTTGTACGAAAAAAATGAAGCACATCTTTAAAATCCGCTTTTTTTATTCCCTCTAAAAACTCAGCAAGAGGGTCAAGAGAAAGCGTTTCATTCTTAAAAGAAAAATATTTTTTAAGAACAGATTCAAATGTTGCACCGGAAGTAAAGAATTTCATTAGTGCAAAGATACTATTTCAAACTCACATTCCTCATTTGTCTCATAATCCAATTATGTTTCTTTCTCAAGTATGATGATGGATTTTTGGGATCATATTTTTTAGGATTAGGCAAAACAGCAGCAATCCACGCAGCTTCTGAAGTGCTGAGACTTTTCGAAGATTTTCCGAAATAATACTGCGAAGCCGCCTCAATCCCGAAAACTCCTTGCCCCATCTCAATAGAATTCAGGTATCTTTCAAGAATAATATCTTTGCTCCAAACTTTTTCGATGATAAAGGTATAAACTGCTTCCAGCCCTTTTCTGAACCAGCTTCTACCCTGCCAAAGAAAGATATTTTTTGCTGTTTGTTGAGAAATTGTACTTCCACCTCTTATTTTTTTACCCTTTTCATTGTGTTTCATCGCTTTTTCTATTGCTGTATAATCGAAACCGTTATGCACAAAAAACTTCTGATCTTCTGATGCAATGACCGCTTTTTTTACATTATCGCCCATTTCATCATAAGAAATATAATCACGGTTCAATTTTCCATATTCGAAAAGCCCTCCGATTTGAGTAATCGTAATGGGAGGATTGAAAAATCTACCCAAAACAATAAATAGCACATTGAGTATTAAAATGATGAATATAACCTGCTTAACTTTTTTCCACATAATTTTTTGTAAAAAGGAACAACAAAAATAAACAAATAGTCTGAGTTATTGCAATTCTTTCATGTATGTTAACTGATAATCGGGCAAAAGTTCAGGATGAAAAATCTTAATATAATCTTTCAGAACAAGGTCTGATCTTACAATTCCACTTTCAAAAAAGTCATTGGCACTTTGTCTTTCTTTGCCTGAAATTCCATAAATTTTACCTTTATTGAAAACCTCCAACTTTCCGTAAAAAGGATTTCCTGTCAGCATTTCTTTTTTTGAAGTATGATTTCCTGCATTTACCCAAAACTGAACTCCATTTGATTTAGCAAAAACCTCTTCAAAACTCATGGTAACAGCTTTTTCTTCGTTACTGTCTTTTAAAATATATTCAGCATTCGCATCAGTAATAAAACGGGCAACAGAAGTTTTTCCACCCGGAAGATACCAGACATCGCCATACATTTCATTCGCTAACACAATAGGTTTTTGTTTTGATTTTAAAGCTAATTGTTTTAATTCATTATAATTTTTCTCAATTTCATGATATTGAGTTAATGCTTCCTCCTCTTTGCCTAATAATTTTCCAAAAAGTTTAATGTATGCTGTTTTCTCCAATGGTTTCTGTTCCATATATTCATTAAGAAAAACGACCTGAATTCCATTGTTTTTAAGCAATTGATACGTATTGTCGAAACTAGCAATATGATTGGTAAAAATCGCATCCGGCTTCATAGAAATAATCTTCTCAACATCATATTTCTGATCATTTCCTATATTCTGAATTTTCCCTTCTTTAAGTAAACTTTGAATCTTTTCCGAATAAATATATTCTGGACTAGAAACTCCAATGATTAAATTCTCTGCTCCTAATTCTGCAATATATCCTGCCATACTAGCATTTAACAAGATTATTTTCTTAAAAGGAATCTGATTCTGCTTAAAATCATAAGTGAAATTGCTTGATTTCAAATGAAAATTACCGCTTTGTTCATTGTATTGCACAAGATTCGAAACAGAAACAGATTCTGGAGATGAAATTTTTGATTCTCTTTTACAGGCAATTAGCGTAAAAACCGTGATTAACAGTAAAATTTTTGTTTTCATCTTTCAAAGAAAAGAAAAAAGTGCTATATTTGCAAACCTTTAAACAACAAGAAAACAACGGCCTCGTGGCGCAACTGAATAGCGCATCTGATTACGGCTCAGAAGGTTACAGGTTTGAATCCTGTCGAGGTCACAAGACCGACATTTGAAGTTTTTTCGCTTCTTTGTCGGTTTTTTTTATTTCCTAACTCCTTGTTAATCAAGGCAATATTACCAGCTAAACTGTTGATTTTTGTGGTTTGAAAATACTCGCCGTCGAATGTTAACTTTTCAGGATATATCAAACCAACAATTGCGCGTTTGTCAATTGTACTTGCGTTATTATATCTTTCAGAGATGTTTACAATGGCATTTAATGCTTGACTCAGCTTCTTTTCAATGTCATCTGTATGACCAGAATTTTTTAATGAATTTAATTTAAAGTTGATATCTTCAATTTCCACTTTATACTTCATTTTAATCCTTTTAAAATCTTCTTCATCCAATTTATCTTCAAGATACATATCTCTCGCTTTGTCAATTCTTCCTTCGATAGCATTAAGTTTATTCTGCAAAACCTTTCTTTCATCATTTAGACCATTTGAAACTATTGAAAAGTTCTGTTCTAAAATTGTTTTCAATATTTTCTCAGCACCGATGCTGAATCTAAATTTTGATAGTTCTTCGACAAAAAGATCATTAACGATTTCAGAATTATGCCTGAAACCACATGAGGTTGTGCAATGGTAATAGTAGTAATGCTTGCTTCGGCCCTTAGCACTACTGGCTGTAAGAGTTTTATTGCATTTTGGACAAAGTAATAATCCTCTTAAAGGATAACGTTCTTCATTTATTATTCTTCCTGCCGGTAAGAAATCATCTTTATTGCTTTTACGATGGAGAACCCTTTGAACTTTCATGAAAAGTTCTTCAGAGATCAGTGCCTCATGTTTTCCTTCAACAATTTTTTCCTCCTCGTCGTTGTACGCCTTTAGAAATAATTTTCCGCAGTAAGCTATATTTCTCAAACCCTCCATGAATGAATTTTTAGTCAGTTTTCTACCTTCTCTACTGTTCATTTCTTTTAGGATAACTGCGGTAGGTAGATGTCCTTTCGCAACCTGCTTGAAGGCCCATATCATATTTGTTGCTTCAGGCTCTTTAACAGCTACATATTTACGACCGTCTTCTGTACATCTGTTGATATAACCATATGGAGCGATACCCATCATTCTACCCTCTTTAATTGCTCTTCTCATCCCATAAGTTACATTCAATGCCCTCCTGTCATTTTCTACCTCAGGCGTTGATAAATATATTGCTAATAAAAGTTTATTTTCGGGTACACGTAGATCTAATGGTTGTTCAATAGCCTGAGGCGTAATACACAATTTATTAAGGTTGGATATCATCTGATAAGCCTCACTGGTATTACGGCTAAATCGATCCCATTTTGTGAAAAATAAGAATTTGTTCTGTCTAGAACCTCTTCCTTTTCTAATATTAAACAGGTATTTTTTCCATTCAGGCCTCTCAAAAGTTTTGGCAGAATGATCTTCATAAATGATTTTGTCAATTGTTATGTTCAGAGAAGAACAATGTTTGCGTAAACGCTCTTCCTGATCACGTTGTGAATACCCTTTATCTGCTTGTTCGTCAGTTGACACGCGAATATATAGATCAGCAACTTTCATAATTTTTTATTTAAAAGTGGGATAAGAGAATCTTTACAAGAATAGAATAATGTAAGATTTAAATACTTTGTAATCACTAAAGTACGAATTAATCTTCAGGTGATAAAAACTCCTTGATGGTAATTTTAACCATTGTATGAAAAAATAGTAAAATTTCAGCAGCCTCGTCATCAGAAACGATAGTGCCTGAATCCTTTAGCATTTTTATAGCTACATTTAATGGCAATTCCTGAAATTTCATAACCGACTCCAGCTCAAATTTATTTGAGCTTTCAGTAATCGGATATTTTATTATTTCCCTTTTAGCCATTGTTAATCTTTACTACATGAAATCTTTTAAACTCAATTTCAACTTACCATTATCACTGATGATTTATTAGTTTAAGAAATAGAATTGTCGGTAGTTTTATTCAATAAAAATCTATAATATTTTTGAATTAAACTATATGGATTTGGTGCGGGAGGCTATTCAAGAGCAATCTGGATTATTAAAAATAGATAAACACTGATTTTGGGCTAAAATGTATTTTTGGATCTAATAGTGAACGAATTGTGTTGTAACTATGTACTTATTTTAATCTTTTAAAATATTTTTAAAATAGCTGCATCTAAGGTTAGGAGAAGTGTTCTACAATCTGATATATCATCTTTTGTAGTGGACAGCATGAACCTCATCATAGAAGTCTTTGCAAGTAAAATCTGCTCGGCAAGTAATCATTTTTGGTTAGCCCTAACTATGTTAACTAACCACAGGACAACTCAAAAATTACTAAAAACTTAGTTAACTTTTATCGCCTTTTACCTAAATATGAATTTTGATAATTTTCGCCTTCTCTCATTATATTTAAATAATTCAATAAATTCTCAGGTTTTGAAGATGTAATTGAAGCTTCATTATCTAATTTGAAAATCATTTTGTTTTCGGCTGCTCGTTCTGATTTGAAGTCAGTCTTCGAGTTGTTGGAATTATTCTGTTTTTCAATTTTATATTTTGCTATTAGATTCTCTTTCGTTTCGGGTAGTTCTTCCAACTTTTTATCCAATTCAGAAATCTTCTCTTCAGTAGCTTTAGTTTGCTTCTCAATTTCTGCAACATTTACCCCTTTTGCAGCGAGATTTTCAATCACTTCTTGAACTTGAGCTTTATGTAAATCAATTGTCCTTTGATAAGAAGGTAACTGTGTTCTCCAGTAGTCAGAATTTACATCTTCATTTTTTGAATATCCTTCGATCCTATTGTAGGAATGTTCAGCTTTAGCTATTAATTCTTTCACTTTTAAGAAATCTTCATACTTCCTCAAAACAAAAGCACTATCTGCGAGATGCTTATTTTTCTCACTTTCGATCTTCTTTTTAATGAGTTCAATTTCAATATTGGCTCTGGTTTCGGGATTGGTAATGATGGACGTTTTAAGCTCTTGTGTACTGATGTCCGAAATATCCAAAACATCGGCTCCTTTTTTCATCGCTTCTAAATATCTTGCCTGTTTTGATTGCAGTTTTTGAAGCATAAAAACATCAATACTGTCATTGGTCAGCATAAAATTAATTCTCACATTTTCGTTGATATTTCCTTGCCTCCACGCTCGTCCTTCCACTTGTCGGAGTGAAGTAAAATTATATGGCAACGTGAGCATATATACATCCGTAGTATTTTCCTGAAGGTTCATTCCTTCCTGAATGGCTTCACTTCCGATAACCACTTTTATTTTTCCTTCATTAAAATCATTTTGAATAGAAATTCTCTGATTTTTATTGGTCGCTCCAGTAATAATTCCTATTTCTTCAGGTTTGTAACCGATTTCTTTAATGAGATATTCTTTTAGTTTTGGAAATTGAGCAACCGCCAATTCAGAATAAATGATTTGTCCGGATTCCGGAATGTCTTTTTTATTTTGATGAATTAAATCCATCGTCTGTTTCAGCTTGGGAGAATTTTCTATAAATTCTTTTACATAAGGCTCTTCTCCATCATAATATGGTGATAGGTACGGCGAAATTGCAATCAGTCGGGCGTTAAGAATATGCGTAAGAATTGCTCCCTTTTCAGTTTCGCTGAAATTTTCATTGAGCATGTCATATTGTTCTTTTGTCAGATCATTCTGCTCAATTTTATACTCTTTGTTGATTTTGTTGGGACGAATCAATTCAGGATTGTCTTCTTCTCCTTTTATATCAATGAATTCCGAAAGTAATTGCTGAAACAGCGAATTGTTTTTAAATCTCCGGACATTGGCTTTAAACCTCACATCACCTTTTGCATCAATTTCCATATCATTATCCGCTTCCATAAAGGTCTCGAAGAATGTATTCACATTAAAATATCCCGATTCTTCTAATCTTTTATTTGCTATTAAAGAAAGAATGGAATAATATTCTAAAGGCTTGTTGGTAAAGGGTGTTGCGGAAAGTAGAGTTACATTTCTGCCATCATTTTTGTCCTGAATGTATTGAGCAGCCATCCAGGTATTGATTCCTAATTTGGAGGTCTGTTGGTTTTGGCTTCTAAAATCTGAAGCAAATCTTCGATCTTCAATTTTTACTTTTCCTACTATATGATTCGCATTGTGAACTTCATCGTAAGTCAAATGGTCGAATCCAAATTCTTCCCAATCATAGATCTTTCCACGCTTCATTTTTCCCTCAATCTCCTTTTCTTTCTGAAGTTCAATTTGGAGGTCCCTTTCCGTATTGGTAACACCTTTCAGTTCGCTTGTAGAGATGTAGCTGAATTTTGAAGAAAGTTCTTCGGTTATTTCTGATGAAAACCCGATATTATTAAAACCTTCATAAGTAACGATCGTAATTTCTCCGTCTTTGTTGTCAAATTTTGAGAGATCATAATCTTTCCCCAAATTCCCTAAAACATTAACTTTAGCATTGGGAACGATTTCAAAAATGGTTTCCACCCACTGTTTCAGAATACTATCATTCGGAACTACGATGATTGGTCTTTTAGCATTTCCTCTCTCCATTGCTTCGTGCATTGAAAGGATTCCTGATAATGTTTTGCCAAAACCCACTTCGTGAGCTAAGAGCCCTACTCCTTTTGTTGTTTGTCTTCCGATTCCTGCTTTCTGAACTTCGGTCAAACGCAATTTCTGACCTTTGAAATGCAGATAGATTCTGGAAAATAATGGGAATTTAGAATAATCCGGAACGTGAATGTTATTGTAGTTTCGATTAAAGTCTTTTACAAAGCGATTTCTAATATCATCGGAAAGTTCTTCCCGAACAAACTTGTAAAACAAATCATTCGCTGCAGTTTTTCGTCTTTCACGGACTAAAGCATTTCTCTCTTTATCGCTTCCTGTAACCGTTTCATTATCTACAAAGCTTCGCACTTCCCAAGCTGAAGAACCCGCAAAGGCTTCACTTGACAAAGTGCCTACAAAATCTTTGAATCTTTCTGCAAGATTGTAATCTACAATGACTGATTCGGTACGTTTTGTAATATGATTATATTGGTCTTTTTCTACTTGACCTAACTCAAACTTGTGTACGAACTCGTGGTTAGGACTGATATAAATCTCATCTAGCGATTTCGCTTTTGGCAGGACATTCTCTAATAATGATTTTTGTTTTTCGTATTGGTCTTCTGTTCCTCCAACTGCATTTTTATCAGAAAAATCCCGCTCTAATTGTTCCAGTTTCGCGTAAATATTTCCTTCAGTGTAATAAAAATCGTGAACCCAGTTTCCATCAATGAAGTTCGCAAATTGATAGTGCTTTCCACGATTATTTAATGTGCCGTCATATGAGGTATCTCTGAATGCTTCAATTTGTTCTTTCGTAATATCAGAACTATTCTGCAAGGAAGTATTTACAATTTGATCCTGTTTGGAGAACTGATATTTTAAAACACCTTTCTTTATTTCCGGTTTTGTTTGAATTTTATACTCGTTCTGATTTTTGGCATTGTGAATAGAAATAATCCTATCACTTTTTTCAATCAATTCTTTTAATTTTTCATCAGAAAACGATGTAGGCTTTGTAATTAGATCTTCGCAAAGTTTTTCATACTTTCTTATTTCAGTCGTAATGGTGGGTGATTTAAACTTGATGTTATTGAGTCTAGAAAGTACCAGTTCAATTTTTTCTTGAACTTCATTTAAATTTAGAATTTCCTTTTCTTTGAGGCTCGTAAAAATCGTCGAACTTTCTTTTTCTACAGCTGGTTTTATTTCAGCAATAACTTTATTTTCAACTTTAGCTTCTTCCTCTAAAAACAAATCTTCAAACAGATTTCCGATCCGTTGGGTTTCTTTCCTATTTTTAAACTGTTCAATCTTAAATAAAGCTTCATCTAAATTTCCGTGAATATATTTTTCTAATCGACCAAAACGGTTGGTTTTTTCTCGGGTTTCTCCCAAAATTTTTGCTGGGTTATTATCGAAATAATTAGAAATATCAGTAGAGATATTTTGAGTGTTTTTTCTTAGAATGATAATGTCAGTTCCGATTTGGGTTCCTGCAAAAGCTCCATTGGGTAAGCGGAAACCTTCCAAAATATTGGCATTTTTCAAATTCTTTTGACGGTTCAGCCAAGCTGATGGAAGTACCATCGCCAAAACGCCGTTTGGTTTTAAAGAGTCAAGTGAACGTTTAAAGAAATAATCTTCGTATTTGGGAATTTTGGGTTCTTCACCCAAGCCTTTGTAAAGTCCACGATGTTCACCATAAGGCGGATTCCCGATGACCAAATCGTATTGCTGAGAAAAGTCTTTCTTGTTGCCTTTCTCATCAATGAATTCAGTTTCAAACGAACGAAGATTGATATCGGCTTCGGGATGTAGAATTTTGGCAATTTTTGCGGTGGTCTCGTTGATTTCAAATCCTGTAATTTTAGAATTTACAGATAATTCGTGAGTAGCATAAATAAAATTTCCGGTTCCAACACTTGGTTCTAAAACGGAAATTTCTTTTTGAGTTTTAAAATGGTCTTTAATTAAATTATGAACTGCATCAACAATTTTATCCTGCGTGTAGTATTCATCTAAAATCCCTCTTCCTTCTTTTGCCTTTCCGCCACTTTGGAATTGGTTGCAAATTTCTATTAAGTCATCAGTGATGTTAAGATTTTCCTTCAGATTAATTTTGTGATTGTCGGAAACAAAAGAAGCTGCAGAAACTACTTCTGCAACTTGATCATTATTCAGTTTTTGCCCTTTATATTTTGAAATAAGAGCATCTAACTCTACATTATTTGTTGACTCCTCACTTATCTCGGAAAGTCCTCCATCGGGTCTTCTTCTATCGGATACAGTTCTCCCGGGTACGATTCCGCCCACGGAACGTCCTTGAGTCTTCCCAACATTATTCTGTTGTGAGTCGTCATAGGATCCTCTTCCTCGGTCTCGGTTTCCAAAATTGCTCCGCTCTGTTCCTGCAAGTCCATTTCCAGCATTGTTGCTGCCCACTGCTTGTCCGCTTCCGTAACTTCCGTTTTGCTCGGATTGGATCTTAGGGCTAAGTTCTCCAGTGTTGTGTTCAGGTGTTCCGTTTCCCACTTGCTGAGAATCGGATGTTCTTCCGGATTCAATTGCATTGCTTTCATTTTCAGAAATTTTTGGTTCAATTAAATTAGTATTTTTATCTTGAAGATTGCGTTTATTGTCTAGATATTCGCTCAGGTCTTGATTCCCATTTTCAGAAATTTCATACAACGGACGAACGTCTTTAATATTTTTGCCATTAAATTCTGTGAGAATTTTCCTGGTTATTGCATTTCCCGTTCTATCCCCGGTAAGACAAAGAAACATTTTACCATCATAATTCTGGTATCTATTGAGGAACTTTTTGCTATTTGAACCTGAATTAAGGGTAATCAATGTTCTATTATTGACTTGTTTGTTCAATTGAAGAAGCTCCAAGAATGAAAGCGTATCCTTACTGTTTGTGAAAACAATAAGTTCCTTTTTATTTCCTTCAACTACAGAAATGTCATCATTTATCTCATTAAAAAAATCTTCATCTTTCACTTTTTTCTGTTTTTTATGAAATGGTTAAATTCAAAAATTTCTTTTGCTTCATTGTCCCAGTTTTTTCTTGATATTAATTGAAGCGTCACGAATATGTCCGTCTTTTTATTGTAAGAATCAATCCTTTCGAGCCTTCCGTGGTAGTCCTTTTCTGCGTGTTTGTAAATAGAGTACGGTAAAATAGTATCCGTTGGATAAATGTAAAACCGGGTGTACATCCAAGGTGAGTTGATTTCAAATCGTTTGTATTTTTTCTTAAACAAAACCGTATCACTCAGATTTTTTCTGTTTCTGTAATTGGGGATTTTTTCCTGAGAAAACAATGTTCCTCCTTTTTTCTTTTCAACCGAAAGCGGCTTTTGTTTCTTTATGATGTCTGACAGAATAATTTTGCCGGGATTTTCATTTTCAATGGTATAGCACAATGAATCTTTAATGAAATAAATCTGTTGGGTTATTTCGGGAGCATCAGCATCCGGAATCCTTTCTATAATAGAATCTCCCGAATAATTAAGGCTTGACAAATGAAAACTTTGGATTTTGTCTAGATTTTTGGAAACATCAAAATAGACATTGGAGACAACATCGATTCCTCCTTTTTCAGATTTGATTTCTTTGTGGCAGGAAGTGCTTACAAAAAGAAAAAACAAGCTGGGTAGTATTAAAAGTTTTTTCATAGATATAGGGTTTAAAAAAGCGGCAGCCAAACTAATTTGACTTACCGCTGGGAAATAAATGATTGGTTGTACGTGTTATCTATCGTTTAATACTTTGTTCTTTCACGTTATTTTTTTCGTGCTTATTGTCTTGTTCCAAACCTTCTAAAGGCTTGTTGGTATTGATTCTGTTCATATCGGAATCATACAGATTCAGGTTTTTGTATTGCGGATTCAGTACCGCTTTGCCTTCTACCACTTTATCGTCCAATTCAAATTTTACCTTGACGATATTTCCTTTTTCCAAAGATTTTATGGTACTTTCCTTCCATTCCGGCTTATCGAAAATCAGATTGGATTTTTCTACGATCTTTGCTGTGTCTACTCCATAATTTTTATAGAAATTCTGAAATTCATAGTTTCCCTTTTCGGTTTTTGGTTCATCAAATTTGAGTTTTACAAAGGCGGGTTCTAGCTGTTCGGTTTTCGGATTGTTAAATTCGATTTTTACCGTTCTGCCTTCCAAAAGATTCACTGCTTCTTTTGCAGTAAAAGTGTTTTCTCTGTTGACAGGAAAATTATGAGAAATTTCTTCACTCTTTACATTGGTTAATTTTGCATTGTAAGAATTGAGAAAAACACCGCCGTTTTCCGATTTATTGAATTTCAAGGTAAAATCTACTTTGTTGTCTGGCAAGGTTTTGTCGGAAGTGGTTTTAATTTCAAACTGTTGCTTTTTGGAATTAATGCCTTTTTCCAAATCTTTGTGAAGCTTTTCACCCTCTCCGAAACCGAGGTATTTCATTTGGTCTTTTAGGTATTGTACTTGATCGAATTCTTTTTGTGTTTCCATAATGTTTGGGTTTTGATTGTTAAATTTTATTTCGTTGATTGTTAATATTCGATTTTTTGCTAAACTATCTTCTTCCAGATAGATTTTTAAAATTTCACCGCTGATCAATATTTCATAGGATTCGCCATATTCCGGTTTTTCCAACAAGCCAAAAGCTAATGCGTATTTTTCATTTTTGGACAGGTCGTGTCCATCAAGGACATCCGGAATTTGGTCTAATTGTTTATTGGTCAAAGAATAATCTCCATTCGTTGTTCCGAATTCCATTTTTTCTGAATAAGCTTTTCTTTGGTTCGCTGTGATCTGCAAGTTCTCCAGTAAGAACTCTTTTTCTTTCATAAAGATCCTGTAATTGAGAATATCATTTTTTTCCTCTTCGGAAAGTTTCGGATAAAGATTATTTTGCACCGCTTTGGATTTTAAGTCGTTTTCGACATAGCTTTTGAATTCGTTCAAACTTTTTGGAGCATCATAAAAATCTCTCATACCTGTCCATTCTCGCCGACCGTACGGTAATGTATATTCCTGATTTTCCATATCATAGCTGTAATATCTATGACCGCTTGGACTCTTCAGCGAGCCACTTCCATCATCGTAATCGTTCCAGGTCCAGCCGTCCGGAAGATTATATGCAGGGGTTAAATTTTCTTCAAAGCCTTCATCTGAAAAAAAATCTGCATTTTCTTCCAAATCAGTCATTTCAATTTCATGAACCCCTTCTGATGATAACTTTGCAGCTTCAACTTCATAATTTCGATAATGATGAGCTTGCTTTTCATCAATTTGTGTATAGGTCAATCCGGAACTTAAATCAGTTTTTTTCTCCAATTCCTGAGCCCAGAGATCAGAGAGAAATTTCTGCTTTATTGACTCATTACTTATAGTGATTTCAGTAGACTCCCTGTTATTTTGCAAAATCAAATGTTTATTGGCTAGTTGCTGCTTTTCAATAAATCTGACTAATTCAGCGGTAGTATTAAATTTATCCTCAATAGGGAAGCCCTGATTTGAATTGAAAAATGTTTTCAATGTAAAAATTGAACCTTGAATAAATTCTCTTCCCTTAGTTTGGTGAATTGATATAAACTTTTTCTCTCTATCGGTAAACGTCCGCTCTCCGTCCCTAAAAAAATGTTCAGGTGACATACTTTCCATTTCTTTTACAAAATTTTTATAGGCCCCGGTTCTCGGAGTAATATTCCTATCTATCCAGGTTAGTTCATTTTCCATTTTTCCAGGTTCTTAATTTACCTTCTAAATCCTCTTGACTTTTGTATTTCCTCCTCCTGCTCTTGGCTTTCCTCTTCTCTCAGTCGATTGGCATCCTGATAAACATCGGGGTCATTCACATTCAGTTGTACGTTTGATTTTTCCTGTTTTTGAGAGTGATTTTGCTTTTCAGAGATTCCAGCAACCGTATTGAATTCCTTGGACACAATATTCAAATCATTCGTAATTTCTTTTGCCATTTCTGGGAACTGAACAATTTTATCTTGCAGAAAAGATTTAAGTTTTAGAAGTTCTGCTATGTAACGGTTAAGTTCTTCTGTATTTTTTTTATCTGCAATAATTGCGGTCAATTCTCTTGAATTTTTAATGAAATCAAATTCAACTACTTTTTCGGTTTCTTTGTCAAAAATGAAGGCTTTTTTTTCGAAACTCAGTTCATTTGCAGATTTAGAAACATTCTTGACATCAGTATATTGAATATTATTTTTACTGTTTTCGAGGATGTCAGAAATACTTTTATCTCTTTCCAAAAAGATGACCTTCAGTTTAGTATTATTATCAGTCAGCTGAAAAGTCGCCCTGTTTTTGTCGTGGTCTGCAACGATGGTATATCCTTGCAGAAATTTCTGAACATCCTCTATATTTAGCTTTTTAGAGAAAGAATTATCCTCATTAATAATTCCGTATTTTTTTAGTTCATCGGTAGGTAAGGTTGTGTTATTCATTGTATGTTGCTATTAAATTGTTTACTTTTATGAGGTCATTTAAAAAATGAGAAGGATTGATGTTTTGTCCGAATTCTTTTACCGAAAAATGCAGATGTGGTCCTGTGGAATTTCCGGAATTGCCACTTTTCCCAATGATAAAACCAGCTTTTACTTTTTCGCCTATCCGATAATAGATCTCTGATAAGTGCATATAGGTTGTTTCAAAACGGTTGAAATGTTTTACTTTGATGAAATTTCCACCGCCTTTAGAATCCCAGCCGGTTGCCGTAACAATTCCATCTATTACGGAATAGACATTTTCATAGTTGGCTTTAAGGTCGATCCCGTTGTGCATTTTTTTGCTTCCGAAAATGGGATGCGTTCTGGTTCCGTAAGATGATGTTACTATCAATTTATTTTTAAGTGGCATTACAATTTTTGAAAAATATTCTGTTGGTTCATCTACAAAATCATAGGTCGTAACTGCAGCCTGCTTCTTTGATGTTTCTCTATGATCTTCAGGCTGATTTTGTGTGAGCTGCGTTAAAGAAGTTTTGAGTTTTTCAATGTCATTTATCCCTTCATCCTTTACACTTCCATATTCTTTAATGAGTATTTTCAGGGAATCAATTTGATTTTTCAGATCTGATTTTGTGATGATGTTTAAAACCTCGTTCCACGTTTTTTTATTCTTTTTCTGGTTTACCGGTTCGTCAATGTTAGTTTTATCTGATACTTTTATATTTTCAGATTTTTTCGGTAATGTTGGTATAATCGTATTGAATTGTGCAGATGATAAGCTACTGTAAAACAGCGCCATCAAAGTAAATGTGTATTTTAGTTTTTTCATTTTATGCAGCTTTTATATTTTCATTCACAATGAGTTCCACTTCTTTATTAATTTTTCTAAAATTGGTCATCAACACCTCTTCTTTGCGGTTATTTCCTTTCTTATCTATAAAAGAATAATAAGAGGGCATTTTCACATAGTTTTTTTCTTCTTCTTGAATCGCTTTCATATCCAAATTAATTTTACCACTAATTGCAGACGTTTTATATTCCTCAGCATCATTTTCTTCTCCCTGTGCGATCATTCCAACCATTTCTCCAGTTTTCAGAGCCGCAATTTTTCCGGCAGGAATCATATTGTCCATTTTTTCATTAATGCTGGTGGTTGTTCCTTGCTGAGAAATGGATTGAGAGTATGATTTTTGTTTTATTTTGCCGAATAGTTTTTCCAACCAATCGAGTGTATTTTTATCTCTTGCGGACCCGGAAAGAATATTTCCAACAATGGCAGAAATCGTATCAGCAACTTCTTTTTTGTAGAACTGTCTTAGCTGCGGAATTTCCTGAAGTCCAAGCATTACAGCAACTTTATTGCTTCTTGCAGTGGCTACGATGTTATCAATTTTATGAATATAAATCGTCGGAAATTCGTCTGCGATAATTCCTCCGGGTAAGTTGTGTTTTGAGTTGATCAATCTTAAAGTCCTGTTTAATACCGAAGAATACAATGCAGAATTAATATCCTGTGTTCCCGGGTTTGATGCTAATATGATAATGGATGGATTTTCACGATCGGTAATCTTCAATTCTACTTCGTCTCCAGAAAAAACCCAGAAACTCTCTTTCGTTGCCAATCGGGAAAGGAAAATTTTGAGCGTTCCGATTTGTCCTTCCAATTGGTCAAAAGCTTTGTTATCATAAGCCGTCTTGAAGGGTGAAAGCAAAGAGAAAATTTCTTCATTGGTAAAGAGTGTATCGAAAATTTCTTTGTAACTTCGGTTCATAAAGGAAAGAATATGAGGCAGATCAGAATATTTTCCATTTTCTAATGTTGCAAAAAAATAAATGCAGGACGAAAGGAAATTGATCGCAGATTGGGTAAAAAATGCTTCAGAGCCACCTCCTGAACTCGAACCTCCTTTCTGTAAAGAGGACACCATTGATTCTGCCATTTCCTGGGCTTCTGCCAAAGTTTGGATGTATTTTTTATGAAATGGATTTACTCGTTTTGATTTTTCAACCTTATTCAGATTGATGACGTGGAAATTGTAATGATAATCTGATTCTTTACTTTTTTTCAACAAATAATGATAGTATGCAATCTGTGCTAAATCGGGGAACTTAAAATCATAAATGCAAAGACAAAAACCTTTGGCGATCATCTGTCGGATTGCAGGATTGATGACTCCGAAAGATTTTCCGCTTCCCGGTGTTCCGATGACCATCGTTCCTCGAAAAGGATTGATGTTCATCCAACCTTTATTGCTCTTGTTTTTGTAACGAAACAAGTATGGAATATTGATTGTCGTATCTGATGTTACTAATTCTTGATTTTGGTCGAAGGATTCTTCCTCTACATTCCATCGGTCTTTTCCCATTTTCTGCTGCATCAGTTTTGAAATGGAATCTGCACCCATTTGAAGAATAACGGCTCCTAGAAAAGAAAGAACAGCATAGATTACCTGATAAAGATTGAAGCCCGGAAATACTTTTGGAAGCTTCGCATTTCCTGCCTCATTTTGCCATATCAGCGAAGAGAAAATCATCAACAATCCCAAAATCATTGGAACAACAATTTCTGTAGCAATATTGAGGTCTTTCTTTTTCTTGGCTTTTGTTCCAATTGCAACTAATCCTATCAAAATCAAGGTTGCAAATTTGGCATTAATAGGCGGGTAAATAAAACTCAGCTTTGAAAAATTTTTCAATAAGTTGGATACTACCGGAACATCAGTATAAAGGTAAAAAAGCGAAGCACAATCTAATGCAACGACTGCGTACACCGCTTTTTGTAAAAAGCCGTAAATCTTGATTTGGTGTTGTTGCTCTTGCATTAAGAATAATTTTCGAAATATTGATTCAGTAATTTGTGTTCTTCCAGTAAACTATCGTGTAACTCCTGTTGCTTTTCCTGCAAATTATTATGCTTTTCCTGTATTTTAACAAGTTTGGCATTCAACAGATTCAATTGATTAATTAATTCATTTCCTCTTTTTTCGACGTTCTCGATAATGTATGAGCGACTTGCCTCTTCATTATCTTTAAACTCACTGAAATGCTTTTCCAATTTTTGGTATTCCAATTTATAGTTTTCAAGTTCCCTTTCTAATTTTCTATTTTTTCCTTTTTCAAAAATTATATCTAAAACCACTAATACAAGCATGGTAAGTAATAGGACGATATAAAAATTTTTCACATTATCAATTATGTATTCCATAATAAAAAAATTAAAAAGTATCAGCTTTAAGAATTTCAGAATAGTTCACCTTCATTTCGATGGTTCTGCCCGAGAGTTGTTCTTCAATGAGACGAATCATCATTACCTTACTGTTTGGGTAAGTGAATTTTTTGAACACATAAATATTCCTGAAATTTTTCCTGAAATGTTTTTGAGGATTCAGTTGAAAAATTGGGGTCATTTCTACACTTTGGTTGTTGGTGGCCTTATGGATTTTTTTGTCTTCTAAAGAAAATTTGAAATCCGCAATATCGTAACTCAGATTAGAGTTATTTTTGATGGTCATATCCAAAAAGATGTAGTCACTGATGACATTAACATTGTTGAGTTGAAAGCTGAGTTTAAGATTTTTCTCTTCTCTAATTGGATTCTTCTGAGATTTTTTTTGAATAATATCCATTGCAAATTTTCTCAACTCAAGATTTGAAAAAACCATTTTATCAAACTCTACAGGTTGCATTGCTTCGGGTTGAATATGGATATTGGTAATCGTATTGAGGTTGTCTTGGTCTCTGTAAACAACTTTGTACTGTGCGATGAAAGACTGCGCAACCACAGTTATTACTCCTATTTTATTACCATTGAAAAATGCAGCAGGCATTTTAATCTTTCCTTTCTCATTAGAATCGGGATGGTCTGTGATTTTTATTCTGGCAATGTTTGTAGCAGGCAAATCTCCAGTCAGTTTTTCTGTCGACAAATCCACATACTGAATGGGCTCAGGCGATATAATATGCAGGTTGATCCCTTCGGTAATTTCAATCTCCGGTAAATCGGAAATAATCTGTTCTTTGGTTGCAGTTTGAGCCGTCAAAAAATTTGACACCAATAGTAAAAGGATATATAAAGTAAGTTTCATTGTTTTATTTTTTTTGTTGGTTTTGTGAATCTTTCAGTTGTTTTTCGTCGATTAAAAAGACGTAAGAATTGTATTTCAATTTTGCTTTGTTCTCTTTGATCAGGTTGGCAATAGATTTAGATGTTGATGTAAACAGGCTGGATCCAATGCTTGAGAAAAATCCTTTTCCGCCCATATCCATCTGAGTTCCTTGTACTGAGTTACTTCCCATTTCCCTCATCATATCTCTGAAAACACTTTGCGGAACATACAATCCCTTCATACCGTCAACATCATAAATCGAAAGATTGACAGGATAGATTTCTCCTTTTGTGAATACAGATACAATATTGAGATTGACTCTCTGCATTGAAAATCCTGAGATTTGTCCGTATAATATCGAACCTATGATTATTTTTTTATTCCCGACAAAGATGTCTTCCAACAATCGGAACCTAATCCGGCTTCCTAAAAATCCTTTGTTGTTTTCGTCAATGACCGCTTTGATAAAGCTGTTTTCTTTCTCCTTATAGAAAGCATTGAAACCACTGTTGATTCCGGATTTGCTCACATTGAAAGTTGAATTAAGAAAATCTTCCATTTTCTCTTTACTGGACTTCAGTTTTTGTTCTGCTGCGAGTTTACTTTGGTACTCAGGATCACGGGATTTTTCTAAAGAATCCATAACGAGCATTTGTTCTTTCAGATATTTTACAGGGTCTGGTTGGACACTTTGTGTCTTTTCTTTTGGTGTATCAGCGTATTTATCTTCTTGGTTTCCGTAAGATTTGTCATTCAGCATTTTAATGATTTCTGAAGACCTGTTGTAATCTTTGTCATCCCTCTGTGATTGATTTGGTTTGTAATACGAGGATTGATTTTCTTTTGCCTGGTATCTGTTTTGTCTTCCGTTTTCTGCTTTTAAGGAGTCAATTTTTCTTTTTTGGTCCAGTGACAATTGGTCATCATAGTTCAATAAACTATCTTCTTCTTTGTCTAATCCACCAAGCATCGTTCTGTTATCCTCTTTTTTGAAAAAAGCATCATACGCATCATTTTTGGTCATAATGGAATCCTGCGTATCGCCCAGTGAAAGAGACAATTCTTTTGGTTTATCTTTTTCAGACGTGTCTTCTTTGACAAACTGCGCTCCTACATAACCGAAAAGAAAAAGAAACGGTAAAGCCAGAAGTGGCAAAACATATTTTTTTTCTTTAAAATTTATTTTTTTAATGTCCATATTTTAATTTTTGGTATTGGTTAAACAGGTAGTCAATTCGTAAGCTGTCTTCTTTTTTCAGAGTGTTTTGGTCTCTTTTTACTTTTAAAGCTTTCAGTTCGTTCACTATTTTCTCCATCTCTTTATCATTGTTGACGGATAAATTTTGATTCGTCTTAGCTTTGGAATACAAAACCGGAGGTCTAATTTTGAATGTAGTGTCGGAAGGGAAAAATATGCCCTGAATGAGAGACCCTATAAATGAAACCGACAGGAGAATCATTGAATAAGTGAAGAATTTCTTCGGATTTTGAACTGCCCATTGCAGCCATTTCTGACCCTTTTGTTTTAATGTAGTTTCCATTTTAGTAAGAATTTTTATTTTGATTGGATAGTTCTTCGTTATTGATGATTCGCCAGTTTTTAAGAATCACACCGTGAGGATTATTGGGACTTCTGATGATGTCTTCAAAGAAACCTTCAGTGATGAGCTTTCTTGTAATGACAGAAGATTTTCTTGTGATCATCTGTTTCCCGAAAAATTGAAATTTCTTCTGTTCCATATTGAGTGCAATAGAATCGGTATGGATACTTACCATCGAACTGGAGGCGATGATCTGATTGTAAAATCCTTTTTCCTTTAAGTTGGTATATTCTTTTTTTCCGCTGTCATCAATGAGATACATGGACTTTTGAATATTATCCTTGATGTAGGTGTCGTCCGGAGCGAGTGTGAAAAACAATCGGTGGAATAATTCAATTTGAGCTTTGTATTCAACAGGTCGGTTAAGCAGGACATCTGTCTGCTTTGCAAGTACCGGAACCCCATTGTCTAAAATGTAAATTGATTTTCTGGAGTCCTCGATCATTCTGTACGCAAAGAAAAATCCGGCAATGACAATGAAAACAGCAAAAGCAATGGTTGAGATTGAAATAATCTTATTGATTTTAATTCTTTGTTCTATGTTTTTAATAAGCATTTGTGGTGTTTTTTGTGATTATTTTCCGTTTTTCATCGCTTGCTGAACCCTTCCCGATGCGGAACCTGTTGCTACACTTGCTGCTACTGAAGCTCCTCCTGTTTTAGCTGCCAGTATTGCTGTTTTAGCACTACTTGCCATTTTTCCTGCAGCATTTTTCATTTTGGTCATTGCTCCTGCTCCTCCGGCTGAAACGATACTGTCTGCAATAGTTGGAGTCATCAGCACACCAATTCCTGTAACAACATAGGCAACGCACGTAAAGAGCTGGTTGTAGATCATACCGGAATTTGAAACGTACACCATCAAAGCATCTAAATTGGTAATCGTTCCGTTGGATAAAAGCGTATCATATCTTTCGATCTCCATTGTATAACCGGAAGCGATGAGTTGCTGACCAATGTTGATGATCGTATAGGCAACAAAAGTGTAAAGATTGATGTTGATGAACTTGGATATCCAATTGTATAATGAACTTTCAAACCCGGGAACAAGAGCCATTCCAACAGCTATCGGTCCCAAAATAATTAAAATGTAAGACCATATTTTTTGAATGAAGAAAATGAGATATACACAAATCCTAAGAATGGAAAGACAACAAAATTCAATGAGTTCTGCCACTAATTTTTGCATTTGGAACTCCATTCTTATCGACCACTCTTTGATGGGCTGAATGAGTTTATCCAATCCTTCGCTGATGTCAAACCACGAATCATCTGCATCTTCAGTGGTATTTTCAATAACTTCCTGCTTGGCATCTTCTTCAGCTTTCAATTTGATGACTGCATCCAATAATTGCTGCTGCTTCTTAAATCTTTCGACCCTTAAGTCGTTGACTTCCGATTCTATTTCACTGAAAATTGAGATTCCTGGTTCGGCAATGGCCTCAAATGGTGCTTGAATCATACTGACAAATCCGCTCCAGTAAACAAGGGTAAATCCTATAAGGATTGGTTTCAGCATTGGGGTGATTTCCCACTCCCTGTCTCCGGCCGCCATTTGCCAGCCCATATATCCGAGGTACATCAGAGCGCCTAAACCTCCAATGGCTTTTCCAACCAAAGCAGAACCGGCGGCGCTATCTTGCACACTATTGTCCAGTTTTGTGAAAACTTCCATAAACCATTTCTCAAAAGCGCCATCCCCTTTTAAAAATTGGAGTAGATTACTGTAATCGCCATCTGTTTGAGCAAAGCCAATAATTGGCAGTAATATTGTCAAAAGGCAAAATAATAACGTTGTTTTATTCATTTTTAAAATCGGTGTTTATAATGATTCATCATATTTTGAACAATTTGTTGGTCTGATGCTGGTGTCCACGCCGGAGGTAACGCATAATTTGAATGGTTCTTTAAAATATTTTTGTAATCTGTAAGAAGTGTTGTCTTGTTATTGTAATCTCTCAATTCCCGTACGAATTTTCTCCACTTGATAAGGGCTTCGTGATACATAATGAATCGTTTTCCTCTTGGCATATCCATACTTCTGGACATTGAATATTTTTCTTTGATCAGATCCAGTTCTTCTTGAAGCCGTGTTATAGTACCCATAGTACTGAGTGTTTCAAACGTTAGCTGGTCTTTCAATCGCCACTCGATAAAATTTTGAGGCGTATCGGGAAATTCGGTAATGGGTTTTAACATTCGTTTGTAATACAACAACCAAAGAGGATCGGCATCAACAGTAGCGGAAGTCCAATGGGCAAAATCCTGAACGCTTCTTTTATGAATGGTGTCCGAAGCGGCTTTTATTTTTTTTGCTTCTTCTTCCTGAAACTTTAACTGGGCAAATCTTTGATTTTGTACTCCTGTAGGTTTTAATGGTCGAATGTCTTCGCCATCTTTATAATCCCTGTTGATTTTTGGAGACCATAACCCCCAAACCGTTGCGTAAGCAAAATTGGTTTGAACTCCTAAAAAGTATTTTGGGTAAGGACGCCAATCTCCCCAATCTTGAAAGACCATTCTTTTATGCTGGGCAACAATCGAAGGGTCATTCAATCTCTTTACACTCAATTGTCCAAAAACAGTGGTTGCGATTAGGAGTAACTGAAATAGGCTGATTTTTTTTAGTAGATTTTTCATGATTTTTTAATTAAAGATGTGGTTGTATTTAGTGATGATGTCGCCAACAATAGCTTTGTCGATATTGATGTAATTGCGGAGAACAGGAACCTGATACAGATAAGGGATCTTCTTGGCATTCTCTAATCGGAGATTGATGTATAAAATATTCCCATTGATATTTCTTACCCTTGTAAAAATCTTTTCAATCAGCATTTCCCTATCCATTGCATCCATCAGAAAGTCTTTGTCTTCATTGAGAATATCCTGAGTAACTTCCTGTTGAAGCTTTATCGTTTGCTTCCCGATTTCTATGTAGTATTTTGAAATGAGTACCGAATATTCAGGATGCTGTGCTGATAAATCCAGCATTTTATTGGAGTTCGTTACTATTTTTCCCAAATATTGATAGAGATAAATAAGTTTTTTGCTCTGGGTCAGGGCTGAATTCACATTTTTTAGTTGTTGATAGATGTATTCCTGAATCGCAATGATTTGCGTTACCTTATTGTTGATGTCATCATACAATTCTTTTTGCTTTTCATAGGAATCCAAAAAAGCCTGTTCGCTTCCTAATCGAACGCCGTGATTTACGGTGATCTGCGAAAGGAGTTTATCATTAATGACTATTTGCTGGCTTTTTACAGATGCAACAGAGAAGAATAAAACTCCGAAAAGAAATATTTTTTTGCTCATATCATTATCATTTTTTTGTTATGGAATTTGCGAATCTTCGATTTCATTTTAAAAAGATTTGATGTTATCCATGATGCTTTCAACTACTTGCTTATCTCTATTGACATAATATTGAAAGGCTCTTTTATTGCGTTTTACTTTGGCTTTAATATCCCTTATCTTCAAAAGCATATGCGTAGAATTCCTGCTCAATGTTTTTACTTCACCCAAGGCATAGTCTAATAATACTTTACGTTCTGATTTTTCCATTTGGTTGATGGCTCCGTAAGACAAAATGATCCCGGTTACAAGCCGTGTTACCATTTGCAAATCATCAACAAACTGAACCTGAGAAGGCAAAACGGCTATAATTGGATAAGGAGCATCGTTTATTTCATTGATAATGGCAGATTGATTGTTTGTTATTTTCGTTATTTCCCTGCTCATTGCTATTCCGGTGGGTATCGCTTGAATGGCAAATGAAACAATTCGCAATCTGTCCTGAACTTTGGTAATTTTTTCTTTAAAATTGTTCCATTGGTTTCTATTGAACGTTTCTACTGTGGCATTCGCAATTTGTTTTTGCCTCATTTCTTTTTGCCTGTCGTGTTCTTTCATCGTGGCATTGATTTCTATATCCATCATCGGAAATGATACATTTTCCTGTTGCCACGCTGGTGTAGAACCACCACCTGAAGAAGTTATTATCACATATACCGTCGGAATAAGCAAACCCATAACAATTTTCCTTTTGCCTCCATAAATTCGGCGAATCTTGTTTTTCGATTTCATCTTTTTGCTCTTAAAAATTCTTTTTATATCGATCCATAATATTTTCAACAATCGCTTTATCTGTATTGATGTAGCCTGCAAACGGATTGATGGAATTCCAGAACCCCAATCGGTTGGCTTTTTCCAGTCGTAATTTTATCGCCAAAAGCCAAAGCTTCAGATTTTTGACATTACCGGAAATATTATGCAGAATTTTGTATCGGTCTCCCGCAGTAGCCAGATTGAGTTCTCCGGAGGCGAGAATATCTGATACATCGGTAACGATTTTCAAACTTTGCTCATAGGTTTTTTGTGAAGCCTTGACTCCAAAAATGGCATACTCCGGATGTTCTGATGCTAATTGTACTACTTGTGAGGAATAAGCATAACATTTATTGAGCTCAGAGTAGATTTCTTGTGCCTGAATTCCGTTTTGTAATGTGCCGGAAACCTCTTTTAAACCCTTCAGAATTTTATTTTGAATATCATTGGCTGCTACCATCTGTGTTCCAACCCACGTTTGTGCGTCCTTTAATTTTGAAGTTTCTTCTATGACTTCATTTTGTTTGGCTTTTAGATTTTCAGAATACAGGATCATTGCCGCCGTTACCGTTGGGTCTATGTAGGTGTTTTGCGAATAAAGGAAACTTCCAAAACCTAAAAATAAAATGCTAAACTTTTTCATATTGTTGTTTATTGATTAATTCTGAAAAGATGATTTGGCGGTCTTCTAATTCCTGTGAGATGATTTTGAAAACATTCTTCCCTTTGTGTTCTTTTTTCATCCTTCTGTAGAAAGAATTGATTTTATCATCCAATGGATTTTGATATAAATTCACGAGTGACACCAAGTTTTCGAGGCTGTCTCCGAAGATTTTCAAATCACTAACTATTCTGCGCAACGCTTCATCATAGTCTCCGTATTGGTGCACATAATATTCAACTGCCGATTTTTCCGGTTTTTCTGTAGTGTAGGTGAGATATTGTTCAAGCGAAACTTCATTTCCATACACTTCTCCCTTAGAACCTCTCTTCAGGTAAAATTCTTTAAATCGGCTTCTACCGAATTTATTGTTGAGATTATTGATGGTGAAAATCTTGTTTTGCTCTACTTTATTAAGTGAAAGCAATGAGGCGATCTTATCAAAATTATCTTTGAACTTCGTCTGGTCAAGCAATATTAAAGTGTCCGAATTATTGATAATGGAATCTTTTACCACCGCATTGCCAATAATGTCATCCAGTTCCTGCGTTACCACCACCGCTTCTCCCCAAAATTTCCTCACTGTTTTATATAAATAAAGAATGTATCCACCCATCAATTTACTAGCAATGGCCTTCCAGGCTTCTTCGATGATGAGTGCTTTTCTGCGGTCTTTTCTAAGCCTCATTTTCTGAATGAAAGTATCCATAATAATGAGCGTTACAATCGGAAAGAGTTTGGGATTATCTTTTACGTTGTCAATTTCAAAAACGATGAATGTTTCATCAAAAAGCGTGTTGTCTGCACTTTCATTTAAAGTGGTTCCGTACCTCCCTCCTTTGTAAAAGTCTTTTAATACAAAGAGAAATGTTCTCAGATTGAACTCCTTTTCAGTGATTCTGTGCTTTCGGTTGTTTAAATAAAGGGGGAGAAATTGATCGCAATAATCATAAAATCCATTAAAGGATAGTTCTTTCGTTTCTAATTTTTCCTCTAATTCGATAATTTTCTTGATAATGGCTTTTCTAAAGGAACTGTACCAATCTTCAGGCGTTTTGGGTTGTTTGATAATTTCATTTGATTTTATAAGAATCAATTGGGTTTCATTATAGATTTTTCTTTTTTCTTCATCATTCAAAGTTTCATAAGCTTCATAAACTTTGTAAAATTGTTCACTGTCATATTCGGGATTATTAACATTCTTATCGGGATGATAAAATTTCAACAACTTTCTTCCCGCATCTTTCACTTCGTCAGAACTTGCATCGAAGGCAATTCCCAAAACATCATAGTAAGTATGTTTACCGTTTGATTCATTCTCATACTCGGTATAAATATCTGATTCGTGAATATTATATTTGCTTAAATACAGCATCAATTCTTCAGAACTTTTATTTTCATACCACTCGGTTCCTGAGTTGAAGTATTGATGGTAATAAGACATCAACACATTATCTAAAATGGATTTTTGTGCCGATGACATCGAAGAATCCGGACCTTGCCAAATCAAGAAAATCAAATTGGTTAAAAACTCGATTTTTTCGATATTAAATTCTTTCTTATCCATCAGAAAAGGATTCATCGTAATGGGTTTCTCTTCAGTGTATTGAATGTATCGTCCTCCCTTATATTTGCATGTTCCTGAATAAGAATCTCCTGTATCAACAATGACCACATCATAATTGTAAGTAAGATATTGCTCGATAATATTATTCATTAAAAAACTCTTGCCTGACCCGCTTGGTCCTAAAACAAACTTATTCCTGTTATTGATCCTTCCTGTTTTCATCGGTAAATCCGAAGGATCTACTTTTAGCGGAACGCCTTGCCTATCTGTAAATCTTAGGTAGAAATTGGATTCTTCATTGACTGGGTAACTTTCTTTAAAAAAAAAACACAACGCCGCTTCGCTTGTCGTCATAAACAGATCGTATTCTCTGAGTTCTGTTCCGTTACCGGGAATCGCTGACCGAAAGAGTTCTAATTGGTTGTAGGCGTTCTTTGAAACAATGATTCCTTTTGTAAATAGCTTATTTTCTATCATGGACTGGATGTTTTCCATTTTCTCCAAAGTATCAGCGGAAAATAAAATCGAGAAATGCGCATTCACTACCAGTTGTCCATCAATAGCGATATTATGAAGCAGGGTTTGAATTTCGTCTGCAATGATGGCATTGGAAGGTGAATTGTTGGCTGCTCCTTCGTGCTTTTTCTTTTTCTTGTCGAGTTCTCTTTGCTGTGGTGCTTGTAGTGGAATCGTAATAATCTGATTATAAACAATCGTTTCATTGTCTTCCAGTTCGTTGATGAATGTAAAATTATCAACTGCCGTTTCAGCTGCTACACCGTTTCCTGCAAGAATAGAATAGGGATCAATTTCTGATGGCAAATCAATGTTTTCTACATCTACGTAAGAGATGTTTTTGACAAACTTTTTGCCTATCTGCAAATATTCATTGGTGCTTTTGATATTATCAAATGTTGGAGAATCAGAAAACTGCATCGATAATACTCCTGAAATATAGTATTCAAAATCTTTCTCAAATAAAAACTCCGGTTCACAGTCATTCTGTTTTAAAAGCATCCATACTTTTTGGCATTTATCCCGAAGTTCTTTGTAGCTTTTTTCTGAAAAATCATAGTGTTTATTTTTCTTTTTCAGTTTGTCATCAATGATGTCGGTATAGAACAATACCGTTTCAATAGTTTTGAAAAGCCTTCCGTCAAAGTGTTCTGAATATTTTTGTTGTAGAAACTGATTGGATTGTTCAGCGGTGTATCTTTTCTTAGAAAAAATATCGAGCTTCTGAACAATTCTTCCTTCTCCAATAATCGACACTACTTGATTTAAAACCGTGTGGAAATTGAGATAGCTATCCGGGTCTGCCGAATACTGTTCTACAATATTTTTTATCCTTATGCCAATGATAGGATTCCCGTACTGTCCAAAAAGTACATCAAAATCCCAATTGAAATCCTCTCCATAATCATATCCGATAAAAGGAATGCTAAATGCTTGTTTTTTTGTTGTTGCCATTCTTTAAAAGTTTATTACTGTCTAACCTTTTTGGAAAAATTAAAATCTGATCGAAGTTTTTGGTTTTATCATACAAACCGTACTTATCCTGTCTTTTGAAAATGAAATAAACACCTCCCGCAGTGACTACAAGACCAAGCAGAGAGCCGAATAGACCGAACTTCGAGAGTACCAATGCTGAAATGACTCCGCCTCCGATAACACCGACTGCGTAAAAGATGTATTTCCCTTTGAGTCCGAAGAATACAAGGGGCTTTTTCAGCCCCTTATAAAGGTAGAATCCCATCTTATGCAAAGAATGCGGTTACGAATTCCGGAACGACAATCAAGAAGATCATCGCTCCTCCATAACCAAGGATTTCTTTGTTGACATCCTGGTCACCATTCGTCCATTTGTTATAAACCCGAAGACCTCCGATGAAGCCGACCAATCCACCTACCGCTTTTAGAATAAGCTTAACAGGATCCCAATAATCTCGGATATCACTTGCTGCGTTAGAAATGGCAGTTGCACCACCTTGGGCAAATGCGGGAGTTATCGCCATAATTGCCAAGGCTAGGGTTAGAACTTTTTTTGTTGTCACGTTTTTTGTGAAAAAATTTTTCATCATAATTCAAAAATTTTATAAGGGGTTAATAATCAATTGAGTGTTAAATTTTGGGCATAGGAGTCCCGGACAACAGATGAAAATCCGCTGTTAAGTCTAATAATCAGTACGTTATATTTTGTTTAAGTTGGCTAACTACATCGTGGATTGATAAACTTTGTATCCGTCATAGTTCGCAACCATTTGAACCAAGGTTTCAGAAAGATTAAGCATCGCCTTCCAATCTTTTATTCTGGAAGTTTCCTGGTCTGCACTAACTGTAATTGGGTTTTCGCGAATCACTTCGTTAGGTTTCTGATTTTCCTTTTCGGCTGATATTTTTTCCGTCTGGTCAAAATCTACTTCGATTGTTTCAGCTTTTTCAGGATGTGATTGGTTTTCGATTTCCGTGGAATCTTTTTTTAGTGCAATGCCCGGTTCATCCAGATCTTGTTCAGATTCAAATATTTCCCTCAAATACTCCAGATCTTGTCTTTCTTCATTTCCTTCAGTGATATCAGAATGGATTGCATTTTTATTAAAGGACTTGGGAGTGTTGAGATTTTCTACATCTTCAATCCCTACATTTTTAGTAAGATCTTCGTACTGTTCAGAAATTTCGGACAATGAAAATTCCTCCGTCTCTTCTTTATAGATTTCTTTTTCTTTTTTCAGAAACAGATCGTATAAGATATTTCCGGCGTAATACGTCAGATAAACAGCCAAGATGCAAAGCGATATTTTTATCATTTTTACTGAGGTTAAAGAGATTAATACTTAGGTATATTTTTTATTTCAAAGGGTGATCTTCAATGTTTGATTAATATATTCTATCAATTCATCGAAAGATTTTCTTACCCCATATTTTTGTTCGTAGGTCAGCTTTCTGGTATCAATCTTTTGTAGGCAGTTTTTTTTGAATACAGGATTTTCCAGTAGCAATCCGAATTTTTTCAGCTCAATGTCCATTCCTTCCTGATTCAGATACTTGTAGCCTTTATCATACTTGGAACGGATAAATACTCTTTCAGCCTCACTTTCCAATAGTCCCAGCATATTGATAAAGACCAATGTGGACTTGACAGAAACATCTGAATACTCAAACGGGATCACGATAAAATCACTGTAAATGAGCAGATCGCTGTATTTTGCATCGAGTGTTCCTGCCAAGTCAAAAAGGTTGATGTCATCGCTATCTTTTAAATTAATGAGGGTCTCAAAGTCTGAAAATGGCTGTTGTTCATCATCGCCAATAATTTCCACTTCATACAATTTCGGACTTTCCGATGATTCATCATCTTTCCATTTGTAGTAAAATGATTTCTGATAATCAAAATCAAAAACATTGATTTTCCTTTCCGAAATTGCCGAAATGTAACTGGCAAAAGCGATGGCTAAAGTTGTTTTTCCGGTTCCTCCTTTTTGTGTAGCAAATGTTATGATCATTGGATTTAGTTTATGTTTCTAACTGATTGTTGTTGGATCGAAGATGATTTTTATATCAGCCGACAACCATCATTTTATCGTCTTTTTTTTCGTCTTTTTTTGAGCTCATTTTCGACAGGGTCTTTTGCAGTTCCTGAACTTTTCATCAACTCAAACAGCATTTCGTTGACGGCTTTGTTTAATTCTGTTTTCTTATTATTTTCAGTCCGGTTTTCTGTCTGCATATCATTTACGCCTGTCGGATTCAGAAATTTTTGATATTCCTTTTCTCCGATTAATGATTGAAGTTCGCCGATGTAATGGAATCTGGTATGAACAGCATACAGCTTTCCGTCTTCAGCAGTTGTTATAGAAATATCTTTTTTTCCATCATTTGTGTTTTTGTTATTTCTAATAAAGTCCTTTACTTCAAACTGGACTTTTCGGTAGGTTTCCAGATCTTTTTTTCCTCGATTTTCAAAAAGCATAAAGTCCTTGATTTCTGCTTCCGGATATTTTTTATTTAAAAATTCAAGCAATATTTTTTTTGATTCCTGGTTCGGAATATTATAATCTTTCAGGATTTCAAAAGTCTTCTTATCTAGCTTGTCAGAAGTAAATTCAAACACTTCATTCATTTTCAGTAGATCACTTCCTTTATAGACTTTTCCTGTTTTATGGTCGATTACGGTGTAGCCAAAAGGATTTTTATCTTCTTTATGATGGAAAACCACATCGATCCCGAAAACATCTTTCAGCTTCTTTTGGAGTTCACTTTCAAAACTGATTTTTATTTTTAAATTATTTTCTCGTAATTTTTCTTTTGGGAGCATTGACTCCTTTTTTCTGTCATCTTCCACCTTGAAAACCTTGGTGGAATACAATTGTTTGTATTTGCTTAATATGGCTTTGATCTGCTTTGCCCTTTTATCATTTTTACTGTTATCAAAAACAATCTGATTTCCTGAAAGTGTTTGCTGTATTACTCCGTTTTTTAAAATGTTAAAAGAATTTATATCATCTGTGTTTTTGCCTATCTTATAACCATTTCTATTAAGTAGAGTTTCCAACTGATTAAGCGAACTTATTTTGTAGTTCAGCAGTTTTTCCAATTCTTCTTCCGGTTTCTGACCATACAATTTTTCCATTGTAACGCTTAAAGCTTTTTGGGCTTTAAGCCTTTCATAACTGTCATTGATCTTTTTCCCTGTCTGTTTATCAACACGAGTTGAAACAATGTGTACGTGATTATTATCTGTATCCTTATGAAAAACCACAATAAAAGGCTGTCCGCCATATTTCATTTCATCCATAAAATTTTCCGCTATCTTAGTAAGTTCTTCTTTCGAATGTCCTTGAAATTTCGTAGAGATCATGGCGTGAAATTGGAGATTCATTACTTTTTTATTCCCGATTGAAATAGCTCTTAAATAATTTTTTACTTGCTCCTTACTGCTTGATTCATTGATGAATGACGGAAAATTTTTCATCAGCATTAATTCTCCGGTTCCATTGTCAATTTTCTTATCGTTATAATTAACTCCTGGAAAACTCGGACCTGCCGGATCCATGATCTTAACAATCATCTTGATAGCTTTGCATAGATTTTTTTAAGGATTTCATTCTGTTCTTTTTTCAGAATCATGATCTCTGACAACTTATCCGAAAAATTTCTGAGTTCATTTTCGCTGATAAATTTTTGACCATTTGCTATTTTTGCTACCTGATTGATATTGTTTTCAATTTTTCCGAAAATGTTATCTTGCTTTTCAATGAACGCTAATACTTTTCTTCTCTCGTCTTCCATCATCCTGTTTTCAACAGAATTAATAATTAGACTTGATAAAGAGATTTTTTTTTCTGAACACACTTTCTTCCACTTTTCTTTTTGGATGATGGAAATCCTTATTTTAATGTATTTTTTCTTCTCAAAATCCTGCTTATTTATCATTCAATTACATTCAGATAATTAATCGGAAAAGTGGTCATGCCCTTTATGGTACCGGTAAATTTTTCGATTTGATTTTTCCAAAGAAGTAGATTGAAATCAACGTTCGTTAATGAAATAATGCCCTGTTCTACTCCTGAACTAATTCCATTTGAGTTCCCACTTACTAAAATATTGTTCAGTGAACTCACGCTGCCATCCGACATAAAACCTAAATCCCGTAATGGTTTTGAAAGATTCAGTATTACGTAGCTTGAAGTGATAGGTGTTGAACAAATTATACTGACATCTAAATAGCCAATTGTTCCTATTCGCCTCGCATCGATTCGCCCAGTTATTTCTAGACCTGATGTTCCTAATCTATATATTTTTGTAGATAATGTATGCTGACGAGGATTTGTAGGAAAAGGAAGGTATGTGTTCCACGAGGATTGTTCAGAAATAGTATTTGCAGAAAGTGTTTCGTCCAATACGATAAGAGCATCATAATAAGTCGGCTCCTTAAACATCTGATTCCAAAACATACCATTGAAATAGTAGTACCCCTCTTCAACAATATGAATGACTTGACCCAAAAGATTTGATGCAGGTTGAGTCACGTAAATAATGGCACCTTTTTTTGATGAGGAATATGTTTTTGCGGCAAGCTGGTCTCCTGTTATTTTTGGCGGAATAATACCGTCATAATGATTACTATCATTTGGTTTTCCTACAACTTCTAAAGTTGTTTCAGGAGTTTGGCTATTGATGCCCACCTGCCCCTCGATTGAAATAGTTATTAACAGTAGCAAGAAATAAATGAATTTGCTCATTGGTATTTTGTTTAAAATTCCTGAGACAAAATTGAACGAAAAAACCCCGTAAAACAATAGTAATCAAAGGGCTTGATCTAAAAACGAATAGTTTGGATTTAGCTGGAAAAGTTGGAGATTAAAAAAGAAAGATTACGTTGAATTTAGAACCTATTCAAAATTTTGATAAAATAAAAAACAAGTTCCGAAGTTTTTTCTCCTTTTTGCAGAAAAGGCAAGATCGTCTTTGTACTCGAAAATTTGCCAAAATTTGTGGGTACAAAGACACATCTTGCAAAATAAAGTATGTGAATTTCACAGGTTTGAAAATGTCGATTGAGTAACATTTATTGCGTAGAAAAAGATGCTTAAAAAAATAAAAAGCAAGACAGTTGAACAAATTCCCGTAGTTGTATCTATTTAACACAGGTTATGATGATGGGTGTAACATATTGCACAGTTGCATCGAACGACCTGTGGCTATTTTACTCATCCTTTAGAAATAGGAGCATTCTACTTGTATTCATTTTACACAGGTCTTATGATTACCTGTAGTTATTTTACACACGTTAGCAAATTAATACGTTAGATTGACACAGGTTCAGATTGGTGATGTAGAAATTTTTCTGTTTATAAATAAGGTCATATTCCATAAAACAACGAAGCCATTCTATGATAGGAATTTCTTAATAATATTTTGAAATTAAAAAGACCAATAAAAAATAAATCCGCAAGCTCTTTTCAAAAACATACAGGGAACTGACAAGGCAATGATTTTTGAAATGTGCTTGCTCCGCTTTGGCAAAAATGCGATTTCGACCATAGGAAGAAATTGCATTTTTGCCGCCCGATTTTTGTCAGTCGACTTTAATCGGTTGGGATTGAAACGTTTTTAAATTGAGAAAAAACCCTTTGTTTTCGATAAATCCATTGCGAAATAAACTCCACAGCAAAGATATTCCCATTTGAGCTAACGTTGAATTGATATACAGGTCCTGTTTTTCTAAAGCTTCCACAAGACTGCAACTCGGAGTATCATCTTGAGATTCTGAAACTTTCAATAAATCCCCAAATTCATCCGTTATAAACGGCAGACTTTCCACAGTGTCAAATTTTTCTGAATCAGGTTGTTTTATTTTACCAATTGTAGAAAGCAAAACCTGTCCAGACTGTTGACTATTCCCGAAGTCTATCCAGTATCTGCCTTTACTTCTGTAATAGCCTCCGATTTCTTTTAATTCGTTAAGGATTTCGGCAATGTTGAAGCGTGACTGTACACTATCAACACAGGAAATATAGATGGTGGACTGTTTATTTATATCAAAACCTCTTAAAATGTCTTTTTCAAAATTGCGTGTTTCAGCCTTCCAATTAGTCCCAAAAAATCTATTAGCCCTATTGATCAAGGCGATTGATTTGTGTATTCCATATTCTCTTTCTATGATTCAGCATCAGATGGCTGAAATAAGAATTAAAAAAGCAGTTCTCCCAATTCTCAATAAATTCTTCCAATGAGGCTGAGTTTTTTATCCTTGTTTCCACTGTGCCCATACAGACATGCTGTTCCTCTGAGATTAAGAGGGGAATTATCTTTCTTGTTTCGTCACCGCATTGCTCATTATTGAGCAATACGGAAAGAACGAAACTGTTATCTGTGCTTTCTCGAAGGATCATCTGTAAATCACCTTTAAGATTAAGCTTAGCAAGCTGCCTGAAAAAATTGGTCTGCATAATTTTGTTTTATATAGTTATTAGAATGGCAGATCATCATCATTATCCTCTTCTGTAAATTGCACTTTCTTCGGCTTAGGATCTTCTTTCAATACTGATTTTACTATTTGACCACCACCGTGTAATTTGATGTTTGACGTATGGAAATTGAGACCTGATTTAATTTCTCCGTCTTTTCCTATCCACGCATTAGAACTCACTCTTCCTGTCAATTCAACCAATGTTCCTTTGGTAAGGATGTTTGCCACTTTTGGACTTATCCAATAGGAGCAATTGTAGTAGGTTGCCTGTTCAACACGTTCACCTTCTTTGTTCTTATAACTTTCATTGATTGCTACTGAGAAATTCACAACTTTTTTGTCACCTTTCAAAGTGTTGATTTCTGCGTTTTTTGTAATTCTGCCTACGATGTTCATAATGTTAATTTTTGATTGTTAATAATTATTTTTTGTTGATTGATAAATTTTCGATTTGATTGATTTGGTTTCGAGGACACTCGGTTTTTTCTTTTTCTGCTTATATACAATTAAAAAGCAGAATTCTTATTTGTTTTATTTTATTGCTTTCCGCTGATGTCAAAGAGTGTCTGTTATTTAATTGATTCGTATAACTGAGGTTCCGGCTTTTTCTTTGCCGATGATCATAGGAAAGTATCAGACACACAAAACCCCAACGCTTCAAATTTTTTGATGGGTTGGGGCTAGAAATATTTTTGTCCGTAGGATTGAGGAGTGTCTGAAAAAATTATTGGAGCTTGTGGAAAGAATTTTTGTAGAAACCCAAAAATATTTTTTTGAGTGAGTGATGCTGTCCTACATTTGCATTAGTAAAAAGCAAGACATCAGTTCGAATTGACTAAAACAGACAAAACGACATTTCGGAAATATGAAAAATTCAACATCAGAAAATATGCTTTTAGTGATAGTTTAAAAAATAAAATCTTTAATAATATATAAACAAGTTTGTTTATATTTGTGTTATGAAATCACTGTTAAAATACAAAGGAATACATCCGGGAATCGTTCTTGAGCGGGAGCTTGAAAAACGTTCGCTTAAAAAGCGCCCTTTTGCCCTGTCAATCGGTGAATCTGCACAGGCAATCAATAATATAACCAAAGGAAAAAGAAAGATTCCTGTTCCGCTGGCATTAAAAATCGAAAAAGAACTTGAGCTTGAAGAAGGAAGCATCATTATCCTTCAAAGTTATTATGACATCAAGCTTGAAAAGGAAAAAATAAAGGATACACCGAAGCTTTCAATACTTCGAAAATCTTTATTTTGGGATACCAATATTAATACGATCGATTGGAACAGACAGCATAAAGCTGTTATACGCCGAATATTTGAGCGCGGAAATGATGAGGAAAGAAACGAGACCATTCGTTTTTATGGTAAAAGAAAGGTAGAGACAGCGTTAAAGACAAAAACGACGTTACCGATGAAGCTGCACAAAAAATCATAACATTAAATATGTACTATAATACCGTTAATAATCTACTGAAAAACACTTTACAAATCCTAATGGCTTCAAAAGTTTTTGCGGATTTCAGACTTGTAGGAGGTACTTCATTAAGTCTTCAGATCGGACACCGAATATCTGTTGACATTGATCTGTTCAGCGATGTTCTTTATGGCAGTATAAATTTCGAGGAAATTGAAAGTTTTCTAAAATCTAACTTTGCCTATGTTGATGGTTTTTCCGATCTACAGCCCGCAATGGGAAAATCATATCTTATTGGAACCGACAAGGACAACACCGTAAAAATTGATGTTTACTATACAGATTCGTTTATCAGATCTGAAAAGACAGAAGATGAAATAAGATTGGCAACTATCGAAGAGATCATTGCTATGAAAATAGATGTCGTACAAAGAGGTGGACGTAAGAAAGACTTTTGGGATCTTCACGAGTTTCTTTCGGAATATGGGTCGGTCGACGAAAAGTAAAATTTTGTACGTTAAGCTTAAAATCTATTGATTTCACTAAATTATATAGATTTAGTCTATATAATTTTTAAAATATACTTTGCTGAATGTTTGGTGTATTTTGCATATTTTATTCTGTTTTTTGTAAAATTCGGTAGATTGTTGCCGGATGAACTTTAAATGTTTCTGCAACCTGTTTGACAGAGCTTCCATTATTTATAAGCATCTTAACAGCTGCTTTTTGTTTAGGATCAAATTTTTTAGGTCTTCCGAATTCGATACCGTTTTTCATAGCAAGTTTTCTTCCTGCCGATGTCCTCTCAATAATAAGTTCTCTCTCAAACTCTGCAATTCCTGCAAATATTGTCAAAATCATTTTACCACCAGGACTCGTTGAGTCTGCCCAAGATTCTGATAATGATTTGAAAGAAGCACCTGCTTCATTAATTTTATCACAAATATTTAATAGTTCTTTAGTTGATCTCGCTAATCTATCCAGTTTGTAAATAATAATCACATCACCTTCTCTCAGCTGTTCAATCATTTTTTCGAGCTCTATTCTTTTAGAATATACTCCGGAAACTTTTTCTTTAAATATTTTTTTACATCCGGCATTCTCTAATTCTTGTATTTGAAAACTTAAATTTTGGTCCCCAGTAGAAACCCTAGCATATCCTATTTTCATCCCTATAATTAATTTTCGCAAAAGTTATTGCAAAAAACAGTATATATGCAAATAAGTTTTGCGAAAAAACATTTTGCAATAAATGTTACTTTAGGTAGGGTTATGGATTCTTTGCAAAACTTAGGACTTTTGCGATTAATAAATTTGGAAATATGACTTTAAGAAAAATATTATCTGAAAAAGAAAAAGAAAATTTATTTGAATGCCCTGCTTTAAAAGATGATATTATACGTTGGTATACATTGAGTGAATCTGATATTATTATTACTAATCAAAATTGCAGAGGGGCTGATAATAAACTTGGATTTATTATTCAACTATGTTATCTTCGATTTCCGGGAAGGGTTTTAAAGCCTAATGAGAATCCAGATCCTTTAATGTTGCAATATATTTGTGAACAACTCGATGTAAATCCTTCTATTTGGGAAAAATATGCTACTAGGGATGTTACTAGAAGAGAACATATTATATTGATTAGAGAATTTTTTGGGTTCAAAACATATGGAGAAACTGAGCAAAAAGCGTCTTTAAAATATATTCGTGATAAAGCTTTACAAACAGATACATCTATAATTATTGTTGAAGAGTTCATTACTTATTTAAGAGCAAATAAGGTACAGCTTCCTTCTATTAATACAATCGAAAAACTATGTTCAGAAGCCATAATCAATGCAGAAAAGCAAATTTATGATGTGTTGAGCTCTCCTTTGTCGAGTGAGCAAAAATATTTATTAGATGCTCTTCTCAACCTACAGGAAAAAGGTAATGTTAGCCATCTGAATTGGCTAAAGCAATCTCCCGGAGCAGTTAATTCCAAATTTTTATTGATCCATATCAAAAGGCTGAAAGTAATTAAAAATATCAATCTTCCGAAAGATATTGGTAAGGATATTCATCAAAACCGATTACTAAAAATAGCCAGAGAAGGCAGACAGATGACTCCGCAGCATTTGAGAGATCTTGAAGAATCCCGAAGATATGCAACATTAATAGCATTGCTTCTGGAAACTAAAGCTTCTATTATTGATGAAATTATAGAAATGAATGATAAGATTTTAGGTTCTATGTTCAGATATGCCAAGAATACGCAAGCTCAAAAAATGCAGGAATCGGGAAAATCCATGGGAGAGCAACTGGGTATATTCTTTAAAATTGGAAATGCACTTCTTGATGCCAAAGAAACAGGAGAAGATCCTTTCGATGCTGTAGAGTCAGTTATTTCATGGGAAGCTCTTGCCCGGAGTATCTCAGAAGCTAAAAATTTAACCACAAAGCAAAATTTTGATTCCTTATATTTTATATCCGATAAATATTCCACAATTAAAAAATATGGTAGAGAATTTTTAAGAGAATTAGATTTACGGGCTGCTCCGGTAGCAGAAGATATTTTAACAGCGGTGAGTGTCCTGATGGATTTGTATGATGGGAAAATAAAAAAACTCCCTGAAAAAATTCCCTCAAGCTTCATTAGAAGAAGATGGGAAGAACTAGTATTTACAGAGAATGGTACTAATAGAAAATTTTATGAACTATGCATTTTTTCTGAACTGAAAAACCATCTGCGCTCCGGAGATCTCTGGGTACAGGGATCAAGACAGTACAAAGATTTTGAAGACTACCTTATTCCTGCAGATAAATTTAAAAAAATAAAAGATGAAACCAATCTTCCTTTGGATATCGAACTCAATGCAGAAAAATTTCTATCCGAACGGATGAATCTTCTTTCAAATAAAATGCAAATTGTATGTAAACTTATTGAAAATAATGAACTTGCTGATGCTTCCATTATTAATGACAGAATAAAAATAAAGCCACTGGAAAATGCAGTTCCTGAGGAAGCCGAAATTTTAGGACGAAAAATATATGGTCTACTCCCTCTCATTAAAATTACGGATCTTTTAAAAGAAGTGGATCAGTGGACTCATTTTTCAGATCGGTTTGTACACCTCAAATCCGGAAATAAAGCCAGTGACAAAAACTTGTTACTCACTGTTATATTATCAGATGCTATTAATTTGGGGCTAAGAAAAATGTCGGAGGCTTCTCCTGGAACTTCCTACGCAAAACTTTCCTGGCTTCAGGCATGGCATATCCGTGATGAAACATATTCTTCAGCATTAGCAGAAATTGTTAATATTCAGTCCGGTCATCCCTTTTCTTCTTACTGGGGAGAAGGAAAAACATCTTCTTCAGACGGTCAAAGGTTTGCAACAGGCAGCTATGCACAGCGAACAGGAAACATCAATCCGAAGTACGGAAGCGCACCGGGAGTTCAGTTTTACACCCATATTTCTGATCAATATGCTCCTTTTCATACCAAGGTATCAACGTGGGAGTAAGAGACGCAACTTATGTGCTGGACGGGCTTCTCTATCATGAATCGGACGTACAGATCGAAGAGCATTATACAGATACTGCGGGATTCACCGATCATGTCTTTGCTTTGATGCATCTGTTGGGCTTTAAATTTGCTCCGAGAATCAAAGACCTGCACGAGAAAAAGCTATTTTCCCCGGTAGGATCAGAGGATTTTTCTGCTTTGTCTGAACATATAGGGGGAACAATTAATCATAAAAAGATTGTTCAGAATTGGGATGAAATTTTAAGGCTTTCCGCTTCCATAAAAAGCGGGACTGTTACCGCTTCACTGATTGTAAAGAAGATTGGAAGCTATCCAAGACAGAACGGGCTGGCAGGGGCATTGCGAGAATTAGGCAAAATTGAGAGAACTTTATTCATGCTGGACTGGTACATGAGCCCGGAGCTTAGGCGCAGAGTTACTGCAGGGCTTAATAAGGGAGAAGCACGGAATGCTTTGGCAAGAGCTGTTTACTTCAACAGGCTTGGAGAAGTCAGGGAAAGAAGTTTTGAAAATCAACGGTACAAGACGAGCGGTTTAAATCTGGTTACCGCTGCTATTGTTTTATGGAATACGGTTTATATTGAAAAAGCAGTGGAACATTTAAAAGAGCGGGGCGAAGAAATTAATGAAGAATTACTTCAGTATCTTTCTCCTTTAGGCTGGGAACATATTCACCTTACCGGAGACTATGTCTGGGAAGATCGGGTCAAGCTTAAGAAAGGTGAGTTTAGACCACTAAGAAATTTTTAAACTAGATCATCATTTACAAAAATCATTCATCACTAATTCTGATACACGAGGAATGATCTTCAATCATTTAGAGATTCTTTTTTCCTCAAAAATAAACGAGAACAGGATAACCTGCTCTCGTTTTCTATTAATTTGTTTTTAATTTTTGTTGGTTTTTAGCCTGTTAATGACCGAAAATATTCCATCACCAAGTCTGATACACGACCACATTACCACACTTTGATGGATAAAAAAATAATAAATAAATTAATTGTTATTAAAGCACATAGAATAATCTGATTGATAATATTTTTTTTAATTAAAAATGCGCTTGTAAAAAGAGACATAATTAGAAAAAAATATATCACAGATTTAATTTCCGGCATTTTATAATTAAAAAGATTATTTATATTATCAAAAATATTTTTATCCGATGAACTATAAAATATTCTAATAGCAAAAATAATTATAGCTGTTATCGCTTGTATTAAACTAAGTATTCTAGTTTTCATTTAAATTATATTAATTTCTATGTACAATCTTACCACAACTTAAATATCTGTGAGTAGATATATCATAAATCATGATATTTGTATATCCACCTCCATTTGTACCAATAACCACATTAACATTTACCGTAACACCTTTATGAAGTTCTGGATTCGTTTTATGCAATTGATCATATCTATATTCGGCATTTTTATAAATATCCATAATTTGACCAAATCTATCTCCTTCCATTTTAAGGGATGTCCCAACTGTCCCTGCTATAAAACCTACTGCAGATCCTAAACTTGGATTGTAATTTTTAAATTTCTCAACAACATCTTTTATTGTTTTCAAATTATCAATTGCAAAAGTCCCATAACCAGCTCCTCCCAAGTGATCTCCTGCAGAATCAAAGTATTCCTTCATACTTCCTAAAAGATCCATTGTTCCCTGATATTCATCAATCCAATTAGAGTGATCCAATTGATATTGTGTAACACTTTCTATAGCACCAAAATAAGCATTGGTTTGATCTTTTAAATATTTTCTTTTTGGTGTCGGATCGAGATTACTAAATTTAGAAAAATCAATATTACCAAAATAAAGAAATGCAATTGCTTGATCATAAGTGACTGAGGTTCCAATGGCACTTCCTCCACCGCCACTTTGTTCTGTTTCAAAGATAGATGTCATTTCTACCATTTCCTCCAAAGCTCCAAACTTTTTTCTTTGGCTTCCTGATACAAACCAGCCACTGTCGGTAGGAACATTCCAAGACCAGCCCTCATCTATTGCCATCGCCTTCCTGCCATCAGGATCAATAAACATCACAGGGTTGTTTAAAGCATAATTGTATGGATTAAACCTTCTGGAAGTTTCTGCCAAAGGATCGATCACTCCCCATCTTCCGATGTCACTCATATACATCCTTGCCCCATAATCACTCCAGCCTGTTTCCTTCTGTAATTCTTTTCCGTTATTCTCATAATTGTAAGAAGGATTTCCTGTCTGTGCATTGTAACCCTCATGTTTCATCCCAAATGGATAGAAATTGTTTTCTTCAAGAACTTCTGCGCTGCCAGATGAGTTTTTAAAGTAGCTTAACCTAATATTCCCCAAATGGTCTGTGTAGCTGTAAATATACCTATTATTTTCAAAATTGTAATAGCCTTCGGAGGTGGGTACAAATTTAAGTGAATAAACAGAAGTAGGATTCGCAAGTGTTGCATTGGCTTCATATTGAAAACCGTCCAGATAATCGGTACTTGTAGAAGCAAGGTATTCATTAAACCCGTCTTTATACTGATATACTTTTCTTACCTTGGTACCGTCTGCACGATAGGTGTAAGAGGTATTTACATACCTTGCTCCCCCTCTGCTGACTACAGACTGGTTGAATTTTATATAACTCGGAAGGTCTAAAATATTATAATCAATCTGAAGAATTCCTTTATCCTTATGATCTTTCATGTTTCCATTGCTGTCATAATTTATTCTTGCTCCGGATGTATCGGGATACCCTGCATAATCTCCGGAATCATCTGTTACTGTTGTTAATTTATTTCCCTCATAGCCATAGGTAAGATTATCGATTCCGGATTTCATGCCTAAAGAATTCTTTCCGTTTCTCTGCAAAGAGATGATGTTTCCTCCAAGATCATAAGCAACAGTTTCGTTATAGAAATCATTCTGCGGAACAGAGGTATTCGGTTCAGAATAAATTCCCTGTGTTAATCGGTTCAAAGCATCATATTGATAATTGTATTTTCTCAAAACATTATCCTGTGCAGATTTCCAGCTTGTTTCGGCTACATTTCCGCTGTATTTTCCTGTTGCATTATTGGCAGGATCAAAGTAAGAAAGGGCATACGCAAAAAGATCATTTCCAAGATTGGCAGGATCATTAAATTTGGTCACTGCTCCTCTGAAGTTATAGGTATAATCTATACTTTGAAGATTGTTTCCTACCTTTTTATTGGTCAGCTGCGAAAGTTCATTGTAAGTATTTTCCGATAACAATTCCTGCGGGTTGCTGTTTACCTGATGCCATTGTTTTTTCAAACGGTTTTGGTTATCATACTCAAAAGTCTGGGTAATCACTTTTGGTGTGTCGGAAGATAATCTTGCATGGGTAACTTTTGTTTGCTGTACTACTCCTGCGAAGTCCAAAGAAGATTCCGTTTTGGTAAATCCACCCAAATGGTTAATGGCATACGTTCCGAGGGCTCTGGCTTTTTCATCATACCAGATATAACTTTTCGTCCAGTTATCATCTTCGATATTCTTTACATAAGAAGCCGTAAGAAGGTTTTTGGTATTCACCGCATCTGCCAGATTATCTCCGATTATATTTTTAGTGAAAATCTGAGGTGGTCTTGCAGGGCTTCCTGTTGGGTAAGTATCATAATAATTTACACTCAGGATTTTTGTAAAAGTTGTTGGATAAACCGTGTTTGTGTAGTAAGCTGTTATCCCATTTGCAGTGAAACCTCCTGAGTTTTTGCTTTCATTTTGAGATGTTAGAGCATTATTGGCATTGGTTTGTTCTACCTGTCTTCCCTGACTTCCGTAGTTTTGTAAACTGGTGAAAAGCCCTGTGTAAAGTGTTCTTCCCAGTTTATCATATTTCGTGAAAATCCATTGTCTGGAAGCTCCCATATTGGCATCCTGCGACATCAGAACACGATCCTGTTTATCGTACACGATATATTCCCAGCCTTTTCCGGGAAGTTTTTTTTCCACCTGCCTGCTTTTGCTGTCGTGTTTGTACTGATAACAAAGATTATCTAAGGTACTTTGGTTTAAAGCTTCACCCGAAGCCAACGGAGGAATCACATAAGACAGCTGACCATATTTGTTGTAAACGTAATACGTATCTGTATTTTCTTTTCTTACCAAAACCGTTTGCCCTTTTCCGTTTTTAAACTCTGTCGTTTTGCGCCCGTCTTCATTGGTAACAGAAGTTTTCATTAAGTCTCCGGCGTTGTAGTTTCCGGAAAGAATAATTACATCGTTGGTTGCTCCGTTTGTCCACGAAGTTGTTACCGTATACTTTTTAACTTCATTGGCTGCATTCAGTTCATAGTTGTAATTAATGGAATGCCCGTGATAGTCTGTTCCTGGTTTTGTACTGGAAAGTAATTTTCCGACAGGGGAATTTTCCATCACCGATTCAGAATAAAAATACGGATCGCTGCCGTATACCTGCGAAGCATTAGATTTAGGATTTGTATATATCGATCCGTTTTGTGTTCCGTTCTGTGGAATCGGCAGATAAGATTTTACCTGTCTTCCGAAATTATCATATTCAATAGGGATTACAATATCTTTCCCCCCCGGAGAGCTTTTGATGCTGATGGTCTGCTTCGTTCTTCCCAATCCGTCGGAATATTCCACTGCTTCTGCTTTTTTGGAGCAGTCTTCATTCAGACAGTTTTTGGTGTAGACAAAGTTTTGATCTGTGGAAAGTCCGCCTGTTTGTGCATAAGAAAGTCCCGCTACAAACAACAGACTGAATATATTTAAACTTTTTTTCATGATGATTATTGTTTGTAGTTATACTGATTTTCTTTTACTACCTGCCCTTCACTGTTTAGTACTCTCAACAACCTTCCGGAGTCATCATATTCGTATGATTTTTTGATTCCGTTGGAAGAAATCGTATTGGTAACTCCAATTAAAGGATCATAAGTATTTACGGTAATGGTATATTCCTTAAGCTGTGAAGCGGTACGAAGATTATTCAGAGCTGTTAACAAAGTTCCTTCATTTGAAGAATCAGCAGCATCAAGATTGGAAGCATTTATTGCTGCTGTAATCACAGGAAGAGATGAAATATCAGAGTATTTTGCTCCTGCAATTTGAGCAATCGGTAAGGTTTGGTTATAACCCCAAATTGTGGTGACAGAATTTCCTGCTTTATCTGTTGTCTGTATTAGATTACCGGAACCATCGTATAGATCAAAAGTCATTTGCGTTTCAGCAGTCTGATTCAGATCTGTTGATTCCAGAGACGTAGGGTAAAAATGATTGGCATTATCATACTTAGTCGTCACTTTCGTCATCACTGTTCCATCTGTTTTCGTTTCCAACTGCAGTGGTACGGAAATCATATTGGCATTGATAAAACGGGTATTTCCAAGATCTAAAGCATATTTTGTAGAAGTTTCTGTAACCGAACCATCCTGCGCTGTAGTTTTAGATAAAGATTCCTGGAAATTATTTGGATTGAAGGTCGTTTCTGAAATTGTCTGATAGGAAGCCAAATTCAGATAAGACTTGGCTGTCTCTTTAGTGTATTGAAGCCATGCCGGTTTTGTTGTCGTGTCATAAACGGTATATCCTAAAGAATTAGGGATATCCTGAAAAGTATATTCATACTCAGATTTTTCCTGTAAACGGTTGAGATTATCATATACCTCTTTCTTTTCCATCACCCCATTAGAAGTCAGATTGTAATAAAGGAACTTATCATTGGTATCTTTGTAATCATCCGGTATTTTAAAGGTGTACCGGATGCTTCCATTATTTTCTGTCCCTGAAATTTCGGTTTCTCTTACATTTCTATATAAAATAAAGTATTCGGTAAAATCCATAGGATCTAAGGGATCACCATAAAAAGAGTATCCTGTAGCATCTAAAGGATTGGAGAAAGAGTTGTATTCATATTTTTTGGTTTTAATAAGAGTACCATCAGCATCATACGAACGGATTGCTTTTACTCTGGCTCCAGAACCATCTACAATAAAGTTCCTATAAGGTTTTGGCAGCGACACAATTTGATATATTCTAAAATTACCATATCCAAAAGTATTATTGATATTGATGGTATATGTACCTGCTTTTAATTGATAATTATTGGTGCCGGACTGTTTTGTCATTATTACACCGTTAGAATTTTTTATTTTATAATCAAAAAAAACAAAATCAGGATCCGGCTCATCTACTATTCCGTCATTCAGCTGTTCATCAACAATAACAACAGGATAAATTATATCAGTAGTACCGTTCACCTGAAAAGTGTAGGTTCGGGTATTATCCGTATGATATGGGATAACTGTTTCTCCCCAGTATTGTACTGATGGATCAACAATCTGATTATAATTTGTATAATCTAGAGAGCTTTTATCCGCATATAATTCATTGGCTTCAAAATCATACACTACGTAACCTTTAGTAGGAAAAGTAATTTTTTTTAGTAAGCCAATAGTCAATTTTTGAGCACTTGTTGTACTCGAACCAGCAGGTCCATAATCGGTATCGGAGCCTGTTGTATCATATTCAAAGTTGGTTTGTTCACTAATCCAAAGCATCCGGTCTATTTTTTTTAACCCTACAAGGGTTCTAGAAGAATTGTTTGTATTACTTATCTGCATAGAACTATATTCAGGATCATATCGAGAAATGAAATGTCCCGCTTTATCCGAAAGTGTGATATATTTTACAGAATACGCATCATTAGTGGGATTGTCTTTATCGTAATCCGGATTAAAGTCATATGTAAAAGCAATTTTACCTTTTGCAGATATAATTTCTTTTAATTTACTGTACTGATATTTAATAATAGTAGATGCTCCTACATATTTAGTTTTTTTATCATAGGAATAGGTAACTAGTTCATTGTTTCCGGCATCAGTAATTTTACTAAGAAAGAAAGAGGTCTTGTAATTTATATTTTGTACACCTTTTTTTGTAAGACCGAGACTGTAATCGTTAAAATAATATTGATAACCCTTATCATCTGTAATTTTAAAAGAAATAATTACCAATCTTGTTGTTGAAAGGTCTCTTGTATATTCTATTTTCACTTTCTCTCCGCCAATGTTATTCAATACCAAAATATTGCTTGTTACATCTTTGTAAATACTGAATTTACCTGAATGTCCAGGAATATTGTAATAAAAAACATCAGCATACCTCTCAGTGGTATCTGTCCAGTTAAGGGTATCATCTACCTCTTCAATGACTTTTCTGCTGATCGTTCCTCCTTTGAATAAAGACCATCCTAAACCGACCTCACTTGCAGGAACCCCAAGTTTAGCATTATAAGGATGATAAGACAGTCCTACCGAAACCGGCATGCTCTTGTCCGAAGTTTCCAGCTGGTAAATAGGAATATTTACGGAAGGAACTCCTGTTGATGGTGAAGCTCCTGCATTTACATAATTTGAAATGGAAGAAGTTGAGGGTTCGGGAAGGTTAATATTCTGAGCTTTTGTACATATACTGAGTAAAGACAGTATAATAAGTGTTATATTATTTCTCATTTGTATTTATTTTTTAATCAATTTCGCATTCGCAGTTTTATTATCATCCGTTTTAATCACCACCAGATAAGCTCCCTGTATCAAAGCTTGCGTATTGATCTTTGTAACTTTATTCTTTGTTTTCATTGTATAAAACTGTCTTCCGCCCATATCATACAGCGTAATATCCGCTTCCTTGAAATCAAAACCAATTTCCACATACGCATAATCCGACACCGGGTTCGGATAAATCTTAATATCCTGCTTCTCGATCAGCTGATCGATTTGTTTGTCTCCAAGTTTCACGATTTTCCAGTTTTCCTTTCCGAGTTCTTCAGCGCTGGTTCCGGCTAAAATGATCGAACCGTCTCTGTTCAGTTTTATATCAGATAGTCTTTCTTCACGTTTACTGGATTCACCTTTTACGTGTTTTCTCCATTGTTCTTTGCCGTTTGAATCCAGATAGAGCATCCAGAACGTTTCGTCATCAGTTTCGATTCTGCCTTCTGCCTGAGTGTAACCTCCAAGTAAAATTCCTTTAGAAGATTGGGCATCTGAAGAATGAATCACGCTCATTCCCATCAAAACATCCCTGTTTTTAAAATTGTAAGATTTCTGCCAGACTTCTTCGCCTCTTTCGTCCAATGAAATGAGCCATAAATCCGTTCCTTCTTCAACGCCAACTGATTTATTACCCGATTTTTCCGATCTTGATTCTCCGCCAATTAAATACCCTAATGATGTCAACGCTAACGTTCTTAGATGATCATCACCTTTTCCTCCAAAGTTCTTTTCCCATTCTACCTTTCCATCTTTATTCAACTTAATGATCCAGTAATCGCCTTCCCCTTCATTTGTAGTTTTTTTCGATCCTCCAGCTGAACTTCTGGAATAGACTCCTAACAAAGCACCGCCATCTTTTGTGGGAATCATTTTCTCTACTTCATCCAGGCCTTTTCCGCCTACAATTAATTGAGATAATTCTTTTCCATTTTTATCTAACCGTACAATTAAAACATCTTTAGAACCGTAACCTTTAGCCGAGTTCTGAATATTTCCGGCCACAAAAAAGCCCAAATCTGTTGTCTGAATTACTGCTCTGACTTCTTCATCCGAAGTTCCTCCAATGGTTTTCTGCCACAATTCATCCCCGAATTCATTGATCCTGATCAGCCAAATGTCAGATCCACCTTGGGAATCGTCTTTTTTATCCAAGCCTTTCCCGGAATACGAGGTTCCGGAAAGCAAAAATCCACCTTCCTGAGTACTTACTGTTGCCGATAAAAAATCATGGTTCTTTCCTGAGAAATATTTTTCCCAGACTTCTTTCCCCTCTTGGTTGAGTTTTACCACATGGAAATCATACCCGTTATTCTGCTTACTTTCTGCCGAAAGTTTCTTTGATTGAATAGAACTTCCTGTTATGAGATACTGCCCGTCGATGGTAGTGGTCACCTGCGAAAGAAAATCCTGTGTCGAGGATTCAATATCTTTCTGCCACAATACCTCCTGAGCGGATAAGCCCAATACCGTACATAAGAAAAATGCACCTGCGTAGAATTTTTTCATTCCCGTGTTTGTTTTGAGTGGTTAATTATTAATTTTTAAAACGCTGCAAAAATATCGCTTTTACTTCACATCTATAAGATTTATGAAGCACATTTAATATGAATTCAATCATCTTTTAGCAAAAATACCATCACAAAGCGACAAACCATGTCGCTTTATATTAGAGATGCAGAAAAAGAGAAAAAGGTTGGAAAAGAAAGAAATATTTTACGGGATTCTTAAATGCAACACTCCAAACATTCTGCAAAGTGTATTTTAAAATATTATAGATTAAATCTATATAATTTGGTGAATTAATAGATTTTAAGCTTAACGTACAAAATTTTACTTTTCGTCGACTGACCCCGGAATACGGCATTAGTAAAATGTTGGAGCTCCACGAGGAACGCTACCCTTACTCTCACGACAAAGATTTGATATTGAAAAATTTTATTGACTTCAGCTCTGCAGATGATGATTTTGACCCTATCTGCCTACACGGAAAATACTGGGAATTTATTAAAGAAGATATTGAAGAGGCTGTCAACAAATATCTCAATTCATAATTTTCTTACTGATTACAAAACCATTCATTCAAATCCTTAAAGTCAAGATACAGCAAAGAACAATCTTCCACATTTTTATAATTCTTTTGAATGTTTTCTTTATTTGTTTTCCCATTGGAATCATTATCCAGAAAAAGAGAAATTTTTTGATAACTTTTCAACTCGTTCTCAACTTTGAAGAACATTGCAGTGGAGTTTAAGATAAGGTAATCTGCAGATTCATTGCTAAAATTCTTAATGGTTAGATAGGTAAGAAAATCAAAAAAGCCTTCAAAGACTATCACTTCACGGAGAGTGTTCAAATCATTCTTGATTAAAGTAACATCCTTGCTTCCAAGGCACAATTTGGCGTACTTATTTCGCAATTCCACTCCACCTGAATTATTAAAGAAACCAATTCCGAAATATTTTTTACCATTCATTTCATAATGGATTTCTCTCACCAAATCCTTCTGATCCAAAACTTTTCGGGATTGCAAGTATTGAATAAGGGCCGCGTGTCGGATTTCACCCACCTTCAGTATTTGATAACTTGAAGATTGTAATAATTTAGCATCAATCTTATCTTCCCGGAGAGAAAAATTAAATCTTTGCAGATATTTCAGGGCTTCAGCAACAGAGCATTTGTTGATGACCTGAACAATTGAAATGACATCGTAGCTCTTCCCTGTTCCAAAATCAAACCCCTTATTTTTTATGTAGTCAACCGAAAAACTTGGAACTTTTTCTTCCCTGTCCAAAGCATAATAAAAAGCCGTTTTACGATTCTCTTTCACAGGAAAAATATTGAACGATTCCAAAAGTTCTCTTATATTCACTTGATCTTTAATTTGTTCGCAATTCATTTTTTTCTTTTTTAAAGCAAATTTTTCATCCACATTTCCCTTTTTATTAAAAAAAACACTTTTTATATTTTTTAATATACTTTTAGTGATCTGCCGGATTGCCTTTTGAAGGGGACTTTGACAGTTATTTGGAATGAGTGCAATTCCGAATTTCGGATGAGCGCAATTCCGTAAAATGGATGAGTGCAAATCCGAAAAAACAATAGTTACGGAATGAGCGCAAATCCGATTTGGATTTTATTTTCCTATCATTTTCCAAATTATGAGCACCTACCAAAATTATTTTCTATTTGTAATGAGTGCAATTCCGAAAAACTCATCTCAATAATTTCAGATTTTAACAATATGTTAACTTCAGCGAGTGCAATTCCGAATTCCAGATGAGCGCAATTCCGAAATACAGATGAGTGCAATTCCGAAATCAAATAATAACAGGATAGCCGTTCGGCAGCAACGTTCCCATTTTTGTATTTCTGTAAAGAACAATCATATATTCCTGAATTTCATTCAAAAATCCTTTCCCTTGATAGTCTGTAGATTTAAATCCTTTTAACCGAGTATTTCTGATAAATTCTTTGAAAGCCTTTTCTATAAGCTCTCTTGTTTGTGGAATATTCCTGTACTGATAAGAAAACTGAACCATTTCCTGCTCCTGCAGATCATATCTTTTTCTGAAATACCTTAATCTACGAGTCATTTCAAGCTGCATTCTATTACTGAGCGATAAATCAATATCTCTGATCATTTTTGTCTGGTAAGGAACGATAAAAATGGAATCGTCTTTATACCTGTAATGAAACGACAGATTATTATATTGGTCAAGACTCAATCTTGCAGGTTTTAGAAATTTGAAACAAACATCATTGGCAGTTCTATAATTCACTCCAAATTTTCTGTTCAGAGATGCGAGCTTTACAACAGTTCCCTTCTCGGGAAGCTTTGACAGCCAGATGGCGAAAATAATATGTTTATTATTTCGGATATTGTACACCAGATTATACAGCACATAGTTGTATTCCGGAATAACCATCAGTTTTTTCAGCCAGTAACTGCTGATTAAAAATGAGGTGTATCCTCTGTGATCATAACTTGGAGTTGAGATCAGTCCTCCAAAAGTTTTAATTTCCTTTCCTTTTGAATTCACGGATTTGTACCAAGTCATTTTAAATTTTGCCAGAAATTCGTACGCATCTATAACCTGCTTGCTGGAGCCACTGGGAGAGATCTTATTGTTTCTGATTTTCATAGAAGCGAAGATGTTATTCTCAGTTTCAAATTCTTCGTCGAACAATGAAAGCTGCTTCGGTCGGTCTTCCGGACGAAACTGCTCACTGCTTATTATTGAAACGATATTAAAAATAACACGTAAAGCATTGATAGGGATATCTGCAGCTTCGTGATCCTCAAAAATAAAATCATCCACAAAGCCATTTCCTAAACGAATCCGATCAGGAATTCTCTCATTTTTATCTTCAAAAATTTTCCTGATCAGTCTCAAATTCTTTTCATTTTCAGCCATATTACGATCTTACTTATCAAGTTTTTTTTACATTTTTTGTTTCAAATTGCATTTACTAATCACGATTTGTCATTACTTCATTTATTGGTTTATTAAGGAAACTTAGGACGCTTTATATCAGGGATTGATTTTGCTGAAAAAATATCTGTATCTACAGAATTATTGATAAAGGGCAAAGCACTTTTCAATGAAGATTTCCAGTTGGTAATGGGTCTTTTTAAATTGTTAGTCCAGCCATTACTGATCCAGGTTTCATATTTTTCCCTGATACCTGTTTCTAATTGAGGATCAAATGCATTTAATGTTTGCGCATAGTCCAGAAATTCAGAAAAGGAAGGAAACCCTATATCCTTGTGATCTTGTTGCGATTCAATTAATGCCTCATTATTCTCAGGTTGATTATTTTGCAAAATTTCAGACACCAACTCTTTTTGCAAAAGTTCTTCTACAATAATGTGATCATTTTCCTCTGTCTTAATATCATCATTTTCTTGTTCTGTTACTTTTTTCTCATCCTCCACTAAAAACTGTAATGAATTGTTGAGCAAGATTCTGTAATGACAGGGATGTCCTTTTGGCGTTTGAAAATCAATCAATCCCAAATTTTTAAGCTTTTCTCTGGTTTTGATCACTGTTTTTCTTGACAATCCTAATTCTCTGCTGACAACAACATCTGAAATTTTAAAATCGTACCGGTCATTTTCGTTAGAAGTTTTAAGAAGAAATAAATAGGCAGCAATGGCAGCCGATCCAATTGGTTTTTTGGTATTGTAATCCCAAAAGCGTTGTATCAATTCAAAATAATACATTCTATTTTTTGCCAAATAATTCCAGGGCTTTGTACTTATCAATAATGATAATGTTGCCATTCTGAATAATGGCCTCATTCAATATCCCAGATGATTTTACTTCGGAGGCTTTAGAAACTGAACATCCCAATATTTTCGCAAGACCTTTAAGACCGTATTCATATTTCTTTTCAGAACTGGCGCCTTTCGAAATTTCCATAAATTCTCCAACAGTCAGTTTCCAGATCGGGGTTTTAGGATCAATTTCTTTCATGAGTTTTGGTTTTGATTTTTAATTTTAGAAATCCAGTTTCTTGCCGCAGATTTCCAGCACTTCATAGGTCTGCCATTAACCAACTTCCAATTCTTAGATTCATATAAAGAATAAAATTGATGAGCCTTCTCAAACAGTAAATCACGCTCCTCAAAATACAATTCAACCTCATAAAGCATCGGCACAGAAAAGCAAACTTCTTTGTGCGATACTGTGCTTTGACCGGACAAAATTTTATTTTTTCTACGGTTCTCACTTTCAAAATCAATAATTTCAATCGAACTTCCAATATGAGGGTTAAAACTGGGGGAATAGATAATGAACCGGGCTTCATGCAGTTCCTTAATACATTTGTGATACGTAGCAAAAGATTTAATTTTACTAAGTTGCATGACATACTTACGACAAATATGAAAAGGAGTTTGATATTCATTAATACTCCACATTTGGAAAAGCGAAACATAAAGACTAATATGCGCTGGAGACATTTGGTAATCCTTTATTACATTTCCAAAAAAATCTATAATTTTATTATTCTGCTTCATAACTACTGATTTAATGTTTGAAGCCTGTCATTAGTTTCTCAATATCTTTGTAATTGTAATACAATGTCCCCCCTATTTTACTGTAAGATAACGTTCCGTTGACCCTCAGATTCTGCAAGGTTCCTGAAGAGATATTCAACAGCTTTTTGACCTCAGAAGTCCGGAGCCATAATTTTTGTTCTGTCATCTTACCTTGGAGTAAATCTTTGATATCTTCCAGCAATTCAATTTTAAACTGCTGAAGATCTTCTTTGGTGATAATGGATATTGCCATGATTTCAAAATTGTTTTGTCTGACAAATTTTCAAAATCACGGAAAATATCTTTCGGTAGTTTTTCGGTACTACCGAAAGATTTTTCTCCAAAGCCTATGGATAAAGGGTTTCAACTATAGCTATTTTTGTGGAGTGCTACTTTTGTAGAAATGAAGGAAAAACTTTTATAAATCGCTACCATTTTTTATGAATTGATAACAAAAAATGCTGCAGTATCGAGATCGGTTAAAAAGAAATTCGATCGTTCTACTCTTTAGTAATCCTATTCTCATATCTGAAAATTTTAAAATCAAACATAATGTCTTTCGGTAGTTTTTCGGTACTACCGAAAGATTCATCCCTAAATCCTATGAATAATGGTTTTGACTCACGAGATTTCTATTTCCTCTACACTTTTGTAGAAAAAAAACTCTTATTCATCGCCATCGATAAAGAGCTGATTAAGATTATCGTTCAGGGATTGCAAAAATTTTGTTCTCCCGTTCTTTCGGCTTTTGATTTCTCCAATAGTTTTGTAAGAATTACCTAAGTCAATTTCGAATAACTTTTCGGTTGCTTTCACAATCTCACTGAATTCAATATTTCCTCCGTTGAAACAGCGTGTCTGATGGAGAGCATACAGTAATTCTACTAATGAAACTTTTGATGATGACCAAACAAGTGGAAATTTGAAAGTGTTACCAACATGAAACTGGCCAACGTTATTCATCGCATTTAATAAATAGGCTTCCAGATATTCATTGGAAATAATGTGTGCAATTTTAATATCGTGTGATGTGGTGAAACCTTCATCATAATCATAAAGACCGGATGGCAATGCCATTTTAAGATCATACATTCTCCTTCTAAAATACTTCTGATCAAGAAATGTTGCATCACGTCTGTAATAGCTGTAAAATTCTGCATTTTCAGTATAATATGTGGTCAGCTTTTCAATTTCTTTTGTAAAATAACTGCGTTGAGCCTCCTCTCCTGCTGCAGGTTTATACATCAAAATTTTGATGACTTTCGAATGATAAATAAATTTTGATGTAAAGAGAGGTTTGACGTTTTTAAAAAAATATATTTCATCCGCTGCGCATTCAAATTCAAAATTAACAATCAAAGCTTTAAGCTTTTTGATTGCTTCGTCAATTTTAAATAAACTCAATTCTGAGATCCTGAGAGAAGAACTATTTTCACGTTCGATCTTCTCCAGTTCATCCGTTAGTTGTTGATGCAAATTTTCTGCTTTTCTAAAAATGGTTTTATTAATCATGTCCTTTTTTCAGAAAATTTACAAACTTCTTATGATTTTCTGCTACTGCTCCCGCTCATTATCCTTCAATTTCATTTTTATAAAATCACCAACCCCGATCCCATTGATTCGTTTAAAATGATCAGTGAAATTATTTCTTGAGGCAATTCCGCACATTTCTGCCAATGCCTGGATTGTATATTTGAGGTAATCTTTATCAGAATTCAGTTGCTGGGTAATGTATTCAATCCGTAGTTGGGTAATGTAAGTTGAAAAGTTCAATCCTTTGCGTTCGTGGATAAAAGTTGAAAGATAGGTAGGATTTGTTTTGAAACGTGCTGCGAGTTTAGCTGCAGTCATTCCGGCTTCAAGAAACTGCTTTTTATCTTCAAAATTTTGGACTTTAAGCGTAAGATTCTCCACCAATTCATCCGGCAGCTCACTCTTAACTCTTACATAAGGTATTTGGTTTTCTTCCACAATTTGCATCGGTTCCTTGATTTCGTTAAGCTTCTTTTGCAGATCAGCGTACCGTTTTTTTAAGTCCCGTTCTTTCTCATATCGCCAGATAAGAATAATGATTAACAGGGCTGAAAATACAATTGCAAAAGTTACCAGAATAGTTCGCCTGCCTAAAGACTTCTCCAATGTATATTTTTCCTTAACCAATCCGGCTATTTCAAAATCTTCATAGATCTTTTCAGCCAGGTACGCAAAGTCTTTCCTTATTCCTTCGTTTACTTTTAAGAGCTGATTGGTATAATACAACTGCTCTTTTTCATTCTTGTTATGTTTATAGTAGTTAATCAGATTCCCATAACTTTCTGTTGCTTCAGCTAGAATGAATTGATGTTTATTGTAGATAGAATCCACTTTCTTTAATTCGATGATTCCTCTTCTATCATCTCCGTGCTTAAGGTAAATATTTCCAAGGTAAAAGTGGATCACTGAGGCCCATGTAAAATCATTTTTCTGATTGAGAACGGGCAACGCTTTCTTTAAATAATAGAGAGCATCACTGTATTTATTGTTTTTATAATAGATAATTCCGGCACATTTGAGAAAATAGGCATGCTCAAGGGTGAATTCTGGTTTGTTTTTGGTGGCAGCTAATCCCACCGTTAATAAGCTGTCGGCTTTTGCATTTTGATTCAGGTTCCGGTGACAGATAATCATCTGATGCAAACTATTCATATAGCCTCTGAAGTAATTAAAACGCAGATTTGCGTTGACTTCATGTTTTGACTTACTTTCATTGAATTTGATGGACTGATTGAAAAGCTGCAATGCCTTATTATAATAGCCGAGATAACTATTTACAACTCCCAAGTGATAAATAATTTTCTTTTGAAGATATTCATCGTCCGTTTTTACAGCATATTGGTGAGCTTTAACATATTCATCAGAAGCTAACTGAAACTTTCTGAAATTGAAATAGTAAATAATCCCTTTTCCTAAATAAGCATCACTGATCAATTCATCTTTTCCAGACTTAAATGCAGCAGCTATTGTACTGTCAGCATAAGACAGCTTTACGCCTGCATCCTTCGTATAGTATACTGCGTCTTTGTACCCTAAGCAGAGTTTTTCTAAGTTATCTTCTTTTTTTGCTTTCTCAATAAATGCACTGACATAAGGCAAGGCACTCCCGTCTTCTTTCTGAAGATTTTCATATTTCTTTCTAATATCAGCGTAGGAAATAGTTACAGTATTTTGCGACAGCAGCATCGTTCCGACAATTAAAAGAAAAAAAGTAAGTACTGTTCTTCTTGACATCCTATACATGTGATTGGTGATGTTCAAAAATAAAAAAAAATGTGTGAATTATCTTGAGTTTTTAACGGAGACAAAAGACTTTGGATGCAAAAAGAAGACACATAATGATGTGGTGCTTCTTTTTGCATTTTTTTAGCTGCACCAATATTAAAATTAGTGCGCCCCAATTTTAATATATACTCCACAAACGCTTTTATCAGGCACTTCTACCCTATACCTTTGACCTAAGAATTCTTAATAATCCGGCCGGGAATTATTCACAAAATCTTATTAAAATGAAAACATTAATCCCATTATTAAGTTTAGTATGCGGCAGTTTTGCGGTTCAAAACTGTACGAATGAAGATCAGGAATTTCAAAATCAACCAGATAAATTTGAGATAGTTGCAGAAGATCAACCCATAAACTATTCTGGCAGGCAGGACTCAACAACATCAAAAGATTCTGAATTATATCCTGACCCACCCGTGAAGGATACCCACGATTGGAGAACGAAACCATAAATAAACAGATCATGAACATCAATCCCCATACAATTGTAAAACGAACTACCGGTCAAGCATGTCCGACCAGCGGAACGTGGCAGTGTGTGGGGAGTTTTGTGACAACAATCACTATCGCAAAAGGCTCAAAACTGCCTGATTACTGCGGTATTCATGTTCAATGGATATTGATCAGCTTAGGATAACAATAAAAGATAATTCCATGAAAAAATTAATCAGTCATCTTCCTGTTTTTGTAAGTTATTTTTTTGTGCTGCTATTCTGTTATGCAGCGATCAGCAAAATGCTGGATTTTGAAAATTTCCAGATACAGATCGGACAGTCCCCTTTGCTTAGTGCTTATGCAGGAGTAGTTTCTTATGGAGTCATCATCGCAGAAATTGCTATAGTGCTTCTGCTGATCATCCGATCAACAAGGCTCTATGGTTTATATCTATCTACCGCTCTCATGACTGCATTTACAGTTTATATTTACCTTATTCTGAACTACAGTGAATTTATTCCTTGTTCATGTGGCGGAATCTTGGAAAAACTAAGTTGGAACCAGCACCTTATATTTAATGTCCTCTGCGTTGTTTTAGGGTTGTTATCAACATTTATGTATGAAAAGAATAGGTTTTTCCCATACAAAACTACAATGATCAATATTGTTTTGAATCTTTTTAGTGCAGCTATGGTTGTATTAATGTTCATCAACTCGGAACACATCATCAAACGTGAAAATAATTTTACAAGACGATTTTTACAGTTTCCCGTTGTCGAAGATCAATCAATAAACCTGATTAATGACCGCTTTTACTTCGCTGGTGATGAGAATAACAACATTTATCTCGGAAACCATTATAATCCGCTTATTATTTCAACTGCTAATAAAAAAACACTTATGGTCACGGAAATGAAATCTGAGCCTGACCATATGAACTTTCCGTTCAGGAATATGATGCTGGAAGTTAAAGCTCCCTATTATTATTTGACTGATGGAACTGTACCTGTTATCTTCAGAGGAAAGATCGGAGATACCAAAGCCGATATGATCAGTTATAACGACGCTTTTTTCAGTCAGATCAAAATAATGGATTCTCTAAAGTTTGCGTTGAGAACACAAAGCAATCAAACTAAGCAGCTTACCATTGCAACACTTAATTTAGCTTCACAGCATAAAGTAAATTTTCATCCTGATATTTTGCAAAAACAAATTGACGGTGTCTTTGACAGTGATGGTCAGTTCATTTATAGCAAGAACCCTGAAAGATGGATCTATATGTATTCGTACCGCAATCAATTGATGGTGCTTGATGAAAAGATGCATCTAACAAATATTGTGAAAACGATTGACACGACAACCGTTGCAAAGATCAAAACCACAAAAATGAAAGACGGACTGTATAAAATGGCAGAGCCTCCAATGATAGTTAATAAGCGGATCACTGCCTACGGAAATCTTGCATTCATACAGTCCAATCTGAAAGGTCGCTTTGAAAAAGAAGAATCTTGGAAAAAATCGAGCATTATTGACATCTACAGAACTGACAGGCAGGAATACATAGGGAGTTTCTATATCGATAAAAAAAAGGGAATTGGATTGACAGATATGATGATGACTGACCGCCACCTTTACGTAATAATTGGTAAGCAACTGATTCGATATACCTATCGTAAGCCATTGACAGAAATACTACAGGGGAAGCCGAAAACCTGAATCCAGAGTAGGCAATCAAAATCCATATTTATTATGAAAAATTTGTTTTTATCTGCTTTTGTGGTACTGATCGGTACCGGAGCAGCGTTTGCAAGCAATGCAGACAAGAGTAAAAAGAGTGCGATTGTTGACGGACATTACTTCGACAACAATTTGAATCAGTGTGTCAGCGCACAAATTGACTGCAGTACGATTGATACCGGTCAGATGTGTACATGGGGCGCCGTTGGATCAGAGATCGTATTGAGAGAAGCCGGCGATACATCTTGTGGTAATCAGTTATTTAAGGCTCCACAGCCGTAATTAAAGAGGACGCTATAAAGCGTCCTTTTTCATTTGTTTACTAATCCACTGAACCTCTTTTTGATCCCTTAAAAAATAATCCCACCATTCCATAGAGCGGAAAGTGATATCTTTATTATTCTCCGGAGTTTCATAGAAAGTATGATCTCCGCTTTCGTAGAACAGGGCAATTACTTTTTTATCAAATCTTTTGAGTCCCATATAAAATTCCATGGTCTGGTCCCACTGTACATTTTCATCTTTCTTTCCTGTCCATAAAAGAATGGGAGCCTTCACCTGATCGACATAGTGAATCGGACTGTTTGTAAAATACCTTTGTTTATCTTCTGCAAAGGAAACACCCATTTCATACTGACCGGTCTCTATGCGCCATATCTGTGGAATATTGGTATTGTAGTTGTATGAAAAATAATTCCTGATCAGATCGGAATGGGCAGAACCCGAGATAAAAGCGGCAAATCGGTTAGACTGAGTGGCAATAAAATTGGTCTCGTACCCGCCCATCGAATGTCCTGTCAACCCTAATTTCTTCCAGTTGATATTGGGATGGGCATTCAGAGCATTCAGAGCAGAATCCACGCAATCCAATGCTGACCTTCCAGCCCCTTTATTTCCATAGACTATATCCGGAAGATAAACGAAATATCCTTTTTTCAACAGTGCTCTCAGGTCAAAACCTACATCATCTCCCCGATGGTGATACAGATTGGAATCTGTACTTCTGATCTGATAAATGTGAACAATCATGGGATATTTTTGAGTAGCATCATAATTGACCGGATAATAAAGCAGACCCCGTAAAGAAATATCCTGGCTGTTGCTGAATCGAATGATATCCTGTCGGATATTCTTTGCATCTAGATCTGCAGTATTTCCTGCAAAGATAACATCCTTCTTTTTGCTTCCTGAATCAGAACAGAAAAGTCTTGGCGGCAGATTGTAATTCTCTTCAATGGTATAGATCATCTTTTGATCTTTTGTCAGTCTTATCTCACTTATTCGATTGGGAGTATCAGCCAGCAGCGCAGTATATCTACCATTTTTATACAACCCATACGCAGTCTGATTGTTTTCGTCCCGCACGCTTAGAATCAATGACTGATCTCTACGTAAATTCCTGCTATAGATATGATACTCTGTATTTAAACTGCTTTGATCAGATGACAGAACAGAACTTCTCAAACCTTCCGTGCCTTTGACCACAGAAAGTTGCCTTTTTCTGATATCATATTTCCAAAAGCCCTCATTGCTCTCAAAGAAGATATTTTTAAATATACTGTCATAGACCGGTTTTTTTAATTGTTTACCTCCGATTGCAATGGATTCATCTGTGTCGAAGTCATAAAAAAACCACGTATCCTTTTCTGAATTATAGCTGATCACCGATGAGCCGTCCCCTGCAGCAATGGTTTCAAGGGCATGATTAAATATTGCTTTCGATATTTTATGTTTCACATCATACACATACAGCGTCGGCAGTGGAACTCTTGTCCGGTAATTAAAATTAACGCGTGGGTTGAATGCCAATACCTGATCAGTTCGCTGCAATGATGCAAATATTGGAAATTGGCGGTCACCTATCTTGAGGGGTGTATGATCCTTCTTTTTCCATAGATAATAATCATGCACCGTTATATATCCGTTGCGTTTAGCTTTAAGGTCACCGTCATTGCCATACCATATTTCGGGAACTGTTCTCCCGGGAACTTCCTTTCTCCATACATCAATCCAGAGAGAAGTTCCATTTTCCAGTTCGTTGACGTCAAGCTTTAAAAAAGATCCTGAATCCCCAACGAAAAATGATTTTCTCTCACGGGTCTTAACATCAATAAAAAGCAGCTGAATCTCTGATTTTACCCGATCCTTCTCTGTCATCATCAGATACGATTGACGCTCCGTCAACTGTATCCTTTCCACCTTGCTGTCTTTTCTGTACAATTCCACAGGCAGTTTTCCTGAAAAATCTGTAATGACGGTGGTTAAGGATGAAGCATCCGATTTGCTATCAGAGGGTTGACCGATGGTTTTTACTTCCGATATTCCAATCAGGATCTTTACTTTATCCGTCACTACCCTGTTGATTCCTGAATAATGATTAAGAAGCACACCGTCGTAATCGTAGACTGACAGAACCTTGTCACTGCCCAAAATAAAAAAAGTCTTTTGATCTTTCAGAACACCTGCCTGCTTTAACTGATTAAATTCTTTTCTTCGTTGAGTGGTCAGATCAATGAGCATTGCCTTACCCGTACCCGTTACAAAAAGATAATGATTGTTCAGAAAAGAGACCGCAGTACTGAAACCTCTTAATTTTAGTACGGGAATCTCTTTCTGACGGGAGTCGAAGACCAGCAGTGAGTCAAGCTCCCTTCCATAGAGCTTGCTTACCGCTGACCATCGCCCACCCTCTGAAGCGGTCAGATTTCCTAAAGTAAAATAAGAAACAGCATCTGCTGAATCGCTGACCTTCTTTGCCGCATAAACATTCCTGCACAGGCAAAGAAGCAGGAGCAGCACCAACCCTAAAATTTCTCTGATATTAGTAGCCTTCATTCTGTGGATTCAATTGGTTGTTGAGTAATATTTCTTTCTGCGGAATCGGCCACAGTCTGTGATAAGATTTCCAGTTGGTCTTTACACCATTCAGGCTATTGAGCTGATTATTTCTTTTGAGATCCATAAAGCGGTGCCCTGTCTCGGTGAAGAATTCTTTTCGGTTTTCCGTGAGAATTTCATTCAACATAATTTCTTTGCTGACAGACACACTCAGCAAACTGATACCTGCTCTTTGTCTGATGGCATTGATAAGAGGAACTGCTTCTGTAGTCTTATCCTGCTGAGCCAGTGCTTCGGCTAAAAGAAGATAGACCTCTTCAAGACGGAGCACCACGGAATATTCGGTGGTATTATTCGTTGTGTTCTTATATTTATTGACCCTATACCAGGTATTAGCACCGACCGTGACAGGCATGATCCAGTTGAGCCTCCTTTTATCTGCTGCATCAAAAATTCCATACAATGTCGGGGACAGCGCAGTATTTACAGGAGCAGCGTTGGCAAAGTAATAGCTCGACATTTCCTTTACCGGATCTGTATTATTTTTAGGTTTCAGCTGCCAGAGAATGTGCGTCCCTGTTTTTTCAAACACCTTGGTGATATCATTTTGAAACTGATACAGTGAACTCTGTCTGATCTCTTTGAGCACCAGCTCCGCTTCATTCCATTTCTTTTGGGTCATCAGCACTTTGGCAAGGTAAAGCTGCGCTGCCTTACGGTTCAGGAAAATTCGTTCCGTATTTCGGTAAGCATCTGAAAGCAGGGGAACTGCTTCTTTCAGATCACTTTCAAGACGTTCCAGAACTTCTGGCGATGGTGTTTTTCCGATGCTTTGGTTGATCAGGTAATTGGTGGTCACGGGATATGGAATATCGCCGTACAGCTGCTGGAGATAAAAGAAAAGGACAGACCGGATGACCAGAGCCTCCCCTTTTAAACGCTGTTTCTCAGCAGCAGGAAGCGAAACTGAATATTCAACCCCTTCCAGAATGGCATTGCTCATATAGACTTTCTGATAAGCATTCGTCCAATAGGTATTAATCAAAGGATTGGAGTCGATCAGGGTATTCTGATAGATTTCAATGATCCCTGTATTGGAGGTAGCCTGATAAAAATTCAATTCGTCGGTGTACAGCCCAAGAATCCTTCCGGTCTGATCTCCCGACAACGGAGAATTATCATAGAGTCCTGCATATAGACCTGATAAGGCGGCATTGGCAGTCTGTACATTTTCAAAGACCTGCTCGGCGCTGATCTGATTGGTCGGCATATCGACTTCAAGCATCTTATCACAGGACAGGCAGGTCGTCAGGACGCTGAGCATTCCTGTGAAGGCTATTTTTATGAATATATCGTTTTTCATTTTTCTTTTTTCTTTTATTTTAATCTTTAAGAATTCTTACAGGCTCATGGTTACACCAAACGCATAGGTCTTTAATGGCGGAAGAAAGGCTCCCGATCCTGTTTCAGGGTCGATCCCAAAGTAATTTGTAATGGTCAACAGGTTCTGACCCTGAATATAGACTTTGACATCCTTGAATACCGACCGATCACCCATCGGAATCTGATAGGTCAACTGAATATTTTTCAGTCGGATAAAAGAACCGTCTGAAACACTCGCATCACTGAGCTGCATTGTGGAATGCAGAGGGTTGGAAGCATAGTTGTACGGCATATAGAATCCGCCCGGGTTTTCGGGAGACCATACATTCAGGGCTTCAACGGGGAGATTGTTCATCTGTCCCGGAGAAGGCATCGCTGCATTATAGTTCCGGCTTCTCTGTTTCACGAACTGAACGAGAAAAGACAGATTAAGGTTTTTATACCTCAGCTGATTGTTCCATCCTCCAAAATAGCGCACCCCTAAAGATTCTATGATCTGTCTGTCCTGAGGAGAACTGATCTTACCATCCCCATTGAAATCCGTGAACTGATAGGCACCGGTCTGTGGGTTGATACCTTCGAGATGATACAGCTTGATAATATTCACAGGCTGACCGATCACATACGTATTGGCATAAGTAGACCCTTCAAGACCCGGAAAGCTGAGCAGCTTGTTTCGGGGAATGCTGAGGTTAAAACCTGTCTCCCATTGAAAACCTTTTCCACGAAATACCTTGAACTTTGCATCGGCTTCGAAACTGGTATTCCGAACTTCGGCATCAAGATTGGCATTCACGGTTGCAAATCCTGTAATCGCCGGAAGCTGATAACCTACCAGCTGATTGGTGGATGTGTTCCGGTAATACGCTGCGGTAACATTCAAGCGATTCTTAAACAATCCCAACTCAAGACCCAAGTCTGACTTCGTGGTTTTCTCCCAGCTAAAGTCAGGATTATACAATCTTGACGGAATGATTCCCGTAACGCCATTGTAGATGTTGGCGGATGAGATGGAGTATGTATTCAGATACTGATAATCTCCGATATTGTCACTCCCAGATGTTCCGAAACTTCCTCTCAGTTTTCCAAAACTCAGCCATGAAGAGTCTTTGAGCAGGTTCTCTTCAGAAAAAAGCCATGCCGCACCGACCGCTGCAAAGTTGGCAAATCGGTTATTGGGACCGAACCGGCTGCTCCCGTCTCTTCTTCCTGTGATATTCAGAATGTATTTTTTACTGAACTGATAGTTGATCCTTCCGAACACTGCCCCATAGCGGTATTCTGAAGTGATCTGATCACCGACGGTTCTGGTCTGTGCCGCAGCAAGGTTTTGAATAAAGACATTGCTCTCAAACCCACTTCCACGAAGTGAACTTGTCTTAGTGACATCCTGCTGATAGGTTGCCCCTGCCAATACATCCAGCTGATGTCTGCCGCGCTCAACTTTCCAGTTGATCTGTGGTTCCATAATATAGGAGAACTTATTGTAGTTCGACTTGCTGGATTGTGAAAAAAGACTGGACTGTCCTGAAAGATAGGCAGGATTGTTGATGGTATTGGGACGGATCGACCACTCTTCAAATGCCTGATAATTAAGTCCCCCGTTCAGTTTAACCCGAAAATCCTTAAAGAGTTCGTATTCCGTAGTGATGTTGTTCAGGAACTGTACATTGTCATAGGAATACGTTCCGTTATAGGAAGCTACAGGATTATTGAAGGTATTATTCTGCCAGTTAAGATTTCCGTCTGCATTGTACAAAGCGGGCGCAGTAGGTGGAAGAATATAGGCCAGTCTCGTAACATCCTCATTAATGACATTGTTCTTCTGATTGGAGAAACGATTGCTCATATTCATCTGAAATCGACGGTCAGTTGACCGGTGGCTCAGGTTACCGGATATGCTATTGGTCTTGTACTGAAAGTCTTTAGCATACACCGTGGTTTGTTCTTGATGACCTAGACTGACCAAAAAGTTGGTGGTTTCACTTCCTCCATTCAGAGACAGTCTCGTATCCGATGAAGTAGCATACTGACCGAGCAATTCTTTTCTCCAATTCCTATCCCCATCCATTCCCCATGCTCCGTTCAAGTCATAGGAAGTAGCAGGATAGCTTGTAAGTCCTGCATTGGTATGCGCCTGTCTCCGCATATTCAGGTACTGTTCGCCGTTCATCATGTCAAGGTTGGACAGAGGCCTGCTTAAGGAATACAGCGAATTAAAGGTCAATCCAACCTTACCTGATCTTCCTTTTTTGGTGGTGATCAGCACAACTCCATTCGCTCCCCTAGATCCGTAGATCGCAGTAGCATCGGCATCTTTCAGCACTTCCATGCTTTCGATATCCTGAGGGGCAATGCTGTTCAAAGGATTAATACTGCTTTGGGAAAGAGCTGAACCTGCAAACTGTGCAGTAACCTCCCCGCCTATCGGAACTCCGTCCACTACATACAGCGGAAGATTCCCATCAGTACCGCTGTTCAGAACAGTTCTCAAGGAATTCTGTCCCCTGATCTCGACCTTAAAACCTCCACCCGGTGTCCCTCCGTTTTGGATAATGTTCACTCCTGCCATTCTACCCTGTGCCGAAGCCAACACATTCGTCACAGGCTGGTTCTCAATATCCTTAGCAGAAATCTTGGCAATACTACCCGTTCTCTCCTTATCCCGAACCTTATAATATCCCGCATTCAACACCACCTCCTCAATCCCCTGCACCTTATCAGAACTAGCATCAGAACCAGAACCAACCCCATCACCTCCACTTCTAACAACCAACTCAACATTAACAACAGACCGACTCCCTAAAGAAAGTCTCTGCTCAGCATATTCAGGATGCCTAAAGACAAGAACAGCACTCCCACCTCCATTTCCATTTCCATTTCCATTCCGATTTCCATTCTCATTGCCATTCCCATCATCTCCGGAAATCTCCAACCGATAAACACCTTGAGAATTAGTAACAGCAGTCTGGTCACTTCCAACTTGAGAAACACTAACTCCCGAAAGAGGCAACATTTGATCTCCTTTTCCTACGGTAACCCTTCCCGTAACGGTTTTGGTCTGAGCCTGAACGAACCCGCTAACAGCGGTCAATATCAAGGCAAAGCCCATGCTTCCTATAGTATTATAGGATTTTTTCATAGTTTTGTAAAGTTTTTAATTAAACGATTCAATAATCAGTGCTCCTTCCTCAGTGTCCAAACTTAAGGGAAGGGGCATTTTTTTTATTGAATACTTTTCTTCTCAGGCTAAGCCTGCCGAAGTGCTATTTCATTGTCATCTATAATATCACTACCGAATTCATGTATTTGAAAACAAAACTTTCCTAAGTGCCTTTCAGTACAAAAAAAGACATAGTAAGGTCTAAACCAATGACCAAAAGACACCGGAAAGCATTAATTAATATGAATGAAAATTGTGTCCCGTGAAAGCTTAAAAAAAGCTGCAATAGGTTGTACACCCTACTGTATCATGTCAAGATACTCTATTGGTAAAGCGCGCCTAGAATGTTTTGTAGAAAAAGCAACGACATGAAAAGAAAACAGCATGAACTCTACAATATCCGAACTAGAGGTACTGGTATACCATGAGACAGATAAGAGAGCCCACGCCTAGGTCGTGAGCTTATACTTATCCTCTTGTCTCAATAAAATTACCAGTTTTCTAGTACAAGATTCTAAGCAATAGCTTCTAAAATTCGTTGAAGTATCGCAAAGTTACGCTACAGTAACCTATTTTACAAATATAACAATAATTTCGTATTGCGCACAGAAAACCGCACTATTTTTTTTCACTTTCATTTAATTTGTGATAATGGACGATGAAAAGGAAGTAATAGTTGCTATTTGCAAATATGTGTATACAAACTGGATTTCAAAAGCAAAATCACAGAGAGAGTTTGCGTCCAAATGTGATATAGAAGAAAGTACCGTTAGGAGAATAAAAAATATAGCGCTAGGCACATCGAAAAGCGATTACAATATGTCTGTAAAGACAATTGCTAAAATCTGCCGTAAAAAAGAAATTACCTTAGAAGAGCTATTTCAAAACATAAAGAAGTAAATCCTTATGATGTCAGGATTTACTTCTTTATGTTTAGGAATAAACACATTTAATACTAATTAATATTTTCTATATTCTTTGTTACAATGTCAAAAATATTTTGCAAATCTTTTTTAGTAATATTAATAGAATTGCCCGTAGTAGTATTAGAGTGAATAATATCATTCCTTTTTCTAATCATATCACTTATATTGGTTAGGCTACATGACAACTCTGCTAATGTATTTATGATTTTTTGAGTCCAACTTATAGTCCTTTTTGAAATCAGATCATTACCTGTCAAAATATAGATGTCAAAAGGTGATGAATATTCTTGTAAAAATTTATGATTTTTTCTAAACTTAAATCTGTATTCTCCTTTTCTTACAGCTTCAGGATTATCTATGTCTATAATTCTATTAGAAATATTTTCAAGTACGCTAAAAAAAATAGAAAACGACATTACATTCCCTGTGTTAGATTTATATTTTAAAATATTTAAGATACCAAATTCTAACCACTTTAAATATTCATCTACAAATTCTTTTGGAAGTGGACTTGAATGTTTTTTAAATTTTTTTCTTGGTTCGAGTTGCTCTTTTAAGAAATTATACTTCTCAAAATATTTTTTCAAAAAACTATACTGAAGGCAGATATCAATTGTTTTATATATATTTTCAATTAATCTTCCTGTGAATTTCTCATCAACACTATTTTCTGGTGATTCTTTCAGAATAAACCCATCAATACCAACATCTTGAAGCTCTTGTAAATTCCAAATCTTATTAGATGCAGAAAAAATTATAACTTGTATTCCTTTATTGTATTCTTTAATTTTTTTTAGCAACTTATAACCTGTTAATTTTTTTGGATCTGTTTCATCAAAATCACAATCATGCAATCTTAGATCTAATATTACTACATCAACATCCTTAGCTTTATCAAATGCTACCTCAACAATTTGATCTCTATCATTAATCTTTTTAAAATCCTCACCTAATGAATTAAAGTTCAAATCTTTACATATATCTTGGAAAATAGTCCTCCAACCTTTTTCTATTTCATCATCTATAAGCAATACAGTAGCATCACTATTAAATACTTTTTTTGTTAGTGTTTTGATTGGGGATATTGGATATTTTACACTTAAATATTTGTAAAATAATGATTTATTGATATTGTTTGAATTTTTTTTTAGCTCATTGTCTAAGTCTGCTGTTACATTAAGTACTTTTGACCAACGAAGAATTGACCATTCATTCGAAATTGAATGATGAGACTTATAACTTGTTGGCGGTTTAATATTAATTAGATCTATTTTTTCTAACGCTTCATTTCTATCAAAGTTTTTTACTTGATTTTCACTTATAATTGATTCGATATCATGAAAGTTATTTTGTGAATAATAAACATTAGGACATCTCAAAAAATAAGAATAATCACAATTCTGATAGAAAGAGGACTTCTCTTCAATTCCTAAAAGAATAATTTTAAAATTTAGTGGAATATCTAAAGAAACAGCATGAAGATACCACCTAATTGCAAAATCCACACCACCATACGACATTGAATTTTCAGGATCAAAAATAGTCGGAATAAAAATAAGTTCTGGAAAATTTTCAAAAGCAAAATTTTCAGGAAAATAATCCTCAAGCTTGATTAGAGAAAAATGTTCAATTTCTGTAATTTCTGAAAGTTTTTGCTTTATAATTTCATTTAATTCATTAAATCTCGTAATTCCTGAATAAGGTAAAAAATATAGACTCTTCATACTAATTTAATATTTTATCATTCATCCGTTGAATGCTTAGAAGTAATCGTTGTTTTTTTACTGGTAAATCTTTAGATGCTTTATCTTTTAACCATTCGAGCAGTCTCGTTTTATCATCATTTAGTTCTCTTTCTTTTAGCCTGGCTTCAACAAACTCAATGATTTCATACAAATCATTCGTACTGAGATCTTCGTCATTTCTTTTATCAAACAAATACAAAGTAATTATATTCTGTAGTTCTAGCAGTGAATTTAACAAGTAAGCGGTACCATTGACTAGCAAAGGAACATTCACTTCCTTATTTTCTTTATAATACTCTAAAAAAGTATAAATATTTTTATACATATCACCACTATTAATATTACCATTAACTATAGCATTCTCAATTACCAAACTATTATTAAGCCCACCACTAAAATATATAAAAGGTATTTTTTTCTCTATAAAATAGTTCTTAACGTCCTCGTGAGTAATATCAATATCTATAAAACTATATGATTGATGAAAAATAATAGCACTAGCGTCTGAAAAATTAGATGAAAGATATTCTTCTAATTCACTTTTTCGACAGTCAATAATTACTTGTTTTACAAAATCGGAATCAAGATTACCCTTTAAATAACTTTCCATCCTATCTTTTCGATCTTCAAATAGATAAATCATAAATTTTTCGTTTTATAAAGTTTCAATCTATGCTTAACGTAATCTACTTCATAGGGACTTATAGTAATTACATTTGGGGTTAGCAAATTATCACTTAAAGTAGTATTTTCATCTAAACAGATTATTTTGCAGTTTTCCATTTTTTCATGATTCTTTAATTTAGCAATTATTTCCCAATCAGCGACACTAAAAAGCATTTTTCTCACTTTATCAAAATCCCCTGATAAACCTAACAATTTAACATCACTTGAAATTGCTGACATATAACTATTAACATGAATTATTTCCAAACAATAAAATTCATCGTGGTCTTCCAAATCTACTTTTACTTGAGATGACTTCACTTTATTTAGTTGAATCCACTCAACGATTTGCTTTATTGCACCAAATAATAAATTTATGTCACAAAACAATTTAACAGAATGCCCAACATCATTAAAAGATTTTGTAAACTCCGGCTTAAAATCGACCCCTAATATTCCTCTAATTAACTTTCTAATGCGAATATTAAAAGTTAAATCTGCGTCATCAGTTCTAAACTCAATTATATGCTTAAATTGAGTAATATAATCCTTAAATAAATAACCTTCAAAGTCTACATTATATGGATGTTCATTCGGATGTTCTTTACACCATTTTTCAACATCCCTCCAAGAGAATTGTATATTACCTTTGCCATAAATATTGGTTTTGTTACTATCTCCAGTGTTAAAAATAAAATTTTTGACATTATGATAAGTAACATTATTAATATTCCATCCCGTAGCTATATTATAATCTTGATTTGCATTTTCAATATATTCCTTGTAATTAAATGGTTTTAATCCTTCAAGATTATGTGTAAACCATTTAAACTTTTCACCTATACTAAAATTATAAAGAAACTTTACCATAGTTTTTGGAGCGTGTATCTTTTGTTTTGATGAGATACCTGAATTACTTTGTAGATCTAAATTGTTAAGCAAAGTATTATCTTTAGTTATAATCTGGTAAGATTCCGAATTGAGAGATCGTAAATTTTTAGCAGTTTTAACAACAGATTTTATTTGAAGCCTTAACTCCTGAATTTCACTCTTCATTTGATCTTCATGTAAATTCAATTTTTGTAACTCTTTAATTGACAAGTGCCAGATTTGCTCCTTTTGAGAGACACTAATTTTTCTTGAATTTAATAACTCTATTATAAAAGATATTTTATTATTCATCTTTAAATTCCTCAATTAAAAATATGCGATTTGGATCTTTATATATTTATTTTTCATTTTTAACCTTTTGATTATAGTAAATCTCCATTGCTTTTTCTATTCCATCATTTTTCCAAATGTCAATAATGAAACTAATTGAGGAATGGGGCATTATTACAGAATCGAAACGATTTTTTAATTTCAAATAAGTTTCATTTTTATCACCTTTTACCATCTTTAGATATAACAATTTACCTCTTATAACCATTAGCATATTTGGTGTTTGTGAAGATGAATTTTTCTTTCCATCAATATAGTTACTCAAGAAAAGTGAGTATGATTTATCATATCCATAAGTTTCTAAATAATAAATCCATTGACGCAATTGTTTGATATATCTTTTAGAAACATTCACTTTATTATTTACTACTAAACCAGTTACCTCTTGACGATAGCCTTCTTTTTGTAAACGAACCTTGTCTTCTTGAATATGAAACTTCTCGTTGTTTATAATACGTCGAACTTCCAAATCAAATGTACTATTTTTCTCAAAAATTTTCTCGACTACCCCTAAGCCTTTCAGGTATGTATTATGTTTACCACTAAAAGTTATATCATCAGCGTATCTACTATAATTTAAGCCAAATCGTTTAGAAACGCCCGTTAATTGTCGGTCTAACCTTTCACATATTATGTTAGTAATAATTGGTGACATTGGTGATCCTTGGGGTAAAACTGAATTCTCAATATTACACCAATACCCGTCAATAAAACGTTCAACTTCCATTGGGGTACAGGCTAACCCAGCAATCATATTTGCAATTTTTTTTCTTTGTGAAGACGTATTCAAATTAAAGGGAGGAAATAATAACCTTCCCCAAATTCTCGATTTATCAATACTTGAAAAGAAATCTTTTAAATCAATATTATAAACATACGTCTGTCCAACGTGAATTTTTGCATTATCTACTATAGATTTACCCGGTACAAATCCTGTTGCAGCATCATGACAATCAAAAACACATTGTAGTATAATATTTAATGATTTTTGAAAATTTTTTAACCCAGTTACTGGAGCATTTATAATCCGCTCTTTGCCTGATTTTTTTTTTATTGAAAAAGAATTGTAAAAAAAGTTTTTTGAATTTTTAGTTAAAGATTCAGCATCTTTTTTATTTGTAGAATCTTTATTAATATAAAAATTAAGTTGTTTTTCTTCAAAATCAATCATTTTATCTTCATACTCAATCATCTTTGCCTTATTTAATAAGAAAAGAAAATCACTTTTACTATTCATTTTATCGAATAAAGATCGAATTTGACTTTTTTGTTCCTGAGTAAATTTCATTTATCTGTCAGTTAGAATCATTGAAAACCGTAATTTAATTCTTTCTTTATATAACAAAACTTAAAAGTTAAATAAAAATAAAAGCCGAAGATATTAAATGATTAAACGATATAGTAAAGATAACATCATTAACATTCAGTTTTGGACTACTCCAAAACCACCTGCCGATTTGAGCTATAAAATTATTTAACTCCAGCAGGCAAGTCTATCAGAGATAGACATTCAATTTTCAATTACGGTTTATCAATGAAAAATACTTTACAAATACAAAAATACGATTATTAGTGGAAAAGACGGTCAAATTGACCACTTAATTTCGGAGTAAATTGACCACTAATTTCGGAGCAAAGTGACCACCACTTTCCGGTCCAAAATGACCACCTNTGTGATGAAAGATGAAAATCTAATCGAAAATGCTCAGGAAATGGATTATCCGTACTCTATAATGGAAAAGACGGTCAAATTGACCACTTAATTTCGGAGTAAATTGACCACTAATTTCGGAGCAAAGTGACCACCACTTTCCGGTCCAAAATGACCACCTGTTATCTGGGTTATATTTGAGATAAAAACGACTTGATTTTTTCATGATGTTAGCGTCATACATTCGTTAAAAAAAGCGGATTATGGCAAATAAAATAACAGACACTTGATTTTTTCATGATGTTAGCGTCATACATTCGTTAAAAAAAGCGGATTATGGCAAATAAAATAACAGACATGAGTAAAATTAGAAAAGTCATAAAATTCTACAGTACTGGAAAGAGCAAGTTATTTATAAGTAGCTATTTATCCCTTTCCAGAAATACCGTTAAAAAATACATCTCATTATATGAGATCCTGGGCTTAAACCTTGACGCGATCAATGCCAAGACAGACGCCGAGCTGGAACTTTTGTTTTCCAATACCACCGTCCAGTCCATCAGCCCCAAACTACAATCCCTGTACGATTTTTTTCCCAAGATGGAACGTGAGCTCAAAAAGGTAGGTGTCACGGTAAATCATATGTGGGAGCAGTATCTTGTACTGTATCCTGATGGTTTTCAGAGTTCACAGTTCCGGCATCATTACAAGATCTGGGGCAAGCGTGTGAACCCGGTGATGCATATGAATCACAAATCCGGTGATAAGATGTATGTCGATTATGCAGGAAAGACACTCTCCATTATTGATAAAGAAAGCGGGGAGCTTAAAGAAGTTCAGTTTTTTGTAGCCATATTGGGAGCCAGCCAGTACACGTATGCTGAAGCCTCTATGAGTCAGCAAAAGGAAGATTTTGTACGATCTGTAGAAAATGCCATCCGCTTTTTTGAAGGCACACCGGCAGCGATCGTTCCTGATAATTTAAAATCCGCAGTGATCAAAAGCAGCCGTTTTGAACCCACCATCAATGAGACCCTGGCCGATCTGGCCGAACATTATGAAACGACCATCCTGCCTGCCAGGGCTTACAAGCCGAGAGATAAATCCTTAGTAGAGGGCGCGGTCAAGATCCTGTACAGAAGGATCTACGCCAACCTTCAACAGGGAGCCTGCGGTCTGGATGAACTAAATAGTGAGATATGGGATCTGTTGGACTCTCATAACAAACGCAAGCTCACAGGACGTCCTTACTCCCGGTATGAGCTGTTCTTAGAGGACGAGAAGCAGCAGCTGCGCCCACTGCCTGAGCATCGTTTTGAGATCAGGTACCAATCCTTTGCAACCGTGATGCAGAATGGGCACGTACAGTTGAGCCATGACAAGAACTACTACAGTGTTCCATATCAGTATATCAAGAAGAAGATCAAGATCCTATACACATCTTCCACCGTAGAGATCTACTACAAATACAACAGGATCGCAATGCACAGACGCAATTACAAGCCTTATGTCTACACAACCATTACAGAACATTTAGCCAGTACCCACCAGTTCGTTGCCGGATGGAGTGCTTCCCGCTTTATCGATTGGGCTAACAGTATTGATACCGCAGTGGGAGAATATATCCTCCAAATTATCGACAGTCGGAATCATCCCGAGCAGGCTTACAAAAGCTGCCTGGGGATACTGAACTTCGAAAAAAAAGTAGGAAGAGAACGATTGATAAATGCCTGTAAACGGGCATTGGATTTTAAGATCTACAGCTTTAAGACCGTACAGAAGATATTGGAGAACAATCTGGATCAGATGATCGATCCGGAAAAAGAAGAAAGTCCAGTATTGAAAGTGTCAACTTCGATGACACCCGCAATCTCGACCGTAATCTGGTAATGCGTCTTGCAGGATGTGAGTTCGTAGAGAAAAATGAGAATATCCTGATCACAGGAAGTACAGGCGTGGGTAAAAGTTATCTGGGAACTGCGTTGGGTTATCAAGCCTGTATCGAAGGCTTCAAGGTCAACTATTTTAATACTTCCAAACTGTTTGCCAAATTAAAAATGGCAAAAGCAGACGGATCATACCTGCGGGAACTAGCAAAAATACAAAGACAGGATGTGATCATCCTTGATGATTTTGGTCTTCAGGCTTTGGACAGTGCCAACAGGATAACCCTGTTGGAGATCATAGAAGACCGTCACAACAACGGATCCATCATTGTAACATCGCAGATCCCGGTGCAGGGATGGTATGATATTATTGGTGAAAAGACCATCGCTGATGCTATTCTGGACAGACTTATCCATCAGTCTCACCGACTAGAACTTCAGGGGGAATCTATGAGAAAGAAGAGAGGAGTTAACAGGGAGTAATTAATTATTATATTTGCAAGAGTTTTTATCAAAATTAAGGGTGGTCAATTTAAACCGAAATTACCTGGTCACTTTGAATTGGAATTGGGTGGTCAATATCACTGGAATTTACACTCTATAAATGATGATGATCTTAAAAAACCTACAATTAAAGATATTGCTGAGAATATAATTGCAAGAGAAATACATATTCAGGAAGAGGGCATTGAGTTTAATAGCATCTTATTTTTACCTAAAAAACAATATAATTTCGAACTAGAAGGTTGGAGATTCAATAGTTTAATCATTGGAGCGTCAAATAATTTATCGATTGATGGAATTATTATTGAATTAGATGGCTTGCATGGACATCATTATACTGATGAAAGTTACTTTTTGTCAATGCTGAATAATAATGGAAACTTAAATTTCACAGGTGAGATTCGTCCATTAATTTCAATTGATCGAAAATCAATAATATCATATCCTGATGAGTGTAATGTCTTGGCAGAGAAAATTATGCAAACATATACTAATCAAATCATTGATATTGCTGTTGAGCATATTATATCGGAGCTTTTTTTTAATGATAGAGATGCTTTAGAAGATATATGTGATTATTTTCTTTCAAAGATTAATTTGGAAAAAGGATATAAATTATTCATTGATAAAATACGCCATAGTGATATTGGAGATTGTGATTTAGGTAGTTTGAATAATGCAATTGATGAACCACTAACTATCCGAAGCTTTTTAGATGCCGAAATAGTTAGATTTAAAACACTAAATTTTTCAAATTATAATCGGTTTGTAAAATATCTTCTAAAATATAAATTTGATAATTCGTCGAAAATAGATGTTGAGGATAATATTATAATAATTTATACAGATAGGTCAAATGAAAATGATCGTGAAAATAACGAATCTATTGATGATGTTGCTGGATTGGGAGATCTAGCTTATAAAACGACTTTATGGAACCCATTTAATTCTGATTATGATATCATAACAAATTTATATCCATTATTACCTTCAAAATTATACAATCTTTTAGACTATGCTGAAGTCAAGGCACCAGCACTAAAAAAGTTTGTGCCTTATAGATATAGTTCTTTAATGGATGTTTTTTCTTTAAACCCATTTTCCGTTACTATTAATATGGAAATAGATAATGAAAGATTATATTCAAAAGAAGTATTTCAAATGTATAATTTAAAGAATACTAGTGGGGCTATGTCTTTTAGCGAGATAATTAATGAAAATGAACTGCAAAAAATTGTTTTAATGGTTTTTGTATCCCCTCACCCAATAAATAATGAGCAGAAAATAGCTATTGATTACTATAAAGATAGGGATCCTGATTATGTTAAAGGTATTGTGGAAGGATGGAGTATATTATTCACAACTGTTGAAAAACAGAATTTTGTAATATTACCTGGGAAGGTGAGTAGAGATGAACTTGTTGATAAATTAAGTCAGGAATTTTGGGATGAATATGATGAGTTTGAATTTATATTTACAGATGGATCAGTTATGAAAAAAATAACATTAGTAACTGATGATATATTATAAAAGGGTCCGTCTCACAACTAGTGTAAACGGACTTTTTTACGTTTTTTATCGACCCTCACTGATGGAGAATGGTTTTCGTACAATGGGATCTTAACCCATATCATAGAGTTATGAGACTAACTTTTTTTAAATGCAAATAAATTGTAAATATCTAAATAGGCACATGTATAGCTTGTGCCTTGATAACTTTAAAAAATAAATTATTATATAGGAATGCATATTTTTGGCAAATATATATCTTCCCATTTACCCCACATCCTAAATTTGGTATAAAAACTACCCCTTATGTCATATCTTAAAATTTTTGTAGCGTGTCGGGTGTGTATCTACTATACGGATTTCGTACCCCGTCAGCGAGGTTTTTTTCCAACCGCCCCCTATCAAAGATTTTTGTTTTTTGAAGGCTGTTTTTGTTTTCCTGCGCTCTGAGTTGTTAAAAAGTTTTTAACAGACGTTGATATTTTGGTTAAAAACTACTGTAAACACTTGTGTTTATGGGCTTTTTATTGTATATTTATACATCTTTACAAGCTAGTTTTAGCCTTGTGTCTTTGGGTACAAGGTTCAATATAAAACAAAAATGCCTAGAAGTATTGGCGTACTGCTAGGCGAATCAATAAATTTTAAATCACGCTTAAAACTTATTAACATGACAAATTTACGAAATTGTCTTGATACTGCGAGTATCTATGTAGGAACGTACACTAAGTATAACAATTCAAGCCTTTACGGCAAATGGTTAAATCTCGGCGGAGATTATTCGGATTATGAAGATCTTTTAAAAACAATGCGAAAACTACACAGAGATGAATCAGACCCAGAGTTCATGCTACAAGATTATGAAGGGTGCGAACTGTTTGAAAAACTCGGATTAATTGGTGAGTGTTATTTGTCGTCTGATATTTACGAAATAGCACAACAAATAGATGATTCTGGGCACGATCTCGAAGTTTTTATAGCTTGTATTGATTGTTTAGGAAAAATGGATTTCCAAAGCTTGTATGAATATGTAAACAATTCTTATTACGGCGAATTTTCTAGTGATGAAGATTTCGTACAATGGCTTTATGAAGATGATACTTTTAATATTCCTAATTGGGTTGTGATTGATTGGAGCGCAACCGCACGGAGCATAATGTATGATTATTTTGAGAGTAACGGACATTATTTTAAATCGTAATATATTTGCATCATTATAATAACTTATTGTATTGTTAAAATTCAAATAAGTTTAATTAAATTCAAACAGATTTAGAAAAGTACATTTCAAAAATTTGGGTACAATTTTGGGTACAAAAACAAAAAAGAGAAAATGCAACTATTTAAAATTCAATAATTTACAAATTCTCTTTGGCTTAAAAAGTGGAGTTGGAGGGATTCGAACCCTCGTCCAAACAAGCAATACATAAGATTTCTACATGCTTATTCTGCTATTGGTTTTCGACTGGAGGCAGAGAGCAGACACCCAACTTTCAGCTTATCTTCTGAGGTTTTCGAATTTTAGCCGAAGCAACTAAAATCTTATTTCTACATTCCTATATCTCAGAATCAAACGCCGTAGAACGGAGCATTTGTGAGACATCTTGCTTCCTTACTATCTTCGGGAAAGCGCTTGATCCTACTATGATTCGGATTAAGCTGCAAGAGCGAACTCTTCGTTGCCAGTTAAAATTTTGTAGCAAGGGATTAAAGAGATCGCGCTACGGTTCTCTGCATGCTTACTTACCCATTGATCTTGCTGTCGAAACCAGTCAACCCCATGAATAAAGTGAGTGCAAATATACAAATATTATTTAAATACCGTTAATATTGCCTGTGTTCTTGGTTAATTAAATCGATGTTGTTGTGAATGGGAATATACTAGAAAAGAATTAGTAGTTTTTATAGTAATGATGATTGGTAATTTTTGCTTTATAGTGAAATGTTGATTTGTTTAAATAAAATTTTGCGGTTTAGTAAATAATGATTACTTTTGCAATCCAAAATGAGATGTAATATATGTTAATAATTCCAGTAAAAGATGGTGAATCCATCGACAGAGCACTAAAGAAATATAAAAGAAAATTTGATAAAACAGGTACAGTTCGTCAATTAAGATCTAGACAAGCGTTTATTAAGCCTTCTGTAACTTTAAGACAAGCAAGATTGAAAGCTTCTTATAAGCAAAGAAATCTTAGCAAAGAAGAACAGGCTTAAGAAATTTTCTTAACCACATACTAATTCACTCTTTAAATAGTTTATATTTGAAGAGTGAATTTTTGTTTTTATACAATATATGATGCTTGACAAATTTCTAGAATATTTACAATTCGAAAAGAGGTATTCGCCTCACACAATTACAAGTTACAGAAAAGATCTTGAAGATTTTTCTCATTTTTACCTCGAAACAGAATCTTCCGAAGATATTTCCCAGGCAGATAAAAAGATTATCCGAAATTTTATTGTCAATTTAAGCGAAAACGGCATTTCCAAAAGAAGTATCAATAGGAAATTGTCATCTCTCCGCAGTTTTTATCTTTTCCTTTTGCGTTTGGGTGAAATTCAAGTTTCACCGACAGAAAATATTTCTTCATTGAAATTTTATCCCGAAAAACAGATTCCGATGTCTGAAGAAGAAATGCAAAAGCTTAATGATGAGGTTTTTGCTCAGGTTACCGATGTTTTGGAAAAATGCATCATGGAAGTGCTTTACCAGACCGGAATCCGTAAAGCTGAGCTTTGTGGTATGACTTTTGAGAATGTTAATTTAGGCGGAAACGAGCTGAAGATAATAGGGAAAGGGAATAAAGAAAGGTATGTTCCTGTTTCTGAAAATCTGTCAAATCTGCTTAGAAGTTATTTGGAAATAAGGAAACCGCAGACAGAATATAAATCATATTTTTTTGTCAACAGTAAAGGAAAAAAACTGACTGAAAAATTTGTCTATATGGTGGTTAATAAGTACCTTAGTCTTGTAACAACAAAAGAAAAAAGAAGTCCTCATATCCTTCGTCATAGCTTTGCTACTCACGTTTTGGACAATGGGGCCGAGATTTCTAAAGTGAAAAAAATATTAGGGCATTCAAGTCTTGCAAGTACCCAAGTCTATACAAATGCTAATATAGAACAATTGAAAAAAGTGTTTAATCAGGCTCATCCAAGAGCATCAAAAAAAGAAGAATTATGAAGATTACAGTACAGTCAATTGGTTTAACACCACACGAACCATTAGAATCACACATCGAGAAAAAAGTGAGTAAATTGGAAACTTTTTATGACAAAATTCAGGAGTGTAAAATATTTTTAAAAGTAGAAAATAACTCTGATAGAGCAAACAAAACTGCAGAGCTTATTTTAGCTGTTCCAGGTGATGATATCGTAGTAAAGAAGACAAGTGCGACTTTTGAAGAAAGTTTGGATATGTGCGTGGATACTGCTAAAAAGCTACTAATCAAGAAGAAAGAACTTGCTTAAAAAAAAAGATAAAAAAAGTCATTAAAAAATTTGAGAATTCAAAAAAACCGTTCTATATTTGCACTCGCAAAAAGGGATCAGTGTTCTTTTGAATTCTTTGTTTTTTTAAATTGCTTCCATAGCTCAGCTGGCCAGAGCACGTGATTTGTAATCTCGGGGTCGTGGGTTCGAATCCCTCTGGAAGCTCAATTTAATATAAAATATCTGGGGAGATTCCAGAGTGGCTAAATGGGACTGACTGTAACTCAGTTGCTTCGGCTTCGTAGGTTCGAATCCTGCTCTCCCCACATTTTATATTAAAAAAAAGTGTTGCGAGTTTTAAGATCAATGATTTTGGAAACAAAATTGCGGAAGTAGCTCAGTTGGTAGAGCGTCAGCCTTCCAAGCTGAATGTCGCGAGTTCGACCCTCGTCTTCCGCTCAACAAAAATCACACTATATTTAGCGTGATTTTTTTGTTTAAGGCCGACTTAGCTCAGCGGTAGAGTGCTTCCTTGGTAAGGAAGAGGTCACGGGTTCAAGTCCCGTAGTTGGCTCTCAATTCAATCCCGATTTCTTCGGGATTTTTTTTTGCTTTAATTTTTGAGTGTAATATTGCTTAGGTTTCACTCAGAAATTACGAATGTTAATTTTTGTTTCCACTTATTTATTAAACAATGACCCATCCCAAAACTTTGGGGTGAGAAAGTTGAAAAATTTAACAGAAACCTTTGTGACGTTATTTAAGTGACACAGCTTTGTGAAATTAAAATTAGTATTCAAAAAACTAAGTGGACTTTGTATTCAAGTTTAATATCTTTGAAAGAAAAGTTAAATATATCAAAATCAAAAAATCCTAAAATGGATAAATAAATTCAAGCCTTTCAACCTTAAAATTCAATTAAAACTATTTCCTACTCGTTTGAATTCCTTTCTTCTCATAAAAAATTTAGTTACATTCGTATAAAATAATTTTCGATGAACATCCTTTTATTGGAAGACGATCTAATTCTTTCTGCAGAACTTTGTAAGTTTTTAGAATCAAACAATTTTATCTGTGACAAAATCTACGACGGAGAAACTTTTCTTCGCCAGATTAAGAACAATACTTACGATTTTTATTTGCTTGATATTAATGTTCCGAAAATTAACGGGCTTGATGTTTGCCAGACCATACGTTCTTTCGATAAAAATACACCGATCATTATCATTTCGGCTTATGGAGATCTTTCTGATAAAAAAGATGCCTTTACGAGATTGGCAGATGATTATTTGGTGAAACCGTTTCAGTTTGAAGAATTGTTATTAAGAATGAATTCTTTGTTGAGAAGAAAAACGCCGTCTGATAATGTAGATCAGGATATCATAAGAATTGATGATTTAATTATCAATAAAACCGAACAAAAAGTCTTTCGTGCCGGAAATGAGATTGCCCTTACGTTGAAAGAATTTCAATTATTGGCTTATTTGGCAGAAGCGCAGGGAAGAACCGTTTCGAAACAGCAGATCACAGAAAACGTCTGGGAACACAATTTTAATACCAACACGAATACCGTAGAAGTTTATATCAATTTTTTAAGAAAGAAGATTGATAAAGATTTTAAAGTTAAACTTATCCACACACGTTCTGGGTTTGGATATTATTTAAGTCCGTTGTAAATGTCTTTAAAAAGGAAGATAGCGCTTAACCTCAGTATTGCCTTTTCATTACTTTTCGGTATTGTATTGGCGGTTATTTATATGTCGTTTAATGATTTCCGAAGAGAAGAATTCAAGGAAAGATTCAGGCAGAGGTTAGATTTTACTTCACATTTTATTGCTAAATCTAAAGATTTTGAAGAAGAAGCACCGGTTTTTTTCAATGAAAACTCAGATAATATTCTTTTAAACGAAACCATTTTAATTTTCAACAGTCAAAAAGAACTTATTTACAGTACGATTAAAGACCGAAATGTAACCTGGGACAATGCTTTACTGAAAGAACTTGACGAAAAGAAAACTATTTACTCAGAAAAAACGGTTCCTGAAATTTACGCAGCGCTTAAAACAATCAACGGGGAAAATTACTATATTCTCACCAGCGCTTTCGATACCAATGGGAATTCAAAGCTGGCGTATCTTAAATATCTTTTGATAACAGCGTATGTCATGAGTACGCTTATCATAGGATTTTTTAGTTATTATTTTATGGGGCAGTTTTTAAAACCTCTAGAAGATCTTAATCAGGAGATTTCGGAAGTTACGGCGCATAAACTAACCACACAAATTCCCGTAAGAGATTCTAATGACGAGATTGATGTTCTGGCTAAATCTTTCAACACGATGATTGCAAGATTGGACGATGTTTTTCAATCACAGAGAGATTTTACGGCAAGTGCTTCCCACGAAATCAGAACTCCGATTACCAGAATGGCTTTCCAGCTGGAAAATTTAATTAAACTTGAGCAGCATACTCCGGAAACTTTAACATCATTAAAACAGATTCAGAGAGATGTGTATCAGTTGTCTGATTTGACGAATTCATTATTGCTTTTGACGAAATTTGATAAAGAAAATATTCAGAGTATTTACGAAGAAGTAAGAATTGACGAAGTTATTTTTGAATCTTTCGAAGCGGTAGAAAAAAGCTATCCGAAACTTAAAATGGATTTTCTGATTTCCGAAGATACTTCCGAAGATGCCTTGTTGACGATAAAAGGTATTCAGTCATTATTGGATATTGTTTTCATTAATTTATTTAAAAACGCTGCAGTTTACTCCGACGACGTAGAAGTTGATGTTTTAATTACCGAAACTAAAGATCATCTTATTGTCGATGTAATTTCTCGTGGAGACACCATTCCGCAACAGGAACAGGCAAAATTATTTGAAGCTTTTATGAGAGGAAATAATTCCCAAAACATTTCCGGTTCCGGTCTTGGTTTAAGAATTGTAAAAAGAATTCTTGAATATCATGGGGCAAAAATTATCTATACCTCTCCCGCAGATTTGTTGAATAAATTCAGTGTGATTTTTAATAAATAAAATTCTTTTTCAATATTAATTATGGACAGGTATTTATTACTGTAAATTTTATTCTGAATAAAAAACAGTCGAAAGATCTGTAACTATATTAATAATACTCTATCATATATTTAGGTTGAATTTCAATCTATATTTCTTTAAATCAGTATTTTAGAAGTTATTTCTAACCAATTTTAATTTTTTTTTAAGGATTCTTTAAGACCATTTTAATAGCAGAAGGGCATTTTTGTTTCATGAAAATTGAGAAAATAAACAAAATTGCAGGGCTGTTTGTTGTCTTTTCCTCGCTGATGACGGCACAACAGCAGATGTCACCTTTGGATTGTGAAGAAGCTTTTCAGAAGAACAATCTCCAGCTGCTCGCCGAACAGTACAACATTAATATGGCGGATGCAGACATTTTGCAGTCCAAAATCTGGGAACTTCCACAGTTGAGCGGTTATGTAAATGCTTACAATCCTGAAGGAAGAAAAGCATTTGACGTCGGTCAGGCAAAAGGAGCAGAAATTTCCCAACTCATCTACATGGGTGGTAAAAAGAAAAACGAAATTGCATTCGCAAAATCTAATAAAGAGCTGGCTCAGCTTCAGTTTTCTCAACTTTTGGTTGATCTGAGATCTCAGCTTCGAAGCAATTATTTCAATCTTTACTATGAGAAATTAAAACTGGAGAATACGAAAAAGCAACTGGATTATATGAACGACCTTTTGGCAGCATATAAAATTCAGTCTGCAAAAGGAAATGTGTCGCTGAAAGATGAAGTACGACTTCAGAGCATCGTGATTCAGTTAAATAATGATAAAATAGTAATCAATAAAAATATTCTTGAATTCGAACAAAACTTACAAGTCTTAACAGGAATTACGGAAGAACTGGAACCGCAGCTTTCCGAATCTGAGGCGAAAGATATTTTAGCGTCTCAACCTTTCGGTGATGCTTTAGAATTGCAGAAAAAGGCCTTGGAAAATAATGCAGATTATCAATATAATTTAAAATTGATTGATAACAGCAAGTTGTACGCACAATGGCAAAAATCAATGAATGTTCCGGATCTGAATGTCGGTGCACAGTGGGATCAAAACAGCGGAACTTTTAAAAATGAAGTCAATCTGATGGTTGGAATTCCTTTGCCTTTGTGGAAATCGAATAAAGGAAATGTTGAAAGAGCCAATTTTGCGATTAAACAAAATCAAAAGAATGCAGAATTCCAAAGATTGAATCTTGAAACTAAAGTTCAGTCTGCTTATAAAACCTGGAAAGTACAATATGATCAGCTACAGGAGATCAAAACGACCGATCTCGATAATATGGAATTAGTCTACAACGGAATGCTGAAAAATTTCAGAAAAGGAAATATCAGTCTTATTGAATTTGTCGATTTCATGGACAGCTACAGAGAAACTGCTCTTCAGATCTACGATATGAAAAACGAGATCATACAGTCGGCAGAACAATTGAATCAACTCCTACAAACAAAAATCTTCTATTAAACAATGAAAAAATATATAATCCCGGTAATGATCACTTTGTCAGTTTTATCTTGCTCAAAGAAAGAGGAAGAGGCAAAGCCACAGGCGAAAAAAGGTTTTGAACTGAGCAATACAATGCTTCAGTCTATTTCTTTAGCGAAAGTTGAAAAAAAATATATAGAAGACAATTATAATTTTTACGGAAAAATATCGGCTGATAAAAACAGTTATATTGATGTTTATCCGCTGGTTGGAGGAAATGTTTTAAGTGTAAATGTGGAGCTGGGAGATCATGTGAAGAAAGGGCAGGTTTTGGCGACTATCAGAAGTACGGAATTGGCAGAAGTTCAGAAAGATGTAAGCGATGCGAGAACAGATTTGGTCGTTGCTCAGAATAATCTGCGTGTTGCAAAAGAAATGTATGAAGGAAAACTGAATACCGAAAGGGATGTGCTGGAAGCTAAAAGCCAGGTTCAGAAAGCGCAGGACCAAATGCAGAGAGCAGGTGCGGTAAGTACGGTTTATAGTGTGAAGAAAGGGAATATTTACAGTGTGGTAGCTCCGATCAGCGGATACATCGTTCAGAAAAATATCAATAAAGACATGCAGCTGAGAAGTGACAGAAGCGAAAATATTTTCGATGTTGCCAATACAACGAATGTTTGGGCAATTATGAATGTGAATGAATCTGATATTGATAAAATAAGTCTTGGAATGAAAGCTCAGGTTTCCACATTATCTTATCCTGACAAAGTTTTTGACGGAAAAATTGACAAAATCTTTAAAATTATCGATCCTGAAACCAATGCCATGCAGGCAAGAGTTGTTTTGGATAATGCCAACGGATTACTGATTCCTGAAAGTAAAGCAACCATAAAAGTGACAAGCTCAGAAAGCAAAATGGCACTCACAGTTCCGTCGAAAGCCGTAATTTTTGATAATAACCGAAGTTTTGTAGTGATCTATAAATCGAGAACCGATATCAAAGTGAAAGAAGTAAAAGTGTTGAAACAGGTGGGAGAAACGACCTATATTTCTGAAGGTTTGTCTGAAGAAGAGGAGGTAATCACAAATAATCAATTGTTGATTTATCGCTCTTTGAATAGTTAATCTTTTATTTAAACCATTAAGATTTTAAGTAGAAGTTAAGTTGAATTAAGGAAAAATCTGAAGATATTTTTAAACATTCAGTCTTATACAATTCATTTACGAATTCCTTAAATATTCTTAATGGTTCAAAATTGATATTTAAATAAATTTTTCAGCGCCTTTGCTGAGTGAAACGCGTTTGCGAACGAAAATATGCAGAAAGATAGTTAAGTAAATCTTTGCAAGCTTTGCGTTAAAACAAATTCAACGACTTTTTTAGGTCATCAAAAAATCTATAATGAATAAATTCATAAAAAATATAATTGCTTTTTCGTTAAAAAATAAGGCATTTACCTTTATTTGGGTAGCTATTTTGGCGGTCGCAGGATTTATAAGTTTCAAAAATATGCCTATTGAAGCTTTTCCTGACGTTACCAATACCCAAATTGTTATCATTACCCAATGGAACGGGCGAAGTGCAGAAGAAGTAGAACGTTTTGTCACGACGCCCATCGAGTTGGCAATGAGTCCGGTTCAGAAGAAAACCAGTGTTAGAAGTACCACGATGTTTGGACTTTCCATTGTGAAAATTCTTTTTGACGATGGGGTGGATGATATGTTTGCCAGAAATCAGGTCAATAACCAATTAAGAACCGTCAGCCTTCCTGATGAGGTAGACCCCGAAGTTCAGCCACCCTACGGACCAACCGGAGAGATTTTCAGATACACGCTGGAAAGTAAAACCAAAGATTCCCGTGAATTATTAACTCTGCAAAACTGGGTAATCGACAGAGCATTGAGAGGTGTTCCTGGTGTTGCAGACATCAATGTTTTCGGTGGTCAGGATAAAATTTTTGAATTAAGTATTGATCCAAGAGCTTTAGATAAATATAATTTAACGCCATCCCAAGTGTATGATGCCGTTACGAAAAGCAACTTAAATGTAGGTGGTGATGTTATTGAAAAAAACGGACAAGCTTACGTTGTAAGAGGTATTGGTCTGGTAAAATCTATTGAAGATATTGGAAATATTACCATTGAAAATGATAAAGGAAATCCTGTTCTGGTAAAAAATGTTGCCGATGTTCATGAAGGTTCTTTGCCGAGAGTAGGGCAGGCGGGATTGAACAATCAGGAAGATACGGTTGAGGGAATCGTCGTCATGAGAAAAGGCGAGAATCCCCGTGAAGTTCTGGTTGGTGTAAAAGCTAAAATTAAAGAGCTTAACGAAAAAATTCTTCCGAAAGACGTAAAAATGGTAACGTTCTACGACCGTGATAATCTGATGGACTTCACCACAGAGACCGTAATGCACAATTTATTGGAAGGAATTGTTCTAGTAACGGTAATTGTTTTGATTTTCATGGCGGATTGGAGAACGACTTTAATTGTTTCCATTATTATTCCTCTATCCTTATTATTTGCCTTCTTATGTTTAAAAATGGCAGGAATGAGTGCTAATTTATTATCATTAGGAGCCGTTGACTTTGGAATTATTATCGATGGAGCTGTCGTCATGGTCGAGGGACTCTTCGTAATGCTCGATCATAAAGCACTCAAATACGGACAGAAAAAGTTCAACAAAATGGCAAAAGCCGGCTGGATCAAGCAAACCGGAACGGGCTTAGGAAAGGCGATTTTCTTTTCAAAATTAATCATCATTACTTCATTAATTCCTATTTTCTCATTTCAGAAAGTTGAGGGGAAAATGTTCTCACCTTTAGCGTTTACTTTAGGTTTTGCTTTAATTGGTGCTTTAATTTTTACATTGACGTTGGTTCCGGTTCTTTCTCATATTCTTTTAAATAAAAATGTAAAAGAAAAGAATAATCCGTTTGTGAATTTCTGGGACAGAATTGTGTTGAAAGGTTTCAATTTTACTTTTAAACATAAAAAAATGAGTTTAATTGTTTCTATCGCTTTCTTGGCGGTGACATTATTTTCAGGAAAATTTTTAGGAACAGAATTTTTACCACAGTTAAATGAGGGTTCATTATGGATCACCGCAGAAATGCCGATGAGTTCATCATTAAAAGAATCATTAAAAACTGCCGATCTTCTGAAAAAAGATATTATGAGCTTCCCGGAAGTGACGGATGTTCTGGCGCAAACCGGGAGAAGTAATGACGGAACCGACCCGAACGGATTCGGATTTGTACAGTTTGCCGTAAATCTTCAGCCTAAAGATGAGTGGAAACGTAAGATCAGTTATGAAGAACTGATTGAAGGGATCGATAAAAAATTAAGAACATATCAGGGAATTACATTTAATTATTCTCAACCGATTTCCGACAACGTTGCCGAGGCTGTAGCAGGTTTTAAAGCTGAAAACGGAATTAAAATTTATGGAGATAATTTACAAACCCTAGATAAATTAGCCGATCAGGTTTTAAAAGAAATCAAAGATGTAGATGGGGTGAAAGATCCCGGAATTATTAAAAATATCGGTCAGCCTGAAGTAAGTGTAGTTCTCGACAGAGATAAAATGGCGGCGTATGGTGTAATGCCCGATGATGCTCAGTCTGTTCTTGAAATGGCTTTTGGTGGGAAAACAGCTTCAGAAATGTTTGATGGTGAAAGAAAATTTCCGATCAGATTAAGATATTCTCAGGACTACAGAAAAGATGAAAATGATATTGCTTCTCTGATGGTTCCGACGCAGGATGGTGCTAAAATTCCGTTAAAAGAAATCAGTACCATCGAGAAAGATAACGGGGCAGCTTTTATTTACAGAGATGATATTAAAAGATATATTGGTGTGAAATTCTCGATTCGTGACCGTGATTTGGGAGGAACAATTGCCGATGCACAGAAAAAAGTGGCAAAAATTGATATTCCAGACGGATATTCTATCGGATGGACAGGTCAGTTTGAAAACCAGCAGCGAGCGTCTAAAAGATTGACACAGGTCGTTCCGATCAGTATTTTAGGGATTTTCTTCCTGTTATTTATTCTTTTTGGAAACATTAAAGATTCACTTTTGGTTTTGGCGAATGTACCTTTTGCTTTAATTGGTGGAATTATTGCTTTGCACGTTACCCACATGAATTTTGGAATTTCCGCAGGGGTAGGAATGATTGCATTGCTCGGAATTTGTATTCAAAATGGAGTGATTCTCATCACAGAATTCCATCAGAATGTTAAAAACGGACTAAGCTTGGATGAGTCTATTTTTAATGGAGTGAAATCCAGAACACGACCGGTAATCATGACGGCTTTAATGGCGTCCATCGGATTGTTGCCTGCGGCACTTTCAACCGGAATCGGTTCGGAATCGCAGAAACCTTTAGCAATTGTTATTATTGGAGGGTTAATGACAGCAACTGTTTTAACATTATTGATATTCCCAATTATATTCTGGATTTTCAACAGGACGAAAAAATCTCAGCAGATTTAATTACTCTATTAACAGAAGCGCGGAAAACAAAGTTTTCCGCGCTTCTTACGTACTGAAATAAAATTATGAGTCTTTTAAAATCCTAATCCTACCGCAAAAGCTTTTACCGTATTCGGGAAATCCGAAACTGAAGTAGCAGCTCCTGTTGAAGTATTAACGGTATAAATTTTTGTTGATGAACCCACAGAAGCCATTAAATACGCTTTCTGGCTCATTGCTCCTATGTCAAAGCCATTAGCATTCGTAATATTGATTCCTAAAGAACCAACTTCTACTAAAGTTCCGTTGTTTGGTGGGGTTTGATTATATAATTTGTCAATATTATGATCGATTACAAATAATGTCGTTGAGGTTGTCCCTGCAAAATTATTGGTATAAGCTGCCGCACTTACCATGGCTCCTGCAAGACTGATTGATGTGTCTGCTGCGGTAAGTCCTCCTGTCACGGGATCTAAACGGAGATTTTGTCCTGTATTGCTTACCACTCTTATTTTATCGACCATCGGATTAAAATCAAATCCGAAATCGGTTCCGGCAAGTAAAGTCGTAAAAGGTGATGTTCCAACCGCAGTTGCGGCGCCTGTTCCCAAATTAATTGTATAAATTCTGCTAGAGCTTCCCAAGGCATATAATTGCCCATTCAGAGGACGGAAGTCAATTCCTAAAATATTTTCTCCGCTTTGTAATCCTGCTACTGTTTTTGAAACAGGCATTGGGCTGTTTGGATTAAATATTTGAAGATTATTTGAATTATCAATAGCATAAGCAACTGTTTCCGTAGGAATGGCAAGATCAATAATTGCCTGTTGAAGAGATCCGATATTGGTTGCTTTTCCATTAGTAAGATCTACCAAATGCAGTTTATCATTTAATGCAAGTAGAGCAGCGCTGTTATCCGATTTAATATCAAAAGCAGCCTGACCGTTAAATGTGGCTCCGAGATTTCCTACTTCTACCAATGTTCCGTTGTTGGGAGGATCTTGTTTAAATAATTTACCTGAATTTGCATCAATATCATATAGAATCGTAGAAGCAGCTCCGGCTTTACTATTGGTATAAGCCACTCCGTTAATAGAGGCTCCGGTAACATTTATGTCTGTTGCTGCCGTCGCTCCTGTTTCAGGATGTAAACGTAAGTTTTGCCCTGTATTACTAACCAGACGGATTCTGTCAACAGTCGGATTAAAATCTATGGAAGCAATTGTTCCTGAAATAGCGGGGGTAAATGCTGTAGAACTTACCACTCTTGCAGATGAATTAGAAGTATTGATAATATACAGTTTGCTGGCATTCGATACTCCGTATAGTTCACCAGTGGCGGGTCTGAAATCAATACTTAATAATTTTTCACCCGATGGAATTCCGGTAACGGCTGTTTTGGAAGCAAAATTTTTAGGATTATTGGAGTTGAAAGAAACAAGCTCATTGCTTCCCGTAATTCCAAATACCAACATATCAGGTCCCTGAATGTTATTCTCGTTCATCATCATGCCCTCAGAATCGTCACACGAAAAAATGCTCGTAGCAATAAACAGGGCTGAACAGAAATGTAATAGTTTTCTCATAATATTATTTTAATGGTTCAATATTATCTACGAGGAAATAGTAATTATGGATTTTAGGATATTTTTTTATTTGAATTAAAATTAATTTCATTGGCTATTATATTCAGAATTAATCAGATAGTTTATAATTTTGGCAAAACATTTTATTCTGATTTTTTCAATCGGGAAATTTGTGTTAAATTTGCACTTCGATACATGAAAATGTACGGTTTGTAATTCTTTGGGATTTAAATATTAATTTTTTTTATAAAAAGATTTTTGGTATTTAAAAATTCATTATATTTGCACACCGAAAATTTGAATAAACAATAAATAAATAATTTAAATCATGGCAAAGGAAACGTTTAATCGTAACAAACCACACTTGAACATTGGTACTATTGGTCACGTTGACCATGGTAAAACTACGCTTACAGCTGCTATTTCTGCTGTATTAGCTAGCAAAGGTCTTGCTGAGAAAAAAGACTTCTCTGCAATTGACTCTGCTCCAGAAGAAAAAGAAAGAGGTATTACTATCAATACTGCTCACATCGAATACGAAACTGAAAAAAGACACTATGCTCACGTTGACTGTCCAGGTCACGCGGATTACGTAAAGAACATGGTAACTGGTGCTGCTCAGATGGACGGTGCTATCGTTGTATGTGCTGCTACAGACGGACCAATGCCTCAAACTAGAGAGCACATCCTTCTTTGTCGTCAGGTAAACGTACCTAGAATCGTTGTTTTCATGAACAAAGTTGACATGGTAGATGATGCTGAATTGTTAGAGCTAGTTGAAATGGAATTAAGAGACTTATTGTCTACTTACGAATTCGACGGAGATAACTCTCCAGTAATTCAAGGTTCTGCATTAGGTGCTCTTACTGCTGCTACAGCTGCTACAGTTGATACTGAAGATAAATGGTTCAAATCTGTTGAAGAATTGATGGATGCTGTTGATACTTGGATCGAGCAACCACCAAGAGATACTGATAAGCCATTCTTGATGCCAATCGAAGACGTATTCTCTATTACAGGTAGAGGTACTGTTGCAACTGGTAGAATCGAAGCTGGTATTATCAATACAGGAGATCCTGTAGATATAATCGGTATGGGTGAAGAAAAATTAACTTCTACTATTACAGGAGTTGAGATGTTCAGAAAAATCCTTGATAGAGGTGAAGCTGGTGATAACGTAGGTCTATTGTTGAGAGGTATTGAAAAAACTGACATCAAGAGAGGTATGGTAATCGCTAAGAAAGACTCTGTGAAACCTCACAAGAAATTCAAAGCTTCTGTTTATATCCTTTCTAAAGAAGAAGGTGGACGTCACACTCCATTCCACAACAAATACCGTCCTCAGTTCTATGTAAGAACTACTGACGTTACAGGTGAGATCTTCTTACCAGAAGGTGTAGAAATGGTAATGCCTGGTGATAACTTAGAGATCACTGTAGAATTGTTACAACCAATCGCTCTTAACGTAGGTCTTAGATTTGCGATCAGAGAAGGAGGTAGAACAGTTGGTTCAGGTCAGGTTACTGAAATCTTAGACTAATCATCTTAATATAATTAAAGTTCCGTAAGGAAGCTTACGGAACTTTTAATCTACGGGCATCGTCCAATGGTAGGATACCGGTCTCCAACACCGTTGATCAGGGTTCGAATCCTTGTGCCCGTGCAAAATACAATTATGAGTTCATTAATCGATTTTTTAAAAGGTTCTTATAACGAATTCAGACATAAAGTTGAATGGCCAAAATGGTCTGACTTGCAGTCTTCTACAATCGTAGTGACTATTGCAACAGTAATCTTGGCATTATTTACCTTTGGAGTTGATGAATTGTTTTCTAAAGCAATCAGTAACATCATAGGAATGCTTATCAACATGTTCAATTAATTATAAAAGTGTTTTCCCATAATGAGCGAATTGAAATGGTATGTGCTGAAAGCAATCAGCGGACAGGAAAATAAAGTGAAAAACTATATTGAGACAGAAATCAAACGTTTAGGGTTTGAGCAGTACGTTACTCAAGTGGTTATTCCTATGGAAAAGGTTATTCAAATTAGAAACGGAAAAAAAGTTCCTAAAGAAAGACCTTACTATCCTGGATACTTAATGATTGAAGCTGAACTGATGGGGGAAATTCCTCACGTTGTAAAGAACATTCCCGGAGTTATTTCTTTTTTAAGTTTAACAAAAGGAGGGGATCCTGTTCCTATGAGAAAATCTGAAGTTAACAGAATGTTGGGAAGAATGGATGAGTTGTCGGAATTCGCAAGCGATATGGAAATTCCATATATAGTTGGTGAAAACGTTAAAGTAATTGACGGACCGTTCAACGGATTCAACGGAACAGTTGAAAAAATCTTGGAAGATAAAAAGAAAATTGAAGTTTCTGTTCTTATCTTCGGTAGAAAAACTCCAATGGAGCTTAGCTATGTACAGGTAGAAAAAGTGTAATACTTTTATCATAAAAATTAAAAGCGTTCTAAATTTAGAACGTTTTTTTTATGTAAATATAGCATCCCCGTCTCCGGCAGAAATATCAAAAATAAAGTTTTCTCCTAATGTTTTCTGCAGATTTTTGTGCATTAAAAACTTTCTCTGCCTATCTTTTTTTAAAAGTATCTTTTTTCTGTCAAGTTGTTCATTAATCTTTTGATCAAAGCTGATTAAATTCGAAATATTGTTTTGCTTAGTATATTGATGTAATACTTTTGAGGTTGTGATTGGATCATTTTTTCCAAAAACGAAGTGTAGCTTGGCATTATTATCACGGATAGAAAGTAACAAGACGGTGTTAAGATTGTCTCCTTTATAAATTTTTATAAATATATATTCAAATCTCTTTTCATATGCCGAAAATTGATAATTAATTTTAATATTGTCAGTTAAAATCCAAGGATTATTGACTATCCATTCAATTTCTTTCCTATTTCTGTTGAAGCAGTTTCCACTTTTGTTTTTATCTATAAACGATGCTGTTTCATGATCCAATCGGTATGTGATCTTAAAGCTTTCCTTATTTGTAGCAGAAGTTTTGTTGATTAATTTTATAAATGAATTCAAAGTAGAATCGAATGCTTTTAAACACAATTTGTACTTAGACCACGTTTGATTTTTTGACGGAAGTATCTTCTGTAAATTAGACAGATAATGATATGATCTTCCATATAATGTTTTTTGATACACGAAAAGCTGGCTTTTTACATACATATTTTCTGCTTCAGGAGTAAATTCTGTGATCATTATATTTCCATTATATTCGTCACACGCTTTCGACAAAAGTTTTTGAGCTATTTTCTTTCCTCTGAAGTCTGGATGTACAAAAAGGGTACTCAGCCAACCGAGATGTATATTTTGATTTCCACGAATAATATTATCAGGCAGCACACCAATATAGCCCGCTAAATTATCATCTTCAAAAGCTAATATAAGCAAAGAATCACTGTCAGTTGCATTTGAATTTTTAATATGTGAAATGGCACGATGTTTTGTGATAGGGTAGAAAGGTAAGTCGTTAAAAGCTGTAGAATTTATAAGTTCTTCTAACTGCTGCTTATTATATGTTTTTAATGAAATCATAGTCTTATTATCTTATTTTTATTGAATATTTTCTTTAAATAAAAATAATTGGTTTCAAAATTTATTTCTTTTTCGGCACTGATGCCATTTTCCATAGGGATTCGCTGTAGATTTCGCTCACAACTGTCAAGTTTTATACCTGCTGTGCCAAAGGTTAGTTTTAAATTTTTATTATTTGCGAAAATTTCTTCGAAGAATTTCTGTTTGATTCCAAAATCTGTAAAAGGAAACGCAAAAGATTCATCTGAAAATCCGTTTTCTTTGATATACTTGAATGATTTTTGAATGTTATTGGATTGTTCTTCTAAAGTAAGCTCGGTGAAATTTGGATGATCCCAACTATGCGATGCAATTCCAAAACCTTTTTGTTGTACAATCTTCAAGTCATTTTTATCAAGATAGATTTTATTGTTTCTTATATAATCGCCAAAATCGAGATTCATTAATTTACCTAATTCTATTATTCTGTGGTTACTTTTATAGGTAAGTGATATTATTTTTGAAATCAATTCTGATTTTGAGTTTGTCTTTACTTCAAACAAATCCATTGCCTGTTTAGGAATAATAGATTTTTCATCATTAATTTTTTCAACCAATAAACTGATTTTTGATCTGAACATCATATCAGAATTATCAACAAATGCCGGATTAATAAAGTTAATGGCATAAATTCCTTTTCTTAACAAGATCGGCATCACTTCATCTTTAAACTGAATCAATCCATCATCAAACGTTAATAATGCCAGAGTTTTTTTCTTAGGTTTATTGTAATTGTCTTTAAAAAAATCCCAATCTGCAAAATCGAAATTTCTCGAAATGTAATCAAGATCACTTTCAAAGTCTTTTGTGTTCTTGTAATTTATTATGTTTTTGATATGCGGTAAATCCTGATCAGATACACAATGATATACAGGAACTAAGTAAGGAAGTGGAAATTCTCCATAAGCCTTAAATAAAGGATCAATTTTTTTTAAAAGTGATTTTGACATTTTTTTGATAAAGCAAAAGTAAATTTATGAATTTAATTATTAACATTAGAATATATAAAGAAATTTGGCTGTGCAACATTAAATTTATTAAAATTTTTAATACCCGTCGAAAAATGTTTGTTAATCGAAATCTTAGCGGAAAACTTGTAATAAATTTTTATATTTTGCGAGGTATTAATGAATTATTATTTGCTATTTCAAAAATATTTCATAATTTTGCAGTCCGAAAAGTAGGCTTACTTTATGTGAGTGCGGTAACCTGCTGAATAATAAATGCTTCCAAACTCATTAATTATTCAAATTTAAAAAACAAAAAATGGCTAAAAAAGTCTTTAAAATGGTAAAACTTCAGGTGAAAGGTGGCGCTGCCAACCCTTCTCCACCAGTAGGTCCAGCATTGGGTTCTGCAGGTGTGAACATCATGGAGTTTTGTAAGCAATTTAACGGGAGAACCCAAGATAAGCCAGGACAAGTTTTACCTGTAGTAATTACAGTATACGAAGACAAATCTTTTGAATTCGTAATTAAAACTCCTCCTGCAGCGATCCAGTTAATGGATGCAGCTAAAATCAAAGGTGGTTCCGGAGAACCAAACAGAAACAAAGTAGGTGCTGTATCTTGGGCTCAGGTTCAGAAGATCGCTGAAGACAAGATGACTGACCTTAACTGCTTTACAATGGATTCTGCTGTTTCTATGGTTGCAGGTACTGCAAGATCTATGGGATTAAGAGTAACAGGAACTAAACCAACTTTTAACGCTTAATACTTAGAAAAATGGCAAAATTGACTAAAAAGCAAAAGGAAGCTGCTAGCAAAGTAGAAAAAGGAAGAATCTATAACCTTGAAGAAGGTTCAGCTCTTGTAAAAGAAGTGAACACTGCAAAGTTTGATGCTTCTGTAGATATCGCTGTTAGATTGGGTGTAGATCCAAGAAAAGCAAACCAAATGGTAAGAGGTGTTGTATCTCTTCCTCACGGAACTGGTAAAGATGTTAAAGTTTTGGCTTTAGTAACTCCTGATAAAGAAGCTGAAGCTAAAGAAGCTGGTGCTGATTATGTAGGTCTTGACGAATATTTACAAAAAATCAAAGAAGGTTGGACAGATGTTGACGTTATCGTTACAATGCCGGCTGTGATGGGTAAATTAGGACCATTGGGTAGAGTATTAGGACCAAGAGGTTTGATGCCTAACCCTAAATCAGGTACTGTAACTATGGAAATTGGTAAAGCAGTAACTGAAGTAAAAGCGGGTAAAATCGACTTTAAAGTAGACAAATACGGTATTATCCACGCTGGTATTGGTAAAGTATCTTTCGATGCTGCTAAAATCAAGGAAAATGCTCAGGAATTGATTTCTACTTTGATCAAAATGAAACCAACTGCTGCTAAAGGTACTTATGTGAAGTCTATTTATTTATCTTCTACAATGAGTCCTGGTATTGCAATCGATACTAAAGCTGTTAACTAATACTAAATCCTAAGACAATGACAAAAGACCAAAAAGTTGTAGCGATACAAGAGATCAAAGACTTGCTTCAGGATGCTAAAGTAGTATATGTTGCAGATCTTGATGGTTTGAACGCTGGTAAATCTTCTGAATTCAGAAGACAGGCTTTCAAACAAAATATCAAAGTAAAAGTGGTGAAAAATACACTTTTGCAAAAAGCAATGGAGCAAATTGAAGGAGTAGATTACTCTGAAATGTTCCAGACTTTCAAAGGAAACTCTGCATTAATGGTTGCTGAAACGGCTAACGCTCCGGCAAAATTAATCAAAGATTTCAGAAAGAAAGACGAAAAGCCTGCTTTAAAATCAGCTTTCGTACAAGAAACGTTCTATGTTGGTGATAACAACCTTGATGCTTTAGTAAGCATTAAGTCTAGAGAAGAAATGATCGGTGAAATCATCGGATTACTTCAGTCTCCAATCCAAAGAGTTGTTTCTGCTCTTCAAAATAAATCTGAAGCTGCAGATAGCACTGAAGAAGTTGCTGCTCCTGCTGTTGAAGAAACTCCTGCTGAGGCTGCTCCAGAAGCTCCTGCTGCAGAAAGCACTGACGAAACGCCAGCTGCTGAATAATTAGACTCAAAAAATAAATAAATAATCAACAAAAAACATTACAACAATGTCAGATTTAAAAAATTTAGCTGAAACGCTAGTAAACTTAACAGTAAAAGACGTAAACGAATTAGCAACTATCCTTAAAGACGAGTATGGAATCGAGCCTGCTGCTGCTGCAGTAGTAATGGCTGGTCCTGGTGCTGGTGAAGCTGCTGAAGAAAAGACTGAATTCGACGTAATTCTTAAGTCTGCAGGTGCTTCTAAATTAGCTATCGTTAAATTGGTAAAAGATTTAACTGGTGCTGGTCTTAAAGAAGCTAAAGATATCGTAGACGGAGCTCCTTCAGCTATCAAAGAAGGTATCTCTAAAGACGAAGCTGAAGCTCTTAAGAAGCAATTAGAAGAAGCTGGTGCTGAAGTAGAATTGAAATAATTCTAGGTCTACCCTAAAAATATGAAGCCTGAACAAATTGTTCAGGCTTTTTTGTGCAATAATAATATTTATGAATTTTATTTTATTGAATTTAAATGTAAAGAAATCAAAAAAGTGATGAGAAATATTTGTTATGCGAAATTCTTGTAAATATGAATAGATTTTTGTAAATTTGCATTCTCTTTTGGCGCAAAAAATTGTTTATAAATATATAAAATACTGTAGATCAACTCTTTCAATGAAATGAAAGGGCTTTTGCATATATAGATATAGCGGCGAATATGCCTCAAAAGTAATAAAAATATTTTGCATTACACTGTGAAAAGATATACCAGTGTTGCAATTAGGAATAAGATTCTGAGAATCAAGATAAAAAAATAAAAGCAATTTCTAATAGCGCCAATATTACAAGTCTTTTATCATTTATTTCTCATTCTTTTTCTGATATTTTTTGTAATTAATCAAAATATTTTTTAACCTTTCTTAAAAGTTTTATGAGTAAAACAACACCTACAACTAGGGGAAATCAGAGAATTAACTTCTCTTCAGCGAAAGGAAAAATCATCACTCCTGACTTCCTGGATATCCAGATTGAGTCTTTCAGTGAGTTTTTTCAGCTTGATACGCTTCCTGAAGACAGAACTGACGAAGGTTTGTACAGAACCTTCCAGGAAAATTTCCCGATTACCGATTCTAGAAACCAATTCGTTTTGGAGTTCATAGATTATTTGGTCGATTCTCCACGTTATTCAATCGATGAGTGTGTGGAAAGAGGATTGACGTATTCAGTACCTCTTAAAGCAAGACTTAAATTGTATTGTACAGACCCTGAGCACGAGGATTTCCAAACTGTGGTTCAGGATGTATATTTAGGCCCGGTTCCTTACATGACGCCTAGCGGATCTTTCATCATCAATGGTGCAGAGAGAGTTATCGTTACGCAGTTACACCGTTCACCTGGTGTATTCTTCGGACAGACTTACCACGCAAACGGAACTAAATTGTACTATTCAAGAATTATCCCTTTTAAAGGATCTTGGATGGAATTTACTACGGATATCAACAGCGTAATGTATGCGTATATTGACCGTAAGAAAAAGTTACCATTAACTACTTTATTAAGAGCTATCGGTTTTGAATCTGATAAGGATATCCTTCAGATCTTCGACCTTGCTGAGGAAGTGAAAGTTTCCAAAGCTGCCCTTAAAAAAGTAGAAGGAAGAACATTGGCTGCGAGAGTATTGAACACTTGGTTCGAGGATTTCGTAGACGAAGATACAGGTGAAGTAGTTTCTATCGAAAGAAACGAAATCATCTTAGATAGAGAAACTATTCTTGAAAAAGAACATTTAGATCTTATTCTTGATGCAGGTGTGAAATCTATTTTGATTCACAAAGAAAATGCAAATGAATTCTCTATTATCCAGAATACATTACAAAAAGACCCTACTAACTCTGAGAAAGAAGCGGTAGAGTATATTTACCGTCAGTTAAGAAATGCAGATCCACCAGATGAGGAAACTGCAAGAGGAATTATCGAAAAATTATTCTTCTCTGAGCAAAGATATTCATTGGGAGAAGTGGGACGTTACAGACTAAACAAAAAGTTAGGTCTAAACATTCCTACGGGTACTGAGGTTCTTACGAAAGAAGATATCATTGCGATTGTAAGACACTTGATCGAGTTGGTAAACTCTAAAGCAGAGGTTGATGATATCGATCACTTATCAAACAGAAGAATTAAAACTGTTGGTGAGCAATTGGCAGGACAGTTCGGTGTAGGTCTTTCGAGAATTGCAAGAACAATCAAGGAAAGAATGAACGTTAGAGATAACGAAATCTTTACTCCTCTTGATCTTGTTAATGCTAAAACGTTGACATCTGTAATTAACTCATTCTTTGGTACCAACCAGCTTTCTCAGTTTATGGACCAAACCAACCCGCTATCAGAAATCACGCACAAGCGTAGACTTTCTGCACTAGGGCCTGGTGGTTTATCAAGAGAAAGAGCAGGTTTCGAGGTTCGTGACGTTCACCATACTCACTACGGAAGAATTTGTCCGATTGAAACTCCGGAAGGACCAAACATCGGTTTGATTTCATCTTTAGGTATTTATGCCAAAATCAACAGACTTGGTTTCATCGAAACTCCATATAGAAAAGTAGAAGGTGGTAAGATTGATCTTGCTGCTGATCCTATTTATTTAAATGCGGAAGACGAAGAAGACAAAGTAATTGCTCAGGCAAACGTTGAATTGAGTGATAACGGTGATTTCTTAACAGACAGAATTATTGCAAGATTGGATGGTGATTATCCGGTAGTTGAACCAGCTCAGGTTAATCTTATCGACGTTGCACCAAACCAGATTTCCGGTATTTCAGCTTCATTGATTCCTTTCCTGGAACATGATGATGCGAACCGTGCATTGATGGGATCTAACATGATGCGTCAGGCAGTTCCTTTGTTGAAGCCACAAGCTCCAATTGTAGGTACAGGTCTGGAACAGCAGGTTGCAAGAGATTCAAGAATCTTAATTAACGCTGAAGGTACGGGTACTGTAGAGTACGTAGATGCTGACAAAATCGTTATTAAATATGAAAGAAGTGAAGACGAAGATTTAGTACAATTCGAGTCTGCTACTAAAACATATAAATTAACTAAGTTCAGAAAAACCAACCAGAGTACAACAATTACCCTAAGACCAAACGTAAGAGTAGGTGATGTAGTGGAAAAAGGACAGGTACTTTGTGACGGTTATGCTACTGAAAAAGGAGAATTGGCTCTTGGTAGAAACTTAGTGGTTGCGTTTATGCCTTGGAAAGGATACAACTTCGAGGATGCAATCGTAATTAATGAAAAAGTTGTACGTGAAGACTGGTTTACTTCAATCCACGTAGATGAATACTCTCTTGAAGTTCGTGATACCAAACTAGGTATGGAAGAATTAACAGCAGATATTCCAAACGTTTCTGAAGAAGCTACCAAAGATCTTGACGAGAACGGTATGATCAGAATTGGTGCAGATGTGAAGCCTGGAGATATTATGATCGGTAAGATCACTCCAAAAGGTGAGTCTGACCCAACTCCGGAAGAAAAACTTTTGAGAGCAATCTTTGGTGACAAAGCTGGTGATGTAAAGGATGCTTCATTGAAAGCTGACTCTTCATTAAGAGGTGTTGTGATCAACAAAAAGTTATTCTCAAGAAATATCAAAGACAAAAAGAAAAGAACTGAAGAAAAACTTAAGCTTGAAGAGATTGAAAATACTTACAAAGCTAAGTTTGATGAGTTGAGAAATACTTTAATTGAAAAATTAAACATTCTTGTCAGCGGTAAAACTTCTCAGGGAGTTACCAACGATTTAGATGAAGAAATCATCAGCAAAGGGGTGAAATTCACTCACAAATTGTTGACTTCAGTTGAAGATTATGTAAACGTTAGCGGTTCAGACTGGACTGTTGATAACGATAAAAATGAACTGATCAAACAGTTAATTCACAACTACAAAATCAAATTCAACGATATTCAAGGAGTTAAAAACCGTGAGAAATTCGCAATTTCTATCGGAGATGAGCTTCCAGCAGGTATCATGAAGTTGGCTAAAGTATATATCGCTAAAAAACGTAAGCTGAATGTAGGGGATAAAATGGCAGGACGTCACGGTAACAAAGGTATCGTTTCAAGAATCGTTCGTGAAGAAGATATGCCATTCCTGGAAGACGGAACACCGGTAGATATCGTATTGAATCCACTTGGGGTACCTTCCCGTATGAACATCGGTCAGATCTATGAAACAGTTCTTGGATGGGCTGGTCAGAGATTAGGAATGACGTTCGCTACACCAATCTTTGATGGAGCTACGCTTGATCAGATTACAGAATATACTGAGAAAGCAGGAGTTCCTAAATTCGGTCACACTCACCTTTATGATGGCGGTACCGGAGAAAGATTTACTCAGGCTGCAACTGTTGGTATCATCTATATGTTGAAATTAGGACACATGGTTGATGACAAAATGCACGCACGTTCTATCGGACCTTACTCATTGATTACTCAGCAGCCGTTAGGAGGTAAAGCTCAGTTCGGAGGTCAGAGATTCGGAGAGATGGAGGTTTGGGCTCTTGAAGCATTCGGAGCATCGAATATCCTGAGAGAGATCCTTACTGTGAAGTCGGATGACGTGATTGGTAGAGCGAAAACTTATGAAGCAATTGCAAAAGGTGAATCTATGCCTGAACCAGGTATTCCAGAATCATTCAATGTATTACTTCACGAGCTACAAGGTCTTGGATTAGACGTAAGATTGGAGGAGTAAATTAAGATTTAATTATTTAAAAATTAAAGAATTAATTAACTCCGAGATATAAGAGAGAAAGTAACATTTCAATCTTTAATCTTTTAATCAAAAATAAAATTATGTCAAATAAAAATAAATCAAGTAGATTTAATAAAATAACCATCGGTTTAGCTTCTCCTGAGTCTATTTTACAGGACTCAAGAGGGGAGGTTCTTAAGCCGGAAACTATTAACTACAGAACGCACAAACCTGAGAGAGACGGGTTGTTCTGTGAAAAAATCTTCGGTCCTGTAAAAGATTACGAATGTGCTTGTGGTAAATACAAGAGAATTCGTTACAAAGGGATCGTTTGTGACCGTTGTGGAGTAGAGGTGACGGAGAAAAAAGTGCGTAGAGAAAGAATCGGACACATCGGTTTGGTTGTTCCTATTGCTCACATTTGGTATTTCCGTTCTTTACCAAACAAAATCGGTTACCTTTTAGGTATTCCTTCTAAGAAATTAGATATGATCATCTATTACGAGAGATATGTTGTTATTCAACAGGGTATCGCTAAGAAATTGGATGGCTCTGATTTTGATGATAAAGAATTCCTTACAGAAGAGGAATACCTTGATATTATGGAAACTCTTCCTGTAGAAAACCAGTATCTTGACGATTCTGATCCAAACAAATTCATTGCTAAAATGGGTGCTGAAGCTGTTGAGGAATTATTGAAAAGAATTGATCTTGATGCATTGTCTTTCGATTTGAGACATAAAGCTCACAACGAAGGTTCTAAGCAAAGAAGAACAGAAGCTCTGAAAAGATTGAACGTTGTAGAGGCATTGAGAGGTGCAAATACAAGAATGATCAACAGACCAGAGTGGATGATCATGCGTGTACTTCCTGTAATTCCACCAGAATTAAGACCATTAGTTCCATTGGATGGAGGACGTTTCGCTACTTCTGACTTAAATGACCTTTACAGAAGAGTTATTATCAGAAACAACCGTTTGAAGAGATTATTGGAGATCAAAGCTCCTGAAGTAATCTTAAGAAACGAGAAGCGTATGCTTCAGGAATCAGTAGATTCATTATTCGATAATACAAGAAAATCTTCAGCTGTAAAATCTGAATCAAACAGACCGTTGAAATCACTTTCAGATTCATTGAAAGGTAAGCAAGGTCGTTTCCGTCAGAACTTATTAGGAAAAAGGGTAGATTACTCGGCGCGTTCGGTAATTGTTGTAGGTCCAAACTTACAGCTTCACGAATGTGGTATTCCTAAAGATATGGCTGCTGAGCTTTACAAACCATTTATCATCAGAAAACTGATTGAAAGAGGAATTGTAAAAACAGTAAAATCTGCAAAGAGAATTATTGATAGAAAAGAACCGGTAGTTTATGATATCCTAGAAAACGTGATGAAAGGTCACCCTGTTCTTCTGAACAGAGCACCTACGCTTCACAGATTGGGTATTCAGGCTTTCCAACCTAAGATGATCGAAGGTAAGGCAATCCAACTACACCCATTGGTAACAACAGCCTTCAACGCCGATTTCGACGGTGACCAGATGGCGGTACACTTACCGTTAGGTCCGGAAGCGATCTTGGAAGCTCAGTTATTGATGTTAGGTTCTCAAAACATCTTGAACCCTGCAAACGGTTCTCCAATTACGGTACCTTCTCAGGACATGGTTCTTGGTCTTTATTTTATGACTAAAGAATTAAGCTCTACGGAAGACAAAAAAGTTTTGGGAGAAGGTCTTGCATTCTACTCTCCAGAAGAAGCGGAAATCGCTTATGCTGAAGGTAGAGTTTCATTGAATGCTAAGGTAAGATGTAGACTACCAGTTAAGGAAGAAGGTGTAATCACAACTAAATTGATTGAAACTTCTGTTGGTAGAATCTTATTCAACCAGATCGTTCCTAAACAGTCAGGGTATATTAATGAACTTCTTACTAAGAAATCATTAAGAAACGTTATCGGTAGAGTTTTAGCTGATACAGATTTCCCTACAACGGTGAAGTTCCTGGATGCAATGAAAGACTTAGGATATTCAAATGCATTCAAAGGAGGTCTTTCATTCTCATTAGGTGATATTGTTGTTCCTGTTGAGAAAAAGCAGATGATTGCTACTTCAATTGAAACTGTAGACGAAATTAGAGCTAACTATAACATGGGTCTAATTACCGATACAGAAAGATATAACCAGGTAATTGACGTTTGGACAAATACCAACGCCGGATTAACTGAAATGATCATGAGCAGAATGAAAACTGACCAAGGTGGGTTCAACTCTGTATACATGATGCTTGATTCTGGAGCAAGGGGTTCTAAGGAACAGATCCGTCAGTTATCAGGGATGAGAGGTTTGATGGCAAAACCGCAGAAAGCTGGGTCTACCGGTGCGGAAATTATCGAAAACCCGATCCTTGCAAACTTTAAAGAAGGTCTTTCTATCTTAGAATACTTTATCTCTACTCACGGTGCTCGTAAGGGTCTTGCGGATACCGCTCTTAAGACAGCCGATGCTGGTTACTTAACGAGAAGATTGGTAGACGTTGCACAGGATGTTATCGTTACAGAAGATGACTGTGGAACTTTAAGAGGTACAGAAGTTACTGCGCTTAAGAAAAATGATGAGATTGTTGAAAGAATCTCTGAAAGAATCTTAGGTAGAGTTTCTTTACATAATATTTACGATCCTGAAAGTGATGATGTTATCGCAGAAGCTGATCAGGTAATTACTGAGCAGTTAGCTAAGAGAATTGAAGAAGCAGGTTTAGAAGCTGTTGAAGTTCGTTCTCCATTAACTTGTGAAGCTAAGAAAGGTATCTGTGCTAAATGTTACGGTAGAAACTTGGCAACAGGTAAGATGATTCACATGGGTGAAGCTGTAGGGGTTATCGGAGCACAATCAATTGGTGAACCGGGAACTCAGTTAACATTGAGAACTTTCCACCAGGGTGGGGTTTCAACAAACGTATCAGAAAATCCATCTATCGTTGCAAGAAGAGACGGTATCGTAGAATTGGATGAAGTAAGAACAATTACTTCTGAAGACGAAAACGGTAACACTGCTGAAGTAGTAGTGTCTCGTACAACAGAATTCAGATTGGTTGCTGATAATGAAGCTAGAACTCCATTAATGGTTGCCAACGTACCTTACGGTGCTATATTAGCTGTAAAACCAGGTGATAAAGTGAGCAAAGGTGATCTTATCTGTAAGTGGGATGCATATAACGCAGTTATCATTGCAGAAACTTCAGGTAAGGTAGAATACGAAGATATTATCCAGGGTATTTCATTCCAATTGGAAATTGACGAAGCTACAGGATTCGAAGAGAAAGTAATCTCTGAATCTAGAAATAAGAAAGCCGTACCTACTTTGAAGGTGGTAGATTCTAAAGGTGTTGAACAGAAAGGTTACAACTTACCGGTAGGAGCCCACTTAATGGTAAACGATGGTGAAAAAATTAAAGCTGGTAAAGTTTTAATTAAAATCCCAAGAAAAGCTGCAAAGACAGGGGATATCACCGGAGGTCTTCCGAGAGTTACCGAATTATTCGAAGCAAGAAACCCTTCAAACCCGGCGGTTGTTACAGAAATCGATGGGGTAGTTTCTTATGGAAAAATTAAGAGAGGTAACCGTGAATTGATCGTTGAAGCTAAAACTGGTGAAAGAAAAATTTATTTAGTTAAATTATCAAACCAGATCTTAGTACAGGAGAATGACTTCGTGAGAGCTGGTTCGCCACTTTCTGATGGTTCAATCACTCCAGACGATATCTTAAGAATCAAAGGTCCAACTGCGGTTCAGGAATATTTAGTAAATGAAATTCAGGAAGTTTACCGTCTACAAGGGGTAAAAATCGATGATAAGCACTTCGAAATTATCGTAAGACAGATGATGACGAAAGTATCTATCGTTGATGGAGGTGATACTCAGTTCCTTGAAGGTGCTCTTGAGCACAAATATGACTTCTTGGAAGAGAACAACAGAGTTTTCGGACTTAAAGTAGTTGTAAATGCTGGAGATTCTAAGTCATTCCAACCGGGTCAGATGATTACTGCAAGAGAATTAAGAGACGAAAACTCTAAATTGAAGCGTGAAGATCAGGCTTTAGTTGAAGTAAGAGAAGCTTTACCTGCTACAGCAACACCTGTATTGCAAGGTATTACAAGAGCAGCTCTTCAGACTAAGTCATTTATGTCTGCAGCATCATTCCAGGAAACAACGAAGGTTCTTAACGAAGCGGCTGTTGCTGGTAAAATTGACTTCTTGAGCGGTCTTAAAGAAAATGTAATTGTAGGACACAGAATCCCTGCAGGTACAGGTCTTAAAGAATATCAAAACGTGATCGTAGGTTCTAAGAAAGAATTCGAGGATCTTAACTAAAATTAATGTTTCGGAAATTTGAGGTTTGGATTTATTTTTATATTTTCACAACCTCAAAATTTCGAATAAAAAAAATATTTTATAACAATGGACAACAATCAAAATCCGCAAGACGGAAACATCAACATCGAATTGAACGAAATGGTAGCTGCAGGAGTTTATGCAAACCTTGCTTTGGTAAACCACTCTCCATCTGAATTCGTTGTAGATTTCATCCAGTTAATGCCAGGTGTACAACAAGCTAAAGTAAGATCAAGAATTATTCTTGCTCCTCTTCACGCTAAAAGAGTACTTTCTGCTCTTCAACAAAACATCACAAACTACGAACAACAATTTGGTGAAATCAAAGAAGTTGAGCCTTTCGTATTAGGTGGAAACAACGTACAAGCTTAAGATTTTTTCTTAATCATAATACATAAGAATGCCTCAGTGAAAACTGGGGCATTTTTTATTGAATCGTAATACCACATTTTTTAAATAACTCAAATAGATAAAAAAAAAACATCCCAATCTATCTATTTTATATATTTGCGTGTTGAATATGATATACGGGATATGATAAATAATCAGTTTATTCTTAATAGATTTGGTTTCTTAGGCAGTGATTTTGCGAATGAAATTCAAAAACATGCCGTTTTAACTAATATAAAAGCAAAAACAGAGGTCATCAGAGAAGGTCAAAAAAATAAGTTTGTCCCCTTTGTAATCACGGGTTCTGTAAAAGTGTATTCTCTCAATGACGGCAGAGAATTGATCTACTATTATGTAAGACCCAACGACAGTTGTCTGATGACTTTTTCTTCGATTTTTAATGATTATACGAGTAAAATATATGCAATCGCAGAGGAAGATTCTGAAGTAATGCTTATTCCGGTGTCAGTAATCCATGAATGGTTAATTAAATATCCTGAAATCAACAGAATTTTTTATAGTGAATATCACAGACGATTTTCTGACGTAATGAATATGGTAAATGATGCCGTTTTCCATAAGCTTGATAAAAGAGTTTTAAATTATATTAAGCAGCAGATAGAACTTACAGGACAGAATCCTATAAGGCTTACTCATCGGGAAATTGCCAGTAATTTGGGAACTTCACGAGAAGTGGTAAGCCGTGTAATGAAAAAAGTGGAAAATGAAGGAGAAATTATTCAGACGAAAGAAGGGATAAAAATGCCTGAAAATGAAAATGTTAGATTTAACTAATATAAAAGTTTTAAGAGAGTAATAGCTGTTATTGATAGAAACTATGTGCTCTGTGACTTTTATCACACGATTTTAAACTGATAAGTCTATAAGTTTGTCATACAATTTTTAATAATAAAAGTGCATGACAAAAACTTTCTTACTTTTATCAATGTTAATCTCAGGATTTGCCTTTTCACAGGAAGATCTGCTGAAAGATATTGATACTATTCAAACTAAAAACACCGAAACTTCGCAGCCGGCTTTTAAAGCACTGCAGATCGTAACGGGACAATCCACAAAGCTTTCTGCCAAAAACGAATGGTACATTGTTGTAGCCCACCGTTTCGGCGACGTAAGCAAAGGATTCAAAGATTTCTTCGGATTAGATGATGCTTCTACCAAATTGGGTGTTATCTATGGTGTGACAGACGGGATTTCTGTAAGCCTTTCCAGAGAAACCAATCTTAAAACTTTTGAAGGCGCTGTAAAGTATAAATTGCTTAAACAAAATGACAGTTTTCCTGTAGATGTTGTCGGGTACAATGTTATGGCATTAAATACAGATCTGAAAAAAGACAATTATCCACATCTGCAGTTTGGCGACAGACTTTCTTATCTTACACAGGCTTTGATTTCCAGAAGATTCAGTGATGATTTTTCTTTACAGTTAACGCCGTCGTATGTTCACAAAAATTTATATGAACCTTTAATTGAAGACAAAAATCAATTTCTGACAGGTTTGGGAGGTCGCTACAAGATTTCAAAAAGAATTTCCATTAATGCAGAATATTTTGTGAATTTCGACAATCACAGTTTCTACAAAAATCCTCTTTCATTAGGGATGGACGTAGAAACTGGAGGACACATTTTCCAGCTTTTATTTTCAAATTCTCAATTGAATTCAGATATTGGTTATTTGACAAATGCCGCCGGAAAGTGGGAAAAAGGACAGATTTTCTTTGGGTTTAATCTTTACAGAGTATTTTAATTATGAAAAAGTTTATGTATATCATTTCATCGGCAGTCGTATTCGTTGCCTGTGAAAGTAGAACCTACGAAGAAATCTCAGACAATACTCCCATTACACAGGTTGTAACTTTTACCAACGATGTGAAGCCTATTATTGACGCCAATTGTGTCAGCTGCCATTCACCGGGTGCTCAGGCTTTAACGAATTATACTCAAGTGAAGAATAATATCGATAACATCATCGACAGAATTGGAAGAGCCAACGGAGATCCTTTAAAAATGCCTCAGGGAGGAAGTTTATCTCCGGCACAAATTAATATTATCACCAAATGGAAAGCCGACGGGCTTCTCGAAAATTAAAAGAATGAATATGAAAAAGCTAGTATTATTTATTGTAGCATTATTTTTTACCAACCTTGTTTTTGCTCAAAAATATGTTGCTAAAACAGGAAAAGTAACGTTCGAAGCGTCTGTACCTTTATTTGAAGACGTTTTTGCACAGGATGACAACAATGTGGCTGTTATCAATTCGGATAATGGAGATTTCGCTTCAGTTTCTGTTGTTAAAAACTTTCATTTTAAAACAAAATTAATGGAAGAACATTTCAACGAAAGTTATGTGGAAACGGCAAAATATCCGAAAGCAACTTTCAAAGGTAAAATTGTAAATTTTGATAAAACTAAATTATCTACATCACCTCAGAAATACACAGTTCAGGGAACTTTAAACTTTCATGGAGTTGATAAAGCTTATACGTCACAGGCAACAATCTATGCTAAAGACGGTAAAATTTATATGACTGGGGGATTTGTCGTAAAGTCAGCAGATCACAAAGTGACAATACCAAAAATGGTGTCTAAAAAAGTGGCAGAAACAGTGAATATTCAGTATAACTATGTTTTATCAAAACAATGAAAAAACTGATTGTTTTAATGACTGTTTTTCTGAGCGTTACAGTAATTAATGCTCAGGAAAAAGCAAAATCTATTTTTGATATTGCAAGAAGCGGAACTGTAGCTGAGGTAGAAGATCTGATGAAACAGAACCCGGATATTATCAACCGAACCAATGAAAACGGCTTCTCACCATTGATTTTAGCTTGCTATAAAGGCAATGTGGAAGTGGCTGAATTTTTGATTGATCATGTAAAAGATGTCAATTATAAAAGTCAGGAAGGAACAGCTTTAGCGGGACTTTCTGTAAAATATAATAAGGTTTTGGTAGAGCATTTACTTAAGAAAAATGCCGATCCCAATATCAAAGATGCTACAGGATCTACTCCTTTATTCTGGGCAGTGAAATTCGGGAATAAAGAATTAACAGAATTATTACTTCAATACAAGGCAGACCAATCTATAAAAGACACAGAAGGAAAAACTCCTTTCGAATATGCCTTACAAACAAACAATAAAGAAATCATTAACCTACTTAAAAATTAAAAATATGAAAAAACTTCTACTATTAACATCAATTGCTCTTGCAACTTCTTTGGGAGCTCAGTTTTTCTCGTCGGGAACAGTGAATTTAGGATCTACCGGAATGACTGTGAAATTGTTAACCTCGCCAACACAAGTTACGCTTACCTTAACTGGTGCTGACTCGTCTTATCTTGGAATCGGCTTTGGAAATAGCGGAATGGCAAATGGTGCAGACGGATTTATTTATAATGCTACTGCAAACAGAGATTATACTTTTAACGGAATAGGATTATCACCTACTGCTGATGCATCTCAAGATTGGACAGTAACATCAAACACTACTTCTGGAGGAATCAGAACCGTTGTTGCAACAAGATCTTTAAATGGAGGAGCTGGGGATACTTCTATTGCAAATGCTGCAGGAACTATCGGTATTTTCTTCGCTAGAGGTAATTCAACAACAATTTCTCAGCATAGTGGAAGCAATCGTGGATATGCAACTCTGACCATGGGATCTGTTTTGGCAACGGATGAAGTTGATGTAACGGAAAACAAAAAGGTAATTCTTTATCCAAATCCTGCCAAAGAAATGGTAAGTTTCAAGAATGTGGATAAAATCAAGTCAGTTGATATTTACGAATCTACAGGAAGAAAAGTAAAATCTGTAAAAATGGAAAGTGAAAGCATCAATATCTCTGATTTGAAATCTGGAAATTATTATTTGGAAATTGCATTAAAAGACGGGTCTACTTCTTTTGAGCAATTAATTAAAGAATAAATAATAGCACAAATCCTGAATAATTATGATCCTGAAAGCTTATGTTTTCAGGATTTTTATTAGTTTAAAATATTTCAATAAATTTATTCACGTTTTAATCTTTTTCCATAAGATTTAAAAAGTCAACCTCAAAATTAAAAGATATGATCATTGACCATAAACAATATGACTTATTTGGGAAACCTTTATTGCACAAATTGGTTTTAAAATCACCTTTTACATTTGATTTTCCTATCACGGATAATGCCTGCTTTTTATATATGCTCGAGGGTGAGATGCAGTACAGGCTGGATGATGAGAAAAAAGATCTTCCGACAAAACATTCTTTATTTCAGAACTGTATACAATCTGATAAGCAGATAAGTAATGAAAATTTAGGAAACAATAATGAAATTCTTATTATTAATTTTCATCCGGATATACTTGTAAAAATTTATGATAAAGAATTGCCTTTCTTGCTTAAATCAGAGAAAAATATCATTTCAAATAAATCAATTGAACAAATAAACAATGATTTCTTAATTCAGAAATATATTGAAGGATTACTGTTTTATTTTGAAAATCCATCTTTGGTAAACGAAGAAATTTTGGTGTTGAAATTAAAAGAAATTATACTTTTACTTTCTCAGACACGGAATGTACAAGCAATACAGGTTATATTATCGCAGCTTTTTTCGCCAACGACTTATGTTTTTAAACAGATCGTTGAAGCACACTTATTTTCCCAGTTAACGATTGAGGAAATGGCACAGCATCATAATCTGAGTGTTTCTTCCTTCAAACGTGAATTTGCAAAACATTATAATGATACGCCTGCCAATTATATTAAAACTAAAAAACTGGAGAAAGCCGCCGAACTGCTTTTGATCTCTAATAAACGTATTTCCGACATTGCTTTCGATTGCGGGTTTAATGATCTTGCCAATTTCACCAGAAGTTTTACCAACAAATACAATATTTCTCCTACAAAATATCGTTTGAACCAAAATGATAAATAATTGAGCCAATTTGCAAAGTCCAATTTTTGAATCTGTTGCAATTTTGCAGTGTTACCTATAACACGCAATTTTTAATAACAAACAAATTCAAAAAAATACTAAAAATGGGACTATCAAACTTAGGAATTTTCCATACTATCATTGGCGTTGTTGCCATTATATCTGCTTTAATATCTTTTATCAGATTTGGTAAAATTAATTTAAACAACATTACCGGTAAGATCTATTTTTATTTTACAATCATCACCTCACTCACTGCATTAGGAATTTCTAAGCACGGAGGTTTTAATGCGGGGCACATACTTTCTTTAATCATTTTGATTCTTGTATCGGTTGCCTTTTTTCTTCACAGCAAAAAAGAAGGTAATAATAGAGCTCGTTATTTTGAGAATTTTCTCATGTCTTTCAGTTTTCTGCTGTCGATGCTTCCCACAGTCAACGAAACGCTTACCAGAATTCCGGTTGGACATCCTTTGGCTAAAGATATTAATGATCCTTTAATCGGCAAAACACTGCTTGTCATCTTTATCCTTTTTATGATAGGCTCAGTTTATCAGATTGTTAAGCAAAGAAAAATTAATAAATTAGAAACGAATTCAATTGAAATTTAATAGAAACAGATAGTGTTGAAAAAATGTTTATCGAGTTAAATTGATGAACATTTTTTAGTGTATATAATATTTAAATTTATTTTAATCTATAAAACTTTTCAGTCAGAAATACAGGAGGTAACTTTGTGGAAAATTTTATAATGAAGCAAGGATTACAATTCTTATTACTGATGATTTCATTGGTAGTTTCTGCTCAGAAAGAAAATGTGGATACCGCACAAGTCGTTATTCCAAACAGATATAACAGCGTTGAAGCGCAGACGAAACCTTATGTAATTATGATTTCCACAGATGGTTTTCGGTATGATTATGCTAATAAATACAATGCCGAAAATCTTCTGAAATTCTCAAGCGAAGGCGTTCAGGCAAAAGCAATGATTCCAAGTTATCCCAGCATCACTTTCCCGAATCATTGGACGTTAATGACCGGATTGTATCCTTCCCATCACGGTTTGATCGATAATTTTTTCTACGATTATAAAAGAAAAGAAGCTTATGCAATGAACGAGCGAAAAAATGCACAAGACGGAAGTTGGTACGGTGGAACTCCGCTTTGGGCATTGGCTGAAAAACAGGGAATGGTTTCGGCTTCTTTAATGTGGGTTGGCTCAGCAAGTGATGCTGGTGGGAAAAGACCAACCTATTACTATCCTTATCATGAAAAATTTTCACCTTCTGAAAAAGTGAATAAAGTGATTAATTGGCTGAAATTACCGGAAGATAAAAGACCGCATTTTATTTCATTATATTTTCCTGAGGTCGATGGTAGCGGACATCATTTCGGACCTGATACCAAGGAAACAGAGGATGCTGTACACTTAATTGATAATGCGATAGGAGAGTTGGTTCAAAAAGTAAATGATTTGGGATTAAAAAATGTAAACTTTGTCTTTGTTTCAGACCATGGAATGATTAAAGTGGATGGCAAAACTCCTCTGGAAATTCCTGCAATGCTTTTAAATAAAGATAAATTTGATTATTATAATTCTCAGACCTTATTAAGAGTATATGTTAAAAATCCGGATGAAGTTAAAAGTGTTTATAAAGAATTAAAAACCAATACAACCAATGATTATGAAGTATATCTGGATAAAAAACTTCCAAAATATCTTCACTTTGCAACAAGAGATGATCAATACCATAGAATCGGGCAAATTTTATTGATTCCAAAAGCTCCAAAGATTTTCCTGGAAAAAGGTAAGAAAACCTCTGTCGGAAAACATGGTTATAATCCAAAAGAAGTTCCTGAAATGAAAGCTACATTCTTTGCTTGGGGACCTGAATTTAAAAATAATTTAGTAATTGATGAATTTGCCAATATCAATGTTTATCCTTTGGTTGCCGATATTTTAGGATTGCAAATAGACCAGCCGATTGATGGCAAATTGAAAGTATTGAAAGTAATTTTGAAGAACAAGAAAGATTAAATTGAAATAATTTTTAATATTAAGTTTAAAAACAGTTTCGGCGAGCCAAAGGCTCGCCGAAACTGTTTTTATGAAATCGAGATTAAGCATTAAACTTATCAGCAAATTCCTTCGCAAATTCCTTCGCAAACTCCTCCAGTTTCACTTCTCCATTAACCACAGAACCGTGCTCAATAAAATCTTTCTGCACAATGCCAGTTCTTATTCCAAGTCCCATTTCCGTGTACAATTCCGCCATTTCTTTTGGAACTCCGGCTTGAAGCATTCCGTTTAGAGAATCTTCATCTTTAAATTCAACCCATGGAAGTTCTGGTTTTCCAATCGCAGTTCCAAAAACTTTAGCAGAATCGGAAGCGGGACGAACATCACTTACAATATATTTCACATTCTTACCTTCAGAATTTTGAACTAATTCTTTTGCGGCAGCCTTTGCAATGTCGATTGGATGAACCAACGGAATGGTAGCCGTTTCAGGGAAGTTCGCCCCGATAATTCCTGCATTTTTAATCAACGGAATATCATTAAAAAAGTTTAAATAGAAATATCCGGCTCTTAAAAAAGTTACAGATGTATTTTCCAGGTCATTATAGAACTTTTCGATAAAATGAAGACCTTTAATAGGTCCGTTTTCAACAGGAGATTCAACGCCGATGCTGCTTAACATGACGATTCTTTTAACTCCGGTCTGCTTGATGGCTTCAGCATAATTCTTACCTGCATTAATGGTGTTTTGAACAATATTAATTCCGCCCATATTAGGAGGCGTCATTAAAAAGGCAGCATCAGCACCTTCAAAAGTCTTCACTAAAAAATCTAAATCTGTGATGGAGCCGATGGCTGCTTTTGCACCTAAAGCTTCAATTTCATTCTTTTTCGATTCATTACTGCTGATTATCTTGATATCGTGTCCTTCTGCGATTAATTGTTGGGCAAGAGGTTTCGCTACATTTCCTAATGAGCCTGTGATGATAATTTTCATAATAATTTTATTTTTTTGTTGATAAATATTTTTTTATTCCTGATACAAAGGTATATTTGTACTTACTTTTATACAAGTACTTACCCTAAAGTATGTAATATGACAGCGATTAAAGAAGCATCAACCATTCAGCAAAATAAAAAATACGCATTGGATTCTTGTCCGGTAACGTATGTAATGGAAAAAATCGGCGGATTTTGGAAACCGATTATTTTATATCATTTGTCAAGCGGCGATAAAAGATACAGCGAACTGAAACGTGCCATTCCTGCTGTAACAGAAAAAATGTTAATACAACATTTAAAACAATTAGAGACAGATGGATTAGTAATAAGAACAGCAAAACCTGTTGTTCCGCCACACGTAACGTATGAGTTGAGCGGAGCGGGAAAAGGATTAATTCCTGTCATTCATGCAATGGCAGAATGGGCTTTTAAAGATATGGACGGAAAATATACCTGTAAATAAAAAGACTCTCCAAAAAATGAAGAGCCTTTGCATTAAAAAAGACGAAGATTTATAATGATTGCATATCAATTACGAAACGGTATTTTACGTCACTTTTCAGCATTCTTTCATACGCTTCGTTAATGTCCTGCATTTTAATTAATTCAATATCAGAAACGATGTTATGTTTTCCGCAGAAATCAAGCATTTCCTGAGTTTCGGCAATACCTCCGATTACTGATCCGGCAACAGATTTTCTTCCCATAATCATTGGTGGTGTAAACAGAGCTTCTTCCATTTTACCAATAAAACCTACCAAAACATGAGTTCCATTGATGCTCAAAGTAGAAACATAAGGATTAATATCATGATCGTAAGGAACTGTATCGATGATTAAGTCAAATTTACTGGTTACAGATTTCATTTGAGAATCATCTGTAGAAATTATGACGTGATCTGCACCTAATTTCTTAGCATCTTCAGTTTTTCCAGGAGTTCTTGAGAATAAAGTCACTTCAGCGCCCAAACCTTTTGCCAATTTTATTGCCATGTGTCCTAAACCTCCTAAACCTACAACAGCAACTTTAGAGTTCGGCCCGACATTCCAGTGTCTTAAAGGTGACCAAGTCGTGATTCCTGCGCAAAGAAGCGGTGCAACCGCTGATAAGTCTAAGTTTTCAGGGATACTTAATACAAATCCTTCATCAACTACCACTTTTTGAGAATATCCGCCAAAAGTATGACCTCCCAAATGCTTGTCTTTTCCGTTATAAGTTCCTGTAAATCCGTTCAAACAATATTGCTCTAAGTCATGCTTGCAGCTTTCGCAATGTCCGCAAGAATCTACCATACAGCCTACACCTGCTAAGTCTCCGACTTTAAATTTAGAAACTTCTCTTCCTACACTGACAATTCTACCTATAATTTCGTGTCCGGGAACTGCAGGATACATCGATCCGCCCCAGTCGTTTCTCGCTGTGTGAAGATCTGAATGACAAACTCCGCAGTATAGAATTTCAATTTCTACATCTTTCGGCGTTACTTCTCTTCTCTCAATATTCATTTCCTGTAAATCGGCAGTTTTAGATTCTGCTCCGTACGCTTTTACTGTAAATGTGCTCATTTTTATTTTATGTTTAGTTTAATTTTAAATTCCAGATTTTATGGTTACAAAAATCGATAGTTTAAATGTAATGATACTTATACAAATTACAGAAAGATTTACCAATTTTACCGACACTGTAAAATGTCCGCTTGGAAAGTGGTAATTTTGAATGTCAATAAAAATAGACTTCATGGAAAATCAGGGTATTGAAATTTACAATAGCGTTTCAGAATACAATAAAATGTTGAATCATGAGACCATGCATCCGTTGGTAAGTGTGATTGATTTTTCTAAATCCGATCCTATTTGTCAGTTTAAAAGAACTTTTGGTTTTTATACCGTTTTTTTAAAAGATGTGATGTGCGGAGATATGCAGTACGGAAAACACAGCTATGATTATCAGGAAGGGACATTAGTTTTTATTGCCCCAGGGCAAACCTACGGAATTTACAATGCAGACACTTACATTCAGCCGGCGGGTTTTGCTTTAATTTTTCATCCGGATTTACTGAAAGGAACCAATCTCGGCAAGAATATAAAAGATTATAATTTCTTCTCGTATGAAGTTCATGAAGCCCTACACCTTTCCGAAAAAGAAAGAGAAATTATTTTGGAGTGTTTCAAAAATATTAAACATGAACTTGGGCAGGCAATCGATAAACATAGCAAGTCATTAATTGTCAATAATGTCGAATTGTTTTTGAATTATTGCATGCGTTTTTATGATCGTCAGTTTATTACCAGAGATCATATCAATCAGGGATTTATCGGTAAGTTTGATCATTTATTGGATGAATATTTACAATCTGAAAAGCCAAAAAATATCGGCTTACCAATGGTCAATTATTTTGCGGAACAGCTTAATTTTTCAGCGAATTATTTCGGTGATCTGATGAAAAAAGAACTCGGGATTTCGGCTCAGGAATATATTCATAATAAATTGATCGATGTTGCCAAAGATCAGATTTCCGATCCTACAAAATCCATCAGTGAAATTTCTTATGATTTAGGTTTCAAATATCCTCAGCATTTTACAAGATTATTCAAAAGCAAAGTGGGGGTTTCACCAAGTGAATATAAAGCTTTAAACTAAATTTTAAATGAATAACTAAGAAACAAAATTTGCACATTGTATGTGTAAATAAATTTAAATCCACCAAATGACGACACAGCAAAACATTGGAACCCATACTTTTGAAACTCCTTTTGGTAAAATTTTAGGATTAAAAGAAAATGGAGTGATCCGGGCAAGAAATATTCGTTACGCCCGTTCAGAACGTTTCAAAAAACCTGTTCTTTTGGAAACAGCAGATTCTGAGATTGTAGATAAAATTCCTGTCTGTCCGCAACATGTAAGTCCATTTTTAGACAGATTGATTGGAAAGACAGATATTAATCAATTTATTTCTGATGAATCACCGCAATTTCTTACCATTACCCGTCCTGAAAACTATAATGAAAATGAAAAACTTCCTGTCGTCGTCTGGATTCATGGTGGCTCGTATGAGATCGGAGGTGGAGATTTGCCAACTTCTGATCCGACGGTTTGGGTAAAAGAACAAAATATTATTGTTGTCGCAGTTACGTATCGTTTGGGGCTTTTTGGATTTTTGGGAGGTGACCAAGATCGACCTGCCAATTTGGGTTTGTTTGATATTATCGAATCTTTGAAATGGATTCAGAAAAATATCCAGAGTTTTGGTGGAAATCCTGAAAATATTACGCTTTTCGGTCAATCTTCCGGTGGCGATGCAATTGCACATCTGATGATCTCAGAAGGAGCAGACAATTTATTTCAGAGAGTGATTATTCAAAGTGCACCTTTGGGTTTTAGGATTAAAAGAACAGCAATGTCCGCCGATTTTTTTCAAAAGACACAATTTTTGAAAGATGAAACTGATCCGTCGAAAATGGTTGATCAGTATGTCAATTTTTTACCTTCTTTCAGGAAATATGGTTTAAAAACGGCTATGCCTTTTTGTACTCAATACGGCTATGCTCCTTTGTGCAGAGAAGAAGAAAGTCTTCCAAAATGGAAAGAAAATGCCAGGAAATATGATGTTTTAATTGGCTACAATAATGATGAAACCGCATTCTATGTAAAAACTGCGGAAAAAGGAATTTACACCTACTTACCTTCGAAAATTTTAGATAAAATCGTAAGTGTCACCACAAAATCAATCTACGGAAAACCGATTGATATTTTTGCCCAAAACTATAGAGAAGGTGGGGGAAATATTTATCAGTTTAAAATCAATTCAACAATAAAAAATCACTATATCGGAGCTTCTCATTGCATCGATCTTCCATTTATTTTTGAAAATGAAAAAGAATGGAGATCTGCAGGATTATTGAAAGATGTTCCGTGGGAATATATTCAGGAAAATGGGAAAAAGCTGCGGGCACTTTGGGCAGAATTTGCAAGAACGGGGAAAATTTCGGACGATTCTGAAAGACCTGAAATTCTTAATCTCCGAAAAGTTTAGTTTATTAAATTTGTCATTCCATAAAAAACTGAGCAATTTTTTTTCGTGGAAAATTACGCCGATATTCCTACGGAATGACAAACAAGATGTTTGATCTCTATTTTTAATATAAAATTACTCAGCAAGCCAAACGCTCACATTTCCAGCCGGAACAGGGAAGTTTCCCCAGCCGTTCTCATCAATGGTGATTTTATCTTCAAATCTTCCTAAAACGTCGTAGAAAGTCTTTCCGATATATTTTTCACCCATTTCCATAGGTTTTTCGTATGCTTCTTTATTGCTTAAAACCACCGCACATCCGGAATGCTCATCATCGCCTTCACGAACCCATCCCAAACAATTAGCATCTTCAAAATAATCTCTCTGAATACCATAAGCATGATCTTTTCTAACCTTCAGAAGTTCTTCAATTCCATCTACTTTATTTAAAAATATTTCCTGATCGTTGCCTTCTCTGTCTTTATCTACATAATGTGCGCCGTACAAATCGGGATAAAATACACAAGGATAACCGTTTTCTCGTAATAAAATTAAGGCATACGCCAACGGTTTAAACCATTCTTCAACTGGAGCTTCCAGATCCTGTAAAGGTTGCGTATCATGATTATCGACCAGACTCACCGAGTGAAGCGGATCTGTCTGAGTAAGAGTTTCGTCAAAAATTCTTCGTAGATCATAAGAACCTCCTTCATGAGAAGCCGTATGAAAATTGTTGTGAAGCGAACTGTCGAAAAGACTCATGCATCCTTCGGTTGCTTCAATGTATTTTTGTAGTAAATTTAATTGTCCGGGTGCCCAATATTCTCCAACTGCAAAAATATTCTTTCCGGAATTGGATCGCAGTAAAGTGAGCCATTCTTTATAAAAATCAAAGGAGATATGTTTTAAAGCATCTAATCTTACGCCATCAAAATCTGTCTGATCAAAATACCATTTTGCCCAGTCATTCAGCTCTTCCCGAACAAAAGGATTTCTATGTTCCACATCATTAAACATGAGATAATCATAATTTCCTTTCTCATCATCAATCATTTCTTCCCAGTCGGTTCCGTATTCATTTTTAATTTTGTAGATATGGGAATCCATTCCTTCTGCGTAATCTACGCCGCTGAAACAGGTGAAATTCCATTCAAAATCTGAATATTTTTTTTCACGTCCCGGAAATGTAAATTTGGTATACGATTGTATTTCTATCTCATTGGAAATTATTTTTTCTCTGTTTTCTTCATCAACTTTCACGGCTTTAAAAGTTTCTAATTCGTCACCGCCGGCTTTATGACCTAAAACAATATCAACAATAACCTGAATGTTTTTTTCTTTTAAAGCTTTAATAGCGTTGGTGTAATCGTCTTTTGTTCCGTATTTTGTGGAGATGGTGCCTTTCTGATCAAATTCACCCAAATCGAATAAATCGTAGGCGTCATATCCTACCGAATATCCTCCATTTGTTCCTTTGTATGCGGGCGGGAACCATACTGAAGTAATTCCGAGTTCGGATAAATATTCTGCCTGTTGCGCTGAGTGTTTCCACAGTTTTCCTTCGCCTTCGGAATACCAATGGAAAAATTGAATCATTGTCTGGTTCATAGTAAAAGTAAATTTGGTGTATACAATGTAGTGAAATTAATCTTCAAATTCCTCAAACCGAATTTTTAACTGAACAGAAACCTGTTTTTTTTCTTCGGTATTAAGGTGAGATAAAGACAGTCCCAATAATCGTACCGCTTTGTCGAACGGGCGGAGCTCCCAAAGTTTTTTTCCGGTTTTGAAATATTGCTCAGCAGATGAAAAATATTCTTCTTTGGTAATACTTCTCGTGAATAAGGAAAAATCTTTGTATTTGATTTTCAGCGTTAATGTTCGTCCTAAAATATTATTTTTCTGTAAACGGTTGTGAAGTTCTTCACTTAAACTTTCTAGTTTTTCATTGATTTGCTGTTCGTCAAAAAGATCTTCCAGAAAGGTTCTTTCTACGGCAACACTTTTCTGAATACGATGAGGTTTTACTTCTGAATGATGGATTCCACGAACAACATTGTAATAATACGCTCCCGATTTTCCAAAAAGTCTGGTAAGGTCTTCAATTGATCTTTTCTTTAAATCTTTTCCTTTATAAATCCCTAAACTAAACATTTTATTAGCCGTAACTTTCCCTACGCCGTAGAATTTTTCGACGGGCAGTTCTTCAAGAAAACTTTCCATTTTTTCAGGATGAATTGTTTTTTGTCCGTTGGGTTTATTGATATCGGAAGCAACTTTTGCTAAAAATTTATTAATTGAAATTCCGGCAGAAGCGGTTAATCCGGTTTCTTCAAATATTTTCTGACGGATTTCCTTTGCAATCTGGTTGGCAGATTCTATTCCTTTTTTATTTTCTGTAACATCAAGATAGGCTTCATCCAAAGAAAGTGGTTCTACCAAATCGGTATATTCATAAAAAATCTCCCGTATTTTTCTTGAAATTTCTTTATACCGTGCAAATCGGGGAGAGACAAAAATAAGTTGCGGACATTTTTCCTTCGCTGTTTTACTGGGCATCGCAGAACGAACTCCGAATTTCCTTGCTTCATAACTGGCTGCAGCGACTACACCACGATGCTGTCCGCCAACAGCAATGGCTTTTCCCTTTAACGACGGATCGTCATGCTGCTCCACGGAAGCATAGAATGCGTCCATATCGACATGAATTATTTTGCGGATGGGAAAAGGAAAATCCATACCGCAAAGATATGGATTCATTATTTTTTATCAGGTAGCGGGATTTAGATTTTAGGGATTACTTTAATGTAAAATCTTAAACGATTTGCTTCTGAATTACTTTAAAAGTTGATCAATGGTACTTTGAATTTCCGGATCTTCAGGAGTAATAGCATAATATTTTGCAATCGCAGATTTCTGATCGATCACCATATATCTTGGAATCCAGTTGAGATCAACATAATTATTGAAGTCGTTTTTCCAGCCGGAAGCGAACCAATAATTTTCTTTGTCTTTCATTTCGAATCTTTCCAAGCTTTTATCAAAACCTTCTTTGGAACGGTCTAATGAAAGAAATACAAAATCAATATTTTTGTTGTTTTCTTCTAATTCTTTAGCTTTTGGCAGTGCTTTTAGACAATCTCTGCACCATCCCGCCCAGAAATCAATAACTAAAACCTTTCCTTTATGCTGATCTAAAATTTGTTGGATTGTGATGCTTTTTCCTTCTTCATTTTCCAGTTTTTGAGCTAAAGCTTCTTTGGAAAAATTGGTTTTAAGAACTTTCGGAACCTCTTGAGAACAGCCTAAACCAAAAATTCCTATCATGAATAATAACAGTAGTTTTTTCATTCTTTCAATTTCATTTATGCAAATCTAAACAATGAAATGCAATTGGAAATTGATTTCTGATGAATTAATGAAAATTTATGAGATTGAGAATTTCTATTATTCATCATGAAATTAGTTTCATTGGAAGTATTATAAGAATTACGATTTCTTTTTAATTATTTCTGAAATCTTTTTTTCAATTTCTTCATGACTGATAAATTCTCCTACTGTTGAGTTTTTATTTGTTCTTTTAATTGAAGGATAGACAGGTCCTACCCTGTAATATTTTGTTTTACGAGGAATTGCATAAGAAAATTTAGAATTTGTTTTTTCATCGGACACTCTAATCTCTTTAATTTCTTCTAATGTTTTATCTGTTATTTCAGGTAAGAGTTTTCTTTCCTTGGCAAAATGAAGAAAGCTATCTGCATTATATATTAGAATTCTAATACCAGTTAAATCATAAAATTCCTTTATTAACTCTTCTCTGGGTCTTATTGTTTTACCCTTTTCAATTGTCCACCAATCTTCTTTTCTGTCATCGGTAACAAAAATGATTGGTTTTTTCTCTTTTTTAGTATATTCAATTAATTCTTTCCAAATTATTAAATCTCCATAAATATTTCTTTTCCCTTTGTCTTTTTTTTCAGCAAGATCCATATAACCAGGTGGAATTTTTTCGGCATATCTTTTTTCACCCTCTTCGTATATTTTTATTAATTCAGCTTTAGATATATCTGTGCCAATACGATTTTCAAATAATTCAGTTATTGAATATAAAATAGAATCATCTGAATCAAAATCAGGATGAGTTTTTTCTTGTTTTTCTAATTCCTTTGATATTTTACCTAAGAAATCCTCATTCAATTTTTTTATTGAATCTAATTTTAGAGCAGGATGTCTTTTGAATCCATTTAGAAGTTTAGTTATTTGTACTTCAAAATTTTCTTTATAATCCTCTTCTATTTTTTTATAAGCTGATTTAGTACCATTTATTACACCTAATCTATTATTATGAAATTCAAAAGCTGCTTGATAAGGAAGAAATACTCTTTCTTTAATTGACTTTAAAGCACTAATAAAGTCATTTCTAGTCTCTTCAGAATAACGATATAAATTTAAAATAGAATTTGCATCGAAACAAAATATACCTTCATTCCAAGATTTATCTGTTTCTTCTTGAGTAGGATTGTAAAATCCGATAAATTCCTTTTTCATTTTAATAATTTTTCACCAAACCTTTTACGACGGTAATTACATTCGGCATTGCTTTATTGGCAGCATTCAAAACTTCTTCGTGAGAAACTGCAAAAGCAATGTCTGGCCCGCCCAAATCTGTAATTACGGATATTCCGAAAACATCCATATTCATATGTTTGGCAACGATTACTTCGGGAACGGTACTCATTCCTACCATATCTCCGCCGATCGCTTTTATCATTCCGTATTCTGCCGGAGTTTCGAAAGTTGGTCCCTGCAAGGCAACATACGTTCCCTGATGAATTTTAATATTATTTTCTTGCGCAATCTGCTCGGCAACAGCAATCATTTTTTTGTTGTAAGGTTCGCTCATATCCACAAAGCGAGGACCGAATTCATCGATATTTTTGCCACGAAGCGGATGTTCCGGCATCATGTTGATTTGATCTTTTATACTCGCAATATCTGCAACGTTATAATTTGAATTTACGCCGCCGGAAGCATTAGATAGAATTAAATTTTTAATTCCTAACAAATGAAAAACTCTGATCGGAAAAACAACTGTTTCAATCGAATGACCTTCATAGTAATGAAAACGCCCGCTCATCATCAGTACTTTTTTACCCTCCAGAATTCCGTAAATTAATTTTCCACCATGACCGACAACGGTCGTTTGCGGAAAGTTTGGAATTTCATGATATTCTAATATGTGAATGGGGTCCACCTCATCCTGAAGTTTTCCCAATCCGGAACCTAAAACAATCGCAAAATCAGGGGTTTCTTTAATAATATTTTTGATAAACTCCGCAGTCTGCTTAATTTCTTCTAACATAATCTAAGATGATTTGATTGAATTCTTCCTTTTTATCAATAATGACATTGATGGGCCAGTAGTATAAATTATCTGTAAGATAGTCAAAGCTTTTTAAACGGACGTAATCTTTTTCTGTCGTTAAGATTAATTTATATTCGCCCAGTTTTTTATATTCAGCAACGATCTTTTTAATATCATCTTCCGTAAAATTATGATGATCCCTGAATTTTAAATGTTTAACACGCTGTGAAAACTTGGCAAGATGCGTCAACAATGGTTTCGGATTGGCAATTCCTGTAATTAAAAGTATATCGTAATAATTCAGGTTGTTGTCGGGAAGCATTTTATCTCTTGCATACACATTTTCGTCATATCCTATAGATGAAAAGAAAACTTTTTGCGTACGATCCGGTCTGATTCTCGAAACATAATATTGCTTGGTTTCCTCCGTCAGTTCATCAGGACATTTGCTCACCATGATGATATCTGCTCTTTTTGCTCCCGCTCTGGATTCTCTTAAATCTCCCGCAGGTAAAAGATGATCTTTAAAATAAGGATCATTAAAATCGGTCATCAAAATATTAAATCCCGGTTTAATGGCTCTGTGCTGCATCGCATCATCTAATACCAAAACATCAAGATCCATATCTTCTATTACCTTTTTTGCTCCCGGAACTCTTTCTTCCGAAACAGCGATTACAAAACGGTTTTTGAAACGCTCAAACAACTGCATTGCCTCGTCGCCCACCATTTTGTAATTACTTTCATAATTGGTCACGGCATAGCCTTTCGTCAGTCTTCCATAACCACGGGAAAGTACCCCTGTTCTGTAATGTTTGGATAAAAACTGTGCGAGATACATCACCATCGGCGATTTTCCGCTTCCGCCCACAGAAAGGTTGCCGACACAGATTATCGGAGTTTTGAGTTTCGTTGATTTAAAAATTCCCAGATCATACATCGTGTTTCGGATACCCGTTACCATGTGATAGCCGAGGGAAAAAGGATAGAGGTACCATCTTTTCATACGTTTGCAAAAATAAGAATTTTCGGAGTGATTTCCCGTAATGTGGTAACTAGTTTTCAATATTTATTGAAAAAATCTGTTATTGATTATCATTAAATTAAAGTATTTTTGCTGAGTTATATTTTTACATTGAGATATTTTATAGAATTTTCCTACAACGGCAAAAATTATTTCGGTTACCAGATTCAGCCGAATGCCATTTCAGTGCAGGAAGAACTGGAAAAAGCACTTTCCACGATTTTACGGGAAGAAATTAAAACAACAGGAGCAGGAAGAACAGATACCGGAGTTCATGCAAAGAAAATTTTCGCTCATTTTTCTACAGAAAAATTACTGGATCAGGATTTTACAAGAAGGCTCAACGGCTTTTTGCCCCAAGATATTTCCATTAAAAGAATTTTTCCGGTGAAGGATGATTTTCATGCCCGTTTTGATGCCACTTTCAGAACCTATGAATATTATATTTCGCTGGAAAAAAATCCTTTCACCGAAGAATCGGCTTGGCAGCATTGGAGAAAATCTTTAGATATTAACAAAATGAACGAAGCCTGTAAAATTTTATTCGAATATGAAGATTTTACCAGTTTTGCGAAACTCCACACTGACAATAAAACCAATCTCTGTACAATGTACAAAGCAGAGTGGGAACAAAACGGAAGCGAACTGAAATTCACCGTTTCAGCCAATCGGTTTTTAAGAAATATGGTGAGAGCGATTGTAGGTACCATGGTAGAAATCGGCTCCGGGAAAATACAGCCCGAAGATTTACGAAAAGTCATAGAAAATAAAAACCGAAATTCGGCAGGGACTTCTGCGCCGGCTCATGGTTTATATTTGGTGGATGTTGGGTATGATTTTGATTAAAACTTTAGCTATTCTAAGATTTTTTAAATAGTATTTAAATGTTTTATCTGCCTCAGAAATTTGTGTTTAGTAAATATTTAAATACATTTGATGATCTAAACTAATAACAATATGATTGGAATTTTCATTTTAATAGCCGCTTACAGATATTATGCGAGTCTTGCAGAAAGATTTGGAAAAACAAAATGGCATTATGGTCTTTTGGCTTTAGGAGTTTACTTAGGAGCTCAGTTAATTTTTGGATTTTCGTATGGTTTTTACAAAGGGATTACAGATCCTTCATCCTTGGATAATATTAATTATACAGGGTTTTCATTAGTGAATCTTATTGGATGGCTGATTGCGTTAGGAACGGTTTACGGAATTTATAAATTGCTTGAAAATAAATTTATAAAAGAGCAAATTAATAAGCCATCTTATGAAATAGAAGAGATAGGAAAAAAAGAATTTTAATAAATAATGGTGGCTGGTTTCCAGTCGCCATTTTATTTTAACACAAAAACTAAAAAACCATGGATGAAATCGAAAAACTAGCCTTTGCCCTCAGTCATTTTGCCGGACTTACGGAAGATGATTTCAAGTTATCTGAAGATTGCTGGCTGCCCAAAAATTACAAGAAAGGAGATTTCTATAATCTTCGCGGAACAGTTTGCACCTATTTCGGATTTATTATTGACGGGGCTTTCCGTTCGTATAGTATTGATGAAAAAACGGGGGAGGAGAAGAATGTTTTCCTGTATTCTGCCAATGGTTTTGTAGTTTCCTTTAAAAGTTTTATCAATCAGATGCCCTGTGATTATCATACACAAGCGTTGACAGATGCTTCTATTATTTATATCAGATATACCGACTTGCTTGCATTGTATCACCAGTCACATCGATGGGAAAAGTTCGGAAGGTTGCTGGCACAGGAAGCTTTTAATATAACCATGAGCAGAATCGAAGGGTTTATTTTAAGGTCGCCTGAAGAAAGGTATCTTGACCTAATCAAGCAGCATCCTGATATTTTCAACAATGTTCCTTTGTATCATATTTCCTCTTATTTAGGAATTCAGGGACCGTCTCTGAGCAGAATCCGAAAAAGAATTTCGGGTAAATAATACGATTTTAACCAAGGTTAAAATTATCATCATTTTATTCACGGAACTTTGTCTCATAATTTAAAACCAACAAAAAATAAAAGTTATGAAAACAAAAACTATCGTATTAATTCATGGGTTATTTGTGAACAATACAAGCTGGAAAGAATGGAAAACTTATTTCGAAGCACAAGGCTACACTGTACACACACCTGCAAATCCGGGACATGCCGGGAATCCTGTTGATTTAAAGAAAAATATTCCGGCAGATCTTAAAGATGTAGGTTTCGACGATGTGGTAAAATACTTATCAACATTTATTGACACACTTCCTGAAAAACCCATTATTATCGGGCATTCATTCGGTGGATTAATGGTTCAAAAGTTAATCGACATGGGGAAAGCAGTTGCCGGAGTAAGCATCGACGGTGCTCCTCCAAAAAATAATATGGCTCCTTTTTCTACAGTGAAAATTGTTTGGCCTGTAGTGAATTTCTTCAAAGGAAATACTGTGTTTTTAGGATCAAAAGAATGGTACCATAAAGCATTTTTCAATAATTATTCTAAAGAAGAAAGCGATAAATTATACGAAACCATTGCCGCTCCGGAAAGCAGAAAACTGGCTAAAGATCCCTTATTCAAATCTTCTGCAAAATTAGATTTACAAAAGCCTCACGCACCGTTATTATTCATCGGTGGGGCTAACGACAATATTTTCCCATCAGCATTTACTAAAAAAATTGCAGGCTCTTATAAAGATAAAAATAGCATTGTCGATTTTAAAGAATTTCCCGGAAGAAGTCATTTTATTGCAGGTGAAAAAAATTGGGAAGAAGTTGCGGGATATGTTTTGGAATGGTTGAAGAAGGTGAATTAGTAAACATTTTTTACCTGTTTAAAATAAATCGTAGGATATTTCTGCGATTTTTTTGTGATATACCATTATGTTGACGCTCCGCAGTCTTATGCTGAGGTCTTTTATCCAACTGCTGAATACTTTTAACGCTCAGTACAGGTAATGTAATATTCCGGACACGTTCCGAAGTACTTTGCCGGCGTTCCTCCATCATCCGGAGATGTATTTTACACCTTCATATAGGCAACATGACCTATCCGAAGTACTCAATAACCTGAAATTACGGGTTTAACTCATCAATTAATCTCTACAGAACCCCGCCACATCATCAAAAGACCTCAAGAGAAGGGTTACGGACCTATTACTACTTATCATTAACGTGTACAAACATATATTTGACGTGTCAGTTGGGGTTCAGAACGTATATTTTACGGTTAACGACCTCACCGGCTCATCTACCTCATAAATAACACTCATCAGAAATTTTCATCATGAATTCATGAACTTGTAAAGGCGGAGAAATTATAAAGTCTTATTTTTGCATAGAATTTTATTTTAATTCTTTTCTTCAATTCGTACAATGAAAAAACAAGATACCTGGGGAATTGTAAAGAGGCTGTTCTTTATCGGAATGAAGTTTCGTTCTTGGTTCATCCTTACTTTAATCATCTCCATCATACTGGCATTAGTTTCTACTTACAGACCTTATCTTACCATGCAGGTGGTAGATAATGACATCACAAAACTGAAAGATAAAGCTTTAATGATGAGGCACATCTATCTTTTGGTAGGATTAGTATTTGCGGAAACTATTTTAAACTTTTTCTTAGTCTATTTTTCCAATTATATTTCCCAAAATGTAATCAGAGATATCAGAGAAAGATTGTATAACAAACTGATTTATTTTAAAACCTCTTTCTTCGATAAAACACCAATCGGGCAGTTGGTTACAAGAGCTGTGGGTGATGTTGAAACCATTGCAACAGTTTACACAGACGGATTCCTGATGGTTTTCGGAGACGTGCTGAGAATTGTGTTTGTATTGGTGATGATGTTCAGCACCAATGTGCATTTAAGTTATATTACGCTGGCAATTTTACCGTTGATGGTTGTGATTACAAGATTTTTCCAGAAAAGACTGAAGACAGCTTTTGGTGACGAAAGAAACTGGACTTCCAATCAAAACTCTTTTGTTCAGGAAAGATTGGCGGGAATGTCAATTATTCAGGTATTCAACAGACAGGAATCTGAGTTTAAAAAGTTTGATGATATTAATATTACCCTGAAAAGTGCATTGCTGAGAACCGTTTTTATTTTCTCATTGTTCTTTCCTGTGGTTGAATTAATTTCCTCTTTATTCATCGGGTTTATCCTTTTCTATGGAGGATATATTACGATCAGTGCGGGGGTGGTGATTGCTTTTATTCAATATATTTCGATGTTAATTCGTCCTTTGAGACAGATTGCAGACCGATTCAATAATATTCAGAGAGGTATTGTCGGAGCTGAAAGGGTACTGGGAATTATGGATGAAGATTATGCGATGTCCAACAGAGGAACAGTGCAGAAAGATCACTTCGACGGAAAGATTGAATTCAAAAAAGTACATTTTGCGTATGACGAAAAACAAGAGGTACTGAAAGGAATTGATTTTAAAGTAAATCCCGGAGAAACCGTCGCAATCGTCGGTGCAACCGGAGCTGGAAAATCTACAATTATCAGTTTAATTACAAGATTGTATGATATTAATTCCGGAAATATACTCATTGATGATGTTGATTTAAAAGATTATGAATTGTATAATCTGAGAAGTCACATCGGAGTTGTATTACAGGATGTTTTCTTATTCCACGGAAGTATTTTTGAAAACCTGGCTTTTGGTGACGAAACCATTACTTTAGATAAAATAAAAGCGGGTGCAAAAGAAATTGAAGTCGATCAGTTTATCGAACAGCTTCCCGGTGGTTACGATTATGTGGTAAGCGAAAGAGGTTCGTCTATTTCTTTGGGGCAAAGACAATTATTATCGTTTTTAAGGGCTTATTTGTCAGATCCGAAGATTTTAATTTTAGATGAAGCGACATCTTCCATCGACCATGAAAGTGAAAAATTAATCCAACGGGCAACCGAAAAAATTACCAAAAACAGAACCTCAATTATCATCGCTCACAGACTTTCAACCATTGAGAAAGCCGATAAGATTATCGTCATGGAACATGGGAAAATCGTTGAAGAAGGAAAACATCTGGAGCTTTTAGATAAAAACGGATATTATTCCACTTTATACAAAGCACAGTTGAGACATGAAGTAGAACTTGAAGAGGAAGAAAAATAGTCTTAACTTATCATTATATTATAAGAAAAAAGTAGTTTGAGAATATCAAACTACTTTTTTTCTTGCATTACACTCACATCAAAATACATTCCCGGAACTTTATATTTATCTGCTTCAAATGTAATGTAGTCACATTTTTTATCAAAGCTTTGAGACGAACCCTGCATTTCAAAAATATTCAGAATTACATATTCATCAGAAACGGCAATGACATGGAAACCTGTTTCGCATTTCAGCCCGTCTCCCGAAGACATTATAGCTCCAAAAATTCCCTGAAAATTGGCAGATACTTTTGCCGCCATACTTTCTTCGCCGTTTAGATTATAGATATACGCCAGAAAATTCATCGCTCTTATGTTTAAAGGATCTTCAGCCAAAACTTCCCTGAACGTTTTTATAATTTTAGGATACTCTTTGGTGTCAGATTTTTCCTTTTTATAATATTCCCGAATCAGATCTTCATTTTTACTTATGTGTAAAGGATTGTATTTTTTCTGAAAAGTATATCCGTAATAAAGATGGCGATATTGTTCTACGGTAAAAACAGTATCATTTTCTTTCAGCTTTTTTAAAAGAGAGGGATAATAATATTCAGACTTCTTGTTTTCGATATTTTTTTTAATAAGATCATAATCCGGTGCAGAAAATTCCTGAGCATATAAGAAGAAGGAAAAACCGAGCATTAAAAATGTGAAAAATGCTTTATTATTCATAGTTGTAAGAAATTGTTGAAACTTTTATAAAGTGGTAAATCTAAGAAATCTGCTGTAATGATACGAATTTATCTTTCAGAGTTTGAATATTTTAATAAATTATTAACATATTGTTATATTTATATGAATAAATTCATTAACTTTAATGTGGATTTAAACGCGACCCCTAAAATTTGGTAGGGTGTTTGATAATAAATAGTAATTTTTTAACTAAATACATAAATACAGATGGAAAATATTCATGACGAATTTCAGGTTTTCAAAGATGAATTAAAAAAATTAAATATCGACGTACAAAAAGTAGTAAAAGTAGGAAACGGAAGTATGGATTTTCATGAGGTATTCTACAAATCTCCGAGGTATGAAGATATAAAAAGTGTATATGTACAGCGCCATAATCTGGATAATATTCTCCAGAAATTTAAGGAGGCTTATCATTAAAAATAAAAGTTTCGGCGCAGAGAATCTGCGCCGAAACTTTTTATATCCTTATAGTAAATTAATCTTTATCTAAAGTTGAAGTTTCTTTGGTGTCTTTCATTCTGGCATACACAACTAAAGAAAAGAAAATGCAGGCTGTAATATACCAGTAAAAATAATGCTCCACATTTTCCTGCTTCAGCCAAAGTGCCAGATATTCGGCAGTTCCTCCAAAGATTGCGACCGTCAAAGCATACGGTAATCCAACTCCCAATGCCCTCACTTCCGAAGGGAAAAGTTCTGCTTTCACCACAGCATTGATCGATGTATAACCGCTTACAATAATTAAAGCCGACATAATAAGGAAGAATGCACCCCACATTGAAGTCGTCATGCTTAAAGCATTCAAAAGGGGATAGGTGAAAACTGTTCCCAAAATTCCAAAACTCAGAAGCAAAGGTCTTCTTCCTATTTTATCAGACAAAGCTCCGAAAGCAGGCTGCAGGCAAGCGAAAATAAATAATGAAATAAACGAAATTAATGTAGATTGTTCTTTCGTAAGATGAACTGTATTCACCAAAAATTTCTGCATATATGTAGTGTACGTGTAGAATGCTAATGTTCCGCCCAGCGTTAATCCTACAACCGTTAATAACGCTTTTGGATGTTTTAATAATTCTCTGACAGAACCTTTTTTCTTTTCGTTGAGGTCTTTCTTATTTTCAAAAGCCTCAGTTTCATGAAGATTTGATCTTAAATATAAAGCAATTACCGATAAAAGAGCACCGATAAAGAAAGGAATTCTCCAACCCCAATCTTCCAGTTGTGATTCTGTCAGTAATAATTTTTGTAAAATCAATTGAATTCCCAGCGCAATTAATTGCCCGCCAATCAATGTCACATATTGAAAACTTGAATAGAATCCTCTTCGATTACTGGTTGCCATTTCACTGAGATAAGTTGCCGAAACTCCATATTCGCCGCCAACGCTTAAACCTTGCAATAATCTGGCGATCAATAATAGAATAGGTGCAAAAACTCCAATGGTTTCATAGGTCGGTGTAAGCGCAATCAGTAATGACCCGAATGACATTAATAAAACCGAAAATGTCATTGCTTTTTTTCTACCGATTCTGTCGGCAATACTTCCGAAAAGCCAACCTCCGACGGGACGCATCAGAAAACCAACCGCAAAAATTCCGGCTGTATTTAATAATTGTGCCGTAAGGCTTGAGCCCGGAAAAAAAGAATTGGAAAAATAAATACTGAAAGCTGCATATGCATACCAGTCGTACCATTCTACTAAATTACCAATCGAACCGCCAACAATGGCTTTGATTCTTTGGGCAGTGGTTATTTGTGATGAATTCATGAGGGAAAGATATACATTTTTTGAAATAATTAAAAGATGTAAATTCTTATAAAAATGACAAAGTAAAACCGCCCTTAAAAAGAACGGTTCAAAAATATTTAAATGAAAATGTCTAAAATCTATATCCCAGAGAAACTCCGCTTCTAAAACCAATCCACGGTCCGTCAATTTTTATTCTGGCTCCGTTGGCATTGGTTTCTACAGTATAATTTACGTAAGGTATATCAAGATCTTCAATTTCTTTTTTCAATTGAGCCTGCATATCGGGTGTCAAAACTACGTCACTTGTCATTAAAAAGTCACCTTTTCCGGCTCCGTAATGTGCTCCGGCAATCCATAAATCAAGGACTAGATTCCGACTGTTGGTAAGGAAGAACTGTGCTCCAACCATGATTCCTCCACTATTTCCATTGGCATTTCCATTACCTTTCAAGGGAATCTGATAGGTTGCTCCGCTGAATGAATAATCGTAATAAAAATCAAAAGTATTGGAAGTTACTTTTGAATAACGGTAATAAGGTGCTATATAAAATCCTTTTCCGTACCCTGCGCCCAAATAAAATCGTGGTTCAATGGTGAAATTAAAAGATTTCGCTTCAAGATTCTGAAATCTTTTTTCGTCTTCATCACTCAGAAAAACATTGATGAAGGGAATTTTTCCTTCAGGCATCACTCCGAATCCCATATTTAATGAAAACCAGTTCGTGAATGCTCTTTCATAAGAAAGATTAATATTTCTGAAAACATACGCTGTGACATTCGTTTTTATGATATTCATTTTTTCCGAAGGTTCGGCAGTTGAGGTTTCCTGTGCCTGCATCCCTGAGAAAATGAAGCAAGGAATGAGAAAGAGATATTTTTTCATGACTTTACATTTTAAGATTTGGTGATTACTGAAATCAAAGCAAAAAACGGGCAAAAAATTAATTCAATACACTTTTTAGTGAAAAATTAAGGTTCTGTTTATAAGATGTTTATATTTTAATGTAAAATTTTAATTTGATCTTAATGTAATAAATGTCGGATATTGACTGTCTTTATTATATTATTCAACTTTTCGGATATGAAAAAAACTATATGTTCTTTATTTTTTCTTTGTGGAATTTTTGTGTTTTCTCAGGAAAATGTAAAGACGGATACCATCGATACAACCAAAATAACAGAGATTCAAGGAGTAATTTTAAAAGCTCAGCGTAAAAAACAGTTTGCAGACAAAGCGGTGTATACTTTCGATAAGGAAGCGTTGGAAAAAGCCCGATATGCAAAAGATTTATTAGAAACATTACCGGAATTACAAATTGACCCGATCGCCAATACGTTGAAAAGTACGAAAGGCGGAACCACTTTATTTTTAATCAACGGAATTGAAGCCACCGATATGCAGATCCGAAGTGTTGCTCCGGCAGAAGTCGTGAAAGTGGAGTATTATGATATTCCTCCGGCGAGATGGGCAACGAGAGCAGATGTTGTGGTGAATTTAATTACACGGTCCACAGAAATGGGCTATGTTTTCGGAGCAGATGTAAGTTCGGCTTTGAATACAGGTTTTGTAAACGGTTCTGCATATGTTAATTTTACTAAAGGAAAAAATAATTTCGGATTAGAATATTCGATTAATTTAAGGGATTATGACAACCGAAAAGTTCACAGTATTTATGATTACTATTTAGATGGAAGTCATTACCGAACGGATGAAAATAAGACGGATCATTTCGGATATACCTTTCAGAATGTTGCTTTGAGATATACCAGAATGGTTGCTGAAAATTATGCTTTTCAGGCGAAAATGAATGTGGATATTTTTACAAGTTTCGTTAAAGGAAACGGAGGTAGTATTTTTACAAAGGACAATGTTCTGGAAGAACATGCGATGATGAAAAACGGCTCGTCTGATTATACAACGCCGACTTTAGACTTATATTTTTCGAAAAATATCGGTAAAAAAGATGAATTCAGTGTGAATGTCGTGGGATCAAGCTTTACAACAAACACGGTAGAATTTGCAAAAGAATGGGTTATTTCTTCAGGAAATTCCGTTTTCGATAATGATATGAATCTTCAGACCAAACAGACAGGAATTGTCGGTGAATTGGCACATACGCATACTTTCAAAGTGGGAAAATTAGCATCCGGATACCGGGTTTCCAATACTAATATTTCTAATGATTTGCAGAATCTTTCCGGTTTTTCAGAATACAGTGTCAATTATTTAGAACAATATTTTTATACTGAGTTTTCTGGGAAAATTAAAAAATTCAGTTACCGATTGGGAGCAGGTTTAACGAATATTCATAATAAAAGTGCAGAAAATACTTTTGATCAATGGTCATTTACCCCGAAAATAATTTTAGGCTATCAGTTAAAAGATAATCAGAGCTTGCGTTTTACGAGCAGTTATCGCCCGATAAGCCCATGGAGTGCGGCTTTGAGCAGCAATATTGTACAGATGGCGCCAAATATTGTGCAGAAAGGAAATCCGTTTTTGAAGTCTCAGCAGATGTTTGCGAATAATTTCATTTATTCATACAACAATAAATATTTTGATTTTAATGCGAATCTATTTTACAGATATACCGACAAAACGATCAATCAGTATTATGTTGCCGATGAAAATTTCGGATATGCTTTAACATATGAAAATGCTAAAAACTCTCAACAGTTTGGAGTACAATTATCGGGTTCTTATAAACCGTTCGGAAATAGTTTATTGATAGCAAAATTGAATTTGACTCCCGCTACGGAAACGATCAGAACGAGTAACGGAGCTTTAATTAAGAATAATTATCTGGCGAATAATCTGGTTTTGTCTTCGGAATATAAATCTTTCAGCCTTCAATATCAGTTGAATATTCCAGTGTATACGCTGAATGGGGCTTTTTTAGCTACAAACGAAAATCAGAATCATATTTTTGCTAATTACAAAAAGAAAGAATGGACGTTCAGAGCAGGAATGTACTGGATCGGGATGCCTTCTGAATATAAAACCAAAAGTTTGTCTGAAAGCTTAGTAAATTACAGCCGTGTTAACCAGATTATGAACAACAAATCGATGTTTATTGTAGGGCTAAGTTATGATTTTTCAAAAGGTAAAAACATAGATTTACAAAAGAAACTGAACAATTCAACGGCTCCGGCTGCGACTTTTTAATTTTTAGATTTAATCGTAAAAAATCCGCCCAGAAAAATTTCCGGGCGGATTTTGTTTTTATTTGAAGCTATTCCCGCTTTCCGTTGCAATCTTTTTTTCAAAAAAGGATTTTCACTGCAATCGGGGCTAAAGTTTAGTCATTCTTTTTAAAGTTAGAGACAAACTATGTAGGATTATAAACTTTTATTTTTTGATGAATTTCGAAGTTTCTGCTTTTTGGTCTTTTCCTGAAACTTCAATGAAATAAGATGAAGAAGGAAGATCTGAAACCTGTACTTTTCCTGATTTTAGATCTGATGTTTTTACTAATTTTCCGTCTAAACTGTAAATTTTCGCGGTTGAATAATTTCCGTTTTCTCCTTTAAACTCGATAAAATCCTGAGCCGGATTTGGATATATTTTCAATCCTGTCTTTTTTGCAGCAGATTCTCCTGTTGACAATGTTATCAAATTCAAAGCTTGTGCAGCATTTGTCGTCTGATTGTTGATTCCTAATGCCGGAACATTGACAACGGTTTGTATCGTTGTTAATAAAGCAAATTTATGAGAACTGTCATAATAAGAATAAGATGTATTCGTAATGCTTCCTATTGGGAAAATAAACGTTGTATCGTTAGGTAAATGAAGATTAAAAACCTGAACAGATTTAATCCTCAATACATTGTTAAAAGTAGATGATCCTAACAGTAAAGTCCCCCATGCATCACCAGATAGAGTAATTGTTCCTTTACATAAACCGTTCGCAGCAGAAGAGGTGAATGTTCCCTGTGCCTGATCTGTTTCGGAATAACCAAAAGCTGCAGGATAGGAAATAAATGTTCCGTTATTGGTAGAAAGATTCAGCGTTGCATCAGAAGTCACCAATCCTGTGATTTCTAATTTTGAGGCTGATTGTTTGTAATAAATGGTACTTCCGCCGCCTACCATTTTCAACGTAGAGCCTGGAAAAGTTGAAATTTCGCCTGCCGTTGGAGTAGAATAGGTCGTCGGAGCAGCAGCACCTAAAGCCAAAGATGCATTGCTAAACGTTACATTTGCTCCTGTTGCAGAATTATTCGGGGTTCCGCTCACGTTTAAATAACTTGCTGTTTCACCCGCAAGAGGATCGTTAAAAGCTTTGGTAATTGTAGCTTGAGCCGAACAAAGTCCGTAAGCTGCCAGCATAAAAAATAGAGTTGTTTTCATGTTTTTAATTTTCGCTAAAGGTAAATAAAAACAAACCTTATTTATGTGATTTTAAGTATAATTAATTTATTAAAATAGATACAGTAAAAAATTGCTCAAGAGATAAAAGCAGTTATTGTATGTATTAGAGGTGCTTTTAATTAATTCGGACTGATTTTTAATAAAACCAATGACTCATTTAAGAAGTTTTTTGAAATTACTGAATCTGTAACCTGATCCAATTCAAGATAAAAAGTAACGCTAATATACCTATAATGTAAAGTTGAACTTTATTGACTTTCTAAGCTCCGAATTTCCAGACGAATATCCGGTCTAAAATAATGATGATTAGAACAGGAATTAATCCGAATAATATATAAATTCCTGCCAGACCATCCTGCGCAGAAACACTGTTGAAGGCAACGATCGAAAAAATTATTCCGATAATAATGGCGAGTATTCCTAAAGCAAGAAATACGGTAAGTTTGGAGATGAAATTTTTCAAAGAATTTATTTTATGTATTTCAATTGTTCATTATAAAGTCCGACTAACAAGCTGTTTCCGTCTTTATCTATTTTCGATTTCCTTTTCTGTGAGATTGCTGTGACGGCTGATGATGTGTATATCTTCCTGCTGAATGTTTTTCATGGGTCTATTTTGTGCTAATGAAAAATAACAGTTCATTAGGGTATTGGTATAACTAAACTACGAAAAAATAATAAACCGCTTTGAAAAACAAAACGGGTTACTATTTTAGCTCAGTTCTGAGATAGAGCTTTTAATTTTATTGACCCAAAAGTTTTTCGATTTTAAGAATCATTTCTTTCGCATTGGTATTTTCAGGATTTAATTCTAAAGATTTTTGATACATTTTAAGGGCATCTTCTTTTTTACCATCTTGAAGTAATGCTTCACCATAACTGTCGAATATATTTGAACTTTTTGGAAAAATTAATGTTGCCAAATGGAAAACCTGTAAAGAATTTTCATTTTTTTGAAGTCTGAGAAATTGATAGCCCAATCGGTTAAAATCTCTTTCCGTTGCGTTATAACTTTCCGGGTTTTTTAAATATCCTTCGATCAGCTGATTCGCTTTTTCTTTATTTCCACTTTCCAATAAACTGCCATAGATTCTTGAAAGATTTTGTACAGGAATTGCATACATTTTGTTATCAAGTATTTGAAAAACGGTATTGGATAAAGGAAAAACGGAAGTATTTCCTGTATTAGATAAAAGAATCACAGTTTCATTTTTCTTAAGATTATGAATTAAAATAGAGGTCAATCCGGTAATAAACCCATCATGAAAGACAATTTTTCCGTTGCTTTCATCGGTATACATTCCCCATCCTAAACCGTAACTTATTTCTTGCCCATCTATTACGTAGGTTACTTTTTTCCCATCGTTGAGTATTGTCGCTGTTAAAGCTTCTTCTAACTCCTTATTGCCTAAAATTTGGTAAGTAAATAATGCATTTTGGTGTTTTTGTAAGTCTAAAGCGGTGCTTACAATTCCTCCATTTCCATAAAAGTTGCTTCTTTCAACGATTAAAAAAGTTTCTTTTAAGCTATTTGTATTCACAAGATCGGTCGAGTAAAAGTTTGGGTAGGTGTACAATTCTACCTGATTTACACTTTTCACTTTCCTGTCATTCGGAACAAATGAATTTTTCATTTTCGCAGGCTTGAAGATATTTTTCTCTAAATAATCAGCATAACTCATTCCTGATACTTTTTCGATAATCAGTGCGGCAATGCAAAAATTTACATTGTTGTATTCCCATTTGCTTCCGGGTAAGAATGAAATTGGTGTTTTGAAACGAATGAAAGTCGGTATAATATCAGAATTGGAAATGATTTTTTCCGGCTGTTCTTTGATAATCACATCGAATAAATTATACTCTTGTGCCAATCCTGAAGTATTATTCAGCAATTGTTTGATGCTGATATTTGGATAAGGAAATTCCGGAAGATATTTTTGCACCGGATCATCAATCTTGAGTTTTCCTTTTTGTTTAAGCTGAAGTATTGCTGTTGCAGTAAATGTTTTTGTAATGGAAGCAATTGGGAATTGAGAAGTATCGGAGATTTTTTCTTTCTTTTCGATGTTAGAAAACCCGTAAGTATGGGAAAAAATGTTTTCTCCGGATTTGGAAATGACAACGCTGCCATTAAACATCTTATTGTTGGAGAGTGTTGAAAAGAAATTATTTATTTCCTGCCCCGAAATAGTATTAACGAAAAAAGCAGTTAATAAAATCAAAAAGAATCTTTTTTTCATATTGTTTTAATTTTAAAACAGGTCAGTAGTTCCTGATTTAATAGTAAGACAGTTTTGCAATGAATTGTATTACATTTTTGATCATTACAAAAAACCGTTCTGTAAAAACAGAGCGGTTTTATATTATGAAGAACAATAGAAATTTCTTTCCGAAGTTGCAATGTGAGGTTTCTTTCTGCGTAAAATATATTTCTATAAATGAAATTAAGATTAACAAAATTACTTTTTTGATTCATAATAATCCATCCAATTTCTTATTCTTCCGACAAACATTTTAAGATAATTTTCCGTGAAAAATATATTAGACCAATCAAATCTTTGTGCCTGTACCCCAAGATAAAATATGAAGATAGATGCTCCTGCCTCGGGAATTAATTGAATTTCTTTCTCAGATAAACCTCTTATTTGTTGGTAGCCATTTAAAAAACTTTGCACTTTATTTTCATATTTTTCTTTATCTGATTCGATAAAAAATAATTGTTTGCAAAAATAAGCGACATCTAAAATAAGTTCTCCATTTCCACAATTATCAAAGTCGAAGATCGTAATCTCATCTTGATTATTTACACTTAAATTGTCGTACCAAATATCGAGATGAACTATTCCTTTCTGATGTTCTGCCCAATTTGCTTCTTCGAAACTTTTTGATATTTGATTTCCAATTTTCCTGATGTATTGCATTTCATCCAAATCTTCAGAAAAGAAAGAGATCATGTGATGATAAGCCTGGTGTAGAAGAACTTCGGAATTATAATCTGTTCTGTTGATTTTTTTACCTGCTGTTATGGTATGAATTTTTGCCATCAACGAACCGACAGCAAAGCAGGATTCATTACTCATGAATCGCATTTTCTTACCTTCTGCAAATGTGAAAAGTACGGCATGTCGCACACCTTCCGGAGCATTGATTTCCTGGATAAAGTTTCCTTCTTTATCGGGAATGGGATATGATACCGCAAGGTCATTATCTTTTAGTAAGAGTAAAAGTTCTAATTCTTCCTGAATTTCAGACTTCGTTCTCCAGTTGTGACAGTAAATGCGAGCAAAAAATTTTGTCTGACTATCAGAAATAAAATAGGTGTGATTAACGCCTGTTCTGAACAATTTACAATCAATATTTTCTTCTAACGGATATTTTTCTTTTATAAATTCAGCTAATGCGGTTTCTGATACGATGGAAGCTATTACTGGAAATGCAGACATTTTTTAAGTGTATTTTTTTCGGCTAAATTTAAAATGAGTGTAAAGAGACTTTATTTTATAAACTCATTATTTTATTAATCTCAGCATTCATTCTTTCAACAATCCATTCTTTTTCGTCAGAAGATAAATCATTTAAAAGATGGTCGTTGTTTTCATTAAAATCTGTAATGACGTCTTCTAAAAATTCTGTTTTAATTTCAGAAACCCGAAGCTGATTGTTCAGATCTAGCGTACCTATTTTAGATATTGCACTTTTTAATCTGTTTTGAGTGACGTAGTTTCTCAATTCTTCTACGATAAAAGACAAATCTTCTGTTTTAGAGGAAATATTGGGGATGAACGACCATTTTTCTGCCTCATGGAATTTCTCTTCTTCATCGAATTCAGGATTTTTTAATTTGATGATTGGTCTTGAAAATGGGGTGTGATCTTTCTGATTGAAAGGTTTTATCACAACACCTTCAATTAAATTATTTTGTAACTCAGGGAGGTTGAATTCTTTAGGAATAGAAGAATTGATTCTAATATTGAAGTTCATCGCTTCGTTGAATTTTCCGATCAATAATGGCTGTGCATGAAATATTTCAAACCGATTAAAATAAGCTACTGAAGTTTCATAATCCAAATAATATTTGGAACCTGAACCATCGGTTTCAATAGCAATATCGAAAGCACAGAATTCAATATTTGGAGTGTAATATACGCCGGTCTGAATTGCATGGAGATCTTTTTCAGGATTGACTTCCGGATGAGGATATTTGCCACCGAACAATTCTCCGTAAACAATATATTTTTCTCCGGTTATTTCTTTGCTTAATTTTTCGAAAAGGGGGAGTATATGATCTTCTAATTTACTAACCACCAATTGGAAACCAAAAAAATTGTCTGTCCAGCTGAGGTATTCTTTTCTTTTGGCAAATTTCAAATTGCTGTTTTCATAAACAAAACTGAGGTTGGCTCCATGAACTTTTTCCGTAACCACCCATTTTAATTTTTCCATTTTGGAAAAATCGCTTTCGCTAAGACCTAATTTTTTTAAGTTGTTGGGCATTTTTTCATACCCTGAAAATTCACTCATTGTTTTTTTATTGATAGCTTGCTACTTGTTCTTTTAACCAGGATACACATTCTTCTGCTTTATCTACCGGCAGAAAATCTTTATAGTTATTCAACTTATCCAGAAGTTCTTCATAATCTTCAGAATCATATCTTTCTTTTGGGTCATCTTCCATTCTTATCAATTCTTCATAACGGAGTTGGAATTCATAAATTTCTTCTGCATAATAATCGGCAATAATTTTCGGTGATGAGGCATAATCAGAAAGAAGATAGTCTTCAAAATAATGGAATTTGCCTTTATACTGATAATTTAATACTCCTTCTTTAATTTCGTATTCATCAATATTATCAAAATAATACACGCAAAACAAAGCATCTTCTAAATAAATAGACAAATTGCTCATAAAATCTATATAATCATTGCCGCCAGGACCAGATTTACTCTGGCCTTGTATCTGTATATATATTCCAGGTTTTTTAAAATTGATTATTTTATCTTCGTAATACATGGCACATCTTTCTAATATTCCATCATCGGAAATTACAGCAAAAGTATTGTTAAAAATTCCCCATTCACTTGTGTGAATTCGTTCATCAGCATATTTTTCTAAAAATTCTTTCTCTTTTTCTTTTTTTACCTGCAAAATAGCGCCACCTAAAATTACTCTTGGTTTTAACTGCGTTACTCCATGTAATTCTCCCATCTCTATGTAATTTATGTTAAATATTCCATGACGCTTTAAATTTCTGTTTTGCCACTCTTTTTATAGAGGAACGGCTTCGATTCCTTTTAGTTGAAGATCTTCATATACTTTAGGATCGTTGCTGAAAAGTGTCATTTTCTTTAAGTTCGGGAAATGTTTGATATCTTCATAATTTCAATGTTAAAAAATCATCTTCGCCATCCCAGTAAGGTGTGATGTTCATGTAAATGTCATTTCCACCGTTTTGGTATATTTGAGTGATCTATGTAGTAAAATTAATGAAAAGTCTTTGATTAATAGATACTTTAATTTGATTGGTCATGAGCGGAGAGTGCTCCTTCACTAATATCCGCAACCTGAATATTTTTAATGGCTGATTTGGTTGAAGATGTTGTACTTCCGCCAATAATGTATAATTTATCGTTATATACTTCCGCGGCGGCGTGTCTTCTGGGAATCATATTGGATGATAACTGATATAGTTTATTGGTCTCTGTATCGAAATAGGCCAAAAAAGTTTGATTATTATACCCTTCTGCAATAAAAATCTTATTACCGGATACCGCTAATGAATGTCCGGATATCGCAACTGGCATCTTATATTGCTCAGTCCAAAGATTTTTGTTAAGATCGAAAACATTGACCAGACGGGAAGACGTACCGTTGAAACCACCAATGACATACAGCTTGTCATTCACAATTTTGCCCCTTGCTTCTCTGGCGGTGGGCATCTCGGGTAACTGATTCCAGGTATCTGAAGCAATATCATAGTATTGAAATCTGTTGGAAAATACAGTGGTTGCGGCATTGTTTAGTCCGCTGCCGCCGAATACATATATTTTTCCGTCGTGGATAGCAGAACCTGCATTTCCTGTGTAGGCACGATTAACAGCTCCCTTGGTTATTTTATTAGTTTCAAGGTCCAGAATTTCAAGATGGCTGTTTCCCCAACCGTTAAAGATATAAATTTTATTATCGTAAGTCTCCGAATTGGCGAATTTTCTAGGAAGCAACTTAGAGTTGATGATACTCCAGCGGTTGTCTTTAATATTGTATTTCTCAATAAGAGTTGCATTACCATCACTAACTTTATAACCATTACTCACATAGATATTATCATCTACAATGACACTGCTTACAGCTCCTCTGCCCATAGACATATCCGAAAGATGTTTGAAATTTAGGGTTTGTGCATTGGCTAAGCATAAACCGAAAAGTGAAAGGAGAAATGATTTTTTCAATGGTGCTGAGGTTTGGTTTAATTGATTTCTAAAGATAGTTAAAAAGTTACAGATCGGAAATTTGAGCTATCTCCTGGGTTTTGAAAGGTTTGTAAAGTGCTGAAATGTAATATTTTGTACTTGATTGCCTCTTCGGACTGGTTGAACGTCTCTTCGGAACACTTGATTGCTCTTTCGAAACGTTTGAATGCCTTAGCTAAATACTTGACCTCTTCAACATAATGCTTGAATGCCTTCACAAAGCTCTTGATGTCTTCAACGAAGAAGTTGGAAGTCACGTTGAAATGATTGAAGGTCTTTTCGAAATGGTTTTTCGTGGCTTTTTTGTGTTTGTGACATTTAGAAAAAAACTTTTGTAGCTGTTAAGTCACGGATTTTAAATCTGCGAAATCTAGTTATTAGTCTAATATCTTTTTCATAATTTCAATTGCTTCAGAGTGAGAGTCTTTGGTATTATTAAATTTTTTTCTAAAAAAATAAAATATAGCGTTGTTATACATTGGAAAACTAATAAAAATATATTCAGACGTTTGATGGAAAAATTCAAAATGTGGTTTCTTCGTTTTAAAAATTATTAAAGAGTTTAAATTTGATGATTTATTTTTTATAGAAATATTTCGCTGAATAAACTTGAGATTACTCAATGCTTTAAAAGGGTTCATCTCCCAGAAATGATTCATCCAAGAAACAGGAAGTGTTCCAAAATCTGAGAAAGGTTCATTAGCGTATTTTATGTATTTTAACCTATTAGAAAACACTTGAAGTTTATATTCCAAAATCTCAAGCCACCGGATAATATTTTCTAAATCATTATTGTCGTAATATTTATTTTTTTCAAGATTTTCTAAAATAAGTATTATTTTTTTTTCAATTTCTGCTAAAATTGAATTATTGCAATTATTACATGCTGGGACAACGCTTTTTAAATAAGAAATGGTTTGCTTATTGGTTTTTATTTCGAATCCAATATTTGTTTTATTTTGAAATAACCATTTTGGAAGAACATGCTCTTTTGTTAAATTCTTTTTCGCTTTACAAAATACACAAATTTCCGAGCCAACATTTAATATTGCTGGATGAAATCGGTAAAAAATATCTTCGGCTATTTCTGACCCATGCTTTCTAAAATTTACTCTAATAGGAATGAATAAAGAATTTATTTTTTTTGACATTTTTTGAGAATTATAACTATTTTAAGCTTTGTTTCTTTTAGAAATTTTGTGGAGCAGTTTAGATTTATGCTAAAATTAAAAATAATGATTTACTTTTTTCATAACAAATGTATTTTTAATATTAAAAGTAAAACCGCTCAGAAAAAATCTGAACGGTTTATATATTAAATTGCCTCGGTCGCTGACCGTTACATCATTCCTGGCATTCCACCACCCATTGGCATAGCTGGTTCTGCGCTCTTCACTTCAGTGATCACACATTCAGTGGTAAGAAGCATTCCAGAAACAGAAGCTGCGTTTTCAAGGGCAACTCTTGTTACTTTCGTAGGGTCGATGATTCCTGCTTCAAGCATGTTTACATACTCGTCAGTTTTAGCGTTGTAACCGAAGTCACCTGTACCTTCTGCTACTTTAGCTACGATTACAGAACCTTCACCACCTGCATTGGCAACGATTTGTCTCAATGGCTCTTCGATTGCTCTTTTTACGATTTTGATTCCTGTCGTTTCGTCAGAATTGATTCCTGTAAGATTTTCTAATGCAGCGATAGCTCTTACCAAAGCAACACCACCACCTGCAACGATACCTTCTTCAACAGCTGCTCTTGTAGCGTGAAGTGCATCATCTACTCTGTCTTTTTTCTCCTTCATTTCAACTTCAGAAGCTGCACCAACGTAAAGAACGGCAACACCACCGGCTAATTTAGCCAATCTCTCCTGCAATTTTTCTTTATCGTAATCAGAAGTAGATGTTTCCATCTGAGCTTTGATTTGTGCCACTCTTCCTTTGATTTTGCTTTCTTCACCACCACCGTTTACGATTGTCGTGTTGTCTTTATCGATTGTTACTTTCTCAGCAGTTCCCAACATATCGATAGTAATGTTTTCCATTGTGAAACCTTGCTCTTCAGAAATAACAGTACCCCCTGTAAGGATTGCGATGTCTTCCAACATTGCTTTTCTTCTGTCTCCGAATCCTGGAGCTTTTACCGCGGCAATTTTAAGAGAACCTCTTAATTTATTTACCACTAAAGTTGCTAAAGCTTCCCCTTCAACTTCTTCAGAGATGATTAATAAAGATTTACCACCTTGAGCAATTGGTTCAAGAACAGGAAGCAATTCTTTCATTGAAGAAATTTTCTTCTCTACTAAAAGGATGTAAGGATTTTCTACCTCAGCAACCATTTTCTCAGGGTTTGTCACGAAATAAGGTGACTGATAACCTCTGTCGAACTGCATACCTTCTACAACATCAACGGTTGTATCGATACCTTTAGCTTCTTCAACTGTGATAACTCCTTCTTTACCTACTTTCCCGAAAGCTTCAGCGATCAAAGATCCGATCGTTTCGTCGTTATTTGCAGAAACTGAAGCTACCTGCTTCACCATTTCTGTAGAATCACCAACAGTTTTAGACTGAGACTTCAAGTTTTCAACTACAGCAGTTACTGCTTTGTCGATTCCTCTTTTCAAATCCATTGGGTTTGCACCTGCAGCTACGTTTTTAAGACCTTCTCTTACGATAGCCTGTGCCAAAACAGTAGCGGTAGTAGTACCGTCTCCTGCAATATCATTGGTTTTGGAAGCAACTTCTTTTACCATTTGCGCTCCCATGTTTTCTACTCTGTCTTCAAGTTCGATTTCTTTTGCAACAGAAACACCGTCCTTAGTTACGTGAGGTGCACCGAAAGATTTTTCGATTACTACGTTTCTACCTTTTGGTCCTAACGTTACTTTTACTGCATTAGCCAATGCATCAACCCCTCTTTTTAAAGCGTCTCTTGACTCGATATCGAATTTTATTTCTTTTGCCATTTTGATTAGATATTAGATGTTAGATGTCAGAAGTTAGACATTAACATTGTTTTTAATTTGATTTTTTTGAATAGTCTGAAATCTGGTGTCTGTATCTGGAATTCTATCCGATAATACCTAAAAGATCTCCTTCTTTTACAATTAAATAATCCTTTCCTTCCAATTTCAATTCAGAGCCTGAATATTTCCCGTAAAGAACTTTGTCACCTACCTGTACCGTTGTTGGCTCGTCTTTTTTACCAGGACCTACTGCTACTACTGTACCTTCTTGTGGTTTTTCTTTTGCCGTGTCCGGAATAATAATACCTGAAGCTGTTTTAGTTTCGGCAGCGATTGGTTCAATCAGAACTCTGTCTGCTAATGGTTTAAAGTTTACTGACATAATATATTTAATTTTTTAATTATTCTGTGTTGTAATTGGCTAAATGTGTGCCATCGGTTTTACTTGGTTGAAATGGCAGAATTTATTTTTAGGGAGTGGAAATTTTGGCAGAAAAAAAGTTTACCGACTGGGTAAACTTTCTTGATTTTATTTAACAGTTTCCATAACCATTTTTCTACCATTGGAATCTATTTCCTGTTTTAAAACTTCTCTTGTCGCAACATCAATATAATAAGTAACAATCGTTTTTCTATCCTGGATATCATCTGTCGTTTTTACGATCCAGACTTTTTTACCATTCAATTCACCTTTGTTTACGTCTTCAATATATGCTTTTACGACTCCTTTTTTTGCTGCCGGATTATAATCGAAGATCGGCATTTCTGTGGAGTAGTGTTCTTTTAAAGGTAAAAATCGTATTAATCCGGGATAAGAATTGCTGTCAAAATATTCAGTAGAAATTTTTTCATCAATTTGGTCTTTCTTCTGAGATTTTTTGTCTAAATAATACCCTGTTGCTTTATTTTTTTCAAACTTTAAAGTCATATCTCTCATCATATTATAAGAAGAATGATAGATCGGCTGAAAATTTGAAATCTTCACCAACGTAGAATCTACCCAAGGTTTATCAGGTGCCTGATTCATTTTTACCGTCGTTTTAATAAGAAGCGTTGTCTTGTCTACTTTTTTTACTTCATTGGTAATTTTACCGATTTCCATTTTTTGATCACCCTGTTGAGCATACCAAATGGCGTTGGATGTTTCATCTTTAATGAATTTGGATTCAAGTTTTGTATTGCTTGGAGTAAGCGTTTTCTGAGCAAAAAATTGGGCGCTGCTCATTACTAAAAGGATCAGAATTATTCTCATGATTTTTTTAATAATAAGTAGTGCCCTTTATGTAAAAGTTACATTACTTTTCTGTTATTTTTTCCCGGCGGCCTGCATCGGGTTTACTTTTCCGTTAGAACCTCCTCTCACGTTTCCGCCTTCTTTTTGTTTGAATAAATCGAATTTTGAAACCTGCGAAGTTCCGCCGTCGTTGCTCCAGAAATTGTTTGAAGTATCAATATCGGCAGTTTCTCTCATCGGATCCAACTGAATTGATTTTACTTTTTTATCAAAATAATACGTTTTAGAAGCTTTCTGCTCGTTCAGTCTCCAAATCTGTGCAGATGATTTATCTTTTAATTTTGTTCCATCTTCAAAAGTAAATTCAAGGATAATCGGCATTACCAAACCACCCTTGTTTACAAAATCAATCTGATAAGCCGTTAGATTTTTAAACTTGTCTTTTTCTTTTTGCGTTAAAGGTTCGGTTCCGTCAAACTTAGAAGTATATTCTTTGTTATTATCCACTTTTTCCTGACCTCTGTCGTATCTGTAATAGAAATCCTGAGCTTCTTTGTCTTTGTCTACGTAGAAAGTGATGTTTTTATCTTCTCTGTTTCTGATTTTTGAAATATCTTCAAACTCATTCACTGCAGGTTTGTCTACTTTATATTTGTTTTCTTTTGTTTCTCTTGGTACTGTGTTCAAATCAGGAGTTGCAACCATTACTTTATCGATGGCAATATCTACAGGATCTGTTCCGTAAAACCAACCTCTCCAGAACCAGTCCAAATCTTCACCGCTCGCATCTTCCATTGTTCTGAAAAAATCTGCCGGTTCAGGATGTTTGAAAGCCCATCTTTTGGCATATGTTTTAAAAGCTTTGTCGAAAAGTTCTCTTCCCATGATCGTTTCACGAAGAATATTCAATCCTGTTGCCGGTTTTGAATACGCATTCGGACCAAACTGTATGATGTTTTCAGAGTTTGTCATAATCGGTTCCAGCTGATCTTTCGGCAGTTTCATATAATCTACAATCGTCCATGCCGGACCTCTTTTTGACGGAAATTTGTTATCCCATTTTTCTTCAGTAAGATATTCCACAAAAGTATTTAAACCTTCATCCATCCAGCTCCATTGTCTTTCATCGGAATTAATAATCATCGGGAAAAAGTTGTGACCAACCTCATGTATCACTACGCCCAACATCCCATTTTTAATCCCTTCAGAATACGTTCCGTCTTTTTCTGTTCTTCCGTAATTGAAACAGATCATTGGATATTCCATGCCGTTTGCCGCTTCTACAGATTGTGCCACGGGATATGGATAAGGAATCGTAAATTCTGAATAGGTTTTGATGGTATGCGACACCGCTTTTGTTGAATATTTTCTGTATAAACCGTAAGCTTCTTTCGGGTAGAAGCTCATTGCCATTACTTTATTGTTGTTTTCAGGAATCGTAACGCCCATTCCGTCCCAAACAAATTTTCTTGAAGAAGTCCATGCGAAATCTCTTACGTCGTTCGCTTCAAAAGTCCATGTTTTTCTTTGTTTTGAATGATTTTTTTCTGCTTTTTTAGCTTCATCCAATGTCACAATTTCTACAGGTTCAGTTGAAGTTTTAGACTTATTATATCTTGATAATTGATCCGATGTTAAAACCTGATCGTAGTTTTTACATTCTCCGGTTCCACCGACAACGTGATCTGCAGGAACGTTCATTGAAACTTTAAAATTTCCGAAAACCAAAGCAAATTCTCCTCTTCCTGTAAACTGATGATTCTGCCATCCGTGAAAATCGCTATAAACGCACATTCTCGGATACCATTGAGTCATGGTGTAAAGATCATTTCCATCTTCTGCAAAGTTTTCGTAGCCACCACGACCGCCCATTTTTATTCTGTTGGAAATGTTATAATTCCAATCAATTTTAAAAACAAGTTTTTCGCCTTTTTTAAGAACTTTAGGTAAATCAATACGCATCATGGTTTTGTTTACCGTGTATTTTAAAGGATTTCCTGAAGCGTCTGTTACTTTTTCAAGATTTACTCCATACCCGTTATCTGTTGCCGGAATATCAGATACTTTCAATTGCTGATCTGTCGAAGCTTTTGGTAGAGTAGAAGATGAAGGGAAATCTGCTTTTTTTACGTTTGAAACCTGATTTTCATCCAACTGAAGCCAGATATAATCCAGTTCATCGGGAGAATTATTGTAGTAGGTAATCGTTTCAGAACCTTTTAAGTTTCTTTTGTCTTCATCAAGATAAGCATTGATATCATAATCGGCTCTATTTTGCCAATAGCCATGACCAGGCGCACCTGATGCAGTTCTGTAAATATTGGGTGTAGGAAGAATGGTTCCTAATTGTTCAAATCTATTTCCGTGGTTGCTTCCCGGATTGTTCTGAATATTTTGTGCGGTGAAACCTGTATAGGCAAATACAGAAAGTGAAAGTATGGCAACTTTTAGCTTCATAACCGAAATTGTTTTAAGGATTGTCAAATATAATAATAAGTAGTTGAATAGTTGGAAATGTTTCAGCGTTAAAACGGAATTCTTTCCAATGTCATTTTTAATGCTAAAGCAAAGACTCCCGAAGAGACAAAAAGAATCCAGTCTTTCTGGTTAACTTTAAAGATTTTAAGCAAAATAAATAAGAGAATCAAAATCCCGAATACAATGGCAATCTGTCCTAATTCCAAACCAATATTAAAGCCTAAAAGCGGAACTGCAATGCTCTGGCTTTTTGCAATCATGACTCTGGCGGTGTTCGCAAAACCCATTCCGTGAATTAATCCGAAAATTAGAGCTAAATAATAATTAGTTTTGTTCTGCGACTGCTTTTTATTTTTCATGATAATATTTCCGAGTGCCGTCAAAACAATCGTTAGCGGAATCAGAAATTCAACCCACGCAGAATTGATTCTTACAATATCAAAAATGCTTAAAGCCAACGTAAGCGAATGCCCAATGGTAAAAGCAGTCACGAGAATTAAAATTTTCTTTAGATCATTAAAAGAATACGCTGCAATTAAAGCCAAAACAAAAAGCTGATGGTCTAGCGCATCTAATGAAATAATATGTTCCCATCCAAGGTTTAGATAGAATAAAAAATCCTGCATCATAATGAAAATATAAAAGCTTACGAAAATAATGATTAATTTCGGAACAAATTTTAAATGCCCGGATTTATGAAGATTTTGTGGATTTTACTGTTTCCGTTGTTTTTCCTGTTTTCTTTTTCAGTGTCAAAACACCCTTATCACGTGGGTTCTGTAGAAATTAATTATAATCAGAAATCAAAAACTTTTGAGATCACAGGACGTTTCTTTCTGGATGATCTCGAAAACGGTTTGAATAATAAATACGGAAAATCGCTCCATTTTAATGATCCGAAATTTAAAACTCAGCTCAATGAAGCTATTAAAAATTATGCTTCTGAATATTTCAAATTAAAAACGAATAATAAATTTCTCAATGTAAATTTTGTTGGTTATGAAGAAGATCACGAATCTGTAAATGTGTATTTAGAATCTGAAAAGGTTGATAATCCTAAGAAAATAGAAGCTGCTGTAAGTTTTTTATATAATCTCTTTGACGATCAGATTAATATCATACATGTGATTGTAAATGGAGAGCGAAAAAGCGAAAAGCTAACATATCCTAATCGTTATTTATTTCAGCAGTATTAATTTTATTTTAACTTATTTCTATTTATTAAATTAACTAAAATCTTGTTTTTAGTTTTTTATTTATTGATTTTATATCTTTTTGATTGAAATTTTTTGGTTATATTATTTATTGTATTTATATTTGAACATTCATGATAATTTGCCGGTTTATTATTGGTCTGAAATGACCTGTCTTACTATGAGACTATATTTATTAATGCAAAACATCTTAAAAAATATTATCATGAACATCAAAAACAATTATCCGTTATCTTCATCCTTATTATTTGAACGAGCAAATTTCGCTCAAGTAGGGGTGTGTGCATCTACTGCTTTTTCTACTTTTCATATAGACGAAACGAAAGATAAACCATAAGATCTTATTTTATCAACTGTCTTTTGAATTCCGAATCATAGTACGGCTTCTCATGGTGTAGAAAGGTAAGCTATAGCTTAACTACTTACCGGTAATACAATTGAGAAAAAATCAGGAAATTATGCAGGATCAAATTTTCTGTGACTTCCACAATTAGTCTTTAAAATCGGAGATTAAATACGAATAGTGGAATCTAAATTATATAATTAAACATTTTTATTCAGGCAAATATTCTATTAACACAAGTAAAAAAACACTTACACAGGTAGGTGTTTTTTTATTTTATAATCGAATTCATTAATAATTGTTATTTATTTAAAAACTTTTAAGCTTATCTAAAGCAGTATTAATTCGGTACTTTTGCACCTTGTTTTTTTAGGTATGAATATGAAGACGGCAATTACTGTATTAGGTATATTATTTTCCATAATGACATGGGCTCAGCAGGATAGTGTGAGCGTCAATGTTGATAGTCTTATAGTGAGACAGGATCCAATAATAATCTCTGATTTTGATCAATCAGTTTCTAAAGATTCTTTGAAAAGTAAAACAAAAAAAGAAGGCATTTGGAGTCATTTAAAATATGATGTAGTTGCAATGGCGGGTGGCTTTGCAAACGCTTACACCAGACCTTTTTCTTGGGAGAAAAAAGATTATGTAAGGTTGGGGGCTACTGTTGCTACTGTCGGTATTATATATCTTGCCGATGAAGATATTAGTAGAACTTTTATTAGAAATAGAGAAAATGTTCCTAATGTTTTTAAGAAATTCGGGTGGTATTTTGGAAGTCCACAGATCAATTATGGGATTACGGGTGCTGTTTATGTTACCGGTCTTTTAACTAATAATGAAAAATTAAGAAGAACAGGAGTTTTGATGATTACGGCAGCAAGCGTTACGGGAGCTGTTCAGCAGATTTCTAAATCAGCAACGGGTAGAGCAAGACCGGGAACAGGATTGGGGAAACATTTTTTTAAACCATTTTCAGGAGATGCAGGATATAGAAGTTTTCCGTCAGGGCATACCGTACTTTCTATCACGACTAGCTATGCTTTGTCTAAGCAATTCAAAAATCCATGGATAAAAGGAGGAATTTTAGCTGTTGGTTCTATTGTTCCTTTGTCACGGGTAATTGATGGAGCACATTGGTTTTCAGATATTACTTTAAGCGCTATTATGAGCGTTGCTGTTGTAGAAGGAATTGATAAATTTCTAAAAAGGAAAGAAAAATACGAAGAAGATAAAAAGTACAACATGGATCAGAAACTTAAAGGCAAAATCACATGGAATGTTAATGCCGGACCTTTAGGAATTGGAGTTGTTGGACAGTTTTAAATTCAATTTTCCAATTGCAATAGTGCATTAACTCCTTTGGCGTGTTCCCATAAATCAGGAAAAAAATCATCATAACATTGCTGAAGAGTTTCTTTATTGTTTAAAAAAGCTTCAAAAACGGGAATATTTTTTTCCAAATATTTTGCTTTATTTAAAACATTTCTCATACTGAATTTAATATTCTGATCATAACGGTAATTGTACAGCCAATTATCCTGCTCCATTTTTTCAAACATTCTTCTGAAATTTTCAGGAAGGAATTCGTAATTTTCATGCAAAACACGGTATACTTTTAATGAATGATCTTTCCAGCCCTGCAATGAATTTAAGGATAAGTCATTTGCTACAAAATAATCCATAGAAACATCTACAAAAGCTCCGGCATACAATCTCACCAAAGGCGCAAAAACTTTTTTAGCTTCATGAATTGCAGGATGAGAATCAGTAAAAGTATCAATGGCTCTGTGCAGAGTAATGCCATCCTGAATCTTTTTTGGAAAAGAAAAACGATCTCTGTTTTTAATAAAGTCTTCCAGAAACTGACCAACAATTTGTCCGTCGGTAAAAGTCAGAAAAGAATGAGCCAAATAATTCATAAACGAATATAAAAATTTTTAAACAAAGTTTTATCATTCCTTATTGTTTCTACCCAAACTCCTTTTTCTGCTTCAGAATAGTTGAATTGTATTTCATTTAAAATAACTTTGTTCGGAGAAATAATACTCACGGAAAGTTCTTCATCGTGAACTGTATAGATTAATTGAACGGGAAATGAGAACGGATTTTGAAACTGTAAATCTTTGTAACCATACACCACGGTACAATCTGAACCTAAGGGTGTAAAACGTTCATGTTCTTTGTAAATGTCAATCGAATGTGGAAATCGCTCAATAATTTTTAATCCGGATTGCAATGCCAGGAAATATAAAATTGAAGAAAACTGACAAATTCCGCCGCCCAAATCACTAGAAATATGAGTTTTAATTAAATTTCGACCTTCTTTAAAACCATTTTTCTGATTTGGTTTCCCAACTAATTTCCAAAAAGAAAAAACTTCGTTGGGTTGAATGATCAAAGTATTGATTTTACTTCCGACAATTCTTAAATTATGAACTTTATTTTCATGAAATTCTCCTTTTTTAATGACTTGCTTAAGCTCAAATTGATATTCACCAATATTTTCTGAACTGTAATTTTTAGGATAAGAATATTGTGTTTTTCGTTCGGTAAAATACCGCTGCAAAAGCTTCAACTGCAGTTTCCAATGATGAGGTAAATATTTTTTAAGCAACCGTTTCATATTTTTTCTAAAACGGCAATTTGGTAAGATGCCCAGTTTTTCAGGAAAGTTTTACACAAAAGAATATCTAATGGCAGAAAATATCTTCTCAGACTTTTAGGTAATCTGTGAATTGGAAATAATAAAATTCCTGTACTGTTTTTTAGTTGAAACTTATTTCCTGAAAGTTGCGAAATTTCCGAAATAGTAAAGCTATTATTCGCATGCCAATCTTCCTGTTGAGAAACAACCTTTCGCCTGTTTTTAGTTGGATAGTCAAAAATTAAAGTTCCGTTTTTGTTTAATTTTTGGTAACATTCATTTAAAAATGATTTTGTTTCATCTTTATTTTGATGCATAATGACATGAAAACAAAGAATACAGTCAAATTTATCATGGAAAGGTATTCCGGAAATTTCTCCTTTTGCTACAATTTTTTCAGGATACTTTTGTTGGGCTACATTTAACATTTCTTCACTGAAATCAGCTCCATGAGTGGCAAAATTTAATAATCTCCCTGTTCCGCAACCCAAATCCAGAACCTTTAAATATTTTTTGTTTTTGAAGAAAGATGCTAAAAATTTTCTTTCCTGTCGGTCGATATATTTCCCGTAAGAATTCCCGAAACGATTTTCGTCGTAGGTTTTTGCGAGATTATTGTAATATTCAAGAATACTGGTTTTCATGATTTAAAAAAGTCTATCGTGAAAATCTTCAATTTTGCTCACTTCTTCTATTTTGATTCCGTATTTTTTCTTTGGAAGTTTATTTAAATTAGAGATGAAAATCTTTTCATAACCCAATTTCTCTGCTTCGGTAATTCTCTGTTCTGCCTGTGCAATCGGACGAATTTCTCCACTCAGACCAATTTCACCTGCAAAACAGTAGTGTTCAGAAATCGCAATATCTTCATTGGACGAAAGAATAGATGCGACAACCGCCAGATCCAACGCAGGATCATCGGTTTTAATTCCTCCTGTAATATTCAGAAAAACATCTTTTGCGCCCAATTGAAAACCTGCTCTTTTTTCCAGAACGGCGAGAAGCATATTTAATCTTTTAGCATCAAAACCAGTCGAACTTCTTTGTGGAGTTCCATACACTGCCGTACTTACCAACGCCTGAATTTCCAATAACATCGGTCGGTTTCCTTCTAAAGTCACAGCTACGGAATTTCCGGAAAGTTCTTCAAATTTCTTCGTGATTAAAATTTCTGAAGGATTTTTAATTTCCTTTAAACCTTGGGAAACCATTTCGTAAATTCCAATTTCTGAGGTTGATCCGAAACGGTTTTTATTGGCTCTCAATAATCTGAAAAGATGATTTCTGTCGCCATCGAAATTCAAAACAACGTCTACCATATGTTCCAAAACTTTTGGTCCCGCAATTTGTCCGTCTTTGGTAATGTGACCGACTAAAAATACGGGAACGCTGTTTTCTTTGGCATATTTAATAATCTCATTAGAACATTCACGAATTTGTGAAACGGTTCCTGGTGAACTTTCAATCAATTGAGACTGTAATGTTTGAATGGAATCGATGATGACGAAGTCAGGTTCTAATTTTTTAGCCTCATGAAGAATTTTTTCAAGACTGGTTTCCGTAAAAAGAAAACAGTTAGGATTCTGAATATCAGTTAATCTGTCGGCTCTCATTTTGATCTGAGAAGCACTTTCTTCCCCCGAAACATAGAATATTTTTTTCTTCATTTTCAAGGCAAGCTGAAGAAGCAGGGTAGATTTACCGATTCCGGGTTCTCCACCGATTAATGTGACAGATCCTAATACAATCCCGCCTCCCAAAACCCGGTTAAGCTCTTCTGAAGGCGTTTTAATTCGTGGTTCTTCACTGGTTTCCACTTCAATAATATTGATAACATGCTGTTTCGACTTTGAAAAAGGCGGTGTTTTAGATGAGGTTTTTTCTACGACTTCTTCTACCAAAGTATTCCATTCTCCGCAGTTTTTGCATTGCCCCGTCCATTGTGGATATTGTGTTCCACAATTCTGACAGAAATATGCTGTTTTTAATTTTGCCATACTGCGAAGTTCAAAATTTTTTTTGAATTTTCTTACTTAAATGCAATACCTTTTCGAATACTTCTTTAATAATGCAAATAATACTACTTGGATTGCGTTCTTTTTGTACGGTAATTCAATAATTATTTTAATTTTGATGATTCTATACAGCAAGCTTATTTAAGAATTGTTGAATTAAAATTAAAAACTAACATAGATCAATAAGAAGCTGTGATATTCAGCATAAATTTGACACATAAAATAAATAATATATACAATGAAAAAAGTACTCTTAACTTTCGCATTTACGTTAATAAGCATCTTCAGTTTCGCACAGGTAGATTGGGCTGTAGATTTGATGCACTCTTCTGTTAATTTTAATATCAAACACATGGGAATCAGCTTTGTACAAGGTAGATTCGATAAATTTGACGGAAAAGCTGCCACTAAAGGAAATAATCTTGATAATGCAGATTTGAGCTTTCATGTTGATGTAAATACCATCAATACAGGAGTTGAAATGAGAGATAAGCATCTGAAAAATGCAGATTTTTTCGATGCTGAGAAATATCCTACAATGACTTTCGTTACAGGTTCTATTACAAAAGAAAAAAATAATACGTATATCTTAAAAGGAAAACTTACGATTAAAGACGTTACTAAAGAAATCAGTGTTCCGGTAACTTTCGGTGGTGTTACGAAAAACCAACAGGGAAAGGAAGTGATGGGTATTCAAACAACATTTAAAATAAACCGTTTAGATTATAATATCAAATATGATCCAACGGGTGCTGGTGTAGCTAAAGACGTTGACGTTAACTTATATTTTGAGTTGACTAAACTCTAATTTTCATATAAATTTGGTTTAAGAAGAAGGTTTTCAATGTGAGTTGAGAACCTTTTTTTTTGTATAAAATAAAACCTCAAAGATAGAATCAATGAGGTTTATATTATATTGAATTTTTGTAATTTTGATTGAAATAATTACGAATTTACTTTTCCCGAAGAAACGGTAAAAATTCCAAAGTCATCAATCAGCATATTTTCTTTTCCAATATTGTTGAAGGCAAAAACTCTATCCAGTTCTTTTTGTGAACGTCTTCTCATAATCCAGTCCTTATTTTGATGATTATTTAAAACATAGGCGATCATTTTCAGTTGCGGATGCCAAGGCTGTCCCGTGTAAATAATAAATGAATTTTTCTCTGAAACAGAATTAATTCCCTGAATCGCTTTGCTTGCCATTTCATTATCTCCAAAAAGTTCAAAAATACCTGAAACGATGGTGATATTAGGTTCAAAATTAAGTTTCTGATATGTTGCGGGATCAAAACAATCAAAATTAGTAAACCGAATATGTTGGTAATTTTTATCTTTAATTACTTTTTCGCCGATTTCGATGTTTGACTGTATGAATTCATTGATAACAATTTCAATTTCAGGATATTTCTCTTTGATATCAAATAAATAATTTCCCGTTCCTCCTGCAATATCAAGAATTTTAATCTTTCGTCCTTTTTTAATTGCTGAATATTTTGTTCTAAAAGTTGGATCAGATGTAGCTTTCTAATACGAATTCCCTTCCAACCGATAGCTTCAAGATAATTCTTATCCATTATTTTTCCGAAACCCAATTTTCCGCTGGGTTGATTGTGATAAACGTAATCCAGAGAAGCTCCCGAATCAAAACCATATTTTAACCCAATTGCCATCCCGTCGCTTATCTTTCCAATATTGTTTAATGAAAATTTCTGAAATTTGAAGTTTAAATTGTTACCAACATTATTTTTCAAATCCTGATATTCTTTTACTGAAAATTGATCTGGTGAAAGCGAAGGTTGTTTTTGGCTTGTATCAAAACATTTTTCCGCAAAATCTGCGATTTTATCATACACTTTTTCCTTTCCGGTATCGAATAAAATTCCATGGAAAAAATTGGGTAACACTTCATAATGTTTTACATCAGTATCTAATTTATCATGAAAAATTTTCTGATCTTTATTAAAAACCACATGATCTTTTTCTGCCGCTAAAATCAACGTAGGAGTATCAATTGCTTTTGCATCCTCCACCAGTCTTTTTCCTGCTTTTGCCAGATCAATCAGCAATTCAGCATCGATTGATCTTGTAATTAACGGATCTGTATCGTAAGCTTTTTGCTGTTCAGGATCGTGCGTCAGCATTTTAGATTTTACATAACTTTTTATGATCAGCCCTTTTTTTAGTTTGGTTCCCAAAGTAATCATTTCATTTGCCAGAGGAACAATCAGATTAATTCTGAAAGCTGGTGCCAATAAGGTCATTCCTGCAATTTGTGGAGCAAAATCATGTGTCCAGGCAGATGCAACAACCCCTCCGATGCTATTGGCAACAACAAAAATATCCGAAATTTTAACCTCATATTTTGATTGTAAAAACTTTGCAAAAGAATCCAGATCACGTACATAATCCATGAAAACAGATGAAGTTTCCGTCTTTGTATGACCATGACCACGAAGGTCAAACGCAAATATATTGTACTTAGAAAATTGTGGCGATTGTGCTATATGATTCAATCTTTCAGAGTGCTCATGACCACGATGAATCATAATGATACTTTTCTGCTGTGGCTGGAAATTCCATTCACGATAAAAGATTTCGCTATTGTCAAAACTTTTAAAAATTCCGTTGTTCATAAAGTTAAATTTTTTTCAAAAAATCCATTATGTAAGAATGTATAATGGCATTTTTATTAAGGATTTTTATTTTGGTTACTGCTTCTTCTATCGATAAAGATAAAGCATTTTTCACTACCAGAATTCCGATTACAGAACTTCTTGTGAAACCCATTGTACAGTGAATCATGATTTTTCCGTCTTTCGGAAGATGATGATAATTATCGGTAATTTCTGTTACTAATTTTCGTGTTTCATTTACGTCAAAACTTCCAATATCTAAGAATGGAAAAGATATGTATTTTGCATTTTCTTTTAATGGCTTTCCCTCCATTTCTGCTGATAAATCGTAAATAAAAGTATTTTTATTAACATTAAAATGAATTAAATCTTCCTTACTTGGTTTTGATGAAATATAAACATTTGGAAGAATTTGAATGGGATTTTTATTTTTTCTCAACAACTTCCAAAAGAACCAATACATCAATAAATAAGGAGCATACACTATCTTTTTTAGCACAGAAATATTTCCATTTTTATCCTTTAAAAAGTAAATATTATTCTTTTGATAATGATAGCCAATAGTAAATGTTATTAAAGTTATCCACAAAGTTATCCACAAAGTTATCCACAACGAATTTACTTTAAAATTTGGTATAAATTCACTTAATAATAAAGCAATGAGAATAAAAATCCATCCAAATAAAAAGTAATAATTGGCAACTTGAAAATTTCGGTATTGAAAATTATTTTTATGGTAAGGAAAAATGATAAAACTGAGATGTGCAAGAATTGATCCTGTAACAACGTCAATTAAATGATGTTGATAAGTAGTGAGTGTAGAAATTCCTAATAAAATTAATAAAACCATTGAAAATTTTCTCCATTTCTTTTTGCTTCTGAATACCGACCAAAATACAAAGGCGAAAGCAATATGTAACGACGGAGCCTGATTAAAAGGTGTATCAAATTTCTCTAACAACTGAAAAGGAATGTCAAGAAAAAAATGGCTGACGTCGGGTTTTATAAGTGAGAATTTTAATGGAAATAAAATAAAAGAAATGCCTGCAACAATGATCACGAATAGCATTCTCTTTGTTAAAACTCTAAGCTCGTCTTTGTTTTTGCAGAAAAAAAATACCAGACAGAAAAACAGTCCACTCGTCATGTAAGGAATGATGGATAATGGTATAAATGGAATATCTTTTTCAATGCTAAAGACAAATGACGGAACATTTTTTAAATTGGAAACATACGAAGCAGAACCATTGTAAACCAATGAAAATACAATTGTACAGAGAACTAACGCCAGCGCCTGCTGCCTGATTTTTATTTGTTTTTCATCCATTTTGCTTTTTTAAACATGATAATATTTAATAGTGAAGAGGGAAGAAGTGCCAATGCTTTCATCATGAATTTCATCTTTGAAGGGAAAATGATGAATTTTTTTCTTTCTTCAATGGCTTGGGCAATAGTTTCTGTTGCTGTTTTTAAGTCTGTTAAAAATGTTTTTTTACTTAGATCGTTGTTGTTCAATTGTCTTAGTTTTGGAGTGTCAACATATCCCGGAGCAATGGTTGTTACCGAAATCCCAAACGGTTGCAATGCTCGTCGGTAAGCATTCGCAATCTGAATAACCGACCGCTTCGTTTTTGTATACAAACTTGAATTTTCATAATCTAAAATCCCGGAAACGGATGCAATCACAGCAATTTTTCCTGATTGTTGATTTTTCATGATAGTTCTTGCCGCTTCAAAACAATTTACCGTTCCTAAAATATTAGTTCGTAACATTTCTTCAGCTTCTTCATACGTAATATTTCCGGCTACGTCTTCGGCATAACTTCCGGCGCAGTTGATAAATAAATCTAAATTTTCATTGTTTGAGAGAAAATTTTTCACTGCAGAAAAAACAGAATTCATATCGCAAACGTCTGCTTCAAAAACTTTCAGATTTTGTGAATTATTCTCTGGAATTTTGCTTACATCACGTCCGCAAATTCCCACCCGAAAATCTTTTTCAAGATAATACTGAGCCAAAGAATAACCGATTCCTGAAGTTCCGCCTGCAATGAACACATTCATGAGTTTGTAATAGTTTAAATTTTGTTATAAATAATTTTTAACAATCAAAATGCCAATTCTATTTTTGAATACTCTTCATTGTTTGATCAAAACCATATTGCCATTGTTTTTCCATGTCTGTTTTAAATTGTTGATAACTTTTCGGCAATGAGAAATCAATTTCAAATTTTCGCCAATTGATTCCTTTTTGTAAATAATGTCCTTTCAAATCTTGCTTTATGTTGATGGTGTCAATCTGAAAATCGGGAGACAGTTTTTCAATTTCCTGTAATCTTTCATTTCCGCTATAACCCAAAACGGCACGGACGAATGCCTCTTCTGTCTTATTGTAAGATTGTTTTTTCTCAATAATAGCTTCATTCGCAAGATGCTTTGCCAGTTCAATCGGAACGAGATCAACTGCTCCACCAGCAAAATATTTTCCTTGAATTAAAGCGGGTTCTACATAAAACATATCTGAAATGGAAGTCCTCGTGCTTTCTAACATTGAAAATTGAGTTTCTATTTTTGGAAGATCTTCAATTGCGCTGTTTTTTAAATTTTCAGAATTAATAATAATTTGATTGGGAATAATTTTCTTTGCAGTTTCAGGATCAGTGAAAATTATTTTTTGATATAATTTCCTGTCGTTTCGTTTTTGATTAACTTCTGTTGTATCAAAAAGAATCTCTGAACCGATAATTATTGTGGGAATTTCCTGAGAGAATTTGGTGTTTTTTAATGATAGGAAATCTTCAGATAAATCCTGATGCATTTCTACCAAATACCTGTTGAATACATCTTCAATAAAAGGAGCATTTTTATTATTGATTATTTTCTTTAAAGTGAAAAGCCCTATTTTATTGAGCTTTTTTTGTTTTGTAAGTTTAGTTTTTGAAACGAATTGATAATATTCTTCTGACTGTAAATATTGTTTTCTTGACAGATTATCCGGAAAAGCGTTCACTACAGTTGCTGCAAAAGCTCCGCCACATGAAGCGATCAAAACATCAGGTTTTATTCCTAATTCTTCAAGAGCAGAAAACATTCCGAGGTAGATCATCAATCTTGTTCCGCCTCCTGAAAATAATAAAGCTTTTTCGAATTTTTCATTCATTTTTTAAATATTTAAAAGATAAGGTAAAATCCAGAAAAATAGGGGAGCATTGAAGATCAAGCTATCCATTCTGTCCAATAATCCACCATGTCCGGGCAAAAGTTTTCCGGTGTCTTTGATGTTGGCTTTCCGTTTTAAATAAGACATAAAAACATCTCCAAAAAATCCTGAAATTCCTAATGTCAATCCCAATATAGAATTAACTAAAATATTAGTTTTCAATAAAAAAAATCCTAAAATATTACTTAAAATGATTGTTAAAAAAACTCCGCCCAAAAATCCTTCCAAAGTTTTATTTGGGCTGATTTGTGGCGTAATTTTATGTTTTCCAAAGAATTTTCCCATTACATATTGAAAGACATCGTTCAATTCTGTGACAACGACAATAAAAATTATAGAATTGATTCCTGAAAAACTTTCTCGGATAAAATATAAATTTGGAAAAGCAAAAAGGCAGATGATCACTGCAATTCCTATTTTTGAAATCTGTTGAAAAGAAGTTTTTAATACTGAAAAATAAATCAAAAAAATTAAAATTAGTGCTAAACTACACAGAAAATAATTTTCAAGACTGAAAAAATTCAGTAATAAGAATTGTGAAACTCCGATGAAAATTGATGGAATATTTCGGTTGGAATTGATTTTAAACAATCTTAAAAATTCAAAAAAACTCTGAAAGGCAATCCAGGAAACGAAAATTTTCATGGCAAACGGATGTGAAATTCCGACTGCGAAAACGAGAATGATGTAAATCCATGTTTTTACCCGTAAAGGAACATCCGCAAATTTGTTTTCTTCATTATTCATGCAATGATTTCTTAAGTCTAATGTAAGTGCTGATGACCAACAGAGCGATAATGATGCCGAAAATATAGATGGAGATTTCTGAAATATTGATTCCGAAAAAAGTAATTAAACCGTAAAGCCCTAACATTAAAGCACGGTCGCTTTTCCCCATCGGTCCATCGTAGCGGCGGTCTTTTCCGACAATTTTTCCAAGCAGACCCGAAAACTCATTAATAATGCTCAAAACGATGAAAATAATTATCAGATATAAACTTTCAGGTTGAAATTTTAACAAAGGAAAAAAGATAGTTACATCTGATACAATGTCACCGACTTCATTCAGAACTTCCCCTAATTTGCTGGTTTGGTTGAATTTCCTTGCCATCATGCCATCCAAAGCATTTAAAGCCATTCTTATTAATAACCCAATCGGTAAGCTCAGGAAAAACCATTTTGAATGATCTGCGTTCCAAAACATAATTCCGATTATTACAGAAAGCAAAACAGAACTTATGGTAATCTGATTCGCCGTGATTTTATTTCTATGTAAAAATAAAAGGACAGGAGTAAGGAGCTGCTGAAATTTTGGTTTGAGTTTATATACGGAAATCATTGTGTATATTGGCTTTTGGGTGTAATCAAATGTAAAGAAAATTTATGTTTAAATCTAAATATCATTTGGATTATTCAAATTTAAATCTAAAGAATATTTGGATTTAAACATAAAACAAAATTGCTTTGTATTTCTTTTTCCCATAACTTTGCACAAACCTAATCTAATGAGTAAAAAGAATACAAAGTACATCTTTGTGACAGGAGGTGTAACTTCATCTTTGGGAAAAGGAATCGTTTCTGCTTCTCTGGGACTTCTACTAAAATCACGCGGCTTTAATGTAACGATCCAAAAGTTAGATCCTTATATTAACATCGACCCAGGAACGCTAAACCCTTATGAACACGGAGAATGCTATGTAACCGAAGATGGTGCGGAGACGGATCTGGATTTAGGACACTACGAGCGTTATCTTGATGCTCCAACTTCTCAAAACAACAACGTTACAACAGGAAAAATCTACCAGACTGTAATTGAAAAAGAAAGAAAAGGAGATTTCCTTGGAAAAACAGTGCAGGTAATTCCTCATATTACGAACGAAATTAAACGTAGAATTAAAATTTTATCTAAACAGAACTACGATATCATTATTACTGAAATCGGTGGAACTGTGGGAGATATTGAGTCTTTACCTTACATCGAGACTGTTCGTCAGTTAAAGTGGGAATTGGGTGAAAAAAATTCTATGGTAATTCACTTGACATTATTGCCGTATTTGGCTTCCAGTGGAGAATTAAAAACAAAACCTTCTCAGCATTCTGTTCGTCAATTGATGGAAAGCGGAATTATGGCTGATGTTTTAGTTTGCAGAACAGAACATAAAATTCCAAAAGATCAGAGAGCAAAATTGGCTCAGTTCTGTAATGTTTCTTTGGATAATGTGATTGAATGTAAAGATTTGGAAACAATTTATGAAGTTCCGATGTATCTTCAAAAACAAAACTTTGATGATGTAGTTTTAAAAGAATTAGATCTTAAAAGTGATAAAGAAGCAGATCTTAAAGACTGGAAATCTTTCCTGAAGAAATTCCAGAATCCTAAAAAATCTGTTGAAATTGCTTTGGTTGGGAAATATGTTTCTCTTCAGGATTCATATATTTCTATTGCTGAGGCTTTCAAACATGCTGGTGCAGATCTGGAAACTGAAGTGAAGATCAGATGGGTTTACAGTGGAGATTTAACAAGTGAAAATATCAAAGAATCTTTGGAAGGGGTAAATGGTATTCTGGTGGCTCCGGGATTTGGTGACAGAGGAATTGAAGGAAAAATTCTTACTGCAAAGTATGCAAGAGAAAATAAAGTTCCGATGTTGGGGATTTGTTTGGGAATGCAGATTATGACGGTAGAATTTGCCAGAAATGTTTTAGGCTATTCTAAAGCAAACTCAATGGAGTTTGATACTTCTACCGAACATCCTGTAATTTCATTAATGGAAGAACAGAAAAATGTAGTTGATAAAGGAGGTACCATGCGTCTTGGAGCTTGGAAATGTGCTGTGAAAAACGGTTCAAAACTTTCTGAGATCTACGGTAGCAAACATATTTCTGAAAGACACCGTCACAGATATGAATTTAACAGTGAATATATTGGTGAATTCGAAAAAAATGGCTTCTTAGCAACAGGTACAAACCCTGAAACTGGTTTAGTGGAAGCATTAGAAATGCCGGATCACCCGTTCTATGTAGGGGTACAGTATCACCCGGAATACAAAAGTACAGTGGCAACACCACATCCTTTATTCAGAGCATTTATTAAAGCTTGTGAAAAGAAATAAGGTAATTTAAAAATTACAAACGTCATATATAAACTCAGACTGATTCTACTCAGCCTGAGTTTATTATATAGTAATATATTATAGGATAGAGTTTTGATAAAAAAACAGTATTTTTGTCGACTCAAAATGTATAACAATATGTTATACATTATTTAATAGGTAAAAATTTTAATTAAAATAAAATGCAACAGAACAAAGGACTTGATAAAAGTCAAATGATTAGTTTTTCGGTTTTGTGCTTGGTTCTTTTCGGCTTCATGTTTTATTTCCAAAATAAGCAGCAGAAAGAGGAAGAAGTAAAAGCTCAGCAACAAAAGACTGAACAGACAAAAAATGCTGTAAAACAAACTCCGGCGAGCAATATCAACCCAAATGTAACCCCGAATGCAATTCAGACGGCAAATCTTGCTAACAAAGAGCTGAAGGTAGAATTTGCAAGTTTGGGAGGGCAGGTTTCTAAAGTTGAGCTTTCAGAATACAAAGCTTACGATCACAAGACAGATAATGCAGATCTTCCGTTGTATCTGATCACTAAAAATAATTCAAACTATGGTTTCCAGTTCAAGGATAAAACAGGGAAAGTAATTAATACTAAAAATTTAGTTTTTGCTCCGACTGTTAATGGAAATGCTGTAACAATGACGGCTAATTATAATGGAGCGGTTATTCAGTTTATTTATACATTACTTCCAAAATATACTTTAGATTTTAAAGTAAGAACACAAGGTCTTGCAAAAATTACTTCTGATAATAAAGCAGATTTCATTTGGGATTACAGTGTGAGAAATCTTGAAAAGGGTAGAGCTCAGGAGCAGTCTCACTCAGAATTTTCGTATGCTTTCGATAATTATAAAAAATATGATTATGATGGAAGAACGACAATGGAAGAAGAGAAAGAAACGTTGAACTGGATTGGTGTGAAGCAGCAGTTTTTTACTTCTGTAATCGAAGCTAAAAATGGATTTACACAAAGTAAAGGAAATCAGGAAAACGTTGAAGAAGGCGAATATTTGAAGAAACTAAACTATGAAGGTTTTGTTCAAATGACCGGAAGCGAACTTAATCAGGATTTCACTTGGTATTTTATGCCGTTGGATTTACCTTTATTAAAATCTTATGACAAAAACTTCGATGAAATTTTACCATTAGGTTGGTCTTTCATTGGATGGATGAACAGAGGATTCTTTATTCCTATTTATAATTTCATTGCATCTTGGGGATTAACTGCAGGTTGGGCAATTTTCTTACTGACAATTTTGGTTAAATTAATATTATCACCAATTATGTACAAGCAACATAAATTGAGTGCTATGATGAGAGTGATCCGTCCGGAAATTGATGAAGCGAATGCAAAATTTAAGGATGCTGATGCCATGAAGAAGCAACAGGCTACCATGGAAATCTATCGAAAAGCTGGAGTAAATCAGATGGCAGGATGTTTGCCGGCGTTGGTACAGATTCCTATTTTCTATGCTTTGTTCCGTTTCTTTCCGAACTTTATTGATTTAAGAGGTAAAGGATTCTGGTTTGCAAAAGATTTAACGGCTTATGATGATTTGATTAAATTGCCATTTAAAATTCCTTTCTTGGGAGATCATTTAAGTGTTTTTGCGATTGCGTGTACTATTGTAATCTTGATTTATACAGTGATGACTTCAGGAAATATGCAGCAACCGCAACAAGAAGGAATGCCAAACATGAAAGTATTGATGTATATTTTCCCGGTTACATTCTTGTTTTTCTTAAATACATCTGCATCGGGTCTTTCTTGGTACTATTTTGTATCGAATGCGATTAATATCTTAATTATATTAGTGATTAAATATGTGATTTTGGATGAAAAGAAAATTCATGCGCAGATTCAGGCTAATAAAGAAAAGCCGAAGGCTGAAGGTAAATTTCAGAAGAGAATGAGAGAAATGATGGAAAAAGCTCAGGATCAACAGAAAATACAGGAGCAGTCAAAAAATAAAAAGAAATAATTTTCTTGCAAAAGATAACGAAAAGAGAAGCAATAGTGCTTCTCTTTTTTTGTGGATGAATATTATTTAAAATGATTCTAAATTAAATTTTCAGTCATACTTTAATCTAAATGATTGTCTGTGATATTTTGTAGGACCGAATTTTATCAATGCTTCCTGATGTTTTTTTGTAGCATATCCAAAGTTTGTATTCCAGCCGTATTCCGGATGTTCATCATGAAGTTCGATCATTAACCTGTCTCTATAATTCTTCGCTAAAATAGATGCAGCTGCAATCGAAAGGACTTTTGAATCGCCTTTTATAATACATTCGTGGGGGATGAAATTATAGGGATGAAATTTATTTCCATCCACTAATATAAGCTCAGGACGTGTTATTAATTTATCAAGCGCCTGGTGCATGGCATGAATACTAGCATTAAGGATATTGTGTTCATCAATAAATTCAGGAGGAAGTTCAGCAATTGCGTAGTCTTTTACATTGTCTTTTATATAGTTATCAAGATCCATCCTAACTTTAAATGTTAACTTTTTTGAATCATTAACTAAATTTTGGTTAAAATTATCATCCAAAATTACCGCTGCTGCCACTACAGGTCCACAAAGACATCCTCGACCTACTTCATCACACCCCGCTTCTGTATAAAAAACAGACCATTTTTTTATTAAATCCATAAATTTCTCAACTCTTACACATAAAAACGAGGCAAAATTAAATATTTTTAACAAAATATTTGGTTCTTTTAAGAAAGTTTTACATATTTGCAAATAGTAAAAAATAATCAATTTAAATATGAAGAAATTAACAGCAAGTGTTCTACTGGTGGTTTTGTCATCTTCCTTTGCAGTTGTAAATGCACAGAAAAAGAAGAATGATACAATAACTAGAGAAGGAAACATAGGTGAAGTAGTTATTACTGGTGCCTTAGGTATTCAAAAGAAAGCTGATGCTCAAACTGCTGCTGTACAGGTGGTAAGTAGTGATCAAATTACTGCAGCTTCAAACCCAAATGCAGTTCTTGCATTGCAAGGTAAGGTTTCGGGTGTAACTATTACAAATACAAACAGTAGCGTGACAGGTACACCAAAGATTCAAATCAGAGGTATGCGATCTCTTACAGGTAATAATAATGCCTTAGTAGTTATTGATAATGTAATTTCCTCAGCTGCTGCACTAAATCAGTTGGCGCCAGAGTTGATAGAATCAATGAATATTCTTAAGGGTTCTCAGGCTGCAGCGCTTTATGGTTCTGATGGTGTTAATGGAGTTGTATTAGTTAATACCAAAAAAGGAAGTAAGGGTAGAATGAGAGTTACCTATAATGGTTCTATGGACTTCGAATCTGTTTTGAATACACCTGAAAGACAAAGGAATTACGGACAGGGATGGTACGGAGGAAAAGTTAATGTTGAAAATGGATCTTGGGGTGCGCCATTTAATGGTCCTTTGGGTGGACAAATTGTTCCTTATGGTATTCCTTTGGCTGATGTGAATGGTAATGGGCAAATCGAAGTAAATATTGATGATAATACACCTACTGCTGATGAATCATCTTCAATTATGTCAACGTATGCACCATATGGTAAAAATAACGTAAAAGATTTCTTCCAAACTGGAGTTGTTACACAAAATGGTGTTACTGTTAACATTGGTGATGAGAATAGTTATTTGTTAATGTCTGTAGATCATTTACAGCGAGAGTTTGTAGTACCAGACGATAAGTTAAAAAGACTATCAACTTTCTTAAAGGCAGGTACAAAATTTGGGAAATGGAGTTTTGATGCAATTGTAAATTATTCGCGTCAGACTACAAATACTACGGACAGTGGTCTTTATGAAGATTTGTTACAATCATCTGTAGATATTCCTATTACTGCTTTTAAAAATTATCCTGATAACGGTTATGCTTGGAATATTTACTATCAAAATCCTTATTGGGCAATTAAACATCAAAGATTTAATACTACAACGGATAGACTAAATTTAGTTGGTAGTGTTGGATATAAAATCAATAAAAATATTGATATTTTATACAGATCAAATCTTCAGTATGTAGGTGCTTTTAGTAATCAATGGAATGATGGATGGTCTAGTGCAATAAATACGACTCCTACGGCTATTGCCTCATCTTATTTTCAATCAAATTCAAGTCAAAACAAATATTATGGTGATTTATTAGTTAATTTTAACTATGATCTTACTGATGATATCAATATGAAATTGAATGTAGGTCATAACTTTCAAAACTTTGCTTATAATACAACAAGTGCGGGCGGAAGTGGCATCATTATTCCGGGATTATATCAGGTATGGAATGTTGCTAACCCTTCAAATCCTTATAGCTTGGATAATCAAAGAGGTTCATATAACAGTCAAGCAGTTTTTGCTAACTTAGATTTAGGTTACAAGGATTACTTATTCTTAACAGCTACAGCAAGAAACGAATGGAATTCTGTTCTTTCTAAAGATGAAAGAAGTTATTTTTTCCCATCAGTAGGACTAAGTTTTGTTCCTACGAAAGCATTTGATTTTGGAGGACAAGCTTTAAGTTATATGAAAGTATACGGTAATATCAGTGGTACTGCAAACTCATCTTCAGTAGGTGCTTACAGTATAAGAAATTATTTTGGTCTTGGTAGTGGTTTTCCTTTCACTTCAAATGGAGGTTTGAGTTTTGTTAACCCAACTGGTCAGACTTCTAATAATATCAGTGCTGAAAAGGTTTCCAAAAAAGAAGTTGGTTTGTCTTTAGGGTTTTGGAATAATAGAGTTTTGCTAAACGGAGCAGTTTATCAGGATGATACAACTAATATGATTACGGACACCAACACTTCTATAGCTTCTGGTATTTCTGTTTTAAGAACTAATATTGGTAAATTAAGAAATAGAGGTATTGATGCAGACATTACCGTTACTCCTTTGAAGAGCCAGGATTTCAGATGGGATATTGGAGCTAACTTAACTACTTACAGTATGGAGGTATTAGAAGTTACCCCTGATACAGATAGAGTTTCAATTGGCGGTTCATCATTAGTAGGGGTGTATGCCGTTAAAGGTATGAAGGGTCTTCAGTTAATGGGTACTGATTTTGTACGTGACGATCAAGGAAGAGTTATTGTTGACCCAACTACAGGTAGACCTTCAGTTACTTCTGCTTTACAAAATTTAGGTTCAACTAATCCAAGATATCTTTGGGGTTTCAATACGAGCATAAATTATAAAGGATTTAAGCTTACTGCTACTGCAGATTGGAGAATTGGTGGAAAAATGACAACTGAAATTCTTCAGAATATGGCTTTCAACGGTACATTACCTGAAAGTGGAAATTTTGATAGAGAAGCAGGATTTATTATGCCAAACTCTTCCTATCTACAGAATGGTCAATATGTTGCTAATACTAGTGTTTATTATCAATATCCAGGAGGTACAGGTAACGCTTTATATGATGGAGTAGAATATTACTATCAAAACCAGTTTAATACTGTAGGATCTAACCATGTTTTTTCCGGTTCTTATTTTAAATTAAGAGAAGTGGCACTATCTTATACTTTCTCTGCTGATATGCTAAAAAATACTGGACTTACAGGAATTACTGTTGGGGTTCATGCAAGAAATCCTTTAGTTAAATATTCAGATTCAAATAGAAATTATGCAGATCCTGAAACTTCAACAGGTACAGGTAATGCACAAGGTTATGCAGGTGTATCACAATATCCTTCAATAAAATCTTATGGATTTAGTGTAAATGTTAATTTTTAATTAGTAAAAAATGAAAAAAATATTTTTATATTCATCGATTGCTCTTACTGCTTTCGTATCTTCTTGTAGAGAACTAGATGAGAATTTTTCTCCCAATAATGTTCTTCCTTCTGAAATTTCTCCAAGACAAACTTTGGCTGCTTCAGAAAATCTTGTGATGGTAGCACAAGCTGGAACAATGAATTCTCTTTCAAATGTTTGGACAAATACGTGGGCGGGTAACTATTACTATTTTGGAAATCCTCTCACAAGAGAGTATTCTTTGGATATTAGTAATACTTTTGGAACAGGAATTTGGACAAGCAGTTATAATGCTGCAAATAACTTACAAGGAATTATTGATAAAGGTGCTTCCTTGCCATTGCATTCTGCAATTGCAAGAATTTTGAAGGCTTATCAGTTGCAGTATGTAGTAGATTTCTATGGTGATGCACCATATTCTGAAGCGTTTAAGGGGCAAAATAATCTTACACCAAAATATGACGATGATGCTACTATCTACAGATCTTTGGTAGAAGAAATTAATAAAGCGATTGCTGACATTAATGCAACCACTCAAAACGGTGATAACGTAGTTACTCCACAGGAAGATGTAATTTTTGGGGGAGATATGGATAACTGGGAAAAGTTTGCTAAAAATGTGAAGCTTAAAATTCTTTTGAGACAGTCGAAAGTAACTGATCCTTCTGTTAGAGCTTTTGTTGACGCTCAGCTTCAGACCTTGGCTACTGGAAATACTGCAGATTTTTATCTTGGTGACGTAATAATCAACCCTGGATATAGCGATAAAAATTCTGCAACACCTAATCCATTATTTAGTAACTATGGGGCTGTAAACTTTCAGGGATCTGCTCTTAATACAAATGGATGGAGATTATATAAGGCTGCTCAATATTATGCGAATTCTGTAAATGGTACATTATATGGTGCTTCAACAGGTGATTATCGTGGTAGTCAAATGTTTAGAAGAGCTACAAGCAGTGTTTCTCCAGCACCACAACCACCTTCTAGTGTAGTGGGAATCAAGCAAGGTGGTGCAAAACCTGCGGGAAGTACAGAATGGCAGTATTCATTTATAGGATGGAAATTTATTGGAACAACATTCAATGAAAAACTTCCTGTTGCTACTCCTCCTTCTCCAAACCCTGATCAGGGGAATCAGGCAATTTATGCAATGATATTTCAGGGTGATACCTCTGGCGGAGCATACATAGCTGGAGTAGGTGCTGCAATGGACGGTTACTTAGCATTAGGTTCTGAAAATAAATTATTGCTTGCAGAGGCGGCAACTTTATACCCAAGTATATTTACATTTAGTGCGCAGTCAGCATACAATTCAGCAGTGGCAGATTCATTTGATTTTTACGGTCTACTTCCTGCCAGAGCAACTGCTTATCTTGCAGCATTAAATACTACTACTGTAGGTTGGGCAGGAGCACCTAATAAGATTGCAGCGATACAATATCAAAGATTTGCTTCTTTAGCTAATTTAAGACAGGTTGAAACTTATGTCAACTTCCTTAAGACGGGGTATCCTTCAATACCAAATGCTGATAATGCAATCTATCCAAATAAACCTTACAGATTAATTTATCCTGTTTCTGAATATACAGGTAACTCTTCAAACGTTCCAAATGTATCACAGGCTCAGGTTTTTGTTAAAAACCAATACACTCCATTCTGGAACCAAAACTAATCTAACAACTTAGATTAATTATATTTAAAACCGCCTTCGGGCGGTTTTTTTATTTCCGTATATTTGTATTTCAAAAATTTTAGACTAATATTCTAAACTTTTAAAATTATTAAATAATGAATATCAAAAATATAATAGAACAAAAACTTTCAGAAGTAATTTTAAATGTTTTTCAATTGAAAGACATTAATCTGGAAGTTCAGGAAAATAAAACCGAATTTGAAGGAGATTTTACAATTGTGACTTTCCCTTTAGTGAAACAATTAAAAAAGAATCCAGAAAATATTGGAGTGGAATTGGGTGAAGCTTTAACAACACAAACTGAATTGTTAGAAAGCTTTAATGTAGTAAAAGGTTTTCTTAATATCAAAGTTAGAAATCAGTTTTTTGCAGATAATTTTAAATCTGTGGCCAATGATTTTGATACAGTAGAGAAGAAAAATTCTACGGTAATGGTTGAATATTCTTCACCAAATACTAATAAACCGCTTCACTTAGGACATATCAGAAATAATTTATTAGGTTTTTCTGTTGCTCAAATATTGAAAGAAGCGGGGTATGATGTGATTAAAACTCAGATTATTAATGATCGAGGAATTCACATTTGTAAGTCGATGTTGGCTTGGGAAAAGTTTGGAAAAAATGAAACTCCTGATGCTACTAATACAAAAGGTGACAAGTTCGTTGGAAATTATTATGTAAAGTTTGATCAGGAATATAAGAAAGAAATTGCTGAACTTATCACTCAAGGTGTTTCCGAAGATCAGGCGAAAAAAGATGCTTCTTTAATGAAGGAAGCTCAAAAAATGCTTTTGGACTGGGAAAATGGGGATGAAAATGTTAGAAATCTTTGGAATGAAATGAATTCCTGGGTTTACAAAGGTTTTAATGAAACGTATGGAAGATTAGGAGTAGATTTCGATCAGGTTCAGTATGAAAGCAATACTTATATTTTAGGAAAAGACCTTATTCAGGAAGGTTTGGATAAAGGTGTTTTGTATCAAAAGGAAGACGGTTCGGTTTGGTGTGATCTTACAGAAGATGGGCTAGATCAGAAATTGCTACTGCGTTCGGATGGGACTTCTGTATACATGACTCAGGATTTGGGAACTGCTGTAGAACGTTTTAAAGAGGGAAATATCCAAAAGTTAATTTATACCGTTGGAAACGAACAGGATTACCATTTTCAGGTTTTATTTAAAATCTTGGGGAAGCTTGGATATTCATGGGCAGATCAGCTGTATCACTTATCTTATGGAATGGTTGAACTTCCTAATGGTAGAATGAAATCTCGTGAAGGAACTGTTGTTGATGCCGATGATTTAATGCAGGATATGTATGAAACAGCAAAATCAATTACTACGGAATTAGGTAAGCTTGAAGGATTTTCTGAAGAAGAAAAAGAAGTTTCTTATGAAATTATCGGTCAGGCAGCATTGAAATATTTCATGCTGAAAGTTGATCCTAAGAAAAAAATGCTGTTCAATCCCGAAGAAAGTGTAGAATTTTCAGGGAATACTGGTCCGTTTATTTTGTATACTTATGCACGTATTCAATCTTTATTAGCAAAGGCAAATTACAGTTATCAGGAAATCTCAGATGCTGTTTATAACCAACAGGAGAAAGAATTGATTATGCTTTTAGCTAATTATAAAGCCATTGTAGAGAAAGCTGCTGAATCATTGAGTCCTGCTTTGGTTGCAAATTATCTTTATGATTTGGTTAAATCTTATAATTCGTTTTATCAGAGTAATCAGATTTTAAAAATTGATGATGAAAATCTAAAACAATTCCGTTTGAATCTATCAGACCTTACGGCAAAAACAATAAAAAAATCTTTACAGCTTTTAGGAATAAAAACGGTAAACAGAATGTAAAACAAAGCCCTTCAGAACTTCTGAAGGGCTTTGTTTTTTAAAAGTGGATGATCTTCTTCTATACTTTATTAATTTCATCTTTATGGCTGTCTTCGTATAATTTCGCATCGCTCCATTTGGCGTGCTGTGATGGGACGATTCTATATCCTTTTCTTAAAGCATATACTTTGGTATATTCTGCGCCGAAGAAAATCAACATACATGAATAATTAATCCACATCATAATTAAAATAACAGTTCCCGCCGTTCCAAAAGCAGAGGTAGGATTTGCTGCAGTGAAATAAAGACTTAATAAAAATTTTCCTAATGTAAATAAAACAGTGGTTAAGAATGCTCCTTTCCAAACTGGTTTCCAATTAATTTGAACATCCGGAAGTACTTTAAACATCAAAGCAAATAACAACATGACAATGATAAATCCAATGAGAAAATTAACCAATTGAGCTAAGACGTATGTTTCTAATCCAAAATAAGCGGTGATCCAATTGTTAAAAACGCTGATTAACGAAGAAAGAACCATTGTTATCATCAATAGAAATCCGATAATCAGAATCATTCCCAATGAATTAGCTCTGTCTAATAAAAATTTAACCAAAGCTTTTTTAGGCGCGGCTTTTACGTCCCAAAGACTGTTCAAAGAGTGTTGAAGCTGGAAAAATAAAGTCGTAGAACCATAGACCAGTGATCCGACACCTACAGCTTTCATGATGATATTTTCTTTGTCAATCAGAGCTCCGGCAATCATATCCTGAACACTTTTTGCTACATCCTTACCCATAATTCCGCTGATCTGACTGCTGATCTGCCCGCGGATTGCTTCTTCGCCGAAAAAATATCCTGCGATCCAGATAATAATAATTAACAATCCCGGAATTGAAAAAATAGCGTAATATGCTAAACTTGCAGAGTCGTTTGATGCAGATGATTTATTCCATTCGCTGAAGGTTTCTTTTAATGTTTCCCAGAAAAATTTTGCGTGTTTTACCATCTGTTTTCAAAGTTTAAATTAGAAAGGATATCCGATTGCAATATTTAAAACAAGATTGTCTTTTCTCCAATTGGAGTCTCCAAAATTAATTCGATCAAATGCCCAGCGGTCATTTTTTTCATAATAAGGAACTCTCAAAGGCATTGCTAAATCTAATCTTAATATCAGAATAGAGAAATCAAGTCTCAGACCAAAACCTGCTCCTACAGCAACTTCGCTTAAAAAATCTTTTGAAAATTTGGCTCCGGGTCTTTGCGGATCATCATTAATTAACCAGATATTTCCTGCATCTGCAAAAACAGCAACGTTCAAAAATTTATACAAATTAGCACGATATTCTGCATTTAATTCTAATTTCACATCACCCGACTGATCGAAATAAAATCCTTCCTGAACGGTTCTCGGATCAAAGCTTCCGGGTCCTAAAGTTCTCGCACGAAAAGCCCTGACACTATTACTTCCTCCTGAGAAAAACTGTTTAGAGAAAGGAATAAATTCTGAATTTCCATACGGATAAGCAACTCCTCCGATAAATCTTGTAGCTAAAGAAGTTTTTTCGGTGAATTTATGATAGAATCTGAAATCATTCTCTATTTTAGCATATTGACTAAACGGGATTCCGAAAATGTTTTTTACTTTATCCTTTTTTGCATTTGCTCCCGTTACTAAACCCGTGATATTTCCTGCGAGATCCAAAGTTCCTTTATAATAAATCGTATTTTTTCTCGGAAGCATCGTAGTGGTATACGTATAAGAATATGTTGGTCCGAAAATTAATTGTTTTTGAACAACTCTCTTCATTGCATCACTGTTTGCGGATATAGAATCATACAAAGGTGTAACTTTCGCAGGCGCCACCAACGTGACATCAAGGATTTTTAGATCATGTTCTTTCCTTGCATTTTCTTTCCAGACATAACCAAATGAACCGTTGAATGTATTTAGAGTATAATATTCTGTACGGTTTTGAAATTCGTAACCCAAAGTAATATTGGTTCTCGGAACAAAAGCACTGGAAGAATTAAATCTAAACGGTGCGACAAGTCTCGGAATGGAAAGCTGAACATTGGCACCTCCCCGGAAAAGGTTTTTAGCATTTTCGGGACCGCCAATCTGTACATCAAAAGCACCATAAACAGCCGCTTTAAATTGCTCTGCTCCACGGAAAAAGTTACGTTGTGTCCAATTAAGATTCAACTCGCTTCCGGCATAATTGGCAGAATTAGTTCTCCCTAAAGCTTCCAGGCGTAATGACTGAAGTTCTCTTGGAGTTAATAAATAATATGCATCAAATTTATGTTGTAAAGAATCTGAAACGACAAAATCATTTTTTACAAACTTAAAAACGCCCAAACTTATCAAACGGTTAAGCGTAAGGTTATGATCTTTACGATTATAAATATCACCTGATTTAAAATACAGGGCACGGTCGAAAATTTTTGGTTTGAATTTATTTTCAGGATCAATTACATAAATATCTCCGTGTTTATATTTTTCAAGAGAATCAGTATCCATAGGAACACTGTATTTTCCTTTTTTTACATCCCGAAGATTGTAATTCGGGAATACCACCACTTTGTCGATACTGAATTGCTGAGTCGAAAGATCGGGAGTATTGTCTTTTAGTTTTACATTAAGCTCAACTTTATGATTTTTAGTCACTGTACTATCCGCCTGAACGATAATATTATCAGGATGGAAATAATAAAATCCTTTTTCTTTTAAACCATTATCAATTCTTTCTCTCTCCGATTTTATGACATCAAGATCAAAGGGTTTTCCTTTTTTTAATAAAGTTCTGCCTGCAAGATTCTGGATTTCCTGATTCACCAATGAAGAATCTTTCTGAAATTTTACATCACTGATTAAATATCTTGCGCCGGGTCTTACAGTATAAATTACCCTGGCTTTTTTATTTTTCGAAACAGTATCGTACGTTGCTTTAGCATTAAAATATCCTTTATTCTCAGAATAATTCTGAATAATATCTTTGTTGAATTCACGATCTACATCGCCTAACAAAACAGGTTTTTCTCCGATTTTATACTTTAGCCAATAATTGAAACCTTTTTCTTTTTTGGGTTCTTTGGCAATATTATAGAAATACAATTTTGGTCTTAAACCCAAAAATGATGAGTTGGGTTTTGGAGTAAGATTTTCTTCTAATGCAGATTTTAATTCCTTTTTATCACTTTTGGAAATCGTATCATTTTCAATATTAATTTCTGCTCCGGTGTACAGCATTTGTCCTTCTTTCAGGTACTTTGTATTACTGCATGAAAGTGTAACCGATGCCATTCCGGAAACAAAGAAATATTTAAAATAGGTAGGGAATATGTTTTTCATTTATTTAAATTCTACGACTTGGTTCTGATTATTTTTTCTTGCTTCTCTGTTCTTTTTATTTCTGGATTTCCTGAAAATATCACGGAATTTGTCATAATCCAACGTAATGATAAATCCAACTCCTGTTTCTACGATTTGCCCTTGCAGAGCCACCTGATATTCATTCTTACGGTATGCGCGAAGCATATATCTTCCATCTTTTGAAAGGCTGTAATCTACCGTAACGTCTCCCGCAATATTGGTCATATTTTCATTTTGTCGGGCTTCACCTTCTAATCCGAAATTACTTCCTACCGAAACTTTCAGTCGGTCATTTAGCAGTTTTTTGCTTAATCCGACATTCAGATCGGTTCTGGTATTTTTTGCTCCTGTTGAATAATCTTCAGAAGATTCAAGATCAAAATTAAGATCAACTCCTTTGATCAAATCAGAAGCTAAATTGTTCAGTTGTTGAGAAAGAATTTTACTCACACTTTGTCTCGCCATCATTTCTCCGGACATTCCTGCGCTTGATTCAAAAGGATTTTCTCCTATAAATCTGTTGAGTAACAACAAGGCAAAAACCTGTTTGTTCATTTCCGATTCCTGAGTTCTGAGCTGAGATAATTTTTGATCGACAACATCGGTAACCGTTGATGAAACTGCATTATTTTTTTCGTCAGTTGTAATGTCAAATGTAATGACAGGTTTCAGCAATTCGCCTTTCATTTTTAATAAAGTATTGAAAGGTATTCTTTGTTTAAACTGATTCAATTCGGCGGAGCCGGCACCATATTGCTGTTCAATAAGATCAATCGGTGCCGCCTGAGTTTTATAAACGGCAGTAATATCAAGATTGGCAGTCGTCGGTTCTCCCGTCCAGGTAATTGTACTTCCTTTTTGAATATCAAACTTACGTTTCAGCACACTTACGGTCATCTCATAACTTCCGGATTCTACTTCGTAAACACCCACAAGCGTAGTTTTTCCTGAAGGATCAACCCCTCCTGTCAATTCTGCTTCACCCTGAAGTTTTACAAAATCTCCGTTGGCTTTGTCGATCAATAAAGATAATTTTGCTTCTTTGCTGATTTCGATATTCACATTCACGTCCATTCCTTTGATTTTACTTTGGGCATTTAAAGAATCGGCTTTAATCGTTTTATTTAAAACAACCTGATCCTGATCTATAAATTCTACAATCCCTTCTCTTTCCTGTAACGAAGGCGTTGACTGGGGAAGAACAAAAGTAAAATCTGTATTGTCTGAAACCGCTAATCTTCCATCAACTTTAGGCAAATCTAAATTTCCTCTGATTTTTAATCCTGCATCAATAGCCAGAATTCCGTACATAATTGCATCATCAGATTTCTCTGAATTTACCACTTTGAAATCTTTGGCGTTAAGATCAAGATTGAATGCAAAGTCTCGATAAGTCTGTGTTAAAACCTGTCCGTCGATTTTTAAAGAATTTCCGTCTTTATCGTTAATCTTAAAATTATCAAACTCGATGCCCCGGTTGGTAAAGTCAATTTCATCATTTAGTTTTCTGAAGTCACTTCCTGTTTTGGCAATTTCCAGTCCTGCATCATTGAATTTTACTTTACCTAAAATATTCGGTTTATCAGTTGTTCCTGTAATCTTTAAATTTCCGGAAATATAACCTTCTGTATTTGTAATCGCATTCATTGAAAAGCCCTGGACACTCTTCATCTGTAATTGATTAATCGCCATATTCAGATCGAATGTGCTTGAAGAAGTATTGTAATCTCCCAGAATTTTCACATCATTATTATTTCCTGAAAGCGCAATATCAGCATTTAAAAGATTGGGTGAAGAGTTGTTAACTTTCACTGCAAGATTTCCTACTGCATTTCCATAAACGATTAAATCTGTGATATTCAAATCAGAAGTGAAAGTCATATTTTTCGTCAAATTACGTAACTGTGCCGTTCCGTTAATCGTCCCTCTCGCTAAAACAGTATCTTTTTTAATGAGTTCTGTGATAGTCTCAATTTTAAAATCTTTCAACGAGACATTTAAAGGAGAATTCGCTGTCTGGCTTTCAGATTGTAAGGAAATTTCACTTCCCGCATTGGAAAGTCTGAAATTATCAGCTAAAATTCCGTTTTTACCAATTTGAATTTTATTATTTTCTGAAACATTCCAATCGGTGTAATTCAATTTTAATCCGTTCGGATTTAATGAGATTTCTGTAATGTCGTTCAGCGATTTTGCATTTCCTGCGATTAAGAACTGCGTGGCATCTTTTGCGTCTTTTGTAGTGATATTATAATTGATGATATTATTGGCAACATCTCCGTTAATATTTACTTTATTTAAAGCAAAACTTGAACTTTTCAGTGCTGCAACACTCAGATCATATTGTAAAGCCTGGTTCAGATTCGTCACTTTTATCGTAGCATTTTCAATGGAATTTTCACCATACGAAACCTGTGGAATTTGTCCGTCAATTTCAATTTTCTGCGAATCGGCATCATAATTTCCAACCAGATTAATGGTTTCAAAACTTTTCAGATCCGGAACAAATTTTCTGATCAGATCATCATTTTTAATTTTTGCATTAAAGGTAAAAAACTGTCCTGCCTGAATTTTTTCAGTCTTTTCAGGTTTTTGGAACTGATAATATTGATTAATCGTATTTGCCAGTGAACCAAAAATCTGTGTCAGTTTATATTTACCTTTCAGTTCAACATCTGCAATCTGCGAATTGAAATTGATTTGGGTAGAATCATTGGTAGATTTTGCAATTAAATTAACTTCCTGAACCGGATAAATTTCTTTTGTATCAGAGAAAGCAAAATCTTTTAGATTTAAATAACCATTCAGGTTATCAGGATCTAAACTTGTGAAATCTCCATCGATTTTCCCTGCCAAAATCATCGGGTCTTTGTAGAACCCAAGTTTATTAAGATCAAGTTTGATCACTTCACCATTAATTTTTACCGTAGGATTTTTTTCGTCATATATTCCCGAAGCCGTTAATAATAAATTGGCATTTGGATCTTTTGAATTTAAAATAATATTGTAAGCTCCGTGTCTGATTTTTCCTGTCAGATTCATATTTTGGTAACGATACCCTTTGTAAACTGCGGAAGCAACGTGACCTTTCAGGTCTGCATTGGCATTTTTGAAATCAAAACTTTCTCCTTTTGCATAAATCTGTGCTGAAACTGCTCCAATATCCTTATTCTGAATAATTTTTCCGATCTGTAATCCCTGAAGATTGGCTTTTACATCATATAGTTCATGATTTTTTCTGCGCATATCAACTTTTGCTACGACAGATGCATTTCCAAGAGTAGAGTAGAGGTTTAAGTTAGCATCTACAACCTTGGTCGTTCCTTTTGCCGTTCCTTTGATGCTCATGTGGGAAGGCAGGGAAATGTTCGACGGAATTGTATTTTTCGGAACTAAATTAAATATTGTCTTTGCTGATGAAGATAATTCTGCAATTTTTAAATCATAATATAAATTGTCGGGATTCATTACGTTTTTAACTCGACCTGAAGCTGCAACTCTTAATTGATCCAAGCCTGAAACTTTCAGATTATTGATTAGTAAATCATTAACGTTTCCTTTTACATTAGCGTTTACATTCAAAATCGCATTCGGATATTTATTGAATGGAATGGTATTTATTAATGTAGGAGCCAAATTTAAAATATCAGAAAAACCGATTTTTGAATCTTTAATATTTGCTGAAATCTGTACTGCTCCCAAATTTGAACTTAGCTGCTCAATGGAATTATAATTTAAAACAACCTCATCACGCAGAATCGTTTTCGGAGTCTGTAAGTATAAATCTTTTAAATATGCTTCTTTTTCATTATAAACAAAATCTGTATTGAATTTCTGAATATCCAATCCTCTCGCTTCCTGAATTTCTGCTGAATTTATACTTCCGGCAAACGTATTATTCTGCATTTTGAAGCTTCTCACCTCAATATTCATTTTGGAAAAATTCAGGTGATTGAAATCCATTCCCTGTTTTGTAGGAGCGATTGCGGTGTTATTGTACGCAACTTTTACGTCATTTAGAACCAATTTTCCAAGCAATACACCTAATGCTTTTTGCTGATCGGCAGCTTTTGAAACTTCAGGTTCTTTGCTCTCTTTCGGATTGGCGTTTTGGGCGGGAAGATAAAGATTAGCATTAATATCTGCTCCGGAAAGGATAACATTATCAACATTATAAGCATTATTTTCCAGATCAAGTTTATTGACTTTCGTGCTTAATTCTTTAAATAAAACTTTGGCGAAAGTTTTGGTATTGTCATCACCATAATCAATATTGAAATTCGTCAGCTTGATTCCTCTTAAACCAATCTGCATCGGTTTTTTATTGTTTAAAGAATCAACTTTCTTTTCTACTTTTTGAGAAACTTCTTCTACAAGATCCTGCTTTAATTTTAACTGTAATCCGTCAAGATTAATATCGTTTACAGCATAAGAATTATTTTGCAGATCAAAAGTTTTTACTCTTGTATCAAAAGATTTGAAGTATAATTTGATGTCATTTCGTGATTGCTGATCGTTGAAAGTAACGCCAATATCTTTTAGATTAATCTTATCTAAAGAAATAATGAACGGTTTCGACGGGCTTTCCTCTTTGTCAGTCGTCGCAAAAGCATCCAAAATATAATCAAAATTGAATTTCCCGTCAGGTTTTCTTACCACATTGGCTCTTGCTCCTTCAAGATCTACCGAAGTAATATCTGCAGTGGAACTCATAAGTTTTAACATATTCAAGCCGACATCGAGTTTTTTTACCGCTAAAAGTGTATCGACTTCCTGTCCTTTTAAATACAAATTTTCCATAACAAGACTGTTTGGAAACCCTATGTAAACTTTTTCGAGACTTACTTTTGTTTTGATTTTTTTCTCAAGATAGACGACAAGTTTGTCTTTAATAAAATTCTGGACTACCGGAAGCCGTAAACTGAGTATAAGCAACGTAAGAAAAACCAATATCGAAATAATGGTTATTACAATACCTCTAATGAGTTTTCGTTTATTAATTTTCAATGCTGATGGGATTTAAAAACAAATATAATACTACTAAATATACTACTGATCTGTTGTGGTATCCCTTATGAGTACAAAAATCCTGCCTTGGCCGCCATTTGTGGAATTTAGTTTAGTTGTCAAGTGAATTTAGTTGATAATGACAGCCAAAGCTCGGATTTGTTTTTAGAAAAATGCTCTCTTTACAATCGTTTTATTAATGTTGAAAAGGTTTAATAAAAATGATAATGCAAATGGTAGTCGTAAAGAAAGCATGAGATATGGATATTAAATTTCTTCAGTTAATAAACTTTCTAATCATTTCCGTTTTCCCATTTTACTTCTTCGCCCTGTGGTTTTGCGCCACCTTGTGCTACTGTAATAGGAGCTGTTTCCTGATTGATATGATAAATATATGCTGCAATTTTTTCAGCATCTCTTCCTGTAATGGTTCCTTCTTTTATGAATGGTCTCATCGTAGGGTTATTCGGCGAACCATTTTCAAGCATCCAGATCACGTTTTTGAAAAGGCTTTTTTGTTTTATGTTAATCCAGTGTGTGTCTGTTAAATTCGGTCCGATTCCTCCTTTTGCTCCGTCTCCGTGGCAGGTCACACAGTTGGTTTTGAAAAGTTCCTGACCTTCTGCAATATTATCTGCGCTGTATTTTGCAGTTTCCAATGTTACCCGAGGTGCTGTTTTTTCATATTCTGCAATAGATGCCAGCATTGTCTTGGTTTCTTTGTTTAATTCAGCTTCAGGATGGGCATAATCTGAGAAAGTAAAAGCGGTTAAATACACTGCGCAGAAAATACATCCGAAATAAAATAAGCCAATCCACCATTTAGGAAGAGAATTATCCAGTTCTGTAATTCCGTCGAAACCATGATCAATCAAAATATCTTTTTCCTCTGTTGCAGACTGCTTTTTGAATGCTGAATTCCAAAGTTTCTGATAATAAGGAATACTTTTATCTTTTAAATATTTTGCTTTTTCTTCATCGGATAATTTAGAGAAATTCTGATTTTCAATTAAATCTCCCAAAGAATTCATGATTAAAAGAAGGATAATGGCAATCAACATTAATCCCCAGAAAAATGGTGACGAAAAATATCCTGAATCCTGTGCGAACATTTCGAACGCCATGATCGTTAAACCTACAGTTGCAAGGATATAGACTGAAATTGGGGTTCTTGTTTTCATTTTAATTACAATTTAAATTATTCTGCACTTGCTGTCTGAATCTGAGTCGTCTTAATATCTGTTCCTAATCTTTGCAGATAGGCAATCATTGCTACGATTTCTCTTTGCTCAAGCGGAACGAAAGATGCCCCTTTTGCTGCTTTGTCTTTTTCTACCTGATCTCTTACATCAGTTGCTTCGGCATAAATTCTTTTAACGATTGCTTTAGACTGATTATCTGCCCATTGATTGGCAGAATCTATTTCTGCTCTTGTGTAAGGAACATCGAATGAATTTTTCATTAATTTCATTTTGTTCACCATCTGGCTTTTGTCTAATGTGTTCATAATTAACCAGGGGAAACGAGGCATGATAGAACCTGCTGAAGTAATTCTTGGGTTGTACATGTGTTTGAAATGCCATGAATCGGGGTTTCTGCCGCCTTCTCTGTGTAAATCCGGTCCGGTTCTCTTAGATCCCCACAAGAATGGTCTGTCATAAATAAATTCTCCTGCTTTAGAATATTGTCCGTTTTTACCTTCAAATCTTACGATCTCGTCACGGAAAGGTCGGATCATCTGTGAATGACAGGCATTACAGCCTTCTCTGATATACAAATCTCTTCCTTCTAATTCTAATGGTGAATAAGGTTTCACCGATGTAATGGTCGGAACACTTTGTTTTAAAGTTAATGTCGGAACAATTTCTACAATACCTCCGATGGCAATTGTAATGAATGCTAATATGGCTAATAATCTCGGTGTTCTTTCTAACCAAAGATGAACGCCTTCGCCTTCTTTTCTTGCAGTTCCAATATTGGCTAAAGCCGGAGCTTCTGCCGGAACATTTTTCTGGAATGAACCTTTTCTAACTGTTGCAATGATGTTTACAACCATTAAGATTGCTCCTGAAAGATAAAATATACCTCCTGAAAATCTCAATTTATAATATGGAATAATTGCTGTAACGGTATCCAGCCAGTTTTTCCAAAGCAAAGTTCCGTCAGGATTGAACTGTTTCCACATTAATCCTTGTGTGAATCCTGCGATATACATTGGGACTGCGTAGAAAATAATTCCTAAAGTTCCCAACCAGAAATGCCAGTTGGCTAATTTTTTAGACCAAAGATCTGTTCTCCACATCACCGGAATTAGGTAATAAACAACCCCAAAAGCCATGAAACCATTCCATCCAAGTGCTCCTAAATGTACGTGACCGATAACCCAGTCGGTGTAGTGACCAATTTTATTTAGAGATTTTGTAGCTAAAAGCGGACCTTCAAAAGTTGCCATTCCGTAACAGGTAACAGCGACAACGAAGAATTTCAAAATAGGATTTTCTCTTACTTTATCCCAAGCTCCTCTCAACGTTAATAATCCGTTCAGCATTCCTCCCCAAGATGGAGCGATTAGCATAATAGAGAAACCTGTTCCCACCGCCTGAGCCCAAGCCGGCAAGGCTGTGTACTGTAAATGGTGTGGTCCTGCCCAAAGGTAAACGAAGATCAGAGACCAAAAGTGGATAATAGATAATTTATAAGAGAATACAGGTCTGTCGGCTGCTTTTGGTAAAAAATAATACATCAAGCCTAAAACCGGAGTCGTCAATACAAACGCAACTGCATTGTGGCCGTACCACCACTGAACCAACGCATCTTTTGCTCCTGCATACACTGAATATGATTTCCAGCTTGTAAAAGATAAGGGAACTTCCAGATTATTAAAAATGTGAAGCATTGCTACCGCCAACCAAGTTCCTATATAAAACCAAATGGCTACATATAAATGTCTAACTCTTCTTTTGGCAATCGTTCCGAACATATTAATTCCGAAAATAACCCAGGAAATAGTAATTAAAATATCAATTGGCCATTCGTGTTCTGCATATTCTTTTGATGTGTTGATACCCATTAAGAAAGTAATCACCACAGAAATAATCATAATTTGCCATGTCCAGAAATGAATCCATGAAAGGGTATCGCTGTACATTCTGGTTTTAAGCAATCTCTGCATACTGTAATAAGCACCGCAAAAGAAGGAATTGCAGACAAATGCAAAAATAACAGCACTTGTGTGCAACATTCTGATTCTTCCGAAGCCTAGTGCTCCTTGCGTATTAACCAATCCCTGAATATTTCCCGATGCCAAACTTTTAATCGTTGTGTCATCTGTTCCGAATAAAAATTCGGGAAGTTCAGGATAAAAAAGCATCAGTGCAGCGGTAAGTCCGAGTAAAAAGCCCACCAAACCGAATGCTATTGTAGCATAGAGGAATGCTCTGACAATATTATTGTCATAATTAAATCTTTGCGTCTCCATAATTCCTATGTGTTGTACCGAAGTGATATTTCCTTTAAAACAAGAATTTTTAAGTAAATTTTAAATTCAGGTTTTAAATATCATGTAGCGTAATAATGTTTTGCCAAAGGTATTCACTAACTTTGTGTAAGTCTAATAGATATACTTCTAAAGTATACTGAAAACTACTAAAATAGGGATAATGAAAATATGTGGACAAAATATTAGGAAAATCAGAAGGACTAAGGATTTTACGCAGGAATATATGGCTTTTGAGATGGGAATTTCTCAAAAAGCATATTCTGATATCGAAAACTCTAAAGTGAAAATTAATCTGGAAATTTTAACGAAGATTTCCGATATTTTGGAAATAAAACCTTCTGATATTTGCAGTATTTCTCATAAATGCGGAAATGACGAGTATCAAGATAAGTATCAAGATCTTTTGGAATATATGAAACAAAATAACATCACTGTTCCTGAAGAATTTAAATAAAAATAGCCACATTTTTACAAAAATGTGGCTATTGAATTTATAACTAAAAGTGAGTTAATTTCCTGATGAAATTTTAATTAAATTTTTGAAGAATATTATGACAGAGTTTATACAAAAGAAAAAACCATTCTTTTAGAATGGTTTTTCGTAGACCCACAGGGATTCGAACCCCGACTGACGGTACCAAAAACCGGAGTGCTACCGTTACACTATAGGTCTGTCTTATTTTGGTGAGGCGAATTTACAGCTTTTTTCATTATTTGCAAATACTTTTTAAACTTTTTTTTAAATTTACTTCACAATTTATTCATGGAAATTATGGTGATAGACTTCAATAATCTCAATATTAATCAATTATATTACAAAACGGAATTTGAAGAAAAAGTGAAAAATTTTATTGAAGAATGGTTTTCGGATTCTGTGATGGTGAAAGTTCAGACTTCCGGTTCTACAGGAATTCCTAAAGTTTTTGATATTGAAAAAAAGAAAATGATCAGTTCAGCGGAAATGACGTGTAATTTTTTAAACTTACAAGAAAATGCTTCCGCATTGATCTGTCTTCCGATTGAATATATTTCTGGGAAAATGATGGTTGTTCGTTCGATCGTGAGAAAATTGAAGTTGGTGGTGGTTGATCCTTCCGCAAAACCTTTGGAAAAATTAACTGAAGAAATTGATTTCTGTGCCATGACTCCTTTACAGGTTGAAAACTCGTTAGATAAATTAAATTTGATTAAAAACCTGATTATCGGTGGAGCGGCTGTTTCTGAAAGTTTGAAAAATAAAATTACAGACACCCTAAAGCTCTCAAACTCTCAAACCCAAATATTTGAAACGTATGGAATGTCTGAAACACTTTCTCATATTGCATTAAAGAAGATTTTTCCTCAACCAGAAGAATACTTTACTATTTTTGAAAATATTACCATTTCTAAAGATAAAAGAGGTTGCCTGAAAATTTTTGCACCTAATTTAAATAATGAAGTATTGCAGACTAATGATTTAGTTGAAATTAAAAATGAAAATCAGTTTAAGTTTTTAGGAAGAATTGATAACGTGATCAATTCTGCTGGGGCGAAAATTTTTCCCGAACAACTGGAAGTTTTAGTAAAGAAAAAAATTCCTAATGAAGCTGTTTTTTTAGGAATTAATGATGAAAGTCTGGGGCAAAAATTGATATTAATCATTGAAGGTGAAGAAACTAAAGACATAGTTAATGAAATTTCTGAAATTAAGTTTGAGAAAAATTTTCACAAACCCAAAGAAATAATTTTTATTGAAAAGATTTCAAGAACACCAAACGGAAAAATTAACCGTATTGAGTTGCTAAACTTAATTCAAAAGAATGATGGAATAATTACAAAACGGTAATTTTATATTATGAAAGACTTTTCAAAGGAACTCAATTTCAAAACTTCCCGAAGCAGTGGGGCAGGAGGGCAGAATGTGAATAAAGTGGAGACTTCAGTGACTGTTCTTTGGAAAGTTTCTAAATCAGAATTTTTTTATGAAGATCAAAAGGATTTAATTCAGGATAAGCTGAAAAACAGAATCAATGCAGACGGATTTTTATTTTTGACAGTTTCTGAAAGCCGAACGCAATTAATGAATAAAAACAAAGCCATTGAAAAAATTCTGGAAATTGTAGATAAAGCGTTATTTATTCCTAAAAAAAGATTTGCCACAAAACCTTCAAAAGGTCAAAAACAAAAGAGACTTGATAATAAAAAGAAAATTTCTGAGAAAAAAGATAATAGAAAATTTAAATATTAAACCTGTTTAAATTTTTAACATTACGTTTTAAAATCAGATTATTTAATTTTAATATTTAGTTCTATTCTTAGTTTGAGAAAAATCTTATTTTTGCGGGAAAATTTTAAACCAATGATTAAAAAACTAATAACGTTTGGATTATTTTCGATTGCAACACTTTCATTTGCTCAGGAAGCAGATACGAAAGTGCAGCAAAAATTTACTATTATGCCATCAGTTGGTTTCGGGTGGAGATTAGCAGCTACACCAAAAGGAATTAATAATGAAACTAAAAATTATATTAAAGGGCTAAAAAGTGGCGTAAACTTTGATATTTCTGCGTATTATAATGTGAAAAATGTTGGAATTGGAGTTAAATATTCCAACTACAGTGCGTCAAGTGATGGGAGACTTACAGTACAAGATCAAAATGGCAATTTTGTTTCCGCAAATGTAAGTACAAAAGATCATATCATTTTCGTGGGTCCAGCTTTAATGTATTCTAATTACAATGAAGACACAAAACATAAATTGTTTATGGATTTCGGAATTGGAACAATTACTTATAAAACAGTAACAGGAAATGTGACGGGAAAAGGAACGAATCTCGGTCTGGAAGCTGATTTCGCTTATCAATACGCTGTTTCAAAGAATTTCTACATTGGTCCTAAACTTGGATTTACAGCAGGAACTTTATCTAAAATGAAATATAACGGGCAGACTATTCATTTTGAAGATGATCAAAAAGAAGGTTTAGCGAGAGTTTCTTTGAGCGCAGCCGCTACATTCCGTTTTTAAGTTTTATCTTTGCAAAAATTAAAAAAATGAGTAAGCCAATTACTGAATTTATAGAAAAATATTATCTGCATTTCAATGCTGCTGCTTTGGTAGATGCTTCTAAAGGATATGTTGCTCATCTTAAAGATGGCGGGAAAATGATGATTACTTTGGCGGGAGCAATGTCTACGGCTGAGTTAGGAAAAATTCTTGCTGAAATGATTCGTCAGGATAAAGTAGATTTTATTTCTTGTACAGGAGCGAATCTTGAAGAAGATTTGATGAATCTTGTAGCGCATTCTCACTACGAAAGAGTTCCTCATTACAGAGATTTAACGGCTCAGGACGAATGGGATTTGTTGGAGAGAGGTTTAAACAGAGTTACAGATACTTGTATCCCTGAAGAAGAGGCTTTCAGAAGATTGCAGAAACATATTGTTGAAATCTGGAAAGATGCTGAAGCTAAAGGTGAAAGATATTTCCCGCATGAATTTATGTATAAAATGATTCTTTCAGGAGTATTGGAGCAGTATTACGAAATTCCGAGAGAAAATTCTTGGATGATCGCAGCAGCTGAGAAAAATTTACCAATTGTTGTTCCTGGATGGGAAGATTCTACAATGGGTAACATCTTCGCTTCTTACTGTATTAAAGGTGAATTGACTGCAACTACAATGAAATCCGGTATCGAATACATGACGTATTTGGCAGATTGGTACACTAAAAACTCAGCAGGAAAAGGTGTTGGTTTCTTCCAGATTGGTGGAGGTATCGCAGGAGATTTCCCGATTTGTGTTGTTCCGATGTTGTATCAGGATATGGAAATGCATGACATTCCGTTCTGGTCTTATTTCTGTCAGATTTCAGATTCTACGACTTCTTATGGTTCTTATTCAGGAGCTGTTCCGAACGAGAAAATTACTTGGGGTAAACTGGATATTACTACACCGAAATTTATCGTTGAAAGTGATGCAACCATCTGTGCACCATTGATGTTCTCTTATATTTTGGAGAATTAATCGTAAAAATAATAATCAACTATACTTAAAAGGCTTATCATGTAAGCCTTTTATTTTTTTCAATTTTGGAGAATTTACAGAAACATAAATTTGAAGCCCTTACTGGAATGCGTGCCATTGCAGCGATTATGGTATTTGTATATCATAATCGTAAATATTGGCGTTATGATCTGCCTTTCCCTATTATGCGTTTCATTAGTGAATGGCATATCGGTGTCACGGTTTTCTTTGTGTTGAGTGGTTTTCTGCTGGCTTACCGCTATGAAGATTCGCCTTTAGACTCTAAAAAATCATACTTAAAATATATTCTACTCCGTATAGCAAGGATTTTTCCGTTATATTGGATTTTGTTGAGTTTTTATTTTCTCGATACTCATTATTCTAAGGATGTAGATACTTATTTTCTGCAGTATTCGCTGTTGTATTCTTTGTTTGATAAATATTCCATTTCGGGAATCGTACAGGCGTGGTCTCTCAGTGTCGAATTTTTTTTCTATCTATTAGCCCCATTTTTATTTTTACTGTTGAAAAAAAACTGGACATATTGTATTTCATTTCTGTTAGGACTTTTTCTTATAAGCTATAGCATCGGTTACGGATTACATGAATATAACGGAAATCCGAAAGGGTTTTTATATCCGTTAAAATTTATGGTAGGAAATACTTTTTTCGGAAGAAGTATGGAATTCTTTTTCGGAATGTTGTTGGCTTATTTCATGAAACAGACAAAAGGAACAGAACTTCTGACAAAATTGAAAAATCCTACATTCTATGGCGGAATTTTAATCATTATTTTCACTGTTTCAATTGCTTTTTTTGCCAGAAACAATTTTGTACATGGTGTAGAAAGATGGGAAGGGAGGATTATTCATGAATTTTTCCTACCTGTTGCGATTGCTCTTTTCTTCTGGGGATTAATATCTGAAAAAACATGGGCTTCTAAAATATTGTCAACCAAATTTTTTGTTCTTTTAGGCAATGCTTCTTTTGTCTTTTATCTGATTCATCTCAGCTATTTTAATATGAAGCTGAAATCTTACTTTTATCTTCCCGATCGCAATTTTGTAGCGTTGTGGATTTGTTCAATTATTATTTATTTACTAATTGAAAAGCCTTTGTACCAATGGTGTAGGAATTTAATTTCTAAAATTAAATAATCTTTTTTAATCTAGAGAATTCACCAATACAAAATACCGGTAAGCCAGAATTCCTTTCTGAATTTTGGTAAGCTTTGTTGGGTCTTTATCGCTTAATTTCGGTAAAACAGATTTGTTGATCTTATTGAGAAATCGGAAAATTGACTTTTTCATAATACAATATTTTAATGATTAAGAATAAACATTCAAAAATTATGCAATAATAAGTTGCTTGTTAAAAGAAAATTGCCTGCTTTTCAACAGACAATTTCTCACTAACAAAATTAAAAATTATGTATATTTACTTTTATGAATTCCCGTACATATTAGATTCACCGCCGTCGATCGCAATTACCTGCCCGGAAACATAGCCGTTTTCGTCACTTAATAAATAGGCTACCAAATGTCCGACATCTGTAGGATCGCCCAACTTTCTTGTAGGATTTCTGGAGGCATATTCTTTTTCGGCAGCTTTAGGATCATCAGGATTTACCTGCTTGAAAGCTTCTGCAACCATCGGCGTTAAAATAGCACCCGGAGCAATCGCATTCGTTAGAATATTATCTTTACCATATTCCAGTGCTGCATTTTTTGTCATTCCGGCTACGGCGTGTTTCGTTGCAACATAAGCGGTTTGATTCAGAACGCCTCTTATTCCTCCTACGGAAGCCACGTTTACAATTCTTCCGCCACCATTTTTCTGTAGCTCAGGAATTACGTATTTCATTCCGTAATAAACGCCCAAAAGATTAATATCTATTACCTTTTTGAAAATATCAATATCATAATCAACTAAAGGAGCTTGTTTTCCTTCAATTCCGGCATTGTTGTACAATCCGTCAATCTTTCCGAATTCTTTAACGGTCTGATCAACATAATTCTTTACATTTTCTTCCACAGAAACATCTGCTGTTACCGTCAAGAATTTATTTTCAGAATATTTTGACTGAAGATCTGTCTTTGTTTTTTCTAAAGCTTCAGCATTATAATCTACCAATGTCAAATCGGCTCCTTTAGAAGCTAATACATCTGCTGCAGCAAGACCGAGTCCCATCGCTGCTCCCGTTACAATAATTACTTTTCCTTTTAAATTTGCCATAATATTTTATTTTAATATCATTGCTTCAATTTACAACAATAAAAATATCGTTCTCTTGATGTATGGTAATTTTAGAAAATTTTAACAATCATAACGATTGATTAATTTATTTTTTGATAAATGAAATCTTGGAAATATCTAATTTCTTACTTTTGATAATATAAATAAATATGAACGAGATTTTCAAACAACAGGTCTGGGAAATAACAAAACTGATTCCTGCCGGAAGAGTAACAAGTTATGGGGCGATTGCAAAGGCAGTTGGTTTTCCCAACCATTCCCGTCATGTCGGAAAGGCAATGGGAGGCTGTCCAAAAGATGTTCCCGCCCATCGGGTAATTTCAAGCTCGGGAACGTTGTCTGTACCGGAATTTCAGGAAAGATTGGAAGCGGAAGGAATTGAGGTAGAAAATTTTAGAATTAAAAATTTCAAGAAATTGTTTTGGAATCCTTTGGAAGAATTGTAGATATTCTGAGATAATTATCGCTTAAATTATTTCTCTAAAAATAGTTTCTGGGCGACAAAGTCGCCCCGAAACTCAATATAAAATAGTCAAATTACTTTTCTAATTGCTTATAGCTTCTTTGGATAAAATCTGTCAAATCTTTTCCTTTCAATAAATTCTGAGAAAGTTTAGCCAAGTCTAAAGCATATTTTATTAAGCCTTCTTTTTCTCCTGGATTTTCAGTTTTCAAAATCTGATTGGCAAATTCGCTGTTAGAATTCACAACCAAATTATACATTTCAGGGAAACCGCCCATTCCAAACATTCCGCCGCCGCCAGTTGCCTGCATATCCTTCATTCTTCTCATAAATTCAGGTTGTGTAATGGTAAACGGAGCATCGGTACTGTCTAAATCTTCAAGCTGAACCGTGAATTTTTTATCGTTAATTGTTTCTTCAACATTTTTCTTCAACGATTCTTTTTCGGTCTCACTTAATTTAGAAATAATTGGCTCGTCTTTTTTAATCAAATTATTCACGTGATCTGCATCTACTCTCACAAATAAAACTTTCTCTTTTGAAGTTTCCAGCTTCTGAATAACGTGAGAAACTACCGGAGAATCCAATAAAATAACTTCATATCCTTTATCTTTTGCAGATTGAATATAACCATGTTGCTCATCTATATTGGAAGCGTAAAGAATAACCAAATTACCATCTTTATCCGTTTGATTTGGCTTAAGTTTTTCCTCTAATTCATTCCAAAGGAAATATTTTCCATCAGTTGTAGGGTATAACGTGAATTTGTCAGATTTTTCAGCAAATTTCTCTTCGGTAACGATTCCGTATTCGATCACAACTTTAATGTCGTTCCATTTTTTCTCGTAATCTTCGCGGTTTTCATTAATTAAAGAAGTCATTTTGTCGGCAACTTTTTTGGTAATATAAGAAGAGATTTTCTTTACCGCACCGTCAGCCTGTAAATAAGAACGCGAAACGTTCAACGGAATATCCGGAGAATCAATAACTCCACGAAGAAGCATTAAGAAATCCGGAACAATGCCTTTCACTTCATCCGTTACAAAAACCTGATTTTGATATAACTGGATTTTATCTTTTTCAATATTTAAATTATTGCTCAATTTTGGAAAGAACAAAACTCCCGTTAAATTGAACGGATAATCAACATTCAAATGAATATTAAATAAAGGCTCCTCAAACTGCATCGGATACAATTCGTGGTAGAATTTCATATAATCTTCGCTCGTCAATTCACTTGGAGCAATCGTCCATGCCGGAGTCGGATTGTTGATGATATTGTCTACTTCTTCCGTTTCTGCAACCGCATCTTCTCCAGCGTCTTCCGGTAAAGGTAAAGTGTGGGTTTTAGTTCCAAACTTAATAGGAACAGGCATGAATTTGTTATATTTCAACAACAATTCACGGATTTTTCCTTCTTCTAAAAATTCTAAAGAATCTTCTGCGATATGAAGAATAATTTCTGTTCCTCTGTCGGTTTTATCAGTTGTTTCTTCTAAAGTAAATTCAGGACTTCCGTCGCAAATCCAACGAACGGCCGGTTCATCTTTATAAGATTTTGTTACGATTTCAACTTTCTCCGCAACCATAAATGCAGAATAAAACCCGAGTCCGAAATGACCGATAATCCCTGAATCTTTTGCCGAATCTTTATATTTTTCTAAAAACTCTTCAGCTCCTGAAAAAGCAACTTGGTTGATGTATTTTTCAACTTCTTCAGCAGTCATCCCGATTCCCTGATCGATGATTGTAAGCGTTTTATTTTCTTTATCAATTTTCACTTCAAGCTGTGGATTTCCGTACTCCACTTTTGCTTCTCCAATACTTGTAAGGTGCTTTAATTTTAAAGTAGCATCCGTCGCATTTGAGATTAATTCTCTCAGGAATATTTCGTGATCACTATAAAGAAATTTTTTAATAAGCGGGAAAATATTTTCCACAGATACATTAATATTTCCTTTGGTCATAATAATTTTTGTTTTAATTTATGGTTATTCTTTCTCAAAAAAAATACCGTTTAAGAGAAAGTGACATTTTGACATTATTTGTAAGTGCAGATTTTATTTTTCGGTTGTAATGCCTATCATTACTCCGAAATCTCCATCCTCCTGAATCCAGTTTTCTTCGGGAAAATAGGCTCTTGACACGAAACCGTCCAGATACAATGCATTTTCACATCCTAATTTTTTTGAAAAATAATGCAAAATTGTAAAAGTTGATTTCTTTCTTCGACATTGCAAAGATTATATTGCCGTTTTTCAAAATTCCGGCACCGTTTCTGATATTTAAGTTGTTAGAATTTTGTTGAAAAATGAGATTGATTTTCCCTTTATTAATAAGCATCGGACCGGATTGTATTGCAAATTTTATAGGTGAGTTTTGTTTAAAATTTTCAGTGGGAATAATCTCTACTGTATTAGATTTTGTAATGTAGAAAATACCATTCGGTTTTAAATAAAAATTTCCTGCGCCACTCAAAGTATCGATTGGATGTAAAGTTTTAAAATTTTCTATATACAATCCTTTCGGAATATTTTTTTTACTGTACATTCCGCCATTCATGGCAAATTTTAAAGCTTTATTTTGGATACTAACATAAGTTTTTAAATTCCGAATACTTTTTAAAGGTTGATTTTTTTCATCTTTCCAATAAAACTCAATATTTTCCTTTTGTGCATTGGTAGAATAGATAACAAAATAATTGTTGACTGTCTTTTCTTTATAACAAGAAAGCATCATTACAAATAGTGAAAAGATTAATATTTTACATGCAATATTAAGTTTCATTGGAAATTTTATTTTAAAATATTTAAAGACAGCCTAAAAAAGCTGTCTTTAAATATTTTAAAAATCGAAAAAACTTATTTTACTTTGTTTGCCAATTCTTCTTTGATTTTGTTTTCCAGTTCCTCAGAAAGTTCAGGATTGTCTTTTAATAAATCTCTTACAGCATCACGACCTTGTCCCAGTTTAGTATCACCGTAGCTGAACCAAGAACCGCTTTTCTTCACAATTCCCATATCCACTGCAGAATCAAGGATTTCTCCTGTTTTAGAAACTCCTTCACCATACATAATATCAAATTCTGCCATTTTGAAAGGTGGAGCCACTTTATTTTTTACAATTTTTACCTTCACACGGCTACCCACCGCTTCGTCACCATTTTTAATTGGTGCGGATGCTTTTCTGATATCCACTCTTACGGAAGCGTAGAATTTCAGCGCATTACCGCCGGTAGTCGTTTCAGGATTTCCGAACATAACACCGATTTTTTCTCTCAACTGGTTGATGAAAATTACAGTACATTTTGTTCTTGAAATTGTTGCTGTCAATTTTCTCAACGCCTGAGACATCAATCTTGCGTGAAGACCCATCTTAGAATCTCCCATTTCACCTTCGATTTCCGCTTTTGGTGTCAATGCTGCCACTGAGTCAATTACTACGATATCGATTGCTCCTGAACGAATCAAATTATCAGCAATTTCTAATGCTTGTTCACCATTGTCAGGTTGAGAAATGATCAGGTTTTCAAGATCAATTCCTAATTTCCCTGCATATCCTCTGTCGAAAGCATGCTCAGCATCAATAAATGCTGCAATTCCGCCTGCTTTCTGAGCTTCTGCAATGGCGTGAAGTGTTAACGTTGTTTTACCTGAAGATTCAGGTCCGTAGATCTCGATAATTCTACCTCTTGGGTAACCGCCAACTCCTAAGGCGATGTCTAATCCCAAAGATCCCGAAGGAATAACTTCAATGGTAGAATCGACTGCGTCGTCTCCCAATGTCATTACTGTACCTTTTCCGTATGTTTTATCTAGTTTGTCAAGCACTAAAGCAAGTGCTTTTTTCTTATCTTCAATGTTACTCATCTGTCGTTTAAATAATTTATCAAAAATACAAAAATTTACAGTCAAAAACTAATATCGTATACCATTAAAAGTTGTTTTTATAGTTAAAAAATAATAAAATTTCATTCTTTATTTTATTTGGAAACAAGTTACTGAAAGTGAAAGTTTTCTTTTTTTACAAGATATTAATTTGCCGACAAATGTCCAGCCTCGATAGAAACGGTTACCCCGCAACAAGCTTCGGGAAAGTATCGGTGTGAGGAGTATGAGTGGATAGCGAGAAATAGTTTTTAAAAATAACTATAGATTTAAGGCTAATTAATTCAGAAAAAATTAATGAAAATTAGAGTTTTGGGTAATATTTAAATAATCGCTCAACACTTTCATTTGATCTTTGTTCCCTTTGTTGATTCGGGCTTGTCTGCTCACCAAATTATCATAGATTTTATTGATCATCCATTTTGTTTTCGGAAAAACTTTTCTGTTGGAAACTTCCGGGATCTGCATCCTTTTGCAAACTTCATCATCAAGCAAAAACCACGTACAGCAGATGTGAAGATAGCGAAGGTTTTTTCTTTGAAAATTATATTTTAGAATAGGATTTTCCAGCGATTCGTTCAATAAAGAATGAGCTAAAAGAACGGAATCTTTATCGGCAGGCGGCTGAATTGATGTCCACAAATAAAAATATTGTGTGGCTTGTTTTTTATTGTCTGGCAGGAGGTTTTCAGGAATTCCCAATAAATATCCGACATATTTCCAAAGGTGGAAAAGTCCTTTTTCTTCTTGCTCGGAGAATGTATTTCCCAATTTGTGAAGACTGTGCATGAAAACCAGACTAAAACCAATATATGTCGCCATCATATCCCAGGAATTGATGGGTTCTCCCCAATTTTCCGTATCCCAATCTTTATAATGTTTTTTAATGGAAATTCTTGCGTAAGAATGAATTAATCTTGTTTTAATGGCAAATTCGTAACCCTTTTTATGGATTTCCAGTGCATCATATCTTGTGACATTAACCCAAAAATCCAACGTTTCTGAAAGTCGTTTTACAGCTCCTTTTTTTAATGCTTCGGTGGCAATCAGTGGTTTATTAAGATAAGCATAATCGTACCCGCCTATCAAGCAGTAATCTCTTAATGAAATTAATGAATCAAGATTGCTTCTCATGCAAAGCTCTGCACCACTTTCTAGTAAGTCATGATCCAGCCAATCGGGGATTTTTTGAGTTTGAGAAAATAGTTGTTTTATACTTTCCGGAACATCATCATTTTCTGAAACTCCATTACGAATATAACCTTCTATTTCTCTTGAGGCTTCATGATATTTTTTGGTTAAATAGACATCTCTTACCACCTGATCGCCAATTTCATCTACATGATAGAAGTAAGGAGCAAACTTTTCAAAGTTATCGAAACTTACTTGAGTACCGGAAAATTCCATAAGCTGCTTTCCGTTGCCTGTGGTCCAAAAATCTTTGAAATGCTGTGAATCCTTGAAACGTGGTTGTACAATCATCCTATTTATTTAAGATAAAAATACAAGTTTTGCGCCGAAATATCGTAGTGAGATTTATCAGACTTTTTTATAGAAATTGACTTCGTTTGTAGTCTTTTTATTTTAATTGATCATTCATTCTTCACCATTGCGATTAAATAAGTCCCCATTCAAAAGCTTTTTTTAATAATTCTTTGCTGTTTCTGGATTTGGTTTTCGCCAAAATATTCTTTCTGTGTGTACGCACTGTATGTTCCGACAAAATAAGCATTTTAGAAATTTCTGATCCCGAATATCCTTTAGCGATATAAGACAGAATTTCCGTTTCTCTTTTTGTTAAATTTATTTCAATAGGCTTTTTTGATGCTGGAAGATTTTCAATTTTAATCTGAGTGAAATCATTTCTCATTCCGATTCCTGAAATCAAAACGGTGTGCGGATTTTCTTTGGTAATGTGATTAATATTGGTGTGGATATTAATCGATTGTATTAAATTTTGATTTTCGTCTTCCAATGTGAGAATCGCCTGATGATGAAAGAGCTCATAGTTTCCCGCTGCAGTTTTCAATCTGAAACAGTAACTTGATTTTAAATGAAGTTGATGTTCTTTCCCGAGTTCTAAAATTTTTTCTACGACTTTTTGTTCTGCCTGTATCACAAAATCAATATCATCCGGATGGGTCAGATCGATAATTTCTTTTAAATGTTGAGGATATTCGGTTAATCCGTGGAGTTTTAAAATATTTTCGTGATGATGGGAAATTGTACTGTTGGTAAGGTTCAGTACATAATAATAAAACTCGCCGATTGCAAACATTTCTCCTAAAATCCGCTCTATAGGAGGAATTGTTGAAATATTTTCAATTTCTTTTCTTTCGCCTGGATAGGTTTTCCATACTTCAACTAAAGGATGTTTTTTTTCAGAATTACTCATATTCGGGTTTTAGCTAAAGTAGTTAAAGTTTTCTTAAAAAATACCACAAAAGGGGGATGTTTTTGCATTGATAAATTTATAACATTTGCTGTATTCTAATAACTGTGAAAACTTTCTCTTAAACTGTTAATTACAGTCATCTGTTTCGTACCTTATTTCAACAATATTTAACTAAAATCAATCCTGATATATAAAATAGTTTAGAATTTTCTGTTAGCTGTTTGAAAAGGATAAACTTGAACCTCTGCATTTTTGTGGAGGTTCTTTTGTTTTTAGAATTTTGCTAAAATCACACAAACGGGTAATTTTTTTGTGTTCCTGAATTTTGAAAATTTGTATTAAAATTAATAGATATGAAAACAAAAATTATTCTAATATTATTTTTCTTTTTGACTTTGAGTACAAGTTTAGAAGCTCAATTTTCATTTAGCAATATAAATGAAGTTATTAGAGATGGGGAAAAAAATGATGTATTAGCACAGGAAAAGAAAAAAATTATAAGCTTTTTAAAAAATAACTCGGAAAATAATGGAGAGCTCCAAAAGAAAATTAAAAACGCAAAGAGTAAAGACGAAATTGATAAACTGCTTGCTGGCGATAGTTACTCATATGAAGCCATTAATTCTGCTATTATTGATAATGCAAAGGATGATAATAGCTTAAAAATATTATTTCCTGCAGGACTTAATGATGTAGGAAGTACTCGTTCTATAGCTTTTTTTGAAGGCAAAACAGATTTTACACAGTTTTTTCAGAATAATAATGTGGTTTATAATCCTAATTTAAAAAACCTTTCTTTTAACTCCGAAGTAGTTAATGATTATATGGGACCTTTCAGAATTGGTATTGGTTTTCAATTTAATAGTACAGTAAAAGATAACGACAGTATCGCTACTGAGGAAATTAAAAAAGATCAGTTGGTTTCATCCCTTCAAAATGGAGGAGGGAATCTATTTATTAATATTAAATATCCTTTTATTGCTCTAGGAAATAAAGAGGGTAATTTCGGCTTAAAATCATATATCTATCATAATACTGGGGTTGAACTGACAAAGATTAATGAAGCAGATAATGATTTTATTCTGACTAATAATACAGGAATTGCTGTTGGTGCTTTTGGGAGAGGTGTTAATAAAATGATTTCTATTTTTTTTGATGCTAGAGCGGCTGTTTTATACGGGAATTCTAAGTATAATAATATATTGTCGGTTGATCAGGATTATAAAAAAGTTCTTCCTTTACTTAATCTAGGTGTTGGAATTAACTTTTCAGATATGTATACGGTAAAAGCTGAGTTTTATCCTGTAGGCAATTATATTAAAAGAAATTTTCCAACAACAATCTCTTTCATTATTATTCCTAAAAAATAATTTCCTAACCTTTAAATTATATAATTATGTTACTACCAGTAAATGCATTAAACTTTATAATGAATTCACCTGAATTTGTTAATAAAATGACTCAAGAACACATTAATCCAAACTTTGGTCTGGAGGTAAAAATGAGATTACTTCCCAATGCAGAGCAGAGATACTTTTATTATGATATGTATTTTGATTATGGTCTCCCTGGAAAAAGTTTGAAAGACGTCTTTGCTAAAGTGAGAGTTAAAGATGACGGAAGTTTTGAAATATTACAGATGAAATTTGATTAAATCAATCTATATTTAACATATAGATAAATAAAAAAACAACCTCGCAATCGGGAGGTTGTTTTTTATTTCAAGCTAAAAACTTTATTAGTTAGACAAAGAAGCCGCATGAATCAACATATCAACTAACTTGTTAGAATAACCCATTTCGTTGTCATACCAAGAAACAAGTTTTACGAAGTTAGGAGAAAGCATGATACCAGCGTCTTTATCGAAGATTGAAGTTCTCTTGTCTCCGATGAAGTCTTGAGAAACTACAGCATCTTCAGTGTATCCAAGAATACCTTTTAATTCACCTTCTGAAGCAGTCTTGATTGCAGCACAGATTTCGTCATAAGAAGTAGCTTTTTCTAATCTTACTGTTAAATCTACTACAGAAACGTCAACAGTTGGTACTCTGAAAGACATACCTGTTAATTTTCCGTTCAATGAAGGAATTACTTTTCCTACCGCTTTTGCAGCACCTGTAGAAGAAGGGATAATATTGTTTAGAGCAGCTCTACCACCTCTCCAATCCTTAGCTGAAGGACCGTCAACAGTTTTTTGAGTTGCTGTTGTAGCGTGTACCGTCGTCATCAGACCTTCTACGATTCCGAAGTTATCGTGGATAACTTTAGCCAAAGGAGCTAAACAGTTAGTCGTACAAGAAGCGTTTGACAAGATTTTTACATCGTCTGTAAGTTCTGTGTGGTTTACACCCATTACAAACATTGGAGTATCATCTTTAGAAGGAGCAGAAAGAATTACTTTCTTAGCACCTGCCGTAATATGTTTTGCAGCACTGTCTTTATCTAAGAATAAACCTGTAGATTCTACAACGTAATCTGCACCGATTTCGTTCCACTTTAGGTTGCTAGGGTCTCTTTCAGCAGTTACTCTGATTCTTTTTCCGTTTACGACAAGGTCGTTACCTTCTACAGAAACTTCACCCGGGAAAATACCGTGTACAGAATCATATTTAAGCATATAAGCCATGTATGTAGCATCGATAAGGTCGTTAATTCCTACTACTTCGATGTTGTCTCTTTCAGTCATTGCTCTGAAAACAAGACGACCGATTCTACCAAACCCGTTGATACCTACTTTAATTGTTGACATAATAGTTTGTTTTAATTATATTTAAAAATATTAGATTGCTAAAATTTCTGAAATCAATAAAAGATCCTGATTGATTTCATTGTGTTTTTTAATGGCTTCTTCGATAGGCGTATAAACAACATCATTGGAACGCATTCCTGCCATTACATTTGTTTTTCCTTCCATTAATCCTGTTACTGCCCCGTAGCCTAATCTGCTTGCCAAAACTCTGTCGGCACAGCTAGGAGAACCTCCTCTCTGCATATGACCCAAAATGGCCACACGAATATCATAATCAGGGAAAGAAAGTTTTGTTTTTTCGGCTAATTCGTAAACGTTTGCTAATTTTTCACCTTCCGCTACCACTACAATGCTTGAAGATTTTCCTGATTTTTCAGCAGTTTTGAAGTTGGCAAAAAGCTCGTCGATACTATCTTTTTTCTCGGGAATAAGAATGTCGAGAGCTCCGGTTGCCAATCCACTGTTTAAGGCGATAAAGCCTGCATCACGACCCATTACTTCTATAAAGAAAACTCTGTTATGAGAAGTTGCCGTGTCACGGATTTTATCAATTGCATCCATTGCTGTATTTAATGCCGTATCATAACCGATTGTGTTATCGGTTCCGAAAATATCATTGTCAATTGTTCCCGGCACACCAATTACGCGGATTCCAAATTCTTCATTAAATATTTTGGCTCCCGTGAAAGTTCCGTCTCCACCGATACAAACCAAACCGTCAATTCCATATTTTACGCAATTGTCATAAGCTTGCTGGCGACCTTCTTTAGTTCTGAATTCAGCGGATCTGGCAGATTTTAGAATAGTTCCACCCTGGTTGATTATATTTTTTACGGAACGAGGTCCCATTTTCAGCAAATCCCCGTGGATAAGACCGTTATAGCCTTCTCTGACTCCGTAGCATTCTATGTCATAATAATTAGCAGTTCTTACCACCGCTCTCAATGCTGCATTCATACCCGGAGAATCTCCTCCTGAAGTAAGAACCGCAATTTTTTTTACTGCACTCTCTTTCATTTAGTAAAAATTTCGAACACAAATTTACAAAAACAAGTTGAGATAACGATAGTATCTTGCACATACTTTTCATCCTTTAGTATCCTGTAATTTTATATGAAATTGATAGGAAAAAATTTATATTTTTAATGTATGAAATTCGAAGCCGTATTTTCATCAGTTCTTCTCTGTTAAATACTTCCAATATCTCCTTGGAACATGCTGAATATGTAATTTAAGATTTTTTCTTTCAATAATATTGGTCTTCGTAAAATAACGCTGCCAGAGCGTCTGATAATTCTGTTCTTCATCATGAAATTTTTGCTGGTATTTATTGAGATCTAATTTTTCTTCAGGATAAAAGAAATCGCAGATTTCCAGATCATACAGCAATCCGTAATTTCGTCTCAGGTCGTAGATCATCCATTTCTGATCCTGATAGCGGTCTTTAAAATGTTTTCGAATTAAAGGGACAACGTTAAAATCGGGATCAATTTTAGCAAAAAAAACGCCGTCCTGCATTTTTTCAAAACGGACAAAAGCGGTCATCCGATGTCTTTCTCTGCTTACTGATTTGCTGATTTTTGAGATTTTTAAAATATCATTATCCGCATAATTCTGTAAAATATTTTCTTCCGGATGTTTGATCGACTGCCTGACAGCAGATAAAATAAGCTGCTCCAGATCCGATTCTTCCGACAAATAGACTTTTAATAATTCGTGAATTCCTGACTTTCCTATACTTTGTTCTAATTTATTTAAAACCCTTTCTGATTTATCATTTTGAGTAATTACTTCATGAATTTCTGCAAAAATATTCTCCTGATGAAATCTCTCTCTGCTCGCAATTTCCACGTCTTTGTATCGGTATTCGAAAACTTCAAATATCGCTGTGAAAAGTCCATCGAAACTTCCGTCGTAGAGTAGGGTGGTCATTTATTAATGTAAAATTTAGCAATTTAATTATTTTCTGCGATTGTCATTTCGATGTTAGGAAAAATCTACTTTTTAATAAATTCTTCACTTTGTTTTGTTCTGAATGACTGTGTGAATATTTGTTAAAACAAAGTTAACTGCTGCGAAAACTGATTATGAAACTTCGAAGAACTTCCGCCAATTAGTAATTTTTTCAAATTCTGATCTGTTAAATATTTCAGATAAGCATTTCCTGCATTGAAATCAATAAAATATCTTGCCCGGTTCACTGCCGCTCCCAACTTTTTCAAATGATCCATATTTAAAACCTGAAAACGTCTTGCGCTCACAATTTTCTTGGCCGTTTTTACACCAATTCCGGGAATTCTTAATATCATCTGATAATCGGCAGTCTGCAGATTTACAGGAAACTGATCGAGATTTCGCAATGCCCAACTCAATTTAGGATCAACTTCCAGATCAAGAAAAGGCATATTCGGATCTAATATTTCTTCCGCTTTAAAACCATAAAAGCGCATCAGCCAATCCGATTGATACAAACGGTTTTCTCTTAGCATCGGAACTTCTGTGGTTAAAGAAGGCAGCCTTTTATCTTCCAAAACAGGAACATATCCGGAATAATATACTCTTTTTAGGTTAAAATTTTTATAAAAATGATCGGCAACTTTAATGATTTGCAAATCGTTTTCATTGGTTGCACCCACAATCATTTGTGTAGATTGCCCAGCCGGAGCAAACTTTGGTACTTTTCTGAAAATTTTCTTTTCGTCTTTATATTGTGCAATTCCGTTCTGAATATATTTCATCGGATTAAGCATATCCTGTCGATTTTTTTCAGGAGCCAATAATTTCAATCCGCTTTCGGTAGGAATTTCAAGATTAATAGATAATCTGTCGGCGTACAAAGCAGCTTCCTGCATCAGCTCATCACTTGCTCCAGGAATCGATTTTAAATGAATATATCCGTTGAAATTTTCCTCCAAACGTAGTTTCTTCGCCACACGAACCAAACGTTCCATCGTCGTATCTGCATTTTTGAAAATTCCGGAACTTAAAAATAAGCCTTCAATATAATTTCTACGATAAAAATTAATGGTTAAATCAACCACTTCTTCAACGGTAAAGGCAGCTCTTTTTATATCGTTTGAACTTCTGGAGACACAGTAGGCACAATCGTAAATACAATGATTGGTTAGGAGAATTTTGAGAAGCGAAACACACCGCCCGTCTTCGGTGTAGGTATGACAAATCCCGCTTGCAGAGCTGTCTCCCAAAGCGCCTTTTTTATTTTTTCTCGAACCTCCGCTGGATGAGCAGGAAACATCATATTTCGCTGCATCGGCAAGGATTTCGAGTTTTTCTTTCAGGCGGTCAAAATTCATATTTTTAATTGAAATTGTTAATTCTGAATATAATTTTCAGTTCAAAGTTAGTTCCAAAATTGATAAATATCAATCTTTTTTCATGGAAGTTATCAACAGTTTAACGTAACAAAATTAGTATATTTACGGTCATTAATTTATGCGTGAAGTCGCAAATTTGCAATTTTACAGGCAGTTAAACTTATCCATATGAATCATAAACCCGTTGAAGGTTTTTCCAAATTAACAAAGCAGGGGAAAATCGATTGGCTTGTTAACGAATACCTTGAAGGAAACTCAGAATATCAACATATATTAAACCAATATTGGAACGAAAATGCTGATTTGCAGAAGCTTCACGACGAATTTTCTGAAAATACCATTTCCAATTTCTATATGCCGTACGGTATTGCTCCGAACTTTTTAATTGACGGGAAATTATTTGCACTTCCGATGGCTGTTGAGGAAAGTTCTGTAGTGGCTGCGGCTTCTAAAGCTGCAAAATTCTGGATTGATAAAGGAGGTTTTAAAACGACAATCATCAATACTGAAAAATTAGGTCACACTCACTTTATTTTCGATGTAGAATCTCATAAATTACAGCATTTCTTTAATTTCAATCTAAAGAAAAAATTAATTGAAGCGACCAATGACATTACAGCGAACATGAGAAATCGCGGCGGTGGAATTTTGGATATAAAACTAGTTGATAAAACTGCTGAAATGCCCAATTATTACCAGCTGAAAGCAAGTTTCGATACGGTCGATTCAATGGGTGCCAACTTTATTAATTCTTGTCTGGAGCAGTTTGGGAAGACTTTAAAGCAGGAAGTGGCAACCAGCGAAGATTTTTCACAGGAAGAAAAGAATTCTTTACAGATTGTGATGAATATTCTTTCCAATTTCACTCCGGATTGCATCGTAAGAGCTGAGGTTTCCTGTAAAATTGAAGATTTAAAAGACGACAGCGGGATTTCTAACGAAGAATTTGCTAGAAAATTCAAGCAGGCAGTTACGATCGCCGAAATCGAACCTTTCAGAGCAACCACTCACAATAAAGGAATCATGAATGGAGTAGATGCTGTGGTTATCGCAACCGGAAATGATTTCAGAGCAACAGAAGCCTGTGCACATGCTTACGCAGCGAAAGACGGGAAATATTCCTCATTAACGCATTGTACAATTGATAACGGAATTTTCAGATTTTGGATTGATCTTCCGATTTCTGTGGGTGTCGTGGGAGGTTTAACAAATCTTCATCCGTTGGTAAAATTCTCTTTGGCACTTCTTGGAAAGCCTTCTGCCCAGGAATTGATGAGTATTTTGGCGGTTTCTGGTTTGGCTCAGAATTTTGGTGCGCTACGTTCTTTGGTAACAACAGGAATTCAAAAAGGGCACATGAAAATGCACTTACTGAATATTTTAAACCAAATGGGCGCAACGGAAGAAGAAAAGTTGCATTTTGTGACGTATTTCAAAGATAAAACGGTGAGCCATCACGAGGTTATCAATGAATTTAACAGACTAAGAGGGCAATAATGTTTGGAATTATTGTATCAGTTCTTATTCTGACGTTCGGGATTTTTTTGAAAATGACCAACGTAAAGGATTTTCAGAGTTCAAAAAGATTTTCTGTTATGTTTATCATATTAGGAATTTCGGCTTTGGTCGCCAAATTTATTTTAATGTATTTAGCATCAAAATAATGAAACGGAAAATTTTATTCTTTTTGTTGATTTCATGTTTAAGTTTTTCACAACAGAAAAGTGTAAAAATTACCGATTTACAACCAAAGTCTGAAGATTTTACTTTTCCTAAAATTACTTACACAGAAAAACCTTTAGTTGAAAATAAGATTAATACTTTTTTACAGGTTGACCAATTAGAATACATTCCCGGAGCGGAAGGAACGCCTTCAAAATTGGTTTCTACGGGAAAAACCTCATACTCCAACTATGTTTATTTCTATAGTTGGGAAAAACTGGAAACACCCAAAAATATTTTGAGTATTGCCATTAGTGGAGAAGCTTCAGGAGCGTATCCGGAAGGTTTTGATATCTGGAAGAATTTTGATTTAAGAACAGGAAATTTTATTAATGCTAAGGATTTATTTCAGCCAAATTCAATAAAAGCGGTTGAAAATTTAATTCAGAAAAGTGTAAAAAAAGAGGTTAATGATTTCATTGTTCAATTAAAAGCAGAAAAAAATCCTTCAGAAGATACTTTAGCTCAGATTTCTATGTATGAAGATTGTTTCACAGATTTTACTTTAGATGGAATTGAATATTATTTCGCAAAAGATAAAATTAGATTTATAGCCGGAAGATGTTCAAACCATGCGATGAGAGCGTTGGATGATCTTGGAAGTCATGTTGTTGAAATTCCGTATAAAAATTTGGATAAATATTGGAATTCTTACGCTAAAAATCTATTGTCTAGTTCTGAAAAAGTTGATTCTACCAATATTCATAATAAACTGTATAAAGGAAAAATTGATGGAAAATATCCAATTACGGTTTTAATTAATACAATATACGAAGACGGTTCTTTCTCTGCAAAATATTGGTATGATAAGAATAAAAAACTGATCGAGTGGAACGGAAAATTGAAAGGAAACCATATTTCCGTTATTGAAAACGATTATTACAGCGAAGAAACCAATCAATGGATTATTAAAGCTTATATAGAAGCCGAAGTAAAAGGGGATAAGATCGTAGGAACGTGGCAGGATTATCAAACAAAAAAATATTTAAAATTAGAATTAGAAGAATTATAAAATGAAAACAATTACTTTAGTTTTTGGTGCTGTTTACGGAATGTTATCCGTTATTTTAGGGGCATTTGGCGCGCACGCTTTAAAGAAAATTTTGTCTGTGGAAAGACTTGAAAGTTTTGAAACAGGAGTAAGATATCAAATGTATGCTGCTTTCTTTTTATTGATTGTTGGATACATTTTAAAATTTGATAATTCATCTCAAAAATGGATTTCTATTTTAATGATTGCAGGAACGATGTTGTTTTCTTTCAGTATTTATTTATTGAGTTTGCAGGATTATTTAGGCGCAAATTTGAAATTTTTAGGACCGATTACACCGCTTGGAGGTTTATTTATGATTCTAAGCTGGGCAATGCTTATTTTTTACTTTGTTAAAAACAGAGTTTAGTTTATTAGAAAACCTCAACAAATATTTTAACAAATGATGATCGTAATTTTAAAAATAAATTAAAATGAAAATCAACAGAAGACGACGATTAATACGAACATTTAATCTTTTGGATCAACCGATGAGGTTTAATCCGTTTGTATTCAGTCGTACTTTTTTTATGTGGGCAATTACGGGTTTGGTCGGCGGAATTATCGCCGGATTGTATTGGATTGTCCTCGAACATTTCACGGAATTTTTAGCTGAATTTCAAGGTTGGATGGTAATTCCCACAATGGCAATTTCCGGTCTTCTGGCAGGTTTGGTTATTCATTTCATCGGAGATCCGGGAGAAATTCATTTAATTGTTAATAATATCAGATTCAATAAAGGAAAATTAGATCCGAAAAATAATCCTTCCATGATTCTGTCATCACTTTTTTGTGTCGCATCGGGTGGAAGCTTAGGTCCGGAAGCGCCTTTAGTTCAGGTGACGGGTTCTACAGGAACTTATCTTGGAAAATTATTCAGGTTGAAAGGTGAAGAGTTACGTTCCTTAAGCATCGCCGGAATGGCTTCAGGTTTTACCGCGCTTTTTGGAGCTCCGCTTGGTGGAAGTCTTTTTTCATTGGAAATTCTTCATCATAAGCACGCAGTTGAATATTACAAAGCGATTATTCCGGCGTTAGTGGCAAGCTGTTTCAGTTATCTGATGTTTGCGCTGATTATTCATTTGGGAATCGGGGCGACTTGGGATTTAAAAGCGTATCATTACACGGGAGTCTACGATTTTCTTTACGCTTCTTTGTTTGGAATTGTGGGAACTTTATTTGGCTGGATTTTCATTTTTGTCGTAAAATTTTTCAAGAAAGTTTTTGAATACAGAAAATTTCCCATTTATATTAAAACATTAGTTGGTGGGATTGTTCTTGGAATTATTGCTTTCTATTTTCCATTAACAAGATATTTTGGTCATAACGAAATCAAGCAGTTAATCAACGGAGATTTTGCTTTGAACTTTTTAATTTTAATCCTAATTTTTAAGATAATAGCTATTGCGGTTACCGTAACTTCCGGATGGAGAGGCGGTTTTATTATCCCGCTTTTCTTTGTTGGAACCACTTTAGGGTTGATTATTCATAATATATTTCCAAGTGTTGATACAACATTGGCGATTGTGAGCTGCATGGCTGCCATTAATGCATGTGTAACAAGAACTCCTATGAGTACGACAATTATTTTGGGAACATTAACGGGCTTTACTTATTTCGTTCCGATACTTTTTGCAAGTTTGACAGGATATTTTTTGGCACCGAAAATTCCCTTTATCGGTTCGCAGTCTGAAAAATTGGCTGAAGAATAATGCGAATATGACAGATATGTTAAAAATCAAACGTTTTGAACTTTAAATTTTAAGTCAATAAACTTGAACTTCCATGTCTTTTTAGTAAATTTGTCAACCTTTAACTATTAAAATAAAATAATAAAAATAATATGAATCTTCACGAGTATCAATCAAAAGAGATTTTATCAAAGTATGGAGTAGCTATCCAACGTGGTTTTGTTGCAAACAACGTAGAAGAAGCTGTAGCAGCTGCTGAAAAACTGACTGCTGAAACTGGAGCTCAGGCTTGGGTTGTAAAAGCACAGATTCACGCAGGTGGTCGTGGTAAAGGTGGTGGTGTTAAGTTCTCTCCAAACATGGATAAACTTAAAGAAAACGCTCAGAATATCATCGGAATGCAGTTGGTAACTCCACAAACTTCTGCTGAAGGTAAATTGGTAAACTCTGTATTGGTTGCAGAAGACGTTTATTATCCTGGAGAATCTGAAACTAAAGAATTTTATGTTTCTATTCTTTTAGACAGAGCTGAAGGTAAAAATACAATTGTATATTCTACTGAAGGTGGTATGGATATTGAGCATGTTGCAGAAGTAACGCCTCATTTAATCCACAATGAATTAATTGATCCTGCTTTGGGTCTTCAAGGTTTCCAGGCTAGAAAAATTGCTTTCAACTTAGGTCTTGAAGGGAATGCTTTCAAAGAATTCACAAAATTCATCACTTCTTTATATAACGCTTATGTGGGAATTGATGCTTCTCTTTTCGAAATCAACCCGGTTTTGAAAACTTCTGATAACAAAATTATCGCTGTAGATGCTAAAGTAACATTGGATGGTAACTCATTGTTCCGTCACAAAGATCTTGAAGCGCTTAGAGATACAAGAGAAGAAGATCCTATCGATGTTGAAGCTGGTGAAGCTGGTCTTAACTTCGTAAAGTTAGACGGTAACGTTGCTTGTATGGTAAACGGAGCTGGTCTTGCAATGGCGACTATGGACATCATCAAATTATCTGGCGGTAACCCTGCTAACTTCCTGGACGTGGGAGGTACTGCTGATGCTGCAAGAGTACAGACTGCTTTTGGAATCATCTTGAGAGATCCAAACGTAAAAGCGATCTTGATTAATATCTTTGGAGGTATCGTAAGATGCGACAGAGTTGCACAAGGTGTTGTAGATGCTTATAAAGCAATGGGTAGCCTTCCGGTTCCATTGATCGTAAGATTGCAAGGAACTAACGCTGTAGAAGCTAAAAAATTAATTGACGAGTCTGGTCTTCCGGTACACTCTGCAATTACTTTGGAAGAAGCCGCAAACAAAGTAAAAGAAGTTTTAGCTTAATTTTAAACTAAACTTTTCTATAAACAAAAACCGCTTAATATTAAGCGGTTTTTTTGTTGATATTAATCGTGATTTTCGTTGATTAAATTTTCTCCACCGGTAATATTAATGCTTGTCGGAGTTACCAATTGTATATGATCAGAATCCAGACGTTGTTTAATTTTAAGTAAGGCTTCACTTTTCAACTGTACCATGTTAGCACCGACTTTCATCCAGAATTTTGCCTGTAAATTAAATACACCTTGCTTTAAATCAGTGAAAATTACTTCTACCGCATCAGTTCTGTCGATACTTTCTAAATTTTTTATCACTTCCAGAATTCCTAATTGTGCTTTGTTGATGTCTTCATCTGCCGGAATTTCAAAATTTAAAATGATTCTTCGTTGTGGTGAAGCAGTAACATTGGAAAAAGGTGCATTAAAAATAACCTGATTCGGGACATATACTTTTTTGCCGTCGTCTGTAATGATTTTTGTGGTTAACAGACCAATTTCCTGCACGGTTCCGGAATTTGCTCCGATGATAATATAATCTCCGACTTTGAAGGCTTTATCAATTCCGATCAGCATTCCGGAGAATATACTCGAAACTAAATCTTTCAGCGCAACCCCGGCAATCACCCCGGCAACTCCCAGACTTCCGATAAATTTCCATAAGAATCCACTGAATCCCATGATTTCCAATGCAATGAAAGTACCCATAATCATGATCAGAAATCTGAAAACTCCGATAACGGTACTTAATGAACTTTCTCTTTTGCTTTTTGGAAAAAACTTATGAAATATTTTGACTGAAAATATACTTAAATACTTACTTGTAATAAGGAAAAAAGAAAAAACAATAATCCCGACAATCAATTTTGGGGTGAGTTCTGCAAATTTCAAATACCAATTTTCCAACACTCTGTATACAACATCCAGGTAGCTGAGACTACTTTTCTCCATAAAGATTAATTATTTTATTAAATATAGAAAAATTTTCAACAAATATTTTGCCAGTCTCAAAAAGTCTACTAAATTTGTAGACTAATAAGAACAAAATATTATGTCAATAAAACTAGGAGATACAGCACCGGACTTTCAGGCAGAAACGTCTTCAGGTGATCTTAATTTTTACGAATATTTAGGTGATTCATGGGGAATTTTATTTTCACATCCGGCAGATTATACTCCGGTTTGCACGACTGAACTTGGATATACCTCAAAACTGAAGGAAGAATTTGAAAGGAGAGGAACGAAAGTGATAGCTTTAAGCGTAGATGGAGTAGAAGATCATCAAAACTGGATTAAAGATATTAATGAAACTCAGAATACAGACGTACAGTTTCCTATTATTGCTGATAAAGACAGGAAAATTTCTGAACTGTATGATTTTATTCATCCGAATGCCTCAGTTACAGCGACAGTTCGTTCTTTATTAATTATTGATCCTGCAAAGAAGGTTAGATTGATTATTACATATCCGGCTTCTACAGGAAGAAATTTTAATGAAATTCTAAGAGTTTTAGATTCTCTTCAGTTAGTAGATTCACATAAAATTGCGACTCCTGTTAATTGGAAAGAAGGTGAGGATGTTATCGTTCCACCAACGATTTCTACGGAAGATGCCAAGAAAATATTCCCGAAGGGAGTGACAGAAATAAAGCCGTATCTAAGATATACGCCTCAACCGAATACATGATTTATTTGATTTTTTATAGTTTAGTTTTAATTTGTACGAAAATCGCCCCGAAAAAAATTTCAGGGCGATTTCAATTAATAAGTGTGTATGTGAATGTGAATTGGTGAAGTGATTTTTATTTTGCTTCGTTGATGATCTGCTTACCTTTAGAAGTTGGCAAATAAATACTAAATCCTACATTGAAGGTAATGTTTGAATTTAATCCTTCGTTACCAAATCCTGACTGACCTTGGTATTTAACCAAACCTTCAACACCGATATTAGGAGTGATAAAGTAAGAATAACCAGGACCAACACCGAAATCAAGTCCAGTTGTTGAATTTCCGCTTTCTACTGATGATCCACCAATACCTACGTTACCTTCGAAGAACCATCTTCCGTGGTTTAACAAGTTATCAACGCCTTTTTCACCCGGAGATAGATAGTAACGTCCTAAACCTCCCACTGCATAATCAAATCTTGTAGGACTTCCGTTAGTAACTTTGCTGATACCTAAATTAACATATCCACCAATTGCTACGTTATCTTTAATAAAATATGCTGCTTTTGGCTGAATTGCGATATTGTAACCACCACCTGTATTTAGTCCGAAGTTACTGGATAAAAGGCTACTTCCTACTAACCAGTTCCCTTCTTGAATTTGAGCATTCATAGTTGAAGCTAAACCTGCTACTGCGAATATTCCTGATAGAATTAATTTTTTCATAATTTATTATTTTTAAAAATTAACATTTATTATTTGATGAATAGCTGAACAATAAATGTGCCACAATCAATCCTGTGGCAATTTCATAAAAATCATAGAGAGGTGAATAAAGAGAATATCAGTATAATTTTTAACATTTATAGAAATTATGTTAAATAAGTAAAAGCAAAATAGAAACAATTAATCCTGCGATTGCGAAAATCATTCCTCGCTTGAAAACTTTGCTCTTAGGATTAAACATCCAGAAGCTTGAAATTACAAAAAAGAAAAGTGAAAGCCCGAAAAATGTGCTTAGCGGAGAAATAGCATCTTTAGATTGGGATTTGTGAAGTTTAGTCATCTTATCCAATACAAAAGGCAATTCTTTCTTTGAATATTTTGCTTCTCCCGTCGCTGCGTTGTAAGTTCCCTGTTTGAATTTCAAAACTGTTCCTTCCGTTTTTTCAACTTCAAAATTTTTGATTTTCAGTTCTTTTCCCAGTTCTTTTTCAGATAGATTTTTTTCGATTACCTTATCGTAATTTTTTTCTTTTTTGAGGAAATCTGTATCTCTGTACACCAATAAAACACCGCTCAATCCGTAGACAGCCATAATTCCGGCAAGGAAATATCCCAGATACCGGTGTGTAATTCTCATGAAACTTCTTGTGTCTTTAATCTTATCCATATTGTATCGTTTATTTTTATAAGTTCAAAAGTGGAAGCTGCAAAATTGCAACTTCCACTTTATATGAAGAAATTATTACTGTTATTTAATTTTTAAAGTTTATACGTCAGAGTAACATAATAATTCCTTGGTGTAATTGGGTTTACGGAATAATTTTCGTGTACATTATAGTTGTCAACATCAAACAAGTTACCCACTTTTGCCTGAATCATGAATTTTTTCCATTCGTAACCTGCGGAAACAGAAACTGTGGTGTAATCTTTTAATTCAAACATTCTGGTTACATTGCCTCTGCTTACATTGGTAGATTTTGTATCATTCCATCCTGCAATTCTGTCACCGATATAGTAAATACCTGCGCCAATTCTCAACCCCGGAGCGTATTTGGTGAATTTATAGAATATAGATGCATTAGCAGTTGTAGCCGGTGTTCTTACCAATCGCTGTTCTTCTACATAACCTTTTTCAGGAGTGTTTAGGTAAACCGAATTATTGTAAGAGAAACCTCCGATTATTGATAAATTTTCTGTCGGGTTTCCTGTAATGTCTAATTCCACACCACGGCTTCTCATATCTCCGGCAAATTCTTTAAGATTTGTATCTGTTGAATTTACTGGTGCTGCATTGGGTGTAATTGTAGAAACAAACCAATATGTTTGATAATAGTTGTTATACATGATCTGGTAAGCCGTTAGGTTAACCGCTAACGCATTGTTCCAGAAGTTCTTTTTAATACCTACTTCATACTGATCAACTGTTGAGGGTTTTATACTTTGTCTTGATAAGGTACCAAGCTGATTTTGAATTTGTGTTGCAGATTGGCTGGTATTTACCGTACCGAATTGATCTGATGTATATCCTGCATTTGAAGCAAACGAATTAGTATAAGTTGCAAAAACTGAGAGATTTTCATTTGGAGCATATACAATTCCTACTTTTGGAGAAATTGCATTATCTGATGTTGAGGAATTAGCAACTTCAATTTTATCATTTAGTGTAAAACGAGTCGTTAATGTTGGCATGTTTTCTATATAAGACCATCTTAGACCTGCTATTACTTTAAATTCTTTTGTTAAGCTAATATAATCCTGTGCATAAAGACCAATTCTTCTTGTATTAATCCTATTTTTTGTATTATTAGTAGCATTCGGCATTCCAACGTTGCCCCAAGTAGAAGGATCGTCTAAATATAAAAGGTTTACTGGTGCAGTGATCGTATATGTATAAGCATCTGCCTGGCTGTAATCTGCATCAGAACCAATTAGAACTTTATGATTAATTTTTCCTGTATTAAACTCACCATTAATATTTACCTGCGCCGAAGTATAGTTTTGTTCGTTATATGTTTTACCAAAAGGTCTTTTCCAGGATAGTCTGTTAGGATCTACTGCAGCATCTTTAGTATCATATATCCACTGTACTCTTTCTGTTGAAAAATAATCTTTTGTGTAGTTTTGATATGATGCAGTTGCATTTAACGACCACTTTTCTGTAAACTGATGATTAAAGGTAACGTTGGTAGAAACCTGTTCTACATTTTGATATTGCCAGTCTGTTCCTAAAAATACATTTCTTCCTAATCCTGTATTTAAAGAATAACTTTGATCTTTGTTGGTAATAGATCCAATTCCAAAATCCGGGGTGAAATTATTTTTAAGATAATCTGCTTCTACAATTAATTGAGATTTCGGACTTAAATTAAATAAGAATGAAGGATTGAAATAATACTTTTCAGACTCTACAACATCTCTGAAACTTTGCGCATGTTCGTAAGCTCCGTTTACTCTAAATGCAATATTTTTCGATAAAGGTCCGTAAATATCTACCGTTGGTTTGTAAGAATTCCAGCTTCCTGCGCTCATTCCTACACTTCCTCCGAAATTGAATTTAGGTTTTTTAGTAATCATGTTGATAACTCCGCCTGCAGCTGTATTTCCGTAAAGCATGGCGTTGGCTCCTTTCAGCACTTCAACTCTTTCCAATCCGCTGACTTCCGGAAAAACTCCGCTGTTGATTCTTGAACCGTTTTTGAAAATATTGTCATTTCCCAAGATAAAACCACGTCCGCCAAAACTGTCCTGAGAATTTCCTCTGGATGAGGTTACGTACATTCCGTTTACATTTTGTAAAACATCGCTAAGTTGTTTTGCCTGTTGCTGTTCAATAATTTCGTGAGAAACGATAGCAATCGGCTGTGGTGTTTCCATTACCGTCAGATTCGACTTTGTGGATAACGATCTTGCTTTATTGGGATTTCCGGTTTTGTAGAGATTGACGTCTTCAATGGTCTGAACTTTTACTGTATCAGCTTCAGCATTTTTCATTTGTGCATTTAAGGATGCCACTGTGAATAACAATCCTAAGGTTACCAGCTGTTTTTTCATTCTTACTTTATTTAGAGTGGTTTTAAATAAGCCGCAAATGTAAATTGTTATTTAGATTGATTCAAAATAAAGTACATGAGTTTTATCATGTTTTTAACAAGTTTTGTGCACTCAAATTGAGACAATTATGCCTTATAAAAGTATTTTATAAATATATTTGTTAAAAATAATAATATGCAATTGGTAAAAGTTGGTCTTTGTGCCTTTGGGATGAGTGGAAAAGTGTTTCATGCTCCGTTTTTAAAAGAACACCCCGGATTTTTTTTGTCGGCAATAGTTGAAAGAAGCAAGGAAGAGTCGAAAGAAAAATATGCTGATGCTACGATTTATCGTTCGGTAGAAGAAATGCTGGAAAATGCGGATATAGACTTGGTTGTAGTAAACACTCCAGTTCAGACTCATTTTGAATATACAAAAATGGCATTGGAAGCCGGGAAAAATGTAGTGGTGGAAAAACCTTTCACTGTAAATGTTTCCGAAGCAGAAGAATTGGTAAGATTGGCTGAAGAAAAAGGATTGTTTCTAAGTGTTTATCAAAACAGAAGATTCGACCGTGATTATCTTCAGGTTCAGAAAGTGCTTAGTGAAAACAAATTAGGCAATATAAAAGAAATGGAAATCCGTTTCGACAGGTTCCGTACCACCGCGAGTGGGAAAGCTCATAAAGAAAATCCAGACGCTACAGGATCTGGTTCTCTCCACGACTTAGGATCACATTTGGTGGATCAGGCGGTACAATATTTCGGTTTTCCGGAGAAATTGTTTGCTGACGTATTTTCCATGAAAGGAAAAGAATTTGCGAATGATTATTTCGAAATTATTTTATTCTATTCAAATGACCTGAGAGTACGATTGAAATCTTCAGTTTTTACCAAAGAAGCGCATTATGCCTATGCTGTTCATGGTGAAAAAGGAAGTTTTTTACAGGAAAGAAGCGATAATCAGGAAAATGAGCTGGTTGCCGGAGCCATTCCTACTTACGGAGAGGATTGGACTTTACTTCTACAAGAGGATGATGGAATTATGAATTATTTAAATGAAAACGACGAAACAGAAACCTATCTTACATTAAGCGACCCTGGAAATTACATGGATTATTACCAGAATATCTATGAGCACATCGTTTTCGGCTATTATTTGCCGTCGCCCGGAGGTGAAGTTATTCAGAATATGAAGATCATTGATGCAGCTTGGGAAAGTTCTAAAGAAGGTAAAATTGTAGCATTAGGTTAAAAATTATGAAAAAAAGAAGTTCAAGTTTTACAGTGATTGGTCTTTTGTTTATCGGGATTGGTTTTACATTGGTTGATGATAATATCTACCTGAAATATGGTTTTCTGTTACTGGGAATTGCATTTCTTTTTTACAGTATTTTTACGATGATAAAAAAAGGTTAGATTTCAATATCTAACCTTTTTTTATATTCAAAGTTAATTTAAACTGAACTATTCAAAAAAATCTAAAACTGCTTTATTGAATTTCTCAGGTATTTTTGCTGGAGCTTCATGATCTCCACCTTTAAAAATCAACATTTTACTGTTTGGAATCTTGTCTGCAATTAATTGGGTGTGCTTTTCGGGCATTACATCGTGTTCTCCTGCCATTACCAAAGTCGGTGCTTTTATTTTTTGCAAAGAATCAGGATTAATGTTGGGTTCTGTTAGAAGAAGGATTTTAAGACGGTAGTTCATGTCATTTTCAGAAACTCCGTTTTTCTTCATTTCCTTTACCTGTTCATTAAGAATTTTATTGATTTCAGGAAAAACGGAAGTCTCATTATTGTAAAGTACAGTTCCCATAATTGCCATCTTTTTTACTTTCTCAGGATGTTCCATTCCTAAAATGACAGCAGTATTTCCTCCGTCGCTCCAGCCTAAAATATTTACATTTTTCAGATTCATTTTATCCAAAAAAACATTTACATCATCTGCCATCAATTCATAAGTTAACTTTTTATCATCAGAAGTCGACATTCCCTGACCTCGGCTGTCTAAACCAATAACCATATATTTCTTACTTAAAACATCAATTTGGTTATCAAAACTTGCCATCGAAGAATTATTTCCATGAATCAGCAACAGGGGATCTCCTTTTCCATATACTTCATAATAAAGTTTTACACCATTGACATCAATGAACTTTCCGACTTCTTTATCATTGCCAAAAGTAGGTTTAGTTTCTACCTTGGAGTTATCAATAAGAAGTGATTGCTTTCCTGAAAACATTTTTTCCGAAGAAAGAGACATTTTTGTATTTTTATCAGCACCATAAGATTGCCAGGGAGCTATTAAACTTTCTTCAAAACCTGCATTTTTTAATGGAATTTCTACTGTGCTATTTCCATCTTTTATAAACAATTTAAAATCATCTGTATAATAACTTCCCGGTCCGGCAACCGTTATTCCGATTGATATATGTTTTGCCTTTTTATCAATTTTTCCTTCCAGCTGATAAGAACTCCATTCTCCTTTTTTATAATATTTTCCGGCATCATCGTTATTGATGGTATTCTTCATGACCTTGCCCTTTTCATCAAAAAAATTAGCCGTTAATACAACCCACGAATTATTGTTGATCTCGTTTTTGTAAAATATTTTACTTTCAAGAATAAAGTTTTTTCCTTGATATTTTTCAATTTCAGCAGTTTGGAAAACCTGGAAATATTGTCCGAATATTTTTGAAGAAATCATAAAAGTGAAAAAAAGAAATAATTTTAAGCCTGCTTTCAGCATAATATGTGTGATTTTAAGTATTAAGAAATTTTAAATAATTAATCACTAAACATAGGAATAATAATTAATCTAAGGACTATTTTCACAGTTAATTTGAATAAAAAAGCTGTCCATTTCTGAACAGCTCGGTTATGTTAAATTGTATTTCTAATCCTGAAGTTCCAACCATCTCATTTCATGGTTTTCAAGTTTTTCTGAAAGACTTTCCAGTTCTGCAGACAGTTTTGATATTTTCTCGTAGTCAGCTTCATTATTGAGTTGTTCCAATATTGCAGCTCTTTTTTCTTCAAATTCAGGAATTTCTTTTTCAATCGTTTCCAATTCACGCTGTTCTTTAAAAGAAAGTTTTTTCTTCGGAGCTTGTGGTGTTGGAACTGGAGTAGGGGCAACAACAGGTGCTTCCACTTTTTTCTCAACCACAGTTTTAGGATTTTTCTCTTCTAATTTTAGATTTTCTCTGTATTCTGAAAAGTTTCCGATGAAATCTTTGATTTTTCCTTCTCCTTCAAACGCTAAAATATGATCAACAATACGATCCATAAAATATCTGTCGTGGGAAACAATAATCAAACTTCCTTGGAAATTTAACAAGAAATTTTCCAAAATCGTCAACGTCGGAAGGTCAAGGTCATTCGTCGGCTCATCAAAAATCAAAAAGTTAGGATTCTGATACAGAATATACATCAAATGCAGTCTTCTTTTTTCTCCTCCCGATAGTTTAGAAATTGGTGAATATTGTGTCTGATCATCAAATAAGAATAATCTTAAAAACTGCGATGCAGAAATGGTTCTTCCGTTGGCTAATGGGAAGTTTTCAGAAATTTCTCTGATGAAATCAATGACTCTTTCGTCTTCTTTATATTTTACTCCTTTCTGAGAAAAATATCCGAATTTGATCGTTTCTCCGGTTTCAATTTCCCCGGAATCTTTAGGCTCAAAACCTTGAATGATATTTAATAAAGTAGATTTTCCAGCCCCGTTTTTTCCTACAATTCCTACTTTTTCACCTCTTTGGAACGAATAACTGAAATCTTTTAGCAATAATTTGTCTCCATAACTTTTAGAAATATCTTTAAGTTCCAGAATTTTGTTACCCAATCTTTTCATTTCAAAATCAAGCTCCAAAGATTCTTTTCGGGTATCGGTTTTGGCTATTTTTTCAGTTTCGTAAAAGTCATCCTGTCTGGATTTAGATTTTGTAGTTCTCGCTTTCGGCTGTCTTCGCATCCATTCCAATTCCTTTCTGTAAAGATTTTGTGCTTTATCAATCGTGGAATTCATATTATCTTCACGAATCATCTTATTTTCAAGATATGTCGCATAAGAACCATTATGGAAATACAGATTTTGATCTTCCATTTCCCAGATAATTCCACAAACCGCATCCAAAAAATAACGGTCGTGAGTTACCAAAAGAAGCGTTATTTTTGCTTTATTCAAATAATTTTCAAGCCATTCTACCATTTCCACATCCAGGTGGTTGGTTGGCTCATCCATAATCAAAAGTGTGTGACGGTGTTCTGCTCTGGTTTCTGTTAATAGTTTTGCCAAAGCAACACGTTTAATCTGTCCTCCGGAAAGCATTCCCATTTTGGCGGACAGATCTGTGATTTTAAGCTGAGACAGAATTTGGCTCATTTCATTTTCAAGATCCCAAGCTTTATGAATTTCCATTTCAGCCAGTGCAGTTTCCATCTCATCTGGATTTCCCGACAGCAAGGCATGATGATATTTTTTTAAAGCTAAAATTGGTGCAGAATCTAAGGTCATCATAAATTCGTCAATTGTAAGATCAGATTCAAAATCAATTTCCTGATCAAACAAAACCACCTGAATATCTTTGTTAATTACTACAGTTCCGCTGTCTGCAATTTCTTTTCCCATTAAAATTTTCAGAAGAGTAGATTTTCCGCTTCCGTTTTTGGCAACAATGGCAATTTTGTCGCCTTCATTGATGTTGAAAGAAATGTTTTTAAAAAGAGTTTTAATCCCGTAAGATTTTGTAAGATTCTCAGCCGCAACGTAATTCATTGATATCCAAATTTTGTGGTGCAAAAGTACGAAAATGTAACAAGAAAAATTTTAAATAAAAATTAAAGTCAGGAGTCGTTCAAAGAGATTTATAGAATTTAGTAATTGATATAATATTTTGTTGATTTTGTTTTTATCTGCATTTTTTATTAAGATATTTTTATTTTAATGAATGATATTATGCTGTAAATATATTTTGTATTGATTTTTAATGTAGCTTTATTATAGATAACTAAAAATTAAAACTATGGTACAAATTAACTTTTGGGCAATTTTCGTTGCCGCTCTTATTCCTTTATTAATGGGATTTATATGGTATCATCCGAGACTATTCGGGAAATCATGGATGGAAGAAGTGGGATTGACAGAAGATAAAATGAAAGGTTCGATGATTGGAGCTTTTGTTTTTTCTGTAATTTTGTCAATGTTAATGGCTCTATTCCTGCAATTTATTACCATTCATCAATTCGGTGCATTAGGAATGGTCGGTGGTGATGAAATGAATGCGAATCCTTCTTATCACGCTTTTATGAAAGATTACGGATCAGCTTATCGATCTTTTGGTCATGGTGCTTTACATTCTTTTATGGCGGGATTTTTATTTGTTTTTCCCTTGACTGCAATCAATGCAATGTTTGAAAGAAAATCATGGAAATATACAATGATCACTTCTGCCTATTGGACGATCACGATTACCATCATGGGTGGAATTATCTGCGGATGGTATGCAGTAGATGGTTTCCATTGGGTGACACAAAAATAATTTTAACGGTTTAAAAGATAAGGCTACTTTTGTTGTAGCCTTTTTTATGTCATATATTTTAAAAATTTATCAAACAGTTTCCGATCTACCTGAAAATTGGAATGTCCTCATCGGAAATCATAATATTATGCTTTCTAAAGAATATTTTCAGGCACTCGAATCCTCTAGACCTGAGAATATGGATTGCTATTATATTGGAGTCTTTTATGAGAATAATCTTATTGGCGGTGTATTATTCCAATATCTTAACTTTCAGAATCACTCTACCTTTCAGAAAAACAGGATTTGGTGTAATGTCAGGAATTTTTTTGCGAGACGGTTCAGTAAAGATGTGATGATTTTGGGAAATAATATGCTGACGGGACAAAACGGATTTTACTTTGATACCTACAATATAACTTTAGAAGAAGTGGCTCCGCTTTTAGAAGTTATGGTGCAAAAAATGCAGAAAGAAATCAGGAAAACCTCTTTGATTATTTATAAAGATTATCAGTCAGGTTTTATTAAACAGTTTAAAAATCACAAGTATAAAAATTATTTTACATTTTCCGTTCAACCAACGATGATGTTGAAGTTAAAAGATAACTGGGAAATTTTTGATGATTATTTAAATGATTTTTCCACAAAATACAGGACAAGAGCAAAATCGGCAAAGAAGAAATTAACAGAAATTGATAAGCGTGAATTAAATCTTGATGAAATAAAAAAGCATCAGAAAGAAATGAATATTCTTTATCAAAATGTTGCTGAAAATGCCCCTTTCAATACTTTTTTTCTTGCTGAAAATCATTTTGAAAGCATGAAGAAAAATATCAATGAAAAATTTAAAATCTTTGGATATTTTTCTGAACAGAAATTAATAGGATTTTATACTTTGATTTTAAATAACGATGATATCGATACTTATTTTTTAGGGTATGATAAACAACTCCAAAAAGAAAAACAAATCTATCTTAATATGTTGCTTGATATGGTAGAATTTGGAATTGATAATCAATTTAAAAGAATCATTTTCGGAAGAACAGCATTGGAAATAAAATCTACCATCGGAGCCGAACCCGTGGAAATTTTCGGATTAATGAAACATAATAATTTTCTGTTCAATCGCTTTACAGAAAGAATTTTTACATCTGTCACGCCCAAAACAGAATGGATTCAAAGGAAACCTTTTAAAAGTTAATCTAAAGTCAATATTTTCAAAGACCACAAATTTCCATTGTAGATATCCAAATCTACTTTGGTATTGATGCCGTGAACGATTCCGTTTTCTGTAAACTGCCAAAAATCCCAATCGGCATCAGGAGATGGAGTAGGAACATCATTGTAATTGGCCAGCCAAAGCGGATAATCATCAAATTCACCTTTTAAGAAATCTTTATAATAATGGTAATACGTGTAAATGATTGGTTTTTCGCCGTACGTTTCCTCTACTATTTTGCACCAGACTTTTAAATCTTCAATTAACTTTTTATTTGTTTTACGTTTCGGAATCTTTTCAATATCCAGAATCGGCGGAAGATCACCGCTTTCCAGTTTTACATTTTCAAGAAAATTATTTGCCTGAATAATAGGATCTTCATCAGCTCTGTAAAAATGATAGGCACCACGAATCAAATTTTGTTTTTTTGCCTGATTCCAGAATTCGGAAAAATGTTTATCGGCATTACGGTTTCCCATTGTTGCCCTCATCACGACAAATTCTAAAGGAATAGTTTTATTTCCTATGGTAAGACTGTCCCATTTAATATCTTCTTTATTTTGATAATGAGAAACATCAAATCCATACGTTTTATCCAGATTATTAGAAAGAATTTTCTGGATTCTTAATGTTTCCGTTTCATTGTTATGAAGCTTTTTATGTGTAAATTTATTAAAGTATAAAGCGTAATAGTAACTTATTGATTGTTTTAGGTATAACCCTGTTCCGATTAATGCAATAATCAAAATCACCAAAACCACTTTTCGGCGGAAAAAATAATTTTTTCTGCGCTTTTTATGGATCTTTCTGGCGGTTTTTTTGCTGTACATTCTTGAATAAAGTTTTACAAAACTAACTTTTTTCACTTCTAAATGCTAAATAAAATCAGTAAATTTGTCTACTATGGAAACACGCGAAAAGATCATCATCATAGGAGGAGGTTTTGCGGGACTGCAACTTGCAAAAACGTTAAATAACAAGAACAAAAAAGTGATTGTTCTGGATAGGGTGAATCACCATATGTTTCAGCCTCTTTTCTATCAGGTAGCGTGCGGGAGGATAGAACCTTCCAATATTTCATTTCCTTTCAGAAAGATTTTTCAGCGTTCCAGAAATACACAGTTTCGTTTAACGGAAGTTAAAGAAATCGATACAGCCAATAATAAAGTGATAACCGACGAAGCAGAATTCAGTTATGATAAGCTGGTGATTGCGACGGGTTGCAAAACTAATTTTTTCGGTAATAAAGATCTTGAGGGCAAAGCTTTCGGGATGAAAAACACACAGGAAGCCATCAGCATCAGAAATCATATTTTAATAACTTTTGAAAAGCTGATTCTTGAAAAAAGCCGAAGCGACGATGGAAACTGGAATATTGTCATAGTAGGAAGCGGGCCGACCGGAGTAGAATTAGCCGGTGCTTTCGCCGAGATGAAAAAAGAAATTCTTCCGAGAGACTATCCCTACATGAATTTTGATCATCTTCAAATTATTTTAATAAGCTCAACGGAAAAACCGTTGGCAGTAATGAGCCAGGAAGCGCAGGAAAAATCTGAGGAATATCTGAAAGATCTGGGGGTTACTTTTCTGAGTCAGGAATATGTGACGGATTATGACGGTGATAAAGTATTTATGAAGAGCGGAAAAACAATTCCTTCAAACAATGTAATCTGGGCAGCCGGAGTTACGGGAAATGTAGTGAATGGTTTTCCTGAAGAAAATTTAGTGAAAAACAGATACAAAGTAGATCGATATAACAAAATAAAAGGCTACGACAATATATATGCAATCGGGGATATTTCTTATATGGAAACTCCAAAATATCCGCAGGGTCACCCGCAGGTTGCCAATGTAGCGATTAATCAGGCAAAAAATTTAGGCAGAAATTTTTTAAAGAAAATAAATGACTGGACGGAGTATGAATACGACGACAAGGGTTCATTAGCAACCATTGGAAAACACAGGGCAGTTGTAGATTTACCGTTCATTAAATTTCAGGGATTTTTTGCATGGTATTTCTGGATGTTTTTACACTTAATGTTGATTTTGAGCGTAAGAAATAAACTGGCAGTATTTTTCAACTGGATGTGGAGCTACTTCAACAAAGATTCATCTTTAAGACTAATAATTTCGCAAACTAAGAAAAACGGAACATTACAATGAGAATTGATATTATAAGCGTACTTCCGGAATTGATGGAAAGTCCGTTTCAAACTTCTATTTTAAGAAGAGCAATGGATAAAGGGTTGGCAGAAGTGCATTTTCACCAACTGAGAGATTGGTCGATCAACAAACACAGACAAATCGATGATGAACCTTACGGCGGGGGCGCAGGAATGGTAATGATGATCGAACCTTTGGATAAATGTATTTCCGAGTTGAAATCTCAGAGAGAATATGATGAGGTCATTTATCTTACGCCTGATGGAATTACTCTAAATCAAAAAATAGCCAATACACTTTCCATAAAAAAAAATCTGATCTTTTTATGCGGTCATTACAAAGGAATTGATCAGCGTGTGAGAGATCTTCATATTACTAAAGAAATTTCTATCGGAGATTACGTTCTTACGGGCGGAGAATTGGCGGCTTGTGTGCTTGCAGATTCTATCATTCGATTGCTTCCGGGCGTTTTGAATGATGAGCAAAGTGCATTAACAGACAGTTTTCAGGATGATTTGTTATCGCCTCCCATTTATACAAGACCCGAAGTTTACAAAGGATTAGAGGTTCCGAAAATCCTTTTAAGCGGTAATTCTGCTAAAATAGAAGAGTGGCGTCACGATGAAGCGGTAAGAATCACAAGTGAAAAAAGACCCGATTTATTAGATAAATAATTACTGAATTTAATTAAATCTAAGATTTAGCTTTCATTATTTTGTGGTGATTTACTAACGATGGTTAATATTTTTCGTATAATGGCTTTTGGTTGAAAATTAACTTAAATTTTCACTAATTAGTGTTTTTTATTTATTGAAAATTGATTTTTTTAGAATTTTTTAATTTTCGATTTAATTAATAAAATCTTGTTATGGTTGAAAATGTACATGATATTTTCAATTAATGTTTAAAGTATTCAGTGAATTGCTACGTGTTGAATATGAAATTAATTTGAAAATTTTATAAAATAAGTAATGATTTGTGAAAAAAAACAATAAATTTACATTTTGGAATTAGGATGTGAATTTTAAATAATTTTAGAATTACCATATTGATGGAGCTGTTCAGTTTTTATAATGTTGAAAATTTATTTTTACCGGATCCCAAGCCAAGGCATAAATTAGACCCTACAATATCAGGGCTTAGAAATTGGGATGAGCGAAGATATCAGAACAAGCTTTTTAAGGTATCACATGTTTTTGAGCTAATGAAGGAGGAAAATGGCGAATTGCCTTTTATGATCGGTCTCTCCGAAGTTTCCGGAAGGAAAGTTTTGGAAGATCTTGTGAAGATGGAACCTTTTAATTCAGAATACGGAATTGTGCATTATAATTCTATGGATGAAAGAAAGGTAGATGTAGCAATGATTTATAATAAGAACAAGGTGGAAGTGATAGACTCAGAACCTATTACATTCTTCTTTGAAATAAAAGATAAAAACACAGAATATTACGACACAACAAGAGATGTACTTTATTCAAAAGTAAAATATAAAGGCGAGGTTATTAATGTTTTTATAGCGCACCTTCCCTCACAGCGTGAGAAAGATGTTAATAAACCAAAAAGAACTTTTATACTTGATGAAATCCGGAAACGGATTTTAAATATTGCGAATAAAGAGAATGAACATATAATTTTGTGTGGTGATTTTAACGAAAATCCAGATGATGAAAATTTAGTGAAAATTCTCTACGATGATTCGCACATAAAGGTTTTAGAAAATCCTTTTCAGCAATTATTTTCCACAAGAAATTATTCTACTTTTCATTATAAATCGGGTCTGTTGTTTGATCAGATCATATTATCGAAGTCTTTCTTCAACGATGATAGGGTTCTGGCTTTTCAGAATGCAGGAATATTTAATTCTGAAAAAATCAGCAGTCGTGATAGGGAATTTGCAGGTAGACCCTTTCGAACCTATGTAGGCACAAGGTATTTGGGAGGTTACAGCGATCATTTTCCCGTTTTCGTGAAATTTAAATTAAAGTAAAAACATAAATAGTAAAAAAAGTTTAGAACATGAAAAATTCAAACAACACAAGCTACAATTTAGATTCAATTGACAAAGAGATTATCTATATGTTGATGGATAATGCCAAAACATCATTAGCACATATCTCAAAAAATGTGGGGATTTCAACCACTGCCGTACACCAAAGAATAAAAAAGATGGAGCAGGCGGGCGTTATCGAAAATTCAATTTCCTTCTTGAATCCCAAAAAAATTGGCTATAAAGTAATTTCTTACATTGGAGTATTTTTGGATCAGCCAAGTCATTATCCTGACGTAGTAAAATCATTAAAAGACATTAACGAGGTCGTTGAGGCTCATTATACCACAGGTAATTATACTATTTTCCTGAAAGTTCTTTGTAAAGATAATGATCACTTGATGCAGATTCTGAGCAAACTTCAGAAGCTGAAAGGGGTGACAAGAACAGAAACTTTCATATCTTTGGAACAAGGTATTTACAGACAATTGAAAGTATAACAGATTATGAATATTGCTCAATATTTGGATTCAACTTACCTGAAAACTCCGGCACAGTCGGGGCTTTCGGATGAAGAAACTCTACAGAAAAATAAAGATTTAACGCAGGAAGCGATTGATAACGGAATTTTTGCCGTGATGATTCGTCCGGATTATGTTGCGGAAATTAAAAAGTATATTCAGGAGAGAAGCTCAAATGTTGTAGTAGGAACGGTAATAGGTTTCCATGAAGGAACTTATTCTGTGGATGAAAAACTTTCAGAAGCTTCAAAAGCGATTGCAGACGGAGCCGATGAACTTGATTTTGTGATTAATTATACTGCTTATCAGAAAGGAGACTTAGAGGTAGTAAAAAATGAATTTGTAAAATGTACACAGTTATGTTTACAACATCATAAAATTGCAAAATGGATTATTGAAATTGCTGCTTTAGCTGATGAACAAATTGCAGATCTTACTAAAAATATTTCCAATTGGGCAGAAGAAAATTTCTCTGAGGAAGATTTAGCTAAAATTTTTGTGAAATCTTCGACAGGATTTTATGAAACTGCTGAGGGAAAACCAAACGGAGCAACTTTTGAAGGAATTAAAATTATGCTTGATAACGCAGGAAAACTTCCTGTAAAGGCCGCAGGTGGAGTAAGAACACCTGAAGATGCAGAAAAAATGATCAACCTTGGAGTGAGGAGAATCGGAACTTCATCTGCATTAGCTTTGATTAAAAATGATTCTGTTTCTGAAGGATATTAAAAAGCAAACGAATTACTAAAAATAAAAACCATCAAATAATTTTGATGGTTTTGTATTTTATGCCTGTTGTGCAAAATATTCTAAATAAAATTCTTCAGTTTCTTTTATTAAAGCATCCATTTCTTCTAAAGTGAATACTTCTAAAAATTTTCTTCTGAAATCTTTAAAATGAGGGACTCCACGGAAATAATTACTGTAATGTTGTCTCATTTCAATTAATCCTAACTTTTCACCCTTCCATTCTGTGCTCCATTCTGCGTGTTGGCGAACGGCTAATAATCTGTCTGAAACAGTAGGTGCCGGCAAATGTTCTCCAGTATTAAAAAAATGTTTGATTTCGTTAAAAATCCAAGGATAACCAATCGCCGCACGACCGATCATAATGCCGTCGCAAGCGTATTTTTGTTTGTATTCTAATGCTTTTTCAGGAGAATCTATATCACCGTTACCAAAAATAGGAATTTCAATATTAGGATTTTGTTTAATTCTTGAAATATGATTCCAGTCGGCTTCACCTTTATACATTTGTCCACGCGTTCTGGCATGGATTGTCAATGCTTTAATTCCTGTTTCTTGCAGACGTTCTGCTACTTCATCAATATTAATCGAATTACTGTCCCAGCCCAAACGTGTTTTTACCGTCACAGGCAGACTTGTAGAACGTACAACAGCTTTTGTAAGGCGAACCATCAGATCAATATCTTTCAATACGCCAGCTCCTGCGCCTTTGCATACTACTTTTTTTACAGGACATCCGAAATTAATATCAACTAAATCGGGATTTACAGTTTCCACAATTCTTGCAGACATTGCCATTGCTTCTTCATCTCCACCGAAAATCTGTATCCCTACGGGTCTCTCGTAATCAAAAATATCCAGTTTTTTTCTGCTTTTCATGGCATCACGAATCAGTCCTTCAGAAGAAATAAATTCTGAATACATTAAATCTGCACCATGCATTTTACATAATCTTCTGAATGGAGGATCGCTTACGTCTTCCATAGGAGCCAACAAAAGCGGAAATTCCGGCAGTTCTATATTGCCTATTTTTATCATGGTGCAAAGGTACAATTTTTTTTAAAACCTCTGATTTTTAGTCTCTTTTAAAATTATACTGTTTTACTATTTTACTTAGTATTTAACATAGTTTGTGAATTTTTGTTTAATTTTTATTCATTAAATTTATATTTTTTATTTAAATTTTCATCTTTCGTTAGTGATTTTTTATATATATTTAGTAATCTAAATAATTATTTATGAAAAAAATTCTATTTTGTTTAATTACAACCGTAGCCGCCGCAAATTTGAATGCGCAGATTAGTCTTACGGCAACAGCCGGAACGACGACAGGAACCTATACTACATTAAAAGGGGCATTTGATGCTATTAATGCAGGCACCCACCAGGGAGCAATTACCATCAACGTTACAGCAAATACTACAGAAACAGCTTCTGCAGTATTGAATGCAAGTGGAGGAACAGTAAGTTATACTTCAGTTTTAATAAAACCTGCAACAGGAGTGAATGCTACCATTACAAGTACTGACACTGTTGCTACGATTAAATTCAATGGGGCAGATAATGTAACAATTGAGGGGAGTAATAATGCAACTTCTTCAAGAAATTTAACGATCAGTAATACTTTTGTTGCGACAACAGGAACGACGCCCGTGGTGCTTTGGGTGGCAAGTACGCTTACTAATGGTTCCGAAAATATAGCCATCAGAAATACAAATTTTGCCGGATCTTCGGGAACAGGAACCATTGGAGGTATCATTGTTTCAGGAACAACTTTAGGAGCGGCTGAATTTTCTAATAACAATTTCTCGGCAATCAACAATACATTTGTGAGAGCTCAGAACGGTATTTTTGCAATCGGAAACGCGACCAATACAGATACAGGATGGATCATTAGAAATAATGTGATTGGTTCTACAGTTGCAGCAGATAAAATGTTGTATAGAGGTATTGCCGTACAAAATGCTAAAAACTTTGAGGTAAGTGGAAATACAATTACCGGAGTTGCTCTTCCGGCAGCTTCAACCAATACAACACAAGGAATTTTAATTGGTGCTGCAGTAACCAACGGTACAATATTCAAAAATAGAATTTCAGATATTAAACAACCTAATACTTCAGGCTATGGAGCTGTGGGACTTTATATTAATTCAAATGTTGCAGCATCCAACTTGTTAATTTATAATAATATCATCAATGATATTGCTGGTACAGGATATTCTTTAGGTGGCGGATTGGCTGATAACGGAAACGGTATCGTACTTGGTAACGGTGGTGGTTTTAAGCTTTACTATAATACTGTAGTTATGGATACCAACCAGACGAATGCGGGAAGACCTTCTGCTTTAAATATTATTAGTACTGTTACGGCTACGGGATCAATTGATGTTAGAAATAATATTTTCATAAACAAACAGACGCAAGCAGGAGATAGATATACAATTTACTCAGGAGGTGCAAATACTGTTTTTTCTAATATTGATAATAATGATTATTTTACGACGGGAGCAAATCTTGCATACATTGGTTCTGCAAGAGCAACTTTAGCTAATCTTCAGACAGGATTCGGAGGAAATGTTAATTCTATCAATGTTTCTCCGACATTTGTATCAGCTTCTGATTTTCATATAGCAACATCAGGAAATGCTGCTCTTGATAATAAAGGAACTGCGGTTGCAGGTGTAACTGTAGATGCAGATGGAGTGACAAGGAATGCAACAACTCCGGATCTTGGCAGTTATGAATTTACAGCAATTGTTCTGGGAACTCAGGACCTTGCAGCCGGCAAAAATCAAATCAGTTTTTATCCAAACCCTGTTGTTGATTTTGTGCATATTAATTATGACAGAAAAATCAGAAATGTTGAAGTATATAACGTAACAGGCCAACAGTTAATTAATGAAACCATCAATGCGGAAAAAGGTTCTGTAAATATGAGCAGACTTCCTGCCGGACTTTACATCTTAAAAGTGAATTCTGACAAAGATTCTCAATCATTGAAAATTATTAAAAAATAAGACTTATTATAATTAAACATTGCAAAACCCCGATTAATGTCGGGGTTTTTATATTTTGAATGTTCTATAGTTAATATTGAAAGGTTAGAAGCTCGCTTTCACCTGCATACTTCCGATATGGATCGTTCTGTCACCGGAATTCCTACCTTCATAATTTAAGTTTAACTGTAAGAATGAATTAATTGCCTGCTGAATGAAGACACTCCAAACCTGGTTTTTCCCTGGTTTTAATCCGTCCAACATCTGGTTTCCGACAATACTGAAATTGTTTCCGGTAAAATTATTGTTGATAAAAGAGAAATTTCCCCTAATCGTCGTCTTCTTGCGCTCCCACTGAATGGTCCCGGTAACGTCAAAAGCTTTTAAAAGTTCTTCACCATCCACTCTTTCTTTTTGTCTGAAAGCAGAAGAAAGTTCTGCCTGAATGGCATCTGTAAATTTATACGTCGCTTTTGGCTTGGTTTCAAGATTATTCAGACGGAAATCTCTTGATGCAAACAATTGCGAAGAATTCTGAATATCGTGCACCGAGTTTTCCCAATCTACCCTGAATTCTTTATTAAACCAATATCCGATATTTAAGAAATGTGACGTTTGCTCTCTTTCTTCATTACTGAAATTGGCATTGATGAGGTTATCATTAGAGATAAAACGGTAATTTCCGTTCCAGCCGGATTTGTCTGTAGGGCTGAACTGTACTGATGCCAGAATATTTTGATTTTTAAGAATCTGATCTGCATTTTTTTCAAACGGATTTAAAACCAATACCTGATCTTTTTTATAAAATGAGTTTTGTGAATTTAATGAGACGTTAAAATTCCAGCGCTTTAAAAACTTGTTTTCAGAATTAAATACTATAGAAGGGTTAACAAATAATGCCAACTGAATTTTATTTTTATTGGAAGCAATATACCGTACAGAATTGGTATATACTCTGATGTATTGCGCTAAATCTGAATATTCGGCAATTTCAAATTCATCAAGCTGCTGAACTCCGTCGCCGTTGTAATCCGTCCATTTGTAAATTCCCTGTCCATCCGTCACTTTAATATACTGAAATTCTCTCTGCGCTTCCTGTCCGTTTCCTAATTCATAGAAAGCCTGCAAACGCATCCCGTTTCTGAAAAGCTGTTGATTATACAGTATATTTCCGACTACAAAATCATTGTTTCTTGATACATCAACATCCTGATTCTGATAAAAGAATTTTCTGTAGTGGAGGAGTACGTTTAACGTTGTTTTTTCAGTTTTGATGAGCTGACTCTCTGCCATAAAACCAAGAATATTATTCATGCTTTGCAGTCTGTTATCACGAACGGAATCGTTGTCTCTCATGTAAACTTTTGCCAATAATTTGGTTCTTGTACTGTCGCCGATTTTTTTCTGAACAAAAATTTCTTTCCAGCTGAAACTTGTGACATCCATTAATTGAGTATCGTTATATTTCTTTTCGTTGTGTTCCATGCTTCCACCAAGTGCCCAACTTCCTTTTTTACCTGTAAATTCGGTAGAAACTCCGCCTCGGATAAATTTGGTGTCCTGAAGAGTAGCATTGGTATTTAGATAAGAAAGATTTCCTTTTGTGAAAAATTTACCTGTAATCCAGCCAAAATCAAGATCATTTTTAATTCCTTTATAAGTATCTTGTTCATCAAGATAATTAACCCTATAATTCAATGTTGATTTATTATTCCATTTATTAAGGAAACTGAAAATAAATCTGTTTTGTGTATGACCACTGAATTCCTGAGCCAAGTTGAAATCTCTGGAGAATTCCACATCATTAATTCTGTCTAAAATATGGAATTGTCTGTCAATATATTGATATTCGAAATTAGGAGTTCCTTTCCAATTATTTTTGGTGAAAGTTTTATTACCGAAAACTCTCCATGCATAACCGATATTCTGGTCGGAATCTTTAGATGAAAATAAATTTACGTCATAATTACTCAATGATATATCTGCTCCGATTTTTCCGTTATTTAACAAGTACTCAGAATTAAATGAATAGACCTGCGATTTCTGAGGCGAAGGAAGTTTTCTTACCGCACGGTAATCTCCCATATTCGGACCTACGTATTCAAAAACACGTCCGTTATTGGTGGTTTGTGTAATTTTATATTCTCCTAAATTCGCTCCGAAATAAGTGTAAGAAACCGTATACAACGTCTGTGTCTGGTCTGTTGAAAATTCGTAATAATTTCCTCCGGAACTTTGAACCAGACGGTAAAGAATTTTATTCACATCATATTCGGTAATGACTCCGGAAGGGGCATACATTAAATTAGGATTATTTCCGGCATTGGCAAGAATTTGTTCGTCTTCAGCAGAAAGATTCAATGAAAGTGGGGCATTCTTATTGTCATTTTCCATGAACCAGTTCAAGCCTAATTTAAGCTTTTCTCTCTTATGCTCTAATTTTCCGGTAAATAAATATCTTGAATAATTTCTATTGGCATAGTTATAAGAAATCGTAATGAAATTCTGTTGGAAAATCGGTCGGAAACTCGTAAAAGTTACTTCTCCTGTATTATAATTAATGATGTAATCCTGATTTTCTCCACGCTTCATCAGAATACCGTCAATAAAAACCTGTTCAGAACCTGATATAAGTGTAATGAATTGTTCGCCGTTTTTACCATTCAGGCGATAAGGTCCCTGGTTGCCTTCAACACCCTGAAAACGTATTCTATGAAATTCACTTCGGGCAACACCTGCAGAAATATCGACAAATGTTTTATTATCCTTCCCGAATTCCGTCTGAAATTCGAGTCCCATGCTTCGTCTCTGATATTTAGCGAAATAATTTTTAGCTTCTACCAAATCAAGATGTCCTGCTCTAAGAATAGATTTATCCTTAATATTAAGCTGCATATAGATCTTGTCAAATTCTTCAAGAGTCTGCGTATATCCATCTGCCTGAATCGGTAAATTGTGATCTGAAATACTGGCTAAAATAGTAACATCTTTCGAAAGCCGACCTGAAATCTGCAAATCCATCGAACTTTGTACCGACTGCCCCTGATTGTTACCAAAAGTGATCCCACGAATAATGGAACCTTTGGAATTTAATTCTCCTAAAAATCTCTTCTTATCATTTTTAGCAAGAACAGCTTCATCTACGATAATTCTGTTTTGAGTTTTAATGAAATCAAGGGTATCTTTCGCAAAAATATCCTGCTCAAATTTAAACGCAAGAATACTGTCTTGCCTTATGCTATCTTGCTGTATACTGTCTTGGGGAAGATTTGGATTTTTCCACGTGAATATCTGAGCATTACCTAAGAATAAGCCCATGAAAAAAGCGACGAATATTAGAAAAAAATTCCGCAAATCTTTAAAAATAATTGGTAAAAATAACTAAAAAATGTTAATAACAGGGGATTTAGTATTATTAACAAAAAATTAATCCAATTATTATATAATTTTGAAAAATTCACGTAATTTTGTTATGTAAATTATTAATAATTAAATTTTTAAATCATGAAGAAAATTTATTCTTTATTTGCAGCAGTAGTATTAGCTGCAACTTTCAATGCACAAACTACAGTTAATTATGTATGGGCAAATCAAGGATTTGCTAATGCTGCTCTTATTACAACTGGAAATCTTGATGCAAATTTGAGTTATGTAGCAGCTCAGAATTCATCAACTACAGCTCCAGCATATTATAATAGCGGTACTAATTTCAGAATGTATTCTGATGCTGCGGGAGGTGATGGTAACAGTTTTACAATTACTCCTTCTGCAGGTAATACTATTACTTCTTTAACGATCAATGCTGTTGCTACTTACACACCTCCTGTTCAATATCGTATTAATGGGGGGGCTTACCAAGCTGCTACATTATCTGGTAATACTTATACAATTTCTGGAATAACTGCAGGTACATCTATTACTTTTAGAAATAATGTTATTGGAGCTAATACTCAATTGCGTATTACATCTTTGGGTGTGACTTACACATCTGGTACTTTGGCAGTAGCAGATTTCGGAAAAGCAAAATCAGATTTTGTTAAAAACACTTTCGTTAAATCAAACGAAATCACTTTCGGAGCTCAAGCTAAAGACGTGAAAGTTTACAACATGTTCGGACAAGTTGTAAAAACAGCTTCTGTAAAAGAAAATGAATCTTTAAGCGTTTCTGAATTACAAAAAGGGAACTATATCGTAACAGGTACAGTTAACAACCAACCGGTTTCTCAGAAAATCTTGAAAGACTAATTAGTTTTTCTAAAAAATATAAAACCTCTGTTTCATTAAAGCAGAGGTTTTTCTTTTTAGAGATGTTTCTAAGTTAATTTTCTTAATACCAGCCTCTTCGTGCAGCATTAATAACTGAATTCAGATTAAGAATCAACGTATATCGAATTCGTTTTGCATAATCTTTAAACCCAGGTTCAAAACCCAAAGAAGACTGAATTGGGAAATAGATTTCAAGGAAGTCAGGAATTACCCTTACTTTCACACCGCTGTCCCAGATGAATTTTGTTGGTCTGTTTTTATTGTCATAAACTCCCGCATCAGCGTATACATGGAAAATTTTCCAGACACTTGTATCAATGTTTACAGAAGTAATCCATTTGTTAACGGTTCCCGGAATGAAAGATTTAAAACCTCCGTCTGCCAAAATGTATTGCTGTGACAAAATTCCTCCGGTTGCACTTTGCCCTAAAAGATTATAGGAGAAAGAATAATCGGAAACTCTTGAAATTCCATAATTAAAAGTATTATTTCGGGTATCATTTTTTATAAAATATCCTGCAAATAATCTCACACTCAGTTTTTGTTTCGGAGCAAATTCCCAACGATAGAAAGCTTCTGCATTTACTTTGTTGAAATCTTCCATCCATTGCGTACTTACGCTTAAACTTTTTTCGTGAATACTTTGATTATCGGAATATCCATAACCAGCACTCCAAAGATTATAGCGCTCATAATCATTATTACGAATCATTAGCTGACTTAAATCCCTTTCAAAATAATTATAAGAAAATCCAATTCCGCGACTCACCGTGCTTCTTGGATTTTTTCTGAAATTTAAATTTGAATAAATCGAAGCTTTACGATATGCCAAATCATAATCATAATGAAAATATGATCCTGAAACTCCAAAAGTCAAACTTCGGATAATACTTTCAGCAGGCAGAAAAGAGTAGGCGATTGCTCCTGAACCCGTTAGTTTTCCCGTTCCTGTACTGTAAGTTGGCGTGAACGAGTAAAGAAATTTCTGATCAAAAAAAGATTGATTTTTAAAATTAAATCCAATTAAGAATTTGTCATAGGTATTATTAAATCGAATTCTCGGACTTACATAAATCTCATTGAATTCAGGATTCGGAATGTCTTTGATTAGTTTTAGTTTGATTTTCCTCATGTTGGAAAAGAAACCTTTGGCATAAAGAAAATTATCTCTGTAATTGGATTCAGGGAAGATATAATCATCATTCAGCGTGATTTTATATGTTTCCAAAGCAGGAATTGAAATGGTTTTAGTTTTTTCATTTTCATCCATTTCTGCCCAATATTCTTTCGTCTCACCTTCCTTAGATGTAGTCTGAAGCTTTACAGGAATGTTGGCTACGGTATTTTTCTGAATTTTAATATTCAAAGAATCACCATCCTTTTTAAATCTTTTTAATGTAAAGTTGACTCTGTTTTTATGTTGTAAAAATTCAGAGAGATAGGTTGTTCTTTTATCTTTTTCAGCTAATTCTTTTAAAAAATCTCTCGGATCAACTTTTTTATCAGTGTTTTTTGCAATAAAATTTTGAACTAAGTTGTCAAAATTCTCATAGCCCATTTTGTCGGCAGAATAATTAAACAGAGTTCCGGTTTCAAAACTGCTGATCGCCATGTCATTAAAATTACTTAAAACAGCATACTTTTCGTCAATTTTCTGATCTAAGTTTTGCGACATAATGTATTGATATGCCAAACCATAACGTTCTATCAATTTTACGTCAGAAGCATGAAATAATTTCAAAGGTTTTACACCGAAAATTTTAGTTTCCGACAATTTTCCCAATAATTTAGAATTGGCATAAAATTTCTTTAAATATTGAATTTCAAGATACGATTTTAAGCCGCTTTTAAACCAATGATAATCTTGTTTATCAGTAATAATGCTTTCATCTAAAATCTTTTTGGCAACAATTCCGAAATAGTCGAGATCGGTTTTTTCAGCCTCAGTAAATAATTGAAATCTGAATTTCCAGAATTTAATATCATTGTTACCAAAAAAATCTTCTTTACTTCTAAATTTTTCAGAAATAAAAATTCTTTCAGGAATAGATCCGATTCTTTCTTTAATGAATTTTAAGTGTAGAGGAAGATAAAATTCTAAGTTTTGTTTTTCTTCAGGCTTTAGATTATAGCCGAATTTTACTTCTGTATGAATGTCTTCCGTATTTATGTTAATTGACGGATATTCGTTTTGAGAAATTAAAAATTCAGGATCAGAATCCAGATATCCTTTAAAAGAGCTCATCTGAATCTGCTGAAGATTACTTTCAATAAAATAATTAACAGGAAGATCAAAATTGACTGTCCAAAATGTATTGAAGCTCACAGATTCTTCGATGTCTGCGTAATTTCTCTTGGAAATATTGTCCGGATCAAAGCGATCCGGAACAATAAAGAAATATTTTAGAGCTGTACTTTTATCAGAAGTTCCGTATCCTGTAAATCGTTTATCAGGAAGCTGAATCTGATATTGCAGCTGTAATTTAATTTTTTCTCCGGGTTTTAAAACTTCTTTTAAAGGAAGAAAAAAACTTTCGTCGGAAGTAGTAGTAACAGGAATTTCCTGATCAGAACTTTTTATCTGTAAACTTAAAAGTTTACCAAGCTCTTCTTTTTTTGCAAAATGCAAATCGGTATTTCTGTCTTCAAGTTTTCTGTAAACCAACGAAGTTCCACGCTTATTATAAGCAGAAACCCAATTCAATAATTTTATAGTGTTAAGATCTTTTTCTGAGTTGTTGTAATATGTAATTTCTTCATTTACATCGAGCAACTTTTTATCTGAAGACAATTTGGCTTCGATATAAATGCTGTCTTTCTGTGCAGAAACCTCTACAACACCCCAAAACAAAATAAGACAAATGCTAACCTTTTTCAAATACTAGTGATAAAGTTCAAATATAACTTATTTTGTATAAAATTTGTTGAATTTTGATTTTAACTTTAAATTACTTTTTCGTTAAAGAACTCAAATATGCCTTCCAACCTTCATTTTTATAAGTCAATGCTGCCTGTTCAGGATTCTCAGACTTGTAAATTCCTCTTCCAACGATGATGAAATCGGTGTAAAGTGTTTTGAAAACATGTTCCGGAGTATTATATTGCTGTCCTTTTCCGTCGCCTGAATCAGCTAAGTTTACACCTGGAGTAAACAACAACATTTCTTCAGGAAGCTGATTTTGAGAAACGCCTCCGATTACATTTGGATGTGATGAAGCCACTTTCAATGCTTCTTCTCTGTAGACACTTGTCGTTAAAGCTCCTTTCGAAGACATGCCGATAATTGCCACAACACCTACATTTTTGAAACAATCTAAAGATTCAAAACCTCCAATAACTTGTGAAGTCACGAAATCTGCCCAATCTGTAATTTTGAAAACTCCGCTTGTAAATTGTAATTCCTGAGTGTTTCCAATGTCTGCAAATTTTCTGTCTTCCATTAACAAGAACTGATATTTTGTAGCTATTGCTTTTAATGGGACAATTGTTTTTTCGTAATCAAAATCAGAAATAATATCAATGTGAGTTTTTAAAGCAATGATATGCGGACCAACTTTTTCAGCCAAGTCCAATAATTCCTGAGTCGTGGTAACGTCTGCAGAAGCAATTAAATTGGATTGTTTTGCCAAAGCAGTTTCCAATAATTTTTTAGAAACAGAATGTTGAGCGGTATCTAATTTCTGCTCATAAGAAGGTCTGATTTTTTCTTCAAACTGAATATGATTTCCCTGTAGAAAATCCTGAATTCTTTTAACCTCTTCATCAGATAATTCTCCGTTTTCCTGAAGAATTTCGCAAACTTCTGAAATATTGAAAAGCGTATGAACCTTGTATCCTTTGCTTTCAAGAAGCTGTTTTCCACCTTGTTCTCTGTCTAAAACAACAACAATATCGGCAACTTTTAAGTCTTCCTGCTCAACTTCTGCGATGGTTTCTATCAAAGATTTTCCTGAAGTAATTACATCTTCTACCAAAAGACAGTTTTGTCCTTTCTGATAAATACCTTCAATTAGTTTTTTAGTTCCGTAGTTCTTGGCTTCTTTTCTTTTAATAATTAATGGAATATAGCTTTCCAGAGACATCGCCGTAGCCATCGGAAGTGCAGCATAAGGAACTCCACAGATCAGATCAAAATTATCAAGAGGAAGCATTTCCAATAAATAATTAGCCAAATTTTTCAAAATTTTTGGATCTGAAGCTAAAGGTCTTAAATCTACATAAAACGGACTTTCAATTCCGCTTTTTAAGGTAAATCTTCCGAATTTAATGATGCCTAATTTATAGCACTCCAAAAAGAATTCTTTTTTACTTTCCATTATTTTTTATTAGATGTTGCAAATTTAAGAAATTGAGAATAAAATCAATTGTCAATAGTGAATTTTGCTTAGCAAATCAATTTGACTTTGAAAAAAATTGGGGTAATTTTAACTTGATTACTATTTATAAGGTTTTAAAATTCACTGAAAGGAAAATTGAGCATTTACCATTTACAAAAAAACATTCCTTTTTGGAATGTTTTTTATTATTTTATAATTTCAGCATCAATTATTTTAGTATTGCCGGTGCTGAATTTCTGTTCGGCTTCCCAAAGCAAAAATTTATCTACTTCTCTTATCAGTTTAGGAATAGTAATCGATAAAACTGCAAGATCATCCAAAACTCCTATTACGGGAACTGCGATTTCAGGCAGCAGATCTATGGGTGAAATTACATACAACAGCCCTAATAAGGGTAAAATAATGTCGAGTGATTTTACTGGGTAATCGCCCTTTCTCCACATTTTTACCATTCTGAAAATATCAGGAATTTTTTTTACAAAACCTTTATGACTGATGGCTTCTTTTGCTAAATTTAATTTTGAATACTTCATTTTGTGTTTGCGTTAAATAATTTCTTTTTACACTACAAATTTCGCAAATTCTGTACCAACTAAACATAAAATTTAGTTAAAAATTACTTAATAATATTATCAATAAACTGATGTGTAGATTCTGTGTTCCAATCTCTTGATGCATCTTCTTTTATTAAAATTCTCCCGTTCTTATCTAAAAGATAGGTTGTAGGGAAGACTTTTGGAAGTATTTTTTCTGAAATCGGACTTTGGGCAATATAAACAGGAACGTTGTAATTATTTTCTTTTAAAAATTTTCTCACGGCATCTTCCTGGTCATTCATTGCAATAAGAACAAAATCTACATGATCTTTTCTTGTATCGTATAATTTCTGAATAGATGGCCACTCTTTTCTACAAGGCGGACACCAGGTTCCCCAAAAATTTAAAAAGATTGCTTTGTCTTTGAAGTTTTTAAGATTGGTACTTGGCGCATTGATTCCTTTCAATTCTATATCATAATCTTCATCGCTGATATGAACTGCATTTTCAATCGTTGCAATCGGAAAGAACATATCTTTCAATTTGTCTTTCACTCCGGGAACGAAAGCAATTGCGCCGATAATGACGATTAATACAAGATAAATTATGTTTTTTTTCATTTTTACTTTTTAGCAAATTAGTAATTAAAAATTACAACAGTTCTAAAATTTCCTGAACAGCGTCTTTCCCTCTGTTCTTTGCATAATATAACTGCAAATCATTATAAAACTGATCTTTTGTATAAGTTTCCGGATCTGCTTTGTATTTCATTAGCAATTCTTTTCCGTATTTCGGACGCGGTCCCCAAGAATTTTTTACGTTAAAATCTTTATCCAAGATAATAACTTTCGGTATGGATTCAGTTCCGTTGGTCTGGAATTGATTGATTAAACTTTTATCGCTGTCTCTCAAGAAAATTCTAACCTCGTTTTTACCTTCAAAAAATTTAACCAAAGCAGGAACCGTAGAGCTTGCATCGCCACACCAAACTTCTGAAATAATTAAAATTTTTCCGTCGAAATTCTTAGAATCCAATTCTTTGAGTTGCTCTTCATCTAAAACATATTTTTTCAATGTTCTGTCGATTCTCTGAAGTCCAAGTTCGTAATAATGTTTATAATCGATTTCCTGTTGAGATGCAGGATTTGCTAATCGTTGTTTTCCTATTTCAAGATACTCTTCAAAAGAGATACTTTTTTCCCAGTAATTTTCCATTACTAAAAATATTTATATTTAAAAATTATTGATATTTCTTGTTTTATTGATCAGAAATAAATCTGCCAACACAAAAGCCGCTAAACTTTCAACCACAGGAACGGCTCTCGGAAGTACACACGCATCGTGACGTCCTTTTCCTTCTACAATTACAGAATTCCCGTCTTTGTCAATACTTTCCTGAGGTCTTAAAATCGTTGCGACAGGTTTGAAAGCAACACGGAAATAAATATCCATTCCATTAGAAATTCCTCCCTGAATTCCTCCTGAAAGATTGGATTTTGTTGTAAAATCTTCATTGAAAAGATCGTTGTGCTCGCTTCCCGTCATTTTTGCACCGCAGAATCCGCTTCCATATTCAAAACCTTTTGCAGCGTTGATATTAAGCATTGCTTTTCCAAATTCTGCCTGAAGTTTTGAGAAAACCGGTTCACCCATTCCTACAGGAACGTTTTTAATCACGCAAGTAATCGTTCCGCCAATCGTGTTTCCTTCTTTCTTAATCTCTTTGATTCTCTGGATCATCTTTTCGGCAGTTTCTGCATCAGGACAACGAACTTCATTGCTTTCTGTTTTAGAAAAATCCAATGCCTGATAAGGTTTTTCACAGAAAATGTCGCCAACAGAAGAGACGTAAGCGTTAATTTCAATATCTGATAAAAACTGTTTTGCTAAAGCTCCGGCAACGACCCAATTGATAGTTTCTCTTGCAGAAGATTTTCCGCCACCGCGATAATCTCTTAAGCCATATTTCTGATCATACGTAAAATCGGCATGACTCGGACGATAAGAATTGGCGATGTGATCATAATCTTTTGATTTCTGATTTTCGTTTTCAATCATAAAGCCAATGGGAGTTCCGGTTGTTTTTCCGTCAAAAATTCCTGAAAGAAATTTTACGGTGTCACTTTCTTTTCTCTGGGTTACAATTGCGGATTGACCGGGTTTTCTACGATCCAATTCGTATTGAATTTTATCGAAATCGACCGTTAAACCTGCCGGAAAATTATTGATGATTCCACCGTAAGCCAGACCATGACTCTCTCCAAATGTTGTAAGGCTGAGAAGATTACCTAAAGTATTTAACATGACACAAATTTACGGCTTTTTCTTCAGATAGAAAGGCTCAGAAATTAGTTCTGTTTATACGAATTGTTGATAGAATTGATAATGTTTTCAGCTTGTTTTTTCTCTTTCTGGTTTAATTTTTTCCAGATAAATCCTTTTTTGATATTTTTTTCGTTGATGAGTTGCGGAAAAATTCCGGCTTTGACATCATCAAAAATATAACTTTCTGAAATAGCGGGAAGTGGAGTGTCGAAATTATAAGGATATTTTCTTGAAAGATTAAAATTTAAATTCCCGATGTGATAAGAATTAAACCTATTATAATCGTAAGTTGAAGGTTTGTATAATTGTTTTGCTTCAAATTTTCCCATGAAATTTCCGAGCTTGAAACTTGGTAAATAAGTCTGAAGAATATTCGGTAAAATTAAAAAGCTGATGAAAATTATACTTAAAACAGAAAATACTGCAACTGATTTTTTTTGATTAAAATAATGAATGAATATTACAAAGAATATTACAAAAAACACATCAATGAAAAATCTGTACTGAGCCGAAAAAAGTAGAACTAAAATACTTTTAATGATAATTGAAATACAAATTAAGCTGATGATTTTATTTTTTTTAGTAAAAGTAAAAACTATGAAAATCATTAAACTTGAGATCAAAAGAATATTGATTTTAGATTTAATTCCTTCTAGAAATAACCAATTTTTAATATAGTCCAGTTCCGAAAATTTCTGAATTTCCTGATAAGAATATTGCATGTCGTAGGTTTTCAGAATGGCATATTGCGAAGAAGTTTTTAGCACTTCAGGATTGGGTTTCCAGCTCACAGCGAAATCTAGGATTGATACCGGGAAAATCGGGTAGCCAAAAGTGTAAATGTTTTTAATGAAAAATAATGAAGCGATTAAAATTCCCGGAATCAGATTTTTAAAATTTGATTTAATAATAAAGATGCAATAAAGAAAAGCCAAAATCGGAAGCCAAATCATCGTTGGTTTTATGGCAAATACAAAAATTGAAAAGGCAAATAGGAGGGAAGTTTGTTTATTTTCTTTTAAAATTTCCTTTAAAATAATCAATGAAAAAATAATTACCGGTAAATCTGGACTTGGAGATTGTGAAAATAAGAGTAAAACAGGCACGAAACATAACTGAATCCAGCTTTTGTTTTCTATAATATATAAAGTATAAACAATTAATAAAATTGAATTCATCCTTAAAAACGGATCAGAAAAATTAGAAAATCCAGACTGAAAAACATGCCAGATCGACATTTGTCCCAACGTAAGATCAAGATTGGAGATCCCTTTAATTAAACCAAATTCTGTTAGCCATTTTATGGTGGGAATATAATATCCGAAATGGTCTAATATATAAGGATAGAAAGAACCGCAAAATAAAATTATTAATGAAACAATTAAAAACAGCGAATATTCTTTCTTTGAAAAACTGCAAAATTCCTGATATAATTTATCCTTGAAAAAATAAATCAATCCTAATAAAATAGTAGGAATTTCTACACAAAGATTTAAAGGGATAAAAAATGCAACAACTGTCCAGCTTAAACTGATTCCCAAAATCCCAGATAGTATTTTTCCTGAAATTCCATCAATTAAAATTCTTGAAAATTTTTCTATGATTCTACCAAAACCCATTAAAACAGGAATAAGAAAAATCGTTGAAAGCAGAAGTAAAAACATAAAAAAAGATTGCTTAAAAATAAGCAATCTTTCTTTGTTATAGTAAAAATAATCAATTTCTTGGTTGAACTCTACCGCTTTTTCTATCTTGCGATCTACCTAAAGTATATCCCGTTGCACCTCCGATAACACCACCAATAGCAGCACCGGCACCCGGACTTTTCTTGTTAACAATAGCACCCAATGCAGCACCTCCTACAGCACCGATAATAGTACCTTTTGCTGCTTCACTCATTCCTTTTTTCTTTGCTGTGGTTTGAGATGAAGTTCCGTTACTTGCAGTTGATCCGCTGCTTGAGCTTTGGCTTGGTCTGTCTCTGTATACTGTATGAGTCTCTCTAATCACCTGAGGTTTAGAATTGGCTGCAGCGGTTTTTGCTTTTTCAACTTCAACCATACTGTCTGCTTTTTTCTGTGCCTCGTATGCCATTTTCTCTTTCTCGATAGCTAATTTTTGTTTTTCAATATCAAGCTGTCTTGTCTGGAATTCCAATTTTTGTTGTTCCAAAGATTTTTCAGCTACACTATCGTCCTTCTTGCAGGATGTCAGTAAAAAAACTGACAGTAAACCTGTTAAAACTATACTTTTCATAATTCAAATTTTAAAGGGCTATTAATCAAAAATTACTTTTGATGATATATTATTTTCAATTATGAAGCCACATTATGTTAATTAATGTTAAAATGTGGTATTCATGTAATATTTTTTTTATTCAAAAAGTTCACACAATTGTTTTCAGGAATGATTTTCAATTGATTAGATTTAGTAAAATTGAATTTTTAATTATAAATGGATATGGAGACTCATTTTTATTCTATCCTGATGAAATTTTAAATTGATCATTAAGATAACGTGATAAAATTAAAAAAATCATAATTTATTTATTCACTAGTTTTAGATATAAATTTCAAATTTTTGATAGATTGTAATAAGTAAAGTCAGTTATTCATCGTAGAAATTTTTGATTTTTCCGATAATCAAGTTTTGTTTATTTCATTAATGCTTATTACCTTTGGACTCTAGCAATTCTCAAAAAGAGAAGTTGTCGATCTGAATTTTATTTTATGAATTATGAAGTTCCGTACTGGAAAAGAGTAATGTAAAGAAGATATAATAGCTTTTACGCTATGTAAAAGTTCTGTTCAGATTATTCTGAATAGATTTTTTTCATCATTTGTGTTTTTATAGCCTCCTGCAAAGGGGGCTTGTTTTATTAGTGAAATTTTTGTTTATGATTTAGCTCATAATATCTAACGTAAGGGTTTGATATCTTTGAATTTAGTAAGATTAAGAAATTGAATTTTACCATCAATAATTGAAGTACACTTTTTAGACCCATACTTTTTTTAAAAAACTCCTCACTTAATGAGGAGTTTTTAATTTAAATTGTAGTAAAAGCGGTTTTTATTTTACTTATCAGCCTATAAGGTATTTTGGTTTGATAGCTGAGCAGATTGTATATGTCGTCGGCATTAGTATAATGTTCCGGTACATTTTTGTTTTGAATTTTTTCAATTCTTCTTCTTTTCATCGCCTGATGAATAACTTTAGCAAAAGATTCTTTTGCTTTACCTTTAGAGGCAGATTGCGAGATGCCCTGAGAATGAAGTCTGTATCTATAAAGAGGCTCTTCTATGAATTTTGCATCACCAATTTCCAGAATTTTTAGATATAGATCTTGATCTACTGCAGTTCTTAAGTTAGGGTCTATGCCTTCCGTTTTTAAGTATGCTTCTCTTTTGAAAACAAAAAAAGCTGAAATCTGGATAGGACAATTAAAAAAAAATTGATTATTGTGAATCTGTTTTATTTTGTTGAAAATTGTTTTATGATTTAAATTTTCATCGCAAAACATCAATTGAGAATAGACAGCGACTATTTTATTGTTTTTTTGAAATTTTTCTAAGCAGCATTCTATTGAATAATCAAATAGAGCATCATCCGGATCTAAATAGGCCAGAAAATCTCCAGTTGCGAGTTCTGCGCATTTTGCTTTTGTATAGCCACATCCTTTGTTGACTTCATTTTCATAAAGTTTGAAACGCGTGTCATTTTTAATAAGCTCTTTAACAATTTTTACAGAATCATCGGTTGAGCAATCGTCTACAACGATCACTTCCCAATTATCATAGCTTTGGCTTATCAGCGAATCATAACAATCTTTGAAATATCTCCCGTTGTTATAATTTGCCACAAGAATTGAAATTTTATTCACTGTTTATAGATTAAAATTTGTATGTCAAATTTATAAATTAAAATTGTATAATGTTATGATTTAAATAAATGTTTTTTTAATTTTTTTAGAATATTTTATGGAAATTGACTTAAATATTTATTTTTTTATCTACAATAATTCATCTGCAATCCTTTTAATTTAAAAATATTTTGTTTAATTATTACATTTAAACTTCATTTTAAAGGGGCAGTAATTTATAATATTAAAATGGGTTTTCAAATGTGACAGAAATCATAAAAAATATTCATATTATGTTGTGACATATTTATATCATTATATATAAAATTTTTCATCTTTTGTTTCAGGATCTCTTTAAAAGATGTCTTTTTTAATTGCAATTGCTATTTTATAATATTTGCCAATTTTAAAGAAAAATTTCTGATAAAATGTTAATAGTCTATTAAAAAATCTTAAAATAAAATTTTTGTACAAGTTATCGTTGATGTTATTTAAATAATTAATATTCAATATTTAATAATAGGATTATGATAATTGAGTAATAAATTGAAGAATAGATAATATTATCAGATACAAGACGTTTGTCCTGAATAACTTTAAATGATAATTTCACTGAATTCTTACTCGAAAATTACAGGAACCGATATAAAAAATATGAATAATTATACTATATATTAGTAAAAAACGAATTAGATTTGCAATGATTAATATTAAATTAAAACTTATGAAGAAAATTTCTACATTTTTAGTACTTCTTCTGTGTTTGCTCAACTTAGGCGCCATACCGGATGTCTACGGTCAAACACCCGCTCCTTTACCTTATTCTCAGAACTTTACAACTGCGAATGATTTCACACTGGTGAATGGAACAGTAACAAATAAGTGGGTGTATGGTTCTGCTACAGGTAACACAGGTAGTTCTCTTTACATCTCGAATAACGGAACAGCGAATGCATATTCAACTAGTCAGACGAGTATTGTGCATGCGTACAGGGATATTGCTATTCCTGCAGGTTCTACTATTGCCAGTTTTTCATTCGATTGGAAAGCAGTAGGAGAGTCAGGTTGGGATTATTTAAGAGTTTGGTTGGTTCCAAATACTTTCACGCCAACTGTAGGTACGAATATTACTGCTGCAACCGGAAGATTCCGTGTAGGAGAGTTCGGTCAACAGTCTACATGGCAGAATTATAGTACAAATACATTAGATATTAGTGCTTATGCTACTTCTGGGGTAATGAGACTTGTTTTTGAATGGACAAATGATGACCTTTTTGGAACACAGCCTCCAGCGGCAGTTGATAATATTAATATGAGTATTCCAACTTGTATTATACCATCTGCATTAGCGGTGCCTACTGTTGGAACTAATACTGCAACATTATCATGGACAGCACCTACTCCTACACCGGGAGTTGGATATGAATATTATCTTAGTACTACAAATACTGCTCCTACAAACGCAACACCTGGGGTAGCTAATGCGGGAACAACTGCTAACCCAGCAGGTTTAACTGCGGCTACAACTTATTATTGGTGGGTGCGTTCTATATGTAGCGGGACAGATAAAAGTTTATGGACTGCAGGGCCTAGTTTTTCAACGACTCAGGTACCTGGTACGATTCCTTACACACAGAACTTTAGTACGGGAAATGATCTACAGCTTGCGAATGGAACTATGACCAATAAATGGGCTTACGGTTCAGCGACAGGAAATCCAGCGAACTCGCTTTATATATCAAATAATAACGGGACAGCAAATGCTTATACAACAGGTACTTCAACAAGTAACTTTGTTCATGCATTCAGAGATCTTATCGTTCCTGCCGGAACTACGGATGCTGCTTTATCATTCGATTGGAAGGGTGCTGGTGAATCTAACTGGGATTTCTTAAAAGTTTGGATGGTACCCATTACTTACGTGCCAACTGCAGGAACGGCTATTACCGCTGGAGGAGGAAGAATTCAGGTTGGAGGAAATTTCAATCAACAAACAACTTGGCAGTCTTATTTAAATACATCATTAAATTTATCAACTTTTGCAACAAGTGGTTTGATGAGACTTGTATTTGAATGGACCAATGATACAACAGGTGGAACACAGCCTCCTGCAGCGATTGATAATATTAATTTAAGTATTCCTACATGTAAAGTTCCTACCAATATTCAGGTAGTTTCAACGGGATCAAATATTGCATCAATCAATTGGACAGCTCCAACGCCGGCTCCAGTTGGAGGATATCAGATTTATATGTCAACGACAAATACGCCTCCTACTGTAGGAACCTTGCCAAGTTATACTACTACAGGAACTACGTTTACATTAACACCTTTAACTCCTCTTACTACATATTATTTCTGGGTACGTTCTGTATGTGCAGGAACAGATACGAGTTTCTGGATTGCAGGGCCTAGTTTCACAACGACACAAATTCCGGCTACCATTCCTTATATTCAGCAATTTACTACGGGGAATGACTTAGCGTTATTTAATGGTACTCAGACTAATAAATGGGCGTATGGCAGTGCAACTGGTAATACTGGGAATTCTTTATATATTTCTAATACTACAGGAACTACTAATGCTTATAATACTTCATCAACGAGTTATGTACATGCTTTTAGAGACATCGCTATTCCTGCAGGAACAACTACTGCTACTTTCTCTTTTGATTGGAAAGGCGCTGGTGAATCTAGTTGGGACTATTTAAGAGTTTGGTTGGTTCCGGCTTCTACATTTACTCCTACACCGGGTAATCAAATTGGTGCAGGAACAGGAAGAATTCAGATCGGAAATAATTACAATCAGCAGACTACTTGGCAGACTTATTTTAATGCTACCCAGGATTTATCAAGTTTTGCAGGTACTACAATGCGTCTTGTATTTGAATGGACAAATGACTCAGGTGGGGGAACTCAGCCTCCGATAGCAATTGATAATATCAACATTCGTATTTGTAGCACAGCAACTCCTGTTGTAACAGTTGTTGGTACGCCTACTTATAATTCAGCAGTATTGCAATGGCCACAGGACACCGGAGGTGCAAGTTATATTGTTAGATATAGACCTCAGGGAACAGGAGCGGCATGGCAGACTGTAAGTGTTGCAGCAGTTCCTTATCCACAGCCTACAAATACTACTACTTTAACAGGATTATTATCTGCAACTTTATATGAGGTAGAAATTACCGCAGTTTGTAATGGTACTCAAGGAACATCTTCTCATAATACCTTTACAACGAAATGTGATCCTACGCCTCCAAGTGTGACGGTTACTAATATTGGCACTACTTCAGCTTTAATCAGCTGGGCACCAGTGGCTGCAGGTTCTCATTATTTTATCAGATACAGACTTACAGGAAGTGGTAATGCTGGATGGGGAACTCCTATTGCGGTACCGGTAGGTTCAGGAAACTCTTACTTATTATCAGGTCTTAGCGTTTATACTTCGTATGATGTAGAAGTTGCTAATATGTGTGATACAGACAGTACATTGAACCCATGGTCTAATCCTAAAGTATTCGTAACAGACAGAACTTGTGATATTGCTCCTCCGGGACTTACAATTGTAAATATTACGCCAACAACGGCAGAAGTTACATGGGATCCATTAGCTGCTGCAACGGGTTATGTTCTTAGATATAGAAAAGTAGGTATTCCGAGCTGGACAACGGTTACAGTTTCTACAAATACATATACAATAACGGGTCTTTTAGAATTGACTCAATACGAAATGCAGGTAGCCAATATATGTGGAGGAACTCCTGGAAATTATACATTACCATATTTCTTTACAACACCTACAGTGGTATACTGCCAAATGTCTTCAACGACTTTTACAAATTATATTTCTAAAGTAACTGTAAAACCAAATGGTAAACCTGAAAAGGCTAACGTATCTCTTGCTTCAAGTTACAGTGATTATACTGGTGATAGCACGAAGTTTATCGAAATGATTCAAGGTTCATCTGATAACCAGATTACGATTGATAAAAAGGGAACAGGAAATTCAGGTGTCGCAGTTTGGATTGACTTCAACAGAAACGGATATTTTGATATTAATGAAAGAATATTAGTATCCGCACCAAGCACAAATGATGTGGTAAGCGGAACATTCTCTGTACCGTCTGACGCATTCATTAGTTTAGTGGATTTCAAATATGTAGTGATGAGAGTCGCTTTACAGAAAGACGGAATTCCGGTAAACTGCGCAAACTTCTCGGATGGTGAAGTTGAAGATTACACTGTAAGAATTTCTAAGCCTATTATTCCAAATGGAATCAATCAGGATGAGATTACTATTTTCCCTAACCCGGTAAAAACAGTTCTTAATGTTAGAAATATCAGTAGAAAAGCAAACTTTAAGATTTACAATGCAGCGGGACAGGTTGTTGCAACAGGCATTATCCTGAACAATAAGATCGATGTAGGTCAATTAATTAACGGAATTTATGTGATTGATATTGATGATACTCAAGGTACGAATCAATCGGCACAGAAGAAATTTATCAAAGAATAAGTAAATAAATTTCAGAATATAAAAAATAGGCTCTCAGAAATGAGAGTCTATTTTTTTTGTGATTTTTTAAGAAAAGCGTAAAAGCTGCTAAAATTAATATATTCCGGTTATTTGCTTTGTTTATTGCTTTGTAATGAAACATAGGTGTTTTATGCAATCATTAAAAGTGGAGTTAATATGTGAAAATTTGTTAATTAATGAGATTTGTGACGATTATAATTTTGTAAAAAAAATACATTTCATACATTTGCAGTCACTCATGTTTAATTTGAGTTTTCATGGTTATTAGTTTTTAATCCTCGGAGCAATCCGGGGATTTTTTTTATTGATTTAAGTCATAAAATTTGATCCGCATAATTTTTAATTTTATACGATACATAACATGTTTATGTCTCAGTACAGTTTGCCTCTCGATTCGAGAGGTTTTTTTACGATATGATTGCAGTAGGATATTCTTTTGAAAATTTTTCCTGAACAAGATTTTCGGTTTCTATTAAGATGTTATCAATATGAGACGGGCTGTACTTAATTCCAAATTCTGCCAATGCTGCCTGTGTTTTCTTACCAATATTGCCATCGATATTTCCAAGAATTTTTCCGAGTCTTATTAAATTGCATTGAATCATCGCCTGCTTTTGATTTTCTTCAAACAAATCAACCTGTACACCCACGGTTAGGATGGCACTTGCAGCAGCGGCTTTATAAGGCGTTAAATTGGTTCCGTTACCATTCAAATAATAATTGTAAACGATCTGATGGCTCGCTCTGCATTCGAAATGCCACGCTTCTGATGTACCTTTGTTAGGTTTGTCTATAATGGGAACAACTCCGTATTTTTTAGCAATTGACCAAAATTCAGATAAAGGAATTTTTATAGCTGATAAATCAAGATCAAACGCTCTTCCAGATTCGTGAAAACTTCCTCCCGGAGGTGGACTGAATGCTTTTTTCTTACCGGAAATATAATCATTGTGTGATTGCATCTGCATTTCATAGCTCCTGAACAAATCACTTAATATCAACTTTCCACCTTTTGATTTAACCTCTTTAGCAATATTAAAAATTGAGGAAAAAGTATCAGGTGTGCATTTAGCCATTCTTTTAGGTAATGGCAATAAATCTCCAAGGCTGTTTTTGTAAATAGAAAGTATATCTATTGGAAGTAATGGCGTTTTCATGATGCAGTATTTTGAGTTAGGTGTTTGATAAAATTCACTAGTAAACTCATTAATTTTAATTATTACTTTTATATAAATTATTCATGTAAAAATATTTTATATATAATAATTTTCTTATTAAATTGTATTTAATAGTAATTTTTATCGTTGTTAGCTTGGTCAAATTTACATAATAAATTCATGTAAATGAGATCATTAAAATTTTTAGGAAATTTGCTGAAATAGAAATACGGAATAGGTAGAATAAAAAATCCCTAAACTAATAATAGAATAGGGATTTTACGAGGTGCCTAGCGGATTCGAACCGCTGTAGATGGTGTTGCAGACCACTGCCTAGCCGCTCGGCCAAAGCACCGTTTTTACCATTTTTGAGGTGTGCAAATATAGTAAAATATATTATTCAACAAAATTTTTTTAGACAATTTCTTGTGATTTATTACCTTTTATTCAGCTTATAGACTGTCTTTCAGTTAAATAAATATGAGTTTTAAATGGCATAATTTCTTTAGATATTCATATTCCGTTCAGCATCAGTCTTAAAGTAGCATTGGTATCAATAACAGCCGTAATGCCTGACGGATTCAAAAGAATTTTGCTGGGTTTAAGATTAAAAACTCTGCCACTCATTTTTAAGCCTTTATAATATTCTTTGTTAAAAGCTTCTTCAATGCTTTTTTTGGAAGTATTTTCAAGATCCTGAGTTGGAATTCCGTACTCATCTTCGATCATTTTTATAATCTTGCCTTTAAATAATAGAGTAGCGGTTTTTTGTAAGAAATTCGCTGTTTTCAGATTAAATTTCGTATTCGACAAAACAATTTTTTTCTTCGTTTCATCATACACAGGAATCCCGGAAATAAAAGCTTTACCGTTTACATAGCCTTCTGTCTGCGCCTCGATCATCACTCTGTCATCAACTCCGTATACTTTTATGTCCGTAATTTTCACTTTCGATCCTCTCACATCGTAATCCTTATTAAGGAACATATTTCGTGCAATGTTCGTAGCTTCAGAAAAAGGAATATTAGCTGTTGTCTGAAGTGAAAATTTATCAGGTAAAACAGAAATAGGGGTAAAGTCTGACGCATTTTTTACAGCAGGTGAAGATGTTGGCTTAGTGCCTGTAAAAGTCTCAGAATATACATCAATGCCAATATCGGTGTTAATTTGGTTTGCATAAAATTTAAGCGGAGTGATATTTACACTGATCGGGCTTACCTTCAGCCACGTATTATACTCTTCAGATATATTGAAAGGATTGGCAAAAACATTCCAAGCCATTACCGCATATTGCTGGAAATTTAATTGAGTAGCCAGCTGTTGATCTATTGTTTTACAGAATTTTTCCTGTTGTTCTATCAAACTTTTTTCAACCAAAGAAGTAATCGGAATCTGTATTCTTCCATAATCCAGCACAGGTTTTTTAACCCAGGTAAAACCATTTGGCTTCGTATAGGTGTCGATTGTCCAGTTATTTTTAAAATTTAAACTCGTACTGAAAGACATCACCGTTTCAAAAGTTGTATTCTGATAGGTATACAGCCCTAAAGTTCCGATGCCTTTCTCAGCCCATATTTTCAAAGGAACTTCAATCAGAATATTGTGATTTGTTCCGCCTATAAGCCTTATCGGGTTGGTTTTCCAGACTTTTACTTTAAATTGGTCATTGTTGTTATCGGTGTAAGAATCGTCCTGATAAATCAATTCTTTTACCGAAGCATTGATCATATTGCTGATCTCCGAAAGCGGAATGGCCACCGGCATCGTGATACTGGATTTAACTTTCGGAAAGTTGTAACTTGCCAATTGATTTTCGGGATTATTTTGTCCGAAAATATTGATGAACCCTAATAAAAATATTATTTTGATAAATTTCAAAGTGTTTTCTTTTTTTAATTAAAGAATTAATTTTCAGGTTTAAAGCTCTGTTCTAGTTCGATGCTTGCACCTCTCATTTCGCCCTGCATTGGTGGTGCCGTTTTGGTAATTTTTAATTTGATATAAGAAATCTGGCTGAATTTTTCATGAATTTTAGAAATAATTCTTCCCGCAACATGTTCCAGTAACTTCGACTTCATTTTCATTTCATTGTGGAGGATTTCATTAATATCTGAATAACTTATCGTGTCATTCAGATCGTCTGATTCTGCTGCTTTCCACAGATCAGTATGAATTTCGAGATTTAAAATGTAATACGTGCCGATAATATTTTCTTCCGGTAAAACGCCGTGATAGGCATATATTTTCACATCTTCGAGATATATTTTGCTCATTGTTGATTTTTATCTAAACAAAAGTATTATATTTAATTACCAAATAAATTAAAATACTATGAAAAATCTTAAAAAATTAAACAGATCAAATTTAAAAACAATTCAGGAAGGGGCAGGCGATGACTGTCAGATTGATTTAGATTGTGGACCTGCAGGCTGTGCATGGTGTACAGATTTCAAAGGGCGTAAAATATGTCTTGTCTCTTCAAATTATCCATTTTGTCAGGATATTAATCCATAATTATACGATTTTAAAACTTAATTATGAAAAATTTAAAAAAGTTAAACAGAAGAAATTTAGAACAGATCAATGGAGCGGGAATTCCTCCTATTTCGCACTGTAACGGTTGTCCGACAGGGGCTTTTGGACCTAATGATACTCATTCTTGTGAAGCATATTGGGCACTTCCGGAAACTTGCAGAAATTGTGTTCTTGTAAATACAGAATGTTTTGTTCCTATTACAATTGATTTATAAGTTTAAAGCTAAAAGAAAAAAGCACTGTTTTTACAGTGCTTTTGATTTATTTTATACTTTTCGAAAGATCAAGCATGGCTTCAATAGGTTTCAAAGCTCTCAATCTTAAATCTTCATCAATAAGAATCTCCGGAAGTTCGTATTTCATACATAAATACAGTTTTTCCATTGTATTACGTTTCATGTAGAAACATTCCGAACAGTTACAGCTTTCGTCAAATACTAAAGCCGGAATCAGTTCTTTGTGTGGAGCACGTTTTCTCATTTCGTGCAGAATTCCTTCTTCTGTTGCAATGATAAATTTCTGACAATCTTCCTGTTCAACATAGTTCAGAAGAGCAGAAGTTGATCCGATAAAATGAGCCAGCTTCAATACAGATTCTTCACTTTCCGGGTGTGCAATTAATTTAGCATCAGGATTATCTGCCATCTGCTGCGCAATTCTCTCCATAGAAAACGCTTCATGTACGATACAGCTTCCGTCCCAAAGAATCATATCACGACCCGTCTTTTGAGACAAATATCTTCCCAGGTTTTTATCAGGAGCGAAAATAATCGGTCTGTCTTTCGGTAACGCTTCAATCACTGTTTCAGCGTTTGAGCTTGTTACGATAATATCACTTTCAGCCTTCGTTTCAGCGTTACAGTTGATGTAAGTTGCGATTAAAGCATTTGGATGCTGCTCACGCATTTTTCTCAAACCTTCTCCTGAACAGCCGTCTGCCAAAGAACATCCTGCCATGGTGTCGGGAAGAACAACTTTTTTCGTCGGGTTCAGAATTTTTGCTGCTTCTGCCATGAAATGTACTCCGCAGAATACAATCATATCGGCATTGGTATCTTTTGCCTGTCTCGCCAATTGCAGGGAATCTCCCAGAAAATCAGCAATATCCTGAATTTCTCCAGGTTGGTAATAATGCGCTAAAATCACCGCATTTTTCTCTTCTTTCAATTTAAGAATAGCCTGTACAAGCTCTTCTCCTTGAGGAATAACCAAATCTTTTATATCCAGAAATCCTCTTACAGGGATGGCAGATTTAGCTTTTTCTAATGTTTCGGTACTCATATCAACCTCAATGTTTTTTGATTGTAGAAGTTAGATTTTAGAAATTAGAATTTAGTTTTTAATACAGAGTGTACCAGCATTTTTTACTAACTTCTAATCTCTAACTTCTAGTTTCTTCTATAAAATTTTTTATTAAACTTTCTATTTCTTTTTTTGCAATATCTAAATCGGAATTAATCACGATTTTATCAAATTCTTTGGCATAAGATAGTTCTTCTTCTGCCTTTTCTACACGTGTTTTGATCGTTTCTGCATCATCCGTACCTCTTGAAATCAATCTTCGTTCCAATTCCTCAATGGAAGGCGGTTCAATGAAAATTGACAGCGCTTTTTCTCCAAAATATTTTTTTAAGGAAATTCCGCCTTTCACATCAACATCGAAAATGACCACTTTTTCCTGATTCCAGATTTTTTCGACTTCAGATTTCAACGTTCCATAATATTTATCAGTATAAACCTCTTCAAATTCTACAAAAGCATCTTCCGAAATTTTCTGTCTGAATTCATCAGGATTTAAAAAATGATAATCCACCGCATGAACTTCACTTCCTCTCGGCTGTCTCGTTGTGCATGAAATCGAGAACTGCAGTTCGTTAAAAACTTCCAGAGAATGTTTTACTAATGTCGTTTTTCCGCTTCCTGACGGTGCTGAAAATATGATAACCTTATTCATAAATGATAAGAGATAAATTATAATTGATTTAATTCAACTTTTTACTTTTAACCTGGCTCTTTTTCTTTACTTACAAAACGTTTAACGTCTGTTCTTTAATTTTCTCCAGATCATCCTTCATCATCACCACTAATTTCTGGATTTCCGCATGATTGGCTTTTGAACCTAAAGTATTGATCTCGCGGCCGATTTCCTGAGAAATGAAACCAAGTTTTTTCCCGTTGAAATCTTCATTATCCATTACTTCTTTGTAATACTTCAAATGCTGAGTCAGTCTTACTTTTTCCTCGGAAATATCCAATTTCTCTGTAAAATAAGCCATTTCCTGGTAGAAACGGGTTTCGTCAACATTTTCAAATTCTTTCAATGTTTTTTGATAACGCTCTTTTACGGCATTAATTCTCTCTTCTTCAAAAGGAATAACTTCATTCAAATATTTGTCGATATTCTGGATATTTCTTTCCAATTCTTCATGTAAAATTTTACCCTCCGTTGTTCTGAATTCTTTAAAACGTTCAACAGCATTTTGAACAATACCTGCCAATGTTTCCCATTCACCCTCACAGATTTCGTCTGGTCTTGAAGTGATAGCGTCTGGAAGTCTCACCGCCATTTTCAGATATTCGAAATCCGGTCCGTCTGCAGCAACTTCACGAAGCTGATTCATATAAGAATCAATCAAAGCTTTATTGATTTTTACATCATTTGTCTCCTCAAGATTTTCTATATTGACGTAGCAGTCTACTTTTCCACGAATGAGTTTATCACTTAGAATTTTTCTGATCTCAAATTCTTTTTCTTTATAGCGTAAAGGAATTTTAATATTTAAATCAAAGCTTTTGCTGTTCAAAGATTTAATATCGATGGTAATCTTTTTCCCTTCGAAAACACCTTCGGCTCTACCAAAGCCTGTCATTGATAAAATCATAGTTTTTTATTGTTGTACAAAGATAAACATTTAAGTGTATGTATTCGCTATATTCAATTTTAGCCACAAAAGATGCAAAAGAAAATTACTAACATATTTTTTTAATTAAAAGCCACAAAAAAAGAATGAAACTTTTTTTAACTTTTGAATCTCTTAAAAATAAAAAATCAATTTTCGTAAATTAGCGCTGTGAAAAATAAAAATTTAATTTCTGTTGTAGGGCCCACCGGAATTGGTAAAACGAGATTGGCGATTGATTTGGCTAAATATTTCAATACGGAAATTGTTTCATGTGATTCCAGACAGTTTTTTAGTGAAATGAAAATTGGAACCGCTTCTCCGTCACAGGAAGAATTGGCGGAAGCACCTCATCATTTTATAGGAAATCTTTCAGTTCAGGAATATTATTCGATCGGGCAATATGAAGAAGATGCTTTAAAAAAACTTAACTACCTTTTTGAAAAATATGATACAGTCATTCTGGTTGGCGGAAGCATGATGTATGAAAAAGCGTTGATTGAAGGGTTGAATGACTTGCCGGAAGCTAATGAAGAGAATCAAAATAAACTTCAGGAAATTCTGGATAATGAAGGCATTGAGAAATTACAGGAAATCTTAAAGGAACTTGATCCTGAATATTTTTCAGTAGTAGATTTTCACAATCACAGAAGACTTTTACGCGCCATTGATATTATTTGGCAGACGAATAAAAAATATTCTGAATTAATTGCTGTTTCCCAAGACTCACGGAATTTTAATACCATTCGAATTGGAATTGAAGCGCCAAGAGAAGATTTGTATGACCGAATTAATAGAAGAGTGGATATGATGATGGAAAAAGGTTTGTTGGAAGAAGCAAAAAGCCTTGAAAAATTTAAACATTTAACTGCTTTAAATACGGTTGGTTATTCGGAACTATTCAAATATTATGATGGAGAATGGGATTTGGATTTTGCGGTTTCTGAAATTAAAAAAAACAGCCGAAGATATGCAAAACGTCAATTAACCTGGTATCGTAAAGCGGATGATATTCATTATTTGCAGTTGGGATATTCGCAGGATGATTTTGATGGTTTGATTGAATATATTAATGAACAATTTCAAAAGTAATTTTTTGAACCATTAAGAATATTTTATAGTTTGGTGTCATTCTGACTAAGGAAGAATCTCAGTCTCATTTTTAGAGACTCTCCACTATATTTCATTCGTTCAGAATGACAGAACGCATATTTTCAACAGAATATAACAAAAAAATGCGATCCCGAAAGACCGCATTCCATTAACAATATAATTAAATTTACTACTTCCAACCGCCTCCTAACGCTCGGTATAAATCTACAATACTGCTCAATCTCTGTCTTTTTACGGACGCAAGATTCAATTCAGCCTGTAGAGAATTTCCCTGAGCTGTTATTACTTCTAAATAGTTTGCCATTCCACCTTTATACAGCATTTCGGCACTTTTTATTCCGTCTTTTAAAGTTGTCACCTGTTCGGCTGCTTTCTGTTCCTGAACTTTTAAGCTTTCGTTAGAAACCAATGCATCAGAAACTTCACCCACTGCATTTAAAACAGACTGACGGAATGCCAGTACGTTTTTCTCTCTCTGGATTTTAGCTACATTTAAGTCTGTTTTTAATTGTCTTTTCTGGAAAATAGGCTGAGTCAATCCTCCCAAAACAGAACCAAACAATGAAGCCGGAATCTGGAACCAGTTATCAATTTTAAATGAATTTACGCCTCCGTTTGCTGTGATTTTCAATGAAGGATACATATTTGCCTGTGCAATTCCTACGATCGAATTAGACTCCAGCAACACCAATTCCTGTTGACGAACATCCGGACGACGGCTCACCATTGCTGCCGGAAGTCCTGCAGAAATATCTTGTGGTAAAGAAGTATCAGACATTTCAATCGTTCTGTCAACTTTATTTGGATTTTCACCCACCAAAATACTCAAGGCATTTTCCTGAATGGCAATATTTTGCTCCAGCTGAGTGATTAATAATTCTGTAGACTGCTTCTGAGCCGTTGCCTGCTGAACCCCCAAAGAAGTCGTATCACCACTTTGCCACAATTTTTGTGTAAGAGAAAGGGTATTGGTGCTTAATTCTAAATTCGATTTTGCAATCTGTAATTGTTTATCAAGCATCAGTAAATTGTAATATCCCTGCGCAATTGCCGCAACAACCTGTGTCTGAATTGCTTTTGTTGCTTCATAAGTCTGCAGATACTGCATTTTTGAAACTTCCTGCTGGTTTTTAATTTTCCCCCAAATATCAGCTTCCCAAGAAAGATTGAATGCTGCATTATAATCTTCAACATAGCTTTTTCCTAAAAATAGGTTCAAACTCTGCCCATTCATACTGTTTTTTGAAGGTTTTGACATCTGTGCCGAAACACCGAAACCTACATCAGGATACTGAAGATATTTTGCCTGTTTTAGTTTTTCCTGTGAAGAAGCAACCTGTTTTAAAGCAATCTGCAAATCGTAATTGTTTTTAATCCCTTTTTCGATTAAATTCTGCAACATCGGATCGCTGAAAAACTGTTTCCATTCCAGATTGGCAACACTTGCTGTATCGGCAGTTGCCGTATATTTGAACGTTTCGGGAAGCTCTAACTCAGGCTCCTTGTATGCCAGTTTCGACACGCAGGAGACTGAACCTAGAGCCAATCCAAAAGCGATGATAATATTTGTTATTCTTTTCATAAGTAAATATTTATTTTTATTAAAAGGTATTATGTAATCTTGGCGATTTCATAATTTTTTAACTTTTAATTGACTGCAAAACTTTGAGAAGTTTTTTTTGCAAAGATGTCTTTAGTAGGAGAAAATGCTTTGCTTTTTTATGATATTAGTTTGAATAGTTTGCTTCTCTATTGTACTCTCAAAGTTTTGCTAATCATTTTTATTAATGGGCAGCAGCTAAATGTTCTGCTTCCATTTTTTGTTTTTGAAGTCTTTTGTTTTTTCTGCTCGGCATTTTTTCATGCAAATGCTGGAAAATAACGAACATCACAGGAATAATGAAAATTCCGAATACAACGCCTGTAAACATTCCTCCAACCGTACTGATGCCAATTGAGTGGTTCCCTTTTGCTGCTGCACCCTGAGACCAAACCAACGGAAGCATACCCACGATAAAGGCGAAAGATGTCATTAAAATCGGTCTTAAACGTAATCTTGATGCCTGAAGCGCAGATTCAATCAACGATTTTCCTGCTTTTCTTCTCTGTACGGCAAATTCTACAATCAGAATCGCATTTTTCGCCAATAACCCAACGAGCATGATTAATCCTACCTGAACGTAGATATTATTGTCAATTCCTGCTAATCCCGTGAAAGCAAATACCCCGAAAATCCCTGTCGGAATTGTTAAAATAACGGCAAACGGAAGAACATAACTTTCATATTGAGCTGCCAGTAAGAAATATACAAACAGAATACTTAGCATAAAGATAAAAGTTGTCTGCCCACTTGTTTTGATTTCCTCTCTTGTAATTCCGGTCCATTCATATCCGAAACCTCTCGGAAGTGATTTTTGTGCAGTTTCTTCCACTGCTTTAATTGCATCTCCGGTACTGTAACCAGGTTTTGGAGTTCCGTTGATCGTCACAGCGTTAAATAAGTTGTTTCTTGTCACTGTTTCAGGTCCGAAACTTCTTTTTAAAGTCAATAAAGTCTTTACAGGAACCATTTCGCCCGATTTATTTTTAACATAAATTCCTTCAAGAGAATTTGCATCTTTACGATACGGAATATCTGCCTGAGCCATTACTCTGTAATATTTCCCGAATCTGTTGAAATCTGAAACAAAACTACTTCCGTAATAAATCTGCATGGTCTGCATTAGTTCTGTGATCGAAACTCCCAACTGATTGGCTTTATCTGAATCTACATCAATCGTAAACTGAGGATTTCCTGCTGCATACGTTGTAAAGGCAAATGCAATTTCCGGACGTTTCATTAATTCTCCGATAAATGCCTGGGTAGTAGTTCCCAATTGCTCGAAAGAACCGTTGGTCTTATCCTGAAGCATAAATTCGAAACCGGAAACGTTACCAAATCCCTGAACAGTAGGGAAGTTGAAGAAGAATGCATTGGCATCTTTTACCTGTGCTACTTTCCCCGTTAAGCCTGCTGCAATCTGATCTGGATCTTTTATATCACCACGTTCTTCATAATCTTTCAGTTTGATAAAACCTGCAGCATAAGGAGAAGCGTTGGCATTACTGATGAAATTCAAACCATCTGCTACCCAAAGGTGATTGGTCGCTTTTTCACCTTTGATAACTTTATCAATTTGTTCTGTTGCGATATGCGTTCTGTCTAATGAACTTCCGGGAGGGGTATTCACGGCATATAAAACAAAGCCCTGATCTTCTGTAGGAATAAATCCTGACGGTGCTTTTTTAATCAAGAAAACGCTTGCAGCAATTAGCACTACTAAACCACTTATGGCCACCCATTTATTTTTAATTAAAAATTTAAGACTGTAAATGTATTTTCTTGTCATGTTGTTGAAGCTCACATTAAATGCGTTGAAAAATCTAGCTCCAAAACCTGTCTTCTTACCATGTTCACCCTGAGGATCATTTAATAACATAGCACACAAAGCCGGACTTAACGTTAATGCATTCACCGCAGAAATCATAATGGCAATTACCAGTGTAAAGGCAAACTGTCTGTAGAAAACTCCTGCAGGACCCTGCATGAAACCAACCGGAATAAATACAGCACACATTACCAACGTAATGGAAATAATCGCACCGGAAATTTCACTCATCGATTCTTTAGTTGCATTTTCAACAGGAATTCCTGTATGTTCCATTTTAGAGTGAACGGCTTCTACCACTACAATTGCATCATCCACGACAATACCAATGGCGAGGACTAATGCGAATAATGTCAACATGTTAATACTGAATCCAAACAACTGAAGGAAGAAGAAAGTACCAATAATCGCAACAGGAACCGCAATCGCTGGAATTAATGTAGATCTGAAATCCTGAAGGAAAATGTATACAACAAGAAATACCAGAATAAATGCGATAACCAGTGTTTCAACTACCTGATGAATGGATGCATCTAAGAAATCTTTAGAATTGTACATGATGATAGGCTCAACTCCCTTTGGAAGAGTAGTTTTCATCTGTTCAACCTGTTTTTCAATTTCTGTTAGGATTTCATTGGCGTTTGAACCTGCAGTTTGAAGGATGGCAAATCCGGCAACGGGCTTACCATCCACTCTGTTAGCTGCTGTATACGTATAAGAACCGAATTCTACTCTTGCTACATCTTTCAGTCTTAGGAAAGAACCGTCGCTGTTCGCTTTGATGGCAATGTTTTCGTAGTCTTCGTTTTTATTTAATTTACCTTTATACTTTAAGATATATTCGTAAGTTTCTTTACTTCCCTGACCTAAACGACCGGGAGCGGCTTCCAGATTATGATCTTTTACGGCATTCAAAACTTCCTGTGGAGAAAGTCCGTTGGCTGCTAATCTGTCCGGTTTCAACCAAAGTCTCATGGAATAATCTCTTGTTCCGAAAACCTGCGCCTGAGCAACACCAGGAATACGCTGAATCTGTGGAATAACATTGATCTTCAAATAATTCTGAAGGAAAAGTTCATCATATTGTTTTGGATCGTCACTTGATAATCCCATAAACATGATCATACTGTTCTGAACTTTTTGCGTAGAAATTCCAGCCTGAACAACCTCTTGAGGAAGCTGGCTCATAGCTTTGGATACACGGTTCTGAACGTTCACCGCTGCATTATCTGCATCTGCACCCTGCTTGAAAAATACGCTCAGCGTCATTGTTCCGTCGTTACTTGAGTTGGAAGTCATGTAGGTCATGTTCTCAACTCCGTTTACGGCTTCTTCAATAGGTGTTGCTACGGAACGGGCTACCACTTCCGCATTCGCTCCCGGATAGAAGGCAGTTACCTGCACACTTGGTGGGGCAATATCCGGAAAGAGGGCAATGGGTAAATTAAAGAGGGACAATGCCCCCAATAATAAAAGTATTATGGAGATGACCGTTGAAAGTACCGGTCTTTCTATAAATTGTTTTAACATAAGAAGTTTATTTTTTTAAGTCTTCTGTTTCTGAAAGAATTATAAAGGTTTTGCTTTAAGCAAACTGTCAGAAGAAATAGGTTTAGCTTTAATGGAAGCTCCATCTTTTAAGCTGCCCAATCCTACATAAACTATTTTTTCTCCCGGTTTTACACCTTCGGAAATAAAGTAATAGTTTTCAGTTTTTCCTGATATTGTTATGGGTTTGCTTGTTACTTTATTGTCTTTTCCGACAACGTAAACGTAAGTTTTGTCCTGAATTTCAAATGTTGATTCCTGTGGAATAATCAATGCATTCGACATTAATTGCGGCATACGAACTCTACCGGTATTTCCTGTTCTCAATGTTCCGTTTGCATTTGGGAAAACGGCACGAACACTGATTGCGCCTGTTGTTTTATCAAATTGTCCGTCTACAATAGTCATTTTACCTTTTTGAGGATAAATACTGTTGTCTGCGATTACCAATTCTACCATTGGCATGTCTTTCAGTTTTTCTTCTAAAGTTGCACCTTGATATTTGTTTTGAAAAGCAATAAAATCAAGTTCGCTCAAAGAGAAGTACGCATAAATTTCGCTGATGTCTGATAATAAAGTCAATGGACTGGCATCTGTTCTTGAAATCAAACTTCCTTTTTTGTAAGGTATTCTTCCAATATATCCGCTCACCGGGGCAGTAATAGTTGTAAATCCTACGTTAATTCTTGCACCACCAACGGAAGCTTTCGCTTGTGAAGCGGCTGCCACTGCGGCTGCATAATTGGCTTTTGCGGTTCTCAATTGTACATCAGAAACTACTTTCGCAGCAACAAGAGGCTGGAGTCTGTCTACCTCAACTTTTGCTTTTTGAATATTCGCATTGGCAACTTGTAAATTAGCATTTGCCATATTCATCTGCTCTCCGTACGCTCTTGAATCTATTTTGAATAAAGGCTGTCCGGCTCTTACGTAAGCGCCTTCTTCCACGTAAATTTTATCTAAATAGCCATCAACCTGTGATCTGATTTCTACGTTGTTTTTTCCTTCCAAAGCAGTCGGAAATTCCTGATATGTCGTAGCTGGAGAGGTAGTCACGGTATAAACTGGCAGTTCGGGAGCTGGCGGAGCCATGTTTCCTCCTTCAGCGGCTTTTGTACAGTTTTGTAAAAGGATAATACTTGATATAAGTACGATAAACCTTATTTTTCCAGGTATTTTCATTTTTAGTTTAAGTTTTTTAATGAAGTGTTAAATTAAATAATAATGTTTCCTAAATAAATTCCGTTAATTTTTCTAACAGTGTTAATTTTAAGTTCAAAAAAAATTACAGAATTCTTAATACTCGATCTTAAATCGGCGTTTCCATAATTGAATTTTTTTTTAATGTTGGTTAAGTATATAAAGATGAGATGTAGCATGTGTTATTTTTTCTAACAGTGTTAATTATAAAAATAAAAAAAATTGCTTTATAATTAATTTTTAAATTTTACATAATCAGTTTTACGGTTTTTAATTTTTTTAATGAATAGTTTAAATTAATTCATGTTAATATTCCTAACGGTGTTAATTTTTAAGTCAAAAAAAATTTTACAAAGACTTAATGAAAGCAGAAACTGTTTCATCAAGAGTTGTTTTATTCATCGTAGAAGGAATATCATCATTTCTCATCATCATGATGGAAATCAACCCGTGCACCGCTGAAAATAAAGCGTGTGACGAGTGACAGGCATTGGCTTGGTTTGATCCTTTTTTCTTAATAATTTCTAACGTGCATTCATACAGCATATCCTGGAAAGATGAAAATTCTTCTTTCATCATCCCTTTTCCGCTGCATTGCATTCCCAATCCGAACATCAATTGATAATACTCTTTGTTTTTGAATGCAAACTTCCAATAAGCATCCACAATAGCTTTCAATTGCTCTTCCGGAGTGTCGTGTTCTTGCTGAGCTTTCAACAATTCTATGTGCAAACAATGAAAACCATTTAATGAGATTTCATATAAAATCGCTTCTTTGTTTTCAAAATAATCGTAAACTACCGGTGCACTGTACTCTATGGCATCGGCAATTTTTCTCATGGAAAGTGAAGCCCAACCTTCGGTTTTAGCCAAGGAAAAAGCTGCGTCCAAAATATTGGTACGGATAGATTCTTTTTCTCGTTGACGACGTTCATGTAAACCCATGATTTTTATTTACTAACAGTGTTAGCAAAACTACAAACTTTTGAACATATCTTCCAAATATTATGTAAACTTTAACTTTTAACTAAAGTTTATAAAATGCTGTATAGACTATTAATAAAAGAAAGTTTTATCTTTGCGGATAAATAAAAAATTATGGATACTCCCTCAAATATGATAGAATTGGGTACAAAAGCACCGTTTTTTGAGCTTCCAAACCCATCAAAAACTAACGAAATTCAGTCATTGGATGACTTGAAAGGAGAAAAAGGAACATTGGTGATCTTTATGTGCAACCATTGTCCGTTTGTTCTTCATGTGATCGATAAATTGAACGAATTGTATGAAGATTATAATGAAAGAGGAATTGAGTTTATTGCCATCAATGCAAATGATGCGGAAAAATATCCTGCAGACTCTCCGGAAAAAATGATTGAATTCCAGATTGAAAGAAATTTTGATTTTCCTTATTTATATGATGAAAGCCAGGCCATCGCAAAAGCGTATGACGCAGCCTGTACACCGGATTTCTTTTTCTTTGATGAGAAATTAGATCTTATTTATAGGGGACAAATGGATGATTCAAGACCTGGAAATCATAAAGATGTTACTGGTGAAGATTTAATTATTGCTTTCGAAAATCTTTTGTTGGGCGAACCACAGGAAGAAATTCAAAGACCGAGCATGGGTTGCAATATTAAGTGGAAATAATAATAAATCGATTTTTGCAGATTGTCAATTGGCAATTTGTGATTGAATAATAATAAGCTGTTCTTTTATGAACGGCTTTTTTGTTTCTTACTGATTGATAATTTGTGTGTTACAAAGTTATCCACAATGTTTTCCACAGACTTATTAACAGTTTTTTGTGGATAAATGATTTTTTTATTCAAATTTTATAGTAAAATCAGGATTTTATTGGTTACTCACAATTGAAATAAATTCTATTTGTTGATTAAATTTGAATTTTAAATGCTGTTAATTAGTATTTTATGATTTTTATTTTAAGTTATCCACATTCATTTTTTATTTTATTCATAATTAGTTGTGGATAACTAACAATTTTATGGGATTTGACGCAAAAAATCTAATTTCTAGTGAATACTTACCATTATTAAAAATCATTTTTGTGGATTATTTATTCTGAAATAAATTTAATTAATTTCTGAAAATCTGTGTGTTATGTATATATTTTAAAAGTTATCCACATATTTACAATAATCATTTTTGTTGATAACTGTTTAAAATTAAAAACTTGTTTTGATTTTTGTTTCTTTTTCCACAAAATCTACATTTACTTTATTGTGAGAGAAATTTTTAATGAATTCAGATGGTGTCTTCTCTGTATATTTTTTAAACATTCTGTTGAAATAGGTAACATTATTAAAACCGCAACTGTAACTGCATTCTGAAATACTTTTATCCTGCGCCATCAATAAACATGCTTTGTTAATACGGTATCGGTTTACAAATTCTGTAAAAGTAATCTGAGTAGCTTTTTTGAAAAAATTGCAAAAAGCAGGTAATGTGAGATTTGCCAGCTTTGCTACATCATCAATATCAATTTCTTTATCGTAATTATGTTCAACATAGGTGAAAATATTTTCAAGCCTTGTCTTGTTTTTTGAAATGATCGTATATGGCATGATTTCGTTGTTCAAAAGTTCATAATCTTTTGATTGTGAAAGTTCAAATAGAATTTCCAGCAGTATCAAATATCTTTTATAGCCTTCAGATTCGAGCATCAGTCTTAGTTTTGGAATCATTGTTTTTTTGATTCTCCTGTGAAATTTGATACCATATTTCGAAAGTTCCAATAAATCTTTAATAGATCTCGCTTCCACTTCCTGTTCAGGAAACTGTAAGATTTCCTGTTTGAACTGTAATACAATTTCTTCATGCGGATCAATAGAATTCAAACCAAATCCGGAATGCGGAATATTGGAACCAATTAATATCAAATCGCCATTCGTATAATTGCTTTTGTGATAGCCGACGTGACGGGTTCCACTCCCGGAAATCACGCATACGAGCTCAATTTCGGGATGATAATGATACTCCCATTTGAATTCTGAGATAGGCGAGTTGTTGTGAATCGTGCGGAAAGAGCTCTTTTCATCAGGGATTACCCGTTCAAAGGTGACTTTCATTCAGTTAATGATATTTTATCGACTAAAATAATAATTATATTAATATAGTTCAAATATTGATTTATGATGTTAAATTAACGTTAAGTGAAATGCTTTTATCTTAGCCAACAAGAAATTAATTCATGAAAAATTTCAACATAAAGGCGGTTTTATTTTTAAATTATTTTGTTTTTGCAATTCTTTTGAATTCTGTAGGAACGGTGATTTTACAAATGCAGCAAAACTTCGGAATTACAAAATCTTCTGCAAGTGTGTTGGAAGGTTTTAAAGATTTACCGATTGCGATCTGTTCGTTTATTTTAGCATCATTCTTACCAAAAATCGGAATCAAAAAATCAATGTTAATTGGTTTGCTTTTGGTGAGCTGTATGTGTTTTGTAATGCCTTTTGCCAACGATTTTTGGTTTTTTAAATTGCTATTTACGATTGTCGGGATTTCTTTTGCTTTAATTAAAATTTCCGTTTTCACTTCTATAGGATTGGTGACGGATACAGATAAAGAACATTCAAGTTTTATGGGTTATCTGGAAGGGTTTTTCATGATCGGCGTATTAATGGGAAATGTTTTATTCAGCTTATTTATTGATGACCAGAATCCGAGATCAACCCATTGGCTGAATGTATATTGGGTATTAGGCGGACTTTCAACATTATCTTTTTTGTTTTTATTCTTCACAAAACTGAATGAAAATGAAGCAAAAAGTGAAAAAACAGATTTATTGGGAGACTTGAAAAACAGTATCAGTTTATTCAGTTATAAAAAAGTATTGTTCTTTTTGTTGTGCGCTTTCCTTTTCGTCTTAGTAGAACAGAGTTTTCAAACCTGGACGCCGACTTTTTATAAAGAAATTTTAAAAGTTCCGACTTCAATGAGTATTCAGGCAGGAGCGGTTTTGGCGGGAGCTTTTGCATTGGGGAGATTCTTATCTGGATTTTTCTCTAAGAAATTTAGTTGGATTTACGTCGTTTCTTGTTGTGTAATTGGTTTTGCAATAAGCATTTTACTGGTTTTGCCGTTAACGCATAATACTCTTATTGATGTCAATACAACGTGGTTAAATGCTCCGCTTGTTGTGTATTTATTTCCTTTGATGGGCGGATTATTAGCACCAATTTATCCGAGTATCAATTCTGTTATTTTAGCGTCAATTCCAAAATATTTACACAGTGCAATGTCTGGTTTAATTGTGGTTTTCTCTGCAATCGGAGGAACAATAGGCTCTATAATTACTGGTTTTGTATTTCAGGAATTTAGCGGACAGCAGGCATTTTACCTTTCATTAATTCCACTTTCATTATTGATTGTTTCTGCAATTATTATGAATAAATTAAAAATAAATCCTAAAAAATAAAGATGAATAAACAGTTATATATCAACGAAATTCAGGTTCTTTTTGATGATGTTCAAAGATCGCAGGTTTTTGAAGATCAGAAAATGATGACCGATGCAGTTCCATTATTTCCGATTGAGGAAATTAATTCAAAATATGAGGAAGAAAAAATTACAGAAGGATTTAATTTAAAAGAATTCGTTCTGTCGAATTTTGATTTTTTAGGAGCGAAGATTTCTATTACAAGAGAAACTCGGTTGTCTATTAACGAACACATCGAAAAACTTTGGGATGAACTAACAAGAACGGCTTATGAAGAAAAAGGAACTTTACTGAAACTTCCAAAACCTTACATCGTTCCGGGAGGTCGTTTTAACGAATTTTTCTATTGGGACAGTTATTTTATCATGTTGGGTTTGCAGGTTTCTGGAAGAGTGGAAATGATGGAAAATATCATTGAAAACTGTTCTTATTTGATTCAAAACGTAGGATTTGTACCGAATGCGAGCCGAACTCACTTTTTAAGTCGTTCTCAGCCACCGTATTTTTCGTTGATGCTTGATTTACTTTTTGAAACCACGAAAGATGAAAATATTTACATCAAATATCACGACACACTAGAAAAAGAATATGATTTCTGGATGGATGGTGAAAAAGATTTAGAAAATGGTTTAAGCATAAAAAGAGTAGTGAAAACTACAAAAGGAGATGTTTTAAACAGGTATTTTGATGCAGAAAACGAACCGCGTCCTGAAAGTTATTTAATTGATATTGAAGACAGTGAAAATGCAGGAAAAGAATTTTATAGGAACGTCAGAAGTGCATGTGAATCGGGTTGGGATTTTTCCAGCAGATGGTTTGCGGACGGTGAAAATATACAGACAATTGAAACTTTGAATTTAGCTCAAGTTGATCTGAACTGTCTTTTATGGCATTTAGAAAATACGCTGGCAAAATCTTCATCACTTCAAAAATTGTCTGAAAAAGAAGAATTGTATTCAGAAAGAGCGGGAAATCGAAGACAGATGATCAATACCTATTTCTGGGATGAAAATTCTGGAACATATAAAGATTATCATACTAAAAAAAATACAACAACACCGTCTGAACATATTGCTGCTCTTTATCCTTTATTCCTTGGTCTGGCAAGTGATGAACAGGCTAAAGCTATCGCCAAAAATATAGAAGAAAAATTTCTCTATCAGGGAGGATTGGTTACCACTACCAAAAATTCGGGACAGCAATGGGATCTTCCGAATGCCTGGGCACCTTATCAGTGGCTCGGTTTTCAATCCATGAAAAACTATGGCTTCGATGATTTAGCAGAAAAAATTAAGAATAACTGGTGTATTAATTTGGAAAGAGTTTACAACAACACTGGGAAATTAATGGAAAAATATAATGCTTTAGACATCGAAACTGTTGCCGGAGGTGGTGAATATCCCAATCAGGATGGCTTCGGATGGACGAACGGTGTGTATCTTAAATTGAAAAATAATTAAAACTAACTATAATTAAAGGCTATGAAAAAAAAATCAATCTTTTTGCTTGCCGGAATTGCAACACTTTACTTTAATAATGCATACGCTCAGGAAACTCCTCAGGACTCTACGAGATCTGCATCTATCGAACAGGTAGTTATTACGGGTAACTCCAAACCAAAACCAAAAATCGAATCAAGTACGGCGATTTCTACCTTCACTGCAAAGGAAATTCAGAAACAAAACCCGATTAGTGCGGCGGCATTGTTGCAGAGAGTTCCTGGTTTTGCGGTTGAAACATCAGGTGGGGAAGTTGGTAACAACCTTTTCGCAAGAGGGATTCCTTCTGCGGGAGCGTATGAATTTGTACAGGTTCAAGAAGATGGACTTCCGGTTTTTGAAGACGGAGCTTTGCAGTTTGCCAATGCGGATAATTTCTTCCGTGTCGATAATTCTGTGAGTAGATTAGAAGCTTTAAGAGGTGGCTCGGGTTCTATTTTTGCGACCAATTCTCCGGGAGGTTTGATTAACTTTATTACGAAAGAAGGTTCAAACGATTTCAAAGGAACGGCGAAGCTGGAAACGAGTACCTACGGATTGATGCGTACCGATGTAAATTTGGGTGGAGCTTTGGTTCAGGATAAATTATTCTTCAACGTAGGAGGTTTTTACAGATCAGATGACGGAATCAGAAAAACGGGTTTTAAAGCCAATCAGGGCGGACAGATCAGGATGAATCTGAAATACGTTTTCGATAAAGGATATGCAAAAGTATACTATAAAAAACTGGATGATAGAAATACATTTTTCCTTCCGATTCCTTTGGTTCAGAACGGAAATGATCTGAAAGAATTCTCAGGTTTTGATCCGAATTACGGGACTTATAGCTATAGAAATATCAGTCAGCTGAATATTCCACAAGCGGGTGGAGGATTTTTCAGCAGAAATTTAGAAGACGGAATTCATCCGAAAGTTGATGTATTAGGAGCTGAATTCAAATACGATCTCGGAAATAATTTCTCTGTTGTAAATAAAACGAGATATACCAATATCAACATGAATTATACGGGAATTTTCCCTGCAGGAGGACCTCAGACTGCTGCTGGTTTTGCTGATGAAGCGGGAATTACGGGAAATAATTATCAGTACTCTTTGGTGAGCAACGGTGCAATCGTAAACCCTGCGTATGTTCAGAAATTAGGATTTTGGGCGATTGATAAACAGATGAATAACTTTGTGAATGATTTACAGTTAAACTATAAATTCGACAAAGGAAATGTAACGGCAGGTTTCTATAAATCCAGCTGGAAATCTCATCAAAACTGGAACTGGAGTAATATTTTAACAACAGCTTCAGACAAACCGGAACTTCTTAATCTGGTTGAGACCTCATTGGCTCCAAATAGTGTCGGATATTCAAAAACATACAACGGAGTTACCGATATGTCTTTCTTATTGAGAGACTCTCAGGTTCAGGGAAGTCTGAATGATCTTTATTTAAATTTAGATTATAATATTACAGAAGATTTAAGCTTTAACGGAGGAATTCGTTACAGCCGTGATTTCTATAAAGGATATGGTGTAAGTACAACGACCGGAAATCTAAATAACTCAGGTTTAACGACAGACGGAACTCATGGTTTTTCTACTACAACTGCGGATGATAATATGTCTGTGTTGGGAAATAAATATACCTATTGGAATTATGATGTGAATAAAGTTTCTTTCACCACTGCATTGAATTATAAAATCAACAGAGAAAATGCCGTATATGCGCGTTTTTCTAATGGTTTCAGGTCTCCGAACGAAGAAGCATATTACAACAATATGGCAGACTTATCAGCGATAAAGCCTGTAACGACCAACCAGATAGAAGTTGGGTACAAATATTACTCGAGAACATTTGATGTGGCGGTGATTCCATTCTATTCTACATTGAAAAATCTTTCGTTTACCGATGTTTTTTCTGATGGAACTTCTGAAAATAAATTCGCTAACACAACGAATATGGGGGTAGAATTGGAAGGTTACGCAAGGTTGTTCAATAATTTATTGGAAGTGACTTTCAACGGAACCATTCAGGATCCTAAATACAAAGATTTTACCGGAAGAAATGTTGACGGAACTACATTTGATTACGATGGAAATGCCGTAAGAAGAATGCCGAAATTCTACTTTAATATTTCCCCTGCGGTGAATATCACAAAAGAATGGAGAGCGTATGTAAGCATGAATTATTACGGAAAACGTTTTCAGGATGAGGCAAATACGGAAAAAAATACCTTGCCTTCGTTCTCAGAATTCGGAGCTGGAACTTCGTATCAGTTAGGAAAAATCCGTTTTGCGGTTGATGGAACCAATATTTTCAATACCATCGGAATTACAGAAGGTGATCCAAGATCTCCATTAACTGGAGCTGGAGACATCAGAATGGCAAGACCAATTATGGGTGCTGCTGTAAGAGCTTCGGTTACATTGGATTTTTAACAAATTAATTTTTTCATATAATTGATAAACCCGTCAGAAATTTTCTGACGGGTTTTTATTTGTGATAATTATATTTTAGTTCTTCTCATTACTTTTTTTAAGTGTTCTAAATCATCATCTTTGAACCTTCTTGTACCAGCTAAGTTTATTTCTTTTAAATTATTGGGAAATAAATTAGGGTGCAAGTCTGTTAGTTTTGTATCGCTAAGTCCTAAGCTTATAAGATTTTGCATTTTATTTAATGTTGAAGGTAATTTATTTAGGTTACAATTTTCAATACGGAGTGTTTTTAAATTATCTAACTCACATATTGAATCTGGAATTGTGTCTATATCATTTCCTCTGATCATTAAATATTTTAATGATTTCATACTGACTATCCATTCAGGAAAAGTTTTGAATGGAAGATTCAGAAGCCAAATCTTTTTTAATTTTTTTAATCCAGCAATTTCTTCCGGAAGTTCAAAATCATCCAAATTATAAATAGAGGGGTGAGCCTGAATTTCCAATACTTTTAAATTTATGAATTGTGAAAAGATATTACCTTTATCCTTTAGATTGTATTCAATAAATATTAGACTTAGTTTTTTGCAATCTTTTGGGTATTGAATTGCATCGTTTAATGACGAGAATTTAGTTTTTTTAAAGAGACGCATTTTTAATTTTACTGAAAAAACGGATTATATTGCTTCTCGAAACCAATTTTCGTAGGATTTCCATGACCAGAGAAAACCTGTGTCTCATCATCAAGAATAAAAAGCTTGTTTTTAATTCCGTCGATTAACTGCTCGTGGTTTCCTTTGTAAAGATCGGTTCTTCCGATACTTCCTTCAAATAAAACATCACCCGAAATCATGAATTTCTGATTTTCATTATGATACACAACGCTTCCCGGAGAATGTCCCGGAACATGATAAATTTTGAATTTTTTGCCTTCAAAATCAAGCTCATCGCCTTCGTTTATGTATTCTAAATCCACATTAATATGGTCAAGTTCGAAACCAAATCTCATTCCGCTGACCTGAAACATATCCAGAATTTCTTTATCATCCTGATGCATCGTTACCGGAACTTTATACGTGTCAAAAGCCCACTGCAAACCTAAAATATGATCGATGTGAGCATGGGTTAAAAGTATTTTTTCGATTTTTAATTCATTTTCTGTGATGAAATTTTCGATGGCTTTGGTTTCCTGCTCGTTCATATTTCCCGGATCAAATAACCATGCTTTTTTATTTTCGTTGTAAAGTATGTACGTATTTTCGCTCGCAAAATTGAATACGAAACCTTGAATCTGAAGCATATCTGAATATTTTTAATTAAAACAAATGTAGCAACAAAAGTTTTGCTTTAAAAACAGTTTGATAATTTTTATCTATAAAGATCAGCTTCTTTTAGTGTTTAAAAATGATTTTTCGTTATCTTCGTCATAATGAAAACATTGCGACTATTTTTACTTTCTCTTGGCGGATTAGTTTTTGGACAAAATATCCAGAGTATACAGTTGTTTAATCCTCAGACGAACGACGAAACACCTGTCATTAATTTAAATCAACAGTTGGTTTTAAGTTTTGATGATCTTACCAATGCAAGTGAGATTTACAGATATACGATAAAACATTACAACAGAAACTGGGAAGATGACAATCTGTTTTTTACTGAATTTGCGAATGGAAGCTTAAATGCTTTATTGGATAAATTTCAGTATTCATTCAATACATTGCAGCCTTATACGCATTATACATTAACATTTCCTAACGATAAAATTCAGCCGAAAATTTCAGGGAATTATGAAATTATTATTTACAAAGATTCTGCGGACAAGCCTCTTTTCAAAAGAAGATTTTATCTGGTAGAAGATGCGGCAACATTAGCTTTGAATGTTTCAAGATTTGCAGATGCAAGGAATCCAAATGCTAACCAAAGAATTGAAGTGAAGGCAGTTTCGAAAGGGGGAGACTTGTCGTCCAACATTAATTCTATGACACTGAATGTCATGCAGAATAATAATCCAAATGTTACGGTAAACAATTTAAAACCAAGTACAACGATGGGAAATCAATTACTTTTCCAACAGATGAGTTCAGTGTTTCCCGGAAATAATGAGTTTTATTATTTTGATAACAAAAATATGAACATGGCAGCAGATATGGTGCGTGCGACGGAGGTAAAAGACGGAGTGAATCAAACGTATCTTCATCCTGTGTGGGCTTTTCCTCTGAATTACCAATATCAGCCAGACGTTAACGGAGCGTGGTATTACAGAAGAAATGACTTAGGAAGAGAAAGAGATGCGACGAGAGAAGCAGATTATTCGTGGGTTTATTTTTCTTTGGATTCCGATCCTGTAGATAAAGATATTTATGTTTTGGGAGGTTTTAATAATTTTATACCCACTAAAGAAAATCAGATGCAATATGATGATACAGCTAAAAAATATGTAGCGAAAATCTTTTTAAAACAAGGTTTTTATAACTATATTTTGGCAACAAAAGAAGCTAACGGAAGTCTGAATTTCGGAGAAGTTAACGGAAATTTCTGGCAGACGGATAATCTTTATCAGGCATTCTTATATTATGCGCCTTTTGGTAGAAATTATGATGGATTGATGGGGTATGGTGAATTCAGGACGCCTGTGAGGTAAAACTTATTGGAAAATAAAAAACCTTACAGACGAAAAATCTGTAAGGTTCAAATATAAAAATAGTCTGGAAGTTTGTAAATTATTTAATCTTAAATCTTAAAAATAGCCGTTACCAGCAGGCTTCCTTCATCTTCAAAAATATAATGAATATTCACCGGAAAATCTTCCATGGTTTTTACGGTGACTTCTTTATGTCTGGTTTCTTGGTTTTCTGTTCGTTGGATGATTTCGTTGATAGAAGTTTTTAAATCTTCAAGAAAATCGTTTCCTTTTTTTTCTTTTTCAGCATTAAATACACGCATAAGAAGTCTTATGTCATTTTTTGCGATAGAAGAGAGGAGGACTTTCATTTTTTCTATGCACAGTTCTTTTGCAGCTCAGAAATATTTTCGTAAAAATCTAATTTTGTTCTTGGATTCTCATTGTGAAACTGAATTCTGTACAAAACTTCATCTACCTGAAATTGAGGAATTGCAGATTGGTTTTTCACTTCAAAGCTTTCTACCATTTTCGCAAATGCTTCTAAGATTTCCGGACTGAAGTTTTCGATCTTAGTTTTTAAAATTTCGGCTGTTGCAATCATCACTTTAAAATTTTAAGGTTACTTGTGTTCTTTTGATGAGGTAAAGGTATGAAAAATATTTAAATTTCCAAATTTTATATTAAAATAATAGGGGTGTTTGTTTGAGATTATATTTTATTTTAAAATTATTTGAATTTTTAGGGGGGGGTGTTTTGAATTTATTTATTTTTTTTAATGCTTGTTAATCAAATTCGTTCATTTTGACAATAAAATGTATTAATAAAAAAATAACCTCCGTTTCCGAAGGTTATTGTATATTTTAAACTAAATAAAATTCATTGAGTTTTTCTTCACAAAGCGTTTTTACTACTTCGATCCAACGGTCTTCATCATTTAAACAGGGAATGTAATGGAAATTTTCTCCGCCTCCGTGCATAAACTGATGTTTTCCCTCCACAGAAATTTCTTCCAAAGTTTCCAGGCAGTCTGAAACGAAAGCAGGACAGACAATCGCAAGATTTTTGATGCCTTTTTTACCGATGCTTTCAAGAGTTTCGTCGGTGTAAGGTTCCATCCATTTATCTTTCCCCAGTCTTGACTGGAATGTTACCATTACTTTTTCTTTCGGTAATCCTAATTTTTTAATCACAGAATTGGTAACGTCAAAACATTGATGGCGGTAACAAAACTGATGGCTCGGATTGTTTTCACGAGAACAGCAATCGTTTAAATTACAGGTTTTCGTAGGATCTGTCTTGTATATATGTCTTTCTGGAACTCCGTGATAAGAAAATTGCAGCGCATCAAAATTTTCAGGAAGTTTTTCCTTAATGCTTTCTGCTAGACAATCGATATAAATATCTCTGTTGTAAAAAGGCTGAATGTAATTGATTTTTATATTCGGGAATTTTTCTTTTCTTACTTCTTCTGCTTTGTCAATCACCGTTTCCGTTGTGCTCATCGCATATTGCGGATACAATGGGAAAAGTACGATTTCAGTAACTCCTTGGTCAACCAATTTCTGAATTCCCGCTTCAATACTCGGTTGAGCATATCTCATCCCGATTTCCACAGGAACATCAACCAATTTCTGAAGTTTTTTCTGAATTTTCTGAGTAATGACAATCAAGGGTGACCCTTCATCCGTCCAAACTGTTTTATACGCTTCGGCAGATTTAGCAGGTCTTGTGTTTAGAATAATTCCACGAACTAATAATGCACGGAAAATCCATCGGTAATCGATTACTTTCTCGTCCATCAGGAATTCGTCAAGATATTCCTTTACATCTTTTACTTCCGTAGATCTTGGCGATCCCAGATTTACTAATAGAATTCCCTTCATTGTTAATTTAGATTTCTCAGTCTTTCATCAATTGTCGGACCATATTTTTTCTTTAAACGCAAAATATAAAGTTCCAGAGCAAAATGTTCTTCCTCTTCGGTCATTCCTAAAGATTTTAAATATTGATTGCCTTTTTGGATCATTGTTTTTGTGAATAATTGTTGATATTCTTCACCGGAATCATATACAAATTCTTCTCCTTTTAATTTTTTTATTTCCGCATTTACCTCATGATCTAATTCGTAATAATTATGAAAATAATAATCAAGAAAAGTTGTGTTTTTCTTGTTGAGTTTTTCCAGAATAAGATCCATTTTCTGAATGCTGTCTTTTGCAACATTCATTTCTACAAGATCGTCATGAATTCCATCATTCAGCTGAGGTTCTTTTTTGCATGAAAAAAGACTCAAACCTAAACATATTAAAAGAAGAAATATTCTCATAAGTGATGAGATTATCCGTTGACAGCTTCTACCTGTTCAACCAATTCCGGTACGAATTGTTTTAAAATACTTTCAATTCCACCTTTTAATGTAGCAGTTGAGCTTGGGCAACCTGAACAAGCGCCCTGTAAAAGCATTTTTGCTGTTTTATTTTCTTTGTCGTATTCCATTAAAGAAATTTTTCCACCGTCATTTTCTACTGCCGGAGCAACATATTCGTTTAAAATGTCAGAGATTTTCTGCTCATCATCTGTATATTCCCTGTTGATGATTTTTTCAACCGGATTTTCGTGTTTCTGAGCTTCAATATTTGAAATTTCTCCTCCGCTTTGAAGATGTTCGGCAATCAAAGCGCGAACAGCCATCATTACCTCATGCCATTCTACAGAATTGTCCCTTGTTACAGCCACGAAGTTATCTGAAATAAAAACTTCCTTAGCAAAATCAAATTCTTTGAAAAGAGCCTGTGCTAAAGGAACTCCTTCTGCCTGATCTCTTGATTTTACTTCCACAAAACCATCTAAAAGCATTTTGCTGGAAACAAACTTCATCACATTCGGATTCGGAGTCATTTCTGCATATACCTGATACATTTCTTTTTTCTTCTGAAGATAAATTCTGGGATTTGCCAACAATTCGTCTTCAATTACATTTTTCAGGCTTTCAACAACGTGCTCCCATTCCATGGTATCCTGTTTTGCAACTGCCACAAAATTAGCTGTAATGAAAATTCTTTCAACAAAAGGATAATTGAAAAGTTCCTGTGCCAATGGAATTTCGGAAATATCTGAATCTCTGTCCAACTCTAAAGATCCCGGAATCAGGTTGTAGTCGGCTACAAATTTCATCACTTTCGGGTTTTCGGTCGGCTCTATAAGTATAGTATGCATTTTTTCGTTAAATTTGAGATACAAAAATACGGATTTAGAAATTAGGAGTCAGAGATTGGGAGTTAGATTTTTGCTATCGGTATCATTTAGAAATTATCAGGTAAAAATTGATTTTTTAAATTGACTCATTTTCAAATCATATTAAAATATTTTCAAATCTAAAAATATGGCACTTATAAAAGAACTTTTAGGCAAAGCACCACAAATTGGTGAAAATACTTTTTTGGCAGAAACCGCTACCATCATCGGAGATGTTACAATGGGAACAGATTGCAGTATTTGGTACAATGCAGTGATAAGAGGTGATGTTCACTATATTAAAATGGGAAATAAAGTAAATGTTCAGGATAATGCAATGTTGCACTGTACGTACCAAAAACATCCTTTAAATATTGGAAATAATGTATCCATCGGTCATAATGCCATTGTTCACGGATGTACCATAAAAGATAATGTTTTAATTGGAATGGGATCTATCGTAATGGATGATTGTCTGGTTGAAGAAAATTCTATTGTAGGCGCAGGTTCTGTAGTTACACAGGGAACTCATATAAAATCTGGGGAAGTTTGGGGCGGTGTTCCGGCAAGAAAAATTAAAGATATTTCTTCGGCTTTATTAGAAGGTGAGGTTAACCGAATTGCTGATAATTATGTAAAATATTCTTCTTGGTATAAAGAGAATGTGAAAACGGTTGAAGAAATATAAATGTCAAATAATGAATGGTGAATTTTGCCTCATAAGTAATATTTTAGAGTCTAAATTGACAATAATTTAATTGCTCTGTAAAGCACAATTCACCATTACTTTTTATGAGTTTACCAATTCTGCTTTTCCATTGACACATTTTACAGCAGTTGGAGGCATGATCATCATACAATCCGACACAACCTGATATTTTTGGTTGAAAGCCTTTACTTTTTCTGTATAGTCATTAATTTTAGTTAGAATTGTAGTTTCTAATTTTTTAGGATAAGCAATGTAAAATTGAGGTCCTCCACAAGCTTTTGCACCCATCGGAGCAAAGGTCCAATCACTGGCATTCGTACATTTTTCTTTGGCAATTTCTGCTTCTATTGATGCTTTTATTTTATCAATCTGTGCCTGTTCGTATTTTTGGCTATCTTCATCTGCCGGTCTTTCGGAAATATCTTTTGGGAGATTGGTTGCTGCTTCTTTAGCAGTTCCACACGAGACAAAAATAAGCGTGGAACATAGCATTGCTGCTGAGAAATACTTTACTGATTTTAACATTATAATTTTTTTTCTGTTCTAAATTTTCAAAAGTTGTGCCAAGATAAAAAATTCAAATTCATTTTCCGTAATTTTGACGGCGATGAACAATCATTTTTTTGACTTAATAGAACATACCAGCAGAAGTATCTTTTTAACGGGAAAAGCGGGTACAGGGAAAACAACATTCCTGAACGATTTTGTAAAACGAACTAAGAAAAAGCATATTGTAGTAGCCCCAACGGGGATTGCCGCAATCAATGCGGGTGGAGTTACCATCCATTCAATGTTTGGGTTGCCGTTGAGAACTTTTTTACCGACCACTGAAAGAATCGACACCAGTTTGGCAAATAATATTGCCGATCTGATGCCTCATTTCAAATACAGAAAAGACAAACTTAAATTATTAAGAGAAGTTGAAGTTTTGATTATTGATGAGGTTTCCATGCTGCGTGCCGATGTGTTGGATATGATGGATTTTTCATTAAGATTCGTTCGACGAAATAACCAGCGTTTTGGGGGGGTACAGATGTTGTTCATTGGAGATTTGTACCAGCTTCCGCCCGTGGTGAGAGATGAACATATTCTGAAAATGTTTTACAATTCGCCTTTCTTTTTCGACAGTCATGCAGTTAAAGAAATTCCATTAATTACCATTGAATTAACGAAAGTATATCGTCAGTCCGATGAAGGGTTTTTATCAATTTTAAATGCAATCCGTGACGGCGATGTTGCCAATATTGATTTTGATCAGTTAAATGAAAGATTCGATCCTTCATTTGATTCCGGTGATGAACCTTATGTTTATCTGTGTTCGCATAATAAAATGGCAGACGATATCAATCAGGAAAAACTGAACGAAATTAAAGTCGATTCAAAAATATATGAAGCCAAACTTTTTGGTGAGTTCAAAGAAAACCAATTTCCCAATGAGCAGTTTTTAGATTTAAAAATAGGAGCTCAGATCATGTTTATCAGAAATGATATTTCAGGGGAAAAGAGATATTTCAACGGAAAATTAGGTGAAATTTCTGCCTTGGATGAAAATGAAATTAAAATTATTCTCGACGGAAGTGAAAGAGAAATTACTGTAAAAAGGGAAGTTTGGGAACAGAAAAAATATTTCTTGGATACCGATAAAAATATAAAAGAGGAAGTATTGGGAAGTTTCGAACAGTTTCCAATAAAATTAGCTTGGGCTGTTACGATTCATAAAAGTCAGGGCCTTACGTTTGATAAAGTGATTATTGATGCGGGAAAAAGTTTCACAGCAGGTCAGGTTTATGTGGCATTGTCACGTTGCAGAACGTTGGAAGGAATTGTTTTGAAATCTAAAATCACACCTGAAGTTATTTTTAAAGACAACAGAATTTTAAAATTTCAGGGAGAAACTCACGCCAACGACAATGTTGAAGCGATTTTAAATAAAGAAAAATATGATTACAGCATCAGAAAAGTGCTTCGTACTGTAGATTCTCAATGGTTGTTAAAAGAAGTGGAGGAGTGGAATAATCTGTCGATTGTTACAAAAAGTATCGATCATGTAAAATCAAATCAACTTTATCTTCAATTAAAACATGAGATTGTAAATCTTGGTAAAATCTTTGAAAAATTAGAAAGAGTTATTTTTCAAAAGGTTAATAATTTTATCAATCAGACAGAACAATGGTCTGAAATTGAGAGTAAAACCAAAGGTGCTGTTAATTTCTTTTTTACCGAAATCAGAGATAAAGTTTTCAATCCGCTGAAAGAATTTTATGCAGAAATAAAAGGCGCAAAAGGTTTAAAACAATACAATGAGGATCTACGTGTTTGGTTGGAAGATATTGAAGAATACCTGAATAGTTTAAAAGAAATCCATTTATTGGAAACTAAACTTTTAGACGAAAAAAATGACAAGGAAGTCAGCATGAAAATTGCAAAAGTTCCGTCTCAGGTTCTGACTTTCCAATTATTCGAGCAGGGAAAAACTATTGGCGAAATTGCACTGGAAAGAGGTCTGGTAAAGGAAACAGTTATTGGACATTTGGCAAAATTTGCAGAACAGGGTTTATTAGATATTTCAAGAGTGATAACTTCTGATAAAATAAAGACTTTCGAAGATTTGTTTTACAAAGATCCGAAAGAAACTTTAACGGAGTGGAAAAATGCGCTACCGAGCAATTTTGAGTTTAATGAAATCAGGATTTTGATTAATCATTTTAATTATTTGAAAGAAAAAGGGAGATAAAATAAAGAAGGTTTTAATAATTAATGAATTACTAAAACCTTCTTTATTTTATTTATTTAATAAATCGTGATTGACATGATAACCAACAATCTTGATGTCGCCATTTTTTTCTTTTTGAAGTGAAAATGTTTCCTGTGTTTTACCTAAACCTCTTTTCACATCATAAACTAAAAGATATTCACTTCTTGGATTTGTTCCTTTTGAAACAAAAGTTTCCCATTTTACAAGATTATATTCCTGAATAGGTCCTGTTTCATTCTGAGAAATAGTAAAAATTTCTAATAATTTTTCCTTACTGGTAATTTCAAAAAATTTATCACTAAATAATTCGTAGATCTTCTCTTGATTTCCACCATATCTCAACTCCGAATAAAATTTTTTTGAGATTTCTTCTGCATCTTTTTTATCAGATTCTCTGTTTGAAAAAGTTTCATTAAATGAACAGCTTATTAAAAATAAAGTTATAAAAAAAGAGATAGAATTTTTTCATTTGAATTATAGATTTCATGGTATAAATTAATTCGGCAATATTAATAATTTCAGTTGTAAAAATATGAATATAATTATAAATTTTCAATAGTTTTTCTCTCACCACACCAATCAATCCTATCAATTACAAAAAGTAACTAATGCAATTTATTAGCCTTACATTTGTTTGGTAAAATTTGAAATATGAAAAATTTTGAAATATCGGTGTTAGATCTTGCACCTGTAAAAAAGGATAAGACAATTCACGATACTTTTCAGGACAGTTTATCTTTGGCAAATCATGCTGAAAATTTAGATTATAAAAGATTCTGGCTTGCCGAACATCACAATATGGAAAGCATTGCCAGTTCTGCGACTTCGGTTCTGATTGGTTTTATTGCCAACGGAACAAAAAAAATCAGAGTAGGATCGGGAGGAATTATGCTTCCTAATCACAGTTCATTAGTCATTGCCGAACAGTTCGGAACTTTGGAATCACTTTTCCCGGGAAGAATTGATCTTGGTTTGGGAAGAGCGCCCGGAACCGATGGTTTAACGGCACAGGCATTAGGAAGAAATCCAGCGATTATCAATCAGCAGTTTCCGAAACAGATTTTAGAATTACAGAAATATTTTTCAAAAGAAAATTCTAATGCTTTGGTTCGTGCCATTCCTGGAGAAGGTTTAGATATTCCGTTGTATATTTTAGGTTCAAGTACAGACAGTGCATTTTTGGCTGCGGAACTTGGGCTTCCTTATGCTTTTGCAGGGCATTTTGCGCCAGAGCAAATGGAAATGGCTTTCAATATTTACAGAGAACATTTCGAGCCTTCACAATATTTAGACAAACCTTATATTCTGGCTTGCGTAAATGGAGTAGCTGCCGAAACATCGGAAGAAGCTCATAAAATATCGACGACTTTGTTTCAGGCTTTCATTAATATTGTAAGAAACGACAGAAAACCTTTTGCACCGCCGGTTGATAATATGGATGATATTTGGTCTCCGATGGAAAGATCGATGGTTTTACAGAAATTGAGACATACTTTTATAGGAAATCAATCTGAAATTGAAGAAATGCTGAAAAATTTTCAGGAAAAATTCAATGTAGACGAATTAATGATTAATTCTCATATTTATGATCATCAGAAAAGACTGGAGTCGTACGAGATTATCAGGAAGGCTAAAGACTCGATATTCAAAGCGTAATAAACCATTTATATTAATTGGAGTATGCTTATTTTTATAAGTATCTTTGCAAAAATTTAAAAAGTAAAAATGTCTGATATTAAGTTAAATACTATTCCGGAGGCTATTGAAGACCTTAAAAATGGTAAAATAATCATAGTAGTAGATGATGAAGACAGAGAAAACGAAGGCGATTTTCTTTGTGCTGCAGAACTGACAACTCCTGAACTCATCAACTTCATGGCGGTTCACGGAAGAGGGTTGATCTGTATGCCGCTTCCTGAAAAAAGATGTGATGAATTGGGATTGGAAGTGATGGTAAGCAGAAGCAGCGATCCGAAAGAAACGGCCTTTACAGTTTCGGTTGACCTGTTGGGGAACGGAACTTCTACAGGAATTTCTGCGGGAGACAGAGCAAAAACAATTTTAGCTTTGATGGATGAAAATTCTAAACCGACAGATTTCATGAGACCGGGTCATATTTTCCCTCTTCGTGCCAAGAAAGGTGGTGTTTTGAAAAGAGCAGGACATACGGAAGCTGCGATCGATCTTACTTGCCTGGCAGGTTTGAAAGAAGGTGGAGTAATCTGTGAAATTATGAATGAAGACGGATCTATGTCTCGTTTGCCTGATTTGCAAGTTTTTGCCCAAAAGCATGATATGAAGATTGTTTCTATTGAGGATCTAATTCATTATCAGCTTAAAAAAGGAAATCTTATCGAAAGAATTGAAGAAAGAAAAGTGAAAACTGCTTACGGAGATTATGATTTCTGCGCTTTCAGAGAAACTTCTAACGATCAGATTCACTTTGCTTTAACGAAAGGATCTTGGACAGTTGATGAGCCTGTCTTGGTAAGAGTACAGTCTTCTGATTCTTATTTTGATGTATTGACGAGATTGAATAACGGTGAGAAACCTTTATTGGAAAAAGTTACCAACATGGTAAATGAAGCAGGAAAAGGAGCCATAATTTTCATCAATAACGTTTCAAATTCTGAAAATACATTGAGAAAATTGCAGCAGTTCATCAATTATCAGGATGGGCAACAAAAACATCCTACAGCCACTTTCAACTACAGAGATTATGGAATCGGAACACAGATTTTAAAGAATCTTGGAATTAATAAGTTTAAAGTAATCACTCAAAACCCAGATATCAAACCTCAGGTTGGAGGATATGATGTTGAAGTGACGGAGATGGTACAACTATAAAAATGTGAATGGTCAATTGTGAATAAACTTTGTTGTCAATTTTTTTGATGCGTTTTTAAATTTACTTGCGAAGCAAAATTGACAATTCACAATTCAAATAAAAAATGGCTTGATACAAATCAAGCCATTTTTATTTCATCGAAATTTCTGAAACCGTTCAGAAAATCTTTGACATTCATTCTTTTTTTTCCTTCTAATTGTAATTCTGAAGGAAAATATTCTCCGTCCTGAGTATATATTTTAAATTCACTTTTAGAAATATCTAAACTTCCGACAGCCTTTTCATGATTTGAAATTTCAAACCTTCCACCGAATATTTTTAATCCTTTTTCTTCTTCTCCGATTTTCAACGTTGTAAAAGCGGCTGGATAAGGAGACATTCCTAAAATAAACTGATGAACTTCTTTTGAAGTTTTAGTCCAATCGATTCTCGTATCTTCTTTAAAGATTTTAAAAGCATTTTTAGGATGTTCAACTTCCGGCTGAGGTTTTTCAATGATTGAATTTTCTGCCAATCCATCCAAGGTTTTTACGACTAATTTTGAACCCATTTCCATTAATCTGTCGTGAAGACTTCCTGCATTTTCATCTTCCAACACTGGAATTTCTTCCTGTAATAAAATATTTCCTTCGTCAATTTTTTCATTAATAAAGAAAGTCGTTGCGCCTGACTTTTCTTCACCATTAATCACCGCATAATTGATCGGAGCTGCTCCTCTGTAATCGGGAAGTAATGAAGCATGAAGATTGAAAGTTCCCATTTTAGGCATTTCAAACAAGACTTTAGGCATCATTCTGAAAGCGACAACTACAAAAACATCAGCATCTAATTTTCTCAATTCTTCCAGAAATTCAGGATTTCTCAATTTCTCAGGTTGAAAAACAGGAATGTTATTTTCTACGGCAAAAACTTTTACGGGAGACTGATTTATTTTTTGTCCGCGTCCGCTCGCTTTATCGGCAACCGTTACAACGCCTACTACTTCATGATGAGATTGATGAATGGCTTCCAGCGAAGTTTTTGCAAACTCCGGAGTGCCTAAGAATACGACTTTCAATGATTTCATGATGCAAAGATAAGGTCTTTGATTTATAAGTTATAAATTATGAGTTATGAATTTTTTATTTATGATGATTACTTTATGCTAAAGAATAGGTTCTAAAGTTCAGCATTTTTACCTTTCCCGAATCTAGTAAGAAAATGAGATTTTCTAAAATATTTTCTTTGGAATGATAACTTAGCTGTATCGAAAGTTCTTCAATCGTTGACGGTTTTTTTGCCAATAAATTCAAAATCTGTGTAGAAATATTTTTTCCGAAAATAGATTGCTTATTTTTTTCGCAAACCGAACATTGTCCACAATTTTTAGCATTTTTTTCACCAAAATAAGCTAGAATTAATTTCATCTTACAATATTGATTATCTTCAATATAAAATTTCATTTCTTCCCATTTCTGGATTTTATTTTTCTGGATGTGTTCAAAAAGTTTCCAATAGGCTGAATTGATGATTCTCTCGTCTCTTGGCTTTAAAAATTTTATGCTTGATAAAGCACCGTCAATGTATTCAACATAATTTTTTTGTTGAAGTTCTTTTAATCTTTCTTTAATTAAGTGCAGACTTACCCCAATTTTATTGCTGACTTGCTGTTCACTGAACATCACTTTATGAGTAGTAATTCCAGAAATAGTACGAAGCATTAATTCTAAAAAATAAGCATCTTTCTGAGGAAGCTGATCGATTTCATCTGCCTGCATTAAAAGCTGCAATGACGACAGGCTTTTATTTTCATTGAAATAAATAATTTCTTGATTATGAAGAAAGTTTAGAACATTTTTAATCTTAGCATTCGATAATTTTGTAAAATTCTGAATCCCGTTTGAATTTAACTGAAAAACTTTTTCGGGTAGTTCATATTCTGCGACCTGAAAAATAGAATAGAGATAGTTAATAATTTTTAAAAACTCAACTTTATTCGGAATCTGATTTTTCAAAATCTGATTGAAGTTGGAAATTTCCTGTTTATCCCAAAGTAAAAAAGCAAAACTTTCTTTTCCGTCCCTGCCGGATCTTCCGATTTCCTGATAATAATTTTCAATGGATGGAGCAGGTGAGTAGTGGATAACAAATCGTACATTATCTTTATCTATTCCCATTCCGAAGGCATTCGTAGAGATCAAAACATTTGAATCACTGTTGTTCCAAATGTTCTGGCGAGTATTTTTTTCTTTAGTGGTTAAGCCCGCATGGAAAAAATCAACATTCTTTAATTTATTTTTCTGTAAAAATTCTGAAAGTAATTCGGCTTCTTTTCTTGTTCTTACATAAATAATCCCGGACTCATTGGTAAACTTCAGAATATCAAAAACTCTTTGAAATTTATCTGAAATTTCTTCTGTTAAAATCCGGATATTATCTCTTTTGAAACTTCTCTGGAAAATGTTGGGATTTTTTAATTCGAGTTTCACTTTAATTTCATCCAGAACTTTTGGAGTTGCCGTCGCCGTTAAAGCCAAACATGGGATTTTAGGATGATTATGTCTGAAATTTTTTATATTCTGATAGCTTGGACGGAAATCCTGTCCCCATTCTGATATACAATGTGCTTCATCTACAGCAATGAATGATAATTGAATCTCTTCAATATTTTGGAGAAACTGTTTGTTAGTCAATCTTTCGGGCGAGATATAAAGCATTTTTGTCAGACCTTCTTTACACCGATTGTAAATAGTCTCCGCATCATATTCATCCAGTTCGGAAGATAAATATTCTGCTTCGATTCCTTTTGATTTTAATTGATTAACCTGGTCTTTCATCAAAGCTAAAAGCGGCGAAATGACGAGACAAGTTCCCTCTTTCAATAAAGCGGGGAGCTGATAACATAAAGATTTTCCTGCACCAGTTGGTAATAATACCAAAGTGTCTTTTTCATTAATAACGGAATCGATAATAGTTTCCTGAGAATCACGAAAACTGTCGTAACCCCAAAAATGTTTTAAGGTTTTAAATTTTAACTCCTGAAAATCCTGCTGTGAAATCATAGGGTAAAAGTATTATATTATGACAAAAAAAGCCACGCAGTGCGTGACTTTTAATATAATTTACTAATAAGTTATTATTTAGCTTCGAAGTAAACTCTTCTGTTTGCTCTGTTTTTCCATTCAGGACATTTAGTAGCAGGGTCACACTCAGGATATTTAAGGTCTTTTTCACCTCTACCGATTGCGTTTAGTTTACCAGACTGAACACCGTTTTGAATCAAATAATCCTTAACGTTGTTTGCTCTTCTTTCCGAAAGCTTTTGGTTATAAGCATCAGAAGCTCTTGTATCTGTAGCTCCGATTACGCTATATGTCCCGCTTGATGAGTTAATATAATTAACAGCATTATTCAAAACAGGCGTGTTAGAAGGTAAGATTCTGTCAGAATTTAAATCAAATTCAATTCCGCTTAATGTTCTCTCTTCCTCGATGATAGGTCCGTTTCCTTTAGTTGGAGTCGGAGTAGTAGGACAACCTTGGTTTTCTACAGGTCCGGGAACAGTTACACATTTATCATAAAGATCAATCACACCGTCAAGATCAGTATCAAGAGCAACACCGGCACCGTCAACTCTTGCACCTGCAGGAGTATCAAGCTGTCTGTCCCAATCATCACAAACCCCGTCGTTATCAAGATCTCCTTTTTTACAAACTTCAATATCCTGGTTTTTGTTAGCCAAAACATCTAATTTGTAATAGATTTCCTGCAATGGGTCATGCCACATTAAGTGAGATTCGTGTTTCCCTAATTTTAAAGAAACCCCTAATGTTGCGTTGAACATATTATCAGAAACCTGCTCTTCACGTTTGTTGATATCGCTGTATTTTTGACCACCTCCATCGAATTCATCGTCACCTGTAACAATGTACATTAATCTACCTTCGATGTCAATTCTTCTGTTAACTTTAAATTTAACACCGGCACCAGCCTGAGCAAACATAGAACCTAACTGAAAAGGCTTAATTTCAGTTACCATTTTTTGTCCTAAGTTATCTTTTTGGTAGGCTCTGTATGCGATTGTACCAACACCAGCATATCCGTGTAATGCCCATCTGTAAGGAGAATGATTGTCAACTCTTCTTAATAAATTTGAGAAGTTGATATCTCCAATTAATGAAATTGCATCATATTGAGTTCTGGCTCCTACTTGTTGGTATTTGGAAGAGTTAGCAGGGGCATCATTTTTAGTATTGAACCATCCCTGTCTTGTCTCTCCTCTGTCATACTGTAAGTTAATACCAAAAGCATGGGTAATTGCTTTATCGATACTGATATATGCGGAATAACCGAAAAGGTTTTTACCGTTACCGTTTTTTATAGATGTTAAATCTGCAGACTGAATCAACGGTACACCGGCACCAATTGAAACTGCCCAGTCATTAAATCTTTTAGACTTGTTGGTAAATGGGGAAACGTTCGCAGAGCCAGATGAGAAAGTATTAGGATACTCTCCATTTGAAACTACTGCAATAGAGTCTTGTGCAAAGGCAACCGTAGGAACAGTAAGTGCTAATGCAACAATTGCTAAACTTAATTTCATAGTGTATTTTTTATTTTGTTAATTAATGATTATTTCGCTTGAAAGTATACTCTTCTATTTGCCTCATTTTTCCATTCAGGGCATTTAGTTGCCGGATCACATTCCGGATACTTCAAATCTGTTTTGCCTCTTCCTTCAGCAGTAAGCATTCCTGAAGAAACGCCTTTTTCGGTAAGATATTTTACTACAGCGTTTGCTCTTTTTTGACTTAACGTCTGGTTTAATGCCGCTGAACCTCTTGAGTCAGTAGCACCAACTACCAAGAATTTATCATCAGCATTTAAGCCTTTGATAACATCTGCAGCATGGTTAAGTTTTTCGAAAGACTGAGGTCTTATTTTATCACTGTTAAGTTCAAATTCAATACCTTCAAAATCTTTGTTCACTTCATCTACTCCACCAATAACAACTGGTTTTGGTGCTACAGTAGTTGGACAGCCGTTATTTTCAACCGGTCCTGGAACAGTAACACATTTATCGTAAAGATCGATTACACCATCAAGATCAATATCAAGAGCAACACCGGCACCGTCAACTCTCGCTCCCGCAGGAGTATCAAGCTGTCTGTCCCAATCATCACAAACACCGTCATTATCAAGATCTCCTTTTTCGCAAACAACAAGATCTACATCTTTATTCTCTAAAACATTAACTCTGTAGTAAGCTTCCTGTAAAGGATCATGCCAAGCTAAGTGAGAAAGATGTTTCCCTAATTTGATAGATAGACCTAAGTTAACCGTCAATGCGTTATCCGATCTTTTTTTATCGATCATGTTGTACTTGGAAACTTGTGAAGTCGGGTCGTAATCTGCAGGACCTGCATTTCCTCCGCCATCAAATTCATCATCACCACTGATGATGTACATTGCTCGTAATTCCAAATCAATAAGTCTGGAAACCTTATATTTCAGACCTGTACCAAATTGATAATAAATAGAATTAATGTCTAATTTCTGATTGATAAATAAAGGAACTCTTGCCGGAGAATTACTCCATCTGAATTCATTATTATCATGTAAAGAAGTATTGAAATTCATTAAACCAACACCTCCATAACCGTGCAATGCCCATCTGTAGGGAGAATGATTATCTACTCTTCTCATAAGATTTGAGAAGTTGATATCTCCTAATAAAGCAATTTGATTATATTTGGTAGTAGCTTCCGCGACACCTGCGGCAATACCGGCAGCTCCTTCAAGCTGACCTTTCTGCTTTGTCTCACCTCTCTGGTAAATAAGGCTGATTCCGAAAGTGTGATTGATCTGTTTGTCGAGACTTACATACGAATTATACCCCCAGTTGACCTTTTTATCATAAATTGATTTAAGATCTGAGTGTACCATAAGCGTAGTACCACCACCGATTGAGACCGACCAGTCATTGAATCTTCTCGCCTTGTTGTCGAAAGGTTGAACATTAGCAGAACCTGAGGAAAATGTATTGGGGTACTTACTATTTGAAGTAACAGCTATACTATCCTGTGCATAAGCAGCAATAGGCAAAGTAGCCAATAATAATAAACCTAATTTCATACAATATGTTTTATGTTTTATTTTCAGATAAAATCTTTTAATAATATTTTTGAAAATTCTCTGTCAAAAAGATGTTTTTTATGAGGGATTTCCAATCTTTCTGATACAAATTTTAATTCATTATACTTCACGATATCAATGTCTATAACCCTATCTGCATAGCCTCTCATAACTTTTGAATCGGTCGTTCTTCCCATTTCAATTTCAATACTTTTAACATAATCAAGTAGTTGAATTGGCGAAAGATGTGTAAATATTATCGTTGCAATATTACAAAAAATATTGGAACTAACAAATTCTACGGGCTCGGATGTCAAAAATTCACTTATTTGTAATATCTCATTCCCTCCGTTTCTGATTTTCTCCAGAGCGGTTTCTAAATTTTTTTTTTGATCTCCAAGATTACTTCCGAGTAACAAAACTACCTTTTGTTGCGACATATTGTGAAATGATTGTTTTATGAAAGGTTTTTTTAAAAATGTATTGGCAAATATAGTGGCTATCGTCATATTATGTGTCGTGTTTTTCTTCTTTTTCATCATCATGTTGGTGTTTAGTGCGATGGGAAGTGATAAATCTGTTGTTATAAAGAAGAATTCTATATTAACAATAAATTTAAAAACTAATATTATAGATAGCCCTACTGAAGAAAAAAATGATATTTTCAGTTTTAATACTCAGACCAAAAGTATTTTGATTTATGATGCGATTGAAGCAATTTATAAAGCAAAAACTGATGATAATATAAAAGGAATTAGTATTGAGGCAGATCAGCTGAACGCAGGAATTACACAAATCGATGATCTTAGAAATGCTATTGAGGATTTTAAGAAAAGCGGAAAATTTGTTTATGCATACGGAAACGGAGTATCTCAGTCTGCTTATTATTTAGGATCTTTGGCAGATAAATATTATCTGAATCCGTCTGGAATGATAGAATTAAAAGGTCTTGCCACTGAAGTTACTTTTTTCAAAGATTTTGCAGATAAATACGGAATCGGAATTGAAGTAATTCGTCATGGGAAGTTTAAGTCTGCTGTTGAGCCCTTTTTAAGAAATGATATTTCTCCTGAAAACAGAGAGCAGTTAAGCACGCTTTTAAATGATATCTGGAAAAATACATCGACAAGGATTGCTGCTTCCAGAAAAATGGATACGGCTCAGTTTAGAACGGTTGTTGATAGTTTATATGGGATGATTCCTGATTTAGGATTGAAATATAATCTGGCGGATAAATTAATTCAGAAAACTGAATATGATCAGTTGATGAGAACTAAACTGAATTTAAAAGAAAAAGAAAAGCTGAATAAAGTTTCTTTAGGAAAATACATTGCTTCTTATTCTGATGATGAAAATTCTGGAGATAAAGTTGCAGTTTTGTATGCTTCGGGATCAATTAATGGGGGAGATAATTATAACGATATTCATTCTGAAAGTTATATTAAATACATCAAAGATCTTCAGGAGAACGATAAAGTGAAAGCCGTTGTTTTCAGGATTAATTCTCCGGGAGGAAGTGCCAATGCATCCGACGAGATTTTGTTTGAACTTCAGCAATTGAAAAAGAAAAAGCCGTTAATTGTTTCTTTTGGTGATTATGCCGCATCAGGTGGATATTACATTGCGATGGCAGCGGATAAAATTTATTCTGAACCAAATACGCTTACCGGATCTATCGGTGTTTTTGGGGTAATTCCTTATTTTAAAGATCTTGCCAATAAAAATGGAGTTCGTTCAGATATTGTGGCGACTAATGCTAATTCTCAATATTATTCGTCATTAAATGGAGTTACGCCATACGGGGTAAGTTTAATTACAAAAAGTGTAGAAGGAACTTATAAAAGATTTGTTCATTTTGTGACGCAGAACAGGAAGAAGACTTTCGAACAGATTGATAATATCGGCGGTGGAAGAGTGTGGAGCGGAACAAGAGCTAAAGAAATCGGTTTGGTGGATGAATTGGGAACGTTAAACGATGCTGTGAAATTTGCTGCTCAGAAAGCAGGCCTGAAATCTTATGACGTTTCAACATACCCTAAAGCAATGTCGCCTTTTGAACAGATATTTAAAGATTTAAACGAAGACGAAATTTCGGCGAGAGTGATTAAAAATAAAATTGGTAAATCAAACTACGAAATATTACAGCAGATCACAGATCAGAAATTAAAATCTGAAGTGAAAATGGAAATGCTGTATCAGATCAAAATAGACTAATAAAATTATATTGTTTCATAAAAAATGCGGCATCTGAATTTCAGATGCCGCATTTTATTTTTTAATAAGATTGATGTTATCTCTTTCTCGTAAGTGTTTCGTATAGCCAGATAACTATAATTGCACCGCCAATGGCCAAGAACCAACTTCTAAAGTTCCAAAAAGAATCTACATCCCCCCAATGAAGAACATAAACCCCAATAAGACCTCCTACAAATGCGCCTACAATACCTAAAATAATAGTAATAAGCCATCCTCCGCCTTGTTTTCCAGGCATAATCATTTTAGCAAGAGCTCCTGCCAGTAAACCGAAAATAATCCAAGTAATAAATCCCATAGTTTTAATTATTTAATGTTAGTGATTGTGTTTATTATTCAAAAAGAAGATTAATTATCTCTTCTTGAAAAATGAATCTACAAACTCTGTACCATTAAATAATTGCAGGTCTTGCATCTTTTCACCAACACCGATGTATTTTACAGGAATCTGGAATTGATCGGATATACCTATTACGACACCACCTTTAGCGGTTCCGTCTAATTTTGTGACTGCTAAAGCATTGACTTCCGTAGCTGCCGTGAACTGTTTTGCCTGCTCGAAGGCATTTTGACCCGTGGAACCATCAAGAACCAACAATATCTCATGAGGAGCATCAGGAATAACCTTTTGCATGACTCTTTTGATTTTTGAAAGTTCGTTCATCAGGTTGATTTTATTGTGAAGTCTTCCGGCAGTATCTATGATCACAACGTCTGCATTTTGAGCAACGGCACTTTGCACCGTATCAAAAGCTACAGAAGCAGGATCAGAACCCATTTCCTGTTTTACAATCGGAACACCGACTCTTTCGCTCCAGATTACCAATTGGTCGACTGCAGCAGCTCTGAATGTATCTGCAGCTCCAAGAACTACTTTTTTACCTTCAGATTTAAACTGATGGGCTAATTTACCAATGGTTGTTGTTTTTCCTACGCCATTTACCCCTACGACCATGATGACGTAAGGTTTTTTTGAAGTATCAATATTTCCTGTTCCCGCATGAGGATTTTCCAGTAAAAGACGAGTGATTTCTTCACGAAGAATATTATCCAACTCGTTTACGCCAACATATTTGTCTCTGGCAACACGTTCCTCAATTTTTTCTATGATTTTGATGGTTGTGGAAGCACCAACGTCTGAAGCAATCAATATTTCTTCAAGGTTATCCAAAACCTCGTCGTCTACTTTGCTTTTGCCGACTACGGCTTTAGTCATTTTTTCGAAGAAACCCTGGCTGGATTTTTCCAATCCTTTATCTAAAGTTTCTTTCTCTTCTTTTTTAAAAATATTTTTAAACCAACTCATTGTATGAATTAAGGAATTTTAATTACAAATTATGAGCTAAGATTATCACTGAATTGTCTTTATTCATTGATTGAACTGATAGCCCGTAATTAACTCAAAAGCAAAGATAACAAAAAAACTACCCAAAATATGAGTAGTTTTTTATATTGTAAATAAAGTAGGGATTATTTTTTCAAAAATCCATCTACTTCGTCTGCATTCATTACTTTTTCTTCGAAAACGTAAGCTCCTGATTTAGAAGACTTCACCATTTTCACAACTTTAGTCATTTTTTTAGACTGTCCGCTTTGTAGGGTTGCTACTACTTTCTTTGCCATGGTAAATTATATTTTATAAATTACTTGATTTCTTTGTGAAGGGTAGATCTCTTAAGAACTGGATTATACTTTTTAAGCTCTAATCTCTCTGTAGTGTTCTTTTTATTTTTAGTAGAAATGTATCTTGACATTCCCGGCATACCACTTTCTTTGTGCTCTGTACATTCAAGAATTACTTGAACTCTGTTTCCTTTTTTTGCCATGATTTAGTTCTTTTTAATCAATCCGTTTCTAGTGCCTCTTTCGATAGCCTCTTCGATTCCAATCTTGTTAATCACTCTCAATCCATGAGCTGATACTTTCAGTGTTACGTGCTTATCTTGCTCTGGAAGGTAAAATTTCTTCTCCAATAAGTTAATTTCAAAACGACGCTTCGTTTTGTTATTAGCGTGAGAAACGTTGTTACCAACCATTGCACGCTTTCCTGTTATTTGGCAAATTCTTGACATATCTCGATGTTCTTTATTTGTATAATATTTGAGGTTGCAAAATAACGAAGAATTTTTTAGATAGACAAATCTTTTATAAAATTATTTGCAAATAATATGTTGATTCATAATCATGATTTTTCTTAAAAGACGTATCAGACTACCACAGCTTTAATTCTATTAGGCTTGTATTTATGTTTTTTTAAGTGAGTTGATATTATAAGCTAAAATATTAAGCTGACTTCTGCTTTCTATTTTGAAATTTTTTAATCAGAAAATAAAACAATAAAAATCCTAACGCAAATATCGAAATTCTCGAAAGGAAGTCTCCTGCTCTGGTGTAAAAAGTGATCTTGTCATACAGATTTACTTTAGCAAATAAGGCTGTTTTATCACCATAAAAAGTATCTTCCACAATTTCACCTTTGGCATTAATGTGCGCAGAAATTCCGCTGTTGGCGGCACGGGCAATTTCTCTTCTGGTTTCAATAGCTCTTAGTTTTGCGTAAGATAATAGCTGTTTGTGACCTTCCGTAACGCCCCACCATGAATCGTTGGTCATAATTCCCAGAAAATTGGCGCCTTTTTTTACGTATTCACCTGTGAATTCTCCATAAATGCTTTCATAACAAATGATTGGAGCGATTTTTCCTTTGTTAAAAGGATTCGAAAACGCCACTCTCTCTTTATCGGTTCCCAAAGAAGCAACTGTTCCTCCCAAATCAATCATTGCATTGCCCAAAAGAGGCTTTAAATAGCTCATATACGGGAAAATTTCGACGCCGGGAACGAGTTTTCCTTTGTGATAAACTTCTACTTTCTGATTTGGAACTACCTGAATGGCTGAGTTAAAATTTTCAACCCAAAGTCCCTGATTCAGTTGATAAGCTTCTTTTGGTAAATTCTTATCATTGGTGTAAAATTTATGCGAAGAAATTCCTGTTGAAAAAACAGCACCCGGATGTTTTGATAAAAATCCTTTAATGTTATTTAAAACTATACTTTTCTCAAAAGCTGTCTCAGAAATAGATCCTCTTCCGGGAAGTGCCGTTTCCGGAGCAATGTAATAATCTATTTTTCCTTTAGAATTTCTTTCAGCTAAACTTAAAAGATCATTTTCAATGGTTAAACTGTCCTGTGAATATTTTTCAGCATAAGGATCAAGATCGGGCTGAAGCATCAAAACATTGACACTACCGATTGGTTTTTCATTAAAAGAAGTAAATTTAATAAGCGAAATAATTATCGGAATCATAATTAAACCAGCTACAAAACCAGTGTTTTTAATCAGATCTTTTCTTTTTCTTCCCGCTTCCCAGGTTCTTACTGTGTAGAAAATAAGAATGTTAACACATAAAATCCAGAAACTTCCGCCTGTTGCACCCAAGGTATCATACCATTGGATTACTTTCGGATAATCTGCAAATACATTTCCAAGATTCAGCCATGGCCAAGTGAGTTCCCAGCCTAAATGAAACTTTTCAAAACTCATCCAGATTGCCACTAAAAATGCTAATCCCCAATATGTTCCCTGCGCATTTTTGTACCAGTGATAACATTGAAAAATTAAGGAATATAGTAGAGAATTAACTAAAACAGGAAATATAACCGCCATCATAGAGTGGCTTCCATCAGGATTTTTGGCACCGTACAGCCATCCTGTAGTCACGACATTCCAGATGACAAAACATAGGTAAGAAAGTCCGAAAACTACCCAGCTTTTTCTGTCGTAATTTGAGAATTTTGAAACTCCGTGTTCCATCATTAGAAGCGGAACGAGCGCAAAAAATATAAAAAACGGAACTCCGTAAGTTGGCCACGAAACGGACAACAGCATCGCCGAAATGAGTGTAAGTAATACGTATTTCATTAAATTTATTTAACACACAAATTTAATGCTTTTGAAATGAATAAATTTGCAATTGATGTTAAAGAAATTTTATAAAATTGTTATTGTGCCCTACACTTTATTTTTGCTCTATCTCATGTTTTTGGGGATGGGACGTATTCAGTATGATGATAACCTTTTAACGATAAAGCCCATTGTTTCGACTATAAACTTCATACAAGGAACAATTTCGTGGTGGGATATTATTGTGATTGTAGTGGGAAATGTGGTAATGTTTATTCCTTTTGGTTTTCTGGGATGGCTTTCTCCTAAACTTAACGAACTGAAAAGTTTACTTTTTACTTTTATTTCATCAATTACAATGGTGGAATGTCTTCAGTATTTTTCAAGAATGGGAATTTTTGAAGTTGACGATATTATCCTGAATACTTTTGGAGTATTTCTGGGATTTTTGATGAAAAGGTTTATTGAAAATCGATTAGGAAATTGGGTAGTTTAATAACTGATGAAGTTTAATAATGTATGTTGAAAAGAATCAAAATTTATCCATTCAGTTCCTTAGCACGTTTTTCCGCATTAAGAATTCCGGTTTTTAGAATTTCCTTTAAATTACTTTCGTTGAAAGTTTTTAAGGCAGCTTCTGTTGTACCGCCTTTTGAGGCAACGTCCTGAATGAGTTCTTCCAGATTTTTATCAGAATTATTAATTAAGTGATATGCTCCCAACATGGTTTGCTGTACAAAAAGCTTGGAGAGATTTTCATCAATTCCCATTTCGACTCCGGCTTTAATCATGGCATCAACGATGTAATAAAAATATGCGGGTCCGCTTCCGGAAAGAGCTGTTACACCATCCAATAATTCTTCGTTTTCTAAATATACAGATCTTCCAGTTGAGTTTAATAATCTCTCAATATTGATCAGTTGACTGAAAGAAATTCCTGCAGCAGCAGTATATCCCGTGATTCCCATTCCCAGAAGAGTAGGAGAGTTCGGCATTGCTCTTACAACCAATGGATGGTTTAATAATTTTTGAATTTTCTCGATTTTAATGCCTGCCATGATCGATAAAACCATCTGGTTTTCTTTTAACTGAAACTGAAAGTTTTCTGCAACATGTTGAAAATCCTGCGGTTTTACGGCGATGATAATTAAATTGGCATCCAATTCTTTTACTTCATCAAAAGTAGAAATCTTAGACTTGGGAAATTCTTCAGATATTTTTGAAAATTTAGACTGATTTCTTGTAATTAAATGTAAGTTTTGAGGCTTTATCAATTCATATTTTAAGAATGATTTTGAAAAAGATAAACCCATGTTTCCGGCTCCGAGAATGGCGATTTTCATGTTTGTGTGTTAGAAATTATTTTTTTAATAGATTTTCAATAAGTTTAGTTTGGGTTTCCATTAGTCTGGTCATTTGTTGTTGATTGTCAAGTATTTTATTAATTAATTCTGGAGAGGAATAATTAATTGTATTTATTGTTGATTCAAAAATTAAACTTTGTGAATTTTCAAATTTTGCATTTGACATATCTATATTGGGAACTTGTGCATGTATCAAATCTAAAAAGTCTACTTCAAAAATTTCCGCTAATTTTTGAAGATGTGGAAGTGTAGGTTTTGCCTGTCCAGCTTCCCATTTATTATAGGCAGATTGCGAGATGTCTAATTGATGAGCCACATCCATTTGCGACCAACCTTTTTGTTCTCTTAGTTTGCGAAGTTTTGTTTCTAAACTCATAAAATATAAGATTTAAACGCTAAAGTAAGACTTTTTAAAATGACAACCAATGGTTGTTGATTTTATAACTGTTGGTTGTTGTATAGAAAGGGATAAGTATTTATCTTAGCTGAGTGATTTAAATACAGTCACATCTTTGAAAAAGAATTATTAACTTTAAAATTCAAATTACATGAAAAAGAAAATTTTAATTGGGGCTATAGGATTAGCATCTGTGTTTATGTTAGCATCTGCTACTGATGGTGGAGAAACAGAGAGAAGACCAATGTTTGGTCAGACGGTTACATCAAATGGAGATTGTCATCCTTCCTCAAGTGGTGGTGGACAAGCTACGGGGGAGGCAACATGTGAATGTCCTGTAATTGTTACTACTTATGTTTTTTGGGTTGCATTTGAAACAGAGTCGGTTAGATATACACCATGTTAGAAAAAAATATGCTTGAAAATAAAAAATATGCATTAAGGAAGAGAATTTTATTCTTTTCCTTTTTCTTCTTTAATATTTGTTTAAATGGACAGAATTTCATTAGATTTTCTGATCTTAAATCCTTTGATTCAGTTACAATACTCAATAATAAAAAAAAATATATAATTAATAAATTAAATTTTAAGAACTATAAATTTAGTGCAAATGATTATGTTTTTTATAATAATAAATCTCTTGATTTTTCTATAAGTAACGATACATTGTTTTTTTTTGACAGAGTAAAAGAAATTGAAACGATAAGTTTAGTAAAAGATGATTTAAAAGATAAGAATGAGAAAAATGTAAGTAGTAGTAAAAATAAAAGAGAAATGGCTGATTTTTGGTGTGATAAAAAAGTTGCTACATTAGTTAAATTTAATACAAAGAAAAAAGCATTTATAAAATCATTTACACTTTTTCCGTTAATGTTAGATTCCTCAAAAGGAATATTAGAAATCCAAATTACCTATAATAATAATGGTTTACCAGATAGTGATTCTTCAATTCTGACTTTCGAAAAAGATCTTTCTGAAGTAACTTCTAAAAAATGGGAAATCATATTACCACGTATTATTAAATATCCTGAAAATGGCTTTTTCTTAATTTTTTATTTGAAAAATGGTGAAAAGCGTAATGTGGCTTTAAGGCTTAATTCTGATTCTGAAATGCTTATGTATAATGCTGAATCTAATGATTGGAAAAAAATAGGTTTTAATGGATATTATTATAAGCTTAAAATTCTCCAATAGAATTATCAAAAAATATTCACCTCCCGCTCCAGTTCAATACCAAATTTCTCCATCACAGAATTAATAATCTCCGTTGAAAAATCAAAAATTTCTTTTCCTGTAGCTGCTCCGGTTGCATTTACAATCACCAAAGACTGTAATTTATGAGACGCTACATTTCCTATTTGTTTACCTTTCCAACCACATTGTTCGATCAGCCAGCCAGCCGGAACTTTTACAAAATCTCCGTTTGGATAACCCTGAATAGTTGAAAATTTTTGTTGTAAATCTTCAAATTGCGTCAAAGGAATAGTCGGGTTTTTAAAGAAACTTCCTGCATTTCCGATTTCTTTTGGATCAGGTAATTTGCTTTGCCTGATATTGATGACCGCTTTCGAAATATCCTGAATCGTAGGATTTTCAATAGCTAAATTTTCCAGTTCAGATTTGATGGCACCATATTCTGTTTTAATCTTGTGATTTTGTCTTGTTAATTTAAAAATAACTTCCAGAATTACATATTTTCCTTTTCCTTCCTGCTTGAAAATAGAATCTCTGTATCCAAATTTACATTGCTCTAAGTCGAAAGTTTCCAGCTGAAGATTTTCAAGATTAAGAACGGTGCAATTCACAAAAATATCTTTAATTTCCGTCCCGTAAGCTCCGATATTCTGCATCGGTGAAGTTCCTACATTTCCGGGAATTAAGGAAAGATTTTCTAATCCTCCATAATTTTTATCTAAACAAAAGAGTACAAATTCGTGCCAGTTTTCACCTGCTTTTGCCGTTACAAAAACATCATTTTCATTAATTAAATCTTCATGGATTCCTTTTAAATTTAATTTAATTGCCAATCCGTCGAAATCTTTAGTCAGCAAAATATTGCTTCCTCCACCTAAAAATAGAATCGGAAGTTTTTCCGTGACTGAAAAGTTGACAACGTCTTTTAGTTCTTCAATAGAATGAATTTCAGTAAAATATTTTGCTTTTGCATCTACACCGAAAGTATTGTAAGGCTGAAGTGAAAAATTTTCGTGCATGGGGTATTATTTATATTCTTCAGGAAGAAGATTTACAATTTGATCTTTTAATTGTTGAAGCTGCTTATAATGAGCGGTGTCTGCGTATGCATTCACATAAGCATGGTATTTTTTAGGAGTTCTGATCTGGAAGGTTTCATCCATCCCATCAACAGATTGTTTGCTCGGCGAACTCTCAATATTGTCTAACGTTTTAACGTCAATAGTTGAGGTAATTCGCTGCCAGATTTGAGGGGTAATTTTAGATTTCCATTCTTTATGGGTCTTGTTGTTGGTAATTCCCGTCTCAAAATGGATAGAATCTTTGGTGACTTTTACGATTTTGTAATTTCCGAGTTCTCCGCCAATATCCGAATACGTAATAGAAATAATTTCATCAGAATTTGTTGACGAAATATTTTCGGATTTCGGTTTGTCACACGAAAAAAATATCAGCAATAAAAGCAGAGGAGTGAAAAATTTCAAGCCTGTATTTTTTATTGCTGATATCATAGTAATTTTTATAATTTAAAGACTGAATTCTGTTTTGTACACTTCAAGTGCATTCTTTAAGATTTCTGCACTTCTTTTTAAATCTTCTTCTTTCAAGACATAAGCAATTCTCACTTGTTTTTTACCTAATTCAGGATTGCTGTAGAAACCTCCGGCTGGTGCAACCATAATCGTTTCATTATTGTTTGAATATTTTTCAAGAAGCCATTGGGCAAACTTTTCGGTGTCGTCTACAGGAAGTTCTGCCACACAATAAAATGCACCTTTCGGTTTCGGACATATAACGCCTGGGATTGCATTTAATGCATCTACCAAGATATTTCTTCTGTGTGTGTATTCTTCTCTTACTGCTCTTATGTAAGCTCCGTCGTTCTGGTGAGCGGCAGTTGCAGCGATTTGTCCCAACAAAACCGGACTTAATCTCGCTTGTGCAAAAAGCATCGCCGCATCATGAATTTTTTTGGAACGGGTTACCATACATCCGATTCTTACACCACACATCGAATAACGCTTTGATTCTGAATCAATCACAATACAGTTTTCGCTTAGTTCAGGGAAAGAAAGAATAGAAATTGGTTGTTTTCCGTCATAGGCATATTCTCTGTACACCTCGTCAGAAATAATAACGATGTCGTATTTCAAAGCGATTTCTGCCAATTGCTGAAGTTCTTCACGGGTATAAAGATATCCTGTAGGATTTCCTGGATTACAGATTACAATTGCTCTTGTTTTTGGTGTGATTTTCTTCTCAAATTCTTCAATCGGAGGAAGGGCAAAACCTGTATCAATTGTAGAAGGTACAGCCACAACATTTACATTAAATGTACTGGTAAAACCATTGTAGTTGGCATAATAAGGTTCAGGGATGATCACTTCATCACCATCGTCACATAAAGTGGAAATAGCAAAATTCAATGCCTCAGATCCTCCGTTGGTAACAATAAAATTATCTGTAGTAAGATCCGTAAAACCTAAAGAATGATAATATTCGTTAAGTGCTTTTCTATACTCGATATTTCCTTCAGAAAGAGCATATTCCAATACTTTTAAATCAATATTTTTTAAAGCATTAAGAGCCGTTTCCGGAGTTTCAATATCCGGTTGCCCGATATTCAGGTGATATACTTTTATTCCTTTTTGTTTCGCTTTAAGGGCAAAAGGAACCAGTTTTCTTACCGGAGAAGCCGGCATGTGTTGTGCTCTGTTTGAAATATTAGGCATTGTTCAAATAATTTGAAGCAAAAATAAGGTTTAATTTCTCAATATTAAAATTAAGGTTGATTACTTGTGATTTGCTGTGTTTTACCAAATATTTATTATTTAAGGCTAAAATTAATTAGTTTCTTAAAATAATGTGGTATATATTTTTGATAATTAATATTTGAATTGATTTTTTAATTGCTTAATTTTATGGATTATTGATATTTTTTATATAAAAGTTATGTTAAAATCTTTTTTATATTGTTTTTTTTATAAATTTACAGGCATAATAACTAGTAAATATGAAATTAAAACTACTTTTTGGAGCTGTTAATGCGGTAGCTCTATTTTATGCCTCTACGATGATGGCTCAAAATTATCAGGTAATGCCTGTTCAGTCCGGTTTTACGGCAGATGTAATTGCTAATGGAGTAGGATCTTCAGCAATTTCTACAACCAGCGATGTTGATGGTGTTTCATTTGCATTTGTATCAAGAGATTTTCAGGTAAATTCGGGAAGTACGCCTTTAAGTTATGGTTTGCCGACCGACGGTTTGATAACAACAGTTGTGGCAACGACACCGGGATTAACGTATAAGTTGGCGAATTATAATAACAATAATTCATTAAAACTTTCAAACCAAAACGATACGGGAACTGTAGTGTTTTCAACTCCTATACCTGCTTTTAAGTTGTATATGCTTGCAACAAGCGGAAGTGGTGCTTCGACAACTTCGGTAACAGTAAATTTTACGGATAATACTTCTCAGACATTTACAGGAGTGGCAGTTGCAGACTGGTACGGTGCAACAGGTTTTGCTGTTCAGGGATTCGGAAGGATCAACAGGACGAATGATACGTTAGAGTCAGGAAACGGAACCAATCCGAGATTATACCAGATTTTATTAACCATTGATGCTGCTAATCAAGCGAAACCAATTCAAAGTGTTTCGGTTACAAAAACTTCTTCGACTCAGGGATATACCAATGTTTTTGCATTTTCAGCAGATGCTTATACAGATTGTGTAGCGCCTACTTTACAGCCAGTAGGCACGCTAACTGCGAGTACGGCAGCAATTTCATGGACAGTTCCGGCAGGAACTCAGGCAGTGAGTTATGATGTATATTACAGTACAACAAATACTCCTCCTACTGCAAGTTCAACTCCGAACCTGACGGGAATTTCAGGGACTTCTACAACAATTCCGGGTCTTAATGCTAATACCAATTATTATTATTGGGTAAGAACAAATTGTAGCTCTGCAACAAGCCAAAGTGTATGGTCGTTCTCAGGAACTTTCAAAACTGCATGTGGTGCGGTAACTTCATTGTTTGAAAACTTCGATTCTTACAGTACAGGAAATGTAGTTCCTGATTGTTGGGTAAGATTGGCAGGAACTGGTTCGCAAACGATTACTTCTACAACTCCTGCTTCGGGAACAAGAAATATTTATCAGTTTAATTCTGCATCCAATACACCAACTTATGTTGTGCTTCCGGTATTCAGTAATATTAATGCAGGAAATAATCAACTAAGATTAAAAGCAAGAGTAAGTTCGGGAGCTCCGGGTACTTTAACGGTTGGATATGTAACAAATACTGCGGATGCAAGTACGTTTGTGGCTATTCAGGCTTTATCGATTACAAATACAAGTTATACAGCTGCCGGTTCTGAATATACGGTTGCAGTTCCAAATACCGTTCCTGCCGGTGCAAGATTGGCAATAAGATGTGCTAATGACAGTAAATCTTATTATTGGGATGATGTGTATTGGGAAACGGCTAACTTAAGTACTTCAGAAGTAGATGCTAATAAGAGAAAACTATCTGTGTACCCAAATCCTTTTAGAGACGTATTATCTATTTCTGAAATTGAAAAAGTGACATCAGTTACCATAAGTGACGTTTCAGGAAGAGCGGTAAGAACAATTGATAATCCATCAAAAGAGATTAATTTAAGTTTCTTGAATGCAGGTCTTTACTTGGTTACTCTTAAAATGAAAGACGGAACGCAGTTTACTGTGAAAGCAATTAAAAAATAATTTCAGATTTAATAATTTACAACGAGACAGCTGTATGAAAAGTATAGCTGTCTTTTTTTGTTTGAAAATGTGGTACAGTATTTTGTGATAAATTATCATATTTTTGCGTCAAAATATAAAATATATGAAGAAATTAAATCTATTCTTTTCTATTGTAGTATTTTCTCAATGTATATATGCTCAGCGAATTGATAAAGAAACGATCAGTTTTCAGTTGTTGAAAGAACCTGTTTTTGCGACGGATCTTGCGAACAGAAATTATACGATTACTGTAAAATCTCCTTACAATATTACAAAAGATGATGTGTTGAGAATATCAAAAGAAGATCATCAGAGATTGGTTGATAATTATCAGACCAATGTAGAAACTGCAAAAATTGAGCATCAGGAAAGATTAAAAGATTATGAAGCCGAAGTGAAAAAGCTTCAGGAAAAATTTAAATTAGAATCAGCAGAATACAATAAATTATCCGCTGTGGAAAAAATTGCCGCTGTAAATGGTGCGCCGATATTGAGATTGCCATCAAGACCTGTTCTAAATATTCCGCCGATGCCGATCTACAGACAGCCGGATCTTAGAGATGCTTTGATTGTTGATAATAAAATTCTTGCTTCACAGATGGATGTTGCCGATTTTTCAAAAACCGGTAACTATCTTGATGTTGTGGTTGAAATGGAAAGAACGAACTTTCAGGATAATCAGGGAAAAACTTTTGCCAATCAGCCGGTGAGAATTATCGGAAAACAAAATGGAGCCGTAAAATTAGATGAAACTTATTTCTCAGATTTTGCTGAAATAGCAAGTGTTCCGACTAATGAGCTTAATCTTAACTACCACGAAAAAAATTATTTGCAGAGAACGATGGATCGTACAAGAAATATCATTAATGATCATTTCGGATATCAGACTATAAATTCTACAGTCAAGTTGGAAACGGTAAAAAATAAAGGAGACTACGACGATTTGGAAAAAGCATACATCTATGTAACGACAAATCTTAAAAAACTTCAGGCAAAATCAGATTACGAGCCCAACAAAGTAGCGATGGAAAATATGCAGAAGGGAATTGATTTGTGGAAATCGGCTTTAACAAAGGTAGATTACAACGATAAAAAAGCATTGTACAACCAAAAAATCGGTGAATATCTTTATTTTAACCTGATAAGATTAAATGTAGCATTCGGAAATTATAAGGAAGCAGAAAAATATCTGAATGAATTGCAGGAGCATTTAGTAGATATTAAATTATCCTACGATGCCAACCTTGAATTGAAGAAATTAGAAGAAAAAATTTACAATAACTAAGAAATATTATGATTAAACAGATTATTGCTTCGGCATTAATTACCGCTTCGGTATGCACTTTTGCACAGACAAAAATAGTGGAAGGAACAAAATTTACCACCGATGACAATCTTGAAAAAGATGAAAAACTGGTTTTGGCAGATGATTACAATTCTTATATGTTCAGCGCGATCAATATCGACGGGCTGATGAGAAATGTCTTTCCTCACAAAAAATTATTGATCAGAAAGCTTGATCAAAACGGAAGTTTGTTGGATACCTATACTAAAGATTACGCAAACAAAACAAACGGAGTTCTGCACAATTATTTAGGATCTCAACAGATTGATGACGATAAATTTGTAGCTTTTACAGAAGAATATTTCGGGAAAGAAAATAGAAAAGAGGTTTTTCAGCACGTTTTCAGTAAAAAAGAAGGTGCTTTCACCACAAAAAGTATTGCAAAATATACGATTGAATCTACCAATAAATCGGGAACAACGTATGTAGTTTTCTCTGAAAATGGAAAATATGCAGCGGTTTTCAACGACAGATATGCGAATAAGAAAACCAATAACATCAATGATGCTTTGGTGATTGATTTGAGATCACTTTCTCCGGTTTGGAGCAAAGAAATCTCGTTGAGCAGCGATTATGTTGAAAAATCTTTAACATTAACAAACTCAGGAAAAATCGTCTTGCTTCGTAAAGCTGCGGGCTGGAAAGAGTCTTATAAAATAGAATTGGTTTCTAATACAGAAGACAAAGATCTTCCGTTTGACGACAAATATATTCCTGAAAAATTGTATGCTATCAGCAAAAATGATAACGATTATCTGGTTGCTTTCGGAAGAAAAAATCAGGCGGTTACTTTAGCAGGAAGTACTTTCGGAACGGTAATGTTTTATGATATTAAAACTGGAAAAGACGTTATCAGCACTACAAATTTGGCAGGAGCTAAAGATATGAGCGATGTGAAAGTAATTAAAACAATCGTTAAAAATGATGAGGTTTTAATGGCTGTTCAGCAGGAAACTATTACGAGACCGTTGCCTACAGCAATGAACCGTTTTCCTGATCCTGTGTACAAATTGGATGTCGGAGTGTTGATGAAATTCAATAAAGAAGGTGAAGTAAAGCAGTTCGTTCCGCTTGGTAGCAATCCTTTGGGAAGAAGAATTCAGGTAATCGAATCGGGTGATAATTTGTATGTATCATCATTTTATCCAAAAGGAGCGTTCGGAAATACAGGGTTTTCAATGAAAGCTTTTGATTTTGGCGGATTGGCTCCGAGAGAATTAACATTAGATTACAAAGGGAAAAATTTCTTTATGAACTATGGATTTACGGACGGAAATTTAATCCAGTTTGTTCCTAATGTGAATAAATTACTGTTCTTACAAAAAAACGGTAAAGATGTTCAGATGATTAATGTTTACAATTTTGTAAAATAATGAGTATTATACCCGTTGTGCATTTTGATGTATTTTCGTCACTTCGAGTAGGTTTTTGAAAAAAATCGTATCGAGAAGTTTGTAATTTTGAAGGCAGATCTATTCTTCGAATTGACGTATCTAACATTAAAATTTTTCAAAATGCACAATGCGTGGATTATATAAAAATCAAATCAGTCTTACATTTTGTGAGGCTGATTTTTTTTTTTTTTTTTTGACTTGATTTAAAAATGATTTTCATTAAAATTTTGTTAATTTGAATAATTATTAAAACTAAATTAAATGCAAATTCCGGCAGATTCTGTAGACGAGTATATCTCAAAAATTCCTGAAGAAAGACAGGAGATTTTCAAAAGAGTATTTGATGCAATTAATGATAACTTACCAAAAGGTTTTAAGCAAGGAATGAATTATGGGATGATCGGATGGGCAATTCCACTGGAGACGTATCCGGCGGGATATCATTGTACACCGGAAAGTCCGCTTCCGTTTATGGCATTGGCTTCGCAGAAAAATTTCATTGCTTTTTATCACATGGGAATGTATGCAAATCCGGAATTGTTAGACTGGTTTGTGACAGAATATCCAAAGCATTCAAAAAGGAAATTAGACATGGGAAAATCGTGCGTCCGTTTCAAGAAAATGGATGATATTCCGCTGGAATTATTGGCTGAGGTGAGCAAAAAAATGACTGTACAAGATTGGATTAACTGTTATGAGAATAGTCTTAAAAAATAATGTGCTTCTAAGAATTTTCGCAGTTGTTTTTATTTTAAATTTAATAATTGGCTGTAAAAATTCTGCAGTTTCAGGATTAAAAAATGGAGATTTATTATTCGTTACGGCAAAAGAAACCGGACTTTCGGGCGCTATCAATAATGTGACTCAAAAACAGAAAAATGCTTCTTTCGATCATATCGGAATTTTACAAAAAGATAAAAACGGAACTTTCGTTTTACATGCTGCACCCAAAGGTGGTTCACAGAAACAAAAAGTTGAAAATTTTCTGAAAGATCATGCGAATGACGGACAGAAAGTTATTGTTTACCGTTTAAAACCTGAATATCAGAATTCAATTCCTAATGCGATTTCAAAAGCTGAATCAATGACTGGAAAACCTTACAATTTCAATTATATTTTAGATGAAAATTCCTATTACTGTTCAGATTTTATCGAAAGGGCTTTCAGAAAAGATCAAATTTTCAAATTAGAACCGATGACTTTCATTGATCCGAAAATAGGGAAAACTAATGAATTCTGGGAACAATTTTATGCAAAGAAAAACCTCAAAGTTCCTGAAGGAGAATTGGGTTGTAATCCAAACGGATTAGCTGCTTCCGACAAGCTGGAAAGAATTAAAGAAATGAAATAAATATTCATATCACTTGAAGCGGGCTTTTAGTCCGTTTTTTTTGCAATAAACTCAGGCATTGTACCGAAAATTTCAGCTTATTTAAAAATTTTCAAATAAAACTAAAAATTATTACTCTACTAATTTGGTGGACTAATAATTTTTTATATTTTTGTCAAAGATTTAACGCACAGAGCAATGAATATTAGTATTTAACCCAAACAGAAGTTTTGTTATGATAACACCAAATCCAAACCTGCAGGTTTTACAAAACAACATCAGCCTGCCAAAAAAAGAATTGATACTGGAAATAGAATTAAATGGAAAAATGAAGTTTGAAAGCTTAATGAATACCATTTATATGCAGTTTGGAATTTGCCACAAAGTGTTATCAGCAAACGTTGAATACATGAACGGACGTAGTTTCGGGTCGGTTCAGTTATATATAAATATAAGTTCAGAGGATTTTGAGCAATTGGAATTTTATCTGAATAAAAATAAACTTTTGAGTACAACTGTAGAATATATCTGCAGAAAATACACATAGGTGAGGTTCATATAGTTTTAATTACAAAGGATGTCTGATTTAGGCATCCTTTTTTCATTATGTGTGGAAAAAAGACTTATTTTTAATAAAATTTAAACTATGATAATCTTACTTATTGTTATTGCACTTGTTGTGATCTTTTTATTGTATGGCGTTTCCATTTATAACAGATTGGTGAAACTTAGAAATCTCGTTCAGGAAGCTTGGAGCAGCATTGATGTTATGCTTAAAAAACGTCATGATTTAATTCCGAATTTGGTGGAAACAGTAAAAGGATATGCAACCCACGAACGTGAAACATTGGAAAATGTAACAAAAGCAAGAAATCTTGCTGTCGGAGCCAATTCTGTTGAAACTAAAGAAGCAGCAGAAAAAAATCTGAATCAGGCAATGATGAATTTATTTGCAGTGGCAGAACAGTATCCTGATTTGAAAGCGAATGCAAATTTCCAACAACTACAATCGGAACTGACTTCCATTGAAAATGACATTGAAAAATCCAGAAGATATTACAACGGAACCGTTCGTGAAAACAATACGTTGGTAGAATATTTCCCAAGCAACATTATCGCTAATATGTATAAATTCGAGAAATCGCCGTTCTTCGAATTGGAAAATGTTGCAGAAAGAGAAGTTCCAACTGTTAAATTTTAAAAAATGAAAAAGTGTTTATTGCTTTTTTGTCTTTTATTTTTTGTTTTCGGTTTTTCTCAGTCAGATTCGAGTTACACAGATAATAATTCGGAAAGAATTATTTCTTTTCATTCCGATATTGATGTTAATAAAAACTCAGGAATTACCGTTACAGAAAAAATAAAAGTTCACAGTCTTGGAAACGAGATTAAGAGAGGAATTTACCGTGCGCTGCTGCTTACAAGAAATCTTAATAACAAAAAGCAAAGGGTAGCGTATGATATTATTTCCATTAAAAAAGATGGCGCTGATGAGAATTATCATACCAAAATCGATGGTGATTTTCTAGAAATCTATCTTGGAAATGAAGATGTAATTCTTGATCCCGGCGATTATAATTACGAAATTAAATATGCAACAAAAAACCAAATCGGGTTCTTTAATAAATATGACGAACTGTATTGGAATGTTAATGGTAATAACTGGAATTTTGCCGTAGATTCTATTTCCGCTACGGTTACTCTTCCCGCCGGTGCTGATATTCTCCAAAATTCTTGTTATACAGGAGTTTCCGGCAGTACTGAAAAGAATTGTTCTTCTAAAGTTTTATCGGATAATTCTATAGAATGGAGCGTCTCAAATCTTCGGGCAAACGAAAATTTAACGATAGCTGTAGGTTTCAAAAAAGGAATTATGATTCCGCCACCGCCACCGAGTTTCATAGAGAAATTCGGAATTTTAATTGTAGCATCCATCATTTTCATCGGATTATTACTGTACTACTATCAGACTTGGAGGAAATATGGTGTAGATCCTGAAACTCCGGTTGTTTATCCGCAGTTTAATGTTCCTGATAATCTTTCTCCCGCTTCTTTGGGCTATATTAAAAGAGAAAGTTTTAAAAATAATCTCGTTACGGCAGCATTAGTCAATCTTGCTGTAAAAGGATATGTGAAAATAGTGGAAGGTGAAGATTCTGGAATTTTAGGTTTTTTCAGTTCTAAAGTTTTTACTGTTCAGAAATTAAAAGAACCGGATCAGCTTTTGCCAAAAGAGGAGATTAACCTGATGAATACTTTGTTAGGAAGTGCATCTTCTGTGAAATTTGATGGGAAATACAGCGAAAAAATTAAAAATGCAGTAAGTGATTTTAAATCTGCTCTCGAATTTCAGCACAATACATTATTGAATGAAGGGAACAACAGAAAGAAACTTCTGCTTCCGTTTTTCTTGATCACCATCCTTTATATTGTTGGATTAGTTTTAAGCTATATGATCTATCCTGAACCAGAAAAGGTGGTGATCGGTGGTTTTCTGTATATTGTACTTTTTGTGGCATTCATCATATTTACGTTTGTAGCCAAGAAGCTTTCGTGGCTTTTTATTCCGTTTCCGGTTATTGTTTTTATTGTATTGAGCGGAATGATAACGATTGGTCATGATGTGACGGAAGATATTAATTTCAGCATTTGTTATATTTTCATTGCGTTGGCTTTTATATCATTGATAATTTATCAGTTCTTAATTAAAAGACCAAGTGAAGAAAAATTAAGGAAAATATCTTTAATCGACGGCTTCAAAATGTATATGGGAGCGGCAGAAAATGAACAGATTAAGTTTCATAATCCCCCTCAAATGACACCGAAGGTTTTCGAAACATTGCTTCCTTTTGCAATGGTTTTGGGAGTTGATGCCATTTGGGGTGAAAAATTTGAACAGATCATGAAACAAATGGCAATGGAATACAACAATAATTGGTATTACGGTTCATCAATCAATCAGTTTGCTTTTGCGAGTGCTTTAAATTCAAGTCTTACCAATTCAATTCAAACATCTTCAACACAACCATCAAGTTCAAGCAGTGGCTCGGGTTCAGGTGGTGGTGGATTCTCCGGCGGAGGTGGCGGAGGTGGCGGAGGCGGAGGCTGGTAAAATAGTATATATGAGAAATATTATACAAGTCTTTGCTCTTTTCTTCTGTTTTATTGTCTTTGCACAGGAACCAGTTATGGATTTGCCTGTTATAGAAAATGTTGCTGATGAAAATCAAACAAATATTCAGGGTGAAAGGATTATTTCTTTTCACTCCGATATTACTATTGCCGAAAATGCAGATGTTACCGTCACAGAAACTATTAAGGTTTTTGCCAATGGAAATGCAATCAAAAGAGGGATTTTTCGTGCATTGCCAATGGTAAGAAATATTAACGGTGGAAAAGAAAAAATTTCCTACAATATTATTTCTGTTGAAAGAGATAGAATAAAAGAACCTTATCACGAAGAAATCAAAAACGGAATTTTTACAGTTTATATCGGAGATAAAGATGCTTATCTTTCACCAGGTATTTATACTTACAAAATTGTGTATAAAACGCAGGATCAGATTGGTAAGTTTAAAGGTTACGATGAATTTTACTGGAATGTAAACGGAACAGATTGGACGTTTCCTGTAGAAAGTATCCAAGCGACAATTCATTTGCCAAAGAATGCAGATATTATTCAAAACTCCTGTTATACGGGTGTTCATGGAAGTAAAGAACGAAATTGTAATAGCGAAAAACTATCTTCAACGGAAATTACTTTTAAGGCTGATCATTTAAATGCGTATGAAAATCTAACGATTGCGGTCGGATTTAAAGCCGGAGTTTTAAAAGAACCTTCAGTTTTTTCGAAATGGATGAAAAGAAACTGGCCAAGTCTTTCTTTGGTGATGATGAGTTTTTACCTGATATTTTTCTATTATAATAACTGGAGAAAATATGGAAAAGATCCTGAAAAACCTGTTGTAATTCCTCAATTTAATGCGCCGAATAATCTTTCGCCTGCATCGATTGGATATATCGACAAAGGTAAATTTGATGCAAGTTTGGTGACGGCAAATCTTGTGGATCTTTCCATTAAAGGTTATGTGGAAATTGAAGAAGTGAAAAATACAAAGGAATCTTTTCTATCAAGAATATTCGATTTGACAAAATTAAGCTCAAGCAATAATACTGTACAGGATGATGAAAAATTGCTTTTGGAAAAACTTTTTGGAAAACAAAAGAAAATTTCTGTAAACGGAACTTATAATTCCAAAATTAAAAATGCAGTTAACAATTTTGAAAAATTTATTACGAAAGAAAATAAGATTTTTGTTGAAAAAATTTCCAATAAAAACATTGTTTATAAAGCTTTGAAATTAATTCTTCTGATCTTTTTTTCGGCAATTATTATAAATTCTATTGTTACTTTGAGCTATAAAGCCCTGGCAATGTCGGTTATCTTTACTCTATTTGCCGGTCTCTTCATTGCTTTATTGGTCTTTATTTGGGAAGACGGAAGCAAAGTTATATTTTTTGTTGTACTCTTTTTCTCGTCGGTATTTATGTTGCCTTTGTTTTTCATGGCCTTTGCAGAAACAGACGAAATAACTTCTTTTGAATCAAACTGTTTTAAGTTTTTGATTTTTTCAACGATTTCATTGTTGATTTTTAGATATTTTATAAGCAGATCAAGCGAAGAAAAAGTTAAAATGCAATCTGAGATTGAAGGTTTCAAAATGTATTTAAGTGTTGCTGAAGAAAATCAGTTAAAATTCCATAATCCGCCGGAGATGACTTCTGCGGTATATGAGAAATTTCTTCCGTATGCAATCGTATTCGGAGTTGACGGAATCTGGGGCAAAAGATTCAGGGATAAATTGCAGGAAACGATAGATTCTGCTGAGCCCTACGTATATGTTCCGAATTATTTTGATAACAGTTTTGCCAATTCTTTTACCAATACGTTGAATGAAACTACAGTAGTTCCTGCGAGTAGCTTTTCTTCATCATCATCGGAATCTTCATCAAGTAGTAGTTCATCATCTTATTCTGGTGGATCAGATTCCAGCGGTTCTTCCGGCGGAGGATCATCCGGAGATGGCGGCGGTGGCGGCGGCGGTGGCGGTTGGTAACCGTGACTCAATAAAAAATAAAAAGCGTTCAAAATTAATTGAACGCTTTTTTATGTGTTAAGATTTACAGTAAGTTATGATACGAATTTCTAACTTCTAAAATCTAATTTCTCGTACTAAATTCTTTCAATATCAGCACCGATTGCTTTCAGTCTTCCGTCAATATTTTCGTAACCTCTGTCGATCTGTTCGATATTGTGAATAATTGATTTTCCTTCTGCAGAAAGAGCTGCAATTAAAAGTGCATTTCCGGCTCTGATATCAGGTGAAACCATTGTTGTTCCTCTTAGCGGAGCTTCCTGATTTAATCCGATAACGGTTGCTCTGTGTGGATCACACAAGATGATCTGTGCGCCCATATCGATCAATTTATCTACGAAGAATAATCTTGATTCAAACATTTTCTGATGAATTAAAAGACTTCCTTTTGCCTGAGTTGCCACCACTAAAATAATAGATAACAAATCCGGGGTAAATCCTGGCCAGGGCGCATCGGAAATGGTTAAAATAGATCCGTCAATAAATTTCTGAATGGTATAATTTTCCTGAGCCGGAATGAAAATATCATCATTACTCTGTTCAAGCTGAATTCCTAATTTTCTGAATGTATTGGGAATAACACCCAATTGGTTCCAGTTTACATTTTTAATGGTAATTTCAGATTTTGTCATCGCCGCAAGACCAATCCAAGATCCGATTTCTACCATGTCCGGAAGCATTGTATGTTCAGTTCCGTGAAGATGAGAAACACCTTCGATGGTTAATAAATTTGAACCGATTCCCGTAATATTAGCTCCCATTCTGTTCAGCATTTTACACAATTGCTGAAGATAAGGTTCGCAAGCTGCGTTATAAATTCTTGTTTTTCCTTTTGCTAAAGCGGCAGCCATTACGATGTTAGCTGTTCCTGTTACAGAAGCTTCTTCCAATAAAATAAATTTACCGTTAAGTTCTTTAGCTTTTAACGAATAAAAGAATTCTTCCTCATCATAATGAAATTCGGCACCTAATTCTACCAATCCTTGAAAGTGAGTGTCTAATCTTCTTCTTCCGATTTTGTCACCACCCGGAGTCGGCATATAGGCTTCACCGTATCTTGCCAACATTGGTCCCATCAACATGATTGAACCTCTCAGTTTGGCACCGTCCTTTTTGAATTCGTTTGATTTTATATAATCAAAATTAACTTTATCAGCTTTGAAAGTATAATCTCCGTGTCCGTTCTTAGTTACTTTTACACCGAAGTCCCCTAAAATTTCAATTAATCGATTAACATCGTGGATATCCGGAATATTTTTAATTCTAACGTCTTCGTCAGTTAATAATACGGCACAAAGGATTTGTAGAGCTTCATTTTTTGCTCCTTGTGGAGTTATTTCACCTTGCAGTCTTTTCCCTCCTCTTATCTGAAATGTTCCACTCATGTCTACTTTCTGTTTTTGTTATTATGATTATTGTTGCTGTTGCTATTATTGTTGTGCCTTCTTTTATTTAACGGATTGTTGTTATTTCGGTTGTTGCTATTCCTGTTATTATTGTTGCTGTTATTTCGGTTGTTATTATTAGTTGGGTAATAGATTTTACTTTTTTCAAGTGATTCAATTCCTGTAAGATCAAGTCTGTTTTCCGAAAGCTCCTTCAAATGACGAAAAATCACATCATCCGTTACGTGTTCCTTATTATATACATTATAAGATTTCTTCATGTTGTTGGCAATTACTTCGATCAGGGCTTCTTTTTCGTCGCCTTGTTCCAGTTCGATTGCTTTTTCAATTAATTGAAGAATACTTTTCCCGTAGAATTTAAAATCACCCTGAAGTTTAGGATATTCCATTCTCTTAGGTTTTTCTTCAAGCTCTTCTTTAGTCGGGAAAGGGTAGGGAGAATCTACATCCAATTCATGATTGGCTAAAATATATAGATGATCCCAAAGTTTATGTTTATAATTTTCTTCGTCTCTTAGCTGAGGGTTTCTTTGACCCATAAAATCAATGATTGCCATTGCCATTTCGTTTCTTTCTTCTTTCGTAGAAAGCTCCTTGCAACGCTCAACCAACTGTTGTATAATTCTGCCGTATTCAGGCAAATGAAGCTGAGTTTTTTGGGTATTGTATTCCATAGTCTGCAAATATATGCAATAATGGAAAAATTGTACCGAAAATCTTTAAAGTTTATGATTTTTTAATGAAAAATGAAATAATATTTTGGTAAGTTTTGCAATCGATGATTTTCAGTTATGTTGATTTTTTTTAAACTAAGAAATCACCGTAATAAATTTACCATCAATTAAATATCAATGAATTTTTTTCTCTGATGAGGTGTCGGTAAATAACATTTCTGATTTGCCAGTTTCATTCTGTTTTTTGAAATAATATCGTACACAGAATCACTCAGAAATTTAGGAATAAGTTTGCCGATCTGGGAAATTTTATAAATTCCTCCAAGTAAATTGGCGATCTGTAAAACGGCACTGGATTTCACATAATAATATTGCTGAGGTTTCCAAAGATACATGGTATTAAAAACAGTTGTTTCCAAACCTCTTTCAGATAAAAATTTCTGACCAAACTCCGACTGAAGAGAAGCAAACATGAACTGATCTTTTTTATCTCTTTCCAAAATCCACTGCACCCAAAAATTGCAGACTCCGCAATCTCCGTCAAAAAAAACAATCTGTTTGTTCTGCCAATTCTCCTGCATGATTTTATTTTTAAAAAACATTTTTCCGTATGGTCTCTTCTTTCTCTCTTTTGAAATAATCAATTAATATTTTTCTTTGCTCATCGGTCAGTTTCGCTTCCTGATGTCCTAAAAAATAGGAGTCTAAAGGCATTTCCCTTTTCTCAACCATTTCAATACATTCTTCGAGTTTATGAAGTTGTTGTTTGGGTTGATATACAGCAAAGGTAGAAAAATTGAGATGCTTTCTACCATCATTAATATGACTTTTCAGAAACCATGAAGCCGGAGCAATATTGGCATACCAAGGGTATCTGGTTTCATTGGAATGACAGTCGTAGCATGAAGAATTAATCAATGTTGCAATTTCAGGAGGGGTGTTTTTTATCCTTAAAAAATCCATTCCCGGCGTGGGTGCAGGATTCGTTTTGTCAATGGGGAAAAACTGAATGATGATAAAAGCGACAAGAAGAATGACTAATATTTTTTTCATATCCGAAATTTCATGTTTTCTGAATAGATAAAGTTAATTAAATTTTTCATACATAAAAAGTTAATATTTGTGAATCTCTAGAACTGTATTGAATAATTCTAAATATGTATAGTTGTCAATATTTTTTAATTAATTTAAGATAAAATTTAATTGTTTTAATTGCAGTATTATTATTTTTAGATAAATGTTTTGTAAAAAATGTGGTATGTCTTTATTATAGTTTTTAACTATTGTAAAAATATTTTTGATAGATTGTATTTATTTAATAACAATTGTAGATTTGGCTTTCAATACAGATTCAAACTATAAAATCAACATAAAAAATTAAACAATATGGAAAATAGTTCAGGTGACATCAGTAAATGTCCTTTTCACAACGAAACAATGAAAAAAGAAAATGTAGCAGGTGGTGGTACAAAAAATCTGGATTGGTGGCCAGATCAGCTGAGAGTGGATATTCTTCGTCAGCATTCCGATCTTTCAAATCCAATGGATAAAGATTTTAATTATGCCGAAGAGTTTAAAAGTCTCGATCTGGAAGCTGTAAAACAGGATCTTCGTGCATTGATGACCGATTCTCAGGATTGGTGGCCGGCAGATTTCGGGCATTATGGTCCTTTGTTCATCCGTATGGCTTGGCACAGCGCAGGAACCTATCGGGTCGGCGACGGAAGAGGTGGAGCCGGAGCGGGACAGCAGCGTTTTGCACCGTTAAACAGTTGGCCTGATAACGTTAGTTTAGATAAAGCGAGAAGGCTTCTTTGGCCGATTAAGCAAAAATATGGTAGAAAAATTTCCTGGGCAGATCTTTTGATTTTGACGGGAAATATAGCATTAGAATCCATGGGATTAAAGCCGTTTGGTTACGCCGGAGGTCGTGAAGATGTGTGGGAACCGGATATGGATGTATATTGGGGTGCGGAAAAAACATGGTTAGGAGGAGATTTACGATATGGACACGGTTCGGATGGTGTAGAAGAAAGTCGTGGTGTTCTCCCAACAGATGATGATGCAGATGGAGATATACATTCGAGAGACCTGGAAAAACCATTGGCAGCGGTGCAAATGGGATTGATTTATGTAAATCCTGAAGGACCGGACGGAAATCCTGATCCCATCGCAGCAGCAAAAGATATTCGTGATACTTTCGGAAGAATGGCTATGAATGACGAAGAAACAGTTGCACTAATTGCCGGAGGACACACATTTGGAAAAACTCATGGAGCAGGACCTGCCGATCATGTAGGAAAAGAACCGGAAGCTGCAGGGATCGAGGCACAGGGATTTGGATGGAATAGTACTTATAAATCAGGAAAAGGAACAGATGCTATTTCTAGTGGTTTGGAAGTAACCTGGACGGAAACTCCGACCGAATGGAGCAATTCTTTCTTTAAAAACTTATTTGAGAATGAATGGGAATTAACGAAAAGTCCTGCCGGAGCTCATCAATGGGTAGCAAAAAACGGACAGGAAATTATTCCTGATGCTTTTGATTCTTCAAAAAAACACAGACCGACAATGCTTACAACAGATCTTTCGCTAAGATTAGATCCGGTTTACGAAAAAATTTCAAGACATTTTTATGAAAACCCTGATGCTTTTGCTGATGCTTTCTCACGAGCGTGGTACAAACTGACACACAGGGATATGGGACCGAAAGCCCGTTATTTGGGTCCGGATGTTCCTCAGGAAGAATTAATCTGGCAAGACCCAATTCCTGAAGTAGATCATGTTTTGATTAATAATTCTGATATTGAAGATTTAAAATCAAGAATTTTAGATTCCGGATTAAGTATTTCAGAATTGGTTTCAACAGCTTGGGCATCGGCTTCTACGTTCAGAGGAAGTGATAAGAGAGGAGGAGCTAACGGTGCGAGAATACGTCTGGCTCCACAAAGATACTGGGCGGTGAATAATCCAACACAGCTTCAAAAAGTTTTAAACGTATTAGAAAATATTCAGAAAGATTTTAATGAAAATCAGACTGGTGGTAAAAAAGTTTCGCTGGCAGATTTAATTGTATTGGCGGGAAGTGCAGCAGTAGAAAAAGCAGCTAAAAATGCTGGATATACGGTCATTGTACCATTTGCTCCGGGAAGAATGGATGCTTCTCAGGAGCAAACTGATGTAGAATCTACAGGGTATCTTGAGCCTGCAGCCGACGGATTCAGAAATTATCTGAAGAAAAAATATTCCGTTTCTACAGAATCTTTATTGATTGATAAAGCGCAATTATTGACCCTTACCGCTCCAGAATTAACTGTTTTAATTGGAGGGATGAGAGCGTTAGGAACTAATTTCGATGGTTCAAAACATGGTGTTTTTACTCAAAATACAGAAGTTCTTACCAATGATTTCTTCGTAAATCTTTTAGATATGAGCACACAATGGAAAGCTGCTTCCAATGATCAGGAATTGTATGAAGGGGTAGACAGAAAAACAGGCGAGAAAAAATGGACTGCAACCCGTGCGGATCTTGTTTTTGGTTCAAATTCTGAACTTAGAGCCATTGCAGAAGTATATGGAAGTTCAGATGCAAAAGAGAAATTCATAAATGATTTTGTTTCTGCTTGGGTAAAAGTAATGAATCTGGATCGATTTGATTTAGTTTAATTTTTATCATAAATAATATAAGGAAAAGGCAGTCGTTATGACTGTCTTTTTGTTTTTTGTGATTTATATATGGAAAAAAATTCTAGATGATATTTATTGCTAAGTGATTAAAATAAAAAAAACCATCCTAAAAAAGGATGGTTTTCGTAGACCCACAGGGATTCGAACCCCGAATGACGGTACCAAAAACCGGAGTGTTACCGTTACACTATAGGTCTGTATTTTTTGGTGATGCAAATCTATAAAATTTTCTTTATTAAAAAAATCAATTTTAAAAAAAATGAGAAAATTTCCCTTTGAGAATCCTGATTGTATTGATATACAAAGCATTAATTTTTCTAAAAAGTGTTTCTCAAAAGGGTAACTTTCTATTTATAAATAATAAAACCTTATCTTTGCAAAAAATTGGGCTCCAAAAGTTGGAGAAACCCATTAATAATTATTTTATTAAACATTTTTATGTCGAATATTGTCGCAATCGTTGGGCGCCCCAACGTAGGAAAATCCACACTTTTTAATCGTTTACTTGAAAGAAGAGAAGCTATCGTAGATTCTACGGCAGGTGTTACCAGAGACCGTCATTACGGAAAATCTGACTGGAATGGAGTAGATTTTACGGTAATTGATACAGGTGGTTACGATGTAAATAATGATGATGTTTTCCAGGGAGAAATTTCTAAGCAGGTTCAGTTGGCTATCGATGAAGCTACATCAATCATTTTTATGTTAAATGTGGAAGAAGGTCTTACCGATACGGATTACGAAATCCACGAAATGTTAAGAAGATCAAACAAACCTACTTATATTGTCATCAACAAAGTAGATTCTGCTAAAGAAGAAGTAGATGCTACCGAATTCTATCAGTTAGGAATTGATAAATATTACACTCTTTCTTCGGCTACAGGATCTGGAACGGGAGAAATTTTGGATGATATCGTAAAAGATTTTCCAACTACAGATTATAAAGACCCTTTCGAAGGATTGCCGAAAATTACGATTGCAGGTCGTCCGAATGTAGGGAAATCTACACTAACGAATGCTTTGCTTGATGCTGAAAGAAATATTGTAACAGATGTTGCAGGAACGACAAGAGACAGTATTCAAACGCTTTACAACAAATTCGGACACGAGTTTGTGTTAGTAGATACTGCGGGAATGAGAAGAAAATCTAAAGTAAATGAAGATTTGGAATTCTATTCTGTAATGCGTTCTATCCGTTCTATTGAATATTCTGATGTTGTCATTATCATGGTAGATGCAACGTTAGGATGGGAATCTCAGGACATGAATATCTTCGGTCTGGCTCAGAAAAACAGAAAAGGGATCGTGATTATTATCAACAAATGGGATCTTATTGAAGATAAACAAACCAATACCATCAGAGATTTCGAAAAATCAATCAGAGATAAAATCGGTCAGTTCAGTGATATTCCAATTTTGTTTGTTTCGGCTTTAACGAAGCAGAGAATTTTGAAGGCTGTTGAAATGGCAATGCTTGTTTATGAAGATCGTAAAAAGAAGATTAAAACTTCAAAACTAAACGAAATCATGTTGCCGATTTTCGAAAGAACACCACCACCGGCAAACAAAGGTAAATTCATTAAAATCAAATATTGTGTACAGCTTCCAACGCCGTCACCACAGTTTGTATTCTTCTGCAACTTACCGCAATACGTAAAAGAACCTTACAAAAGATTTACTGAAAACCAATTGAGAAAAGAATTCGGATTTACCGGAGTTCCTATCGAAGTATATTTCAGACAAAAATAAATTACAGTCCCTTTTAGATTTTCTAAGAGGGATTTTTAGTCTTACTTAAATTTTATATCTTTAATAAAAAGTTCTCTCAAATAATGAATACAATAGTTTTATCTGAACAGTTTTCGCTTATAAATTCATGGATCAATGAACTGAGGAATATTGAAATCCAGCATGACCGAATGAGATTCCGTAGAAATATGGAAAGAATCGGGGAAATTGCGGCATTCGAAATAAGTAAAAGTTTAGAACATAAAGAAATTGAAATTCAGACACCTTTAGATGCTATTAAGGTAAAGGAAATTGCTGTTCAACCTGTTATTACGACTATTTTAAGAGCGGGAGTTCCTTTATTTGAGGGAATTTTAAATTATTTTGATAAAGCAGATTGTGGTTTTGTTGCGGCTTACAGAAAACATGATGCCAACGATTATTTTTCTATCAAACAGGATTATTTAACGTGTCCGAATATCGACGGAAGACCATTAATTGTTGCAGATCCGATGCTGGCAACCGGAGCGTCTTTAATTGAAGCGATCAAAGATTTATTAACCAATGGAACTCCGACTCAGCTTCATGTCGTGGCAGCAATTGCATCCAGACAAGGTGTTGAAACTATCGAAAAAGCGTATCCGGATGCAAAAATATGGGTAGGAGCAATCGATGAAAATTTAACCGCAAAAGGCTACATCACACCAGGTTTAGGCGATGCTGGAGATCTAAGCTACGGTGAGAAACTTCAGAGATAATCTAAGAGAGATTCCAGAAATCTTTCATCAGATTCAATAATGAATTGGGTCGTACTTTATCCATTGGGTGCTTTGTATCTGGAAGTACGGCCAATTTTGCGTTTGGCAGATTCCTGTAAACGTCTATGCTTTCCTCAAGTGTAACCATATTGTCTTTATCACCAACCATAATCTGTAACGGAAAATTAATCGTTGTCAATTGATCTTTAAGCGGCGGATTTTTACCTAAAGAAATCATCATTTCAGCAATCGCAGGAAGAAGTTGCTTCCATTTTTCACCATGTTGCTTTTCTAGCAATTCTGCATACTTTGGAACTTTTTCAGCAATCATATCGGGATTCAGTATCTTACTTTCTCTCAAGGCTTGCTCTTCTGTCCAATCGAATTTTGTTCCCAAAGTCATAATGGAATTTAAATTTTCAGGATTTTCCAAAGCATAACAAAGTGCAACGTAGCCGCCCATGCTGTGTCCAAAAATATAAATATCATTCAGGTTTTCTTTAGCAATAAACTCTTTTAATTCCTGCGTATATTTTTCAATGGTGATTCTGTTTTCCGGAAGTTCTGTGTTTCCGTGTCCTGAAAATAAAGGCGCATGAACTTTGAAATATTGAGAAAGTTCATTTTTGAAAGGTTCAAAAATTTCGCTGTGACCTAAAGCTCCGTGCAGTAAAATAAGATTTGGCATTTTTATTAGTTTATGTGAAAATTAAGAAAAAGAATTGAAAGTTTTAGGATGAAACTGCAAATTAAAAATTCTACAGAATTCATTTATTCATCCATCGCCATTACCAAAACACTCACTGTATTTTTTCCTGCATTCAGAATTTCCCAGGCAACCGAAGCAATCGTATTTCCTGTCGTAAAAACATCATCAATCAGTAAAATATGTTTCCCTGAAATATTTTTATTAATAGAAAACGTATTTTTTGTTTCCAAACGGTGCTGTTTATCCTTCAGAGCTTGAGCCTTAGAATAATGGTTTCTCTTAATCAATTCATGATCAAAAGGAATATTGTAAAATTCGGACAAAGTTTCCGTAAATAAGTGCAATTGATTGTAACCTCTTTCTTTTAATTTCTTCGGATGAAGCGGAATCGTTACCAATAAATCGGGTTTGTCATTTTCAAAATTCAATCGTTCAACTGTCCATTCTGCAACAGTTTTTCCAACTTTTTCTCTGCTTTTGTATTTCAGCTCGTGAATGATTTTCCGGCTTAAACATTCTTTTTCAAATTGCATCAAAGCAAAAGTATTTTCGACAGGAAAAAGCAGTTTACATTTCTCTTTAATGTAATTGTCATCAAAATAATTGAAATGCGTAAAATGGATTTGTTCAAAACAAAGATTGCAGACCAACAAGTCGCCATCTATAATTCGGCTGCATTGAATGCAACGATTCGGAAAGAAAATATCTAAAATCATTTGTGTGTTTATTTTGCTAATATAATAACTTTTACACTTTGTAATTCTAACTTTTATGTTTTATTTTTGAGTAAATATTTGAAGGAGATGGGTTTGATTTTTGAAAAACAAATAATGGTAAGGGAAGATTATATCGACGGAAATAATCATGTAAATAATGTTCAGTATGTAAAATGGGTAGAAGAAATTGCCGGGGAACATTGGGATTCTGTAAAAGACAAATTAGGTTTTCCTAATGACATCTGGATGCTTCTTGATCATCATATTCAATATAAAAAGCAAGTGTATTTAGGTGATATTATTACTGTAAAAACGTATCCTAAAACTCCGGAAGGAATTCGCCAGCCGAGAAAAGTAGAGTTTTATTGCAATGATAAGTTGGTTGTTGATTCTTTAACGCTTTGGGTTTTTATTGATAAAGAAACACAGAAAATTAAAAGATTGAATAATGATTGGCTTAATCAACTGTAAATTATTCACTCAAAATTTTTACAATTGTATCCAATTTAGTTTCATCAACAGTTCCAGTGATTTCCTTTATATTTCCATTTTTGTCAATAATAAACGTCATAGAATTTCTTAAAAGTGAAAAGTAAGATTTTAACTCTTCACTGGAATTTGTAATATGTTGAAAATTAAATTCCTGTGTTGAGATAAATTTATCAACCTTTTCTTTATTGTCATAAGTGATTGCAATGAAATTGGCTTTATTACCTAAACTTTCTTTTAATTTATTTAAATACGGAAGTTCTTTAATGCAAGGTTCACAAGTCGTCGACCAAAAATTAATCAGCGTCATTTTTCCTTTTAAAGCATTGGGACTAAAATTTTTTCCATCCTGATCTTTGTAGTTCTCAATAGGAAAATGTTTGCCGATTTTGTTTTCAAGGTCAGGAAAAGTCCAGAATTTTTTTTGTTGAGCAACTAATGAGAAGCTGATGATCATTAAAAATAGGGTTATTGTTTTCATAATGAATGAACGAATCATTTTAATTATTATTTCAGGAAATGAATTTTGTTGTCCTGAAAGAAAATAAACGAAACAAACCAAATTCCTTATCTTTGCAATATGATACGTATTACAAAAATTTTTACATTCGAGACGGCGCACGTGCTGTACAACTACGATGGAAAATGTAAAAATATGCACGGACATTCCTATAAACTGTTTGTAACTGTAAAAGGGAAGCCTGTAAATGATTTGGAAAACCCGAAAAACGGGATGGTGGTGGATTTTGGAGATATCAAAAGTATCGTAAAATCTGAAATTGTAGATGTTTGGGATCATTCGGTTTTGATCAACGGACTTTCGCCTCACAGAGAATTGGGAGAAGGTTTAGAAAATCAAGGTCATAAAGTGATTTATTGCACATTTCAGCCAACCTGTGAAAATATGTTATATGCCATTGCGGCAAAAGTAAAATCAAAACTTCCTGAAGGAATTTCTTTGGCTTATCTTAAACTTCATGAGACTGAAAACTCTTATGGAGAATGGTTTGCAGAAGATAATCAATAATTTACAAAAAGTCGGAAAGTGCTAAAGACAACCATCAATTTAGAGCCTGGAAAAAAAGTATATTTTGCTTCGGATCAGCATTTTGGTGCGCCTACTCCAAAGGAAAGCAAAGTGCGTGAAGAACGGTTTATTCGTTGGATGGATGAAATAAAAAACGATGCTCAGGTTTTGTTTTTGATGGGTGATTTGTTTGATTTCTGGCACGAATGGAAACACGTAATTCCCAAAGGATATGTGCGGGTTTTTGGGAAAATTGCAGAATTAAAAGACCGTGGAATTCACGTCTATTTTTTTGTAGGAAATCATGATCTCTGGATGAAAGACTATCTGGAAGAAGAAATAGGATGTACGGTTTTTTACAAAAAACAATATTTCGAGATGGGCGGAAAACAGTTTTTATTGGCTCATGGTGACGGTTTGGGACCAGGCGATAAAGGCTATAAAAGAATGAAAAAAGTCTTTACCAATCCTGTTGCGCAGTGGTTTTTTAAATGGATTCATCCGGATGTTGCCATGAAAATTGCGTTGTACATGTCTCGGAAAAATAAAATGATTTCGGGAGATGAGGACAAAGAATTTTTAGGTGAAGACAAAGAATTTCTGATTATTTATTCAAAAGAAAAGCTCAAAACGCAGAAGATTGACTATTTTATTTATGGTCATCGTCACCTTCCAATGGTATTGGATTTGGAACAAAATGCCAAATATGTGAATCTTGGAGATTGGATTTCCTATTTTACATACGGTATTTTTGAGCATGATTTTGAATTGAAAACTTTTGGAGAAAACACAAAAAAAATTACCTCATAAGAGGTAATCTCCGAATGAATCGAAATTCATTCTTGTTTTTAATCCATATTCCGAAGATTTTACTGCAAACATTTGACCACAAATTTATTTTTAAATTAAAAAAATATTAAAATAACTTATTTTGATTGTTATCCTACTTTAAAATGAGGTAACATGATGTAAAATATTTTTTTTAGAAATGGAAAATATATTCGATATACTTACAGAAGACGATTTTCTGGATGCGTCATTAAAAACATTCCATTATCAATATAATAACGTAGAGATCTACAGAAAGTTTGTAGATTATCTCAAAATCAATCCGGATCAGGTGAAAGAATTGTCAGGAATTCCGTTTTTGCCGATTGAAATGTTTAAAAATCATAAGATTTTAAACGAAAATGCAACAGCTGATCTGTTTTTTCAAAGCTCAGGAACAACGCAGATGAATTTGTCAAAGCATTTTATTGCAGATACCGATATTTATGAAGAAAGTATTTACAAAAGTTTTGAGAAATTTATCGGTAAGCCTGAAGATTTTATATTTCTGGGACTTTTGCCAAGTTATCTTGAAAAGCAAAATTCTTCGTTAATATATATGGTAGATTATTTGATGAAAAAATCTGCCAAACCTGAAAACGGATATTTTCTTTACAATCATTCAGATTTATTTGCATTGTTGAATACCTTGAAAGATAAAAAAGTAATTCTTTTCGGAGTTTCTTTTGCCCTGCTTGATTTTTTGGATACATTGGAATCTCTTAATTTCTCAATTTCTGAATCGCTTAATTTAACAGTCATTGAAACCGGTGGCATGAAGGGCAGAAAAGAAGAAATGACGAAAGATGAATTGCTGAAAATTTTACAGAAAGGTTTTAAAACAGATAAGATTTATTCAGAATATTCCATGACGGAATTGCTTTCTCAGGCTTATTCTTTAGGAGAGAATATATATCAATGTCCGAATTGGATGAAAGTGATGGTGAGAAATGTAGAAGATCCTTTCAGTTATGAAAAAGAGGGTAGAACCGGAGCAATTAATATTATTGATTTGGCTAATATTCATTCGTGTTCATTTATTGCAACGCAGGATTTAGGGAAAATTACAGGAGATCAATTTCAGGTCTTGGGGAGAATTGATCATTCTGATATCCGGGGATGTAGTTTGTTGGTTTCATAGTTTGTATAAAGTTTATGAAGTTAAAAATAGAAGAGTTAGTTCATGCATTTATCTATTCTCAATGTAATTTTGAGAAAGAAATTGTGTTGACGAATCATTTTCAGGCAGATTGGGAAGCAGATATATTAATTGTAGATGCAGACGGTTTCAGCCATGAAATTGAAATTAAGCTGTCGAAAAGTGATTTTAAGAATGATTTTAAAAAATCTTATACCAATTCGAATACAGGCGAAAAATTTTTAAAGCACGAGAAAATTTCCTGTGGAGATTACGTTTGTAACGCCTTCAGTTTTCTCTTGCCGATGGGAATGATTGATCATTCATCAATTCCTGAACATTGCGGAATTATTGAGTTTTATCATAATGTAGATTCCTGGGAAACCGAATTTTATATCATCCGAAAACCAAAACGAGTACACGAAGATTCTTATTGGAAATTAAATGACAAAGATCTTTTTCTCCGAAAAATGGCAATGAATTTATTGTATCGTAAAATGGAAATTAAAGGAAAACATGAAGAACTGATCTTTAAAAATCCTTTTGATATTAAGAAAATAAAATAAAAATCCTGTCTGGCCAGACAGGATTTGTTTTGATATATCTTGAGATTATTATTTTGCCGTTTCCGGCTTCTCAATCAATAAATTATAAGTGAAAGCCGCTGCAATTCCGCCTAAGACAGGAGCTACAAAGAAAAGCCAGAGTTGTTCAAGAGCTGCTTCGCCTGCAAATATTGCCGGCCCGAAACTTCTTGCAGGATTTACAGAGATTCCGGTTACTTTAATTCCTACAATGTGTATTAATACTAAGGAAAAACCGATTGCTATACCCGCAAATCCACCGTTGATATTTTTTGTAGACGTTGATCCTAAAATCACCATCAAAAAGATAAAAGTAAAAATAAATTCTGCTACAAATGCTGCCATTGTGTTGTATTGATCCAGATAACCTGTTCCCCAACCGTTGGAACCCAATGCCCAAGGTTTCATTTCTGCGCCGGGATGATTTATAAAAATAATATAGAGGATGCCCGCACCGATAACCGCACCAAGCATCTGCGCAATAATATAACGGAATGCTTCATCCATTTTCATTCTGCCTGCCGCAACCATGGCAATCGAAATTGCAGGATTGATATGACAGCCGGAAATGTGACCAATAGCATAAGCCATTGCTACAACACTTAAGCCGAAAGCAAAAGAAATCCCGAGAAGTCCGACTCCCGTAGTTCCGTCTGCACCGGCAATGACTGCGCTGCCGCAGCCCATTAAAACAAGTACCATAGTACCAAGCATTTCTGCAATAAATTTTGAAGTTTTTGAGATCATCATTGTTATGTATTTTGAGATTAGAAAGCTAATTTATAATTTAAATATGAAATTACAGGTGTTTAAATTTAAAATATGATAATTTTATTGATGATTAATTAGGAATTTAATAATACTTTGTTGTGTTTTTTAATTAAATTTTTTCGTGTATATTTGAGTTATAGTTGATTTTTATAACACAGAGGATGATTTTTACTTTAATAATTTAAATATCTTCAATGAAAAAGTTTTTGTGTTTGATATTGGCGTCTTTCAGTTATGGTGCTTATTATTCTCAGGCAGCAAAAAAAACAGTACCGTGCTACGATCTTACACAGGTTTTAAGAGTGGAACCTACATTCTTATACAAACCGCATCTGGATGCTTCCAAAAGTTTCGGGGTAAAATTGCTCAACGATACAAAAACGGTTCAGAAATACATCAGTAACGGGAAATTTCATAAAATAAAAAAGACGGGAAAAGGATACCAGGTTCAAAAGCTTGATTACAGCCGAGCTTGGATGGTTTCAAAGGGAAAATCGATGATTGAAAAAATGGGTTCCCGTTTCAGCAAAGAGACCAAAGGGAATAGTTTTACAGTATCATCTATTACCAGAACGCTGGAAGATCAGTGTAGATTAAGAAAAGTTAATTCTAATGCTTCACTGGGTATAAGTTCGCATAATTACGGTAATTCTTTTGATATTTCTTATGTCCGTTTTAATGGTGTTTTAAAGAGCAATCCTAAAATGGAGGCCGCTTTGGAGAAGGTTTTAAAATATTACTATAATGCGGGACGTATTTATTATATTAAAGAAAGACAGCAAAGCTGTTACCACATTACGGTTAGAAATTATTAACGATTTTCAATTATTTGTGAGATACTTGCACAGGTAGTTTAGTTTGCATAATTTTATGCGACTAAAAAATACCATGTAATTATTATGAGATCAACATTCAATGTTAAGGAGTACGGCGTTGCGATTGAGGGATGGAACAACAGCTGTGGAAACTATTCATCAATTGAAAGTCTTATTCCTACCAATTATGTTTTCAATCTTACTGCGGATCAGATAAACTGGCTCAACGACAGAAACAAAAATTCTAAGTTCTGTGTAGAGATGGGGATTTACAATAATCAGGTTGTAATTATTCTTTCTCCTCTGGATGCGAGCGGAAATAAGATTGCCGTAGACGATTATTGTTATGCACCATTGGAAGAATTAACTCACGATCTGAGGCTTACAGAAACAGAACAATATGTTGTGGTGAGAAATGCGGTTCTTTCAAAAGAACTTACGAAAGTAGACGACAACTCAAATATTTCGTTTCCGATTGCTACCCAACCTATGATGGAGCAGGACAAAGCACTTGCAGCGATTGAATCATGGAGAAGTGAAGCGATGACTTGGTTTTACAGAGAGTGTAATGAGTTTAAAGGTCAGAGAGTTTTCAGACAGTTTTTTGTTCCGGCAAAAGATCTTATGCCTTCAAAACCTGGTCTTACAAATGTTGTATGTTCATTCGGATTGAAGTTTTCTGATATTTATCAGAGAATGTTACCTACACTTATTTTTATTTCCTTTTATGGTAATATTAGTAATTCTGAAGATAACGAGAGCATACAAAAGACTTCAAATACGTATGATTGGTCACAGCCTTGCCCGCCTCTATGTCCGTATATTTAATTTATAACTAAAAAAATATTGTGGAACTATACGAAGTAATACTTTACCTCAATAATGGTTTACTTTTAATTTGTGCTGCTTTAGGGCTTATTAAGTACAAATATTTTAAAAATACAGAAAAATGGTATGTTTATTATATCATTTTTCTTTTTTTGATAGAAGCTATCGTGAAAATTTCGCTATATCTTTTGAATATTAAAGATATGGGTTTTATTTTTCCTTTCTATGTTGCCGGGGAGCTGCTGTTGCTAGGAGTTTTGTTTATTAGGAAGTTTCAGCTATCATATTATTGGTATATTCCGCTAGTTTTACTTGCGGGCGGTGTTTTTATTGATATTCCTAATGTAACAGGTGATGTTAAGAAGGTAATTTCAAATATAGTAGTGATCTGTTTGGCTGGATACGCCCTTTTGATGGAAATTAAAAACAGTAAAATCAATGATAGATTTATGCTGGCAGACAGTTTTATTTTTTTGTATTACGGTTTGTCTGTATTTTTATTTTTCCTCCTTCGTCAGCTTTCAGATTTGGGGAAAACAGAAGCCGAAATGATTTGGAGTATGAATAATCTTCTTTGTAGTTTTCTTTATTTATCAATTATTTATACCTTTTTAAGATTAAAGAAATAACATTAAATATCAATTTTTTTATCTTGCTGATTGTCGTTCTGGTAATCATCATGTCTTTTATTTTGCTGGCTTACCGCAGTTTTATTCAGAGAATTTTGAAAGAAAAGAATGCACAGCATGAAGCCGAAGTTCAGCATCAGAAGAAACTGGTATTAGAAAATATTAAAGCGCAGGAATCGGAAAGAAAAAGAATTGCCGTCATGATTCATGATGATATCGGGAACCGTCTGAATATTCTTTCATTATGGCTAAATAATTTAGATACAAAAGGTGATGAGATCATTAAGAAAAACATTACCACACAAATGTCTTCATTAATAGATTCGGCAAGAAGTATTTCACATTCATTATATCCTGTGAATTTAGAATCTGTCGGTTTGGTATTGTATATTGAAGAACTGATCGCCAATTTATCGGGGAGAATCAATATTTCGATGAATGTAAGCCCGAAATTTCAGAAAAAAGACATTTTTATAGAAGTTCAGTTATACAGAATTATTCAGGAATTTACCACCAATGTTCTCAAACATTCGGAAGCATCAAGAGTTTGGATCTATATTAAGGATAACAAAACAAATCTTGCCGTCATTATTTCAGATAATGGGAAGAGTTTTGAATATGATGAGGTGAAAAAAGGGATGGGTATCAAAAATATCGAATCCAGAATAAAATCTATGAATGCTGCGCACAAATGGAAAAATACACTTCATGTGGGCAGTCGTTTAATTATTAAAATTCCATACAACAATGAATTCCCAGATCAAAATAGCATTAATTGATGATGAGCAGCTCATCCTTGAAGGGGTGAAAATGTTATTGTCTTCCGAACAGAATATTTCGGTTGTTTCAACATCTGCCACAGGACCTGATTTTTTAGAGACACTGGAAAATATTTCTGAAGAAGACTTTCCGGATCTTGCTTTGGTTGATGTTCAGATGCAGCCGATGAATGGTTTTGAATTGGTAGAAATTCTAAAAGAGAAATATCCGGATCTTAAAATTATCATCCTTTCTTCTCATTATAAAACGACGATTTTAGGATATATGGTAAAGTTAGGCGTTTCTGCTTTTTTACCTAAAAATTCCAACAGAAATGCTTTTATAGAAGCCATTACAATGGTTCACAGAAATGGAATTTTCTTCACTCCGGAAGATCATCAGATGATTTTTTCATACATGAACAGCCCGACGAAAAAAAGAACGCTTTTTGAAATGGATGACGAGCTTTCTGATCGTGAGAAAGATGTCGTAAAATTGATCTGTCAGGAATGTACCAATAACGAAATCGCCGAAAAATTATTCATTAGTCCAAGAACAGTTGAAAGTCACAGACAGAGGATTGTCGAAAAAATTGGCGCTAAAAATACGGTAGGAATTGTGATTTACGCAATTATCAACAATATTTATCCGTTAGAAAGAATTTGATTCCGTAGAAATACGGAATTTTTTATTTGGTATTTTGTACTCTATAATACCACTTTTTTTCATCGTTACTTTGGAGGGTTCATAAAATAAGTGCTTCATTATTAATATGAAGATTAAATATAAAACCACAAAGAGAATGAAAAATAATATTATTTCGGTCGGAATTTTCTTCGATGGAACCGGAAATAACGGGGTGAATGCGACATCCTCTCAGAAACCATTACAAAATAACGAAAGCTATTATAACAATATTACCAATATTTATAAATTATCAGAGTTATTCATTGGAGATACAAAGGTTTATATAGAAGGGATTGGAACTTTTACGGGTTCTGAAGACAGCGATTACGCTATGGCAACCTGCAAAAATCCTATGGGATACAGTGGGTATTCTTCTGATGATAAAATGAGAAAAGCATACGATTTTATCAGTAAAACAGTCGTTGATAGTACTAAAGATTATGATTTCTATGTATACGGATTCAGTAGAGGAAGTATGTTGGCGAGGGCTTTATGTAATAAATTATTAAGTTCAGATTCAAAAATTCAGGGCAATATCCGTATAAAGTTTCTTGGAGTTTTTGATACGGTAGAATCTGCTCCATTTAATGATTATAATGTAACAGTTTTACCGAGAACGGAAAGAGCGTTGCATATTTGTGCAGTAAACGAATGCAGATATTTTTTTCCGCTGACAGGTTTCTTTGAGGATTCTAAAGATATCGAAGATACAAAATCCGACACGGGGACTTCTGTTTGGAAAGAAATTTTTGTGCCGGGAGCTCATGCTGATGTAGGTGGTGGTTATCTGGAAGGTTCACAGTCGGTATATGTTTCTCCAAATTTTGTTAAAAATAATGATTTGGTTTCGTACGTAGAAAATGTAAGAACAGCGGCTACCGATTCTAAAGGGAACAAAATATGGAACAGTCTTCTTCAAAATTATAAAGTGGATCAAGGAGAAGTTTTTTCTCAGGCTTATGTTGAAAGAGATCTTGTGTACAACGAACTTTCAAAAGTATATGGAAAATTAATGTTGATTGAATCTAATGCAGAAGAACCTATTTTCAGAACAAATTTTAGTGAAACTGATTTTGACATTGATGCCAATTCTCATCCATATTTGATAGAACTTTCTAATGCGTTGGAAAACTATATCAATAATCTTTCTTCAGGCTTAAAACCTGATTACGATTACGGCAAATTAGCAGATTATACGCATATTTCAGCAAATTTTGGGCTGTATCATCCTGGTTTAGTGCTTAATTCCAGAACGGGAGTTAATGAAGAATTCATTAATAATGGTTTGAATGTGCCGAGCAATTCTGATGATCAGTTCAATGCTAATCAACCAAAATTACAATCAGAAATCCATCATGTAGAAGACTCTATTGTGGATTATGCATACGGAACTAATATTCCGAATAACGATAATTGGAGTCGTACAATATTAATAAAAGAAAATTTTTATAATAAATGTTAGTACTTTTTCAGTTTTAAATTTAGGTGTGGAGCTGTCCTGGTTAGGCAGCTCTTTTTTTGTCTTATTTTTTTGAAGCTGTTTCCCGCTTTCCGCACTCGCTATTTCTTGATTTTTGGCTGCGGCGGCAAAGCCGCCGCAGCCAAAAATCAAGAAATGAGCTCAGACAATTGCTCCAATCGGGGCTAAGGTACAGTCATTCCTTTCACAATTTTAAAATAACCATACAGCTTGTCATTCCGTAGGAATCTAAGCACGAATCATTTCATGTTTTTTTAATAAATATGCCACAACTCCTATGAATTACGAATAAGTTTAGATTAATTTTTAGATGAATAAAAAAGATTAGAATCAAGTTGAATGTATTTGATATTTAGAGTTTTAAGTAAAAGTACTTACATGTTATTTTAGTGATTTATACTATAGTTTTTATCTCTGCTTTGCCGTTACTTTGAGGTATTCTTTTAATGAAGCTTCAAAAGATTAAATAAACAAAATTATTAACGCCAATATCTGAGAAATCAGATTTACAAAATTATAGAAATCATGGAATATAGAGACAACGAAGTGTATTTCGATACGGCTTCAAACAATTTAGTAAAAGGATCTTTCACGGTAAGCGAATTCTCAATTACAGAAGGGCAGGATCCGAAAGGACATATTTATGTAGGATTTACGGCAAGCTGCGGAAGCGATGGCAAATTTATTTTTTCCATTGGTAGAAAAGGTTCGTCTGCAGTAGCAAAATGGTTCTCGCAAAGAGTTCCGGCAAACAGAACAACTTTCAATCACGATCCCGGAGAACTGAATTTTGCAATGATCGGAACTTTAGTCCTTGAATTTAACGGAGGTAGAGTTTGTACTTTTTACAATGTCGCCTTGGCGCAAGGCCATAGCGGAGCCAGCAACAACTGGTGGTTCGGAGGAAAACAGGGAATGTATAACGGCAGCGATACCGCAATTTACGGAGCGTCAAGCAACGGAATTGTAGAACTGGCATCATTCCTGAGAGGGGGAAACTCAGTAGATCATGTGAAAGTAACTCCAAAGACTTTTTAATAATTCATAAGCTAATAATTCATTTTACAAAGCTGTTCATCTTTTTGAGCAGCTTTTCTGATCTTCATATTGAATAAAATCAGCCTTAAAATAAAACACAAACATCCGTATGATTTGCAGAATCCGTAAGAGAATTAATATTTCAAATATCATTTAGATATTAAAACAGACCCCCAAATTAACCTCAAATAATTTGAATTAAGTGTTACATTTCTTTTACATTCTCTCATTCATTTCTTTTTACGTATTTTTGCACCCGAAAATTCATTATTCACAATTAATCATTATTAGCATGCTTTCGGTTCAAGGTTTAGGATTACATCATTCGGGAAATTATCTGTTTCAAAACGTAAATTTCACCATCAAAAAGGATGATAAAATTGGTTTGGTTGGTAAAAACGGAGCTGGAAAATCTACGCTTCTGAAAATGCTTTCCGGAGAAATTACTTTCTACGAAGGAAATGTAGTTCCCGAAGGAAATATCACTATCGGTTTCCTAAAGCAGGATCTTGATTTTGTGAAAGGAAGAACGGTTTGGAACGAAACCATGCAGGCTTTTGAGCAGATTAATGCCTGGAAAGAAGAACTGGAAGAGATCAATCATCAATTGACGATAAGAACCGATTACGAAAGTGATGCGTATACAGATTTGATCAACAGAATGACCGATCTGAATGATCTTTTGATGCACCATGATGCCTATAATCTTGAAGGTGATATTGAAAAAGTTCTTTTTGGTCTTGGCTTTAAAGCTGATGATTTTCATAAACTGACCGACGAATTTTCCGGAGGTTGGAGAATGAGAATCGAATTGGCAAAATTGCTTCTTCAGAAAAACGATTTGATGCTTCTGGATGAGCCTACTAACCACTTGGATATGGAATCCATCATTTGGTTGGAAAACTTTTTGAAAGATTATCCCGGAGGAATTCTTCTGGTAAGTCACGATAAACAGTTTATGACGGCAGTTTGTAACCGAACTTTTGACGTAAACAACAGAAAAGTGGATGATTATAAAGCCAATTATTCCAAGTATTTGGTAATGCGTGAAGACCGCCGTGAAAAACTGATTCAGGCGAAAAAGAATCAGGATGCGGAAATCAAGCAGATGGAAGATAACATCAATAAATTCCGTGCGAGTGCTACCAAAGCTTCTTTTGCCCAGTCTTTGATTAAAAAATTAGATAAAATAGAGCGTATTGAAATCGATAACGAAGACGTTTCTAAATTCAATATCCGTTTTGTACAGTCACAAGTTCCGGGGAAAGTTATTTTCGAAGCAGAAAATCTTGGAAAAGCTTATGGCGAAAAACAGATTTTTGATGATGTAGATTTTATCGTTCAGAGAGGAGACAGAATCGCACTTCTTGGTCAAAATGGTCAGGGAAAAACGACTTTGGCGAAAATTCTTGCAGGAGACATCAAAGATTATTCAGGAAGTTGGAATTTAGGACATAATGTAAATATTGGATACTTTGCTCAAAATCAGGAAGAAGTATTAACGCCCAACAAAACCGTTCAGGAGGAAGCTGAAGATTCTGCAACGGAAGAAACAAGACCGAGAGTTCGTGATTTATTAGGGTCTTTCCTGTTTCAGGGTGAAGCTGTCAATAAAAAAACAAAAGTACTTTCTGGAGGGGAAAGAAACCGTCTGGCGCTTTGTAAATTGTTGCTACGTCCTTTCAACACGTTGATTATGGATGAGCCTACCAATCACCTGGATATTCAGTCTAAGGAGATTATCAAACTGGCTTTACAGAAATTTGAAGGGACTTTAATTGTAATTTCTCACGACAGAGAATTTCTTCAGGGGCTTTGTGATAAGATTTATGAGTTCCGCGATGGTCATATGAAAGAATTCTTAGGTGATATTAATGAATATCTTGAATTCAGACAAAAAGAATCCATCAGAGAAATTTCTGCTGAAAAAGCTAAACTTCACAAAGAAGAACCCAAAGTTGAGGTAAAAAAAGTTGAGGAAAAGCCGGCTGTCAGTCAAACAATTATCGTCAGCAAGGAGCATAAAAATATTCAGAATAAACTGAAAAAAGTAGAAGAGAAAATTTCTGAACTGGAAACTAAAGTTGAAGAAATGGAAGCTTCTTTCACAAAAAATAACCCTTCTGAAGAAACATTGGAAGAATATAATAAAACTAAAGAAGACCTTGATTTAGCTTTACAGGAATGGGAACATTTGGGTTCTCAACTGGATTAGTTTTATTAAAAAAATAATCATCCTTTTTACCATTCCGTAGGAATCTAAGCTTTTATTTTTGTGATTCAATCTCTAAAATTATGCATGGATTCCTACGGAATAATAAATAAGATGGAGAGTATTAGCAATGTTATCGGGCATTTCAATATAATATTTAAAGATAATTCACAATTGCTGTAACAACAGATAAATCGTTTCTACCTATTGTTTAAAGTATTTTAATAAAACTTTAATCTAATTTTTTAATTTATTTTCATAATTTTGACGAATGATTTTTAAAGAAAGCAGAAATCTGAAAAGTTTTATCTCCAAATTATTGTTTGGGGTATATTTTCTTGCGATGTTTTCTCAAAGTTTCCACAATCACGGTTCTGAAGAAGTTTTCAAAAGCTTCAACTTTAAAAAATCAGAAAATACACTGACAAAAAATGTAGCAAAAGAGCAGGCAAATGATTGTTTGGCTTGTCATTTCTTAGCTACCGGACATACGCTGGTTCCTGAAGAATTCGGTTTTTCTTTCGAAAGTTATACTCATGAAGTAGAACAGATTCTTACTGTTCAGGAAAAAATATGGTCACAGACTAAATTCACTTTTCAGCTTCGGGGCCCGCCCGCAATTTCATAATTCATAGATTCTTTTCGGATTTTTTAACTTAAATTTTATACAATTTGAAATATTTCTTTGTGGAAAAGCAAACCATTAAGTGATAATTGAGTTGTTAAAGATAATAAGGTCTAATGTATGATTCATAATTGACTACTGTTAAATGAATCATTTGTTTAAAAAATCTAATCAACAAATTTTTTCGAAAAATGTACTTCTTTGAGAGTACGTAATCAATCTATTTAACAATGAAATTGATATATAGCTTAATGTTGATCCTTTGCGGATTTGCATTTATAAACGCACAACAGACTTACAGAGTTGAAGGTACCGTTCAGGATTTTCATGACAAAACAATGCTGGAAAATGCAGTGGTGAAAATCGGTGACTTTACCACAAAAACAGGCAAAAACGGTAAGTTTTCTTTTGACAAAATTCCTGCGGGAAAATATATACTCATTGCTAAACATCCTGACTGTAATGATTATACTGAAAATGTAGGAGTTACAAAGGACATATATTTAGCAATTACCCTTGAACATCATGTTCAGGATATTGAAACGGTAACCGTACACGGAAGCCATAAGAACAACGGAAGCATGGTTGTGAAAACCATTGATAAAGCAATGATTTCCAGAAATGTTACCGAAAATCTCGGAAACTTATTGACCAATATTTCTGGAGTTAATGTTCTTAAAACAGGAAATAATATTACAAAACCTATTATTCATGGACTTTATGGAAGCAGAGTTTCAATTCTTAATGATGGTGTAAAACTTGCCGAACAGGAATGGGGAGTAGAACATGCACCAAATGTAGATGTAAACAATTTTGAACATATTGATGTGATAAAAGGTGCATCTGCCCTAAAGTACGGAAGTGGTGCTGTAGGAGGAGTTGTTGTTTTACAGCCTCAGGTTTTACCTAAAAAAGATACCATTATGGGACTTGTCTCTCTATCCGGAATTTCTAATGGAAGAGGAGGTGATCTTAATGTAAAATTGGCAAAAACATGGGAAAATGGCTGGGCAATTAAAACAAACGGAAGTTTTAAGAAACTCGGTGATCTTCAAGCGCCTGATTATGGTTTGATGAATACCGGGCTGGAAAGTTCGGGATTTAATTTTGGGGTTCAGAAGATGACTTTTAATAAAGGTTTTTCTTTTGATTATTATCTTACGAAAAGTACGATAGGAATTCTCAGAAGCTCTCATGTAGGAAATTCAGAAGATCTTCGTAATGCTCTTACTGCTCCAGAGCCAATCTATCAAAGAGATTTTAGTTACGATATTGATAATCCAAAACAGGATATAGAGCATCATATTGCTAAAATTTCTGCTTACCAAAGGTTTGAAAATTTCGGAAAAATTACTGCAACGTATAGTTTTCAATACAATCATAGAAAAGAATATGACATTCGTCGCGGAGAAGAGCTTAGCAAAAAGCCTGCACTAGATTTGGAATTGATAACCAATGATTTAAATGTTAATCATCTGATAGAAAGAGGAAAATGGAATCTTGAAACAGGAATTAATGCAGGTTATCAGAATAATTATTCTAATACACAGACTGAGGCAAGACGTTTGGTTCCGAATTATGACAGATATTATGCAGGAATTTATTCCGTATTAAAATATAAAATCGCTCCCGTATTAGATTTTGAATTGGGAGGAAGATACGATTTTGATCGTTATGAAGTGACGAAGTGGTATGATTTGAATGATTGGAATAAGCTGTATGATGCAGATTATTCTGACTTTGTAGTAAGAGTTAATAAAAATAGAATTCTTACAAAGCCGTCATTAAACTACAATAATTTTTCGGTAAATGGTGGAATAGTTTACCATCCGTCCGAATATTTCAATTTGAAGTTTAATTATGCCAGAGTTTCAAGATCTCCCAATGTTGCTGAGCTTTTTGCAGACGGGCTTCACCACTCGGCAGCAATTATCGAAAGGGGAGATATGAGAATGAAAAGTGAAAGAGGAAATCAGTTTAATTTGGTGGCTGATGTAAAAGCAAATGTTTTAAAAGGATTAAATATTTCTGTAAATCCGTATTTCTTTTATACTAAAAACTTTATCAACGAAATTCCTACAGGGTATCAGAATACACAATGGGGAGGAGCTTTTGTAGTGTACAACTACCAACAGATTGATGCAAAAATGTATGGAGCAGATCTAGATGTGCAACTCAAAATAACAGATAATCTGGGATATAAAGGAAGTGCATCATATGTGTATGGTCAGGATCTTACGAATGATGTTCCTCTTATTTTGATGATGCCTCCGAATTTTAATAATTCATTGGAATTCAATAAAAAAGAATGGAAAAACTTTTATTTTAATGTAAGTAACAATACTTACTTAAAGCAAACGAGATTTCCTGTTTATAATGTTCCGATCAGATTATTCGATTCTGACGGAAATGCGTACAATGAAGAAGTAGATATTTCTACACCACCAAACGGATATTCGCTTTGGAACCTTCAGACAGGAGTGAATCTGTCTAAAAATTTCGGAGTAGATTTCTCGATCCGAAATGTATTTAATAAGTCTTACAGAGATTATCTAAACAGGCTTCGTTTCTTTTCCAACGAAATGGGAAGAAACTTTATTTTAACTCTTAAATATCAATTTTAATTACTTTAAAATCAAAAAAAATGAAAAATATTTTTAAAAATACAACACTTATTTTAGGACTTTTATTCTTGGCGGCTTCTATAAGCTTAACATCATGTAACAGAAGCGATGATGAAGCAGATGATCTTCCTCAGGAAGAACTTTCAGATGTTCTTTTAAGAGTTACGGATGAAGCTACGGGAACTTCGGTAGTTTATGATTATCAGGTGAATAGTTCAACCAATCCTAATGTGAAATTAATTGACGGACATACCTATAATGTACAGGTGATCTTTAAAAATGGGGATGAGGATGCTACACAAGAAATAAAAGATGCTGTAGATGAGCATTTTTTAGTGTATAATTTCCCTAATTCCGATATTACTCTTACCCGTACAGATGATCCTGAATTTGTAAGAGCAGATGGTAATCATGTAGGAGTAAAAACAAAATGGGTTGTAAATAAGGCTGTAAAGAATGCATCTGCTCCTGCTCAGTTGGTTCTTACATTGTACCATGAACCGGTAACGGTTTCTGAAGCTTCGGCGGTAAGCGGAAATGGAGTTGTGTATGGAACTCACACAGGAGGTGAAACAGATGCTCAGGCAAATTATAATATTATCAATTAATATTTCTTTAATCTTGTTAGCAAAACCACTGAATTTTTTTCGGTGGTTTTTTATTTAACAGTATTTGGCTTTATAAGTTGACTTTAATTGATAGATTTTCATAAAATTTTCATATTTTTGCAACCTAAAATTTTAATCAATAATGAAGGTTACTGCAAAAAACCATGATGATGTAAGTGCATTGCTTACAGTGACATTGGAAAAATCTGACTATAAGGAAAAAGTTGAGAAACAATTGATTAATTATGCTAAAAATGCACAAGTTCCTGGTTTCAGAAAAGGGAAAGTGCCTTTGAGTATGGTTAAAAAACAATATGAAGCAGGTATTGCATTCGAAGAAATCAACAAGCAGGTTTCTGATGCTTTAAACGGATATGTGAATGACAACAAACTAAGATTAGTGGGTCAGCCGGTTCCACAGCCTGTAAACGAATTCGATTACAATGCAGATCAGTTGGAAGTTGCTTTCGAAGTTGGTTACGAACCAGCATTCACGATAGATCTAGCTAAATATGAAGCTCCTCACTACAAAGTAGAAGCTTCTGAAAAAGAAATCAACAAAAGTATTGAGAACATGCAGAAGCGTTTCGCAGAGCAGACTCCTCAGGAAAAAATTAATAAAGATTCTTACATCGCTTTAGAAATTTCTCAGGTTGTTGAGGAAGATGCTGAAGGAGAGCATCACCACCAGCCAAAGGCTGTTACCATCAGTGCTGAAAACAAGGAAGCATTCAAATTGGTAAAAGCTTTGAAAATGGATGAATCTGTAAAAGTTTCTAAAGAGACTCTTGCAGGTGATGAAGAATTGGCTAAAGAATTAGGATTCTCTAAAGAAGAAGTTGAGCATTTACACCACAACGAAGTTGAAGTGAAAGTAAAAGATTTCTATGGTCTTACTTTAGCTGAGCTTAACCAAGAACTTTTCGATAAAGTATATGGTGAAGGTACCATTACTTCTGAAGAAGAGTTGAAAAATAAAGTAAAATCTGAATTAGACGAATATTTCCAGCAAAATGCTGACGTTCATTTTGTGAATAAAGTATTGGAGCAGGTTTCTGAAAAAGAAGAAGTAAAACTTCCTGAAACTTTCTTGATAAAATGGTTGCAGTTCTCTAACCAGAACATCCAGTCTGAAGAGCAGGCTAAAGAAATTCTTGAAGCTGAGAAAAACCAGTTGAAATATCAGATCATTGAAGGTAAATTGATGACTGATAACGAAATCCAATTAGATTATGCTGATGTTTTAGGACAGGCTGAGCAATTGGTAAGAAATCAATTGGCGATCTACGGAATCCACCACTTAGGGGATGAGGAAATCCAGAAGTATGCTGTTGAAATGTTGAAAGACCAAGAACAGGTAAGACAAATCTCTTCTGAAGTTGCTATGACGAAGTTGAAAGATATTATCCTTGAAAAAGCAACGAAAAAGGAAACTCCAATCTCTCACGACGAGTTTTTGGAAGAGCTTAAGAAGTAATTTATTTCTTTATATAAATTAAGAATCCGTCTCACAACCAAAAAGTGAGACGGATTTTATTTTATTATTTAGTTAAAATAATATTTTCTGGCAATGGTTGATATGTTCTGCTTTCGTAAAAGCATGAATTTGTAAATTATTTTCTGAATTTATTAATTCCATATATCTCTATTCTAGCGTATTTTAATATGGACATTATGGTTCGTGAAAATTCTTTAGAAGGAGATCTTGCTTCGTCGAAGTGATAACCTGTTAAAAAATATTCTATCTGCTTCCAGATTTCAGGTCTCAAAGTAAGCTTTATCAATAAGCCGTCAACCACAGCCAACTCATCATTTTTCAAAATATCACTTAGTTTAATACTTATGGCATTATCATAAATTTCCTTGTATTCATTTTTATTTATAACAATTTTTTCTGTCACATCTTTATTTTCTTTGTCGGAGTATCTTGTTATTTTCAAAGTAATATTTCCTTCTATTTCCGGATTAATTATTTCGATTTTAATATCAGAATTAAGTGTTATTGACTGTGAAATCTCTAAAGACATATATCTCAAATTTGATTGTTGTCCAAAAAAATTTACAGATATGGAAACTAAAATAATTAAAAATATGTTTTTCATTTGTGATATGGTATAAAAGATTGGCTTAATAATTTAAGCCAATCCATTTTTATTGCTTTGTTAAAATAATATCATTAGGCAACGGTTGGGGAACATCTGCCGGAGCCCATCCATGATAAAAACAATCTTTATCAATCCTGTTTTCACTTTGCTTATATTTCCATTGTAGCTGTGTTTTTTAGTACAGATGAAATTGATATATATAATTCTATCTATAATCGATTAAATCCTCCATCTCTAATCTTGCTGCTTTTACAATCAATTTTGTTGCATACCAAAAGTCTTTTTGAAATTTATTAGTTTGAGATCTTTTGTTTAATCCCGTTGCATAAAAGGACTTTTTATTACCTAGATTGTCATATAATATAATGTCAGTATAAGAACCATCTAATAAATTATTTTTTACTGCAACAGTATCATATTCTATTTTTTGAATTGCTTCATATATTTCTTCAAATTTTTCTTTTGATATTCTATAAGAATATTCTTCATCTCTATCTTTTTTTATGCTAATCTTTCCTTTTTTATTATTTTTTATTGGTTTGAAAATAATGTCTACAGATTTGAATAAAATAATAGAATTTGAATGATGAAATTCTAATTTACAATTGCTTTGAGAAAAAATCAATGAATTTATCAAGACAGCTATTATAGCTAAAAATTTGTATTTCATGCTATTATTGCTTTGTTAAAATAATATCATTAGGCAAAGGCTGGGGAACATCTGCCGGAACCCAACCATGATAAAAACAATCTTTATCGATCCAGTTTTCACTTTGTATATATTTCCATTGTAGCTGTGTTTTAGTAGCATCAGTGAAATTAATAAATATTTGTCCTGATCTCATACACAAGTCTCTATCAACATATGTAAAGCCATATTTGTCATCTGATTTTCTAAACATTCCTCCTGTAATTTTTGCCTTATCATCATTAAGATTTGTATTATCGAACAAGATATTATTGTTTAAATCAGTCACTTTAAATCTTCCTATTAGGAAATCTCTATATTGATTTAATGATGATTTATAGGTATTAGTAAGTTTTTTAAAGCTTATATATATAATTTTGTTATTCCATTCCCCTTTCCATGTTCCTTCATAGTATTGTAATTCATTATTGGTATCCTTGAGATAAGAGTTTTCTGGAATTTCTGTAAATGTTCTTAAAAGGTATGTCTGAGCTTTACAGCTCACAGTAGTGATTATTAATATAATTAAAAATAGGTTTTTCATCATTCATTCTTTTACTGTTTTGTCAGAGTAAAACTCGTTGGGATTCCATCCTGCACCGGGAGTTGGTGAACTTCCATTAATGTTAATATTTTCTCTGGGAGTCATTTTCCATTCCATTGTTGTGGCATTGATGATTTTTAGCTCAATATAACTGGTTTACTAACAACTATGTTTTTATTCTAAAGTAAAATGTTTTATTCTTTTTATTGGATAGATAAGAAGATGTAGTAATAATATTTTTTTTTATTCGTCTAGCTACTAAATTAAAATCGATTTCTTTAACTGTCGTAATTTTTAATGTGGTATAAATAGTATGTATTATTTTTACCCCAGAACCTTTAGACCAAATTTCATCTTTTTTAATATTATCTTCTTTCGTTGAATAATCATTTTGAATTAATATATATTTTCTGTTAAAATATGACACAAGATGTTTTAGTTGATCTTTATTTAAATCCTTAGCAAATGAAATTATATAACTATTTTTACCTTTCGTTTTTATCTTAAATATATATTCTGATTTTTTCAATAAATCATCATGAAACTCTACTGGAATGTAATTTTTTTTAACATTCTTATAACTGTCATAATAAGAATAGCCAGATTTATTTAGCTGCATCTTATTTTTAATTTTATTTTTTTTGTTGAAATCAAAAGTTAATAAATCTACTTTTACCGAATCTTCTATTTCAACCTTTTCATTAGAATTAATTTCTAACTGTGAGTAATATACATCTTTATTTAGCTTTTTCCATCTTATACTTTGCCCTGAAATGCTAAAAACAGGAACAATTAAAAGAAATAAAATTTTAATTTTATTCATTATTATTTACTATGTGATTAGGAAAACTTGTCAAAAGAAACATTTAATATTCATTTCTTATTGTTTTGTCAGAGTAACACTGTCGGGATTCCCCATCCTGCACCGGGAGTTGGTGAACTCCCATTAATGTTAATATTTTCTCTGGGAGTCATTTTCCATTCCATTGTGGTAGGATTAATTATCTTTAGCTCAATATCAAGTTGAATAATATAAATGTATATACTGTTTTCATTGTTACTGCTTAGTCATTGTATATTCTACTTCCGGTATCTGTGGCTTATCCGGCAGGTTTACGTCGCTTGCACTAAGATGTACAACACCAGTACTGTATATTCTTGCTTTTATGGTTGTCGGATTAATGTACCTGAAAATAATATTCATGGTAATATGTTTCCTGTCTGGATCACTAAAAAAACTTTTTACTCTGAACTCTCCAGAACTGCAATCAGTGCATTTAAAATACTGATTATTACGAATAAATAAAGCATCTGAAATAGCATGGTAGCTTTCATTCATGGGAACATCTATTTTATTCAATGTATTGATTAATGTATTTCCTGAAGGATTAATATACTTGTATTCTCCATAGAGTATATCACTATAGGATCCTTCATAATCATAAAATAGTTTTTTCTTGATTATCATGGTGAGTTCTTCATTTCCATTTTGATATTTCCATGTTCCCACAAAATTGTCGAGAAAATTGTCGGTATCTTTATAATAAGCATTATCAGGAATATTACCATAATTTTGTTTCATGGGTACAATGGTTTGTGCTTTACAGCTTAATACACAAACCGTAAAAATAAATAGTATTATAATATTTTTCATATCAATTGATTTTTTATTGACAAGGTAATTTTTTTATTTCAAAAACATTAGAGTTTTTTACGATGCTGAGCTTATCCCATCCGGTTAAGCTAGCGTTGGATTTGTACAAAGATACTTTGGTATTGTAATGTTTGGTACTGTTATCTATACTGGTTACGAATTTTAAAAATCTTTCTTCCAATATGCTGTTATCCGTATTCCATTCTCCTGTAACAGAATTTTGTAAATTACTAAAATCTGCTTCGAAATTATTTCTAAATTTTCTTCTTTTAAATTCATCACTATAAATTTCATACATCATTTGTTGGAAGGCACTAATATTAGCATCTTCCAACGCCAAAGCATAAACTTCGTTATTAGCCACTACAATATGTACAGGAATGGGAACATCTACACTACCTTGGGGAACTGAAGTGAACCAAAAGAAAAAATTATTTTCCATCATAATATCATCGTGGGAAAATATACCCTGTAAGCTGTTCATGTGCGTGTGTGCACCACCAAAGGTATTAGGTGTTCTCACATACTCTACCGTATTATCTGCAGTATATGTTGTCACTTTTTTCGCATACATTTGCCCATTAGCAGGATCATAAAAAAAAGAATAGCCGTCTTCATGTGTTGCAGTTGCCATATTTTTTGTTTTCAAATCTACTAATGCTGTTTTTATGCTTACTGCTCCCGGAGGTAAGGATGTAGGAGTATTAAGCAATTGTTTCAGTTTTTCACAAGGATTACCAAGAAGATCAGGTAAACTGCCTCCCCCATGCGGAGAAGTCGTAATCACACCACTACCACTTCCACTACTACCATTTCCCGGAGAAGCCCCGCCACCGCACGTATCATACGTAGTGTAAGAAATCCCTGTATAAGAATATCCCTCAGTCGGCAATCCACTTGGAGGGCATTTGCAATCGGCGGTCTGTGCATAGTTGTGTAGATTTTCACAACACATCATGCCCGGGATGTACATATTCACAAATTCCGGTATGGTGATCGTACACAAATTGGCATTGTATTTCCCGAAAACCTCTGTGCCCGAAATGCTTCCCAGAGATACCATCGTTACATGATTTTTCAGTTCTGCAACCGTCAGGTTTTCCAGATTTTCATTTGTGCTTTGAGAAATTAAAAACTATCTCTAATCCGCATAGAGATAGTTTTTTACTTATTTTTTTGTAAAAATAGCATCATATGGAAGTGGCTCTGGTCTTTGAGCTGGCGGATAATTTTTATAAAAACAATCACTATCAAGCCAATTTTCATCCTCCCCATAATGCCATTTTAATTGTGTTTTTGTAGAATCTGTAAAATTGATTATTATAGTACCGGAGCGCATGCACAAATCACGATCTACATAACTCAAAAAATATTTGTTTTCTCCACTTTTAAAATTCACTCCTTCAATTTTTACTTTATCATTTGGGAGATTCGTATTATCAAATAAAATAGTACCTGTTGCATCGGTTACTTTAAATTTAATAATAAGATAATCCATATAGGTGTACAGTGTGTATTTATTTATTTCTTTCGATATATATATATATATCGTTTTATTATTCCAGATTGCCTTCCAAGTTCCTATATAATCATTCAGTTCATTATCTATATCTTTTAGGTAAGAATTATCCGGAACATCCGTATAAGTTCTTAAAGGATAGGTTTGAGATTTACAACTGAATGTAAATAATATGGATAGTATTAAAATAATGTTTTTCATGATGGTATATTTTAAGGACATGGTATTTCTTTTATTCTGTCAGGTGAATTGAAATTATATTCTATTTTTACTTTAGAGGTTGAAGTTACTCGATATACTTCTAAACCAGGCTTATTAATTTTATCTTTTATAAATCTTAAAATTTCAGCTTCCACATCTTTTTGATCATAATTAGGTCTAGTATATGCATTCAAAAGAGATCTTTTATAATCTTTTTTTAGTTTTTCCATTTGATTTTCAGGTATTTCTCCCGGATTATTTGTTCCCGAATACATCAGCATATAACTTCCTGCTGAAGTGGTAATTAAAGAATAAGCATTTCCATAACTTCCAGTATTTGCTATCGCATGAGGCATAAGATCATTTATGAAGGTTCTGATATCCATGTGGGAAGGAAACTTTCCTGGTGGCATATCGTCGGGATTACAAGTTTGATTTTGGTGAGTGTGCATCAAACCATACACCAAAGGATCATATATAATCGGCATATCTTTATCTGTAATACATTGGGGCAAATCTGTATTAATGTATTCGGGTTCTGTGTTTCCGGTACTAGAAGCAGGATATTTTACTGCATACGCTTTTTCATAATTTAGATTAAATACTGAGGGCTGCGTCATTTCAGTAAATTTAGCCTTAAAATTATTATCAGCCAAAAGCTCTGTAATTTTATCACAAGGATTACCAAGAAGGTCAGGCAAACCGCCTCCCCCATGCGGAGAAGTCGTAATCACACCGCTACCACTTCCACTGCTCCCATTTCCCGGTGAAGCCCCTCCGCCACACGTATCATAAGTAGTGTAAGAAATCCCTGTATAAGAATACCCCTCAGTCGGCAATCCACTTGGAGGGCATTTGCAATCGGCGGTCTGTGCATAGTTGTGCAGATTTTCACAACACATCATGCCCGGGATGTACATATTCACAAATTCCGGTATGGTGATCGTACACAAATTAGCATTGTATTTCCCGAAAACCTCTGTGCCCGAAATGCTTCCCAGCGACACCATGGTTACATGATTTTTCAGTTCTGCAACCGTCAGGTTTTCCAGATTTTCCAGAGCAGTTTTATCATAAGTAGAAATATACGCCGCAAACTGAGCGTTTCCCAGATCATAAAGAATAAAGTTTTCCAGCTTTCCTGTAGTGCCTTCCCTTGGCTGTATTTTAAAAGTATAGGTTTTGTTTCCGGCGGCATCTTCGGTATACAGCACATCATTCAGATCCACACTGAAGCCGTTTTCAGCATCGGTAAAGATTTTAGAAACAGTATTCTTTGCACCGATTTTGTTTTTGGAAAGTTTGGCAAGCTGCGAAAAAAGCAGTTGGTTTTCCTGCAGTTCGGGTAAATGAATAATACGGGAGGTAACGGTAGCTCTCTGGCTGCTTTTGTTTTCCTGTATTGCCAGATCGTCTGTTCTGCAGGAGTAGAGGGTGACTGCGGTTGCCATCATCAGGCAGAGCCGTAGAATAAATTTTTTCGTCATTTAATTTGTTGTTTTTACGGGTTAAATATAATTCTTTTATAATACTATAGATGCATTATTTTACCTTTTGGTTGGAAAGGAAATAATTTTTTTTCATCATTTAGTTTTATAGCTCTACAAAGGTGTGAAAAACAATCCTGAAAATGGCAGTAGAAAATTACTGATATACGTAAGGTTTTTCTAAAAGAAAATTTTATGTACTTTTGATGAAAATACAGAGCGCTATGACATTAGGTGAAAAACTGAAGAAAGCAAGAATCCACAAAAACCTTACGCAGGAGTATCTTGCCGAGGTACTGAATGTATCCCAGAAAACCTATTCCAACTTCGAGAACGACAAAAGCAAACCCGATTTTCATCAGGTAGAAGATATTGCCAAAACACTGGAAGTAAGTGTTTTGGATTTTTTAAGCGGAGAAAGTATCACAGTTAATCAAAACAATAATGAAGTTGCAGTAGCTCAGAATTATGCACCAATAAGCACTTCCGAAAAGCTGATCGAGCAATACGAAGAACGCATCAAAGAACTGAAAGACCAGGTAGAATACTGGAAAAATAAATCGGAAGGCGGTAAGTAATCTTTCACCTTTCCGGAAAGTCTGTTTCACCCTCGCAACACATTTTCCGGTAACTGGGAAAGTTTCCTGCACACTACAGCAGACTTTCCGTTAAGCGGGAAAGCTCTCTGCACCCTGCGGCGAACTTTCCGGAAGCCGGGAAACCTTCCTGTACCTTGCAGGAGACTTTCCGGAAACAGGGAAACATCTTTGAACCCTCACGCAGGTGTTTCCCCGAATCAGAAACAAACATTTTTAAAAATATGAATGCAATTGAATTAAAATTACTCCGCAATGCAGAGTACCTGCAATATGTAAAAGACTTCGCAGGTATCATTGCACTAAACAATCCCTCAACCTTACAGATCGACGCCAAACTTTCTGCCTTCAACACCAAGATCGCTGAGCTGGAAGCGCTTTACAAAAAAGCTCTTGCCAGCGAAAAGACTCAGGAAGTTCTTCTTCTGGACGAGAGAAGAGACAACGCCATTACCGGGATCTATTATTTTTTGTTGGCACAGAGCTACCATTACGAGACCGACAGAAAACAGAAAGCCCAGTCGCTTCTTGAGAGTATGGCACTCTACGGCAGCAGCATTGCCCGCCTCAATTACCAGGCAGAAACTGCCACCATTAATAACCTTATCCGTGACTGGGAAAACAAACCTGATCTTACTATAGCAGTCGCAGATTTTGACCTTTCAGGCTGGGTAGCAGAGCTGAAGAATGCCAACGATCAATTCAATTCAAAATATCTTTCCCGCACTCAGGAATATGGCGATGCAAGCCCCGAAACCATCAAACTGAAAAGGGAAGAAACCAACACCGCCTATTATGCACTGAGAGACCGGATTGATGCGCTTCACCTTTTGGTAGAAACCCCGCCTTCACCGTATGCCACAGTCATCAATCAGCTGAATGCGCTTACCGATCAGTATAATGTATTATTGGTTAACAGGCAGAATACCGAAATCCCCGGTAACAGTTCCGCTATTGGTACAGTTTAGAAAATATGTATCATCCCCAATGTGCATTTTGATTTCACATCCGTCACTTCGAATAAGTTTTGAAAAAACTGTATCGAGAAGTTGGTAATTAAACGACTGAAACTACATTCATCGGTTCTCGATACATTTTTCTGCTTCGCTGCGAAAAACACCGAACTGCGGGATCAAATTTTTTAAAATGCACAATGAGTTTATCATATCAAAAGTATTCCACCAAAAAATTGATGGATTTTTTATGATGATCTGCGTCTGTGATATTCATTCAATATCCTTATATTTACCATCTAAACTTAGTATATGAAAAAGATCATCATTCCGTTTTTCTGCGCTGTGCTTTTCTCAGCTCCGGCAATGGCACAAAAGACAACGGCTACTCCGGCTAAAACGGAAGCTGCAACATCTAAACTGACTCCAAAAGAGGTAATCGAAAATTATCTGAAAGCATTGGGAGGAAAAGATAAATTAGAGTCCGTAAAAACTACCCTTACTGAAAATACACTGTCTGTTCAGGGGATGGAAGTTGCTATGACCACTAAAAAGATGGGAAGTAAATTTAAATCTGAGCAGTCTGTAATGGGACAGAAAATGGTTCAGTTTTTTGATGGCGAAAAAGGATATTTCGAGCAGGGTGGTCAGAAAATGGATATTCCTGCTGATAAAGTTGCTGAGCTTAAAAAAGGCAAAGTGATGGATGCTTTGGGGTATGATCCTGCCAACTTCACAACCGTAACTGTAGAGAAAGTTGACGGAAAAGAGTATAATGTATTGAATTCTGATAAAGGTAAATTCTACTTCGATGCAGCTACAGGATTATTATACAAATCTTCTGCAGCAGAAGGTAATGCAACCGTAAAAAGTTATATGACGGTAGACGGAATTAAGTTTCCACAAGAGATTGAAGCTGAAGGAGGCGGACAGAAAGTAAACATTAAAACAACAAAAGTAACCATCAATTCAGGAGTTACAGAAGCTGATTTTAAATAAGAATAAACCGGTGGTGGCATTTTAAAAAATCTTGATAACAGATCGTCAGTTCAAGTGTTTTTCGCAGCGAAGCGCAGAAAAATGTATCGAGAACCGATGAATGTAGTTTCAGTCGTTTAATTACCAACTTCTCGATACAAGTTTTTGAAAACTCTACTTGAAGTGACGAAAATGAACCAAAATTTACAAAAAGTTAAGAATACACTGTATTTTTATAGAATGAAGCCGGGCATTTGTCCGGTTTTTTTTATGCACTGAAAAGATTAACGGTATTTAACTCTATTTAACGTTAAATACTATTTTTTACATTTCCTCGTTCTGTGAATAAGTGATATTTTTACCACGAAAAAAATTAATAATCATCTTCTATGAAAAAAATGTTTTCGTCATTGGCAGTAGTCGTTTTGATGTCTGCAAATGCTTTTGCTCAGAATATTCCTGTGGATACTTCTGTAAGAATAGGTACTCTTCCCAACGGAATGAAGTACTATGTAAAGAAAAATAATTTACCCGAAAAGAAAGTAGATTTCAGACTGGCAATTAATGCAGGATCTATTCTTGAGGATGAAAACCAGAGAGGGCTGGCTCACTTTATGGAGCACATGAACTTCAACGGAACAAAAAATTTCCCCGACAACAAATTAGTCGACTTTCTACAGTCCATCGGGGTAAAATTCGGACAGCATTTGAATGCTTACACAAGTTTCGACGAAACGGTTTACATGCTTCCTGTACCTTTAGACAAGCCGGGAAATCTTGATGCAGGTCTTAAAGTAATGGAAGACTGGGCATTCAACGCAACACTTTCAGACGAGCAGATCAACAAAGAAAGAGGCGTTGTATTGGAAGAATTAAGATTGGGGTTGGGTGCAGACAAAAGAATGTCAGAGAAGTATCTTCCGAAACTATTGTACAAATCTCAGTATGCCGACAGACTTCCGATCGGGAAGAAAGACGTATTGGAAAACTTTAAGCCAGATGTCATCAGACAATTCCACAAAGACTGGTATAGACCAGATTTGATGGCGATTGTAGTCGTAGGAGACATTAATGTAGATGAGGTTGAAAAGAAGATAAAGGATAACTTCGGTAAATATAAAAATCCGTCTAAACCTAGAGAAAGAAAAACGTTTGATATGCCAAACCACAAAGAAACGTTGGTGGCAATAGAAACAGATCCTGATGCTACAAGCTCAATGGTACAGTTTACGATGAAAGATTCTGAAGCGTATCAGCCGGATGTTACAGTAGAAAAATATAATCAAAGTCTTTTAGAGCAAATTACCTCTATGATGCTGAACAACAGATTGAGTGAATTGGTAAACTCTACCAATCCTCCTTTCACTTACGGTTCTGTATATCACGGTGGAACGTATGCCAGAAGTAAAGAGGCTTTCCAGGGATTTGCAATGGTGAAAGATGGAAACCAGCTGAACGCTTTGAAAGTACTTCTGGAAGAAACGGAGAGAGCAAAAAGATTCGGGTTTACCCAAACTGAATTAGACAGAGCAAAAGCTCAGATGTTATCTAATGTGGAGAGAACGTACAACAACCGTGACAAGACGGAAAGTGATATGTTGGTAGACGAATATGTAAGAAACTTCCTGGAGCAGGAACCAATGCCGGGAATTGCCTGGGAATATGAAGATACTAAGAAGTTTTTACCTTCTGTAACGTTGGCTCAGACGAATGAAGTGATCAAAAAGTTTGTAAAAGACGATAGCAGAGTAGTGGTGATTACAGGTCCTAAAAAAGACAATATTCAAATGCCGACAGAAGCAATGGTATTGAATACTTTTGAAGGGGTAAAAATGGCAGATCTTAAACCTTACGAGGAGAAAGCAACGATTAAAAATTTAGTAAAACCATTTAAATCTGAAGGTAAAATTGCTAAAACTGATACCGATGCTAAATTAGGAACTACAACTTGGACATTGAGCAACGGAGCCAAAGTTACTTTCAAGAAAACCGACTTTAAAGATGATGAAATTGTTTTCACAGCAAGAAGTATGGGAGGAAGTTCATTAATTAATGATGCGGATTTTAATAAAACGCAGTTTGCATTTGCCGCTTTATCTGAAGCAGGTGTCGGTGGTTTTTCAAAAGCTGATCTTACGAATTATTTAGCTGGGAAACAGGCAAGCGTGAATCCTATGGTGGGTCCTTACTATGATGGTATTTCCGGAAGAACCAATAAAAAAGATCTGGGAACAGCAATGGAACTGGTCTACGCTTATTTCACAGGACTGAATTATAATCCTGATGCATTTAACGCTTATAAAACAAAGCAGTCTGCGATGTTGGATAATTTATTATCGAATCCGCAGTTCTATTTCTCAAGTGAGCATGCAAAGTTTTTGAATCAGAAAAACCCAAGATTCATCGGGATTATCCCAACAGAGAAAGATTGGGCGAATACAGATTATAAAAAAGCATACGATATTTATAAGGAGAGATTTGCTAATGCAGGAAACTTCCAGTTTTATTTTGTAGGAAATATAGATGAAGCAACGTTTAAAAACGAAGTGTTGCAATATATCGCAAGTTTACCATCTACAGGGAAATCTTCAAATTTCAAAGATACAGGTTACAGACAGATGACCGGAGATTACACGAAAACCTACAAAAAAGGAAAAGATCCTAAGAGTATGGTATCAATTTCTTATGCCGGAGAAACTCCTTACAATGAAAAGGAAGCACTGGCTTTAGAAGCGTTGGGTGAAGTGGCTACTATCAAGGTAATTGAAAAACTAAGAGAAGACGAAAGCGGAATCTACGGTGGTGGAGCAAGAGGAAGCATGAATAAAGTGCCTTATAGTACGTACAATTTCAGCATCAGTTTCCCTTGTGGTCCTGAAAATACAGATAAGCTGACGAAAAGTGCTATCACAGAACTTCAGAAGTTAATCGATAAAGGTCCTGAGCAAAAAGATCTTGATAAGTACAAAGAAGGAGAAATGAATGACTACAGCACCCAGATGAAAGATAATATGTTCTGGATGAGTAATCTTACCAAAAACCAACTGGACGGAACCGATAAATACGAGATCTTAAATTATAAAGAAAAAGTACAGGCTTTAACGGTAAAAGATCTTCAGGATGTAGCGAAAAAATATCTTACAAAAGGTAGAATTGTAGCGACATTGATGCCGGAAGACGGTTGGGAAAATGCTAAAAAAGAAGAAACTCAGAAAGTGGGTGCTGCCCAATAAACCAGTACCTTTATTTTAAAATAAAACCCGCCCCGTGAATTTACGAGGCGGGTTTGTTTATTTTAGTATTTTAAAACTTAAAGCTTTAAAATTCTTCAACCTGATTAAGAACCATATTCTTTCTTCCATTCCTCGGCAACATCGCTCAGAACCTCATAAAATTCTTCACCATATTTTCTGATCAACGGAGTTTTCAGGAATTTGTAAACAGGAACCTGTAATTCTTTTCCTAATGTACAGGCATCACTGCAAACGCTCCATTCATGGTAATTTAATGCTTTAAAAGTAGAATATTCCGTTACACGAATAGGGTAAAGATGGCAGGAAATCGGTTTTTGCCAGTCGACTGCACCATCTTCATACGCTTTTTCAATTCCACATTTTGTAATTCCTCTCTCGTCGAAGGTTACGTAAGCACATTCCGCATCTTCAATCATCGGGGTTACGTACATTCCGTCCATAGGATCGGTCGTCCATGTTCCTTGTTCGTCTAATGCTTTAATTCCGGCTTCAGTTAGATAAGGTTTAATTTTATCGTAAATATTATCTAAAATTACCAGTTCGTCTTTATCCAACGGAGCGCCTACATCTCCTTCCACACAACATGCACCTTTACATTTTGAAAGGTTGCAAACAAACTCTTCAGAAAAAATATCTTCGGAGATCAATTTATCGTCTATCTGAATCATAATCTTTTTTAAAATAAATCAAAGTAAGTAACGGCTTTAAAACCGATTAAACTAAAAATAATCAACCATAAGCTCACTTCCTGCATCCAGTATTTGGGTAGGAATTTCAACATTCTGCTGATGATAATCGTGGCAGGAAAAGCAAGAAGAAGCAAATATTCATAACTGTTATTCATATACAGAATAATAGTAACCAGCTGTGCCACCGAAAAAACAAGTAAAAATGTGTATTTGTACCTGCTTATCGGGCTCTTTTTATTATAATTTTTAAAATGGTCGTAAAGGGCATACATTAACATGACAACGATCGGGATTAATGGAATAAGATCGGTATAATCCATCACAAATTTCATTTTACCAAAAGGGAAATAATCAATATTCCAGGTTGTAAAATCAATGAACAGCATCACCGAGAAATAACTGAACGCAATCAGAATGATTCCCAACAGGAATCTGAAAAGGTTAAGAGTAATTCTTTCTGAAGTGGCAATCACGTGGATGATTACAAAAACTGCCATTGGCCAGGTCGTAGGCAGAAAAATAAAATTTAATGCTACAATAGATCCTACCAAAACGTAAGATTTCTTTCTGAGATCTTCATTTGTACTCGTCAGAAGAAGCAGAAGAAAAGAATTGGTAAGCAATGAAACGGCAATTCCGATATCTATACTTCCGGGATATAATCCGAAAATAAAAAATGTATAGAGAAATAAAGGCAGATGAGTTTGATAATTAAGCGCAATGCTGTGAAAACAAAAATACCCTAAAGCAATTCCAAGAAAAGTAATTCCCGCAATAATAGCTTCATAAGTGTTGAAATTCAATATGTTAAATATTAATACTACTAAAAGAAGAAAACCAATATAAACAGGGATTGAAAAAATATTGCTTTCTTTTGAAAGTAATTTAAACATTTTTTATAAATTTGTACAAAGTTAATTTAAAAAAGGAAAATAATGACGTCTTTCTTTCTATTCTTAAGTAAAGTTTTCAAAGCATCTTTTGGGTTTTTTGAAACTTTTGGCAATGTATTAAACTGGGTTTTGTTTATCGTTTGCTGTGTAATGTTCACTTATTGGTGTTACGTTCTAGTGGTAACATTAGGTGGTGATAAAGATAAAGACTACTTATCTCCAACGGAAGGGAAGAACCCTTACTACGATCCGAATATCTACAAAAAAGAAGGTTAATTAATTGGTTATATAGTAAAAAGCCGATCAAATTTATTTGGTCGGCTTTTTTATAATAACGATTAAATTTAATTTCAAATTAATCATGAATCGGAAGTACCAGAACGGGAATATTAGAGTCTTTCGTAATTCCTTTTGTTAAGCTTCCTACAAAGACATCATAAATTCCGCTTCGCCCATGAGACCCCATTACTATGAAGTCAGCCTTTTTATCTTGACTGTGTTCCAGAATTATATCTTTAGCGATGCCTTGTTTAAGTAAATGCTCGCAATCTACCTCATACGCCAGAATTCTTTGTTGAATTTTGTTCAACTGAACTAATTCTTCCCGAATTTCATTCTCCTCAACTTCCGGAAAATATTGAAATCCCATATCACCGATAGCAAAGCCAATATCTGAAGGTGCAACATGAATTAAAAAAATTCTGCCATTTACCTGTTTCGCAAATTTTACAGCGCCCTCTACCAGCTGCTCTGTTTTATCCCCAAAATCTACGGGCAATACAATATTTACCATAACCTTTAATTTTGTTTACTAAAGATAGGAAAATTATGCCAAAGAATATGTTAAAATACTTATAATACTGAGATGATTTTAATCAATCAAATCAAATAAGAAGATTAAAATTTTTCGTCTTATATTTATAAGATTCTGATGTCAAGAATTTTTTCATCTTCAAGATAAGCCTCCAGAATATCATTTTCTTCAACTTTTCCTACGCCTTTTGGGGTTCCCGTGAAAATCAAATCTCCAACTCTCAAAGTAAAATATTGTGAAACAAAAGCAATAATATCATCAATGGTGAAAATCATATCTTTTGTATTTCCATCCTGAACTTTATTTTTGTTTTTTAGCAATGAAAAATTCAATGACTCAAGATTGTAATTATCTTTTTTAAAGAAATTTCCGACCACTGCCGAACCGTCAAAACCTTTAGCCAATTCCCAGGGTAAACCTTTAGATTTAAGCTCACTCTGAAGATCTCTTGCCGTAAAATCAATTCCCAACCCGATTTCTTCATAATGTTTATTCGCAGTCTCTTTTTGGATATATTTTCCGCCTTTTGAAATCTTCACAACAACTTCCAGTTCGTAATGAACATCGTTTGAAAATTCAGGAATATAAAAATCATTTCCTTTTAAAACCGCAGTATCCGGCTTCATAAAAATCACCGGACTTTCAGGAATTTCGTTTCCTAATTCTTTAGCGTGTTCGCCGTAATTTCTTCCTATGCAGATTATTTTCATAATTTCTATACTTTATATTTAATGCACAAACTCGTTACCACAATAATAACAAACAAACTTATGGCTAGATAAAATTGAAACGCCAAAAAAGCTCGTTGCACTATCGTCTCTGTAAATATGATTTGATCCGCATTTTGGGCAGACAAAATCAAACGGTGGATTTTCAATCGTATGTTCTACTTCTAATGAAAATTCTTCATTTTCTTTGTAATCCTGCAAAACCTGATTTGCTTTTTCCAGATCTTCGTCGAAAACCTGCAGCTGAATTCCGCCAACAGCCTGAGAAAGCAACCAATCCGACTGGATTAGCTGTTCGTTTGCTATAAAGCTGTTGATGCCGTTTTCAGCCAATATTTGTTTGTCCCGATTGGCTTGAAGAGCCGTTTCGTAAAATTTAAATTTAACCAGCTCACTCATCGTTTAAAATTTGCTTGATAATTGTATTTTTGTAAAAACTTTCTTTGTGTATAAAGGGAAATCAGCACTTTGAAGCCATCCGTAATATCCAAGATCTTTCTGGAAAACAGCTTTTACTTTCTGACCTTTATATTTCCCGAAAGCAAATATTTCCTGTCCGCTTTCATCAAAATGAATCATCCCTGCAAGATCTGCAAATTTGTTTTGAGTAGAAAAAGTACTCAGTTCTGCAATTTCATTCGGAACATCATCATATCGTCCCACCTGTGCATCCAAAACTTCAAAAGTTGCCATCACATCAGCTTCTGCAGAGTGCGCATTTTCCAACGTTTTCTCACAGTAGAATTGATAAGCAGCCCCTAAATTCCTCGGCTCTTTTTTAAAGAAAATCGTCTGTGCATCCACTAACTTGAATTTACTCAGATCAAAATCAAAATCAGCACGAAGCAATTCTTCAGCCAATAAAGGAACATCAAATCGGTTAGAATTAAAACCTCCTAAATCTGTACCACTAATCATTTCCATTACTTTTGGAGCGATTTCTTTAAAAGTCGGGGCATCTTTTACATCTTCATCATAAATTCCATGAATTTGACTCGATTCTAACGGAATTGGCATTTCAGGATTTACTTTCCACGTTTTGCTTTCTCTTGAAGCGTCAGGATTTACTTTTAAAATACAGATTTCAACAATTCTGTCTTTTCCAATATTGGTTCCTGTCGTTTCTAAATCAAAGATACAAAGCGGTTTATATAATTTTAAGTTCATTTTTTTAATTTGAAGTATATGAATTTAATAGTGCAGATTCCTAATTTAGCTTCTGACATCTAATTTTTATATTTAAAGTTGTTTTTGAAAAATAACGGAGACTAATATATAATAAATAACCAGCATCGGAATTCCCACGATCTGAAATATCGCTAAAATAGCAATTCCTCCTCCTAACAGTACAATTTTGGAATAATTATCCTGAATTTTTTTCGATTTAAATTTCATTGCCATCATTTTAATAGGGCTGATTAAAAGCCATGAAGTGAGAATGGTTAATAAAACTAATAATGAAGCATTCTCAAATAGAAAGCTGAAAGCGTTGGTTTCTTTAAACGCATAATATAAACCAAATAATAAAACCGTATTTGTGGGTGTATTTAACCCTTTAAAATAATACCGCTGTTCTTCGTCAAGGTTAAAAATAGCCAATCTTAGGCATGAAAAAACAGTAACTAAAAGTCCAATATATTTAATATCAAAGAATAAATTGAATCCTAAAATTTCACTTCCGAAAGGTTCAAGAGCTTTAAACATTGTTAGTCCCGGAATGACTCCAAAACTTACCATATCTGCCAGAGAATCTAACTGAAGCCCTAAATTAGAGTTTGATTTTACTGCTCTGGCGACAAATCCGTCAAAAAAATCAAAAATCGAACAAAGGATAAGGCAAATTGCCGTTGTCTGATAATCGCCTAAAATAAGATGAATAGCGCCAACGCAGCCCGCAAAAAGGTTTCCCAGCGTGAGTAAGTTGGCGAGATTATTTTTAATAAAATTCATAACGGCAAAATTACTGTTTTTAAAAATTATGACTTAAAATTTTATGCACTAAAAAATACATTACTATGAATTTGATGTAAATTTGCGTCATGAAACTTTTTAAAGAATTTAGAAAACAGGAAGTTCTGGTATTATTATACAGAATTTTTTTAGCATACTTTTTTTATCAGATTGCAAGATTTTTGTTCTGGTATTTCAACAGAGGATTGATAAAAATAGACTCTGTATCAGATTATTTCAGTCTTTCCTACCACGGAATTGCTTTTGATACGACTGCGATTTTGTATGTCAATGCGCTTTTTATTCTTTTAAGCCTTATTCCGATTATCATTAATACGAAAAAAGTCTATCAAAAAGTTCTTTTCTGGATCTATTTTATTACCAACGGAATTGCGTATGCCATGAATTTCGGCGATTTTGTTTATTTTAAATTTTCCCAGACAAGACTGACTTCGGCAGCATTTCAGGTGGCACAGCACGAATCGAATATTTTTAAAGTTTTTACGGCTTCGATTATACAGAATCCTTTTATTTTAATAGGATTTGTAGCGTTTATGTGGCTTTGGATTTTTCTGTATAAAAAAGTAAAAGTTACCGAACGAAAACCTGAAAAACTGGTTCCATATTTTATTTGGTCGATTGTAACGCTTTGCATAACGGCAGTTTTGGCAGTTGGAGGCATTCGAGGAGATTTTAAACACAGTACAAGACCAATCAATCTGGTAGATGCCAACCGTTTTGTGAAACTTCCTCCCCAGGGAAATGTTGTGCTGAATAGTACGTTTTCATTTTTCAGAACATTAAATACGAATAATTTTAAGGAAGTTCATTTTGTGGATGAAAAATTTATTGATGAAAATATTCAGCCTTATAAAATTTACGATAGAAAAGTTACCAACAAACCTAATATTGTTATTTTCATTGTGGAATCTTTTGGAAGAGAATATTCGGGAGCTTTTAACAAAGACAAAAATATTAAGGATTATGTTTCTTACACACCATTTATTGACAGTCTGGCGGGGCAAAGTTTAATTTTTCCTAATACTTTTGCGAATGGAAGACAGTCTATCCATGGGATGAGTTCTGTTTTGGCAGGCATCCCGAGTTTGACGGATGCATTTACAAGTTCGCCTTATTCCAATCAGAAAATCCAGTCCATTGTTTCTGTTTGTAATGATATGGGATATGATACCTCTTTCTATCACGGTGCTCCGAATGGTTCGATGGGATTTTTAGGATTTGGAAATATTTTGGGTTTCAAACATTATTTTGGTAAAACAGAATATAATAATGATAATGATTTTGATGGAATGTGGGCCATCTGGGATGAACCTTTTTTACAATATTTTGCTAAAAATGTAGGGAAGAAACAACCTTTTATGACAACGGTTTTTACGGCTTCGTCACATCATCCGTTTAAAATTCCTGAAAAATATAACGGAAAATTCAAAAAAGGAAAAAATCCGATGCATGAGCCAATTCAGTATACAGATTATGCGATTAAAAAGTATTTCGAAACAGCGAAAAAACAACCTTGGTACAACAATACGATTTTTGTTTTCACCGGAGATCATACCAATGAAGTTTATTATCCGGAATATGAGAAAATAATGAACCGTTTTGCCGTTCCGCTTATTTTTTATTCTCCCAATCCTGAATACAATTTGAAAGGAGTTAATGAAGAGTTTGCCCAGCAGATTGATATTTACCCGACGCTGGCAGATTTAATTGGTTACAATAAGAAAATAAGAAGCTGGGGCAGAAGTTTAGTGAGCGAAAAAAAATATGCACCAATTATCGCTAATTCAGATGGAACAGTTGAACAGTTTATTATAGGGAACTATATCTACCGTTTTGATGGCAAAGAAGTAGTAGGAATTTTTGATAAAACAGATCTGGGATTGGAAAAAAATCTGATGGATCATCTTAAAAATAATCCGGAAACAGAAAAAGGCGAGCAGATTGCAAAAGCCTGGTATCAGGATTACATGAATAAAGTAGTTAACAGAAAAATGTATTAAGTTAAAGGGATTTTTTGCTGATCAGTTTTTGGTACATCTCTTGTAATATATGTGTCGGATAATAATATTTTTTGTTTATCTCAAATTAATTTATACTTTTAGCAGTAAATAGATAACGAAAATATTTTATCTTAATTAAAACTATAGGAAATATGAAAAAATTATTATTAACATTCGTGCTTTCTCTTTTTGGAGTATTATCATTTGCCCAGATTGAAGGGAAATGGAAAACCATTGATGATGAAACGAAGCAGGCAAAATCTATTGTAGAGATTTATAAAAAAGGAGATCAATATTATGGGAAAATTTCTCAATTATTGGCAAAACCTGCTAATCCTAACTGTATAGAGTGTAAGGATGACAGAAAAAACAAGCCATTGTTAGGTTTGGAAATCATCAGGGGTTTGGAAAAAGATGGCGATGAATTCACAGGTGGAACTATCACAGATCCTAAAACAGGAAAAACTTACAAATGTACGATCACAAGAAAAGGAGACCTGCTTAATGTAAGAGGATATATAGGAATTTCTTTAATGGGAAGAACACAAACTTGGCAGAAAGTAAATTAAGCAAAGTTTAAATAAAGCTAATAAACGGCATTTCATTTTAAATGAGATGTCGTTTTTGTTATATGTATAATAAAAAATCACTATTTTTGTACTCTAAATTTTTCAAATAAATATGGCAGAATATACTTTTCGTGAGGTAATTGCACAGGCAATGAGCGAGGAAATGCGTAAAGACGAATCCATCTTTTTAATGGGGGAGGAAGTTGCAGAATACAACGGTGCATATAAAGCTTCAAAAGGAATGTTGGATGAGTTTGGTGATAAACGTGTAATCGATACACCAATTGCTGAGCTTGGTTTTACTGGGATTGCTGTGGGAGCTGCAATGAATGGTAACAGACCGATTGTAGAATATATGACTTTCAATTTCTCTTTGGTGGGGATTGATCAGATTATTAATAATGCTGCAAAAATCCGTCAGATGAGTGGTGGGCAGTGGAATTGTCCTATCGTTTTCCGTGGTCCTACGGCTTCTGCAGGTCAGTTGGGAGCAACACACTCTCAGGCTTTCGAAAACTGGTTCGCAAACGTACCGGGTCTTAAAGTGGTCGTTCCTTCGAATCCTTATGATGCGAAAGGGTTATTAAAAACTGCTATTCAGGATAACGATCCTGTAATCTTTATGGAATCTGAGCAGATGTATGGTGATAAAATGGAAATTCCTGAAGAAGAATACTATTTACCAATCGGAAAAGCAGATATCAAAAGAGAAGGAACAGATGTTACTTTGGTTTCTTTCGGAAAAATCATGAAATTGGCTATTCAGGCTGCTGAAGATATGGAGAAAGAGGGTATTTCTGTTGAGGTTATCGACCTTAGAACAGTTCGTCCTTTAGATTTCGATACTGTATTAGCGTCTGTTAAGAAAACAAACAGATTGGTTATTTTAGAAGAAGCCTGGCCATTTGGTTCTGTATCTTCAGAAATTACTTATATGGTACAGCAAAAAGCATTTGATTATTTAGATGCGCCAATCAAGAGAATTACAACTCCTGATGCACCTGCACCTTACTCCTCTGCATTATTTGCAGAATGGTTCCCGAAACTTGAAAAAGTAAAAGAGGAAATCAAAAAAGCGATGTACGTTAAATAATTTAATGATTATAGAAAAAAACTTCCGAAAGGAAGTTTTTTCATTTATTATATCCATCAATAAAAAGTCAAGGGTATGCAAATTTGATCTAAATTTGCGCACTTAAATAAATTAGCTGATATGGCAGAAGTTACAGGAAGCGGTGATCATTTTGACATCAAAAAGCTTTCCTTCATTGGGGTATTAGTGTCTTTAGGCATTGTTTTTGGGGACATCGGTACTTCTCCACTTTACGTAATGAAAGCGATTGTGAATGCCAGAGGAGTAGGCAGCAGTATGCCCTTCAACGAATATATAGAAGGTGCGCTTTCTTGTATTATCTGGACGCTTACTCTTCAAACGACTATAAAATATGTTATTATCGCCTTACGGGCAGATAACAAGGGAGAAGGGGGAATCTTAGCTTTGTTTTCTTTAGTGAAAAATCTAAAAAAAGGATGGCTGTATCTCATTGCTATTGTTGGAGCGGCGGCACTTATTGCAGACGGGGTAATTACACCTTCGCTTACGGTAATGTCAGCGATTGAGGGGCTTGAAATTTATAATCCGCATACACCTGTAGTTCCTATTACTATTGGTATTCTAATCATTATTTTCGTAGTCCAGCAATTCGGAACAAGCTTTATCGGAAAGTTTTTCGGACCGGTAATGGTAGTTTGGTTTTTGGTTTTAGGAGGATTGGGAGCATCTCATTTGAGCGAAAATTTAGAAATATTAAGATCATTTAATCCTTATTACGCTTATAAGCTTATTGCAAATTCGCCAAGTGCCATTGTTATTTTAGGAGCTGTTTTCCTTTGTACAACTGGGGCTGAAGCGCTTTATTCAGATTTAGGACATTGCGGTGCAAAAAATATCAGAGTAAGTTGGGGATTTGTTAAAATAATGTTGATTTTAAACTATTTAGGACAGGGATCTTGGCTTTTATCCAATTATGGAAAACCGGGGTTTCCATCTATCAATCCTTTCTTTGGGATTATGGAAGAATGGATGATTGTACCCGGAGTAATCATGGCAACGGCGGCCGCAATTATTGCCAGTCAGGCTTTGATTACAGGTTCTTTTACCATTTTCTCCGAAGCAATGTCATTGAATTTGTGGCCGAATCAAAAAATCGATTACCCTTCCGGGGTAAAAGGGCAAATGTATATTCCGAGAATTAATTGGGGATTGCTTATTTTATGTGTTATCGTAGTCCTGCACTTTAGAGAATCGGGTAAAATGGAAGCTGCGTATGGGCTTTCAATTACTGTCACGATGTTGATGACGACAATTCTATTGCTGTTCTGGTTACTGAAACGTAGAGTAAATAAAGTTTTTATTCTTGTTTTTGGATTAGTATATATGTCTATAGAATTAGGCTTTTTTAGTGCAAACATCATTAAATTCTTCGAGGGAGGTTGGATTACAGTTATTTTGGCAGGATTCATTGGAGTTTGTATGTATGCATGGTATAATGGAAGGTCTATCAAGACAAAATTTATCAAATTCATTAAGCTGGATAAATATATTCCTATTATTAAGGATATGAAATTGGATGAAACGATTCCGAAGTATGCAACGAATTTGGCTTATTTAAGCAGAGCTAGAAGAAATGATGAGATAGAATCAAAAATTATTTATTCCATTATTAAAAAACAACCGAAAAGAGCAGATCATTATTTTATATTAAGTATTGTTAATCAGGAAGATCCGTATACTTTTAAATACGTTGTGGATGAGGTTCTTCCGGGCACAATTTATAAGATTAATTTCATGTTAGGTTTTAAAATCGACAGAAGAATTAATGATTATTTTGATATGGTGCTAAGGGATTTAATGGCAGACGGTACTATTCCTTCCAGAAGCAGCCACCCTTCGTTACGAGCTCATAATATTTCTCCGGATCTGAAATATGTAATTATAGATAACACCTATATCAATGATATTCTTCTTACGGTAAAAGAGAAAATTATCATGAATATCTATAATTTTGTTAAATATATTGGGAGTGATGATTTCAAAGCTTGGGGTATAACTTCACACAACGTAGTCGTGGAATCTGCGCCTATGACTGAAGACTGCGTTGGTAATTCAAGAATCGAGCAATGCGAATTTATTCGTCATAATGGTTAAATTCTTTAACATATCGTTACAATATTTATTTAAATAAAAATCGGTAAATTTGTAGATAATTTTTTTGATGGATACTGTACAAAAAGAAAAAAATATTGCATTAATTAAAGATGTTTTAAGAAACTATTTGCTTGAAAAAGGGTTCAGAAACACACCGGAACGATATACAATATTAGAAGAAATTTATAATATGGATCATCACTTCAATGTAGATGATCTGTATTTATTGATGATGCAGAAGAAATATCATGTTTCCAAAGCAACAATTTATAATACAATCGAGATTTTCCTTGATGCGGGCTTGATCCGTAAACATCAGTTCGGGGAAAAAACATTAACATCTTCATCTTACGAAAAATCGTATTTTGATAAGCAGCACGACCATTTGGTGATTTATAAGAAAGATTCTGATAAAGAAATCGAAGAAATCATTGAGTTTTGCGACCCAAGAATTCAAGGGATAAAGGAAGCCATTGAGGACGCTTTTGGCGTAAAAATTGATTCTCATTCGCTGTATTTTTATGGTACTAAGAATGACTGATCAATGAGACTAATTTTTGTTTTATTAGTTTTTATTTCAACGTTTACCTTTGCACAGGACACTCAAAAGCCTTTGCAGAAGGATCCGTATTTCACACCGACTACACTTCCCAAGAAAAACGCTCCGCCTGCTGAAAAGGTGAAGCACGTACATTCCGATGAATTGCGAAAGGATGATAAATATGAAGGGAATAATTATTTCGTAGGAAATGTTGAATTTCAGCATCAGGGTTCTGTGCTTACTGCGGATTTGGTTATATTTTATCAGGAACAAAACTTTATCAAAGCAATCGGAAATGTAAAATTGCAAAATGCCGACGGCTCCGTAATCACTGCGGAAGAAATGGAGTATGATGGCAATACTCAAAAAGGTATCGCCAGAAAAAATGTTGTTCTTACCGATCCTAAACAAACGATCCGAACAGAAACGATGTATTATGACAAGCTTTCAAATCAGGCTTATTTTAATACAGGAGGTACGATTACTGATGGTCAAAGTACGATGTTTACGAAAGTTGCCACGTATTATTTAGATACAAAACTGATGGATTTTGTGGGCAAAGTAAAAATCGACAGCAAAGATTATATTATCGAAGGTGATAATATCAAACAAAATCAAAATACCAAAGTTGCTGAGTTCTTCGGACCTACAACGATTACCAACAGAGCAAACCCAAGAAACAGAATTTACACGGAAAGAGGAACATATAGAATGAATAGCAAAGAGGCTTTTCTTACTAAAAATTCTAAGATTTTTTATAATGAAAAAATTCTTACCGGTGACGATATGTACTACAATCAGCTAAGTGGTTTTGGTAAAGCAACCGGAAATGTTACGTTGGATGATCCTAAAGAAAGAAGATGGATTAAAGGCGGATACGGAGAAATTTACGAGAAGAAAGACTCTGCAATGATGACCCAACATCCGTATGCTGTAAAAGCAATGGAAAAAGATTCTATGTACTTTGCGGCAGATACTATTCTTTCTTTTCAAAAAGTGGATGCGGTTGATATCAAAGTTAAAAAAAGTTTCCTTCGTGCTTTCAGAAAAGGACGATTTTATAAATCTAATGCGCAGGGAAGGGCAGATTCTATTGCTTTCAATGAAACCGACGGTGTTCTACACATGTTTACAAAACCGATTCTTTGGAGTAACGGAAAACAGGTGACTGGTGATAAAGTGGAAGCCTATTTTAATACACAGAGTGAAAGTATTGATTCTTTAAAAGTGATCGGAAATTCCTTTGCCATCAGTAAAGTAGATTCATTAAATATGAAAGATGAATTCAATCAGGTGAAAGGAAAACTGATGACGATTTATTATGACGGTCAAAATAACATCAAAGAAGCAAAGGTAATCGGAAATGCTCAGGCGATAAGCTATTCTGATGATGTTAATGAAAAAACAAAAGAGAAAGAAAGAATTGGGATTTCTCTTACAGCCTGCGGAATTATTGATGCCATCTTCGAGGAAAAACTCTTATATGTTGTTGCCTGTAATATCGGTGCAACTTCCGATACTTATCCCATGAGCATGATTGAACCTTCGAGGCGGAAGTTTCCGGATTTTAACTGGAATACAAAAGACAGAATTCTTAAATGGCAGGATATTCTGGTAGATACACCAAATTATGAAGAGATAAAATATGAAGCTGAAAGTACTCTTTATGATCAGGCTCAGGAAGCTGTTGAAAAAGAAAAAGCAAAAGAAGAAGCCAAAAAACCTAAACGAACGAGAAGATAATTCACAAAAATTTTCTTATCTAAAAAAATAATTTGACAAATATTCACCATTTTCTACTATTGAAAATGGTGTTTTTTTTCCTATCTCATCTGATATTGGGCTTTTTTTAATTACTTTTCATAATTATTACAATAATTTTTATCCTCAATTTTTCAAAAATTGGTGAACGCAGAATCCTTACCAGATGTGGGTTTTTGATATGTTGTTTTTATTCGTCTGTATTTTAAGGTAAAGTATTTACATATAAGTCATTAAAATTTTATTAAAAACAGATTTTTTATTTGAAATTTTATATATATTTATACAAGAAAAAGTAATTAATCTTTTATTAATATTTTGTGATTTGGTGGTTCGCTCTCCTTTGGGAGAGCGATTTTTTTATTCTATCAGGATAATTTCGGAGTTTGACTAATGTTTATTAGTTTTGCTGAAATTTCATGAAATGGAAATGCAAAAAGATTTTTTTACATATCAGGCACAGACTACAAAATTTGCAGCAGGTTTTGAAGTTGAAAAAGCAGAAGGAAGTTACATTTACGGTACAGACGGAAAGAAATATCTGGATTTTGTAGCGGGAGTTTCTGCCAATACATTGGGACATTCTCATCCTAAAATCGTTAATGCAATTAAAGAACAGGCAGATAAGTATCTTCACGTAATGGTGTATGGCGAATATGCTCAGGAAAAGCCTATTGCTTTATGTAAATTATTAGCTGAAGCAACTCCCGATCCTTTAGAAATTACGTATTTGGTGAACAGTGGTGCCGAAGCAATTGACGGAAGTTTGAAGTTAGCAAAAAGATATACTGGAAGAGAAGAAATTGTTTCATTTAAAGATTCTTACCACGGAAATACCCACGGAGCATTAAGTGTTTCAGGAAACGAAACGCATAAAAGGGAATTTCGTCCGTTGTTGCCGATGGTTTCCTTTATTGAGTTTAATAATGAGAAAGATTTCGATAAAATCACAGAAAAAACGGCTTGTGTTATTTTAGAAACGATTCAGGGAGCAGCCGGATTCTTGGTTCCGAACGACGATTATTTAATTAAGCTTAAAAGAAGATGCGAAGAAGTAGGCGCTTTGTTGATTCTTGATGAAATTCAGCCAGGATTCGGAAGAACGGGAAAACTGTTTTCTTTTGAACATTTTGGGATCGTTCCGGATATTTTGGTAATGGGTAAAGGAATGGGTGGCGGAGTTCCTGTGGGAGCATTCATGAGTTCCAGAGAAATTATGGAGAGTTTGTCTCATTCACCGAAATTAGGACATATTACGACTTTCGGGGGAAATCCATTAATTGCAGCATCAAGTTATGCAACATTAAAAGAAGTGCTGGAAAGCGGATTGATGAATGAAGTTGAAGAAAAAGAAAAATTATTCAGAGAACTTTTAGTACATCCGAAAATTAAAAATATAAATGGAAAAGGATTAATGCTTGCCGTAAATTTAAGTTCTCCCGAATATACTTTAGAAGTTGCTAAAAAATGTATGGAGAAAGGTCTTGTGGTATTTTGGCAGTTATATAGAAACGAATATCTGAGAATTTCTCCACCTTTAACATTGTCTTTAGAAGAAATAAAAGAAGGCTGTAAGATAATTCTTGAAGTTTTAAATGAAGATTAAAAATTATAATATAAACTCTTCCAGTCGAAGAGTTTTTTATCTCTAAAAAGTGGAGTTATTCTGTTAACATCAAACGTAAATAATTATTTGAAAGTCTGTGATAAATATCATGAAGATTGTGTAAAAAAGTAAACACATTTTTGTGTAATAAAAAAATTAATTTATATATTGCGGGACGATTAAAACAAAGATTATATGGCGAAACATAAAGTCCATTACGAATTTCCAATGCACTGTTTATCAGAGATTCTGTACGAATATCTGGCAACTGCAGAGGGGTTGTCGGAATGGTTTGCAGATGATGTGACAGAGAAAGGTGATGACTTCTTTTTTAGCTGGGGAGGAGGACCTGCTGAGAGAGCGACTTTAATTAGATATAAGCCTGAAGGTTTCGTACGTTTCAGATGGGAAGAAGATGAAGGAACCAAAAATTTCTTTGAAATGACAATCACAGTTGATGATATTACTGAAGATTTAGCTTTGAATATCACCGATTTCTGTGAGGAAGGAGATGAAGATGAAAACGCTATGTATTGGGAAAATCTTATCGAAAATCTTAAAATAAAATTAGGAGCGGCTTAAGTAATGCCGGTCTGAAAAAATACTAAAACTGATGAACGATTTATCGTTCATTATTTTTTTATCTAAAAATCAATTCAAAATTGGAAAATCAATACTTTACATCAGGCGAATTAAGTGTAAACAACAGAGCGTTTCTTTCCGGAGACGCAGTAAAAGTATCTTTCTTTGTGAGAGATGGAAAATTGATTATGGACGAAGAATGCTATTTTTTCCTGATGGCTTCCATGAGAAAAATGAGGATGAATATCCCTCTTACTTACACATTAGAATTCTTTCAGTCGCTTTTCCAAAAAGATATTATTGACGGAAAAGGAACCAACAACGGAATTATTAATTTCCTTGTTTTCAGAAATTCAGATGGTATTACTTTATCGAAATCTTCCGTTTCGTATTTCTACGAAGTTTCAGAAATGGATGATGTTTTGGCAGTACATCAACGACCGTTGGAATTGGATTTAATTAAGGAAATTAATGTTAATAACAATCTTTTAAGCAATATCAGAGTTCATAGCCCGGAAAATATTTACGGTGGAATTTACGCACAGGAAAACGATCTTGATGATGTTATTTTGCTGAATCCTAACAAGAGAATTGCGCGGACGACTTTCGGTAATCTTTTATTTTTGGAAGGAGATATTATTAAAGTGCCCAAACAGACAGAAGGGGCTTATATTTCGCCTTTAATGGAAAATTTTGTCACTTTTTTACATAAAAACAATCTTGCAGATATTCAGGAACATGAAATTATTGCATTTGAGTCTCAGAAATCAGAAGAGATTTTATTGATTTCAGACGAGAAAGGCATATTTTCTGTAGGAAAGATTAGAAATAAAACTTTTGGAAATTCCCGATTTTTAGAAATCGTGGAAAAATGGAAAGAAAGTTTTTAATTGACAAACCCGGTAAACAACAAAAGTTATAAATGTCCTTTACCGGGTTTTATTCTGAAAAATCAGAATTTGTATTTTTTATTTAGTATTCGTTGAAAATTTCTACGAATTTTTGAGCAATTTCTTTTTGACCTTTTTCGCTGGTCATATATTCTCTGGCTTTGGTATTATTGATAAATCCAAGTTCCATCAAAACAGTTGGCACTTTAGATTCTCTTAAAATATGAAGATTTTTTTCTTCAATTTTCTGAACATTGAATTTTTTAGAAATTTTGTCAGCCAGTTTTTTCGAATCTTCTGTATTTTGTGTGTAAATTTCTGATCCTTCTTCCGGAGATTCTGCGTGGGGGCTGCTGTTCATGTGAAGAGAAATCACGATCTCAGGATTCAGCTTATTGATAAGGGCAGTTCTTTCTGCCAATTGGCTGTAAGTATCATTATCTCTCGTTAGAATCACTTCGTATTTATCCTGTGCATTATTGAGTTTTTGAATTTCTTTTCCAATATTCAAAACAACGTCTTTTTCGTAAATACCATTACGATTGGCTCCCATATCATTTCCGCCATGACCGGCATCTATGACAATTAATTTTTTATTTGCAGGAGTAAAGGATAAAAATGCTGCTGAAAAGAGTGCTAAAGTAAATAGTTTTGTTCCTCTCATAGAAGTGAATTTTTGGTTTAACAAATAACGCAAATTATTCCCTTAATAACAGTTAAGGAATTTATAAAGTATGTTAATTTATTAATGCTGTTTAATCTTTAGTTTAAAGAAATGTCTTCCGGAGAATTTGCCCAGAGAAGATATTCTCCGCCAAGATTCTGCATGATAGATTTCCAAAGGGTTTGGTCATTGGGAAGCGTATAGTCAAGATTATAAACATCTACAACAGTCCACAGTTTTTTCTGAACCTCATCGTCTAATTGTAAAGGCGACCATCCGGAGTATCCTGAGAAAATTTTTACATCCTCAATGCTTAATTCATTGTTTAAAACAGAACTGATAATATTTTCAACGTCTTCAGTTAAATAAAATTCATCAGAAATTTCGGTATAAACTTCTGTAACTTTTTTGCCTTTTACGATAAACAAAACCTTATCGTTTTCCACAGGTCCTCCGTCATAAACTTCAATTTTGAAATCAAAGAAATTCTTGAATCTGTTACTCATCTTACCGTTTTTTTTATTCAATATCAATCCAAATGCACCCTGCTCATTATGTTCAATAATCAAGACTACCGATCGCGAAAAAATATCGCCGGTGATGTCGGGTGTGGAAATTAATATTTTACCTTTGTATGAGTTCATACTCAAATTTAATAAAAATATTTATGGAAAACCTGCATGATAAGAGAAAAGTGTACGATAAATCTCAACTTATTGAAAGTGAGATAAAACAAAATCCTATTGAGCAATTTCGTGATTGGTTTTTTGAAGCAAGCGAAAATCCGGATATTTACGAAGCAAATGCAATGGCAGTTTCCACGTTGGAAAATGACGGTTGCCCTCGTACGAGAATGGTTTTGCTTAAATCTTACACATTTGAAGGTTTTATTTTTTATACGAATTACGACAGCCGAAAAGGTAAAGCGATAGAAAACACTCATAAAGCCTGTCTTCATTTCTTTTGGCCAAACCTAGAAAGGCAGATTATCATTAAAGCAGATTTAGAAAAAATAGCAGAAAACCTAAGCGACGGATATTTTCATTCAAGACCCAAAGGAAGTCAGTTGGGGGCAGCGGTTTCTCCGCAAAGTGAAATTATCCCAAACAGAGAATTTTTAGAAGAGAAGCTAAAGGATCTTGAAAAACAATATGAAAACTCTGAAGTTCCACGACCTGCAAATTGGGGTGGATATATCGCAAAACCTTATGAAATTGAGTTTTGGCAGGGAAGACCAAACCGTCTTCATGACAGAATTATTTACACGTTAGATGATCTGGATTGGAAAATTTCAAGATTGGCTCCATAACGTAACTATAAATCTTATTAAAAAATAAAAGGCTGCTTCTTATGAAACAGCCTTGATTTTTACCTAATCTCGGAGATTATTTTTTCTTCTTTGCAGGTGCAGCAGGAACGTTAGCTTCAGCAACAGCTGTAGAAAGATCTGCTCCAGCTTTGAATTTAGCTACTGTTTTAGCTTCAATATTGATCGGCTTTTTAGTCGCAGGATTGATACCCTGTCTTGCAGCTCTTTCAGCTACTGAAAACGTACCGAAACCTACTAAAGAAACTTTTCCGTCTTTTTTCTTTAAAGTAGTTGTTACATTTGAAATGAAAGATTCTAAGGCAGCTTTGGCAGCAACTTTTGTGATACCGGCGTCTTTTGCGATTGCGTCGATTAATTCAGACTTGTTCATAATTTTTAATATTAAGTTAGTTCGTAATTATAGCAAATATAATAATATTTTGTAATTGTGCAATTATTTTATAAATATATATATAATTTTTTTGATTTTTAACTAAAATGGTTAAAATATGATAATTCCACTTTTTACGAAAAATCTACGTTACGAGCTGCTAATATCATGCCAAATGCTTATGTGTATTGACTTTAGCTAAATTGTAATATTATTTTTTACATTTATTAAATCCTAAATTTGGTATCAAGTATTGATATTTTTATGGATATGTTTATAAATTCAATAAGTAATATTCAAAAAAATTACGTTTAATAAAATTAAATAACTGTATATCTGTAAGTTTTAAAATTATTCTAAATGTAGATTTTATTAATTTTTATTAATAAATTTGCACCATGTTAATAGAAGTTTTTAAGTCTAAGATTCACAGGGTAAGAGTTACGGCTTCAGACCTTAATTATATTGGAAGTATTACAATAGATGAAGATCTTATCGAAGCAGCCGGATTGGTTGTTGGTGAAAGAGTGTATATCGTGAATGTAAACAATGGAGAGCGTTTCGATACCTATGTCATCAAAGGAAAGAGAAAATCGGGTGAGGTTTGTCTGAATGGTCCTGCTGCCAGAAAAGTACAGAGAGATGATATCATCATCATCATTGCGTATGCACAGATGACTCCCGAGGAAGCTCAGACTTTCCAGCCAAAAATTGTTTTTCCGGATGAAAAAACGAATCTTTTGACATAATTTGATGGAGAAAAATACAAAAAATCCTTTAAAATCAATACTCACAATAGTAATATCGCTTGCTTTTGCAGGCTTTTTTTTATGGTTTGCATTAAAAGGTCTTGATTTCAAAGTGATACAAAAGTCTTTGGCGAAAGCGAATTATTGGTGGGTGCTTTTTGCAGGCTGTTTTGGTATTGCTGCTTATTGGTTCAGAGCAATCCGCTGGAATCTGATGCTGGAGCCTATGGGACACCGTATTTCAAATTCCAATTCACTTTGGTCGATCTCTTTCGGATATTTAATGAACCTTACTATTCCCAGAAGTGGTGAAGTGGCGAGAGCGACTGCTTTGTATGGTGTGGAGAAAGTTCCTGTAGATAAATCATTCGGTACCATTATTCTGGAAAGAGTAGTTGATCTGGTTTGCATGGTTTGCTTTTTAGGATTGACTTTGATTTTTAAGTTTAATACTATTTTGTCATTTTATCATTTCGTAATTGATAAAAAAGAAGAAAAAGATAAATTTGTTCCTAATTTTTTTGAAAGATTAATGATTAAAATAGGAGTAAACGATTTTGACGCGTTTTATTTCTATTTAAAAATTACAGTTTTAGTAGTTTTTTTAATTGGATTAATTATTTTTTATAGATTCAAGAAAGAAAAATTAATTAATTTTGGAAAAGGAATTCTCCAAGGCTTAACTTCTATTTTCAAACTAAAACAAAAAGGAAAATTCATTCTGTATACTATAGGAATTTGGGTTTCTTATTATTTTGCTGCATTTTTAGTATGTTTTGCTTTACCGGAAACCTCCAATTTTACTTTTGATGACGGATTTTTCATTCTTGTCGTAGGAACTTTCGGAATGATTGTACCTGCAAGCGGTGGGATCGGAGCTTTTAATCTGGCAATGAAATTCGGTTTTATGGCTTTATTTATTTCAATGGGTAAAAGTGGCGAATTAGGTGGAGAAATTGGATTAACATATTCCTTTATATCATTACCATTACAAATTGTCATTATGTTGGTAATGGGACTAATTTCAATTCCGATGCTTGCAAAAGCGAGGAATAAAATAGCATAAAATTTATTGCATATATAATAGGAAGGTTCGGTTGTAAAATCGGACCTTTTTTGTTCTTTGAAATTATGTTAAAGTTTTACGGATTACCGTAATTTAAGATTTATTATTATAAATAAATTTGGTCAATTCATAAATGAAATCTATCTTGAAGCAGAAAAATAATAACTTTATACATCATGGCAATTAATTTACAGAAAGGACAGAAAATTGATTTAGGACTTACCAAAATGACCATCGGATTAGGCTGGGATCCAAATGAAGGAACTGGTCACGATTTCGATTTGGATGCTTCGGCAATTATGATCGATGCAAACAGAAAATTGGTAGGAGATGAATATTTTGTTTTTTATAATAATTTGAATTCTCCGGATGGTGCTTTAACACACACAGGAGACGACCCGGACGGGAAAAGCAGCGACGGAGACGATGATGAGGCAATCGTTATAGATCTTGAAAAAGTAGATGCAAGAGTTGAAGAAATTCTTTTTGTGGTAACGATTGAAGATTTCGAAAGAAGAAAACAAAATTTCGGACAGGTAAGAAATTCTTACATCAGAGTTGTAGACAACAATTCGAATGAGGAAATTGCAAAATATGAATTGGATGAAGATTTCTCTGTAGAAACAGGAGTAGAATTCGGAAGATTATACAAAAGAAACGGCAACTGGAAGTTTGAAGCTTCAGGAATCGGTTACAAAGCAGATCTTGGTTTCTTCCTTGAAAAATATTATAACGGACAAATTATTAAATAAATTTTAATCACATAAAAACTAATAATGGCAATTAATTTACAAAAAGGTCAGACGATCGATTTAAGGAAAAATGACCGTGGCGAAAGTGTTTATGATCTTTCAAAAGTTACTATCGGTTTAGGATGGGACGTTAGAAAGCAAGGCGGTTTTTTTGGTAAACTGTTCAGCAAAGAAGCAGAATACGATCTGGATGCAATTGCTTTTCTTTTGGATTCTAACGGTAAAGTGGCAAACTTAGGAAGAACGACTATGACCAATGATGGAAGACAATTGGCACTTCAGCAGGGAGATATTATTTATTTCAACTCGATGCAGCACCCAAGCGGAAATATCTGGCTGACGGGAGATAACAGAACTGGTGCAGGAGATGGCGACGATGAGCAGATTATTGTAAAATTAGATCAATTAGATCAGCAATACCAAAAAATTATTTTCGTAGTTTCTATTTATCTTGGGAAAAAGAATAATCAGCATTTCGGGATGATCGATAATGCATTTATCAGAGCAGTAGATGCTAAAGGAAAAGAAATTACGAAATACAGTCTTTCCGGAGATTCATCGATGAATGGAATGTGTTCAATGACTTTTGCAGAAGCTTACCGACACAACGGTGACTGGAAATTCCGTGCTCTTGGAGAGCCTCACCACACCGACAATTTTATTGATATTTTAAAAAACTACGTATATAATTCCTAATGAGAAGACTACCTGTTTATTTATTATTAGATACTTCCGGTTCTATGACCGGTGAACCGATTGAAGCTGTTAAAAACGGAGTACAGATGATGCTTCATTCATTAAGACAAATGCCACAGGCATTGGAAACTGCTTATATCAGTATTATTACTTTTGATACCGATGCAAAGCAGATTATTCCGCTTACCGATTTGGCGAGTTTTCAGATGGTAGATATTAAAGCTTCGGGAGTTACTTCTTTTGGGGCAGCATTATCATTATTGGCGGATAAAGTTCAGACAGAAGTTTCAAAAACAACCTTGGAACAGAAAGGAGACTGGAAACCAATGACATTTATTATGACAGACGGAGTTCCTACAGACGACTGGCAGTCAGGATGGAATAAATTGAAATCCGTTTACAAAGGTTTTACAATTGGCTGTGCCGTGGGTGGAAGCGCAGATACATCTATTTTAAAACAAATTACCAATGAAGTGGTAAGTCTTCAGAATGCAGATTCTGAGAGTATTGCTCAGTTTTTCAAATGGGTAACAGCTTCTATTTCTACAACATCTACAAAATTGGAAGAGTCTGGAAAAGAGGTGTTTGGATTAGACCAATTGCCGCCGCCACCTTCAGAATTAACATTTGTTTCATAATGACAAGAAGATTATTAGCCTATTTTCTGCTCGATACTTCGGGATCTATGAACGGTGAGCCCATTCAGGCCTTGAATAATGGTTTTAATGGGCTTATCAGTATGCTTCGTGCAGATCCACAGGCGATGGATACCTTAAGTATGAGCGTAATCACGTATGATAGAGAGGTTAAAAATATTATCCCATTAATTGATCTCGCAAGTTTTCAGCCGATGGAGATTACCTGCCCAGACAGCGGGCCTACGCACACGGGTGCAGCTTTGGAAATGGTTGCGGATCTTGTTAAAAAAGAGCTTGTAAAAGGTTCTTTAGACAGAAAAGGAGACTGGAGACCATTATTATTTATTTTTACGGATGGTAAACCTTCGGATATTCAGAAGTATAAAGAAATGGTTCCTGTTATTAAAGGGCTTGAATTCGGTGTGATTGTAGGTTGTGCAGCTGGACCAAAAGCGGATGAACAGACATTGAGAGAATTGACAGATCATGTTGTGAAACTTGATACCACAGATGCGGTTACCCTTTCATCGTTCTTCAAATGGGTAAGTTCTTCTATTACGATGGGAGGAAAAACTCAGGGAACGGGAGAGAATATCACATTGCCACCGCCGCCTTCAGAGCTTAACATTATTATCTGATAACCCTTTTTTGAAAACTAAATTATGAGAAGATTACCCATTTATTTTTTAGTCGATATTTCCGAATCTATGGTTGGTGAACCTATCGAGCAGGTGCAGGAAGGTATCGCTACCATTATCAAAGAATTAAAAAAAGATCCGTATTCTTTAGAAACCGTCTGGATTTCTATTGTTGGTTTTGCCGGAGAAGCGGAAGTGATCACGCCTTTACAGGACATTATCAGCTTTTATCCTCCAAAAATCCCAATCGGGAGCGGAACATCTCTTTCCAAAGGCCTGTTTAAGGTAATGGATTGCATTGATAAAGATATTGTTAAAACCACTTACGAAAGAAAAGGCGATTGGAAACCTATTGTTTTCCTCTTTACTGACGGTGTTCCAACGGATGATGCCACGGCTGCAATCGACCGATGGAACAGCAATTATAACGGTAAAAAAAATACAGTTGCCATCTCCATAGGCGACAATACTAATCATAAATTGTTGGGAGCTTTATCGGATAATGTTTTGTTGTTCAATAATTCGGATGAAAGATCGTATAAAGAATTTTTCAAGTGGGTGACAGATTCTATTAAAACAACGAGCCAGAGTGTAAGTGAAGCCAATAAAGAAGGAATCAATCTTTCTAAAATTGATTCAATTATTCTTGAAAAAGTTGATCCTGAAGCCCAACAGAGATTTCCCGATAATAATTTCGTTGTACTGAACGGAAAATGTTCTGATACAAAGAAATTATATTTAATGAAATTCAAAAAAGCATTGACCAATTCCGGAATTGAAGGAATGTCTACAAGATATTACCGATTAGACGGTGCTTATAAAATTGATGAAAGTGCTTATTTCAGATTGTCTTCATCACAGAAAAACAATCTTAAAATCTCAGTTGAAGAGTTGCAGGGAAGTCCGTCTTGCCCACATTGCCCGAATCCGATTGCTTTGGCAACATGTTCATGCGGCGGAATTCACTGTCTTAGCGGGGAAGGTGTGAGTACCTGCCCGTGGTGCGGAACAACAGCAAACTACGGCTTTTCAAGTGAAGGATTCGATATTAACAGAACATTAGGATAATGATGGAAAACGACATCAAACAGATTCTGAAAGACAACAATATGCAGGAAGGCAAGCTTACCGACAAAGTGGTGTCTAAACTCATCAACAATGCCAGCGTTATCAAAAATCTGCATTCTATTACAGATGCAAAAAGAAACATTATGGAAGAAGCAATGATCTATAAAGAAAAAGAAGAATTCAAGGAGGCGCATTTTATGATTAAGAATGCCAATGCCAAGCAGTTTTATGAATTCAGCTTCGACATGGAGAAATTTCCGAATATCAGAATTAAAAATATCAGAAATCTTGATTCTGCCGATCTTACTTTTGAAAATAATACGATCTCTGGGACACCAAAAATCAGCAGTACCTACGATCTTGATATTGAATTTTTTCATGTAAATGATGAAAATAATATTGATATTAAAACCGTACAGCTTTTTGTAAACGCCGATCCTAAAGATCTCTGGAAAAATATTCCAAGCCCTGATAATGCCATTTTCTATAAACCGGAGGAACGCAAATTCAAAGGGAATTTTCTTGATAGAAAGATTGTTGTAGCATCTAAAAGAGGTCGTTCCCATGCACACGAAGGAACTTTCAGGGATGATGATTTTGCGGTGAATGATCTTCCGCAGAACTGGAGTGTTGTTTCTGTTTCAGACGGTGCCGGATCTGCAAAAATGGCAAGGTACGGTTCTCAACTTGCCGTAGAATCGATCAATAATTTTTTTAACAGCGAAGAAATTATTAATGATATCGAAAAACACATTAAGACCATTTATTCTACGGAAGAAGTTCAAAACACTGAAATTCCGGCGTCAGATCCTAAAGTTGAAGTCCGACAAAATATCATCAAGCTTTTATACAAAGGTGTTTTGAATACCTACACAATTTTAAATGAAGAAGCAGCGAAAAATTCTTTAGCATTAAGAGATCTTCATGCAACCTTAATTTTTGCTTTAACTAAAAAATTCGATTTCGGATATGTTGTTTTGACTTTCGGCGTGGGTGACTGCCCAATTAATCTGATCAACAAAGATTTTTCTGATGTAAAATTGCTGAATACGATGGATGTTGGTGAATTCGGCGGTGGTACTCGCTTTATCACAATGAAAGAGATTTTCAATGATCCTAATATCACTTCCCGTTTCGGAATTACCTGTATTGAAGATTTTTCTAATCTTGTGCTGATGACAGACGGTATTTACGACCCAAAATTTGTTACTGAAAATAAGCTGGAAGATCTTGAAAGCTGGAAAACATTTATCGACGACCTTAACGGAAATAATGAAGATAAAGCAAAAATTGACTTCCAAAACGACGAAAATATTGATGATCAGCTGATGACCTGGATAGATTTCTGGAGCAAAGGAAACCATGACGACAGAACGTTGGCTATAATCTATTAATTATGAGTAATATAATAAGAGTTTCTTCCGCTCTGGATCCGTCCAAAACCTATGAATATGTAAACAAAGATCCGAAACAAGGCGGTGTAAAAGATGTTTACTTTTCTCCGAACAGAGATTATGTAGTCGCTTTTTACCGAAAACCACTTGCTGTAGAACAGGAAGAACGAATCAAAAGAATCGTTTCTACCTATTTAACGAATATAAAAAACGGAAATGCCGCTGATTATTTTATCAACGAAATTTTCAGATGGCCTTACGATATCGTTCATAAAGATAAATTGACAGGAATTATTGTTCCAATTTACAATAAAAAGTTTTTTTTCACTAAAGGATATATCGGTTCTGATACCATTAAAGGTGAAGATAAAGTAGGGAAATGGTTTACAGCGCCGATGTTCAGGGATAAAAACTATCCTTTGAGGCTCGACAGCTCTGAATTGGGAGACTGGCTGAGCTATTTCCAGATTGCGGTAAACATCAGCCGCGGAGTTAAGAAACTTCATCAAATGGGATTAGCGCACTCAGATTTGTCTTATAATAATATTTTGGTAGATCCTGTGACAAAATCTGCCTGTATCATTGATATCGACGGATTGGTTGTTCCAAAATTATTTCCGCCGGAGGTAATAGGAACGGCAGATTTTATCGCTCCGGAAGTATTAAGAACAAAACATTTAAATATTCAGGATCCTCAGCGACAATTACCCAATCAAAAGACGGATTTGCACGCTTTAGCATCGTTAATTTATATGTATCTACTCCGCAGACATCCGTTAAGAGGTGGAAAAATATGGGATTTGGATTCGGAAAAAGATGAACTGCTTTCGATGGGGGAAAAATCAATTTTTATTGAACATCCCACAGATACGACCAATTATGTAAAAGCCGATCATCTCAAAAAATGGAACACCTTTTGGGGAGATCCTAAAAAAATTCCATACACAGTTACCGGACCTTATTTGTCAGAACTTTTCAGAAAAGCATTTATTGACGGACTTCATGATCCTATTAAGCGTCCGATTGCCAATGAATGGGAAACGGCTTTACTAAAAACTGTGGATTTAATACAGCCTTGTCAAAATCCAAACTGCTCAGAAAAATGGTATGTTTTTGATAACAGCAATAAACCAAAGTGTCCATTCTGCGGAACTCCTCATAAAGGAACATTACCAGTTCTTGACTTATATTTCAAATTTAAAGAAGACGTCTGGAAACCGGAAAATCATAGATTGATGGTGTACCATAATCAGTATTTGTTCAAATGGAATGTGTCTAAAAAAGTGATCAGAAATGAAAATCTTACCGCTGAAGATAAAAAGCCTGTTGGATATTTCACATTCCATCAGGGAAGATGGGTTTTAGTCAACCAAAGTCTGACGAGTATGAAAGATGTCACCGAAGGAAAAGAAATTCCGCCAAATTCTATGGTTGAACTTACGGAAGGTAAAAAAATCTTACTTTCCAACGAAGAAGGAGGAAGGTTGATTTATGTAACTATTGCCAATAAATAAGGGTATGCCGAAAAGCATACTTTTTTTATGTCCATCAATAAGTAAAATATTCGTTATAAGTGTTAAAAAAATGTAAATACAACATATTTTCATATTTATATCAAAAAAATATATCTTTTTCTTCTGAATAAAATTTATTTTTTATTTTATATGATTGATTTATTATTAATATATGTGTTTAAATTTATTTTTATTCACTACATAAAATAGTTATTTTTTAAAACTCAACAATCGGTGAATTGGTGCTGGAAAAGTTTATCTAACGTAAGATATTATCTAATAATTAGTTAATTTTGCAAAAACTAATATATATGACATTCAGCGAAGCGGTAAAACGGAAGCGACAATTTATCAAAGACTCCAGTGATTTTACTAATGCACTTTACCACTGTTTAATTATTCCGGCTAATGCAGAGGAATCTAAAAAATACATTGAAGATTTTAAAAAGTCACCATCATCTTTTATTAATGAGAGCTGTAAAAGATATACAAAAGATGCAAACTTTAAAGTTATGATCATTCCTATTGTAGAATTTCAGCATAATATTACTGATGAGCTTGTGAACATATAAGAATAATTTGTTCCCACATATAAATCTCTCATGAAAATGGGAGATTTTTTTATAGATGAATATTAAGATTTAATAACTGTGCAGCCTGATAATACTTCCTTTATAAAATTTAGTATGCTCATATAATTCCATGAAATAATTATAACTAAACGCTTTGCTTAAAATTTCCTTTTCATTTTGTAAAAAAGGCTTAAATTCTGACGGATAAGTAGCAGAAGATTCGTGAAGATTTTCCCGATTGAATGCTACAACTTTTTTTAAACCGATTATATCTTCTTCAAGAGTTTGAAGAGTAGAATCAAATTCAGTTTGTGCGAGCTCGAAAAGTCTTTCATGAGCAGGTTTTAATATTTTTGTCAAAAGCAAAAGATCATCGTTGGTATCCGGACTTTCGTAATAATACTGATCCAGAAAAGTAGAAAGAAGACCGCTGGAAAATATTCCAAAAATCAAAAAATTATTGAAATCATCAGAACTCATCAAGATACTGAAATCTTTCTCAATAAGACATTCATAATCACTAAGAATACTGTGAAAACTTCTTACAGGTGTTTTTGAAGGAATTTCGTAAAAAAGATCCATTCCATTAATGAAAAGTTGCGTTTCTACTTCATTATAATCTTCTTTACACGGGTCGGTTATCCATTTTACAATATTAAAAAATTCATCCTGAGAAAGCATATTTATAGAATCTTTTACTTTGTTTTTAATGATTTCAAGGCTGGTTTTCTTATCATCATTCAGGAAATTCATAACAGTTTCTTCTTCACGGCAAAGTTTGTTGTACAAATTGATTTTTGCAACAATAGGATTCGTTTTAATAAAATAAAGTTCTTCCGCCATAATATTATGTAATGCCTTGTTTTTGAAGCTTTCAAGCTCTAAGGTAGCGAAAAATTTTCATGATTTTGTGAATTTTATATCATTGTTTTATGGAAATCTATGTTAGTGATGAAATCAAGCTTATTTAATCTTTTAATGGGACTGAGGATCAAAGTACGCCTTAAAAGTCAAAGGATCTTCCAGTTTATCTTCTGCAGTTTCAAGATATTCATGGTATTCTTCCTGGTGCATTTCCATGTAAACCATGACAATAGCCAGATTGATGTAAAGATTTTTATCTTCGGAACCCAATTCCATTGCTTGCTTTAAATAATAGATTGCTCTTTCATTTTCACCCATATCAGAATATATTGCTCCGATGTTAATTAATGCTGCAGTATTTTTGGGTTCAATCAGTAAAATCTCATCCAATTCTTTAATTAAAAGGTCATTTATCGTATCCCAATGGTCTTCGTTTTCCCATCTTTTAGCCTGGAGTTTTTTTACGTTTTCTAATCTTGCTGTTATCGTTTTCATGATGCAAAATTACGGAATTGTCGATCATTAATTTTTCTTTTATATGTGTTTTTCAAATAACCATTTCGGAATTTTATCGTTACCAAAACGGAATTACAATCATTATGCTTTAGTCAACATATACTTTTCGTGTATAACTCATAATATTTTCAAAAATTATTTTATCCACATATTCTTTATTCAGAATTCCATTTTCATTATTTCTTCTCCAAAAATCATAGATTATTTCCACTTCGTCTGATAGTAAAAAATATTCGTATTGTTCTTTTTTAAATTTTTGTAATTCATTGTAATCGAAAATTCTTTTCTGAATAAAATTACCATTTTCTATTTGTAAGTATTCAAAGATTCCGTTTTCGGGTTCTCTATCAAATTCTCCTCTAAAATCGTCAATTCTAATTAAACCAGAATACCATTCAAATTTATTTTCTGGAAATATTTCTTCTTTGAATGATTTCATGTTAAAATTAATATCAGTCAAGCAATTAATTTCTTTAATTAAAAGTTTTTTATCCTTGATTTCAAATATAGCAATATAACCTCTCCATAAAGCGGTAAAACTAATTTCAAAATTTGGTCTTTTTTTTGGAAACTCACGAAAGTAATCATCCAAAATATAATTATTAAGATGATATTCTTTATTTTCAAAAATTAGTCTATCTGGAATTTGTCTTGTCATTTGTTCTAAAATTATTTTAATATAAAAAGGCTTGAAAATTATTATCAAGCCTTCTTATATTTTATCCAAATGCCCTCTTCAGCAAACTCTCCACTTTCGGTTCGCTTCCTCTAAAGTTCTTGTATAATTCCATTGGGTCTTTTGTTCCGCCGGAAGAAAGAACAACTTTATATTTTGCGGCAATTTCAGGATTGAAAATTCCGTTTTCCTTGAAATATTGGAACGCATCGGCATCCAAAACTTCTGCCCATTTGTAAGAATAATATCCCGCAGAATATCCGCCCTGAAAAATATGCGAGAAACTCGGACTCATCGCTGTTTCTGGGTTGGCAGGATACAACTGAGTTGCTTTTGTATAATTATCTTCAAACTCTTTTACACTAAAACCTTCCAATTCTCCAACCTTGGAGTGGTAATTCATATCCAATAGTCCGAAACCAATCTGTCTCATCGTCTGATACCCTTCCATAAAGTTTTTAGACTGAGCAATTTTCTCGATTTTTTCGTCTGGTAAAATTTCACCTGTTTTGTAATGTTTGGCGAAAGTTTTTAAGAATTCCGGTTCGTAGCAGAAATTTTCCAAAAACTGAGAAGGTAATTCCACAAAATCCCATTTTACAGACGTTCCTGAAAGAGTAGGATATTGCGTGTTAGCTAACATTCCGTGTAGCGCATGACCAAATTCATGGAACAAAGTTGTCACTTCCTGGAACGTCAGTAAACTCGGCGCATCTTTTGTCGGTTTGCTGAAATTACAAACAATTGAAATGTGCGGACGGGAATTTTCACCATCTTTTTGATACTGACTTTTATAACTTGTCATCCAAGCTCCGGCTCTTTTGCCTTTTCTCGGGAAATAATCTACATATAATAAAGATTTATATTCACCGTTTTCTTTTACTTCATAAACTTTTACGTCTTCGTGATATTTCGGAATGTCATTTCTTTCCTCAAAAGTCAATCCGAAAAGTTGTTTTGATAATCCAAAAACAGCTTCCTGAACTTGTTCTAATGGAAAATAAGGTTTTAATTCCTCATCATTAAGATCATATTTTGCTTTACGAAGTTTTTCCGCATAAAAAGCGTGATCATATGCTTGTATTTCTTCAATTCCATCAGCTTTTGCTAAAGTTTTCAATTCTTCGATTTCTTTTTCGGCGTAAGGTTTTGCTTTGGTCAACAGTTCATTCAAAAAGTCCAACACTTTCGTTGGAGACTTTGCCATTCTTTCTTCCAACACATAATCTGCGTAATTGCTGTAGCCTAATAATTCTGCTTTTTGTTGTTTTAAATTCAGTAATTCTTTAATCAGATTTTGATTATCAAATTCACCACCGTCGAAAGATTTTTTTCCGTTTGCCAGCGCAATTTCTTTTCTTAGTTCACGGTTTTCAGCGTAAGTCATGAATGGAATATAGCTTGGATACTGCAAAGTCACCACCCAGCCTTCCAGATTTCTTTCTTTTGCTTCTTCAGCATACTGTTCCAAAATAGCGTCCGGAATTCCTGCCAAATCTTCTTGATTGGTGATGTGTTTAAAATAATTATTGGTTGAAGCCAACACATTCTGCCCGAACTGAAGAGATTTTAAAGACAAATCCATACTGATTTTCTTTAGTTTTTCTTTGTCTTCTTCATTGAGTAAAGCACCGCTTCTTACAAAACCTTTGTACGTTTCATTCAAAAGCATTTGCTGTTCTTCATTCAGATTATATTTGTCTTTTTCGTCGTAAACTTTTTTGATTTTATTGAAAAGAGCTTCGTTTTGAGAAATTTTTGAAGAATATTCCGTTAAAATCGGTGAAACTTCCTGAGCGATTTGTTGTAATTCGTCACTCGTTTCAGCAGAATTTAAGTTGAAAAATATATTGGAAACCTTATCAAGCTGTTCACCTGAATACGCCAAAGCTTCGATTACATTGGCAAAAGTTGGTTCTTCGGGACTATTGATGATTGCATCGATTTCTTTTTCTGATTTTTGAATTAATTCCTGAAAAGCCGGAAGATAATCTTCATTTTTAATAGAAGTGAACGGTGCGGAATGATATGGTGTATTAAATTGTTCTGTTAAAATATTCATTTTTTGTTTTTTAATTGTGGTAAATGTAAGAAATCATAGTGATTCAAGAGGTGACGGCGCAAAAATAATGCCTCAGTAAAAAGATGTGACAAAATGGATTATCTTTAATAATCTTGTCATAGGAAAAGTGGAGTTGAGGTACGAATGGCTAATTTTGACAACAGATTTTCAGCTTAATCATGTTAAAAAATTAAATGCTAAATATTTAAACTATGAAAACAATCTTAAAAATTCTTGGAATCATTATTCTTGTAATTGTTGTGTACGTTATTATTGCTATGCTGGCTTTCGGAAAGAATTATCATTATGAAAAATCTATTGTCATTAATGCTCCGAAAGAGAAAGTCTGGCAGAAAGTAAGTTCAATGAAAGCTTTCAATGAATGGAATCCCTGGATGAAATTAGATCCGACAATGAAAATTATTTACTCAGGAAATTCCGGTGAAGTGGGAGATAAATATTGCTGGGACAGCAAAAATGACGATGCGGGAGCGGGGTGCCAGGAAATCAAAGGATTGGTTGCCAATGAAAAGCAGAAAACAGAAATGACTTTTATAAAACCTTTTGACGGTCAAGCAACTTCTGATATTATATTAACCACCGAAGGTAATGCTACAAAAGTGACCTGGACTATGGATACCGAACAAGATCCCATGATAAAAATAATGCGACCGATGATGGATCACCAAATGGGAAAATCTTACGGTGAAGGATTGGATAATCTGAAAAAACTTTTGGAAAAATAAAATAATAGCCTTGTAAATTTTACAGGGCTTTTTTATTTATATTCAAAAAATATTATCTTTATAGTAAAGAATAGATTCATGGAGAAGATTGTATTTGAGAAAAATAACATAAGAAATTATGTGAAAAACGTGATTGCAGAAAAGATTGAAAAGCTGAAAAATTTCATCGAATTTACTTTAGAAGCAAGTCGCGACGTAAAAAAAACTCCGAAATATGACAGTATACGAGAAGAAATGCAGGAAGAAATTTATCAGATGCAGCGTCAGCTTGGAGCATTAAATGATCTAAAAAGTAATATGGCAAAAGTTCTCAACAGTTCCACCGAAAGAGTTCAGTTGGGATCGTTGGTCATTACCAATAAAGCACGTTTTTATATTTCGGTTTCTTTGGGAGAGTTTTTCTTCGAAGGCGACCGGTTTTACGCTATTTCTTCTGAAAGCCCGATGGCAAGGAAAATGATGGGAATGAAACCCGGTGACGAGTTTACGTTGAATAAAATTCATCAGAAAATTATTGAGGTTTTGTGAGATATTAGATAAAGCTTTCCAAAAATTCCCCTTCCATGAAGGAGTGGCGAAAATTCAAAGAATTTTTGACGGGGTAGTTAATTAAATAAAATAGTCTTTATTGTTGAGACTCTTCCTTCTCAGAGTAATAGGCAAAATTTAAAAGTAAATTAAGATAGAATCTAAAATCACGAAAATTTACTTAGAATAATTTAACAGATTAAGTTGCAAGTCGTAATTTTGTCTTTATGAATAAAGCAGACGTTTTAAAAGAAATCATAGAGCAAAGAAAAAGTATCTTTCCAAAAGATTATACAGACGCAGAAATTTCTCAGGAGATTCTTGATGAAATTTTAAATTCGGCAACATTTGCTCCCAATCACAAACGGACAAAACCTTGGCGTTTCAAAATATTTAAAGGTGAAGAAAAGGCTAAATTAGCTTCTGAAATGCAGGAAATTTATAAGTCTACTCAATCTCCGCAGATTTTTTTAGAAAAGAAATACAATGACATTGGTTTTAAAATCAATAAAGCGGATGCCGTGGTTTCCATCATTGTTAATTTCAGCGGAATGGTTCCTGAATGGGAGGAAATTGCTGCAGTTTCCATGGCAGTTCAGAATATGTATTTGACTTGCACAGCCAACGAAATCGGCTGTTATTGGAGTTCTCCGAAGATTGTTGATCATTTAAAAGAATCTTTAACCATTGAAGAAAACCAAAAATGTTTAGGATTATTTTATATGGGTAAAATCTGATGAATATATTTAATTTGATATTAAATATGATGTTGTTGTAGGATTGATTTTAATTATTGCCAAATTGTTGCACTTTTAGATTGTTACATTAGAAATTTTATATATCTTTGCACTCTTAAATATTTAACTGGGACGAGTTCCCATAAAATTCACAACATTATGTCAGTAAAAATCAGATTACAAAGACACGGATCTAAAGGGAGACCTTTCTTCCATATCGTGGTTGCAGATTCTAGATCAAGAAGAGATGGTAGATTCATCGAAAAACTAGGAACTTACAACCCAATTACTAACCCTGCAACGATTGATTTGAACGTTGATTCTGCTGTAAAGTGGTTAAACAACGGTGCTCAACCAACTGATACTGCAAGAGCTATTCTTTCTTATAAAGGTGCACTTTACAAAAAACACTTACAAGGTGGTGTTGCTAAAGGAGCTTTTGATGAGGCTGAAGCTGAAAAAAGATTTGCTGCTTGGGTAGAAGCTAAAGATTCTAAAGTACAAGGTAAAACAGAAGGTTTGGCTACTGCTAAAGCTGACGCTAAGAAAGCTGCTTTCGATGCTGAAACTAAAGTAAATGAAGCTAGAGTTGCTGCTGCTGCACAAGTAATTGCTGATGCTAAAGCTGCTGAAGAAGCTGCAAATGCACCTGCTGAAGAAGTTACTGAAGCTACAGAAGAACCAACTGCTGAAGCAGAAGGTACTGAAGAAACTCAGGCTTAGTCTTAAAAAAATACAAAACAAAGGCACGATTTTTTCGTGTCTTTGTTGTTTTTAAAAAATCAATTAGGTTCTTCAACCCTAAGGGAAACTGATTGATTTTCTTCCTTGAGGGATAGAAGAAATTAATTAGGGAGATTTTTATTAATTTTGATATTATGAAAAAAGAAGATTGCTATTTACTGGGAAAAATCACTCGAAGACATGGTCTTGCGGGAAATGTTATTCTTAAATTAGATACAGACCAACCTGAGCTTTACAAAAATCTGGATTCTATTTTTGTAGAAATCAATGGCTTATTGGTGCCTTTTTTCATTGAGAAATCTTCGTGGAGTAAACTGGATGCTCTGAATATTGCCTTTAAAAATTCCTCAGAAGCTTTAGTAGACCAATCTTTAGGAAAAGATGTTTACCTGCCATTGGCTTCTCTTCCAAAACTTTCAGGAAAACAATTCTACTACCACGAGATCATTGGATATAACATTTTCGATGAAAATGAAAATGACTGTGGAGTAATCAGATCTGTAAATGATCAGACAGCTCAGGTATATTTCGTTACAAATCTTGATGGAAAAGAGGTTGTAATTCCTATGATTAAAGACTGGATTCTTGAAGTAGACAGAGATGAAAGATTCATCAAAATGCAACTTCCTGAAGGTCTTATCGATGTTTTTTTAGTTCCTTCTAAGAAAGACGAATAAAAAATATTCTTTTGCAAATAAGATTAATTCGCTATTTAACATTAACTTTATTCACAGTTAATTACCAATTATTTATTATTCATAAACTGCGGGTAATAGATAATCCTGTACCATTTTATCAACCTGAGAATGTGCATAAGGTTTGTTATATGCTTTTGCGGTAACAACGATTACAAGAGGAATTTCTGTAAATACAATAATTTTGTTTCCACCATTTCCGCTGGATTGATACGATTCAAAATTTCGGTTTCCAACTTTGTATACTTTTCTCCAAAATAGATAACCATACCCTTCAAAATCTTTATTATCAGCAAAATAATTGGTGAAAGATTTCTTAATCCAGTTTTTATCTAAAACATTTTTTCCGTTCCAGGTTCCATTATTTTTATAAAGCTGTCCGAACTTTGCGAAATCCAGCGCTTTCATTCTCAATCCGCCTGCCAGAGATGGTTTTTGTTGAGGGGTAAACTGCCATTTATAATTAGTAATTCCTAACGGTTGAAATAGTTTTTTATCAGCATAGTTTTCAAGACCTTTTGGAACAGATTGATCTAAAATATCACCTGTTAAAACAACTCCTGCTGTGAAATAATTCCATGTTTTGCCGATTTTGTTTTCACTCATTGGCAAATCAAGGACAAATTTTACCCAATTATCTGTTGGATACATATTTTCTTCGTTTCCGGGAGATTCTTCATCCTGATCATTTCCATCAAAACCGGAGCTCATGGTCAGTAAACTTTTAATTGTAACACTATCTTTTTTAGAAGAATAATTGCTGAATTGGTTTAAATGGTAAAATTCTTTCAGGCTAAGATTTTCACTTTTAATATAACCATCTTTTATCGCCATTCCCATTAATGCTGAAGAAAAAGACTTCCCAACAGAGCGAGTATCGTTTAAGCTGTCTCTTTTATAACCATTAAAATATTCCTCAAGTAAGAGTTTTTCATTTTTTATAACGACAATTCCTGTAATGTCACGGAATCTGTTTTCTGCAATTTTTCGGTTTAAAGCTTTAATTTTTTCTTGATCAAATTTTTCATCAGAAACTTTCCAGCCGCTGTTGGGTTGTATTTTTTGAATAGCAATCTGTTCTGGGGAAATGTTTTTTTTAGGAACGATTAATTGAATTTCACCTTGCGCAATGATATTTCCAACTTTTAAGGTTGATGTTTTCAGATATGGTTTAATTTCGATTTTAAATGTATGATTTCCTGTTTCTAATGCATCAATTCCGCCGTTAGTAAGGTAAAAGCGCATCCATAGATATTTTCCCCAAGAATCTTCATTCTTTGTGCTGATAAGAGGAATTCTGAAGTTGGTTTTCAGTTTTTTACTTTCGTTTGTTCCCGCTCCAGAATTGAGATTCTCGGTATAGATTAATTTACCGTCCACAATAAAATTGAATTGATAATTTCCTTTTTTAAGCAATTCATCTACAGACAAAGAAGGATAAAGCTGGTGCAAATAGTTAATTAAAGAATTATCAAGAAAAATACGGATGTCTAAATCTTTATCTTCCTGAAAAGTCGCCGTTTTTTGAAAGTCTGATTCTTTAAGACTCTCCAAAGGAATAACTTTATCTAAAAAGACAATTTTGTTTACATGATTTTTCTGAACAGAATTTTCTATTTTTTCAGGCTCAACAATATTTTGACCTGAAGAAAACCCGGAAATTATCACCAGAATGAATAAAAGGATTGGTTTCATTGTACATTTTATCTCACAAAAGTAGGCATCGTTTTACTTAAAAAATAGAATGGAATTAACGTTTATGGAATTTATAAGATCTGCAAATCACAACTACTTCAAAATCTTCCTATATTTCAAAGGGGTAATCCCAATGCTTTCTTTAAAGCAACGGATAAAATGACTTTGGTCTGAAAATCCACACTCGAAGGCAACTTCTGATAAAGACTCGTATTCATTTAAGATTTTCAACGATTTCTCAACTTTTAATTTTCTTACATATTCGCCTAAGTTGCATTGAAAATATTTATGAAAATCCCTGCTCAAATGCATAGGATGAATATCTAAAGTTTTTGAAAGTTCTGTTAAACTTAGTTTTTCTGTGAAATTTTCATGCAAGATTTCGTCAATTTGTTTTACCCAAGTCGGCTTCTTTTCAGATTCGTTTTTTTGATTGGATAATTGATCATAAATATTCAATAAGAGTTGATTGATCACTAATTCAAAAGAAGCATCATTCAATTTGGTTTCTTTAAAAATCTGATACGTCAATAATTTTAAATCAGGATTCTTAATCTTGAAACTTCCTTCAATTTGAGCTTTTGAAACTTGAAATTTTTCAAACCAATTTTCTGTGACTTCAATGTGAAAACCTCGTGTAAAAATATCTGGTTTTATGTTGTAATGTGCATCTTCCCAATGATGATACAATAATGTTCCGGCTGAACAGTCGTAGGTTTCTTTTTTATTTCCTTCCGTCATATTTCCCTGCAACAGGAAAGTGAAATAGGGATTTTCATGATAATGCCAATCGACAAAAGGATGCGTATATTCTGTATCGGTAATAGTCAAACCGTCGAAATGGAGGGTTTTATTAGTCTGTCCGAAAAATTCACCATTACGAAGGTTTCTCATACTATAGTTTTTGGTTTACAATTTCAATCTGCTGGTACATTTTATTGAAAAATATTTTTCTGTCCCGATTTCCAGAGGTATTTAATGATTTTGAATTTTTAATCTGATGTTCAAAATAATTCAGTGTTTCGCTGCAGGTTTTGGCATCATTAATCAGAATATAACCAAACATATTGGTAGGTATGGCGAAAAGCGATTGTTTCTGATGATGAAAAAAGATGTCATTGGAAAGATGCATCAGTTCATTTTCATACAGACGAAATTTCAGATTGCTTTCTGTTTTCTGTTCAATATATTCTATTAATTCTTTAAGTTCATCCAGAATAATTTTTGCTTCATTTTTTTGTAAAAGTCCGGTTTCATAATAAAATAAAATCTGCTGCAAGATACTTGAAACGGTCATGTCATTCCACAATTCCACAACATTTTGTTCTTCATATTTTTTCTTTAATTCTTTTGTATTTGTTTCGAAATGAGGAGCGGAAAATTGCAGAAAAGGAATAAAAACCTGTTTTGCATTCAACAAATTCATCCAGACATAAATTTTGAAACGGGAAAGCAAGGTATCTGAAAGGGTATAAAAAAACGGAATGTCTTTCGCAGAATAATAAATCGTCATACCATCAGCAAGTGGTAAGTTTTCAAAAATACTGAGATTATTTTGAAAAAATGACTGTAAATCTTCTGTTTGGGTAACTGCCGAAGTTTTTTGTACAACAATTTGTTGATCTGAGGTGATAAACTGATTAAGCGAAATCTGATAATATTTTGCCAGTTCCAACGCTTCTTCAAAACTGAATTTTGCCTTCGAAGAAGTTCTTCTGTGCGCTGCATCATAGCTTATATTGAGGATATTGGAAATTTCGTCGTTCAAAGATTTGTTGCCAATTTTTTTTCGAATTTCTTTAAGCAAACGTTCCTGATGCATAATTTTGTGATTTTCACAAATGTAGTTATTTATTTTAATTTTTTTTCACATTTAATTTTGTGCTTTCCGCAGATAATTTTGATGAATAATTTTAAACTATTTGCTATGAGAGTTTTAATATATCTTATGAAAACAATACCATATATCTTAATTGCTGTAAGATTCATCTTGGCACCGGTTATTATTTCTTTAGCCTATTTCAGAGGTGAAGATTCCCGATTTTTAATTTTAAGTTTAATGTATTTTGGATTATTAACGGATATTTTCGACGGAATTATTGCCCGAAAAGTTGGAATTTCATCAGAAAAATTAAGAAGATTAGACAGTCAGACCGACTTAATTTTCTGGCTTTCATTAGGATTTGCGGCGCATTTTCTAAATCCTGAATTGATAAAAAATGAATGGCAGGGAATTCTTTTAATTTTCGTCATGGAAGCACTTTGTTACATTATAAGTTGGATAAAATTCGGAAAAGAAACCTGTACTCATGCTTTTTTATCAAAAATGTGGGGTTTGAGTTTGTTGGTTGCTTTTACCAGTTTAATAGGATTTCAACAGGCAGGTTGGGCATTTTATGTAACCGTAATCTTGGGATTTGTTTCTCATATTGATGTTATTCTGATTATTTTAATACTTCCGAAATGGCAATACGATGTTCCAAGTTGTTATCATGCCTGGAAAATCAGAAACGGAAAGCAGAGAAAAAAGTCAATTTTCTTTAATTAAGTCATATTTAAAGCATAGTTTTTCATTAAATAATTGATAAATGATTTTGTAAAAAGACAGCGTAATCATCAAATTGCGCTGTTTTTTTGTAACTTTGCACTCATTAATTTTTATATAAAAATTTATCATCGACAAATGAAAAAGCAGACAATTAAGGAAATCCTACAGGATTACAAAAAAGTATTACATCATGATATTACGGTTTACGGTTGGGTAAGAACGTTCCGTGCGAATCGCTTTATTGCACTTAATGATGGTTCTACAATTAATAATTTGCAAATCGTTGTTGATTTCGAAAATTTTGACGAAGAAATTATCAATAAAATAAGTACTGCCTCTTCTTTGAAAATCGTTGGTGAAGTGGTAGAGAGCCAGGGAGCTGGGCAGGCTGTTGAAATTGTAGCTAAAAAAATCATTATTTTAGGAGATAACTTTACCGAAGACAGAGATAAAACGATTCTTCAGCCTAAAAAACACTCATTGGAGACATTGAGAGATCAGGCGCATTTAAGATTCAGAACAAATTTATTCGGAGCAGTTTTCAGAGTACGTCACGCAGTAAGTTTTGCGGTGCATTCATTCTTTAACCAAAACCAGTTCTTTTACATCAACACGCCGATTGTAACAGGAGCTGATGCAGAAGGTGCTGGAGAAATGTTTGGCGTTACTAACTTTGATTTAAACAATATTCCAAAAACGGAAGAAGGTGAAATTGATTTTGCACAGGATTTCTTCGGTAAAAAAACAAACTTAACAGTTTCAGGACAGCTTGAGGGAGAAACTGCAGCCATGGGATTGGGAAGAATTTATACTTTCGGACCGACTTTCCGTGCAGAAAATTCTAACACAACACGTCACCTGGCAGAATTCTGGATGATTGAGCCGGAAGTTGCTTTCAATAATCTTGAAGACAATATCGATTTGGCAGAAGATTTCCTGAAATATGTGATTCAATATGTATTGGATAACTGTAAAGATGATTTAGAGTTCTTAGACAAACGTTTTGAAGAAGAGCAAAAATCAAAACCTGAAAAAGACAGAGCAAAAGAAGGTCTTATTGAGAAATTAGAAAATGTAATTGCCAAACGTTTCAAACGTGTAAGTTATACAGAAGCGATTGAGATCTTAATGAACTCTAAAGAAAATAAGAAAGGAAAATTCCAGTATCCGGTTGAAAGTTGGGGAACCGATCTTCAGTCTGAGCATGAAAGATTTTTGGTTGAAAAACATTTCGAAAGTCCTGTAGTATTGTTTGATTATCCAAAAGAAATCAAAGCATTCTACATGAAACTGAACGATGACAATAAAACGGTTGCGGCAATGGACGTGCTTTTCCCGGGAATCGGTGAAATTATCGGTGGTTCTGAGAGAGAAGCAAGATTGGATGTTTTAAAACAGAAGATGGCAGAGATGCATGTTGATGAGCACGAACTTTGGTGGTATTTAGACACTAGAAAATTCGGTTCTGTTCCGCATGCAGGATTTGGATTAGGATTAGAAAGATTAGTTCTTTTCGTAACAGGAATGACGAATATCAGAGACGTAATTCCTTTCCCAAGAACACCGAAAAATGCTGAGTTTTAAAAAACTTTAGTTATAAATTATATAGAATCCTTCTCATTTTTATGAGAAGGATTTTTTTATTAAAATTATTGAGATTAGCACAATCACAATATATACAGAAATGAAAATCAAATCAATTTACTGAAAGTTATTTTGAAAGAATTGAATTAATTTCTAAAATCCTAATACTGGTATTACATCAGAAATAGCGGGAGTGGAATATATTTTAAGTAATAAAAATTTCTGACTTTATTACAGATTTAATCATACATTATTAAAATTCTTGCGTTTTACGAGAATAGAATAATCCTGAAAACAAGCATCTGTAAAGCATTAAAAAAGCCTTAAAAATAATGATTTAAGGCTTTTTTGTTTATTTAAAATAGTTTATTGTAACAACTATAAAGCAAAAATCGTGCTAAAATATTTTTTTGTCGAATTTTTTCACTAATTTCGTAGAAATATGAAATGTTAAAAACACCAATAATGCTATGCTTAGACAACATTTACAGCTTAAATTAGGACAGAAGCTTGCGCCTCAACAAATACAGCTTATGAAGTTGATCCAGCTTCATACATTGGAATTCGAAGAAGAATTGGAACGTGAATTGGAGGAAAACCCTGCATTAGAGATCGCAAAGGAAGAATCTAAAGAAGATGATTACGCTGCTCTTGAAGACTCTTATGAAAGTGAAGGCACAGAAAGTATCGAAACTGATTTTGATGTAGATCAATATATTTACGACGATGAACCGAACTATAAAACGGCATCCAGTAATTATTCTTCTGATGATGAGGAATTTGACAATGAAAGCCTTTTAACGGAAGGGCAGTCTTTGTATGATTATCTCTTAGAGCAAATCCATCTTGCCAATATCAATAAAGAAGATATTAAGATTGCTGAATATCTTATCGGAAATCTTGATACTGACGGATATTTAAGAAGAGAAATCAAATCTATTGTTGATGATCTTGCTTTTTCACAAGGAATTTACACAACAAAAGAAAATGTAGAGGATATTCTGGAAAATTATGTTCAGAAATTAGATCCGCCGGGAGTGGGAGCGAGAGGTTTGCAGGAATGCCTTCTTTTACAGATCGAGAAAAAAGTGAGTTCAGATAAAGCTGTTTCTTTAGCTGCCAATATTTTGAGATATCAGTTTGATGCTTTAACGAATAAGCATTATAATAAGATTATCCAGAAATATGATATTGAAGAAGAAGATCTGAAAGATGCTTTAGAAGAGATTTCAAAATTATCTCCAAAGGTTGGTGGTAACTTTGATACTCAGACAATTACAATTAACCAGGAGATTATTCCGGATTTTGTGTTGCAGGTGAAAGATGGTCAGGTAATTCCAATGCTGAACAGTAAAAATGCACCGACGTTAAGGGTTTCTGAAGAATATAAAGATATTCTGACAACCTATTCTCATGATAAAAAATCTTCTGAACATAAGCAGGCTGCTTTATTCATTAAGCAAAAACTGGATGCGGCAAAATGGTATATCGATGCTATTAATCAGCGTCAGAATACTTTACTGCAAACCATCAATGCTATTGTGAAATTTCAGAAAAATTATTTTATTACAGGAGATGAAAAGTCATTAAAACCGATGATTTTAAAGGATATTGCTGATATTACAGGTTTTGATATTTCTACAATTTCAAGAGTTGTAAAAAGCAAATACGCCGACACACCAAACGGAATCGTTTACTTGAAAGATTTATTTTCAGATAGTTTAACAAATGATGATGGTGAGGAGGTTTCTACGAAAGAAATTAAAACGCATCTTCAGGAAGTTATAGATAAAGAAAATAAAAGGAAACCACTGACGGACGATGCTTTAGTGGTAATTTTAAAAGAACAGGGCTATAATATTGCAAGAAGAACGATTGCAAAATATCGTGAACAGCTGAATATTCCGGTTGCTAGATTAAGAAAAGAACTTTAAAATAATAAAAAAGCATTTCAATTTGAAATGCTTTTTTATTATTATTTATTATTGATTCAATTTCTCCAAGCCTAATTCTTTCATAGAAACTTCTCTCATTTCTACTTTTCTTATTTTCCCTGAAATCGTCATTGGAAATTCATCTACAAATTTCCAGTATTTCGGAACTTTATAATGCGCAATTCTGCCTTTGCAATAGTCTACAAGTTCTTCTTCAGTTACGTTAAATCCTTTTCTTACTTTCACCCAAGCCATTACTTCTTCCCCGAATTTTTCACTTGGAACACCAATGATCTGAACATCCAAAATATTAGGATAAGTATATAAAAAGTCCTCAATTTCTTTCGGGGAAATATTTTCACCTCCACGAATAATCAAATCTTTTATTCTTCCGGAAATCGTAAAATAACCTTCTTCATCCATTACCGCAAGATCTCCTGTGTGCATCCATCGTCCGTCGTCGAGAACTTTTTTTGTATTTTCAGGATCGTTCCAATATTTCAACATGACGGAATAACCTCTGGTACATAATTCTCCATGCTCGCCACGTTCAACAATTTTTCCGGTTTCGTCGATGATTTTTATTTCCAAATGATTTTGAACAGTTCCGACTGTATTCACTTGTTTTTCAAATGGAGTTCCAATCAATGTTTGAGTTGATACGGGAGAAGTTTCGGTCATTCCGTAGCAGATGCTCATTTCTTTAATGTTCATTAAGTTTTCGACCTTTTTCATGATTTCTGGCGGACAAACCGAACCTGCCATCACACCAGTTCTTAAATTTGAAAAATCAAACGTATCAAAATCTTTTACAGCCAATTCAGCGATAAACATCGTAGGAACTCCGTATAATGATGTACATTTTTCGTCGGAAACGACTTTTAAAGTAATATCAGGATCAAAACTGTCATTAGGAATTACCATGCAGGCGCCGTGAGCTGTACAGCATATATTTCCGATTACCATTCCGAAACAGTGATAAAAAGGAACGGGAATACAGACTCTGTCTTTTTCGGTATATTTTAGTCTTACTCCGATAAAATATCCGTTATTTAAAATATTATGATGAGAAAGTGTAACGCCTTTGGGAAATCCTGTTGTTCCCGATGTATATTGAATGTTCACAGGATCATCGAACTGAACATGCTCTTCAAAACTGTGTAAAGTATCGTCTGAAATTTCCTGTCCGTTATTCAAAAATTCTTCCCAATTATCATCAAAGAATACTTCTGATTTTAAAGTGGTACAAAATTCTCTCGCATCAGCAATCATCTTTTTATAATCACTTGATTTAAATTTTAAACAAGAAAAAATATGTGACATTTCGGATTGGTTGATCACGAAAATCAGTTCGCTGGTTCTGTATGCAGGGTTGATATTGACTAAGATAACCCCGATTCTTGCGGTTGCATATTGTAATAAAACCCATTCGTAACGGTTGGTAGACCAAATTCCGATTCGCTCTCCTGATTTTGCTCCAAGGAAAATCAAAGCTTTCGCAACAGCAGTGGTTTGATTATAAAATTCCTGATATGTCGCTCTGTAATTTTGATGAACACAAATTAATGCTTCCTGATTTGGAAATTTTTCAGCGGTTTGTTTTAAATTATTTCCAATTGTTTCACCTAATAATGGAATGTCGGAAGCTCCGTGAACGTAAGATAATTGCATAAAAAAGATTTGGATAGATAAATTTAATCATAATATACTGAACCGTTTATTTTTATATCAGAACTCCTGAGAATCTATGTCTTTCAGCTGTTTTAAGTTTTTGTCTAATTTTCTCATAATAATTCCATAAACAAGTTTGTAGTAAAGCCAGATTAAAAGTATTGCCACAGCGGTACTGATGATTATTCCAATGATAAAACCTGTAAGGGTAGAATTAGTCACTTCAATATGTTGAGTATTTAAGACATAGAATATAAATACAGTAAAAACAGAAGTAAACGCTATTAATAAAAGAATATTAATTAAGATAAAAGCATTCACAGTTTTCTTAAACTCGATAATTTTAAGGATTAATTTTTTTAGGTTTTCCTCAATTCTTATCTTCTTATAATTTTGATAAAATTTATAAACAAAATAAGCGGTAATAGACAGACTCATAATTTTTAAGACAACATAAATATTGTCTAAAGAACCTTCAAGCTCTGTCGTTTTTCTTGCGCCCAATTTTTCCAAAATACTCATGAAGCTGTTTGATTCTTTTCCCTGGATAACATAAAATAATCCTAAAATAGAAAAGAATACAAATTCTGCCACACTGATCCAGAAAATATATTTCACATAATTGCGTGACTTTTTATTCAGCATCTCAAGGATCTCACTGTTGTCGTATTTCTCTTGAACAGGCTGTTCCTGCCATGTTTTCTTAAAGCTGTCTAAATCAAAATCAGGCATATTTTTCCATCTTTTCTTTAAGGATTTTTTTTAATCTGTTCATTTTCACACGTGCGTTTACCTCGGTAATCCCGAGGTTTTCTGCAATATCCTTGTAGGGCAAATCGTCCAGATACATCATTACTATTGCTCTTTCCACATTCGGAAGTGTCTTTATTACTGTATACAAAAGTGATACCTGCTGTTGTTTTTCATCATCATCTTCGATAAAATCTGCATGATTAATATCCAACTCATTCGTTGGCAGGCTTTTGCTTTTTTTTCTGAAAAGAGTAATAGCTGTGTTTAGGGCAACACGATACATCCATGTAGAAATTTTAGAATTTCCTTTGAAAGAACCGTAACTTCTCCACAACTGCAGTACAATTTCCTGGAAAAGATCTTCCTCGTCCTCCAAAGAATTTGTGTAAAGACGCGAAACCTTGATAATCAATCCCTGATTATCCTTTATAAGCTGCGCAAATTCTTTTTCCTTTGAAGCCAATGTAGAGGTGTAATTTTGTTGCACGAAGATAATAATAATAAGTCAATTGTGAATTTTACTTCATAAGCGAATGGTGAATTTTATTTTTAAAAACTTTAAATTGATAATAAAGTGAATTGACTATTTACAATTCACTTTTATCACAAGCAATTTCTTATCTTTGCAGCCACGAGAAAGTCGGCTTGTTGATTCTTATTTCGGTAAGGGTAGGAAAGTCCGGACACCATAGAGCATCAAAGCGGATAACATCCGTCACCCGCGAGGGTAGGACAAGTGCAACAGAAAGTATGTACAGTTCGGCTGTAGTGAAACCAGGTAAACTCTTTGGGGTGCAATGATAAGTATATCGGTTCTTTTCAGCAATGAAAATAGGAGTTGCTCGCTCTGAAAGCCGAGGGGTAATCAGCTCAAGTTTTACAGTAATGTACGACGTAGATAAATAACAGGCACTTCTTTGGAAGTACAAAATCCGGCTTACAGATTTTCTCGTGATTTTTCTGAATTATCTTTATGAAAATGAAAATAAAAAAGCGGAGATTATTCTCCGCTTTTTCTATGGATAAATTGTAAAGAAAGTTATTTGATCTGATCCTGAAGTTATGGTATACCAATCTGAAAATACTCCTGTAGTTGCGCCAGTTTGAGATGTGTTTACCGTAAATCCTATATTAGAAGCAACAGAAGGGTTGCCGACTTGAAAATAATCGTATGTATTTCCGGAAGATACATCCTGCAGCCAAAAGATAAAACCTGCCCATTCATTATTTGGATTCATGTCTGTAGTAATATAGGAATCATTATATGCATATGGTCCAGAATTGCTGGGATTTAGATAATCGCTCACATTCCATGTGTCAATATCCATAATATTGCCAGTTCCTCCAGTGGTATCGAAAGTGATATATTTGTGATAGATTCCAGAAGGCATTGTATATGTTCCGTAAGAAGCGTTAGGTGATGCAAACATGGCAACAGGATTACCTGGAACGATATTTCCTGCGAAGAATCTTCCTACGGCATCAAAATGTGGGTTTTGATTATTAAAAACGAAGATCGAACTTTGTGAATAGTACATAGCTCCTAATAATAAAAGTAAGGCTGATACTGTTTTTTTCATATTAATAGTTTTGAATTAATAATTATTAAAGAATAAAATCAATATAAAGTTGTAAAGTTATTTACAGCTATATTAAAACGAATTTGTAGTCTGATGAATTAATTTTGAGACTTAATCTTACCTGCTATTTCATTGTTTTTTTGCAGATATATTTTAGTTGCCCAGATAATGATAGCACTCGTGTCACCGTTGGTTTGTCTCATCAACTGTGATTCAGTAACACCTGTTGAAAGGATCAGAGCTCTGGATGCAGGAAGCAGCAATGCTTTTCTACGGTCACTCAATTCGGTTGTTTTACTCTTTTTTTCTTCTTCGGTAGGGCGATTTTGTGGATCTCCAAGACTTCTGAAAGCTTTATCATAATTCTGCATTTCAATAGTTTTCATACTCTCAGCAGTATTTACCATATTACTTTCATTTGTACAAGAAGATAAGCCTAAAATAGCAAAGGCTGCTAGTAATAACTGTTTTTTCATAGTTAAAATGTAATGATTGGTTGGTTAAACTTAATTTTTAATAAATGTAAGAAATTATTCGATACATAATTAATATTTTTCACTGTGTAGTGTATTTTATTTAAAAAACAATCAAGAGATTTTAACTATGAAATTCAAAACTATTTAATCTTATTCACTTTCAAGTATGTTTTTTGAATCTTGAAGATTCTTTTTTTCTTCTTCAGAAAGTTTAGGATATTTCAAATCCATTTTTTCTAAAACATCAATAATAATCTGAATGGCAGCCATTCTCGCAAACCATTTATTATCTGCCGGTAACACATACCAAGGCGCATAATCCTTTGATGTTTCATTGATTGCTGTTTCGTAACATTCCATGTATTGATCAAATAGTGCTCTTTCAGGAAGGTCAGCTGACGAGAATTTCCAGTTTTTTTCCTGTTCGTTGATTCTGTCTAAAAGTCTTTCCTTTTGTTCATCTTTAGAAACATTCAGAAAAATCTTTACGATCGTTGTTCCGTTCTGGGTCAGATGTTTTTCAAAATTTCTAATGCTTTCATAACGGTTTTCCCAGAATTTGGCATCAAAATCCTTTACTGAATTCCATGTTTTTTCACTTAAATTATATTCAGGATGAACTTTACAAACTAATACACTTTCATAATGCGAACGGTTGAAAATCCCGATCATCCCTTTTTGGGGTAATGCCAGATAATGTCGCCATAAAAAATCATGAGAATATTCCTTCGAACTTGGCGTTTTAAAGCTTGTCACATTACAGCCTTGCGGGTTTACTCCTCCGAAAACGTGTTCTATCATACTGTCTTTTCCCGCTGCATCCATTGCCTGAAGAACGACTAATAGAGATTTGCTTCCGTCAGCATATAATTTTTCCTGAAGTTCACGAAGTTTTTCCTTTTCCTGAATTAATATCTGTGCACCTTCTTCTTTGGTAAGTTTTCCTTCGTATTTAGTAGAAGTTTTTTTTATGGAAAATTTTCCTTTAATTAAAAAGTCGTCTGAGAAATCAGTATTCATATTGTTAAATAATTTGAGATTAAAGTTTACTGTAAATTGGTTGTAATATTAAGTTTAATACTTACATCAACATAAATATAACAAAAAAACCGCCTCGATAGAGACGGTTTCTTTATTCTTTTGTAGAGATTTACTTTTTCTCAGCTAGTTTTGCAGCTTTCTTCGCAGCCTTTTTAGCTTCTTTGTCTGCAGCTTTATCAGCTTTTGCTTTAGCTTTCAACTCTTCCGGAGTTAATGGCTTTGGTTCAGGAGCGTTCGCATCTACATTTCCTTTGATGTAGATTACACTTCTGCTGTTCGTAGGGTCGTTAGAAAATACTTCGATCATTTTGTTGAAACCACCATTGATTGCAGTGTTATATCCAACTTTGATCTTTGCAGATTTTCCAGGCATTACAGGGTCTGTGCTCCATTCTGGAGTTGTACATCCACAAGATGCTTTTACATTGGACAATACCAATGGCTTATCACCTGTATTTGTTATTGTGAAAAATCTAGTACCGTCTGAGCTTGGCTTTATTGTTCCGTAGTCAAAAGTAGTTTTGTCGAATGTGATAGTTTGTGCAGATGCCAATGCGAATGTTCCGAATAAAGCAATTCCTGCGATTAATTTTTTCATATTCTTAAATAATTAAATATGTTGTTAGATAAATTTTGAAAAACAAAGTTAAAAATTATTTTAATTCATACTTAAAATTTTTTTTCTTTAGACTATTTTTGCAAATTGTAATTAAAGTAACAGAATTTATGCAGATTTCAGAAAAGTACAATCCACAGGAAACAGAACAGAAGTGGTACAATTACTGGTTGGAAAACAAATACTTCCATTCAGAGCCAAATGAAAAGCCGCCTTACACCATTGTAATTCCTCCGCCAAACGTTACGGGGATCTTGCACATGGGGCATATGCTTAACAATACCATTCAGGATGTTCTGGTCCGCCGTGCAAGAATGCAGGGTTTCAATGCTTGTTGGGTTCCGGGAACAGATCACGCTTCAATTGCTACAGAAGCGAAAGTTGTTGCCAAACTGAAGTCTGAAGGAATTAATAAATCTGATATTACAAGAGAAGAATTTTTAAAGCACGCTTGGGAATGGACCGACAAATACGGAGGAACCATCCTTGAGCAGCTGAAAAAGTTAGGTTGTTCTTGTGACTGGGACAGAACCCGTTTCACGATGGAAGAGTCTCTTTCTCAGCAGGTAATCAAATCTTTTGTTGATTTGTATAATAAAGGTTTGATTTACAGAGGATACAGAATGGTAAACTGGGATCCGGAAGCGAAAACCAATATTTCTGACGAAGAAGTTATATTTAAAGAGCAAAACGGAAAGCTGTATTTCCTAAAATATAAAATTGAAGGGACAGAAGAATTCCTTTCGGTGGCTACTACACGTCCTGAAACGATTTTCGGAGATACAGCGGTTTGTATCAATCCAAATGATGAGCGATATGCTCATCTGAAAGGTAAAAATGTAATTGTTCCTATTGTAAACAGAGTTGTTCCGATTATTGAAGACGAATATGTTGATATTGAATTCGGAACGGGTGCTTTGAAAATTACGCCTGCACACGATGTTAATGACTACGAAATCGGTCAAAAGCATAATCTTCAGATGATTGATTCTTTGGATGATGACGGTAATTTGAATGATTACGGACAGCATTATGCAGGAAAAAACAGATTTGATGTAAGAAAGCAGATTGCAAAAGAATTAGAAGAAAAAGATCTTTTGCTGAAAGCAGAAGATTATGTAAATAAAGTAGGAACATCTGAAAGAACAGGTGCGGTTATCGAACCTAAAGTTTCTGTTCAGTGGTTTTTGAAAATGTCTGAAATTGCAAAACCGGCTTTGGATGTTGTAATGGATGATGAGGTGAAATTTTATCCTGAAAAGTTTAAAAATACCTACAAATACTGGATGGAAAACATCCGTGACTGGAATATTTCCCGTCAATTATGGTGGGGACAACAAATTCCTGCTTTCTATTACGGAGATGGCGAAAATGATTTTGTAGTTGCAGAAAATATTGAGCAAGCATTAGAACTTGCGAAGCAAAAAACCAACAACCAACAACTAACAACCGACAACTTAAAACAAGACGAAGACGCTTTAGATACCTGGTTTTCATCATGGTTGTGGCCAATGTCGGTTTTCGATGGATTAAATGACCCTCAAAATAAAGACATTAATTATTATTATCCAACTTCCGATTTGGTAACAGGTCCGGATATCATTTTCTTCTGGGTTGCCAGAATGATTATGGCTGGTTTGGAATATAGAAAAGAAGTTCCGTTCAAAAATGTTTATTTCACAGGAATTGTAAGAGATAAGCAGCGAAGAAAGATGTCAAAATCCTTAGGAAATTCACCGGATCCGCTGGAATTGATGGACAAATATGGTGCTGATGGAGTTCGTGTTGGTATTTTATTAAGTTCCGCAGCTGGAAACGATCTTCTTTTTGATGAAGATTTAATGCTTCAGGGAAGAAATTTCATGACGAAAATCTGGAGCGCTTTCCGTTTGATCAATATGTGGAATCATGAGGATAAACCTGCAAATTCTACAGATAATCAGGCAATAGAATGGTTTGAGAATAAATTAAATAAAACGATTGTTGAGATTGACGGTCAGTTTGAAAAATTCAGAATTTCTGATGCTCTACATTTGATTTATAAATTAATCTGGGACGATTTCTGCGGATCTTATCTTGAAGCGATTAAGCCAAATTATGGGGAAGGTATTTCTAAAGAAGTTTATAACAAAACAGTTGAACTTTTTGAAGAATTGATGAAGTTAGTTCATCCTTTTATGCCTTTCCAGTCAGAAGAAATCTGGCAGACAATTTCAGAAAGAAAAATTGAAGAGGCTTTAATGATTTCTCAGCAGAAAAAAGCAGAAGGCTTTAGTGAGGATATTATTAAAAACTTCGAAACGGCATCGGAAGTGATTTCAGGAGTTAGAAATTACCGTCAGACAAAAGGAATTTCTCCAAAAGAAACTGTTGAAATTTTCACGAATGCTTCAGAATTTGCTAACGAATCTGTTATTAAAAAATTAGCTAACGTTTCTGATATTCATTTTGGAATAAAAACGGATAAGCCGAGTTTTACTTTCTTAGTTGGTGCGACAGAAGTTTCAATTCCTTTAAGTGAAAACTTAGATTTGGGAGAAGAAAAAATCAAGACTGAAGAAGAATTGAAATATTTAAAAGGGTTCTTAATTTCTGTGGATAAAAAATTGTCTAACGAGAAATTTGTTGTCAACGCAAAACCGGAAGTTGTAGAAGTGGAGCGTAAAAAACAAAAAGATGCTATCGACAAAATTGCAATTTTAGAAGAAAAGCTGAAAAGTCTGTAATAATGACGGATATAAAGAGACGAATAATCGGAGCTGCGGCAATTATACTTATTGTTGTAATTATAGTTGTTTTGCCTTTAAGTATTTTATCAGAATATTTAATTGCATTAACCATGTTTTTTGGAGCAGCCATTACAATATCGTTAGGGATATTTCTTTTCAGCTTTAAAAATATTCGGGAAAGTGAGGCGTTCGGATTTATTGTTTTTGGATTAATTATCTTCTTTTTCATAGTATCCGGCGGAATTATCTACTATCAGGTTAGTCAGGAGTCTAATGAACTAAATAATAATTCCTTGATAACAACCGGAAAAATTATTGATGGGAAAATTCGCAGAAGTAGAAGAAGTTCTTCTGCTGAAATTAAAATAGAATTTATTACGGAAGACGGACAAAAGGTGCAGGCAAGTGAATATGTTACTGAAAGAGAATTTGAAAAATATTATGTAGGTGAGGAGATAAAAATTCAATATTCAAAATCATCACCGAATGTCGCTCATATTGTCAGATAGTATTAAGATTCAAGTATCTTTTTAAGCTAAAATTAGACGTTAAAAAATTTGATAAATTAAAGGCTGAGGTTAAGTGCATATTTAACTTCAGCCTAAAAAAATAAAAATGAAACATATAGAAAATATAAAAAAACTATTCTCAAGAAACTTCGTTGAAAATCCTTTATTGGAAAGCTTCGAAGTGGGGAAACTTTATCTTTCAAGCGGAAGGCTTATCGCTTGTGATCCTTTGATCACGAATGATATGCTGCCTTTTGCGATCGATTTTCCAAAAGGGAGTTTTTCTGTTTTGCTTCATAAAGAAAAAGAAAGCAACTGCGTGGCATACGCCGAAGTTATTTTCAGTAATTCAGAAATTTCAGATTGGAAATTGGCAACAACTGCCGGACAAAATGTAAAAGATCTGGCTTCTGGTGAAATTTTCGGATACCCTGTAGAAAGCGGAATGGGTTGCTTAATGGATGTTGATACTCAAAACAGCCTTAATGAACTTGAACAAAAGCTGTATCATAGCAAAGGAGCAGATTTTATGGGGATTTATGAAGAATTCTTTCATGAACATTTCTTTGATGAAAACGGAGCAATCGATCAATATGCTTTTCTGAAACCATCAGAAGAACATCCTGGAACTATTTTTGCTTTTGAAACAGGATACGGAGAAGGTTTTTACGCAAGTTATATTGCTTATGATAAAAACAATTCGCCAGTGAAGATGGTCACGGAATTTATCGAGATTAGTTAATTAAAGTTAATTATTTTTGAAACGTATTTACCGTACTATAAATTTGTGAGAATCACAAATAATTAAAACTAATACTAAAACACAATGAATTTCTCATCAGAACAACCGAAAATTATCGTTGTAGGAAGCTCATCAATTGATCTTATCTTAGAAACCGAAAAAGTGCCATGTGCAGGTGAAACTGTTATTGCCTATAATTCTGAAAGTTATTTTGGAGGAAAAGGGGCAAATCAGGCTGTTGGCGCTGCAAGATTGGGAGCTAGTGTTTTTTTTGTGGGTTGTGTCGGGATGGATCCTCTCGGTCAGCAGATCATGAGAAATATGGTAAGTGAAAATGTAAACGTAGGTTTTGTTTTCGAAACGGATCAGGAATCTACGGGGACGGCTTATGTGACAACTGCTGACGGAAGTTCTGGGATTGTTGTGGTTCCTGCTGCCAACAATTACCTGAGTATAGAACATGTAGAAGCTGCGGATAAGTATTTTCATACAACAGATCTTGTTCTTCTTCAGTTGGAAGTTTCAATTGAGGTAATCAGATATGCTGTTAAAAAAGCTAAAAAATACGGTAAAAAGGTAGGATTGTATGCTTCTCCTGCGCAACCCTTAGGTGACGATATTCTTGACAATATAGATTTTATTATTGCAAAAAGCAGTGAGCTTCATATTATTTTTGGTGAAGATCAGCGAGAAGTTATTCTTAAAAAATATTTCAACAAAGTTTTTGTAAGAGATGATGTGAATTCCACAGTATATTTTGATGGAACTGAAATGAAATACTGCAGACATGATAAAGAAAAAACGGTGCAGACAATGGGAATGGGAGATGCATTTACCACAGGTTTCTCGATTGCGTTATGCCACAAAAATTCTATTGAAGAATGTGTGAATTTCGGAAATGAAGTTTCTGCAAGAGTTTCAGGTAAAAAGGGTTCGCAGACAGGTTTGCCAAGAATCTCAGATTTTATTTAATAAGCTATTTGCCACATATCGAAAAAGTAAAACATAGCATAAAGTTATCACTAAAATTTCCACTTTTATAGTGGATTTTTTCTTTTGTATTATGGAGAAGTTAATGCTTACAACTCGGGATCAAATTTCGATCATTTGCCATCTTTTTTTGCCTGAAAGAAGTAACAATAAACTTTTGCTCATCAATTCTGCAACGGGTGTAAAGCAGCAGATTTATTTCTCTTTTGCCCAATATTTTGCTGAACATGGATTTACGGTTATTACCTACGATTATCGTGGAATCGGGCTTTCAAAACCGAAAAATATGAAAGGTTTTAAAGCTTCTATGAGAATCTGGGGATCTGAAGATTATAAAACGGTAACGGATTATATTAAGATTAATTTTAATGATTACCAGAAATATTGTTTAGGACATTCCGTTGGAGCTTTAATTTTAGGAATGAACAAAGATTCTGAAATGTTTGAAGAGTTTATTTTTGTAGGAACTCAAAATGCTTTTGTAGGAAATTTAAAATTCAGAACAAAAATTGAAGCGTATCTCGGTTTTGGGATTGCCCAGCCTGTAATTACCGCATTGTTAGGATATTTCCCGGGAAATTGGTTCGGGCTCGGAGAAAGTCTGCCGAAAAATTGCGCATATGACTGGAGAACCTTAATTTTAAACAGGAAATCAACCAACAGTTTGTTGGAGAAAATTGATGATTATTCTAAAATTTTAACCCAAAAAGTATTTGTCATTCGGGCAGAAGATGATGTTTGGTTAACAGAAAAAGGAGTGAGAAGTCTGTTAAATGACACTTATCCGAATCTGAAACCAACCTACAGATTAATTAAAACTTCTGAGTCGGAAAAAGGACAAATTGGTCATGTTAATTTTTTTAGAAGCTACAATAAAAAACTCTGGAATATTATTTTAAACGAATTGATATAAATGAAGAATCTGATCGAAAAAACAGTAGAATTTGTAAAGGAAAAACTGGAAGGCGCAGAAGCAGGACACGACTGGTTTCACATAGAGAGAGTCTGGAAACTGTCTAAAAAGATTGCCGAGACAGAAAATTGTAATCAGGAAGTTGTTGAATTGGCAGCATTGCTTCACGATATTGCAGATCCAAAATTTCATAATGGTGATGAAACATTAGCATTAAAAGTTTCAAGAGAATTTCTGGAAAGTCAGAATGCTTCAGAAGATTTGATCGAGCAGGTTTTATTTATTATTAAAAATATTTCGTTTAAAAACAGGGGAGAAGTTACTCAAAATCTTCCGATAGAACTGAAAATTGTTCAGGACGCTGACAGAATTGATGCAATTGGTGCCATCGGCGTGGCGAGAACGTTCAATTTTGGAGGTTTCAAAAATAATCTGATGTATGATCCGACCATTGAACCAAAACTGAATATGTCGAAAGATGAATACAAAAAATCAAACGGAACAACGATTAATCATTTCTATGAAAAACTGTTGTTGCTGAAAGAGTTGATGAATACCGAAAAAGGAAAAGAAATTGCCTCTGAAAGACACGATTTTATGCTGAAATTTCTTGATCAGTTTTACAAAGAATGGAATGTTGATTAACATTCGCCCGTAGATTTACAAATCTATATCTTTGCAGTATGATGTTCATCGTGTATATAATTTTTGTCGCACTTCTTATTTCTTTGTTTTTGTTTAAAGTAAAGGCGAAAAAAGGACGGGAATGGGCAAAAATATTCCCTGTAGTCACCGTAGTTTTTGCAATTTCTATATTTACCTATTGGTTTATTAAGAAAAGCTTGGTGAGCATTGTGGAGGATTCGGTGGCATTGCAGATTATTAATAAGCTTCCGCAACCTTTAGATTTTTATGTTATTAATCTAAATGATCCGGAAGCTGATAAGATTTTGGAAACCCAGCACATCGGGAAAATTCGCCCGGAATATTTCAGAATTCAATATTTAAAGATGGATAAGTCTGATGAATATTGGATTGCCGGTTACCTTGGAAAGAAAAATCTTGTCTATTTTTCCCAACATTCTCTTCCAAACAAGAATATCGATCAGATGATTGAGGTTAAAAATTACATCAATCAAAGTGTAAAACTTTCTGATATTGCCAAAAAGCAGATCGACGAATACAATTACCAAAACACAAAAAATGCCATTTGGATCACACTGGATTTTCTTCTGCTTTTCTTAAATCTTGTTCTTTTAATCAGGAAAAAAAGATAATTTTTTTCAGTTTTTATGTCACTTTTAAGGATAATCTAAAACTAACATAACTTTTTCCTTACATTCTTCCGGACAATTTCTTATGAGTTTGTCCTTATTTTGTTTGCTGATCTGTTTGGGCTCAAGCCATTCAGTATGATTCGAACTCATACTGTTTTTGTCATACACTCTTTTTATGGTATTATTTTCATAAAAAGTATATTCATCAGCAAGCCAATTAGTTGTAATGCTGATTGTACAAATTTCTTTTTCCATTTGCATTTTTGTTTTTAAAGTTTATCAATTACTGTACTATCTAATGTAATGATTTATGCAATGTGAAAAAGAGATTGAGGCTAATTTTTTTTCCAGCCTTTAAATTGAAATTTTTTTGTTAAAATTGTATTTTTTATTAAAAATTATTACACCATATAGTGAATAAATTTAAATATTACTAAATGTTAAAATAGCGTTCCTGTGTTTTCAGTCGCCATTTTTGGTATCAAGATGTCAGTTTTCCATTCATCATTCATTTTTTGAATGAAATAGGCAGACAATAAAGGAGAAGCTTTTTCAATATTCTGATGTACAAAAAAGTAGAGATTCTGCAGTCCTTCTTCTTTCCATTTTGTAAGATGATTCATCCAGTCATCCAGTCTTTCGTAATCACTTTCTGCATTGGCTCCTACGTATCGGATAAAAGCGTTGGGAGTCGTCAGTCTCATGTGAAGCATATCTCTTCTTCCGGCAGTATCTACGATGATATTGGTAATATTGTTGTCCTCAAAAAGCTGACAGGTTTTATCTAAAATTTCTTCATCTGTAAACCATTCCGTATTTCTCAGCTCAATGGCTAACGGAACTTCTTTGGGCCAGTTTTTGACAAATTTTTCCAGTCTTTCATAATCTTTTGGCTTAAAATTGTCATGAAGCTGCAAAAAAACCATTCCTAATTTCTCATCAAAATTCAAAACTGCTGAAGCAAATTGTGTTACCACATCATCAATATTCAATAATCTTCTGAAATGGGAAACCGTATTGGGAATTTTTGGGAAGAATTTAAAATCTGCCGGAGTTTTTTCTTTCCATGTAAGAACCTGTGCGGCGCTTGGCATTCCGTAGAAAGTGGCATTCAGCTCAATAGAATTAAATTGTGTTGCGTAATACGTGAGTTCGTCTTTTGTTCCTTTCGGGTAAAATCCTTTAAGATCAGTTTTATTCCATTTTGCACATCCGATAGAAATATTTTTCAAGCCTTTTTTATTTTGCTTTAAAATTTCCTTTGTTTTAGGATGATCTTTGGGTAATGTAAAATCTATTTGTGAAGGATCTTCTACTTGTCCGAATTTCATATCTTACTTTTTTGGATTAAACTGTTTAAACAAATATAATTAAAAGATAAGTTCAGATTTATAAAACATCCACAATTTCGTCTATTTTTAGGTTAATCTTACTTATCACGTTGTCTAAATCTGTCTGAACTTCATTATTCGTAAATCGGATAAGTTGTAAACCATTACTTTCCAATGTCTGGGTTCGTTCATTGTCCCTTTCTATCTGTTCATCGAGATTGTGATATTCTCCATCAATTTCTATGATTAATTTTAATTGATGACAATAAAAATCGGCTATATATAAACTTATCGGATGCTGTCTCCTGAATTTGTAACCTTTTAATTGGTTATTTCTGAGTTTTTCCCAGATAATTTTCTCTTCTGCTGTTTCATTTTTTCTTAGAGACTGAGCTTTTAAGAATGAACTTGACGGCGCACCTTTCCACATTCCTTCATCGTAATTGGGTTTAATTTTTTTCATTTTCGTGTTTTGAGTAAAGTTAATAAATTTTGAAATAGTTAAAATCAAAAATCTTTTCCCCAACCCTAAAGGGAGGATTTTTGCTCACAAAACTATTCATGGTAGAAATTTGCTCCCTTTAGGGTTGGGGAAAATAAATTTCAATCATCACTTTCCAACTCAAAAATATCTTCTACTTTTTTATTAAAATACTTAGCAATTTTCAGTGCTAAAACTGTTGAAGGAACATATTTTCCGGCTTCCATTGCGTTAATGGTTTGTCTCGATACACCAATTTTTTTTGCTAAATCTTCCTGCGTAATATTTTTTACGGCTCTTTCTATTTTAATGGTATTTTTCATTTTTTAAGCAATAAATAATTAAATCTGAAAATATATAAAACCAACGGCAAAAATATAATAATGATCATAACGGTAAAAAATGCCATACCGAATACAGTTAAAAATAGAATCAGAACAGTAGAATAGGTTACGATTAAACTCCAGAAAACAGATCGTAAACGTAAGCTGGAAATGTATTCGTCTTCAATTTTTTCTTTTGAACATCCAAGAAGTAAACCTCCAATGATAATCAATATTCCAAAAAGATTGGGAAAGACAGCAACTTCTGTACTTTTAAACAATCCGGAATCTTCATTACTCAACGGGAATCCGGAATTGTAGAAAACGGGTAAAGAAACTTCGGGAAACGAAAAAACATTTGTTAATGATATTATTCCCAAAAGTAAAGAAGGAATAAAAATAGACCATCCGATTTTTTTGAAATGGTTTGGTAAAAGTTTTAATGTATTATTCATAATTAATTTTTTTGATGATTCAAATGTAATAAATATTTTACATAATGTAAAGTTTATTTTACTTTTTGTTAAAAAATAAAAACCGCAGAAATTTATCTACGGTTTTCTATCAAATTAATATTTCATTAATTATCGCAAAACTTTTTCCATTCAAATTCAATAAGATTTTTTATTGAATTAGGAAGTTTGTCGTTTATTTCTACAAGTGAAATTTTGTTATTTAGGTAGAAAAATATGCAACATTCATTGTAACTAACCATTGCGTCTTTAAAAATTTCTTTATTATCATCTTCAATTTTTTTTAAAATTAAATCGAATTTTTCTGTGCCAATAAATAAATCGAAATTATCATCCATAATACCTGAAATTAAGCTTCACAAGCCGAACAAGAAACAAAATTCACCATCATTTCTTTAGAAACTGAAGAACTTCTTTGGTAATACAGCGTTTTTACTCCTTTTTTCCAAGCTTCGATATAAAGGTAATTTACATCTTTTACCGGCATTGTAGAAGGAATCTGCAAGTTCAGCGACTGCGCCTGATCGATGTATTGTTGTCTCTGTGCAGCCTGAGAAATAATCTCCATCGGAGAAATCTCTTTGAACGTTTTGAATACTGCTTTTTCTTCGTCAGTTAATTCTTTCAAATGTTGTACAGATCCGTGATTCAACATGATTGTTCTCCATGTTTCTTCGTTATCAAGACCTTTTTCTTCCAACAATTTTGCTAAATATTTGTTCTTACGCATAAAGTTTCCTTTAGCCAGACCAGCTTTATAATAATTAGAAGCAAACGGTTCAATTCCCGGAGAAGTCTGTCCTAAGATTGCAGAACTTGAAGTTGTAGGAGCGATTGCCATTGTAGTGGTGTTTCTCAATCCATAACCTTTCAATAATTCCGGTTCACCGTAGATGTTTGCCAATTCTCTTGAAGCGATTTCTGCCTGTTCTTTGATGTGTCTGAAAGCTCTTGCATTGAACTGAGTTGCCTCAAAACTTTCAAACGGAATCATATTTTTCTGCAAATAAGAATGATATCCTAAAACTCCCAAACCAAGCGCTCTGTGACGCAAAGCGAAGTTTCTTGCTCCTTGTAAATAATAATTTCCTTCTGTTTTTTCGATAAACTCAGTTAAAACTGCATCCAGGAAATACACTGCCAATTGTACAGCATTTGTATCTTTCCATTCGTCATACAATTCTAAGTTCATGGAAGATAAACAGCAGATGAAAGATTCTTCTCTTGTAGAAGGAAGCATGATTTCAGAACAAAGATTACTTGCATTAACAGGCATTCCTAAGTCTTTGTAAACCTGTGGTTTATTTCTGTTCACGTTATCTGTGAAGAAAATGTATGGAAGACCTTTCTGCTGACGGCTTTCCAAAACTCTCGCCCAGATTTTACGCTTATCCATGTCACCATCGATCATATCCTGCATCCAGTAATCAGGAACGCAAATTCCTGTAAATAGGTTCTGGATAGGGCTTCCGATATCTTTAATTGATAAAAATTCTTCAATATCTCCGTGGTCGATGTCCAAATAAGCTGCAAAAGCACCTCTTCTTACACCACCTTGAGAAACAACATCCATTGCTGTATCAAACAATTTCATGAAAGAAACAGCTCCGGAAGATTTTCCATTGTCAGTTACCGCAGTTCCTCTGTTACGAAGTTCTCCGAAATATCCTGAAGTTCCTCCACCGATTTTCGTCTGCATGATCACTTCACCCATTTTGTGGGTAATTCCTTCAATGCTGTCCGGAATATGAACGTTGAAACAAGAAATAGGAAGACCTCTCTGAGTTCCCATATTTGCCCAAACCGGAGACGAGAAACTGATCCATCCTTTCGTGATCATTTCTTTGAAAGCAGGCTGGAGTTCAGGTTTGTATAATTTTTTGGCAGCAGCAGTAGTGATTCTGTCGATTGCTCCGTCTACAGTTTCTCCTTTTAAAAGGTATCCTCTGTTCAGCATTTGCTCAGATTCTTCGTTGAGCCACCATATATTGTTGTTTTTTTCGTCCATAGATTTTATATTTTCGAATTCCTGAGTGGGTTTAAGGCTCAGGAATTTTGTTTAATTATTTAACAATAAGAGTTTAAAAACTCGATAGTATTATTTTTTAGACCTAAGCTTGAACATTCTCCGTTTGTTGCTGTAACAAGTATTTGGTCATCTTTTTCAATAGCTTCAGCTAAAAATGCACTGATATGAACTGCTATTTCAGATGTTGTAATAAACCATGTATTTGGGAAAACTCCAATACATTGATCTGAAAGTTCCTTGATACACTTTTCTAATTTATGATTTACTTTGAAAGTATTTGAATAGTAATTAATTAAGTATGTTGTCATAAAATTTAAAACAAATCATTCGCCGTAATACTCTTGTCATGCTTCGTGTAATCCACCGGTCTTTTTGCAAAGAAATCATCCATAGAATTGGCGAAAACTTCTTCTTCGAACCAAATCATTGGTTTATACTGTTCAGCAGAAACGTTGTAACGGGTTGCCATATTGATTTTTTTAAGGCTGTCGTCAACACGGTATTTCATGAAATTAATTAAATCTTCTTTTGAGAAAACACTTATTTCTCCCATTTCGAAAATCCAGTCAAGAATTTCACCTTCCAGTTCGATAGATTGGTCAACCAAAGTATAAATATCTTCAATATCAGAATCTGTCAAAAGATCCGGCTGTTCTTCACGAATTTTGTTGATTAAATAAATTCCTCCATTTGCGTGGATTTGTTCATCAATTGAAGTCCACGCAATAATATTGGAAACATTTTTCATGTATCCTTTAAATCTTGTGAACGAAAGAATGATGGCAAACTGAGAAAATAAAGACACATTTTCTATCAGAATACTGAACAGCAAAAGAGAAGATACATACTCTTTCGGCGTTGCAGAATTGGCGTGCTTTAAGACATTAGATAAAAATTCTATTCTCTTTTTTAAGGCAGGAACTTCCACAACATGGGTAAATTCTTCATTATAACCCAACACTTCCAACAAACGAGAATACGCTTCCGAGTGACGGAATTCACATTCAGCAAATGTTGAACCCAAACCATTCAATTCCGGCTTTGGAAGGTGGTTGTAAAGATTTCCCCAAAACGACTTTACAGAAACTTCAATCTGAGCAATGGCCAACAATGCGTTTTTTACGGCATTTTTTTCGTGCGGTTCCAGTTGTGATTGGAAATCCTGAACATCGGCTGTAAAATCTACTTCCGAGTGTACCCAAAATGATTTGTTGATGGCTTCTACAAATTGAAGGACCTCCGGATACTCAAAAGGCTTATAACTTACTCTCTTATCAAAAATTCCCATAGTAAAGTGTCTTAAAAAATTAAATAAATGATCAGTGTGGATAACATTCAAAAAATATTCAACAATATGATTTTCTGTGACTTACAATAAAAAGTTATCAACCATGAAAGTGTTTTATTTTTTGTATTGTATAAGTACAAAGTTCGACAAAAAGAACTGTATTTGAAAGGGGGAAACACTAAATGATTGAGTTTTAACTGTAAAAGTTTTCCACATTTACATGAAAGTTGCTCTGTTATTGGTTTACAAAGGCTTATCGTGCGGAAAAGACTGTTATAAGGAAATTTTAATTAAACAGTTTTGTATAAATGTTTATTAATAAAGGATTAATCAATTAAACAATAATTTAAATAAAGAATTTTTCAATCTTCGTAACAAATTGAAAATAACATCTACTTATTAGCTATAAAAACAAACATCGCTTCATGTTAGTAATTCAGGATCTACATAAATCATACGATACGGGTAAAAGTAAGTTGCACGTTCTCAAGGGTATTAATCTTAGTATTGAAGAGGGCGAGTTTGTCTCTATTATGGGAAGTTCCGGTTCGGGAAAGTCTACGCTTCTTAATATTATCGGTATTCTTGATGAAAAAGATTCCGGGGTTTACGAATTGGATAATGTTCCGATTGAGCATTTATCTGAAATAAAAGCGGCGGAGTACAGAAGTAAGTTTTTGGGATTTATTTTCCAGTCTTTTAATTTGATTGGATATAAAACGGCTTTGGATAATGTTGCGCTGCCTTTGTATTATCAAAACGTTCCGAGAAAAGAACGTGATAAAAAAGCAATGGAATATTTGGAGAAAGTAGGACTTGCGCAGTGGGCAAATCACCTTCCGAACGAGCTTTCAGGAGGTCAGAAACAGAGAGTTGCCATCGCAAGAGCATTGATTACGGATCCAAAGGTTGTTTTAGCAGATGAACCAACAGGAGCATTGGATTCTAAAACGACACATGATATTATGAAGCTTCTTCAGGATATTAATAATGAAGGAAAAACGATCATCGTGGTAACGCACGAACCTGATGTAGCGGCACAAACCAAAAGAAATGTCATTCTGAAAGATGGAATCATTGAGAGTGATGAGTTTATCAAGCAGATTGTACTAGAATAAAGTGAAGGGGTGAATAGTCAGTTTTGCTTTGCAAGTGAATTTTTTAAGTGACTGGAAAATTGACAATTGATATTCAAAATAAACGTAAACACAAATGCAATTAAAAAAATGAAAAATGTTTTTAAATCTGAACCATTATAATCTTGATGTTTATAAATCTGCAAGGGAATTGAGAATCGAATGTTATAAAATTCTTCCGAAACTTCCGGAAAGCGAAAGATTTAACATAACAGGTCAAATAAGAAGGGCTTCAACTTCAGTTGTTTTAAATATTACAGAAGGTTGTTCAAGAAAATCTGAGATTGAAAGAAAAAGATATTTTGAAATAGCAAGAGGTTCGGTAATCGAATTAGATTCTTGTTTTGATATCATTATTGAAAGTAATTATGTTGAAACAGATCAAGTGATTAAGATTGGAAAATTAATTAAGACCTCATTTATACTATTAAGTGGAATGTTGAAAAAGTGATGAGATAGCGAAATGTGAATGGTCAATTTTGTTTCACAAGTGAATTTTGTAAAAAAAAATTGACAAAGAAATTAATTGACTTCAAAGAAAATTCACAGCATGGCTAATTCACTTTTTACAACGTAAAAAATAAAAAATATGTTCGATTTAGATCGTTGGCAGGAAATATTCAGTTCTATTCGCAGTAATGTATTGCGAACGGTACTTTCCGGTTTTACAGTGGCTTTGGGATTATTTATTTTCATTGTGCTTTTCGGGATCGGAACGGGTTTGCAGAACGCTTTCACGGCAGGCTTTGCGGGAGATGCCCAGAATCTTATTTCTATTGTTACAGGAAAAACTACGATTGCGTATAAAGGACTTCAATCCGAAAGAATTGTCACTCTGAATAATGACGACTACGATTTTCTAGTCAATATGGATAAAGAAAAAGTAGGAAGCACTTCACCAAGATATACCGCAAATTTATTGGTAAAATACGGTGATGAAAGCGGAAATTATCAGATAAACGGAGCTGAACCAGCAGAACAGACTATTGAAAACCGGAAAATGATTGAGGGGCGTTATATTTCTCCGGGAGATTTGGACAGAAAGCAAAATGTGGCAGTGATCGGAAGAATGGTTCAGCGTGATTTAATAAAAAACGGAAGCCCTGTAGGAAAAGAGCTGGATATCAACGGAACGATGTTTAAAGTAATCGGTGTGTTTTCTGATGACGGTGGCGATCGGGATGAAAGGCATATTACGGTTCCCATTACCACCTTACAGCAAATGAAAAAGGGTTCAGATACAATAAGTATAGGTTATATTGCTTATAATGAAAAATTGAATCCTCAACAGGCAATTGCTTATGGTGATGAATTAAAAGACAGATTAAAAGCCAGAAAAAATGTATCTCCAGACGATGAAAATGGAGTTCGTGTATGGAATAATGCTAAAAATATGAGCGATACTTTCGCATTTATGGCAGTGCTTACGGGAATTGTAGCTTTTATCGGTTTAGGAACATTAATCGCCGGGATTATAGGAATCAGCAATATCATGGTGTACATTGTGAAAGAACGAACAAAAGAAATCGGAGTAAGAAAAGCGATTGGGGCAAAACCAAGAAGTATTGTTGCTCTGATTGTTCAGGAAAGTGTTGTGATTACGGTTATTTCAGGATTTGTAGGCGTTGGTCTGGGGGTTTTGGTATTACACTTAATTGGCGACAGTTTGGAAGAATATTTCATTAAAAATCCGAGTGTGGGCTGGGGATCAATAATTGCAGCGTTCATCGCCTTGGTTTTTTCAGGATTAATTGCAGGTTTTGTTCCGGCATACAGAGCATCGAAGATTAAGCCGATTGAAGCATTAAGATCAGAATAGCAAATGGTGAATAGTCAATTGTGAATCTTGAAAGATGAAAAATTAATAATGAAATTAATTGACTTCGAAGGAAATTCACTTTTACATCGTAAAATATTGATAGTAAGAAAATGAACATAATATTTAAAAAAGATACTTGGCAGGAAATTTATTATTCATTGAAGAATAATAAACTCCGAACGTTCCTTACCATGATTGGTGTGGGTTGGGGTATGTTTTTGTATGTTGCTTTATTGGGGGCGGCGAAAGGGATGGAAAATGGTTTTGATAAATTATTTTCTGGTTTTGCGACCAACTCAATCTTCCTTTGGGCTCAGAATACATCGATTCCTTATGATGGTTTTCCAAAAGGTAGAGGTCTGAAACTAAATCTTTCAGATATTGAAATGTTAAAAAGAAAAATTCCTAATATCGATTATATTTCTCCACAAAATTCCCGTGGAAGTTTTACAGGAACGCCCGGCGAACAAATGTCGAGAAATGGTAAAAACGGGACATATTCTTTAACGGGAGATTATCCGGTAGGAAATAAAATTTCAGAGAAAAAGTTAATTTACGGGCGTTATATCAATGATGCCGATGTTTCAGGAAATAAAAATGTAGCCGTAATAGGTGAAGAGATTTATAAAAACTTTTTTGATTCCAAAAAAAATGAAAATCCTCTTGGGAAATCTATTAATGTAAAAGGAATTTTCTTTAATGTAATCGGAGTTTTCAGAGTAAAAAAAGGAGGCGGATTTGAAAATGATCAGACCATATTTATTCCACTTTCCACGTATACCAAAATGTACAACGCAGCCGATCAGATCGATATGTTTGCGATTGTAAGTAAGCCGAATGCTGATGTAAATTCAGTAGAAGAAAGTGTAAAACAGGAGTTGAAAGCGAAGAATAAAGTTTCGCCAGAAGATACCAACGCATTTGGAAGTTTCAATCTTGGAAAAGAATTTAAAAAACTAACAGGATTCTTAACCGGAATGCAGCTTTTAACAATCATTGTAGGAACTTTAACGATCATTGCAGGAGTCATTGCTATTTCAAATATCCTTTTAATTACAGTAAAAGAAAGAACAAAAGAAATCGGAATCAGACGGGCGTTAGGTGCAAAACCTTCGGAAGTAAGAAATCAGATTTTGTTGGAAAGTGTTGTGATTACACTCTCGTCCGGATTGCTCGGATTTATGTCGGGAATTTTTGTCTTAATGATTTTAGATATGGCAACGCAAGGTCAGGATGCTTTCCCTTTCTATAACCCAACGGTGAATTACGGAGACGTTTTCGCAGCCATGGCGGTTATGGTGATTTTAGGATTAGTCATCGGAATGATTCCTGCGCAGAGAGCAGTAAAAATCCGACCGATAGAAGCATTAAGAACAGAATAATTTAAAAATGATATAATTTGATGATTAGGATTTAATAATTTCTCAATCTCATAATCTCGAAATATTTTAATTAAGTAAAAAAATAAACTATACATATGAAAAAGAAATTCACTTGGAAAAAAGCCATTTATATTGTCCTTGGACTTGTATTTGCCGTGGCGTTATTCTCAGGAATCGGATATCTTGTAAAATCAAATTCTAAGGAAAGTGAAGCTTTTCTTACCAGAAAACCAACCGTTCAGAATATGGATGATAAGGTAATGGCAACAGGAAAAATTGTTCCCAAAGAAGAAATCGAGATCAAACCGAATATCGCAGGGATTATCGACAAAATTTTGGTAGAAGAAGGAGATAGAGTAGAAGCCGGCCAGTTAATCGCAACGGTAAGAATCATCCCGAATCTTGCGGATGTAAACAGTGCGCAGCAGAATATTCAGAATTCTGAACTTCAAATCAGCAATGCAAAAATGAATGTTGATAATATGCGCAAGCAGTTCGAAATGCAGGAAAAACTGTACAAACAAGGAGTTGCTTCAAAGCAGGAATATCTGAATGCACAGCAGCAGTTATATTCTACACAGCAGACATTGAAAAATGCAAATCAGCAACTGGTAACGGCACAAAAAACATTACAAATTGTAAAAACAGGTTCAACTCCGGAACTTAAAGGACTGGCGACAACTCAGATTCGTTCAAAAGCTTCAGGAACCGTTCTTGAAGTTCCTGTAAAAGTGGGAAGTCAGGTGATTGAAGCCAACTCTTTCAACGCAGGAACCACGATCTGTTCGATTGCGGATCTTAATTCTTTGATTTTCCAAGGTGAAATAGACGAAGCGCAAGCCGGAAAATTAAAGCAGGGAATGGAAATGAAAATCGTAATCGGTGCATTACAAAACAAGAGTTTCCCAGGTAAGCTGACGATGATCGCTCCGAAAGGAAAAGACAATAATGGAACCATTAAATTCCCGGTTGAAGGCGATGTGAACAATCCAAACAATGAATACATCAGAGCCGGATTTTCTGCCAACGGAGAAATCGTGCTGAGTTCTCAGAAAAATGCTTTGTTATTGGATGAATCATTGGTTCAGTACGAGAAGAAAAATGGGAAAGACGTTTCTTTCGTTGAGGTAAAACAGGCAGACGGAAAGTTCAAAAAAGTGTATGTGAAATTAGGGGCAAGTGATGGAATCAACGTTCAGGTTTTATCCGGAATCGATAAAAATGCAGATGTAAAAGTCTGGAATCCTTCCGACAAAGACAAAGAAGAATTGAAAGAAAAGGCGAAGAAATAATAAACTAGACTATATATTTTAAACTGTAATCCTGAGAAATTTTTCTCGGGATTTTTTTATTAAAATCTGTCCGGAACGTGGAAGCAATCTCAAAAAAATACACATCATTTTTTTGAGCTATTTCCTGCTTTCCGTTGCAATCTTTTTTTTTCAAAAAAGGATTTTCACTTCAATCAGGGCTAAGTTGGAAGTTTACACTAAAAACGGAAGCCATTTATTCAATTAAGAAACTGAACAATTCTTACAATACCCGGAAATAAATCCATTAAAAGTAACAGACTGATAGCCTTGTGGTAATTTTACATCAACTTCGTTTGGCAGGCATTCAATTTGTTCACACGTCAGACATTTGAAGTGAAAGTGATTATGCTGATGTTTCTTTTCAGAACAATTGATGCAAAAGGCAAAATAAAATTTTCCGTCATCACCCAGAATTTTGTGAACAATTCCGTCTTCGCAGAAGCTGTTTAAAACTCTGTAAATCGTTGCCCGATCCACAGCTTCTCCCAATTCTTTTTGTAAAACTTCCTGACTGACGGCAGATTTTGAATTCTTTAATGAGTCCAGAATTAATTGTTTGGTCGGTGTGTTTCGTTTTGCCATGCTACAAAGATAAAAAATATTATTGCGATAAAGTCGCATTAGTAAAAATTTGTTTTACCTTTGTGATATCAATAAACAATAGATTATGGAACAAAATTTTGACGTTATCATTATAGGAGGAAGCTACGCAGGATTATCTGCGGGAATGGCTTTGGGAAGATCTTTAAGAAATGTTTTAATTATTGATAGCGGAAAACCGTGTAACCGACAAACTCCGCATTCACACAATTTCATCACTCACGATGGGAAAACTCCGAAAGAAATTTCTAATCTGGCAAAAGAGCAGGTTTTGAAATATGAAACCGTAAAATTCCATGACGGGATCGTGGTAAAAACGTCAAAAAATGAGGATAGCTTTGAAGTTGAAACTGAAAATGGAAAAATATTTCATGCTAAAAAAATAATTCTTGCTTCAGGAATTAAAGATATAATGCCTAATATTCCGGGATTTGCAGAATGTTGGGGAATTTCTGTGATTCATTGTCCATATTGTCACGGCTACGAAGTGAAAGGAAAAGTAACAGGAATTATGGCAAACGGAGATATGGCTTTTGATTTCTCAAAACTTGTTTTTAATTTAACAAAAGACCTGACATTGTTTACCAACGGAAAATCGACATTAACTCAGGAACAGGTTGAAAAATTCAATCAAAATAAAATCAATCTCAATGAAGATGAAATCAGTGAAATTGTACACAAAAACGGACAAATTGAAAAAGTAATCCTTAAAAACGGAAAGGAAATTTCATTGGAAGTTTTGTATGCAAAGATTCCTTTTGAACAGAATATTAAGGTTGAAGATTTGGGAATTGAATTAAACGAGCAAGGTTTTATTACAGTTGATATGATGCAGAAAACAAATATTCCCGGAGTTTTTGCCTGCGGAGATAATGTAACGATGATGCGTTCGGTGGCCAATGCAGTTGCTCAGGGAAATTTTACGGGAGCGGTTGTGAATAAAGAACTTTCGGAAGAAGAATTTTAAATATTTAAATAATAGAAGGCGAATTTGCGAATTAAGGAATCACTCTTTCAAAAAATCATATTTGGCAATACTAAATTCTCGCTGAAAATTTCGTACTTTTGGGGTGAAAAATTTCTAAAAATAAAAGTAAAATGGACATAATTTTCGACCTGATTGAAAAAGAAAGACAGAGACAAACCCATGGTATTGAAATGATTGCATCAGAAAACTTCGTTTCTGAGAATGTGATGAAAGCAATGGGAAGTGTGTTGACAAACAAATATGCTGAAGGATATCCTGGTAAAAGATATTACGGAGGATGTGAGGTAGTAGATGAGGTTGAAGCTTTGGCAATCAATAGAGCTAAGGAACTTTTCGGAGTTGATTATGTAAATGTTCAGCCACACTCTGGTTCTCAGGCAAATGCTGCGGTTTACTTAGCAGTTTTGAAGCCGGGAGATAAAATTATGGGGATGGATCTTTCGATGGGAGGTCACCTTACTCACGGTTCAGGTGTGAATTTCTCTGGGATTCAGTATGAAGTGGTTTCTTACGGTGTAAAAAAAGAAACGGGTCTTATCGATTATAATCAGATGAGAGAGGTAGCATTAAGAGAAAGACCAAAAATGATGATTGCCGGTTTCTCTGCTTATTCAAGAGATTTAGATTATGCTATTTATAGAGAAATTGCTGACGAAATCGGAGCTACACTTTGGGCAGATATTGCTCACCCTGCAGGTTTGGTTGCTAAAGGTTTATTAAACAACCCATTTGAGCATTGCCACGTTGTTACAACTACGACTCACAAAACGTTAAGAGGTCCAAGAGGTGGAATGATCATGATGGGTAAAGATTTTGAAAATACATACGGTCATAAAACTCCAAAAGGGGAAACCAAAATGATGAGCCAGGTTCTTGACGGAGCTGTTTTCCCGGGAATTCAGGGAGGTCCGTTAGAGCACGTGATTGCAGGTAAAGCGGTAGCTTTTGCAGAAGCTTTGGATGTTCAGTTTGAAACGTATGCAAAACAAGTTCAGTCTAATGCTCAGGCTTTGGCAAATGCTATGATCAACAGAGGATTTGATATTGTGAGCGGAGGAACAGACAATCACTTAATGCTTGTTGATCTTAGAAATAAAAATGTAAACGGTAAAGAAACGGAGAAAGCTTTGGTTCTTGCTGATATTACTTGTAATAAGAATATGGTTCCTTTTGATGATAAGTCGCCGTTCACAACTTCTGGTATTAGATTGGGAACTGCTGCAATTACAACCAGAGGATTGAAAGAAAACGATATGGATACGATTGCAGGATTTATTTCTGAAGTGGTTGATAATATCAAAAATGAAGAAGTTCTTACTTCTGTAAAAAATAAAGTTAACGAATTAATGGAAGGTGAAGCGTTATTTAATTATTAATATTTACCTTGTTTAGAATATAAAGAATGGGCGCTTGTCCATTCTTTTTTGCATCATTATATATGGAAAAGAAATCTTTCACTTTTAATGAAATTAAACTGAAACTGATGAACTATTGTGTCTATCAGGATCGTTGTCATGCAGAAGTGGAGCAGAAAATGAAGGAATTTTTATTAATTGATGAAGCTAAAGAAGAAATTATGCTTTATCTTTTAAAGGAAAACTATTTAAATGAAGAACGATTTACCAGAAGTTATATTCGGGGTAAATTCTATATAAAACATTGGGGAAAGACGAAAATTAAGATGAATTTGAAACAAAAGCAGATCTCCGAAAAATTGATCAGTAAATGTTTTGATGAAATTGATGAAGACGACTACCAAAAAACAATAAAGAAAATCTACGAAGATTACTACTCAAAACAAAATGGATTGAAGGAATATCAGCGAAAATCTAAGACCATAAAATATTTAATGAGCCGCGGTTTTGAATATGAGAAAATTAATGATATTTTTGACTAAGTGTATTTTCAATCTGAAGTTAGGAGAGAATAAATTATTAAATATTTTCTTTACGTTGGAATTTAATCGAAGTCAGAATTACAGGAAAAATAATTTTCATTTTGCAAAATGTGAAAAATAATTAAAATAATGAATTATTCATCCTATTTTGTTGGATGTCAATTAAAAAGAATTTATTATACTCATTTAAATAGGCAAATAAATATATGTTTCATAAAGTACACACCAAATTTATTCTAAATTTTAAACGTAACATGAAATTTTATTTTAATTTTGCATAAATGCCCAGATATTATTTTTATTCAAATAATAGGGTTTAGACATTTTTAATCTATGAACACCAATAAAGACAATGTACGATTCTCTTAGAAGAAAAATTTTTGGAGGAGATAATGTTGTCAATCTCTCGGATGTAAGGTATCTTCCCAGATGGATAATACTCGTAATAGATATTATTATTCTGGTTATATCTTTATTTATTTCTACCTATATAATAGAAAAGATAGGTCAGAAAGAATTTATTTATCAGGATGATGAGAGTGTTGTTTTTCTCTCCATTATTCTTGTTAATGTCTTTTTCATGTATGTTTTCAAGACATATGCGGGAATTATCAGGCATTCTACCTTTATAGACTTATTCAAATTACTTGTTTCATGTTTCTGTACGGCATTCGTTATCGGAATCTTTAACATTAGTTGTTTCTGGATGATGGGAGAAAAGTTCATGCTTAGCTCTTATCTGATTCTCTATTTTATTATTTCTTTTATGGGGCTGTTTCTTTTCAGACTGTATGTAAAAGAATTTTTTCATATTGTGAGAGAATACAGAAGAAGTGCTTTAAAGAAGAGAATTCTGGTTTTAGGGATTGATGAACAGTCAATAGCGATTGCAAGAGCAATTCTGGATAATCCAAGTCTGCCATACCATGTAGTAGGTTTTTTAACTCAGAGAACGGATTCTAAGAGAGCATCATTATTGGGCAAACCGATCCTTTCAAAAGAGAAAATTGAGCATAATACAAAAGAAGGTCTTTTAGTAGATGGTGTTATCATCATCAAAGAAATGATGTCTAAAGACGAGATGAATTCGTGGGTGAATTTATTTTTGGAAAAAGATCTTAGTATTTTTAAAGCTCCTTCTGTTCAGAAATTAAGAGATAGTGATCTTGGCGGATCTATCCGAAATCTGCAGATTGAAGATTTACTGAATAGAAAACCAATTAAAATTCAGAATGCAGAGATTGAAAGTCGACATTTCAACAAAGCCATTCTGGTTACGGGCGGTGCCGGATCTATCGGAAGCGAAATCGTTAGACAGGTAGCGCAATTTAATCCTTCTTTAATTGTTGTATTAGACCAGGCAGAGACTCCTTTATACGACATTGAACTGGAGATGAGAAATAAATTCCCTCATATCCCATTTAAGTTTGTTTTGGCAGATGTTTGCAATAAAAATAGGATAGAACCGTTGTTTCAAGCTTATAATTTCTCAATGGTTTATCATGCTGCGGCTTACAAGCACGTTCCTTTGGTAGAGGAAAACCCGAATGAAGGAATTATGGTAAATGTTTTGGGATCAAGGATTATTTCCACACTTTCAAGCAAATATAAGGTAAACAGGTTTGTGATGATCTCTACGGATAAGGCAGTAAATCCTACCAATGTAATGGGAGCATCTAAAAGAGCGGCAGAATTATTTGTTCAGTCATTACAAAATGTGGAAGGCAACATAACCAAATTTATTACAACGAGATTTGGAAATGTTTTGGGCTCAAACGGTTCTGTGATTCCTCACTTTAAGAAGCAAATTGAAGCCGGAGGTCCTGTCACAATTACACATCCCGATATTGTAAGATATTTTATGACTATTCCTGAAGCTTGTGAATTGGTTTTACAGGCCGGTACAATGGGGAAAGGAGGTGAAATTTTTGTTTTTGACATGGGAGAGCCGGTTAAGATTCTTGATCTTGCAAAAAGAATGATAAAATTGTCTGGTTTTGAACCTGATATTGATATTAAAATCATCTATACAGGACTGAGACCTGGAGAAAAATTGTACGAAGAACTATTGAGTGATAATAGCAAGACACTTCCTACTCACAATGAAAAAATTATGGTATCTAAAGATCCTACAATGGAATTTAATGCTATCGACTCATTGATAGAGCAAATTACCCAGTCTGCTTTTGAAAAAGATAAAGTAGCAGTCGTAAAAATATTGAAAATTATAGTGCCTGAATTTAGAAGCAATAATTCTATTTATGAGGTGTTAGATAAATAAAACAAAAAATATAAATGTATATTTGTACAATTTTTAAATATGATGAAAAGTAAAGTACTGGTTATATTTTCGGCAATGGTATTAGTATCATGTAAAACAAATCCTAATGCTCATAATGATTTAAATTACATGCAGAATATAGAGCAAACCGCCCTAGATAATGCTGCAAAAACTACAAACAATACCATACAAACTGGCGATCAGCTGATTATTCTTATTACTGCTAAGGATATGGATGTTGTAAAACCATTTAATCAAAATTATTCTTCATCAGAATTTGTTCAGACCAATGCATTAGCTGGAGGAAATACTCCCGGACAGGGAAATGTCAATCTTTCGGGTCCTTCTTATATTGTTGATACAAACGGTGACATAGATTTTCCAATTTTAGGAAGACTCAATACATCAAATAAAACTTTAGTTGAATTTAAAAATGAGTTGAGAGCTAAAACGGCTGAGTTTGTTGTCAATCCAACGGTAAATGTGAGACTCGCTAATTTTAAAGTAACAGTTTTAGGTGAAGTAAACAGACAGGGTGATTATACTATTGCTAACGGACAGGGAACTATCTGGAATGCACTTGGTATGGCGGGCGATCTTACTATGTATGGAAAGAGAACCGATGTTTTAATCATAAGAACAGAAAATGGCCAGATTACACATGGAAGAATCAATCTACAGGATGCCAATCTTATCAATTCACCATATTATAATTTGAAACAAGGCGATGCGATTATCGTTTCTGCAAACAATACAAAAGATGTAACTTCAAGACAAAATCCAAACACACCTCTTATTTTATCTGCTATTTCAATAGGTGTTACGGCAGTAGCAGTAGCAGTAGGTTTATTTAAGAATTAATAGAAAAAATGATGAAACAGAAAAATCATGTAGTGGAAGCAGAAGATTCTGAATTACATATTAGAGACATATTGCAGCCTTATTTAAAGAGTTGGTATTGGGTTGTAGCTAGTGTTATAGTAGGTGTTGTATTTGCTTATTTATACCTTAGAAAACAAGTGCCTGTTTTCGAGGTTGCCTCCACGGTTCTTATCAAAGATTCTAAAGCAAGCGGCGGAGGAACACAGGATTTTGCTGTATTAAGAGATATCTCAGGAATAGGTAAAATGGGAAGTAATGGGGTGGAGAATGAAATGGAAATTTTCAAATCCAAAACTCTTATAAAAGATATTGTTAAAGACTTAGCGCTTGAAACGGATATTTTTAATGGCGATATAAAACATGAACTTTTTGCGGAAACTTCTCCTATTAAAGTACGAGTGATTCAGGAGAAACAAACTTCCTCAAAAGTTTCTCGTCTGATGAATTTAAAGATAAATGGTAATCAATTAACATTGAGTTCGGAAGGACTTCCTGCCATCACAACAACTTTTAATAAAATGATTAGTTTGCCGTTTGCCAACATCATAATATTAAAGAATGAAAAATTTGTAGGAAAGAAACCAACTGATTTACTATTGAATATTTCCAGCTTAGAAGCTAAAACAAATGGATATCAAGGGGCTCTTAACGTATCTTTAATTAATAAAGATGCTACGGTAATCAAGCTGGCAATGAATTATGCTGAAACCAATAAAGCAAAAGTGATTATTAATAAATTGGTTCAGGTTTATAATGAAAATGCAATACTTGATAAAAATACAGAATCAAACAATACTGCAAAATTTATTGATGACCGTATCACGCAGGTAGGACGAGATTTAGGACAGGTTGAAAATGAAAAGGAAAGGTTCAAACAAAGTAATCAGATTTCTGATATTGAAACTGAAATTAAATTAGGTTTAGAAACTAATGCTAGCGCAAAGGGTAAAGAGTTAGAAATTGATGCTCAACTAGAACTTACAGACGCATTATTGGGATATGTTTCTAATCAGAATTCCTATCAGACATTGCCAGGAAATGTTGGTTTAAATAATCCAGGCGCTACAACCAATGTAGGAGCGTATAATCAATTGGTTTTGGAAAGAAACAGATTACTGGAAAATGCAACGCCTCAAAACCCCTTGGTTGTTGATATAACAAAACAGATTAATAATATTCGTGGTTCAATTATTCAAAGTTTACAAAAGAATAAAACTGGGCTTCAACTGGCGAAAAGTGGCTTGTCTTCTGAGCAAAATAATATTTCAGGGAAAATTGCCAAAGTTCCTGCACAAGAAAAGCTTTTCAGAAGTATTGAAAGACAACAGCAGATAAAAGAGTCTCTGTATCTACTATTATTGCAAAAGAGAGAAGAAACGGCAATTTCTATGGCAGTTACAGCTCCTAAAGCAAGAGTTGTTGACGAGGCTTATGTTGGTAGTCAAATTGCTCCGAAAGCAATGATCATATTGTTGTCGGGATTTTTATTAGGGTTGATCATTCCGTTAGGTATTATTTATCTTCAGCAGCTGTTTAACGATAAAGTAAAAACGAAGCACGATCTCGAAAAACTAACAAACAAAAAACCAATCATTGGAGAAATTCCAAGTATGGAGCGTGGTCAGGATGAACTTGTGAAAATCAACGATCTTTCGCCGATGGCTGAATCTTTCAGGATACTGATCACGAACATGATTTTCATGTTTCCAAAAAGTATAAAAAAGGGAAGAACGGTATTTGTAACCTCTACTGTAAAAGGTGAAGGAAAAACGCACGTATCCGTAAACCTTGCTTTGACGATGGCAACTCCGAAAAAGAAGATCATTATCATTGGTTCAGATATAAGAAATCCTCAGTTGCAGCGATATAATACAGCAAGGAAAGGCTTGTCTGGTCTTACAGAATTTCTTTATGATGATCATGTAACGGTAGATGAAATTGTTCATCAAAGTGCCTTTAATCCAAATCTGGATGTTATATTCTCCGGAAGCATACCGCCAAATCCTACAGAATTATTATCTAATGGAAGATATGAAGACCTTCTTGCAGATCTTAAAGAGAAATATGATTATATTATTATAGATACTGCACCATTGATGCTGGTAACTGATACTTTACTTATTGCTGAGATGGCAGATGTTACGCTATATGTTACCAGATCCAAACACACTGAAAAATCGTTAATCGATTTTGCCAACAAACAGATCGAAAGCCAAAGAATAAAGAATGTTGCTTTTGTTCTTAATGATGTGAGCAAAGAATACTTTGCTTATGGTAACAAATATGGCTATGGCTATGGTGCAGAACACAAAAGCTTTTTTGATAAAATAAAAAGTATTTTTAAATAACAAATGATGAACACACTGGAAAATTACAAAATTGCAGTAATCGGACAAGGATATGTCGGGCTTCCATTAGCATTAGAATTTTCAAAACATTTACCGGTATACGGTTTTGATATCAACGTTAAAAGAATTGAAGAGCTTAAAAATGGTGAAGACCATACACTGGAAGCTGATTCTCATGAAATAGAAGAGCGTTTAAAAGAAGCCTCTGAAAGTAATTTTAAAAAAGGATATATTCCTTCATGTTCCCTAACAGAAATTACCAATGCCAATGTCTATATCGTAACGGTACCCACACCTATAGACAGATTTAATGCTCCTGATCTTACTTTATTAATTAAAGCAAGTAAAATGCTGGGAGAGATTCTTAAAAAAGGGGATGTTGTTATTTATGAATCTACAGTTTATCCTGGATGCACAGAAGAAGAATGTATCCCTGTATTAGAAAAAGAATCGGGATTGAAGCTGAATGAAGATTTCTATGTGGGATATTCTCCTGAGAGAATAGTTCCGGGAGATAAAGTAAATACATTGGTTACAATTAAAAAAGTAACTTCCGGTTCAACACCTGAAATTGCTGAAAATATTGATCAGCTATACAAGCTGATTATTAAAGCAGGTACACATAAAGCACCAAGCATAAAAGTTGCCGAGGCTTCTAAAGCTATCGAAAATGCACAAAGGGATGTTAACATTTCTTTTGTCAATGAACTGGCGTTGATTTTTGACAGAGTGGGAATAGATACTCATGATGTATTAGAAGCAGCAGGAACAAAATTTAACTTTTTACCTTATCGTCCGGGCTTAGTTGGGGGACATTGTATTTCTGTTGATCCTTATTATTTGGCTCATAAAGCTGTACAGTTAGGATATCATCCTCAGGTAATTTTAAGTGGAAGAAGAGTAAATGATATGATGCCGGAATTTATTGCCGGAAAAGTGGTAAAATTGATGATTCAAAAAGGAATTCAGATTAAAAATGCAAATGCTCTGATTCTTGGAATTACATTCAAAGAAAATTGTCCGGATATCAGGAATACGAAAGTAGTGGATATTTATTCTGAGCTTAAGCAATATGGTCTTAATGTGGATATTTATGATCCTTGGGCAGATAAAGAAGAGGTGAAAGGTGAATATGATGTAGAAACTCTCCAAACTCTTGGAAATGATAAAAAGTATGAGGTTGTCATTTTAGCTGTTTCACATACAGAATTTATAAATTTAGATATTGCTTCTCTTAAGAATAATGATTCAGTGTTATTTGATGTTAAAGCATTTCTAGACAAAGATACTGTAGATGCGAGACTGTAATCATTAGCTGAATATAATATTGCATATATGAATATGTACAAGATAAAAGAAACGTTTTCTCTGGAATGGAGAAACGTTTTTTTAAATATAAACTAAATTTCTTTAGGGAATTTTATAAATCACTTTTTCTTAATGAAGATTCGAAGTATTAAAGTAAACTACGCCTTAAATTTACTGAGAGTGGTTTCGGGTATTTTGTTTGGGATTATTACAATGCCTTACATTAATAAGGTGTTGGGTGCTGAAAGCTTGGGAAAAGTTGAATATGTGAATTCTATCATTACTTATTTCTTATTGTTATCGTCATTGGGAATCCCGATGTATGGATTGAGGGAAGTCGCAAAAATAAGGAATGACAGCTATAAAAGAACAAAACTGGTTCTTGAGCTATTGTCAATCTTAGGAATTACCACCCTCATTTCTTATATCATTATTTTTGGAGTAATTCTTAATCTTCCTTATTTTTTTTCATATAAAGAACTTATTATTGTTCTGAGTACCATTATATTGTTTACAAATTTTGGGGCAGAATGGTTTTATCAGGGGATTGAAGATCAGATGTTTATAACCATTCGTTATCTGATTGTACGCGTGTTAAGTTTTGTCTTATTATTTGTCTTGGTTAAAAATCCCGATGATTATCTCTGGTATGCCTTTATTGTTATTTTAAGCACGGTTGGAGCAAATATTTTCAATATTTTATATTTAAAAAAATATTTGGATTTTAAAGATATTTCTTTTAAAAAGTTAAATTTAAAACAGCATTTAAAGCCAGCCCTTACGATTTTTGTAGGTTCAATTTCGGTGAGTATTTATCTTCAATTAGATATTACTATCTTAGGTACAGCTAAAGGCGATGAGTCGGTAGGATATTATGTGATGGCTAATAAGTTGATTCGTTTTGTTATTGCAATTGTTACCACAATTGGTGCTGTAATGCTGCCAAGATTAGCAAATTTGTTGACGACTGATAAAAAAGCATTCTACAGTTTAGTAGAAACTGCTCTTAATTATATTATGATTTTTTCAATACCTTCTACTTTTGCTTTTATGGTTTTGGCAAAAGATTTTACCCTTTTAATGGGAGGTAATGATTTCCAGGAATCGATTCTTACAACTCAGATTTTATCACCTATTGTAACTATCGTAGGATTGGCATATTTCTTAGGCTATCTGGTGCTTTTTCCGTTGGGTAAAGAAAGAATTTATACGGTTTCAACTATCATTGCAGCTGTCCTTAGTATTATTCTTAATTTAATATTTGTACGAATATACGGACATAATGCGACAGCCTCGATAGCTGTCTTCTCAGAGATTATTGGTGTTGTTTTTATGATTGTTTTAGGAAAATCTGTGCTGCAGAAAATTAATTTTTTTAATAAAAGTATATCCATATATATTATCGGGTCGCTGGCAATTTCAATTCTTTTGTTTTTATTAACTTCGCTGCTTGCAAGTACTGAATTATTAATAAAAGTAATAATAGAAATAAGTTTGGCAATTCTACTTTTTGTGTTAATACTTTATATTTCTAAAGAAAAAGTGTTTTTTGAAGTTGTCAATATGATTAAAGCTAAACTTAAAAGATAACATGGATTGTTCAATTATAATTGTAAATTATAATACAAAAGTCATAACAAATAACTGCATAGATTCTATCATTTCTAAGACGCAGGATGTAAAATATGAAATTATTTTGGTAGATAACGGATCTACTGACGGATCTAAAGAACATTTTGAAAAAAGAAAAGATATAAGATATATATATGTTCACGAAAATCTGGGTTTTGGAAAAGCAAATAATCTGGGTAGCCGATATGCTATAGGAGAATTTTTATTTTTATTAAATTCTGATACAATATTGATTGAAAATTCAGTGAAAATTTTATTGGATTTTTTTAAGATTAATAACAATAAACTAAATATAGGAGTGCTGGGAGCAATCTTGTGTGACGAAAATTTAAATAAATTAAATACGGCTGGATCGTTTCCAAAAGTTAAGTTTTACATTTCAGATTATTTGAATTTATTTTTTAAAACAAGATTGAATACTTACCAAGAAATAAATTTTAGTAATATAACAAAAGTTGATATGGTAAGTGGAGCAGATATGTTTTTAAAAAGAGAATTATTTTTACAAGTCAATGGTTTTGATGAAAAGTTTTTCCTGTATTTTGAAGAAACTGATTTACAGAAAAGAATTTTTAATTTATCTAAAGTGAATTATATAATCAATCAAACAAAAATAATCCATTTGGAAGGGGCTAGTTCTAAGTTAAATAACTGGAAAAGAAAAGTCATTCAAGATAGCCAAACATTATATTTTAGGAAAAATGATAGTCAGAATTTTTTGAAATACGTTTTTTTTGAATTATTATGTACTCCTGTAAGATTTCTAAATTCAAATTATACTATTAAAGAAAATATAAGTTTCATAAAAAATAATATTAGTAAACTTTATGAATATAGCAATTATAGGAAGTAAAGATTTTGACAGTCTAGAATATCATCTTCAAGATTCACTTCGGTTTCTTGGTCATAAGGTTTTTCATATTGATGTAAACGATGTGATTAAAATACCATATAAATATAATTATTGGGCAACAAAATTTTTCCCAAAATACGATGAATATATGTTTAATAAAATTGCAAATCGTATTATTGATGAAAAACCGGATTTGGTAATTGGAGTTTATCGTTTTATCCATCCAAACTGTATCCGAAAAATTAAAAATGAGCTGAAAAATGTGAAGATAATTCACATTAATCCTGATGCCTTAACCACCTTTGAATACCAGCAGATATTTGTTTCAAATTATGATGCGTATTTTACCAAAGATCCTTATATTGTTAGCTTTATGAAAGATAAGATGAGCTTGAATGCACATTATCTTCCTGAAGCTTTTAATCCAAGAGTTCATAAATCTATTGATAAAGAAAAAGCTCTGCTGGAGAAAGAGATTGACATCGATGTAGTTACTTTTGGAACAATGTATCCTTATCGTGCTAATATGGTGAAAAAATTAGTAGATAGCGGTGTAAATATAAAGTTATTTGGAGTACCGGACAGAAGATTTCCACAAAAAGAAGTTGAGAATAATTTCACCAATGAATTTATTACAGGTAACAGAAAATCAGAAATATTATTAGGTTCTAAAATTGTATTTAATAATTTTCATTACGCTGAAATAGAATCTGTAAATGTAAAGTTTTTTGAAATTGCAGGGATCGGAGCTTTTCAATTGTGTGATTATAAACCGATAATTAAAGATTATTCTACAATAGACCCTGAAAAATTCACTTATAAAAGTATTAATGAAGCTATTGAAAAAATACAATATTATCTAAACAATCCTCAAGAAAGATATGCTATTTGTGAGGAGCAAAAAATGTATTTTACGGAGCATCATACCTATGAAAAAAGAATGGAAAGTGTTATCAAAATAGTTCAATGGAATTAAATAAAAAGAATTACATATTATCTGTGATTGCTGTGATTTTCGTATATCTTATTTTCTCTGTTTTTAGTCTTGATAATTCTAAAAGACAATCAATGATATATGAATTGATAATTTGTTTTGGAATTATTGTGCTTACAGTTATTCAATTTTTATATAATTGGTATAAAATAGGAAGTCCAACTTTACTCGATTGGTTTAGAATCACAGCATTCTATACAATTATATTAAATTATTTTAGTATTATCAATGAGATTGATAATCGTATAAGCTGGGCATACCAAGGTGGAGTTTACCTTAAACAAGAATTTATTATACCTACATTATTTTGTGTTTTTTTGGCAGTTTTGGTAACAACAGTAACTGAAAAAATAATATATGCGCTGAGAAGAAGAAATGTACCTGAAGTAATGTATAAAATAAAAAATATTAATATTTTTTTTATTTTTTCTGCAATTATCTATTTTTTACAGTTATACTTTTTAATGTCGGGTAAAATAGGCTATGGTACAACTACCCAAGATAACACAGCAGATACTTCTTTTATAGTTCAAATCGTTAATAACTTATCTGTTTTAGTTCTAATTGTTTTAGGCTTCTTTAGATATTATTATAAAAGTTTTAAAGGAATTCAGATTATATTTTATTATATTTTACTTGTTATTGCTATGATTATGGGCGGGCTTTCTGGTATGAAAGAATTATTTATAATACCGCAGATTTGCTTTTTAATTCCTTTTCTTAAATCGGGTAATAAAATACCTAAGAAAATTCTTGTTATTTCCGGGATTTTAATTATTATTATTTATCCTATTAATAATACTTACAGAGATATTTTGAATAGTAAACTTGGATTGGGAAAATCTGAAGCATTTTTGCTTGCTTTAAATAAAACATATGATACCGATATAACCAATATATTTAGTAGCAGTTCCGAATCATATTCTGACAGGTTTTCTCTTTATCCTTATCTGCAGTACAGTGTTGAAAAAGAACAAGAATGGAATCATTATAAAAATATGACCAGATATATTTATCTTCCTTTTTCTTTCATACCTAGATCAATATTGTCAGATAAGCCGATATCGGATACGGGAGGTAAATTCAATAAATTTATAACAGGTGTTGAAAATAATTCAATGACTGCAACTACTTTCGGATGGTCATATTTAGAAGGTGGATACATATATGTAATACTAACATTTTTTTTACTGTCTATAGTTGTTACTTATTTAGGAGCAGTTTTTTTTAGAGGTCATCTATTACACCATGTGATAAATACAAGTTTATTGATTGTGATGCTGAAAACAGAATCGGATGTTTATTTTATTCTGTCAGGAATTATACAGAATTTTATAATTACGTATATTATTTTATATTTTTTTGTCAAAAAACAATTCGTAATCAGAAAATAGAAATCTTGATATTTACGTTATAATTTTATACAATAATGCAATGATTATAATAGCTGTATTACTATTTATTTTTTTATCATTATTTTCGCTTAAAAGTCAGTCAATAATCAATAAAAATATTTGTTTCATATTCTGTTTGGTTTTCTGGTGGTTTTTAGAAAGTTTCAGATGGGAAAGCGGTACAGACTATTGGAATTATATTAATAATTTCCAAAGAATGAAACTGAAATTTCTTTGGACAGACAGATATGAGTTGGGATACAATCTTATGGTTTTGTTTTTCAGGGATTATTTAAAAACCTCTTTCACTTTTTTTATTGCTGTCTATTATTTAATCGTATTTATATTATACTACTTTTCCATTAGAAAGGCAACTCAAAAACCATTATTATTTATATTTATATTCTTTTGTTTTGTTATTGGTTTAATGGGAAGTACCAGACAATTAATGGCATTATCCATTATGTTTTTTGGAAGCATATACTTTCTGGAAAAGAAAAAATTATGGTTTATCCTCACTATATTATTAGCTTCACTTTTCCATAGGACAATAATCGTCTGTTTAGTTTTTGTTTTTTTTACAAATCATATAAAGTACAAGTATTGGTTTTATATGATTGCTGCTGCTTTCATAACACAAATTAGCGGACTTAACATGCTTGTTATGGAAAATCTAATAGTCATTTTACCTAAATCATTTTCGGAAAGGTTTTTTAGTTATTTATCCATGTCGTTAGTAGATGTTATAAATATGAAGACTTATTTATCAGGAATTTTTAGAAGATTATTGCCTATTATTTTATTATTTATATATAAAGATAAACTGACTGAAATCGCAGGAGATATCAAGATACGGTATGTGATGAATATATTGTTTTTCTCATTGTTTTCATATATTATCTTGTCATTCAATTTCACCTTTATAATATCTAGAATCAGCATTTATTTCAATATATTTGAGGTATTGTTTTATGTATGGCTGATAACGATGTTTATTGAAGAAAAAAAATATATTTATATATTAGGGTTAGTAGCATTTTTTCTTATATTGTGTATTAAATATATTATGTATTATCCGCACTTATTTCTGCCTTATAAAACGATATTCTTTACACTATAAGCCATGAAAATTCACTTTTTTGAAAGAAATCCTGTAGAGGGTCAGATAAGTATAGAAAAGCTTTTTTCTGTTCTAAAGGGAGAATTGCGCAGAAAAAATGTTTTATTTAAAATATTTATCAATCCTTATCCTCTTTCAAAATTTTTTAAATCACTTATTTTTTTTAAAAACAATCAGGGAGATATTAATCATATTACAGGTGATATTCATTGGGCTTCATTATTATTGAACTCTGATAAAACCATATTAACAGTTCACGATCTTTCAGGTTTATATCAATATAAAGGAATTAAGAGATTTTTATATTTTCTGATATGGATATATTTACCCTTAAAAAAACTGAAATATATCACTGTAATTTCTGAAAAAACAAAACAAGAGATTGAAAAAATGTTACCTTCTGTAGCGCATAAACTTCAGGTCATTCCGAACTGTATTACCGTTGATATTCTACCGCTAAGACTCAAAGAAAACATAAAAAATGTCAAAATTTTAATTGTAGGAACCCGATCGAATAAAAATATAGAGAGAGTATTGGAAGCCTGCAAAGACTTAGAGGTTGTTTTTTCTATTGTTGGAAGAATAAATGATAAGCAAAAAGAAATTTTGGATAATAATTGTCTTACATATGAAAACTATGTAAATATTTCAGATAATGATCTTGAAAAATTGTATGACGAAAATGATATTTTATGCTTTCCATCACTGTATGAAGGATTTGGCTTACCCATATTAGAAGCTCAAGCAAGAAATTGTATTGTCATCACATCCAATCTTTCACCAATGAAAGAAGTTGCAGGAAATGGGGCTTTACTTATAGATCCTAACAGTACGAAATCCATAAAACATTCAATTGTACAAATAATATCGGATGATGATTTAAGAAAAAAACTTATGATACAAGGGCATCAAAATGTAAAAAAATATACTCCCGAGCTCATAGCACAACAGTATATTGAATTATATCAAAAAATTATAGCTGCGAAATGATTCTTCTTGATGCTATATACATAAACAATAGTGGTGGAAAAGTTCTGCTCGACTATCTTATCTCTGAATTGGAAAAGACAGATAAGGAAGTCTTTTATCTTTTGGATATTAGAATAAAACATGAAGGCTTAAAAATAAAATCAACAAATGAGATTATTTATCTGCAGTCTTCACTTATAAAAAGGAGAAATTTTTACAAGAAAAATAAGACTAAATTTTCTACTATTCTGTGTTTTGGTAATTTACCCCCTAATATAAAAACTTCAGCCAAAGTATATACTTATTTCCACCAGTTGCTTTTCCTTGATCTGCCCAAAGATATATCTTTTGTAAAAAAGAAAATATATTATATAAAGACCCGAATATTAAATAATTTTAAGAAAAATACAGATTATTGGATAGTACAGACAGGTTTGGTTAAAGAAAAACTTTCTCAAAAATATAATATTCCTGAAAGCATAATTTTGGAACTTCCATTTTATCCTCCCTTTAAAGATACTCAAACAGTTGTACAAAGAGAAAAACACACTTATGTTTTTGTAAGCAATGCCGCTCATCATAAAAATCATATAAAGCTGATTGATGCATTTTGTAAATTTTATGATATCAGTAAAAAAGGGGAGCTTATAATTACAGTGTCAGAAACCTTTACGGAGCTCTACCAAATGATTACAGAGAAACAAAACTTAGGATATCCTATTAAAAACTTAGGTTTTATAAACCGCAATGAGCTTAAAGAAATCTATCTGTCTCATGAATATCTTATTTTCCCGTCTCTTGCAGAAAGCTTTGGACTGGGGCTGGTGGAAGCTATTGATAACGGGTGTAAAGTTATAGGAGCAGACCTGCCATATACGTATGAGGTTTGTGACCCTTCTATTATTTTTAATCCCAACGAAGAACAAAGCATAATTGATGCTTTATTATTATCTTTAAAAAGTAATATTAAACCCTCTACGAAAAGAATCACAAATAATATTAAACAATTTATTACACTCCTACATGAAAATAAAAAATAAAATACTTCTTATAACCGGCGGAACAGGTTCTTTTGGAACAGCTGTTTTAAGAAAATTCATACATACAGATCATTTTAAAGAAATACGTATTTTTTCCCGCGATGAAAAAAAGCAGGATGATATGAGGAATCAATTCAAAAATGATAAACTAAAATTTTATATTGGTGATGTAAGAGATTACAACAGTATAGAATCTGCGATGAGAGGAGTCGACTATGTCTTTCATGCTGCCGCCTTAAAACAAGTTCCTTCATGTGAGTTTTTCCCTATGCAGGCTGTAAAAACAAACGTTGAAGGTACGCAGAATGTAATCGATGCGGCTGGGAAAAATGAGGTGAAAAAAGTAATTTGTTTAAGTACAGATAAAGCTGCCTATCCTATCAATGCTATGGGGATCTCAAAAGCGATGATGGAAAAAGTAGCGGTTGCAGCATCCAGAAATTTAGAAAATACTACGGTCTGTCTTACAAGATACGGAAATGTAATGGCTTCAAGAGGTTCTGTAATTCCATTATTTGTAAAGCAAATTAAAAATAATGAGCAGATCACGATCACAGATCCAAATATGACAAGATTTTTAATGTCACTTGAAGAGGCAGTAGATTTGGTTCTGTTTGCTTTTGAACATGGAAATGCTGGTGATCTTTTTGTAAATAAAGCTCCGGCAGGTAAAATTGGTGATTTGGCACAGGCATTAAAAGAAATGTTTAAAGCAGAAAATCCGATAAAAGTGATTGGAACGAGGCACGGCGAAAAACTCTATGAAACACTTTGTACCCGTGAAGAAATGATAAAAGCGGAAGATATGGGAGACTTTTACAGAATTCCTGCAGATAACAGAGACTTAAATTATGCTCAATATTTCTCAGAAGGTGAAGAAAAAGTTTCAAGAATAGAAGATTATCATTCTCATAATACAAAACAGGAAGATGTAGAAGGTATGAAAAAGCTACTTTTGAAACTCCCTCTCATCAGAAAAGAGGTATTGGGAGAAAATTTGATGCAATATCCTGACTAATATGAATGTTCCAAAGATTATTCATGGTGAGAAATATTCGGACGAAAGAGGTCGTCTGTTTTTTAACAATAATTTTGATGTTTCCCCAGTAAAAAGAATTTACTTTATAGAGAACAATAGTACAGAATATATAAGAGGCTGGACGGGGCATAAAATTGAACAGCGTTGGTTTACTGCTTCTAAAGGTGTTTTTATCATTAAGTTAATTGAAATTGATAATTGGGAAAATCCATCAAAAAATAGTGAAATTCTGGAGTTTGAACTCTCCAGTGAGAAGCTGGATATTCTTTATATGCCAAGCGGCTATGTTTCGGCAATTCGTGCAAAAGAAGAAAATTCGAAACTTTTGGTAATGGTTAATTATTCTTTGGGTGAAATTAATGATGAATATCGTTTCCCTTCAGATTATTTTGAAAATATATTATGATTAAAAAAATTGGAATTACAGGGCAAAATGGTTTTGTAGGCTCGCATTTATATAATACACTGGGATTAAAACCTGACCGATACGAAAGGATTGACTTTAAAAAGGATTATTTTGAAGATAATGAAAAGCTGGATGAATTTGTAAGGCAATGTGATGTCATTGTCCATTTAGCTGCTATGAACCGTCATCTGAATCCGGAAATAATTTATAATTGTAACCTTGATTTGGTAAAAAAACTCATAGATTCTTTAGAAAGGACTGGTTCACAGGCTCATGTTCTTTTTTCATCTTCTTCTCAGGAAGAAAAAGATAATCTGTACGGAAAATCAAAAAAACAAGGTAGAGAGTTATTCTTGAAATGGACTGAGAAATCAGGAGGAAAATTTACAGGAATGGTTATTCCCAATGTTTTCGGACCATTCGGAAAACCTAATTATAATTCTTTCATCGCTACATTCTGCTACAAACTTACTCATGGTGAAATTCCTGCTGTTGATACCGACGGTGAAGTTAGTCTTATTTATGTAGGAGAACTCGTTCAGGAAATAATTAACCAGATCGAAATTCCTGAAACAAATGGATTATATAAAATCCCTCATACCTCGGTAAATAAAGTTTCTGAAGTACTTGCAAAACTTGAACATTATAAAAGCCTGTATTTTGATAATGGTGAAATTCCACAACTGGATTCAAAGTTTGATTTGCAACTTTTCAATACATTCCGCTGTTATTTTGATATTAAAAATCATTATCCTGTAAAATTTACACAGCATACCGATCCGAGAGGAGCTTTTGTTGAGATAATAAGGTTAGGGATTGGCGGACAGTGTTCTTTCTCAACCACGGTTCCCGGAATTACAAGAGGAAACCATTTTCACACAAGAAAAATTGAAAGATTTGCCGTAATTAAAGGTAAAGCTCTGATACAGTTAAGAAAAATAGATACCGATGATGTTCTTGACTTTTATCTGGACGGAAATGAACCTGCTTATGTAGATATGCCAATCTGGTACACCCATAATATTAAAAATATAGGAGAGGAAGAATTATATACCATTTTTTGGATTAATGAGCCTTTTAATCAGGAAGATGCAGATACCTATTTTGTAGAGGTTTAATACAACTGATTTTTCAATTTGAATGAACATCAAGATTACAAAAATAAAAATTATATTTGTAATCGAAAAAATACAATGAAAAAACTTAAAGTAATAACCGTAGTAGGAACTCGCCCAGAGATTATTAGACTTTCAAGAGTATTATCAGCTTTGGACGCTTCTGAAGCTGTAGAACATATTATCATTCATACAGGACAAAATTATGATTATGAACTCAATCAGATTTTCTTTGAAGATTTGGGACTTCGTAAACCTGATTATTTTCTGGAAGCTGCAGGAAAAACAGCAACAGAAACTGTAGGAAATATTTTAATTAAAATAGATCCGCTTTTAGAAGAGTTGAATCCCGATGCCTTTTTAGTATTGGGGGATACCAATTCTTGTCTTTGCGCAATTCCCGCTAAAAAAAGACAAATTCCTATTTTCCATATGGAAGCAGGAAACAGATGTTTTGATCAGAGAGTTCCGGAGGAAACTAACAGAAAAATAGTTGATCATACATCGGATATCAATCTTACCTATTCTGATATTGCAAGAGAATATTTATTAAGAGAAGGTCTTCCTGCGGACAGAATCATTAAAACAGGTTCTCCCATGTTCGAAGTGCTGCATCATTACCTTCCGCAAATTGAGAAGTCAGATGTCTTGAGCCGTCTGAATTTGGAAGAAGGAAAATATTTTGTCGTGTCATCGCATAGAGAAGAAAATATTAATTCTGAGAAGAATTTCAATGGTTTAATAGACAGCCTTAATCTCATAGCAGAAAAGTTTGGATTTCCGATCATTGTTTCTACGCATCCAAGAACAAGAAATATGATCGATAAAATGAATGTCGTTGTAAGACCGGAAATTCAGTTTTTAAAGCCACTTGGTTTTCACGATTATAATGCTTTACAGATGAGAAGCTATGCCGTTTTATCAGATTCGGGAACAATTTCAGAAGAATCTTCTATATTGAATTTTAGAGCATTAAATATCAGAGATGCACACGAAAGACCCGAAGCAATGGAGGAAGCATCTGTAATGATGGTTGGCTTATCTTCTGAAAGAATAATGCAGGGGCTTACGCAGCTCCAGCAACAAAAAGTGGGGGATGAAAGAAATTTCAGACAGGTTTCTGATTACTCTATGCCAAATGTTTCTGAGAAAATAGTCAGAATTATCCTGAGTTATACGGATTATGTAAACAGAGTAGTCTGGAGTAAGAAATAGGTAATGAATATATTATTTCTTACTTTAGCAAAGATAGATACGTTGAAGCAGCGTGGTCTTTATCAGGATTTGATGCGTGAATTTTCTAGTCATGGTCATCATCTTTATATTGTATCACCTGCTGAAAGACGTGAAAGTAAAAAAACGAGTATAAATACTGAAGGAAATACAAAATTCCTGAATGTGAGGACTTTAAATATTCAAAAAGCTAATTTTATTGAAAAAGGTATTTCAACTTTATCAATAGAGAATCTGTTTTTAATAGCAGTAAAAAAATATTTTTCAAATGTTAAGTTTGATTTGGTACTCTATTCTACACCACCTATCACTTTTACAAATCTTATTAAGTTTATAAAAAAAAGAGACGGTGCGAAAACATACTTGTTATTGAAGGACATCTTTCCTCAAAATGCGGTAGATATGCAACTGATTTCAAAAAAAGGAATTTTATACAAATATTTCAGGAATAAAGAAAAAGATCTTTACAATATTTCTGATAAAATTGGATGTATGTCTAAAGCGAATTTTGAGTTTATGATGCATCACAATTCTTTTGTTCCCAAAAATAAAATTGAAATTAATCCAAATTCGATTGAAATACTTGATTCTAAGGAACTTTCATGCAAAGAAAAAAATGACATTAGGATAAAATATAATGTTCCATTAGATAAAAAAGTCTTTATATATGGGGGGAATTTAGGAAGACCGCAAGGAATTGATTTTCTTATTAAAACTTTGGACGCTAAAAGAAATGATGAAAGAATATTCTTTATCATTGTAGGGTCTGGTACAGAATACGGAAAAATAAAAAACTGGATCAATACTACGCAACCACAAAATGCATTATTATTGCCAGTGCTACCTAAAAATGACTATGATATTTTTATTCAGTCTTGTGATGTTGGATTAATATTTTTGCATAAAGATTTTCTAATTCCGAATTATCCATCCAGATTGCTTTCATATCTTGAATATAAAATGCCTGTACTTGCAGCCACCGACAAAAATACAGATATAGGATTAGATATTGTGAATAACAATTGTGGAATATCAGTCTATTCGGATGATATTAATCAGATGATAAAGGCAATAAATGAATTTACAGAAATGGATGATTCTGAATTTCAAAAAATGAGACAAAATAGTAGAGATTTTCTTGAAAGAGAATTTCAGGTAAAAGAATCTTACGAAAAGATTATGAAATCGTTAAATCAAAAATAATATAAAGTGTACAAAAATTTTTTCAAAAGAGTTATTGATTTTTGTTCAGCACTAATTGCTTTCTTATTACTAAGTCCGCTTTTTTTATTAGTGATGATAGGTCTTGCTTTTGCAAATGAAGGCAAACCTTTTTTCTTTCAAAAAAGACCTGGGAAAAATGGGAAAATCTTCAGCATTATCAAGTTTAAAACAATGAACGATAAAAAAGATGCCAATGGCAATCTTTTATCAGATGTAGAAAGATTAACGCCTATCGGCGCTTTTGTCCGTAAAACATCATTAGATGAGATTCCACAATTAATTAATGTACTAAAGGGTGATATGTCTCTTATTGGACCGCGTCCGCTTTTGACAAATTACTTATCTTTGTACAATGATTTTCAATCCAGAAGACATGAAGTAAGACCGGGAATCACCGGTTGGGCTCAGGTAAACGGACGGAATTCTATTTCATGGGCGAAAAAATTTGAACACGATATCTGGTATGTAGATAATCTTTCATTAGTTTTAGATATTAGAATCTGTTTTTTAACCCTTAAGAAAGTATTTTTCAGAGAAGGAATTAATCAGGACGGACAGGCTACAACAGAGCCTTTTAAAGGAAACTAAATTAATATGTATTTATTCGGAGCAAGTGGACATGGTAAGGTTGTAGCAGATATTGCTATTGAAAATGGTGTTGATATAACTGCCTTTATTGATGATGATATTAATAAGAATGAATGTTATGGATTTCCGGTCATCCACAATATTATTAAAAAAGAAATACCTGTAATAATTACAATAGGAGATAATATTATCAGAAAAGAGATTGCTGAAAAGATCGTGAATAAAATAGAAAAAGCTGTTCATCCGCAATCTGTAATTTCTCAATCTTCCAAAATTGGAAAAGGAACAGTCGTGATGGGAGGTGTTACAATTAATGCAGACAGTTCTGTAGGAGAACATTGTATTATTAATACAAATTCTTCAATTGATCATGATTGTTTTATTGAAGATTTTGTACATGTATCACCGAATGTGGCATTGGCTGGGAATGTTTATGTTGCTGAAGGTTCCCATATCGGTATTGGGGCAACTGTAATTCAGAATGTCAAAATAGGAAAATGGTGTGTGATTGGTGCAGGAACTGTAGTTTTAAAAGATATTCCCGATTATTCTGTAGTTGTTGGGAATCCGGGAAGAATTATAAAAAATATAAATACATAAATGAATACTAAAATCTGGTTATCCTCACCACATATGGGAGGTAATGAACAAAAATACATCAATGAAGCATTTGCCGAAAATTGGATAGCACCTCTTGGTCCCAATGTAAATGGTTTAGAGCAGGATCTTGAAAAATATTTAGGACAAGACGTAAAAGTTGCAGCTTTATCAGCAGGAACTGCCGCACTTCATTTAGCATTAATCGAATGTGGAGTAAAACCTGGTGATGAGGTAATCTGCCAGTCGATGACGTTCTCTGCTTCAGCAAATCCGATTGCTTATTGTGGTGCAACACCTGTTTTTGTAGACAGTGAGCCGGAAACATGGAATATGTGTCCTGTGGGCTTAAGACAGACCATCGGTGACAGAATAAAGAAAGGTAAAAAACCTAAAGCGATTATTGTTGTTCATCTATATGGAATGCCTGCTAAAATGGACGGAATTATGTCTATTGCCAACGAATTTGAAATTGATGTAATCGAAGACGCTGCTGAAGCGTTGGGTTCTAGTTATAAAGGTCAGATGTGCGGAACGTTTGGACGTTTTGGAATTTTGAGTTTTAACGGAAATAAAATTATTACAACTTCCGGAGGCGGGGCTTTAGTTTGCCAGAATCAAGAGGATAAAGATCAGATTGTCTTTCTTTCTACGCAGGCAAGAGATGATGCACCTCATTATCAACATTCGCAGATTGGATTCAATTACAGAATGAGTAATATTGTTGCAGGAATCGGGCGAGGCCAAATGGAAGTGTTAAACAGTAGAGTAGAAGCGAGAAGAAAAATGCATGATTTTTACGTTGATATTTTTAAAGATACTGCCGGAGTCACTGTATTTTCAGAACCATCTTCCGATTTTTATTCTAACCATTGGCTTTCTGCAATCATCGTGAATCCTGAAATTACAGGAAAAACAAGAGAAGAATTAAGGTTAGCATTTTTGGAAGATAATATCGAGTCGAGACCGTTGTGGAAGCCTATGCATTTACAGCCTGTTTTTGCAGATGCACCTTATTATGGCGGAAATACTTCTGAAACGTTCTTCGACAACGGATTGTGTTTGCCATCAGGTTCCAATCTTACAGAAGATGACCAAAAGAGAATTGCCAAGGTGATTAATAACTTTTTTGACAGGTAATTCAAAAATGAATCAATATAAACACTGGAAGATTGTTTTTGATGTTGTTTTATCAGCTTTCTTGATCATCCTGATGTTTCCTTTATTGATCATTCTGTTTATTATTGCAAGTATTGATACCCAATCCAACGGAGTTTTCTTTCAGAGACGAATCGGCCAACATGGTAAGCCTTTTATCATTTATAAATTTAAGACGATTCATGATACTGTAGGAAAAAGTTCTGCAATCGGATTGATTTTAAGAAAATTTAAATTTGATGAATTACCACAATTGTTCAATATTGTAAAGAGGGAAATGAGTTTTGTAGGTCCAAGACCTGACGTGGAAGGCTATTATGATAAATTGGAAGGTGAATTTAGAAAAGTATTAAAATTAAAACCTGGAATTACTTCAGAAGCAAGTATTAAATACAGTAATGAAGAGATAATTTTGGCTCAACAGGAAAACCCGTTACAATATAATGATGAGGTACTTTTTCCTGATAAGGTTAAAATGAACTTAAATTATTTGGAGAATATGTCTTTTAAAAATGATCTTCAGATTCTTTTTAAAACTTTTTTTAAAGTATTTATAAAATAAAAATTAATAATATTTGATTTATTTTTACACGATTATTACAACATGAAAATTAAAGAAACCCCTTTAAAAGACTGCTATATCATAGAACCTACGATCTTTGAAGATGACAGAGGATACTTTTTTGAAAAATTCAATGAAAAGAAATTTGAAGAACTTACCGGAATGAACGGTCATTTTGTTCAGGACAATATTTCAAAATCATCTTATGGTGTTTTGAGAGGACTGCATTTACAGAAAAGTGAGCATGCACAGGCAAAATTGGTTTCTTGTCTTGAAGGCAAAGTGTGGGATGTTGCGGTAGACTTAAGAGAAGAGTCTCCAACTTTTGGTCAATGGTTTGGGATTGAGCTTACGGCAGAAAATAAGCTGCAGTTATATGTTCCCAGAGGTTTCGGTCACGGTTTTTCTGTATTGAGTGATACGGCTGTTTTTGCTTATAAATGCGATAATTTTTATAATAAAGAATCTGAAGGCAGTATAAAGTACAATGATTCTGATTTAAATATTGACTGGAAAATTAACGATAACGATGCTGTTCTTTCTGAAAAAGATGAAAACGCTCCAAGTTTTAAAGAAAAGAATTTCTAAACAGGATATTGAAAGTCACTTTATTAAAGTGGCTTTTATTTTTTAATTAAGGCTCTTTAATATTTCGTATCTTTGCAAACTCAAAATCAAAAAGATGCGCACAAAATCTGTAGGTAAAAAGAAAATTAATGTCGTAACACTTGGATGTTCCAAAAATGTTTACGATTCTGAAGTCTTGATGAGCCAGCTGAAAGCCAATGGTAAAGAGGTGGTTCATGAAGATAAAGGAGACATCGTGGTGATCAATACCTGCGGATTTATTGACAATGCAAAGGAAGAATCTATCAACACTATTTTAGACTATGTAGAAGCTAAAAATAGGGGTGAAGTAGAGAAAGTTTTCGTAACAGGATGTCTTTCGGAAAGATACAAGCCAGATTTGATTAGAGAAATTCCTGATGTTGATCAATATTTTGGAACGAGAGATCTTCCAATTTTGTTAAAGCATTTAGGGGCAGATTATAAGCATGAATTGGTTGGGGAACGTTTAACAACAACTCCAAAGCATTATGCATATTTAAAGATTTCTGAAGGTTGCGACAGACCTTGCTCTTTCTGCGCAATTCCTTTGATGAGAGGTGGTCACGTTTCTACACCGGTTGAAAAATTGGTTACAGAAGCTCAAAAACTGGCTAAAAAAGGAACTAAAGAATTAATTTTGATTGCTCAGGATCTTACCTATTATGGTCTTGATATTTATAAAAAACGTGCTTTGGGCGATTTGTTAAAAGAATTAGTTAAAGTAGAAGGAATTGAATGGATTCGTCTTCATTACGCCTTCCCAAGCGGATTCCCTGAGGATGTTTTAGATATTATCCGTGAAGAACCGAAGGTTTGTAACTATATAGATATACCTCTTCAGCATATCAATTCAGATTTGTTGAAATCTATGAAAAGAGGAACTACTCACGAAAAGACAAATGCGCTTTTAGATAAATTCAGAGAAAAAGTTCCTGATATGGCGATCAGAACAACGCTTATTGTTGGTTATCCGGGAGAAACTCAGGAAAGATTTGAGGAATTAAAAAATTGGGTAAGAGATCAAAAGTTCGACAGATTAGGTTGTTTTACATATTCTCATGAAGAAAATACTGGCGCTTATGTGTTGGAAGATGACGTTCCACAGGAAGTTAAGGAAGCAAGAGTAGAAGAGATCATGGAAGTTCAGTCGCAGATTTCATGGGAAAAAAATCAACAAAAAATCGGTAACATATATAAATGCGTATTTGACAGAAAAGAAGGTAATTATTTCATCGGAAGAACAGAATATGATTCTCCGGATGTAGATAATACTGTTCTTATATCTGCAAATAATACCTATATTTCAATCGGAGAATTTGCCGATGTGAAGATTACTTCAGCCGAAGAATTCGATCTTTATGGAGAATTAGTCTAATACTTTATTTCTTTTTGAAAAAATCAGAACATACATTTATGTTAATTTTTAATCTAACACATGAATAAAAATTAACATAAAATTTCTTAAAATCCAATTGTTTTTAAGTTGTTGATTTTTAGTTGTTTATTATTTTCTCAAAAACAAATGTTAATTTTTTTTTATTTAATGTTGCATATATTAAATAATATTGTACTAACTTTGCAACAAAGAATAAATTTTAACAATTCTATTCTCTGAATGTCAAATATTTAAAATTTTAATAAAATATTAGAATTTTTATGTTTAGATTCTCTAAAAAGGAATAGTTTTGTTATAACAAGCACATGTTGGGAAGAGTCCCATATGGATATATAGATATCATTGATGAAAATGTAATTTAAAATCTTTAAAAACTTATGAAAAAATTTTTATTAACAGCGACTATGTTAGTCGGATTTGTAACAATTGCTCAGGCTCAGCAAGGACGAGTTGGGATTAACACAATTACTCCTGCTGCTACTTTAGATGTTGTAGCTAACACAACAGATGCTACAAGACCTGATGCAGTTTTGGTTCCTAGAATGACTGCGGCAGAACTAAATGCAAAGAATGCTGCTTATGTAGCAGCACAAAATGGAGCATTAGTATTTGTAACTTCCGGAACGGGTGTAGCTGCAACTAAAACAGCTAACGTTACAGGAACAGGTTTCTATTATTATGACAACGCTACATCTCTATGGGTAGCTGTTGGAGGTGGCGCTGCTGCTCCAAGGTATGAAGCTATTAGAGGTACTACAACGGTCACTACTGCTGCTGCATATGCACCAACAGCAACGGATTATTTTATTGTTACTAATTCTGCATCTGGTACAATATTAAATTTTCCTAACTTAACAGCAGCTGATGCCGGTAGAACTGTATATGTATTTAATAATAATGCCGCTGGTAATAATACAGTAAATAATGTTACGGGTATTATTGCAATGACTCCACTTAGAGGATATGCAATCCTATGGTCAGGAACAACTTGGTTCTCTTTAACAAAATAATAAATAACGTATAATAACAATTTAAAATTAAATAGCGATGAAAAAAATATTTTATTTATTAATGTTAGGAGCAACGAGTTTACCTGTTGCAGCTCAAGTCTTGGCTAATGGAAACGTTATCAACAGTGGAATTACCAATTCAAACGTTTTCTTTGATGCAAGTACAACATTCAGTAATGAAGCTGGTTCAGGTGCCAATGTTGGAAAAGGTCTTGTAATCCCAAGTGTAGACTTAGTTAACTTTCAATTTGATTTAACTTTGGCTGATGGATTTACATTTCCTACGTTCTTTGACGGTATGATTGTTTATAATAATGCTACTGGAACTACTTTAACTGCAGGTAACAGATCATCTACTGCCACTTTAGTTTCTCCAGGTTACTATTTTTTCTTCAATCCAAATGGAGGTACTAATCAAACTGTACAGCCAGGTGTTTGGAGACCATTAGGTGGTGATCCTAAATTCAATGTTGTAAATGCTGCTGCTGCTGGTACTGCAACTAATACATTAGTTGATGGTGCTCAGGTTTACGCATATAAAGGACAGTTCACTACAACTGGAAGTTCAACTGCCGTAACGATTGCTCCACCAACTGGTCTTACTTCAATGTATGGAATCACGATTTTTAAAAGAGCTACTACAGGAAACAAAGTAGTTTTCTCTAAAGAATTATATTCATATAACTCAACTACAGGTGCTGCTGTCACAGGTTCTCCTAGTATGTCTGTAGTTTATCCAGCTGATACTTATGACTATATAATCGAATATTTCAAATAAGAAATTTATTTTTTATAATAATATGAAGCCGATGATTTTATCATCGGTTTTTTTTAATTCCTTTAATTGTGGTATTGTGATTTTACAAGGATAATTATATCATAGTAAATTTAAAAGTCATAAAACTATTTAACATATTGATAATCAAAACAAATTGTATGTTAAGAATATCAAAATATTTTTATTTTAGTTAAAATTGTTAACTTTTTAGGCTTTATTTTAACACTATTTAACAATAGGCTGTAAAATGCCTATTAATAGGAAGTTATAAGGGATATTAAGATAAAATTTAGTTTTTATTAACGTTTGTTAACAAACAGAATAGGCTGGTTGGAAGATTCCTGATACATTTGCTGAGTCAAAACCAATAAAAGTTCAAAATGATGAAAAGATTCATTCTCGTAATCATAATGATGATTTCAACCTTTGGTATTTATTCTTTCAAGAACAATGCCATAGATGCGAAAAAAACAAGTTATGCATCGTACTACCACGAAAAGTTTAACGGTAGAAAAACAGCAAGCGGAGAGATCTTTGATAACGCAAAGTTTACCGCAGCAAACAGAACGCTTCCTTTTGGAACCAACATTAAGGTTACCAATCTGAACAATGGCAAAGAGGTAATTGTGAAAGTAAATGATAGAGGACCTTACCATTCGTCAAGATCTTTAGATATGTCTAAAGCAGCGTTCGATGAAATCGGAGACACCCATAAAGGGACAATTCCGGTGGAATATGAAATTGTCGATTAAATTTATGATTTAAATTAAAAAAGCCAACTGAAGAGTTGGCTTTTTTGTTTTGTATTAAAGACTTAATTCCACTAAGGCAGGACAATGATCCGAATGTACCGCTTCTTTTAAAATAACGGCTCTTGTAAGCTTATCTTTTAATGCATAAGACGTAAAATTATAATCTAATCTCCAGCCTTTATTTCTTTCCCTTGAATTTTGCCTGTAACTCCACCAAGTGTAATTATCAGGTTCATTATTAAAAAATCTGAAACTGTCGATTAATTCGCATTCATTAATGAAATTGGTCATCCATTCTCTTTCCATGGGAAGGAAGCCTGAAACGTTTTTTAATCCGATAGGGTTGTGAATATCAATTTCTTCATGGCAAATATTGAAATCTCCCGAAATAATAAGATTTGGAATTTCTTTCTTCAAATTTTTTATGTATTCTAAAAAATCGTGACAGAATTGCATTTTGAAATCCAGCCTTTCAATATTAGAGGCAGAAGGGACGTAAACCGAAATCGCAGAAAATTCGTCAAAATCAGCTCGAATGATTCTTCCTTCACTATCATAACTTTCAATACCACAGCCATACTCTACGTGATTAGGTTTTATTTTAGAAGCAATTCCGACACCGCTGTATCCTTTTTTCACTGCAGAATGCCAATAACTGTGATATCCTAATTTTTCAAGACTTTCGATATCTATTTGGTCGTTTCCTGCTTTGCTTTCCTGAATGCAGATAATATCCGGATCAGCAGTTTTAAGCCAACCTAAAAAATCTTTGGTAAAAGCTGCCCGAATTCCGTTTACGTTATAAGTGATTAATTTCATGCTTCAAAAATATTAATAAAAAATAAGCGGAAAAAATCTTAGATTTTTTCCGCTTATTTCATTTCCCAAAAGTAAAACTATTTGGGTTCTAAAATACTGAAAGGAATAATACATTCTTCCAGTGAAATTCCTCCATGTTGATAGGTTTCTTTATAATAATTCACAAAATGATTATAATTCTTCGGATAAGCTAAGAAAATATTATTTTTCGCAAAAATATACTTGGAACTTAAATTTCCTTTCGGTAAAAAAAGTTTTTCAGGATTGGTTACTGCCCAAACATCGCTTGTATCATAGGTTAGGCTTTTACCTGTTTTATAACGAATATTCGTTGAAGTTTCTCTGTCACCAACTACTTTACTAGGTTTTTTCACGTAAACTGTTCCGTGATCTGTAGTAATCACCAGTTTGAATCCATTTTCAGCAGCTATTTTGATAATCTTTAATAATGATGAATTTTCAAACCAGTTAAAGGTTAATGATCTGAAAGTTTTATCATCACGAATTAATTGATCAACAATATGATTATCGGTTTTTGCATGAGAAAGAATATCAATAAAGTTATAAACGATTACCAAAAGATCATTGTTTTTGTGCTGATTGAAATCATCGTAGATTTTTCTTTCAAAGTCGGCATTCAAAACCTTCAGATATTTCATTGATTTAGAACTTAAACCAAGTCTCTTCATCTGATCTTCCAAAAAGTCACGCTCAAATTCATTTTTATTTCCTTCTTCATTATCATTAAACCATTTATCGGGAAAACGTTTTTCAATCTCAGAAGGCATTAAACCTGCAAAAAATGAATTTCTCGCATATTGAGTAGCTGTAGGAAGAATACTGTAATAATAATCTTCTGATACCTTATTATAATATTTTGTAAATAATGGTTCCACCACTTTCCATTGATCATAACGTAGATTATCAATCATCAAAAGAAGAACTTTTTCTTTTTCAACTTCAGGTTTTACTTTGTCTTTGAAAAGCGTATGGCTCATGATTGGTTTATCAGATTCATGCAACCAATCTTCATAATTGTTTTCAATAAATTTTGCGAACTGGATATTAGCTTCTTCTTTTTGAGATTGAAGAAGATCAGCAAATTCGTTATCTGTAACTTTATCAAACTTCAGTTCCCAGTTCACGATTTTTTTATAATATTCTGCCCAATCCTGATACGTTCTTAAATAAGAAAGTTCCATAGAAAGGTTTCTGAATTCCTGCTGATACTGTAAAATCGTTTTCTGCTCAACAAGATTCTCTTCCTGAAGGTTTTTCTTTAATGATAGTAATATCTGATTTGGATTTACAGGTTTTAAGATATAATCTGCAATCTGCGAACCGATTGCTTCTTCCATGATGTGTTCCTCTTCGCTCTTCGTCACCATTACAATTTTTAAAGAACTGTCTTTATTCTTAATCATTGGGATGGCTTCAAGCCCCGAAATTCCAGGCATATTTTCATCGATCAAAGTCAATGCAAATTTTTCAGAATCCATTAGTTCTAATGCCTCATTCACGTTATTAACGGGAGTTACGTTGTAACCCTTTTTTTCTAAAAATACGATGTGAGGTTTAAGTAAATCTATTTCATCATCTATCCATAATATCTTTTCCGACATAATTTATTTTTTACATGGTTAATAGTATCAAATTGTTGACCAATTCTTGCGAAAAACTGCCAAATTTAGAGGCTTTAAAGTTAAATATTAGTTAAATGAAAACATAACGGAATAGTTTTAGTTTTGTTTCATCTGATACCACATTTGTACCTATTCAAAGATAGTGTAAATTACAACTAAGACCAATATTTTTAATAACCAGCCGATTTCTTATAATTTTTTAAAGAATTATTATTGATAAGGCTAAATTTTTTTAATGAGAATTTAATCAAGCTTAAAATTTAAAATTCCTAACTTTGTTTACTAATACTGACGTTTCAATGCAGAATAAGCTAAAAATCATCAATGATCCGGTTCACGGTTTTATCAAAATTCCACACGAAATTTTATTTGACATTATCGAACATCCTTACTTCCAAAGATTGAGAAGAATTGGGCAGACCGGACTTTTAAACCTGATTTTCCCCGGAGCGACTCATACAAGATTTCATCATGCGTTAGGTGCGATGCATTTGATGTTTACAGCTCTGGAAACACTGAAACAGAAAGGAGTGAAAATTTCTGAGGAAGAAGAAAAAGGGGCAATGTTAGCGATTTTGATGCACGATATTGGTCATGGGCCATTCTCTCACGCTTTGGAAAGTATGTTGATGGACGATTGGCACCACGAAAATCTGTCATTATTGTTAATGAATAAATTGAACGAAGATTTCAACGGAGAACTTTCATGCGCGATTAAAATGTTTCAGGGAAAATATCATAGAAAATTTTTTAATCAGCTTATTTCTTCTCAGTTGGATGTAGACCGGCTTGATTATTTGAATCGTGACAGTTTTTTCACAGGAGTTTCCGAAGGAAATATTAATACTCAGCGAATTATTTCAATGATGAACGTTTGTGAAGACGACGAATTGGTGATTGATGCTAAAGGAATTTATTCTATTGAAAATTTTCTTACGGCGAGAATGTTCATGTATTGGCAGGTATATTATCATAAAACATCGGCTTTGGCAGAATTTATTTTGGTTAAAATTTTAGAAAGAGCAAAATATTTGATTTCTCAAGGAAAGGATTTACCTGCAACGGATAATCTGAAATATTTTTTACACCGCGAAAAAAGTTTGGCAACAGACGAAGATGTGGAAAGATTTACACAGCTAGATGATAATGATGTTATCCAGGCGATGAAAATCTGGCAAAATTCTGATGACGTTATTTTGTCCTATTGGTGCAGATGTGTCATCCAGAGAAATCTCCCGAAAACAATTATTTCATCTCATCCATTTGATTCTGAATTTATTGAAGAAAAAATAAAAAATACGAATGAATTTTTCGGAATTGATAACGGAAATGAATTAGTGCACGAAATTAAGAGAAAACTTTTACCTTACGACAGTGAAAAACAGCCGATTTATCTTCTTCAGAAAAATGGTCAGAAAATAAGACTTGAAGAGTCCGAAGATCAGCTTCTGTCGGGTCTTATTGTTAATAAAACGACAAGATATATATTGACATTTCCGAGAGAAATTTCACATCTTAATTCTTAAATAGTCTTAAAATTTACCATCATAAAATTAAAAAATGTTTGCGAATTATAGAATTTCTTATCTTTGCAGAATATGGAATTTACAGCTTCGCAAATTGCAAGTTTTATTGACGGAAAAATTATAGGTGACGAAAGTGCACTTATTACTGGAGTTTCACCTATCGAAGGCGGGGAAACAGGACATCTTTCTTTTATAGCACAAGATCGTTTTTCCCATTATTTGGATACCACAAACTGCTCTGTTATCATCGTTTCGGAAAATCTTTTGGTAAAAGATACTTATAATCCTACTATCATTGCGGTAAAAGATGCCTATCTTTCTTTTCAGGTTCTTATGAATCTGTATCAGGAAATGCAGGGCAGAAAAGAAGGAGTTGAAGACGGTTCTTCAATTCATGATACTGCTGTGATTGGAGAGAGTGTGTATATCGGAACGTTTACATATGTATCTGAAAAAGCTAAAATCGGCGAAGGAACTCAGATATATCCGCAGGTTTACATCGGAAAAGGCGTGAAAATAGGTAAAAACTGCAAGATCGACAGTGGCGCAAGAATCTATGATTACTGTATCATTGGCGATAATTGTGTTATTCATTCCAACACGGTAATTGGTGGAGACGGATTTGGTTTCCAGCCGACATCTGAAGGTTTTAAGAAAATTCCTCAATTAGGAAATGTTATCATTGAAGATGATGTTGAAATCGGTTCAAACTGTAGTATCGACAGAGCTACAATCGGTTCTACCATCATAGGAAAAGGAACTAAGATTGATAACCTGATCCAAATTGCACACAACGTAAAAATTGGTAAAAACAACGTTATCGCAGCACAAGCCGGAATTGCAGGTTCTACAACTATTGGAGACTGGAACCAGATTGGCGGTCAGGTAGGTGTTGTAGGTCATATAAAAATTGGCAGTCAGGTGAAAATTCAGGCTCAGAGTGGTGTGAATTCTCATGTAAATGATAAGGAAACAGTTTATGGTTCTCCTGCCATCAGTTACAATGATTACCTGAGAAGCTACGTTCATTTTAGGAATCTTCCTGAAATCGTAAAAAGTATAAATAATCTTGAGAATAACTCAAAAGATAAAACTAATGAGTGATATGCAAAAAACACTTCAGCAGGAAGTGACACTTTCCGGAATCGGACTTCATACTGGTAAAGAAGTAAAATTAACCATTAAACCTGCAAAAGAAAACACAGGTTTTATATTTGTAAGAACGGATTTGGAAGGTCATCCTCAGGTTGAAGCTGATGTTAATTATGTTGTAGCAACAGAAAGAGGGACGACATTAGAAAAGTTGGGTGTAAAAATCAATACTTGCGAGCATCTTTTGGCAGCCTTGGTTGGTTGTGATATCGATAATGCCTTTTTAGAGATGGATGCTTCTGAGCCGCCAATCTTAGACGGTTCTTCAAAGTTTTTTGTAGAAGCTATCGAAAGCGTTGGTGTGGTTGAGCAAAATGCAGCAAGAGAATATCTTGTGGTAAAAGAAGTTCTTACCTACAGCGATCCTACTACAGGATCAGAAATCACCATTATTCCTTCAGATACATACGAAGTAACTACAATGGTAGATTTTGGAACTAAGGTTTTAGGGACTCAAAATGCTACGCTTAAAAATATTTCTGAGTTTAAAGAAGAAATTTCATCTGCAAGAACATTCAGTTTCTTACACGAATTAGAAATGCTTTTAGATCATGGTTTGATCAAAGGTGGAGATATTTCTAATGCCATCGTTTATGTAGATAAAGATCTTACACCTGAAACTACAGAAAAACTAAAGAAAGCGTTTGGTAAAGACAATGTGTCAATCAGACCAAACGGAATTCTTGATAATTTGAATTTAAATTATCCTAACGAAGCTGCAAGACATAAATTGCTTGATGTAATTGGTGATCTGGCTTTGGCAGGAGTAAAAATAAAAGGGAAAGTAATCGCCAACAAACCGGGACATTTTGTAAATACTCAATTTGCAAAAAAACTGAACCGTCAGTGGAAATTACACAAAAAGAAAAACGTTCCTGATTTTGATTTAACAAAAGAACCGGTTTTCGATATCAACGGAATTATGAAGTTGATGCCTCACAGACCACCGTTTCTGTTAATTGATAAAATTCTTGAGCTTTCAGATTCTCATGTAGTGGGTCTTAAAAATGTGACAATGAACGAACCTTTTTTCGTTGGGCATTTCCCTAAAGAACCTGTAATGCCAGGAGTTCTTCAGGTAGAAGCTTTAGCACAGACAGGTGGAATTCTTGTATTGGCAAGTGTTCCGGACCCTGAAAATTACTCTACATATTTTATTAAAATTGATAAAGTAAAGTTCAAGAGAAAGGTAGTTCCGGGTGATACTCTTATTTTCAAAATTGAATTGATAGAGCCTATCAGAAGAGGGATTGTACACATGCAGGGGTACGGATATGTGGGCGACAGTATTGCGGTAGAAGCAGAACTGATGGCTCAAGTTGCAAAAAATAAAGTTGATTAAATGATCCATCAATTAGCTGCCGTTGATAAACGTGCGAAAATCAGCAAAAATGTAATCGTAGAACCTTTTACTACCATTGCAGGAGACGTGGAAATCGGAGAAGGAACTTGGATTGGTTCTAATGTTACCATTATGGATGGGGCAAGAATCGGTAAAAATTGCAGAATTTTCCCGGGAACCGTAATTTCTGCCATTCCTCAGGATCTTAAATTTGATGGTGAAGATACGCAAACCATTATTGGTGATGAAACGACGATCAGAGAATGTGTAACAGTAAACAGAGGAACTAAGGCTTTAGGATTTACTAAAATTGGTTCAAACTGTTTAATTATGGCAACTTCTCACATCGCTCACGACTGTGTTATCGGAGATCATGTTATCATCGTAAACGGTTGCGGTATTGCAGGTCATGTAGAAATCGGTGATTATACAGTAATGGGAGGTTTATCGGCTGTTCATCAGTTTGGTAAAATCGGAAAACATGTGATGATTTCCGGTGGTACTTTGGTGAGAAAAGATATTCCGCCTTACGTAAAAGTGGCTAGAGAGCCGATGTCTTATGCGGGAATCAATTCTGTTGGCTTGAGAAGGAGAGGATTCACCAATGAAAAAATCTTTGAAATTCAAAAAATTTACAGAGCTATTTTTCAGATGAAGATGAATGTTTCTCAGGCAATTTCGCACATCGAAAAAGAAATGCTTCCGACTGCTGAAAGAGATGAAATTCTTCAGTTTATTCAAAATTCACCAAGAGGTATTGTAAAAGGATACGGAACAGGAAAGGAAAGCTGATAAAAAAGGATTATTGATCTTAAAAAAATTATAAAAAACAAAAGATAATACATAGTAATGGCAACAAGTAACGATATAAGAAAAGGTCTTTGCATCGAGTTTAGCAATGATATTTTCAAAGTAGTTGAATTTATGCACGTAAAGCCAGGCAAAGGACCTGCTTTCGTAAGAACAAAATTAAAATCGGTAACCAACGGTAAAGTTCTTGATAATACTTTCTCTGCAGGTCACAAGATCGACGAAGTGAAGGTAATCACAAGAAAATTCCAGTATCTTTATGATGATGAGAATGGTTTTCACTTCATGAATAATGACGATTTCTCTCAGTTATATTTGAATAAAGAAATGATTGAGAACTCAAACCTAATGAAAGCGGGTGAAGAAGTTACGATCATTTTAAAAGAAGCTGATGAAACTCCACTTTCTGCTGAACTTCCTCAATCGGTTTATTTAGAAGTTGTAGAAGCTGATCCGGGTGTAAAAGGAAATACTGCTACCAACGCTCTTAAAAATGCCATCGTTGAAACCGGAGCAAGAGTAATGGTTCCTTTGTTCATTGAGGCAGGGGACAAAATTAAAGTAAGCACTGAAGACGGTTCTTACTTGGAAAGAGTAAAAGAATAATTTTAAATAAAATTTACATCAATTCGGTTTGCGTTTGCATTCCGAATTTTTGTTTTATAATACAATCAATTATGAGATTTCATTCTCCGCAAAAACTGAAAACGATTGCAGATATTATCGGGTCACAGTTTATTGGTCCTGAAGACTTTCAAGTATTGGGAACCAACGAAATTCACATGGTAAAACCGGGAGATATCGTTTTTGTAAATCATCCGAAATATTACGATAAAGCTTTAAATTCTGCTGCAACTATTATTTTAATTGACAAAGAAGTAGACTGCCCGGAAGGAAAAGCGCTTTTGGTTTCTGATGATCCTTTCAGAGATTTCAATAAGATTAATACTCATTTTACGAGAATATATAATTTCACAGAGGAACTTCACGATGTAGAAATTGGGGAAGGAACTCATGTTCATCATTCTGCCGTGATAGGAAATAATGTGATTATAGGAAAAAATACCCTTATTTTTCCAAATGTCGTAATTGGGGACAGAACTATTATTGGTGATAATGTTGTTATTCAATCTAATACGGTGTTGGGTGGAGATGCATTCTATTACAGAAAACTAAATGGAAATTTCGACCGTTTAATCTCCGTGGGAAATGTTGTTATTGAAAATAATGTTGAAATTGGAAACGGCTGTACGATTGATCGTGGAGTTACAGATTCTACAGTGATTGGTGAAGGTTCTGTTTTGGATAATCAAATTCAGATCGGGCACGATACGGTGATCGGAAAAAAATGCTTAATCGCTTCACAAGTGGGAATTGCAGGATGTTGCGTGATTGGTGATGAAGTGACATTGTGGGGGCAGGTTGGTATCGCTTCCGGAAACAAAATAGCAAGTGGATCTGTGATTTTAGGTAAAACCGGAGTCAACAGAGATCTTGAAAAAGGCACGTATATCGGGATGTTCGCAGAAGATTTTAAAACTTATCTTAAAAAAGAGGTTAAACTGAGAAATCTCAAATAAACAAATTGTTTAGATTGATCTTAAATCAAAGAAATTTAAGTAAATTTGTGAGCATTAATAAAAATAATAAATAAATTAAAATTATAATAAAATGTCAATTTTAGTAAACAAAGATTCTAAAGTAATTGTACAAGGATTTACAGGGAACGAAGGTACTTTCCACGCAAGTCAGATGATCGAATACGGAACAAACGTAGTAGGTGGTGTTACTCCGGGAAAAGGAGGTAGCGAGCACTTAGGAAAGCCTGTATTCAATACTGTTGCTGATGCTGTTGAAAAGGCGGGAGCTAACGTAAGTATCATTTTCGTACCACCTGCATTTGCTGCTGACGCTATTATGGAAGCTGCTGAAGCGGGTATCAAAGTTATCGTATGTATCACTGAAGGTATTCCTGTAGCAGATATGGTGAAAGTAAAATCTTACATCGCTGATAGAGAATGTAGATTGATCGGACCAAACTGCCCTGGAATCATTACTTCTGATGAAGCTAAAATTGGTATTATGCCAGGTTTCGTTTTCAAAAAAGGTAAAGTAGGTATTGTTTCAAAATCTGGAACTCTTACTTATGAAGCTGCTGACCAGGTTGTAAGAGCCGGTTTCGGTATTTCTACAGCTATCGGTATCGGTGGAGATCCAATTATTGGAACTACTACAAGAGAAGCTCTTGAATTATTCATCAATGACCCGGAAACTGAAGCGGTTGTAATGATCGGAGAAATCGGTGGTGGTCTTGAGGCTGAAGCGGCAAGATGGTACAAAGCTAGCGGTTCTACAAAACCTGTTGTTGGTTTCATCGCAGGACAGACTGCTCCTAAAGGAAGAACAATGGGACACGCCGGTGCAATTGTAGGAGGTGATGAAGATACAGCACAGGCTAAGATGGAAATCATGAGAGAAAACGGCATCAATGTGGTAGATTCCCCTGCTGACATTGGCGCAACTGTAGCTAAAGTTTTAGCATAATTAAAAACAAACAATATGAAAAAAATTTTATTAACCTCTGCTTTGGTACTTTCTACGATGTCTTTCGCCCAGATCGATTTCAGTAGCACAAGATTCGGTATCACAGCGGGAGGTAACTATTCCCGAGTGAAAAATGCCCATAACCCTTCAGGTCCCAGAATGACATTTCAGGGTGGGGTATTGGCTTTAATTCCAATCGGTAAGGAAAATATGTTTTTCCTACAGCCCGAGGTCGTATATTACGGCGCTGGTGAAACAGGAAAAGATAAGGATGCAAAAGGTATGGACGGCTACGATGCTGTGTATGCCAATGATTACATCAGTGTTCCTATTAATTTCAAAGGATATTTCTCAGAAGCTGAGTCAGAATTCTTCGGAATGGTAGGTCCTAGATTTAATTTTCTTATTAGCCAGAATGCAAAAAACGTGTCTGGTAGCAGACCGTATTATGATCCGGACACACCAATTAAGGATCCTTCTACAGGAACTGAAATCAGTGGAAAAGCAAACAGTTTTAACTTTGGAATAGGATTAGGTATAGGTTACAGCTACAAAAGACAGTTAGAAATTACTTTAGGCTATGATTTTGGTCTTTCAAATACGTATCCAAAACTTATTGAATCATTTACCAAATCGGCTGATACAGAAAAAAGTAAGTCTGAACAGGTTCTTAGTGTGAAATTAAGCTATATCTTTGAATAAGAATTTATTTCATTTCAGGACATAGAAAATCCCGAAACTCAGTTTCGGGATTTTTTTATATTTAATAGAGACTTTTAATCAAATATTAACCTCTGATCCATTTCCAGATTTCCTTCAAAGTTGCTTTATTTCCATACATTAAAATTCCTACTCTGTAAATTTTTCCGGCTAAGAAAATCATAAAAATAGTTGTTCCCAAAAGCAATGAAATAGACAAAACAATCTGCCACGCTGGAACGCCGTAAGGAATTCTTGCAATCATCGCAACTGGTGAGGTGAAAGGAATAATAGATAACCAAAAACCAAGCGGTCCGTCAGGATTATTCATTAAAGTAAAACTTCCGTACATTCCCAACATCAATGGTAAAATCGCAAATAAGGTAAATTGTTGTGTTTCGGTTTCGTTATCTACTGCAGAACCAATTGCTGCATAAATCGAACTGTAAAACATATATCCTAAGAGGAAAAATATGATAAACACAAAGATGATTAAAGGGAAATTGAGTTCTAATAAACTATGAGAAACCTGAGTTCCGATTTGCATGATATCAAACTTACTCATTGTTTCTTCATTTCCTGGGATATTTTTCGGAAGTGATGTAAATCCTGTATTCAAGACAACAGCGCCAATAACAGACATGGTGATCCATACCAAAAATTGTGTCAGTGCAACCATCGTCACACCTAAAATTTTCCCCATCATCAGCTCAAAAGGTTTCACAGAAGAAATGATAATTTCGACAACACGGTTGTTTTTTTCTTCCAGAACACTTCTCATCACTCTTACCCCATAAATGATGATAAACATGAAGGTAACGTACATTAAAAGCATACTTAAAACACTCTTCACACCGAAAGCAAGATCAGAATCTTCTTTATTATTTTCGGTAACATTGATGGTTTTTAAAGTGAAATTTTTATCAAGATTATCCAGCTGAGTTTCTGCGATACCAAGCTGTTTCATCTTTTGTTTCTTAATCACGTCATTAATATCAGAAACAATTTTCTGCTTTGTTTTAAGCCCAATTTTAGTATTAATGACAAGCCTTGAATTGTTCTGTAAATCATCAAAATTCTGATTTTTTAATTCCGGCAAAACTAAAATTCCATCTAACGATTCATTATTTTTTAAATTATTGATTTTCGATTGCTCATCTGCTGCGGAAACAAAAACATAATTCAACTGATCGTCAGATTTTAATTGATTTTTAAACAAACCACTTTTATCCACCACTTCAATAATGCTGTGAGATTCATTAGCTTTAAACATTAAACCAATAACAGAGCCAAAAGCAATCAGCATGATTGGGGCTAAAAGCGTTAATATAATGAATGATTTTTTCTTAACCTGCGTAAGAAATTCCCTTTTTGTAATTAAATAAATATTATTCATAATTAAGAGTTGTTGCTTACTGCATTAATAAATACTTCATTCATACTCGGAATTCTCTCGTCAAATGATCTTACTTTTCCAACGTTTACCAAATCCAACAGAATGTTATTTTGATCTGCTTCATTTTTTAAGTCAAAAGAAATAAGACTATTTTCATTGTTCATATTGAAAATTTCATACTTTTTACTGAAAGTTTCAAGCTGAGAATTATCTACTTCAGAAAGTGTAATTCCAAAAATATTTTTCTTGAATTTTTCTCTTACATCAAAAACTCTACCGTCAATAATCTTTTTAGATTGATCTATTAAGGCAACATAATCACACATTTCTTCCACACTTTCCATTCTGTGCGTTGAAAGAATGATGGTCGTTCCGTTATTTTTAAGATCAATAATTTGATCTTTTATAAGATTTGCATTCACAGGGTCAAAACCTGAAAACGGTTCATCAAGGATCAAAAGATGCGGTCTGTGTAAAACAGTTACTACAAACTGAATTTTCTGTGCCATCCCTTTAGAAAGCTCGGATAATTTCTTTTTCCACCATTGATCGATGTGAAGTTTATCAAACCATTTTTTTGCTTCGTTTAAAGCATCATTTTTGCTCATTCCTTTCAGTTCTCCGAAATAAAGAAGCTGATCGCCAACAGTCATATTTTTATACAAACCTCTTTCTTCAGGCATGTAACCGATGTCTTTGATATGATTGGGATTAAGTTTTTGCCCGTTGATCTGAATTTCTCCGGAATCTGCCTGTGTAATTTGATTGATGATACGAATGAAAGAAGTTTTTCCGGCTCCGTTCGGACCTAAAAGACCATAAACACTGGCTTTGGGAACATGGATGCTGAAATCATCCAAAGCTACCTTTTTGCCGGCATTGTAAGTCTTTCTGATATGTTCTGCTTTTAGCATTAATTTGTTTTTACTATTAGTATAAAAATATCCCGAAAGTTACGGAAATATTGAAACAGAATTAATCTAAAAGAAAAAATCCTGATGATTATCAGGATTTGAATTTATTGTTTTACGATCTGCGTAACTTTCATTGTATTATCGCTCAAAATATAGCGAATCAAATATTTTCCGGGTTTTAACTTTTCAATGTTAATCTCTCCAGAATTCATATTGACTGAATAATTTGCAACTTGTGTACCTAATATAGAATAAAAAATTACATTTTTAATCTTTAAGTTAGAGTCTTTTGCTTTCATAACCAAAAAATCCTTAGCAGGATTTGGGTAGGCTACCAGCACACCATCATCAGCTTTCTGAGAAAATGAATTTGGCTCTTTGATTTGCGCTTTCATATTGCTGGAAAATCCAACAAATGTGCCTAAAAAGATAAATAAAAGTAAAAGTTTTTTCATTAACGTCTGGTTTGCATAATTATTACTAACAAAAATAATAAATTCTATATTCATCTGCAATAGTTTTTTATAGAAGTTGTATTAAATTTGCAATAAATTATTCAAAAAGTATTCCAAAAAATGATACATTCAAGAAACAGAAGGCTAAGAGTAAGTGAATCAATGAGAAGTTTGGTGAGAGAATGTACTCTTACAACGAATGATTTTGTGATGCCTGTATTCGTAATGGAGGGCGAAAACAAAGAAGAACCGATCGCATCAATGCCCGGAATTTTCAGAAGAAGCATAGATTTAACAGTGAAGGAGTGTAAAGAATTATTTTCCTTGGGTGTAAAATCTGTCAATCTGTACATGAAAGTCTCTGAGCACTTGAAAGATAATACAGGAAAAGAAGCATGGAATAAAGACGGATTGATGCAAAATGCCATCCGAGCGATCAAAGATGCTGTCCCTGAAATGGTGATTATGCCGGATGTTGCTTTAGATCCTTATTCAATCTACGGTCACGACGGAATTATTGAAAACGGTAAAATCGTAAATGATGCAACGAATGACGCATTGGCAAGAATGTCGGTTTCTCTTGCAGAAGCCGGAGCGGATATTGTGGCACCAAGCGATATGATGGATGGAAGAGTTCAGGTAATTCGTGAAGCATTAGAAGAAACTGGGTTTACAGATGTTGGTATTTTAAGTTATGCTGCGAAATATGCAAGTTCTTTCTATGGACCTTTTAGAAGTGCTTTAGACAGTGCCCCGAAAGAACATGTAGAGATTCCTAAAGATAAAAAAACGTATCAGATGGATTTCCATAATTCAAGAGAAGCTTTGAACGAAGTTTTTAAAGATGTTGATGAAGGAGCAGATATCATCATGATCAAACCGGGACTTCCGTATTTAGATATTGTATCTAAAGTTCGTGAAGCCATCGATCTTCCGATTGCAGTGTATAATGTAAGTGGAGAATATGCAATGGTAAAAGCGGCTGCACAAAACGGTTGGATAGACAACGACAAAACGATTATTGAAAGTCTGACTTGCATCAAAAGAGCAGGAGCTGATTTGATTTTTACCTATTTTGCTAAAGAAGCAGCAATGATTCTAAACAGATAAATTTCAAAAATATTCAATAAAAAACACCTCAATTTGAGGTGTTTTTTATTTTTAGATTTAACCAAAACATGCGTTGTAATGAGGTGATCCCGGCACAATTGGGTTTTCTCCACCTTTGTCATAAACACAAATATTGGACGGACATAAATACCATCCCGGCTGACAATTTCCATTTGCATCAGGTGGACGGATATTTCCACCGTTAATTTTCATTAAATCCTTTTTTGTTAACTTTTTCATGACAAAAATTTATTTGATTGGTAAATCTAAAGTAATGAAATTTTATCACTTAATTTTGAAATATTTAAAAAAATATTCAGTATTACATAATATTAAAATCTTTTCCTTTCGTAAATTTTGCGGCAAAAGGAGCTTGATTTCCGGTATATTTTAAAACAAAATGTTTCTTTGTTTCAGTATTTACTTTAGCTTCAACTTCTACATCTTGTGTCTGAAAACTTACATCCAGATTAACTCCTGATTCTTTTTCAAGGTAAATTTCCACACTTTCTGCGTAGAATAAAGAGGTACTCAAAAAATTAAACTTAATATTTTTTCTATACGATTTAGATTCGTTTTGGGTAAATTCAGAATAGTTTCTTAAAATCTCGATTCCGGGAGAATCAATATTGGTAACTCTGGATTTTGTCACTCCATTTACTTTAATCGAAAAATCTTTAGCATTTTTTGTATCTCCGTTTAAACCAATATTGAAAAGGGAAGGTAAAGAAAGTCCAAACTCAATCATACTGTCTTTGTTAAATTCAAAATCAGGAATTAATGCCGGAAATTTTGGCACATTAATCAATTGATTTTTAATAGTGCTCAACTGATCTCCCGGAAATAGGTATCCAATCAGATTATTATTAGTCGTGCGCCAGTTTCTCCCGTTCCATTCATAGATTTCACACAATAAAGTATCGGTAGAAGAATGCGGAAGAAGATCCATATCCTGCCATTTGAAAACTTCCTTGGCATAAGGTCTTCTATTGATAATATTCAGTCCCAGATCCAACGCTAAAAGCTCGGTTAATTGTTGATTTGTTGCCATATTAATTTGGTGTTGATTAAAGTTTAAAATTATGGAAATAAATAGAGTTCTCGGAATATTGAATTAAATTATTTTGATTAAATATATTTACTATTGATTTTGTTCAGGATGAAAGTGGTAAATTATTATTTATATTTCTAAAATAAACGGTTAGTATTAGAATTATCATCCTGAGCAAAGTCGAAGGATCTGGCATTGCAAAACAGGATATTAAAATTTCATAAAACTTTACCCTCTATTTTTTTATCTAAAATTTGAATTCAAAAAAACTTTATCTTTGCCGTTATGATTTTACGAGGAGAAAACTTAATCAAAGAATACGGTCCTAAAAAAGTTGTAAAAGGCGTTTCTGTACAGGTTCAGCAGGGAGAAATTGTTGGTTTGCTCGGTCCGAACGGGGCGGGGAAAACCACTTCGTTTTATATGATTGTTGGGTTGGTAAAGCCGACTTCAGGTAAAATTTTTCTTGATAAACATGAAATCACCACCGATGCGATGTACCGAAGAGCTCAAAAAGGTATAGGATATCTGGCTCAGGAAGCATCTGTTTTCCGTAAACTTTCCGTGGAAGACAATATTATGGGAGTTTTGCAGTTGACAAAGCTTTCAAAACGTGAACAGCAAATGAAATGTGACGAACTGATTGAGGAATTCTCACTGCAGCACGTTCGCAAAAACCGAGGAGACCTTTTATCGGGTGGTGAAAGACGTAGAACAGAGATTGCAAGATGTTTGGCAACAAGTCCGAATTTTATTCTTTTGGATGAGCCTTTTGCAGGGGTTGACCCGATTGCCGTGGAAGATATTCAGAAAATTGTAAGAAGTCTTACCGATAAAAACATCGGAATTCTGATTACCGATCACAACGTTCAGCAGACGTTGGCGATTACCAATAAAACCTATATTATGTTTGAGGGAAGGATTTTGAAAGAAGGTCTTCCTGAAGAATTGGCGAATGATCCGCAGGTAAGAGAAGCTTATTTGGGTGAAAACTTCGTTTATCAAAGTATTTTCGACAAACCGAAAAAGAAAAGTTATGCCTATAATATCTGGGCAGGAAATTTCGAATCTAAATTGCTATTCCAAAGTTTTGTGGATGAAAATTTTGCTCAGTTTGATGATCTAAGACTAATGTATGGCTTTGAAGACATCAGTTTTGCATCATTAGGAAATTCAGAAATTCAGCATATTTTCAATGAAGTTGTGGATAAGAATGCGAACAATGCTTTTGTGTTTCAAAAAAAGGAAGTCAATTCTCTATATTCTCTGGAGCAGGCAGAAGCAGAATCGAAGGCTGCAAGTAAATCAGAATTGCATTATTTAACAACGTATGTTTTTGAAGGATAAGTGAATTGAATGATTTATCTAAAATTTCAAATGATTTAAAAATAGGCACTAAAGTTTTTTTAGATGGAGAGTGTGGTGTAATAACTGATTTGAAGATAACTGATTTGTCAACCATAATCCGATGGGATACTCCAAAAGAAAACGATTTTGAAGATTGGTGCTCAATGTGGGGAACCTTTTTTAAAATGGGAGGAAGAATTATTGAAAATAATCATCAATTTAAATATATTAATGATGATGGAAGTTTAAAAGATAAAATTTAAAATAAGCAATTCATTTGCTGAAAAATAGAATAAAACGTACCTTTTCTCTCGGAAACGGTACGTTTTTTCGTTAAACTCATTTCTATGGCAAAACCTTTCAACAGAACCGTCACTTTATTCGGAATTTACAAACAGCTTGTTCCTTTTATAAAACCGTATCGATTGATGATTTACGGAACTTTATTTCTCACATTTTTAGGAGCCTTGGCGGCGCAGGTGAATCCGCTTGTGTTGAAATATACTGTAGATGAGGTTACAAAATTAACACATCTTCCGGATCCGATGTCTCAGGGAATTCATGTGTTGGTGCTAATTTCCGTTATTTTACTGGGAAAGGAATTATTAAATATTTTTATCAATTTCGGACAGAAATATTATGGCGAAAAAATTAGAATTAATGTAAGTTCGGTATTGGCACAATCGGCAATTGACAAAATTTTGACTTATAGAGTCGCTTATTTTAATGATGAAAACCACGAATCAGGAAAACTGCAAATAAGAATAGATCGTGGAATTGAAAGTTTAACAAGATTGGTTCAAAACTTTTTCATCGATATGCTGCCGTTGTTTTCCAATGCAATTATTGCTTTGATTATCATGTATATACAGAATATGTATGTCGGAATGGTTTCTACAATTATTGTCCCTATCTATTTTTATATCAGTTCGTTGCAAGCGAAAAAGTTAGGCGGAGTGAGACGTACACTAAGAAATCAGCGCGAACGGAAGACTTCCGGATTGTTGAATTTAATCAATTCCATTATGGTAATTAAAAGTTTTGTCCGTGAAAAATTTGAAGGAAAAAAGCAATATGATTTGCAGATGCAGTTGATGGAAAGCCAAATGTTTACCCGAAGAACGAATTTTATTTATGATGGTTTAAAGACTTTTATTGAGCAGTTTGGAGTGGTTTTAATTATACTTTTAACCGTTTATCTGGTGTTGGATCAACAAATGACAATTGGTGCGATCATGCTTCATATCATGCTTTTTAATAATGTTTCGGCTCCAATTCGCCAATTACACAGAATTTATGATGATATGAATGATGCAATGATTTATGCGGAAGGATATTTCGATATTCTAAATGCCGATAACGAAAAAGAACCGAATGGAAATTTCATAGAAAAAGAGATCAACGGAAATTTTGAATTAAAAAATGTCAATTTCGCCTATCCCAACGGAACTCACGCCTTACACGATGTTTCCATGAAAATTGAAAACGGAAAAACTACCGCTTTAGTTGGCTTAAGTGGTGCGGGAAAATCAACGGTGATTAATCTTTTATGTAAATTTTACCTTCCGAATTCGGGAGAAATTCTATTGGATAATGTAGATTTAAATAATTTTGAAAATACTTTTTTAAGAAATGATTTAGGGTTGGTTCTTCAGAAAAATCATATTTTCCAGGGAAGTATTGAAGACAATATCCGTTACGGAAACATGAATGCTACTTTTGAAGAAATTGAGGAAGCCGCAAAAAAAGCATATCTCCACGAACAAATTTTAGATTTACCGGAAAAATACAATCACGACGCTACACAGCTTTCGGGAGGTCAGCAACAGAGAATTGCGATTGCAAGATTGTTCTTGAAAAATCCACCTATTATTTTCCTCGACGAGCCGACGGCAAGTTTGGATGCGATTGCCACAGAACAGATTAAAAACTCTTTGGATGCTATAAAAGAAGGTAGAACGGTCATTATTATTTCTCATTCTCTGTCGCAGATTTTAGATTCGGACACAATTTATGTCATGAAAAAAGGTAGAGTCGTGGAAAGTGGAACTCACGACGAATTGGTACAAATTAATGGAACTTACCGGGAAATTTTCGATGCTTCGGCAAGAAGTTTAAATCTGGATAAACTGATGAATACTTTTAAAGATAATTAATTAGATATTAGATATTAGATATTAGATATTAGATATTATTTTTGTTAAACGTTAAAATACCATCAACTGAGAAGCTATCAATGAACGACCACTATCTTAAAAAAATCGACCGAGTAACCGCTATTCTTACTCAACTGCAATCAAGACCAATTGTAAGAGCGCAGGATTTGGCGACGAAATTTGATGTAAGCGTGAGAACGATTTACCGTGATGTAAAAACATTAGAAAACGCCGGAATTCCCATTATTGGGGAAGCAGGAAGCGGTTATTCATTGATGGATGGTTACAAGCTTCCGCCGGTAATGTTTACAAAAGAAGAAGTGTTAAGTTTCATTACTGCGGAAAAACTGATGCAGAAATTTTTACATCAAAGTTTGGGAAATCACTATCAGTCGGCGATGGAAAAAGTGCGTTCTGTATTAAAATATTCCGATAAAAATTTAATTGAAAATATCGAAAAGCAAATTGATGTTTACAATTATCATCCTAAAACGCAAGATAATATCCAAAATATTATTCCTATTATTCTTGAAAGTATTGCTGAAAAAAAACAATTAACGTTAGAATATGCAACAGTCGATTCAAAAGTTTCTATGCGAACGATTGAAGTTGTTGGTGTCTTTTTCGAGTTTAATTATTGGTACATTATGGCTTTTTGTACGTTGCGAAATGATTTCAGACAATTTAGAGTCGATAGAATTTTACAGATTTTTAAAACTCAAAATCCGTTTTTACAGGAATATGGTCAGATTAACGATTATCGGCAAACGCCCAGTGGAAATAAAACAAAAGTCAGATTATTGGTGAAGAAAGAAATTATAGGACATCTTGTGTATTCAAAAAAATATTACGGTTTGGTTGAAGAAATTGAAAGAGAAAGCGGGTATGAATTAATCTTTGAGACCGATTGGATCAAAGAAGGATTTCCACGATGGCTGATAACTTTTGCCGATTTTGCCGAAATTCTGGAACCAGAATCATTAAAAGTCAGTCTGAGAGAATTGGTTACCATGATTTCAGAAAAAGTATAGAGAATATTTTTAATTATTATTTAAAATTATGAAATTTTTATTACGCTGTTATTTAGCAAGTGCTGTCTTTTGTTCAGCTTCCGTTTTCGCCTGTTCAGCATTTTTGTTGAAAGGAAAAGATCACTGTGTGGTTGGTTTTAATGAAAATTGGAAAACAATGCCAGGAATGATTGTGGTGAACAAACGCGACGTTCAGAAGAGAAATATCAGTTGGGAAAATCTTACGACAGATCATTCAAAGTATTCAAAACAATGGATTTCTAAGTTTGGTTCGGTAACGTTCAATTTATTGGGGTACGATTTTCCGTGTTATGGAGTTAATGAAAAAGGTCTTTTTCTGGTGGAACTTTATCTGGAGGAAACTTCAAAAGTGGTGAATCCGTCACAGCCCAATATGTTTTGGGCGCAGTGGATTCAATATCAGCTGGATAATTATAAATCTGTACAAGAAGTTATTGATCATTTGAATGAAGGTCCCAACATCGATTGGTGGCCGAATGCAGCCGGAAGTCACTTTTTTCTAAGCGATGCTAAAGGAAATACGGCGACTATTGCTTTACTGAATGGGAAGTATAAAGTATTGACAGATAAAGAAATGCCGATGCCGCTTTTATGCAACAATCAGTACAAGAAAGATTTTGAAACAGCTAAAAAGTTTGATTTTTTGGGCGGGAATGAAAAGTTCGATTTTGAACAACAGGGAAAATGGGAAGACCGTTATAACCGTGCTTATTATATGCTGAAAAATTATCAGTACGATCAAAAACCTGTTGCATATGCCTGGAATATTTTAAATTCAATTCATGCAGGAGAATGGCAAACCGTAATCGATCTGAAAAATATGAATCTTTTTTTTCGTTCAGATGTTAAAAAAGAAGTAAAAACAATTGATCTCAAAAAATTAGATTTTTCTAAAAATGCTTCTGTAAAATATTTAGATATACACACCGAAAATTTAGGTGAAGTCAATAAAAATTTTGAAGTTCTGACTTTACATAAAAATAATGAATATGTAGAAAAAGGATTTCCTATTGGTTATGATAATAAGGAATTCGGGACTTCGGAAACCTTCGAAAAACTTAAAGGAAATATTATTAAGTTTTTTAAAAATATTCTTCCCAATTAAAAAATAAACGAAAAGCTTTCAGAAATCCTGAAAGCTTTTTTGGTTGGAAATGATTGAATTTGTTTCGTTATTTTGAATCAATAATTTTAGTCTCCATATTGGCAATAAAGAAACTAAAATCTCTCCCAAAAAAAAGGTGGTTCAATTCCTAAGGCTCTTAAATAAACATATCCTTGTCCTCTGTGATGAACTTCATTATCAGCGAAATATAAAATATTCTGATACACCGGAAATTCGTACTGACCGAATAAATTGAAAGTTTCCTGAAAACGTGCTTCCGAAATCTGAGCAAAATAGGTATTGATAACTTCCGTTTCTTCGTCCCATTTTTTCAAAATATCTTCTTTAGTTTTCGGGTTGAATGCTTCTTCATCAAACGCTTCTTCTTGTTTATTAACGATTCCTCTTAAAGCGGGACCTCCGATACCGATCAGCTCAACTGCCAGTTTTGCAAAAGGTCTCATTCCGCCGATTGAAAATTCGAATAATTCTTTTTCAGGGAACATTTCAATTACTCTTCTTGTCAGATTTCTGTGCCCTTGCCAATGCTCTAATAGCTGTTCTGAAGTGATGAACTGTTTTGTGTTTGTTGCTGTAGTTGTCATAGTTGTAATGTTGTTTGTTATTGTTGATACAAAGGTAAAACAGAGTTATGACAACAGTTTGTCAGTAGGATTTATTGTAATGAAAAAATATTTTTTATTTTTAAAATAATCTCACGAATTTCTCCGTTAAAGGCTTACTTCCGCAATGTTAGGTAAATAAATAATTTGAAAGTGGTCGGTCTTTTAAGATCGATCATTTTTTATTGGAGTAAAATATAAGAAAAACGGTTTACACGTCAATTGTCATTTCCACAAAGGAGAAATCTATTACGCATTACCAATTATTCATTACTTATTTTCAGAAGCTATTTCCAGCTTTCCACTATATCTTTTGGGTTACGGGCTCCGCTTCGCTCCGCCCGCGCCCCAAAAGGATGCCGCTGCAATCTGGGCTATGGCTGTTGTCGGAATTAGAATGGAAAGCCTTAAACATCAAAATTTGTCAACCTAATTTTAAAAAAGTAATTTAGTACTATGAAAATTTACACAAAAACAGGCGATAAAGGTCAGACCGCTTTGTATGGAGGAACGAGAGTTTCAAAAGCAAGCGCAAGAGTCGACAGTTACGGAAATATAGATGAACTTAATTCATTCATCGGAATTTCAAAAAGTCATATTGAAGATGAAGAGATTTTAAAGCAATTAAAAAAAATTCAGTTTGATTTATTTACAGTAGGTTCGGAAGCCGCGACTCCTGTTGATAAATTAATGTTAGCAAACGGAAAATCTCGTTTACCTTTAATTATTTCAGATCAAGAAATAGAAGAATTGGAAAACTGGATGGATGCTTTTGAAGATCTGTTAGAACCACTTCAATATTTCATTCTTCCCGGAGGTGGAAAATCAGCAACATTTTTACACGTTGCGAGAACAATTTGCAGAAGGGCAGAACGTTCTTTGGTTTTCTTAAACGAATCGGAAGAAGTACGCTCGGAATTGATTAAATATTTAAACAGGCTTTCAGATTATCTTTTTGTTTTGGCAAGATACATCTCAAAAATCAACAATGAAACTGAAGAATACTGGAATCCGAATGACAGATCATAAAAATAAAGTACTTCTTTTCATTAATGGTGATGCTCCAAAATATTTCCCAAATCCTGAAAATTATGATTTGATTGCCTGTACAGACGGTGCTTTTCATTATCTGAAAAATCTGGGTTTTCCTTTAGATAAATTAGATTTTATTTCGGGAGATTTCGATTCGCATTCCGGCTCGGATGAAAATGTGTATGATGATAAATTCATTTACACCCCGGATCAGGATAAGACAGATTTTCATAAAGCGTTGGAAATTATTGTACAAAAAGGCTTTGCAACTGTTGATGTTTTTGGAGGAAGCGGCGGTGAACAGGATCATTTTTTAGGAAATCTCACTGTAGCTTTTGGATTTAAAGATCAGTTAAACATAATATTTTATGATGAGTTTTCTGAATATTATTTTGTCCCCAAAAATTTTACTGTAAAGGGTGTAAAAGACAAAATGGTTTCATTGTACCCTTTCCCAACTGTTGAAAATATTACGACAAAAGGTTTGAATTGGCCTTTAATAAATGGAAATTTAAGCATTACTTCAAGAATCGGAACGAGAAATTTTGCGGTAGAAAATGAAGTTTCTATTGAATATGAAAAAGGTGATCTGCTGATTTTTATTGGAAAGAATTATCTTTAGCTAAACTAACCGAATCTGTGGAAAAATAAAATGAAAAAGTTAATCAAAATATCCTTTCTAATCATCTCAATATTCTGCATTTTTTCTTGTAGAACACAGCCTTTTTCCAAGCCTGAATACGGAGAAACAGAAATCAAAAAAGATATTGAGATTAAAAAAGTTAATAATTTCCGAACAGTCGGAAATATTAAAAATGTTGATGGTAGAACTCTGAAAGAAGGAAAATTCTACAGAAGCGGAAATTTATACAAACTGAAGAAAAAGTCCTTCGGTGAAATTAAAAACTTAGGCATAAAAGAAATTATTGACCTTAGAAATTCAAAAGAAATTGCACATAAACCTGATCATCTTCCGACAGATATTATTTATAAAAATTACTCTGCATTTGAAGATAAAGGCGATCAATTGGATCAGGCTAAAAAATTAGTATTGAAAGGAAAAGTCAATGGAGTAGATGCTGACAAAAGAATGCTTGATTTTTATAAAGATTATGTCACAGAAAATCCTGAAATAATCAAAAAAATAATCACTGAAATTTTAGAATCAGATCAACCGATTTTGTATCACTGTACAGCGGGAAAAGACCGTACAGGGATTACAACAGCTCTTATTTTAACCATTTTAAAATTCGATAAAGAAACGATTTACAACGATTATCTTTTATCCAATAATTACAGAAAAAAATTAGTTGATAAAAGGTTGAATCTTGCCAATAATTTACATTTCCTATATCCGAAAATGGATATTAAAGTGCTGGAAAAATTAAGCTGGGTTGAAACTGATTATTTAGATGCTGCCTTTAATGAAATTAATAATAAATATTGTTCAATAGATATTTATATTCAACATGTATTGGGTATATCTGAAAATAAAAGACAAGAATATATCATGAAGTTTACGTATTGATAATCAGGGTTGAATTTTACAACTAAACCACTGAAAATTTATAATAAATTTAACACCCAAAAACCAAACTTTTTTAGCAATTTTGCAGTTCTTAATTCACTTGTTTAGAAATGAAAATAAAATACTCGGAACTTATTGATCAGACATTGTATTTTCCTACTGAGGAGTTCAATGTTTCTGAGAACAATTTGTTGTTTCACGACATTCCGTTGATGGATGTTGTTGAAAAGTTTGGTACTCCGCTAAAAATTAGCTACCTGCCGAAAATTTCTCAAAATATCCAGAAAGCCAAGAGTTGGTTTAGGGAAGCATTTGAGAAGACCGATTATAAGAAGAATTATAGGTACTGTTACTGTACAAAATCAAGTCATTTCAAGTTTGTAATTGAAGAAGCACTCAAAAATGATATTTCTATAGAAACTTCTTCTGCATATGACATGGATATTGTGAAATCTCTTTACAAAGAAGGGAAAGTAACAAAAGATATCGAAGTGATCTGTAATGGTTTCAAAACAGATGATTATCTGGCGAAAATTTCGGATATGATCAACAGTGGTTTTGAGAATATTACGCCGATTTTAGATAATTACCGTGAGCTGGATAAGCTTACGGAAAGCATTGATACAACTTTTGATATCGGAATTAGAATTGCTTCTGAAGAAGAACCGAAGTTCGAATTTTATACCTCAAGATTAGGAATCGGATATAAAGATATTATTCCTTATTACAGTCAGAAAATTGCTGAACACCCGAATGCAAGACTGAAAATGCTTCACTTCTTCATTAATACAGGAATTAAAGACACAGCGTATTATTGGAACGAATTATATAAATGTCTTCGTGTTTACGCACGTCTGAAAAAAATTGCTCCGGAAGTAAATTCACTGAATATCGGTGGTGGTTTTCCAATAAAAACGTCTTTACAGTTTGATTACGATTATCAGTATATGGTTGAAGAAATCGTTTCTCAAATCAAAAAATTCTGTGAGGAAGAAGGGGTAGAAGAACCTAATATTTATACGGAATTCGGAAGTTTCACCGTTGGAGAAAGTGGTGCAAATATCTATAAAATTATTTCTCAGAAACGTCAGAACGACAGAGAAAAGTGGAATATGATCGATTCATCTTTCATGACAACTTTGCCTGATACATGGGCAATTTCAAGACACTTTATCATGCTTCCGTTAAATCGTTGGGATGATACTTACGAAAGAGTTTTCTTAGGCGGATTAACTTGTGATTCAGATGATTATTATAATTCTGAACAACATACCAATGCGATTTATCTGCCTGTTTTCAGTGATACAAAACCCTTATATATCGGATTTTTCCATACGGGAGCGTATCAGGAAACAATTGGTGGTTATGGTGGCGTTCATCACTGTCTGATGCCTCAGCCAAGACATATTTTGATCCAAAAAGATGAACATGGAGAATTGCAATACGAGATTTTCCGTGAAAAACAGGAGCCGGAAGATGTGTTGAAACTTTTGGGTTACAAATAAACAATTGTCATTAAACGACAAAAAATACAAAATAAAAGCTCTCAAATTTTGAGAGCTTTGTTATTTAAAAATATTTTGAAATCTTATCCAATTCCAGTTCTTCATAATCGGAAACTACAATATTCGCTAATGTATAGTCCTGATTTTTAGAATTTGGGCTCCTGTAAGCCGCACAAAAAATATTTGCTCGGTGTGATGCCAGAATTCCGTTGGTAGAATCTTCTATCACCATACAGTTTTCAACAGGTTCGCCAGCCATTTCCGCAGCTAACAGGAAAACTTCAGGATGAGGTTTTGATTCTTTTAATTCTGCACCGCTTATTTTTCCGTTAAAATATTTTTCCAGTTCAAATTTTTCAAAAACCATGTTAATAGTATTCATGGTTGCGGAAGAAGCGAGAATCAATGTAATTCCGTTTTCATAATAATGTTGAATCAGATCTTTCACCCCAGGAATTAGATCAAATTTTTCATCGTTGTAAAAATAATCTTTGAAATAATTTCTTTTTATTGTTGCTAAATCTTCATAAGTCTGACTTAAATTGAATTGCGCAATCAAAGTTTCAAAAACTCTTTTGGTAGAAGCTCCTGTAAAAGAAGTGTATAAATCTTCGGGCACATCAATTCCAAGGTCATTGAATATTTTAAAATAGGCTTTTCTGTGCAATGGTTCTGTATCCACAATCACGCCATCCATATCGAACAGCACAGCTTTTAACGACATAAAATTAAATTTTAAACAAAAATAACTTTTAAAAATTAAAGATTAAAGAATTTCAAAATTAAGATTAAAAAAAACTAACTCGACACTCATCATTTATAACTCAAAGACTATTTTGTATCTTTGAATAATTTTTTAAAGAATTATTATCATATTAATCAAGACTCAAACTTCGCAGGATTCGGATTTTTTCTGTGAATAATTCTTCGGAAATTTGTGAGGTAAATTTAATGTTATGTCTACACAAGATCAGATAGATTACGAGAGGATTGCGAAAGCGATAGAATATATCCAGAGCAATTTTAAGCTTCAGCCAAGTTTGGATGAAGTGGCAGAAAAGATTAATCTGAGTCCGGCCCATTTCCAGAAAATGTTTTCTGATTGGGCAGGAACAAGTCCGAAGAAATTTTTACAGTTCATCAGTCTTGGGCATGCTAAAAATTTATTAAAGCAAGAAAAGGCGAGTTTATTTGATACGGCTTACGAGACAGGATTTTCAAGCACCAGCAGATTGCATGATCTGTTTGTGAAAATCGAAGGAATGTCTCCGGCAGAATACAAAAACGGTGGAAAAAGTCTTACCATTAATTATAATTTTTCTGAAAGTCCTTTTGGGAAAATAATTACGGCTTCTACAGAAAAAGGAATCTGCTGGATGGCTTTTGAAAACGACAATAATAAAGCATTGGGAGATTTACATGCTAAATTTCCCAATGCTTCTTTTTTTGAAAAGCAGGATGAATTTCAGAAAAATGCCTTGTCGATTTTCAATAAAGACTGGACAGAACTCAGCACCGTTAAGTTGCATTTAAAAGGTACTGATTTTCAGTTGAAAGTATGGGAAAGTCTTCTCACCATCCCCATGGGAAAATTATCAACCTACGGAAATTTAGCGGATAAAATCGGAAATCCTAATGCTTCACGAGCGGTCGGCACTGCGATTGGAAGTAATCCTGTGGCTTTTTTGATTCCCTGTCACCGTGTGATTCAGTCGTCCGGAAAAATTGGTGGTTATATGTGGGGAAGTGACAGAAAACAGCTGATTATTGGCTGGGAAAGCTCAAAGATTTATTCTGATTTTTGAACACGAATTTTTTCTCAAAATATTAAAATAAAACTCTTATGCTCAACCTGTTCGAAGATATAACCGATTATCCCTTAAATCTCCTCTCCAATGACGGAACCGCTCACTATTACGGAAAAGTATTCTCCAAAGAAAAGTGTGATTTTTATTATGATTATTTAATCAATCAGATTCCATGGGAAAATGATGAAGCGATAATTTTCGGAAAATTAATTGTTACCAAAAGAAAAGTTGCCTGGTTTGGTGAGAAACCATTTGAATATAGCTATTCAAAACGGACAAAATATGCAAAAATTTGGACTCCCGAATTATTAGAATTAAAACAGAAATGCGAAGAAGTAACAGGTGAAACTTACAATTCCTGTTTGCTCAATTTATATCATGATGGGAGCGAAGGAATGGCTTATCACAGCGATGCAGAAAAAGATTTGAAAAAGCACGGAGCAATTGCCTCATTAACTTTCGGAGCAGAAAGAAAGTTTGTATTTAAACATAAAATAACCAAAGAAAAAGTAGAAATATTGTTGGAAAACGGAAGTTTATTAGTTATGAAAGGAACAACACAAGATCACTGGCTACACAGACTTCCACCGACTACAAAAGTGAAAACTCCAAGAGTAAATTTGACTTTCAGAACGATTGAACAATAACTTCATTAAAAGATCTGAACGCTTATTCCTACGGGATAACAAAATAGAGTCAGAATTAAAAAATAAAAAAGCTGTTCAATTGAACAGCTTTTTTATTTTACTTTAAAACCTCAACCTCAATCGCTGAGTCCTCAAAAATCTTCAAAAACGCTTTTGTATAATCTTCCTTCGTTGCAAAATTCGGATTATCTAAGAATTTCTGTGGATTAATAGCAAACAACGGAAACCATGTAGAAGAAATCTGAATCTGGATTTTATGTCCCTTTTTAAAAGTGTGAACCACGTCCTGTAATCTGAAATTCACAGCCGTTTTCTGATTCGGAACCAAAGCTTCAGCCTTTTCTCTTGAATTTCTAAATCTTGCAGGCATAATTTCACTTCTTACCATTTGATGATAATTCCCATAAATCACGCCGTCTTTCTTTTCAACAGGCTTAAAATCTTCGGGATAAACGTCAATTAATTTGACTGCAAAATCTGCATCGGTGGAAGTGGAAGCGATATTTAATTTAGCCATAATTTCTCCCGCAAAAGTCATATCATCCTTCAAAACATCTGTTGTGAATGTCAAAACATCAGGTCTTCCTTCTGCAAATCTTTGGTTTTCCGACATATAATTTCTTGGGGTGAATCCGTTGAAATCTTTTAAATTATCAGAGCTTAAAACGGGATTGTTGGGATCACTGTAGTATTCTGAGAATCCTTGTCCAGCAGTATTTTTCAATGTTTCGTTGGCTAAATAGAAATTAACTTTCTGCCCTTCTTTTGGAGGATATGTTGCAAATTCTCTCCATTGTTTTGCACCTGTGTCATACATCAATGCTTCGGGTAAATCTGCATCCTGCTTTGTATTTCCTTTTAAATAATGATTGAAAAATTTCGTCTCAATATTTTTCTGATAATACGTCGCGATGCTATCTCCAAAATAAATTTCATTATGGAAATGTTTTCCTTGCTCGTATGCCCAGGCTCCATGAGAAAAAGGTCCCATCACGATTGTATTTTTAGCTTTCGGACTTGTTTTTTCGATTGTTTTGTAAATATTTAATGGTCCAGATAAATCTTCTGCATCAAACCATCCACCAACAGTCATTACCGCATGATTTACGTTCTTAAGATGAGGTAACAGACTTCTTTTTTGCCAGAATTCATCATAGTTTGGGTGATTCATAATTTCTGTCATGAAGAAATTATTTTTGTAATATTTATCATAACCGTCTTTCAACGTTCCCATGTCTCTGTAGAATTTTAGACCATCTTCCGAAGTGGTTTTAATCATAGAATCCGAATACCATGCTTTATTTTCAGGCTTTGTTTTCTGAACCCCGAACACGGGGAAAGTTCTGAAATAGGCTAACATAAATCTTCCATTGTGAAGAAAATCGTCATTCCAGAAATCTGAGATCGGCGCTTGTGGAGAAGATGCGACCAAAGCAGGATGTTGCGCTAAAATCCCAACAGCCGTGTAAAATCCCGGATATGAAGTTCCGTATTGACCGACTTTGCCGTTGTTGTCTTTGATATTTTTAATTAACCAGTCGATAGTGTCGTAAGTGTCTGTGCTTTCATCAACATCTTTCTTGGTTTTATGATCAACCTGTGGTGTCATATTGGTAAAAGTTCCTTCACTCATGTACCTTCCGCGAACATCCTGAAATACAAAAATATATTTATCCTTCATTAAATATTGGTTCGGACCCAATTTAGTTCTATATTCAGTTTCGCCGTAAGGAGCAATGCTGTAGCAGGTTCTCTGCATCAAAAACGGATATTTATTTTTATTGGAAATGTCTTTCGGAATATAAACCGAAGTGAAAAGTTTCGTTCCGTCACGCATCGGAATATACATTTCTTTTTTAATAAAATTGTCTTTTACAAAAGTGTCAGGTTGCTGCTGAGTCTGCGAATTCCCAAAAGCAAACAGGAAAATAAGCAACATTGAAAAATGAATCTTCATTACATAAAATTTGATGCTAATTTAGAGAAAAAATCATTGTTATATTTGAGATACTAATAAAACTAAAATCACTAATAGTTTAAAGAAACCTTAATGATCAAAACTGGGAAAAATTTCGCTATTTTGGCACATTCATTTAAATCTTATGAGAAAAATATTTTTATTCTTTATCGTATTTTTATCAGTCATTGCCAACGCTCAAACCCGAATCAATTATATTTTACAAATTAGATATCCTGATAAAACTGAAAAGAAATTCAGTATGAACTTAGATATTCAGGATGATTTGGTTTCTTTTTATGATGAAGAACTACTAAAAGGAATGATTAAGGCATCAAAATCAAATCAATTGGTTTTTCATCATACAAAGACAAAAGAAAATCATTTAATAGTTTTCACTTTCGAAACGCAACCTTTCAAAATACAATCCACCAATAAAATAAATTGGGAATTGGTTAATGAATTTAAACAGATTAATCAATATAAACTCCAAAAGGCAACTGTTACATTTGGTGAAAGAAAATGGACGGCATGGTTTTGTCCTGAAATTAATATCATGGAAGGACCTTATAATTTCAGAGATTTGCCCGGGCTTATTTTTGAACTCACAGACAGCGAAAATATTTTTGTTTACACTCTTACAGGAATTGAAAAGTTTAAAAAAGATACAAAGAAATTGAATTTTGATTTAGATAAAACACAGAATATCACTTGGGAAAAGTATAATAAACTAATGACTGATTTCTTTGAAAACCCATTTTTGAAACAGAGAACACAATTGTCAAACGGTATTGAACTTAATGTGGATGATAAAGATGTTAAAGTTCAGGATTTGAATAAAATGACTTCCGACTTTCAAAAAAGTTTAAAAATGACCTTTCCGCCAGCAATTGAACTGGATAATTTTTCTTTTTATAAGTATAAAATTTTACAGTAAATTAATTAAAAAAAACAGCCGGAAATAATTTTCCGGCTGTTTAGATATTGGTAATGATATTTATTTCATTTTCTTTCCTGCAAATTTATTAAGTTTCATCGTCAATGAAAACATCACATAACGTTTCAAAATAAGATCTTCACGGTCTTCAAAATAGGCATTGGAAATCGTTCTTCTAACGCTTTGATTTTGGTTCAGGACGTCATAAACTTTCACTTTTGCAGTTAATTGTTTGTCGAAGAATGAATATCCTACACTTGTATTCCAGAAATAGAAATCTCTTTTGAAACCTGGGGCAATATTGGAAGTTGTATTGTATTCAAAATCATTTCCTATAACCAGTCTGCTTTTTAAAATATAATTGGTAAGCTCAAGTTTCAAGGTCTGATTGTTTGTGTTTACCTCATCAATGCTGTAATTTTCATATTTTGATAAATTATAGTTTAATGAATAAGACGGTTTTATGGTGAATTTGTCCTTAATTTCATACGTAAGGTTGAATCCAGGACTGAAAGTATAATAATTACTAACATATTCCTGACTATTAATGAACCCTTTGCTTAGAGAATACATCATATTAAATCTTGGATTAATAGTAAGTTTATTTTCTTTCCATTTAAATGTTTTACTGAAGCTTCCTCCCAAATTGAAATATTTATTTCCGCTTACATTCGCATAAGTAATATGTTGTTTTCCGTCTGCATCATAATATGAATAATTTATAATATCATTGTCCTTATATGTAAATCCTACATTCAGGTAATAATTGATGTTTTTTACCATATTATAATTACTGAAATAAAGATAAGTCATATTGCTCCAAGCACTTTTCAGATCAGGATTTCCTTCATAGGTAACCAAAGGATTTGAAAAATCTACATAAGGCGAAAGCTGTTCTGCCGTAGGAATTGTATTATCTGAAAAATGGTACAAACTCAGTCTTTTATTTTGAGTAAACTGATATTGACCACCTAAATTATATTTTGGAAGTACAAAATTCTTCTGAAGTTCGTATTGCTGACCGTTAAAACCAGAATTTACATTCATATCAGAAAATTCTGCACTTATCGATCCCCAGGCATTTATTTTCTTTTTATTGATTGCAAAAGATAATTCGGGTGCAATTTGGTTGATTTTCTGATTCATACTGTTGGAAAGAAGCGAATTATAAGTTGTGTATTCACCGCTGTTATCATTAAAATCATTAACATCTCTCAGGTTTCTGAAAATCTGCGAATTATACTGCAGCTCCAAACTGATAGTGGCAGAATCTGAGATGGGTTCTGTATATCCCGCACTGAAAAGGTAATTGGAGCTTTGTTCTTTTTTTCTGGAAAGCTGATTTCTGTTATCTGCACTTTGATCAAATGTGGTTTGAGATCTGTTTAAATTATCAGTGTTAGATTCAGAAATTGAACTGTTCATATTGGCGTAGGCAACTCTTCCTTTTTTTCTGAACTTTTTAGACAAATAAATGTTGGGATTAAAAGAGTTATTTTCAGAATCCGAACTTGTGTAAGAGTTACTTTCGTTAAGAAGTATATTGTCTCTGAAAGTGGATGATTTTGAATTATTAAAACTAAAACCCTCAGATCTTGAAAAAGACGGAGAAAAATAAATACTTGTCAGAGAATCCAATCGTACTCTTGCTGCAATATCAAAATTATATTGTCTTGATTCATTCTCACCATTACTTTCCGAATCGGTTTTTAAAGTATAATCCGGAAGCAAAGTAGTTCGTGAAACTTTTGATTTTGTTTCCAGATTGTTATTAAGGTGAATTAAACTAAGATTCTCTAAATCTGCATCTTTCCCGAATTTATCACTGTAGTTAAAACCAACTGTTGTAGATCTTTGAATACCTTTGTTATTATTTCCCTGCACATAATATGTTGAACTTCCATTTCTTACCACCGATGATCCCTGCATAATCCACGAATTTCTTCCTCGTCCCATACTGTCGAAAATTTCATCATTAGAAAACCCCTGAGAATTGATATTATTGGATGAAGCGAGTAAACTAAGTTTAGTATCATTTTTAAAATAACTTAAAAGTGCGCTGCCTTCATATCTTTTATCCGAACCATAACCGGCTGTAAGTCTTGAGAGAAAACCTTTGTTTTTCTTTTCATCAATATTAAAATTAATGGTTGCATTATTCGATTTTGCCGTTGTTCCGGATAATTCTTCCTCTTTGGTTTTTGTCGTAGTAAACTGAATATTTTTGATAATATCAGCAGGAAGATTTTGTAAAGCAATTTTTCCGTCTTTATCAAAAAATGGTTTCCCATTGATCATAATTTGATCGACTTCCTTTCCGTTTACAGTAATTTTCCCTTCATTATTGATTTCTACGCCTGGAATTTGTTTTAAAAGTTCCTCAATTTTACTGTCGGGACGAACTTTTATCGCTGAAGCATTAAACTCAATTGTATCTTTTTTAATCTTTACAGGCGAAACCGTAATTTTTACTTCTTCAATATTGGAAACCAGATTTTTTTCAAGCTCAATTTTTCCTAAAGAAAATGATTTATCTATTTTTTCGAAGCTTTTAGAATAAGAAATTGATTTCTCAGCGTCCACTTTCAGAACTGTAGGTTCTTTTAATTCGTCTGTTTTCAATGCAAATTTACCGTCTCGGTTGGTTGCGGTGTAATTCACAATAGATGAATCTTTTTGTTTTAGGAGATAAACCGTCGCATTTTCAATTGGTTTTTTTTCAAAGTTGAGAACTTCTCCGTCAATATTTAATTTTTGAGCATTCAGAATTACGAAATTGAACGCTAATACCAGCAGCAATACTATTTTCCTCATTAAATTTAGGTTATTAGAATCACAAAAATATAAAAAAAACTTCCCCTTCACGGGACTTGTTAAGTTAAATAGAGTTAATGTTTTCGTCTGAACTTATAATTAATAAATAAATATTTCATTTAAAAACAAAAACACCCCTTAATAGAGATGTTTATTTTTAGATAAAAGTTAAATTCTGTTTGAATTAAGCTCTTAAATATCTTGCATAGGCATAACCTTCCTGCCCGTCGTCAGTTTTCACTTTCCACCAGTCGTCAGAAGTTTGCTCTACTAAAGTTACCGAAGCACCTTTCGCAGCTTTTCCAACAACAGCGGCATCGGTAGAAGGCTCTTGTCTGATGTTTAAATTGGAGTCATCTGTTGCAACAGTAAGTGCTGAACCCGCAGCAAGACCGGCAACCTGAACGTCAATGTTAATATCTGATGCAGAATAAGTAGAGTCAATAGCTCCTAAAGCATTCCAAACTGCATCTTTTGCAGCGGTATTTGAAGCACTTCCTGAAACATACAGAATTCCATCTTGTTCCTGAACTTGTAACCCTGAAATTCCTGCAGACTGAGCAGCAGAAACTACGCTTGAATATTTGTCTTGTAATGTGCTCATTGTTATTTTTTTACAGTGTAATTATAATTTACTTTTCCAACTTTCAAAGCATCTACAGATTCTTTTACTTTTCTTGCATCTGTAGCAGAAACGGTTCCTGTAAGCGTTAATTCCCCGTTTACTACTTCTACTTTTACTCCGGGAATATCTTTTACTGCATCTTTTACTTTTTGCTGAACTTCAGGCGCAATAGCCGAAGTTGTTTCAACTGGTGGCGGAGGTGGTGGAGTTGAAGCAACAGTTGCCATATCCATAACATCTTTTACACCGTTAATGGCTTTTAGATTCTTAATCATTGCATCTTTTGCTTCCTGAGATTCGAAAGTTCCACTTAAATGAGCAACACCGTCTTTTACTTCTACAGAAGCACTGGGATTTGTTGTTACAACAGTTGTAGCCTGAGTTTGAAGGTCGGCATCAGAAACTTTCTTTTTACAAGAAACTGCCCCGAAAGACACAGCTACAGCCAATGCAGCCATTGCGATAGTTTTTTTCATAGTTGTATATTTATTAATGTTGTTAATACAGGTAAATGTAATAATAAAATGTATACCAAAAGAATAAATAAATGATAAATAGACGAAAATTTTTTCACAATGTTTTGTAAGTCAAAATGTTATTTATAAAATGTGTTTGATTTAACATAATATAAATCTTGATAAAATGAAATATTGTACCAACTGTAAAAATATTATATTTGCGAAACTTGAATTATTGATATGAAAGGACAAAATAAATTGTTTATCGCAATTATTATCGCACTCATCATCGGTGTTGCCATTGGCGGATTTGTACATACCCAATATCCGGAAAGTGCAGAACCTTTTTCTAAAAATATAAAATTATTAGGAACTGTTTTCATCAGATTGGTACAGATGATCATTGCACCGTTGGTTTTCACAACTCTAGTGGTGGGAATTGCCAAAATGAGTGACATTAAAATGATCGGAAGAGTAGGCACAAAAGCTATGTTGTGGTTTATTTCTGCTTCGTTGGTTTCTCTTTTTATCGGTTTGATGCTTGTTAATTGGTTAGAACCCGGTCATGTTACCAAATTGCCGATTCAGGATGCGGCCTCCGCAGAAGAACTATTGAAAAGCAGCAAAGGATTCTCAATGGAAGACTTTGTTAAACATATCATCCCTAAAAGTATTTTTGAAGCTTTTGCGACGAATGAAGTGCTACAGATCGTAGTTTTCTCTATTATGTTTGGAGTAGCTTTAGCCAATATGGGTGAAGAATATGCTCAGCCGGTCATCAAATTATTCGACATTATAGCCCACGGAATCCTGAAAATGGTTGGCTACATTATGTGGTTTGCCCCGCTTGGAGTGTTGGGAGCCATTGCAGCCGTGGTAGCAACCAATGGTTTTGAGATATTTAAAGTATATGCCATTTACCTGAGAGATTTCTTCTTTGCATTAGGAATTCTCTGGCTTATATTATTATTGGTAGGATACTTAATTTTAGGAAACCGACTTTTCGAATTATTAAGAAGAATAAAATCACCTTTACTAATTGCATTTTCAACAACAAGTTCCGAGGCAGTTTTCCCGAAATTAGTGGAAGAACTGGAAAGATTCGGTTGTAACAATAGAGTGGTATCATTCATTTTGCCATTAGGTTACTCTTTCAATCTGGATGGAAGTATGATGTATATGACGTTTGCGTCGATTTTCATTGCTCAGATCTATGGTATTGAGATGACAATCGGACAACAAATTACCATGCTTTTAGTTTTAATGTTAACCTCGAAAGGAATTGCAGGAGTTCCGAGAGCTTCTTTAGTAATCATTGTAGCAACGTGTTCTATGTTCGGAATTCCGCCGGAAGGTATTGCTTTAATTTTACCAATCGATCATTTTTGCGATATGGGAAGAAGTATGACCAACGTTCTTGGAAATGCTTTAGCAACCTCAGCCGTTTCAAAATGGGAAGGGCAGTTGGATAATCATGGCGGAGATATGTAAAATATTAATCTAGCTTATGCTGATGAATGGTCAATAGTGAATTTTTTCATAGTTCATTATTGACCATTTATTTTTAATAAAAATTGTAAATATTTATATTACATTGCTGAATGAAATGCTTTTGCGAACGAAAAATATTCTCAATTATTCTAAAAAAATCTTTGTAATCTTTGCGTTTAAAACAGATCTAAATAAAAGCTAAATTATTAAATGAATTTACAAAACCATAAAAACTCAATTACAGAAAACGGCTTCACAGTTATCAACAATATTTTTTCTGATGAAGAAATTGAAAGAATAAGTGAAGCTATTCAAAATATAGATACTTCAAAAGATACGTTCAGAAAGTCAGAAGATTTGTTTGCGATTAGACAGTTTTTAAAGGAAATTCCGGAAGTAAAAGATTTGATTTTTAATAAAAATTTAAAAACAATCATCAGAGAAATTTTTGGTGAAAATTATTTTGTCGTAAAAAGTATTTATTTTGATAAGCCTGAAAAATCGAACTGGTATGTTGCTTATCATCAGGATTTGACGATTTCAGTTGATAAAAAGATAGAACTGGAAAATTTCGGACCTTGGACAACAAAGCAGAATCAGTTTGCCGTTCAGCCTCCTTTAAATATTTTGGAAAATGTTTTCACGATCAGAATTCATCTGGATGATACGGATGAAAATAATGGTGCACTGAAAGTTGTTTCAACATCTCACTCCAAAGGAATTTACAGACCGCAAACCATTGACTGAACAATAGAATCTGAGACAATTTGCAACGTAGAAAAAGGCGGAATTATGATTATGAAACCTTTACTTCTTCACGGTTCCAACAGAACAACCAACGGAAAGAAAAGAAGAGTAATTCACATCGAATTTTCGAATATCGAATTACCGGAAGAGCTCAATTGGTCAGAAAGAATGAATTGATAATTTATCGTAAAAATAAACCCCTTCGAAATTTTCGAAAGGGTTTTATATTCAATTAAGTTTTTAAAAATTATTTCACAGAAATCTCATCAATAAAAATATAAGAATCTCCGCCGGCTCCCAGATGCCAGTCAGGAAGTTTTCCAAAGTGATACGCTTTTACTTTTACAAAACGGGCTTCAGTCAGAAGAACATCTGTTGAGAATTCTTTAATCTGGATTGTCTCATCTTTCGGATCTACTGTATTGTCAACAGTCTTCAGAAGAACGTAATCTTTACCGTTATTTGAAACATAATATTCCACCTTTTTCGGCATTAAAATCCATGCTTTACTGTCCTGCAGATAGGTTGATGACAATTGGTTGATCGGCTGAGGTGATTTCATGTCGATAATCGCTTCAAAGGTCTGTCCCTGATACCCCTGCCATTCGCCTTTTCTCCAGTTTACCGCACCGTTGATTCCATCAATCAAAGCAAATTTTCCGCCTGCTGTATATTGTGGATTTACATTAGCATTCACAGTAATATCCCAATGATTCGGTCTTCTGTTGAAGTTCGCCGTTACAACCGAACTTTTCTCATCATTTCTCTCAGCATAAGCAGAAACCTGTGTCGTTTTTGTAATCGTAAAAGGTTCTTTATAGACTTTAAAAGTTTTTCTCACATTTGTGTCACCTTCATCCATTGTCATATAATACAATTTATCATTCGGATTCAATGGAGTGATCGTAACTTTTGTATTTATATCAAAAAGTCGGTCTGCTGAAACTACAGGCGTTGCCGTCAATTCATCATATTTGAAATCTTTGAATGGTTTTGCATTTTCAAAGCCTAACTTTTTGAGTTCGTCTCTGCTAGTATTTTTGGTAATTATTTTTGTTGTTCCATCTTCCAGATGAATTTTAACTTCATCAAAATAAGGCTTCGTCGTCTGCCATTCAGGTAATCCCGGAGTTACAGAATATATTCCCATTGCACTTAAAATATACCACGCACTCATTTGTCCGCAATCTTCGTTTCCGATTAAACCGTCCGGAGTATTTTTGTAATAATTATCTAAAATATATTTGATTTTCGCATCCGTTTTTTCAGGCTTTCCGACATAATTATAAAGATAAGCGATATGATGGCTCGGTTCATTTCCCTGAGCATATTGTCCGATTAAACCTGTGATATCCACCTGTTCTCTACCCATCGTCTGGTCTGGAGCAGAGAAAATAGCATCAATAAACTGTTCAAACTTTTCTTTTCCGCCATGAGCAGCAATCAATCCCGGAATATCCTGCTGAACAGAATAGGAGTAATGCCACGAATTTCCTTCTGTATAATTGTTATTTACTTCTCTTGGTTCAAACGGTTCGTACCAGTTTCCGTTCTTTCTTGGCTGCATAAATCCGTTCTTTGGATTGTACAAATTTTTCCAGTTTTGAGAACGTTTCATGAAATACTGGTAATCTTCTTTTTTACCTAAAATTTTAGCCATCTGGGCAATACACCAGTCGTCATAAGCATATTCTACGGTTTTTGAAACACTTTCGTGTTCATCATCAATAGCAATATAATTGTTCTGTTTATAAGCATTTAATCCAAAAATATCTAACATAGCAGAGTTTTTAGAAGCCTGGAATGCTTTTTCATAATCAAAACCTGTGATTCCTTTTGCCATCGCATCTGTAATTACGGAAACTGAGTGGTAGCCAATCATACATTCTGTTTCGTTGGAAGCCAGTTCCCAAACCGGAAGTTTTCCGCCCTGCTCATATTGTTTTATGAAGGTATTGATGAAATCTGCCGTTCTTTTTCTATCGATTAAAGTCATCAAAGGATGTGCTCCCCTGAAAGTATCCCAAAGAGAGAAAACGGAGTAATAATCGAAATCTTTTGCCGTGTAAAACTTGTTATCGCGACCTCTGTATTTCCCGTCAACATCCATATTAATGTTTGGTTGCGTGAAAACGTGATACATTGCTGTGTAGAAAACCGTCAATTTATCTTTGTCGGAAGATTTTGCTTCAATTTTTGATAATTCTTTGTTCCAATCTACGACCGCATTCTTTTGAATTTCAGCAAAATCATTAGACTTGCCTTCAGCTAACATATTTTTTCCTGCACCTTCATAACCTGTCGGAGAAATTGCCACTTTTACATTGATTTTTTCTCCTTTTTTAACATTGGTTGAAAAAGCTAAAGCTAATTTAGTTCCTGTGAAAAGATTTTTTTCATCCTTTCCATTTACCAGTTTTTTTGAAATTTTCATTGGTTTAGAAAACTCAATTCTTGCGTATATATATTGGTTGGTTGCCCAGGCTTCACTTCTGCGGAAAACTTCAATCGTTTTGTCATCGATGATTTTTACTTCACCTTCTAACAATTTATCTCTGTGATTTAAATCTAAGATAATGTTTGCATTTCCGGCATTATTAAAAGTGTATTCATGATAACCGACTCTTTTCGTTGTCGTTAATCGAACATCAATATTGTTTTTATCTAATTTAACAGAATAAAATCCTGCCGAAGCTTTTTCGTTTTTATGTGAAAATTTCGATGAATATTCCTTATTGTCCAAACTCGGATTTCCCATTGTTGGCATCAACATAATGTCGCCGTAATCCGAAACTCCTGTTCCGTTCAAATGTGTATGAGAAAAACCATAAATCACAGAATCTGAGTAGTGATAACCACTGCAGCCGTCCCAGCTTCCGTCGACTCTGGTGTCAGGTGAAAGCTGAACCATTCCGAACGGAACAATTGCCCCCGGAAAGGTGTGCCCGTGCCCGCCAGTTCCAATAAATGGATTAACATATTGTGAATAATTCTGGGCTTGTAAACAAAAGGAAGTGAGAAAAAAAAGTAAGATGAATTTTTTAGAGTTCATTAGTTTGTTTGATATAATTTTTACTTATTACAGATTGTAAACAAATCTAACGAAATTTCAGTAAATTGAATTTAGGGGTTTTGAATCATAAATAATTATTGTAAGTGTTTTAAAATCAGTAATTAATGTGGATATTTTATTCCATATTTTTAAAATGCCGTGAAAAACTATTTCACAAAAGAAAATATCTATCAGTCTGTTTACTTATTCTAAATAGCTAAAAATTGCGTAAATTTGTAAACAATTTATTTAGTATATGTTGACGAAAGAAAAGGTACAAAATTTCCTTAAAGAGATAGAAGTTGATGACTTGGTGAGCAATTTTCAGGTTATGGGCAACGATGTATATATTGATATGACCGCTCATTCCCCTGCAATGCATGAAAAGAAAAAGTTGGAGGCAGCCATGAAACAGGCTTTTGCAAGCGAATTCGGGGAAGAAATTAATCTTAAATTAAAGATCGTTTCTCCTGAACCGACCGAAATTCAGCAAAGTCAGATCAAAGGAAAACAAATTCCGGGAATTCAAAATATTATCGCCATTGCTTCCGGAAAAGGAGGTGTTGGTAAGTCTACAGTTGCAGCAAATATGGCAGTAACGTTGGCAAAAATGGGTTTTAAAGTAGGGTTATTGGATGCCGATATTTACGGTCCGTCTGTTCCTACTATGTTTGATACAGAAGGTCAAAAACCAATTTCTGTTGAGGTAAATGGTAAGAATTTAATGAAACCTATCGAAAATTATGGTGTGAAAATGCTTTCAATAGGATACTTCTCAGGTTCTAACCAAGCAGTAGTTTGGAGAGGTCCGATGGCTTCTAAAGCATTGAACCAGATGATCAGAGATGCAGATTGGGGAGAATTGGATTTCTTATTGATTGATCTTCCTCCAGGAACGGGTGATATTCATTTGTCTATCATTCAGGAAGTTCCGGTTACGGGTGCTGTGATTGTAAGTACTCCTCAGCATGTAGCTTTGGCAGACGTTAGAAAAGGAATTGCTATGTTCCAGATGGAAAGTATTAATATTCCGGTTCTTGGTTTGATAGAAAATATGGCGTATTTTACACCGGAAGAATTACCTGACAATAAATATTATATCTTTGGAAACCAGGGAGCACAATATTTAGCAGATGATTTGGGAATTCCAGTATTGGGAGAAATTCCATTGATCCAAAGTATCAGAGAAGCCGGAGATATCGGAAGACCGGCTGCTTTGCAGGAAGGTTCTAAAATTGCTGATATTTATACAGATGCTGCCCGCAAAATGGTAGAAAGTTTGGTAGAAAGAAATAAATTTCTTCCTCCGACTGAAGCCGTAAAAATTACAACAATGGCGGGATGTTCGCCAAAAGCAAAATAATAAGTTTCGATTTGAAAAACCGAATTGACTGAAGCAAAAAATATGGAAACAAATATAAAACACGAAGAAACCGTAACGAAAGTAATGGAAGCTTTGGAAAGCATTCGCCCGTTTTTGAATAAAGACGGGGGAGATATAGAGCTTATCGATGTGAAAGACAACTTGGTTTATGTAAAACTTTTAGGAAACTGTTCCGGTTGTTCATTAAATTATTCAACCCTGAAGCTTGGGGTAGAAAATACAATCAAGCAGCACGCTCCCGAAATTGAAAAAGTAATAAGCGTAGAGTAAAAATTAAAAATATATTTTTTAAGACAGATCTTTTAGAGGTCTGTCTTTTTTTAGGCTTTAGAATCTCAACTTTTTTCGTTACATTTGAGAAAACGCACAAATTATGTTTGAATTTCTTGAAAATTTAGATTCTCTTCACCAAGGGTTTTGGTATATTGCCTTAGGCTCTGGTTTATTCTTTTTAATTCAGACTATTCTTACATTTATCGGAACCGATCATTCTGCTGATCTTGATGGAGATGTAAGTCACGATACCCCTTTTCAGTTATTTTCTTTACGTAACTTGATTAATTTTTTGCTAGGTTTCGGATGGGGTGGAGTTGCTTTTTACAATTCAATCGAAAGCAAAGGTCTTCTAATCTTTGTTTCTATAGTAATAGGAATCGCTTTTGTGGTGCTGTTTTTCTTTTTAATTATTCAGATTTTAAAACTTACAGAAGATAATACCTTTAAACAGGATGATCTTATCGGGAAAGTAGGAGAAGTTTACTTAACGATTCCTTCCAAGATGAGCGGGAAAGGTAAAATCATAATCTCCTTAAACGGAACGAGTCATGAGCTTCAGGCAATGACAGAATCCGAAGAAAATATCCCTTCTAATTATTCTGTACGGGTTATTTATATTTATGATAAGACACTTATTGTAGCAAAAATTTAATTTATATAAACTATTTAATCATTTTTATGGCAGTACCAGGAACATTAATTCTCGTAGTAGTAATTGTATTTGTACTATTCGTCACATTTTTGGCTCTTATTTCAAGGTATAAAAGATGTCCGTCGGATAAAATTTTAGTAATTTATGGTAAAACAGGAGGTACTTCTGCAAAATGTATCCACGGTGGTGGTGCCTTTGTATGGCCGGTTATCCAGGATTTTGCGTATCTCGATCTAAAACCAATTTCTATTGAAGCGAATCTTACCAATGCACTTTCAAGGCAAAATATCCGTGTGGATGTTCCGTGTCGATTTACTATTGCGATTTCCACAGAATCGGATTCTATGGGAAATGCGGCAGAAAGATTATTAGGATTGGCGCAGGAGCAAATTCAGGAGCTTTCTAAAGATATACTTTTTGGGCAGCTTCGTTTGGTAATTGCTACGATGACGATTGAAGAAATCAATTCAGATAGAGATAAATTCTTAGATAATATTTCTAAAAACGTAGATACGGAGTTAAAGAAAATTGGTTTAAAATTAATCAATGTAAACGTTACCGATATCAGAGACGAATCGGGATATATTGAGGCTTTAGGTAAAGAAGCGGCGGCAAAAGCAATCAACGAAGCGATCATCAGCGTTGCAGAACAAACGAAGATCGGAGAAACTGGAAAAGCCATCGCAGACAGAGAAAAAGATACTCAGATTGCCGAAACGCAGAGAGACAGAGATGTGAAAATAGCAATCACCCAAAAAGATAAAGAAATTAGTATTGCAGCAGCAATTAAAGACGAATCGATTGGTAAAGCAGAAGCGGCAAAAGAATCCAGAATTGCAACTTCATTAGCCAACTCCATTGCGGTAAAAGGAGAGAACGAAGCAAAAATAACCATTGCCAACTCCGATGCAGAAAGGAGGGAAAAAGAAGCAGAAGCATTAAGAATCGCAACCGCAGCAGAAAAAGTACAGGCAGCAAGATCTTTGGAAGAATCGTATCTGGCAGAACAAAAAGCAGAAACAGCCAGAGCAGAAAGAGAACGTTCAACTCAGCAGGCAAACATTGTTGTTCCTGCAGAAATTGCCAAGCAGAAAGCAATTATTGATGCACAGGCAGAAGCTGAAAAAATTAGATTGCAGGCAAAAGGGGAGGCAGATGCTATTTTTGCAAAAATGGAAGCTGAAGCAAAAGGTTTATATGAAATCTTAACAAAGCAGGCAGAAGGTTACGACAAAATCGTGCAGGCAGCGGGAGGAGATACCAACAGTGCATTCCAGTTATTGTTGATCGAGAAACTTCCGGAATTGGTTAAAACTCAGGTGGAAGCTGTGAAGAATATTAAGATTGATAAAGTAACGGTTTGGGATAGCGGAAACGGAAACGACGGAAACAGCTCGACGGCAAATTTTGTATCGGGAATGATGAAAACCGTACCTCCGTTGAATGATCTTTTTAATATGGCGGGACTTAATTTACCGGATTATCTGAAAGGAAAACCGGAAGATGCCAAAAAAGAAATCAAAACAAACAGTATAGAGAAAAGTCAAAACCATACAGATGGAAAAGCTTTGGAAATTGATGGATCTAAGGATGTTACACCGCCAAATACATAAATAACTCAAATTATTACAGTATAAAAGGTGGATTTTTTATCCGCCTTTTTGTATTTAATTTTTCTAATAAAGACTGTAAAATAAAATATTTTTTAGTAGTAATAATTCTATGGTACTGTGAATTTTATAAGTGTTACTTTTGTGCAAATTATTTACAAAATTATAAAGTGAAGTGATCTGTAATATTCTTGTATACATACAATTTTTGAATGAGCATATTTGTAGGCTTACGATTATCAGGTGAATTTAGTGCTCTTATAGTCAGGAGCATTTTTGGAAAAAAAATGATATAAGTCTGTTTTTATTTTTGTTGAAAAAATTAGTATTGGTCTACTACTTGTATAGCAATTTGTTAAAATAAGAAAAGATTTTTTTTCATATATAAATTCAGCTATTATGATTAACGATCGCTCAAAACTAAATAAACTATGAAGAACATACTCATTGCTGACGGATACTATGTTGTGAGAACCGGTACAGCACTTTTACTTGAAACAAAACTAAAATACCCGTGTACAATAGATTTTGCTGAAACATATGCCGAAACAAAAGAAAAGGTATCTAAAAAGACCTATGATCTGTTAATTCTTGATATTGATATACCACAGAGTATTTTTAAAGCTATGGTAAAGGAAATAAAGAAAAAGCAGAAACAGCTTAAAATTTTAATATTTTCGACTTATGATGAAAATGTAGGGATTCAATACATAGAAGAAGGTGCAGCAGGATATTTATTTAAAGGCGCTTCGGAAACAGAAATTTTAGAAGGAATCTCATCTATATTTGAAGAAGGATATTATTATACGGCTGACATGATGAAAAAACTCGTGAATCAACCCAATGAAATTAAATCTGTGGACAGGCTTTCCAAAAGAGAGTTTCAGATATTTAAACTTTTGGCGGAAGGTCATGGAAATATTGAAATCTCCAATAATCTTGATCTTAAGATGTCTACAATAAGTACCTACAAGAAAAAAATATATGAAAAGCTGAAAGTAAAAAGCGTCGTAGACCTCGTGAGGATCTATGATGACATACATTAAAGATAAAAACTCCCGGTGAAATTTTTCATCGGAAGCTTTTAATTTGTGTTTTTAGAACCTGTTTATTATTTAGAACTCTTCTACAATTAATGATTCATATACCGGTGTTCCAATATTAATAATCGTTGTTGTTAATCTTACAATAGCTCCGGTTCCCAAATCGTAAACGTGCATAGTATTGTATTCGTTAGAACCACCTGCTGCATTATTAGGATCAAGACTTGTCCATGTATTTGGGTTTATGGTTTGTAGATATCTTCCCTGCCATACATTTCCACCTGTATTAATACCATAATATTCAGTATCCCAGGTATTGAATTGTCTTGCTGCGCCGGTATTTATTCTCATTTGCCAATATCCCCCCGTTGTACTTGCACTGTATCTGAAAGAATAATTGCCGGAACCGCTGTTGATAACAATATTTGGATTGGCAAGAATAAGACGCTGCTTCGTTACGTATACCCCGGCAGTTTCAAAATTATTTGATATAATATTTCCGCTGGCATCAGTTGATAGAACAGGAGCATTAGGCAGTTGTGTTAATTTTACCCCGGACGTACCGGACGTACCACTATTGACTTCCAGATTGTTGGTAGGTGCATTAGTACCTATGCCCACTCTTCCTAAAGAAGTTACCACAACATCATTAAGCTGCTGGGCTGCATTTGGTGTCCCGATTGCAGGGTTATCTTTAGCACCATCGACGTGAAATATCGTTTGCGGATTTTGTGTATTAATACCTACTTGTGCGAAATAGGCTGTGTTTCCAAAGGACAAAAGCAGTAAAGATGCAGTGAGTTTTTTCATGTTCTTAGTATGTAAGTATTAGTTTAATAAGGTAATATGATTACTTTAGTAATTCTTAATAGAGGAGTTATTTGGTTATTTTTTCTTTGAAGCAAAAATATGTTTTTAATTCTTTTTTTTATAGCTAATCATGTAGTATTAATATGACATTTTTGTCATATTAATACTACAAAAAATATTGCTTTTTTCTTTTTATGGCTTTATATAACTTAATCAGTTTAGAATTTCTTAAGGCATAAGACTCTTATCAACCAAAAAAATCTGCCATCAGCAGATTTTACAATAAATTTGAGGGATCAAAAATTATTTGTGTGTTTTAGAATCGATTGGTATTACTTTAATAAAACCAAAGTAAACCCGTTTTGTCCTATATTATTTCGGCTGGTGTATGTTGTACATCCACCTCCTCTTCGTACAAGCATATAATAGGTTCCTGTATTTAAATAAGCAATGCTCGATGAATATATAAAATCAAATGAACTGGTTCCTCCGGGGAAATGTGCATCTACAGGATATACTAAATTTGTAGGTGTTGTAGAGCTTGTACTCAGGTTATATGCGACAAGAGAGCTACAGTTGGCTGGGTTCTTATCTCCGATAAATCTTGGGCTTATTGCATAATATCCTGGGATTGTTACGGTTGCGCTGGCGCCCAGATAAGTAGCAGTTGTACCCACTGTACGCAGATCTCCTGCATTAGATTCAATCACTACTGCAGGAGAGGTATTTCGCCATGTACCTGTACCATTGGCATCAGATACAAATATTTTATTGTTGCCCTGCGTGCCATCTGTGATTTTAACTGCTCCGGGTATTGTTTTGGTAATATCTACTTTATTAGAGGGAGTAGTAGTGCCTATACCAAGGTTACCGGAAGAATTTATAAGTACATCATTAGCCTGCTGTGCTGTAGAAGGTATTCCGGTTGCGGGGTTGTCTTTTGCGCCGTCAATATGCAGAATGCCCTGTGGATTTTCTGTATTCACGCCAATCTGACCGAATGCAATAGCAGAAAATAATAATATGCTTAAAACAATAACATTTTTCATGCTTTTTATTTTAGTAGGGTTAAAGTGAAGCTATTTTGTGAGGCAGTGTTTCTGCTTATATGTGAAGTACAGGGTGAGCTTGCACCATATCTTACCAACATATAGTAAGTGGCTGCAGTAAGATATGCTACATTGGTTGAGTATATAAAATTATTGGTACCGAGTGTAGAGGCAAAATGGGCTTCCTGTAAAGGAAATGCTGCATTCTGTAAAGTTGTACTGTTAGTGCTTAAGTTATAAGCAATAAAGGCGGAACAGTTAGCTGGAGCATAATCTGTAATCAGTTTAGGGCTGATAAGATAGTATCCGGGAATGGTAACTGTTGCGGCAGCACCCAGATAGGTGAGAGTTCCTGCAATTGATATGGCACCTCCTGTAGAAGAGTTAATAATAACTGCGGGGGAAGAATTTTGCCACGTCGCAACACCATTAGCATCAGATACCAGGATTTTCCCGTCACCTTGTGTACCGTCTGCGATTTTAAGGGCGCCGGCAGTAGAACTTACAATATCTAATTTTGTAGATGGAACAGTAGTGCCAATTCCCACGTTTCCTGCAGATGTAATAGCTATATCATTAGCCTGCTGAGCTGCTATTGGAGCGCCTGTTGAGGGGTTATCTTTAGCTCCGTCAATATGAAATGTGGTTTGAGGATTATCTGTATTGATACCAACTTGAGCTAAATAAACTGCATTTCCAATAGTCAAAAACAGTAACGTTGTTGTGATTTTTTTCATGTTCTTAGTGTATGTGAGATTATTTTAAAGTAATAGGAGAAAAATTGCTATTATTTTTAATGCTAATTATTATTTATCAGGTTATTTTTCTTTTGACAAAAGTAGATTTTTAAATCTTTATTCTATAACAGGTTTTGTAGTATTAATATGACAATGTTGTCATATTAATACTACAAGAATGATTTGCTTTTCTCATTAATGATGAATTATTTTGAGTATAACAACAAAAAAATATACCATGGCGTTAGACAATTTAATCAGTGTAACTTTTTCTGCCGGCGATCTGGCAACAATAGACGATGCAATCAACAGTATTGAAGGGGTGCTCGTTGGGAAAACCATTAATCTTACTCCTGAACTTAGGCAGCAATATGGCAGAATTGCCGAGCAGAACAAGCTGTTCGTCAACAAAGCGAAAACCTATATGGAGCAGTACCCGCAGCATGTTCCCGGATTTTTAAACAAACCGGAATTCGATAAAGATTATACCGCAAGAGAACAGATCGAGATGAGATTACAGAGGTTAAGCTCTCTTACAGAGCAGCTTTCTGATACCAAAACCTTGCTCGATCATGATAATTACCACAACTCGATTACATTTTACAGGAATATGAAATATCTTTCAGAGGAAAATGTGCCGGGATCTAATGTGATTTATACAGATATGAAACAGTTTTTTATCACAACATCTGCACAAAAACCAACCAACCCGACTGAGAATGTTGATCCTAAAGACACGGAGAAGTAATCTTTTGGAAAGCAAAAAAATCCGCAGAATGTTTTGCGGATTTAATTATTTAAAAGCTTTTCAATCAGTTTACTCTGCATTTCCATGAGCTGGCTGATTTGTTCTTGATTTTGAACTAAATTTTTCAAAACTTCTTCAGCGATTGAATTATGAATTGTTACAGTACTATATATATTTCCAACAGCGGAGTTGTGATTATTATCAGAGTTATTCTGAACAATTTGATCGTCTAAAAAATATTGAGGTTCAATTTTAAAGAATTCAGCAACTCTCTGCATAAAAATAAAATCTAATTTCTCTATAGTTCCACTTTCTATTTTGCTGAGATAGCTTTGAGAAATATCCAGTTGATGAGCCAGATCTTCCTGAGAAATGCTCTGCTGTTCTCGCAATTTTTTTATTTTAAAACCAATACCGTTATTCATACTATTTGGAAATTGAAATGTAAAGATAAACTTTTTGTCAGAAAATCCTTATTCCAAACGGAATAGTATTTTATTCTAGATGGAATTGTCAGTTAGGGACTACTTCCACATCTTTGTGAAAAGTTTCGCGAAATACTTTTAACGAAAAAAAAATTATTAATTTAACACATTCTAAAAACATGAAAAAATTCATTGTTATGGCAACTCTGGGAGTTGCAGGATTAGTAAGTGCTAATACTTCTGAAAAAGAAGTTAAGGCTGAATCAAAGCTTATTTACCATCCAATCACCCTAACATCGTCTTGCGGATATACACAAATAGTAAATGTAGGTCCTAATGATCAAATAGATTGCTATTTAACAGATTTGCAACAAATGGAAGATGAATGTTCTGCAACATTTGAAAATCCAATGATGGCTGGTTATTGGCCATAATCAAACTTAAACTTTTAATAAATATGTATAAATACTTTTTAATTATTTTATTGATCTCTTTTTCTTTTGTTTTTTCTCAAAAAAAAGATGAAAAGTCAGTATCAGATATTGAAATTCATTATGAATATTCTTTTATTAGAGATACTATGGACATAGATGTTAATCATAGAATGAAAGAAATTATGGTTTTGCAAGCGAATTCTAATTCATCAATATATTTCAGTCAACAATATCTGGCAGCAAGAGAAGTTATTGCTAAAGCAACGGCAGCAGCTCAGACTTCTCCAAATGTAGAAATTAGAACTGCTGATTTACCTAAATATAAAGTTGGATATTCAGTGTACAGAGAAGGCTCAAAAATTTTCGTTACTGGAAATATTTCAAGGGATTTTTTTACATTTGAAAACACATATTTAAAATGGAAAACCGATTACAAAGATGTCGAGACAATTCTTGGATATTCTTGTAATAAGGCGACTACTATCTTTAATAATAGGATATATACAGCTTGGTACACTAAAGAGATTCCTATTTCGGATGGACCTTATAGATTTAAAGGATTATCGGGTTTGATTTTGGAAATTAGTGATGAAAAAAACTACCATTCATTCAAAGCTATAGGCATAGAGAAAAAACAGCTTGAAATAAAACCTCTACAAAAGGGTATACCTGTTACAAGGGAACAATATCTTAAAAAGAGACAAGAATTTAAAAGCAATCCCTATCCCGAAAGAAAAACCATACCAAAAGAAAAGAGAGATCAAATGATTGAAGTACTTAAAAAGGATAATAATTCATTAGAAAGTTAAGATTAGCACCTGTATTTACAGGTGCTTTTATTTTACCCTTAATATATGATATTACCTTATTTTATTTGTTTGATTTTGTTTAAGAAATTAAAGGCTTCACTAAAACTCTCTAAAGAGTACATTTGCATAATCCCCTGCGTGAGAGCGGCTTGAGCTAAAATATAATTTTGGTTTTGAGCATTAACGGCATTCTGCTGAGCCATACTCAAAGCTTGGATGAGATTGTTGTAAAAAGAATCTCGATCTTCGGATGCAGGATTTTCGGTAGTGGGTGGCAGATTGGCAGTTTCTGTATTCAGGCTTTCCGTTTTTGCCGGCTCAGGTTCGGTATCTGCAGACGGAGCAGTGGGTTGCGGAAGATTTTCAGAAACAGAACGATTAATCTCCTGAAGTACCAAACTTGCCTCCTGAATTACCATTGCTCTTTGCTCGTGAGCCAGATTATTCAATTGGGAAAGACATTCTACAAATACATCATTGTACGCCTTGATTTGAGTTGGTGATAATTGTGTTTGTGACATGAGAAACAGTTATTAGTTTAGTAACCAAAGATAATCATTTTGAGACATCATGAAGATACACGTAGCTTTTATTATTAAACCTCAAAGTACCTTTATCCCCTTGTATAAGTGGGCGTAACCCCTTATTGCACGGGTTACAGCCCGTTCCCTAAGTACCTTCAGCCCCTTCCGAAGTGCCTGTAGGGGGTTTAGTAAGGGGATGCCCCCCCTTCCGAAGGGGTTATATCCGGTTAGGTAAGGGGGTACAACCACTTCCGAAGAGGGTATCACCCCTTATACACAAGGGTAGAGGTACTATAAAAGGGGGTAGAGATACTTTTTAAGTCGCTAAAGGTATGGTGGTAAAGTATAAAGTTGTTTGATCGCAAAAAGTCTGCCCGAAGGGCAGACTTTTTGCGATCATCCTATTATAGTGGTGTGTTTTTAGAATCTGTCGAATTACTTATTTTTGTTTTTTTAATGCAGTATTGTTTAAAAAAAATATTATGAGCTTAAGACCCAAGATAAACAAAAGCATTAAAAAACATATATGGGTTGGATGTATTAAAGGCTGTCCCAGATCCACCTGAGCTTACCGTAACAGAGTGAGAGTGATTCCCCCCACCATTGACTGTAGAAATTTGACCTGTTCCCCCCACTACGTATAATGAGCCAAGTCCGGCTCCAACTTGTGAAACTGGTACTGAATGGTTATGTGCGCCATCAAAACCAGTTGATCCTGTAAAATTTACATCTGGTAAATTTGCTCGGGTTAATGTAACGGTATCACTTCCCGCAACAGAACCTAAACAATTCGTACATTGTCCTGCACGCATTACTCGATTAGTAGCATCGGGTAAATTAGTCGTGAAACCAAGTGTTGCTGCCTGTGCTTGCTGTGTACTCGTGAGAGTAGATAAAAGTCGCCCATCTAATAAAACCCATCCATGATGATCAACCTTGCTAAATGACATTTTTACGTCTCCAAAATTAACGGTAGGATTATCTATTATTTCCCAGGTTGCTGCTGCTCCCGTAAGACCTGTATTAATAATTTGCAGTGATTGATTAGCTCCCAGCGCAACTGCCGTATTGTTTCCAATGGTTTCAGAAGCTGCTGGATTAATAACCACAGTATACGCAGTGTTATTCTTAATGGTATACAGCCTTCCTTTGAAATTTCCGGTTCCGTTAATTGCTGCGGGTAATGTAAACGTTGCATTGCCAGTTCCTGTATAAGAAACGTGAAAATCTGTCTCATTCATTGCATAGGTTGTTGCGGATATAGCTCTGTACTGAGCTGCTAAAGAACCATTAACTTGCAGGGTAGAACCCGGATCGGGTGTATTTATACCCACCACTTGGGCATAATACGTTGTTGTTCCTAATAAAATTAGGGATAGAAGTGAGACAATTTTTTTCATTCCGTAGTTGTTTAAGTTTTATAATAAATTTTAGATAAACTCAGGTGATGTGTTTATTATATTAAGTATTCTGTGGAATGTGGTGGACGAAATTCTTTAAAAGAAGAATATTGTTTAAAAAGTTATTGTATTTTTTCAGCAAAGATAAAATGTTATATCTTTTTTTTATTGTAATGCGTGTCATATTAATATTACAGTTGTGTCATATTAATATGACAAACGAGTGTTAGGGGAATATGTCGGATTTATTTATTAGTGCAATAAAAAAGTCTGCTCAAAAGCAGACGTTGTAGGGATCATTCTGTTATAGTGTGTTTTTAGAATCGTATTATCTTATTCTTTCTACATTTAAAAGATACATAGCAGTTCCGGCAGTTGCATTCAATGTTGGTGAAACCAATGTTAGAAAAGCTCTGTAATTTTCTCCGTTTCCGGTACATATCTGGTAGTTGATAAATTCTCCGCCACTGGCACCCCCTCTGTAATATGTCACATAAGAAGTGGTAAGGGCTCCGATAGATGTGTTTCCCTCATTTATCCCACTGGTAGCTACTTGAAATCCTGCTACACTGGAATTGGGAATGGATGCTCCCGTATTGCTTCTTAATTGAATACTTCCTTCCTGAGCCGTTCCGGTATGTCTTACACAAATGCTCCCTAAACAGATTTCACTGGCAATACCTCCCGCAGCGGTATTAGGCGTAAAAGAATTTACCTGTACCACTGCTGTTCCGCCGCCGCCCTGATTGGCAACGCATCCCCAATTCGGTACGGTGGGGGTTCCGCTATTGATCTGAAGACAATTACTGGTTAAAGAATAGATCATTAATCCTGTTGCGGGTAAGACAATGGCATCCCTCTGAGTATTTATCATACGTGGAGGAAGAAGTCCCTGGCTGGTAGTGGTTATTTCTAATGCCGAAGACGAATTGGGTGTAGTAGTACCGATACCCAGATTTCCAGCTGAAGTTATCACAACGTCGTTGGCTTGCTGAGCAGCTGAAGGTGCCCCCGTTGCAGGATTATCTTTTGCTCCGTCAATATGAAAAGTTGCTTGTGGATTTGGCGTTTGCACCCCCACTTGGGCATTAATTTTTATGCTTGTCATGACAAGAAGTAAAAAGATAATAATTGTCTTTTTCATAATGATATTTTTATAATTAATAAATATTGTTATTGGTAAAAGCCTTTCCGAAGGGAGGCCTGTAAAAGGGAATGAATATAATTTAAGTGTGTTTAAGAATATTGCGAGTGTAAAATTTTAATTTACACGCTCAACAGAAAAAGTTGTTTCTACAAGTTGAAGCGAAGGTGCTGGTTCTGTACCAAGAGAAACCGGAACCACTACATCACCCGCCTCCAAATCCCACAAATTAATCATTGTGGCTGCTAAATTTGTACCAATATAATCTACATTAATTTTTATTCGAGATGTTCCTCTAAACGCAGCCACACCTATTCTAGCATTAGGATATCCAAAATCAGTATATAATGTTGTTCTATACAATCCATTTTGCGGTATTGTGTAAGAAAGTCCTGTTGCTCCGCTTGTATAAGTAGTTGCAGGACCTAAGTTTCGTACTCCTGAAGCTGCATTTACTAAGAATCGCTGTGTGGAAGACATAAGTTCAGCACCAACAACAGGATTAGAAGTTCCTGTAAATTCAGCATTTCCATTCCCTGTAAAGGTGGATAAAAAATAAAGAGCTGTAGCAGGTGTTGGTGACCATGTTCCCACACCATTGGCATCAGAAGTCAGAACCTTTCCTGCTCCTTGTGTTCCATCTACAATTTTTATCGCTCCAGCAATTGTTCCATTATTAATATCTAGTTTCGTAGCGGGTGTAAGATTTCCTATACCAACTCTACCTGTAGAAGTTATTGCAACGTCGTTGGCTTGCTGAGCAGCTGAAGGTGCCCCCGTTGCAGGATTATCTTTTGCCCCGTCAATATGGAAAGTTGCTTGCGGGTTTGGTGTCTGTACCCCCACTTGGGCATTAATTTTTATACTTGTTGTGGCAAGAAGTAAAAAGATAATAATTGTCTTTTTCATAATAGTATTTTTATAATTAATAAATATTGTTATTGGTAAAAGCCTGTCCGAAGGGAGACTTTTATTGTATAAGTATGTTTTTAGAATCGTATTAATTGATATAAGACGCATTAAAGCTCATTGATATGGGACGGCAACTGATACTCACTCCACTAGCAACGCCTCCTGCAAAGGTTCTCCTCATTCTTATATCTAATGTGTGATTACCTGGAGATAGAAATTTTACGGTGCTTAAATTAAATTGTGCCTGACTGCCTGGTCCACTTTCCTGTACTGTTAAATATACATTGGTAGGATTATTATCTACATATAACATTGCAGTGTAATAACTGTAACCTGAGCCAGTAGGAGTGATACCACCATAATCAATTCCGAGCATGAAGTTGATAAATATGGCTTTTCCACCTGTAGGTATTGTTAGGTTTTGTGGGGTTTCTGAAACAATAGTCCAGCCTAAATCGTTTACATTGTAAGCATTTCCACTGCTATATGAAACCTCATAAGTCTGTACGGTTGCAGCGGTAGCATTTGCCATGGTAATTACGTTTCCGTTGGCATCTACTCCAATCGTCTGCCCAATCCCGATGGGAGTAGTTGCAGTAAGATTGGTCAGTTTAAGACCGGAAGTATTGGCTGTTCCGGAATTGATTTCTACTTTATTTGTAGGTGTTATTGTTCCTATTCCCACATTTCCTGTTGAGGTAATGGCTACATCATTTAGTTGTTGAACAGCATTGGGAGTTCCTGTTGTGGGATTATCTTTAGCACCGTCAATATGGAAAGTTGCCTGCGGATTTTCGGTCTGTATACCTACCTGGGTGTAATACGATGTTGTTCCCAATACTATAAGGGATAGAACTGATAGAATTTTTTTCATTTTGTAGTTATTTAAGTTTTTATAATAAAGTTTAGATAAACTAAGAGTATGTGTTTGTTATATTAAGTATTCTGTGAAATGCGACGGATAAAATTCCGTGAAATGAGAATTTTGTTTCAATAGTTATCATCTGTTTCAGCAAAGATAAAATCTTATACTTTTTTTTTATGATAATGCCTGTCATATTAATATGATAAATGTGTCATATTAATATGACAAACACGTGTTAGGTGAAGAAAAAAGCCTGCTCTAAGGCAGACTTTGTAAGAAGAAATTAGTGTATAACCCGTTGTGCATTTTGATGTACTTTCGTCACTTCGAGTAGGTTTTTGAAAAAAATCGTATCGAGAAGTTTGTAATTTTGAAGGAAGATCTATTTTCGATACATTTTTTCTCCACTTCATTACGAAAAAACACTCGAATTGACGTATCTAACATTAAAATTTTTCAAAATGCACAACGCGTTATGTATAATAAATGTGTAGAATCGCAAATTATTATTTTTCTTTAAGTAAATTTTTAAATTCTGTATTTTCGGCTTCTAATTTTTCTACTTTAGCGTTAAGCTCCTGAAAGGCTTTTGTAAGTACACCGATTAAAGAATCGTAGTTAACCGATAGCAGTTTATCAGGATCAGTCGTATCTTCTTTTACCGCATCAGGAAGAACTTTGCGCAATTCCTGTGCAAGGAAGCCGATTTCTTTGGTATTATAATCCTGAGAAGACAGGTTCAGTCTTTTTTCATAGCTCACAGGTTGTAATCTGGAAATAATATCAAGTCCGTTTTCTAAAGGTTTAATATTTCTTTTTAGTCTGGAGTCTGAACTTACGGCATAGGCGGCAGCATGCCATGAACCGTTAATGTCTAAATAAGAAAGTGAATTTGCCAATACAGGAGTTCCGGTGTTTGGAAGGCTGTAAAATCTGTGACCTCCGTCTCCTGTTCCTCTATAATTTACATATTCGTTGAAGCCTACACCCGGCTGAATAGCATCCCACCCAAAAGCTGCCATATTTATTGTATTTGGAAAAGGACCGGTCTGAACTCCAAGAATCCCGTAAACCTCTAGCTTTATACGTGGAGTGGAAGTTCCCACACCAACATTTCCGGTTCCTGTTATTGTAAGATTATTTCCTGCATTGGCGATATTGGTAGCCTGAGAAAGTGTACCTCCTAATTTTACATCGTTTGCCGTGGCATTCAGTCCGTTGCTTGCTGTTACGCTATTATTTACAATTGTGGTATTTCCACCACCGCCACCGCATGAGTTCAGTTGTCTTATCATGGCGTAGGACTGGTTGTTGTTGATGTAAGCATATGCGTTAGATGTGGTAATATCTAATGCAACAGTCATATCGGCTGTTGGGGTAATTACAGCTTTAGAGACCGGCATTTCTGCGTTGTTGGTAGTTGTATACCCCACAGAGTACATTTCCGCTATTGTGGTCTCTGGTAATACCGCGCCTGTACCTGCGTTTTTCCATGCTGCCTGTAGATAAGTGGTATTGTTGAAAAAATCTGTAGCAAATAAATTGGCTTCCAGTTCGTATGTTTTTCCTGCTTTAAGAGAGAAAACACCGTTATTGTCTACTGTAATTCCGGCACTGGATTTTGGTACATTAAATCTAATTCTTGGATTAATATTTATTGCCGTTTGCTGTCTCGTGCCAAGAGTGGCAAACATATAGTCGGGAAGACAGCCAATGCCAGTGCCTGAAACTGTATTCTGGGCAATTACTTCCCAAGTCGTTGCTGCCCCCGTTAATCCGGTATTGATGATCTGAACGCTTTGGTTGGGCGTTAATGAAACACTGGTACTTCCGCCGATGGTTTCTGAAGCTGCGGGGCTTACGGTAACCGTAAAAGCAGTATTGTTTTTGATGGTATACAGACGTCCTTTAAAATTCCCGACGCCGCTTATGGCTGCAGGCAGTGTAAAGGCTGCGTTTCCTGTTCCGTTGTATGATATATGGAAGTCTGTCTGGTTCATAGCGTAAGTTGTGGCAGTTACAGATCTATATTGCGCTGCCAAAGAACCGTTTACATCCAGTGTAGATCCGGGATTCGAAGTATTGATTCCCGTCTGGGCATTCATTTGTATACTACCGATTGCCAGAAAGGATAAGATAGTAATGACTTTTTTCATAATTGGTATTGTTTATAATTAAAAGAATAAAAAAGCCTGTCCGAAAACAGACTTTTCATGAGGGATGAAGGTAAAAATATATAGAGTTTGTGTTTTTAGAATCATTATTAAGGAGTATAATCTGAAACTCTGGTAATGTGCATATTAAGTTGTCCTGTTGGTCCTATATTCAGCTCTTCACTGGATAACCAGTAACCTTGTGTATTAATCTGGGGAATAAATTTCACCACATTATCCTGCTTTACAATAATATTTCCTACCGCAATTCCACTTAGCCTGTTAAGCCCTGAACCCTGTTTTATCGGATGGTAATCCATATTGTGGGTAACATTACTTACATAAGCGGCTGAAGGAGAATTAAGGAAATTGGTCACCATCTGATAAGTGACTTGGCTTCCCAATCTGTCCGGTAGGGAAGCATCATTAGCTCCGTCTCCTGCAACATCTCTTTTATAAACAAAAGAAAACTGGATAGTAACACTATATATCCCCGATTTCAAAAAGGTGATCCCCCTGTTATTATCGTCTGTTCTTACCTGCACATACGGTGATGGATTGAACGGAACTTCCGTACCGTTAACAAAAAACAGCTGTGAGATCTGTCCCGAATTATAATCTGTTGCACCGCTCCCGCCTGTGTAATTGGCGATCAGCATATTGGCATTGGTATAGCCGGTAGAGAAAAGAGAACTTGGAGATATTACCTGATTTACGTTTCGCCACTTATCTTCGGAGGAAAGATAGTAGTATAGCCCTGATTCTGTAATTAAACTTGTTCTTGGGATCTGAGCCGTAGGAATTGAGGTAGCAAATACAAACATTCCGTTTTGTGCTGTACCTACAGTCATTTGCTGTATTTGATCTCCCGATAATTTAGGAAACAGAACACCCTGCGGAGAAGTTGGTTTCGAGGCTACATAAGCAACATCTAAAGACCCCTGTGGTGTTGGGGTATTCACGCCCACTTGGGCAAAAGCTGAAGTACTTCCTATGGTTAACAGCAATAAAGAAGTGATAATTTTGTTCATATTTAAGTTTTTTTGAATTAATAAAAGAATATAATAATGAGGGATTTATTCCATTCGCATTGTGTTTTTAGAATCTTTGCAGTAAATTTTTTAATACTATAGCTTGGTAATCGCAAGATTTCCCATTACAATAGTGTTATTTATCCAGGTAGGATCTCCATTTCCTAAGCACATACCATACACTCTTAATTTGTCTCCTACATTTAGGTTTCCTGTCCAAAATAATGAATTTCCATTATCTGAATATCCTGTATCTGAAGTCATGATATTTGACATTATATTTACCCAGGTTGCTCCATTATCAGTACTCTTTTGTAATTTGGTCATCACCCAATATGTGGATCCGCCATATGCGTCTCGTTTGTTTGCCATCATCATATCCACAGTGTAAGTACCTTGCATATTGGCAGGAACTGTAAATGAATTTGTACCTACATCCCAAGCGTTATAAGAATCAAAATTCTTTACAGGAAATGCAACCGTAAGTTCTGTCTGTACTATGGTTCTGTAAAATTGAGTTCCAGATACAGAAACACTAACGATCTGCCTTGGGATACTTTGTGAAGCTAAAGATTTAGGCTCCCAACCCGTACCGTTATAACTCAAAATATTTTCATTTTGTGGTACTGTAGTAACCAAAGGTCTTCCCAATAGCCCGACTACAGTTGTTGCATTAGAATTGGCAGTTGCTATGGCATCTCCCGTAAGAGCAGCCCTTTGGAAAGAATTCCCGTTCAGCGCTACCGAAGTAGAACCTGTGTAGGCTCCATTTCCCATCTTTTGCCATACTAATCCGTCAAAATAATAATACCCTTCTGTGGTAATATTAATTGTTTTCCCTGCGGGTGCGGTAGTTGGGGCAGTGGCATAAATAATCATTCCTTTGTGAAAGGTATTATTATACTGTGCATCGGCTGCCTGTATCTGGTTTCCGGTAAGTCTTGGCGCAAGCATTCCTTCGGGCTTGCTGCCGTCTGTAGTCTTTGCCGTAATATCGAAAGTTGCCGCCGGGTTTTGGGTATTTATACCGACTTGGGCATTAATTTGCATAGTTGCCACGGCGAGAAATAGAAATGTGATAACTGTTTTTTTCATTGTAGTATTTTTATAATTAATAAATATGTTCATTAATCAAAAAAGCCTGCCTGAAAACAGCTCTTATTAAAAGTGATTGATTAATGAGTTGTATTTGTGCTTTTAGAATCTTTGTTTTTAAATAAGCTGGCTATTAAATACTTGACTTAAAGTTTGATGATCGCCAAATTTCCCTGTATTACTATATTGTTGGTATTGCCTTTATACTGTGTTTTAACTAATAATATATCGCCTGCATTCAGATTGCCGGTCCAGAATAAGATATTCCCATTATTTACATCAGAACTTTGCAATCCGGATCTTACATCGTAGGTTATTCTTTGCCAAGTTGCTCCATTGTCCGGGCTTTTAAAGAGTTCTCCCATTACCCACCAGTCTTCTATACTACCCGATACAGTATGTGAATTTCCAGTCTGCATATTTAGGGTATAAGTTCCCTGCATACCGGTAGGTACAGTAAAAAATCTACCATCCCAGGAATTGTACGGGTCATAATTTTCAGTTGAAAAATACACATCATTATTAGATACACTAAAAGGTTCATTATTAGCTAATGGTGTTGTAAATAAATTTTGTGTTCCGGCTACGGAAACACTTACAATCTGCTTAGGGATTCCTAAAGTAGTAGGTGAAGCCGGAGCCCAGCTGGTTCCGTTAAAGCTTAACAAATCCTGAGTTTGTGGAGCAGTATTGGCAACAGGTCTTCCCTGTAATCCTACAACAGTCGTTGCATTGGAGTTGGCGGTTGCTATAGCATCACCTGTAAGAGCAGCTCTCTGAAAAGAATTTCCGTTCAATGCTACAGAAGTAGAACCTACATAAGCTCCCGTACCCATCTTCTGCCATACTAATCCGTCAAAATAATAATACCCTTCTGCAGTAATATTAGCTGTTTTGATAGATGCAGTTCCTACCGCCGAAGTTGCATAAATCATAACACCCTTTTGTGCAGTCGTATACTGAGTGTCAGCAGATTTAATCTGATCTCCGGTAAGTTTGGGTATTATAATACCTTCAGGTTTGCTGCCATCGGTGGTTTTTGCTGTTACTTCAAAGGTTGCTTGAGGATTAGCTGTATTAACACCTACTTGGGCATAATAAGCTGTTGTTCCTAATAATAAGGATAAAAGTGGTACAATTTTTTTCATTCTGTAGTTGTTTAAGTGTCTGTAATCAATTTTTAGATAAATTCAGGATGTGTATTTATTATATAAAGTGATCTGTGAAATATAGTGGATATAATTCTTTGAAATAAGAATTTTGTTCTAAAAGACTGTTATCTGTTTTTAGCAAAAATAAAATTTTATATTTCTTTTTTACGACAATACGTGTCATATTAATATTACAAACTTGTCATATTAATATGACAAACAGACGTTAGGGGGATATTTGATTTATTATGAAGAATAAAAAAAGTCTGCCCGAAGGCTGACTTTTTAAATAGGAAATAAAAATTGTAAATGTATTTTTTGGGTATTACCGTCTACTTAGGCTTAATGAATTGTTGTTCATGGTGATAGGGAGGGGAATTGAACGATTTTTCTCATTCTGTATTAGTTTTAATAATTTGTAATAAATTTTTATATTTAATAACAGCTTTTTGGATATTTTTTAAATAAAAAGCCCCGAAAAATCGAGGCTCATTTTCAATCAACTAAATAAATATATTCTACTTTACAATAACTCTTTTCAGATGTCCTTCCGAAGTCTTTACAAGATAAACGCCTGTAGAAAGTTTTGAAGTGTCTACTGTTAAAGCATTTTTCTCTTTTCCAAGTAATTTTCCGGACATATCATACAATTCGTAATCCTGAGCTCTGTTGAAATAAAGCATATTTCCTTTCGCTACCGGGTTCGGGAACACGTTGAATGTTGCTTTTTCAGATTTCACTTCACCTGTTGCCAATGTTGGAGCATTTGATACTTCATACATTGATAACGTTCCGCTGATTTCGTTGGCAATGATTACATATCCTTTTCCTGTGGTAGTGTTTTCAGGAGCGATGTAGATAATTCCTTCAGGACCGTTGTCGCCGCCGTAAGCCGAAGTTGAACGGGAATTTTTATAATCCGTGAAAGTAGGATTGTTGGGATCTGTAATATTATAAACCATTACCCCGCCGGTTCTTTCAATAGTGATGAAAGCATAAGTCTGACCGTTAATTGTACCTAAAGTTACCCCTTCCGGTTCAGGACCTTTTGCACGGCTTCTGTTTTTAATGGTGTTTGATTCGTTATCGGCATTGAAAATCAACGGATGATTGGCTGCAATATATCTTTCAAACTGATCGCCACTGTCATACACGATCTGTTTTGTATCAGCATTGAAAATAGAGAATGAACGAGCTCCCAACGCTGCGATTTCTTCAAATTCTGAATCTCCGTCAGTATTTCCCGTTGCATTTGTCACTCTGAATCGTCCTAAGTTATAAGAAGCCTTCAAAATTGCCGATTGAGGGAATAGTACAGGATCCATCATATAGGTGTTCGCACCGACTGTTGTTCTTTCACTAAATCCTGAAAGGTCTTTTTCATCACCTTCGTTCGCTGTTACAATATAATTTGTATTTCCTACTTTATAATTCTGAACTGCATCTGGTGTATAATATGTTTTTACAGGCCAGTTGGCAATTAAAACTTCACCGTTATTATCAGAAGCGTCAAAACCATTTCCAGGAATGCTCATGTCTTTTTTACCCAATCCCCAAACGCTTGTGATGGTTTTAGTAGCTAAATTAATTTCTGCAATGGCATTGTTTTCCTGAAGTGTGATCCAGGCTTTCTGACTGTCAGGGCTTATTGTAATATATTCAGGTTCTAAATCCTGAGACAATGTATTGTTGGTTCTCACTTTTCTTAATCCTGTCGCTGTCAGCGCTGCAACCTGAGAATCAAAAGCATTAAAATTAATTGTTGTAACGTTATTCTGAGTAAGATTGGCAACTCCTCCCGAAATATCTATAATACTGACTGTTCCTTCCGGATCTACCGTATAAGCGTCGTTAGGCTCTCCTTCATTTGCAGTAAGAACTTTTGTTCCGTCAGGTGAAAATGAGACCATATCTGGTAAAGCACCAACGGTAACCTGCTTGATGAAGTTTCCGTTAATATCAAAGAAAACAACTGATCCGTTTTGTTGAGGATTTGTGTTTGGAGAAGCTGCAGCGATAATTCCGTTTTTCACAGCGATACTTGTGATCCCGCCGTAAGGAGCCATGTTGATGGTGTTAATAACCGTCGGCATATTTGGATTGCTGAAATTAATAATATCAAAAACATCCGTAATCGAACTGATCGTAAACAATCTCTGTGTTGAAGGATCATGAACGACAATTTCCGTAGAACTTGTGCTGTTTCCTGAAGGATCGAAACTTCCGATATAGTTTAATGAAATCTGATTGGATGGAACCGGTGCAGGTTTGTCATTATCAACGATATAAACCGTTGCATTGTTGTCACCCGAAATTGTTGCTCCAACCGGATTTTCAAGGCTTACCACAAAATATTCTGCCTGTTGTTCCGGCAAAGTATCATCAATAATCGGAATATTTACCGTATAACTTGTTGTAGACGGAGTAAGGTTAATAGTTTGATTGGCTAAAGTGAAATCATTACTGTCTGCCGTACTGAATGGTGCAGGTTTTACCACCAAATTCACCGTCGAGGCAGAAGGATTAGTTACATTTATTTTAAATGCTAATGTTCCAGCGTTCTCATTAACTTTAATAAAGTTTTTATCTAAAGAAATAGAAGTTCCCGCTGTTGTAAATATTGTAGAAGTAGCTGTTGTTACTGCGTTATCACTTGTATCTTCCACCATATTCGGTTTCAAAGCCAGATAATATATTTGGTTCGGAATTAAACCGGCAGTTGGAATAACCGTAATTTTATTATTAGCGAAAGTCGTTGTGAAAGGAACCTGTACACCTGAGGCATTGCCAAGACGGAAATCTACAAGTGTTTGTGCGTTAGAATCGTTAATCGTAGAGTTGTCTAGCAATCTTACATTTTCATTAAAAGAAATGGTAGGATTTACAGTCGTTGAGGCATTATTTGTGTTGTTTGTGGGAAGATAAGCTACGGTTGGCGGAGTAGTATCGGCTCCTCCAACGGCTGTTGCATCAACGGTAAAATTGTCGAAACGGTTATTTCCTACTGTACCGTTGTTTGCTCCTGCAGAAAATTCAACTTTAAGTTTAAAATTAGGATTGTTGGCAACATTCGCAATATTAGAAAAATCAAAAGTAATCAATTGCGGGTTGGCATCCTGCGGAGAAACTGTTTGATAGGTTTGGAAAGTTATTCCGTCCGTAGAATACGTCCAGGTTTGTGTTCCTGCCCCCGAACCTGATCTTCTTGTGGTAAATTTTACCACTACATTATTATAACCAGTCGTCGGTAAATTGAACTGCAAATTCCCATTGATAGGGAAGTTATATCTTAAATGCGTTCCGGCAGCGTCACCGTTTCTTGCATTTAAATTTTCGGTGCTGAAGTTTTGTCCTGTTCCGCCCGCAAAATCGATTTCCGTGGTTCCGCTTGTAACTGCAGTCATCGATCCGTTCACCAAAGTTGAGGTCGGAGTCGTGATTGCTGCAGCAGTAGCATTATTGTTAAAGTTCCAGTAATGGATAAGTGATGTCTGCCCGAATACTGCTCCCTGAAGGAAAAATGCAGCAATTACAGATCCTTTTAACAAGTAGTTATTAATCATTTTTTACTTACTTTAAATTTATGCAAAAATGAAGTTTCTACTTTGCAAACATTTTAAGCAAATTTTAATAAATGTTTAATAAATGGGTTTCGATGAATAATTTTGATTAAACTAGCAAGGCTAAAACCGTAAAACCGAGATTCTATCAATCCGCAGTTTCACAGTTGGTTTATTTTTTTGAAACCTGACCCGAAAGTTTTACGGTTTTTGCCGATGTTTTACCTTCCATCGGGTGTTTCTGCATATACATATATCCTGAAATAGCAGTTAAAACAATTAAGATAAATGCAACCAGAAAAATCCTTTTTAACATTTCTTTCATACTGTTAAATTTTTAATGTCCTTAATTTCTAATGTGGAGGTTGGGTATCCTTTCAATACTGCATTTATCATTGCTTGTCCCACTTCTTGTAAAGTTAATGATTTTGAGGGTAATATAATAGGAAAAATCCAAATAAGAGGTTTAAAGAACCATTTTACATTTTCCTGACCTTCAACGGGTTTCATAAATCCGGGGCGGAAATTATACTCAGCCTTGAATCCAAGCTTTCTCAAAGCATTTTCTGTTCTGCCCTTTACTCTTGCCCACATTACTTTTCCGCTTTCTGTTTTATCGGTATATGCACCGGAAACATAATTGAACACCATTTCCGGATTTTGATTAAGAACCGCTTTGGCAAAATGTAACGTCGTATCGTACGTAATTTTGGTATATTCTTCTTCACTCATTCCTACACTGCTGATTCCTGCACAGAAGAAAACGGCATTATACCCTTTAAAGTTTTCGTCGTTGAGATCTATTTTTAAGAAATCTGATACGATGTATTCTTTCAGTTTGGCGTGTTTTTTTCCGGATGGTTTTCTGCTTACACTTAGAATTTCGGAAATTTCGGGATTTTCAAGACATTCCATGAGAATACCTTCACCTACCATTCCTGTTGCTCCTGTGAGAATTATTTTTATTGTGTTCATTTTGTTTATTATTGATATGTTAATGACGATTTAGACTTTCACTTTACTTTATGTGGTATCAAAAAGTATACAAATTTTTATCAAATTGCTTTCAGAGACGTAGAACGGCTAGATGATCTGTAAATGATAACTCTACTTTTTTATTAACCTTATCAAATTGAAAGTATATCGTATTGAAATGGAATCCTTTTTTGTTTTAAAAATATTTATATTGTCTTGAAATATTGATAAAAGATGGTGTTTTAGCCCTGATTGAGCGGTATGTTTAAGCTCTTTTCGTATTTCGGTGGCGGCTTTGCCGCCACCGAAATACGAAAAAGCGAGTAGCGAAAGCAGGAAATAGCTCCTAAAAATAAAAACCAGCCATAAATGACCGGTTCCTAAATTTTTTATGTTGATAAAAACTACTTTTTATTCTGTAATTTACTGTAAATATTATGCACTAATCCGTCTGCTACAGATATTTTCGGTACAAAAATCTGCTTAATTTCAGACCAGGTCATTACATTATTGAAAACTTTTAACGCATGAACCAAAACATCAGCTCTGTCTTCACGCATATTGTATTTTGTCATTCTTTCTTCAACTGTCATATCGTCGAATTCTTTATAGACTTTTTTAAGATGAGTAATAGACATTGGCTTTCCGTCTTTGGTTTTGCTCATGGAAAATACTTTGTTGATATTTCCTCCCGAACCGATGGCCACGATTGGCTTTTTGCTGTTGATATTTTTTCTGATTTCTTCCTTCATTTCCGTCCAGTTGTCTGGCGTAACCAGATTATTCAGCAAACGGATTGTCCCTATATTGAACGATTTTTCGTAAATCATTTTCCCGTTTTCATAGAATGTAATCTCGGTAGAACCACCGCCAACATCAATATATAAATAAGCAAATTCTTTGTCCAGACCTTCAGCAATATGATTTTCGAAAACTAAAGATGCTTCTTCATCTCCGGAAATAATTTCAATATCAATTCCCGAAGTTTCTTTTACCTGATCGATAATACTTTTTCCGTTGGCAGCATCACGCATTGCACTTGTAGCACAGGCTCTGTAATGCTCAACTTTGTAAATTTTCATTAAATCACTGAAAATCTTCATCGAGTCGATCACCATTTTTTCTCTTTCTTCCCCGATTTCCCCCATTGTGAAAACATCCATTCCCAATCGTAGAGGAATTCTCAAAAGATTAAGTTTGATGAATTCCGGCTGTCTGTTGTTGATTTTTACTTCATTTATTAAAAGTCGGGCTGCGTTACTTCCTATGTCTATGGCTGCGATCTTCATTTTGTATTCGTTTTAGCTTTTAGATATCTGTATGTTTCGATTTGAGAACGACATTCTTCTTTGTCGTTATGAATGTACTGGTTACTCAATTTTTTGTCTAAAATACGAGCTTTTACATTATCTTTCAACTGTATGTCGAGAATATCTTTTAATTCTTTCTTCAGACTTTTATCGGTTATTTTGGCGGCGGCCTCAATTCTGTAATCTAAATTTCTCGTCATCCAGTCGGCTGAAGAAATATACATGTCTTCAGAACCTTTATTGTAGAAATACATTACTCTGGCGTGTTCCAGATATTCGTCTACGATACTGATGGCTTTTATTTTTTCTTTAAATTCTTTCTGGTTAATGGCACAGTAAATTCCTCTCACGATCATTCTTACATGAACTCCTGCTTGTGCAGCTTCGTATAATTTTTCAATTAAAGATCTGTCACTTACCGAATTGGCTTTAATAATCATTTCTGCCTTTCTTCCTGCTTTGGCTTCCTCAATTTCTTTGTCGATGTAGTGAACTATTTTTTCACGCATAAACTGTGGGCAGACCAAAAGGTTTTTGCAGGTTTTTAAAACAGACAGAAAATCGTCTTTTGGTCTTTTCAGAACATTGAAAACTTTGTTAATATCTGCCATTATTCCACGGTCTGCAGTCATAATTAAATGATCTCCGTAGATTCTTGCCGTCTTTTCATTGAAATTTCCTGTACTGATAAAACCGTATTGAATTGTTTTGTTTTGTGCCCTTTTTTTGATGATACAAAGCTTGGCATGAACTTTTTTGTTCGGAATTCCTTCCAAAACAATGATTCCTTCCGGCTCCAGCATTTCTTTCCATTTTAGATTAGATTCTTCATCAAATCTCGCCTGAAGTTCCAACATTACCGTTACTTCTTTACCGTTTCGTGCCGCATAAATCAAAGCATTGATAATTTTTGAATTGCTTGCGAGACGATATGCTGTAATCTGTATCGATTTTACGTCCGGATCCATTGCTGCTTCACGAAGAAGATCAATGACAGGATTATATTTATGGTAAGGAAAAGTTAAAAGAACATCATGCTTTAAAATAACATCAGTTACTCTTTCTGTATTTTCAAAAGCGGGATGCGTAAAAGAAGTTCTTTCAATAGGTCTTTCATATCTCTCAAAAACATCTGGAAAATCCATAAAATGTTTAAAATTATGAATCTTTCCCCCCGGAATGATACTGTCTTTTTTACTTAAATTTAATTTTCGGATCAGCATTTCAAGAAGTGCTTTATCCATATCTTTATCAAAAACGAAACGGGTTGGTTTTCCTTTTCTTCGGTTTTTTAATCCTTTTTCAATTTTTTCAGCGAAATTGGTTTTAATGTCGTTATCTAAATCCAATTCGGCATCTTTTGTTACTTTGAAAGCGTGAGCAGAAAATTCGTCGTATCCGAAATAAGAAAAGATGTGCGGTAAATTGAAGGCAATCACATCTTCCAGAAGCATTACATTTTTCTCTTCAACATCTTCAGACGGAAGCAAAACGAATCTTCCCACAAAACGGGATGGAATTTCGATAATCGCATAATTGCTTGAATATTGCCAGTCTTTTTTTCTCATCGCCACGCCCAGATAGAGACTTTTGTCTCTCATATAAGGCATCGGTGTATTTTCGTGAAGAAGGATAGGAATCACGTTAGATTCTACCACCTCATCAAAATATTTTCTGACAAACTCTTTTTGACCAGGACTTAAATTTTTAGAATTTTTAATAAAAACTCCCTGATCCGCCATTTCTCCCTGAATTTTTTTCCAGGTTTTATCGAAATTTGCCTGTAGCCGAATCACAATGTCATTGATATTCTGAAGGATTTTGGAGGGCGGCTGATAAAAAGATTCAGCGATTACTTTTTCCTTAAAATCCATCGCACGCTTTAATCCGGCAACCCGCACTCTGAAAAACTCATCTAAATTGTTGGAGAAAATCCCCAAAAAACGGATTCTCAGATGCAAAGGTACTTTTTCGTCCATGGCTTCCTGTAAAACTCTTTCGTTAAAAGCAAGCCACGTAATATCTCTCGGATTGAAGTGTAATGACATTCGTTAGTTTATAATTGATCAAAAATAATAATTCAGTGCGTCTCAAAGTACTTTTCAACGTTACGATTTAATTAAATTTTAACAGAACGGATACTCTGAGTTTAATGGATTTTGTTTTTTATTGCTAATCATTAAAGTTAATAAATTAAAGATTATGTGAAATGATAATTTGTCGAAAACTCAAATAGAATGTTTGAGAAAGTAAATTTCCTGTTGAAAAGTGACAAAATTGATAAACTGATTAGAGATATTTAATTTTTATGACAGAACAACAAATATTCATTAAATGAATTTTAAACGTGTTTAAAGTAGATATTATCATTTTTTCCACTTTAAGAAAATAACTAATCCTACATTTTTATTCTCATTATGTCAATTTGTCATAAAAAGATTAATGGTACAGATATTGAGAAATTGAGAATGTAAATTAAAATTTAAAAATTAGAAAAAATATAAATATTATGAGTAAAATAATTGGAATTGACTTAGGAACAACAAACTCTTGCGTTGCGGTAATGGAAGGTAAAGACGCTGTTGTTATCCCTAATGCAGAAGGTAAAAGAACAACTCCTTCTATCGTGGCATTTACAGAAGATGGTGAAAGAAAAGTGGGTGATCCTGCAAAAAGACAGGCTGTAACGAATCCTAAGAAAACGGTATATTCTATCAAAAGATTTATCGGAACACACTTCAAAGAAGATGCTAAAGAAATTTCAAGAGTACCTTACGAAGTAGTATCCGGTCCAAATGACACGGTAAAAGTAAAGATCGACGATAGAGAATATACTCCACAGGAAATTTCTGCAATGACGCTTCAGAAAATGAAGAAAACTGCTGAAGATTATCTTGGACAAGAAGTAACAAGAGCGGTAATCACTGTTCCGGCTTACTTTAACGATGCTCAAAGACAAGCTACTAAAGAAGCAGGAGAAATCGCTGGTCTTAAAGTAGAAAGAATCATCAACGAGCCTACAGCTGCTGCTTTGGCTTATGGTATGGATAAAGCTCACAAAGACCAGAAAATTGCTGTTTACGATTTAGGAGGTGGTACTTTCGATATCTCTATCCTCGATTTAGGAGATGGTGTATTTGAGGTATTGTCTACAAACGGAGATACACACTTAGGAGGTGATGATTTTGATGATGTGATCATCAACTGGATGGCAGACGAATTTAAAGCTGAAGAAGGAGTAGAATTAAAATCTGATGCAATCGCACTACAAAGATTGAAAGAAGCTGCTGAAAAAGCAAAAATTGAATTGTCTTCTTCTCCACAAACTGAAATCAACCTTCCCTATATTACAGCTACAGCTACAGGTCCTAAACACTTGGTGAAGACTTTGACTAAAGCTAAATTTGAGCAATTATCTGCTGACTTAGTGAAAAGATCTATGGATCCGGTTGCTAAAGCGTTGAAAGATGCAGGTTTATCTACTTCTGATATCGACGAAGTAATCTTGGTAGGAGGTTCTACAAGAATTCCGATTATTCAGGAAGAGGTAGAAAAATTCTTCGGTAAAAAACCTTCAAAAGGGGTAAACCCGGATGAGGTTGTAGCAATTGGTGCAGCTATCCAAGGTGGAGTTTTAACTGGAGATGTGACAGACGTTCTTTTATTAGACGTTACACCACTTTCTTTAGGTATTGAAACAATGGGTTCTGTTTTCACTAAATTAATTGAAGCAAACACTACGATCCCAACTAAAAAATCTGAGGTATTCTCTACAGCTTCTGACAACCAGCCGGCTGTAAGCATCAGAGTAGGACAGGGGGAAAGACCAATGTTCAACGATAACAAAGAAATCGGTAGATTCGACTTAACAGATATTCCACCAGCACAAAGAGGAGTTCCTCAAATTGAAGTTACTTTCGATATCGATGCAAACGGAATCTTGAGCGTTTCTGCTAAAGATAAAGGAACAGGAAAAGAGCAGTCTATTAAAATTCAGGCATCTTCAGGTCTTTCTGACGAAGAAATCGAAAGAATGAAAAAAGAAGCTCAGGAAAACTCTGCTGCTGATAACAAAAGAAAAGAAGAGGTTGAAGTTTTCAACAAAGCTGACGGATTGATCTTCCAGACTGAAAAGCAGCTGAAAGAGTTTGGTGATAAATTATCTGCTGATAAAAAAGCAGCGATTGAAACTGCTCACGCAGAATTGAAGACAGCTTTCGAAGCTAAAAATGGAGATGATGTAAAAGCTAAGACAGAAGCTTTAGATGCAGCTTGGATGGCTGCTTCAGAAGAAATGTATGCCCAAGGTCAAGGTGCTGAAGGCGCTGACGCAGGTGCTCAGAATGCTGGAAATGCAGGAGGTGAAGATGTACAGGATGCAGACTTCGAAGAAGTCAAATAAGTAGCAATTATCATCGATTAATATCGATTGAAATAAATTATTAAATCGCTGTGAATGTAATGTTTACAGCGATTTTTGTTTATATTTGTATTTATTGTGATACGTGATTTTAATCAATTTTAGCTATATTTTTGTCTCCTATTTGTACCGCGTCTTAATTGAAGAGAATCTGCGTTTTATAATGTCTTGTTAGGTCTTAAATTAAATTTGTATTTAAAATATCTTTGAAAAATGGGAATTAGTAAACTTAAAATACCGAAGATTTGTGAATTTTGTGAGAAACCATTTGAAGCAAAAACTGTAACTACTCGTTTTTGTTCCACTTCTTGTAATAACAAGGCATTAAAGAAGTTAAAAAAAATGGTTAAAGAATTGGAAGCTAAACAGACTCTATTAGAAAAATCGGCTACAAAAATTATGGAGATTCAAACACGACCATATATTTCAGTACGTGAAGCAGTAGCTCTTTTTGGAATCTCAAGGGATACAATTCATAGATTGATTAAAAATAAAAAAATAACTGCCTTCAATGTTGGACAAAGGCTAACCCGAGTTAGCAAAGCTGATATTGAACAAATGTTTACAGCAGTTGAAATACCAGAGAAAGAAGAAATAGTAATTGAAAAAACCAATTTTGAAGTTGGTAATTGCTACACAATTTCTGAAATTAGTTCAAAATTCTATGCGGATCCAGGAACTGTAACAAGCCTAATTAAAAGAAACAAAATTCCGACAAAGAAAGTTGGAAGTTTCGTGTATGTGCCTAAAAATTTAATCGATAAAATTTTTGAAGGAAAATGAAAGAACTATTGAAAACTAAAGTTACAGTAAGACTGCGAAAAGCCGAGTTCCGGAAAGAATGGTTTATTTATTTGGAAAGTTATCCTGTGATGGTTCCCGGAAAAGATGGCGCTCAAAGGATTCGGGAATACTTGAACCGAAGCGTAACCACCGTAGATTTTGATAAGAAAAGACCTGCAAGAACTACGCAAGAATCCGTTTCATTTAAACCTAAAAGGGATGACAATGGTATTATCATTTGCAAAAGCGAAAATGACCGAGAGACAATGTTTTATGCAGATTCTCTGCGAAAATTACGTCAAAGAGAATATGATAATGTTGAACTTTACAGTGAACTCGACGCAATAAAGGCTGAAGAAAAAGCAAAATCTCAGGAGGATTTTGTTAGATACTTTGATTTGTTGGTCACTAAAAGACATAAAAACAATTCCGAATCTATTCAAATAAATTGGTATCGCTCGATAGAATTTCTAAAAGATTTTGGAGGTGACAAAATTCTGTTTTCGCAAATCAATACAAAATTCAGTGAAAACTTTAAATCATATTTATTGCATGCAAAAAGTGGCAGCAATAAGGAAGAAACTATTTCTCAAAATACGGCTTCTACTTATTTTTCTGTATTCAAAGCCGCATTAAAACAAGCTTTTATTGATGGTTATTTTACGACTGACATTTCTGCTAAAATCAAAGCGATTCCACACGAAGAATCAAGACGAGAATATCTAACACTTGATGAACTTAATACTTTAGTTGAAACGCCGTGCGAACTTGAAGTTCTTAAACGAGCAGCATTATTTTCTGCTTTAACAGGTCTACGACATTCCGATATTCAGAAGCTAACGTGGAACGAAGTAAGTATTGAAAACGATCATGCAAAAATAAACTTCACTCAAAAAAAGACCAAAGGTGTAGAATATATGCCGATATCAAAACAAGCATTACAGCTTTGTGGTGAATTAGGTCTTCCAAATGATTTGATTTTTAAAAATCTAACTAATCCAGCTTGGATTTCCAGACCACTAAAGAAATGGATTGAAAGCGCAGGAATAACCAAAAAAATAACCTTCCATAATTTCAGACACACTTTTGCAACACTTCAACTTTCGAGTGGCACTGATATTTACACGGTCAGTAGAATGTTGGGACATACTAATGTAAAAACTACGCAGGTTTATGCAAAAGTGGTTGACGAAAAGAAAAATAAAGCAGCGGAAGCCATTCAATTGAAAACACTCTCAAAAAATAGAAAATGAAACATAATTATCGAGATATTTTAATTCAAAATCTTGCTATTATTATTGGTGGAGTAATTACTGGTCTAGGAGTAAGGTTGATAATGCTTCAAAAAGGAGCTGATGAATTTACTGCAAATAGTATTTTTTGGGTTATCAATTTCGTAGTAATTTTATTGTATTTGGCTTTTGTTTCTTTTGGTATTTCATTGATCGAATTATACAAACGATTAAAAAATAAAAAGATTGCTGATAAATCTTTCAATCAGAGTGATACGATAAAGCAAGAAGACAATCCAAATAGTATTCAAATAGTTAATGCTACGGAAAATTTAGAAATTCCAGTTAAAAACAATGCAGATACAGCTGTAATACGTAAAATTCAACAGGAGAAAAAAATACATCAAGATCAGGAAAAATTGCAATTTGCACTAAATTATACCAAACAGAAATTCGCTCTGTATATTTCAGACAAAGATTTAGATTTTCTTTGCGATGCAGTTGCTTCTTATTCGAGAAAAGAAAGTAGTTCAGATACAATATTAGTTGAAACAAAAAATCTATCTACTACAGATCTTTATCATTTTGGTTGGAATATTTGGAATCATTTCCGACCAATAAAACAAGAACGTGTTGCCGAATTTTTGAAAGCTACTTTTCAAAAACTTAATATCCTAGATGTTGGAACTATAAAAAGTCATTTGAAAGATTCGGATACAAAAGATACAATCATCAAACTGGAAGAAAATTTAACAGATTACAAATAATCGTCAAAAATTAGAAAACATAGTGTTTCTTAAGTGATTTCTCTGTGATTGCGTGTTTATCGGCATCACAGAGAAATCACTTTTTTTCTTTGTACCATACCAATCAAAAACAATAGTTATGGATAGCAATGACATTTCATTTGAAAATCTACCAAGAGCAGTTGCGCTTCTTATTAACGAAGTAGCCGAAATTAAATTTCTAGTAGAAAAAAAAGAACCTCCGATAATTCCCGTAAAAAGAATTCCGATTGATATTGAAGAAGCTTGCCAAATTATAGGTAAGGCTAAACCTACTGTGTATACACTTGTGCGGAAAAGATTAATTCCTTGTTATAAAAATGGCAAGAAACTGTACTTTTTTGAAGACGAATTATTGGATTGGATTTCTAAAGGAAAGAAGAAAACCCTACAAGAAATCCAATCTGAAGCAGAAGCCAATTTCAGAAAAAATTCAAGAAAGGCAAATGTAGATTCTAACCAAAATCTACAATGATGAGCCAAAAAATTCCCTACATCCGAGTTGGAACCACCTATTATAAAGTAATAGAAAAACCATTAATTTCGGGCGATAAAACTTCTGTTTTGGTTCGCTGGAATCGTGAAACAATTATTAGCGATCACGGAAAAACGTATGTTTCAACTGTGCCAAAATTTGATGGTTTCTGTTGTATTCCGGAACATCTAAATTATCAACAAATCGTTCAAGGTTTCTATAATATTTACAGTGAAATCCCATTTCATCCTTCATCGGAAACGGAAAATTTGAAATCTAAAATTCCATTTTCTTTGAATTTTGTAGCGCACATTTTCGGTGAACAACTGGAAATGGGTTTGGATTATTTAAAAATTCTCTTACAATTTCCAACGCAAATTCTACCGATTTTATGTTTGGTGTCCAAAGAACGTGCTACTGGAAAATCAACATTTATCAAATGGCTGAGGGAGATTTTCGGATTGAATATGACTTATATCAAAGGAGATTCATTTGGAAGTCAATTCAATAGCGATTGGGCAGCGATGTTGTTGGTGGCAATCGATGAAGTTTTCTTTGATAAAAAAGAAATTACAGAAAGATTGAAATATCTATCGACAACTAATAAAGATAAGTTGGAAGCCAAAGGTAAAGATAGAGAGGAAATCGATTTTTTCGCCAAGTTTATTCTGTGTTCCAATAACGAAGAGAATTTTATTCAAATCGATGAAAATGAAATTCGATTTTGGATTCTGAAAATCAATCTGATCAAAACGGAAAACACTGAGTTTTTGAATAACCTCATTTCCGAAATCCCTTACTTTCTTCGGTTTTTAATTGAAAGACCATTTTCAACGGAGAAGAAAACAAGAATGTGGTTTTCCGCCGATGAGATCAGAACGAAAGCACTTCAAAAATTAGTTTTTAAAAACAACAATAAGCTAGAGTCCAAGATCATTGAATTGCTGTACGAGTTTTTTGAAAGCAACAATGATGAAGAAATTAATGTCGTTCCGCAAGACTTACTGAATATGATGAATAGGATGTTTCGCCCAACTTACTGGACAAGAAATGATATTCGAAATCTTTTAAAAGAAACTTGGAAACTAAATCCGCAAAACAATGGTTTGACCTACATCAGGTACGATATTGATTTTGCAGGAATATTTTACCAAAACAATTCAGTCGGTCGCTATTTCAACATAAAAAAGAATTTTATACTTAATAAATATGTTGAAATGTTGAATTAAATGATAAAGCATAGAAAATCAAACACTTAAAATTCAACAAAATCCTCAACAAACTTGTAGACCCAACTTTTTTGTTGAGTGTTTGTTGAGTGGAAAACCTCTAGTTTGTTGAATTGTTGAACATTTGTTGAGTGTATAAATTATATTTAATCAATAAGTTACAAGATTTGCTCAACAATTCAACAAAAAATATCTCACTCAAAACACGGAAAATTTAAAGCTATGAATTGCAAACAATTAAATACAATCCCGTTGGAAGAAGTCCTCCTTTCTCTCGGACACCTTCCAACGAAACAAAATGAAAAAGAAGCTTGGTATCTCAACCCCTTTGCCAACGAATCCCAAGCCTCTTTTAAATTGAATAAAAGTTTAAATTATTGGTATCTATTTTCAGAAGGGATCGGCGGAACTAACGTAGATCTTTTGAAAAAATACCTGAACAAGACTGCAAGTGAAATTTTAATTTGGGCAGAGGATCAGAATTTTTCTTCTTTTCAAAAGCAAAGAATTCCTGATTATAAATTACAAGACCTCAATAAAAATTATGAGATACTTGATATCAAAAACATTCAGCATCCTGCTTTATTGGAATACTTGAAAGAAAGAAATGTTGAAAATAAAACTCAATTTTTAAAAGAAGTTCATTACCAAATGAATGATAAAAATTATTTTGGAATCGGTTTCAAGAACGATTCTGGCAGTTATGAAATCCGCAATAAATATTCAAAAATTTGTTTAGGCAAAAAGGATATTTCAACAATAAAAAACGGTTCTGATTCACTCCGGATTTTTGAGGGCTTTTTTGATTTTCTTTCCTTTAAAAATGTAGAGAAATTTTTAGAAAAAGAACCTTCTGATTATATCATTTTGAATTCCGTTTCGATGATTTCTAAGATTAAAAATTCAATCGAAAATTATGAAAATATTGAGCTTTATTTTGACAATGACGAAGCTGGAAATCGTGCGGTTGAAATGATTAAAAATGAAAACAAAAACGCAGAAGATTGTAGGATTTTATATTCAGATTTTAAAGACTTAAATGATTGGATGATTCACAGAAATCCATCACCTCAAAGACATGTTAGACAAATGCGAAGGTGAGTAAAATAAATACAGGTAAAATATGGTGGTATGCTAGTGCAAAAAGTACCCAAAGTTTACAATAAGCGTATCCGCTGATTGCAAAATTGGGATTTTTGATTTCTTCCTATCGTCAAAAATGTTTTGAACACACTAAAATTAATGAAATGAAAAATGAATTTTTACAAGACTTTATAAAGCAAGCCACCAAAGAAAATGAATCCAAAATTGCTCAGGAAAAAAGAAAAAAACATTTTCAAGAATTGGGTAGAAAAGGTGGATTAAAAACCAAAGAAAATAAAAAGCTCAATAAGGTTATTTCGATCAGAATGACTAATTCTGAATATGAAATTCTAATTCAAAAACAAGAAAAATATCCGCTAAAACTATCCACTTATATACGGAATGTTTTGTTCGAAAAAGAACTCAAGATTAATGAATTTCAAACCGATGAAGTCTTACTTCAATATGGATCTCATTTCAAAAAAATAACCAATCTTTTACGAAATCGGGAATGGAATGTTTTTGAAAATAAGAAAGAAATTTTAGTAAGAATTGAAAATCTGATCGAAATGATTCATCAATATTTATATTCTAAAACTCAGAAAAATGAATAATTCTGCAACCACAAGAGCAATATCAAAAATTGCCTTGGAATACAATGGAAACGACAAGGGAACAGCGGAGATGGTGGATTCGAATTATCTATTGAGTGACACAGCAGAAGGTCAGTTTCACGAAATGAAAACCGTAGCTGAAAGAAATACCAAAGTGAAGAAATGGGCTTTAACAGGCTACATTTCTCAACCAGATGAAATTGGTCGAAAATTGACGGATAAAGAATTTGCAGAAATTTCCACAAAAGCTTTAGAAAAAATTGGAGTGACTACAAACAATCAATTTCGATTGGATATCCACAACAGCACCAAACAAAAACATATTCATTTTATCGTGAACAGGATTGATATTTCGGGAAAATGTACGGTAAAATCACACGACATCGGGAGAAGATTCGGGGAAGCTGTTCGAGAAGTCTGTAAGGAGAAAGGATTGTTAACCGATGTCGAAATTGGAATTCAAAAAAAAGCGGAGATGCTTAAAAGCTTGACCGAAGCCATTAGGTCAGAAGATAATTTTGATAATCTCATCTCAGAAATGAAGAAAAAAGGTTTTGAAGTTCAATTATCTTCAAATGTCAAAGATGGAATTTCGGGAATGCGCATTATGATGGAAAAGGACAAAAATCATCAGACGGAAAGAATTTATAAACCAGGTTATAAACTGTCTGAAATCTCAAATCAATTGAAAATTTCCGAAATAAAATCTGTTTTTGAAATGAAAAAAGCGGTCAGGGAAGCACAAAAAGTCGCTAACAATCTAAAGGAATTTCGGGAAAATATGCAAGGAAAAGGATTCTCTGTAAAGATTAAATATAAAGGAGAATTTATAGCCGGTCAAAAAAATGAAATCCAAGACTTTTGGATAAAAAAAATTGGGAGTAGTCAAGAGAAAAACGGATTCTTTTTTCTGAAAAATGTCGGGATCTCTCTTTCTGCAATAGATTCTGATCTTGGTGATGCGGTAAAATCATTGAATCAAAATAGTGTTATAAATGATACAAGTAATCATCTGAAATCAGGAAAAAATGAAAGCTTAATAGAAATTGCAGGTGGATTATTGGGTGACTTCCTTAATCCAACCTATGTTTCACAGGACGAAGATGAACTCTGGAAAAAGAAGCGAAAATTAAGACGATAATCAAAAATTTTAAAAGAATTAATATGAAAAATGAAAATCAAGAATCCAAAAGTAGCGGAATGGAAATTTTGGAAAACGTAATAAAATCAAATGAGAATAACATTGCCTCAAATTTGGAGAATAGGGAGTCTAATGCCGAATTGAAATCCAATATTGAAGATTTTTTATTAGCAATTGGCCAACTGCAATTAGACTTTGAAGTCGTAAAAGAAATTCACAGTGAGACATTGGGATTTTATGAGTTAGAGCGAATCAAAAGAGCTGAATTTCTTTCCAGTATTCCTACCCAGATAGAGGCAGTGCTAGCTAAAGAAACTAGCGAAGGTTTACAAAATTTTGGAAAGGATGTAAAATGGAAGAAGAAATTTATTTGGAGCGGAATAGGAGTTTTTGTCTTTGCGGTTTTAGTATTTGGTGCGTCCATCGCTTTCGCAACCAGATGGTATAAAGAAAGTATCAAAGCCAAAAGTGAATTACGCCAAGATATTTTAAATGAAATTGCTGGTGAAGGAAAAAGAATTTACAATGAAAATGAGATAACGATGATACAAGAAAATACAAAAGTAATACAGTCCTGGATTAAGAACAATCCAAAAAAAGCGGAAGATTTTTTGAGGTTTAGAGATGGATATGAAGCGAGTATGAAATCAAAATAAATTAATAAAACGTGGATAACGAATCCAAATAAATCTCAAGAAATATAGTTTTAATAATGCTCATTCTTTCAAAAAACAAAATTATGAGCCGATTAGAAACATTAATCGGCTCATATATTTTAGTATATTTGAGCCAAATAAATTATTTAATCAGCTCATGGAATATATTTGGCAATCAGAAGATTTCCCGACATTCGTATTTAATAAGTCAGAAATCGTTCCGCTGATTCAACAGTTTGCACACGATTTGGGCGAAATATCTGGAATTGTGATGGGCTTTTCTGAAGAAAATAAACAAGATTTATTTGCTGAAATTATGCTTTCTGAAGCACTAAAAACATCAGAAATTGAAGGCGAATATTTTAGTCGAGAAGATGTGATGTCCTCACTGAAAGCCAATTTAGGTATCAAAGATTACCATCAAAACAACCGGAACAAAAAAGCAAATGCTATTGCACATTTGATGATAGAAGTCCAAAACAGCTATCACAAGCCAATTTCTGAAAAAATACTTTTGGACTGGCATCATATCTTGATGGAAAATGAAAAAAGAATAAATGCCGGACAATTTCGAACAGGAATAGAACCTATGCAAGTGGTCTCTGGTAAATTTGGTGATTTCGTCATCCATTATGAAGCGCCACCTTCTGAGGACTTGCCACTGATGATACCGAAGTTTTTGAAATGGTATAATGACTTTGAAATGAACGACATTGGGAAAATCGGAGAAGGTGTCGTGCTTTCGGCATTAGCGCATCTATATTTTGAGACGCTGCATCCTTTTGAAGATGGAAATGGGAGAATCGGACGTGCTTTAGCGGAAAAAGCTTTGTCCGAGAAACTTGAAACCCCTGTTTTTATTAGCATTTCAAAATCTATTGAAAAGGATAAAAACCGTTACTACGAAGAATTAAAGCTGGCACAGCGAAATCTTGAGGTAAACAGCTGGATGCTTTATTTTTGCTCAATATTGCAGGATGCTTTACTCGATTCTAAAAATCAAGCACTTTTTACTTTGAAGAAAACTTTGTTTTTCGATCAATTTAAAAGTCAACTTAATGAAAGAGAATTGAAGGCTATTCAGAAAATGACAGAAATGGGAGAAAATTCTTTTGTTGGTGGAATGAATGCGAAAAAGTATATGTCTATCAACAAAATTTCTAAAGCCACTGCAACCAGAGATTTACAACATCTTTCCGAAATTGGAGTTTTTCTAAAATCGGGTGGTGGCCGTTCCATTTCTTATCAATTGAATTTGTAAATAATCAAGTGCTATTTTCGGATGTTCGTTATTTCAATCAAAATAAATTTTTTTGTATGAAATAGCAATCATTCGTATTATTAAACTACAGATAAACCTTCCGAAGATCAAACAACTGTTACAGCAAATGGGAAAAAATTACAAGCTCGCAAGAAGGTGAATAAGACTCGCAGACTTACTGGTTTTTGAAAGAGCAGACATTGGATGTTCCACATTTCAGTGCTAAAGTTTTGGTGAAAAAAGAGACCCACGCCGTTGTATACACCAGAAAATGTAATTAGTTCCGGTATTTAGTGAGTGTTCAAGACCTCACCCTACGGGTTTACAAGCACCCTCATTTTTTTAGCTATCCGATGATCAATTCGATACCGGCTTTTTCTGCTTTGTATTTTATTTTGGTTTGCAGTTCATAGTAGCTCGCTCCAGTTGCGAAGTACAAATTCCTGTTCTTTTGCAATGCCTATTTTGTCTTCCTGATCTTTTAGAATCAGTGTGCCCGCCTGTTGCTGGATGCAGAAATCAATGAGCTTCCTGCTGTAGAGATGAAGATGATGACTGACAAAACGGTTTTCCAGATTTTCTGTTTTTTGCAGTGCCTTCAATTTCCGTTTGGTTCCATTTCCAGAACGGGAGTAAGCGACTCCGGCTCGAATCCTTTTGTTACTGGCTTGAATCGCCTACCTGCGGTATAGAAATTCCTCTTTCGAACCAATATTCATTCGAACATTGTTGGCTTTTACCACGATAGGATGTTCAAGAGACAGCGAAGCTTCGGCAATGATTTCGGGTTTTAAACCGTGGTCTTCCTTTTCAAATTCGAAGACGGCCAGCCAAAAGATTTTACCGTCTTTCAGTTGTACCTGTGAGTTGCACAACTTGATCTCTTCTCTTAAGAGGCGTTCCAGAACCGAATGTTTATCAGAAAAATCTCTCCCTAAATAGGTTCTGACCGGGATTGCAAACATATTGAAGCTGAACGCTTTCTTTTCCGTATAATACTTCATTTTGCTAATGCATTTGACCGGAAGTGGAATGGGAATGTCTTTTTTATAGTTCATTAAGGATTTTGATCCCTGCCAATAGTCGGCTTTGTTTTTGGAAAAGGTGGACTGAATCGTATTGTTCAAGCATCCCAGAATGTCCGTCGGGATTTCTCCCTTGAAACGGTCAAAGACAAGGCGTGCCGTAGTATTCGTTTTTGAACGATCGAAAATTCCCATTTCATCTTTTTTTTCATCAGCTAACTTATATTGGATTTCTTCGGTGAGGTAAAAGAAATCCTTGATCATTTCCTGCACATAAAGATGGGAAACAATAAGATTAGCCGCACGGAAACAGCGGTTCTGATACCTGTAAAGCTTTTCCCACATATGGCTTTTATCTTCAGACAGAACATCAATCACCAGCTGAATTTTTCGGGTCAGGGTTATCGTAGACTTTTCCATATCAAATGGGTATTTGAGAATTGTTTTGATTTTGCAGATGCTGATAGGCGTACAGAAATTCGCGATGAACTTCCTTTTCAGGCAGCTTGAGTTCTTTTGCAATTACCGCAAAAGAGGATTTCTGCTCAAATCTTCTTTTGATAATCTCGAGTTGCTGACAGCTGAGTTTTTCTGACTGCTCTTCTTTATCGACAGCTTTTTCCTGTGGCAGTTCAAAAGTAGTTACCTTAAGAATTTTCCGAAGATCATCTATGGCTTTGCTGATTTCAGTGCTGATGCCTGTCACGCTGCTTCCCATTGCTTCTGCGATGGGTTTGTACTGAAAGCCATATTCAAGGCAGAGTTCTATCAGGTGTTTTCTTTTGGGATTCAGTACGGGTAAAACCTTTGTGATTTCATCGAATTTTTTTTGATCGGATTCCTGGCTATGCAAATACTCTTTATCTTTCAAGGGGTCGTAACCTACAAGATAATCTTGATAATTCTCAAAACTGTCAAGAGAAGCCATTAAGCGGCTGAATTTATTCCGAGGAGCAGAAACATACGCGATACAATCCCTTTTCATAACAAAACGTAAAAATCCGGTAATATGATCAGGCGATTCAATGGTGTCACGGTGTAGCCACAATTTAAGGAAGGTATCCTGAACAATTGTGTCCACTACAAAATCATCCTTCAGCACCTGCAATCCGAGCCAGAAAAGAAGTCTTTTATGGCGCAGGTGAATATGTTCCAGAGCGGTTGGATTGCCTTTTTTCAGCAGTTCGTACAACTGAAAATCTGTCAACTTTCGAGGCAAAGAGTTTGTTCTTTTCATAAGCAGTGTATTTCGCAAAACTATTGCGGGAAGGAATTGCTTATTTCTACTAAGAAGAATTCTACTTATATCTTGACCCTCATTTCTTTTAGTTTAGTATAAAAGAAAAAGCGTGGAACTCAACTTACCGACTAGTGGTACTGGCATACCAAGCAACGATAAGTGAGCCCACGCCGAAGTCGTGGGCACATTTACTTATCAACTCGTCGCTTTTTGAAAAGTGCCAGTTTTCTAGTCGAGAATCTAAGCAATAGCTTTTATATTTTTTGAACTATCGCAAAGTTACACTCTTGTAACTTGTATTACAAATATATGAAAAATATTAACAATTCGGATTTGAGTCCGAATTATTTTATAGAATATCACTTTTATTTGTTTCTATGAAAGTTACAAATAGAAAGATTGTTGAATTTATAAGGGATACGTGGATTATTCCCCTTAATAATAATAGTCAGTTTGCAACCGAAAATAATCTTGACGAAAAGACTGTTAGAAGAATTAGAGAAGATGGCACTTATCAAATTAGTTTAATTACTATAATGAGAATTTGTGAGGCTAAGAATATAAAGTTATCTAAATTCTTTGAGTTGGTTGGACTCTAAAAGAAAAAGGGGAAGTATATCTTTGAATTTCCACTATTCAAGAATTAGCCAAAGGTTTAGATGTGCATCCACAGGAACTATTTGATTTTATATTAAAGTAAGAAAATTACCCTATAAAAATTTTTTGAACTCATAAATGAATAAAATACCGACGAGAGTTGGTATTTTTTATTTTGTAAAAATGAGGAAGGTTTATGAAATAGAAATTTTACCTTCAATTTTCGATTTTAAATTTCAGAATTGAATCTGAAATTATTGAATTCATTGTTGGAATAAAGTAGTAAAGGATATTATTTTCAAAAATACTGACAACTCTCTTTTCTATATTATATAATTTATAAAGCGTGGAACTAATTTCATTACATATCGGTGCCGATAGATACCTTTCCCACAACAAGAATACGAACTTTTGATAATGGGGACTTTAGTTTATCTTCCAAAATTAATTAAAATAGATTTGAAAATATAATTTTTTAATTAACTAAATATCAGATAATTAGATAAAAAAAGTAATTTGATATTTTTTTTTGAAAAAAACTACAAAATAAAAAGTTTGTAATTGTCATTTATTTTGTCCATCTTTGCAATATGAAATTTGAAAAAATCTACAATGAAATTAATTCCTTATATCAAACTTGATCTTCTTTGTCAGCTAAATTTTGGACAGCACATTAAGTCTGGTCAAGATAAAGATGTTAAGTTTTTACAAGTTAAGAATTTTACTGATGATGGAGTGTTTTTAAACAATGTCGAAAACTTTGTCTCCTCTTCTGAAATTAAAAATTCAAGTTTACTAAAACAGAATGATATTCTCTTTGTAGGTAAGGGATTGAAGTTTTTCGCTTATCTATTTCAAGAAAGCACAGGAAAAGCTATTGCTTCCTCTGTTTTTTATGTCATAAAAGTGAATGAAGAAATGGTACTTCCTGAATATATAGTTTGTATTTTAAATCAACCTAAAAGCATATCCTATTTTTTAGGAGCAAGTGCTGGAAGTTCTATTCCTTCTATAAGAAAAAAAGAACTTTTAGATTTTGAAATCCCATTATTAACCATTGAGGAACAAGAAGACGTCGTCAATATGTACAAATTGCATTTGCAACAACAAGCTGTCCTTGCTTCGCTTAAAGAAAAGAAACAGAAGTTATTTAACCAAACAATTAATCAATTAACAGAAAAGAAATAATATGTCAGATAAAATTACACAAACAGAAATCAACAGAATAGTTTGGAATGCCTGCGATTCATTACGCCCTGTAATGGGAAGCGGCTCTTATAAAGATTATATTTTAACCTTACTTTTCGTAAAATACCTTTCAGACGTTTGGAAAGAAAAGGCAAATGTCCTGCGTGACAAATATCCGGACAATGAGGAAATGGTGAAACGCCAACTGAAAAGAGAGCGTTTTGTCTTACCTGAAGAAAGTAGCTTCGATTATTTGTATGATAAAAGAAACGAAAGCAATGTCGGAGAACTTATAGATATCGCTTTAACCAAGTTAGAAGACGAAAATCGTTCTAAATTAGCAATGGTATTTCGAAGCATTTCTTTTAACTCGGAGACGGCTTTTGGACCCACAAAACAAAGAAATACCATTCTTAAAAATTTGTTGATAGATTTGAATGCAATGGATCTTCAGCCTTCTCATTTAGCAAATAATGATGTAATCGGTGACAGTTACGAGTATCTCATCTCAAATTTCGCAGGGGAAGCAGGCAAAAAAGCTGGAGAATTTTATACACCATCAGAAGTAAGTACTTTACTCGCTAAGTTAGTAGATCCACAATCTGGCGATAGAATCTGTGATCCTGCTTGTGGCTCCGGCTCTTTATTGATAAAGGTTGCAAAAGAAGTAAATTCAAAAAACTATGCTCTCTACGGACAAGAGAATAATGGCAGTACTTGGGCATTAGCACGTATGAATATGTTTTTGCACGAGGAAGATAATGCAACTATTGAATGGGGAGACACCCTGAACAATCCTCAATTGAAAGAAGCAGACTCTTTGATGAAGTTTGATGTTGTGGTAGCTAATCCTCCTTTTTCTCTGGATAAATGGGGAGCTGAGGAAGCGGCGGCCGATACTTTCAACCGTTATCACCGAGGAGTTCCTCCAAAATCAAAAGGTGATTACGCTTTTATTTCTCATATGATTGAGACAACCTTTGAAGACAAAGGCAAAGTAGGTGTTATTGTTCCACACGGTGTTTTATTCCGAGGAAGTAGTGAGGGTAAGATTCGTCAGCAACTCATTGATGAAAATTTATTAGAAGCTGTAATCGGGTTGCCTGCCAATCTTTTTTATGGTACAGGAATTCCCGCAGCAATACTTTTGTTTAACAGAGCGAAAGGCGACAATAAAGATGTTTTATTTATCGACGCAAGTGCTCTCTATGATTCCGGGAAGAATCAAAACCGTATGGGCAAAGTACACATTGAAACACTTGTTAATGAATTTAAAAAATTCAGATCGTTGCCGTCAGTACAAACAGAAATTGGTGAGATTTTAACTGAGAAATTTTCTTATCGCGCTACCATTAAAGATATACAAACCAATGAATACAATCTGAACATCCCCCGATACATTGATACTTTTGAAGAAGAAGCTGAACTGGACATTAAAATCTTGCACGAAGAAATTACAGTTCTTAAAGCTGAATTAGCTGAAACGGAATTGAAGATGGATTCGTATTTGAAATCTTTAAATTTGATCTAAATGATTGAAACCATATCAAAATACAAAGAAACAACCATTGGAAAAATTCCCGAGGATTGGAAAGTAACGAAATTAAGAAATATTATTAAGCTTGGGAATGGAAGAGACTATAAACATTTACAAGTTGGTGAAATTCCGGTTTATGGAACAGGTGGCATTATGACATATGTAAATGACTACTTATTTGATGGAAAAACAGTTGGTATTGGAAGAAAAGGGAGTATTGATAAACCAGTTCTTCTTAATGGTAAATTCTGGACAGTAGATACCCTTTTTTACATTAAAGAATTTTTTGATGTAGATGTAGATTATGTTTTTAATTTATTTCAATCTATAAATTGGATGAAATATAATGAAGCGACTGGATTACCAAGCTTATCACAAAATAACATTTTAAACATTGAAATAGGACTACCTAAATTAGATGAACAAAAAAAAATTGCTGAAGTTCTTTCTACTTGGGATAAAGCCATACAAGAAACCACCAGTATTATTAAAAAATTAGAAAAAAGAAATAAGGCACTGGCGTTTTCATTGTTACACGGAAAACTTTCAACTGGAAAAGTTAAGCAACTTTCTTTGAGTAAATTCCTGATACATACTCCAAGAGAAATATATAAACCAGCCACAAACTATCTCTCTTTAGGAATAAGAAGTCATGGAAAAGGAATTTTTCATAAACCAGATTCAGATCCCAAAGTTATTGCAATGGAAAAATTGTATGAAGTGAAGGAAAATGATTTCATTGTAAACATAACTTTTGCTTGGGAGCACGCAGTTGCAATTATTAGTAAAAAAGACGAAGGAGGTTTGGTTTCACACCGTTTTCCAACTTATGTTATCAATAACGAGATTATTTCAACAGAATATTTTCGGCACTATATTCTGCAACCCTTTTTTAAATATATGTTAGATAATATTTCTCCAGGAGGAGCAGGTCGGAATAGGGTTCTTAGCAAAAAAGACTTACTGAAATTAATAATAGAAGTTCCTACATTAGAAGAGCAAAATAAAATTGCTGAAATTCTGAATACGGCCAATGAAGAGTTAAAGAAATACACGCAAAAGCTTGATAACCTACAAGATCAGAAAAAAGGATTGATGCAGCAGTTGCTGACTGGGAAAGTCCGAACAATTTAGAAATAATAAAATTTTAAAAACTAAACATGAAAACAATTGGAATTCAAATCAAATCAAATGAAGTCGTTATGGTAGTGCTTTCAAAAGATGCGCAAGATAACATTTGCGAAACAAAAGAAAGTGCAAAATTCAAATTGGATGATCCTTTCGAACAAATTCAGGTAAAGCAGTTTAGGGATCAGGTTAACTCTTTTTTTGATTCTGTAAAAGCCGATAGAATTGGCATAGTAGCTAGAAACCCAAATGGCAAAGGTATGCGTGCTCCCTCTCCAACATCTTTTAAATTGGAAGGATTAATGCAGCTTTATGATAAAATTAATATTGAAATCATTTGGAAAAAGACTACCGATGCATTTTTTAAAAAAAATGACAAAAGTTTATCTGCTGAAAAAATATATCAAAAAGAGGCATTTGATTTAGCATATTATTTAATGATTAAAGAATAATTTATGACATCTATCGAATTAAATGACGAAAATGCTTCTGCAACAGTGCAAAAGTTTGTAAGGAATACTAATGATATTGACGTCTTTGAATTTATTCAAAGAGGTAACAATGGAGATGTTTATTTCGGTAAAAGAATAAAGATGGGCGATGAAGTAGTTTTAAAATTTTACTGGTCACATCCTAATTATGACGCAACAGAAGAAGCAGTAATTTTAAATAGAATTGATCAGGAAAACATTTTAAAAATATATGATCTAAAATTTTTAGCACCAAGCATTGCATATTTTCTAACACCTAAAATTTCTGGAGGTGATTTGCAGGGCATTATAGAGAATCGAAAATTATCAAGTATGGAAGCTTTAGAAATCGTTTCAGGTATTCTTAAGGGATTAACTGAGTTGCACTCCAAACACCATCTTGTTCATCGTGATTTGAAACCCGGAAATATATTATATGATCTAGATAAAAAAACACCTATAATAGCGGATTTAGGAGCGGTTAAAAAGGTCGATAATCCCAATACTGCTGTTACAGCATCAAAATCAACGGCTTTTTATCTGCCACCTGAAGCTGTTATGGGCAATGAATATTTTTTCCAATCAGATATATATCAGGTCGGCTTAATCTTATTTCAACTTTTAGGAGGACATTTTCCTATTGAGAATCCTTTAGAATGGTTTAATAGTAAAGAAAAGAAACAATACAATGAGATTAGAAATTCTAGTGAAAAATTACAAAAGTTTGATGAAATAGTTAATAACAAGATTATAAAGGGAAAGTTAGTCGATCTTAATTCTCTTCCAGATTATTTAGATCCAGCTTTTAAAAGAGTCATTAACAAGGCGACAAATTTTCATTATGAAAAAAGATATAATAGTCCCGCATTGTTCTTAAAGGATGTCCATAATCTTTTGAGAAATCATCCTGACTGTTTAGAAGAAGAAGGTAATATTTTGATAAAGCACAATTGTGGTAGAGAATTTAAAATTTACGAAAATAGTAAAGGTGGAATTGTTTTAGAGAAGCGCCTTGGCAAAAGACCTTGGAGAAAAGATAATTCTCATAACGGGACAAAGAAATCTGCTTTATTGATAGCAAAATCTATTTAAATTTTTCACTAATAATAACTTATTACAACAAAACAATTACAAGAAACTTTAGATAGCCTTCGCAATCTTAATTGAGAAAATGAAATTATAGAATTCAAAGAAGCAAAAAAACAATTATGATTTTACAAGCTCGGAAAGCGAGAACGATTAGACGAATTTAAATAAAATTAGAACACAAATATGAATACATCTTTAACCTTTCAAGAATTTCTTACAAATATTAAAATTAAAGAAGCTACAGCCAATACCATTTCGTATAGATATGGAAGAATTACTAAATCACTAAACGAGTATTTTCGAGAAACATCATCCACTACTGCAAACAGCTTGCAGGTTGGATCTTACGGAAGATACAGTGGCATTAAAGGGATATCAGATTTGGATATGCTATATATCATTCCTAGCTCAAAATGGGATGGTTATAATAAAAGTGGGCAGTTAAAATTATTGCAGGACACAAAAAAAGCAATTGAAAGCACTTATGCAGCTTCGGACATAAAAGTTGACAGATGCGTAGTTACGGTAAAATTTTCAGATGGGACTCATATCGATGTTCAACCGGTTTTTGAAATTGAAGATCAAGATTATAGATATCCTGACACGTATGGCGATGGATCTTGGAAAACAACAAAACCAAGAAAAGAAATGGATGCAATGGTAGAAGCAGAACCCAATAAGAATAAAAACCTAAGGAGATTATGCAAAATGGCAAGATCTTGGAAAAACAAACACGGTGTTTGTATGGGAGGTTTGCTCATTGACACCTTGGCTTACAATTTTTTGAATTCAACAAACTATTTCGATAGTAAAAGTTATTTTTACTTTGATGAAATGAGCAGAGATTTTTTCAAATATCTCTACGATCAACCAAAAGACCAAAAAGAATATGGTGCATTAGGAAGTAAACAACGTGTAAGAGTTAAAAAATCCTTTAGACGAAAATCGAAAAAGGCATATGACTTAGCCTGCGATGCTATCGAAGCTACATCGGAACAAACCCAGCATAATAAATGGCGAGATATATATGGAAATGATTTTCCTAAATATCAAAATGAAGATAATGAAGCAAAAGCAATTAATTTAAATTATCAAAATACAGAGGAATTTATAGAAAATTTATATCCTGTTGTAATACAATATAGTCTTGAGATTGACTGTGAGGTTAAACAGAATGGCTATAGAGATGGTTTGTTAAGAGAGTTTTTGGCAAAACGTTTTAATCTACTACCTGGTAAATCGCTAACATTTTTTATTTCCGAAATTAATATTCCATATCCATATACTGTAAAATGGAAAGTGACAAATAGAGGAAATGAAGCAATAAAGAAGAATTGCATAAGAGGACAAATAATTGATGATGGAGGTTACCAACAGAGAATTGAAAGTTCAAGTTTTAAAGGTGGACATTTTGTTGAGTGCTATATTATTAAAGACAATGTTGTAGTTGCAAAAGATTCAATTGATGTTCCAATATCTGGCTAAATAATAAAAAAAATATCATGATCGAAGAAAAAAAAATACTGGAGTCTCAAATACGAGAAATTTATGGAAGAGTGGTCTACACTCATAAGACACATGAGAAGTGCGCCGATGTTTTAAAAGAACGAAGTGATTGTTTAAAGATCGCAGAAATTGTACTTTCAGCATTAACTACGACAACAATATTAGTTTTAATTTTTGGCGAAGGAAAAATATTTCAATTTGTTGCAGCATTGTTTTCTACTCTACTGCTTTGCTTAACCTTGTATTCAAAAGATTACAATTTATTAGCTTTGGCAGAAAAGCATAAACAAGCAGCATTAAACATTCTTGAAATAAGAGAAAAACTATTGTCCTTATTGGTCGATATCAAAATAGGGAATATCGACATAGTTACTCTTCAGGAAACGAGAAATGAATTAAATGGACAATTAGTAAACACATATAGAGGCGCTCCGAAGACAATAAATAAAGCATATAAAATTGCGTCAAAAGCCTTACAAGAAAATGAAGAATTTACTTTCACAGATGGAGAAATTGATAAATTTTTACCTGAAAGCTTAAGAAGAACTTAGATGAAAAAGACTACTTTCCTAAATTGTGATGTATCTCAAGCTATAGAGAAGCAGCTTAACATCAAATTTGAAAACTATGAGTTTAGTCTCGATGGTTGGGGAGATGTAGACAATTACGCAATTATCAATGAAAACTCTTATGTTTTCCTTGAGTGCGAACTAGGCCAAAAACATCCTAACACAAATGTGCTTAAACTATATCCTTATCTTGAAGAAAATCAAGAAATTAGCATAACATTAATTCATTTCTTTTTTAGCAATAGTAAACCCCCAAAGAACAGACTGAAATTATGTGATTTTATTGCTGAAAAAATGAAACGTGAATTCGGAGATAGATTTAATTATAAAAAAATAATTCAGAAATAAACACAATGAGTCATGACACCAAAACAATTACAGGAAACTCTAGATAGTCTTCGCAATCTCACTTCAGAAAATGAAATTGTAGAATTCAAAGAAGCGAAAAATAATTATGATTTTACAAAGCTGGGGAAATACTTCTCCGCTCTAAGTAACGAAGCAAACTTATGTGGTCAGCCTCACGGCTGGCTGGTTTTTGGCGTTGAGGATAAAAGACACAATATTGTAGGCACTACCTATCGCTCTAATAGAAGTGATTTAGATAAACTGAAAGGAGAGATTGCCAATAAAACCACCAACAGGATTTCTTTTATAAACATACATGAAGTTAATACCTCAGAAGGCAGAGTTCTTATGTTTCAGATTCCTGCTGCACCCACAGGTTTCCCCATTGCATTTGATGGACATTATTATGCGCGTGACGGAGAAGAGCTAGTACCTCTCAATCTGGAAAAAATAGAAAGAATTAGAGCACAGGCTACCAATGAAGACTGGAGCGCTGCCATCGTACCTGATGCTACAATAGAAGATTTGGACGAAGACGCAATTGCTTTGGCACGGAAAAATTTTAAAAGTAAGTTCCCCGACAAAGCCGAGGATGTAGACAACTGGGATGATATTACTTTTTTAAATAAAATAAAAGTAACAAGTAAGTGCAAAATAACTAGGACAGCATTGATTCTCTTGGGAAAGGACGAATCTGAACATCTTCTAAATCCCGCAGATGTAAAAATACGATGGCAATTAGTTGATGAGAAAAATGACGACATTGATTACGATATATTTGGTTTACCTTTGATACTTTCGGTAGAAAAAGTATACGCAAAGATCCGGAATATCAAATACCGCTATATGCAAGAAGGAACTATTTTTCCTGCTGAAGTTTCACAATATGAGCCCTTTTCCATCCGTGAAGCCATTAACAACTGTATTGCACACCAAGATTACACAAAAAACGCTAGAATAAATGTCATAGAAATGCCGGATAAATTGGTTTTTACAAACCATGGATCTTTTATTCCTGGTAATGTAGAAAAGGTTGTTATCGATGATGCTCCAGAAGAGTTTTATCGTAATCGGTTTTTAGCAACAGCGATGTTCAATTTGAAAATGGTTGACACTGCTGGTGGTGGCATAAAAAGAATCTTCAATTTTCAAAGGGCAAGATTTTTTCCTCTTCCTGATTACGATCTATCTGAAGAAAAAGTAAAGGTCTCTTTATCTGGTAAAATATTAGATATGGAATATGCACGACTTTTAGCTCAGAATAAAGATTTGACGTTGGAAGAAATAATGATGCTAGATAAGGTTCAAAAGAAATATGCTCTTAACAATAATGAAGAAAAGCATCTTAAAGATAAAAAACTAATAGAGGGACGGAGACCTAATTTTTTCATTGGTTTGAAAGTAGCGCAAAAAACTGGTCAAAAGGCCGATTACACAAAGAATAAAGGCTTTGATAAGCAGTACTATTTAGATTTAATAGTAAAAGCTGTTACAGAGCATGAAGAAGTTAGCCGAAAAGATGTAGATGAATTATTGTGGAGTAAACTCTCTGATTGGATGAGCGAGAAACAAAAGAAGACTAAAGTAAATCATCTTTTGACAGAATTACGAAAAGATAATTTGATACGGAATAATGGAACTTTTGGCAAACCAAAATGGATATTAAGATAGCAAAATCCATTAGAGATTCTATCTTTATTTTTATCAAAGATCTTATTAGAACTTTTATTAGAACTTTTTGTTAGAACTTCTGTTAGAACTTTTGTTAGAACTTCTGTTAGAACTTCTGTTAGAACTTTTGTTAGAACTTTTGTTAGAGATATTACGATAAAATTTAATAAATAAAATAATTTTCAGCAAACTATTTCTATATACATTAAGCTAATTAAAATTGTAATTCTAGACAGCAAATCAATAACTTACTGTAAATGAATTCATTCGGCCATAATATAAAAATTAAAGTGTTAATAATATATGATACCATCATACATAGAAGACCACATAAGCCAGATTCCAGCAATCCAATTACTTATAAATCTGGGCTACAATTATTTGTCGCCAGATGAAGCTCTAGAGCTTCGTGATGGACGTAAAAACAATGTAATTTTAACTTCTGTTTTAAAAGAGCAATTACAAAAAATAAATAAAATTGATTACAAAGGAGGTATCCACGACTTTTCAGACGGAAATATTGCCTTAGCTATCAACGAAATTAAAGAATTACCTATTCATTTAGGTTTCATCAATGCGAATCAGCATTTCTATGATTTAATTACTTTAGGGAAAAGTTTTGAACAAAATATTGCAGGTGATCGCAAAAGCTTTTCATTCAAATATATTGACTGGGACACTCCATCAAATAATATTTTTCACGTTTCAGAAGAATTTTCTGTCCTTCGAACAAACCGTTCCGACACCTACCGTCCAGATTTGATTTTGTTTATTAATGGAATTCCATTGGTGATAATAGAATGTAAATCAAATGCGATAAAATCACCAGTTGAAGAAGGCGTTTCTCAACATTTACGAAACCAACAGGAAGATGGTATTCGTGACTTGTATACTTATTCTAATTTAGTATTAAGTTTAGCAGTAAATGAGGCCAAATATGCGACAACAGCGACTCCAAAAGAGTTCTGGAGTGTCTGGACGGAAAAATTTAGCACCCAAAAAGAAGAAGAAAACTATACAAAAGTTTTATTTGACTTAAAGCAAAAAGAGTTACCTCATAATAACAGTACGGAAATATTCAAAACTCGTTACTATAGCACTATTAAGCACTTTAAAGAACTAAATAAATTAGAAAAAGAAGTTACTTCACAAGACAGGTTATTATATAACCTATGCAGACCTGAAAGACTATTAAAGTTGATGTTTCGGTTTATTTTATTTGATGATGGAATTAAGAAAATTTGCCGTTATCAACAGTATTTTGCGATTACAAAAACTATGAAGCGGATTGAAAAAATCGGCTCAGACGGAAAACGAAAAGGTGGTGTTATCTGGCATACACAAGGTAGCGGCAAGTCGTTAACAATGGTTATGCTAGCAGAAATGATAGCTCTAAGCAAAAAAATCAAAAATCAAAAAATCATATTGGTAACTGACCGTATTGATTTAAATTCTCAAATCACAGAAACATTTCAAAAATGCAATATTCCTGTTGAAGAAGCCGGCACGGGCAAACATTTGATTGAGCTTATAAAAAGCCCATCAGATGCTGTTATTACTACAATAATCAACAAATTCAAAGCAGCAATCAACCAGGAGCCGGAAGGATTTAACTCACCTGAAATTTTTGTTTTGATTGACGAAGGACATAGAAGTCAGTACAAAACATTCAATGTTAAAATGCAAAAGACGTTTCCTAATGGATGTTTTATAGCTTTTACCGGAACACCTCTAATGAAGTCAGAGAAAAATACGGCGGATAAGTTCGGAGGCATCATTGACGAATATACAATAAAAGATGCTGTTGATGACAAAGCGGTTGTTCCGTTATTATATGAAGGCAGGCATAATTCAATTACCGTAAATGAAAAACCTTTAGATAATTTCTTTGATAAAGTTTCAGAACCACTGACCAAGTATGGAAAGGCGGGATTGAAAAGAAAATACAGTTCCAAAAATGCAATAAATAAAGCAGATCAGGTTATTTACGATAGGGCTTGGGATATCAGTGAGCATTTTGCAGATTTTGTTCAAGGAACAAAATTTAAAGCACAATTAGTAACACCTAATAAAACAAGCGCAATTCTTTATAGAAAATATTTGAATGAAATTGGAAAAGTAAAAGCAGAAGTTATTATTTCCGGTTCAGATACAAGAGAAAATCATATTGATGCTTTTGAAGAAAATGAAAACTTGGTTCAGTCTTTTCACAAATCAATGATGGACAAGTATGGAACACAAGAAAAGTACGAAAAATCAATCATCAATGCATTTAAAAAACAAGAATACCCAGAGATTATTATTGTGGTAGACAAGCTTCTAACAGGGTTTGACGCACCAAACAATAGAGTTTTGTATTTGACAAGAAGCCTTAAAGAACATACATTATTACAAGCAATTGCAAGAGTAAACCGTGTAGCTGAAGGAAAAGACTATGGATTAATCATAGATTATTATGGCAACCTTGAAAATTTAGATAGAGCAATTGAAACTTATACCAGCAGAGATGGCCTAGATGAAAAAGATGTCAAAGGTTCTGTAACTAATGTTGAAGATATAATATTACAGCTACCTCAAATGCACAGTGAGGTTTGGGATATATTTAAATCTATAAAAAACAAATATGATGCTGAGTCTTATGCAAAGCTTTTAGGTGACGAGGAAGTAAGGCATATCTATTATGAAAAATTATCTGGCTTTTTAAGGCTTTTTAATTTAGCCATGTCGACAGTTCTGTTCAATGATGTGAAAAATGACGAAGTAATTGAGAAATACAGAAAGGATAGTAAATTCTTTATTAAACTAAGGATTGATGTGAAAAGAAGATATTTTGACGATATAGACTTCAAAGAATATGAACCACAAGTTCAGAAACTGATAGACAAGCATATTACTACTGACGGTGAAATTCTAAAAATAACTCAGCCTATTGATATTTTCAACAAACAAGAAAGGGATGATGAAGTTGAAAAATTAATTGGTAAGGCTGCAAAAGCTGATCATATAGCATCAAGAACCTCCAAGGGGATTAATATTAAAATGGATGAAGATCCTATTTTCTATAAAAAACTTTCAGAGTTAATTATACAAACCATTCAAGATTATAAACAGAGCAGAATCGATGAAACTGAATACCTAAATCGTATTAAAGATATTGAAGAAAGATTTCAAAGTGGCAAACAAGATAACGTTCCGAAAATTATTGAGGGTAACTCTATTGCTATTGCCTTCTATAATTTCATCAACGATAAGCTTGTTAACTTTTTAATTGAAAAAGAAAAAAATGCTGAAATTGCTCTGGCTATCAAAAACATTATTGATACAATGATTATGGATGGAAACAAAGCAATTGTAGACTGGAAGTCTAACACAGACTTAGAAATGCAGATTTTGAATGAGTTAGACGATTATTTTTATAGTATTTCTTTAGAATTAGATAAATCAATCCCTTTCGAATTATTAGATCCATTCATCGAAGAGGTTATTAAAATAGCTAAGAAGCAAATACATTAATGAAAGAAATTGATTTTAAGTACGGAAGTAGATTGATCAAGGCGGATTTACAATATTCGGATAGAAAATCTATTGGATTACGTGTTTTTCCGGAAGGAAATATTTTAATTACGGCACCCACAGAGACTTCAGTTGAGAAGATTATAGAAAAAGTAAAACCAAAATCTAAATGGATTATTGATCAGCAAAGGGCTTTTGAATTATACAAGCCATTCACAACAGAAAGGAACTATATAGCAGGAGAAACTCATCGATACCTAGGAAGACAATACAAATTAGTCATCAATAAGATAGAGAAAGGAAAAACAACAGTTTCACTAGCAAAAGGTCTTATGACAATTACCACCTCTAAAGATAATATTGAAAGGATTATTTTAGATTTTTACAAGGATCGAGCAGGAGCAATTTTTGAGGAAATATTAGAAAATTTAAAACAAAAGTTCCCGCAGTTTGATGCTTTTGAAACAATATTATCTCATAAATATCTAAAAAAAAGATGGGGAAGCTGTTCAATCAATGGCTCAATTTTATTAAACACCGAATTGATAAAAGCAAGCAAGGCCTGCATTGAATATGTAGTTTTACACGAGCTTTGTCATTTAATCCATCCCAATCATTCAAAAGAGTTTTATCAATTACTGGAACATCTATTTCCTAATTGGGAAAAAGTAAAAAACAAGTTAGAACAGAGTTTAGCTTAATTATTAGTGAATATTAAGTATAAAAATTGGAGTTTATCAATGTTTTAAATAGAAATATGTAAAATAATAGATGATATAAAGGTTAATGTTCAGTATGTATTTCCAAAAAGAATACTGGTAAATCAGTCCCTTATTTGTACCATTAAATCATAATTAATTCATTATCAGTATTGGTTATTTTTGAAGAAGAAAATAATAAAAGTCACAGACTTTAAAAATAGAATCCCCGGGCGAAAACTTGGGGATTTTTTTGTGACTAAAATTTTGAATTAATTTGTGATTAGGTGATAAAGTACCATTTTGTAAACTTTTTTTATTATAATTATTCCTAAATTAAGACTGTTTATTATGATTTTTCTATGACGAATGTAAATTATATATTGAGTATTTGTATAGAAATGAGATAAAAAATTAATTATTTAATATTGCTGTTTTGTTAATAAATTGTTAACAGGTAACTACAGGATAGCAGAAATTTGTGATAAGTATACTTTTATAAAAATCAAAATATGAGAAATATCATGTATTTCAAGATTTAACTTTTCTCTTATTTAATTTCATGAAAGTATATAACAATTAATAATCACGAATCAAGGAATGAAGAAATCTATAGTAACACTAGGTATTCTGTTAAGTACCGCAGGTTTTATCTTCGCACAGGAAAAACAATCGACCGGTACACCCAAGAAGCAGGACAGTACGAAAATCAATAATAAAACTAAAGATATTGAGGAAGTAGTGATTATTGCCTACGGTACGCAGAAAAAAGGAGAGGTTACAGGTGCTGTCGGTAAAGTAAATACGTCAACTTTCAAAGATCGTCCTATTGCCAGAGTTGATCAGGCATTAACTGGTCAGATTGCGGGGGTTAAAACCCGTGCAACTTCAGGAAAGCCGGGAGAGCCATTAGAAATCAGAGTTCGTGGTACCGCTTCCATTTCGGCAAGTAATTCGCCTCTTTATGTAGTTGATGGGATGGTAGTGGATGATATGGCGAACATTTCTCCGGATGATGTGCAATCGATTGACGTGCTTAAAGACGCTGCTTCTACGGCGATGTACGGATCCCGAGGTTCAAACGGAGTTGTTATTGTTACCACTAAAAAAGGAGCTTCAGGTAAACCGTCTTTCAGTTTTTCACAATATTATGGAGTTCAGACTATCGAGAAGAAACTTGATATCATGACCAGTTCAGAGTGGATTGATTTTGCAACTGAAGCAATCAATAAAAGATGGACAGCTTTAGCCCCTGGAAATTTAGCTTCAGACAGTTATGAGAAAAGAGCGCAATATTTTAATTTGGCCAATACTACAGACTATAATCTGGCCAACATCCAATACATGGTTGACCCACGATGGGGAACTGATAAGGTAAAGTATATCGACTGGCAAGACGAATTCTATCGTCCGGCTGCCATTCAGAATTATCAGCTTGCCGTAAGAGGGGGTGGTAAAGGAATAAAATATGCCATCTCAGGAGCTTATTTTGATCAGGAAGGTTTGGCGATTAATACAGGTTTCAACAGATTTAATCTAAGTGCAGCCATTGATGTAAATCTTTCAGATAAATTAAAAGCAGGAATTACTTTACGACCAAGTTACTCGAAAAGTTATGGAGCTACTGTTGATGGAAAAGACAATACTGCTCACAAAATGTTATCGATGGTTCCTGTTGCCGAGCTGGGCGCAGGCGTTTATACCAATTTCTGGAACAACTTACAATACAGATGGGCAGGTTCTACTCAAAGTCCGATTGGGTTAATGGAAAACACAACCAATGATACTAACGAATTTAGATTATTATCAAGTTTGTATGTCTCTTATGATATTTTACCGGGTTTAAATTTTAAATTATCAGGAGGGGCAACCAATAACTTTAATACAAACACAGGTTATACACCAACGTTTAATTTAATTAACAACGTTCCGGGTCAGGTAAGTATAGGAAGCAGAAGAACGGTAAACTACAACAGGTATTTAGGGGAGGGTTTATTAAGCTACAGAAAATCTTTCGGAAGTCATGAATTGGATGCTATCGCAGGATACAGCGCAGAAAATTACAGAACAACAACTCAGTACAACAGAAACAGAGGTTTCCCTAACGATGATTTAAAGACATTCAACTTCAACCAGTCGGTAGCTGTTTTAAATTCTGAATATACCGCTTCAGAGTGGATGCTGGTTTCCATGTTCGGGCGTGTAAACTACAATTATAAAGGTAAGTATATGCTTTCTGCGAGTATTCGTAGAGACGGGTCTTCAAGATTTGGCTGGAACAACCTTTGGGGAACTTTTGCCGCATTTGGCGGAGGCTGGAAAATCGACAAGGAAGAATTTTTACAAAATCAAACCTGGCTGAGCAACCTGAAACTGAGATACAGCTGGGGAGAAAACGGAAACAATTCTATCGGGGAATACAGAGCATTCGGAACACTCACAGGAGGTAACTACTCATTTGGAGGGGCAGTTTCTACAGGTTTAGTTCCTAATACAATTGAAAACCCAGATCTTACCTGGGAAAAAACAAAATCTTCTGATTTCGGTTTGGAAGTAGGTTTGTTTAAAAGAATCGATTTGACTGCAGATTATTATATCAAAAATACCAAAGACCTTCTTCTTCAGGAACCTATTGCCTCAGTTAGCGGATATAACACGATATGGAGGAATGTAGGTTCTGTACGAAATACAGGTTTGGAATTAGATTTAAGTACAAGAAACTTAGTGGGCGCATTCAAATGGAATACTTCTGCCAACATCGCATTTAATAATAACAAAGTTACGAAGTTAGGAAATAACAATAAGCCGATTCCGGCAGGTTTCAGCGATCTTACCAATATTATCCAGGTGGGTGAGGAGCTGAATTCTTTCTATCTTTATGAAGCAACGGGGGTACTTTCGAGTGCTGACATCGCTAATGCAGGTGTGGCAAAAACAGTAGGAGCTATTGCAGGTGACGTTAAATATAGAGACGTAAATGGGGATGGTAAAATTGATGAGAACGACCGTCATATCATCGGTGGTCCAACTCCAGATTATTACTGGGGCTTTACCAATACATTCTCTTATAAAAATTTCGATTTGTCGGTGTTTTTCCAGGGGCAGAAAGGAGGCTATAGCTATGCGTTGCTAGGTAGAGCAATCGACCGTACGAGTATGGGAACTACCCAAAATGTGATGGGGAACTGGGCAAACCGTTGGCGTTCTGATGCGGATCCGGGAGATGGAAAAACACCTAGACTGGATGGTACTACAGGAGGTTTGTTAGATACAAGATGGCTGTATGATGCTACTTATATTCAGTTGAAAAACATTACGCTTGGGTATAGTTTCGATAAAGAACTTACTGAAAAACTCAAAATTTCAAACCTCAGACTCTATGTGAGTTTAGAAAATGTCTGGAGAAAAGATCACTATTATGGTGGCTACAACCCCGAATCTGTACAATCGGACGGTACCGATTACGGAGCATATCCTAATGCAAAAGTCTATATGATGGGCTTAAACTTTAACTTCTAATTTTATTATAATGAAAACAATACAAATTAAAAATAAATTTCTTTTACCATTGAATTTTAAAACTTTAGGCAAGGCTCTGATTTTTGGTGCACTTACGATGGGTGCCGTGAGCTGTGAAAAAGACCTAATGCTTGAGCCGGAGAATAATATCACACAAACTTCTTTTTACACTACAGAACTGCAGATTCAACAGGCGGTTTCCGGAGTGTATTCTGCGATGATCAATGCTTCCTCAAGAGGTGGTTATGATGTGAATTTCTACCTTTTAGCATCAGAGGTTCGTTCGAATAACTTCAACGCCATTTCTCAAAATGGAAACAGAGATTATTTTGCGATCAACCGTTTTCAGGATACTTCTTCAACCGAAGAGATGTCAATTCTTTGGGATGATGCGTATCAATTGGTGAGCTATGCCAACAATATTTTGGCAAGAATCGACGAGGTTCCTTTTGCAGACAATGCAACGAAAGAGCAGTACCGTGCAGAAACTAAATTTTTAAGAGCTTACGCTTATTTTGAATTAATGCGAATGTTCGGAAAAGTTCCTTTAATCGATCATCCGATGACTCCGACAGAAGCGGCTGCAGTTCCCAGAACTAATCTTCAAACCTTGTATGATTTTATCACATCAGAAATTGAAGCATCTGTTGCAGGGCTGAAAAATACCTATGATGCAAAAAATAAAGGAAGAATTACCAAATCAGCGGCTCATGCCATGCTGGGTAGAATGTATCTTACAGGATATGGATATCCTTTGAATAACAGTTCTTACCTTACCAAAGCCAAAGACCATTTATTTGCGGTTATTCAGGTGGAAGGTCAGTATGTAACCTTTGCACCAAATTATGCAGATCTTTTCAAAAGTGCTAATGACAATAAGTATCATCTTTTTGAAATCCAGCATATCAGCGGAGGGGTCTCTCAGGGATCTTACTTACCAAGTTATGTATCTCCGAACTTTGGGGTAAGTGATCCTCTTTACAATTCACAGAGCAGTCTTTATAGTTCTTCGGAGCTGGGAGTTTCAACGTCACTTCTCAATGCCTATGAAACAGGTGATTTAAGAAAAAACCTTACTGTAAAAACTTCATTTATTGCAGCAAATGGTCAGCCGGATAATGCTAATTATTTTATTAAATTCCGTGAGCCGGGACTGGTAGTCAGTAACCGTTATGATTGGCCAATCAATTTCCCGATTATTCGTTATGCTGATGTGCTTTTAATGTACGCAGAAGTTTTAAATAATCAAGGAAGTACAGCTATCGCCGTTCCTTATCTGAACAGAATCCGTCAGAGAGCAGGTCTTACCGCCCTTCCAACATCAATGACGGCTGCAGATTTTACGACTGCTTTAAGAAGAGAAAGAAGATCAGAATTTGCCGGAGAAGGTGTTTACTGGCATGATCTGGTAAGATGGAATACCGGCGTAAGTGTAATCAACGCGGCTGCTGCTGCAAACAACTATAATTTTACAATTACCACCAACGATTATTTATATCAGATTCCGCTGAACCAGGTTCAGATAGCGGGATATGAACAAAATCCTTAAAATATTTTTAGTTTTTTTATACATACTTAGTAAATTGGAATCCCCAAGCGTAAGCGAGGGGATTTTTTTGTCAAATATTTATCTATTATAAAATTACATTTTCTTCCAAATCAGTTCCTGATCAACAATGGAAACTTCAATATCATCACCATCTTTAAATTCTCCGGAAACAATTTTTTTAGCCAAAGGTCTTCTTAATCTTCCTCTGATAACACCTTTCAGCGGTCTTGCTCCATATTTTATATCATATCCTTCTGTCGATAAAAATTCTTTTGCTTCCTGAGTGATACTCAAATTGATATTTAACCCTTTCGCTAAATCCAGCAATTCTTTTTTCAGGTGAATTTCAAATATTTTCAGTGCATTATTTTTACTGATCGGTGCAAACGGAATAGTTTCTGTCAATCTTCCTAAAAATTCTGGTCTGAAAAAACGGCTCATCATTTCCAGTAATTTGGAAGATTGTGGAATTTCACCATTTCCGAAAGATTCGACAATAAATTCGGAACCGATATTTGAAGTGAACAAAATAATAGCATTGGAAAAATCCCCTTCTTTACCTAATCGGTCATGCAGTTTTCCTTCATCCATAATTTGTAAAAAAACATCGAAAACAGAGGTATGCGCTTTTTCAATTTCATCAAAAAGAACAATAGAATAAGGCTTTTGTCTGATCTTATTCACCAAAAGTCCACCTTCTTCATAACCCACATATCCCGGAGGCGCTCCATACAATAACGCTGCGGAATGTTCTTCTTTAAACTCGGACATATCGAAACGGATAATGGCATTTTCATCCTGAAATAAAAATTCCGCCAAAGATTTTGCTAACTCTGTTTTTCCGGTTCCAGTTGGTCCCAAAAAGAAAAAAGAACCGATGGGCTGCCCGGCTTTACTCAATCCCGAACGGGTTTCCAACACAGCTTCCGAAACAATGGTGATGGCATGATCCTGCCCGACAACTCTTTTAGCCAAAACCCCTTCCATTTCGTTAAGTCTTTGTTTTTCTTCTTCTTTAAGTTTCCCTATTGGAATATTAGTTTTTTGAGAAATGATTAATGCTAAATCAAAATCGGTGATATGAGTTCTTTTTTCCTGTGCGATTTTCTCCGTTTTTTCGATAAGATTTCTTGCATAGGTTAAAAGAAGATCGCTGTTTTCAAATTCGGGAATTTCATTTTCTTCCTGAATAGTATCTGCTGTACTGATGAGGTATTTTGTTTTTTCAACCAAATCTTTCAATAACCAGTCTGAATGCATTTTTCTTTCATTTTCAAAATAATTATTTATATTATCTTCAAGATGAATGATTCTCGTTACCAAATGATTTCTTTCCTTTAAAAAAGATTCGCCAGCCGTTTTTAAAACTGACATCGTGTGATCAATCAAATCAATAGCAGAAGCGGGAAGGCTTTTTTCCTTCATATATCGTTGGGAAAGTCTTATGGCTTCTTTCATCGTTTGATCATCGATACTGATTTTATGATGAACTTGATAATCTTCTAATGTCTGCTTCAACATTCTGAAATGAATTTCGTCGGTGCTTTCCTCCAGCTTCAGAAGCTCAAACATTCCTGCAAGCCCCTGTTCTTTTTCAATTTTTTTGGTGTATTCTTCTATCGTTGAAGTTGCGATTAAGGTAAGACCATTGGATAATTCACTCTTTAACAAATTAATAATTACCGAATCTGAACCGTGACTTCCGAATAATGAATGAAATTCTTCAATAATCAGGACTGATTTGGGAATCGCTTTCATTTCCTGTGCAATATTTTTGATGCGGTCTTCAATTTCTCCCTTGTAAGATGCACCTGCAATCAGTGCTCCCATATCAAGCTCAAAAATCTCCAAACCACTCAATATATCTGGAATTTGTTTGAGTAAGACTTTTTGCACAAAACCTTCTATCAATGCAGTTTTGCCAACACCATTATCTCCTATAATAAGAACATTTTGCTTGCTGTAACGGCATAAAATCTCCGTAATTTTATTAATCTCTGTATCTCTTCCGACAAGCAGTTCTTTCCTGTTTTTTTTCTTGACTTTATCTTTCGTATTGATACAATATTTCTGAGTAAATCCTTTACTTGATTTTTTTATAGGTTCGGCGGTGCCTGTCATATTTTCTTCTCCAAAAACGGAAATCTCTTTTAATAATTCATTTCGAGTTACCGGAAATGTTTTCATCTGATCAAAACTGAAAGCTACACCCGGCGAGCTTATGGCCGTCATTATCGCAAAGAGAGAGATTTCCTGTTCGTCCAAAATTTCTCTTATCTGCTCTGCTTCAGCAAAAATTTCATCAATAACCTCATCGAGTTCACAGGAATATCTGTTGGGTGATTTCGGTAATTCTTCGATACGCACTTCCGCCCATTCTTCCAGGTAAAAAACATCGACGCCGAGATTTTCCAAATGTTTTAGCAGTGATAAATCTCTGTTAAGCATTGCTTTCAATAAGTGAGCTCCCGTATAATAGGCGTTAAGGTTTTCTCTTCCTATTTTCTGTGCAATAGTAAGGGCTTTGGTTACCTCCGGGCTGTAAGTAATTTCTTCTTGATTCATCGTAATGTGTTTTGTGTTTTTATTCTTTGATCCAAATCATCAGTTTTTTTACTTTATACTGAATGTTTAGATTTTGAATACAGTTTTTCTGGTCTTTATTAATTCTCAATGCCGTAATCTTGATTTTTTTACCGGCAATCGATTGACAGAACTGATCAAAAGGCATCAGTTTTTTATCATTAACAACTACAGGAATATCATATTTTCCACACAGATAGTCTTTGAAATCATCTTTTGTTTTGAGCTGTGCAGCAACCTGGTTAAGCAGCAGTTGAAACTGTTCATTAGAGATTTCCGGTGCTTTATTTTCAGCAGCTACAGAATCTTTTTTCGACTTGGATTTCGGAGATACCGGAATATACTGTAACATATCTACCAGCGGATCTTTCTGGGCGCTTCCAACAGGAAGAGAAAAAACCGAATGTGGTCTTTCGAATTCATAAGATTTCATGTCGATTTTCTGTTTTGCAGTAATGGTTTTGGGTGCTACATAAATCGTTTTAATGGCAGTATGTTCCACATCACCATTCACAATAAGTGTAATTTTTTTCTCACCTACAGATTTAAATTTATAGGAAGGATTTTTTTCAAGGGCATCGGTTCCTCCGTTTTCTCCGAAACTCCATTCCCACGATTCTCCGTTTTCCTTTTCGGCGTCGAAGCTTACTGATTGTCCTACAGTTACAACATTCGGGCTTAAAATTGTCGGTAAATATCCTGTCTGTTGGCTGATACTGGAAATGGTAATCAGTTTTTCATGGACGCAATTGCCGTTTATTTTTAAAGTAACGATATAGTCTCCCGGCTTTTGATATTTGTGAAATGTTCTCTGCCTTATATCTCTAGCTGTACTGTCTCCAAAATCCCATTCCCAGGACTTTGCGCCTTCAGTATTATCATAATATTCTACAACACGGTTTGTCATAAACTCATCAGAATGGATAATGAATTTCGCATTTTCGCAATCTACATGACGCGTGTATTGGTATGAAAGGACGATGAGACTTAGTAAAAAAAGAATTCCCAGGCTTACGTAAACCTTGGGATCAGTATTCGAAAATAGATTAATCTTAGTTTTTTTCATTAGGCATTTGTGTTCGTCGCAAATATATTTATGATTTTTTTTATAACCAAATTTTTTTTTCAAATAAAAGTGATTTTCCTATTAATTTTTTTTATACATTTGCAATAAACACAAACATATCTGATGAATCTCCCTCATTGGCAATCCTTTATATGGATAGCAATTCTATTTTTTTCGGTTTCCTTAATTTCATGTGGAAGTAAAAAATACATTCAGGAAATTCCCTATAATTTTTCATCTGAGCCGTATACTAATGCTGCAAACGGAGTAAAAGAGAACGTAGACTCAAAATATTCTGTCATTGATGATAATGTTGATAAACTAAACGATGAAGAGCTTCATATTAAGGAAAAATACTCCATTATTATGGAAGTTATGCCTAAGGAAGTTACCCATTATAAATTCTACGCCTACATCGACCGTTGGATAGGAACTCCTTACAAAAAACAGACATTAGAAGAAAAAGTTGGGGTAGACTGCTCTTACTTTGTACAATCTTTATACAGCGATGTATATGGAGAAACCTTTCAGAAAACACCTGATGGAATTTTCCGTTCAAAATCTATACAGCTCTTTACCGGAAGAACCTTTTTAAAAGAAGGTGATATTTTATTTTTCAGATATGATAAAATGCATCCGATTTCTGATGTTGGTATTTATCTTAATAATGACAGAATATTGGCTTGTACGGCTAATGGATTGAATATATACAATTTTAATGATGAATATTTTCAGCTCAGATTCGTTGCTGCAGGAAGATTAAAACCTAAAAACTGATCATGGAAAAACTTAATAATATTGCTAAGCAGATTACTTCGCTGAAACATGATATCAGAGCCGAGGTAATCGTCAATAATCTGCTTAAAAATAAGGATATTGATGAATCTCAGTATGTGATTTTCAAGCAGGGACAATTTTCGAGAGCTTTTCGGTATGATGTGCTAAATTCGAGTGTTACCGATTATGATCTCGATGCTACACAGATTTTGAAAATAGAACTTTCGCGTGACGGTTTCTACGATATGCTTCCGGAGAATATCACCCACGCTGCCCGAAACGATTCGTCTGAAAAAGAGGTCGAAACGATGATCAAAGAACATAAGATCCAGAAACAGCAGCAGAAAAATGCACGGCTTTTCTTTCAGCCTTTTGAAAATGAAATATTCAGCTATGGAGTTGCTGTAGAAAGTTTTGAACAGGATTTTTTATCAGATCTGAATGCTTTTTTGGTGCCGGATATGTTTTATGACTTTTGGGGAATCGGTAAAGATCTTCCACAACTTTTGGTTTCAAAATTTATCAGAATTCTTCCGTATGCTTACAAAATTGTTGGTGATATTGAGCAAGCCTGCCGCATACTTTCTTCATTAATAGAAGAAAAAGTAAGTACAACAAATAAAGCTTACCAGAAATATCTTAATGAAGATCAAAGCATATTGTTGGGTGAGGCTAGGTTGGGATTGGAGTTAATTACTGGAAATAGCTATGACGACTATTCAAGTCATTACAATTTACAGATCGGTCCTTTAAAAAACTCTCATTTTTCGGAATATATTCATGAAGGAGCCATGAAGAAGTTCGTAGATCTTTTTTATGAATATTTTTTTCCTATCGAAGTAGAAATAGAAACTACCATTTTGCTGGCTGAGGAAAAAGAAAATTTTGAAATGGATATACACACTCATTCAATATTAGGATATAATACACGTATATGATGCAATTGAAAAAATATTTTATCAATCTTTTTGACCCGAAAATACTGGCGGCAATCCTTATTTTTCTTGCTGCGAGTATCATTCTTACGATGATTTTTTCCCAAAAAGTTCCGGATTTTAAACAGAAATATAAAGGTAAATTTTATACGTATGTATTTTCGGTTGCTTTTGTCTATTCCATTATTGCATTTTTGGGATACAACAAGCTTTTTCAGGATAATAATTTGTATGAATTTATTTTCTATCAGCTATCTTCTCTGGTAATCGGGATCATTCATTGTTCGGTGTACAGAACGTATTTCAAAAAATTCGGGACGAGAAAGAATGGTACAGAATATTTATTTGCCTTACTAACAGTAGTGTATTCTACGATTCCTTTTATCCTCATTTTTACTTTTCTGAATGGAATTGATTTCTCATTTTTAATGTTAGGACATTTCTTAGTTTTCTTTATTCCGACATTTTTGAATGATACTTTCAACAGAGCCATGGCAATTCCTCCCAAAATATATAAAACATGGCAGTTTCCGGAGAATTATAAACAGCTTGCAGGAGTAAGTGATGAAGAAATGAGGGATCTGGTAGTGTTTACTTTCCTTATGGATAAAGACCGTCATGCCAAAAAATATAGTGTTTATCGTGCAAAAGGACCTACGAGAGTAGACTTTGGAAGGCTTTTTTACAATTTTGTTGTAGATTATAATGAAAGACATTCTGAAGATCAGATTGAAATAGAAGGAGCAAACGGTCTTTACAGCTGGGTGTTCTTTCTACAACCGAAATGGTATGAGGCTACCAAATATATCGATCCGGATTACACACTTTATATGAACGGAATTGAAGAAAACAGTGTTATTTTTTGTATGAGGACCAATCAAATAGAAAGTGAAGGAGGTGTAGACAGAATACCTGATTTTGAATATAATAAAGAGAAAGATAATAATCGTGTAAAAAATGAAGAAGCACCTGTGCAGGGGATTAGTCAGGAATAATTAATGTAATGGAAAAACCAGCTTTTGTAAGAATACCGAAAGGAAGTACTTTGGATGAGATGTCTCGGCTTTTTGAAGTGGATAAAGATTACCTTAAACGGCATCATAATATTTATTGCGAATATAATGATCTTATAGAAAAGGAGTTTCCCAAACATCTGGTAAAGCTTTTTGTACCGACTAAAAACAAAGAGTATGAAACTTCTTTAATATCAGGAGGTGAAATGATAATATTTTTTCCTGAGGATATTTTGGTAAAAAACAAACTGTTTCATAAAAAATATGGCATCAGGCAGATCCTGCATGAAAACGGAACAGAGAAAACTAAAATGTCTTTTATGATGGAGGTTGAAAAAGTGGCAAAATCCGGATACAGTATAGTAAGGAATAATATTTACATCAATAACAGAGCGCCCGATCTTGTGACAGAGCAGATGGTAGAAAAGGTTGGCAATATATTTTTTCCTTTAGAAGTAGAAACCTTGGAAAATGGTAATTTAAAGCAAATAACCAATATTGATGAAATAAGAAAGAGGTGGAAAATTCTGCAGTCTGAAATATCAAAATATTATCAGGGCAGAACAGCAGAAAAAATAATAGAAACTATAAATGATGAGCTTGCAGATAAAAATATGATACAGAACCGTATCCTTGGAAGCTTGTTTTATCGACTGTATTTTCTTCCGTTTCGAGATTATATATCTGATCAGGAAAATGAATTTGATCTGTATCTGCCCTTATTTCCTTTTAAGAATAAAGTGAAATATCAGGTTATGATGTCTAAAAAGCCAGTATTCTCTGAAACAGGAAAAATGATTTTAGAAATTAAAGGAAAATTGACAGATATCAGGAATTTTAATGAAATGGTAAATGGAACCAAAGCATTGGAACCAGAAGAAGATAGAATTATACAATGTGATGGAAGTATCAACGCTTTATATCAATTCAACAAAGAAGATGGTTCTGTTTTTTCGTTAGAAGCAGAAATTATCTTAACGAATGATGATAACAGTAAAAGCAGAAAAATAATTTTTGAATTATATCAACAGTAAAAGAAAATCAAGTAATAATACCATGAGCAAAAAACATCTTGTCTGTCAGGGAGCAACCTGTAAATGTAACTTCGGGACAACACCCGATAAGCTAAAGGTACTTACCCAAAGTAAACGCTACATCAATGATAAAGATGGTAGCAAGAAATTAATGGCGACAGACAAAGATATAAGCAAAACATTTGAAAAAAATACTTTTGGGAGTTGTGCCAAAATGAATAATAACCCCTGTCAGGCAATAGTTACCAAATGGAGCGGATTTTATGATAAGATTACTGTTGACGATAATGGAGGAAAAGCACTATTGGAAGACAGTAAAGCGACTTGCCCGATCGGAGGAAAGGACTGTATTGTTATTATAGATCATGGGCAGGTATGTGAAGTTTCTTCCCAGAATTTAAAAAACGCTGATCCTGAGGTATTGGTGGAGATCTGTCCGTTTTTCGATTTTACATCCGAAGAAGGAAAAGATCCTTATGCGGGAGACGATACTTACGTTACTTTATAAGATATAGAATATGAAGATATTAGGAGATATAAGACCGATTACCAATCATGCTACATCATATACGATGGTTACTAATGCAGGTGCAGCTGTAAAAGTTAACCAATGGGCGGTATATCATAAAAATAGTTTATTAACAGAAAATAATAAAGGTGTTTTTACATTCGGTATTAATACGGCTAATCTTACCCTAAAATTAGTAGCCAAAGTAAGAGACCCAAAAACAGATAAGCTTGCAGATTTTCATATTGAAATAAAACCTTTGGCAGGGAAACTTAAAATTGTGGATCTCTATTGGCAGGATATAAATGGCGATAAAATACAGGATCGGGAAGTTGCCTATCTGGACAAGGTGACCCTGGTGGTAAAAACCCAGAATATTCCCCAGGGTGACACCCTGAAAATCACCATCTACGAAGATGAATATGAAGACGGGCACGGCGACAGCTCCCGCAATATGGGAGAATACCATACCAAAGGTGTTACAAAAAACGGCTACGCATTTCTGGAGCTAAACAACATGAGCCTTTTCCAGAAAAAGCTTAATAAGATGGATTATGTAGACGAAGGCACTCACGAGTTTTATGCTAAGGTATATTACTATTATGATAAAATAAATGAAATAAGAGATAAGATACAGTTGAAGGTAAAGAATATTATGCAACAGATGGTGCAGCCTTATTCTGGTAACAAACCTGTAGTAATAGGTAAAGTAGACAGCATCCAAAAGTCTAAAAATCCTCTGAACTTTACTTTTGGAGTGTTTATAGACGGTACTCTGAACAATATGTACAATACCGAGATGAAGCAGAAGATGGATAGTTTGGAACCTGCAAAAAAAGGAGAAGCTCTAAAAGAAGCTCCTAAAAATACGAATGGACTTAACAGGAATATTAAGTCCTATGAGTTTAAAGAAATTTATAAGGATCATGGTGATCCGAAGTATGGTGAAAGCAGCTATGAAAATGACCTCTCTAATCCTGCTATTCTGTTTAAAAATTATACTGCAGATTTTAAATCCGTTTTTAAAATATATACAGAAGGCGTAGGAACTCACAGTGCTCCGAAAGAGCAGGGAGGAACTCTCCAAATAGGAGATTATAAAGGAGATGACATGATGGAAGGACCTGCCTTTGGGATGGGTGATGCCGGGATAAAGGGTAAGGTAAAGAAAAGTATTGGTGATGTGGTAAAAGCACTACAAACTAAGGTTGATAAAAGTAAACAGTATATTGATACCATTACCTTTGATGTTTTCGGTTTCAGCCGTGGTGCTGCGGCGGCAAGACATTTTGTACATGTTGTTACCCATCTTCCGTATAATCCTAAAGTAAGCTATGGTAAAGACGGAACTCCCTCTGTATGGGATTTACAGGGCTACTCGGTTCCTGCCTCTTATGCAAAAATCTCCATGCCGCACTTCGGTGTGCTTGGACAGTTGCTGCAGGACGCAGGATTGCTGGATACACAGACTAAAGTACATGTAAGATTTGTGGGAATCTACGATACCGTACCTCATCATGGCGGTCGTCAGTCTAATGATGTTAAAGATCTTGGGCTGGATGATGTGAACAAAGCCGACTATGTGGTGCACATGGTGGCAGCGGATGAGTACCGTGCCTATTTTGACCTTGTGGACATTTCGTCCGTAGCCAAAGTTTCTCCAAATAGCAAGAAAAAAGGGGGAATAGAACTCATTTATCCCGGTGTGCATTGCGATGTAGGAGGTGCGTATTCAGAAGGTGATGGTAATCATCCCTACAGGATCAACGTCTCTCGTAGCACAGAGGATCTGGAAATAGAGAAAAAAGAATTTGTAAAACAGGGCTGGTTCAGAGAAGAAGAACTTTCCATACGCTTCTACACCTCCGGGATTATCCTGGCGGGGGCAATTGCCGGAAATTTTTACCGACTGGAAGGATATAAAGAAAAGATAAGCAATCAGTACAGCTATATACCACTTCATATTATGGCACAATTCTGCACGATGAAAAGTACGCCAATTAATAAAACTAAATTAAGAGAATTTAAAGATTTCAAAGAAAATTGGATTACTGGTAATAAGACGTTTCTTCAAAAAATAAGAGATATACTTTGGAATTACAGTTTTAATGGAGGACCAGCTTTGGTTTATCATGAAGAAAAACTTAAACCAATAACAGATCCTGTTACGGGCAAGTTAGATGATAAAAATATACAGTATAATACACAGGAGAAACTCAAAAACTATAATATCAAACGTTTGCGCTATCATTATCTTCATTGGAACGCTACTTACGGATCTCCTAAGGAAGCGGTTGGAACCTTTCTTTCAGGAAAAAATCATCCTAATATGATAAACGGTAAAAGAAAACGCAATGTACACTAAACTAAAATGGCTCTGCATCTTTATGATATTCTGGATGCAGGCATGCGATAAACAGAACAGAATGGAGAAACAGGAAAAAACAGATTATGGTTATAATGTAACCGTTACTGCTCCCAAAGAATATCCAGTGGAGGTACATGAAGGCTGGCTAATGGATGATAAAAAACAGTTCATATGCGCCATGCCGAAAGCAGGAAGTACAACGGGGAGTTGGGGATATGATGGAGCGGAAGCCGGGCAGGCAGGAAATAAAATTCCCTATCATCTGAACCTGACCTATGTGGCCTATGCAGAAAAGAAATTTTATACGGTAGATGCAGATCTTCCTATGGAAAAAATCTTAGAAGAGTTCAGTAAAGGGTTTAGCATTGAGGGAGATCCTGATGAAAATAAAATACAACATATTGAACACGGAACGTATAATACCTTTACCATAGGAGCAGCTCCGGGAGGGGTAATCGTAGTGTTTTTATCTGCAGGGCATCATCGTGTAGAGATATGCAGGCTGCAGGCAAAAGAGGTGTTTGTAGACAGAAATAATTTCTACGATAATCCCCATGCAAGAACTCAACAAGGATTCTTTGATACTATGTTTGAAATTGCTGTTCCTAAAACTATCCAAGAAAGCATAAAAGAAAAAGGTATTCCATATGGATTATGGGATAAATATCGTGAAAAATTTAGATACCGTTTCGTGTTTAAACCGTATGACGGAAAAGATAAATTTACTTTTGAGTCGCACCGTTATTTCAACGGAGAGACAAATCTTTTCTACCCGCAGGATTTAGATAAAAACGAATATATTACGGCTGCAATCCCATATAATGTCAATCTGTCTTTTACTCAATACAATACTGAGATTACTTTTGATGATCAGGAAATGTTAAAAGTTTTCGGAGATTTTAAAAAATCAGATCCGGAGAAGCCTTTGGACATCATTATAAAGCCAACATTTGAATATAACGATATGAAAATTTCTGTAAAATGTGGAGATAAAGAAATTCCTTTACAGAAATATAAGGTAGAAGGAGTCTGGAGTAATAATTAGTGTTGATTTAAAATGAAAACTCAATGTACACTAAACTAAAATGGCTCTGCATCCTTATGATATTCTGGATGCAGGCATGCGATAAACGGAACAGAATGGAGAAACAGGAAAAAACAGATTATGGTTATAACGTAACCGTTACTGCTCCCAAAGAATATCCGGTTGAAGTGCATGAAGGCTGGCTGATGGATGATAAAAAACAGTTTATCTGCGCTATGCCGAAAGCAGGAAGTACAACGGGGAGTTGGGGATATGATGGAGCTGAGGCCGGACAGGGAGGAAATAAAATTCCTTATCATCTGAACCTGACTTATGTGGCCTATGCAGAAAAGAAATTTTATACGGTAGATGCCGATCTACCTGCGGACAAGATTCTGGAAGAGTTCAGGAAAGGGTTTATGGTACAGGGGAACACTTTGCAGGAAAACAATATGTATAATCTGGTATATGGAACTTATGACGTCCTTACGGTAGGTGCAGCTCCTGGAGGTGTTATCGTGGTTTGGCTCTCAGGGAACCATAACCGTGTGGAGATATGCAGATTGCAGGCAAAAGAAGTTTTTGTAGACAGAGATGATTTCTATGATAATCCTCATGCGAGAACTCAGCAAGGATTTTTTGATACAATGTTTGAGATTCAATTACCCCAGGATGCTCAGAAAAGCATTAAAGAAAAAGGTATCCCTTTCGGCTTATGGGATAAGTACCGTGAGAAGTTTAAGTATCGTTTTATTTTTAAACCGTATGATGAGAAGGATGTTATAGTAACCAATGATATTAGATATTATAATGGAGAACAGAGATTTTATCTCCAACCGGAAGAGATTACCAAAAAAAATTATATAGAAGCTGGAATTCCTTATAGTACCGAACCTATGTTCAAGGTTTATAATACAAAAATTACTTTTGATGATACAGAAATGTTAAAAGTTTTCGGAGATTTTAAAAAATCAGATCCGGAGAAGCCTTTCGACATCATTATAAAACCAACATTTGAATATAATGATATGAAAGTTTCTGTAAAATGTGGGGATAAAGAAATTCCTTTACAGAAATATAAGGTAGAAGGAGTCTGGAGTAATAATTAATACTTATAAAATTAAATAAAAAATAAAACCAAATGATAGAAAAACTAAATCACTTCCCGGTAAACTGGATAGACGGGATGAAAATCAATAAAAATCATTTTGCAGATGTTCAGAATTTTGTGAGCGATTCAGCGAGAGATGCTGTGGGAATTCATACTTCAATGATTAATTATGGATTATTGCCTATAAACGATTCGATAAAACTGAGTCTTATTATTGACAATCATAAATTACTCAGAATAAAAGTAGATGAATGTCATGCAATTACCCCGAACGGATCAAGAATTGATATCGGAAGTGGTACTTCTGAAGCTATTAATCTATCAATTCCATATCCTGAAGCAGTATATGAAATAAAAGACAATGAAAGTATGGTTTTAATGGCATGTCTTTCTGTTAATCATTTTAAAAGAACGCCTTTTGGAGAGCCTGATCCTGAAGAAAATCCGCCGAGATATCCGTATACCCAGCCGGAATATTCTTTAACGCTCGTTCCTGAAAAAGAAATAAAAAATATTTTAGGTTTTGGAACGGGTTATCTTACAATAGGTAAAATATTGGTGAATATTGGAGAATCGAGAATTGATGAAAATTATATTCCGCCATGTGTAAGCGTTTCAAGCTCTCAAAAATTACAGGATTTGTATTCGGAAATTGATCGTTTTTATGGTCAGATTGAATTGTATGCAGTACAGATCGAACAAAAAATTCATGTAAAAAAACAGACTAATTCATTAGCTTTAATGATGGGTTCGTTGGCAGACAGAACCCTGAATTATCTTGGTCATGAGATCAATAGATTCAGATGGCTTTCTCCACACACCACGCCCGCAAATATGCTATTATCGGTAGTATCGATGGCAAGAGTACTAAAAAACTTTATCGATGCACGATCCGGAGCAGGAAAAGAAGAGTTGCTGAATTATTTTGCGGAATGGTGCAACGTAAGCCAGGGACATTTTGAAACTATTTTTTCTGAGGTTATTAATTCCGATTACAATCATAATCATATGGATCTTACCATAGCCAAAGTGCATACCTTTATGAAAACCCTTGAAGATCTGTATTCCGTATTGAACAGGCTTGATTATATAGGTAAAAAACGTGACGGAAGTATTTTCGTTTCAGAGAATACAGATGACAGAGATTCAGTAATTCATGCTAAAAGAAGCAGAACTTTCCTTGCAGATTAATCTAAATTAAAAACACAATATTATTTATGGAGGTCCTTAATAGAAAAGAACGGTCAAGAGCTTTTTCATTTTTTATCCTGTTTTTCATTATTACAGTCATTGTTTTACTGGTTGCCGTGTTTTTTAATGCATATTTCCCATTCAAAGAAAACAGTTTATTGAAAGCTGAAAATGCCAAAATGAAAAAAGAGATGGAAACGCAGGATAAATTCTCCTTTCAACTGGAAAAAGTAAAGGCGGCGGTAGATTCAATCGGTGTTCCGGGGCAGAATGATTTTTTTAATGAAAAGTTATCCTTATCCATTCTAGCTGATATGTACAAACAGCTTCCTAAAGATACGCTGAAGAATAAAATCATGTACAACAATACAATTATGACATTCAAAGATCTTGTGGATGCCAAGAAACAGATAAAACAACTGTCGGGAAATCAGATGACAATGGATAGTTTGAGTACAATTAATAAAACTTTGAAAGCAGAATATGATAAGGTAAGAACAGATCTTGATGTTTGCCGACAATTGTATCAAGCTCAATAATTTGACAATGAAAAGTCCAATATTTATCCTGATTATTTTCCTTTTTGGAATGCCGACTGTACATGCTCAGGAACAGCCGACAGCAGACAGTCTTGCATTTCCAAGCTTTGATTGTGGTATTGTACAGAACAAACAGAAACTGGATAAAAAATCATTTGCCAGTACCCCGGCGTTGTACCTTAGAGTAAATAACAGCGATTACATCTACGCCACATTACAGCTTGGAAAAAGAAAGAATAATCTCTTTATGTACATACAGATTCTGGATAAAAATGTGTGTGTGAAAAAAGATGAGGTTTTAGATATTTTCTTTAAAACAGGAGAAGTAATCACCTATAAAAATGGTTTTCCGCTGAATTGCGATGGTTTTTTTGCGAAACAGCTCAGTAAAAAAGAGTGGGAAAAGCTGAGGTTGAACGATATTGAGCTGATAAAATTATATACCTATAAAAAGAATTATGAATTGTATGTAAGTGAAGTTCAGAATATTGATATTGATAATCAGCTGGATTGTCTGTCTGCCTACAAAATTAAAAAAACAGACGAAGTAAAAATTAAAAAAGAAAAACAATGAGTCCACTTCCTGAACTTAATCTTTCTTTTGGAATGAATACGAAAAGTTCTTCTTCAGATGATGAAAAAGAGAATATTGTGGTACGAACCGATTCCGGATTTCGTAAGCACACCATATCAATGATTATTTCTGATCAGGAAGTTGGAAAAGTTTTGTTGAAAATCAATAAAAAAGAGATAGAAGTCCCGACTTATAAATTGACCATTACTGATGATAAAACCAATGAAACAGAAGCCTATCAGGTAACACGGGATACCCTACACTTTGTAAAGTCGACAACAAAAAAAAGTTTTCTTTCATTTTTAGGAATTAAAAGGTTCGACAAAACTTCTTTTTTATATGAAAATATTGCGTATGAACCTCTTCATGAAAGTGTTGAAAAATTCGATATTTCAAGGCACAGAAGTTTGACGCAGGATAAACTGAGTTATCAGCTTTCCAGGAACGGACAAAATATAATGCTTTATTCCGGTGATATGAATGAGTTTAAAAAAGCAGAAAATATTTCCCAATATTTTATAATTGTGGATAATAATGAGGGTAAAAGTTTTATCGGAGATATTGTATACAGAGAAAAATTTTTGAAACTGACACCCAAAGTAGGACTGCAGATTATCAGAAGAAATAAAGTGGCAAAGAGTTTTGAATATGATGAGAAGGGTAATATTAAGAGATTAATTTATTTATAAAAATATTTTTCAACATAAAACACAACATAATATGAAAGGAATATATTACAAAATACCCATGGATTTCGGAACAGTTATCCGTAAAAAAGATGCTGATAAAATTTCTATAGACAGTTCTATAAGCCAGCAGATATTTCTTATCTCGACTACGGCTTTAGGTGAATGCAAGTTTAATGAAACCTTCGGAACCGAAATCTGGGAGATGGATTTTGACCTTCTCAAAACCGACAACAGCCTAAAAGAATTTATTGTAAACTCAATGAAAAAGGCAATTGTAATGCATGAAAAAAGATTGCTGCTGGAAGATGTTGAGGTTTCGGTAAAAGATCATAATCTGGGAACATTTGGAAAACGGAGAATGAAAAAAAGAGTAATAATGTCAGTAAAAGGACAGGTCTTGGAAACCAACAGACCTTTTCTTTTTCAGAATTCCTTTTTTGTGGGGCCGCTTTCTTATTAACATTATTTAATGGAAATTTATTTAAAAACACATATTGTACAAAAAGATGAAACGTTGGAAAGCATTGTTTCAAAGTATAATATTTCTGATGTTGAAATGCTACGGTATTTCCATAACCAGAATGCTCCGAAAGATCAGAATCATTTGGGAAGAAAGGTTGATAGAGGTCAGGAAATTTTTATTCCTTCAAAATTAGATATTGAAAAAATTCTCTCAGAAAGAAAAGAAAAAGAAATACAGCAATCTCTTGCTCTGAAAAATAAATTATTGACTCCGGATATTTATGCAGTAAAGCAGAATTATAGAGTAAAAATAAAATATTCATCAGTTAATCACTCTGAAAATGTAGAAGAGTTGGAATTTAATGCAAATATTAAATATTTGAAAGCAACGGATGAAAATCTTCCGATCTTACAATATAGAAAAGAAAATTATCGGATTAACGGTGAGTTTTCATCCTCTAAATTGTATGATTTGGCATTATACGGGACAGAATTTCTATTTCCATTAGAGTTTTCTTTACATCCTGAAACATTTAAGCCTTACAACATAACCAATATAAAAGAGTTAAAATCCAGATGGATTAAGAAAAAGGAGCAGGCTCAAAAAATGTATAAGGATGTTTATGCTTCCAGATACTTAAAAACTATAGATGAAGCTATAAATGAAGGAGTGAGTAAATATTTAATGAATGATTTTTTCACACAGTTTCTGTTTGCACCTTACACAAATTTTGTTGACGGACAAGCCGTTACAGAAAGGTTTTTCCACACTTACAGGATTGCTTATCAGGATGTGATGGATATGGAAATTCAGGATGATCTTATAACGATTCATCAAAATGCTTACTGTATCGATCTGCGGACGCCACAGCAGATTCTTGCAAAGTGGCGTCCCGATGAAGTAGAAGAGAAAAATGGTGATGATTTGTTAGAATCTGATATTTCAGGAACCTACCGCCTGAATAAAAGGAATAAAATTTTACAGAATGCAAATATAAAAATCAGCACTCTGTTTTATGATGAAAAAGAAATAATAGAAATAGAGATTGACGGAATATCTTAACTTAAAACACAAAAGATGTCTAAAGAATACGAAAACAAACATTTTATCATCCAAAAAGGAAAAGCTATTTGTGATAAAGGCACTCAGTTTCCCAATTTTAAGGTGACAAGTCATCAGAAACATTACTGGAATAACGAAAAAGACAGTGCAGATTATCTTGCCGTTACGGAGGATGATGTACAGTTTAATCCGCCCGCAGTACCGTTTGGAAATTGTACACTTAAAAATAACCAGCCTTGTAGTTTTACAGCTACAGGAAAATGGAATAAAATATATGATAAAGTAAAAGTATTGGGTAAAAGCTGTTTGACGGAAATTTCAGAGCTTCAGTGTGTGGTGGGCGGAAAAATAAAAGTGATGGAACATGGGCAGCAAGCTGAACTTAACAAACAAAACTTTAAAAATAGTAATACAATTATTCACAATCAGATTAATCCACTGGTAGATCTGGATGAATTTGTGGAGGATCTGGAAGGCGATGATTTATATTCTTAACAAATAAACACAATGGGAAAAATAAATATTATTGGGAACCAAAATCCGGAAATAGGAATCCCTCACGAATACAGTATTTTTAAGGCATTTGAAATGTCTCCTATTCAGTCTCCTGTTTTTGGAACTTCTCAGGAAATGGCACATTGGGAAATTTTTGTATTGGAAAGAAACAGCTGGAGAAAAACGGAGGGCAATGCCAAAACAGGAGAACAAGTAAGCTATACTTTTAATCAGAAAAGTCTTACCCGAAAAGGGGTAAAAATAATTGTGACAAAAGGTAATGATAAAGCTGAACTTACCATCCAAACCAAACCGGCAAAAAAACCGAAGATCAATACAATTGACCTTTTGGATATTAACGGTCATAAAGTAACAGCGCCTTTAAGTTATGCGGATACTTTGATAGCAAAAGCTTATTGTACCGATATGGAAGGAGAATCTCTGCATTTTACACTTTGGGAAGACGATGCTAAAAGAGAGGGACATAATAAGATAAATGAGGTCAATAAGATAAATCCTATTCCGCAGAGAGCAACTGTGAAAAAGGGGATTGCGCAGGTTAGCTTTAATATGGCACAATACACCATAGCTTCCCGTATAGCCAATATGCAGGTTGCCAAAGGAGATAAAAATGAGGGCAAAACCCATGAATATTATGTGACAGCAGAATATTACGGAAAATTAAAAGCCAGTAACAATGTGAATCTGAAAAATCCCGATTATAATACCCATCAGAACACAGAACAGAAAAAAACGCATGTTGCGGATCAGCATGACAGTACTTCGGTAAAACCAGCTACACCTATAAAGCAACCTAATAAAAAGCCTGAACCGCCAAAACCAGCACCAAAGAAGGAAACTTACAAAATACCGGTAACACAAGGTGCTAAAACCAAAGCTCCAGATCCGCAAGGAAAGATCATAAGTGTAGAATTTGTAGATTTTATGGGAAACCCCTATAAAAGTATGAAATTCGGCACCCAAGTAAAAGCCAAGATCGTTACCCAAAATATGAAAGGCAGATCTGTAAAGCTGAAAATATGGGAAGATGATATTTCCAATCAGTTGGTTTTTGAGCATAATTATATATTGGGAGGTGACGAAAGCTATGCAACGATTGCTCTTACAGAAGAAATGCGTAAAAAAGGGGACGACTGGAAAGAAGGCCGTGAACAGGAATATTTTTTAGAAATAGAATATGCAGGACAAACCGTAGATTCTGGAGCCATAAATGTGAATGATTCTGCTCCGCAAATAAAACCAGAAGCTTCCAGAAGTGTTGCTGTGGTGAAGAAACCACCAAAAGAAAAATTTGATAAAGTTGTTGGATTGGGTGAAGAAGCTGTCATATATATAACAAGTGAAATAGCAACCGAGATAAAAGTTGATAAAAATGAGAAAATTATTTCTTATCCAGACTATGGCGGATATAATGACATGAATGAATACAAAGAGGGAGATAAAATTTATTGTAAAAAAACAACAAGAAAAAAGGCAGGAAAAGATGTAATAATTAGTGCTTTTCCATTATATAAAATGTATATCTACAGAGGTAAAAAAGTAGGTGAAGCAGTAAAAAAGTTAAAACAAGATATTGCAAATAAAACTCATGAAAATGCTGAATCTACAGTCCTAACTGTTGCAAGACATGCAGAAATCAATAATAAAGATTATGGAAAGAGCGGGCCGCTTCCTCCAAATACCATAGAATCTCTGTATCGAATAAGGTACATGCAAGCATGGAATTATGCCAAAAAAGAAAGTTTTAGGTACAGAATAATTTCAGATAATACTTCTAATATGAAACCTGTTGATAAAGTTTCGAGCGAGGTTTCTAGTGGAGCGATGGCTTTAGGAAGCAGAGGTTCTATTTCAATCGATCCATGGAGTTCCGCTGGTTTGATTGGTTGTGTTGGTATAAGAAGTGCAAATGGAGACACGCATTCAAGTTGTGAAAAAGAATATCCAAATCAAGATAAGGAAAATTATAAATTTATTTATCACGCATTAAATAATTATTTGGAAACTATTATTCCTGAACTTAAAGGAGTTTATGGAAGACGAGGATATTCCAATAATGGAAAAGTTGCAGTTACAATTTCAGACTATAAGGAAGAAACTAAAGTTTTCGTTTTAGCAGATCCATTGCCAGAACTAAGTAGTTGCAAATTAAATTTAAAAAAAGATGGAAGAGAAGAATTTTATAATGAATTTGGAGAATCTGCTATTAAAATGGTAGATAAGCAAAAGAAATCAAATAAATTTAAAGGACTTTATATAGTTTCTCAAAGGAGACAAGAAAATAGTTTGAAATTAAAGGTTCCTAACAATAATCCAATGAATATTAAAGATACTGGAGATTTAGGAAAATCCGATTTATATACAAGAGAAGTGTTTAATGGAAAGGAAGTATATATCAATGATGGATTTGGGCTTTTTTCTACTGTGGAAAAGGGATTTGAAGGTTATTTAAAATTACTTGATAGAAATTTTAATGATGCCTACAATGCAATTCTTGATGATACAAAAACTATTGATGATTTCCTTTCAGGTATGCAAGATTCTGGAAAAAAAGGCGCATATGCAACAGATCCGAATTATAAAACTTCTATAAAAGGTATATTCGGTGGAGTAGTTAATGATTATAAAGAAATTTTAAGCTATCGGCTTTGTAAAGAGAGAACGGAAGATGGAAAAAATAAAATCAAAGCAGATATAGAACTTCTAAATAAACTGAAATAATATGAAATGCATACAATATTGCTTATTAGTTTTTTTTCTGCTTTTTCTTTATGATTGTAACGGGCAACAATCAAAGAAAATAGAATGTAATAAAGATACAGCTATAAAAATAATCGGTGAATTATCTGAATCTAAGCTACAAACAAAATATATAGATTCAATTTCCCACCATAAAAGAGGACTTTCATTTATGATTGATAGTTTAAAGATAAAAAATGAAGATTTTTATGAAGTTAAAACTGGCTATAATGGCGAGTTTCATTGGGAAACATATCATATATTTTATGTGAATAAAAATAATTGTAAAAAAATATTAATAAATGAAGTGGTGTCGGGAAATATTATACCGATAGATACTTGGAGAAAACTACAAAAACAAAAAAAAATGGAAACCAAAAAAAAGGATGGTTCAGACTTTGCAGATTTGTTTAACGAGAGTAGTAATATAAAATTTACGCCATCGGATTTAAACAAAAATAATAATAATGAAGTCAAAGAATTCAAAATCAAATTGAATTCTTTTGAAGCCAAAAATCCCACATCTGAAGATTTTAATGTTGATGATCTGTCTATTTTAATCAACAATGAAACTTTTACAAATAATGAAGCATATGTAGATAGTTCATGGTTAGATTATTTTATCAATAAATATAAAATAGATTATAATTTATTATATGGTTTAATGGATTTAGCACTAAAAAAGGAAGACTATCGTGCAGTAAAAATTATTTTAAATCATGGGTACATAATATCTAAAAAAGAAATAAAAGATGCAGAGTTATCTCTCAAATATTATGAGTCTTTAAATGGAAAAATAGATACAGATGAATTTTATGATCCTTCATTTTCTCAAATATCAAAAATATATACATTTATAAAATCTAAATATTTAATAAATCATATAGAAGACCCAGACGGCTACACCAATCTGCGCAAGGAAAAAAACGCTTCATCAGAAATTTTACAGAAAATACAATCTGGAGAAACTATAGAAGTTTTGGATAATACAGGTGATTGGTTTCAAGTAAAAACCAAAAAAGGCAAAACAGGCTATGTTCACAAAAGCAGAATAAAATCTGGTAACAATAATAAAAGCTCGGCTTCATTAGAACTTTATGACCGCCCCGACTTTTCAAGCTTTTCCAAAGAAATATTAGTAAAAGAAGAAATCGAAATAGTTCACCAAAATTTAGGTTGGAATTTTATAAAAGTGAACGGAATAACAGGTTATTTGCCAACAGAAGAAAAAAAGGAAGAACTGCTGAAAGAGGATAAAAAGAAATTCAGCTTTCTTGCTGAAGAGGAAGACATAAAACCCGAAAAGAAGAAAGGTTTTTGGGATAATTTGTTTGGGTAAACTAAAATTATTATAGAAGATGATAAAATTTTTTATTTATAAGTTAATTATAATCCTTGTTCTTATTTCCTGTAATAAGAAAGAAAATATTAATGTAAATAAAGTTTCAGAGAAAACTAGTTTAAATAAAGACTGGCAAGGAGATATATTAATTTCAGATTTAACTTTCGTAAACTCTATTAATACAACCTGTAAACTAAATACACCTTTTTTTGAGCGCTCTGATAAGCAAGTAAAAGATGATAATTTAAATTGTACTGTTTCTAAAATTAAATTTGATTATGAAAAATTAAACTCTTTAAAGGATAAAACTTCTATAGGAAATATAAACCCTTCAACCGAAATTTTTATTAAAACTACTAAGCCTAAAAATACTGAAAATGCAGATATGTATAATGAAGCAACGTTATATGTTGAAGTTAACAAAAGGGTTACAGACTCAATTATTATCTATTACTCAATAAATTTTTCAGAAGCTTTGACAGTAAAGGAAAGATATTATTATATAGATAAGAATAATCTTTATTTATTAAATATAGCTGAAGATGAATCTGGAATAGTCGTAGATAATTTGGCTAAATATAAAATAGATTTAAACGGTAAGATAGTATTAGCAAATGATAAAAAATATAATACTCAAAATAATGTCAAAAAAGAAAATATAAATTTAAAAGGAGAATATTATTCAGAATTAAATGAAATGTATATTACTCTTGATTTTTCTTCTGCCGATTCTATTATCTACAAAGAAATTGGTAATATGGGAAAGGATTATAATGAGTTTTTATTAGGTGTTGAAAAACATGAAAATAACAAAACTTCTTTGATATATAAAGAAACTATAAGTGGATTTACAGGTGATGCTAATGCTAAAACTATTTTTGGAGTTGTAGAGCAAGAAAAAGGAAAAATTTTCTTTAAAAGTGCCTATTTAAAATCAAAGTATAATAAAGAAAATATTGAAATTCAAAAATGATGAATAGATTAAGATACATTAAAAATATTTTTTTTCTAATTCTAATATTTCCTTTTGTAATTAATTGTCAAAAAAGCTATCAAAAAAAGAAGCAAATGAATACTACACTTATGGAAGGAATAGATGTGAAGAAGTCAATGTTCAAGCTTGAGGATCTGGAATTAAATTTTTATAAATATAATGATGTATTTATTGAAAATATTAGTATCAATGATCTAATGGATAAAACGTATAGAGATAAATTTTTTCTTTATTTAGATAAAAGAGAAAATGAAGACGATTTTAAAGCAACTTTATTCACAACCTTATTACTTATGAGAATAGAACAATTAAAAGATGAAGATGCTTATTTTCTACTCTCAGAATCGTCCAAAATTCCAGACATATCTTTTAATGGAATCGAATTGCTTAGTAATAATTTATTAGAATTATTTCTTCAAGACCCATATTTTTTTATACAACAAGGTAATAAACTTCATGAAACAAGCCTTATTAACTATATAATGATTTTATTAAAAGAAATCATTGTAAAAGAAGAATTTTTTGAATTAAATACAGGATTTGCTAAGTTAGAAAAAGGAATGATAATTTTAGATTATAAAGTTGAAAAAGACTTTACGAATAAGGAATTGATAAAAGAAGTAAAAAAAACACCAAAATTAGAAGTGATTTTTTCGCCAAGTTTGTATAGCGATTGGGAAAATAAGACAATGTATTTTAGTGATATTCAAAGTTTTTTTAACGATATTTTAACAGAAAAGCTAACTATTGCAGAAAATTTATACTATAAATTTAATATTTTACCTGTTTTATCAGAATTTAGAATAAAAGAAATTGTTAATTCTTCTGAAGAAGAAAGAATTACTACTTATGCCGCTTTTATCCAAGATCCAGACGGTTATACTAATTTACGTAAGGCAAAAAATGTTTCTTCCGAAATCTTACAAAGGATAGAATCTGGAGAAGAAATAGAAGTCATAGATAATAGAGGAGACTGGTATTTGATAAAAACTAAAGAAGGTCAAACGGGTTATGTTCATAAAAGTAGAGTAAGAACAGGAGAAGCTTTTATTTCAAGGATTTTGAAAATCTACGACCGCCCCGACTTTTCAAGCTTTTCAAAAGAAATATTAGCAAAACAAGAAATCGAAATAGTTCACCAAAATTTGGGTTGGAATTTTATAAAAGTAAACGGAGCATCAGGTTATCTGCCGACAGAAGAAAAACAACAGGAATCGCAGAAAGATGAGAAAAAGAAATTCAGCTTTCTTGCGGATGAGGAAGACATAAAACCCGAAAAGAAGAAAGGTTTTTGGGATAACCTGTTCGGGTAAAAATATTTTAAAAAGAAAAAACACAAATGAATCAGGAAAGAATAAAAGATAGAATACTAAGAAGAGCCGCCAGACTTTGGGGATATAATGAGTTGGAGGCGGAAACCTCTTTTGACCCGATTGTAAGTCTACTGCTTTCTGCAACGGCATCGGAACTCGAAAAGTTAAGCTTTGAATTAGAAAGCTCTCGTTCACGGATTATTGAAAGAATCCTTGAAATTATGTTTCCGGAAGAAGTTTCGGGAGTAATTCCGTCGAGATCTTTAATTCAGGTTTTTCCTTTAGAGAATCGGTCTGAAATATCTTTGTACAATCAGTTTAAAACAAGCAAAAGGGTTCACAATGTATTTAATCCGGCTGAAAGTGGGAGCAAAGATGTCTTCTTTTCTCCAACCATTGCGGCGAAGCTTACCAATGCAAAAGTTGAATTTATAGCCTACGGAAATACATTAAATAAAATAGAAAGTTTCTTTTTTACGGATTTATTTGCTAAAGGAGAACAGCATATTCCATCGGGAGAAATGTGGGTTGGCATTCGTTGTCCGTCGAAAGCAGATCTAGAAAATCTAATGTTTTATATTGATATTAATAATAATTATCAGAAAGAACTATTTTTCTATTATCTGAAACAAGCTAAAATTTATTTCGGCGAAAGAGAGTTTTCATTAAAGGAAGGCTATAATGTAGATCAGGAAAATATTAATCTTGAAAACATCATCACTAAGAACTATTCAGATCTTGAGCATATTTATACGGATGTCAATCAGTATTATTTCGGTAATTTTTTCACTTTAAATGAAAAATTATCACACAGTGACAAACCTCAGCATGAAGAATTGTTTGCTCAATATTTTAAAGGAAATAAACTTGCAGAAGAAGATGATATTATCTGGTTGAAATTCAAATTTTCCGAAGCAGTAGTCAATGAAGTGCTGGAAAATGTAAATGTTACATTAAACTGTATCCCGGTTGTAAACGTCCATAACGTAAATTCCCATCACAGAGTTACCGGCCGTCTCAATATCATTCCGATAAAGTCTGACGATTATTTTTTAGATATCGATTATGTGGCGGATGACAGAGGAAGACGTTTTGATCTGAAAAATTATGCTGCCGAAAGTAACAACGGTACTTCGGTGGTTTTAAGAAAAGGGGGAGTATCCCGGTTTGATCAGAGAGGAGCTTCAGAACTTCTGCAATATCTCCTGGAACTGATAAAAGACGAAACAGCGGCTTTCTCAGGTATAGGTGGGGATTCAGCCAAGGAAACGTTAAGGCAGATCAATCAGAATATTGCGGCATTACATCAGTTGGCGAAGGAGAAAAGTTTCTCACAGGCAAATAACCCGTATTTGGTAATCACAGCAGATGCTCAGGATTCGGAAATTGCCTGTAATATTTCTTACTGGCTTACCCATGCGGAAGAAGGAAATGATATAAAACCAGCTACCGTACTCACTGTGGAAGGTTCTGATGTTTCCGCTTTGGATAAGACAGCAGTAATGATTAAGGCTTCAACGGGAGGAAGAAAAAGTTTGTCGTCACAAGACAAAATTTTAGAATACAGAAATTCATTATTGACAAGGGGCAGAATCGTGACTGTGGCAGATATCAGAGTTTTCGGACTGAATCATTTTAAAAATACCATAAAAAATATAGAAGTTTCTAAAGGAACAAAAAAAGAAGTTTCGTTAAAAGGAGGGTTCAGTAGAACGATCGACATTTCTTTGATCAGAAATCCTGAAGTAAAAGATACAATAAAAGATTCTGAGTGGGAATATTTGTGTGAAAGCTTTTTGCTTAAACTGAAAAATGCTTCGGCAAATATATATCCGTACAGAATTTTCAATAAATAAATGAATAACACATTTGAAAATTAAATTTTAACCTAAAATAAAAACACTATGTTATCAAACAATGGTATCGGTGGAAATGAAGTTCCACTAGACGCAAGCGAGGCAATTTTTGAAATCCCTCAGAACAGAACGCTTTTAGCACAGAAATTAACGGCAGATGATCCTGTAAAACCGGAATTGGTGGAAGGATTAAATACAATTGAAAAAGTTTTTGAGCATTTTAAGCCGGAAATTAAAGTAGATTTCGAAGATGCAGAAGGATTTGTAAAAATGGAAAACTTGAAATTCAAAGATCTTGGTGATTTCGGAACAAAAGGAATCACGGGGCAAAGTGGGTTTTTGAGCGGACTTGAGACAGAGAAAGATCAGTATCAAAAAATTATCAAGCAATTAAAAACCAACAAAATTTTGAAAGCTGCTCTTGAAGATCCGGATGCAAAAAAAGGATTATTAGACACGCTGAATTCGTTAATTAAAGAATTACAAAACGACACAACCAACAACAACTAAAAAACACAAATTATGGCAAAGCCTGAAGAACAATTACAAACAGTAGCTCCGGTATTGGAGCAGAAAAAGGGTGCTGCATCTTTAGAAAGCAGCCTTAATAAATTGGCAAGATACGGAGGTTTCGATCTTTTAGAAACGTCTATTGAAGGGGTTCAGAATATTAACCCTGACAGAAAAGCAAGAAGAAAAATCTTTCTTACCGAATTAGGCAAAGAAAAAGAAAGAGAAACGTTGAAAAAAACGCTTGAGCTTTGGGCGAGTGTCATCAGCAAAAGCGATGCGCTGACCGATATGGTGGCAAACTGCGAAGATCAGAGAAAATCTTCTGAAGATCTTTTGTCTAAAAACCTTTCGAAAGCGGTTGATATTACCAGAGAACTGGAAGCAAACTACAGAACTGCTGCTTTATTTTACAAAAATACGGAGTCAGATAAAGTGAAGAATATCACGGTTGTCAATGCGAACCTGGAGCAATTGAAAGATCTTGATAATACGAGATTTATCGATACAATTCATGCTGAACTTTCTGACAATTATGACAGATTAGATCTTAAAAATAACTATGGAATTCTTGTTATTCCAGGATATTTGGGATCAAATAAAGTCGTTGAAAAATGGGCAAAATTGGCTCACGAAAACAAAGTAATGCTGGTGACAGACTTTGAACATCTTGACGAACCGGATGATGTTATGGAAATGTTTGACCAGGCATATTTAACCGGCGGTGAAGTCTATAGAGCCAATGTTCTGATGACTTGTAACTGGTTGGTTGGAAGAGGAAGATTTGAAGAAATCCATGAAACGGAAGATCTGTATATTCCGCCTTCTGCAGCGTTGGCAGGAAAAATTTACAAGACATTAATGTCTCAGGTAACTGCCGGGAAAAAATTCGGAGGAATTAATGAAGTAGACGGAGTAAAATTCGATTTAAAGAAAAGTGAAATCGCCAATCTTGAAAATCTTGGACTAATCCCAATGGTGAATGAGTATGGAAAAGTAATGGCATTTTCAGGTAAAACATTGTTCAGCGGAGATAATTTAGGTCTTCAGACGTATTCTGTAGTAAGAGTTTTTGATTATGTAACTAAAGTTTTAATGGATTTCTTGAACAGAAGAGCATTTGAAAACTTCACGGCAGTGACAAGAAAGGAGATTATGAATCAAATCGTACGTTTCTTAGACAGTATTACCGGACCCGGAAAGCTTATCGAAAATTTCGAAGTGAGAAAATTTGAGCAGGATCCTGTTCAGAAAGACAGAATTCACCTTGATATTCACATGAAACCCTATTTCCCGGCAAAAAATTTCCTCATTAAAATGGATGGTCATAAAGGAGATGACGGAAATGAATGGGAAACTGAATACGAACAGAAATAAGTTTTTTACCATACATTCTAATTATAGCATGGGAGCCTATATTCCCATGCTGTATATGCAATTGTCTGAAAATTAATACTTAACATAATAAATTAATTGAAAATTTTCGCACAATTTATTTTGTGGTATTCAAAAAGTTTATACATTTGATGAAAATATATTCCCTAGTTGGTCATAATAATAAAGTATATTTCTATTACGACGGGTATATTTTCCATATTGGTATTATTACATATTTAACCTTAAAATATATTTATTATGTCATTTAAAGCAAAATTTAAAGCCGCCGGTATCGAGCGCAACATCTTAGCTGTAGATTTCGGAATGCTACAGGAAACCGACCCGACAGGAAGACCATCTTCCGTGACAAGAGGCGGGAAAATCAACATCACTGTAGAAGGTACAGGAGCTACAGACCTTTTTGAATGGATGACCAATTCTTTCGAGAGAAAAGACGGAAGTCTGGTTTTCGTAAAAAGAGACGGCGATGCCACCCTAAAAGAATTGAAATTTAAAGAAGCTTATATCGTAAAATATAAGGAAGATTTTGATTCTACAGGTGAAAGTCCGTTAACAGAAACATTCACCCTTTCGGCAAAAGAAATCGAGATGGGAAATGCTTCTCACAAAAACGAATGGGTATAATCCAAACGCATTTTAAAATCATTTATTTTCTTCAATTTAAAAAATTATATATAGGTAGGGATTTAGAAATATATTCTATGATATATTTAATAAGGCTTAAATTATTTAGGATAAATGATGAAAACAAAATTTATTATTAATTAATACATTTAAAAAAGAAAATTATGTCGTTTAAAGCAAGAGTAAAAGTTGCAGGTAAAGAATACAATGCACTTAATGTAAGCTATGGTTTGTTTCAGGAAACAGATGCAACAGGAAGACCATCGACCGTAACAAGAGGCGGTAAAATTGATATCGTGGTAGAAGGAACCGGCGCTACTGATTTATTCGAATGGATGACCAATTCTTTCGAAAGAAAAGACGGAAGTATCGTATTCTTAAAAAGAGACAGCGATGCAACGCTTAAAGAATTGAAATTCACGGAAGGTTATCTGGTAAAGCATAAAGAAAACTTTGATTCTACAGGTGAAAATCCATTAACAGAAACATTTACTATTTCTGCAAGAAAAATTGAAATGGGTACAGGCGCTTACGAAAACGAGTGGCCAGGTTCTTTATAGATTATTATGAGTGGGCAATACAACATTGCCCATTTTTTTGCTTTTTAATTTAACTAAACAAAATGATATGATGAAAACTAAAAAAATTTCATCTGTCATTTATCATTAATCATATATAATTACAACGTATGTCCTTTTTATCAAAATTAGAATTAGACGGAAACACATATAATATTTTAGAGTGTAGATATAGCTTTACGCAAGCAACAGACGGTACGGGAAAACCACAAGGAATGCCGCAAGGTGGAGAAATTTTCATCCGTATAGAAAGTACAGGAAATCCTGAACTGTTAGGATGGATGCTAGATCATAACCAAACTAAGAATGGGAAAATTACATTTTTCAGAAGAGATGCGATGAGTAAACTTCAGGAGCTTACATTTGAAAAAGCTTATTGCATAAAATTTACGGAACATTTTAACTCCGTTGATGCTGAGCCATTGCAAATTGAACTGAATTTAATTGCTAAGAGATTTGATGTAAATGGTGCTGGGCACGAAAAATCATGGAAAGATTAGAACACAAGAAATTTTAAAAATCATCTTGTTATGATTATTAAAATTTTCTATATTTATAAAAATAACACACAAATATGGAAGAAAATAACGTCTTTTCAGGTGGTCGCCTGAACCACCCTGACGATCTTAAAAAACACTTTTCCGGGAAGACGTACCGCCAGTTCTCGGAAGAAAAACACAGTCCCCAGGTTTACAGTTTTATTTATATTGACGGGAAAGAATTTAAAGGTTCGTACCGCCAGTTCTCGGAAGAAAAACACAGTCCCCAGGTTTACAGTTTTATTTATATTGACGGGAAAGAATTTAAAGGTTCMTGTCAGATTGAAATTATTCAGCATACAGGAAATCACGATACTTTTACCATTACCACTCCGGATGATAACTTTGATAGTTTTTCGGGCTATGTCATGGAAAATTCCAAGAATCTTTCTGGGAAAAATATCAGTATTCTATTTAAAAGATACGGGGAAGACCGACAAACTTTCAGAGGGATTATCGGCAAGGTTGAAAACAGTAAAAATGAAGGCGGTGGATATGGAAAACTCATCATTACAGGATTTTCGCCCAGCATTTTACTGGAAAGCGGAAAAGATTGTCAGAGTTTTGAGAATAAAACGTTGGAGCAGATCATCAAACAAATCACTTCCGAATATCCTAATGAAGCCCATATCGTAACGGAAATCCTCAATACCAAACATAATTTACCTTACACCGTTCAATATAAAGAAACGGATTACGAATTTATCAAAAGACTCGCAATTCTGCACGGCGAATATTTTTATTATAATGGTGAAAGTCTTGTCTTTGGAAACAAAGTTCAGCCGATTATTACCTTGGAGGAAGGTTCGGATTTAATTGATGTACAGTTTGAATTAAAGGTCAAACCACAGGATTTCAGCTACATTTCTTACGACAGCGTTTCCGGAAATATCATTTCGAAAGATTCTTCGCAGGTTCAGAAACAGTACAAAGAAAATCCTTTTCAGGCGGTTCAGATTAATTCTTCTAATAAAATATTCAGGAAAAAACCGCAGATGTATTTCAACCATACCGATACGGAAAGTGGATTGAATGAAGCGGTGCGAAAAGAAAAAGAAAAGCGTGAAAATCTTGTTTCAGCCAAAGGAAAAAGCAAAGATCCTGCCTTGAAAATTGGTGGACGAGCAAAGCTGATCGACATCAATGATAAAGCAATGGAAACCTACCGTATCATTGAGATTAAACACTATTACGACGGCAACACGTATTATAATGAATTTGTCGGAATTCCGGATTTATTTACCGCACCTTATCAGGATAATGATGCGGTTCCTTTTGGCGAAATCCAATCAGCAAGGGTTTTAGACAATAATGATCCTGATGGAATGGGTAGAGTTCGGGTTCAGTTTCCGTGGCAGCTGGCAAAGAACGAGAAAACGCCTTGGCTTCGATTGATTCAGCCTCATTCGGGAAGCGGAAAAGGTTTTCATTTTATTCCTGAAATCAGTGAAGAAGTGTTGGTTGGTTTTGAATCCAACAATGCCGAAAAGCCTTTTGTGATGGGAACGCATTATAATGGAAAGGAAACGAGTGGATACGGAACATCCGACAACAGCATTAAAGCAATTCATACAAGATCGGGAACAAAGATTATTTTAAATGATGCGGAAGGTTCCGTTTTTATTGAAGATCCGAGCGGGAATACGTATCTGATGGATGGACAGGGGAATATTAATGTGAATGCGCCGAAGAATATGACGTTTACGGCTGGGGAGGATATAAATATTACGGCTGGAAAAAATATGAATACCAATATTGGTAATAATCAAACAACTTCAGTCTCAAATAATATTTTCGTGACTGCTGGAAATGACATCATGGAATCTGCTATAGGTGATAGGATTGAAACATCAAATAATAGAACCGAATTTATACAAGAAACTGTTTTAAGAAATTCTAAAAACTCAGAAACATTTGCGGGAGAAATTAACATTCATTCAACTCAGGAAAATATGGTTATGCAAAGTGCAAAAACTATTGAATGGAATAGTGGCGAAAAATCAAACCTATTTTAATATGGCAATTATTAAAAATTCAAAAAATCTGATTATCAAAACAGAAAATAAAGAATCTGTCATAGTTGGTAAAAAGATAAAAGAAATTACTGAAAACAAATGGGTTGAGGCTACTGATGGAAAATTGATATTAAATTCTTTAAAAAAAATAATCTCTAATGGAAGGAATAAATAATAGTTTAGGGGATTATAAACCAGGCAAACCAAGTTTAAGTCATGTTATGACGTATACAGAAAATATTGTTGTAATTGGAGCTGAAGTACACGATAAATCACCTGTTAATAAATTAATGTTTATGGCGCAAGCAATAAGAAGAGTGAGGAAATCAAGTGTACAAACGGTAATCTATTTCAAACAAGGATATTCTAATACTATGGTTGTTGAATTTGAAAAATCTCTTAAAACTTATAATAAGAATATAAAAATAATTAGCATAAGTATTATTTCTGAATTATTCAATTATCTGAATTTCGGATATATAAAAACAGGAATTGACTGTAGAGTAAAACCGGATCATTATGGAAATATCTACAAAGTTAAAAACATATATTTTTATTCTCATGGACTTCCCGGAAGGATAACTTTTTTATTAGATTGGGATGCATATAAATTGCAAAATAAAATTGTATCAAATATAACAGCTGAAGCAAATGAATTGAATTTAAAAAACTATACATTAATTCGCCAAAATATTTTTAAAGATGCTAATATTTATAGCTATTCATGCAGAACAGGAATTAATGAAGAGGATTCAACCGATTTGGAATTAATGTGGGGAGATGGAAGCAGTCTGGCTCAAAGACTATCAAATCATCTAAAAATAGATGTTTATGCATTTGCGAAACGCTCAAATTATGGAGACACTTGGGGGAATTTTCAAGACAGATTACTTATTAAGATGGCTAACTTTGATGAGAAAATATTTCCTAAAGAAAAAATTAAATATGATGATGATTTTCGGGAGTACAAAAGTAAAGAAATGTTTCTTGATGATAAAAAATATCCATGGCAACCTCAGGGAGCCTATAGAGACGTTAAAGCTGGAGATACACCAAAAGGACCGCCACAAAAACTGTTAAAATATACACCTAAATAAATGAAAAATTTTCTGATTCAAATATTGTTGGGATGCTTATTTTCAACAATTTATCTATCTACATTATATTATTATGGTTTTTTAGAAGATTATTGTTTTGATTTGGATGATTGTAGAATTATTTTAATTTATTCTCTAATTAAATTATTAATTCTGTTTGCAATATTTAATATAATTTGGTTATCTAAAATAGAAAATTTTAAAATAAGTTTAATCCTATTAAGTAATATCTTTTTGTTTAGCTTTTTCTTTTTTGGCAATGATTCTTTTATAAACACTCCTTTGATTTTAAGCGTTGTACTTTTTAATATTTTTGTAGTGAATTTCTATACGAAGGAAATTAAATATTTAATGATAGAAAACTTTCTCATTTTTATCTTATTAAATATGATGTATTTATCTTGTGAAGAGTTTTTCTTAGGGAGTCCTTTTTCAATGCAAGAGATAGAATCATCAGGTAATCTTTTTGGAAAGTTTATTGTTTATTCAGGAAGTATGATGTTTTTACTAACTACAATTGTTGCCTACTTAAGAGTTAAAAAAACTCCTAAAATATCTTAATACTTTAATTTAGTACTAAAAATATTAATGCGAATACACCGAATGACATTACTTTCACTGCCGGACAGAATTTGAATATTAATGTGGGACAGAATATGATAACAACTGTAGGGATGAATTCTACTGAAACTGTAGGAATGAATAAATCTGTTGGGGTGGGGATGATGAGTATGATTAATGTGGGGACAAATTATATGGTCAATGTAATCGGGAAAATGGTGGAGTTTATTCAGGGAAATAAGGAGAGTAAAATCGAAAAAGATAAACAAACCATTATCAATGGAAAAGGTTCTACCCAATCTACAGAAAATCATGAGTTCCATTCTCAAAATGAAATACAACATAATTCAGCCGAAAAATCTAAAAGCCACTAAATTATGAGTAAAGAAACTTATATAGGCGGAGATTTAATAGAAGAAATCGGAGGAAGCTATAAAATTTATGCCCAGGAAGGCTACGAAATTACTTCAGGAAAAGAAATTGTTTTTAATGCTAACGTCATTATTAGCAATTCTAAGTGTAGCACCGTTTGCCTGAGTAGCTTATATAGGCGGAGATTTAATAGAAGAAATCGGAGGAAGCTATAAAATTTATGCCCAGGAAGGCTACGAAATTACTTCAGGAAAAGAAATTGTTTTTAATGCTAAAAACGGAGTAAAGTATAGGATTAATCAACAAGCTCCCGTGATGAAAGCAGATGCAAAATGTATTGTAAACGTTAGATCTAAGCAAGAATGGAGAGGTGAATTTGCATTTGATTGGTTTAGAGAAGGTAATTCAGCTTTATTAGATGATGTGGATTATAATGAAATTGTAGGCAAATATTATCAGTATAACGAGAGGGAAATTTTAAAAAAACTTGAAAAAAATAATGGTTCTCTACCCAAAGATGTTTTTATCACGGATCCAAACAAATGGTATACTGTAGAGACTGATATTGATAAAAATCCCACCGGTGCAAAAGAATTCTTTAAGAAAGATCCACAATATTTGCCGGCACATGACTCTTTAGACAAGCTTAAGCAAATGTATCAGGCGTTCAGTTATACTCCCAAAGGCGGCGGAGAAAAAATCTATTATGCATCTGTTATTGGTCTTTTTCCTGAAAATGAAAAATATGGACCAATTGAAGCTACTTTAGACATGCATATTGAATTTTTAACTGACGAAAAACCAGATTATTTAATTTTTAAAGTTGATGGAGTTGAAATTACAGATCAACATCCCATTATTGGTTTAAGCAGATATAAAATTGAAAACCCAAATACTTTAGAACCTTTAACTATTAAATGTAAAGCCAGAAGTGGAAAGTATGGAGCCATTGAATTATTTTATAATACAACAAAAGCTATCCAGATTTATTCTGTAAAAAACCAAACAGAAAATCTTGCGGGAGTTATCAAGTTCATAAATACAACAGCTGTTAAGAAAAAGAAAATTTTGATTATAAAAGTGCAAACTTCTGAAGGAGTAATTGGAAAACCTGAGGAAGGGGCATTATCTAAGTTTGAAGGAGTACTAAACCAATGTATGCTTCAACCTGAATTTTTAACTATGGATAAGAATGGTAAGGAAATTAGATTAAATATCTCTACAGAAAAGTATAAATTCATTGAGAAATGTCATGTTAGTTTTGATAAAAATAAAAAAATATTCATTATGAATGATAAAGATAATGAATTGGGAGAGATGCTATTAAATGAATTAAAGGAGCAATTTCCTGATTATTTAGGAAGTGAATATTTTAGGCTATATTTCTTAGATGTCATTTCACAAGCGGGAAATAGTATAGAAAGAGGCTATTCATCACCTAATAGCAATTACGGAATAATGTTTAAAACTCACGATCCTGAAACGATAGCCCATGAATGTCTTCATGGTTTGGGATTATCACATACTTTCTCTTTCAATACTAAACATTATGGAGATGATATTTTTAATTATAAAGCACAGGCTACTAAAAATATTATGGATTATTCTAGTATGAAAAATAATCCCGTAGAAGCATTTAATAGAAAACCTAATACCTATGTCCCAAAAGAAGAATATTATCTTTATTATTGGCAATGGAAAAAGGTAAATAAAAATATACAATAAGCATGAAAAAAATAGTTTCAATAGGAATTGTATTAATAAGTCAAATATTATTTTCACAAATAGTTATTAAGGTAAAAATAAATAAGAATCACACAAATGAAGTTTATTCCAATGAATCATTACGATTAATATTAGACAAAACAGATTCTACATTTACTTTCATCTCTTTACCTCCATTGGATGGTGGTGATTTGAAAATATATACAGTTTCAGAAGGAAAATATACCATTTACAATAATATTTTAACGCTCTTTTCACAGAATAAAAATAATTTTGACGTTAGTTTATTTGATGATATAACAGGTCTTAAGTTTATTATTAAGAGAAAAAAAATTGTTCCAAAATCAGATATGTATTATCCTTTTTCGAAAGAGTTGATTAAATCTAAATTATCTAAATATAAAAGTCTTCTTTATAATTAATATTAGTTTAGAAGCAAAAGCAATCAGTAAAATGAGAAAATTCCATCAATTCATAATGTTGTTTTTTGTGTTTTCATTAAGTGCACAAGTATACCATAAAAATATAAATCCCTTTGACATTTATCCCGAATTTCAAAAATTTGATTTTGATCAATACAAAACAGATTATAAAAATTTACCCAGTGATTCCTCAGGAAGATTTAAAGTACTGAAAGATGGTACATTATTTCGTTCAGAAAACTTTAATAATAAAGATATTTGGTATCATGTTATTCCTCCAAAATCTTATATTACTCTTTCTTATCATTTTTATCCATCAGGTAGGTTAAAAGAATTTGGACAGTTTGCTAGTTTAGATTCTTATGTAATTAAAATTGGTATTTGGAAAGATTATGACGAGAATGGTAAAATATTAAAAATGACAGACGAAGATATAAAATTCAAAAAATTTTCATTTGCGGACGCTTTAAACTTTATGGAGAAAAAAGGTTATATTAATTTAAAAACAGGCAAAAATAGAACTGTCAGTTCTTTTTATTTTGATACCGAAAAAGAGATTTGGGAACTCTATATACAAACCTATTACAATGAAGAGGTTGAAGAAAAAGGAATTCAATATATCATTAATTCTCAAAACGGAAAATTAAAAAAAGTACTATATATAGAAAAATGTTTGTATCCATTTGAAGGGTTATGCAATACAATTAATAAAAAGAAAAAACCTAAAAAAAATTATATCTATAATTAAATAGAATAAAATATGCATGAAAAAAATAATTTTAATAGGAATTTTATTAATATGTCAAATATTATTTTCACAAACGATCTTTGATATTGAAATAAATAAAAATCATAAATATGATGTCTACAGTAATAAATCATTATATCTTGTTTTAGATAAAACAGATTCAACATATATATTTCTTTCTTTACCTCCGTTAGATGGAGGTGATGTTAAACAAGATGCGATTTCAGAAGGTAAATACCAAATTACCAAACAGTATTTAACATTTATCTCGATAAATAAAAGAAATTATAACTTTAGTATGTTCGATAATTTAACAAGCTTACAATTCAAAATTAAAAAAGAAAAATTAATTCCTAAATCTGACAAAAGCCAATATTATCCTTATGTAGAAGAGCTTTATAAAGCTGATTTAAAAGATATCGAATATCCATTAAATTATACCAATTAGATTAAATATGAACATGAAAATTCTTATAGAAACTTATAAGAGGTACCATAAAAATTAATCCTTTAAAAATTTGTTGTGTAACTCTAAAACAAGATAACGTTCATATCAATTCATAAACAAAAATTTAGCAAATTCATCTCTCAATAAGAATTCACCATCTATTTCATTGTTTTTTTAATGATAGTTTGTACTTTTATATAGATTTAATTTAATAAACGGTAAATATTTGAGTTAAATATCATCGATATAGCTTTTAATCCCTTATATCAGTATGATTTTAAGCATATTTTAATATTAAACTTTGTTAAAAATGATTGCCGTTTCAGTAAAAATTATATTTTTGCATAATTATCGATTTAATCTATTGATTTTGAAAATAATTTACACGAAATAAATAATTATAAAACTATAAATTTTAAATTATGTCACAATCGTACGAGGTTATTTTCGAAAACAACAAAAAATGGGCAGAGTCTAAATTAGCAGACAACCCCCAATTCTTTAGTGAATTGGCAAAGACACAGAACCCCGAATATTTATATATCGGATGTTCAGACAGCAGAGCTACAGCAGAAGAATTGATGGGAGCAAAGCCGGGAGAAGTTTTCGTCCACAGAAACATTGCCAATGTGGTGAATACTTTAGATATGAGTTCAACTGCTGTTATTCAGTATGCGGTGGAACATTTGAAGGTAAAGCACATTATTGTTTGCGGACATTACAACTGCGGCGGTGTAAAAGCAGCGATGACCCCTCAGGATTTAGGATTATTAAATCCTTGGCTGAGAAACATTCGTGATGTTTACAGATTGCATCAGGCAGAATTAGATGCCATTGAAGATGGAGAAAAACGTTATGACAGGCTTGTAGAACTGAATGTTCAGGAGCAGTGTATCAACGTAGTTAAAATGGCTTGCGTACAGGAGCGATACATTTTAGACGAGTATCCTGTTGTTCATGGGTGGGTTTTTGACCTTAGAACGGGTAAAATTATTGATTTGAAGATCGATTTCGAGAAAATCTTGAAAGACATCCAGAAAATCTATAACCTTACAAGTTCTGATTGGGTGATGAGCCGAAAAACGAAATAGTTTTTCAAAAAAAGAAAGTAAAATGAAACTTTGGAGTATCCTTACATTACTGTTCTTCCTTAACTTTACGGCGCTGCCAGGCATTGCTGCTGTATGCGGTTGGGATCTTACAAGAACGAATGTAATTATCAACGAAGAAGAACCTCACTCCAGCCCATCATCTTTTATTGTTTACGAAAAGACACTTCCAAAAACTTTAGATGTTTTCGATTATCTGAAATTTTTTGAACCTTCGTTAGAAGACAGATCTTTCTTACTGATAGATGATTCCTTTCATCTGTCCCCTTTACTTACCATATTTTCTCCGCCTCCGGAGGCATAATTTTTTCCATTAGATTTTTTTGATACTGTTCTCTATCATTTTTTTGATATTGAATACACCTTGTATTTTAAAATTAAAATTTTCCATTTTTAAATTGATTTATTTGAAGGCAAATAGGTCGGTTATTTCTCACAGCTTAACATCATGAAAAAAACATCATTAATAGGAGGAATAAAGGAGAACTTCCCTTCAGGACTCGTAGTATTTTTAGTGGCCCTTCCTTTATGTTTAGGAATTGCGTTGGCATCCGGTGCACCCCCATTGTCCGGAATTATTGCAGGTATTGTCGGAGGCTTGGTTGTAGGAACAATCAGCAATTCCAACATATCGGTTTCAGGACCGGCAGCAGGTTTAACTGCAATTGTTTTAACTGCAATTACAGATCTTGGCGCATTTGAGCTTTTCCTTTGTGCAGGGATTATTGCAGGATTAATTCAGTTGGTTTTGGGATTTGTAAGAGCAGGAAGTATTTCCAATTATTTTCCGAATAATGTGATTGAAGGAATGCTTGCCGCTATCGGTATTATCATCATTTTAAAGCAGATTCCTCATGCATTAGGCTTTGATAAAGATTATGAAGGTCACCAGTCAATTTTTGACAACGGGTTGAATTTCGGATATTTCAGCGAATTATTCGGAGCCATTCATCCGGGAGCAATTATCGTAACCTTAGTTTCGGTTGCCATTTTAATTACCTGGGATAAAGTATATGCCCTAAGAAGAATAAAAATGCTTCCGGGAGCTTTAGTTGCCGTAGTTGCAGGAATTGTTCTGAATGAAGTTTTCAAAATAATGGGCAGTTCACTGGCAATACAGAATCAACATTTGGTTTCTTTGCCTGTACCGCAGTCGTTGGATGATTTCAAAAATTTGGTAACCATGCCGGATTTCAACGGATTTACCAACCCGAAAGTATGGATCGTGGGTGCAACAATTGCCATTGTAGCTTCTATTGAAACATTACTTTGTATCGAAGCGTCAGACCGTTTAGACCAACAAAGAAGAATCACTGATACTAATCTTGAATTAAAAGCGCAAGGAATCGGGAATTTAATCAGTTCATTCATCGGTGGACTTCCAATGACTTCGGTTGTGGTAAGAAGTTCTGCTAATGCCAATGCCGGGGCAACATCCAAGCTATCAGCAATCATTCACGGGGTTTTATTATTAATCTGCGTATTGTCGATTCCTGTGGTTTTAAATTTAATTCCGTTGGCAACTTTGGCTGCGGTATTACTTTTAGTGGGATATAAATTGGCTAAACCTGCTACATTCAAACATTTCTGGCATTTGGGAAAATTCCAGTTTATTCCGTTTGTGGCAACCGTCGTGGCAGTTGTAGCGACAGACCTGTTAAAAGGTGTGGGAATCGGTCTTGCGATTTCAGTGTTCTATATTCTTCAGGGAAACATGAAGAGAGCGTATTATTTAAGCAAAGAAAAACTGGATGATGCAGACGGAATCACCATTAAGCTTGCCGAGGAAGTTTCATTCTTAAACAAGGCAGCAATCAAAAAAACATTAAAAAATATTCAAGCAAACTCAAACGTAACCATCGATGCAAGAGGTACTTCATACATAGCCACCGATGTTTTGGAAATGATTCAGGATTTTGCCAATATCAGGGCGAAAGAAGAAGATATTACTGTAGAACTTCTAGGCTTCAGAACCTCGTACAGAGATTATGAAAGAGATGAAGATTCTCACATCGTAGTTACCCATAAAAGAGCTATGTAGCTCATCAATTATTTTTTTTAACTTTAAAAATTCAATACATAAACAATATGAAAGCACACACTTCTGAAACACAGTCAACAATTACTCCTGAAAAAGCCCTTGAATTCTTAAAACAAGGAAACGAAAGATTCGTAAACAACCTGAAGGCAAACAGAGACCTTTTGGAGCAGGTGAATGCTACAAGAGAAGGACAATGGCCTTTTGCGGTAGTTTTAAGCTGTATTGACAGCCGTACTTCTGCTGAACTTATCTTCGATCAGGGACTTGGCGATGTATTCAGTATCAGAATTGCAGGTAATTTTGTAAATCAGGATATTCTGGGCTCTATGGAGTTTGGATGTAACGTGGCAGGATCTAAACTGGTTGTAGTATTAGGACATACAAAATGCGGTGCATTGAAAGGTGGTCTGGATGCAGCACAGATTGAAGGTCTTGGTATGGATAACCTGAACCATTTGATTAATCATTTTGATCCTATCATCAACGATATCATCGAAGATGGAGAAGAGCGCTCATCTAAAAATGATGCTTTGTTGGAAAGACTGAATCAACAAAACGTAAAAAGTGCCATCGAAGACATCCGTAAGCAAAGCTCTACCCTTAAAAACCTTGAAACAGAAGGTAAAATAAAAATTGTAGGAGCAAATTACGATGTTGAAACAGGCGTTGTAACCTGGTTATAATCAGTCACTACCCTTATCTACAATACAACATATTATAGTTAGACAGATTGGAAATTATTGTAAAAGTACATCTGAGAACCATCGATTTTTTCGGTGGTTTTTTATTTAAATATTCTCATCATCGCTGTCATTCTGAAAGAAGCCAAAGTGAAGTGAAGAATCTCTTATCCAGATAATATGGACATTTTCCGGAAAATACCCTACAGGCCGCAGGAAGGTTTCCCACCTACCGGAAAGTTTGTCGCACCCCTGCATGAAGCTTTCCGGAAGCTCCGAAAGTATGTCGCAGGGGTGCGTTGACTTTTCGGAATCATCCGAAAACTCATTACTAAGGTGCGTGAGACTTTCGGAAAATTGTAATTGATTAAAAATTTATGATTTAATTGTGAAAACATTTCCCGAATTTATTCCTAAAAAAGTTCAGGAAAACTTACTTTTGATATTCAAAATAAATGCAGCAGATCAACTTATGAAAATACAGATCAACATCCTGATAGTAGGATTCATTTTATTATTCAGCGGATTTTTAAAAGCTCAGAAACCTGTAAGTGATACACTGGCGTATGCCAAAAAATTTGAAATCAATAAAGAAAAATATATAGGAAAGCCTTTTTCTCTATTGCTAAAAGATATGACCCAACTGCAGTTTAAAAAAGCAAAATCTGATATTAAAGCCGATCCTAATAATACCTTACCCAGTACATTATTCAGATTTTCTGATAAGGATATTAATTCCGGCAAAGAGGTTACTTTAGTCATCAGATGGAAACCCGATACTGCTTCAACAACTCAGATAGAATTTTTTCAGGAAGAACACAATTATAATTTTACCGTAAATGAAAGAAATTTCTTTGATAAAAAGGTGATAAGAGATATTGTTGTTTACAGACAATAAAACCTCCATTTCAGAAGGTTTTACAATATCTAAATCTTTAGTTAAAGATTATTTTCCGTTAAAAGCCGACATGGTATTATTAATTCCCGCAAATACAAAAGACAATGAAGCTTTAGTAAATTTCTCGATTCTTTCCGCCAATGTTTTATTTTCTTCTTCATTCCAGGTTCCGAGAACATAATCTACCTGTCTTCCTTCAGAAAAATCTGCAGAGATCCCAAAACGGAGACGCGCGTAATTTTGTGTTTGTAGCACTTCATTAATGTTCTTCAATCCGTTGTGCCCAGCATCAGAACCCTTTCCTTTCATTCTCAATGTTCCGAACGGCAATGCTAAATCATCCGTAACAATCAATACATTTTCCAAAGGAATATTTTCTTTCTGCATCCAGTATCTCACCGCATTTCCGGAAAGATTCATATATGTGTCCGGTTTTAATACCAATACTCTTCTTCCTTTATATTTTCCGTCTGCCATCCATCCGAAATTTGTAGTATTAAAAGATACATCCAACGTTTCAGCAATCTTGTCTGCAACTTTAAAACCTATATTGTGACGTGTATTTTCGTATTCAGAGCCTTTGTTTCCAAGACCGACTATTAAATATTTCATTGAGAAATTTTTTGCAAAATTAAGGCATTAAAAATAAAAACTCAACCTTCGGAAAGATTGAGTTTATATATTATTGAGAAATTATTTCTTACAAAGGTTTGTAGATATAATTTATAGTGTATCCCACTGTCATGTAAGTCTGAGGATCGTAACGATAATCTGTAGATGCTACCTGTGGAACAGGAATCGCCTCCGTAAGATCTGTAAGCGTCTTTCTTCTCGGACTGTTTGGAGAAAAAATCAAGCCTTCTTCACCTTTGTAATTAGTTGATATCAGTCTTGAGATTTTATAGGCAGTCGGCAATAAGGTAAACGGACTGATATTTACATCATAATTTGAAAATCCGTAACTGTATTTTTCCGTAGGAGTACCCGGTACGCCTCCATTCATCGGACCTATATTTTTTATTAACTGAGCAACATTATCACCCATATACTCAAATTTTGTAGTTGAATAGTCTGTGTTAACAAACGGAGTTGCTTCGGGACCGCTTTCCATCGTAATTAAGTCTAGCTTCCCAGTTGCTGCAGCATACGCTATTGTATATTTCGTTTTTACCCTTTTGTACAAAGTCTGCGGGCTCGGATTGGCAACTGAGAAAGGCGATGTTGTTATTCTATGGTATAAAGAACGGTTTTCTGAAATAGTTTCTAACCTTCCTGTACCACCATAGGTGTATAATTGTGTATAAACAATACTGTCTTTATCTAATTTCTTATCATCATCAAGATCAAGAAAACCTTTGAAATCAATCGTGCTTACTTTATTTCCGCTCCATGCTACATTGGTAACCGATGCGCTGTCTGTTAAGACTCTTGATAACTGCAGCCCGTTATAAAAATAGGTAGCTATGGTATGTGAATTATCAACTTCTTGGTGTAAAGCTCTTGGACCTGTAAGTCCGGTGGTTGTATTTGTATCTAAAAGTGGGTTTCCGTCTTCATCTGCCAAATCTTTACAAGAATGTAATGAAGAAACACCAGCTAACAATAAAACAAAATAAAAAAGTCGTTTCATTTTAATGGGGGATTTATTTATTTTTCCACAAATATAATTTTTTTTTGAATAAAAATCATTACTTTATTCAAATTCTGATAGAAGTATCAAAAAAATATTATACTTATAATACTTTATATATGTATTTTGTTAATTGTCCCTGATCTGATACCGGATAGTTCTGAGAATCGTATAAATAACTTTTAGGAACGCTTATTGCCGGACCTGCAGGAGCGTGAATCGTCATCTTCCCTGTATTATTCGCAGAAATAGAATTAAAGTTGATCGGGAACATAGTACCCGTTACTATAAAGTATTCTTTCGGCAATGTATTATAAGGATTTACTTTATCATCATAATTACTGTAAGCATAACCCATTGTACTTGCGGTTGTAGTATCAGGATTTGCTCCATCCATCAGCATTGAAGTCTGATCCATTCTTGCTACATTATCTGCAGAAAATGTGAATTTGTATTCAACATAATGTGTATAAGTTGTGCTTCCCCCTAATTTTTTCTTTTCAACAATTCTGTAAAGCTTTCCGTTTGCATCATAAACGACTTCAAAATCGCTATGGTTGATTATTGCAGTTCCCAGTACAGGCTGATCCATCGCAATCATCGTAAGCTTACCGGTAGTATAGGTGAGATTATATGTATTATCTATAACGTGTGTAGGCTTATTATCCAGATATCTTATTTTCGAAATTTTGCTTCCTGAATAGGTTACCGTAGCAGTAATAGCATCACTGGAAGCTGCATCTCGTATGATAGCCTGAGAAAGTGCACCTGCATTGGTAATATATTCCTCCAGATCTCTTGTTTCAGTAGCACTTATTTTACTGTTGATCTTGCTTAAAATTCTTGGGCCTACGATAGCCGGATCGGATGGGTTTGTATTGTTCTGGTTTGGCGGGTCACTGGTTGTATTATCACAAGAAACAACAAGTCCTAATGCAACTACCGCAAATGTAGAAAGAATGTATTTTTTTAGCATGCTTTATTAGATTTTTAATGCCGTCAAATATAATTGATTTTCTCTTACAAATGATTTAAAATTTACAAGAATCAGTAAAAATTACACAAAAAAAATCTAAAAACTTTCGATTTTAGATTTTTAATTGAGAAATATTTAATAAGGTTAATTCTATAACAAGCCAGAATCAATTATCTTTCAAAATTGATTTTAGTAAATAATTTACCTCATCTACATTAATTACTTTATCCTTTCTCATCATCAACTGATTTCCATCCTTTCCGCTTTTTTCTTTTAACTGAGCTTCTTTAGGATTTCGTGTCAGATAATTGATAATATGTCTGAACTTATCGGTCTGGTAGAATTTATCCTGAGGATTATTTGGGAAATATCCTAAGAAAACTCCGTTTTTCATGACAATTTTCTCAAAGCCAATATCTGCCGCCAGCCATTTTAAGCTCACACTTTTCAACAGATTAATGGCTTCGTTAGGTAATTCTCCAAAACGGTCGATTAATTCAGATTCAAATTTCAATAAATTTTCTTCATTGTCAATCTCAGCTAATTTCTGATAAAGCGATAATCTTTCCTCCGTATTCGATATGTACCAATCCGGAAGCATTAATTCTAAATCGGTATCTATATTAACGTCTTTCGTTGTTTTAAATAATTTGTTTCTTTCTTCTTCATTTTCGAAAAGATTTTCAAATTCTTCATCATCTTTTAATTCTTCCAATGCTTCCTGCATTAATTTCTGATAGGTTTCAAAGCCCATTTCGTTAATAAATCCACTTTGTTCCGCACCCAATAAATCTCCCGCACCACGAATTTCCAAATCTTTCATTGCAATCTGAAATCCACTTCCCAAATCAGAAAACTGCTCGATCGCTTCTAAACGTTTTCTTGCATCGGAAGTCATCATATCATAAGGCGGCGTGATCAGATAACAGAATGCTTTTCTATTGCTACGGCCGACACGACCTCTCATCTGGTGAAGATCTGCCATCCCGAAACGCTGCGCATCATTAATAAAAATAGTATTCGCATTCGGAACATCTACTCCACTTTCTACGATTGTTGTAGAAACCAAAACATCATATTTCCCTTCCATGAAATCCAGCACATTTTTTTCCAGCTGCTTTCCTTCCATCTGTCCGTGCCCGGTGATTACCCTCGCATCAGGAACCAATCGTTGAATTAAACCGGCAATATCTTTAAGATTTTCAATTCTATTATTGATGAAGTAAACCTGTCCGTCACGCTGAAGTTCATACGAAACCGCATCACGAAGAATTTCTTCGCTAAAACCAATGATCTGCGTATCAACAGGCTGCCTGTTTGGCGGTGGTGTTTTGATTACGGATAAATCTCTCGCTGCCATCAATGAAAATTGCAAGGTTCTCGGGATTGGTGTTGCAGTCAACGTTAAAGTATCAACATCTGCTTTTAATGTTTTCAATTTATCTTTTACAGAAACCCCAAATTTATGTTCTTCATCAATAATTAACAATCCCAAGTCTTTAAACTTGACAGAACTACTTGCCAATTGATGCGTTCCTATAATAATATCAAGTTTTCCATCTTTCAATTGAGCCAATGTTTCAGATTTCTGTTTTGCAGTTCTGAAACGGTTTACATAGCCAACATTTACTGGAAAATCTTTTAATCTTTCTTTAAAACTTCTGTAATGCTGAAAAGCCAGAATTGTTGTAGGAACTAAAATTGCCACCTGTTTTCCGTCGGTTGCTGCCTTAAATGCTGCGCGAATCGCAACTTCCGTTTTACCGAAACCTACATCTCCACAAATCAGTCGATCCATTACTGTATCGGCTTCCATATCATGTTTTACGTCAATCGTTGCTTTTTCCTGATCGGGAGTATCTTCATAAAGGAAGCTTGCTTCCAGTTCATTTTGCAGATAAGAATCCGGAGTGTAAGCAAAGCCTTTCGCCGTTTTTCTCTGAGCATATAATCTGATTAAATCGAAGGCTATTTGTTTTACTTTCGCTTTCGTTTTTTGCTTTAAAGATTTCCATGTTGGCGAACCCAGTTTGCTTAAAACAACCTCTTTTCCGTCCGGTCCGTTATATTTTGAAATTTTATGAAGCGAATGAATACTTACATATAATAAGTCACCGTTTTTATACGTCAGTTTAAAACATTCCTGAATTTTCCCGTCATTATTCACTTTTACCAATCCCATGAATTTTCCGATTCCATGGTCGATGTGAGCGATATAATCTCCGACTTTCAAAGACATCAGATCTTTTAAGGTTAACTGCTCAGATTTTGCGAATGTATTTTTTGCTTTATAACGTTGGTAACGGTCAAAAATCTGGTGATCGGTATACACTAATAACTTGTGATCATGATCGACAAAGCCTTCGTGAAGTTCAGATTTAAAACTTTTAAAAGGAAGTTTGTGTTCCAGCTCTTCAAAAATTAATTCTAACCTTTCCTTTTGCTTTTCGCTGGAAAACGAAATCCATGTTTCATAACTTCCATTTTGTTTTTCTTCAAGATCTTCAATTAATAATTCAAAATTCTTATGAAAAGTCGGCTGCGGAATCTGATCGATTTTCATTTCAGACAACTCAATCAATCCTTCAATGGGGAAACTTCCAAAATCAACAGTTTTAAACTTTTTATAGTCAAATAAAAACTCCTGATCCGAAATAAATAATTCCTGTGGAGATCGGTGCGCAATATCTTTGCTTAATGTCTCAAATTTCACCAAAGATTTTTCGTAAAATGTTTTCAGTTTTTGCATTCCGACAAGCCCATTTCTGGAAATTACAAAACTTTCTTTCGGTAACAGTTGCAGCAACGAAACCCGACTTCCCGTCACGGTAAAATTCATATTGGAAACCAATTGAAAATCGGTCACTTTATCAACGGAAAGCTGTGTTTCAATATCAAACGTTTTAATATTTTCAACTTCATTTCCGAAGAACGTGATACGATACGGTTTTTCATTGGAAAACGAAAAAACATCAACAATTCCGCCTCTCACAGAAAATTCTCCCGGCTCAGATACAAAATCGGTCTGCTGAAAATTATAATGATTTAATAATTCATCAACAAAATCAAAATCAAGCTGATCGCCAACTTTAATATGATGGGAAATCGCTTTAAAATCTTCTTTCTTCAACACTTTCTCCGACAACGCCCCGGAATAAGCTACAATAACTTTCGGAGATTTACTCGAAGTAATTTTATTGATTACATCAGTTCTAAGCACCAAGTTGGCATTCTGCGTTTTCTCCACCTGATATGGCTCCATGTGTGTTGCCGGAAAATAAAGAATTTTTTCTTTTCCTAAAAGATCTTCCATTTCAGCATTCGCATACAACGCATCTTCTTTATCATCAACCAAATAAAGAATATGTTTTTTTTGTGTGAGGAAAAGTTCGGCCACAAAAACCGATACAGAAGAACCGGCGTTTCCTTTTACAGAAATATGTTGGTTATTTTCCAATTGAATAAAAATCTCCTTTCCGAATTCTTTCTTAAGCAGCTCAGGAAGGAATTTTTCGTTGATGGTCTTTAATTGCATAAGTAATATAGTATAAACGGCAAAAGCGATTTCGGGAGTTTTCCGAAACCGTTTGATCTACACAAAGGTAAGGATAATTTTTCCTTTGAAAATAAGATGATAATCATTCAAAGTTAAAAGGACTGAGGAAATCTTAACGTTTTACTAAAATTTTAAATTAAAAAGTTAAAATAATTTTAAAGGTACCACATGGCATCTGATTTGAATAACCGAGTTTACGAAACCATTAACGAAATATTATTATGAAAAAAGTAATCCGAATTTTAGGAGTATTCCTATTAATGTTCTTTGTTGTCACGACAATCACATCATGCAGCGACGATGACGATCCAGCAAACAACGATTTTTTTGCAGGAACCTACAGAGGCAGTGTTAAATATACTGATGCCGATAACAACATCAGTGCTGATGATGGAAGTGTATTTGTAACTAAAATTGCAAGCGGAACAAAATATAACTTCGCTTTCTCAAATGGAATTCCTGACCTGAATGGTGTTGAATTTCAGCAACAAGGAGACAACACTTTGGTAATGGTCGGTTCTAATGCAACGACTTATATCAGAATTGACAACAATGATTTAAAGATTTTATATTTAAAAGACGGTAAAGCGTGGACGGCTAACTGTACACGATAAACGTATTAATTTTATGATGAATCAGAATCTGCTTTTCCAGTTTGGAGAAGCAGATTCTATTTTTAGGAATACCTAGATACATTTAATCTTTTTTTAATCTGTACTAAACTTTAGTTAAGTTTAAAAAACTTCATTTTTCAATTCGATTTTTACATAACTTTGATTCAAGAAAAACAAACAAATCTATTATGAAAAAATTTTTAACCGCAATGTCTATCGTTTTAGGACTTGGACTTGCAAATGCTCAACAAACTGCTCCGGCGGTTGCAACAAAAACTACGAAAACAGTAAAATCTGCTAAACCTGCCACGGTAGAGACCGCAAAGCCCGCAGCTAAAATGAAGAAAGACGGAACACCTGACAAAAGATATAAAGAAAACAAAAACTTAAAAAAAGACGGTACTCCTGATAAAAGGTACAAAGCAAATAAATAAACTCAACATATAGTTGTTATTTTCATAATCAAATTTCGAAGAACCGATGTACACTCATTCATCGGTTTTTTTGTTGCTTATTTTTCAAAAATGCTCGCAGATTCTCTACTTATTTATAAATTTGAACCATGTTAAACTTCCTCAAGAAAAATGCAGCATTGGTTTGGGCAAAAAAACACGTCCAAAAGGCAGAAGAATTCAAGAAAAATGCAGATAGAAATCAAGAAGAGCTATTGTTGTCTTTAACTGAAACAGCAAAGAAAACTCTTTTTGGAAGAGAACATGATTTTGAAAATATTAAAACGGTTAAAGATTTTCAGGAAAAGGTAAAAATTGCCGATTACGAAGATCTTAAGCCATATATCGAGAGAGTAAAACGCGGACAGGCCAATATTCTCTGGACAGAAACTCCGGAATATTTTGCTAAAACTTCCGGAACAACCTCCGGCTCGAAATACATTCCGATTTCTAAAGAAGGAATGCCATTCCAGATTAAAGGAGCTCAAAGTGCGCTTTTCCATTATATCGCTCAAAAAAACAACGCCGATTTTGTAAAAGGAAAGATGATCTTTTTACAGGGAAGTCCGGAACTTGAAGAAGTTTTCGGGATTAAAACCGGCAGACTCTCAGGAATTGTGGCGCATCACATTCCGAATTATTTACAGAAAAATCGTTTGCCCAGTTTGGAAACCAATATGATTGAAGACTGGGAAGCGAAGGTTGATAAAATCGTTGAAGAAACCGAGAAAGAAAACATGACGTTGATTTCCGGAATTCCGCCCTGGCTGATTATGTATTTTGAAAAACTGATTGAAAAAAATGGTAAAAAGATCAAACAGATTTTTCCTAATCTTCAATTAATTGTTACAGGCGGTGTAAATTACGAACCCTACCGCGACAAAATGGAAGAATTACTGGGCGGAAAAGTTGATATTATACAAACATTTCCAGCTTCGGAAGGTTTTTTTGCGTTTCAGGATGATTATACGAAAGAAGGATTATTGCTTTTAACCAATCATGGGATTTTCTATGAATTTATTCCGCTGGAAGAATATGGAAAACCTGATGCGAAAAGATTAACCCTAAAGGACGTTGAGCTTAATAAAGATTATGCTTTAATTTTAACGACAAATTCAGGACTTTGGGCATATTCGATTGGTGATGTCGTGAGATTTATCGATAAAAATCCGCATAGAATTTTAGTGAGCGGAAGAACGAAACATTTTACCTCAGCTTTCGGAGAGCACGTGATTGCTTTTGAAGTGGAAGAAGCGATAAAGGCGACTGTAGAAAAATTCCCTGCACAGATTACAGAATTTCATTTGGCACCGCAAGTAAATCCCAGCGAAGGACTTCCTTATCACGAATGGTTTATTGAATTTGAAAAAGAACCTGAAAATTTAAATTTATTTAAAAATGAACTCGATGATCAGCTAAGAAAACGCAATACTTATTATAATGACCTGATTTCGGGAAATATTCTGCAACAACTCCACATTTCGAGTTTAAAGAAAAATGCTTTCAATGAATATGCAAAATCACAGGGAAAACTAGGCGGGCAAAATAAAACTCCGAGACTTGCCAACGACAGAAAAGTGGCAGATTTATTGGAAATATATAAACTTTAATCACATTTTTTCAATTCCGGAAACGTATATTCGAAAAAAATTATAAATTTGGAAAACTAAAAAATAATAATGAGAGCATCTGTACTTTTAAAATCATCTTTATTAACGTCGCTGTTTGTAATTTCATCTTGTGCTACTACAAAATATTCAGAAGATACTGCCAAAAATGATTATTCTAATCTTGAAGCAGGAAAAATGTATAAAGTAACAATGAAGGACGGTTCAGAAAATCAAAAAATATTATTCCGTAACGTAGATGGTGATAATTTGATTGGGACAGCCGGAAAAAAAGACAGTACAGTGGTGACAATTCCAAAAGCTAATGTAGCCGCAGTAAAAGATTTGAGAAAAGCAAGAATTACGGCAGGCGCTGTTGTAATTGGCGCAGCGGGTGTTGCAGCATTAGTACTAAGTTCTTCAAGAGCAGACTAAAATAGATTTTATCTTTTAGGTATCATTCAATTTTTCATTTAAAAAAAATACCATATTAATAGCCTCAAATGAATATTTGAGGCTATTTTTGTCGGATGATTTCGTTTACGCCGCTACAGACATTGAAAAATGTCGAATTCAGAAATCTTCTCACCGGGAGATTTTTTATTGTTTTAGCCTTCAGAATGCTTGCTACTTTATTAGGATGGTGGGTGTATCAATTAACAAAAGATCCTTTTTCTATTGGTTTGATCGGACTTTCAGAAGTCATTCCGGCGGTGAGCTGTGCGTTATACGCTGGTCACGTAATCGATATGAATGAAAAGAAAAGATTATTACTCATCTGTAATTTCGCTTATATATTTCTAATCGGATTATTATTGATTCCTGCTTTCTTTAATGTTGAATTACATTTTTCGGGACATCAGATTACCTATTATATATACGGTGTGATTTTCTTTACAGGAATTGCGAGAGCTTTCATCGGACCAATTGTTCCTTCAATGATTCCGAAAATTGTAAAAAAGGAGAATCTGCCGAATGCCATTACTTTAAACCAAGCGGCATTTTTGGTTTCGTCCGTCTGTGGGCACGCTATAGGTGGATTTCTAATAGGATATATTGGTGTAAAATGGGCACTTGTCGTAATTATTTCATTGATATTTGTGGCATCATTATTCTTTTTTCAGTTAAATAAACAACATTCTGAATACAAAAAAGAGAATATTAACGTTATAGATAGCATGCGTGAAGGAATTTCCTACATTTTTAAAACAAAAGAAATTCTAGGAGCGCTGTGTTTGGATATGTTTGCGGTTCTTTTCGGAGGTGCAGTAGCGATGATTCCTGTGTACGCTACCGATATTTTAAAAGTCGGTGCAGAAGGTTTCGGATTATTAAATGCGGCATCAGATATTGGTTCAATGTGTATTATCACCATTTTATCAATTATTCCGTTAAGAAAAAATCAAGGTAAGGTTTTACTTGCCGTGGTTACAGGTTTTGGTCTTTGTATTATCGGTTTCGGATTATCACATTTATACTGGCTTTCGTTTATGTTTTTGGTATTAAGCGGAATGCTTGACGGAATTTCAGTGGTAATCAGAGGAACCATTGTACAGCTGAAAACGCCGGATCATATCAGAGGAAGAGTATTAAGCGTAAATTCAATATTTATAATGTCGAGTAACGAAATGGGGCAGTTCGAAAGTGGATTATCTGCAAAACTTTTAGGTGTTGTGCGCTCCGTCATTTTCGGCGGAACGATGACCGTATTAATTGCATTAATTGTAGGAAGTACCAACCCAAAATTACGAAAAATGCAATATTAAGACAATAAGTATCAATTTATTAAATAAACCTTAAAAACTTTAAATTAACATTAATAATTTTTTATATTTGTAATATAAAAATTCCCCTACATGAAAAAAACTTTACTAATTTTCCTGAGCATAATGGCTCAGTTCTTTTACTCACAGTCGGACTGTACTTCAGCCCTTGCCGTGTGCGGAAATTCAGCCATTTCCTACACTCCGAGTGGTTTTGGAAGCGTCCAGGAAAATCCTTTAGGAGGAGGATGTCTGTCATCAGAACATTATTCTGTATGGTATACATTCACTATTGCTACCAGTGGTACTCTTACTTTTTTGATTACTCCAAATGCTCAGGCAGATTATGACTGGGCTGTTTTCGGACCAAACAAAGCTTGTGGTTCTCTGGGAACACCATTAAGATGTTCTTACGCATCAACAGCAAGTGGAATTTTAACAGGACTTAACACGACAGCGACTGACCTTACGGAAGGTGCCGGAGGTGATGGTTTTGTAAAATACATGGATGTAGTTGCCGGAGAAACTTATTATTTGATTATTGATAACTTCTCTGCAAACACCAATGGTTTCGTATTAAGTTGGGGAGGATCGGCTACATTAGCATCTCCGTTTTCGGATCCGGCTGTACAGCCAAATCCTTTTATTGCACCCGGAGTACCTGCTGCGAATCCTGCGAATCCTAGAGAAGTAACGATCTGTACAGATCCTGCTATTTTTGATTTCACTACTTTAAGCGCAGGAATCCTTAATAATAATCCAAACTTTACAATAACTTATCATACGACTCAGAATGATGCTTTAACTGGTGCTGCGCCTATAACAACACCAATTTCGGTAAATTCAACCACTCCGGAATATTTTTACAGAATTACCTATACGGATCCTACCAATCCTAACAACCCTATTAATAGATGTACCCAAACAGGAAATTTCAAATTTAAGCTTGGAAACATTACTGCACTTGATGTAACATTATTAGGATGTAATAACAACGGCACAAGCATAGCAACATTTGATTTGACAAGTGCTAATGTATTGCCGTCTGATCCTTCAGCAATCAAAAAGTACTATCCTACAATGGCAGATTTAGTTGCAGGAACCAATGAAATTCTGAATCCTGCTCAATATGTGTCTTCCACAGGAAAAGTATATGTAAACGTAATAACAGCACAGGGATGTAATGATAGTGCCGAAATTACATTAAATTTACGTCCTGTAATTGTAGTAACTGATGCAACCTTGAGATCATGTTTCATTGACACCAATCCAGCAACTGCCTCATTCAATCTTACGCTTGCGACGGTAACTGCTGAATCTGGAATTATTAAAACATATTATCCTTCTTTAACAGATGCTTTAAATGGAACAAATGCGATTCCTGATCCGACTACATATATTGCTCCAAACGGTGTAGTTTTCGTAAAAGTAACGAATGCAACAACACAATGTTATTCAATTGCTAAAGTAACGCTAATTGTACTTCCTCCTGTATATTCTAATGTACTTGAAGATAAAATCATCTGTATAGAAGACACGACAACGTTAGATGCAGGACCTGGATTTAGCGGATATACATGGAGTACAGGTGCAACAACTCAGACAATAAGCAATGTTACTGTTGGTACCTATTGGGTAGACCTTAAAACAGGAACTTGTATTACAAGACAAAACGTAAAAGTATATCCTTCAGAGCAGCCTGTTATCGGAAGCATTGACATTCAAAACAATACGGTTACGGTGTACACAGTTGGAGGGACTGCTCCATACAAATATTCAATGGATGGGATTAACTGGCAGGATTCTAATATCTTTACCAACGTACCGAGAGGAGACAATACGGTATATGTAAAAGATGATTACGACTGTGATCCTATAGATGTAACAGTAGTAGTACCAAACTTAGTTAATGTAATTACTCCAAACGGAGATGGGGTAAATGATGTGATTGATTACTCTGCATTAGCCAGCAAGAAAAACTTAGTATTAAGTATCTATGACAGATACGGAGTAAAAGTTGGACAGGCAGATAAACTAACAGGTTACAAATGGGACGGAACTACAGGTGGCAAAAAAGTCCCTACCGGAACATATTGGTATTCTGTAGAATGGAATGAAAACAATAAAAAGAACACGCCATTTAAATTCTCCGGATGGGTAATGGTAAAAAATAGAGAATAATTTATATAAACACGTTAAAGAAAACCGCTTTTTCAAGCGGTTTTCTTTACTTAACGAAGAATTAATAATATTTATAAATAATTACTTATGAAGAAATTATTACTACTGATTGTACTGTTTTTATCACAATTGGCTTTTTCTCAATCAGATTGCGTCACGGCAATTCCGGTTTGTGGAAATTCCGGTATTTCTTATACTCCTACAGGTCCAGGAGAAACAGAGGAAATTTTAGGAGGATGCCTTACTGATAATGAAAATTTTTCCGTTTGGTACAAATTTACCATAGAAACTGCCGGAACTTTAACCTTTGTAATTACTCCCGCATCATCAGCAGATTATGACTGGGCTGTATACGGGCCTAATAAAACCTGTGATGATCTAGGAACTCCTGTAAGATGTTCATTCTCCGGAGGAACAGGTCCAACAGGTCTTAATATGACTTCACTCGACACCTCGGAAGCAGCAGGTACTGATAATTTAGGAAATACTTCAGACCGTTTTGTTAAGTATATGGATGTTTTACCAGGCGAAACCTATTATCTGATTGTAGATAATTTCTCTAATAACACAAGTGGATTCTCGTTAACTTGGGGAGGAACGGCTACATTATCATCAGCATTTACGAATCCAACGTTAGCACCTAATCCATTTATAGCACCTGGAGTTCCAAATCCTGCGGGAGGACCTAACGAAATCCCAATGTGTCCTTTGCCAACAACTTTTGATTTCAGCACATTAACAGCCTCAATTGTGAATGGTAACCTTAACTTTAACGTTACTTATCATACGACTGCAAACGATGCTTTGTTTGGAACAGCGCCTATCACCACGCCAATTGTTGTAAACGGAACCGACATATACTATTACAGTATCAAATATCAGGATCCTGTAGACCCAACCAATCCGTTGAACGAGTGTAGACAGACAGGAAGATTTAAGTTCAAATTGGCTCCGCTTCCTTTAGTTAATGTAACGTTATCGGCTTGTAACATCAACAATACAGGAACGGGTATTTTTGATTTGACATCCGCTCCGATTTATTCTGGTACCTCTACAAAGAAATACTACCCTACACTTGCAGATCTGAATGCCGGTACAAATGAAATTATACCAGCTACTGCATACTCTTCTACAGTACCAAAAACAATTTACGTAAAAGTATCAACAACACAGGGATGTAGTGGAAATGCACAAATAACATTACAATTTTTGCCTCCTCTTACAGTACTGAACGTTACTATAAAGGCTTGCAACAACAATGGCGCAGGAACCGGAGTTTTTGATCTTACTTCAGCAAACGTATACCCAACAAGTACGAATGTTACCAAGAAATATTATCTTTCTCTTGCTGATTTGGCTGCCGGAACAAATGAAATTACTAACACTACAAATTATATTTCTGCAGCTCCAAAAACGATTTATGTAAAAGTGTCAACACCGCAAGGATGTACAGGACAGGGGCAAATATTATTAGACTTCTATCCTGTAGTTTCAGTATATGATGCTTCATTGGAATCTTGTTTTATTGCCACCAATACTACAACCGCCTTATTTGATTTAACATCAGCAAACGTAACTGCTCAAACCGGTACTACAAAGAAATATTATAAAACAAATGCAGACGCATTAGCCGGAACAAATGAGATATTAAATCCTAGTCCGGATTCTTATATTGCCGCAACAGGAGTTGTTTATGTAAAAGTATTCAACAGTAACGGATGTTTTGCGATTGCAAAAATCAACCTAAGAGTTATCCCTCCGGTTAAATCTACCATTTTGAAAGACAAAACAATTTGTTTTGAAGATAAAACAACATTAGATGCAGGAGCTGGATTCGACGAATACGAATGGAGTACCGGAGCAACAACTTCATCTATTACCAATGTAGGCGTTGGTGCATATTGGGTGAATTTAAGAACTGGATCATGCTGGACTTTACAGCCTGTAAATGTTTATTCTTCTGAACAGCCTGTAATTACAAATATTAATATTACAAATGACTCATTCACAATTACAGTAAATGGAGGAACTGCTCCTTACAAATATTCTCTTGACGGAATTAACTGGCAGGATTCAAATGTATTCACAGGACTTCCGAGAGGTGAAAACAAAATATATGTAAAAGATAGTTTCGATTGTGCACCAATTGATGTTCAGGTAACGGTACCAAACCTATTGAACGCAATCACTCCAAATGGTGATAACAAAAATGATTTCATCGATTATTCAGCGTTAGCATACAAGAAAAACTTAGTTTTCACAATCTACGACCGATACGGAAATATGTTGTACAAAGCAGATAAAATCAGAGACTTCACATGGGACGGAACATCCGGTGGCAAGAAAGTTATTACAGGAACTTACTGGTACACCATTACATGGAATGAAAACGACAAAAACAATACACAAACGAAATACGACGGATGGGTATTGGTAAAAAACAGAGAATAAAAATATTCACTATCAATAAAAAATCACCTCAGCAATGGGGTGATTTTTTTATGCACAGAGATAAAGCCTTTCACTAGTAGCTTTTTATAACTTATCAACAATAATCTTGATTACTATTTTTAATTTGATTTTCAAAAAAACTATCTTTGCAGAATGGCGCAGAAAGAAACATTATCATCTCTTACCAACGGAAACTTTGCGAAAGAGCTGTCAATTGCTGACGGAAAAATGCCTCCCAATGCAGTAGATTTTGAAAGATTGGTTATCGGTACTTTTTTGATTGACAAAAAGGGACTCGACCATTCCATAGACTTGCTTACGCCAGATGTTTTTTATGACCCAAGACATCAGGTGATTTTTTCTACCATTTTAAAATTATACGAAGCCAACCACCCTGTCGATATCATGACGATTATTCAGGATTTGAAAAAAACTGAAAAACTAAATCAGGCAGGCGGCGATCATTATATTGTTGAATTAACGATGGGAGTAAGTTCATCTGCTCACATCGAATATCACGTACGTGTCATTCTTGAAAAATATATTTTAAGAAGTTTAATTAATGTTTCAGCAAATGTTATAGATTCTTCCTACAAAGAATCAACAGATGTTTTTGAATTGTTGGATAAAGCCGAGCAGTCATTTTTTGAAATCACCAACGGAACTATTAAAAAAGGATTTGACACCGCAAATTCATTAGTAAAACAGGCAATTGAAACCATAAAATCTTTAAAAGACAAAGAAGGACTTTCCGGAGTTCCATCAGGATTCAGAGATGTAGATAAAGAAACAGGAGGCTGGCAAAATTCCGACCTTATCATCATTGCGGCACGTCCGGCGATGGGGAAAACAGCTTTTCTGCTTTCAATGGCAAGAAATATCGCAGTTGGGCACAAAATCCCGATGGCATTATTCTCCCTGGAGATGGCTTCGGTACAGTTGATCACCAGAATGATTGCTTCCGAAACAAAAATTTCATCAGAAAAATTAAGAAAAGGAACTTTGGATGACGAAGAATGGCAAAGATTATTCTCCAACGTATCCGAACTGGAAAACGCTCCTTTATATATAGACGAAACCCCTTCCCTTTCGATTTTCGACTTCCGTGCAAAATGCCGAAGATTGGTAATGCAGCATGGTGTGAGAATAATCATGGTCGACTACCTTCAGCTGATGACAGCCGGCGGAGGCAGTGGAAAAGGAGTCGGAAACCGTGAACAGGAGATTTCCATGATTTCGCGTTCGTTAAAAGCAATTGCAAAAGAACTGAATGTTCCCGTAATTGCCCTTTCTCAGCTTTCACGTAGTGTGGAAACACGTCCCGGAAAAAGACCTCAGCTCTCAGATTTGAGGGAATCCGGAGCGATTGAGCAGGATGCGGATATTGTATCTTTTATTTTCCGTCCGGAATATTATAAAATTACCGTTTGGGATAACGATGAAGAAGGTCAGGAAACCTCAACAGAAAATCAGGCAGAATTAATTATCGCCAAGCACAGAAACGGGGCAACTGCGGATGTTCGTTTATCTTTCTTAAAACATTTTGCAAAATTTGCTGATATTGAAGCAGCATTCGATGGAGGAATAGGCTACAATTCTAATGCAGGATTATTAGGAGAGCCAAGTGGTTTTGATAAAATTAAAACAACCATTCAGCCAGGTGCAGCATTTGATCTTCCCGATAGTTCTAAACTTTCAGGATCTTCCATGAACGATCTGGATGACGATGATGATTTTCCTTTTTAAAATTTAATACTAAGATTAGTTTCATTTTTAAATATAACTTTCATCAGTTTTAATTTTAAACCAAATTTCAACCTCTAAATAAAACCCTTGAGAATAGAAATATACACCGACGGAGCTTGCAGCGGAAATCCAGGAAAAGGCGGATATGGAATTCTCATGCGTGTTCCTGAAAAAAAATATCAGAAAACATTCTCTAAAGGTTTTAGAAAAACCACCAATAACAGAATGGAACTGTTGGCGGTAATCACTGCTTTGGAAAAACTCAAGTCTTCTAAAAACGATATTCATATTTACACTGACAGCAAGTATGTCTCTGATGCCATCAACCAAAACTGGCTCGCAGGATGGATAAAACGAGGATGGAAAAATGTGAAAAATCCTGATCTTTGGCAAAAATTCGTAGGATTATACAATTTACACAACCCTAAAATGCACTGGATCAAAGGACATGCGGGACATTTTGAAAATGAACTGTGCGATAAGCTTGCTGTAACTGCTGCTGCATCAGACAGTTTAGAAGTTGATACTTATTTTGAGAATCTCGAAAACAATTCTTTATTCTAAATTATAATCAAACTAAATTCTCTTCAAATATATTTAGCATTTCATTTTTTAACTAATCATTTATTACAGATTACACATCAATTTCGGTAAAATTAATATTAATTACACATTTATTGTCTGGGATTTAATATCTTTACACGTCTAATTTTAAGCGTACCAATAAATGAATAAAAAAATCTACCTCTTTTGGGTTGTAAGTTTTTTGATGTGTATTCCACAATTTCTTTCTTCCCAAACCTATCAACTTACAGGAAATCCTATCTCTACAACAGGATGGACGATGGTTTCGCCGACAATTGTAGGTTCTACCAATGATTTTATACAGCTGACTCCCGATACCAATAACCAATCCGGTTCTATCAGACTGAATGATCCCATTAACCTGAAATATTGCGACAAGTGGCGAGTGGAATTCGATTTCAGAATGGATTCTAACCAAACTGCCAATGGAGACGGTCTTGCCTTTTGGTATCTTCAAAACCCTCCTGTAGCAAGTGTATTAGGTTCAGGACTTGGGGTTTCACAGAATGCCGTGGGGCTTATTGTAGGGTTTGATACTTACAACAACACTACAACTGCTGTGATGAGTAAAGTACATGTGGCATACGGACAGGTTGCCAACACGACAGACAGTAATAATGTTGAGTTTTTCAACACTGCAGGAAGTTCTTTTCACTCTCCGGATATGAATACAACGCTTCCTTTTCAGGGAGCGACTTATAAACACGTTGAAGTAACAGGTCAGGTTGTTCCCGGAACTCAAAGCTGGGCTATAAAAATTACTATTGACGGAAATGTAATCTGCAACCAAAATTTTGCACCAGCGGGTGCAGCTGCCGCAATGACGGTAGGATATTTTGGTTTTTCAGCCTCTACCGGTGGTAACAGATCGAGACATTCTATTAAAAACGTAAAAGTTTATGTAGATAAAGTGGCAATTAATCAAGCTACTGTAACAGATACTTTCTGCCCTAATCCAACAACAGGACAGGGAACTGCTAACTTAACAAGTTATCAAAGCCAATTCGTTACAAACCCCGCTAACTACACATTCTCGTATAGCGTAGGAGGAACACCAATTCCAGTTCCAAACAATTATCAATTTAGCGCAAACACGACAGTTTCCGTTTTAATTAAAGATAACTCCGGAGTTCTCTGCGATAATCCCGACGGTAAAATACAGTTGAATTTATCACCGTTTACCGCAAATGCTCAGACTCTCGAATCTTGTAACAATAATAATGTAGGAACGGCAACTTTTAACTTATCGCTTGCAAATGTTGGAGAACCAGCCGGATCTACTAAAAAATATTATAGAAACTTAGCAGATCTTAATGCAGGAACGAATGAAATTGTAAATTTTGATTCTTTTGTATCCGCCGCTACAACAGTTTACGTAAAAGTGACAACACCGTTGGGATGTACAGGCTCCGCACCGATTACATTAAAATTCTTTGCAGCAATCCCTACAACCGAAGCAACTTTAGAGTCTTGTTTTATCGAAAGTGCACCTACAACTGCTTCATTCGATTTAACACAAGCTAACGTAACTACGGCGTCATCAATTACAAAGAGATACTTTAAAACCTTAGCGGATGCTTTAGCAGGAACTAATGAAATTTTAACACCTGTTACAAATTATATTTCAACAACGTCTACTATATATGTAAGAATTACAGATATTGCAACATGTTTTGTTATCGCTAAAATAAACCTTAAAGTTTTACCACCAGTTTATTCTTCTGTTTTAAAAGATCAGACAGTTTGTATCGACGAAAAAACAACATTAGACGCAGGACCTGGATTTGACAGCTATTTATGGAGTACAGGAGATACAACACAATCTATCAGCAATGTTCCGGTAGGTCTTTATTGGGTACAATTGACAACAGGACCATGTAGAACAATGCAACTTGTAAGAGTAAACGCAGCTCCACAGCCTGTTATTTCTACGATTGATATTACCAATAATACAATTGCCGTAAATATAACGGGCGGAAAAGCGCCTTACAAATATTCTTTAGATGGTATTAACTGGCAGGATTCTAACATATTCACAGGGCTTGCAAGAGGTGAAGTTGTGGTTTATGTAAAAGATGATTACAATTGTGATCCCATTCATGTTCAGATAACAGTTCCAAATCTTCTAAATGCCATCACTCCGAATGGAGATAATAAAAATGATTTCATTGATTATTCTGCCTTAGCATACAAGAAAAATCTTGTTTTCACAATCTACGACCGATATGGCAATATGATGTATAAGGCTGACAAAATCCGAAACTACACTTGGGACGGAACAGCAGGCGGCAAAAAAGTAATCACAGGAACATACTGGTACACCATCGTATGGAATGAAAACGACAAAAACAATACTCAAACAACATACAACGGCTGGGTATTAGTAAAAAACAGGGAATAATTTTTATAATGAGATCACTCCGATTGGGAGTGGTCTTTTTTTAAATCCAAACAGAGAATTATCTCATTTAAAATTTCTATTTTAATGACAATATATCTATTTTGTTAACTAATTAGCAAAATTAAACGTATTACCAAAGAGAATAAACTATTTAAATGATTAAAATTCAATATATTTACAAAAATTAAATAAAAATAAACTTTAACCAAATTGCTTCAGATGAAAAAAGCACTACTCTCTTATTTTTTTATCATGGCCTTTTGTCTGTCCGGAACATTATCTTCACAGACTTATCAGCTTACAGGAAATCCAGTAAACACTACTGGATGGAACCTTGTTTCCAACGCTTCGGTACAGGGTGACTTTATTCGGCTTACGCAGGACGTGGGAAGTCAATTCGGTGTTGTACAGCTGGCAGCTCCCATCAATCTTAAATACTGCGATAAATGGAAAGTTGAATTCGATTTCAGAATCGACGGAAACGGAACAACCGCTTATGGAAGAGGTGACGGATTCACATTCTGGTATCTTGCCAATCCTCCCACGGCTTTTACAGGAGGTGGCGGTTTAGGAATTCCTTCCGGAGCTAACGGATTAATGGTCGGTTTCGACATCTTCAACAATTCTACTGAAGGGCAAATGAGCAAAGTCCATATTTTGTATGGTTCAAACAACCTTCCTGCGGGAAACAACAATATTGAATATAATAATACAGCAGGAAGTACTTTCCACTCTGCAGACCTTAACCCGACTCAACCGTTTGTAGGATCAACATATAAACATGTTGAGGTAAACGGTGAAATGGATGCTCTCAACCCGAATATCTGGCATATTAAAGTTCAGTTGGATGGTGTGATGATTGCCGATCAGCCATTTACGGCTTCAGGTGGAGCTATTGGTATGACAACCGGATATTTCGGATTCTCGGCAGCGACCGGAGGGGCAAGTGCGAGACACTCTATTAAAAATGCTAAAATTTATATCGATAAAGTTCCGATTCTTACGAATACCGTTACTCCTTTTGTATGTGTAAATCCATCCACAGGAAGCGGGACAGTAGATTTAACCTCTTTCCAGAATCAGTTTGTTACAAATCCGGCGAATTATACATTTACTTATCTCGGACCTGGGGGCACACCAATTGGAACTCCGACAAATTATTCATATTCAGGTCCAGTAACTATTACTGTTGTCGTAAAAGATCCATCATCAACATTATGTGATAATGGTGACGGACAAATTGTATTAAACCCAAGTCCATTTGCAGCAAATGATGTTACGCTCACGGGTTGTAACAACAACAATGCAGGAGGAGCGGTATTTGACCTTACAGCAGCAGCAGTATCCACTGTTCCGGGTGTGACAAAAGAGTTCTTTAATACGATGTTTGACCTCAACAATAATATTCCTATTACAAATCCGGGGAGTTATTTTTCGCCGGCAGCTGTAATTTATTGTAAGGCAACCACTCCACAAGGTTGTGTAGACGTAGCAGAGATTACATTATCTTTATTACCTGTCGTAGTGACACAAGACGCTACCTTAAGATCTTGTTCTTTAGACACTAATCCGTCTTTAGCCTCATTCGATCTTAGTACGGCACTTGTTACTTTACAGACTGGCGTAACGAAAAAATATTATCCATCAGTAACAGATGCAACCAATGGAACTAATGAAGTTTTAACCAATCCGCATATTGCTCCAAATGGAGTCGTTTATATTAAGGTTACTAACGCAAACGGGTGTTATTCTATCGCAAAAGTTACTTTAATTGTAATCCCGCCAGTGTTTTCTAATATATTGGAAGATAAAATCATTTGTATTGAAGACAAAACAACATTAGATGCAGGTCCGGGCTTCGCAACTTATGAATGGAGCACAGGCGCAACAACTCAAACTATCAGTAATGTAGGAGTAGGTACTTATTGGGTAAAATTGAAGACAGGAAATTGCATTGCTACCCAAACCGTTAAAGTTTACCCTTCGGAGCAACCGGTAATTTCCAGTGTTGATATTTCTAACACCACAGTCACAGTATATGCAATTGGAGGCACTGCTCCGTACAAATATTCATTGGACGGAATTACATGGCAGGATTCTAATGTATTTAATGGTGTTGCCAGAGGTGACAGCAAAATTTATGTTAAAGATGCTTACGACTGTGATCCTATAGATATTACCATCGTCGTTCCGAACTTAATCAACGTAATTACACCAAACGGAGACGGAATAAATGATGCTATTGATTATTCAGCGCTCGCAGGTAAGCAAAACTTAGTATTTAATGTGTTCGACAGATACGGCGCAAAAATACATCAGGCAGATAAAACAAACAGATACAGATGGGACGGAACTGTAGGCGGAAGAAAAGTTCCTACAGGAAGTTATTGGTATTCTGTTTCATGGAATGAAAATGACAAGAAAAGCACACCGATAAAATATTCAGGTTGGATTCTTGTAAAAAATAGAGATTAATCACAATAACCATTCTAATATAATTTAAAAGGTCACTTCATTTTTTGGAGTGATCTTTTTTGATCTTAAAAATACAAACAAATTTTTTAAACTTTAAATAATTGAATTGAGACAATACATATATCTAACTATTACCTTACGATAGATGTCGAATCCCTACATTAATCATGAAAATAACTCATTAATTATCAATGAAATTTAGGTATATTTACAAACTTTCAAACTAATAAACTTTCGCTTATGAAAAAAAACTATCTTTTTTTATTTTTAATCCTTTTAATCTGCTTTCCAAGGCATCTTATTTCACAAACGTACCAGCTTGTAGGACCGACAATAAATACTACCGGCTGGACAATGGTAGCACCGACAGTAGTCGGAACCGGAGGAGATTTTATTCAGCTGACTCCAGATACCAACAACCAGTCCGGATCTATAAGAGTAAACGATCCCATCAACTTAAAGTACTGTGATAAGTGGCGTGTGGAATTTGATTTCAGAATGGATTCTAACCAAACTGCCAACGGAGACGGGATTGCATTTTGGTATCTTCAAAACCCACCAATTGCCAGTGTCTTAGGTTCAGGTCTGGGAGTTTCCCAGAATGCAATCGGTTTAGTTGTAGGATTTGATACCTATAACAATACAACGACTGCCGTAATGAGCAAAGTACACGTTGGATACGGGCAGATCGCCAACACAACCGATAACAACAATGTAGAGTTTTTCAATGTTCCTGGGAGCTCTTTTCACTCACCAGATATGAATACTACCCTGCCTTTTCAAGGGACAACATATAAACATGTTGAGGTATTAGGAGAAGTTATTGCTGGTACACAAAACTGGAATATAACCATTAAAATCAATGGAAATTTGATCTGTAATCAGCCTTTTGCTCCTTCAGGCTCTGCTGCTGGAATGACTGTAGGATATTTCGGATTTTCTGCTTCTACAGGAGGAAACAGATCGAGACATTCTATTAAAAATGTAAAAGTTTTTGTAGATAAAATTCCGTTACTTACCAGTACGATTACTAAATCTATCTGTCCGGACGTAACAGGAATTTCAACGATTGATTTAACGACTTTAAATTCTCAGTATACAGCAACCCCTGCTAATTACACTTTCGCCTATTATATTACAGGAAGCGGAACTCCGATTGCCAATCCGACGAATTTCCAATATACGGCAGACACCAATATTTCTGTCGTCATAAAAGATCCTTCATCGGTATTATGTGATAATAATGATGCAAAATTAATTCTGAAAGTTGCTCCTGTTGTTACCGTAACTGATACAACACTGAGAACCTGTTTCATTGAAACAAAACCATCAACGGGGCTATTTAATCTTGTATTGGCTCCCGTCACTTCTAATACAGGAATTACCAAAAATTATTACCCTTCTTTAACAGATGCTCAAAACGGAACTAATGAAATTCCAAATCCGTCAAATTACATTGCGCCCAACGGAGTTGTTTATATTAAAGTAACCAATTCCAACGGATGTTTCAATATTGCAAAAGTAACTCTTATCGTAATCCCTCCTGTTTTTTCAAGTATTCTTGAAGATAAAATCATTTGTATTGAAGACAGGACCACTCTGGATGCAGGTCCTGGATTTACAACTTATGAATGGAGTACTGGTGCCACGACACAAGCAATCAGCAATGTAGGAGTAGGTACGTATTGGGTTAAATTAAAAACAGGAAACTGTATTGCAACGCAGGCAGTAAAAGTATATCCATCTGAACAACCCGTGATTACAAGTGTTGACATCAACAATAATGTTGTTACAGTTTACGCAGCAGGCGGAACAGCACCTTACAAATATTCTTTATACGGTATCACTTGGCAGGATTCTAATGAATTTAAAAATGTAGCAAGAGGTGACAGCAAAATTTTTGTTAAAGATGCTTACGACTGTGATCCGATCGATATTACGATTGTCATTCCGAATTTGATTAACGTAATTACTCCAAACGGAGATGGCGTAAATGACGGAATTGATTATTCAGCGCTTGCTGGCAAGAAAAATCTTGTGTTTAATGTATTTGACAGATACGGAGCACAAATTCACAGAGCCGACAAATCTAATAAATACAGATGGGACGGAACCGCAGGTGGCAGAAAAGTTCCTACGGGAAGCTACTGGTATTCTATCTCATGGAACGAAAACGACAAGAAAAGTACTCCTATCAAATATGCAGGTTGGATTCTTGTTAAAAACAGAGATTAAGTCTAAAATCTTTTTAATGCAAAATACAGATCACTTCATTTTTGGAGTGATCTTTTTTTAACCTAATTTGGGAAGAGATATTTTGTTTTAAATATCCTTTATTCGCATTCAATTCTTAAATTTGTGTTATGAATTATTTAGAGGCTTTAAGCAGACGATATTCTGTGAAGAAATTCAACAACGAAATTATCCCTCAGGAAACACTGCACAATATTCTTGAATCAGGAAAATTAGCGGCAAGCTCTCTTGGTCTCCAGCCTTACAAAATAATCGTGGTAGAAAGTGAGAAAATGAAACAAAAACTAATTCCTGCTTTTTATAATCCGTCACAAATTTCCACATGCTCTCATTTAATTGTTATTGTTTCAAAAAAAATAGTGGATGAAAGCTATATTAATGGATATTTCAGACATATTTCTGAAGTAAGGGATACACAAATTGAAACATTGGAACCATTCAGAAATAGCATCAATCAGCATATTACACAAAAAACTCAAGACGAAATTTTCAACTGGGCAGAAAAACAGTCTTATATTGTTCTGGCAAACCTAATGTATGCCTCAGCAATAGAAAATATAGATACTTGCCCCATGGAAGGCTTCCGCCAGGAACTTATTGAAGAAATTTTAGAAATAAATCCTGACACCGAAAAAGTAACCGTCACCCTTGCATTAGGCTACCGATCGGAAGAAGATCATTTCCAGCACATGAAAAAAGTAAGAAAACCAAACGAAAAATTGTTTAAATTTATTTAATTATTTAGACAATTGTCTTAAACTAAGGATATGATAAAAGCGGATGTATTAGTAATCGGTTCCGGGATTTCGGGACTTTCTTATGCCATAAAAGTTTCTGAGCAACTTCCTGATGCCAAAATAATCATCGTAACAAAGTCTGACGAAGACGAAAGCAATACCAAATACGCACAAGGTGGTCTTGCGGTAGTTACAGATTCTAAAAACGATAATTTCAACAAACATATTGAAGACACCATGCGTGCCGGAGACGGCGAGAACAAACGCGATGTTGTAGAAATGGTAGTAAAAGAGGCTCCTGCAAGATTCAACGAGATTGTGGAATGGGGTGCCAATTTTGACATGAAAAACGGCGAATTCGCTTTAGGGAGAGAAGGCGGTCATACCGAGAACAGAATAGTACATCACAAAGATATTACAGGTTTTGAGATTGAAAGAGCTCTTTTGCAAACCGTAAAAAACAGCCCGAATATCGAAATTCTTGACCATCATTATGTCATCGATATTATTACACAGCACCATGTTCCCGGAAAGGAATTGAACGAAGGCGATATTCATTGCTATGGTGCCTATGTTTTAGATGAAAAGTCTAAAACAATTAAGAAAATCACATCAAAAATAGCATTGGTTGCCACCGGAGGGGCCGGTCATGTTTACAAAAACACAACAAATCCTAAAATTGCAACAGGTGACGGAATCGCTTTTGTAGCAAGAGCCAAAGGAAATGTTTCCAATATGCAGTATTATCAATTTCATCCAACAGCACTATACAGCAAAATGGATGGAATGTTGTTTTTAATTTCTGAAGCCGTACGTGGAGACGGAGCAAAATTAAGGACAAAAAAAGGTGAAAAATTCATGCAGAAATATGATGAGCGTGAAGAATTAGCATCCAGAGACATTGTTGCAAGAGCCATCGACGCCGAAATGAAAATTACCGGAGACGAATACGTAGGATTAGATTGTAAAGAAATGAATCATGAAAAATTCTTAGAGCATTTCCCGAATATTTATAAGAAATGTAAAGACGAGGGGGTTGATCCTTTTACACAACTGATTCCTGTGGTTCCGGCTTGTCATTATTTAATGGGTGGAATTGAAGTGGATAAAGACGGACAGTCATCTATCAGAAATCTTTTTGCTGTTGGAGAATGTACGAATTCCGGACTTCACGGTGCAAATAGATTAGCCTCAAACTCTTTATTGGAAGGTTTGGTTTTCGGGCACAATGCTGCAATGAAAACTGTAGATCTTTTAAATGAAAATAATTTTAACTTCGATGATTTAAAAGCCGTTCCGGAATGGAATGAAGAAGGCATGAAAATCATGGATGAAATGGTAATTATATCTTATTTAAGAAAACAATTACAGGAAATGATGAGTGACTTGGTCGGAATTGTAAGAAGCAACCGCCGTCTGAATATGGCTTTACAAAAGCATCAGGAAATTGCTGCCGCCGTAAATGAAATCTACCACTACTCTATTCTTTCGCCACAATTATCAGAACTAAGAAATTTAACAACTGTTGCTCACCTCATCATCACCCAATCTATGGAAATGACGGAGAATAAAGGTGCGTTTTATAATAAAGATTTAGCTTAAAAACATAGAAAATGAAAAGACCAGCATACGCCACAGATAAAGTATTAAAACAATTCATCAAGAATGCTTTGGAAGAAGATATTCAGGATGGAGACCACTCTACTCTTTCCACAATTCCGAAAGAATTGCAGCAAAGTGCAAAATTGCTTGTAAAGCAAGACTGTATTTTGGCAGGTGTGGAACTGGCTGAAATTATTTTCAAAACTTTTGATAAAAACTTAAAAGTTGAAACTTTCGTAAAAGACGGTGATGCTGTAAAAGTTGGAGACGTTGCTTTTATTGTAACGGGCAGCGCAAGGTCAATTCTTTCTACAGAGAGATTGGTTTTAAATTGTATGCAAAGAATGAGTGGCATTGCAACGCTTACTCACGATTGGGATTCAAGATTGGTCGGGACTAAAACTAAACTTTTAGATACCAGAAAAACAACCCCGAATTTCAGAGTTTGTGAAAAATGGGCAGTTGCCATCGGCGGTGGAACCAATCACAGATACGGACTTTACGATATGATCATGCTGAAAGATAATCACATTGATTACAATGGAAGTATTACGAATGCTGTAAAAATGGCTAAAGATTATATTAAAAAGAATAAAAAGAAACTTAAAATAGAGGTCGAAACCAGAAACCTTGAAGAAGTGGAGGAAGCCATCAAAGCGAAAGTTGATAGAATCATGCTTGATAACATGAATGTGAAAACAATGAAAAAAGCGGTTAAGATGATTAACGGTACTTGCGAATCTGAAGCATCCGGCGGAATTACCCGTGAACAACTGAAAGAAATCGCTTCTACAGGCGTTACCTACATCTCGGCAGGTGCATTAACACATTCTGCAGAGAATATGGATCTGAGTCTTAAAGCTGTAAAATAGCGTTGAATATTTAATAAAAATGATCGCATTTTGTTAAAAATTCAATAATGTGATTTTTTTCATATGAATTATCAATTATTATTCAATACATTGTAAATCAACATTTTAAACCTTATTAAGATCGATTAAAAATTAACATACAGTTAATATTAGTTAAAATTTATTTTCCGAATTTTGCAGAAAATTAAATCTAACTATTACTAACGATTATGAAATTAATCAACAAATCAATGCTAACCGCGATAATCACTTTATCTACAGCTAGCGTTTATTATGCTCAACAAGTTCAGGACACAGTAAAGACAACTAGATCTAAAGACATTGATGAGGTAGTATTAATAGGTGTTGCCGATATCGCTAAAGATAGAAAAACACCCGTTGCCGTTTCAACAATTAAAGAAGCACAGATTGTTGAGAGATTAGGAAATCAGGAATTTCCTGAAATCCTAAACACAACTCCATCTGTTTATGCAACAAAAGCTGGAGGTGGTTTTGGAGATTCAAAATTAAATATTAGAGGTTTTAGCCAAAATAACATTGCCGTAATGGTAAATGGTATGCCGGTAAACGACATGGAAAATGGTGCTGTTTATTGGTCTAACTGGGCTGGGCTTTCTGATGTAACTTCTGCAATGCAGGTTCAGAGAGGATTAGGTTCTTCTAAATTAGCAATTGCATCTATCGGAGGTACAGTAAACATATTAACGAGAGCTGCTGATAAAAAACAGGGAGGTATTGTATCATTAGGATTAGGTAATGATGACTATGTTAAATCTTTGTTTGCTTATAATACAGGAAAATCTTCAAAAGGTTGGTCTTCTTCATTTTTAATGAGTAGAACTGCAGGATCAATGTATGCAGACGGAACTAAGTTTGAAGGGTATAATTACTACTTCGCTTTAGGTTATAGTAAACCAAATAGCAAACATGATTTCCAGTTTACAATCACTGGTGCTCCTCAATGGCACAATCAAAGATCTTATGCATCGACAATCGATAATTATATTCTTTACAACCAAGATCACGACGGATCACCAGATAGAAAATATAACTCTGACTGGGGATATTTAAAAGGTGAAGAATATTCTGCAAGAGTAAACTACTATCACAAGCCCGTAATGTCTGTAAACTGGGATTGGAATATTAGTGAGAAATCAAAACTTAACACTGTTGTATATGCTTCTTTCGGAAGAGGTGGCGGTACTAATACTACAGGAAATGCAAACGGAAAGAGTTTAAGCACATTCAGAGATCCAAATACTGGGCTTTATAATTTTGATGCAATTTATGCAGCAAACCAAGCATCAGATCCTACAAAAGGAATTTTAATCAGAAATGCTTCTGTAAACTCTCATAACTGGTTTGGGATAATTTCAAGTTTTAACCACCAGATTAATGACAACTTGAAATTCACCGCAGGTATTGATGCTAGATACTACAAAGGTTACCACTATACAGTTGTAAGTGATTTATTAGGAGGTTCTGGATATCTTGACAAAGCCAATAAAAACATTGGTAACAATATTGTAACTGCAACCGAAAGTACAGATCCAAGATGGAATCCTTTTGGAGGAAAAATAACGGATATTAATAACAGAATTACTTTTAGTAATGACTCTAACGTACTTTGGTATGGTGCTTTTGGACAATTTGAATATACCAAAAATGATTTCTCTGCATTTGTACAAGGATCTGTTTCTAACCAAGGTTTCCAAAGAATAGATAACTTTATCGTTGATAACGTTACTAAATCTAAGAATGGAACCATTATGCCTACAACAACTGATTATAAAAACTTAATTGGTTACAATGTTAAGGCAGGAGCAAATTATAACATTAACGAACACCACAATGTATTTGGTAACGTTGGTTATTACGAAAAACAACCTTTCTTTAATTCAATCTACAGAAGTAACGAAAACGTCATTTCTCCAGATGCAACAAATGAAAAAATATTTGGTGCAGAATTAGGATATGGATTTAGATCTGCAAAATTCAATGCGAATGTAAATATATACAGAACTACTTGGGATGACAGATACCAAAGAAAAACGGGATTATCTTACACTAGCCCTGCAAACGTAAGAACTACTTATTATGCAGAAATTAATGGAATGAACGAAATTCACCAAGGTATTGAATTTGATGCTAATTTAGTTCTTAATAAATTCTTATCTGCATATGGTATGTTCTCTGTTGGAGATTGGCGTTATAAAGGAACTGCAACAGCTGCAACGTTCAACGATGCAGATAACTCACCATTTATTCTGCCAGGAAATACTACTAATGAGCTAACACTTAACTTAGATAAAGTAAAAGTAGGAGAATCTGCTCAAATGACTGCCGCCCTAGGTGTTACAGTAACTCCAGTTAAGGATCTTAAAATCGACGCAAACTGGAGATATGCGAATAATTTATACTCAACTTTAGATGTTTATAGTTATAGCCAGGCCGGGGCTAAAGGTGCACTACAACTTCCTGATTACCATTTATTTGACTTAGGTATTTCTTACAAAATCAGACTAAACAACCCTTCACAATTCTTTACAATTAGAGGAAATGTTTATAATTTGTTTGATACTACTTATATCGCAGAATCTCTAACGGCTATTCACGCTGATGATAAAACTGGTACAGGAGCAACAGCTCCAACTTACGAGCAAGCAGGCAAATTATACAATGGTGTTGCTACAGGCAACCAAGTATTCTTCGGATTCGGAAGAACATGGGCAGCTACATTATCATTCAACTTCTAATTAATTAAAACATTAGATTTTATATATACCAATCCCGGCTTTTCGCCGGGATTTTTGTTATATTTGCCTTTAGAAAAAAGAAAAAATAGGATTATGGATTTTTACAAAGTGTTTCTTAGCGCCCATAAAGGATTCGGGTATTTAGAATTGGTTTTAGTCGCAGTATTTGTTATTGCTCTTCTAACGACCATGTTCGGTTACAGTGGTAAAGTGAACAAGTTTTTAAAGAAAATTACCCTTTTTACAATGATCTTCTTCCACGTTCAGTTTTTGGTGGGAATATGTTTGTTATTCATCTTCTCTCCAGGATTTAAAGCTGCTTTGGATGCGGGAACTTTAATGAAAGATCCTTACACAAGATTCCAGTTTGTAGAACATCCATTTTCTATGTTGATTGCTGCTGTTTTAATGACTATTATTAATAAAAAAGTAAAAGTAAATCCTACCATTTCTTTAGGAATCGTGGTGATGGGATTACTTGCAGCAGGTTTATTCGCATTCGCATTCCCTTGGGCAAGAGTCTTTGGGGCATAAATATATTAACTTAAAATTTTAACTAAATCAATGAAAGTAGCTGTAGTCGGTTCAACAGGAATGGTTGGACAAGTTATGCTTAAAGTTCTCGAAGAGAGAAACTTCCCTATCACAGAATTAATCCCGGTAGCATCAGAAAGATCTATTGGTAAAAAGGTGAAGTATAAACAGGAAGAATTTACAATTGTAAGCATGAAAGACGCTATAGCTGCCAAACCGGATATTGCAATCTTCTCAGCTGGTGGTAATACTTCTCTTGAATTCGCACCTCTTTTTGCTGAAGCAGGAACAACGGTGATCGACAATTCTTCGGCTTGGAGAATGGATCCTGACAAGAAATTGATCGTTCCGGAAATCAATGCAGATGTATTGACGAAAGAAGACAAGATCATTGCAAATCCGAACTGTTCTACGATTCAGTTAGTAATGGTTTTAGGACCTTTAAATAAAAAATACGACTTAAAAAGAGTAATCGTTTCTACTTACCAGTCTGTAACAGGAACGGGTAAAGCTGCCGTAGATCAATTAAACGGAGAAATCAGCGGAGATGATACCATTGCAAAAGTATATCCTTATCAGATCTTCAAAAATGCATTGCCACACTGTGATGTATTTTCAGATGATGATTATACCAAAGAAGAGATTAAATTAATGAAAGAACCTAAGAAAATCTTAGGGGACGATACATTTAATTTAACGGCTACAGCCGTGAGAGTTCCCGTTCAGGGAGGTCACTCTGAAAGTGTAAATATTGAGTTTGAAAACGAATTCGAACTTGATGAAGTAAGAAAAATCTTGTCTGAAACTCCCGGAGTTGTGGTAATGGATAACGTGAAAAACAACGAATATCCAATGCCTTTATATTCTGAAGGAAAAGACGAAGTTTTTGTGGGAAGAATCCGACGAGACTTTTCCCAGCCGAAAACGCTCAACCTCTGGATTGTAGCAGACAATCTGCGAAAAGGAGCTGCAACCAACGCAGTACAGATCGCAGAATACATCGTAGCAAATAACTTAGTGTAAACTAACAAAAATAAAAAGAGTCTCAAAATTGAGATTCTTTTTTTTATCAAACCTATGAACGTTCAGACAAATAATAAAAAAGATAAATTATCCTTTCAAAAGCTTATTGCAGCTTTTGGAGTTATTCTTTTTATAGGAAAAATCATCGCATGGAAACTCACGAATTCCGATGCCGTTTTTTCTGATGCCATGGAAAGTATCGTGAATGTCATCAGTGCATTTATGGGATTATATTCTCTTTATCTTGCTGCAAAACCCAAAGATGAAGACCATCCTTACGGACACGGAAAGGTAGAATTTGTCACTTCCGGAATTGAGGGTGCTTTAATTGCCATTGCCGGAATTATGATTATTTACGAAGGCATCAACAGTTTGGTTGTAGGTAAAGTTTTGAATAAGCTGGATTGGGGAATCTGGATTATCGCTGCCACCGCAATTGTCAATTATTTTTTAGGATATATTTCCATTAAAAAAGGCGAACAGGAAAATTCTTTGGTCTTAATTTCTTCCGGGAAACATTTGCAATCGGATACCATTACCACGCTTGGTGTTGTGATAAGCTTAGTTGTGGTTTATTTCACTAAAATTTATTGGATAGATTCTGTCGTAGCTTTGATTTTTGGAGGTTACATTATCGTTGTCGGCTACAAGATCGTCCGCAAGTCTCTGAGCGGAATTATGGACGAGCAGGATCCTGATCTTCTCAACCAGATCATTAAAGTTCTGGAAGATAACCGAAGAACCGAATGGATAGACGTACACAATATGAAAATCCAGCAGTTTGGCGCCCATCTTCACATCGATGCTCATATTACACTGCCCTGGTATTACAGCCTGCGTGATGCCCACAACGAAATGGAAAAAGTAATTCTCCTGTTGGCAAAAAACATCAGCAGAACAATAGAATTTAATTTTCACATGGATGACTGTAAACCCATCTCCTGCCCCGTTTGCCAGATTGAAAACTGCCCTGTCCGCGAAAAAGACTTTGTAAAAAGGGTAACCTGGACACCGGAAAACGTGACTTGTGTGGATAAGCACACCGCAGAATAACAAAAAAATATTACATTTGCTAAAAATAACAAATATGGGGGTCGGAACGAATCTTAAAAGACTAAGAAGCAAAACAAAATTTTCACAGCAGGACATGGCAGATCAGTTACATATCGACAGAGCAACCTACGCCAATTGGGAAAACGAAATGTTTGATGTAAAGTCTCAATACATTCCGAAGTTAGCTGAGATTTTTGACGTGGAAATTCATGAACTTTTCAGAGATAATCAAAAGATTCAAGTAACAAATAATATTGAGAATAAAGATAAAACCGGAGCAGGTGGAGTTGGTGTTCAAAAAGGAAAAGTTATTATAAACATGATTATTACTGATGAAAATTCTCTTTCAAAAGTTAAGGAAGAACTAGATAAATACCTTAATAAAGAATAATTCTTTTACAAATATTTAAAAACGCACCAAGATTTTGGTGCGTTTTTTTTTAAACTGTAATATCAGGATCAATCTGAAAAATACACATAATTAATTGTTTTTTAATTCAAGATTTCATCGTTAGATTTTACCAAATCTTCTACATATCTTCCCATTAACGGATATGCTTTTCCGTTTTCAATTTTAAAATCTTTTTTTGGGAATAATTCTTCAATTTTTTCAGCAGAAAATGATGTCGGAATATCAAACGTTAACGAGTCATCAAATGTCATTGGTGTAGATGTAAGCTTTTCTAAGCCAAACCAGTGATTATACTTATGATATACAGGAATTGCCCATCTTCCTTCTTTTGTTTTATAGACCGGGAAAAAGTTCTCTCTTAAATAAATAAGTTCTCCACAAAACTCTCCTACATAAATTAATACATTTTCATAATTAAAAAATAAGCCATCATATTTAGTGTTATGATCATAGGCTGTGAATTCTATTGTTGATTTCGGATAATGTTCTCCAAATTCTTTTTCTATTGCATATTGCGCTTTGTATTTACTATTCATCATATCGTCGCAATATTTAGATGTATCTACATAAGATACATTAATCTTTTTTCCAATGAATGCGTACACCCTTGACGGTTTTTTCTGATCACATTCCTTTTCAGATATACAAGGTTTTTCTCTAAACTCTAAGACAAAATTCTTGTTTTTCATTACATCTGAGACTGCATATTTCTCTGGGTAGTACCTTTTGAGATTATTTTTGAATAATAAAGAATCACTTGGTTTTGCATCGACTGAAAAATAGCCATTCTCATCCGTATAAATTATAACATCATTGTTCGACGTTATCTGAAAATCTTTGGCTCCAAATTTAGTAAGCCCATTATTGGTATCAATTAATGTAATAAAGGTAGTCGGGAAACTTTTCGTCGGTTTTTTTACAGATCCTTCTGCTTTAACTTTTTGAGCCTCTATAAAGCAGAACGAAAAGCACATTAAGATAGAAAATATTATTTTTTTCATAGTTGATTGAAATTGAAGTAAGGATAAAATCTCCGCAAAAAAGGCTATACTTATTATTTTATAAAAATACTTATTTCAAATTGTTGTTTTACAGGGATTAAAAATTGATTTGCCGAAGTCCATTTACCCAATTCTTCTGATCGAAAAATATCCTCAATCAAACTTTTACTTTCTTCATCAGTGTAACTTATTATTTCTGCATTTTCAAGATTATTGGTTTTTCCTATTGTAATACGAATGAGATTTTCTCCTGATTTAGCATTTTTTGAAGGTTTAAACTTATCATATATAAGTTGTCTAAAAGTAGAAATGCTTCCTTTGAAGTTGGCTTCGTTTATCATTTCTGAGCAGTGATAACGTTTAGACCATGCTATTTTTATAGAATCCTCATGAGAAATAATCACTTTTACATTTTCCAGCGTTCCCAGATAATGTCTGTTCTTTTTCTGTATTAGACTACAACTCGTTAGCAATGTAAATGTTAGAATTGATATAAATATTTTCATCACTTCTTATCCGTATAAAAATTCATCGTTTTGTCTTTTGCGTTTATTTTTACAATACCTCCTCTAATGCCTACAAAAATATTTTTCTCATCAAAAATAACTATCGACTGAGGATAAAGCCCTCTCCAAAATTGGTTTTCAAGGATTTTGTCGGAAGTACCATTTCTCAAATCTATTTCATAAAAATTTTTATCAGAAACCATATAAACTTTATTACGAAAATTTGTCAGTAGTACAGGTGCATCATTCTCAAAATTAAGTATCTTTTTATATATAAATTCATTATCCTGCCTTATTAATTCATATATTGCTCCTGAGCTACTTCCCATATGTGCAAGTCCTTCAACAATGTAAATTTTATTTTTAAACTTGAAAATATCTACAATATTTCCTGACTTGACTTCTATTCTTTTGAGACTATTTTTAGGTTGAAAATATAACTTTCCTCCCCACTCTCCATTGTTTTCTGCTATTAATTTTCCTTCCGGAATTTTCAATTCTGCATTATACTCTTCCGTACTTTTTTCGGCGATCAGCTTGCCTTTATGCATTTTTACATAGTAATAATATCCTGCATGATTTAAAGAATACCATTCTTCCGATTCAAGAGTAGGAATAGGTTTTTCTATAAAGTTATCAGGCATTTTTATTTCCTGACCCAAAACGTAAAATTGTGTTGTAAATATTAACAATAAAAATATATTTTTCATGCTTATGTATTTTTATTGTTTCGTGAAAATAATAGTCTCTTCGTCTGGAAGATATATTGTCGTATCTGGATTTCCCGAACAGTTCTGATCATTAATCATGGAATGATTTCCTCCATAAAACCATGAAACCTGAGTAGCATTAATCTTCTTTAAAATGATTTTACCCCACCCTACTCCACAATTTGTTCCTTCGTAATATAAAATGACAGTATTTTGATTAGGTCGAGATCTTATACTTTCGATAGTGTTTAATTGAGTAACACCATTTTGAGTATCTTGTAAGATTTGACCTGATGAATTTTTAATGATATATTTCATGACTAAAACATCCATAAAATAAGTTTTATTAACTCTTTTTGTATATTTATTTTCTTGTTTTGTAATAAATAAAGTTATTTCGTTGCCGTTAAAATTTGTTCTATAAGTCCCCACGTAGGGGTTTAGTTCATTATTAAGATCTTTTACATACCCGCCTTGCGGAATATTTTCCATTAATGTATTTAAAGGATATTGTTGTGCATTACAGGAAATAACGCATATAAAAGCTAAAGAAAAAATAATATTTTTATATAATGTTTTCATATTGTAATTTTATTTAAATTAAATGCAAGGCGTAGCAGTCGTAGTTCCGTCACCATTTGGCGTAATCGTATAAACAGTTCCATCATTTTCTATTCTTTGCAATATTGTTTTACTTTTATTAATATTCATCTTGTCTAAGGTATTAAAAAATAATTTTTCTACCCCTCGATGATTTAGTGATGACCCATCGTCTGTACAATCAGGATTTGTTTCTACAATTTCCGCTTGCCTATTTTCATAATCTATATTCATTGTTGTCATATCATAATCAGTTGAGGCAATCGGTCCTGCATCCGAAAATTGCCCGTTATAATGAATAACATAATGAAAATACTTTACACCACCCAGACAGGTAGAACAAGCTTCAGAGCCAATAACTCCGAAAGAAATATCTTTAAAACTAGAACTATTCCCTGCTGTAATTATTGCTATAAACATGCTCTGTATATCTGGTGGAGAAAATATATTAATTCCCGAAAATCCAGGATGAGAATGATAAAAACTTGCAAAGCCATGCATGTCTCCAAGATCTATCTTTTTCTTTTCTCCTTCTATTAGATTTGAAGTTGTTCCATCAGGTCTTACTTTAAAGCCAAATTCATTGGCATTTGGCACTTCTGCTTTTTGCTTTAATATTTGTATTTTCTCCGCTACTTCAGGGTTGGCGAGAAGATTTTGGGTTTTCGTACAAGGATCATCAAGCTCAGGAAAATCAGGATTTCCACTACCACCGCATCCCGGCATCAGCCTGTAGAAAACTGAGGCAGAAGCACATGGATCTTTAGGCTGTCCCGGGCCGGGATTTGTTGGGCCTTCTCCGGTACCGATACCTGTACCACCCCCGCCTGTGCCAGGAGTATCATTACCAGTAGGAAAATCAGTGCCTTCATCAATAAAAATCGGAATTGAGTTGGTGGTACACGTAGTAGTTTCACATTTAATACAATGATCGCAACTTCCTTCCCCATGATGCGTACAATGGTAAACAGTAGTACAGGTAGTAGCATCTATAACCATCATTTTACTATTGTCGTCCCGTATTAATGTGCCGGTATAGTCACCCCGATTCCCTCCGTAGGCAAGTCTGTCCGAATCTTCAATCTTATGACCTATATACAAATCTCCAGGAATGTTTCCAAACAGTGTATTTCCAAAAACTTCATAATCCATCGTTATAAAATTGTTCATCAGTTTTTCTCTCAAACTCTTAGAATAATCAGCATTGTAAACAATCGCTTCCAGACGTGTATTGGTAATATTATTAGTTCCTGTAACCTTGTTTTTGGAATCTAAAATTACAAAAAGTAATGAGCTCAGCTCTTCACTATTAAATGAAAGAGGAATGATAAGACCCGTTGCCCCTTCGGCATCCACTACCTGCATTTTCTCCCAGATCGGCATCCCTTTTTGGTCGGGCATCTGCGCAAGAAAATCTTTTTCTCTGTTATAAGCTTCCAAAATGTCTACATAATCCACTCCTGCTCGTGCATTCGCTCCTCCATTTTTGGAATGCTTAAAGAAATCTTGGTTATTTCGTTGGGGATTTTTATCAGCCTGTACAAAGTCTTCATTCCGACAAGACCAAAGTAAATTGAGAGAGACTATCAGAAGCGACAGCCGGAGAATTATTTTTTTTCTCATTGAAGTTGTTAGTTTTTATGTGATTAAATATACTTGTTTTTATTATAGATGCATTATTTTATCTTTTGGTTGGAAAGATTGTAAAAAAAATTTCACAGCGATGTGATTATGATTACAAAACTAACGATACCAACAGAAAAATATTGCAAAGAAAACACGGCAAAAACTGAGGTGTTTCTTAGATATTTAACCAAAACAAACGATTAAGATTTAAAACATGATAAACATTTCTCTTTTAGATGAAATTTTTATAATATTAACCGAATTTTCATTTAAAAAAAACTTTATTTTTTGATGCCCAAAGTAGATTTCAACATCTGCTTCCTGTAGTAAAACATCGGAATAATAAGCAGTAAAATCAAAGGCTGAATGACAAACCTCCTCATATAAAAAGAAAAAAGATACCCGATTTCAAACCTGTCAAATATACAATACAGATAAATTGGAAAGGTAATCAAGAAAATAATCGTAATTAAAAGCGCTCCCTGAATCGTCCATTCTTTATTTTTAAAACAGAAATGAATAATCAGACAGGAAAATAATACGTTTAAAATAAATCTGAAAAGATGCCCGAGAATTAATTTACCCCATTCAAAAGATGGGAAAGGCATATTTTTATTCGCTTCATGAAAATAAGTAAGGAAAGGATCATAGAAAATTTTGTCTTCAAGCGCCCGAACGCTTATGAGACCAAAAATTCCGATGATGACTAAAAAGTAACTAAGAATTTTCATGTTTTAAAGAAAAAAATTTAATCCAGATTAGCCATCCAGCCACTACCGTTCCATAAATAACAGCAGGGAAAATATAGTCGTGAGAAATTTTACCGTATTGTTTATAATCTACCATTACAATATTGAGTCCGATAATTCTCAACACGTTCATAACATAAAGCAGAATGAGTCCCAATAATGAAAAAACAAAAGTCTTTTTTCCTTTATAAAAAGCAAAAATAAAAGCGACAAAAAGAATCATAACAGAAATCGCATTACATCCTTCCACCATCCTTGTTACGTACTCGCCGTTTACGTAAAACCACGCCTGTCCGCCTTTCACATCATCATATAATTGCGTTGGATAACCGATCATATTCTGTACTGCAAGTACCTGATTGGCGATCATTCGGGAAAGAGGATCTAACCCTATCTCTTCAAAACTATTCAGATAAAACTGATAGGCAAAAAGCAACACCAAATAAATAATGATGAAGCGAAGTAAAATACCTAAGACGGGTTTAAAATCCTTTAGCATAATACAAATATAGAAATTAGCCCGTAAATTACTATATTTGTTTCATCTATGAATCCAGAAAACATCCACCGATTTTTCGAAAATTATACAGGTAAAGAATCTTTTGAGTTGAGCATTTTAGCCCAAAGCGGTTCGGCAAGAGTAAATTTTTTAGCGAAAACCGATAAAAAGTATATTATTACCTTTAATGAAAATATTCAGGAAAATGAAAGTTTTTTGTATTATTCTAAGATTTTCTCAGGTTTACACCTCAATACACCCACAATTTTTGCGATTTCCGATGACCGGAAAATCTATATTCAGGAATTTCTAGGAGAAAATACCCTTTCCGAAGTCATTGCAAAAGAAGGTTTATCAGATCATGTTCAATCTTTGGTAAAACAGACATTGGAGAAACTGTATCAGTTACAGATTTCAACACAGGATAACATCGATTTCAGCAAAACTTTTGAGTATGAAAGCTATGATGAACTTCCGATAATGCACGACCTATATTACTTTAAAAATTTCGTTGCCGATTTTCTGGAACTGGAATATCATAAGTCTACCCTTCTCAAGGAATTCAAAAAAATCGTCGACCTCATCGAAAATCTTGAGCCGAAAGGAATAATGATTCGTGATTTTCAGGCAAGAAATATTATGGTAAATGAGAAGAATAAAGTTTCGTTTATCGACTATCAGTCGGCAATGAAAGGTCCGCTGATGTACGATGTGATTTCTTTTTTGTTTCAGGCTAAAGCCAATTTCCCTGAAAGTTTTAAAAATGAGATGTTGGATTTTTACATCCATCAATTTAGAAATGAAGAAATCCGAAATCAACTAAAATCTTCGGTGAAACCAATTCAGATGATGAGATTTTTGCAGGTTTTAGGAGCTTACGGGTTTAGAGGGCTGATTCAAAGGAAAAAACACTTTATTGAAAGTATTGAAAAAGGAATAGAAAATATTACAGAATTTGCACAGACTTGGGAAAATATGAAAGAGTATCCCGAATTGGAAAAAGTTATTATGCAGTTGAGGTTGGAGAAAACTAAGTTAAAAATTGAAGAGATTCTAAACCATTAAGGTTTATTTATTGGTTCAAAACATAATTAAAATATAAAAGAAAATGCTACACATCGACATACACAGTTTTTCGTACAAGAAAGGAGGAATTCCTAAAGATGATACAGGAAACGGGGGCGGTTTCACCTTCGACTGCCGCGGAATTTTAAATCCAGGGAGAGTGGAAGAATATAAAATCCAGACAGGAAACGACATTGGCGTTCAGGAATATCTGGAAACTAAAACCGATATGCCAAAGTTTTTAGAATTAATTAAAAGCTTAGTCTCCATTAATATTGATAATTACCTGGAAAGAGGGTTTGAAAATCTTCAGATCAACTTCGGATGTACAGGCGGACAACACAGATCGGTGTATTCTGCGATAAAAATCACACAATTCATTCAGGAAAAATATGGTGACAAAGTGGAGATCAGCCTTCACCATGACGAACAGCACCAACTTAATTATAAGTAATGAATAATGCGTAATAAATAATATTTTAACTTCGTTAATTATTATTTATTTAAAATTACTCATTACCAATTACTCATTACCCATAAAATATGAAGGCTCTAATTTTTGCAGCAGGAAAAGGAACAAGACTGAAACCTTTCACAGATCATCATCCGAAAGCATTGGCGAAAGTGAATGGCATTCCGCTTCTGGAAAGAAATATTACTTATCTTAAAAGTTTTGGAATAAAGGATTTCGTGATCAATGTTCATCATTTTGGAAATCAGATTGTTGATTTTTTAAAGCAAAACGATAACTTCGGATGCCGTATTGAAATCTCCGACGAGTCTGAAGAGTTATTGGAAACCGGTGGCGGCTTGATTTTTGCTAAAAGATTTCTGGATCACGGGGAAGATTTTGTGATCATGAATGCTGATATTTTAACCAACATCAATATCAATGATCTGGTAAAGTACCACAAAAAGATAAAAGATTTCGCTACATTAGCCGTTTCGGACAGAGAAAGTTCGAGAAAGTTGTTATTCAACGATGATTTGGTTTTGAGAGGCTGGCTGAATGTGCAAACCGGTGAACAGAGACTCGCAGAATTCAACAAAGGATTCAAGGCATTGGCTTTTAGCGGCGTTCACTGCATCAATCCTGTTATCTTTGACAAAATAAAAAGAAAGGGCAAATTTTCTGTTATGGAAGAGTATCTGGACCTGATGCAGACCGAGCAAATTCACGGCTTTGTACACGCCAGTATTCTTATCGATGTTGGAAGACCGGAATCTGTAACAGAAGCTGAAAAATATTTTAAATAATTATTTGCGATGGAAATCGAAGGAACGAGAGACGAAAGTTTGGTAAAACCTGAACTTGACGTTAATGAAACAAAATTACATAACAGTTTAAGACAAAAAACCTGGGATGAAACCGTTACGAAAGACAGCTGGATGGTGTTTAAGGTGATGGCGGAATTTGTGGACGGTTATGAAAAACTGGCTAAAATCGGTCCTTGCGTTTCTATTTTCGGTTCTGCAAGATTGAAGCCTGAAAGCAAATATTATGAAATGGCAGTAGAAATTGCCGAAAAAATTACTAAAATCGGTTTCGGAATCATCACAGGCGGTGGCCCCGGAATTATGGAAGCAGGAAACAAAGGTGCTTTCAATGCACAGGGAAAGTCAATCGGTTTGAATATTGATCTTCCTTTTGAGCAGCATTTTAATCCTTATATCAACAGATCGTATTCCATGAACTTTGATTACTTTTTCGTGAGAAAGGTAATGTTTGTAAAATATTCTCAAGGTTTCGTGGTAATGCCAGGAGGTTTTGGAACGCTGGATGAACTTACGGAAGCCTTAACTTTAATTCAGACCAATAAAATCGGAAAATTCCCTATCGTATTAGTCGGTTCAGAATTCTGGAGCGGATTATTGGATTGGTTTAAAGCAACTTTATTGAAAGAAAAGATGATTCATGAGGAAGATCTTGACCTTTACAGAGTGGTAGATACTGCTGATGAAGCCGTAGCACATATCAAAGCATTTTATGATAAATACTCTGTTAATGTGAATTTTTAATTGGCATATTATTTGTGACTTAAACCAGACAAGCATGATTGTAAATCTATTAATTAAGATGAAAAAACTTATATATATATCAGGAATATTAACCTTTTTTGTGTTAATGAGTTTTATGTATGTTGACTTTTTCTCTTCAATGACGAAAGTGGATTATATCGACGGAAGCAAAACGTTGAAGTTCACCACAAAAATGAATACAAATCATATATCTGACGCTATAAAAATCAATCCCAACACGGCAGGATTTGAGGCAGAAGTAAAAAAATATGTGAATAATAATTTTGATGTGTACGTCAATGGCTCTCCTAAAACGATTACATTTACGGGAAGTCAGGTAAGCGGAGAAACTGTATGGGTGTATTTTGAGTCTGCCGGCGTGTCAGACATTAGCACCTTAAAAATAAAGAATACAATACTTTTAAGCGCTTTTCCTAAGCAGATTAACATTGTTACTGTAGCTTATAAAGGAAGTCAGAAAGTAATGAATTTTCAGCGCGGAAAAGAGGTGAATGAAGCTTCTTTTTAGAAAAGAATTTAAGTTAGTTATAACCACTGCGGATGCGGTGGTTTTTTGTTTATTGAATTACTGTAATAAATAATAATTAAACTAAAAAAGACTGCCTAAAAAGACAGTCTTTATATTTTAAATATTCAAGTCAAATTAATTAACTGTAATATCATCTAATTGATATGTTGTTGTAATTCCAGAACTATTTCCTTCATACTTAAATACAATAAATCCGTTACCCGTAAGACCAGTAGGCAGACCATAAGTACCCGCCGGTGCTAAAACCCCATAAGTACCTGTAGGTCCTGTAGGAATCGTAAAGTTTGATGTAATGTCATTCAAAGTAGCCGTAGTAATTTCTGTACCCGGAGTATAATTTGTTGTTGTGTAAACTTTAAGAGCCGCACCATTATAATAACCTACATTAACCCTAAATGCCAAAGTATTAGCAGCCGTAAAGTCTACAGGAACCATGAAATAAGTATCATATGCTGTATTAGCTGTCCCTCCATTAGCAGACATTTGGATATACTTATTCGCATTGAAACTTTTTATCTGCCAGCTTCTACTTCCTGTAAATGAATAATTTATATATTTCGGAAAAAGAGCGTTATCAACAGCATAACTTTCAAAATTTTCAGTGAATGCTCCTGAATAAGTAAGAGCCGTACCTCCTAAAATACCTTCTGCGAAACGTGTCCCAGTAAAGTTAATATCACTAACACCTCTAATAATATTTTGATAGTTGCTACCATATTTACTCACTACCAAAGTAATATTTCCGCTTTTATCAGGAATAATATAAGATGTTGGCTTGAAAAAAGCGTCAGTTCTTACAATACCTTTAGCTCCTGAAGCATCAACTAATGTTCTATCAGTATCAACATAGGCACCGGCAGAATTTTTATTCATTAGAGCCATTCCTATTTCCCCTTTCGTAAACTGAACATTTTTAACGATTGCTAATGTATTAACATATTTTGGATCTTTAATTTGCGTTAAAGTCAATTCTTGAGGGACGATTGTCGCAATATCAAGCCCATTACCATTACATACTCCTGAGATAAATCTACCAATAATAGATTCAGGAATTCTACCAATGTCATAATCTGGATCTTTCACCCCTAATGTGATTACATCATTTGATTTTCCGATAACCATACCATTTGCTCTGATTCTAATATGTGCTCCAACAGGAAAATCTGTGTAGTTCATGGATTTATTAATACCTACTACCAATCCTACTGTTGGATTTTCAGGTTTATCCTGGAAAATAAGTGTTTTATAGAAGTTTCCATTAGCATCAGAAGAAACAACATATCCGTCAAAAATAACTTCGGGATGAGTAGCATCTTGTGCAGGAACCGTGTAAACTCCAGCAGCCGGAGACAATGCCATAAATTGAGCCATTGTCATAGTGGGTGCCGAAAATTTATTATTACATGTAATCTCTGGCGCATCCCATTTATCATCCTGGATGCACGAAATCTGAGTAGCTCCTAATATGGCAGCTCCCAAAGTAATTTTTAAGAAATTTTTTATATTCATTTTATTTTTATTTCTATTGGTTAATTTTTTAGAATCTAACTTGTAGGTTTACAAAATAAGAACGCCCTTGCGTATACCAGTATTTTGGTGCAAAATTCGGGTTCTTACTGTTGAAATCGTTTTCAAAGTCTACAGTACCGTTTGAACTTCTGATCTGTTCAAAACCTCCTGTGATATATTTTATGTTATCAAGGATATTATTCACAGATCCTGAAATCAATACATAATATTTACCTAACATCCAAGATTTTCCAACGTTTGCATTTACAAAGAATGATGAAGGAAGCTGAGCCTGTCTCATGTAACGTTCGATCTTAGGATCATCAAGATTTACATAAGGAGTACTGCTGTTGTTATTCTGGATAAATTCATCGGTTCTAAGGATGGCTGAAGGATCAAGATTGTTATCATCCATGTAATTCCAGCTTGCTCCAAACCACCAGTACTTTGGTGAATTGTATCTGAATCCTGCAGAGAAAGCTTTTTGAGCCGTACCTCCAACTTTGAAATCTTTAATATATGCTGTACCTAAGTTAGCATAAGGAGTAGACATTACATCTGAAGAAATATATACATTCGGATTGTTTGTATATTTATAATCTCCCCAACTTGCAACCCCTTGTAAAGAAAGCGTTGGTAAAATTTTAACATCTACTCCCAATTCAGCACCCATATTACGCTTGCTTACATTAGACATAGTTTGTGTAACAAATGCACTCGCTGTTTTATCTTCACTTGCACCAGTATCAGTATTATCTACGCTGATTGTTAGTCCATCTGCAAAGAATCTCTGAACATTCGTGTCATTCTGCGTATTTACAATATAAGCAGTTGCTCTTAATTTTAAGAAAGGCGTAGACATTACATAACTGATGTCATTTGCGCTTACTACTGCATTCTTAATATTTGGGACCGAATAATTATTAGCCCTTGGATTGATGAAAATATCTTCTAAGAAAGGTGCCTGAGAGAAATATGCTCCATTATACACGAAGAAATTTCTTCCGTTCAATCTGTAAATAACCTGTCCTTTCAAACCGTAATTCAGGTAATTGAAATCTTTGCTTTCCCCAAAAGAATTGTTCGGATATAAATAATTCTGGAATAAACCTTCTCTATTCGATGTAGAATAATTGAATAAAGCACTTGCAAAAACATCAAATTGTCCTGTAGATAATTTAAGTCCAGGATTTACTTTTACTTCCTGTCTTCTAAGAATATAGTTGTAATTTATCTTGTCACCCTCACGTTTTTGAGTTTCAGAATCATTCATATTATAAAATCCTGAAGACAATGGCTTATTTGAATCTGCAAAAGGGTCAACATTCAAAGCATAGCTTGCTCCTAATAAATCGTTGATCTCTCTGTAATATTCAGATTTAAAATTCTGATACGAAACGTTTAATAAGAATCTTGTCTTATCATTGAAATTGTAAGTGTAATGCGTTGCTGCATTTAAGATTTTATCATCACTTACATCATTTACAAGGAAATATTTTGCGCTTCCATCGGCACTGTTACGGTTGGCTGCATATAAATTATTCCAGTTGATTTGGGTTACTTCCTGATTGTTATTGATCCAATCTTGATTTGCCTGATCGAAACCATTTTTTAATTCAGTATATAATGCAGGATCTGTATTATTATGATATGCATTATACGTAATACTGTTCTGATAATAGCTAGGTAACTTCTTATAGTAAGTCGGAGAAGGGTTAGCCGCATTCTGCCAATCTAATCTCGATCCTTTATCTTTTCCGAACTGGTAAGAGACAGAAGTCCATAAATTAGACTTTTTGTTAATTTTCCAGAAATCCTGCAATTGGAATATCGGCTGGAAACCTTTTCTTACTCTTTCGTTTCTTTTTTCACCATTCTGCCATCCCCAGTATGAGTTGTAATGAACTCCTCTGTAATCGTATACTTCCTGAGTACTTGGGCTGGATGTAGACCTTCTGTACGGAGATGCAAATGCATTGAATGTCATCGTATGACTATCATTAAATTTCTTCTCAATACCTAAGTAAGCACCGTAAGCATCATAGAAAGTTCCTTCCTGAATCCCTTCTTCTGCCCATCTTTTTGCACCCATCACCGTAAATGCCCATCCTTTTTTGCTCATCCCCGAAGTATATCTCAGAGAAACTCTTTGACGGTAATTTCTGTTAGTAATAGAATAAGTAGCCTGGAATCCTTTTCTGTATTCGCTTGCTTTCGTGTTTTTATAAATAATACCGCTGGCACCACCAAAAGCATACTCTGAAGGAGAATGGTTGGTAGAGATTTCCGGATATCTTACAATTTCATTAAGACCACCCCAATTAGAAAAATCAACATTTCCATTGTCAGATTTCACCATAGAAACACCATTCATCATATTTTCAGAAGTTCTTCCGTCAATACCTCTTGGTCTGAACCAGTATGCCCCAAGATCAAAACTTGCAATTCTGTTGAAAACATCCTGAGAAGACTGTAGCAAACCTACTGTAGAAGCCTGTCCGCTGCTGCTGTCTTCATCATCAGTTCCACTGTTGTCTATAATAGCTAAACCTTGTTCGGCGTTTGTAAGTGCAGAATAAAGGGTGATTGTCCCTAAATCCTTTTTCTTCTCATTGTCCATTACGTCAAACTCCATTACTTTTGTTTCGTAATTCGGTTTCGTAACCACAATTTGATAATGCCCCGGCATCAAGTCTACAAACTGGAAATATCCAATTTTGTCAGCCGTTACATCATTGTCCTTCCCTTTAAGATCTACTTCTGCCCTTTCGATAGGTTTTCCATCAGCGTCCTTTAAATATGCAGAAACCGTAGTCTGTGCAAAATAGTAGGAAGCTGGCAGTAAAGTAAATAAAGAGACTAATGATAGTTTTTTAATCATGAGTATATTTATTTTTTTAAATACTTTTGTTGTTAATTTTCAACAGTTTAAAAGTTGGGGAGGCAAATTTAGTCAAAATTTACAAATCACAACTTTTTTAACGTTATTTTTTCTTAACATTGCAAACTTTTAAGATTCATTATGTAAACAATTGTATATACTATGCTATAAATTTACAAATATTTAAAATTGGATGAATTAAAAAAAAGTAAATTTGCGCATTAAATAATATTAATAATAACTCTAACGAAATGAAGAGATTTTTGAGTTTGTTTGCTATCGTTTTTTCGGTAATAACATTCGCACAACAGCAAGGAAAACTGAGAAAAGTAGCCACAGTAGGTTTTTTAAATGTAGAAAACCTTTGGGATACTATTCGCTCAGCAGATTATATAGACGGAACCAAAGACATTAAAAATCCTGCTTTTCACAGAAGTATTCCTTTAGATTCTATCAAATTTCTGGAAGCTGAAAAGTATGACGGGCCTTGGAGCGACGGTGCTTTAATCGGCAAAAAAGCAGTAAGATATCAAAGTGGTGCCGACGAGTTTACACCAAAAAGCGGTAAAAACTACGGAACTAAAATCTACAAAGCTAAATTAGCCAACGAAGCAAAGGTAATTTCTGAAATGGGCGCTCAATACACCAAAACTGCACCGGCTATTGTAGGTCTTATTGAGGTTGAGAACAGACAGGTAATTGAAGATCTCATCAAAGAACCCGCTTTAAAAAAATATGATTACGGAATTATCCATTATAATTCTTACGATTACAGAGGGATTGATGTAGCTTTGATTTATCAGAAAAGAAGATTCACACCTACCAATTCTTTGAAAAAAGAGCTGAAAGTTTTCGGCGATGATGGGAGAAGAGAGTACACAAGAGATATTTTGGTGGTTACAGGAATACTGGATAACGAAAAAGTAGCTTTCTTTATGAATCACTGGCCCTCAAGAAGAGGTGGTGAAGCAGCTTCTTTACCCAAAAGAAATGCAGCAGCAGCTCTATTGAAACAACAAATGGACAGCCTAAGAGCAGCAGATCCTTCAACAAAATTGTTTGCCATGGGAGATTTTAATGATGATCCCGTGAGCTCAAGTTTAAAAAATCATTTAAAAGCTCAGGCTAGTCCGAAAGATTTAAGTGAAACAAACCCTTACGTTAATTTAATGTATCCTTTATATAAAAAGGGCGTGGCTTCATTGGCTTATCAGGATGCACCAAACTTATTTGACCAGATTATTGTTTCTAAAAATTTAGTTTCAGATCAGGTGACAAAAGAATATTCTGTTTATAAAGCAGAAATTTTTGCTCCGGCTTATCTCGTTAATAAAGAAGGAAATTACAAAGGTTATCCTTTCAGATCCTGGAACGGCGACCAATTCACTGGTGGTTATAGTGATCACTTCCCAGCGTTTGTAGTTCTGCAGAAAGAACCGTAAAAATTATATTAAAACTCATCAATAAAAAGGCTCAGAGTAAATCTGAGCCTTTTTTTTCTATAAATAGTTAAAAATTATTTATTAAATAATTCCTCTACTTTATCCCAGTTTACCACAGAGAAAAATGCTGCAACATAGTCAGGTCTTCTGTTTTGATAATTTAAATAATAAGCGTGCTCCCAAACGTCAAGTCCTAAAACTGGAGTTCCCTTAACATCTGCAACAGGCATTAACGGGTTGTCCTGGTTTGGAGTTGAAGATACAGAAACAGAACCGTCAGCATTTTTTATTAACCAAGCCCATCCTGAACCGAATCTTGTTTTCGCAGCATCAGAAAAATCAGTTTTGAATTTTTCAAGACCGCCGTAAGCTTCAATAGCAGCTTTTACGTTTCCTACAGGCTCATTGCTTCCTCCCGGAGTTAAAATTTCCCAAAATAAAGAGTGGTTAAAATGTCCGCCTCCGTTATTTCTCACTGCTGGTTTATCAGTTCCTGTCTGGCAGATCTCTTCAATTGTTTTTCCTTCAAGATCTGTACCTTTAATTGCATTATTTAAATTGTCGATATATGCCTGATGGTGCTTCGTATGGTGGATTTCCATTGTTTTTGCATCAATAGTTGGCTCTAAAGCATCGTAAGCATATCCTAATTTTGGTAATTCAAATGACATAAGTTTTATTTTTAATGTTATAATTCAAATTTAACCATTATTTGATCTATATTCAAAAAATGGGGATTACTTTAATAAATCTTTAACATTGATTATTGCATTCAGAATTTATTCAATCAAAAAAATAAAAGTTTAGACGGAATAAAAACAAAAAAGCACAGACAAAAATACCTGTGCTTTCTATGTAACAATATTAAATTAAATTATCTATTCATAGACATCAGGAATTCTTCGTTATTCAAAGTTCCTTTGATGTTTTTATTGACAAATTCCATTGCTTCTATAGGATTCATTTCAGCAAGGTATTTTCTTAGAATCCACATTCTCTGAGAAGTCACTTCATCTAAAAGAAGATCATCTCTACGAGTGCTTGAACCTACCAAATCAATAGCAGGATAAATTCTTCTGTTGGCGATTTTTCTGTCTAACTGAAGTTCCATATTACCTGTTCCTTTGAATTCCTCAAAGATTACTTCGTCCATTTTAGAACCAGTATCGATAAGAGCGGTTGCAATAATCGTTAAAGATCCGCCATTTTCAATTTTTCTCGCTGCTCCAAAGAATCTTTTCGGTTTGTGAAGCGCATTTGCATCCACACCACCTGATAACACTTTACCGGAAGCTGGAGTTACTGTATTGTAAGCTCTCGCTAATCTTGTAATAGAGTCTAATAAAATCACAACATCATGACCGCATTCTACCATTCTTTGAGCTTTTGCTAAAACAAGGTTGGCAACTTTCACGTGTTTATCTGCTGCTTCGTCAAATGTAGACGCAATAACTTCTGCATTCACACTTCTCTCCATATCGGTAACTTCTTCCGGACGTTCGTCGATCAAAAGAACCATCATATAAACTTCAGGGTGATTGGCAGCGATAGAATTGGCAATATCTTTCAACAACATTGTTTTACCTGTTTTTGGCTGGGCAACAATCATTGCTCTCTGTCCTTTACCGATGGGTGCAATTAAATCTACAATTCTTGTTGCCATTGTAGAATTACTTCCGGATAGATTAAATTTCTCTTCAGGGAAAAGTGGCGTAAGATATTCAAAAGCAACACGGTCTTTAATGAAAGCTAAATCACGTCCGTTAACTTCAATCGGTTTTAATAAAGAGAAATATTTTTCTCCCTCTTTTGGAAGTCTTACGATTCCTCTTACCGTATCTCCTGTTTTCAAACTGTAATTTCTGATCTGAGCTGTAGAAACATACACGTCATCCGGTGATGAAATATAACTGAAATCTGACGACCGTAAAAATCCGTAGTTATCCGGTAGAATTTCCAAAACACCTTCAATGCTTACCATTCCGTCGAAGCTGAATTCTTTTTTCTGCTCGTGGTGTTCTTCCTGTCTGTCAGAATGCTGCTGTTGCTGTCTATTCTGATTTTGGTTAGAATGCTGGTTCTGATTCGGGTTTTGATTTTGATTTCTATGCTGATTTCCGCTGTTTTGCGAATGTTGTTGCTGCTGTTGTCCTCTTTGAGGTCTAGTCTGAGGCTGTTGTTGAGGGTTGTTCGGTTTTTCTTCTGCCTGAGAAGATTCCTGAGATTCTGTGTTTTTCTGAGCTTCTGTCCTTTCTTGTGGATTTTCTGCGTTTCCTTTATTGACGGGTAAAACTCTTTGTCTTTTTTGCTTTGCCTGTGCCGAAGAATTTGTCCTTTCCTGAGCTGCCGGTTCTGCTTTTATTTCTTCAGGTTTTACCTCTTCAGAAACTGGTGCTTTAACTTCTGCTTCAGCCTTTGGCTTTGTTTCCGCTGCAGGTTTTACTTCTGCTTTGGATTTAGCTGCAGGTTTTTTCGGAGCCGCTTTTTTAGCAGGAGCCTTCGCAGGTTTTTCTGCTTGTGGTTCATCCGCATTCATATTAGGTTCTGTGGTGTTGAAATAATCTTTTGCCACTTTGGGATTTGAAGCCTGAAAATCAAGAACTGCAAAGATTTTGTCATTTTCAGTGCTGTTTCTTGCAACTTTAACGCCCAAATCCTTTAAGATTTTAGTCAGTTCCGTTACGGATTTTGACCTTAACGTTTCAATGTTAAACATATTTAAGTAAAAATGTAATTAATTGTAAGTAAGAAAAGTAAGTCGGGTGACTGTTGTTTTCAAGTACATTTGTATAATGCAAATCTACACTTATTTTTGAATTGTGCAAAATTTATGCTACTTTTGCTAAGAATTAAATATTCGATGCTACAAAGAATACAAACTATATGGACTTTTTTAGCAGTTTTGGCTGCTGCATTCCTTTTTATTACAGGAGAAGATGTTGTTATTTCAGACAGCATTCCCGTACTTAATATCGGTTGTATTGCACTTGTTTTGGTTGGATTACTAAGTGTATTCAGCTTTAAAAACAGAAAAAGACAAATTTTGCTGAATAACATCAGCATCATTATAAACGCTTTGTTGATTGGTGTATTGACGTATTGGTTACTAAAATTATCCGGAGGAATTCAGTTTCCTGAGAAGGGTATTGAGCCGATTTTTTCATTACTTGCGATTATCTGTTTGTTTATAGCAAACATATATATCAAGAAAGATGAAAGGCTCGTAAAATCTGTAGACAGACTTCGATAGCCTTACAACGATTTTTTGAGTAAGAACAGCTTCCTTTTGGGAGCTGTTTTTTATTTTGATTATAAATTTATCTTTTAAATATTACAAAACACCTTCTTATTTAGTAAAAATGAAAAATTTAATTAACATGAATTGCAACATTTCTCTTTAACCTGCGACTGATTATCCATAAATTGTAATCAAAATGAAAAAACTGACTTATCTTACTTTTTCTCTGTTATCTGTATTTACGTTTGCACAGGAAGTTTCAAAAGAAAGAGTAAAAACCGTAATCTCAACGTTGGCATCAGACGAAATGAAAGGTCGTGAAATCGGAACTCCAGAAAACGACAACGCTGCTAATTATATTTCCACTCTTTTTAAAGAAAATAATTTAGAATATTGTACGGGAAATTCTTATTTGGTTCCATTTGATTATAAAGGAAAAACAGTATATAATGTTTGTGGAGTTAAGAAAGGTAAAACTGATAAATATCTAGGTTTTTCAGGACATTTCGATCATATCGGAATGAGTAAAAACCCAAAAGACAATGTTTACAACGGTGCAGATGATGACGCAAGTGGAATCACAACTCTCGTAGGAATTGCAGATTATTTTAAAAATAAAACGCCTGATTTCTCAATGGTTTTTATCGCCTTTAATGGTGAAGAGAAAGGAATGTTGGGCTCAAAAGCTATTTCTAAAGATCCGAGCTTAGATAAAATTTATAATAATATGACTGCTCTTTTCAATTTTGAAATGGTGGCTACAGAATCTGCTTTCGGTAAAAATGCTTTATTCATGACCGGTGATGAGTTTTCTGATCTGGATGAATTATTCAATCAAAATGCAGCAAATGGTTTAAAAGTAAATCCTGATCCGTACGCAGCCCAGCAGTTATTTTACCGTTCAGATAACGTAAGTTTTGTAAAAAAGAAAATTATTGCCCACTCGTTTTCAACCGTTGATATGACGAAAGCTACACATTATCATAATGAAAGTGATGATGTAAATATTGTTGATTTTGATAATATGACGCAGATCATTAATAACTTCGGAAAAACGTTAGAGAAATTAACGCCGAAGAATTTTGCTCCGAAATATAATGAGAAAGTGAGATTTTAAATATGTAAAACCGCCTATTTGGCGGTTTTACTTTTATCCAGAGTATCTTCCAGCTTCGTACTCTTGTATATAAAACTCAATATTATGAGCTGTTCCGAATTCAATTATTTTTCCCGTCTTATTTTCGACTAAAAAAGGGCCATTTCCTAATAATTTATGAATTGGATCTTTGGTTTCATAATAAATTTTAGAATGGTATCTGAAGTATATTCCATAAGATTTTTTTATCATAAGTTCATCTGGAACGACTAAAGCTTCTCCTACTTCATCTTCAAAACATGTAACATAATCATTGGCAAGTTTTATTAATTCTTTTTCCGTAAGCATAAAATTTTTACGATTTTTTCATAGAAATTTTCGGCCATCTTCCAGCTTCATACTCCCTAATATAATAGTTATCATCTTCTGATGTTCCAAAGACTACAATTTTTCCCGTCATATTTTCAACCAAAAAAGGAGCATTTCCTGCTAAACGGCGATTTTTCCCAACATAGTCATAAATATTTCCATAACTTTTCCTTACAAAATCTTTCGGAATTTCAAGTTCCATATTCGTTTGCTGCTCAAGTTCCTTAATATATTTATTGGCTATTTCTAGCATCTCTTTATCTGTTAACATATAATACTTAGCTAAAAAAATCGTTTATTTCAATATATTGGTGGGGACCTAATACGTAAAGTAGATTTAAGTTAATGGCATCTACATAAATGTGAAAATAGTTACCAATAGTTGCATCTTTTAAGCTAATAACAACTACATCTTTTATCGATCCATCTCTTAATGTACTTTTAACCTCGTAACGAGAGTTAATTTTAGATATTGGGAAATCTATAGTTTGTAATTTTTCTATAACTTTTTTACCTGCGTTATATTGAATTTGTTCTTTATCTGTTATCATACTAATTTTTTAAAATTATTTTATCTATCTCAATACCTTCAGCTTTACATAAATTTTCAAATTCCTTCAAATAACTTTCACTTTGTCTCATTTCTTGTGGTGTAAATCTTCCATAGCCATAGACATCAATCCATCTATTTTGCTCTTCAACAATCTTATCATACACATATTTTTCTTTAATATAAGTACTTATCAATTGATCTTTTTCCGAGACTCTTTTTGTAAGTAATAACTTTTCAAATTCCTCTAGCATTCTATCTTTAGGGATTTCTATAATTTGTTCACCCGTTAGATAATTCTTTCTTCCTCTTCTCAAAAAGTCCTCAAAATGCATACATTCATGAAACATTTCTAAATCTGTAACATCTTTTCTTATCCAAATAGTTGGAGGGTATCCCCAACCATCAAAACAAGCCCCAACTCTTCTTTGCTTAAAATACTTTATCATTTTTGCACTTTCAGTATTATACCTCACTTCACCGCCTAATTTTCGGATGATTTGAATCCATTCATTTAGCTCAAGTTCTGTAAGACGAATAGCATTTAAATTTTTAGCGACATTATCAAATTGAACAATTTCGTCTAATACTTTTCCAATTTTCTTTTTATTATTTCTAGATTTCTTTAAAATCTTATTAATAAAATTTCCAACTTCTTCTCTACTTCCAGACTTTAATACAATTCCTCTATAAATTGTAGATACATCACCTTTTATATTTTTAATAAAAAGAAGACCTGCATCCTGCAAACGAAATGCTCCCTTATATAATTGCCCTAATTCAAACGCACATTTTCTGTACTTTATAAGTTGTAACCCTGATTTACAAAAACCTTTTATACTTAACGAATATACAGATTTCAATAATATATTCGAAAACTTTTCCGCTGGTAATGCTTGTAACTTAAATGAATGAAAAATCGGAATTGCCTTCTCTATAATTTGTGGAATCTTTTTTTCGATTGCTTTCACAATTACTGGTCCAACAGTGGCAAAAGTCGCAATATTATAAAAATTGTCCCACTCTTCTAAAAACTCACGTCCTTCTCTTGTTTTCTCTAAACCATTTCTTAAACCGCCTTGTATAGTAATGTCTGCAGTAGCCAAGCCTAAATCAGCAACCGCAGCATATAAAATCATTCCACTAGCTCCAGATTCTATAGTTGCAATGCTTCCCAAGATCATCAGAACATCCGTCCCAATACGAACCATTTGATGTACTTTTTGCCATTCTTTCAAATCACTAGCATGCTTTACAAATAAAGCAGGAACATTACTAATGATACAATTTTCAAGTACATCACCTGTTTCAATATCATTATGATCCATATATTGAGAAAAAGTAACTATTTCTAAGGGGTTGTAATAAGCTTCTGTAAATGTTACTTCATCACTCCATTCCCCGATAGTTTGAACACCAATATCCGTGTTAGCCTCACCATAGGGAATCCACTCTTTCATGCTGTTTTCAAGATAAATCTTGTTCTTATGTTCACCAGATTCTTTATAAAAAATATGACTATTCAATGAATATTCAATTTGATAATTTGTTTCTTTATTAACTAAATCCGTACCCTGAAAAAAATCAGTTTCAATATTTTCGGTATATGGTATTTTTATTTCGGAATCCTGTTCATGATCCTGAAGATGTGCAGTAACGATTGCAACAAATATGGTTTTATTATCAATCCAGTTTCCATAAGAATTTGATAATCCATTCATAACAAAAGCTCTTCCTTTATATTCGCTTTGTCCATCCATATTTGAGTAAATCCCTGAAACCAATTCAGGATCAGGAAGTAGTTTATTCAAAATGAAACTTCCTTTTATTCCTGTAAGAATTCTGATTGCGTAAGAACTTTCATCTCTAAAATCCTGAACAGGAAGAGACCACATTGTTGCATTTTTTTTATCTTCTGAATTCAGTTTATCATCATAATCCATAACTGCATAAGGTGTTTCCATAAAATTTCATCAGATAATTTCAGATTTTCACCATTTACATCAAAACCGCTAATAATAAAATCTGGTGCTTTATCATAAAAAAACTTCAACTGTTCAATAGTATCAAGACTATTTGCTAATTGTTCAAATCTTTTAAACAAAATCAACTTGTAATTGTTATAGACTATTGCACCATAAACTCTATTTATAAATTTCAATAAGGTGTTATATGAATCTGTTCTTAAACCAATAGCTTTATACTTATCCTCAATATTTACCGTTGTTTCAACAGAAGTTGGATGACTATTACTTTGAACGAAATCAGCTTGAGAGTAATAAATATAAAATTCATATATAATATTCTTCTCATTAATATCTATCCTAATTGTATGGGTATATTTATTTTTTGTTATATAATCCACACTTGTATTGATTATAAGAGACTTTCTTAAAGAATCCAAGAACAAGTCTTCAGATATATTGGTCAATTCTTTAGAGTTTATCTTTTGTCTTTCAGAAAGCGGAACAACTTCAACTGTATAGTTATTGTCCCTTACAAGTAGATTATCAGCCTTTACAATTGGAGGTATTTCTTTTCCTTTTTTAAATTCTTTCAGTACATCTCCTGAAGTATTATATCTGGTAAAATCAAACTTATTAGATATAAAGTATGTGGATCCATTTTCTAAATCCTTAATTAATTGTTCCACATTCAAATTCTCATTTCCAAAAAAATCTTCCAATGTTGTTTGCTGTGTACTTTTGCCTCTTATTTGTGCCCAATTTTCTCTGCTTATGTCTTCATAGCCTGTTAGATTTTCTTTGCAGACTTTCAATGTTTCCAACTTCACTTAGTTTTTGATTAAATAGAAAACTTTTACTTGTTTCAAGAACAGATAAAAGTTTCAACTGCTCAGGATCGCTCTTATCAAAATCATTATTATTCATTTCTCATATTATTTTGGATTAGCAATTTCACTTTTGATAAGACAAAACTATTATTTCAGTGCGCCAAAAGTCGTGGTATTATATTTAGCAATAGATAAATGAGAAATATTTGTAACAAACCTCACTAAATTCAAACCTATTAAGCAAAGTAAAAAGACAAGAAAAAACGTCTTATCATTTAAATTACGTAATTTTGCTATCCAATTTTTCATTGAATGAACGAATATAAAAAAATACTAAAGTTCGCCAGACCACACCAGAAATATATCTACGGGAGTTTATTCTTCAATATTTTATATTCTGTATTTCAGATTGCTTCATTAGGAACAATTTTACCTGTTTTGGGAATGCTTTTCGGCACTATTAAACGTGAAGAATTCAAATCTGCACCCGTATATTCCGGAGATCTTGTAGATTTATTTCCATACTTAAAATCATACTCTAATTACTATATCCAGACATTGGTTGATGCTCATGGCACTTTGAATGTTTTAGCCTGGCTTTGCATAATTACTGCATTTATGTTTTTATTAAGAAACCTTTTCAGATATTTAGGTTCTTTTCTCTTAATTAATTATCGTGTGGGAGTGACCAAAGATCTTCGTGGGGCAATGTATCGCAAAGTGTTAGCTTTACCTGTTTCATTTTTCACAGAAAGCAGAAAAGGCGATATGATGTCTCGTATGTCTAATGATGTTGGTGAGGTAGAAGGTAATATTTTAGGCAGCTTAGTCGAGTTGATTAATGCTCCGTTTATGTTAATCAGTACATTAATAAGTCTTTTTTGGTTAAGTTCAGAATTAACGCTTTTTTCTCTTTTAGTTTTACCGGTAATGGGAACTATGATCGCTTTGATCGGGAAAAGTCTTAAAAAAGATTCTCATGAAGCGCAGAACGAAATGGGAACTATCTTTTCTATTGTTGATGAAACCTTAAAATCTTCAAAAGTAATTAAGATTTTCAGTGCAGAGAAAATCATGGATAGCCGGTTTATGGGTTCTATGCAGAGATGGATTAACAGTTCAATCAGATTAGGCAGAAAAAAGGAACTGGCTTCCCCAATAAGCGAATTTTTAGGATCTATTACTTTCTTAATTATTGCGTGGTATGGCGGTAAACAAATTATTGTAGACCAAAGTATTGCACCGGAAGACTTTTTAGTATTCTTAGGAATGTTCTTCCAAATTTTACCTCCTGTAAAAAGCTTATCATCATCGATCTCTAATGTGCAGAAAGGAGAAGCTTCTCTACACAGAGTATTGGAAATTCTTGAAGCAGATGTAAAAATCGATGAAGTTGCAGAGCCTGTTTCAATTTCTACTCTTGAAAAGCAAATAGAATTCAAAAATATTGGTTTTTATTACGATAAATCTAATTTAATTCTGAAAAACTTCAGTCTTACGATACCAAAAGGAAAAACGGTGGCTTTAGTAGGACAAAGTGGTAGCGGAAAAACAACAATCGCCAATCTGTTAGCACGTTTTTACGATGTTTCCGAAGGAGAAGTTTTAATTGACGGAATTGATATTAAGCATTTAAAACTAAAAGAATACCGTCAATTACTGGGTATGGTAACTCAGGAATCAGTTTTGTTCAATGATACGGTTTACAATAATATTTTAATGGGTAAACCTGATGCAACGAGAGAAGAAGTAATTGCTGCCGCAAAAATTGCCAATGCCGATTCATTTATCACCAACCTCCCAAATGGTTATGAATCCAACATTGGAGATGATGGCGGAAAGCTTTCCGGAGGTCAGAAACAAAGAGTTTCCATTGCGAGAGCGGTATTGAAAAACCCGCCGATCATGATTTTGGATGAAGCAACTTCAGCACTAGATACAGAATCTGAAAGATTTGTTCAGGATGCCTTAGAAAAAATGATGGAAAACAGAACTTCTTTGGTGATTGCTCACCGACTTTCAACCATCCAAAAAGCAGACTGGATCGTTGTTATGGAAAAAGGCGATATTGTAGAACAAGGTACTCACCATGAACTTATAGCTAAAAAAGGAACCTATCAGAAATTAGTCGAGCTTCAAAATTTTGACTAAAAAACGAAACTATTTTAAATTCTATTTAAAATGAATCCCATACAAGAGTATTTCTACAGAATTGAAGAGCCTGATAGAAGTACTCTTCTTTTTTTGCGGAAAAAGATCTTAGAATCCGACACCGAAAATATTACAGAAACGTTGAGTTTTGGATTACCGTTTTTTAAGTACAAAAAGAAAATGCTGTGTTATTTGTATTTCAGCAAAAAACACAAGAAACATTACATAAGTTTTTACCACGGCGACAGATTAGACTATCCGGAATTGCTTCAGGAAGGCAGAAAGAAGTTTAAAATCCTTTTAATTAATATGGAAGAGGATTTAACCTGTGGAGTTTATTCTGAAACTGATTAATGAGGTAAAAGGTTATCTTAAATAATAAAAAAGACCATTTCTTTCGAAACAGTCTTTAAAATATTTTTAATGTAAATCTTATTCTTTCATCTTTGCGATAACATCCATTCCACCTTTTGTAATATCACCGATTTTACAAACGATTTCAGTATCTAAAGGCAGGAAAACATCCATTCTTGAACCGAATTTGATGAAGCCAAACTCATGCCCCGCTTTTGCCTGATCGCCTTCATTACAATAGAAAACAATTCTTCTTGCCACGTAACCTGCAATTTGTCTAAAGACCACTTTATGATTGGTCAAACTTTCTACCGCAACCGTTGTTCTTTCATTTTCTGTTGATGACTTTTCGTGCCATGCAACCAAATATTTTCCCGGATGATATTTTTTATAAATTACTTTTCCTGAAACCGGATATCTGCAAATATGAACATTCAACGGAGACATAAAAATAGAAACCTGAATGGCTTTTCCTTTGATGAATTCGTCTTCTTCAACTTCTTTTATCATCACCACTTTCCCGTCTACCGGAGCTATTACGTTTTCTTTGTGATCTAAAATATCACGTTCCGGCACTCTGAAGAACCAAAATACTAAGCTGTAAATTACCAATAAAGGCAGGATGATCAATAAAGACCACATTTCAAGAAAATAAATAGCCAACGCTCCAATCACGATAAGTGCGATGGTAGCAACGGTAATCGTTCCTTTCGATTCTTTGTGTAGTTTCATGAGATTAAATGAATTTTTCTAAAATAAAGTACAAATATACGACAGGAACGACAATTAAAAAACTGTCGAGACGATCTAATACTCCACCGTGCCCCGGAATGATGTTTCCGCTGTCTTTTACCCCGAAATTTCTTTTCAGCTGGCTTTCCACCAAATCTCCTACAGGAGCGAATGCAGCGACTAAAAAACCAACAACAATCCAATTTCCTCTAAGATCCGGATGATATTGTTCAATGAAATAAGCTAAAATTAATGTTAACACTACTCCACCGATATATCCTTCCCAAGTTTTTTTTGGCGAAATTTTAGGAGCCATTTTATGTTTTCCAAAGAATTTCCCTGTTAAATAAGCAAACGTATCGCTGCTCCAAATTAAAATAAATAAGAAAAGAACTTCTAATGAAAATTTATTGTCAAATGAAGAAAACTTAGGTAATCCCAATGCAAAGCTGAAAGGTAATGCTACGTAAATAACCGTAAAAATAAGTTTTCCACTGTCGAAATACAATTCACTGGCAAATTTAAACAAAGTAATAACAGCTATGAGAATCAAAGCCATTGCGAGAATTTCACTTATCCTGAAATCAAAATAAAATCCGTGCTGAAAAAATCTTTTGGAAAAAATATAGAAAACAAAAATAATTAACGGAAAAACAACCCATTTTTCATAGCCATTTCCGAAGTTCATTATTTTAAAACATTCCCAAGAACCGACACCCAGCAAAAGCGTAATTAAACCATAATATAAATATTCCTGCTTCACAAGATCGGGCGAAATACCGTTGATTAATTGTGCTCCAAGCGGAGTCGTACAAAGAATAATGATTGCTACGTAAACAATTCCTGATAAGGTTCTTTGAATGAGATTTTTGTCCAAGATTTTAATTTTAAAAGTTGATGCTTAATCTTCAAGCAACAATAAAAACAGTTTTGTATTGGTATTGGAAGACGGATCGAGCTTCGAATGTCCCCCGCTGATTGACGTAAGATTTTTGATATTTCCGTTTCTTTTGATTTTCCCCATGGCATCATTCAGGTTATTTACAATCTGAGAAACATTTGCCATAATAATAATTTTATTCGGCATCCTAGAAGAATGATAATGAAGAATATTGTTATGAGAAAGCATAATTCTTCCGTCATAAGCGATAAGATATTCACAGGTTATAAATGCTGCGTCATTTTCACCCTTCATTTCTGAAGTGTAAGGAGATTTTACGACATTCAAAAAGTTCTGAAGATCTTTATCCCAACAAAAAATATTGCTGATTGCTTCAATCTTGATAATTTGATTCAATGTCTGAAGCGCTTCTGCTTCATCTGCACAATAATTAAAAAAACCTCCGGAATGGGTAAACAATTGGGCAAACTTATAGTCGAGATCCGCATTTTTCAACGAATCTCCTAATTTTTCCAGACTCTGAATATCATTTTCTTCAGGCTGATTGGTAAGTTTGTTTACAAGTTTCTTGAATAAATTCAATGTGATCTATTTTTAGTCAAGTTTATACAAAAATATAAAATTAATTAGATAGAAATCCAAAAACATGCCGATAAATATGAAAAAACCTGACAATTTTGGAACTGTCAGGTTTTAAGTTATTTAATTTAAAAGAAATAATTAAAGTTGGGTCGGGCTTTCAGGAGCCAGCGTTTCACCTTCACTTTCTTTTCCTCTGATGATGATCTCTTCGTCCGGAGCTTTATCAGCGATTGTATTGGTTACCGGCTTCTCCGTTAATTCCGGATCCCAAGCTCTTTTCCCGAATACGTCTTCCAAATCTTCACGGAAGATTACTTCTTTTTCTAAAAGTTTATTGGCAAGAGCATCTAATTTATCTTTATTCTCTGTTAAGATTTGAATTGCTCTATCATATTGATTTTCGATAAGTGATTTTATCTCCGCATCAATTTTTGTAGCTGTTTCTTCTGAATAAGGTTTATTAAAATTATATTCAGATTGACCTGAGCTGTCATAGTAAGAAATATTACCAATATTTTCACTTAAACCATAGATCGTTACCATAGCTTGAGCTCGTTTTGTCACTTTCTCTAAGTCAGACAATGCTCCCGTAGAAATATTATTAAATATAACCTGCTCTGCTGCTCTACCACCTAAAGTTGCACACATTTCATCAAGCATTTGCTGTGTTGTAGTCAACTGTCTTTCTTCCGGCAAATACCAGGCAGCACCTAAAGACTGCCCTCTTGGGACGATTGTTACCTTTAACAGAGGAGCTGCATGCTCAACCAACCAGCTTATTGTAGCGTGTCCCGCTTCATGGAAAGCAACTCTTCTCTTTTCAGATGGTTTAATTGCCATGTTTTTCTTTTCAAGACCACCGATGATTCTGTCTACTGCATCAAGGAAATCCTGTTTTGTAACCGAACTATGATCATTTCTAGCTGCAATTAAAGCTGCTTCATTACATAAATTGGCAATATCTGCTCCACTAAAACCAGGTGTTTGTTTAGCCAAAAAGTCTCTGTCTACATTCTCATCAAGCTTGATTTTCTGCAAATGAACATCAAGAATCTGTCTTCTTTCATGTAATTCCGGAAGGTCTACATAAATTGAACGGTCAAAACGTCCTGCTCTCATCAAAGCTTTATCCAAGATATCTGCTCTGTTGGTTGCAGCCATAACGATGACGTTAACATCTGTTCCGAAACCATCCATTTCTGTAAGAAGCTGGTTCAATGTATTTTCTCTTTCGTCGTTTCCGCCGGAGAAATTATTCTTTCCTCTTGCACGTCCAATAGCATCAATCTCATCGATAAAGATGATAGCAGGAGATTTAGCTTTAGCCTGAGCAAAAAGATCTCTTACTCTTGACGCACCTACTCCTACAAACATTTCTACGAAATCTGATCCTGAAAGTGAGAAGAATGGAACTTTAGCTTCACCCGCTACTGCTTTCGCCAATAACGTTTTACCCGTTCCCGGAGGTCCTACTAAAAGTACACCTTTAGGAATTTTACCTCCTAATTTTGTATATTTTTCTGAGTTTTTCAAGAAATCTACAACTTCCTGAACCTCTTCTTTAGCACCTTCCAATCCTGCGACATCTTTAAATGTCACCTGAATTCTTTCTTTTTCGTCGAAAAGTTTTGCTTTAGACTTTCCGATAGAGAAAATTTGTCCGCCAGGACCTCCTCCACCGCCCATCTTTCTGAAAAGAAGGAAATAGAATAATCCTAAAATAGCAATCCAGATTAATGCAGAAACCAAAATATCCATGAAAGGACTTTTACCTGCACCGTAATCTTTACTTGTTGTTATTGCTGGATTAGTGGCTTTTACCTGGTCAAATTTTTGAAGAAAAAGCTGAAGATCACCATATTTTACAGTAAAATCTGCTTTGGGAGACATTGAAAATGCAGAAAGCGGATCGTTTTCTTTGGTTTTATCCACCGTTGCCGTTTTTGCCGCCTTTGTAAGAAATACATCGGCTTTCTCAGTATCTTTATAAATTAAAATATTCTGTACTTTTCCCGCTTGCATTTCTTTGAAGAACCCATCTTCATCAATCGTCTTTGCACTGCTATCACCTAAAAAATTAGGGATAAAAAATAACAAAAGAGCTATGATCGCAATCGGAAAAAACCAGTTAAATCCTTTATTGTTCATTTATACTTTTTAAAATTTAATACTCACTTTCGATTTTTGTAATTGCCGCATCTCCCCAAAGCTCCTCAATATCATAATACTCACGAGTTTCTCTTTGGAAAATATGAACAACTACCGTCACATAATCTACCAAAACCCACATTGAGTTTTCGGTACCCTCTACATGCCAAGGTCTGTCTTTTAGATCGTTTCTTACTTTTTTCTCTACGCTTCCCGCTAATGCAGATACCTGAGTATTAGAGTTTCCACTACAAATGATGAAAGTTTCTGCTACAGAATTTTCAATTTTTGAAAGGTCGAAAATCATAATATCTTCACCTTTTACGTCTTGGATAGCCTCTACAATTTTATCTATTAGCGCTTGCTTTTCTGCTGTTTTATTCATTAAAATATCTATAATCTGCAAATTTATTGTTTTTTCTTTACTTTAGCCTTATTTTTAACCCTTTAATAGTCTTAAAGTTTTCTTAAATGAGTCAACTGTTTTATTTAAAAGAATGTTCTTCTACTAATGACGAAATATCTAAGTTTTTACTTTACGAAAATTCAGATTTTATTTCACTTTATACATTCAATCAGACAAAAGGTCGCGGTCAGTACGGAAATACATGGTCTTCAACTGCCGAAAAAAATTTAGCTTTTACTCTTGCTGTAAAGACGGATCACTTTACAATCCCGGATTTTATGTTCAATTATTATACCGCAATTGTGATCAGGGATTTCCTTGCCAATCTGACTGAAAATATAGTTAAAATAAAATGGCCGAACGATATAATTCTTAAAAATAAAAAAATCGTCGGAATTCTTATTGAGAAGAAAAAAATTAATCAAATCAATTATTTCATCATCGGAGCCGGTTTTAATATTCTTCAGGAGAAATTTGACGACATATCCAATGCAGGATCTCTTTTAACGTTAACAGGAAAGCATTTTAACCTTGATAAATTTGCTTTTAATCTTACTAATTATCTCACAGAAAGATTAAAAAATATTCCGCCTGAAGAAGAGATAATGAATTCTTTCAATGCTGATTTATTCCGAAAAGATGTAATTTCAGTTTTTGAACTCAATGAAAAGCGACAAAATGGCATCATCCGATACGCAGACGAAAATGGTGAACTTTGGATTGAATTAGAAAATGGACTACAATCTTTTTATCACAAAGAAATAAAATTACTTTACTGATTGGCTCTTTTGATGTAAAGATAAGCTGCAAGCGGGAAAAATACAATATTTGGAAACCACATTGCCAACGCAGGAGACATACTTTTATTTTCAGAAACTACTTTTAAAGCTTCAAAAGAGAATACAAAAACAAACGCAAGGGAAATACCCAACGCCAAGTTAATTCCCAAACCACCACGCTTCTTTTGCGAAGAAAGCGAAAGTGCCAAAAACGTAAGGATAATAATGGAAATCGGCATTGATGTCCTTTGGTGAAGCTCATTAAGGTGAGCATTCAGGTTGCTGTTTCCTTTTTCTGTTTCTCTTTGGATAAATTTTACAAGCTCCGGAGTTGTTTTATTCTGTCCTAAAAGTTCGTTAGGGAAAAGCTCATCGGGATCGTGACCAAAGCTTTTTTTCAGATCATATCCGTTTGATAATTTTTCAGCATCATTTTTATTGATCGTTTTTTCCGTGTAACTGTTAAGAACAAACTGTTTTTTATCTTTATCCCAGACAACATCGGAAGCCTTCAATTCATAAGTCATTTTTCTGTTTTTATCAAACTTCTGAAAAACGAATCCTGAACCTCTTTTTTCTCTTTTATTCCAGGAGTTAATGAAAACATATTCCTTTGTACTTAATTGTGCAGATACCGGAGCCGTTCCTAGAACTTTTTCTTTGGCAGTTGCATTATAAGTATAAGCTTCCAGCTGATTTTTTTTAATATTCGCCCACGGCAATACAAAATGATTGATTATCAAAGAAATAACAGCGATAAGCAATGACGTTATTAAATATGGCCTTGCAAATCGGTGAAAACTTGCTCCACTACTTATAACCGCTACAATTTCGGTATTGTTTGCCATTCTAGATGTGAAATAAATCACAGAAATGAATACCAAAATCGAAAGGAAAGTCATCACAAGATTAACAATCCAAAACGGGTAAAAATGAATTAAAAAGTAAGTAACATTAAGTTTAGGATCAATTGCCGTGGCAGTTTCAATTCTTGGAATTTTCTGCTGAACATCGATTACAAGCACAACTACAGACAGCAAAATCAACATGAAACCAAATGTCCCAAGATACTTTTTAACGATATACCTGTCTACAATCTTTAGCATTACTACTTTTTTATGCGATTTCTAAATTATTTAAAGTCTTTGACGAAGAATCGGGTCTATCGAACGTTTCCATTCATAGAAATCGCCTGCCAAAATATGTTCTCTCGCCACTTTTACCAAATCTAAATAGAACGCTAAGTTATGAATTGAAGCGATTTGTTTTGCCAAATATTCTTTAGAAACAAATAAATGTCTCACATATGCTTTAGAATATTCTCTGTCTACGAAACTTGTACCAAATTCATCCAAAGGCGAAAAGTCTTTTTTCCACTTTTCATTTTTCATATTCATAACCCCTTGCCAAGTGAAAAGCATGGCATTTCTGGCATTTCTTGTCGGCATTACACAATCCATCATATCGATTCCTAAACCGATAGATTCCAGAATATTCCACGGAGTTCCTACGCCCATTAAATATCTTGGTTTATCTTTTGGTAAAATATCGGTAACCTCATCGGTGATTCTGTACATTTCTTCTTCCGGCTCACCCACAGAAAGTCCGCCAATGGCATTTCCTTCCGCTCCGGCTTCTGCAATTACTTCCGCTGAAATTTTTCTTAAATCTGAATAAGTAGAACCCTGAACAATTGGGAAGAATCTCTGTTTGTGACCATATAATTCCGGATTTTTTTCATTCCAGTCAATACATCTTTTCAACCAGCGGTGCGTCATTTCCATGGAAGATTTCACCTGATTATATTCACATGGATACGCTACGCATTCGTCAAATGCCATAAAAATATCGGCTCCGATCTGTCTCTGGATTTCCATTGATTTCTCCGGAGTGAATAAATGAACGCTTCCGTCAATATGAGATTTAAATTTCACTCCTTCTTCAGACATTTTTCTTGTCCCTGAAAGTGAAAAAACCTGAAAACCTCCCGAATCCGTAAGAATAGGAAGATCCCAATTCATAAATTTATGTAAACCTCCTGCCGCTTCCATCGTTTCCATTCCGGGGCGAAGGTATAAATGATAGGTGTTACCCAGAATAATCTGAGCTTTTATGTCTTCTTTTAATTCTCTTTGGTGAACTGTTTTTACACTGGCAACAGTTCCTACAGGCATAAAAATCGGTGTCTGAACTTTTCCGTGATCCGTCGTAAGCTCTCCTGCTCTTGCCTTGCCCTCAGAGGTTTTTTCTATATTAAAAAATTTCATTCTTATATTTTTATTACCACCATTGGCGGTTAATATTTTTGCAGAATAGAATGTCTCTGCATTTTAATTATTTTGATAAAACCGGAGCAACCTGAAGTTCTGCCGGCTTATTACTTTTTTTATCTTTTATATATTTATCCGCTTTCGGATCTTTCTCAATCAAGATTTTTTGTGCGTCTTCTACAATCCCGTTCATTTTTTGTTTGACAACGTAATATTTAAAACTTTCAACAAAATCATTGGATTTTACATTATGCGTTTTAAGCACGTATCGTGTTCCGGCTTCCAGATTAGAATTCGGATATTGCATAATTGCCTGATCGTTGATAGACAAATCTGCCATAATCTCTGCCATTTTACTTTCGGATAGAAGATTTTTAGGCTTATTTACATAATCTCCTCCACAGGAAACGACAAATAGTAAAACAAAAACGAAGATCAGTTTTTTCATAACCTGTTGATGATTGATTTCCATTTTAAATTTAAAACTCCAAAAACGGCTTCATGAATAATTCCGCCATTCATTTTGCTCTCTCCCAAAATTCTGTTGGTAAATATAATGGGAACTTCTACAATTTTAAATCCTTTTTTAAAAGCTCTGAATTTCATTTCAATCTGAAACCCGTATCCTTTTAATCTTACATTATCCACCCCAATTTCCTCCAATACTTTCTTTGAAAAACAAACGAAACCTGCCGTTGTATCATGAATCGGAAGTCCTAAAACGAATCTCACATATTTTGAGGCAAAATAAGAAAGCAAAACCCTTCCCATTGGCCAGTTCACTACATTTACTCCTTTAGAATAACGGGAACCGATAGCCATGTCTGCATTTTTACAAGCTTCAAAAAGTTTTGGCAGATCGTTCGGATTATGAGAAAAATCGGCATCCATCTCAAAAATATAATCGTAATTACTTTCGATTGCCCATTTAAATCCGTGGATGTAAGCTTTACCAAGACCGTCTTTCACCTTTCTTATTGATAGATATAAAAAATGCGGAAATTTCTTCTGCAAATCCTTCACCAATTCCGCCGTACCATCGGGAGACGAGTCATCCACCACCAAAATATGAAAGTCATCTTCCAATGCAAAAACCGCGGAAATAATATTTTCAATATTTTCCTTTTCGTTGTAAGTCGGAATTATGACTAGTTTTTTCATTTCAAAAATCGTCTGCAAAGATAGTTATTATAGACAATCGCAAGTCATAAAGGTGTGTTAATTTGTTGCTTTAATTTCATATTCTCTTCTTTCAACTGTTGATTTTCCTTTCTAAGAATATCCAAATATTCTTCCATGCTTTTCAGCATGAATTCAGGAATATTATAATTGTTGTTTATATGAGGAGAATAACTTCCTGAACTGTTATCATAGTTATTAATGATGCTTTGAACAACATCCTCTTCTTTAATGTCTTCTACTTCCACATCAAGAACTTTCGCTATTTTTTTCCATTCTTCATCAGATATTTTAATCTCTCCAGTTTCTCTCCTTTGATATTGTGATTGGCTCATGTGCAATAGCTTAGCCATATTTTCCTGTGTGTACTTTGCTTTTCGGACTCTGATCAGCTTATTTTTTACCATTTTATATCAGATTTAATAGCAAATATAAAATTTATGGGCTACAAATCACATAATATTCACATAATATTCACATCAAGAATCATATTGCATATTAAGGGAATTGTATATGTTTGTAACACAAAAGCTTTTGTTCCAAAATAACATTAACAATCAATTTTTAAACGATGAAAAAAAAATTTATTTACGCATTTTTTTTATTTTTAACAGCGGGCTTACTGTTTTCTTGTATGAATGATGAAAGTCAAGATACTAATCTCAGTACTATAGAAAAATCCAAAGACTTTAACGGTAAAACTTTTAGCAGAGAAACTGCGATTAGAGAAGATTTTTCCAAAATTAAAAATTCAACGAAACTAATATCAACAATATTTTTAAATTTGGGTGTTAAAGAGATTATAAAAACGGACAGTTATTATAAACTTGTAACTTTTAAAGGATTTAAAACACGGGGATATTCTGAAAATATGTCTGATTATGAATTTGAATATAAAGACAATGTTCTAAGCTTGAGGGATGATGGATCATTTAGAATTTATGAAAGTGATGGGTCGTTCTATATAGAATCTCCAATTGCAGTATTACCTATTAAAGATTTAGATCAGAAAATTTTAAATGATAACAAAAATTTACAGATACTATTAGCTTTTCTTAATGAAATCACTACAAATGACATCGAAAAAACTGATTATGACACATATTCCAGAATGGCTACCGGTATTGGTTGTTCACTGTTTAATACCGAGTATGCTTGGGGCATAGGTATGACAGGATCTGCTGCTTGGGCAAATTACAATTTTAATCTTAGTTGGGATTTATCGCCGAATGGTAGTGGAGATTTAATAGGATGTAAACCTTTAGGTAGTGCCGTATTAAATCACTATGGCGACTTTTACTACGTGTTACGACCATATTGCTGCAATTAAAAAAAAATTATATGAATATTTTATCTATTAACATTCTGCATATAACAATCTTTATATTATTATTAATTACACTCTATTTATATGCAATTAGCTTATTATTTAAAAATAAATCAGGGCTTTTGCCTTATATTGCTTTAATCATTTTCCCAATTATTGGTCCAATTGGGATAATATTAGGTGATAAATTAAGGAAATCCATATGAAATTTTGTATAATAGAAAAAAAGCCTGAATATTCAGGCTTTTTTTCTATTATACAAAATAATCTATAATTTTGCAAAAAATAATCTGTTGCTGCTATCACAAAACATTACAAATCATATAAGAATATCTGAGAACAACGATTGGGTGATCTTTATATTATTGGGCTGTATATTTTTATACCTTTTTATGATGAATATTGTGGAAAGAGAAGCCAACCTGAAAGACTTTCTGCTTCAAAAATATTTTGACGCGAGTAATAACCTGCCGAGCTGGGTGATTACCTCGTGTGTAATGGCTCTCACCTTATCTGTTTTAATCTCACAATATATTCCTACTGTTCCGAAGTATGTCGCAGATTTGCAGATTTTGGGGTATCAATTGAATAAATTCGGGTTTTGTTTACTTGCTGTTGTACTTTTTTATTTGATAAAATCTTCTTTAGGATTTTTATTCTTCCAAAGTATAGGAGATGGAAAAAAATGGACTATTTTTTATTTTACCGCCACAAAATTTTACTTCATTATCTCTTTTTTGTTGATCATTTTATGTGTCACCCAGTATTATTTCCCGATAGACAGGAATAAAATATTTTTATACTACCTGTTTTTCTTTTTATTTGTCTTCATTTTTAAGATATTTTTCTATTTATTTCACAAGAACAAGATTTTACCTGAGAAATGGTATTATAAATTTTTGTATATTTGCACCCTCCAAATAGCTCCGCTATTGTTGCTTTGGAAACTATTATTTTTTTAATAAAAGTAAATGATGAGAATAAAGTCTATATTGGTTTCACAGCCTGCGCCTAGTGAGTCTTCTCCATACTTGGATATAGCAAAGAAGGAAAAAATAAAGATTGATTTCCGTCCTTTCATCCATGTCGAAGGAGTTGACAATAAAGAATTGAGAACTCAGAAGATCGATCTTACTCAATATACGGGGATCATTTTCACGAGTAAAAATGCAATTGACCATTACTTCAGATTGGCCGAAGAACTTCGTTTTGCGGTTCCTGATACGATGCGTTATATCTGTCAGTCGGAGGCCATTGCCAACTACCTTCAGAAACATATTGTTTACAGAAAAAGAAAAATCAGCTTTGGGGAGAAAAACTTCGCAGACTTATTACCTCTTTTCAAGAAATTTCCGAGTGAAAAATATTTGTTGCCTTCTTCAGACGGTTTAAGCCCAGACATTGTAAAAACAATGGAAGCTTCAAACGTAAACTGGACGAGAGCAATTATGTACAGAACCGTATGCAGCGATCTTACAGACATTACCATCAAAGATTACGATATGCTGATCTTCTTCAGCCCGCAAGGAATTAAATCTTTACAACAAAACTTCCCTGATTTCAAACAGGAAGAAACTAAGATCGGCGTTTTCGGAAATACTACTTTGGCAGCAGCGGAAGAAGCCGGATTAACAGTAAATTTAATGGCTCCTACAAAGGAAACACCATCCATGACAATGGCATTGGAAAAGTATATTAAAGCATTACACAAGTAGAATTTTAATACAAAATATAAACTAACCGTCTTTTCATAAAGGAAAGATGGTTTTTTTTTAATTAAATTTGAACAAGAATTAATATTGAATGGAAGTCCCACAGGCAAAAAAAATAGAAAAAATATTAGAAATACACGGAGATAAAAGAATCGACAATTATTTCTGGCTCAACGAAAGAGAAAACCCCGAAGTTACGCAGTATCTTGAACAGGAAAATGCCTACGCAGAATTCATTATGAAAGATACGGAACAGTTTCAGGAAGAGCTTTTCGAAGAAATGAAAGCCCGATACAAAAAAGACGATGAATCTCTGCCGTATTTTTTTAATGAATATTGGTATATCGTACGTTATGAGGAAGGAAAAGAATACCCAATCTACTGCAGAAAACATGGCAGTTTAGACAACGAAGAAGAAATTATTCTTGATGTAAATGTTTTAGCAGAAGGACAAGAATATTTTGAAGTAGGAAGCGTTTCAGTAGCTCAGAACAATGAATTAGCTTCATTTTCTAGCGACAACGTAAGCAGAAGAATTTATACCATTAATTTTAAAAATATAAAAACGGGAGAAATTCTTCCTGATAAAATTGAGAATACAACAGGGAAAGCAACCTGGGCAAAAGATAACGAACATGTTTTTTATATCCGAAAAGATGAAAGTTTAAGAGCTTTTCAAGTGTACAGACATAAATTGGGAACAGATTCTTCGGATGATATTTTAATTTTTCATGAAGAAGATGATACTTTTGATGTGAATGTTTTCAAAACAAAATCATTAGAATACATTTTCATCGCAAGTTCTAGCACGATTTCGGATGAGCACAGATTTATTCCCGCTGATAATGTTTTTGCGGATTGGACCGTCATTCAGCCAAGAATTGACGATCTGGAATATTCTGTTGAACATTATGAAGATGAGTTTTACATCATCACCAACGCAGACGATGCTTTTAATTTCAAAATTGTAAAAGCAAAAATCGACAATTGCGGAATGGAAAACTGGGTAGATGTCATCCCTCACCGTCCGGAAGTTTTGTTGGAAGGTTTTGAAATCTTTAAAAATTATTTGGTTCTTGAAGAAAGAGAAGAAGGCTTATTACAGATTAAAATTATAGACGAAAAAACTCACGAATCGTATTATTTACCATTTTCAGATCCAACATATACCGCTTACATCGGGGTTAATCTTGAATTTGATACCGAAATTTTACGTTATGGCTACACTTCCTTAACTCAGCCAAGTTCGACGTACGAATATAATATAAAAGAAAAAACCACCAAGCTTCTGAAACAACAGGAAGTTTTAGGCGGAAAATTCTTTGCTGAAAATTATATTTCTGAAAGAATCTGGGCAGATTCCAGAGATGGAGAAGCGAAAGTTCCGATTTCTCTGGTTTATCATAAAGACACAAAAAAATCGGCGGATACTCCTCTTCTTTTATATGGTTACGGAAGTTACGGACACACCGTTGATGCAAGCTTTTCGAACGTGCGATTATCAATTTTAGATAGAGGATTTATTTACGCTATTGCTCATATTCGCGGTGGTGAATATTTAGGAAGAGAATGGTATGAGGACGGAAAAATGCTGTTCAAGAAAAACACATTCTTCGATTTTATTGATGCCGGAAAATTTTTGATTAAAGAAAATTACACTTCATCAAAACATCTTTATGCGATGGGCGGAAGCGCTGGAGGATTATTGGTTGGAGCTGTAATGAATTACGAACCAACTTTATTCAACGGGATTGTAGCACAAGTTCCTTTTGTGGACGTTGTTTCTACAATGCTGGATGAGACAATTCCTTTAACAACTGGGGAATATGACGAATGGGGAAATCCGAATGACGAAGAATATTATCATTACATGAAAGAATATTCACCTTATGACAATGTAGAAGCGAAAAATTATCCAAACACATTGATTACAACCGGATTACATGATTCACAAGTTCAATATTGGGAACCCGCAAAATGGACCGCAAAATTGAGAGAGTTGAAAACCGATGATAATATTTTAATCTTTAAAACTGACATGAGCGCAGGACACGGCGGTGCAAGTGGAAGATTTGAATCGTTGAAAGAAGATGCATTGGAATATGCATTCTTATTAAAATTAGAAAATAAAAAAGATGAGTAACGACGCAGAATATTGGCAGAAAATACAACAGTTTTTCATTGAAAATTTTGATACCGAAAAAGATGCTCCCATTGAAACCTATTTGTTTTTAATCGGTCTTCAGGAATTGGGAAGTGGTCAGCAGAAATATACAAAAGATGACAAGCTTAACTTGCTCCACATTGCAGTTTGCAGGCTGCTGGAGCCTTTTGGATATTATAAATTTTCGCATTATGACGACGATGGATATCCTCATTTTGAAGAACTGGAAAAACTTCCAGAACTGAAACCCAACGAGCAGCAGATTCTTATGAAAAAAGCGATTATTCAGTATTTTCAGGATGAAGAATTAATTTAAATATGAGCAAAAACGGAAAGCATATTACTTTCCGTTTTTTGTTTATTAATTTTTTAAAATTCCTTCTAATTGATTCAGTCCTGTTTTAAAGCCTCCTTCAAATCCCATTTCCAACAGCTGATTCATTGCCTCCTCTGATTCAAAATGAATATTTACGGTAACTTTTGTGCCCTCTTCCACTCCTGTAAAACCAAACAGCCACTTTGCTTCAGGAAAATCTTCATTAATTTTCCATTTTCATCACAGAAAGTATCAGTTCCGTCGAAACTTCTGTGATCCATTATTTCGCCATATTTTACCTGGGCGTAATGTCTTTCCCCTTCCGGACCAACCATTGAATACATCCAGATTCCACCTTCTGTAAAATCTTGTTTGGCAGTTTCACATTTCCATGGCTTTGGTGCCCACCATTGATCCAATAATTCTGCTTTGGTAAAATAATCCCAGACTTTTGAAACTTCAGCGTTAAAAATTTTCATAACATACACGCTGTTCGAATCAAAATCTTTGTTAAAAATGATATCAGATTCCATATTACTATTTTGTTTTAAACAAAGCTACTTTTTTCTTTCCAGATCATGCTTTTCGTATGACAAGTATTATAAAATTCATAAATTAATGTTAAAAAACATCGTTTTAAGAAAAATTACACAATTTTTTGGCTCGTTTTTTGTTCATAGAGTCTTAAAATAATTAATTTTAACATTCACTTTTTTAAAAACGTATAAAATAAAGTAAATGAATAATAAATTCATCCCAATAATTTCGGTGTTTATGACAATCTCATTGATTGTTTTTGTTACGCTCCAATTTTATTGGCTGAAAAGTTATTACGGCGCATTGGAACAGGATTTTTCTTCAAAAGTATATTCTGCGTTGGAAAGCACTTCCAAAAACATGGAAGAAATTGAGGTTGATAAATATTTAAATGTAGAAAATAAGGATTTTAGAAAAAATATTCTTGCGAGCAGTGATCAACCAACCTTAACAACCATTCAACAGGTAGAAGATTCTGGGACACAGAGACAGATTATTTATTCAAAAAATATTATTGAGAAAAGCCAGTTGCCGATTTCCAAACAAGGAGATTCGATTAAACTGACGAAATTATATACTGATGAGGCCGCTTACAAAATAAAAAGAGATACAACAAATCGTGAAATTCTGACGGCAGATATTAACCAAGATTTAGAAAATGGTGATTATGCATTAAAAGAATACGCCAAAGTCTACGGAAATAATTTGCCCATCACAAAAAGAGTCGATGAGAAAGTATTGGACTCTGTTATCACAAAAGAATTGAGAATAAGAGGAATCAGCGCTAAATTCGGCTACGGAATTATTGATAAAAGTAATATTCTCACCAATGTTGTAAGCAAAGAATACAAGGAAAAAAAGGATTATAATACATACAGTTATCCGCTTTTTACTGATCAGAAAGAAAGAACATTGTATAGTCTGGCTTTGGTTTTTCCAAAAAAAGATTATTCTTTGGCGATGAATAACTGGCCGATGCTGTTGGGAACATTCCTTTCATTACTGACGATTTTGGGAATCTATATTATTTCCATTAATTATATGATGAGGCAGAAGAAACTTGCAGAAGTAAAAACAGATTTCATCAACAATATGTCACATGAGTTTAAAACTCCGTTGGCGACGATTTCGGTAGCTACAGATTCTTTAGCGAATGATAAAATTGCAACAAATCCTGATAAAGTTAAATATTATTCGGAGCTGATAAAACAGGAAAATCTGAGGATGAAAAAACAGGTGGAAAACGTATTGAATATGTCTAAACTTGAAAGAAATGAAGTTAAATTATTTTTAAGAGAAGCCAACGTAAGAGAATTAATCAGAAGAACGACAGAATCTTTTAATCTGATTGTTCAGCAAAGAAACGGAACGTTGTATCAGGAATTTAATGCAACAAATTATATCTTTAAGATTGATGAGTTTCACATCTCCAACATGCTGGTAAATCTATTGGATAATGCGAATAAATATTCTCCTGAAGCGCCAGAAATCAGCATTAAAACAAGCAATGAAGGCAATTGGTACGTGATTGAAGTGGCGGATAAAGGAATGGGAATGGAAACGCAGAATAAAACAAAAATCTTTGAGAAATTCTTTAGGGAGGAAACCGGAAATATTCATAATGTGAAAGGACAAGGTCTGGGGCTTTCTTATGTGAAGAAAATTGTAGAGCTCCACAAAGGTCTTATTATCGTAGACTCGCAAAAAGAACAAGGAAGCACATTTACCATTAAATTACCCATGAGCTAAACAATTCAAATAGTAATCAAATAAACAAATTATACGAAGACGGAGTGACAAAGTTCATTCTTAATTATTAATTATTAATTAGTTAAAACTATGAGCAACAGAATATTATTAGTAGAGGACGACCAGAGTTTTGGTGCAGTGTTGAAGGATTATTTAACGATAAATAATTTCGAGGTCACTCTAGCCACAGATGGCGAACAGGGATTAAAAGAATTTACAGAAAACGAATTCGACATCTGTATTTTCGATGTAATGATGCCCAAAAAAGACGGCTTTTCGCTAGCGGAAGACGTGAAAAAAATTGACAAAAATACGCCGATCATTTTTCTGACGGCAAGAAATATGCGTGAAGATATTTTAAAAGGATATCAGTTAGGCGCAGATGATTATATCACAAAACCATTTGATACAGAATTACTTTTATATAAAATCAAAGCGATTCTTCAAAGAAGTTCCACGTTGGAAAACGAAGAGCAGGAACAGTTCAAAATCAGCAATATTTTCTTTGATTCTATGTTGAGACAACTGAGAGTAGGTGACAACGAATACAAACTTTCACCGAAAGAAAATGAATTGTTGAAACTTCTTTGTATCCACAGAAACGATTTTATGCCGAGAGATTTAGCATTAAGAAAAATCTGGAAAAAAGAAAACTACTTCACCGCAAGAAGTATGGATGTTTACATTGCTAAACTTCGTAAGCTTCTGAAAGATGATGAAGGATTAGAAATTATCAATGTACATGGAGAAGGTTTCAGACTTTTAGTCAAAAATTAATTCCAACATATCATTATAAATGTAAAATTAGCAAAGCAATTAAAAATGTTTTGCTAATTTTGTTTTATACCAAGAGGATATGAAGAACACTATTTTCGGCATCGTTGCCATTTCCATACTGACAGTTTCTTGTAAAAAAGACGAAAGACCAACTTATCTAACCGAAGAAGCAGGTGTACAGCAGCCAGTTGCCATGAATCAAACACCCAAACCATCTCTTCTGGATCAGTCGGGAATTACAACAACTTCAGGTTCGGGAATGTCGACAGTGACTTCAGCAGGAATGAATCCCGCTCACGGACAGCCTGGTCACAGATGCGATATTCCTGTCGGACAGCCTTTAAATTCTGCTCCGCCTCAAGCGGGAACTCAAAATATAAATGCCACACCAAACGGACAGACGATGCAAATCGCTCCAACTCCTGTACAAAATGGAAATGCAAAAGCCGTAAAAACCGCTTCGGGAATGAATCCTCCGCATGGAGAACCTGGACACAGATGTGACATCCCAGTTGGGCAACCTTTGAACAGTAAACCTGCTCCATCTCCACAACCTGCGCAAGCTATTGCCCAAAATACTCCAGCACAACCAACTCCGGCTCCTACGGGTCCAAAACCAGCAAAAAATCCTGCACACGGAGAACCTTGGCATAATTGTGCTGTAAAAGTAGGCGAAGCTTTACCATAAATTTTGTATTTTTGCAGCAGTGAAATTATTTCAGATCATAACTATTATTTTCTGTTTAGGAATTTTTTTGATTCCTAAAGATGATTTCTACGCACAAAATAAAAAGGAAGACTGCTGCAAAAGTAATTCTGAAATGAGTTGTTGTAAAAACAACCATAAAGAACATTCAAAAGACAATCACAAAGAACAAAAATCTTCTTGTACCGACGATTGCTGTTCTACTTGCGCAACGTGTTATACTTTCATAGAAACTCCTTTTTCAAAGAGTTTACAATTGGAATATTCATACTATAAATCTAATAAAAACTTACAGTTCGAATATTCTGATCCTCATATTTCAGACCGTTTAAAAGAAATCTGGCAACCGCCAAAAATAGCTTAATTCAATCAACAGAAGTTCATTAATTTTTTTAGTGAACCGTTTTTTAATTAATCTAAATTTTAAACAAAATGAAATTATATATTTCCAGGATTATTCTTGGTATATTCTTATTATCCACACAATTTATTTTCGCTCAAAATCTTTCTAAAAATCAGTTCAAAGTAAAAGGAAACTGTGAGATGTGCAAAGAAAGAATAGAGAGCACAGCCAAACAAGCAGGCGCAAAAGAAGCTACATATTCTATTGATTCTCAAACATTAACTTTAGAAACAGATAATACCGTCTCAACTGATGACATCTTAAAAAAAGCTGCAGAAGCCGGTCATGACAATGAAAAGTTCAAAGCAACAGAAGAAGATTATAAAAAACTTCCGGGGTGTTGTTTGTACGAACGGGATTCTAAGGTTTCACCAACTGAAAACCACGATCGTCATTCAAAAAAAGAAAATGAATTTTATGTAAAAGGCAATTGTGAATCGTGCAAAGCAAGAATTGAAAAAGCAGCAAAAGATGCCGGAGCCACTTCCGCAGAATGGAATGCAGAAAAGCAAATGGTTACGCTGAATTTTGATTCAACAAAAACCTCATCCGATAAAATTTTAAAGAAAATTGCAGACGTTGGTCACGATAACGAAAAATATCAGTCCAACGATAAGACTTACAAAAACTTACCATCTTGTTGTCTTTACGATAGAGAAATTCCTTTTGGAGAAGCAAATCCGAAAGTGCATTTGGAAGAAAGTGAGAAATCCGAACATGATGATCACGGAAATTCTGATGAACATAATGAAAAATCAATTGAAGGGGTTATGGTAACAGGTGGAAAAGCAGCCACTTCATTAAATAAAAAAGAATCAGGTTTGGTTTTTAATATCGACAGAAAAGAATTATTAAAAGCAGCGTGTTGCAATTTATCCGAAAGTTTCGAAACCAATGCAACCGTTGACGTTTCGTTCAGCAATGCCGTGACGGGAACCAAACAACTGAAAATGTTAGGCTTAGATCAAAAATACACGAGCTTAACGAAAGAATTATTACCCGAAATCAGAGGATTGGCTTCTGCTTATGGATTGAATTTCATTCCCGGAAGATGGATCGAGAGCATTCAATTGACAAAAGGCGGAAGCACGGTGACGAATGGTTATGAAAGTATTACCGGACAAATTAACACAGAATTTCTGAAAAACGCTGAAAAGCCTGAAACTTCATTAAACCTTTTCGCTGATTTTAACGGAAGAGCCGAAGCCAATATCACAAGCGTTTCTAAAATCGATGACAAATGGTCGCAAACATTTCTACTCCATGGAAATGGAACTTTCGGTGACACCGATATGAATAATGACACTTTTCTTGACCGACCGAAAGGAACTCAGTTAAACGCAGCTTATCTATTAAATTATAATGACTTACAGAAATCAGGAATCGGTTCGCATTTCGGAATCAATTACATTAAAGATGAAAGAACTGCAGGACAAATTGGTTTCGACAAAAAAATTCCACAGGACAAGCAATCGCTTTACGGAGTCGGAATCGATATTTCAAGATTTCAGGTCTGGAATAAAACAGGGTATGTTTTCAAAGGAAAACCTTATCAGAGTTTAGGCTGGATGAATCAATATACATTCCATCAGCAGGATAGTTTTTTTGGTTTGAGAAATTATTCGGGGAAACAGCAGACGTATTATTCAAACTTAATTTTTGAAAGTATTTTAGGAAATACTAATCATAAATACAAAGCCGGAGCGAGTTTTATGTACGACGGTTACGATGAAACGTATTTAACAAATAATTTTAAAAGAAACGAAGTTGTTCCCGGTGCTTTTGCAGAATATACGCTGACAGGTTTGAAATACACGTTGGTTGCAGGAACAAGAGTTGATTTCCACAATCTGGCAGGAACTCAGTTCACACCAAGATTGAATTTTAAATATGATTTTACACCACAGACCATTTTGAGACTTTCTGCTGGAAGGGGCTTCAGAACAGCCAATATTTTTGCGGAAAGTCAGCAATATTTTGCATCGAACAGAAGTATAAATATTTTGCAAAATGGAGGAAATATTTATGGCTTAAAACCTGAAATTGCTTGGAATTACGGAGCAAGTTTACAACAGGAATTTAAGATTTTTGGAAGAAAATCTACCATCATCGCAGATTTTTTCAGAACCGATTTCCAGGATCAGGTTTTGGTAGATCTTGACCGTTCGCCACAGCAATTGACTTTCTATAATCTTGAAGGAAAATCTTTCGCCAATTCTTTTCAAACGCAGTGGGATTTCACGCCTTTCAAGAATTTTGATGTAAGACTGGCTTATAAATATTATGATGTTCAGGCAGATTATCTGGATGGAAAAAGAGAAGTCCCGTTTATGGCAAAAAACAGAGGTTTCGTGAATCTGGCGTATTCAACCAATAAAAATAATAACAGCGGCTTCTGGAGTTTTGACACCACATTAAACTGGGTGGGAAAACAAAGACTTCCGAATACTTCAACCAATCCTGAAGAGTTTCAATTGCCAGCTTATTCTGAATCCTATACCGTTTTGAATGCTCAGATTTCAAGGAATTTCAATAAAAAAATCCGGGCATATTTGGGTGGCGAGAATTTAACTTCTTATTATCAAAAAAATGCTATTGTTGATTTTAAAAATCCTTTCGGAAATTATTTTGATGGCGGAATAGTGTATGCTCCGATCATGAAAGCGAATTTCTATGTTGGATTAGATGTTACTTTCTAGTTGGAAGGTTTGAGAGTTGTAGAGTTTTAGTAATTTTCAAATTACTTCATTCTCAAATTTTCAAATTAAAAAAAGCATGGTTTCAATAATTTAATGATTATGAAATCATGCTTTTTTGTATCTTTAAACTAAAGTAAATAAATGTCGCAGCCGCTTCTTTTTGAGGATAATTATAAGAAACTGGGTTTAGAAAATTTTTCGCAGGAAAACCTTCAGACGATTAACGGAAATAAGTTTCGTTATGATATTAAAGTATTTTTTATTCCGGCAGGTTATGAACTTTCTGTAGATTTTAATCATTTCACCACAACAAAACCTACTCTTTTTTTTCTCACTAATCAACATTTAAAAGTCGAAAAAGGACAAGAAGATGCGACTCTTTTATATTACAACAGAGATTTTTACTGCATCCAGATTCATGATAAAGAAGTTGCCTGTGACGGACTTCTTTTTCATAATGTATTTGAGATTCCTTTTGTCGAACTTGATGAGAATGAGAACTTTGTCATTAAAAATTTATATCGAAGCATACAAGATGAGCTTGAATTTAAAGATTCTTCTGCTGAGGAAATGATTAGAACGTACGTTAAACAAATCATCATCCGTGCCACCAGAAAATGGAAAAAACAGAATCTCGATAACGACGAAATAAAAATCCCAAGCAATGAACTGGATGTTTTCCGGGATTTCAGCCGACATCTGGAAATTCATTTCAGAGAAAAGCACAATGTGGCAGATTATGCTGATTTGCTGCATATTGCTCCAAAAACTTTAACCCATAAATTCAAAAGTTTAAATCTTGAATCTCCAAACCAGTTTATTATTAACAGAATTCTACTGGAAGCCAAAAGATTGTTGTTTTACACCGATAAGCCCGTAAAAGAAATTGCCTATGATTTAGGATATGAAGATCCGGCATATTTTAACCGGCTTTTTACCAATAAAATCGGAAGCACACCTGCAAATTTTAAGAAAAACTATACTTTGGGAAAAAAGTATAATATTTAATCCTTTTTATCTAATGAATTGGAATAATATCTGCCATACATTTGTATCATCAAAACAAAACAACATTAAATAATTAAATACAAAACATTATGAAACGTAACGCGACAGCCGTTTGGAACGGTAACATCAAAGAAGGACAAGGTCATTTAACAACCCAAAGCACAACATTAAACCAGACTCAATATTCTTTCAACAGCCGTTTTGCTGATGGTGTAGGAACAAATCCTGAAGAATTATTGGCAGCAGCTCATGCAGGGTGTTTTACCATGAAATTGAGCGCAGAATTATCTCAGGCTGGCTTTACCCCTGAAGAATTAACAACAAAATCAGTAATCACTTTAGATCCGAACATTGGAAAAATCACAAAATCTGAATTGACGCTGACTGCAAAAGTTCCGGGTCTTTCAGAAGAAGAATTTCAAAAGTATGCTAAAATTGCAGAAGAAGGATGCCCTGTAAGTGCCGCTTTCAACTTTGAAATTACTTTAGAAGCTACTTTGGTGAATTAAGAAATTTGAACCATTAAGATTTTATTTAAGACTCTTAAGTTCAATTTATTAAAATATAATTCAACATCAATAGGAACGGGCTAAAGCCCGTTTTCTAGTTTAAATAAGGTGAATCCGCTTTAGCTAAAAGTTAATATCAAAATAATTACAATTGAAAATATACCGTTCGGTATATTGTTGTATATTTGCATCAGAATTAGTTGATAATGTCAAAAGCAGAAAAGACAAAACAGTTCATTATCGAGAAAACGGCGACTTTGTTTAACACCAAAGGTTATACCTCCACGTCTCTTTCTGATATTACAGAAGCAACGGGATTGACAAAAGGGAGCATTTACGGAAATTTTGAAAATAAAGATGCAGTGGCTCTTGAGGTCTACAAATATAATGCAGGTTCTTTAAGCAAAAGTATGTCGCGTTCTTTCGGTGACGAATTTCCGACAGCAACTGATAAGCTTCATGCATTCGTTGATTTTTACAGGAAAAACTGGAACTCAGTATTTTTAAGTGGTGGCTGTCCTTTAATGAACGCTGCTACGGAAGCCGATGACACCTTTCCTCTTCTGAAAAATCAGGTTACAAGATCTTTTCAGGAATGGATTTCTAAAATTTCAAAGGTCATTACCCAAGGTCAGAAAAATGGAGAATTGAATACAAAAGCCAATGCAGGCGAATATGCCTCATTATTCATTATGCTTACCGAAGGCGGAATTTTATTATCTAAAACTACCGGAGATCAGAAATTTTTAAACCTGGCATTAGATAAAGTTCTTAATATTATCGAGCAAGAATTAAACATCATTCCATCATAAAATCTATCCATATGGAAACAAAAAAAGTGGCAATTGTAGGATACAACAGAATTCCTTTTGCAAGAGTCAATACAGCGTACGCAGATCAGGGAAATCAGGATTTACTTATTTCTGCTTTAAATGGCTTGATCGACCGTTACAGCCTTAAAGGGAAACTCCTCGGTGAAGTAGCCGGAGGTGCGGTAATTAAACACATTTCAGAAAGCAATCTCATTCGAGAATCTGTTATGGAAACGTCTCTTGATCCTGCTACGCCTGCGTGTGATCTTCAACAGGCTTGCGACACGGGAATTGAAGCAGCTATTTATATAGGTAATAAAATCGCTTTAGGTCAGATCGAAAGCGGAATTGCCTGCGGTGTAGAAGCTATGAGCAATATTCCATTTGAATCTTCACCAAAATTGAGAAAAGCTTTATTAAAAGCCAATAAAGAAAAATCTGCCTTCGGAAAATTGAAACAATTATTAAGTCCGAAACTGAAAGACTGGATGCCAATTCCTTACAAAGGTCAGGAACCGAAAACAGGTTTAGTAATGGGCGGTCACACAGAAATTACGGCGAAATATTATCAGATTTCCCGTGAAGAACAGGACGAATTGGCTTTTAAAAGTCACCAAAATATGGCAAAAGCTTATGACGAGGGATTTTTTGATGACATGATTACACCGGCTTTTGGTTTAGACAAAGACAATAATCTTCGTCGTGACACAAGTTTGGAAAAATTAGCTTCCTTAAAACCTGCTTTTGACAAACAAAACGGAACGTTGACGGCTGGAAATTCAACACCATTTACCGATGGAGCTTCAGCAGTTTTGCTGGCAAGTGAAGATTGGGCAAAAGCAAATAATCTACCGATTTTGGCTTATATCACTTTTTCGGAAGTGGCAGGAATTGAATATGTTGAAAACAAACAGAATTTATTACTCGCTCCCGTTTTTGCCGCCGACAGAATGTTGAAAAAAGCAGGAATGAATTTGGAAGATTTTGATTACTATGAAATCCATGAAGCATTTGCAGCACAGGTATTAGCCACATTAAAAATATGGGAAAATAATGATTTAGCTAAAAAATTCGGACTGGAAAAAGCGTTAGGAAAAATCGACAGAAATAAACTGAACGTAAAAGGCGGAAGTCTCGCAGCAGCGCACCCTTTTGCCGCAACAGGCGGAAGAATTATTGGAACTTTAGCCAAACTTTTAGATGAAAAAGGAAGCGGAAAAGGATTTATCTCCATTTGTGCTGCCCGTGGGCAGGGTGTAACAATGATTTTAGAGAAATAAAGAATATGGATAGAATAGCACAATTAAGAAAATTCATCGGAAAAGAATTTACAGACTCCCCTTCTCCGTTTATGAAATGGCTCAACCCAATCGTTCTTTCCGTGGAAGAAGGAGAATTGGAATTTCAATATACAGTAAGACCCGAATGGCTGAATCCGATGGGAAATCTACACGGTGGAGTTACCGCAGCAATTTTTGATGATGTGATTGGTGCCACCATGTTTTCTTTAAATGAAAAAACTTTTATCGTTACGGTAAATAACAGCATCGATTATTTTTCAACTGCAAAAGAAAATGATAATATTGTAGCCGAAACAAAAATTATAAAAAGAGGAAAGCAATTTGTAAACGCACAATGCGAAATATGGAACGCAGACAAAACACGCTTAATTGCAAGAGGAACCTCTAATTTATTCAAAATCAGTAATTAATGAAAAGAGTTGTCATTACAGGTCTTGGCGCAGTGACGCCTTTAGGAAATAATGTCGAAGAATTTTGGCAAAACAGTATAAATGGTGTGAGTGGCGCCAATAAAATCACTCATTTCGATACAGAAAAATTTAAAGTACATTTTGCCTGTGAGGTTAAAAATTTTGATCCGAAAGTTCATTTAACTCATAATGAAATTAAAAGAAGCGATCTTTTTTCACAATACGCCATGTATTCTACAGCAGAAGCGCTGAAAGATTCCGGGCTTGAACTGGAAAATATGGATCCATTTGACATTGGTGTCATCTGGGGAACGGGACAGGGTGGAATGTGGACTTTCGAGAGTGAAGTAATGAATTTCGCAAACGGAGACGGAACACCAAGATTCAATCCGTTTTTTGTTCCAAAATTTATTGCCAATATGGCTTCAGGAATGATTTCTATGAAGTTTGGACTTCAGGGAATTAATTACACCACCATTTCTGCCTGTGCTACAGGAAATACAGCCATAATGGATGCTTTCAATTATATCAGATTGGGAAAAGCAAAAGCTATTGTAAGCGGTGGTTCTGAAGCAGCAATTTCTCCGGCCTCTGTTGGCGGTTTTTCTATTATGAAAGCGATGTCTACAAGAAATGATGATTTTGCAACAGCGAGTCGCCCTTATGATGCAGACAGAGACGGTTTTGTGATGGGAGAAGGTGCAGGATCTTTAATTTTGGAAGAATACGAACACGCCAAAGCAAGAGGTGCAAAAATCTATGCAGAATTAGTCGGAGCAGCAATGACAGCCGATGCGTATCACATGACAGCACCTCATCCGGACGGTGTCGGAGCTATTAAAGCGATGCAATTGGCATTGAATGAAGCAGAAATAAATATTGATGATATTGATTATATAAACCCACACGCCACTTCTACCCCAATGGGAGATCTGGTTGAATTAAACGGAATCAATAAATTATTTAAAGGAAGCATAGGATTAGACATAAGTGCAACAAAATCAATGACGGGTCACTTGCTGGGAGCAGCCGGAGCAGCAGAAGCCATTCTTTCCATCAAAGCGATCCAAAACGGGATTATTCCGCCAACGATTAATCTTCATAACATTGATGAAAATATTCCGAAAGATTTAAATATTGTTTTTGGAGAAGCTAAAGAAAAAAATATCAATTATGCTTTAAGCAATGCGTTCGGTTTTGGAGGACATAATGCGACTTTGATTTTTAAGAAGTTTTCTTAAATAAAAAGTTTTATTTTAATTCTAAAAATATAGTTTAGATTCTTCGTCAGAATGACAATTGTACTGGAAAATTTAAATAAAAAAGCAGTCAAAAATTTGGCTGCTTTTCTCATTGTACGAATTTATATAAAACACTAAGGAATTATCAAAAATTAATCGGAATCTTTATTTGAGATAAAAAAATCATCTGCATCTTCAGCGATCGGGATATACAATCTCTCCCACGCTTTGCTTTTCACCATATCCCAACTGTGACCTTTTCCTTTCAAATCTTCCGCTAAAAGAATTGTTCCGGGCTTAATGATAAAAGTAGAACCGTTTGTTACTTTAAATTTGATGTTCCCTTTCAAAGTAATCACATACTGTCTTCTTGGAGCCGGGTGTGCGTTCTTTTCCCATTCCTCCGTTTTGTTACTCATCCAGAAAGTGGTGGTATTCATATGCTTCAGGGTGGGGATTTGTCCTTTTTCAAATGTACAAGAACCGTCAGGATTATTAATCAACCTTACCGCAGGAATATAATCCTTTGATTCTTCAGTATTTACACTAATACTTACATTTTTGTTTTTTTTGTGCTGTGCATTCATAAATCCAAATGTGCTTAATGCCAGAACAAAGCTAATGCCTTTAACTATATTTTTCATTGTAAAATAAATTCTTTTTCTAATTGTAAACCGTATCGTGAACCAACATTTTTTCGAAGAATGGTTTGTATTTTTTTACCAAAGCTAAATGTTCGGGAAGTTGTCCGTAAGCTTCCAGTTCTTCCAGTGTATCAAATTCCATAGAAGCATTGTACGTGAATGTATTATCTAAAACATTTCTCGGGCTTGAATTGGCAGGCTTTCCGTAACGGAGATTCTTTTGATAAGGCAATTTTTTTAGCCCTTCAAAGAAATTTTCAAACTCTTTTACCTCAGCTTCAGACAAATCTTTTCTGAGCCAGAACAACAAATAATGGAAGTACACTTTTTTCTTTTTTATAGGATTAAACATGGGTAAGGCAGACGCAAACATATTTCCGGAAATCAGCAACAGTGCCGAAGCCTGTACCGAACGGAATAAAAATTTTCTTCTTTCCATTGTAATTATTTTTAGTTAAAATCTATTCTGTATTTTAAAACAAACTGCCACTGTCTATCGGAAACAACCGCATTATTATTGGCATCACCTGTGAAAACAGGTCTGTTTTGAGCGTCAAATGTTAATCGAGAAGACATTCCGTTCATTAATAAAGAAATTCCGGCATCGTAAATGACCGCATTATCATGAAGACCTTTAAGATCTGATAACTGCATTCCCACCGCAGGCTGAAGCTGAAGGTTCTTTTTTTCTTTGTTTAAATAAGGCAAAGTTCCACCTAACTGTACATAATAAGTATTTCCCGTCCCGATAACAGGCATTGCATTTCCTGCTCCATTCAGACTCGCTTGGGTAACATCAACAGAGGTTGCAGGATTATTTGTTCCTACATAACGAATATAATTCGGTCCGTAATCATTATGCATCGCCATTCCGTAAGCACTTACAGAAGTGCCTTTTTCCTTGTTTAAAGGAGCATCGTAAAATAAATCTACCGCAAAGCTTTTCATATCATCATTGATGGTATTTTTATCAATATCCTGATGCCACATCGCATTATGAATATAATCGAAACCCGCTCCCAGACTCAGCACATTCTTTTTACCGACATATGTCCCGGAATTAAATGGCGTTGAAATATTTTCCGTATCCAAAAATGCATATCTGAAATATCCTGAGAAATCTTTATGAGGAGAATTTTTACTAAAAGTCGCTACATTATATTTAGGATCTGCCGTTGACATTGTGTACGGATCTGCAATGACCAAACGGTAATCGAACTTTCCTAACTGACCTTTCACATAAGCTCCCAATTCTCTCACCGTATAATCCGTTGCGCCTGCATTAGAAGTTGCGTAAGCTGGCAAATCATACAATAAAGTATTCAACGGACCTGTCGTAAATCTCGACAAACCTCTCCACGTGGAGCGCCCTGCCCCAAAAGCAATTTTATCATTAAAAGAATATTCTGCGTAAGCATCAAGCAAATCAAAATAGTTGCTTGCTTTTGCATTCATGTTGACATTGGTAGTTCCGCCTTGTAAAACAAACATTAGTTTTTCTGTCGGCTTGTAGGTCATTTTTACTCTTACTCTTCGAAGCGACAAATCAGATTCTTCAGATTTTGCCTGATTGTTGATCAAACTTCCAGGATTAAGTTGCGCATATCTTGCCCAAAGCTCTGCATATCCGCTGAAAGAAACGTATCTTGTATGTTCATCATTAAGATAATGCGTCAAAGCAGGGTTATTAAAATCATTCTTCTTCTGCGCTTCCACTTTTGAGTACAAACTCATCATTGAAACTAAAATGAGCCCGACTTTAAAAGATTTTTCATTCATAATATTCTTCTTTTCTGAATCTTTGTTGATGATTTCAACGGGACAAAATTAGGTTCGAAAACCAAGGAAGATCGTTAGAAAACCATTAGAAAATCTTTAGAAATTTATTAAAAACACAGATGGCAAGCTTTAAAATAAAAATATAGAATACCTTTGTGTAAGAATTCAAAGGACAGTTATTAATCACTTGATTATCAAAAATATTCTACATTAAATTTGAAAATAAGTCCTGAAATAATTTTCACATGAAAGTTTTAATTATAGAAGATAATGCCCGTGTTTCTGCACTTTTAAAAAGAGGACTCGAAAGCCAGGGTTACCAGATCTACATCTCGGAAGATGCAGAAGATGCTTTAGTAATGGTAGAAAGAATTTCTTTTGATCTGGTAATCACCGATATTATGCTTCCTCAGATGAACGGTATCGAATTAAGCAAAATCATCAAACAGAAAAACCCTGATCTCCCGATTATTATGTTGACAGCTTTAGGAACCATTGACGAAAAAATTGAAGGTTTTGACGCCGGCGCAGACGATTATATGGTAAAACCATTTGAAATAAGAGAATTATATGCCCGAATAAAAGCTGTTTTGTTAAGAAAATCATCTTTATCAAAGAAAAACGAATCCTCTAACATCATTGAATATCAAAACCTTACCATAAACACCAATACCAATCGTGTTTTCAGGAATGACAAGGAAATTAATCTTACTCCAAAAGAATTTAAGCTATTAATTTTTCTGATGAATAATGCAGAGCGGGTGCTGAGTCGTGAGGAAATTGCAGAAAATGTCTGGGGAAATCATTTTGATACGGGAACCAATTATATTGATGTCTATATCGCTTACTTGCGCAAAAAAATAGATAAAGATTTTGACGAAAAACTGATTCATACAAAGCCCGGAATGGGATTCATTTTTACACATCAGTTATGAAAATAGCGACCAGAACAGCTCTTAATTATGCGATTCTTACTGCGGGAATACTTTTCGTTTTCGCTTATGTTCTCTATTTTGTTTCTGAGAAAAACAGGGAAGATGAATTTAATGACCGTTTGGGCTACAAAATTACTTGGAGATCGGAGTTTATTTTTGATGCGAAAATCAATGATTCTAAAATCCGGGAACTTCACGAACGAAATAAAAAATTGCTGAATGAAGCAGATATCAGCGTTTATAACCAAAAAAAAGAGTTGATATTTACAGACATCAAACCTTCTTCTAAAAATCAGTATTATTTAAATCAGCTTATTAAAACAAGTAAAAACAAAATTACCTGGCAAAGAAGAGACCGGCAGTATATGGCGTTTAAATATGAATTTAATAATGAGAATTTCTACATTATCGGCAGTGCGATCGATGTAACGGGAAAAGCTCATATTGAAGAATTCAAGAAAGATATTATTGTAATTTACATTATTTCGATCCTGATTATTTTTATCATTGGTTTTCTGTTTTCGTACTATACTTTGAAACCTTTGAAGGATATTATTATTCAAATTCGGGATATTTCGGAACATAACCTCAATAAAAGACTGGTTGTACCCAAAGCTAAAGATGAAATTTATGAACTGACCGAAACTTTTAATTCAACCTTTAACCGTTTAGAAAAATCATTTAATAATCACAGACAATTTGTAACGACGATTTCACATGAATTCCGGACACCGCTTTCGACCTTAATTGCTGAGCTTGAGCTTGCTAAAGAACTGAATGTAACTTTGGATGATTATAAAATCTCCATTGAAAATGCTTTACAGGATGCCAATCACGCTTCCCAGCTTTCATCAGCACTGTTGGATTTTGCGAGGGCAAGTTATGATGTTTCGCAGATCAGTTTTGTAGATCTTCGTCTGGATGAAATTTTAGCAGATGCTAAAGTGGCTTTGCTCCAAAAAAATTCAACGTATAAAATTGGGATTCATTATATGGATAATCTGGCGGATAAAGATGAAAGCAATTACGATTTTCATGGAAATCCGTATCTGCTGCAGATTGCTTTTTTAAATTTAATGGAGAATGCCTGCAAATATTCGCCTGATAAAAATTGTGAAGTAGAAATTGAAGTTCAAAACAACAACCTGGAAATCCGTTTTATAGATCATGGAATTGGTATTTCAGAAGAAGATCAATCTAAAATATTTGATCTATTTTATCGTGGAAACAACAAAAATTATGATAAAGGAAACGGTATTGGATTATCGATTGTAAAAAGAATTATTGAAATGCATCAGGGCAATCTTTCCTTACAATCTGAACCGTCAAAAGGAAGTATTTTTACGATACAATTTATATCACAAAATAAAAAAGCAGTCTAATCGACTGCTTTTGTTTTTCTTATGCTTTCAACCATTCCGATTTGGAAAGGTAATTCTGATCAGGATAATAAATAAAAAGACAATTTCTTCCTTTTATAGTATTAATGATCGGTTGCGTCAGATCTCTTGGAACTGCGGGACATCCCCAGCTTCTTCCAATTCTCTTGTGCGCCGCCGCAAAATCTTCACTTACATAATCTGCTCCGTGCATTACGATGGCTCTTTTGTAAGCTGCGTCATTAAAACCTTTATCCATTCCCAGCAATTTTAGAGAATACCCATTGTCTCCGTTATACGTAGCATCTGTGATGTAAAATCCTAAGCTGCTCTGAAGAGAACTGTTGGTATTCGAAAAGTTGGTGGCAAATTCTTCTCCCGTATTTTTCCCGTGGGCAACAAGCGAGTTGAATAATACTTTTTTTTCTTCTGTGTCGATCACCCAAAGTCTTTTCGTATTGGAAGACATTGAAAAATCGCATACCGTTAAAAGATGAGCATCCTGATTAAGCAAACCAGCTTTCTTCAAATTTTCAAACCCCGTTAAGGCTTTAAAGAAAACTTCTTCGTTAAGTTCGTGCCCTTCTTCAAATGTAATTGATTTGTACAATGCTTCTGACGAAGATAATGTCGTGGTCTTCTCAGACTTCGTGTCGGTTAATTTTTCAATTTTCTCTATACTGATTTCGTTCTTTATTATTGCCTTTTTTGGAGACAAATAGAACGAAGTAGTTACCATGTAAACAATACCTAATAAGCTATAAAATCCTTTCATTCAATATTATGTTAAATACAATTGCGAAGGCAAATGTATAAAAACATAATTACGTAACAGGAATAACTCTAAAAAGTTTAACGCAATTTAAGAAACTTTAACTTACTGATATTGTGCATTCAAAATACTTATTTTTGGGAATCAGGAACAAATTCTAAACTCACAGAATTCATGCAATAGCGCATCCCCGTTGGCTTTGGACCATCATCGAAAACGTGCCCCAAATGAGAATCACATCTTTTACAAAGCACCTCTACCCTTTCCATTCCGTAAGCGGTATCTCTTTTATAATAAACACCTTCTTTATCGGCTTCAAAAAAACTTGGCCAGCCACAACTGCTCGAAAATTTAGTTGTTGAGCGGAACAAATGGTTTCCGCAAACCGCACAATAATATTCCCCGAGTTCGTCAAATTCATTATACTTTCCGGTAAAAGCTCTTTCTGTTGCAGCTTCTCTCGAAACTGCATATAAATCCGGAGCCAATATTTTTTTCCATTCTTCATTAGAAACGTTCAGTTTTGCAGTGTCTGTTCTTGAATAGTATGGATTGTTTTTTGCTTCTGTATTTTCCATAAGGATTGTTTAATCGGTTAATCATTCTACAAATATGATGCAGAACATTAATTGTGATATAATTAAATTAGTTTCAAAACCAAATGTACTAAATTTGAGCATATGAATGATGAAGCAAAAAGAAAACAGTTAAGAAAATATAAAGCCTTTGCCACAGGATTATTTGTGCTGATGGCGGCTCTTTTTATCATTACAACGATCCTGCAGAAGAATAATGATTCGCATTGGATCGGCTACGTTCGTGCTTTTTCTGAGGCTGCGATGGTTGGTGCTTTGGCAGATTGGTTTGCCGTGACGGCACTTTTTCGCCATCCGCTTGGATTGCCGATTCCTCATACAAATCTGATTGAAAACAGCAAACAGAAGCTCGGAGATAATCTTGGAAGTTTTGTCGTCAGTAATTTCCTTTCTCCTGCGAATATTCGTCCTTACATTCAAAAATTAAAAATCTCAGGTTTTGTCGGAGAATGGCTGGGAAAAGAGAAAAATCAGGAAGTTTTAATTAAAAATATTTCAGATATTGTATTGGATATATTAAATAAGCTGGATGATGCTGAAGTGAGCCAGTTTATCAGTAAAAAAGTTTCTGAAATGACAGATAATATCAAGCTGAATGCTCTTCTGGGAAACGGAATTAATTATCTTTTAGACAAAAATGATCATCAGAAAATCATCACTAATCTTTCGGCACAGATTAAAAATTATATTATTGAAAACGATGAAATGATTAAAGATCGTGTAAAAAAAGGCAGCTACACGTTTATTCCGGCTTTTATTGATAATAAAATTGCGCTTAAAGTAGCAGATGGACTTTCAGAGTTTTTTAAGGAAATTGAAGAAAATCCGCAACATGAGATCAGACAATTAATCACCCAAAAAATCTACGATTTTTCTGCCGAACTGAAACAGGATCCCAAATGGGAAGGCGAATTTAAGACGATTAAAAATGATCTTCTTAAAAATGAAAAATTAAATGAATATTCCAACGACATCTGGATTTCAATTAAAAACACTTTAAAAAATGAACTTCAGGAAGACCAATCTTCACTAAAAAATTACCTATCTAAAAACCTGAATGAATTTTCGCAAAACTTAAAAACCGACGAAAATCTTCAAAACAAAATTGATACCTGGGTAAGAGTTACCGCTTACAAATATATCCTGAAAAACACCCATCAATTCGGGAACCTCATCAGTTCAACAGTCGGAAACTGGCAGGGGAAAGAATTAAGTGAAAAACTGGAACTGGAGGTTGGAAAAGATCTTCAGTTCATTCGGGTGAACGGAACTTTGGTCGGTGGATTAGTCGGCTTAATTATTTATACGATTTCTCATTTCTTTCTCTGAAAACTTACCAAATTTATCATTAACCCCATGAAAAAACTCTTTATTTTATTGTTTTCTTTAAGCATAACTTATTTTTTCTGTCAAAAAGTTGAGCTCAGGAAAGTAACCGATTCGTCACAGATTTTTAAAGGAGAGATTGCTGGAAACCCTATCACCATGCAGTTGGATTTTGATGGAATTATCGATTGTAATCAGTATCAGCATTTTGTGAAAGGTTGGTATTATTATGATAAATACAAAAAGAAAATTCCTTTGACAGGAGTTTATGATTTGGCTAATTTATACCTTTATAATTTTGGCAGTCAACAAGATAAAAGCTCAAAAATATTACGTAAAAACATTACAAATCTTCAATCAATAGAAAGAATTGACAGTCTCATGAAGCCTTTGCATCCAAAAGAGACTTTAATTTTTAAAGGAGATTATTCAAAAACAAAAGAAGTTGTAGGGAATATCGTTATTGGAGATAAAAATTATTCTTCAAAATTATATACCAAAGACAGTAGAATTTATCGTTTCAATAATTACCTTATTTTACCCAATAACAAGAAAATCAATACGTATGATTTTATTAATCCCATGGGCGGAAACGAATTGATTTCTTACGCTTCAGATACATCCGGAAATCGTGTTTTATTATATTTTGAAGAGATTTCTAATTTCAATTTCTGCGAAATGTGCGGTGCAAGTGACGGCGAAAAAGGATACCGAATTCTTTATTTTACCAATGACTGGAATTTTAAAAATTATGAAGAATACCTCACAGAAAGTTGTCTTGAGAGTATTGAAGACACCAAAGAAATAAAATCCAAAGACCGGAAAATGATAACTTTTAACGTGCCGAAAACAACATCTTCCGCTTCTTATACTTTTACGGTTGATATTAAAAATGCAACGATTACACAATCAAAGAAATAAAAAAAGAGAGTCAAAAACTCTCTTCTAATTTATCTGGGTAATCTGCTTGCCCGTGTTAGAAGCTCTTTATTAATATCATTAATTAACTGTGGACCTTCATAAATAAATCCGGTGTACAACTGAACCAAAGTTGCTCCTGCATCCAGTTTTTCAAGCGCATCTTTTGCAGAATGAATTCCTCCAACTCCAATTATCGGGAACGCTCTGTTGCTTTTATCAGACAGATATTTAATCATTTTTGTACTTCTTTCACGGATCGGTTTTCCGCTGAGTCCACCATTTCCGATTTCTGCCAGAACTTCAGGTGAAGTTTTCAGACCTTCTCTGTTGACAGATGTATTGGAAACTACAATTCCGTCGATTTTTGTATCTGAAATCAATTCAATAATTTCATCTAACTGTTGATTATTTAAATCAGGAGCAATTTTCAGTAAAATAGGTTTTTGAACAGATTTTGACTGATTGATTTTCTTTACTTCCGTAATCAATTCTCTCAGATATTCCACATCTTCCAATTTGGCGTGACTTCCAACATTCGGACAGCTTACATTCAGCACAAAATAATCTACATGAGGATGAAGACCTTCAAAACAATCTAAATAATCTTGAGTATAATTTTCAGGGGTAGTATTCGTATTTTTTCCAATGTTTCCGCCGATGATGATTTTACCTTTGTTGCCCTTCAGTTTTTCAATCGCAGCCTTAAGACCGTCATTGTTAAAACCCATTCTGTTGATGATCCCACCATCTTCAATTAAACGAAAGAGTCTTTTTTTAGGATTTCCAGCCTGAGCTTTTGGTGTCACCGTTCCGATTTCTACAAATCCGAAACCTAAATCTCCCAACTCATTAAACAAAACCGCATTTTTATCGAAACCGGCAGCCAAGCCCACTGGATTTTTAAATTTCAAACCAAAAACTTCTCTTTCAAGACGTTTGTCGACAATAGGTTTTGGGAGGAATAATTTTGTTAAGAATCCGAAATTTTTGAGCATTGAAAAAGTAAAATGATGAACTTCTTCAGGATCAAATTTGAAAAGAATCGGGCGAATGAGCGATTTGTACATTGAAAAAAAGTTTTACAAAAATACTCTTTTTAAAATTAATGATTAATTGACTTGTGATATTTTATGCGAAAATCGATTATACATGGTATCTATAAAACTCAAACATCTACTTAATCTGTAGAATGTGCGAGATTTTTTGACGCAAAGTTCTTATTAATTATTCCTCAAATTTTAAGGAGTAAAGAATTAATCAACAAGTTGATTTGATGAAGCGAATGTTCAAACTTCGCGCAGCAATTTATTGCCTTTGCTTTTCTAAAAATAAAAAATTGTATAATTAAATCTTTGCGTTTAAATTATGAATACGCGCTTAAATCAAACTTCAAAACATCCCCTACTCTTTTGAACTCCTCATCTATAGTAGCATTTACCGTGATTTTTTCGTTAGAAATCGGATGATTAAAAATCAATTGATGAGCATGAAGCGTCATTTTGTTAATGCCAAATGTTTGAAGCCACAATTTATTCTGTTTATTGCAACCATGTTTACGACAACCTAAAATAGGATGTAAAATATGTTTAAAATGTTTTCTCAACTGATGAAACCTTCCCGTTTCAGGAATTGCTTCCACCAAACAATATCTCGAAGTCTGATGTTTTAAAAAAGGCAAATCTATTTCCGAAGTCTGCAACCGGCGATAATTAGTAATTGCATTTTGCTTGACTTCATTTTCATTCACCAAATCATAATCGATGGTTTCCTCTTCCTTTGCCCAGCCTCGTAGAATGGCAATGTATTTCTTTTCAACTTTTTTTTCCTCAAACTGAGTACTCATCATTCTCAATGTTTCTTTATCTAAAGTAAACAATAAAACGCCCGAAGTTTTTCGGTCCAACCGGTGCACAGGATACACTTTCTGCCCGATTTGCTTTCTCAGTTCCTGAATAGCGTAAGTATCGGCTTCTCCGGAATAAAAAGACTTGTGAACCAATAATCCGCTTGGTTTATTGATGGCAATAAGATGTTCGTCTCGATAAAGAATTTCTAACATGGAACAAAAGTAGAAATTTTCGAACGATTTAGCTCAGATTGGAATGTCAATAAAAGATTCTTTATATTCACTCATCATAATTGTAACATTTTCGGTTGGGTGTTCTCTAAATTCTAAAAAGGATCAATGCACAATTTAAACTTCGATGAAATTTATCATACTTATTGGAAGAAGATTTTTCGACTCTGTATGGGGTATGTGAATGACGATGATATGGCAAAAGATCTTTGTCAGGAAACTTTTATAGCCGTTTTTCAGCAACTTCCCAATTTTCGGCAGGAAGCGAATATCGGAACGTGGATCTATAGAATTGCGACAAATATTTGCCTGAGACAGGTCCATGTTGAAAAGCGAATGCCTAAAAATGAACTTCCTTATCAGATCAAAGATATTTCGGAAAAGGAGAATAAGGTTGAACAGGAAAAAATGACCAACTTTTTATACCAGTGTATTTCCGAATTGCCTGAACTTGAAAGAATCATCATTTCTCTAGAACTCGAAGAAATGAAGCAAAAAGACATTGCAGAAGTAGTAGGAATTTCTGCTGCTAATGTGAGAGTTAAAATACATAGGATCAAAGAAAGATTAACCGAAAAATTTAAAAATTATGCCATCTGAAAATATTAATTTCCAAGATATTTGGAATAAAAAAAGTGCGGAAATTCCCAACATTACAGAAATAAAATCCAAAGCTGAAAAATACAGAACAAAAAAGCTTTTCTCTATAATATTTCAAATGGGTTGTTTGATTTTAAGTTCCGCTTTTATCATTTACCTCTGGAATATCATTGATTTTAAATTATTTACCACAAGATTAGGCTTTATTTTTGTACTTGCCGCAATTGGAATGTACATTTATCTCTATTCTCAGAATATTAATATTATCCGTAAAATAAATCCAGCGATAAGCAATCAGGAATATTTGACAGCACTCAAGAAACTACAAAAACAGCAGCTTTACATGCAGACCAAAGGTATCAGTATTTATTTTATTTTATTGTCATTAGGATTTGCCGTTTATTTTTATGAATTTGTTCTAAGAATGTCTTTGTTTGGTGGTATATTATCGTATGGATTAACTTTTTTCTGGATGGCAATCAACTGGTTTTTCATAAGACCAAGACAAATCAGGAAACAGAATGCAAAGATCTCGGCGGTTATTGATTCCTTAGAAATGATTGAAAAAAGCTTTGAAGAGTAATCTCTCTGTGGATTAAACAAATGAATATCAAAAAATTTGTTGTAAAATCTGTATTTTTGCACTTCAGACGTTAAAAAATTATGGCAAAGCAAGAAGATGTTTTCAAGAAAGTGATTTCTCACGCTAAAGAATATGGATTTATTTTCCCTTCCAGTGAGATCTACGATGGTTTATCCGCAGTTTATGATTATGGACAAAACGGTGCCGAACTAAAAAATAATATCAAACAATATTGGTGGAAAGCGATGGTACAGCTTAACGAAAATATTGTCGGCATTGATTCAGCAATTTTGATGCACCCAACAACATGGAAGGCATCAGGCCACGTAGACGCTTTCAACGATCCATTGATTGACAATAAAGATTCCAAAAAACGTTTCAGAGCAGATGTTTTGGTGGAAGATTACTGTTTGAAAATTGAAGATAAAGAGAACAAAGAAATTGAAAAAGCAGCGAAAAGATTCGGTGAGTCTTTTGATAAAGCTCAATTTGAAGCAACGAATCCAAAAATTTTGGAATACAGAGCAAAAAGAGAAGCTATTCTTTCAAGACTGGCTAAATCTCTTGAAAATGAAGATCTTGCTGATGTAAAAGCTTTAATTGAAGAATTGGAAATCGCTGATCCTGATACAGGTTCAAAAAACTGGACAGAAGTAAGACAATTCAACCTGATGTTCGGAACTAAATTAGGCGCTTCTGCAGATTCTGCGATGGATCTTTATTTAAGACCGGAAACAGCTCAGGGGATTTTCGTGAATTTCTTAAATGTTCAAAAAACTTCCCGTCACAGACTTCCGTTTGGTATTGCACAAATCGGAAAAGCATTTAGAAATGAGATCGTTGCAAGACAGTTTATTTTCAGAATGCGTGAATTCGAACAAATGGAAATGCAGTTTTTCGTTGCTCCGGGAACAGAATTGGAATTCTATGAACAATGGAAAACAAAACGTCTGAACTGGCACTTGGCTCTTGGTTTAGGTGATGAAAACTACAGATTCCATGACCATGAGAAACTGGCTCACTACGCAAATGCTGCGGCAGATATTGAATTTAATTTCCCATTTGGTTTTAAAGAATTGGAAGGTATTCACTCTAGAACAGATTTCGATTTGAAAGCTCATGAAAAGCATTCAGGAAGAAAACTTCAGTTCTTTGATCCTGAAAGAAATGAAAATTATGTTCCTTATGTTGTGGAAACTTCGGTTGGTTTAGACAGACTATTCCTTTCACTTTTCTCTCATTGTTTGAAAGATGAAGTATTGGAAGATGGTTCAGAAAGAACAGTTTTATCTTTACCGCCAGCTTTAGCGCCAATTAAAGCAGCAATTCTTCCATTAATGAAAAGAGATGGTTTGGCAGAATACGCTGAAAAAATCTTCAATGATTTAAAATACGATTTCAATTTATTCTACGAAGAAAAAGATGCCATCGGAAAACGTTACAGAAGACAGGATGCCATCGGAACACCATATTGTATTACAATCGATCATGATTCCTTAACAGATCATACCGTGACGATAAGAGACAGAGATACGATGGTTCAGGAAAGAGTTCCTGTATCGGAATTAAGAAGAATTATTGACGAAAAAACAAGTTTCAGAAACTTACTTTCAAAAATATAAACCAAAAGCCCTGAAAAATCAGGGCTTTATTTTTTCTAAAAACTTACACTTGAATTCATTATTTTTGAGCTTCAAATTTTAACCATGAAAAAAATAACACTATTGATGTTTGGTTTGTTTCAGACATTCGCCTATTCCCAGACTCAGGATTTAACGGCATTAGCTTCGGGAGAACACACCGGGATGAATGCTTTATTTGATGATAAAGATACTCTTTACGGTTACGTATCCATTTACTCTTATGGAAAATCCGGGGAAAAAACAAAAAAGTTCGAATACGTAATTTTAGATAAAAACCTGAATCCCGTTGCCAATAAAGAATTTGAAGGAGATATTACGGCAGCATCGTATGTGGGATATGTGGATTCCAAAGGGCAGATTATTTTAAAACCCTCCGGAATAGATTATACACTGGTAAAAAATAAGGATCTTTTCACTCCGGTTTCCATGGTGATAGATCCCAAAGCCAATACCATTATACGAAAAATCTATTACGATTATCAGGAAGACGGAACTTTTAAAGAACTGCACGAACCTAAAAACTGGAAAGAACAGCGTAAAGAAAACCGTGAAGAGAAAAAAGCAAAGGGCTACAATTATGTTTCGGCAGTCGGCGAGCTTAAAGAAGGCGGATATTTCGCCATAGAATACAAAGACTTCGGAAAATACATCAGCAATAACAGCCTGATGAAATTTACGCCGGACAAAAAAGAAGTCTGGAAATACAGTTATAACGCCAATGGAGACAAAAAGAACTATTCCGCCCTTTCCGTTCTGGAAAAAGATAAGAAATATATGTACTGCATCATGAAAAAGGTAAATGATGATAAAAAGGCATTCAGCCTTGTCGTGATCGATACGCAGACAGGAAAAGAAGTATCCAACAAACCAGTAACCGGGTTTTCAGATGAAACCATCGACAATATCGATACATTCTACGCGGGATACAGAAAACTTGATAATGACAAAACTTTTGATGATAAAGTAGTTCTTGTGGGCAAAACTTTTTCCCCCTCTTTTGATCAGTTAGGATTTTCAAGGCTGATTGTGAATAAATCCGATTTTAGCACCAGCTCAAAATCTATTAATTTCAAACAGGATCTTACAAGCTTTCTTCCGAAAATAAATGCCAATGGATATGTGGAAAACGGATACATGCTTCAGTCCAGAGATATGTATTTTATGAGTGACGGAAGTGTAGGAATTTTAGCTGAAAAGTATAAGCCAATGAGCGAATATAGTGCTCCAAAAACAACAGATTTGGTGTACATTTATACGGATAAAGATTTCAAAATTAAAGATGTAAAAGTTTTTGAAAAGGAAAAAACAAAATGGTTTAATAATGATTATCTTTTTTCTCAATACCTGAATGACGGAAAAGACGTTGTATTTTTCTTCCGCGATTATCAGAAAGATCAGGTAACAAAAGAAAAAAAATGGAACCTTTTCATCAACACCGTTATCGACGGGAAATTTAAGCAGGAAGTTGTTCCTATTTCTGAAAAAGATAATTATACCGTGACACCTTATGTTGCGAAAGAAGGCTATATTCTCCTTCGTGAATTCAATGAAAAAGAAAAATTTAATAAAATTCGCCTTGAAAGATTAAATTATTAAGATAAAAAAATCCTGACTTTTGGTCAGGATTTTTCTGTTTGGTAGTAATCAGAAATATTTTTTATTTCATCTAAACTCAGGTTCCACATAAAATTTAAAAACTGCTGATAACTTTCACTTTGATTTTTCGGCTCTACACGATCCAGATATCGGTTTAGGTTATAATTTTTCCGTGCTTCGTAGATTTTGGCAAAACATTTTCCGAGCCATTTTTTGTAATAGCTTTCCTCTTCACCATCCTGTAAAAACTGCAAACTTGAATAAATCCCGATTCCATAATCTTCAGAATGAAAAAAATTGGGCAAGGTTTCCATTCTCGCAATTTTCTCCAATGCAGCGTAAGATTCTGATGCTTTTTCATCTTTGACCTCAGCTTTTAGTTCAGGAAATATTTTCTTTAAATAAGTAATTCTCAAGGCAATTTCCGGATGCGATTTTAATGAATCTTTATTCAGCTTTTCTTTAAAATTATCATAGTTATATAATGAAAAATCTTCTTTCTTCAGCCATTTATCCTTGAATTCCTGTTTCGGAAGATTAAAATATTTTTTATAGGTTTCTACTTTTAATTCTCTTGGCGAAATCGTATCAAAATCCTCCAGTCTTTTTAATGTATTGATAAATTCTTCTTTCTTAAAATCACTGTTTTTAAAAAGCACATAACCCAAAGAATCTGCCTGCATTTCCTGCTTTCTGTTTTCTGCACCTTTTTTATAAATTCTACTTTTAAGAACATCAAAAGCCTGCTGGTTTCTATTTTCTTTGTTCAATTTTATATTCTGAACCACCACTCTATCCATCTGATCCTGATCGACAATTCCTATAAGGGTTTTCAAAGTATGTTCAGAAATTTTATGTCCCAATTCATGAGAAATTACTGAAGCCAGCTGGTCGTCATTATTCAGCCAATTAAAAAGTCCCATATTGATTACGAAAGTTCCATCTGCAAAGCAATAAGCATTGGGAGTATTGTCTTTTGCAATAAGAATTTTCAGATTTTGTGGAATTTGAGGATTATTTTTCTTTAGCCTATCAATCAGATTTTTCACTTTAGCATCAAAAACAGAATTGAAAATAAAATCTTTATTTTTCACTTTTTTCTCAAAATCTTTTTCGAATTCTTTATAAAATTTTGATAATTCGCTTCCCGTTTTCCCGGAATAATCTGTTCTATTTTTTTTAATCAAATTTTCATTGGTAACGGAAAAATTTTTCAGAAAATCTTTCCTCTGGGCATAATCTGCCGTGTCAATCGGTTTATACACCTGTCCGAAAGAAATTATAAAACAATAAAAAAGAGAAAAGGAAAGTAGTTTTTTTATCATATTTTATCAAATAATCACAAAAATAAATAATTCATTTCACGTTCTTAAAATTATTTTAAATTTGTTTAAGACTGCTCAAATGAAAACTTTAGTGAAATCTGAAATTAGCTTCTGTTAACGTATTATTTTTCAGAAACTCTTCATATTCAGGAGAAATTTGTTTTCTTCCGAATGTATTTTTTCCGCTCATGCTTCCAAGACGGACTTTATCTTTCCCGAATTTTTTATTCATCGCATCCATCGCTTTCATTACCGGTAAATGTTGACTCTGGGTATCTTCCTCGAAAAGATTAATCAGCCGTTGATCCTCAGGCACGAAATCATTGACGATAACCCCTGCTTTTTTATAATGAAAACCTTCTTTATAAATAGTTTCAAACAACTCGTTCACTACTCTTCCAATCAGGATTGATGAGTTTGTAGGATTGGGAAGAATTTGAGTGATGGCATTTCTATATTCGGGTAAATCCTTTCTGAAACGATTGGTTTGTACGAAAACCGTTACCATTTTACAGCAGGCATTTTGTTTTCTAAGTCTTTCAGAACAATACATCCCAAAAGTTTCTACCCTTTCGCGGACATCTTCTTTGTTGGTGAGCATTTCCATGAAACTTCTTGTAACCGCAATGGATTTTTTCGGAGAAGGAGAATCTAATTCCAATTGACGGATTCCTTTCAATTCATTAATCATTCTTATCCCATGAATTCCCATAATTTGACGAACCCACATTTCCGGTTTTTGCAGTAAATCCCAAGCTTTATGAACGCCATTGTCGTGCATTTTTGCGCCAAGTCGCCGCCCGATTCCCCAAACATCTCCGATATTGAGCCACTTTAAAGCTTTTTCAATTTTTTCGGGAGTATCCAACGTATAAACTCCATTACATTGTTCAGGAAAATCTTTTACAATTCTGTTAGCAACTTTACAAAGCGTTTTTGTGGGAGCAATTCCGATGCTTACAGGAATATTGGCTTCAGCTTTAATTCTGTCTCTAATCTCATTGCAATACTGATTGATATTGATGTATTTGAAACCTGTGAGATTTAGAAATAATTCATCAATACTGTAAACTTCGTGTTCTACAACATATGACTTTGCAATACGAATGACTTGTTGACTTTTAAAATTATACAATTCGAATTTTGCAGAAAAAGATTTTACGTCATGCTCTTTAAAAAGCTCTTTGTATTTAAAAGCCGGGGCCGCCATCGGAATCCCCAAATCTTTCGCTTCTTTGCTTCTGGACACAACACATCCGTCGTTGTTGGAAAGTACCACAACGGGTTTGTTTTCAAGCGTAGGATCTAAAGTTCTTTCACATGAAACAAAAAAATTGTTGCAATCGACTAAAGCGTACATGACTGAATGATGAAATTTTATTTCACAAAACTAAAGCTTTTAAAGAATTAAATTCTTCTTAATTAAAATTTTAACACAAATTAAAAATACTGAATATCAACATATTAAAAATATTATAACACGTCATATTTTGTCGTATTACATTCTTATTTTTGCTTATAAAAACTCGTTTTCTCAGCATCTAAAATCTATTTAATCAGTTTATATCACGTCAAGTTTCGTCGCCTCCACCTTCTATTTTTGTCTCATAACCAATTTACAATTATGGACAAAGTAACATTACAAAGAATCGAAAAACTTCACCCATTGATAAGAGAAGAAGTGAAGGAGATTATTAAAGAATGCGACGAAGCATTAACCGGAAGAGCAAAAGTGAGAATCACCCAAGGCTTGAGAAGTTTCGAAGAACAGGAAAAATTGTACGCCATCGGAAGAATCACATCAGGAAAAAAAGTGACCAATGCCAAAGCCGGACAAAGCATCCACAATTACGGACTCGCCGTCGATATTTGTATGATCATTGGTGGAAAAACAGCAAGCTGGGACACCGCAAAAGATTGGGATAACGACAAAGTTGCAGATTGGTACGAATGTGTAAAAATTTTCGCAAAACATGGTTGGCATTGGGGTGGCAATTGGAAAACCTTTAAGGATCTTCCTCATTTTGAAAAGAAAAATGTTCTGACGAAAAAAGGGTTGGTGAAAACGAGTTGGAGAACTTTATTAAAAATGAAAATGGATAAGAATGGTTATGTTATTATATAATATATTAACTAAAAATTCATTAAGGTTTAAATTAAAAACCATTTAAAATAATTGATTAAAAAAATCAATATAAATTCCCCAAAAAGAGAATTTATTTTTAACACGACAAGTTCTGTCGCTTCCCGATCCTATATTTGCTTTAAAGAAAGACCCCAAAAGCAATCATTATAAAAAGCTAAAACCAATAGTAATTTTCGGAAAACTATTGGTTTTACTTGTCTAAAATTGCCATACATTTCTTAAAAAACAAGTATAAAAAACATGAAAAAGACGACCATCCTTTCTTTGGACGGAGGCGGGATCAGGGGAATTATCACCTGCATTATCCTGCGTTACATAGAAGAACAACTGCAGTTTTATGATAAGCCGAGTGCAAAACTTGGCGATTATTTCGACTTTGTTGCGGGAAGCAGCACAGGAGGGCTTATTGCGTCTATTATTCTATGTCCTGATGAACACCGAAAGTCAAAATATTCTATCCAGAAAGGGTTGGAATTGTATGCCGAAAAAGGTGGTGACATATTCCACGTTTCTTTTTGGGAGCGTTTGGTGAATCCGTTTGGATTATTGAACGAAAAAATCTCCCAAGACGAACTTGAAAAAAACTTGAATGACTTTTTTGGAAAATTAGAATTAAAAGAATTAATAAAACCATGTCTAATAACAAGTTACGATATTGAAAACAGAAGAGCAAAATTATTCAATTCCTGGAAAGCGAATATAAGCACAGATAATTTTTATGTAAAAGACGTTTGCAGAGCGACCTCAGCAGCTCCGACTTATTTTACACCGATTCAGATTAAATCGATGTACGGACAGATTTTCAGTTTGATTGATGGTGGAATGTTTGCCAATAATCCTGCACTTTGCGCCTATGCCGAAGCAAGAAAAATTCCCTTTGCGGAAGTTTTGAAAAACCATCAAAAGGCAAATCATCCGATTGTAAATGATATGATTATGGTTTCAATCGGCACAGGAATTGAGTCAAGATCGTATTCATTTAAAAAATTACAAAAGGCTGGAAAAATAGGTTGGGTAAACCCAATTATTGATATCTTAATGTCTGCCAACGCAGAAACGGTTGATTATCAATTAGGGCAAATGTTTCAAACGTTAGGACAAAGAAATCAGAAAAATTACTATCGACTAAATCCTTCGTTGAAGAATGCTTCACCCTCCATGGATAATGTGAAAAGATCGAATATTGAGAATCTCATACAAGCTGGATTAAGTTATATTGATGATAACAGAGAAATGCTGAATCAGATTGTACAAAAATTAATTAGAAATAAATTATAAGCTTTTAACCTTATAATAGTTCAATATAAGCTTTTTTAATTATAACTGAAATTCGTCACAATTTTATTCTTTATTCTGATTAGAAAATACTTAAAAAATAAATGATAAAATTTCTAAAATAAATTAAACACGTCAAGTTTTGTCGCTCTCCGCTCCTATCTTTGGAGTATAAATAAAGCACAAAAATAATCTCAAAAAACAACATTCGAATTCAACATCAATCAATGCTGAACAGCTAGAAATCTGTTTCAATCTCAACACTAAAAACCCGAATCCAAACATGCAAAAACCCAATCACAATCTAGATACAACCTTCGACAAAGAGCTTTATACGATTGAGTGGAGCGACATCGAAAACGCCGAGATAGATTATGAAAACTATCTTTCCAACATTGAAGATTTCTTCCGTGAAGATTTTGAAAATGATATTTTAAAAGAAGAAATTGATTACTAGAAAAAATTAAACATGTCAAGTTCTGTCACTGTCCAACATTATCTTTGAAGTATAAATAAAACACAAGATAATCCTTCAAAAAACATTACAAAACCTTTGAATTCACCATTCACAAAAAATGCTGAACAGCCAGAACTGTGCTTAAAAATTAACACCAAAAATTAACAGAAATGAAAAAGAAAATGTCTGAAAACCACTTAAAAAATTTAGCAAACCCAAAATAAAACTTCAAATTTTAAATTTTTTAAAACCAAAAACAAATTACAAATGGCAGAAAATGAAAGCCCAGCAACACCGATTGCAGAAAACACACCAACACAAACACTTTTTAGATTCGTAAGCTTAAGAAGTCCACAATTATCTGATGAAAATGAACATACGAGACGCTTTATTCTTATGCCGGATGAAGTAAAATCTGACGGTCATTTTTATCCGCAAGTTACAGCTGGAACAGGATCTAAAAGACAACTTTTACTTGCTGAAGCATCTAACTTTGCAGCATCACCAGCACTAATTTCTAAAGACAGCACCACTAATAATTTAGAAATTTTTAAAAGAACATATAACGTTTTTTATTATTTCGCTGTATGGATTGCCAGAAATAAGAGTACTTGTACGTATGAAGAATACGAGGTACAAAAAAATGCCGTATTGGCATCTACCTATGTTCTTCCGGATATGATATTCTTATGGGACAACTTTATTTATCAGGTTGTTACCCAGAAAGATTTCTACATCAAAGAAGTAATGATGCAGATGATTACAGCATTACATGTGTTTACTAATGGAAATGATGATGAAAGTATTAAAGTTGCCTTAGCCGCAAGAATTGTCCTTCCAAAAGAATTAATGCAGGATGAAAACTCCTCTCCTATTGCCAGATCTGCAGCCAGATCTGCCGGAAATGAGGTAAAAGAAACCGCCCCTTCTGAAGAAATGAGGAAACAGCAGGCAACTTCTACAGCAAAAACTAAGCTTAGCAGAATTGAAGGCTTAAAGAAAAACCTAACTGCGACTGAGAAAAAATACCAAAAAGAATATCAGGCGGAATACAAAATTCAGGATGAAGCACATCAAAAACTAATTGAGCCAATTATTGAAAAATATAATGAAGCCGTTGCCTTTGCCCAGGAAGAATATTGTGGTATCAGACCTCCCGGGACCGAATATAATCCGGAAGATCCTTGTCAGCAACCCAAAAATATTCCCTATCCAAAGCTTCCAACATTTGAATTTAACTTTAGAGACGAAGTAAGTGCTGAATCTTTAACTGAATCTTTGAAGGCTGAGAGTCTGGAAACCTTATTGGATGTTTTAGGTCATAAATTTGAGCCTGAAGCATTGACAAGCCGTGCTCAACAAGATGATATTAAAGATCTTGAATTGCTATTGGAAGGCAGAACTACTTTTGCAGAAATTACAACTGTAATTAATGAAAATGTAGATAACCTTAATAATACCATTCTTGAGAATACACAAAGTAATGAAGAAACATATACAAGTATCGGCGGGGTAATTGTACCGGTAGCCAGAACAGTTTCTGTACCATTTACTTTCCAGGTTTGTACAAAGATGAATTATAAACAATATATGCTGGATCTGGCATTAAATGTACCTGATTCTTCTTGGGATATCAATTTAATATCTTATCAAGTGACTCCGGCTGGAGCGTCATCAATAATGGGTAATGGATATACAAAATCCCGATCAGGAAATACTATATTCCTGAACGATCTATTCAGTCCCGGGCTAGATTTCAATTTTATTCATGATTCAATGCTAAGAGTAAAAGTTCTTTTCACCAATGGAAGGATTACAGAGTTTGTAACCCCTGTGAGTGTAAGAACCTGTACAACTGGAAAGTTTGAATTGGAAGTTGAAGAAGGAGAACCACCGATACTTGTTGAAGATGAAGACAACTTTATTCCGTCCGGATTTGGCTTCAAAAATATCGGTATTGCTGATTATCTAAAGGTAGAGCAAAACACTCATGCTTATGTTGAAGGTGAAGTTGCCCATATTGAAAATGTAATGGCACGAGAATACCGTGAGAAATCTACAAGAAGATTAAGAAGAAGTGAAAATACCACGACTTCATCATCCGATACCGAAAGGGAACAACTTACCGATACGACTACTGCTAATCGTTATGAAATGCAGAATGAGATTTCTAAGATGGTACAGGAATCATCAGATATGAATGCTTATGCTAATTCCTCTTATACCAACAGCAAATTTGGAATTACCTTGAATGCAGGCGCAGCATATGCCAATCATAAATCAAAAGAAGAAAGCACAAGACAGGCAGTAACTCAGTCCCAAGACATTACCGCCAGAGCAATGGATAGAATTGTAACTAAGGTACATGAAGAAAGAATTGAAAAAATTATTGATGAATTTGAAGAAAATAATTCTCATGGATTTGACAATAGAAAAGGTGACAAACATGTTGTAGGCGTTTACAGATGGGTAGATAAACTCATGAAAAATCAGATTTACAACTATGGCAAACGAATGATGTTTGAGTTTATGATTCCTGAACCTGCTAAGCTTCATTTATTAGGAATGGTGAATGTTAAAAGTGCGAATCAAACAGATTTAGTAAAACCTGTGGATCCAAGAACCTCTACAACAATGCAAATGACGGATTATTCAGTATTAGGAACCTTAAATGGGGAGAATATTCTTAAATATTGGGCAGGAAAATATAATGTAGAAATAGATCAAAAACCTGACAGCAGTGTTACAATTGGCAAAGGATTATCATTCAGTGGATCCGACCCAAAATCTCTATTTTTTAGCGATAAGGATACATTAACGATCCCAGATAATTATGTTGCAAAAAAAGCAAAAGCATGGCTTTCTGGAATGGAAAATCTTAACAATGGAAGAGGATTAACAGCAAGTGCAGGTGATGTTCTTTTTGCTTCTTTTGGAGGAATGCTCAATGGAGGTAGATATGAGGGACAAGGATATACATTTTTTAATCAAGAATTTAGAAAAAGTATTCCTATTTCCGCATATTCGTCCAGCTATTATACTTCGTACATCAACATTTCTATTTATTGTGAACTCACTCAAGAAGCCAAAGATGCATGGTTTCAAAAGACATTCAAAGCAATTATTGATGCTTATGAAGAAGCTTTGGTAGATTACAACAATAAACTTGCAGAAGAGCAAAGTAAAGCAGTAGTAATCAAAGACTCAAATCCTAATTTCTACAGACAGATTGAAAATACGGTATTGCGTAAAAATTGTATTTCATATATGGCAGATAGAGCTGCTGGATCTACTCATGGATATGGATTAGCAGGATTAACACAAGGAACTACGTTTACAGATTATGAAACTGTACTTTCTAATGACTTGGATAAATATACTGCTTTCGTAAAATTCATGGAACAGGCTTTTGAATGGGAAAACCTTTCGTATTACCTGTATCCTTATTACTGGGGCAACAAGCAGAATTGGGTAGAATTATATCAGTCAGAAAATACTGATCCATTATTCAGAAACTTCCTACAAAGTGGAATGGCAAGAGTTATTGCAACGGTGCGTCCCGGATTTGAAGATGCTGTACAGTTCTATTTAGCAACAGGAAAAATTTGGAGTGGCGGTGAAGTTCCTGTCATTGGCGATGAACTTTATTTATCAATTGTTGATGAAATGAAACAGCCAAAAGGAGAAAAACAAGGAAAAGCATGGTTAACAAGACTCCCTACGACTTTAAATATCCTTCAGGCAGAAAGTATCGGGTTAAAAGTGGCTCACGCTTTACCATTCACCAAAGAAAATCCTGACGATTTTGAAGTTCCGTCTGAAGTGATTACTGAGGATAAGTTCAATTTTGAGCCAAACGGTAACCTTTTAGGAACACAACCTGGCGAAGAAGAGAAAATCATTACAGGAGACTGGGTCTAAATTATATTCATACTTAAAAACAATAATATGTCCGATATAGGAAAAATTATAAGAGTAAATGCATTGCCACCAGTTGGAGAAAGAGAAACCAATGTTATTTACCAAGTAGCTGCACCAGGTGCAGCTACTTATACAGACTATGCCATTGATGCTAATGGAGATTTGAAAACACACGCCGTAGTGGAAGGTTCTATTCCTGTAGAATTATCCGATGATCATGTAAGTATTTCTGATCTTGATCTGCTTGCAGAAGGAATTGCAACTCAGGCTGAATTTAATTCAGATACCAGACAAAAACTGGATTTAAAATTAGAAATTCCATCTGTTGAAGGGAATTCTCAGTATTTTCCGAAGATCATCGGTTTAGATGATAACGGAAATATTGCCAAGTTACCTGCGGGAGATTTAGGGAAAAATATGATGAATGCTGATCTTACCAATACATCTGCAAGAAATCATACTTTAAACGCACCTTTTTCAATCAGCACTTTAGGAAATGAATACAAAATTTCAGGTTTGCCAAACAAAAATACTGACGTTGCCAATTTTCAAAAGGTTATGGTTCAAAACTCAGCGGGAGTGAATGCAATTGTTGATAACAAAAATCTTCTGATTGGAACGCCACAGCAAATGACAGAAGCAGAAAGAACAGCCTGGAAAACCGCAATGAATGGGGGTTGGAGCACGAATACAATGAGTGTAGCTTTCATCACACCTCCTGTTATTGATAAGCAAGATAGAAATTCGTGGATTACTTTACGTGGAGCCAACCTCAACTTAAATCCCGCTACTTTTTCTGTTGAAATAATGGCGAACGATGGAGTTACCAGCTTAGCAATAATTCCCAATTCACAGGTTCAGTTATATTCTAATGGGTTAGATCTTACTTTTTATTACAATTTTAAAAATTTACCATTAGGAAAATACAAAATAAGACTTTGGAATGGTATAGCTTATTATGTAACCCCTGTTACGGTAGAAGTTGTTGCAGTATTGGATGTTATCAATCTAAATAATCTCGTTTGGGAAACCAAATTATTTACTCCGAATACACCAGATGTGGTTACAGTTGCGGGAGGTTCCATGTCTTATAATGCAAGCACAGCAAACAAAACTTTTGCAAGAGAAAATATTGTAGTCGCCGCACTAAAAAGCAGTGAATTTGTTTCTGCGGGACAAAACTTTATAATGTCTGGGACTCTAAGATTAAGAGATGATGCTCTTTCCTTGATGAATATTATTTTGGGAGTTATAAATAAAAACAACACTCTAGCTTTAACTAACAATGCTAATTTCCAAATAAGTATCAACGCCAATAATATTGCTAATAATACCAAAACTATTTTTGGTGATAATCTTTTTTCTATGTGGACATCAAATGATAGTCAAGTCATAACTAATTGGAGTATAGCTCGGAATAATGGTTTGTTTACTGTTCTTATAAAATATGGTTCATCTATTAACATGAGTACAAGAATAGGAATTGATGAAGCTTTATCGCTTGTCTGCTATATCAATAATACAGCTAATAATGACAATACAGGTGCTGATGCAGGCTTTAACATTCAATCTGCTTACAGATTTTAATACAAACTAATCTTTACAGGCAGAGCGCAAAAACTCTGCCCCTTTTTAACCTTAATAATGACAATACTAAACAATGAAAAAACAATTATTAATACCGCAAGCGGTACAGCAAACAGTAAATGAAATTAATTCGGTAGAAATAAACCTCGGAGAAATCCAGATTCATAAACATCCTTTGCTACCTGCTTTTGACAGATTTATTAAAATCAATAAAATAGTCGTAGACACAGAACTGCCAAGAACTTATCTTTTTTACCAGCAGGTTCTGAAAGATAAAATTACCCATCAAGTAGAACCATCAAAATTACCCAATCCGGAATGGATGATCGGAGAAAATGAATGGTCTTTTTTGAGAGATGAAAGTTTCAATAAAATCTCAGTTCCTGTAATAGATGAACAGACTCAGGAGCCAATTTTAGGTGAAAACGGAGAGCCAAAAACCTCCATGATAAAAGTTGATACTCATGCTTATATGCTGTGGCTTCTTAAAAACAACAAATTAGGATTTTTAGATCTTTTAAAAGTTTATCTGAACGAATTTGTTGAAATAAAGAAAGATGAGCTGGACAGATTATCATAAAACCATTTAATATTTAACCACATGGCAGAGCCTAAAAACTCTGCCTTTTTAACTTTAAAAATCACGAAATGAGTTTAGAAATATTAAATAATAAAGACAGTAATGGATTACTCAACTCTAAATTCCTGTCTGAAAATAATTTACAAAATGGATTACTTAGTAACCAGAACTTTTTTCAAAAAAATACATTTGAAAATATTCAGAATGATTCACAATTGGATAGCCCGATGAGAGGTTTCCACAAACCAGATTCTCTAAATGAAATAGTAAAAAATCAAATCAATTACGATTCAAATAAACAATTTATAAATCCTTATACCTATTATTACAAATATATTGTTCAAAATAGCGAAGAGAATTTATACGAAACATATTTCAATACGAACATCATAAATAGTAAATCAGATATTTTAATTTTTTATTTGTCGAATAGTAATAAAGAACTATTTATAAAAATAACAAATAGATCGGATAGACTATTAGATTTATTAAGTTCTAATACAAAATATAAATATCCTGATGATCCTACAAAAGATATTACATTCAAAGAAAGGATGATCTTTAATATATTACAGGATGCTCAAGCTGATTTCCTATTTACCTACAATCAAATTTTGGAAGCTATAGATAATGCCATTCTAGACTTTTCATTTATTAAAAGTGATAAAAATATCCCTTTAGAATCAAGCAGATATTCAATTTCTTTAAATCAGTTAAAAGATCGAGTTAATTTAAAAGAACAAGGTACAGCCAAAACATTATTAGAAATTAATCGGGAGATTATTAAAATGCGGGTTGATGAAAAATACACTTACAATAGATGGATAAATTCAATTGCAGATCCTAATAATTATTTTGGTATACATTCGGTTGATAATAAAAATTTTTCAGCAAATGACTTAAATCTGTTATTAACTCAACTTAAAGATTATAAAAAAAATGCAAAACTATTTCAAAGCGGAGAATTAATCTCTATCAAAGAATTACAACTTTTTGTAGAAGAAAATCTTACAGCTGGTGGAGATCGTTTTAAATGGTTTATCAATACTCCTTTTTTTGGTTTAAATATACAGCAGAGGAAAGCATATATCGATATGTTTTGTGTAGAAGATGAATTCTTCTTTTCCAGAATAAGTATTGCAGGAGGCGTTTCGCATGGAGATTTAGTTCTCATGTTATTTTCCACATGTAAAAATGATCAGGAATTATTAGAGATTATTTTAGAATTAGAAAAAGATGATAGACTTTTCAAACTTTTGCATAATCTAAAGCTGAATGCTTTTAAAGAATTGAGCATTCTAATTTCAAATGTTTATATGGACTATCTGGAAAAAGAAAAACAGAAAGGAGATCTTTATAAAGATGCGATAGAAAATGGAAGACAAATTCATTTTAATAATAATACTTTTGGAAATCACAATGTTGAAAATTTTGATCCAAAGAATAATAAATTAGTCTTTGAAACCCGCCAAAATGTTATTGTAGAATTATTTACAGATTCTGACTATAATGATACTATCATCTCCTATCTACAAAAACCTGTTTCTTGTAAACCATTAGATATTATAAGTTTTACCCCTGAAAGAGATATAAAATTTAAGGAATTTGAATTCTCTGCAAAACACAACTATCAGTTGCCCGCATGTTTAGTATATTTGCTTTATCGACAGGAAAGTATTGGTTCTGTAATTTTTACAGGTTTATTTACTTTACAAGTAGCTCTTTGTTTGACAGGTGTTGGTGAAGTAATAGCGGCAATAGAAGCTGGAAGTACTTTTGGCGTAATTTGGACAGGATCTGCAGTTGCAATAGATTCTGCTTTTGCGAGTACATTAGTCAAGGAAGTACAAGAGGATTATCCTACTTATACAAAGGCTGTTAACTATATTGTTTGGGTAAGAATAATCGCGGACGTTATTAAAGTAAGAAGACTAGAAAATGATATTAACTCAGTATTAAAGAAAGCCTCTAAAGAAGTTGATGATTTTATTTCAAAGATAACAACTCCCACAGCGAGAGCATTTGTTAAAACTTTACCAAATGAATGGCAAAAATCTATTGTAAACGGAATGTTAAAATGGACCTTTCAAGGAAGAACATTTTTAAAAATTGATTTAAAAGGAGTTATATGGGAAATCCAATGTTTTCGGGAAGTAGAAAATGCCGAAATAATAGCTGAGTTTAAAGAATTAACAATTAATACAAAAATCATTACCAATAAAGGAAAAGAAATAAGTAGAAGTTATACAGATAATGTAGATGTAATTAAATCTGTTTATAAAGACAGAGATACTGGTATAGAACATCATAAGTTTGGCTTCAGAATAAAATTTAATGAAGGAAAATTAAGAGATGCAGAATACATGAATTATACACATGAAAAAAATTCTAACACTCCCCCTTATGCTCTTTCCCCTCTTATACATTCAAAAGTTAAAGATAGAATTTTAATGCCTGGTGAAAAATTCTATATTGTGGAATATGAAAGTGCTACAGGACCAGGAAACTTTCTTACAGATAAGCCTATATTTACTATTCCTGATTTACGTGAAAAATTAGCTGTTCTAGAAAAATGGAAACCTATAAAACCAGGAGATCCTTTAGTAATAAGAGAATATGTTGTTTTGAAAGAAATGAAAGTAAGAGACGGTTATATTGGTCCAATGGAAGAAACAACAACAGGAAGTGTTAACTTTGGAAAAACATATAAAGGAGGAGAGAGGCAATTTGAATGTTACGATCGACCTAAATCAACAGATATGGATGTTGTATTTGAAAGAAATGATTTATTTGAAAAAGTTTTAAAATAATAAACATGGAATATATTGAAACCTTAAAACCTGGAAATGCATATTTTAAATTTAATGCCTTATTTTACATTAATCCCACACAAGAAAAAGACATATTTCCAGGATATTTTTATAATTACCAATCTATCGTAATATGGAAACATAATAATAGGAAATATATGTATACTGCAGAATTGGTACGGCACATGCCCTTTCCCGATTTTAATGGAATTGCTTTTATTAGTAAAGCAGATAGAACCAAGCTTATTATCTGTAATCCAGATTCAACAGAGAGATATGTAATTTCTCCACCAGATTTTGTACAGACTGAAGAATATGAAAGGAGAGATTTTCATTCTCATTTTTTCAAACATCCAATAATTTTTGAAAGTTTTGATGATTATTTTGAATATAATAATAAGAAATATCTTACTGTAAAAATTTCAAAATATGAAAATGATTATCATGATTTGGGTATTTCACAATTGCGCTATTTAGATGTTGAAACCGGAGAGTTTTTATCTTTTACAAAAACTATCTTCATTACAACAACAGATTTTGAATCAGGAAATCCTCATATTGCTTCAAGAAATCAAAAAATAGATTTATAATAATCATATTTATCACATCTAACAAAAAAATAAAACACGACACCTTTTGTCGCATTAAGCCCATATATTTGTCTTATAAAATTCACCCATGAAACGCTTGCGTTCCATTCGACAAAATAAAACGCAGCAAAGCTGCAACATAAATATATCCGAATGAAAAAAGATTTTTACCTGACAAGATATGCCTTAATTATCAAAAAATTAGAAAGTGCTCCGGCTACGTATTCGCAGCTGGAGGACTATCTTCTCAACTCTTTCGAATTTCAGGATGCAGATATTAAGAGCTACTCCATCCGTACGTTGCAGAGGGATATTCGGGAGATTTCCGATCTTTTTAATCTTTCCATTCACAACAAAAAAAAGGGTGACAACCGATATTATATTGAGAGCCGCCCGATCATGGAAGTGGATGAATACAACCAGAAATTACTGGAATCTTTTCAGGTAAGCAACGCCATGAATACACATCCGGATTTTGCAAATTTCATTTTTTTTGAAAGCAGAAAACCTACCGGAATCGAGAATTTTTATGACCTATTTTTTGCCATCCGAAACAAAAGAATCGTTTCTTTCGAGCATTATAATTTTAAAAATAAATTGATGACTTCCCGCAAAGTCCACCCTTTGGCACTGAAAGAATCCAAAGACCGATGGTATTTGATTGCGATTGATACAAAAGATAAAATCCTGAAATCTTTCGGGTTAGACAGAATCAACTATTTGGATGTAAACGACAAGCAATTCAAAGAGAAATATAAATACAATTTCAGAGAACATTTTAAAAATGCTTTCGGAGTCATGAATCTTACGGAACAAAATCCTGAAAAAATCATTTTGAAATGCAGCAGACATCAGGGAGAATATATCAGAAGTTTTCCGCTTCATAAGTCACAAAAAGAAACCAAAGAAACGCCTGAAGAAATCTATTTTGAGTTTTTTCTGCATCCCACGTACGACTTTATGCAGGAAATTCTTTCTTATGGAAAAGAAGTCACCGTTTTAGAACCGAAAGGTTTAGTTGAAGACATCAGAAATCATCTGCAAGAGTCACTCAACCGTTATCTTAAAAGCTAAAAAGCATTATGTTTATTTTCAGTTTTTTTGACTACATTTACATAAATATATCAACGTGAAATCTTTATTTCTGTGCATTTTTTGTGTAATTTCTTCTTTTTGCTTTTCTCAGCAGACAGAAGAATTCAGGCAAATTAAGAATTACTATAATCAGCACTGTACGATGCTTTCACAAGAATTTAAGAAAAAATTTGATGCTGAAAAAGATGATCGCATTAAATTTTCTATTCAGGAAGACTACCGTCTTTTTATGAAAAAAATGGACAGCATCGAAAATATTGCCATGATAGGAGCTTTACTGAAAGTTAAAAATCTTGAAGATCTAAGCAAACTTGACATTCATAAAAAGAATTTTTCTTCTGAAACACCTGTTTCTTCAGTTCCCGTTATGGAATCTGCAGTAAATTATCCGGGAGGGATAAATGAACTCCGGGAGGAAGTTGCGAATCTTTTTTACCGTGGCGGCGTTAATTCTGACATAAAAACCGTAAAAACAAATGTTGCTTTTGTCGTGGAAAAAGATGGAACCATTACTAACGTTAAAGCACGAGGTGACAATTTTACATTCAACAGACAGGCAGAAATTGCTGTATATTCCATATCTCAAAAATTTTCTCCGACAATTATCAATGGAGATGCGGTCAGATACCAATATCATCTTCCTTTAACAATGAATGTTGAATAATAGAAAATGTTTACAGACGAATATTTCATGAAAATGGCTCTACAGGAAGCCGAATTTGCATTAGAAAAAGATGAGGTCCCGATTGGCTGTGTTATCGTTTCCAATAATCGGGTAATTGCAAGAGCCCATAATCTTACAGAAACATTAAATGACGTAACCGCTCACGCAGAAATGCAGGCGATCACTTCCGCCGCTAATTTTCTGGGTGGAAAATACTTAAAAGACTGCACATTGTATGTGACACTGGAACCTTGCGTCATGTGTTCGGGAGCACTTTCCTGGTCACAAATTTCAAAAGTGGTAATTGGAGCAAGAGACGAACAGAGAGGTTTTATCAACAAACATCTTTCCCTTCATCCAAAAACAGAAATCGTTACCGGAATTATGGAGAATGAATGTTCTTCCATTGTGAAAGAATTTTTTAAATCTAAAAGATAATCTTGTATAATTATTTTTTCAAAAACCTCATTATAACCGAAGAATTACTTTAGAATACCGCAATTAGTCAACAATGTCATACCGAGGTTTTCGAAACATTTCTAAAGAATCAAATACTCTTTCCTAAAAAGTACAATCCTTTCAGCGTGTGCAACCTGTCCATCACATGGATTTTTTCTGTCAATGGCTTGTAGACATGAGAAACCCCTCCGGTTGCTACGACAAAACAGTCATCTTTTACCTCAGCATTTATTCTGTCGATAAAACCTTCTACCATTCCCAAAAATCCATAAACCATGCCGCTCTGCATACAGGTTACGGTATCTAAACCTAACACAGTTTTCGGTTTTACCAATTCAATTCCCGGAAGCTGCGCAGTCTGGCTGATTAAAGAATTCAGAGCGGTAATAATTCCCGGAGCAATAATTACACCCAAAGTTTCACCATCTTCCGCAACACAACTTGCCGTTAATGCTGTTCCAAAGTCCAGAACAATTTTCTTTCTGCCCGGATATAGATTATGAGCCGCAACCAGATTAGCATAGATATCCGTTCCCATCTGTTTAGATTTTGCAGCCACTTCAGATGGTGTATTTCGATCTACAATAACAGGATCAAGATCATGAATTTTTTTGATGGCTGCATTCATTACTTTCGTAAGCTGCGGAACAACAGAACCGATAATCACTTTACTGATTTCTTTAGGCTCAATTTTATACGTCTGATACAGCATCGACATCTGAACATACAATTCATCCGGTGTTCTGTACGGTTTTGTATTAATGACCCACGAAACATCACAACTATCATCATCAAAAAGACCAAATCTGATATTGCTGTTTCCTATGTTTATTACAATTGAATTCATTGAATTATTTTTCAAATAGCGCTCATCTTATTTTCAGTCTTAGTAAGATCGCTTGATTAATTTTAAGGGTCTAAAATTAATGATTTTAATAAAATAGTGTCTCAATATCCCAAAATTCTTTGTTCATTTAAAATTATTCTCATTTTTTAAAACAATTAATTACCTTTAAACACAGAAAAAACTACCTCAAACCCACTTTCATGAAAAAACTGGTCTTCGCTTTATTCTTTTTTTTAAGTAGTAATGCTTTTTCACAAACGGCTGCAGCAGCAAAAGAAGTATTTGAAAAAATAAAAAAAGAATCAAAGATCGACGGAAACGACAAAACGATCTACAATCTTCTGGATGAATTTTATAATAAAAACTTACAGGCAGACAACGATGAAATGACTCCTGAAACGGTAGAGAAAATCCAAAGTCTGGTTTCAGATCCTACTACTAAAAACATACATATCCTGATGCTTTTTCTGCTCTATCAGCAACATATCAGTCAGACTGCAACGGTTGGGAAAAAGCCCAATTCAGAATTTCAGATTGAGACGATGAGGTTATTGGAAAACGAAACCAAGGAAATTTACGGCAAAGTTCCGGCAATTATTTACGTTTATAAATACGAAGCATTAGACAGCGGCGATAAGAAAGATGAGGCAAAAACAGCTGCTATTCAGGGATTAAAAGAATATTCTGATTCTGTTCCTTTGAAAGTGTATACTTACCTCAGCACAAAAGATGAAACGCTCAAAAACGATTTAATTAAAAATCATCCTAATCACTGGATGGTAAAGCAATTTGATATTAAATAATTTATGATGAAAAAAATATTTCTACTTACATTCGTTATTCAATCGTTAGCTATATTTTCTCAGAAAAGCGCGAGAATGTATACGGAGGTAAAGCAGGACACCCTATTTTATTACGCCGACAATATCGAAGTATATCCGGTTTCGATAACTTTTACCGGATCTTCGCCGGAACTTGAAAACCTTCGCAGTCCGGAACCTTTTAAATTGATTCACGTTTTGCAGCCTTCCTCCACAAAAAACAAAGTGGCCGCTTTTGTCGTTAAAGATAAAACCAAAGGCTGGAAGATCAGAAAGATGCCAAGTTTTTACACTTTAGCCGGAGATGCTACCGTAAAAACATACGATGAAGATTACCAATATGATCTGCCTTTCCAGAAAGGAAAATCTTTTAAGGTACATCAGGGATATAACGGAATATTTTCTCATCAGAATGAAAATTCATTGGACTTTACCATGCCTGAAGGCACGGAAATCGTTGCAGCACGAGAAGGCAAGATCATTCAGACCGTTCAAGACAATAATACAGGATGTCCTACTTCAAGCTGTGCCAATTTAACTAATTATATTACTATTCTGCATTCCGACGGAACTATGGCGCAGTATCTTCATCTGAAACAAAATGGCGTAAAAGTAAAAGTCGGTGATCAGGTAAAAAAAGGAGATGTTATCGGGTTAAGCGGAAATACAGGCTGGAGCAACGGACCGCATCTGCATTTCGTGTGCTTCCTGCCTGACGGATCTAAACTCAAACAGAAGAATACGCTTAAGACACTTTTCCGAACAGGAGATGGCACAAAGACTGAGTATCTCACAGAGAAAAAAACTTATCTGAAAGAATATTAATGGGACAAGTATGTTTGTAACCAAATAATGTTGACGGGGATTAAAAACAATCTGTTTTAAACAAAATGCAGTTTACAGTAAAGCAAAACAAACATGTTTATAATAAAACAAAAACTCCGGAAGGTTAAAACAACATGTTTTAAACAAAACAGAACGTAATTTTATTTCAAACATATTGTGTGTAATGAAAAATGAATTAGTTTACATTTAAAAGCATGAAACATTATTAAATCGATATTGAAATATCTTTTATTTTAAATAAAACAAAATCCCCGAAGAAAAATTCTCCGGGGATTTTTAAATATTTTCAGTAATCTATTTTACCTCAACAAAATTATCTGCCAGGTTTACATCTGCCATTCTCTCGCTGAAATCAATTCCCAATACAGACAATTGAGATTTTGTGTAAGGAACCGTAATGGTGTATTCTTTCTGTGTCCACGGCCAGTAAGGCATTGTTTTGAATTCACCGTAAGCATCCTTTTCTTTCCATGTATGCGTCATATTCATTGGAATCTGATAAGTAACGATTTTCTTATCTGATGTTATGACACTAAAATCAATCGGCATAGGAACCTGTCCGTTATTCACCAAGGTGATGGTAGTAGACTTGGCATCGTATTTTACATCTTTAATACCGTAATCAATGGTTTTCGTCGTGTTGATCCAATAATTCTGAAACCATTTCAGATCCATCCCCGAAACTTTCTGGGCAATATGCAGAAAATCTCTGTCAGATGGGTGTTTCATCGCCCACTGATCGTAATACTGTTTTAGGGTTTCCGCTAAATTCTGCTCTCCCATAATGTAACCCAACTCCACCAGATACAACTCTCCTTTTACGTAAGACGCATAGGTGTAAGCCGTTCCGTTATCGTGGTGATCGCCTAGCCAGATGGCGGGCTCTTCAATCCCTTTTTTAATAAAATTTCGATATGCATTCACCGAATTGGCAAACGGATTAGGAAGTTCTTTTGCCGGAGGAAATAATTGATTCATCACATATCCTTCCGCATAACTCGTAAATCCTTCATCCATCCACGGACGCATCGGCTCATTGGTTGCCAACATTTGCTGATACCAGGAATGAGCGCCTTCGTGAACCATTAATCCCATTAATCCTTCAATATTTTTAGCTTCCCCTAAAATCATGGTACACATTCCGTATTCCATTCCGCCGTCACCCCCTTGAATAAAAGCGTACGAAGGATAAATATATTTCCCGAAATGCGCGTTCATCAATTGATAATATTTGGTAAGATAAGGCTGAGCTTCTTCCCAAACTTTCGTTTTTTCATTATTCTGATAAACCAAGAAAACTTTTGGTCCCTGAGGAACGTCGAAACTTTTTACAATATAATCTTTGTCAGCAGCCCAGGCAAAATCCAGCATATTTTTTGCCGTCCATCTCCAAGTTGCTTTTTTATTTTTATCTGAAATAATCTTTGCATTCATATCATAACCTTTTACTTCTGTCGGATTTTCAAGAATTCCTCCGGCTCCGATTAAATAATCTTTGTTGATTTTAATCGTTACATCAAAATCTGAAAACGGCGCATGAAATTCTCTTCCGATATAATCGAAAGTTGCCCAACCGTCGTAGTCGTATTCTGCGATTTTAGGATACCATTGTGTCATGGTCATATCAACCCCTTCCCTGTTGTTTCTTCCGCTTCTTCTGATCTGCTGAGGAATTACTGCATCCCAATCCATCGTGAAAGTTGTTTTAGAATTTGGTTTAATCGGTTCTGCCAGATAGACTTTCATTACTGTTTCCTGAACTTCGAACTTTAATGTTTTCCCGTTCTGTTTGATCCAGTGAATATTTTGTGCACCCTCCTCCTCTTTCGGAATTGAAGCCAATCTTGAAATCCCGTCTTTCTGCAATCTTGAATCCCCGTTTTTCCCTTGTCCGGCAACCCTTTGATCCATCATGGAATTCGGTTTGAAGGCATTCCAATACAAATGATAATAAACGACATTCAATTCGTCCGGTGAGTTGTTGGTATATTCTAATGTTTGATTTCCCTGATAAGTAAATTTTTCAGCGTTCACATCAATATCCATCTTGTACTTCGCACTCTGCTGATAATAAGCTCCTTGTTGAGCATGAAATTGTGAAATGATAAACGCAAATAGGATTGCAACCGATTTTTTCATTTAAAATTTTATTTTTCTAAAGATAAGTATTTAAAATAAAAGCCTCAAATGCAACATCTGAGGCTATATTCAATTTAAAAGTAAGTTTTAAGAAAAAAGTTCTTTTTTACCGCTTCGTAAAATCTTTTCTAAGATTCTCAAGGTAATTAAATACGTCGGTTTTACACCAGTTAATCCCAATCCACCAGAAGAAAGCGTACTTCCCGTTTCCAAAGGATTATCCGAAGCATAATACGCATACATCACAAACAGATCCGGTGAAATGTGATGTCTGATTTTAGAAGCTACCTGAATAGCTTTCTGGTAATGTGCCCCTTCCATTTCCAGTCCGATGGCTTTCCATGAAGTATTCATAAAATAAGAAAGAATATCTCTATTCTGCAATGAAGTTCCTAAAACCGTAATCATCGGTCCTTCGAAAGCTTTTAATTCATCATCTTTAAAATCATCTAATTTCAAAGCATTCTCAAACGGATAATTATCTGCCGTTCCTTCAAAAATATGTGAAGTCGGAATCATGATGTCCCCTTTTCCGCCTGAAAGAATTCCTGCTTTACCCATAATAGAAACAGATTTTACTTTCATCATATAAACTTCTCCCTTCTGCTCAAATGGTCTCAACAATTCATCCATCACTTCATACGCCTGCTCTCCGAATGCATAATCGAAAACCATGATCACATCGTCTCCGTCGTATTTTATATGACCGAAAGGAGTATTTTTAAGATTTGTTTTGCTTAAATCAATGATCTGGACATCAATATTACTTCCGCTCTTATCATTAATATAGATCATGCCTTCTTCTAAGGCGTATTTTGAAACTTTGTCGCGAAGTTCTTTTTTATCAGAAATATCTCCGTATAATTTGTAATCTACGTCTTTCGGATCTTTTTTCTTTAAAGCGTCATTGGCATACAGCATATTTTTCACGGAGTGCATATTGGCAGAAATAATATGCAGCGGACGCATGTGAAGATTGTTTTCAAATAAAACTTCTTTCACTTTATTCGCCCATTTTTCACCGAAATAATGGTGTCCTACTCTTTCCTTTAATATGGCACTGAAATGAATTTCTCTTTCTCGTGTCTGTTTTGCATCCTCCAGACTTACTTTTCCCAAGTTGTAGATGATCTTGAATAAACGGTCAGGATTATTATCGTCTCCGAAAGTATTGTAAGCATTCAGCGTTTCTTCAAAAGTTCTTCCTATTAAAGAAGATAAATGAATCAAAGCAACCTCTTTTTCTTTTCTGCTGAATTTTTTTTCGCCTTTTACGACTTCTTCAATAATTTTGAAAGCACGTGTCGGTTTCCAGTTTTCTTCCTGATTGAAAGCTAGATTTCTGATTTTATCGGCTTCTATAAATAAAAAGGTAAGGTGGGTAAGAATATCATAAATTTCAGAACGCCCCAAAAGAACCTCAATATTCATCTGGTGCTCATCGATTCTGTAACAGTTTCTTCTTCTTTTTTTAGGAACAATCGGTTCGAAACTTCCTTTATCAAAACCTTCGTCTGAAGTCAGATGAATGAAGGCACATTCTTCAATACCTTCTGGAAGTCTGTCTAAAACATACATCAAACCATCTAGCTCCAATTTGCTTGGAATACTCATGGTACCGTAAATTTCCGGATTGATCGTCTTCAACAAACTTCTAATGCTTTCTCCTGAAACCCCTCCTGGCTTGAAAAAACCTCTATAAAACAAGTGTCTCATAGATATGTATAGTCTTTCAATGGCCTCGGTAGTTTCTCTTGCTCTAGAATTTGTCATATATTAAAATTTTTATAAAAAGTCTGCTAAGTTACGAAAAATATATTTAATTTATTAATTCACTAAAAATCAAACAGATAATCATTAAACTCGAATACTGATATGCTTTTTAAAATTAATATATATTGAGTTATGGAGAAAGGAATTCAGAATAAATTTTCTTCACATTAAAAACAATAATCTTGTCCACTCTTTTTAATTATCAAATCATTGTTTAAAATTTAGTTAAATTTCACAATACCCCTTAAATTTTAAGGGTAAAAATATTTTCGATTCATTTTTTTTGTAAATTTGCCCCGTAAAAATTAACCTATATGTCAACTTTAAGATTCAAAGCGTTAGAAACTTTACCATTTAAGGACTTTAGAAGAGATAACTCGGTTGAAGTTCCTGTAAAATTGTCAGAATTATTCTGCCAGAATGTTTTCTCAGAAGAAACAATGAGAGAATATTTAACAAAAGAAGCATTCCAATCTATTTTGGATGCGATGAAAAAAGGAACTAAAATCCAAAGACACATTGCAGATCAGGTAGCAGTTGCTATGAAAGACTGGGCAATGAGCAAAGGAGTAACTCACTATACTCACTGGTTTCAGCCTTTGACAGGAACGACTGCAGAAAAGCACGACTCTTTCTTCACACCCATCGAAGGAGGCAGAGCAATCGAAAGATTCAGCGGAAACTTATTGATTCAGCAGGAGCCGGATGCATCTTCTTTCCCGAACGGAGGAATCAGAAACACTTTCGAAGCAAGAGGTTATACTGCTTGGGATCCTACATCTCCGGCATTCATTATGGGAACTACATTATGTATTCCTTCTATTTTTATCTCTTATACAGGAGAAACTTTAGATTATAAAGCACCTCTCTTAAGAGCTTTGAATGCTGTAGACGAAGCTGCAACGAGTGTAATGCAGTATTTCGACAAAAACGTAACAAAAGTAACTCCTACTTTAGGTTGGGAGCAAGAATATTTTTTGGTTGATTCAGCATTGTTTCAATCTCGTCCGGATTTGGTTTTAACAGGTAAAACTTTATTAGGGCATTCTCCTGCAAAAGGGCAGCAATTGGATGACCATTATTTCGGTTCAATTCCTACAAGAGTCATGAATTTCATGAAAGAGCTGGAAGTTGAATGTATGAAATTGGGAATTCCTGTAACAACAAGACACAACGAAGTTGCACCAAACCAATTTGAGTTAGCTCCAATGTTTGAAGAAGTAAACGTTGCCGTAGATCACAACTCTTTGTTGATGGATGTTATGGCAAGAATTGCTCACAGACACCATTTCCATATTTTATTCCACGAAAAACCATTCGCAGGCGTAAACGGAAGCGGAAAGCACAACAACTGGTCTTTGGCAACTGATACAGGGGAAAACCTATTAAGCCCGGGGAAAAATCCTAAGAAAAACTTACAGTTCTTAACATTCTTCGTTAATACAATTAAAGCGGTTTACGAATACGCCGACCTTTTAAGAGCAAGTATCGCATCTGCAAGCAACGACCACAGATTGGGTGCCAACGAAGCTCCACCGGCAATTATTTCTGTATTTATCGGAAGTCAGTTGTTCAGAGTTTTGGAAGAGCTTGAAAAAGTAACGGAAGGAAAACTTTCTCCAGACGAAAAAACAGATTTAAAACTGAATGTAGTAGGAAAAATTCCTGAAATTTTGTTGGATAATACTGATAGAAACAGAACTTCTCCATTTGCATTTACAGGAAATAAATTCGAGATCAGAGCAGTTGGATCTTCTGCAAACTGTGCAGAATCCATGACAGTAATGAACACAATTGCCGCAAAACAATTAGGTGATTTCAAAAAAGAAGTTGATGCTTTAATTGAAACCGGTCTTAAAAAAGACGAAGCTATCTTCAACGTATTAAGAGAATACATCAAACAGTGTAAAAGCATTATGTTTGAGGGTGACGGATATTCTGACGACTGGGCATTGGAAGCAGAAAAAAGAGGGTTAAACAACTTAAAAACTACTCCTGAAGCACTTAAACAGGAAATGGATCAAAAGTTCCTTGATCTTTACGAAGAAATGGGAATCTTCAATCACAGAGAAGTTGAGGCTAGAAACGAAATCAAATTAGAAAAATATTCTACAGTTATCGATATTGAAGCAAGAGTTTTAAGTGACATCGCAAGAAACCACATTATTCCTTCTGCTTTAAAATATCAAAACAGATTAATTGAGAACGTAAAAGGTCTTAAAGAAATCTTCGGAGATAAAGAATTCAAAACATTGGCAAAAGAGCAAATGAGCCTGATTACTCATATTTCTGAAAATGTTTCTACTATTAAATTAGGTGTTGAAGATTTGATTACAGCAAGAGAAGCAGCAAAAGCAGTATCTGAAAGCCAAACGCAGGCAGAAGACTACTGTAATAAAGTTAAGCCGCTATTCGACGTTATCAGAGAAGCTTCAGACAATCTTGAAATGATGGTTGATGATGAGCTTTGGCCAATGACCAAATACAGAGAAATGTTATTTACAAAGTAACATTTGTAAAGTTCCATATTAGTGAAACTCCTCGATTTTATCGGGGAGTTTTTTTATTTTATTTTGAAATCAAGTTTTCGTTTTTATGTTGAAAAATATGTCTAAAAGTAAATAGTAGAGTTAACTATGAAAAACAGGCTAATAATCAATCTTTTATTAACAGTATTTACGAATTGATTTATTAAATAAATTTCAATAAAGATCTGTTGATAGGAAGCATCTATAATAATTATGTTAAAGAATCTTAATAAAAAAAACCGCAGACTTGCCTAAAATAGGGAGTTGCGGTTTGTTTTTTTTTAACATAAGTAAAAATTACGTTAAAAAGTGTTAAAATAAGAACCTGACAATTATCATATCAAGGCTCTTTTACGAGGAATACATACTTTTGTAATGCTTTTGAAAAATACTATCCTTTTTTAACACGTTTAATCAAATATATATGAAGAAAAGAGTTTTGTTTTATTTAGTCGCTATAGTTTCTACAGTTTCGTTACAATCTTGCGCTACAAACTATGTAGCATCAAAACCAGCAACTTATGCTAAAGAATACAAAACAGATGCCAAAGTTGCTTCATTATCAACAACCGTTACAGAGCGTGATAAACAACAGTTAATCAACTCTTTCCTTGCTGAAAAGGCAGTTTCTTTAAACAATGCAAAAAATGCAATCAAAAATTCTGAGATTGCTAAATCTATAAGACATAATACAACAATCGACAACATCTTAACTGAGGCTCAGACTTATCTTGGAACTCCTTACAGATACGGAGGAATGACAAGAAACGGTATCGACTGTTCAGCATTTGTTCTTTCAGTATTCGGTGCTGCGGCAGGGCTTAGCTTACCAAGAGTAGCAGCTTCTCAGTCTCAGGAAGGAGAAAGCATCGAGAAAGAAAAACTTCAGAAGGGAGATTTAATTTTCTTTTCTCACGGAAGAAGAATTTCTCACGTAGGTATCGTAGAAAGTGTAACTGAAGAGGGAGAAGTGAAATTTATTCACGCTGCCACGTCAAAAGGAGTAATGGTTTCTTCATTAAATGATTCTTATTGGGGACCAAAATATAGATTCGGAAAGAGAATTATTAATGAGAACGGAGAAGCTTACAATAATCTTGCAACGACAACTCCGGCATCAAGCGCAACAAATTTTTAATTTAAATAATTGATTCAAATAATGAAACCATCAGCAATCCTGATGGTTTTTTTATTTTGTGTAAATGTGTAGTTTGTTATTAAGAGTTCTTATCAATTTCAATATCGAATACGTTCAATAGACCATGAACTTCTAAAAGGGAAAATTTAGCCTTTTTAAGCCTATTTTGAGAAGGACTTATGGAATAGTTAACCGAAGTTCGGAAATCAGTTTTTTCAAGGTTGGTGCGATCGAAAACAGCCCCGGACAAATCACAGCCACTAACCAATGCGCCTGATATATCACATTCAGAAAAATCAACTTCAATTAATTTTGAATTTTTAAACTGAGTCTTTTTAATCGTGGTTTTATAAAAAACAGAATTATTCAAAATACATCCGTCAAATCTGAATGACATTCCGAAATCATTACAATCGTTAAAATGAAGTCCGAGCATTTTACTGTCTTTGAAAACAACGTCACGAAAAGCAGTTTGCGAAAGTTTTACCATAGATAAGTTGCATCCGATAAATTCACAATCATTAAAATTAAACCCTGAAAGATCCGTATATTCAAAATTACAGTGCAGGAAAGTACAGTTTCCGTATTCTCCTTTTTCTAAAGGCTGTTGCGTAAAATCTATTTTGTCGAAACTTTGATCGTGAATGGATGTTTCTTTCATACAATTTTATTGATGAGGTTCGTTTAAGTTGAAGATTTAATGATAATTTTTAAACCAAACTATTCTTATCCGAATAATTTAATTTAAAGAAAATAAAAGTCATCATCGAAAAGGCAAGCAACGAACTTCCCCCGTAACTAAAGAAAGGCAACGGAATACCAACTGTAGGGAAAAGCCCCATAACCATCCCTAAATTAATCGTAAAGTGCATCAGAAGGATTGAGGCAAAACAATATCCAAAGATACGGTTAAAGCCCGATTTCTGCTTTTCTGCCAGATAATAAATCCTCCCGATGAAGATCATATAGGCAAGAATTAAAATAGCACTGCCGGCAAAACCCCATTCTTCTCCAACAGTACAGAAAATATAATCAGTTTCCTGCTCAGGAACAAATTTACCTTGTGTAACAGAACCTTCACGGTACCCTTTACCTAAAAGTCCACCAGAACCAATTGCTGTTTTTGAATATAATAAGTTATACCCAGAAGTATCTCTGAAAGCCTTTTCACCCTTATACAAAACTTCAATCCTTTCTCTCTGGTGCTTCGGCAGCTTTTCTAAAACGTAAGGCGAACTGAAAGCCAACCCACATAAAATCACAACAGAACCGACAATACTTGAAATGGAAATAACATTCCAGGACATTTTATAATAATTCATGGCGATCCAACCACCGACAATTAAAACAATGGCTCCGGCAACATAAATTGGGTCTACCGCCAAAGAAATAAGAAAAACTCCGGCAAAAAGAAATCCGATTCCAAATAACAATCCATTCAGACCTTCACGATATAAAGCAATGAAAAAGGCTATAAAAACCAACATCGAACCGACATCGGGAATTGCTAACACAACGACCGCAGGAATTCCCACAATGGCTAATGTTGTTAAAAGTGATTTCCTGTTTTTTAAATTAAATTCCGCTCCTGAAGCATAATTGGCTAGCATCAAAGCTGTCCCAATTTTTGCAAATTCAACGGGCTGCATCGTAAAACTTCCGAATTTATACCAGTTTTTCTGTCCGAGAATTTCTTTACCAAAAGGGAAAAGCCCAATTAAAAGCAATACACCGCCAATGTAAATAATCCCCGACATATTTTCAAAGAATTTGCTTCTTCCAATAAAAATAATTATCCCTACAAATAAAGAAATACAGAAGAAAATTAATTGTTTTTCTCCCAATTTTTGGTCTACACTATAAATATTCGCAATTGCAAACAGGCAAAGCAAAACATAGAGTCCCAACCCCAATTTATCTATTCCTTCAGCCCATTTCATGGTTTAGCGGGTTTTGTATTTTTATTTTTGGTTTCGCTGTCTATCTGTTTCTGCAGTTTTATTTTCTGCTCTTTGATAAATTTTAAACTATCCTGAATTCTCTTTTGCTTCGCAGAATCTAAAGCCGGATCTTTATAAAGTCCTTTACGTTTTAAATCTGCAACCCACTGTCTTTTATATTCAGGCATAAAACTTGCGCCCGTCATTTTTTTGTAAAGATTTTCACGTTTCAGATCTCCGGTAATATATTTCTCGGCAATTACCGCAGAAGCCGGACCCGCCCAAGTAGCTCCAAAGCCTGCGTGTTCCATAACGGCAACCACTACGATTTTTGGTTTATCAGCAGGGGCAATTAGTACAAATATAGAGTTATCCTTTCCTTGTGGAACCTGTGCTGTACCCGTTTTCGCCAACATGGTAAAGTCGTTGGACTTCAAACTGTGGGCTGTACCTCTTAAAACCACCGCTTCCATACCTTTCAATACAGGTTCGAAGTGTTTAGGATCAACTAATGTTTTATGTTTTACTTTAAATCGCTTATCAGGATTTGGTTTTCCGTCGATGGACTTTACAATATGAGGAGTATAGTACCAGCCTTTATTAGCAATCGCACCAACATAATTTGCCAACTGTAAAGGCGTAACCATGACATCGCCCTGCCCCATTCCGTTAAAAACCGCTCCGGTTGCTAAAGGATCCCAATTCTTAGGATCTTTTTTTGAACCACTTGCTTTATAAATGCCTGCCATTCTTTTTTCATAAAACTCTCCGGATGGAATTCTACCTTTTGCACCAACAGCAAAGTCATTATTTAAAAATTCACCAACTCCAAAACTGCTCATGATGGCTTTCCATTCATCCACTCCTTTGGAAGGATTTCCAGGATATTTGTTAACTATTGCTAAATAAGCATACGAAAAATAACAGTTACTCGAAACCTGAATCGCAGGAATCAACGGATCTGCACCACCGTGACCTTTAATTCTTAATCCACGATAATTAAAACCACCACCACAAGGGAAAACAGTATTTTCATCCATCACTCCCATTTGCATTGCAGACAACGCTGTAAGCAATTTAAAAGTTGAGCCCGGAGGATAGCCCGCCTGTAAAGAACGATCGAAAGTTGGTTTATTTTCGTAAAGTGTATCTTTCGATAAGGCATATAGATTTTTAGATTTATAAGGACCTGTAAAAAGATTCGGATCAATATCCGGTCCGGTTGCAGCAACCAATACTTCTCCGTTATTTGGGTCTAAAGCGACAATCGCACCATGCTTGTTTACCATCATTTCTTCAGCCATTCTCTGAAGATCATAATCAATAGTTAGCGTAATATCTTTTCCTGTGATAACATCTTTATCTAAAGTTCCGTTTTTGTAAGGACCAACATTTCGGAGCTTAATATCTTTTTGGATATAATTCATTCCCTTTACCCCACGAAGTTCTTTTTCATACGATTTTTCAACGCCCGTTTTGCCGATGAAATCACCCGGTAAATAATAGGTAGAATCTTTTTTGATTTCTCTTTCATTCACCTCACTCGTATACCCCAAAAGGTTTCCCGAAGTAGAAACTTCATATTGTCGTTGAGGTCTTGAAACAATACTGAAAGCTGGATATTTAAAGATAATTTCCTGAACTCTTGCAATATCTTCCCTGCTGAGATCTTTCAGGAAAGTCATTGGGGTAAGTTTAGAATAATATTTTTCTTTTTTAATTGTATTGATTCTTTTAATTAAATCTGCTTTGGAGATCCTCATTAAATTACAGAAAGCCAGCGTATCAAAATCAGGTTTCATTAGCGCCTGAGTAAAAGAAATTTCATAAGCAGGCTGATTTCCCACCATGATTTTACCATTTCTATCGAAAATGACTCCACGTTGTGGAATGACATATTCAATTTTAATGGAAGTATTCGCTGCATTTAAAGCATAACGGTCTGTAAAGAGTTGTAAATAAGAAAGTCTTGCCACGAAAATCAAGGCAATGACCACTAAAACCGAAAAAATTTTTAAATAACGTGTGTTCAAACTTTTTGTTTGATTTTAAATATTAATGCGTAAATAACTATAAATATAAAGGAAATTATACTAGTTATCCCAACATTAAGTAATATTTCAAAAAATCTACTCAACTTAAAGAATTCTATATACTGTACTAAAAGCTGATGTAAAAAGATACTTGAAAATAAAAACAGCAAAAACTGCGCCCATTGAAGGGACTGAAAAGAGAAGAAATCTGTAGATGTATCTGTAGATGTTCTGAAAATTAAGGTTCTGAAATAAGCCACCAACGTTGTTGCCAATGCATTGATTCCCCATGAATAAAGGAATGCATCAACCGATAAGCCGATCAGAAAACTTAAAGCCAAAAACTGAAATTTATTTCTGAAAAAAGGATAAAACATAACAAACACGGGATACAACACTGGAGTGTATTTCCCGAAAATGGTGATCCTGTTCAATACAAAAATTTGTAATGCAACCAAGAAAATCATGATTAATATGTCGGTAAATAAAGTCCTGCTAATCATTTTCCTTTTTTATTACAGCCTGCATTGTATCCTGAATTTTTTGAACCTCAGCTTTTTTAAGATTTTTAACAACGTAAACTTTGCTCAAAGCTCCCATTTTTTCACTTAATTCCACTGAAATATCCCAAAATCCTGTTTTATTATCTACGGAATAACCCGCAATTTTGCCAATCTGAACACCTTTAGGAAAAATTGCCGATTTCCCATCTGTAACAACAGTATCGCCAATTTTCAAAGCAACATATTTAGGAATATCTGCCAGATGCATTACACGGGAATTATCTCCGTTCCACGTTAATGTTCCGAAATATCCTGAATTTTTTAACGCAGCATTAATTCTGATTCTATTCACACTTAAAACCGATTGAACCAATGCATAACTATCTGTAGAATTAATAACGATTCCCGCAATTCCTTTCGGAGCCATTACGCCCATCTGTGGAAACACACCGTCTCTTCGGCCTCTGTTTATAGTAAAATAGTTGTTTCTTCTGTTGATACTGTTGAAAACAATTTCTCCATCTACAAAAGTATAGATTTGTCCTCCGCCTAAAGTATCATGAACTTTTCTGAATTTTGGATTTGCAGCACCTTGTTTACCATAAAGTTCAACCATCAAAGCCTTGTTTTGTGTCACAAGATCTTCGTTGATTTGTTTTAGTTTAAGATATGAAACTCCCTCATCAATATATCCGGAAATCCATGAATTAAGCGCAGCCGACTGACCCGCAATCCACGATTTCTGCATGGCATTCTTAGAGAATATCAAAACCAGAGCAATAATTTGCAGAAATATAAAGAAAACAAGAAGAGCATTCTTTGAAAATAATCTCAGCAAAAATCCCATTCAGATATACGGTCGTAAAAAAGTTAAAATTTATTTGATCAGGAAATTGAATTTATCCATATTCTTAAGTGCAATACCCGTTCCACGAACAACTGCTCTTAACGGATCTTCAGCCACAAAAACCGGGAGACCCGTTTTCTTATGTAATCTGTCCGCAAGACCTCTTAACAAAGCGCCACCACCCGCAAGATAAATACCTGTTTTGTAAATATCAGCAGATAATTCAGGAGGCGTAAGAGATAAAGTTTCCATAACCGCATCTTCAATTCTGATAATTGATTTATCTAAAGCACGAGCAATTTCTTTATAGCCAACCATGATTTCTTTTGGCTTACCTGTAATTAAGTCTCTACCTTGTACCGGAATATCTTCTATATCAACATCTAAGTCTTCAACAGCAGAACCTACTTCAATTTTAATTCTCTCCGCAGTTCTTTCCCCAATATAAAGATTATGATGAGTTCTCAGGTAATAAGCGATGTCGTTGGTAAATACATCACCTGCAATTTTCACAGACTTATCACAAACAATACCACCTAAAGCTACAACAGCAATTTCAGTAGTACCACCACCTATGTCGATAATCATATTACCTTCAGGCTTTTGAACATCAATACCCACTCCTATTGCAGCAGCCATTGGCTCATAAATTAATCGTACATCTTTAGCATTCACTTTCTGAGCAGAATCTCTTACCGCTCTTTTTTCAACTTCTGTAATTCCTGAAGGAATACAGATAACGATTCTTAAAGCCGGCTGGATAAATCTTCCTTTAATCCCAGGAATTTTTTTGATAAACTCCTTGATCATGTGCTCAGAAGCATGAAAATCTGCGATTACCCCATCTTTCAAAGGACGGATCGTTTTGATATCCTCATGCGTTTTACCCTGCATATGTTTTGCCTGCTCACCTACCGCAATTGGCTTACCAGTAGATCGTTCAATTGCTACAATTGAAGGCTGATCTATAACAATTTTATTATTATGAATGATAAGCGTGTTGGCAGTTCCAAGGTCTATCGCAATATCTTGCGTAAACATATCGAATAAACTCATATTTTTCTTCTGATTTTTTAAAGAGTTACAAAGATATGAATTTAAGGCAACCCAAGAAATTTCAAAAGCATATAATTTGGTTAAAATTTTATTAAAATTTACAATCAGTTATTAACTTTTACTTTAAGCATTTACAGACTTTGATTTAAACCAAATTTAAGATTTTACAGGCCTGGCGCCGGAAAACAAGAGACCATTGTTTGATACATCAACAAAAAGAGCAAGAACCGCATTAAAAACCATAAATTAATTCTTAAAAACGTTAACACTAAATCAAAAATTTCCAGATTTTGAAACAGAACAAATTTTATTTAGAACAAACCCAAAATAGGTTTTTACGATAATTATCATATACATTATCAAAACGCAATTGCTCAAAAAAAATGTAAATTTGCCACGCTTATGTTACAGTATTCCAATATACATAAAACGTCGAATTTTGCCGTACTTTCTATAAGTTTTGAAAAAGCTGATGTAGAAACGAGGGGCAAATTTGCATTCTTTGATGACAATATCAAAAACTTTGTTACCCAAATTCATGATGAAGATTTAGGAGATGTATTCGTAGTTTCTACGTGTAACAGAACCGAAATTTACACTACTTCTCCCAATTATCTTTTGGTTGCCGAAGAATATTGTAAAACCATCGGCGTGAATCTGATGGACTTTCTTCAGTTTGCCAATATCTTAACAAAAGAAGAAGCTTTAACGCATCTTTTCAAAGTGGCAGCAGGATTGGAAAGTCAGATCATCGGTGATTTCGAAATTATCGGACAGATTAAAAAAGCATACAACCGTTTCAAAAAAGAAAGAAAAAACTCGAATCCATTTTTGGAAAGAGCTATTAATTCTGCGATTCAAATTTCGAAAAGAATTAAGAATGAAACAGGAATTTCTAACGGTGCGGCTTCCGTTTCTTATGCGGCAGTTCATTATATTTTAAATAATCAGAAAAGAATTACCGAAAAAAACATTCTTTTATTAGGCGTTGGCGAAATCGGACAAAATACGGTTGAAAATTTGGTAAAACATGTTTATCAGCCGAAAATCCAGATTGCTAACAGAACTCAGGAAACCGCAGCAAAAATTTCTGAAAAATATAATATCCCTCATATTGATTTCGCTGATTTTGATAAAGAATTAAACAATACAGACATTCTGATTGTTGCGACAGGCGCAAGACAGCCAATCATCAACAAATCTCATTTTCAGGACGAAAGAGAAACTTTGGTTATAGATCTTTCCATTCCGCATAACGTAGATAAAAATGTAACTGAAAATGGAAATGTAACACTGATTGATGTTGATGAACTTTCTAAACAGATTCAGGAAACGATTCAGCAAAGGGAAAAAGAAATCCCGAAAGCCGAGAAAATCATCAAGGAAATGACAAAAGAGTTTCTTGAATGGGAAAAAAAGAGAAAACTGGCTCCCAATATTCATCATTTCAAAGCCGTTTTGAAGAATATGGAACGTAACGAAATGCACAATTTTTACAGAAAAAATAAATACATAAACATCACGGATATGGAACTTTCTGATAAAATGATTCAGAAAATCACCAACCGTTTTGCAAAATATATCATCGATAATCCTTTAAAAGCCGAAGAAATTAGTAAATTAATGCACGAAATATTAGTTGAACAACCAAACAACGAATTCAATGAAAAGCATTAGAATCGGAACCAGAAATTCCGCATTGGCACTTTGGCAGGCGAGAGAAGTTGCGAGGCATCTTCAAAACAGCAATTATTTAACGGAAATTGTTCCTATCATATCTTCGGGCGATAAAAATCTTACTCAGCCGCTGTATGCTTTAGGAATTACCGGCGTTTTTACAAGAGATCTTGATACCGCATTACTGAATGATGAGATCGATATTGCCGTACATTCCCTAAAAGATGTGCCGACGAAACTTCCGGAAAATCTTGAGATCGTTTCTTACCTGGAAAGAGATTTTCCTCAGGATGTTCTCATAAGAAAAGAATCTGCAAAAGATAAAGAATTTCACGAACTGAAACTGGCGACAAGCAGTTTGAGAAGAAGAGCATTTTGGCTAAAAAATTTCCCTCACGCTGAATTTTCGGATATTAGAGGAAATATTCAAACCCGTCTTCAAAAATTACAGGAAGGAGATTTTGACGCTACGATTTTATCTTTAGCCGGAATCAAAAGAATGAAAATGGATATTGATTATGAAATGATTCCGTTTTTAATTCCAGCTCCATCGCAAGGCGTAATTGCCATTGCCGGACATTCTGATAAAAAAGAAATTAACGATATTATAAAGCAGTTAACCAACCACGAAAAAACTCAGATCTGTGTAGAAATGGAAAGAAATTTCCTGAGTACACTTGAGGGCGGATGTACCGCTCCGATTGGTGCTTTTGCCGAAATATTTGAAGATCAGGTTCGTTTCAAAGCAGCGCTTTGTTCATTGGACGGGAAAAACTGTATTGCCACTGATGAAAACTTCATCTATAATGAAGAAGAAAATTTCGGGGAAAAGTTTGCAAAAGTTATTCTGGAAAATGGCGGAAAAGAATTGATGGCAGAAATTAAGAGCCAAATTTAATTTGATTCTAAACTCTGGCAATGAAAAAGTCTCTATCTATTTTTCTGATTATATTTTGTGTTTTTATAACAAACGCACAGCAATCTTTTTCTCAAAAATTATCTGATGCCGCTTTAAGCTTAACAAAAACGAAAGTTACTTACGATCCTGCTTATTTTACAATAGATTATCCGAACGGCGATGTTCCTGCAGACAAAGGAGTTTGTACCGATGTTGTGATCAGAGCGTACAGAAAATTAGGAATTGACCTTCAGAAAGAAGTACACGAAGATATGGCGAAAAACTTTTCAAAATATCCGAAAACCTGGGGGTTAAAAAAGCCTGACACCAATATCGATCACCGAAGAGTTCCAAACCTTAGAGTTTTCTTTGCCAAATTCGGAAAATCAAAATCGACTGAAACAAAACCTGAACTGTATGTTCCGGGAGATATTGTGACTTGGCTTTTGCCTGGAAATTTAACACACATCGGAATTGTAGTCAACAAAAAGTCGGCGGACGGGAAAAGATATTTAATTGTTCATAATATCGGTGCCGGACAGGTGATTGAAGACTGTCTGTTTAAATTTACAATCACCGGACATTATCAATACCAAAAATAAAATGTATGAAGAATATTATTTGTTTTTTGTTTGTGTTGATGATAGGTTTTGTATCAGGACAGAAAAATGAACCGAAAATTATTAGTAAGCCAATCAGTTATTCAGACGAGAGAATTCGGTTGAGTTTAGAATATTTAAATGAACATCACGGTTTGATTCAAAAAAGCCCGACGATTGTTCCGAAAATGATTGTTTTGCACTACACAGCAGGCGGAACGGTAGAAAGTAATTTCAAATATTTTAATAAAACACATCTTGAGAGCGCAAGAAACACTTTAAAGAAACAGAGTACATTAAATGTTTCCTCACAGTTTATTATCGACAGAGACGGAACTATTTATCAATTAATGGAACCTAATATGTTCGCAAGACATACCATTGGCTTGAATTACTGTGCCATCGGGATTGAAAATATCGGCAGCAAAAAAGAACCGCTTACCGAAAAACAAGTTTCAGCCAATGCGCAGCTGATAAGATATTTAACTCAAAAATATAAAATAGGATACCTCATCGGTCATTCGGAATATGGAGTTTTCAGAAATTCTAAATTGTGGAAAGAATCTGATCCCAATTATTTTACTGCAAAAGAAGATCCCGGAAAAAATTTTATGAATAAAGTGAGGCTTCAGGTCGCCGACTTACATTTAAAAGAGAAACCTTAATGAAAATTTTATTTACCAAAAATATAGACCCAGCTGTTTTATCCAAAGAATTAGGAGAGAATATTTCGGCTGATTGTGTTGAGGTAATTAAAACAAATTCTATTAGAATAAAGCCTTTTGATCTCAAAAACCATTCACTGATTTTTACAAGCTCAAATGGAGTAGGTTCTTTTTTTAAAAATGGCTTTAAACCAAATGAAGATTTTACAGCAAAAAACTACAATAAAATCTATTGCGTCGGTGAAAAAACAAAACGTGAACTAAGAAAACATGGTTTCGGTACTTTTAAAGTATTGAAAAATGCAGAAACCCTTTCAAAATTTATTATTAGCTATTGTCAGGATGAAAGTTTTCTGCACTTTTGCGGAAATCTGGCGATAAGCGTTCTCGACAACGAACTTCCACTGCAAAATATTCAATATAAAAAAGTTACCGTTTATAATACAGAAGAAACTCAACCTCTGATACCTGAAAAATATCATGCTGCTGTATTTTTTAGCCCGAGCGGAGTTCGTAGTTTTGCAAAACAGAATTCTTTTGAAAATATGATGCTTTTTTCGATAGGAAAAACAACGTCGAAAGAATTAACAAAACATACAGAATCTAAGATTTTTACAAGTAACAAAAATACGTTATCAAACCTGTTGTCGGTTATAAGAGAAACTTTAAAGAATATTCAATCTTAAAAAATCAACTAAAAAACCAACAGCTATCAACTAAAAGATATGATTAAAAACGACCTATATTTAAAAGCACTTCGCGGAGAAACCGTAGAAAGACCGCCCGTTTGGATGATGAGACAGGCAGGAAGATATTTGCCGGAATTCATTGCGCTGCGTGACAAATATGATTTCTTCACAAGATGTCAGACTCCGGAATTGGCTTCTGAGATCACTGTACAACCGATCAGAAGATATCCTTTGGATGCTGCGATTTTGTTCTCTGATATTTTGGTGGTTCCGCAAGCGATGGGAATCGATTTCAAAATGAAGGAAAACGTTGGTCCGTGGTTGGATAATCCGATCAGAACAATGGAAGATGTACAGAATGTTGTGGTTCCGGACGTGAACGATACTTTAGGATACGTTTTTGATGCGATTGAACTGACTTTACAGAAATTAGACAATGAAATTCCATTAATAGGTTTTGCGGGTTCGCCTTGGACGATTCTTTGCTACTGCGTGGAAGGAAAAGGAAGTAAAGCTTTTGATATTGCTAAATCTTTCTGTTTCCAGCAACCGGAAGCGGCACATTTGCTATTGCAGAAAATTACAGATACGACGATTGCTTACCTGAAAAGAAAAGTTGAAAAAGGCGTTTCTGCCGTTCAGGTTTTCGATTCGTGGGGCGGAATGCTTTCTCCGGCTGACTATCAGGAATTTTCATGGAAATATATCAAGCAAATTGTTGATGCATTGAGTCCGTTGACGCACGTTGTGGTTTTCGGAAAAGGATGTTGGTTTGCTTTGGAAGATATGATTCAGGCACCGGTTTCCGCTTTGGGTGTTGACTGGACCATTAAGCCCGAAATAGCACGAACGTTAACCAATCACACGATGACACTTCAGGGAAATTTTGATCCTGCAAGATTGCACTCTACACCGGAAACAATTAAAAAAATGGTAAATGAAATGATTAACCGTTTTGGGAAAGACAGATATATTGCCAATTTAGGTCACGGAATTTTACCCAATATTCCTTTGGAAAATGCGGAAGCATTTATCAGAGCAGTAGTAGATTGGAAGCCGAATAATTAATTTTTTTATCTTCTACAGAGTTACAACACACTTGTCGTTCCTTGGAAATTTAGGTTTAAAAATTATTGTAAATACATTATCGAGATTCCTATGGAATGACAAACTACATATGAAACTTTATGTAAATTTTCGAATTTTAAACTTATTAAATAAAACAAAATCCCTTTCATTTCTGAAAGGGATTTCTATGTAAATGACTAATAATTAATTAACTTCAGTAATAAAATCTTCTTTCGGTTTTCTCACTTTCGTAAGGTTTACCAACCAGTCGTTTGAAGGATCTCTGTAACCTATTGGTAATAAAAGAACACTTTTCAGACCTTTTTCTTTTAAGTTTAAAATTTGATCAACTTCTTCAGGAACAAAACCTTCCATTGGGGTAGAGTCTACCTCTTCAAAAGCCGCTGCAATAATTGCCGCTCCGAAAGAAATATAAGCCTGTTTTGCTGCGTGTGTGAAGTTTTCATCGGCTGATCTCTGAGGATAAGTACTTAACAACATCTGTCTGTAGTTTTCCCAGCCTTCATTCTTGAAGCCTCTTATATCATTCGTAAGATCAAACATTTTGTTGATTCTTTCTTCCGTATAATTATCCCAGGCAGCGAATACTAAAAGGTGCGAACAGTCTGTAATCTGCGGCTGATTCCATGCGTGAGGTTTGATCTGTTCTTTAATTTCCTGATTGGTAATAACAATAATTTCGAAAGGCTGCAATCCGCTTGAAGTAGGTGCCAATCTTGCAGCTTCCAATATTTTATCCACTTTTTCCTGTGGTATTTTTTGACCGTTCATTGCTTTAGTTGCAAATCTCCAGTTCAGTTTTTCTATTAAATCCATGTATTATATTTTAACCCCGCAAAATTACTTCATGTACAACCAATATCAGGAACGGAATTTTATATTTGTTTTATCGTTGTTGTCTATTATTGATGATGAGTTTAAGTATAATTAATTTAATATTACCAAATAGTAAAAACAAACCATCCCTGAAATTCCGAGATGGTTATTTTTTAAACTATATTTTATCTAAAATTAGCTGAGCATTTTCTGAGCTTTTTTCACGCCTTCTACTAAAATATCAATTTCCTCAAACGTATTATATACTGCAAAACTCGCTCTCACCGTTCCTGCAATATTAAAGAAATCCATAATTGGCTGTGTACAATGATGTCCCGTTCTTACGGCAATTCCCAATTTATCAAGAATCATCCCAACATCCGAAGCGATTCCTATTCCTTCTAAATTGAAAGAAACAACCCCGGTTCTGTTGGCTTTTTCACCATAAATTTTTATTCCGTCGAGCTCTAGCAAATGTCTTTGGGCATATTCCAATAAAGCATTTTCATGATTCTGAATTGTTGACTGGCCTACTTTCTGAATAAAATCAACAGCCGCACCTAACGCAATATTACCTCCAACATTCGGCGTTCCTGCTTCATATTTAAAAGGGAGACCAGCGTACGTTGTTCCGTCGAAAGAACAAGTTGCAATCATCTCTCCTCCTCCGTGAAACGGTGGTAAATCTTCAAGAATAGCTTGTTTTCCATATAAAATACCGGTTCCCATCGGTGCGTACATTTTATGTCCTGAGAAAACAAAGAAATCACAATCCATTTTCTGAACATCGATTGTAAAATGAGGTGCAGATTGTGCACCATCAATCACAATGTAAGCATCGGTGTTTTTTCTTGTTTTTGCAATAATTTCTTCAATAGGATTTACTATTCCCAATGCGTTTGAAACCTGATTAACAGAAACAACCTTTGTTTTTTCGCTTAAAAATTCATCAAACTTATCCAACTGAAGAATTCCGTTTTCATCAATCGGGATAACTCTTAATTTTGCTCCGGTTCTTTCACAAAGCATCTGCCAGGGAACAATATTTGAATGATGCTCAAGATAAGAAATGATAATTTCATCGTCTTTTTTTAATTTTTGAGTCAAAATATAAGCGATGAGGTTCAATCCTTCGGTAGTTCCTTTGGTAAAAATTACTTCAAAATCATGTTCAGCATTAATGAATTTCTGGATTTTTCTTCTAGAAAGTTCCATTTCTTCTGTTGCCAACTGACTTAATGTATGAATTCCTCTGTGTACGTTTGCGTTAAGCTCTGTATAATATTTGTTCCAAACTTCTAACACTGAGTTTGGTTTTTGTGATGTCGCCGCATTGTCGAGATAAACCAACGGTTTACCGTTCACCTTCTGATCTAATATAGAAAACTGACTTCTTATTTCCTGAATGTCAAACATTTATTACAATTTTAAATTAAAACGTTCTTATTTAGAACACTTCAAATTTACGGCTTTTTTCTGAAAGCAATTAATGCTTACAACCATAATAGATGTAATCTAAAAACAAAAAACCTGTCAAAAAATTGACAGGTTTCATATTTTCAAATAAGTAGTTCTTATTCTGCTGCTGCTTCCTCAGTTGCAGGAGCTTCTCCTTCAGTTGCAACTTCTTCTTCCTCATCATCATCTTGAGCTGCACCACCTTTCGCTGCATTTCTAGACATTTTAACAGCTACTACAACTGCATTGTCTGGATGTACGAAAGAATATCCTTCAGTTTTGATTGCTCCAACATAAAGTTTGTTACCAATTTTAAGTGGAGTAATATCTACAACAATCTCGTCTGGCAAGTTTGCAGGGATAGCTTTTACTTTCAATTTTCTGAAAGACTGACGTAAAACACCACCAGCTACAACACCTTTAGAACGACCAGTGATTCTTACAGGAACTTCCATAACTACCGGCTTATCATCAGATAATCTGTAGAAGTCTGCGTGAATAATTTTGTCTGTAATTGGGTGAAACTGAATATCTTGAAGAACAGCAGGAATTACCTGTCCGTCAACTTCAATAGATACCGTGTGTGCTTCAGGAGTATATACCAAACCTTTGAAAGCTCTCTCTTCTGCAGAGAAGTTCAATGGCTCGCCACCTCCGTAAACAACACAAGGAACTAATTCAGCATCACGTAAAGCTTTTGTCGACTTTTTGCCCACGCTTTCTCTTTTTGTACCTTGAATTGTAATAGATTTCATTTATAAAAATTTAAAAAATTGTTTTAATTTGATTTGCAAATTAGTAAAAATCAATTAGATAACAAACTTACTGCTAATTGATTGATGCTCATGAACCATCTTCATAACATCTGCAAATAATGGGGCGCAAGATAGCACTTTTATTTTAGACGACAAATTATTTTTCACAGGAATTGAGTCAGTTACAATAACTTCCAATAATTTTGAGTTCTCAATATTATCGTAAGCTTTCCCGGAAAGTACTCCGTGAGTTGCCATTGCTCTTACAGATTTTGCTCCTTTTTCCATAAGAATATCTGCTGCTTTGCAAAGTGTACCTGCCGTATCAATCATGTCATCGATAAGGATAACATTTTTTCCTACTACATCTCCGATAAGGAACATTTCTTCTACAACATTTGCTTTCTTTCTTTCTTTGTAAGCAATTACCACATCAGCACCAAGGTGACCTGCATAGTTTTTCGCTCTTTTTGCACCTCCCATGTCCGGAGAAGCAATCGTAAGATTTTCAAGATTTAAATCTCTGATGTAATCCACAAATATTGTTGAAGCATACAAATGATCAACAGGAATTTCAAAGAATCCCTGAATTTGGTCTGCGTGAAGATCCATTGTCATCACTCTTGTTGCTCCCGCAGCAGTCAGAAGATTTGCTACCAATTTTGCACCGATTGGCGCTCTTGGTTTATCTTTTCTGTCTTGTCTTGCAAGCCCGAAGTATGGAAGTACCACTGTAATGCTTTTAGCAGAAGCCCTTTTAGCAGCATCAATTATTAAAAGAAGTTCTAATAAATTGTCTGCCGGAGGGAATGTAGATGCGATTAAAAAAACTCTTCCTCCTCTTACAGACTCATCCAAAACAGGTTCAAATTCTCCGTCACTGAATGTTTGAAAGTTGATTTTTCCTAATTCTTTCCCATAATAGTGGGCAATTTTTTCTGCTAGCTCCTTACTAGTTCTTGTTGAAAATAGATAACTTTGTTGCTCGGCCATTTTTACTTTTTAAAAGATTTTGCAAATTTAAAAAAAAACCACAAGAATCTATCCTGTGGTTTCTAAGTTTTTATTTTTCAATTATTATGGGAACGTTACTCCGGAATAATTGTTAGGATTTACCTGTGGCAATGTGGATTTATACTTATCATTAATTGACTTGATAAACTCATTTGCAATAATAGCATATCCTCTACCTGTAAGGTGAACTCCATCAAGTGAGAAAGCACCACCGCTTACAAAAGTTGCTGTATATTTTACGCCGTCCCAAGTGATTCCTGATTTAGAATTAAGCTCCTCCATTTTAGCATTAGCATCAACAAAAGCAAGATTTTTGGCAGTGGCAACACTTTTTATAGCTGTATTAAATGCCGCTGTTGCTGTTGTAACTTTTGCAGCTTCTAACTCAGTCAATACCAATTTATCTTCAAGCGGTACAGATGTACCACCTCCCGCTTGTGGAGTAAGAACTCTACTTGCCGGTAATAAGATAAAATCCTTTGCAGTTGTCTGTCTGTATTTTGGAAGTGCACCCGCTCCAGTTAAATCTTTATCAACAATCACAGCTCCATTGGCTACCGCTCCTGCAGTAAATTTAATTAATCTTCTTTGATATTCTGCGTCATTAATTGCTCCTAAATTTTTTGCATTAAGCAAACCCGCATTATATGTTGCATACGCTGTATTCAGTTGAGCTACTTGTGTATCGGTAAGATTCGTAAGAGGCATTGCAGGAACTCTTGTAAAGTAAGGAACACTTGTTACATTAGGGATATTTGCAATAACGCCTTTTCTTGTGGTTCCGGCTGGAAATAATAACCCTACAAGTGCAGTATAGGTATTGGTAAAACCAACTCCAACAGCCCCATCGACAGGAGTAATTGGGTTCGATCCATCTCCACCTGAAGTAGCATATCCTAATACATCATTATTTCCTATCCATAAAGATACAAATGTTGGATTTTGAGATAAAGCATCTCCTAAGACTGAAGTTGTAGCAGAAGTAGCGAACCTCACAAAATATGGATTAGCAGTTCCAGTAAGCAAACCTGCCTGACTTCCATAACCCGGAGCTAATAAATGTGCAACTTTTGCACCTGGAACTCCCATATTCTGATAAGGACCAGCGGATGTAACATTGTCTAAAGCAGCACCCGGAGCAGTAGGTCCGGGAGATAATGCTCCATTAACAACAGTTAAAGTATATTTTCCTGCAAAGTCTCCTGTAGTAGGGTTAAATAAATTTGTAAAACCTCCTGTATCGTTAGGCATTAATGGTTGTTTAAACTCACCGCCACCTGCAAGCTTCATCTGCATTGCAATCATGCTTGGGTAAGACTCATTCTGACCTGATCTGTAAAGAGCAGCATCTCTATAACCTGAAGTTAAAGAGTTTCCTAAAGAAATATATTTAGAAAAATCGGCTTCGCCTTTGGTTACAACAACATCATTTACATCATTATCAAAATCATCCTCGCAGCTTGTTGTAAAAAGCAATGCGGAAATAGCGAATGTAGAAATTATAATTTTTTTCATAGTCTTTCAATTAAAAAGGATTATAAGATAAACCTAAACCTAGATAGAATGCCGTAGCTTTAGCCTGTCCGTAAAAACCTAAATTTTTATTGCTCACAGTTCTCGCCTGAGGCATTGCGTAACCTCCCGCAACATCAACTCCGAATTGTTTTAATTTAAATCCAACTCCACCCGTTACAACATACGTATTGAATGAAGGTGTTTCCGGAATAAAATTATCATCAGAATAAGGAGATTCATCATAATATGCACCTAAACGTCCGTAGATCATATTGGTAAATGCATATTGAGTTCCCAATCGGAATGTTTTAGAGTTTCTGAAATTTTTAGGAGAAACAGAAATTGTGGGATCGGTTTGATTTCCTACAGGAGCGTGAGCAAAATCTAATGTCAGCTGCGTATATCTAGACCAACCGTGATAGTTGAAATCTGCAGAAACCAACCATTTTGGAGTAAATTTATAAGTTAAACCTATAGTATATTCTTCAACTAAAGGTAAAGTTGCCGTAAAACTGTCTTTCCCCGTACCATCTAACCCTAACAAAGGATAAATAGACGCCTTCGGAAACTGGAATGTAGCCACTCCTTTTTTAGCCTTTACATCAACCGGTGAGCGGTAAGCAATACTTACATCCAATTTAGGATCCGGTCTGAAATAGAAACCGAAACCGTACCCATGTCCACTTGCTTTTTCATCTTTAAGATTAACCGATCCGCCGAATTGCGTAACAGCTTTATCCCAGTTTACCTGTCCTTTTACATAAATATAGCTCGCCCCGAAAGATAACCAATCTGCCATTTTCACAGAAACCATCGGCTGGAAGTAGAAACTTTTAAGCTCAAGCTTTTGTACCATTTCTTTTCCTTCCCAGTCACTTGGCCATTCGATCGTACTTCCGAAAGGTGTTGAAAAACTGAATCCGACTGATAATTTATCTATCGGTCTGTAGGCAATCGCAGCATAAAGAGGCGTACCCATTGGGTTATCAGTAGAGGTACTCTGCAAAGTGTTCGTATTTTGGAAAGTAACTTTATTACTTGCTCCGAATCCACCCGCAACAATACTCAATTTTGAAGGAATGAATGACATACCTGCAGGGTTAAAGAATGCCACACTTGCATCTTCAGCATGCGCACTTGTATGTGCCATTGCCAATTGTTTTACCCCTTGCAGAGAAACCCTGAAGCCACCTGCGTAAGATAGAACACCTGCCAATAATGCAGTTGATACTAATATTTTTTTCATAGACTATTATTATATAACCCAAATATAAAATTATTTTGGCTATACCTGTTAATAAATCATAAATTTTTAAACATTATAAGGAAAGAAAACTATGTTTGAAATAATACTTTCACCAAAAGGCGAGTTAAACACATCGTTATGAGAAGATTAATAAATACAATATCTATAATAAGATTATTTGTTTAACATTAAACATTGATGTTTCTTAATATTTGATTATTTTAGACCTGATAAAGATAAAAATCATAAATTTGCAAATTAAATATATTATATATGAGTTGTGGATGTAAAACATCCGGCGATTCTGCACATTCTTGCGGTCCCAAGAAAACCGCGAATGGCTGTGAAAATGTAAATACCTGTGGTAATAGTTATAAATTAAGTGTTTTTGACTGGCTTTCTAACATCAACAATCCCGCACAGAACAGATGCGATTTTGTGGAAGTTAGATTTAAAAATGACAGAAAATCGTTTTATAAAAATGTAAATAATATCCCTTTACATATAGGTAGTGTAGTAACAGTAGAATCGAATTCCGGACACGATGTAGGTGTGGTAAGTCTCACCGGCGAATTGGTAAAAATCCAGATGAAGAAGAAAAGATCTTCCGAAGAATTAGCCCTTAAAATATACAGACAGGCCAATCAGAAGGATATTGAAGTCTGGCAGGAAGTAAGAAAAAAAGAAGACAGCGTAAAAATAGAAGCCCGAAAAATAGCACACAGAATTGGTCTTGAAATGAAGATCACCGATGTTGAATATCAGGGGGATGCTTCTAAAGTCACATTCTACTATACGGCAGATAACCGAATAGATTTCAGACAGTTAATTAAAGATTACGCATCTACTTTCAGAACTAAAATCGATATGAAACAGATCGGTTTCAGACAGGAAGCTGCAAAAGTTGGCGGAATAGGATCTTGCGGTAGAGAACTTTGTTGCTCGACATGGTTAACGGATTTTAGATCTGTAAATACCAACGTAGCCAGATACCAGCAATTGAGTATTAATCCTCAAAAATTGGCTGGGCAGTGCGGAAAACTGAAATGTTGTCTTAATTATGAATTAGACAGCTACCTTGATGCACTAAGCAACTTCCCTTCTTCTTCTACCATTTTGGACACGGAAAAAGGAAGAGCATTCTGCATTAAAATCGATGTTTTCAAAAAGAAAATGTGGTTTGCATATGTAGATAGCTCAATGGCTTGGTACGATTTCGATATTGATTTGGTTAAAAAATTAATTGCCAAAAACAAAAAAGGCGAAAGAACACTTCCTTTAGAAGAGTTGAAGCAGCCGGATACTCCTTTGGCAACGATTGATTTGATTCAGGAAAACAGTGTAGACCGTTTCGAAAAGAAAAACCGAAACCAGAACAACAAAAACAGAAATCAGAACAGACCAAACAATAATTCTAACAGTCAAAATCAAGGTCAGGGGCAGTCACAAGGTCAAAAAAGACCAAACAACAGACCTGAAAGACAAGACCGTCCTGAGAGAACAGACAGATCTGAAAGACCTCAGAAGCAGGAAAGACAACAGAACCCTAACGCAAATTCTAACAATAACCAACCGAGACCCCAAAAGCCTCAACAGCCAAAAGCTCAGTTGGAAAAAGTAAATACTGCGCCCGCTTCTGACACAGAAAACAAGCCTCAACAGGCTCCACAAAAGAAGAAATTTAAAAAGAAATACCCTCCAAAAAAAGACAACAATGCGTAAAATTTTAGGATTATTTACATTTATCCTTTTCTTTAGCTGTAATTCTTCCTCGGAAGGAGAAACCATCATGAATTCTGTTAACAGTAAATGGAATAAGAAAAGTGAACAAAAATTTAATCTTGAAATTTCGGATCCTAAAAATCCTAAAAATATTATATTTGTTGTAAGAAATAACAACGATTATCCTTACAGTAATGTGAGGTTTATCGTGAATTTTACCGACCTTCAAAGTAAGAAAAAGCAAACCGATACGTTAAATTATGTATTGGCAAAACCTAACGGAGAATGGCTGGGCACAGGATTTGGCGACACGAAGGAGACTTTATTTCAGTATAAACTGAACTATCAGTTTCCGACAAAAGGGAAGTATGAAATCGGAATTTCTCAGGCAATGAGAAACGACAATCTTCCGGGGATCGAAGACATTGGAGTAAAAATAGAAACGGCTAAACCGTAATTATTAATGGAAGAAAACAGACAAAATACAGGAAACAAAGGGAAAACATTTCCTCTTCCTCCAAAAAAGAAAAATACCGCTTGGAAAAGATGGGTTAAATTGATCTGGATCGGATTTATTGCTGTAGTTTTAGGAATTTCAGGACTTTTCTTTGCCGTTTCCCAAGGTTTTCTTGGGGAAATGCCGGATGTAAAAGAACTTGAAAGCCCGGATATTTATGTGGCTTCAGAAATTTATTCTTCAGACGGCGTGCTGTTGGGTAAGTTTGAGAAAGAAAAAACGCAGCCTATTATCTATAAGGATCTTCCTCCTTTTTTAATTTATGCATTGCAGGCTAAAGAAGATGAACGTTTCAAAGAACACTCCGGAATCGATTTGCAATCTGTTGCCAGAGCTGTTGCCTTTGGCGGTGGACGTGGTGGAGGTTCTACTATCACTCAGCAGCTGGCAAAACTTCTTTTTACAGGAAAGAGAGCTGATAACAAATTTAAAGCTGTTTTCCAAAAGCTGAAAGAATGGGTTGTGGCTGTAAGTCTTGAAAAAAGATACACGAAAGAAGAAATCATCACTCAATACTTCAACAAGTTTGACTTTTTATACAATGCAAACGGGATTGAAATGGCTTCGAAGATTTATTTCAACAAAAAAACTTCTGAGCTTACCTTACCGGAAGCAGCAATGTTTGTTGCCATGCTTGAAAATCCTGTAAAAAACAATCCGATGAGAAACCCTGAGAGAGCAAAATCCAGAAGGGATGTAGTATTGGATCAGATGTTGAAAACAGGGTATATCGATCAAGCAACTTTCGAAAAAGCAATAGCGACCGCAATTACTTTAGATTATCATCCGGTTAAAAGCATTAATGACGATTATTCTGCATATTACAAGTTTTATCTAAAAAAGGAAATCGATCAATATCTTAGTGATTACGAAAAAGAAAACGGCAAAAAGCTGAATCTTTACAAAGACGGTTTAAAAATATTTGTAACGCTTGATTCCAGAATGCAAAAATATGCAGAGGATGCGATCAGAGAGCATTTAACTGATCTTCAAAAGAGATTCGACGCAGAGCAAAGAGGCAGAAAAAATTGGCCATTCTATTATGTGAATGATAAACAGATCAATAGCATCATGCTTCAGGCAATGAAAAGAACGGGGCGTTATAAGCAATTGGCAGCTGCCGGAGTTTCTGAAGATTCTATTATGATGGAATTCAAAAAACCGGTAAAAACATCTCGTTTTACATGGGCAGGAGAAGAAGAGGTAGAAATGTCCCCTTGGGATTCTATCAGATGGCATAAAAAAGTTGCTCAGGCAGGATTAATGTCAGTTTCTCCGGGATCTGGCGAAATCAAAGCTTGGGTTGGAGGTATCGATTGGCAGCATTTCCAGTACGATCACATCAAGCAAGGAAAAAGACAGGTTGGATCAACATTTAAACCTTTCGTATATGCAACAGCAATTATGAAATTGGGAATGACACCTTGTTCTGTAGTTTCTAATGCAAGTTTCAACAAAGGAACCTATCACGTTCCCGGAAGAGGCGGAATGCTTACCTTAAAAGATGCACTGGCACACTCTCAGAACCCTGTTGCACTACGTCTTGCTGAAATGGCGGGAACGCAAAGTGTCATCCAGACAGCGAGAGATCTTGGAGTAACAGAAGATATTTCTACAAGTTTACCGATGGCATTAGGTTCATCAGATATTACCATCTACGAAATGGTAGGTGCTTACAGTACTTTTGCCAACTACGGTAACTACAACAAACCGGAAATGATCTGGAGAATTGAAGACGCCAACAGTAGAGTAATTAAAGAAGTAAATGTAGAACCGAAAGAAGTAATGAACCCGCTATACGCTTACACCATGATTGAATTGATGAAAGGCGTGGCACAATTCGGTACAGCTTCAGGAGAATTAGGAAGAAAAGGAATTTCAAAAGAAATAGAGATTGCCGGTAAAACAGGAACTACTCAGAATAACTCAGACGGTTGGTTTATGGGAATTGTACCAAAACTGGCAACCGGAGCATGGGTTGGATGGGAAGACAGAGCTACCCACTTCCTAGGGACAGGAGAAGGTCAGGGTGCGAAAATGGCTTTACCAATCTGGGCGATTTACATGAAGAAAGTCTGGGCAGATAAAAGCTTAGGCGTTTTACCAAGCGACAAATTCGTAAAACCATCAGAATGGAAAGACGGATGTGCCAACCTTAAAGGCTTAGGCTCAGGATATGGTGATGACGGTGGATTACAAACAATCGATGAAATTAAAAATCCAAGACCTGCAGATCCTGGCGGAACCAAAACTCCGGGTAAAAAAGAAGATAACGTGAATGACAATCTGAACACAAGCGACGATATAGATTTCAATAATAAATAATTTCTCTTGTAGAAATACACAAGACCTTTCAATAATTTGGAAGGTCTTTTCTTTTATAATTAATACCTTTGATCTATGAATATTGAAAAAATAACACAACCCTTTATAAAAATATTTCCCGGAGACTTCTCAGGAAATCTCATGCAGAGAAATACACCGAAAGTTTTATTTTCCACCGTTTCACCTGTGGGTTTTGACAATCCCAAACTGATTGCATTTAATGAAAAACTTTCACAGGAAATCGGACTTGGAACATTTGAGGAAAAAGATCTGAATTTTTTAGTAGGAAACAATCTTCCAGAAAACATTAAAACCTACTCAACTGCCTACGCCGGACATCAGTTTGGAAACTGGGCAGGACAATTAGGTGATGGAAGAGCTATTCTTGCCGGAGAAATCACTAATGATTCAGGGCAGAGAAACGAAATTCAATGGAAAGGAGCCGGAGCAACACCTTATTCCAGAAATGCCGACGGAAGAGCGGTTTTAAGATCATCTGTTCGCGAATATCTGATGAGCGAAGCCATGTTCCATTTAGGCGTTCCGACAACAAGAGCGCTGAGCTTAGCTTTCACAGGAGAAGATGTAGTAAGAGATATCATGTACAGCGGAAATCCTCAATATGAAAAAGGAGCTGTTGTGGTAAGAACAGCAGAAAGTTTTCTCCGTTTTGGTCATTTTGAATTGATATCTTCCCAACAGGAGCATAAAACATTACAGGAACTTGTTGATTTTACGATTGAAAATTATTTTAAAGAAATCACTTCAGAAGGCAGTCAGAAATACAAAGACTTTTTTGAAAATGTCTGCAGAAAAACAGCCGATTTGATGGTTGAATGGTACAGAGTAGGATTTGTGCACGGTGTAATGAATACCGATAATATGTCGATTCTTGGTTTGACAATCGATTACGGACCTTATTCGATGATGGATGAATACGATTTAAATTTTACCCCCAATACAACCGATCTTCCCGGAAGAAGATATGCTTTCGGAAAACAGGGACAGATTTCACAATGGAATCTTTGGCAATTGGCAAATGCCCTTCATCCAATAATTAAAGATGAAAAATTTTTAGAAGATATTTTGAATGATTTCGGAAGTTATTTCTGGGAATCTCATGACAGAATGCTTTGCAGAAAATTCGGTTTTGACCAACTGCTGACGAGTGATGAAAAATTCTTCACGAGCTGGCAGAGCATAATGCAGGATTTACAGTTAGATTATACTTTATTTTTTAATGAGTTGGGAAAATATGATGATCAAAAAGACTTAAGGGATCAGTTTGAAAATGTTTCTTATACTTTTTTAAATGAAGAAAAATTATCAAGGTTGCAGGATTTTATAAAATCATATCAATCGAGATTGGAAAAAAATATTATTTCAAAGGAAAAATCTTTAGAGATAATGCACAAAACAAATCCGAGATTTATCTTAAGAAATTATCTTCTGTATCAGTGTATCGAAGAAATCAACGAAGGAAAAACCGAAATGCTGGATAAATTAACGCACGCATTAGAAAATCCGTACCATACGATTTATCCTGAATTTTCAGCAAAAAGACCTTCAGACTATGACGACGTTTCCGGATGTTCAATGCTTTCCTGCAGCTCTTAATTGTAACAGGAATTAAATTCAATCATAAAACTCATCAATATTGGTGAGTTTTTATTTTATTTTTGCAGAAACTTTTAGCAAGTGTCAAAGTTCAAAACAAAATTTATCAATTTCTTCAAACTTATCTTTCCTTCAACGGGGATAGAATTGGTCGTTTTCCTTTTCTTTCTGGTTGTTTACGGATATTTGGGATCTTATATTGCTATTCATTACAAAATAATCTTCGACGGCAGAATTCCCTGGGATGCTTATTTCAGTTTTGATAATAAGTCGATCGTTATGAACGGCGGAAGTTTCGAAAGACATCCCCTTTCCTATTATTTTTTCAATTGGATCAGAGAATTGGCGCTGTTTTTCTCCGATGGAAAAATGGACGGGAATTTCCGTTTTGCGTTGGCTTGGTTCAGCAATATTGTAGTAAGTTTAAGTGTGCTTCAGGTATTCAAATATTTGAAAAATATCATTCAGCTTCCGTTACTGATAAGCATTTTACTGATTTTATTTTTCGGATCATTTTCAACCACCATTTTACTTTCCTTCACTCCGGAAAATTTCACCTATACCCTATTTTTACTTACTTTATTCAATCATTATTCGGCGATAAAATTAAAGAAAGAAGAAAAAATCCCTGCGCTGGCATTGGCATTTGCTGGAATTACAATTGGTGGATTAACAGTAACTAATATTGTTAAAGCATTCATTCCAGTAGCTTTTGAAAAAGATTTGTTCAAAAATTGGAAGAAACTTGGTAATGCAGCTTTCAGAGTTATTTTTACGTGTATCTGCTTCGTTTTATTATATCTGAATCGAATTGATTTTAAATATGAAAATATTTTCAATAAAACCAGTGAGCAGTACGAAAAATTCTCTAATGTAAATTCAACCCCGACTTGGGACATGATACTTTCTTACTTTTTTGGAGGAAATATTCTGTTCTCCAATTTCCTTATCCGTGACAAACACAATATGAAGGGTTACGATTATAAAGGTATTATTATGGACGTTTATTCATCATGGATTCCCTATATTTTTATTGCTCTTTTATTAGGTTTGATTTTTTGGAGTTATTTCAGAAACTTCAAGAGTAAATTGGTGCAGGTTATTATGATTTCATTTGTCTTTGATATTATCATTCATTGTATAATGAGATTCGGGCTGCATACCTCTTATATCTACGGCGGACACTTTGTTTTTGTATATCCCGTTTTGTTAGGATGGCTTTTTTACTCTTACAAAGAATCACCAAAAATGATCTCTTTTTTAACAGTGCTTTTCTGTATTATGTTCATTTATTTAGCAACAAATAATTATCTGAGAATGACAGAATTTTTCTGGTTTTTAAATCAATATTATTAAAAAATACCATCATTTAAATCATAAAAAAGCTGAGAAAATAATTTCTCAGCTTTTTATTTTTATATCAGATACATTTTATTTTGCCTCTGCACAGAAAATTCGGTATTGTACCGGTATTGCCGATTTAAAGTATTCTTTTACTTTAGAAATATCAGATGCCGCACTTTGTTTGGTGAAATAACTTCCCGCTAAAATTTTGTAATTCGGTCTTAAAGAAGCATCCGTTTCAACCTTTAAGTTTGGAAATCTTTTTCTGAAATAGGCTTTCACTTCATTTGCCTCTTCATTACTCTTAACGGTAGTGATCTGAATTTTATATCCCAAAATTCTAGGATTTTTTCTGCAAATTTCCGCATTTGTTAATTCTCTGCTCGGCACATATATTTTTGCAGGTTTAGAATATCCACCATCTTCATCAATATCTCTTGAAGTTGTAGATACTGCCACTTTTGAGCATTTGTCTTCAACGCTTTCCAAGGCAGCATTTACCTTAGAATCCATCGTCATGACCAATTCTGTTCCGCTTAATGTGTCTTTTTTTACAACCTGTTGGGCTTCAACAGTATAAAACCCAAATAATGATAATACCGAAATTATTTTAATCAAATTTCTCATTTAAACTTGTTTCCGCAAATTTATACAAATTAAAAAATTATACCAAACAGAGTTATTTAGAATAATTACAAATTAAACAGAAATGACATATCCCCCTCCCATAAGCCGTTAAATTCCTGTTAAAAATATTATTTTTGCGGGATTGATTGAATGTTCAATATTTACTAACATAAGATAATTTAAATGATTAGTTGGAGAAAGCATTATAGACAAACGTTGATCGCAATAGGCTTATTGCTATCAACAAGTGCTTCAATTTACGGGCAAGACGGCGATCCGAAGAATGGTGAGAAACTTTTCAAAGCGAATTGTACTGCATGTCACGCACTAGACAAACAAGTTGTAGGACCACCACTAAAAGGTGTTGTAGAACGAGTAAAGACAGAGGGTGGTGTAGATACAGCTTGGCTTCACAAGTGGATCAAAAACAACAAGGAACTGAGAGCTTCCGGCGACAAGTACGCCAATGAAATTTTTGAAAAGTACAACAAGACTGAGATGCAGCTCTTTCCTAATCTATCAGATAAGGACATTGATGATATCTTAGCTTTTACAACTAATCCTCCGGCTCCTGAAGAGCCTAAAAAGGACGCTGGAACAGCTACTGCAACTGATGCAGCACAAGCAGCTCCTGCAAACAATACTACAACAAGTGTAGTAATTATTTCACTTTTAGCGATTGCAGCTTTATTGGTTTGGATCTTAATTAAATTAAGACAACTAGTAAAATTAGGGCAATCTGAAGATTTAGCAGGTCTTAACGCAACAAGAGTTAAGTCTTTCAGCGAAATCTATGCTAAGTACCACTATGTGGGTAAAGGTTTAATCGCAATCTTAGCGCTTTTGGCAACGTACGGAATTTGGAACTGGATCATGTGGATCGGGGTTTACAAAGGATACAAGCCAGAGCAGCCTATCTATTTTTCACATAAAATTCACGCTGGAGAACAAAAGATTGACTGTCAACTTTGTCACTCAAGTGCTAAATACGGAAAAGTATCTGAAATTCCATCAATGAACGTTTGTATGAACTGTCACAGAACTATTTCTGAGTACGGTGCTAACGATTACATGGAGCCAGGAAAAGACAAAGCATTCTACGACGGAGAGATCAAAAAGATCTACGCAGCTACAGGTTGGGATCCTGAAAAACAACAGTATACAGGGAAAACTCAGCCGGTTGAATGGACAAGAATCCACAACATGCCGGATTTCGTTTACTTTAACCACTCTCAGCACGTGGTAGCAGGTGAACAAGCGATCATCAATTCTTTCAACAAAAAGAATCCTAACAACAAAATTGATGTTGTATGTAAAGCTTGTCACGGAAAAATTGATACAATGAATGTTGTTCAGATGGCTAATGACTTCACAATGGGATGGTGTATCGAGTGTCACAGAACTACTGAGGTTGATATGAACAACGGTTATAATAAAGAATACTTCAAGAATCTACATGACAAGTTGAAAAAACAATACCCTAAAGATGGTGGTAAGATTACTGTAGATGCTATTGGAGGTCTTGAGTGTGGTAAATGTCATTATTAATAACTAAAAATTAGAAGTATAAATGGCTTCAAACAAAATACAATTTAGAAGTATTCACGAACTTAAAGACCCGGCTTTAAACAATAAGCTGGCTCAAAAAGAGTTCCAGGAAGAAATTCCGGTAGAAGATTTCCTTGCAGATTCAGAACAGAACGGTTCTGGAACTTCAAGAAGAGATTTCTTAAAATTACTAGGATTCTCTACAGCAGCGGTTACTCTTGCTGCTTGTGAAGCTCCGGTAATAAAAACGATTCCTTACGTAGTAAAACCTCATGATATTATTCCTGGAATTCCTAATTACTACGCTTCCACTTATTTTGATGGATTCGATTTTGCCAGTGTTCTGGTAAAAACAAGAGAAGGAAGACCTATTAAAATTGAACCGAATCCGGCAGCGGGTGATTTAGGTAAAACTAACGCAAGAGCTCAGGCAAGTGTACTTTCTCTTTATGATAACGATAAAGTAAAACAGCCTAAGTTTGAAGGTAAGGATGATACTTTTGACAAAGTCGATACTTTTGTTATCAAAGGATTGGAAGAAGCTAACGCATCAGGTAAAAAAATTGTGTTATTATCACATTCTTTTGCTTCACCTACTTTCAAAAAGTTATTCGGAGAATTTAAAGCAAAATATCCTACCGCTGAATTAGTAACTTATGACGCTTTTCCTTATGCAGCAGCTTTAGATGCAGCTCAGGAAGTTTTCGGACAAAGAGCGTTGCCAGTTTATGACCTTAAAGGCACTGAATTGGTAGTTTCTTTCCAAGCTGATATTTTAGGAGATTACAATGCAGGAAGTTTAGAAACTTCTTATGCTGAAGCAAGAAAACCGGGACCAAACATGTTGAGACACATTCAAGTGGAGTCAAACATGTCTCTAACGGGTGCTAACTCTGACTCAAGATACAGACTAAAACCAAGTGATGTAAACAAAGCTTTGGTTGAAGTTTACAATGCTATCGTTACAGGATCTGCTCCTGCAAACAAAGTGGCAGCTGAGATTGTAAAAGAATTACAGGCAAAAGGCAGCAAAGCTGTTGTTTTCGCTGATGGTTCTAAAGGAGCTCAGGTTTTAGCTCACTTAATTAACCAAAAATTAGGTTCAGTTGCTTTCACTGGTAAAGCAAACTTCCTAAGAGATTTCGATAAAGCAAGATTCGAGGAATTCCTTGGATGGGTAAATGCAGGTCAGGTTGGTGTATTAATTACAAACAATGTAGATCCTATTTATTCTTATCATAAAGGAGAAGAGTTTAAAAAATCTTTAACTAAAGTTCCTTATGTAATCGCAGTTGCTGATAAGAAAAACGAAATGTACAAAGCAGCAAAAGCTGTAATTCCTGTAGCTAACTGGCTAGAATCTTGGGGTGATATTGAGCCTCAGACAGGTGTATATTCATTAATGCAGCCAACAATCCAGAAAATCTACAAATCAAGACAGATTGAAGAATCTTTATTGGTTTGGAAAAATGGTAAAAACAACGCTGCAAACAACTATTACGATTATTTAAAAGCAAGTGCTGCTTCTGTTTTAGGAGCAACATCTTTCAATAAAGCTTTATATAATGGCTTCGTACCTTCAAACAATGCAACTATGTTGTCTTATGCAGGAGGAAACGGTGCACAGGCTGTTGCTGAATTAGGAGCTTTCAAAGCTTCTGAATTAGAGTTAGTATTGTATACTACTCCGGCAATGGGAGACGGTACTCAGGCAAACAACCCTTGGTTGCAAGAATTACCGGATCCGATTACGAGAATGTCTTGGGATAACTACCTGACAATTTCTCCGAAAGATGCAGAAAAGTTCGAAATCGATAACGATCTTAATGCAAGAATGCAGTTGGATGGTTCTATCGTAAACCTTACTGTAAACGGAATTAAAATAGAAAACGTTCCTGTATTCGTACAACCGGGACAAGCTGAAGGATCTGTAGGTCTTGCTCTTGGATACGGTAAGAAAAACTCAGGAGCTACAGCTGATACAGGTGTAAATGCTTATCCTTTATTTGACGGTTCTAACTTAGTTGTTTCTAATGTTAAAATCGAAAAAACAGGAGAAGACCACGAATTCGCAGGTATCCAGCTTCAAAATACCCTAATGGGACGTTATGAGATCGCAAAAGAAGTTCCTTTAGCTCAGTTCTTAAACGTAGCATTCGATGATGAACACGAAGGATGGAACAAACCTTTGGAATATCATACAATAAGCGGTGCACTTCCTGCTAGAAAGATTGATCTTTGGGATGCTTTCGATGATACTGATGGACCTCACTTCAATATGTCTATCGACTTGAACTCTTGTACTGGTTGTGGAGCATGTATTATTGCTTGTCAGGCAGAAAACAACGTTCCTGTTGTAGGTAAAGAAGAGATCAGAATGTCCAGAGATATGTATTGGTTAAGAATTGACCGTTACTATTCTTCAAGACAGAAAGTGGAAGTTTATGAAGGATTAAAAGAAGGAATGGCTGTACCAGAATTATACGGTACTGCATTCGGAGACGGAGGTGCATTGAACCACCCGGCTGATAATCCAGATGTGATCTTCCAACCGGTAATGTGTCAGCACTGTAACCACGCTCCTTGTGAAACTGTATGTCCAGTAGCGGCTACTTCACACAGTAAGCAAGGACAGAACCACATGGCTTACAACAGATGTATCGGTACAAGATATTGTGCAAACAACTGTCCTTATAAAGTAAGACGTTTCAACTGGTTTACCTATAACTTAAATGATAAATTTGATTTCAATCAAAATAATGATTTAGGAAGAATGGTATTGAACCCAGATGTTGTTGTAAGAACAAGAGGGGTAATGGAGAAATGTTCTATGTGTATCCAAATGACTCAGACGACTATTCTTGAAGCTAAAAAAGAGAATAGAGTTGTGAAAGACGGAGAATTCCAGACAGCTTGTTCAAAAGCTTGTTCTACAGGTTCTATCAAGTTTGGAGACATGAATGACAAGGAATCTGAAGTTAGAAAGCAATATGCGGATAACAGAAGATATTATTTACTTGAAGAGATCGGAACAAAACCAAATGTGTTCTATCACGCTAAAGTAAGAAACAGAGTAGAAAAATAAAGTTTAAATAATAAATAGGTAAAAAATGTCAGGACATTACGAAGCTCCGATAAGGGAACCTCTGATTATTGGTCACAAAACTTATCACGATATCACAGAAGATATTGCACGACCTATCGAAGAAAGAGCAGGTAAATTATGGTGGGTATCGCTATACGCAGCCTTAGTTCTATTTCTATACGGATTCGGCTGTATCGCCTACACTATCGGGACAGGTATTGGAGCATGGGGGCTTAACAGAACTATTAACTGGGGTTGGGATATTACCAACTTCGTATGGTGGGTAGGTATCGGTCACGCCGGAACACTTATCTCCGCAGTATTATTATTATTTAGACAGCGTTGGAGAATGTCTGTAAACAGATCTGCAGAGGCGATGACGATCTTTGCGGTTGTACAGGCAGCAATCTTCCCTGTAATTCACATGGGTAGAGTTTGGGTAGGATATTGGGTATTTCCTCTTCCTAACCAGTTCGGTTCTCTTTGGGGGAACTTCAACTCTCCTCTACTTTGGGACGTATTTGCAATCTCTACGTATTTCTCTGTATCAACAGTATTCTGGTTTATGGGATTAATCCCTGACTTTGCAATGATCAGAGACAGAGCAAAAACTCCTTGGACTAAGAAAATTTATACATTTCTAGCATTCGGTTGGGGTGGTAAAGCAAAACACTGGCAAAGATTCGAAGAACTTTCTTTGGTTCTTGCAGGTTTAGCAACTCCACTTGTATTCTCGGTACACACAACTGTATCTTTTGACTTCGCAACTTCAGTTATTAAAGGATGGCACTCTACGATCTATCCTCCTTACTTCGTTGCCGGAGCAATCTTCTCAGGATTTGCAATGGTACAGACGCTATTGTTAATCGCAAGAAAAGTTTGTCACCTAGAAGACTACATTACAATGTATCATATCGAAATTATGAATATCGTAATTGTATTAACTGGTGGTATGGTAACTGTAGCTTACGCAACTGAATATTTCATCGGATGGTACTCAGGATCTAGATTTGAAGACTTTACTTATCTTTCTCCAGGTGCTGCTGTTGGACCTTACTGGTGGGCTTTCTGGGCATTAATTACATGTAACTTAATTGTTCCTGCATTATTCTGGTTCAAGAGAGTAAGAACAAATATCATTGCAACATTTATCATTGCATTAATCATCAACATCGGTATGTGGTTTGAGCGTTTTGACATCATCGTTATCAACCTTTCTAGAGACTACTTACCTGGATCTTGGACGATGTTTAAACCAACGATCATTGATGTGGGTGTATACTTAGGAACTATCGGATTCTTCTCTGTATTATTCTTATTATACGCAAGAACATTCCCTGTAATTGCACAGGCTGAATTAAAATCGATTCTGAAAATCTCAGGTGAAACTTATAAAGCAAAAGAAGGAGATGAGCACCACTAAAATTGTATACGGACTTTATGCTGACGACGACGATTTAATGAACGGCGTTAAAGCATTCAACGATAAAGGAATCGCGATAAACGAGGTTTACACTCCGTTTCCGGTTCACGGACTAGACAAAGCTTTAGGTTTAAAGAAAACTAGAATTTCTGATGCTGCTTTCCTCTATGCCCTTTATGGTGTTACCATTGGTGCTACTGTAACTTGGTATGTGATGAATCATGACTGGCCTCAAAATATTGGTGGTAAACCTGCTTTTGACTGGGCTCACAATATGCCCGCATTCGTAGTTCCGATGTTCGAGCTTATGGTATTCTGCGCTGCTCACATGATGTCATTAACTTTCTTAGTAAGAAACAAAATGTATCCTGGAGCTCCTGCACAAAACCCGGATCCAAGAACAACAGATGATAAATTCATGATGGAATTTGTAACGGATGATGTAGAATCTGTAAAACAGTTGCTTATTGAAACAGGAGTTGAAGAAATAACTGTAAAACAGCTTCATAGTGAGACGGTAGTAAAAGAAATAACTGTTAAAGACGCTTAAAATGAAAAAGAATGTATTAAGAATTACAGCAGTTTTAGGTTTAACAACAATTTTACTTAATTCTTGCGGACCGAAAGAGAATGCACCTTTAGTATATTTCCCAGATATGTATTTCCCTGTGGCATACGATCCGTTAATGAAAGCTCAGGATGCTTATTCAGATCATGAAAATGAGATTCCTGCATTTGTTAAAAATGGCTTTGCAACAGGTCTTTCTCCCGTAGAAGGATCAGTAGCTCAAAATAAAGACGGTGTTTTTGAAGAAGGATTACTTCCTAAAAATGTAGACGAATACAATGCTGGTTACGATGCTTCAAAAAAAATGACAGGTTCTCCTTTAAATCCGGCTAATGCAGCTAAGGATATTGAAAGAGGAAAAATGTTATTTGACAGAACTTGTGCAGCTTGTCACGGAACAGGAGGAGACGGACAGGGACCAATCGTTCAGTCAGGAGCTTTCTCTGGTGTACCAAACTATGCTGACAGAGAAATTACTGTAGGATCTGTTCATTATGTATTAACAAACGGTAGAAATGCGATGGGATCTTATGCAGGACAACTAAACGCTGGAGACAGATGGAGAGTTGCAATGTATGTGATGAGTGCTTTCAAAAAAGGAGCGGCAGCACCAGCGGTGGCAGCTACAACTGAAGCAAAACCTGAAACTACTACTGAAACTAAAAAATAAGAAAAGAAATGTATAGTTTTTCACCAAAATTAAAATCAACTTCTCTAATACTTCTTGTTGTAGGTTTAGTTCTGTTTGGTATTGGTTTCTTTATGAATAAAGGAATCACTAGTGAAAGAATAGGCGAAATGATGGAGGCTGTTCATGCTTCCGGTCATAATGCACCTACACATTCAAGTGAGATGGTGGGTCCTCAGGATCATGCTTCTCATTTGGAGCATGCAACTTTGCAGGTTCATAATCAGCCTTTGGCGGCAATACATTTTGTAGCTGTATTTTTCTTTGGACTAAGCTGTGCGGTACTGTTTTTCTACTGTATTCAGCACGCTGCTCATGCAGGTTGGCCAATTATCATTACAAGGGTAATGGAAGCAATTGCTTCTTATATTCCTTATGGTGGTGCCATCTTGGTTATATTAATGCTTTTAAATATTTTCCACCAGGGTCATATTTTCCATTGGATGGATCCGGACTTGACAGATCCTAATTCTGCTCATTTTGATGTGATCTTATTTGAAAAGAAAAGATTCCTTAATATTCCTTTCTATGCAATCAGAACATTGATCTACGTAATCGGAGCATCATTCTTCGCATGGAAACTGAAAGCTCAGTCTAAAAAAGTAGATGATACAAAATCTTTGGTTGAGTATCAATTCCTTTACAGATGGGCAGTAGGATATATTGCATTCTTCGGATTTGCTTCTGCAGCTTGGGCTTGGGACTGGTTGATGTCTATTGACCCTCACTGGTATTCTACAATGTATATCTGGTATTCAATGGTTAGCTGTCTTTCAAGTGGTATCGCAGTAATTATCTTACTGAGTGTATATCTTAAGAAAAATGGATTCCTTCCTCAGTTTAATGATAATCACTTGCATGATTTAGGAGTATTCCTTTTCGCTACAAGTATGCTTTGGACATATACATGGTTCGCTCAGTTTATGTTATATTGGTATGCAAACGTTCCGGAAGAGGTTAATTACTTCTTCGGAAGATTCCAACACTACGGAATTACATTCTTACCAATGTTGATCGTAAACTTCTTATTACCTCTATTGGTATTAGTAAGCAGCAGCATCAAGAGAAATTACAAAGTGGTAACGGTAATGGCAATAGTTGTTATTTTAGGACATATTTTAGATTACTTCAACATGGTAATGCCGGGAACGGTTGGACCATACTGGAAAACTCCTGAAGTATTTATCTTAATCTTAGGAGCACTTCTATTCGTAATCGGATTATTTATGTTTACAGTGCTTACAGCATTATCTAAACTTAAATTAATTCCTACAGGTAACCCTTACCTACACGAATCTGAGATTTACGAATATCCTTTCTAAGGAAATTGTAACAAAATAAAATGATAAAAGACTGATTAATAAATAATCAGTCTTTTTTTATGCAGATTATTGAAATTTATTATTAATTCGTGCAACCTTTTCTAGTTTTAAATTGTCTTATAGTTAAATATTGTAAAAACTTTAAAAATATAATTATGAAAAAAAATTATCTGTTACAATTCCTGTTCGTTTTTGCTTTACAGTTTTTCAATGCACAAACAATTACCTTTATTTCAGAAAAAACCAATAAACCCTTACCCAAAATTTCAGTTTTCGGAAAAGATGGAAGTATTTTAGCCTATTCAGACATTGACGGTAAAATCGATAAATCATCATTAAAACAAGATCAGGAAAATTTTCAGTTGATCTATGAAAACTTTCCGGTTGCTACTTTATCATATTCTGATTTTGATAAAGATGTCATTAAAATTAACGACCGCGTAAAAGATATCGAAACAGTTGTTATTAAAAACAATAAACCCGCAAAATACATTTTCATAAAAGGAAACTTCAATACGTATGTTACTGTAAACAGCAAACTGAACTGTTACGCAGACGGAATCGTTACTTATATTTTCGACAACAAAACAAAGAAACTGAAAAGTACAAATGTCGAACAATACCGTGTTTACAGATTGGAAGATGTTAAGTTTGAGAAAAAGCAAACGGCGATGTGGGATTATGATGCCACTTTGGATATTCCGGATATGAAAGAAGTTGGCAATATTTTAGAATACAAACAAAAAAATTCTGTATTGAAGGAATTGAAGGGTGAACAGAAAGATCAGATCGAGATCACAGGAGAAGCATTACAGAAAAAGGAATTTGCATTATTCGGTTACAGATTTTTTGATATGAAAAGTATTATCAACGCTTCTTATGAAAAATCAAGTAAAAAAACATTGCGGGATTTATTGGAATTCAACGAAATCGGATTTATTAAACTTAAACATAAAAGTGAGCCGGATTATAATCAATTAGTTCTATACACCAATTTTTATCCGACAGAATTAGACTTTAAAAATGAAAATGATATTGAAAAAGTTAAATTCAAAACAGACAACAGCAATTACACAACTAAATATTGGGAAGACTCTTCTTTCCCGAATATGCAGACTGTTTTCAGTTCATTTTTCAAGGATAAATTAAAAGAGCAACAAAATAAAAAATAAAAACTTCTATTAATAAAGGTTTTACTAAATTTGTGGCAAACCGAAAAAAATGAAAAAGTTTTCTTTTCTACTCGTTTTCAGCTTATTGCTTTTCACAGCATGTAAGAAAGACCATGTAGATGCTACGAATACTAAAACTCTACAGTCGAGTATCAACGATATGACGTCCAGCCTTCCGACCATTAAACAAATTAAGTTTAATGAGGCGCTTTACATTCTGAAGACTTTCGGAGTGGAAGCGGATGGCGATGTTGCCGAACTAAAAGCTCTTGGAAAGCTGATCGACGGAAAAAAAGTTCCGGAAATCATGACTATGGCAGACCAAACCGCTCAGAAAAACGGAATTGAATGGGCTAGTACTGCTCCACCGTCACTAGGTGAAATGAATATTTTCGGTGATGAAACCGCAAAAGAAAGTGACCCGAATGACGTAAAGGCAAATGCATTGAGCATTATTACAAGACCTACAGGAGACGATGGAATGGGTGCAGCGACTGCAATTCAGATTGTTCCGAGATTGGTTGACAATGCAGGAAATCCTGTTGCATTTACCGGAGCCGGCCTTGAAGCAACTCTTGAAGTGTTCAGCAACGGAGTAAAACTTTCGACAGCGAAAAACTTAATGCAGGATAATAATTTCAAAGGATTTAATTTAAAATTCTCATCACTTCCCGCGGCTAAAGTAGTTGATAACAAAATAGATATTACAATTTCAGTAAAAACAACAGCGAAAACATTTAAAATGACAAAGATCGGTTTAGATGTAAACGGTTCCTTACTGAATGTTCCTGCTCCTCCAAAAGTTGATTCTACGGCAATAATTCAGGATCCGGCAGTAATTGATCCGAATAATCCGAATGCAACTGTACCAACTACAGATCCAAACGCTCCGACGACTACGCCCGCAACAACACCTGCTACCCCAAAACAGCCTGCAGATCCTAAAAATACGGTAAGCAGCTTTTTAAATAATGTAAGTGCTCAAAATTTAAAAGCAGCCTACAATTCTGCTAATAATCCAAGCTGGGGAAGCTATGAGTCTTTTTCTAATCCAAATTCAGGATTTGGTTCTGTGAAAAATGTAAGTGTGAAAAACATTACAACCAATGCTAATAATACAAACGTAGCGAGTGTAAATGCAACTTACGACGTAACCGATAAAAACGGAAAAACGACTTCTTTGAAAGCAACTTTCGGACTTAAAAATGTAAACGGAGACTGGAAAATTTCCAGCTATAAAATCAATCCATAAGAATGGCTTCACAAGAATTAATCAAGAAATTAGAAGAAACAATTGAAAATATTCCTGATTTTCCGATTCCGGGAATTCAGTTCAAAGACATCTCTCCTATTTTCTTAGATCCCAAATTGTACGAAGATGTAATTTCAGATCTTGTTGCTTTCAGTAAAGGAAAAGTAGATGCTGTTTGCGGAATCGAAAGCCGTGGTTATCTTTTCGGAATTGCAATTGCTGTAGCTTTGGAAGTTCCGTTTATCTTAATCAGAAAAGCAGGAAAACTTCCTCCACCCGTGATTTCAGAAAAGTATGACTTGGAATATGGAAGCGCCATCATCGAAACAAGAGAAGGACAAATAAAGCGCGGACAAAGAATTTTAATTCATGATGACCTTTTAGCAACTGGCGGAACCACCGAGGCTGCTGCTAAATTGGTTGAAAAACAAGGTGCAACAGTGTCACAGTTCAGTTTTCTAATTGGATTAAAAGACCTAAACGGAGAAGAAAAATTGAATAAATACAATGCTGAAGTTTATCATATTTTAGAATATTAAACTTATTGAAATAAAATTAAAATGCTCCATGATTCATTTCATGGAGCATTTTTTTCGATTGAAATTTAATAATTCATTTATTAACGGTTAACAATTCAATTCATTTATTAAAATAAAACCAATAATACTCACAAAGTATTTTGTAAATCATTCAGAAACAATTAAATTTGCATTTCAATTTTTAATAATTTATGGCAAAACTTACAAACGATCAAGAAGGTAAAGAAACTGTTGAGTTCTTTAAAGATCTTGACAGAGAGGCTTTAAACACAGAAAGATTTCTTGAAAAATATTCGAAACCATTAACCATTGTTTTTGGAGTTCTTATTTTGGGAGTTCTTGGTTTCTTCGGTTACAAACAATTTGTAGTAGCACCTCAGAATGCTGAAGCTATGAAAAGTTTCCTTGCTGCTCAGAAAAACCTTACTGAAGGAAAAGACAAAGAAGCTTTAGGAGGAAAATCTGCTGCAAACCCAGGTTTTGAAGGAACATATAAAGAATATTCTTCTACTAACATCGGTAAACTTTCTGCTTACAATGCTGGTTTATTGAAGTTCAAGGAAGGAAAATTCCAGGAAGCTTATGATCTTTTGGATAGTTTTTCATCAGACAACAAAACTTTGATGGCAATGAAATTCGGAGTTATGGCTGATGCAAAATCTGGTCTTAACAAGAATGACGAAGCTTTACAATTATTAGATAAAGCAGCTTCTGCTACAGACGATCCTTATACAACTTACTATTTCACCAGAAAAGCAGGTATTTTGGCTTTAGGATTAAAGAAAAACGCAGATGCTAAAAAATATTTCGCTACAATTGACGAAAAATATCAGGATTACGACAACGGAATGTCTGATTCTTATATCGAAATGACTAAATATTACTAACAATGGCAACAGTTAATCTTTCCGATTACAAGCCACTTCATATAACTAATGCCGAAGATTTTTCTATCGGCATTGTTTTTGCCGAGTGGAATGATTTTGTAACCTACAATCTTCGTGATGCAGCTTTGGAAATCCTTCAAAAAGAAGGAGTAAAAGCAGAGAATATTAAACTTTTTCCGGTTCCGGGAGCTTTTGAACTGAATTATGCAAGTATGCAGCTTTGTAAAGAGCGTAAGTATGATGCAGTAATCTCAATCGGGTGCGTTATCCGTGGAGAAACGCCTCACTTCGATTATGTTTGTTCGGCAGTGGCTCAGGGAATTAAGGATTGTAACATTATGACTGATACTCCTACCATTTTCTGTGTTTTAACGGATGATACCAAAGAACAGTCTATCGCAAGAAGCGGTGGTGATCTAGGAAACAAAGGTGTAGAAGCAGCAGTTACGGCTTTAAGAATGATTGATTTCAAAAAGAATCTTTCCGGGAAAAAAGGAAATATTGGTTTCGGACATTCATAAGTAAAATAAAATACCAAAATATACAAGGAGCTTGAAGGCTCCTTTTTTGTTGGCATAACTTTAGTAAAGTTCTTCTCATTACAATTTTATTGAAATAAAAAGAGTTGATAATGATAATAATTTTAAATTTACATACAAATAAATACAAACTATGAAATGGACAGACGACAGAAGTGATAACGTAGACGACAGGCGAGGTTTGGGCGGCGGCGGTGCCCTTGTTGGCGGCGGTCTTGGTACGTTGATTATCGCAGCAATTGTATTCTTCCTGGGTGGAGATCCTTCTTCAATACTTTCTTCCGGAGGTACGGGTAGCAGCTCAACAAGGACAGAACAACGGGATTTAACTCCTGAAGAACTCAAAGTTCGTGAATTTATAAAAATGGTTGCTGCTGAAAACGAAGAAACATGGGCAAAAGTTTTTGCTGAAAACGGTGTAAAATACACTCCCGCAAAAGTTGTTTTATTTGAAGATGCCACAAAATCGGGCTGTGGAACAGCTCAGGCTGCAATGGGACCATTTTATTGTCCTGCTGATCAGACAGTTTATATGGATATGAGTTTCTTTCAGGAACTTCAACAAAAATTTGGAGCGCAAGTTACTGAGTTTTCAATTGCTTATGTTATGGCTCATGAAATGGGGCATCATGTTCAGAATCTTTTAGGCGTTTTAGACGAAACCAATAAGGCAAGAACAAGCGGTAATTATTCTGAAGAGCAACTTAACAGAGTTTCTGTCGCTACAGAATTACAGGCCGATTTTTATGCCGGGCTTTGGTCAAAGAGAACGGACAGCAGAGAACATATTTTAGAACCCGGCGACATTCAATCTGCAATAGATGCTGCTGAAGCCGTTGGAGATGACAATATTCAGAAAAGATCTCAGGGATATGTAAATCAGGAAAGCTTTACCCACGGATCTTCCGCACAGCGTAAAGAATGGTTTATGAAAGGTTATGACACCGGAGATATGCAACAAGGAGATACTTTCAAACAACTTTTAAGATAATCTTTAATTGATAAAAATAAAACTCCCTGAAGGATTCTTCAGGGGTTTGTTTTATTGCAGTTCGATAGGATTACTGTTTTTCTTTGCTTCATCCTTCACCCTCTCCTCCATTCTCTTTCTCATATCAGCCGGATTTTGATTTCCTCCGCCACGGTTTCCTCCAACAGCCCCAATTCTGATGCCACCACCACCGCCTTGTGTCATGAATGACATTGGATCTTCCTGATATTTTTTCTGCTGTTTTAGGTAATCCCCTCGTTTTACTTTAATTGTATTTCCGAATTGATTCATGGTAGGAAAATCAGCAATTTTATAGTTTTTCATTAAATCAAAAGAATATTCCCCTTTATCATCTTCTGCTTTTACGATAAGTCCGGGAAGTCCGTTGAATTTATAAGGTCCATCCTGATATGGTAAATCTGTTGTGAACCATGCCGTCCATTTTCTTCCGCCAAAATCCGTCTCAGCTTTCTGCACTTTATAATCCCCTATCTTGGTCGTTTCTGAAGTGATTTTCCAAGTGATCGGTCTGTCTTCTTCGTAAGTATAAACATCTCTTCCGATTCTGTCTTTGAAAGTTGTTTTTTGATTTTTTTTATCTTTTTCAATCGAATAGTTAATGTTTGATCTTAAACCTTCCATTTGCTCTCTGTTGAAACCTCTCGCACCACCACTTTGGAAAGTCGCCTGCATTACAGAATCTCTTTTAATCCTGTTTTCAGAATAGAACATAGATTTTTCCTGAGCAATATCAAGGTATGCATTTTCTGTTTTAACATCGCTTTTATTGGATGCATCTGATTTCATTGTCACCTGATACACAAATCTGTTCACTTGTGCAAAAGTTGTCTGCATGAATAGCGCAAAAGCAATGATGCCTAATTTTTTCATTATTTTATATTTAATTTTATCTTAATTCGATTGGGTTTTGCCCTCCTCCTCCAAAAGAGAAATTTTCATTACCAGAGCTTTGTGTCGGGAAATTATTTCCGTCCATTCCCATTCCTTTTTGTGGCATTCCACCAGCGCCAGGTTGATTTCCTCTTCCACCCATACCACCGTTCATCCCGCCGCCATGTCTTCCACCATTTCCGAAGTTCGGCATTCCGTTACCGGATCTGTTTTTATTGTTTTTTGCAAATTCTAATTCCAATGCGGCTTTATCACCATTAAAATTAATTCTTGTACTTTGCTTTGCATCAGCATTTATTGGTTCAAAAGAATTTTTAATGTTGATTTTTTTAACCAAATCAAATTTATAATCTCCTTTATCATCTTCCAGCTTCACAATTAATCCCGGCAAACCGGAAAATTTGTAAGGCCCGTCGGAAATATTAATTTCTTTTGTAAACCAAGCCGTCCAAACTCTTCCCCCAAAATTGGCAACCGCTTTTTGAGACTGATATCCGTTTTGCTTTTCAACATCATTGGTTATTTCCCATTTCAAAGATCGATCTTCCTGATAATAAATCTGTTTTCCACCAACTCTATCATAAAAATAAACTTTCTGCTCAGGAATATTTTTAGCAATAAAATATTCAAAAAAAGTAGGTTCAATTGATTTTTTCCCTCCCTGTTTTAAAAGATCTTTATCACTTTTTTTGCGATCTGCTTTTTGATCAGGTTTAAAAGAAGCATACAGAGAATCTTTCTTTAATTTATTTTCGCTGATAAATAATGACTTACTTCCTTTAACATCCAAAAAATTTCTTTCCGTTTTCATTGTCACCAGATTAATTGAATCCGGATTTACCAACGTTTCATAAATATATCTTGTAGTCTGCCCGTGGAACATTCCCACTGAAAACATAATAAAAAAACCAAGTAATTTTTGTTTCATTCCTAATTTCTTTTAATAGATAAAAAATACACTTCAAAGTTAAATCAAAAACAGGATGTCTGGATTTCTGAAATGAAAATTATACATTTTTAACATTAATTTTACTCAAAAAACGATCCTATTGAGAACAGAATCATTAAAATAGATAGCTTCAATTTGAGATTGCGGAAATTAGTTCGTATTTTTGCACTATTAAATCATTCTAAATAAATACAATGATAAAAGTATCAGACCAAGCAAAGGCAAAAGCCATCCAACTTATGACGGAAGATGGTTTCAACCCTGCTGAAGATTATATAAGAGTAGGGGTAAAAAGTGGAGGATGTTCTGGTTTAGAATATGTTTTGGGATTCGATAATCAAAAAACAGAAACAGATCAAATTTTCGAAGATAATGATGTTAAAATTGTTGTTGAGAAAAAAGCTATCCTTTATTTAGCGGGAACAGTTCTTGAGTATTCAGGAGGATTAAACGGAAAAGGATTTGTTTTTAACAATCCAAACGCATCCAGAACATGTGGGTGTGGAGAAAGTTTTTCTTTATAAGAAAATTAAAAAATTCAGAGATCAAGAAATTTAGAAATTATTCATGGCTGTCTCATTTGAAGATTTTCCGGTTTATAAAAAGGCAATTTCATTTACAGTTAAAATTTTTAAAGTTCTTGATTTTGAAAACTTACATAAAGAGTTTTCTCTTAAAGATCAACTCAAAAGAGCAACTTTATCAATAACAAATAATATTGCTGAAGGCTCAGAATATGGAAGTAACAGGCAATTCATCAGATTTCTTTGGATCGCAAAAGGCAGTTGTGCTGAAGTGAGAAATATGTTGTTTGTTTTATACAGTTTAGAGAAAATCGACGATGAGGCTTTCCATACACTTAATAATGAGTGTTTAGAAATCACAAAAGAGATTTATCATTTTATAAAATATCTTGAAAAGAACAATTTGGGCACTAAGTAATTTCTAAATTACTTAATTTCCAAATCTCTTAATAAATTATGAATAAATATACTGAAGACGATTTACGCGTCGATTTAGAAAATAAAAAATATGAATTCGGCTGGGAGACGAAAATCGATTACGAAGATTTCCCGACGGGTTTAAATGAGGATATCGTCCGTGCGATCTCTGCTAAAAAAGAGGAACCGGAATGGATGACCGAATGGCGTCTGGAATCTTTCAGAATCTGGTTGAAAATGGTGGAGCCGGAATGGGCAAATATCAAATATGAAAAACCGGATTTCCAGGCGATTAAATATTATGCAGCTCCAAAAGCAAAGACTGAACTTGAAAGCTTAGATGATGTAGATCCTGAATTATTGGCAACTTTTGCAAAATTAGGAATCAATATTGAAGAACAGAAAAGACTTTCAAACGTTGCGGTAGATATTGTAATAGATTCAGTTTCTGTGAAAACAACTTTTCAGGACACTTTGATGGAAAAAGGAATTATTTTCTGCTCTATCTCTGAAGCGATTAAGAATCATCCTGATTTGGTAAGAAAATATCTTGGAAAAGTAGTTCCGAGAGGAGATAACTTTTATGCAGCACTGAATTCCGCAGTATTTTCTGACGGAAGTTTCTGCTATATCCCAAAAGGCGTAAGATGCCCGATGGAATTATCAACGTATTTCCGTATCAATCAGGCAGGAACAGGTCAGTTTGAAAGAACACTTGTGATTGCAGATGAAGGAAGTTATGTATCTTATTTGGAAGGTTGTACAGCTCCGTCAAGAGATGAAAACCAGCTTCACGCAGCCGTTGTTGAGCTTATTGCAATGGATAATGCTGAAATTAAATATTCAACCGTTCAAAACTGGTATCCGGGAAATGAAGAAGGAAAAGGTGGAGTTTTCAATTTTGTAACAAAAAGAGGACTTTGCGAAAGAAATGCAAAAATCTCTTGGACTCAGGTAGAAACTGGTTCTGCCGTAACTTGGAAATATCCTTCTTGTATTTTGAAAGGTGACAATTCAATCGGTGAGTTCTACTCTATTGCCGTGACGAATAATCACCAATACGCAGATACAGGAACAAAGATGATCCACATCGGAAAGAATACGAGATCAACAATTATTTCTAAAGGTATTTCTGCAGGAAAATCTCAGAATTCATACAGAGGTTTGGTTAAAGTAATGCCGACTGCAAAAGGAGCGAGAAATTTCTCTCAGTGTGACTCTTTGTTGATGGGTAACGAATGTGGAGCACACACTTTCCCTTACATCGAAATCAAAGATCCGACCGCTCAATTGGAGCACGAAGCAACGACTTCAAAAATCGGTGAAGATCAGATTTTCTACTGCAACCAAAGAGGAATCGATACAGAAAGAGCAATTGCTTTGATCGTAAATGGTTTCAGTAAAGAAGTTTTAAATAAATTACCAATGGAATTTGCCATTGAAGCTCAAAAATTATTGGAGATTTCTTTGGAAGGTTCTGTAGGATAAAGCTTCATTTTTTTCAGTTTGATAGCACGTTTGTCATTCTGAATAGAGCAAAGCAAAGTGAAGAATCTAATAGTCGAAATGACAACAGGAAAATACATTAAGGTTGATTAATTTTAATGTTTAAAAATAAAAAATAATATTTCATTCGCATGCGTTAACACCTTTGTTAATTGTGGTTTAGTGTTACAAAGGAATACTCAAAGTTTGACCTTGCGATAAATTTGAACATATGTTAAATATAAAAAACTTGCACGCCAAAATTGAAGACGGCGCAGAAATTTTAAAAGGTATCAATCTTGAAATAAAGCCGGGTGAAGTTCATGCTATCATGGGACCGAACGGAGCGGGAAAATCTACACTTTCTTCTGTTATTGCAGGGAAAGAAGACTACGAGGTTACAGATGGAGAAATTATTTTTGATGGCGAAAATATCATCGAAGATGCACCGGAAGACAGAGCTCACAAAGGTATTTTCCTTTCTTTCCAGTATCCGGTAGAAATTCCGGGGGTTTCTGTGACAAATTTCATCAAAGCAGCGATGAACGAAAACAGAAAAGCTAAAGGTTTGTCTGAAATGCCTGCAAAAGAAATGTTGGGAATGATTCGTGAAAAATCTGAGCAATTGGGTATCAAAAAAGATTTCCTTTCAAGATCATTGAATGAAGGTTTTTCGGGAGGTGAAAAGAAGAGAAACGAGATCTTCCAGATGATGATGCTTAACCCAAAATTGGCTATTCTTGATGAAACTGATTCTGGATTGGACATTGATGCATTAAGAATCGTTGCAGACGGTGTAAATGCATTCAAAAATGAAGGAAATGCAGTTCTTTTGATTACGCACTATCAGAGATTGCTTAATTATATTCAACCTGACTTTGTTCACGTTTTAGCAAACGGAAAAATCATCAAAACCGGTGACAAATCTCTTGCTTTGGAACTGGAAGAAAAAGGGTACGACTGGCTTTTAAATTAATTAAAAGAGTAAGAAATTCAGAGATTCAGATGATCTCTCAGTTTAACAATTTCAGCCAAATAAAAAGAAAAAAATGGTGCAAACCACAGATATACCAGTAATGGCATTAAAAGAACAGATTATAGAAAATCACGGTGAGTTTTTGGAGAGTCTTCGTCACAGATTTCTGGATGATGATAGAAAAGTTGCTCTTCAAAGATTTGAAAAATTGGGTTTTCCTACAAAAAAAGACGAAGAATACAGATATACCAACCTAAAGGAGATTACTGAAAAAGGATATAACTTTTTTCCGAAAGAAAGTCATAATATCACTAAAGAGCAGTTAGATGAATTGCATTTGGGTGAAGAAAATTTTGACTGGATTACTTTCGTAAACGGTAAACTTCGTAAAGAATTATCAAAAGTTTCTATTGAAAACGTTGAGTTTCTTTCATTTAACTATGCATTGAATGATGAGAAACATAAAGATGTTTTTGATAAATATTTTAATACAATTGCTTCGGATAAATCAGCTTTCACGAATTTAAATCAAGCTTACTGCAAGTATGGTTTTTTTTTAAAAGTTCCTAAAAATGTTGTGATTGAAAAGCCAATTCATGTTTTTTACATTTCTCAGAATCAGGAGGAAAACACTTTCTACAATACGAGAAATTTATTAATCGTAGATGAGGGCGCAAAAGTGGAAATCATTGAAAGTCACCACAATTTTGACAGTACCTATGTGTTGACAAATTCTGTAACAGAAATTTTCACCTATCCCAATGCAAAAGCAGATTGGCATAAAGTTCAGAATGACAATGACACTTCTTATTTAATTGATAATACTTTTGCAAAACAGGAAAAAGACAGCTTAACAACTGTAAATACATTCTCTTTCGGAGGTAAATTGGTAAGAAATAATTTAGATTTCATTCAAAACGGATCGAATATCAATTCATTCATGAACGGAATCACGATTATCGGGAAAGATCAGCTGGTAGATCACCACACGGCGGTTCACCACAATCAGCCGAATTGCGAAAGTTATCAGAATTACAAAGGTATTTTCAATGGCAATTCTCACGGAGTATTCAACGGGAAAGTATTTGTGGATAAACTGGCTCAGAAAACAAATGCTTATCAGCAAAATAACAACGTTTTATTAAGCGAAGGTGCTAAGATTGATACAAAACCACAATTGGAGATTTTTGCAGATGACGTAAAATGTTCTCACGGCTGTACGGTTGGTCAATTGAATGAAGATGCGATGTTCTATTTAAGAGCAAGAGGTATTTCTAAAAAAGAAGCTCAGGCTTTGCTTTTATATGCATTTGCTAATGATGCAATGCAGAATATTGATATTGAGCCTTTAAAAGAAAAAATTTCAAAGCTTTTGGCAGAGAAATTAGAAGTTGATATAGAGTTTTAACAATATATAGTAATTGATAATAATAAAGCACTTCAAGTTGAAGTGCTTTTTATTTTGTCTGAAATTTCAATTCAGATTATTTCTTAATCCACCATTGGCTGTCCTTTCTTTCAGAGCGTTTTACTCCGTTGTTTAAAGTATAAGCCAGACCAACGCCCAACGTCTGTTTAAGCTGTGTTTTTTGAATCTGATTATGATCGTACATTACATCAACGGTGATATTAGAAGATATAAATCGATTAACTTTTAAATTTAAAACCATTCCGTAAGCCAAAACCAATCTTTCCGGATGATCCAGATAATTGGAGAAAACAGAAGCCGTATTGGAAAGATTTACATTTTCCATCAGTTTAACTTTATATACAGCCGTTCCCAAGAAACCGAATTGCAATAAAGAAGCATCTCCATCAGCTTTTAAACCATAAGATCCTGCAGTTTGAAGGTCTTTATCCAACACAAAAGTCCATCGGGCGTTACTGGGACGAAGAGAAACGTTTACATTATCATTAGGTCTGTACGTAATCCCCAAACCTACATTCAGGTAACCGGGTGCCATAAAATTAGAAAGTTTTGTCGCCTCCGGATTATTACCGTCTTCGTATCCTACTGCAAACTGAGAAAGAAACCCGGCACCCGCAGAAAGATACCAACTTTTTGACACTTTTCTTCCGTAATTGGTGGAAACATTAATCAAATCCTGAGTCTTCCTTACCCCAATTCCTTGTGTATCATTTTGTCCATAATTTAAAAGTATAATGTTTTCCCAAAGATCTTTGTCTTTTTCGTAGGTAATATTGTAATCAACCCCGGCAAGCCAGCCTACATTGTTGGCTCCACCACCAACCCAATTTGAGAAGGAAGTCTGATTGATCATTAAAGATTGCTTGCCTAAAACCGACCAATGTTTTATCGTGTCGAGTTTCACAGATCCGGTATCAATAATGACGACCTGGGCATTGGCGAAAATTCCTAAAACGAAGGAAAGGATGAATAAAAACTTCTTCATAAGTCCAAGATTTTTTATTTTCAAAATTCTATGCAAAAGTATTAATAATAATTTTGGCTAAAAACCACCGGCAATGGTTAATCTTAAATCTAATAAAGATTTTACACTAAAAAATAAATCTATTTTGAAAGATCAATGACAAAATATGATATTAAAAGTTTAAATCAATAAAAATCATAACTTTTTGGCTGAAATAAAAATAAGATTTGATATTCATCGCCAATTTTTCCGAAATTTATTGTTGGCTTTTCATTTGACGTATAATCTTCATGTTAAAAAATAATGTAATTTCCAAAAAAGCGATCCTGTATCCTCTGCTTATGCTTGCAGCGATGTGGCTCGGCTATTTCTTACAGTTGCAGGGCTTTTTTTCAAATTGCTTCGGAGCGATTATTCCTTTATTGCCGGAGGGTTTGCTGGGAATTATCACTTCTCCCCTTTTACACGGAAATATAGACCACATTGTAGGTAATTCTATCCCGATTGCAGTGCTGATGTTTCTATTATATCAGTTTTATCCGTTGGTTGCCAATAAAGTTTTTGTCATTGGTTGGTTAGCAACAGGATTATTAGTCTGGCTGCTTCCACCGATTGATATGATAACAGGAGATTATCTTTACACGTGTACTATCGGAGCTAGCGGTGTTGTGTATGTTCTTGCCTTTTTCCTCTTCTTCAGCGGAGTTTTTAAATGGAATATGACCTTATTGACCATTTCTTTATTGGTCGTTTTATATTATGGAAGTCTGGTTTGGGGAATGTTGCCCGAAGAATTATTTTCAAACCTTGAAGAACCTAGTAAAATTTCCTGGCAGGCTCACCTTGCAGGGGCTGTTGTTGGAGTTATTTTAGCTTTACTATTCAAAAAAGTGGGTGATAAAAAGAAAAAATACATCTGGGAATTTCCCAATTATTACAGCGAAAAAGATGATAAACTTTGGCAGGAATATAAAGAAAATCATCCTGAAGACTTTATGGAACTTCCTTACAAGAAAAAAGATGATATTTGGGAGCATCTGGAACAATTGAGAAGAAAATAAATTCTTTACATTTGTGGAAACATAACACAAATGTATTCTGAAGAACAACTTTATGCCATCGCATTGCGTGAATGCAATTTAATCGGCGATATTAATTTTCACAAACTTGTACGAGCATTCGGAAACGCAAAAGAAGCATGGAATAACGCTAAGAAAAATTATTCCAAAATTGACGGTATCGGCAGAAAAGCAGTTTCCGACATTGGAAATCCTGAACATCTGAAATTTGCAGAAAAAGAATTAAAATTTTGCGAAAAGAATACCATTAAAATTAATCTCAGACACCAGCAGCAGTTGCCTCGTCTCCTGAATGAATGTGATGATGCACCGGCAATTCTCTACCAAAAAGGAAATTTCGATGATAGTAAACAGAAAGTAAGCATCGTCGGGACACGAAATATGACTGCTTATGGCAAACAGTTTATCAATCAGTTTTTTGAAGCATCGCAATCATCTGATTTTATTTCCATCAGTGGTTTAGCTTTGGGGATTGACAAAGAGGTTCATGAGCAATCTATTCATTTTCAAATTCCTACTACGGCAGTTTTAGCCCACGGATTTCACACTTTATATCCTGCAAAAAATAAGAAACTATCTGAAAAAATTATTGAAACCGGGGGAGCTTTATTCACCGAATTCAACTCATCCCGAAAACCTGACAGAGAAAATTTCATTCAACGAAATAGAATTGTGGCAGGACTTTCACCATCTACTATTGTCGTAGAAACGGCTTTTGGAGGCGGTTCTATAAGTACAGCAACATTCGCAAACAATTATAACAGAGAAGTTTTTGCCCTTCCCGGAAAGATTACAGATACTCACAGTCAGGGTTGTAATCATTTGATTTTTCAGAATAAAGCGATTGCAATTTCTACCATTAAAGATTTAATCGATTTACTTGGATTTAATAAAGCTCAAACTCATATCCAGGATTTATTTCAACATCAGGAAATTGCTGTTCAATTAACTGAAAATCAAGAATTAATATTTAGAGCAATTGTTGATCATCCGCAGATCACATTGGACGATTTAACAGGGAAAATTTCACTGTCTTCACACAAAATTTTACCCGTAATTTTGGAATTGGAGCTTTTAGGGAAAATAAAATCATTTTCCGGGAGACAATTTATAGCAATATAAGAATTAATGATTTCTTAATATTACATTATTTAACAAATAACATTTCAGAATTAATAAAATTTAAACATTAATTATTAATTTAATAAAATTAACCCATAATATTATTAAATTTTCAACAATCATCAATTCAGGTATTGTGAATCTTGAAAAAAAAATTAAATTTGTTGACATAATATTCAACCCTAATTATATGGAACAATATAATATTGACCAGAAAATACAAGAATTTATAGCAAAAATTGAGGCAAAAAATCCTAACGAGCCAGAATTTTTACAAGCAGTAAAAGAAGTTGCTGTAACTGTTATTCCGTTTATTATGACAAAAAAGGAATATACAGGAATGAAGCTTCTTGAAAGAATGGCGGAGCCTGAAAGAGTAATTATTTTCAGAGTGCCATGGGTTGACGACAAAGGAGAAATCCAGGTAAACAGAGGTTTCAGAATACAAATGAACTCTGCGATCGGACCATACAAAGGAGGAATCCGTTTCCATCCTACAGTAAATCTTTCTGTGCTTAAGTTTTTAGCCTTCGAACAAGTTTTTAAAAACTCATTAACTACACTTCCGATGGGAGGTGGTAAAGGAGGTTCAGACTTCGATCCACAAGGAAAATCTGATATGGAAGTAATGCGTTTCTGCCAAGCTTTCATGACAGAATTATGCAAACATATCGGTCCTGAAACCGATGTTCCTGCGGGAGATATCGGTGTTGGTGCAAGAGAAATCGGATATTTATTCGGACAGTATAAAAAAGTAAGAAACGAATTTACCGGTGTACTTACAGGTAAAGGTCTTGCTTATGGAGGTTCATTAATCCGTCCTGAAGCTACAGGATACGGTGTTGTTTACTTCGCTGAGCAAATGCTTAAAACAATCGGACAAACTTTTAAAGATAAAACAGTAACAGTTTCAGGTTTCGGAAACGTAGCTTGGGGAGTTATCAAAAAAATATCTGAACTTGGCGGTAAAGTAGTTACCATTTCAGGTCCGGACGGATATATCTATGATAATGACGGTATCTACGGAGAAAAAATCGATTACTTATTAGAACTTAGAAATTCAGGAAACAACAGAGCTGAGGATTATGCTAAAAAATATCCTTCATCAGAATTTTTTGCAGGAAAACGTCCTTGGGAAGTGAAGTGTGATGTTGCCATCCCTTCTGCAACTCAAAACGAATTAGATCTTGATGATGCTAAACTTTTGGTAGAAAACGGATGTGTCTGTGTAACTGAAGCTGCGAATATGCCTTCAACCTTAGATGCGATTAACTATTTCTTAGACAATAAAGTATTGTTCTCTCCAGGAAAAGCATCTAACGCTGGTGGTGTTGCCACTTCAGGATTGGAAATGACGCAAAATTCTATCCGTCTAAACTGGACTTCAGAGGAAGTTGATGCAAGACTGAAAGAAATCATGATCGGAATCCACAAAGCTTGTAGAGACTACGGAAAAGAGGAAGACGGCTATGTAAACTACGTAAAAGGCGCCAATATTGCCGGTTTCGTGAAAGTTGCAGAAGCAATGTTAGCTCAAGGAGTTGTATAAAAATATAAAGGTTGGGAAATTTTCCCGACCTTTTTTAATGATAACCTGTTCCCGGGATTATAAATGGGATAAAAGTAAAAAGTGAAAGGAGAAGCGTTGAGAAATCAGCGCTTTTTTTATATGAAATTCTGAATGAAATATAAAAAATCCTGAAATAATATATTCCAGGATTTCAATTCTACTTTGTTTACTAAAAATTTATTTCGACTTATTCTTTTTAGTTTTTTTCTCCTCTTTTGTGGCTTCAGCGGGTTTTGTACCTTCTACGTCAGCTTGCACGCTTTCCTTTGTATCCGAGGCCGGAGTTGTTGCCTCTACCGTTGTTGTTGCACTTTGATTTTGAGTCTTTGTTTCCGAAGGCGTCCAGGTCGAGTTGGTTTGAGCATTCGATTGTGTCGATTTTTGACTAGTCGTATCCGTTGATTGACTTTGTGGTGTTGTCTGTGCAGAAATCGCGATCATTCCGATCATTGTGAAAGCTGCTGTTAAAACTACTTTTTTCATAATATTTAATATTTTAAATGGTTGTTTATTATTTTTAAAACGACACATTTCTACTTAATATTATTTCTGATCAGCTACTTTAACGTACTTTATTATTAATTAAGAGGTATTTTGAATTATTAGCTATTTTCCCAAATTCTTCATAATTCGTTCAACAAATTCATAGGCTGCGGGGCAGATCACTGTATTTTTTATCATCAAATCATTGATCTGATAAATCTTTTTCCGGTCTGTATGAGGATATTCCCGACAGGCTTTTGGGCGAACATCATATATCGAACATGTATTATCACCATTCAAAAAATAGCAAGGAAGATTCTGCAATACCTTATCGTTATCTTCATCAATTCGTAGAAATTTTGCTTCAAAGTCAGCAGATTTCATACGAAGATGCTTGGATATTCTCTCAATATCTTTTTCGGTGTATAAAGGTCCGGTAGTTTTGCAGCAATTGGCACATTGAAGACAATCAATCTTTTCAAAAACTTCTTCATGAGTTTCCTGAACAACATAATCCAGATTCTTGGGTGGTTTTTTCTTTAATCCGTCCAGGAATTTTTTATGTTCTTTTTGTTTTTGTAAAGCCTGTTTCTTATTAAATTCTAAATTCATTTATAAATGTTCTTCTGCCAAAACAGGAAGATCTGTTTTTTGATAGTCATTAATTTTGCCCAAATCCAAAACGGTAGAAAGATTTTCTCTATCCGGATAGTACATCGGGACGAATTTTGCCCCATAGACAATTTCTTTTGAAACGTACGAAGATCGCTGCACAACAGTATTTGAAAACACTTCGTCGAACGCACGGAGATGAATGATAATTTCAATTCGTGTATTCTTAAAATCATCTTCAGAAAAACCATAAAACGGAGAATCTTCATCAATTACATGAACGACCGTCCAGTTCAGGGCTAATGTATTGATTTTATTGAGTTGAGTTTTTAGTGTATAAAAATTATTTCTCGGAACACTGTTTTCAATGACTTCAATAGCCGCCGAAACAATAACTTCAGCATCGGTTAAGGCATTATTTTTAAATGGAGCCAGCCTGAACATCAAAGCCGTTTTATTTTTAAATGGTGCAATCACCACAATATCAGAAAATTTTAGATATGCTCTCGGTCTCGAAAATCTTCCGTAAAAAAGTCCCGTTGCAATCGCAAAGGTAAGCAATCCCAAAAAAGCCTCAAAAGTTGCCACCAAACTAGCCATAAAACCCACTGGAGCAATTCTTCCGTAACCTACCGTCGTAAAGGTCTGCGAACTGAAGAAAAAAACATCGATAAACTCGTTCAAGGGGTCACTTTTGTCGATTCCCGTAAGATGCTCTACTCCGATGACATAATAGATAAAAGCAAATAACAGATTAACCAAAATATAAGCAATCACCAGATACGACAGAAAACGAACCGTCGAAAGATCCAGCATCGTATGATACCAGCTGAATCGGCTTAAAATACCAATTCCTTTTCGCCGAACATTCGGAAATCCATCTTTGTTGATAAATCTCCCGGAAGCATTGTCTCCAAAACCACTGTTTTCATCGCTTCTCTGACGAATTTTTTGTCTGAATCCTCTTGCCATTTTTTATATCATTGGTTTGATTTTGTTACATTTAAACGGTTTCAAATCAATCAAGCCGCTAAACTTTTCAGTTAAAATAATTATGCAAAGATAAAATATTGTTTTCATGAAATTTATCAATTAAATGATTGAATTTTTGAATTGATTTTACATTAAATTTGAAGTATGAAAAAGCTGGAATCAAGAGAAGATATTGAACATCTTGTGAATTCGTTTTACACAAAAGTCGTTAAGGATGAAACGATTGGATTTTTCTTTAAAGATGTTATTAAAGTAGATTTTGAAAAACATTTACCGAAAATGTATTCGTTTTGGGAAACACTTTTATTCGGGCAAATAAGCTATAAAGGCAACCCAATGGCTGTTCATTTCCCCATTAATGAATTGGAAGCAATGGAAAGGAAACACTTCGATCGATGGCTGGAATTATGGAAATCCACTATTGAAGAAAATTTCACCGGAGAAAGTGCTGATATGGCAATCTATAAATCTGAAAACATTGCGAAACTAATGGCTTTTAAAATGGAGCAGGCCAGGAAATTATAGCACTTCGAAAGGTTCGTGCTACAAAAGTTTATTCGTTTTTGAAGTTATATTAAAATTTTAAACTTAAGGAACGATAACTGTGAAAATATAAGCTGCAAGGTTTACCAATAAAACGGTTCCGTACAGAACATTCGTCTTTCCCCGACTTAACGAAAGCATTACGATAAATACCGATAACGAAAGCAGGATAATATCTTTTTTATCCAGACCTAACACAAGCGGAATATCGTATATAATACACACCACAGAAACTGCCGGAATCGACAGTCCTATACTCGCCAACGCAGACCCCAAAGCCAGATTAAGACTCGATTGGATCTGATTGCTTCTCGCCGCTCTAATCGCCGCCAACCCTTCCGGAAGCAAGACTACCGCAGCAATAATCACTCCAACCAAAGATTTTGGAGCTCCGAAACTTTGAACCATATCTTCAATAGTTCCTGAAAGACCCTTCGCCATCATTACCACAATTGCTAAGCAAACCACTAAAAAAACAAAGCTTATTATCGTTTTATTAGTCGAAGGAATATAATATTCTTCGGAATTCTCATCCGGAGCAATAAAGTAATTTCTGTGTCTCACTGTTTGAACCATTAAGAATATCCCATAAATAACAAGACATGCAATAGAAACAAAGATGAGTTGAGCGGTATTATAGAATGGTCCATTTACACTAGATGTGAAATTCGGGAGAACTAGTGTTAAAATTAAAATCGAAACAATACTTACCAAATAAGTTGTAGCCGAAGTTCTGGCAAAAAACTGTTCGTAATATTTTACTCCTCCCACCAAAATACATATTCCCAAAATTCCATTCAGAATAATCATTACGGCTGCAAAAACAGTATCTCTTGCTAACGTAATCGCCTGATCTCCACCGGCAACCATTAAGGAAATAATTAAGGCAACTTCAATAATGGTAATACAAAGTGCCAAAATAATCGTTCCGAAAGGTTCGCCCACTTTATGCGCTACAACTTCTGCATGATGAACTGCTGACAGGACACTTCCCGTGAGTAAAATCCCTGCAACAATATCGGAAATTACACCCGCTCCCATCAGTCCGGAAAAATAATACCCCACCGCCAGAACAGGAAAAATATATGTATAATGTAAAAATTCTTTTAACTTCATAGTGTTTACAAAATACAAAAAATCTATGGGATTTGAAATCTTAAAGAAAATATTAATGCAATTTTAATGACTCCAAAAATAAAAATCCTGCAAATCCGTCAGCATATGAAACAAAAGCCCGATTCCGATAATTCTGATATTTCCCTTAAAAAACAACATCAAAAAATACACTGCAATCGCATAATAGGAATGCAAAATGTGAAAACCCACACTTGCCCTGTTTGGATCGAAAATCGGATCTGCAAACAAATGATCTAAGTCTACAAGCATCGTTGCCAATAAAATCAGGTATACTTTTTTCCAGTTTTCACGATAAAAAATCAGCGCAATAAAAACCGGACAAATAAAATGCAGAAAATAATGTGTGAATGTTTTTAGTAATCCAATATCAAAGAAATCCATCAATTATTACGTTTAAATTAAGCTTACCATCGTAAAATTAAAGGTAATTCTTCTTTTTTAAACTTTAATTTAAAAAAATAATCCTGTGCATTATTTCCATAGAAAATATAATCCAGATTCGAGATTAATTTCTTTTCATTTGCATTTAGCATTTTCAAAGAAGACAGTAATAAAGCATTATTTCTAATAAAAATATAATTTCCATTCAAATTTGCAGACCATGGAATTTGCTTTCTCGTAGATTTAATTTCAAAATTATTTTTATTTTTTTGAATTAAATTTGGCTGAAAAGGAATTGCAGTAAATTGATTTTGAGCATTAATCCATTTTTTATTTCGGAAAAATTGTTCTGTTTCGTCAGAATTTGAACTTTGAAGCGCAATCATGTAATTGGGCTGAATAATTTTCTGGAAAGTCTTTTTTTCAACTTCATTAAAATTATCATCATACCCATAACTGATAATGGTATCATTCACCTGTTCCAAAGTTGCCGTCGCTTTGAGATAATTAATATGAGAAGAATCTACCATATTTTTATCAAAACTAGAAGTCAGTTTTTTTAAATTCTCACCATCCAATTCTGTTTCCAAAAAAGTATTTTTTTGTTGAAGTTTAGCAATCAGTGATGAAAAATCTTTAGTAGAAATACTTTTTATTTCAATTTCATCCGAAAGTACATCAATAGAGAAATTTCTGGTTCTTGCTCCCGAAATAAAAGAAATACTTCCCAAACTTCCATCAATAAAAGAATCTGCATTAAAAATATCATTCTTTGAATTTTGAAAAAGCACTTTATGAATTTCATTAAAGCTTACATCAGCAGTTCCAAACATACAGCTCTTCTCTTCTATTTTGACGAAGAAATTATCTCTTTGGAAAATATTTTCGCTTTTTTCGATGAATTTTTCCTGCTTTAAAAATGCCAAAAACTTCTTTTTATCTTTAAGTTCTACAACGCTGTACCAATCTGAAATTTTGGTATTTTGAAGGTGGAATATCTGCAAAAAATCGGGAATTTTCACTCCCGATTCATATATAGAAATTGTATTTTCTTTTGTTTTTTTGGTCCCAAACCATTGTGAAGGATTTGTGACAAAGCTTGAAATATATTGTCTTGTAAGATTTTTCACATCAACCAAAACAATAACATCTGCATTTTTCGGAACAAATTTTAATGTTTTATCCTTGTGGTAAAAGACAAAATAGATCGTCATTGCGAGTAGAAAAACCGCTAAAACAAAAAGCTTTTTTTTCATTTATAAAACCGGTGTTTTTTTCTCGGATTCTTGGATTTTGTAAATCTCATCCACCAAATCAAAGAAATACATTAAACTGTTTTCGGAAGAATTCTTAATTTCATAATTCATTTCCGTTTCTATTCTGTCGCCTTTTGCTTCAGTTTTAAAATTAACTTCACCTATATTTTTCTTGAAAACATCCATGATTTTTCTTTCTGAAGTACTCTTAAACTCTTTCTCTAAACCGATTAAAAGTTTTTGAATATTTAATCTTCCTGACATCGCATATTGGGACGAATCTTTTGCCCATTTTTTGCCCATTTCAGACTGATTTTTAGGTAAAATATTATCCGTAGAAGTCGTCATGTAAACAATCCCGTCTTTTACAGTAAAGAATAACTGATCCAGATATCCTGTTGCTTTTTCTTCTTTAAACTCGTAAAAATCTCCTTTTTTAGAGAATTTTTTTGCGGTATTTTTATTGGTAATTAATACGTTAAAAATTCGGTTCCAATATCCTTCATTTTCTGTCGCAAAAGCAAAAGTAAAATTCGGCATCATGACTTCTTTTGTCTTTTTCACTTCCTTTTCGTTGTAATCATCGTCATAATCGAAATCCGTATATTCTACTGTTTTAGATTTCAATTCATTCAATACAAAAATTCCGCTTCCAGGTGCGATTTTAGCAATAGCTTCTTCATCCAGAACGATTTTCATGGTTTCCATCATCAGCTCCATTTCTTTTTGATATTCACCTTCGCCTGAATTTTTAAGCAAACTATACATCAGATCGAAATACTTGCTTCCATCCAGATTCATCGCATAATATCCCATGCTTTTATCATTGATTAAAGCTGCCAGTTTCTTGTTCTTTTTACCTTTATAAATAGACGAGAAATATTTCTGAACTTCCGGATCTTTGTGTTGATAACTGTTGACCAATCGTATTTTATCATTATCGAAATACAGATTGTATGACGTATTTGAATTGTAAATTTTATTAAAAACCGAACCAAATTTGTAAAGCTTCATCATTTTACCATAAATTCCTTCATTGATAATTCTGCCATAATCCAAGTATACAAAAACATCTGCACTCGCATCACGGAATGAAAGCACATCTTTAGAAACTTCAATCTCAAAATTCGAATTAAAAAATTTATCAAAATCTTCTTCAGCCAGTTTTTTTACCAGCTTAAATTTTTCAATATTCAAAGAATCAAGTTCTTTTTGATACGCCAAATCGCCAATACTGTCTGTTTCCTCCTCCATATCTTCTTCATCCTGCATCGAAGGAGGTAGAATTTCCTGATCTTTGTCGGTGTAATTTTTATCGGTTGAACCTTTTTTCTCTTTCGGATATTCGTGATGTTTTTCAAGATATTTAATATCTTTCTGCATTCTGGCGATTTCTGCGTTGTGCTCTTTAATGTCTTCTTTTAAATATTTAATATCATCTTTCAAAACCTGAATTTCATCTTTATAATTGAAAGGCAATTCCTCATCTGCATAAGCACTGTCTACTGTAACTGCTGCCGTACTGTCAATAACTGCTACAGCACTATCTACCATCACTTCATCCTCATGATTATATTTATATGGTTTTGAATAGCTTATCATTTTCAGGACCGCACGATTCCCATTCCAGGCAACAAAAACATCATCATCAAGATTAACGTAAGAATAATTGTTTTTCTTAGAAATTTCTAATCCCTTTTTCTTGGTTGAATTAATAAATTCCTGAAATTTTTCTTTATTATCTACAATAAAATGTGCGGTATAAGCCTTCACAGAATCATTAAAAGTCGCATAATGATATTGCGTCGCATCATATTTAATTCCCGTTTTGGAATAATCTGTCCATGACGGTTTTTCTTTGCTGTCTTTGGTTACATCCAATAAAAAAGGATTCAATTTTTGCCAATTGATTTTTTTATTAAGCTGTTTTCCATTGATTTCCATGTAAAAAACAGCTTCACCCGGAAGCTTCATTTTTTGTTGAGCCAACAGGAATACAGAGGCAAAAAATAAAAAGACAACTTGTATTTTTTTTAAAATAGATTTCATGGTTGTAAGAAATTATTGAAAGAGAATATTATTTTGTAATTGTTTTTTCTGAAGGATAAGATCCAGCACATTAGCTTCCATTTTCACCGCTTTTTTATTGGGTGAAAGCTGGTAAAAATTGTTAGTCTGAGATTTTATCGTGCTTTCAAATTGTAAGACAGAGACATATTTAGCATCATTAAAAACTTCTTTGTCTGCCTTGCTCATCTTATCATAATCGTTTTTGAAAGTATTGATTCTGTTTCTGGTAAACGTTTTTTTCTCGACATTCTGACTGTAAATCTGTGTTGGAATCATTTTACCCAAAATATTTTTGGCTTTTAACTGTTCCAATCCTGCGTTGATATTTTCAATCTTTTTGAAGTTACAACTTAATTTAATAATGTAATTATCAAAGTCCATTGAAGTTTTCACATTTGAAATTCCAGGCGTTGCTTTAAAAATTCTTGCTGCTTCATTGATTTTTGATTCAATCTCAGACTTTTTAGGAACTTTTTTACCGTTGATGGTTTCCATTTTAGAAATAGAAGCCAAGCGGGTTTTACTTTTGCTTGCGTTGAGAATAATAGTGTACTCTCCGCTTCCATCGGCTTTTATGTTCGCTTTATCTACAATATCGAAACAACTTGTCAGCAATAAAAAAGGGATAAACAGAAGAAACTGTTTAAGAAATAATTTCATAGTTTGGCTTTAAACCACAAAAGTACGATTCTATTTCTAAATTCTGCCTTTTAAGTAATTCTGTCGCAGTTCTTCATCTAATTTTTCAATAGAATATCGCAAACAAGTTCTTGGCATTTTCTTGTAATATTGATTGAGATAATTAATAAGTTCGGTTTCATTTTTATTTCCCATTTCACGAAGCACCCAACCGTTTGCTTTGTGCATAAGATCGTGAGGATGATACAGATTTTGGGTAACAAATTCTTTAGTTAAATCAAATGACCCTTTTTTCACGTAATACATTGTTCCGACAACGGCGATTCTTTTGTGCCACATTTCATCGGAATCAGAAAGTTTTCTTAGTAAGTCTTCTTTATGATTTTCAAAGGCATAACGACCTAATATCTTGTAACAACTTGAATCTACCAAATCCCAATTGTTGATGTATTTTAAATGATTTAAATAGAATTCAACAATTTCTTCTTTTATAATTTTATCTTTTGTTTTCTCAAATTTTAAAATCAATATCAATAAAGCTGTTAACCGATGTTGGTGGTATTTTGAAGAAAGCAGCTCACTCAATTTATCCAAAGATATTTTAGCATAATATTCTTTAGCCACAGATCGCTGATCCGGAACTGTCACGCCGAGAAACAAATCGCCTTCGCCATATTCTCCTTTTCCTGTTTTGAAGAATTTCGGAAAAAATGCAGCTTTTTCAGGAATTGATAAAACGGCTAAAGCCTGCTGAATTTCTTTAATCACATCGTTCATCTTCTGAAAACTTTCTGATTTGAAAACGATTATTTCTCTTCATGTAAAGCAACTGTTTCCAGCTCCTCTTCTTCTTTTGCAATCTTATTAGGATTGGCAACTTTTGCAATGGTAAGACCCTGAACAATAATAGAAAAAACGACTACACAATAAGTAATACTTAAAATAATTTCGCTGTATTCATTTTTAGGAATAGACATTGCCAACGCAATAGAAACCCCGCCCCGGATTCCACCCCAAATCAACACTTTTACAGTTTGTCGGCTAAAGGTTCTTTTCATAAACTTGGTCGGTCCCCATATTGAAATTACTCTTGCCAATAAAACAATCACAATTGCAACCAATCCCGAAATAATAAAATGACTTAAATCTTTGATCATCAATAATTCAAAACCGATGAAAAGGAATAAAACAGCATTCAGAATCTCATCAATTAATTCCCAAAATTTGATGAGATAATCCTGAGTGATGGATTTCATTTTAAATTTAACATTAAAATTACCCATAAATAATCCAGCTGCAACCATCGTTAGCGGCCCCGAAATGTGCATTTGTCGTGCAATCAGATAACCACCCATGACAACCGATAGTGTTACCAAAACAGAAATGATATAATCATCCACTTCACGCATTAATCTGGAGGTTACCCAACCTAAAACTACTCCTAGGAAAAGACCACCTCCGGCTTCTTTTAATAATAAGAGTCCAATATTTTCAAGTCCAAGTTCGACTTTATCACCAAGCGCCAACTGAAGTACAACCGTGAAAACCACAACCGCCATACCGTCATTAAACAATGATTCTCCCGCAACTTTTGTTTCTAAACTTTTTGATACGTTTGCCTGTTTTAAGATACTCAAAACCGCCACAGGATCTGTTGGAGAAATCAATGCCCCGAAAAGAAGACAGTAGATAAAAGGCAAATGAATTCCTAAAAACGGTAATAGGTAAAACATTCCAAATCCGACAACGAAAGTGGAAATCACAACACCTACGGTAGAAAATATAAGCACCGGCCGGAACTGCTCTTTAAGATCGTCGATATTGATATGAATACCTCCTGCAAAAAGAAGGAAATTTAACATGGCTCCCATTAAAACCTCAGTAAAATCGATATTGCTCATCAGATTATGAAGGTGGCCGAAAGTTCTTGGTAAAAATGTTTCTCCGAATAAAACCAAAATTATAGACACCACAATGGCAATTAACATAATCCCGATGGTGCTGGGAAGTTTCAGAAACCTGTAATTAAGATATGAAAATATTGATGCTAAAACTATTAAAGCTGAAAATGAATAATATAACTCCACTAAGAGGTTTTTTTTTAATTTATTTAATAATCGATATAAAGTACTTTGATATAAACTCTGTCACTGTCTTTTTCCCACACATCCAAAATGCCGTCTTTGGCAGATTTTGAACCTCTTGTATACTCTTTCCCGAGATTTAAAATATTGAGTAAAATATATTCATCCCCCACGGTATTCACCAGATAAGCAGTCTTTTCCGTTTTTCCGTCCCCCGAATTTCTGATAGCTTCTGTAATTGTACGAAACTGATTCAGATGATGTATGAAATTATTTCCGTCTTTTTGAAAATCGTAAGCTTTTAATAAAATCAATAGAATATCAAGATTTGTAGGGTCTGTAGCGTACAAGATTTTTCCCTGTTTAATACAATCTTCAAAATTGCTGTTTTTGAAAGCTTCTGCAAGATTTTTAAAATCTTCATCCGTTGTAGAAACGAGATCTTTCCTGAAATTTCTTCCGTAGTAAAGATACTGTGCCTCAATGCTGTCCAGAGATTTCGGATATCCTTTATATTTAAAAATCAGTTTGTCGTAATTATATTCAGATTTGCTGTTTTTAAGATCTTTCTCTATTGCTTTAAAATCAATTTTTGACTTCTGAGCAAAGCCAAAAATTGATAGTAGAAGTAATAAAAGGAAAAAGAGACGTTGCATTACTTGTCGCTTTCTTCCTCGTCGTTTTCGAAATATTCGAAAAGGAAATCGTTGTATGGGAATCTCGAAATATGAATTTTCATGACCTCATCGTAGATCATTTTTTTCATTTCCGGGAAGTTTTCTTTCGTTAAAGCTGAAATGAAAACCGTAGGATATTTAGATTTTGCCATCCATGTTTTCGTCCATTCTTCCAGAGAGATATTTTTATTCGTGGATGGAGTTAAATCATCCTCATCTTTTTTCTCGTAGCTGAAATCATCAATTTTATTAAAAACCATAATCATCGGTTTCTGATGCGAATTGATTTCCATCAAAACCTGGTTCACAGAATCGATATGATCTTCAAAACTTTCATGAGAAATATCGACAACGTGAATCAAAAGATCCGCTTCACGAACCTCATCCAAGGTAGATTTAAATGACTCTACCAACTGGGTAGGCAATTTTCTGATGAAACCTACCGTATCCGTCAACAAAAATGGCAAATTTCCAATCACGACTTTTCTAACTGTCGTATCAAGTGTTGCAAACAGTTTATTTTCAGCAAAAACTTCAGATTTTGACAAAGCGTTCATCAGTGTCGATTTTCCAACGTTAGTGTATCCTACCAACGCAGCACGCACAACCTTTCCACGATTATTTCGCTGAGTCGCCATCTGCTTGTCGATAATCTTCAGTTTATCTTTCAGCAAAGAGATTCTGTCACGGATGATACGTCTATCAGTTTCGATTTCCGTTTCACCAGGACCTCTCATCCCGATTCCCCCTTTTTGACGCTCAAGGTGGGTCCACATTCTTGTCAGTCGTGGTAAAAGATATTGATATTGTGCCAACTCTACCTGAGTTCTTGCGTAAGAAGTTTGTGCTCTTTGTGCAAAAATATCAAGAATAAGATTGGTTCTGTCGAGGATTTTTACCTCAATTTCACGTTCTAAATTTTTGAGCTGGGAAGGCGATAATTCATCATCAAAAATGATGGTTCCTATTTCATTTTCTTTTACGTATTCTTTTATTTCCTGTGCCTTTCCGCTTCCTATAAAGGTTTTGGAGTCTGGCTGTGTTAATTTTTGAGTAAAACGTCTGTCTACGGTAGCTCCGGCAGTAAAAGCCAAAAACTCCAACTCGTCCATATATTCGGTTAGCTTTTCCTCATCCTGATTTTGTGTAATAACACCCACCAAAACAGCTTTCTCGTAATTATGTTCTTTCTTGTCTAGCATTAAATTCTATCTATAGTTTGTGAGATTTACAAGTTACCATTTTTCGGGAATAAAAACAAAACGAATTTTTCATATCATAAAAAAGTATATTTATCATATTCTAAATAAGTTAAGTATTGTGATTATATTTAATCCCAATCGGCAGCGATAAACTTCATAGAAGTTCCTTTATTATCGGTCAATGTCAGAAAATGACCTTCAATTGTATATTTCGTCATATTCTTAAAAATTCCGGAAAAATCATTTTCCAGTTTACTATCCGGACACATCTTTTCAGTACTCCTGATTTCTAATATTTTCATTTTACCACTTGCTTTAAACTGTGACCTGAAAAATATTTTGTTGCATCCCATAAAACCTGTTCCTTTAATTATTCCGTGCTCAATGGTTGAGGTCAAATCAATTTTAGCATTATTTTTAATTAAATTTGGTTTGCCATAATTTTTAAAAGAGACCATCAGCCATTCCCTTTGAAGACGATAATTTTTCGCAGGAACGGAAGAGCAGTTCAGCATAAATCCCAAACATAAAACAGTGAAAACTGTAAGTATAATCTTGTTCATAATGCTCTCCAATCCATTTTCATACCATCACGGACATGAAACAGTAAAAAAATTAGTAAATTAGCGACACAAAAATTATTTTATAAAATGAAAAGAATATTACTACTATTCACTTTCCTTTTAAGTTTTGCTCAAATGAGGGCAGACGAGGGAATGTGGCTATTAATGCTCGTAAAAAGACTTAATGGTGTAGATATGCAAAAAGAAGGTTTGCATCTTACGCCTGAAGAAATTTATTCTGTAAACAACTCAAGCTTAAAAGATGCTATCGTAAGTTTCGGTGGTTTCTGTACAGGAGAGATTGTTTCCAGCCAAGGTCTTATTTTCACAAACCATCACTGTGGTTACGGTGCGGTAGCGGCTGCTTCTACACCTGAAAAAGATTATTTAAAGAACGGATTCTGGGCAATGAAGCAAAAAGACGAATTCAACGCTAAAGATCTTTATGTAAGATTTTTGGTAAGAATGGATGATGCTACACAAAGAATCAATTCTAAATTAAACAACAGTATGACCGGAGAGCAGAGAAAAGCTGTGATCGATGCTGAAACTAAGGCAATTCAGTCTGAAAACTCTGAAAACGGGAAATATACTGTTGTTGTAAGAGATTTCTTCAACGGAAACGAATTTTACTATTTCGTTTATCAGGATTATAAAGATATCAGATTGGTAGGTGCACCACCTTCATCATTAGGAAAATTTGGTGGTGATACAGATAACTGGGAATGGCCGAGACACACTGCTGACTTTACTGTTTTCAGAGTATATGCTGATGCTGCAGGAAATCCTGCTGAGTTTGCGCCGACTAATATTCCTTTAAAGCCTAAACATTTCTTACCTGTTTCTCTTAAAGGAGTAAAACCAGGTGATTTCTCAATGATTTTAGGATATCCTGGAAGAACAAACCGTTATTTGACTTCTTTCGGAATCGAACAGATGGTTAATAAAGATTATCCGGCTTGGGTAGAAGCTTCTAAACAGGCAATGGATATTATGAAGAAATACATGGATAAGGATAAAGGAACTCAACTTAACTATGCTTCTCAATATGCTTCTGTAGCAAACTACTGGAAAAACAGACAGGGAACAATCGATGCTGTTGAAAAAAATGGCACGATTACAGATAAGAAAAAACTTGAACAGACATTCCAGACTTGGGCAGATTCTTATAACTTGGGTGAATATTCAAGTGTTCTAGATGATATCCGTATTTATTATCAGCAGACTTCTGACAGAAATGTTGAAAGAAACTATATGTCTCAGTTCTCAAGAAATTCTAAATACATCAGCCTTGCATTACAGGTAGGTTCTGTATTGAAGGCGTATGCTGCACAGGATATGAACGGAAGATTAGCAATGAAAACAAAAGTAGAAGCAGCGCTTAAAGCAGCTTACGAAAACTTCAACACACAATTAGAAGGCGAAATGCTAAGTGGAATGACAAAATTATACCAGTTGAGAGTAAAAAAAGATGTTGCCGGTGCTACAATCTTAGGAATTGATGCAGGACAAATTTCAAATATTGCTTACTCATCAATTTTTGCGACTAAAACTTCTGCGACCAACTTTATGTTGCATCCAGATGCTTTAAAATTAGATGCAGATCCACTTTGGAAAATTGCAAACGGTATCGTTGCAGATCAAAAATTAAGCGCAGAAAGATTCTCTAAAGTAGATGACAACTTTGCTAAAAACAACAGAATGTTCTTAGCTGGTTTAATGAAAGCGATGCCCGAGAAAAAATTCTATCCGGATGCAAACTCTACCATGAGATTAACGTATGGAACAGTTGATAAATTACCTATCAGAGAAGATAGAAACTACTTCGGGGTTACTGATAACTATTATACTGATATGGCTGGTCTTGTTGGAAAATATAAGAAAAACGACGACGAGTTTGATCTTCCACAAAGAGTAATTGACCTTTACAACTTAAAAGATTTCGGTCAGTATGCAGATGCAGCAGGTTATATGCCTGTAAACTTCTTGTCAAACAATGACATTACGGGTGGTAACTCAGGTTCTCCGGTAATTGATGCAGACGGAAACCTTATCGGTATCGCATTCGACGGAAACAGTGAAGCATTAAGCGGTGATATTGTTTTCGAACAGCAATGGCAGAAAACCATCAACGTAGACGTTCGTTTCGTTCTTTGGACAATCGATAAATACGCCGGAGCAAGAAGATTAATCGACGAGCTTCAGTTGGTAAGGGGTGAAAATACTCCTGCAGACACAAAAACAAAAATGCCTAAAGCAACATCTGCTAAAGGAAAAAGAAAATAATCTTCATTGATATATTTTTAAAACCGTGAAAGTTTCTTTTGCGGTTTTTTTATTTTTAAGCATTCCAAAACTCCCGATCCAGACTTCGATATTGTATTGCTTCCGAAACATGGTGTGACAAAATATTTTCAGATTCTTCCAGATCAGCAATAGTTCTGGCTACTTTTAGAATGCGATCATATGCTCTTGCCGAAAGATTGAGTTTTTCCATTGCCATTTTGATGAGGTTGAAAGATGCTGCTTCAAGATCACAGAACTTTTCAATTTCTTTTGGACCAATCTGAGCATTATAACTGATTTTTAAGTCTTTATATCTTTCCTGCTGAATTTCACGGGCAATTAAAACTCTTTTTCTAATCGCTTCACTTTTTTCACCCTTTCTTTTTTCTGTCAACTGCTCAAACTCAACTTTCTGAACTTCAATATGAATATCAATTCGGTCTAAAAGCGGTCCCGAAAGTTTACTCATATACCGCTGCATTTCGTGGCTTGAAGAAGTATTATTGGGATCGTCGGGAAAAAATCCACTCGGACTTGGGTTCATGGAAGCGACCAGCATAAAACTTGCAGGATAATTTACCGTAAATCTTGCTCTGGAAATAGTAACTTCACGATCTTCCAAAGGTTGTCTCATGACTTCCAAAACTGTTCGTTTGAATTCGGGCATTTCATCCAAAAATAAAACTCCGTTATGAGCCAAAGAAATTTCGCCGGGTTGTGGGTAACTTCCGCCGCCAACTAGCGCCACGTCAGAGATTGTATGATGTGGCGACCTGTAGGGGCGTACCGTCATTAGACTTGTCTCCGTTCCCATCTTGCCTGCCACGGAATGTATTTTTGTGGTTTCCAAAGCTTCTTTCATTGTCAAAGGAGGCAAAATACTTGGAACTCTTTTTGCAAGCATTGTTTTTCCGCTTCCGGGAGGTCCGATTAGAATAATATTATGTCCGCCGGCCGCAGCAACTTCCATCGCTCTTTTTGCTGCTTCCTGACCTTTAACTTCAGAAAAATCAAATGGAAATTCATTAATTTTTTCCTGAAATTCTTTTCTGGTATCTATTTCTACTTTTTGAAGTGGCTTTCCTTCATTAAAAAAATCAATGACTTCTTTGATATTTTCAACGCCGTAGACATCCAAATTATTAACAATGGCTGCTTCTCTTGTATTTTGTTTTGGCAAAATAATTCCTTTAAAACCTTCTTCACGAGCCTGAATCGCAATTGGGAGAACACCTCTTATCGGCTGTAATGTTCCGTCTAAAGAAAGTTCGCCCATAATAATATAATCCTTAACGTTCTCAGCCAAAATCTGATCTGAAGCAGCAAGAATTCCGATGGCAATGCTAAGATCGTAAGCAGCACCTTCTTTTCTGAGATCCGCCGGAGCCATATTAATGGTAATTTTCTTTCCCGGAATTTTATAGCCTACGTTTTTTAACGCGGCAGAAATCCTGTAACTGCTTTCTTTAATGGCATTATCGGGAAGCCCCACCAAATGGTATCCTACTCCACCTGTGTCTACATTGACTTCAATTGTAATTGTCTGTGCTGCAACTCCATGAATTGCACTTCCATAAACTTTAATCAGCATTATTGTGTTTTGTGGTAAATGTAATTAATTTTAATGAATTGATTTTTAAGCTGATATTCATTCAAAAAGTATAATGGGAAAATAATTTTTATTTACCTTTAGAAATTTTAAAAAAAATTTTATTGATTAAAATAAAATTGAAGAATTTTTACTTAAAATATCCGTTAAGATAAATTTCAATATAAAAAACCGACGCAAAGAAAACTTTACGCCGGGCAGATAAGTATTGAAAAAACTAAAACCCACTATTGGACTTCAAAATGTTCTACTTTTTGATAAATTTATTTTTATATACTTTTCCTTCTACACTTTTCGAAACAACGAAATAATTTCCCGGAATTAGTTGACTAACATCAATTGCTTCAGAAAATTTATGATCTTTTTTCTGCATGATCAACTTTCCGGACATATCGATAACAGAAACTTCAGAATATTTTTTGTCAGATTCTTTTCCGATATAAAGGAACTGTGCTGTAGGATTTGGATATATTTTCAAATTATCGTCTTTTGCTTTTGTTTCTCCTGTTGAAAGGTTACTACAGAAACTAAACTCGCCAAAATTTAATTTAATAAACGCAAAATCACTCAACATCTCACATTGATCGGGACAGTATTCTGTGCATGCATAAAATCCGTAATGTCCAGACTGTGTTGCCGTATAAGAATCACCAGTTTCGCCATTGATAATGCAAGGTTCCGTCGGAGAAGGCGGATTGCTGCTTGGAACACATCTGAACCAAGTATGAACTCCATAAAGCGCAGGAAATCCGTCATTAAGCTGCACAGAAGCCCCGTTACAAACATTGTATTCACCGTTTACTTCTTCGAAAGTTCCCGGCTGGAAATCTGCCATCATAAAAGGAAGTCCATATGCATAACCATCTGCCATAATTGGCTCGCTTTGCGCTGTGCAATCTCCTTGTGTAACCTCAACTTTGAAGTAATACAGCATATCATCCGTTCCGTTGATCATTAAAGTTTGCGACGTTGCGCCCGAAATAGGAACCCATGGATTTGTATTCGGTGTCTGCCAGTCCCATTGCTGTTTGTACCACTGATAACTTGCGTAAGACTGCGTTGTGGAAAGCGTTTCAGATTCTGTATTACAGAATACCACTTTATCAGGAAACATGGTTCCCAATCTTGGACTTGTAATAACCGGATTACATTCTTGTGCTTTTATATGTAAAAGACTTAACAGTAAAAAACTTAAAAAAATTAGTTTTGTTTTCATATTCAATTTATTTTGTGATTTAATATTTTAAAAATTAATCAAGAGACACTCTGATTCCGAATTTTAAATTGAAATTCAATGGCTTTTCTTTATAAATGGTATTTAACGAACTGTTGTCATTAAAGTGATAGCCAATTCCCGGCTCTGCGTAAATCCCGATGTTTTTAATGATTTTCAATTGAAGACCAACGGCTCCGTTTACAGAAACCTGAACCCGTTTTTCAATAATATTTTCTTTCGTTTCTTCTTTTACCGTCCCATCGACGATATATTGAGTTTTGATATATCCCGAAACAGCTTTCTCCACTGTTCCACCACCAGTTATATACCCTGTGAAAGCTCCTTTTTGGATGACATTATAATTTACCTGAACCGGAATTCCAACATAATGAATGGTCTGCTCACTTCCGACAAAATTGGAACTGGTTCCGGAAGTCAGTTCCGAAGAAAGTTTTGTATAATTAATTCCCGTTCCGATTCCCCATCTCTTTCCTAGATTATAATAAAGAGAAGCACCAAAAGTGACCGGAGTTTTATGCTTCAGTTTAGCATCCACTTTTTTATCCTGATTCGCTAAAAGAATACTCATTAAAGGATCTTCACCCATTTCTAAGTTCCACATTTCAGGAAGACTGTATGTTGTTCCGTTCAGTGTTGCATAACCTGGAAATTGTTCGGTTGAGTTTGCAGATGCATTTCCTGTAAGCAAACTGACCATCCATACTTTTTTGGATTTTTTATCAGTGATTTTTAGTTTTCCTTCTTCCAGTTTATCTTTCCATTCTTTTTCCTCTTTTGATAAAAGTTGATTTTCTTCTGATTCCTTTAATGCAGTAATAGTAATTTCTTCTTTTTGAATAGTATTTTGATTGTTTGATTTTTCAGACTGATTTTGATTCTGATCCAATGTATTTAAAAAAGGATTATCAATCTGATTTCGAACCTTATTTACCATTTTATCGAAAGCTTCAGCTACAAAAATCTGGTTGGAGTTGTTGATTCCAATTGTATTTAGATTATTTCTTCGTTCGGAAGAATTTTCAAGAGCTGTGCCTGTTTTCTTTCCCGATAATTTCTGATGATTAGAAGATGTTTTTGAAGATTCGTATTTATGATTATCAATAGGTTTGATGAGGTTTGATGCTTCATTTTCAAAATTAAAATCAAACATTTTTCCGACCATAAAGAATATGCCAAGAACAGCCGCAACTCCGGCAATGCGATAAAACAGAGATCTGTAACCTTTTGTAGAAGTTACTTTTTCCTTCGCTTTCAGATCGTTGGCCGCTAATCCAATTCCAACATCTTTTTTCTCTTCATCCTCCACAAAGAGTTCTTCCCGAATATTTTTCCACAATCCATCGGGAACATCTTCTGTGTGATCTTCCATTTTTCTGCGCAGATCATTTAACCATTCATTATTCATATTGCGCTGTTTTTGACATTTTGTATTCCTTTATTTTCTTCACAAGCATTGCTTTTGCCCTGTGAAATTGTGATGCAGAAGAATTTTCTGCGATTTCCAGGATTTCCGCAATTTTTTTATGACTTTTCCTCTCAAAAACATAAAGATTAAAAACCGTCCGATAGCCATCAGGAAGAGCCCGGATCATTTCCATAATAGTTTGCTGAGAAATTTCTTCAAAATCTGGTTCTTCATCTTTTGTTTCATCAGGAATTTCAAAATCTTCTGAAACCGTTATTAATGATTTATTTTGTTTAATATGTTTTAAAGATTCATTAACAACAATTCTTGTGATCCATGCTTTCAAAGAGCCATTTCCCCTGTATTCAAAAGAACTGATTGATCGAAACATCTGCATAAAACTGTTTTGCAAAACATCATGAACATCCTCTTTATCAATAATATATCGAGAACAGACATAAGTAAGACTACCCGAATACACTTCAAAAAGTTCTTTCCAGGCGGTTTCCTCCTTTTTCAAAAGGCGGTTTACCAAAATCTGCTCCTTCGTTTCTTCCATTTATCTTCGAAACATCCTGCTATTTATTGATTTAAACAAAAAAGGCAGCCTCAATTTGAGGCTTAACCTATTAACAAATAACCATTGTTTTAATATTTAACACTAACTGGGATATCATATTTTATGGTCTGATACGGATTTAACTCTACTCCGTCAACGGTTATTTTTTCTGCTTCAAGACCAAATCGTACCGACCAGTCGTAACCCACAAAGAACCCTTTCTGCTTTGTCGCTAACTTTACTACTGCATTTTTTACGACTCCTTCTATAGGAATCTGAAATGCTAATATTTTCGGTTCAAAAGTTAGTTCTATTACATTCTGATCCAGATTGATCTTTGATTTATAATTCAGTTTATATTCTATTTTTCCTAAATGTGCCAATGCGGTATCCGCTTTTACTGGATCGGTTATGATCGATTTTACAATTTCTCTCATGGGAAAATCTTTAAAAGTAATGATCGTATCTTTTGCCACAAAATCAATAATTTTTTCATTAATTTTCCCTCCTTGTGACGTTATCAGTCTTGCTTTGTAATTTCCGCTCATATCACTCAGCTTTACCGGAACTGGCTCATATCTGTCATCGTTACAAGATGTTAAAAGAAATGCAGTTATTGCAGCCATTAAAAAATTAAGTACCGTTAGTTTCTTCATTGTTTTTAATTTAGATTACACATAATTCATTGGAGTACTCATTTATATAAATCAGGTTTTATGAAAATCTTGCACGAAAACTTGAAGAAAGTTTAAATAAAATTCATAACTAATTGATTTTAAAAAGAAAAAAATTCAGTTACTTAAAAGCATTTTCTATTTTCATTATTTTAATACATTTGTTGAAAACATATTTAAGATGAATTTCGAACAAATCAATCTGCACCTTGCTGCATACAAAGAAAACGATCAGATCATAGATGCTGCAAAGTTTTTATTATATTCTTTCGATCTGGAACATGATAATTTTGCAGGGTTTGGTTTCAGATCCGAACTTTCTGCAAATTCTTTGCTTTTAACAGCAGAAGGCGAACTGGGAAAACCACAAATGGTGATGATTCCGAAAAATTTATTTGATTTTGATCTGAATCTTGTTCTCAATGTGATAGCCCATGAAATGCTTCATGTAAGACAAAAAGCTCCGGGACAGGTCATTGAAGATAAAAACGAAAGAGAGTTTCAGGCATATTATGAAATGCTTTTTCATAAAGTTTTTCCTCAAATTCCTAATCTTTCAAGCTTTTATAATAAATCTTTTGGAAATAAAGCGCTGGAATATTACAAAAGAATGGGAGAAAATTCGGATCTTCAAATAAAATATGCAGAACAGAAAACAGAAGTAGAACAATTAATCAATTCTCTATCATGACAATAAAACCTGAAATCTCATGGGCAGATTTTGAAAAATTAGATATAAGAACAGGAACAATTATTTCTGTAAACGATTTTGAAAAAGCAAGAAACCCTTCATATCAATTGGAAATAGATTTTGGAAATATAGGCATCAGAAAATCGTCTGCCCAGATCACTTCATTATATCAAAAAGAAGAATTGATAGGCAAAAAGATTGTAGCGGTTGTTAATTTTCCTAAAAAGCAAATCGCCAATTTCTTCAGCGAATGCCTTGTATTAGGAGTTTATGGTGAAGATTCAAAAGATGTAACGTTATTAACGACTTCATTGCCCACAAAAAACGGAATGCAGGTCGGTTAAAATATAAAAACAAATGATACAAAAACTACCTTTAGAAAGAATCTTATTTCTTGATATTGAAACCGTTCCGGGTTTCGGATTATGGGAAGACTTATCTGAAACCGAGCAGATGCTTTGGGACAAGAAAACAAGATTTCAGCGAAAAGAAGAATTTTCTGCAGAAGAATTTTATCCTGAAAGAGCCGGAATTATGGCAGAATTCGGGAAAATAATCTGCATTTCGATTGGAATGATCGAAAAAAATGACACCCTGAAAATAAAGAGTTTTGCAGACGATGATGAAAAGAAAATGTTGCTGGAATTCGGTGAAATTTTCAACAGCCCGAGACTTCGTGATGTGATTCTTTGCGCCCATAATGGAAAAGAATTCGACTTTCCGTGGATTGCCAGAAGGTTTTTAATTAATGGAATAATGCCTCCCACCCCATTCCAGATGTTTGGAAAAAAGCCGTGGGAAATTCCACATATCGATACGATGGAACTTTGGAAATTCGGAGATTATAAAAGTTTTGTTTCACTGGAATTACTGGCACATCTTTTTGGAATTCCGACTCCAAAAGATGATATCGACGGCTCAATGGTTTCATCAATCTACTACATAGAGAAAGACTTGCAGAGAATAGTCGACTATTGTGAAAAAGATGTCTTAACTTTGGCAAATGTTTTCCGGCGTATGCGTCAGGAAGATTTGTTGAAAAGGTACATCAATTTAGATTAAAAAATGAAATTTACAGACGATCAGATTGCCGACATCGGTGAAGAAATCATCACAGTTCTAAAAAGCGTTTATGACCCTGAAATTCCGGTAGATATCTACGAATTGGGGTTGGTGTATGATGTTCAGATTTCCGATGATGCGGATGTGAAAATTATCATGACATTAACGACTCCCAACTGCCCTGTTGCAGAAACGCTCCCGCAGGAAGTAAAAGATAAAGTTGCAGAGGTGGAAAATGTAAAAAGCGTGGATCTTGAGCTTACTTTCGAACCAAGCTGGAACAAGGATATGATGAGCGAGGAAGCAAAGTTTGAGCTAGGAATGCTTTAAACTTTACGATTAAAATATAAAACCGCAGAATTGCTTCTGCGGTTTTTTTTATTGATAAATGAAAATCATGGTCTGCACCAGATCCGGATGAAGGCTTTTCGCCACCGGGCAGTTATGCGCTGTTTCTTCTATAAAAGCTTTTTCTTTGTCTGAATATGAATTTGAAAACACAAAATTGCATACAATTTCGCCAATTCTTCTTGGTTCGCCTTTCATAATTTTTTGAAGATTACAATAAGCTCCTTCAATATTAATTTTCTTTTCCTTACCTAAAATCGCAATAGTCGTCAATGCACATTCTGCTAAAGAAGTTGCACACAAATCTGTGGGAGAAAATTTTTCTCCTTTTCCGTGATTATCCGTTGGGGCATCACTTTCGATAAGAGTTCCGGATTGTAAATGCTCTGCTGAACATCTTAAATCGCCTATGTATGTTATTTTTGAAGTCATTTTATTAAAATTTAAAGTGTTTATTTTACAAAGAAATTTTTCTTAAATTTAGTCAAATATAAACATCTATGGTGAAATTCTTGGTTTTATTATTGTCTTGGTTTAGCTTTTCTGCAGACATTAGTCCTCAAGAGCAGGAAGTGAAAAATTCCTTTAAAAAGTTTAATCAATCTTATCAGGCTCATAAAAACTACAGGAAAATCCCGCAAAATATATTGAGTAAAGATTTACTTTTTTATATTGATCTGGCTCAAAAAAAGGAAAATCAATCTGCCGAAAATGTTAAGTGGAGCGACTCTCCTACAGACAAACCCGACATTATCGAAGGAGATGTATTCAGCAGTTTATATGAGGGTTTTAATGAATATAAGATTTTAAGCTGCACTATTAAAAATAACACCGCTCGATTAAAACTGGAATTAAAAAACACACGTTTTAAACCCATCATCGTTTGGAATGATGACTGTATCCTTATTAAAGAAAACGGAATTTGGAAGGTTGATAATTTTATCTTCGGAAAAAAAGACGCTAGCTTTAAAGACACTCATAATATTTTTAAATCTTTTATGCACTTTGAACAACCCCCGGTAAAATAGTTTTCACCTTATTTAAAAATGAAAAATATCTTTCGCTTTATTATACGAACTTTCGAAGTGTAATAAATTCAGTTTATGATCTGCTTTTTCTACGCTCATAAAATTGATCACCTGTTCTGTAGGCATATTTCCCACCAAATCATCTTTTGCCATCGGGCAACCGCCAATTCCTTTAATTGCACTGTCGAATCTTCGGCATCCTTGATCATAAGCTGCTTTTAGCTTTGAATAAGAATCTTCATAACGGTTATGAAAATGTCCCCCGAAATTGATTTCAGGATACTTTGAAGGAATTTTTTCGAATAAAAGAGAGATCTTTTCCGGTGTTGCAACTCCTGTAGTATCAGATAATAAAATATCTTTAACTCCAATTTCTGAAAACCGTTGTGCCCAGAAATCGACATCTTCCCATTTCCACATTTCGCCGTAAGGATTTCCGAAAGCCATTGAGAAATAAATATTTAATTGTCGGTCTTCTTTTTTTACCAGTTCCAGCATTTTAATGATTTCATTAAAAGCTTCATCCTGACTTTTATTGGTATTTCGGTGCTGGAAAGTTTCAGAAATAGAAAATGGAAATCCGATAATATCCACAGATTGATGCTTTAATGCTTTTTCAGCACCTCTGTAATTGGCTACGATTGCAGAAACCTTTGTGTTAGAACGAGATTTATCTATATTTTCGGCAACCTCAGCAGAGTCTGCCATTTGGGGAATCGCTTTTGGAGATACAAAGCTCAGACAATCCAATACATCAAAACCAACATCCATCAAAGAGTTGATATAATCTATTTTTTTATCGGTCGGGATAAATTCTCCCCAACCCTGCATTGCATCACGTGGACATTCAGTAAGAAACATTTTACTTTTAGATTTTATCAAATATAATAAAACTAAACTATTTATTACAAAATACCTCTAAACCTAATATTATTTTGATTTTCAGTTATTTATATATCGTTTAGAATTTTACTGAATAGATTGATTTACATCATTTGAAGCCTTATGACACTAAAATAAGAATGTTTCACTTTTTAATCGATTTCCTAAACTGTCTATTAATCCCTTATCCAATTAAAGCTAAAAACTCAATAATCTGTGCTTAGTAAAACCTATGGTTAAACTAATGACATATTATTGAGAATTTTTAATGTAATTTCTTTGTCTATCGCAATATTCTTACCATATGATTGAACCGTCAAATTAATACATTCTGTAGATTAAGGCTCAACATAAGTAACTATCAGATCAAGCGTTATAGGATAAGTAGAATTAGTAAATGTCGCATCAGTAACAGTGCTTCCCTGGCTTAAGATTCCAGTTGCCGGATTATAACTGGCTGCTGATATAACGTGTCTTTTATAGACTCCATTATCGAGCTTCATTGCAAACTGTGCGTCCAGTATAGTTCCCAAACCGGTATCAATGGTAATATTACCAACACTACTAAAACTAGTTAATAATATAGGATATACTTTTTTATATATTTTTTTTCCATCGATCCAATTTTCACCTGTAGGCACGGCTGTTGTGGCATAATTAAAATTACGTACATCCGCTACCATTTTTTGCCATACAATTCCGTCGAAATAGAAATAACCTAATGTTGTTACATTTACTGTTTTAGCGGTAGTATTAGCTGGTGTCAAAGCTTCGGTAACGTAGACTATTGCACCCGTCTGTAGTGCTGTGTAATTGGCGTCTTTTGCTTTCAGTTCAGAGCCTTTCAATCTTGGTGCAATAAAACCATCGGTTTTGGTAAGATCTGTCGGGCTTGCCGCCACATCTAATGTAGCATTAGGAGTGGGAGTATTGATACCCACCTGTGCATAAGAAGATCCTCCGATCATAAGAATGCATAAAATAAAATAATTTTTTTTCATTTGATATAGTGTTTTATAAAGATTTTTCAGAAGCTCCACAAGAGCACTCTAGTGTCTTGAAGAAAATAATAAAGTGATGTAAGCTACATTCTCTACAAAGTTAAAACTCTGATACTCATTTGCAAAACAAAATCAATATTTATTAAAAACATATCAACATTCAAACAAATTAAGTCAAAAATCAATAAAAAATTAATCATTTAAATTAATATCCTGTATTTTATTCAGTTTAATCTTAGAAAAAAATGACATTAACTTATATTTTACTAATTATATTTTAACCAAAAACAACAGGATACCTGCAATCATTACTATTCTAACTCCATTTAAAATTTTACGTAAATTAAATTTAGAAATGTGGTACATTTTATATACAAATTGGTAAACAAATTGCATATACGTCTGTAGTAATAACTAACCTATTAAAATTAACAGCTATGAATATTTCTTACTACGATTTTAAAAACTTACCGGATCAGTCTCAATACAGCATGGTAATGAATAATGGCCGTGTAATGAATGAAAGAACTGTTGATCATTTAAAATATGTTCTTTATGAAATTTCATGTTTTACCGTGGAAATTATTTACAATACGGCAAAAGATAAAGTTGACGGCGTGAATGTTTACCAGAATAAAGCCGCTTATGCTATTTAATATGGTGAGAATTTACTTTATTACTGATTTTCAACGGGTTGATTTCAATGACTTAATTCAAATCTAAATAAATTATTCTCAGCATCAAATTCGCTAACTTTGTTGGAAATTTATATTAATAATGAGCGCAATAGAATTCAACCAATTGTGGAAAGAAAAATTACTGAACCGTTTTCTTAGTTATGTAAAAATATATTCAACCAGTGATGCAGAAAGCGAAACTATGCCTTCTACCGACAGACAGTGGGACATCGCAAAATATATCGTTGAGGAATTGAGAACAATCGGTCTTGAAGATGTTTCGATTGACGACAACGGTTATATCATGGGTTACGTCCCTTCAAACCTTGAAAATAATGATAAACCAACCATTGGATTTATTTCACATTATGACACTTCGCCGGATTTCAGTGGTGAAAATGTAAAGCCGCAAGTATGGGAAAACTATGACGGAAATGATTTATTGCTAAATCAGACAACAGGATTTACTCTATCTCCTAAAAAATTTGAAAGTTTAAAACAATATATCGGTCAGACATTAATTACGACTGACGGAAATACACTTTTAGGAGCAGACGATAAAGCCGGTTGCGCAGAGATCGTAACGGCTGCAGAGTATTTAATTGCTCATCCTGAAATCAAACACGGAAGAATTGCTGTTGGATTTACTCCTGATGAAGAAATCGGAAGAGGCGCTCATAAATTTGATGTAGCTAAATTCGGAGCTGAATTCGCTTATACAATGGATGGAAGTGAAGTTGGAGAATTGGAATATGAAAACTTCAATGCTGCCGGGGCGGTCGTAAAAATTCATGGACTAAGTGTACATCCCGGCTATGCTTACGGAAAAATGATAAATGCAGGTCTTTTAGCTGCCGAATTTATTCAGTTACTTCCGGCTAATGAAACGCCTGCTACAACGAAAGGTTTTGACGGATTTTATCATTTAATGGATATTTCTGCTGATATTTCTGAAGCTAAACTTCAATACATTATTCGTGATCACGATGCTGATAAATTTGAAGCAAGAAAGAAATTCATGGAAGAAAAAGTGGCAGAGTTTAATCAAAAACATGGCGAAGGAACAGCTGAAATTGAGATTAAGGAGCAATATAGAAACATGAAGCAGCAGTTTGAAGGCAAAATGCATATTATAGATTTGGCCGCAACCGCAATGAAAGAAGCTGGAATCGAACCAAAAATCAAAGCAATCCGAGGCGGAACAGACGGTGCACAATTATCTTATATGGGACTTCCTTGTCCGAATATTTTTGCTGGCGGAATGAATTTCCACGGACCTTATGAATATGTAGCGTTGGAAAGTATGGAGAAAGCGATGGAAGTGATCATCAATATTGCTAAGGCTTAAAAAATAATTCAAAATTTATATTAGAAACCACTGTAAAACTGCAGTGGTTTTTTTATTTAAAAATTTGCCGCACAATTATAAATCTCATCATTTTGATTTATTTTAATTATCTTTAAAACATTATAATATTCAACCAAAACATCCAACTTAACATGAAAAACATCAAAAAACTCTTAAGAAAAGATTTACTAAACATTTTGGGCGCAGGCATATCAGGATGCCATACAAATGGAGATTCGGCTTATTGCTGGACAGACTGCGAATGTACTTTTGGAAAAGCCTGCGAAATGGATGACGATGGAAATCCCGGACAGTGTGTTTCCGTAGGTGGAGGCGGTGGCGGAACTCCCTATTGCCCTCCCGGAGACGACCGATGTACAGAACAACCCTATTAAACAAAAAACCACTGCCAAAAACAGTGGTTTATATTTGATAGAAATTAAATATAATTTAGTCCTGATTATTTCCCAAAAAAGCATCCCAGCCCTGTGCAGTTAAAGCAACCAACTGATTAGAGCCTCTTGCGACCATAAAGTTTCCTTCTTCTTTTGCAACGGCATGACCGATAATCGTGAAATCAGGATGATTTCTCATTTTATCAAAATCATTTGGTGAAATTGTGAACAATAACTCGTAATCTTCTCCCCCACTTAAAGCAGTCATGACAGGATTAAGGTTAAAATCATCTGCCGTTGTAATCGTAAGATTATCCATCGGAACTTTTTCTTCGTACAATCTGAAACCAACATTTGACTGATCAGAAAGATGCAGGATTTCCGAAGCCAAACCGTCTGAAATATCAATCATAGACGTTGGTTTAATACCCAATTGCTCTAAAGTTCCCTTTACATCCGTTCTTGCTTCGGGTTTTAATTGCCTTTCCAGAATATAGTCGTAGCCCTCCATTTCTGGCTGCATATTGGGATCTGCCAAGAAAACGGCGTGTTCTCTTTCCAAAATCTGAAGTCCCATGTAAGCACCTCCCAAATCCCCAGTCACAACCAGCAAATCGTTTGGTTTTGCCGTACTTCTTTTGACAATATTTTCTTCATTTTCAAGTCCGATCGCCGTAATACTCATGATAAGTCCGGCATTGGAACTTGTTGTATCTCCGCCAATTAAGTCAACTTTATATCTTCCGCAAGCCGCCTGAATTCCGGCATATAATTCTTCCAAAGCCTCCACCGGAAAACGGTTGGAAACTGCCAGAGAAACTAAAATTTGTGTAGGAGTTGCATTCATTGCTGCGATGTCACTCAAATTCACGACAACTGCTTTATATCCCAAATGTTTCAACGGAACATATCCTAAATTGAAATGAACGCCTTCTGCCAAAACATCTGTTGAGACAACTACTTTTTTATTTTCAGGATTAATAACCGCTGCATCATCTCCTACTCCAAGCTCCGAAGATTCATTGGATAAAGGAAAAAATTCAGTTAAATGTTTAATTAATCCAAATTCTCCTAATTTAGAGATGGGTGTTAATTCAGGTTCTTTATCTTCAAACATATCTTTTAATTATAAGTAATGAGTAATTGGTAATGAGTAATATCGAACTCAAAGCTATTTTAATTGAATACCGACGGGTCGATATTTTCCGGACGGAAAGGTAATTTTTTAAAATCTTCTCTCGTTAAAACAATCGTTTTAGGAGTTTTATATTTATTAATTGCTTCTACGACATCATCCGGTGGAGTTGTCATTTTTCTCAACATTGTATCAATCCAAACACCTGTTGCTTCAGATGTTGCACAATGTTCTCCTTCCGGCGTATAGAATTTGTGTACAAAACGGTAAATAGAACAGTCTTCCGCACAGGCATCTACTTCGAGGCTTACAATTACCGTCTGATCCGCAAAAATTTCCTTGAAGAATGAAAATCTTTCATGCATAATGACAGGACCGATTCCCCAACGGCTCATTTGCGTAACCCCCATTTTTTCAAGCTTCATAAAAGCCATTCTCGTCTGAGCACAATATTGAACGTAAGATGAATTTGCTAAATGTTTGTTGGCATCCAGATCACTCCAACGAACTTCGAATTTATGGTAGAATATCATTTAAAAATCAGTTTTTTAAGTAATTAAATTATTCTTCAAAATTACTCAAATAAGATGGTTTATAAAAATTGTAGTTTTGTAAAAATAATCTTGAGCATAAGATTAATAGAATTATGAAACAAATTATCATTATCGGAGGCGGTGCAGCAGGATTTTTCGCCGCAGCAAATCTTGACGAAACAAAATATAAAATTACCGTTCTCGAGCAAAATTCAGATGTTCTTCAGAAAGTTAAAATTTCCGGAGGTGGACGATGCAATGTAACTCACGCTTGTTTTGATCCGAGAGAACTGGTTCAGTTTTACCCCCGTGGAAATAAAGAATTATTGAGTGTTTTTACGAAATTCCAGCCGGGAGACACGATGGATTGGTTTGAACAAAAAAAAGTTTCATTAAAAATAGAAAATGACAACCGTGTTTTTCCGGAAAGCAATTCTTCACAGACGATTATCAATACTTTTTTGAGTGAAATTCAGAAGAAAAATATTGAAGTCAAAACGAAATGTTCTGTCAAAGAAATCGAGAAAAATGGTGAAAAATATTCAGTTAAGACAAGTTTAGGTGATTTTGAAGCCGATTTTGTGATTTATACCACCGGAAGTTCTCCGAAATCGTTGAAAATGATTGAAAATTTAGGACATAAAATTATTGATCTTGTTCCTTCCCTTTTCACTTTCAATATTAAAGATGATTTGCTGAAAGATATTGCCGGAACGAGTTTTGAAATGGCAGAAACATCGATTCAGAAGTTGAAAACTGAAGAAAGTGGACCGATGATGATTACGCATTGGGGACTTTCAGGACCTGCTATTTTGAAGATTTCAGCGTGGGAAGCCATTAATTTAGCGAAAATGAAATATAATTTCGAAATTGAAGTTAATTTTATTTCCAAAGATATTGATGATGCTGAAGAATTGTTCCAACAATTTAAACAATCAAATCCAAAGAAAACAATTGGACAATCGAAAATATTTGACATTACGAATCGTTTTTGGCAGAGAATTTTAGAAGTATCAAAAGTTGATTTGAATAAGCAGGTTGCGCAGATTTCGGGAAAAGAAATGCAGACCATTTTAGATAATTTATGTAAAAAGAAATTTAATGTAACCGGAAAATCAACTTTTAAAGATGAATTTGTCACCGCAGGAGGTGTTGATTTAAAGGAAATTAACTTTAAAAATATGACATCGAAAATTTTGCCTAACTTTTACATTGCCGGTGAAGTGTTGAATATTGATGCGGTGACTGGGGGATTTAACTTTCAGGCTTGTTGGAGTGAAGCTTGGCTGATAGCGCAGGATTTGAATAACTTATAACTTTTAGAAAAAATAAAAACACATGAAAAAAATCTTAACAATAGCATTATTTTTCGCTTTTGGAATTACATTTTCACAAACTAAAACCGAGAATAAAGACACGTCCAAGGATATTTATGTTCCACAAGCTGATGTACAACCCGATTTCCCTGGAGGAATCACGAACTTTAGAAATATTATAGCCAAAAATATTAATCTAAACAAGGTAAAAGGTCCTAAAGGCAGAATAAATTCATCTGCAAAATTTGCTGTTAATATAAAAGGTGAGATTGAGCAGATTACTGTTGTAGGCAGTAATGAAGACTTTAACAAAGAAATCGAAAAAGTAATAAAATCGGTTGCATTACTATGGAAGCCTGCTACCTATAAAGGACAGCCGGTAAAATACTGGTTTCAAATTCCTTTTACAGGTTATCTTGAATAAATGATTTCAATCAAAAAAAACATTTCGACCATCTTGAAAATCCTTTTAATCATCGGGTTTGGATATTTCTTTTGGCTGATGGTGAAAATCACGTTGGAATATATTCCATTAAGAGCTGATGTAAGCTTTTTAATGATCAAACAAACTGAAGTTGGGCAAAGACCGGAATATCTTTACTTTTTTTACACCCATGTTTACACCAGTATTTTTGTTTTGTTGAGTGGATTTTTAGCGATTCTCAGAAAAGATTTCAGATTAAAAAATTTCCATAAAAACGCAGGAAAGGTTTATATTTTTATGATTTTACTTTTTGCAGCACCATCAGGAATTTATATGGGTATTTTTGCCAATGGCGGAATTTTATCTAAAATTTCTTTTGTAATCTTGGGTTGTTTTTGGTGGTTTTCAACATATAAGGCATATCAATTAGCACGACAGAAAAAATTTAAAGAACACAAACAATGGATGTGGCGAAGTTTTGCATTAACAATTTCTGCTATTACATTGAGAATGTGGAAAGTAATTATTGTATATTTATTTCACCCAAACCCGATGGATGTTTACCAAATCATTGCATGGCTGGGCTGGGTTCCAAATATCCTATTAATTGAATATTTAATTGCAAAAAAACATATATGAAAATTTCAAAATTAACATTAATCTCTTTATTTACAATTGGTTTAGTTGCCTGTAAAAAAGATGGAAAAACCACTGACCATTCAAAAGACAGTCTTACTGCAAAAAAAGATTCTGTTGTTGTTCCTGAAGTTTACAAAGAATATTACGGGGTTTATACCGGAGATTTCGCAGGAAAAGGAATGATCACATCCGAAGATGGTGAACAATATGAAGGAGAAGTTTATAAGAAAATTTCCTTAAAAATCAATAGAATTACGAAAGATAGTGTGTATGGACAAAGCATTGTAGAAGGAAATCAGCGTCCGTTTCGTGGAATTTTTAATGAATCCACAAAATCTTTTGTTCTTGATGAACCCGGAAATGATAAATATGACGGGAGATTTGAGGTAAAACTGAACAGTGACAGCTTAACCGGGAAATGGAATGCATTTAATAAATCCGCTGTAAAAGCGCCTGTTAAATCTTTAAGACTGGTAAAAAAAGAGTTCGTTTATAATCCTAATTTTATGTTGAATAAAGATAACGACCTCATCGACTGGGAAAATCCGAAAAATTTTGTTGAAAAATATACGGATGAAGAAACCGGGAAAACAGAAAGTTATACCGCATCTAAAAACCGAATTGCATCCGATGCCGTTTTTAAAGTAAATGCTTCTACACAAAAATTATCAGAAAAAGACCTGAAAAATCTTAGAAAACTGGATATGGAAATTATCAAAAATTCAGTTTTCGCAAGACATGGATATTCATTTAAAAAAGCAACGTACAGAAACTTTTTTGAGCAGACAGATTGGTATATTCCGGTTTCAAATAATGTTGATAAAGATCTTTCTCCGATGGAAAAGGAAAATGTTGCTTTATTGAATCGTTTTATAAAATATGCGGAAGATAAATACGACAGTTTCGGAAGGTAGTTAATTAAAATTTTTCTTTGTTTCGGTAAATTTAACGAAAATAGAAATCATTAAACATCCAATTGCATAACACAAAATATCGACCCAGGAAAAAGAATTTCCGATCACAATATACATTAGGCTTCCAGGTTGGAAGCCTAGTTTTTCCGCAATATTAAAATACTGAGCAAATTCCACCAGGCAAGAAAAAATAAAAATCCCGAAAATCAGTTGTTGATTATTTTTCACTTTAATAAAACTTTTGATAAAAGTGTACAATAAAATAACGACAATAACATCTCCGAGATACGCTCTGACGAAAAATATATTTTTCAGTTTGGTTGCGATCAAAACTTCAATTAAAAAAATAAAAATCGTAGCCGCAAAATATTTATAGTTAAACTTATATTTCATTATTTTCTCTTCTGTTGTATTAATTTTGATTTTTTATATATCTTTTATAAAGACTAAATATCATAAAGCCATATAATAATTGATCCCGAATTTGAAATTACTTATTTTTTAATTCTAATTCATGATTTTTTCTATATTAAAAAATTTACCTTAATTTTGAACTTAATAATACACAAAAGGGGTTCGGCGCTTTTTTTGCATTTTAAGAAACACATTTTTATTTAATTATGAAAAAAATCCTATTCCTTCTAAGTCTAATTTTAAGCACAATCGCATTTGCGCAGGAATTCAGTACAGTTACAGAACTCCCTGACTATGAGGCTATAAAAATTAAATTAAAATTAGATGAAAATGTTTTCACTAAAGCCGACACTCCGGCAGAATTTCCCGACGGAATGGATACTTTTAAAAGAAAGTTTGCAGAAAGCATGGATATTATTGATGTGAAAACCAATAAAATAAATACCCGTGTTTATTTTGTAGTGGAAAAAACAGGATATGTACGATATGTAACCGCAACAGGAAATGATAAAAAGCATTCCCAAGCCGCAGAAGTTGCTGTCAGAAGATTATTTGTAAAATGGAAACCTGCCATGATCAATGGTGAACCTGTACGTTTTCTATATACGTTTCCTTTGAGTTTGAAGAAATATTAATTAAAAATCGATAAAAAGTCTCAGAAATTCTGAGACTTATATTTTTATTTTCCAATCATTTTTTTGATCGAATTCAGCTTCATCAACGCTTCAATCGGTGTTAATGTGTTGATATCAATTTTCGTTAATTCTTCTCGGATATTTTCCAGCACAGGATCGTCTAACTGAAAGAAAGACAACTGCATATTCTCTTCTGTCACTCTTTTTATCTTTTCAGATGAGCTGCCTTGAGAACGGCTTGCTTCCAGGGTTTTTAGAATTTCGTTAGCTCTGTTCACTACTTTTGAAGGCATTCCTGCCAATTTTGCTACATGAATACCAAAACTGTGTTCACTGCCGCCCGGAACTAATTTTCTTAAAAAGATAATATTCCCTTTATTCTCCTGAATCGAAACGTGGAAATTTTTCACACGCTCAAAATTCACGGTCATTTCATTTAATTCATGATAATGTGTTGCAAATAAAGTCTTTGCCTGAGTCGGATGCTGATGAAGATATTCCGCAATTGCCCAGGCAATGGAAACCCCATCGTACGTGGAAGTTCCACGACCGATTTCATCCAATAAAATCAAACTTCGATCAGAAATATTATTCAGAATGTTTGCTGCTTCGTTCATTTCCACCATGAAAGTTGATTCACCTGCAGAAATATTATCTGTCGCTCCTACCCTTGTGAAAATTTTATCCAATACGCCGATTTCCGCATATTTTGCGGGAACAAAACTCCCGATCTGCGCTAAAAGACAAACAATCGCCGTCTGACGAAGAATTGCCGACTTACCCGCCATATTGGGTCCGGTAACCATGATAATCTGCTGAGTATCTTTATCTAAGAAAATATCATTCGGGATATATTTTTCGCCTAAAGGCAATGCATTTTCAATAATTGGATGTCTTGCTTCTTTTAAATCAATTGAAAAAGTTTCAGTCAAAACAGGCTTTGTATAACTTTCAGAAACAGCCAATTCCGACAAACCAACCGCAACATCTAATTGCGCAATTATATTTGAATTTTCCTGAATCTGATCAATATAAATCAATGTTTCAGCACAAACATTTCTGTATAACTGATTTTCTAAAACCGAAATTTTCTCTTCTGCACCGAGAATCTGACTTTCATATTCTTTTAACTCCTCCGTAATGTATCGCTCTGCATTTACCAACGTCTGCTTTCTCAGCCAATCACTTGGAACTTTATCTTTATGTGTATTTCGGACTTCAATATAATATCCGAAAACATTATTAAAATCTATTTTAAGACTGGTAATTCCGGTTCTTTCGATTTCTCTCTGGCACATTTTGTCTAAGAAACCACGGCCTTTCGATTGTAGTCCTCTCAATCGGTCAAGTTCTTCAGAAATGCCTTCTTTAATAACATTACCTTTTGCTAAATTAACAGGAAGCTCCTCATTCAGATGATTTTGAAGACAATGTATCAATTCATCCTGAGTGTATAAAGAATCTAACCACGCCAAAACATCCGCATGAGGATGAAGCAGCGCTTTGATTTTTTGAATATTAAGCAAGCTCTGACGAAGATATCCCAATTCTTTTGGTGAAATCTTTTCTGCCGCCAGTTTTCCCATCAATCGATCCAGATCGGAAATCGATTTTAATAGCTGGGAAATTTCATATTTAAGATGATCGTTTTCGTTTAAAAAATCAATTAAAGACAATCTTCTACCAATTTCACTGACTGATTTTAAAGGTAAAATAATCCTTCTTCTCAACAATCTACCACCCATCGGAGTTGATGTTTTGTCGATAATATCCAACAACGATTTCCCTTGAGGATTACTTGGATAAACAATTTCAAGATTTCTCAGGGTAAAATTATCCATCATCAGAAAATCCTCCTGCGGAATAATCTGAATTTTGGTGATGTGCGCCAATAAATTATGATGGGTATCTTCTACCAAATAAGCAAAAATTGCTCCCGCCGCAGTAATCGCCAACGGCTGGCTTTCAACTCCAAAACCTTTTAATGAATTGGTTTTGAAATGATTGTTGAGTTTTTCGTAGGCAAAATTATATTGATACGCCCAATCTTCAAGCTTAAAAGCATTTTTATTTTTAATCTGCTCCGGAATCTGAACGCTTCTCTGATAAATAATTTCACTTGGATCAAACGTATTGATGATGTGCAAAATCTTATCCAGATTTCCTTCACTTACCAAAAATTCTCCCGTAGAAATATCCACCAACGCAATCCCAAATTTTTCTTTTTCTTTGTGAAGAGACAACAGGAAATTATTCTTTTTTGAACTTAAAACCTGATCATTAAAGGTAACTCCGGGCGTCACCAATTCTGTTACTCCTCTTTTTACAATGCCTTTGACTGTTTTCGGATCTTCCAACTGATCACAGATGGCAACCCTCACTCCTGCTCTCACCAATTTCGGCAAATAAGAATCTACGGAATGGTGCGGAAATCCCGCAAGTTCGATATGTCCGTCCCCGTTTGCTCTTTTCGTAAGAACAATTCCTAAAATCTGGGACGTTCTAACAGCATCCTGTCCGAAAGTTTCGTAAAAATCTCCCACTCTGAATAACAGAAGCGCATCAGGATATTTCGCCTTGATGGTGTTGTACTGCGTCATTAACGGGGTCTCTTTCTTCGCTGCCTTTGCCATTAAAATCGTTCTTAAAATTAGGTCGGTAAAATTATGAAATTTAAAGTAGAAATAAAGGATTTATCGTTTTCGCAGAGATTGCACAGATTTGCACGGATGACTGCGCTTAGTTTTTTTAATAATTAAAACATAAACATATGTGAGATCTGCGGGAGAAAAAATATTAAATCTTCTTTAAAGCTTTTGAACTATTTTCATAAGCCCATTTCTGTTTATAATTTACCCACTTAGCTTTAAAGATCTTTCGCATTAGTTTATCTGTATATCTCATGATAAAAACATGATACAGCATATTGGCAAAAACATTGGGTTTATTGGGAAGCGCACGAAGCGACAATGAAAATCCAGGTTCTAAATATCTGTTGAAATGCCAGAAAGCTCCCGGAATGAAAAGCGCATCACCGTGCTCCATGAAAATTTCGAAACCTTTAGCATATTTTAAGGCGGGAAATTTCTCGTAATCAGGATTTTCGTAATCTACATCGTAAATTGTATGAACGGACAACGGAACTTTATATAGAAATGCAGATTGCTTTTGGTCGAATAACAAAATTCTTTTTCTCCCTTCAAAATGAATATGAAGAAAATCTCCCAAATCCACATCATAATGCATTAGAACATGCGCTTCACTTCCTCCGAAAAATAACGTAGGAAGTCTCTTAAAAAATTTCATCCCTAAGTCCGGATAAGTGAAATTTTTCAACAGTTCCGGCAGTCGATCGGTAATGATATAAAAGAAAATACGGAGGTCTGAAGGTCTGCTTTTAATGATATCAATATAATCCTTCATTTTCATTTTAGTAACCGGCGCATCGGTACTTTTGCTGGCATCGGCAGGTTTGTTATCATATAGCGGAACTTCCTGTTCGCCGGCTTTTTCCCGAATAAAATCAAAATTCCATTTATCGAAAGCATCCCATCGGCTCGCAAAATTTTTAATCAGAAGCGGTTTATGCTTTTTGAAGTAATTTTTCTGGAAATCTTCTTTGCTAATATTGGTGACAACATCTACGTTTTCGAGGATCATTTTGATTTGGTATTTAAAATGAGGATTAAAAATAGTGTTTTTTTGAATTTTGGGAAAATTTTGAAGATAAATTAATGTTACACTGATTTTACAAAAGTGAATTAAACGTGAAATGTAACGTGGTGAAGAATTAATCTTATTTTCTTAGCCTGCACCTTAAATCTTAATTCATAAGTTTAAGATTTTTAATAAAGTCAGGATAAAATGAAAAAATTATCTTTGTAAGATAACCATATTTGTAAGATAACCATATTTATGAGAGTTTATAATACCAAACATTTCCTGAAAATCCTTTTCAGCTTACATAAAAGCGATACATTAAAGATTTTATTTCCAAGCATGATCCTTGTCGGATTATATTCCTGGGGCGTAGAATATCTTGAACTTGAATATTTTCATTTAAACTCAAAATCAGGGATCAGCAATGTCGGGTTATTTCATACATTACTTGGTTTTGTGCTTTCTTTATTATTGGTTTTCAGAACGAATACTGCATACGACAGATGGTGGGAAGGAAGAAAATTATGGGGAAAATTAGTCAATGACACTAGAAATTTTGCGATAAAGATCAACACAATTCTTGGAGACGACAGAAAAAGTGCCGAACAGATTTCCAGATACTTAAAATTCTTTCCGCACTTTTTAGCAAAACACTTATCAAAAGAATCTACCCGATTAGCGTTGGATGAAGATTATTCTGAGATTGAAAAAGAGCTGAAAAACCACGGGCCGAGTGAGCTTGTTATTCTTTTAAGCCACAAATTACATCAATTAAAAAAAGAAGGAAAAATCTCAGACATCGAAATGCTGTATTTAGACAATCAACTTTCCGGATTTCTGGATGTCTGCGGTGGTTGTGAGAGAATTAAAAATACCCCAATTCCTTATTCCTATTCATCATTTATCAAGAAATTTATTATTCTTTATGTTTTTGCATTGCCGATTGCTTATGTGATCAAAATTGGGAATTTTATCATTCCGCTGACCGTTTTTATTTATTATGTTTTAATGAGTCTCGAACTGATTGCCGAGGAAATAGAAGATCCTTTTAACAATGACGAAAACGATATTCCTATGGAAACGATTGCCCAGAATATTGAGAAAAATGTACATCAGATTATGTCGAAAAAATAAAATCAACCTTTTACAGATTGATTTCTTTTAATTCGCCGTCTTGTTTAATTTCTACAAATTTGCTTTCCCGGTTTCCTGAAGAATAGCCATAGAAAAACGTCTGGTATATCGGTGTGGAGTACAAATATCCTCCATAAGCGTTGTAAGCATCAGATTGCCCGGTTTGCTGCTTATAACTTGCTGTTGCCGTGAAGTTAACGATTGTTTCCAAATAATATTTTCCGGGCTTTAATTTCTCAAATTTAAACCTTCCGTGATCATCCGTTAAGGCTTCAATTCTGTATTTGAACGCCTCTTCAGACATATAAACCGTAGTTTTCTTATTTTCATATTTCTTTCTCATTTTGTAAAACTCCTCAAAATAAGGAGTTACAGGAAAAAGCATGACAACAGTTCCTTTTGGAGCATAATGTTTTTCGGCAAGAAGAGGTTTTATTCCCCAATTGTTTTTTTGCTTTGTAGAAGCCACTCCTTCAAGAGTAGATTTTCCGTAACCGATCATATCCTGAGCCAGTTTTTTATCAAAGAAAGCTTGTGGATAATAAGTATTCTGAGCTTTTGAAAATATAAAAGCTGAAGTCAAACCCATCAATACAAGTACATTTTTCATAGCATATATTTTATTCAAATATAAGTATTTTACTATTTTTGAAATAAAAATTTTTATGAAAAACATTTTTTGTTTGTTAATATTAACCTCTTCATTTGTTTTTGCTCAAAAACCTTGCGGATTTAAAGACGGTTTACAAGAAGGAACCTGCAAACAATTCTATGAAAACGGACAGGTAAAGGAAATTGCCGATTGGAAAAAAGGAAAACTGGAAGGTGACGCAATTTTTTATTTTGATACCGGAAAAATTCAGGCAAAAGGTGAATACAAAAAGGGCTATAAAGTAAAAGGATGGGAATATTATGATAAAACCGGAATTTTAACCTCCAAAGAAGTGTACAGAAATGGTGATAAAAACATTTATGACAATAGTTCTACGGCAACATTCTATTCTCCCACAGGTAAAATTACTGAAGTTTCAAATTATAAATTTGGTAAATTGCATGGCGAAAGTAAACTCTATCACGAAGACGGAAAATCTGTAAAGCAAATCGGAAATTATGAAAACGGATTGGCTACCGGAAAATGGAAAACGCTTTACCCATCAGGAAAAATCCAAAGGGAAACGGAATTCGTAAATGATAAATGGAACGGAACCAGAGTTCATTACAGAGAAAACGGAAGCGTAGAGAAAACAGAAGTTTACAAATACGGAAAATTAATCTCAACAAAATAAGAAATTGGTACATAAATTAAAACTGGAAGAACTCAACAGAATAGACGTAGAAACTTTTAAAACGGTTGAAAAAATTCCATTAATTGTAGTTTTAGACAATATCAGAAGTATGCATAATGTGGGGGCAACTTTCAGAACGGCAGACGCATTTTTGGTTCAGAAGATCATTCTCTGTGGAATTACGCCTCAGCCACCTCACCGTGAAATTCATAAAGCCGCTTTGGGAGCAACAGAAAGTGTTGAATGGAGCCATGAAAATGATATTAATGCGGCAATCACCGATTTAAAATCGCAGGGTTTTGAAATTATAGGTATTGAACAGACCACAAATAGCCAGATGATTTCTGATTTTACGATTGACAAATCGAAAAAATATGCTGTAATTTTAGGAAATGAAGTAGAAGGAATCAGTGATGAAGCATTGCCAAACATTGACTCTTTCTTGGAAATTCCACAATTAGGAACAAAACATTCTTTAAATGTAAGTGTTTGTGGCGGGATCGTCATGTGGGAGTTTGCAAAAGCCTTAAAATAAAAAAACTGCATGTGTCTAAAAGACAGTGCAGTTTGAAATAAATCTAATAAAAAGTAAAAATGAAAGGCGACAAAGATACTTTTTTTTCTTTTACAAACAAATTTTAGGTTCATTTTTCTTTATTTTATTGAAAAAAAGTTTGAATTTCAGAAAAAGTTTCATTTAATTTTTTATAAATTAGCACAATGTTTATCAAGGAATATATCTCAAAAGACTTTCCGTGTTTTAGTTTGACTGACTCGATAGAATCAGCAAGAGAAATGTTAGAAGCATTTGGATATTCTCATATTTTCATCAAAAAATCTCACCATTTTTTCGGAGCAATTGCGCAGGATTTCCTTTACGAAGACGGAATTCTGAAGGATATTGAACATCAGATCGAGCGTTTTGCCATCGGTGAGGATAATAATATTATGGATAGCATCAGACTGTTTCACACATTCAATGCAAACGTAGTTCCTGTTATTAATAAAGGTGAAAAATATCTTGGGTATATAAGTTGTGAAGATATTTTCCAGGATTTGTCGAAATATCCGCTGTTTTCGGAAGCAGGAGCCATCCTTACGGTTGAAGTTCCTTCCAGAAAATACTCTATGACGGAAATTGCGAAGATTGTGGAAAGTAATAATTCTAAATTTTACGGTGCATTTATCAGCTTCATGTCCGACGAAGTGATTCAGGTGACCATAAAAATAAGCAATGAAAATCTGAGTTCCATTGATGAAACATTCGACCGATACGATTACCGAATCGTAGAAAAATACTATTCTGATGAAAAATCGGATTTATTTAATGACAGATTCGGATTTTTCCAAAAATTCATCGAAATATAAAACTAATGAAGGCAGCCATTTATTCTCAGAAAAAAGATCTAGACACTTTTTTATATTTAAGCAAATTTATTTCCGAGCTGGAAAACAGAGGCGTAAAATCTGTTTTGTATGATGAGATGGCTGAAGCACTTCAGTTTTCAAAAATATTTGAAACTTTTAATAATAAACAGGATCTTCTGGATAAAGAAGTCGATTTGTTCTTCACTTTCGGAGGCGACGGAACCATCGTAAATTCTTTAACTTTTATCGAAGACCTCGAAATTCCGGTTGTCGGAGTAAATACCGGAAGATTAGGATTTTTGGCAAGTTTTACCAAAGAAGAAGCTTTTAATGAGCTTGATTCTATATTAAAAGGTGACATAAAAACAAGCCGCCGTTCTGTCATTCAGGTAGTTTCACCAGAATTGGAAGGTTTTTTCCCATATGCCTTAAATGATGTTACGATTTCCAGAAAAGAAACAACATCAATGATTACGGTAGATTCGTTTATTAATGACGAATTTTTAAATGTTTTCTGGGGAGACGGTGTTATCGTTTCTACGCCGACGGGGTCTACAGCATATTCTTTGAGTTGTGGCGGACCTATCATTTCTCCAAACAATGAAAATTTTGTCATCACGCCAATCGCTCCTCACAACCTGAATGTGAGACCTTTAGTAGTAAATGACCGTGTTGAAATTAAATTTAAAGTAGAAAGCAGAGTTCCACAATACTCTCTTTCCTTAGATTCACGACTGATACATATAGAAACAGATAAAGAAATTGTAATCCGAAAGGCTAATTTCCAGCTTTTACTGGTTCAGCCTAACAATCTTAGTTTTTATGAGACCATCCGCCAGAAGCTACTTTGGGGAAGGGACAAAAGAAATTAACAATATCTTAAAAATTATTACCTTTACAGGAATTTAAAAACACCCTAATAATTTATATTAAAAAGTAAGACATGAGCAGAATTTTCCCGGCAGGAGTTGCCACAGGTCAATTAGTTACTGATATTTTTCAGCATGCTAAAGAAAACAAATATGCATTACCGGCAGTAAACGTAATTGGTTCCAGCAACGTAAATGCGGTTCTGGAAACTGCAGCAAAACTAAACTCACCTGTTATCATTCAGTTTTCTAATGGTGGAGCTGCTTACAACGCAGGAAAAGGATTAAGCAACGACGGACAGAAAGCTGCTGTTTTAGGAGCAATTGCAGGTGCAAAACACATTCATACTCTTGCTGAAGCTTATGGAGCAACTGTAATTTTACATACCGATCACGCTGCAAAAAAATTATTGCCTTGGATCGACGGTTTAATGGATGCCAACGAAGAATTCTTCAAGCAGACAGGAAAGTCTCTTTATTCTTCTCACATGCTTGATCTTTCTGAAGAATCTTTAGAAGAAAACTTAGAAATTTCAGCTCAATATTTTGAAAGAATGGCTAAAATCGGAATGACGCTTGAGGTAGAAATCGGAGTAACAGGAGGTGAAGAAGATGGTGTTGACAATTCAGACGTTGATAATTCTAAATTATATACTCAACCGGAAGATATCGCTTATACATACGAAAAACTTAAAGCTATTTCTGATAACTTTACGATTGCAGCAGCTTTCGGAAACGTACACGGGGTTTACAAGCCAGGAAATGTGGTTCTTACCCCAAAAATCCTTGATAATTCTCAGAAATACGTTCAGGAGAAATTCGGAACTGCAGAGAAACCAATCAACTTTGTATTCCACGGAGGTTCTGGTTCTTCTGTAGAAGAAATCAGAGAGGCAATTGATTACGGTGTGATCAAAATGAACATTGATACCGATCTTCAGTTCGCTTACACAGAAGGTATCAGAGATTATATGGTAAACAATGTTGATTATTTAAGAACTCAGATCGGAAACCCTGAAGGAGAAGAAAAACCTAACAAAAAATTCTATGACCCTAGAGTTTGGGTAAGAAAAGGTGAAGAAACTTTCTCTAAAAGATTGGTTCAGGCGTTTGAAGATTTAAATAACGTAAATACGCTTAAATAAATTATAATTGATAAGAGATAAATGATAGTGGATTCCTAAATCGCTTCTTTTATCTCTTATCATTTATCACACATCAATTATATACAATATGGCATTCGAGTGGTTTAAAAGAAAAGCACAAAATATTACGACATCTACTGATGAAAAGAAAGACGTTCCCAAAGGTCTTTGGCATCAGACTCCATCAGGAAAAGTGGTGGAGCATGACGAATTAAAGAGAAATAATTATGTTTCTCCGGAAGACGGATTTCATGTAAGAATAGGAAGTGCAGAATTTTTTGATATCCTTTTTGATGAAGGTAAATTCACGGAACTTGATGCTAACGTTGAAAGTATTGATATTCTGAACTTCAAAGATACAAAAGCTTATGCAGACCGTCTGAAAGAAGTAAAAGCTAAGACAAAGTTAACGGATTCTATTAGAAATGCTGTAGGAACTGTAAAAGGAACCGAAATGGTTGTTTCTTGTATGGATTTCGCTTTTATTGGTGGTTCTCTGGGATCTGTAATGGGCGAAAAAATCAGAAGAGCGGTAGATTACTGCGTTAAAAACAAACTGCCTTATATGATCATCTGTCAGTCTGGTGGTGCTAGAATGCAGGAAGCTACTTATTCTTTGATGCAACTGGCAAAAGTTCAGGCTAAATTAGCTCAGCTTTCAGAAGCAGGACTTTTATATATCGCTTATCTTTGTGACCCTACTTTTGGAGGGATTACCGCATCTTTTGCAATGACAGCAGATATCATCATGGCTGAACCAAAAGCCCTGATCGGGTTTGCAGGACCAAGAGTGATCCGTGAGACCATCGGAAGAGACTTACCGGAAGGTTTCCAGACTTCAGAATTCCTTCTGGAAAAAGGATTTGTGGATTTCATTGTAAAAAGAACTGAGATTCAGGATACCGTTGCTAAAACAGTTAATTTATTAGCCGCAAAAGCTTAACATTTATAACAAAATACTACAATCTCTCTCTTATTGAGAGAGATTTTTATTGATGAGAACTTTCAAAATATTTTTTAATACGATCCGAAGTATGAGCTTTAAAAAGATAATGCGTCTTTTATCGCTCGTTCTCCCCCATCCTATTTTCTCTTTATTAAGTTTTCATGCGACGCTTCAGGCTTATACTATTGCCCAGAAGAAGTTTCCGGACACCGCTTCTACCAACGGCATTGGAAATTCTTTCAGACATGCGCTGTGGTGCTGCTTTATCTCAATGTACTGTTCCAAAGTTTCCTCTCCCGAAAAAGCCCTTGATTTTTGTAAAAAAATCACAGATATGCACGAAGAATTGTTTCCCAACAAGCCTTTAGAAACAAAAATGGATCTTCATAACAATAAATTCGGAATGGATTATTTTAAAGAATTGTTGCCGGGAGTTCACCGTCAGTTTTTCGAAAAAAGTTTTTTCATCGACGGATTGGAAAAGAAAATGAAAGACGCTAAAGTCTTAAAAAATCTGGATGATGATTTTGAAGGTTTTTTGGTTTATCTTGATGAAAAGTGAAAGAGTAAATGGTGAATTTCGCTTTGCAAGTCAACTTTGCTTTGCAAGTGAACCTTATACCAGCCTAAAAAATTCACTATTGATCCCGAAGGGATTGACTATTGACAATTCAGGCTTTGTAATCTGAAGTTTTTTTGATAAGTTTAGACAATCTTAATTTAATCAAATGGTTCTCAGCAGAATTTGGTCGGCATTTATCATTATCGCCATTGGTATTGCAAGTATAAAATACATCTCATCAAGCAACTACAAAACCATTTTCAATGACATGGTTGTAGGAAAAGGTGGTGATACGGTACAGATTGCTACACAGAAAATGAATGTTCTTTCACCAATCGTCAGAGACAGTCTGATGAAAAAACCTGATTTTGCAGACAGTAGAATTCATTATAAAACAGATTCTTTAAAACAGGATGTAAAAGTGTACCGTGTTCAGGAAGCAGACGGCGTGATCGGAACTTCTGAAACAGCAGTAAAAATCTGTATTGGGTTAGTGGGAATCATGACTCTTTTCATGGGATTTATGAGCATTGCAGAAAAAGCCGGCGGAATTAATTTGTTAAGTCGATTAATTCAGCCATTTTTCTCAAAATTATTTCCTGATATACCGAAAAACCATCCCGCTTTTGGTCATATGCTGATGAATTTCAGTGCCAATCTTTTAGGGTTGGATAATGCTGCAACGCCTTTTGGCTTGAAAGCTATGGAAAGCCTTCAAAGCTTAAATCCTAATAAAGATACGGCAAGCAATTCCCAAATTATGTTTCTGTGTCTTCATGCTGGTGGAATGACTTTGATTCCTGTTTCAATTATTGCAATCCGGGCTTCGATGGGTTCAAAAACACCTACAGATATTTTTCTTCCGTGTATGATTGCTACCTTTGCAGCGACTTTAGCCGCAATGATTGTCGTTTCATTATATCAAAAAATAAATTTACTAAAACCTGTAGTTTTAGCTTATGTAGGAGGAATTTCAGTATTAATTGCTTTATTGGTTTTATACTTAACGAAATTGAGCAAAGATGAACTGGATGATTTCAGTAAAGTATTAAGCAACGGACTGATTCTTTTTATCTTTTTAGCCATTGTTCTTGGGGCTGTTTATAAAAAAATCAATGTTTTTGATGCTTTTATTGAAGGCGCAAAAGAAGGTTTTTGGACCTGTGTGAAAATCATACCTTATTTAGTCGGAATGTTAATCGCTATTTCTTTATTACGAACTTCGGGAGTTTTCGATGTTATTATTGATGGAATGAAATGGGTCGCTTATACCGCAAATTTAGATTCAAGGTTTGTTGACGGACTACCAACTGCTTTAATCAAACCATTATCTGGTTCCGGAGCGCGCGGAATGATGGTAGATACCATGTCAACTTTCGGAGCAGACAGCTTTCAGGGAAAATTGGCAGCAGTTCTTCAGGGAAGCTCAGACACGACGTTTTACGTGATTGCCGTTTACTTTGGAGCGGTAGCCGTAAAAAATACACGATATACTGTAATTGCTATGCTTTTGGCAGATTTAGTGGGAGTTATTACTGCAATTGCTTTAGCTTATCTCTTTTTTGCTTAAATATTAAATATAAATTAAATTATGATCACAGATAAAGAATTCACATTAAGATTAATACGCCAGTTAACTCAAGCATTGGAAAAACTGATTTTGGATAAACCTGAAGAGAGTTTAATGCAGAAAGAACTGGATTTTGAAACGTTGATGAAAGACATTTTTAAATTTGATTTTACGACACTTTCATCTAAATCAAAAGAAGAAATCATTGAAATCGTGAATGAAAGACAGGAAAGAGACCACAAAGATTATTATGAAATGCTGGGAAATCTTTTTTATTTCAATGGAAGAGCGACTCATAACAACGAGTTTTTAGACAAAGCAAAAACATTCTATGAATTGTATCTTCAAACCAGCGGAATCTTTGCACTTCCTGTTATCAACAGAATCAACGAAATAAAAAAAGCACTTGAATAAAGTGCTTTTGTATTTTAGAATGTAATTTTATAAGTTCCGCTTGAGGAGACGTTGGATTTTTCAGCCTTTACGTATTGTTTCACCCAAGAGACAGCATTTGAACTGATGCATGGATCCGACGTTCCGCCTGATCTTCTTGCCGAAACCACATTTCCTGCTTTATCAACCGTGTAAGCAATGGTAATAGTTCCGCTTGCTGTACACTTATTGGCAGGTTGTGCACCGCCTCTCCCCATTGTCCCGGGAATAAATCCGACCAGTTTTCTGTCGATTCCTACTTTACTGTCACCATTTCCATCCCCACCTAAAGGATCTCCGGCATTTCCTATTCCCTGTCCGTCACCCTGGCTTCCTGCTTTTGTTCCTCTTCCTCTTATCAGGTTTCCGATGGCGGCGGTTCCTTTTCCGTCACCATTTCCTGTTTTAGAATTGGCAGTTGTTGCACCTGATTTTTTAGTATTTTTAGTTGAAGACGTACTTGCAGATGTTGCTTTATCAGATTTTTTGGACTCTTCTTTTTTAGGAACGGACACTTTTGAGTTATTTCCTGTAATAATCTTATCTTTCGCTTCTGACTTTTTAGTTTCAGGCTGGGGCTCAGGCTTAATAACCGTTTTTGTTTCCGGAACCGCAGCTTCTACAGGTTCGGGGGTCACTTCTGCAACGGCGGCCAAACTTCCCGGTTGGTCAGCAGGTTCTTCTATCCCATTTCCGTTTCTGTTATCTCCGAAATTTACGAGCATCGTCGTCACAATTTCAGGCTCTTTCTCCTGCGGTTTCGGTTTTAATTTATACAAAAAAACAAATAACAAAATTGCAGACCAAATCAGGATCGAAAGCAATGCGCTTTTTATCCTGTCTCTGTTTTCCTCGTCTTTGTTTATAATTTGGCTTCTCATTTTATAATGATCTTTTCCGAGATTGTTGGAAGTGCTATTTATCTTTAACGGTTGCAATGGCGATGTTAAATTTGTGTTTTTCAGCAATTTCCATGGCAAAAACCACGTCTTTATGCTTTGTATCTTCGTCTGCCCTTATCGTAAAAGATTTGCTGGTTTGATTCGTAAGTTTATTAACAATCATTTGCTCTAACTGCTCTTTGTTTACAGGATTATCATCCACAAAATAAGATCCGTCAGGTTTAATGCTTACAATGACAGGATTTGGAATATTATCATCAACCGCTCCCGTTTTTGGCAATTTCACATCAATAGCACTTTGATTTGCTGCCGAAGAAGTAATCATAAAGAATATCAGCATCAGCAAGATAACATCAGTCATCGCTGCTAAACTAAATTCCGGTCGGGCTTTATTTTTTCTCTGAATTTTCATACCAAAGATTTATAAAGGTTTATTGATTAGATCTAAAAATTCACCGGACATATTTTGCGCTTTCAATACAAATTTATCAATTCTCGTTAATAAAATATTGTAGAAAAAGTTAGCCGGAATTGCCACCGCAAGACCAACCGCCGTTTGTCCCAAAGCTGTATAAATACCTTCAGACAATGTTTTCGGAGAGAAAGCGCCTTCCATTGTAGATAAATCAAAGAATGCAATAATCATCCCTATAACCGTTCCTAAAAGTCCTAACATCGGCGCAATACTTGGTACAACCGCTAAAAGATTCAGGTTTTTTTCCATATTGGCAACCTCAACCTGAGCCTGAGATTCCATGGCACTCACAATATCTGAAACGGGGCGACCCAATCTTGAAATTCCTTTTTCTAAAATCCTTCCTTCCGGAGAATTTTGTCTTTTGCAATAATCTGCGGCAGATTCAATTTTCCCTTCTTTGATGAAATCTTCGATATTATCCATAAAATTAGCATCTGTTTTCGACATTAATCTTTTAATGAAGAAAAAACGTTCAAAGAAAAGGTAAACAGAAAATATTCCCAGTAATAATACGGTAACCATTACTATTTTTGCGAAAATCCCGCCATGAAACATGATTTCCCAAAACGAGAATATTTTTTTTGGTGCTTCTGCAACTACAGGCGCAGATACCTGAGCGAATAAAATCTGAGTAAGTTCCGTTAACAGCATTAATGTGTATTTTATAAAGGTTTTAACGACAAATGTAGTGGAATATTATGAATTGCTCTCTTAAAAATTGCTTAAAAACAACTTAAAATTTGTTATGGTTTAAAAACAGCAAATTTCTTTCCAAAAAAATATTTGAAAAGAAATCTGATATAAAATTTCTGTAATAAAGACTGTATTAATCTTCGTCTACAACAATCTCGTCCTGGGTGAATTCACATTTCAGCCTGAATGGAAGCGGCGTTTCTGATCCCGTGTAGAAATCATTGATTGTTCCTTTCCAGATTACCTCAAGTTCACCTTCTTCATTTTTTTCGAACGCAAGCTCATTATCATAGATAAAAGCATCTTCGTCATCAAAAAGATCTACTTCGGTATAGATTTCCTCGTCAGAATCATTAATGGTAATTGTTTTCCCTTCTATTTCCCCAGAATCAATAAGAAAATCGAAAACTTTAAGCGAAAGTTGCGGAAAGTTATACTGCAGAGAATCATCGTCTACGTGATCCAGACCGTCATCCGTTATAATTTCAACCTCTAATACATGTTGTTGGTTGCTGTAAACTGCTTTACAATATGTATTTCTGATATTGTACTTTAGCGTTTCCTCCGGATGGTAAATTTTTAAAATCCCTTTCATTATTTCTTAAAAAAAGAACTGTAATACTATGATTGTTAAACGTTATCAGCAAAGATAAAAAATAGATTGATTGTGTAAGATATTTTCAAAATAATTTTTAAAAAATCAATATAATTAATATGTTTTTGTCTAAAAAAGAGAAAACTGTTACATTTTTAAAGATTGAAATTGATCTTAAAATATTTACATTTGTTTTAAAGATTCTTAAAAGTGAAAAACATTTTATCAAAAAGTATTTTAGGATTGGTGCTATTAGTAAGTCTTGCTTCATGTAAGAAGTACGATTCTCCTTTAACGAAAGTTACCCCGTCAAACATCGATTCTATTGCCTCTAATTATTATGAGCAATATCTGAAGCTTTACCCTTTGGAAGCAACTTCACAAGGTGATCTTCGATATAATGACCAGCTTCCGATCACGATTGATAAAGATTTTATATCCGGAGAAGTCGCTTTTTATAAATCGGTACAGAAACAGCTTGAAAATGTTGATTATAAAAACCTTTCCGACGAAGACAAAGTCGTTTTTGATGTTCTGGATTTTACGTTGAAAGATAAAATTGAAGCTTATAATTATCATCCTGAATATATTCCTTTCACACAGTTTGGCGGGCTTCCGCTGAATTTCCCACTATATGGAAGCGGAGAAGGCAGCCAACCTTTTAAAACAGAAAAAGATTACATCGACTGGCTGAAGAGAATGGAAAAATTCCCGGATTGGATGAATACCGCAACAGACAATTTCAAAGAAGGAATTACCAACAAAATGGTTTTACCTAAAAAACTGGTTGTCAAGATGATCCCTCAGATGCGGGCGGAAGAAATTACAACGACAGATTTAGATAAAAATATTTTCTACGGACCGATCAGAAACTTCCCGAAAGACTTTACAAAAGAACAGAAGGACAGATTATCAACACTTTATACCGACGCAATCACACAGAAAATTATTCCATCTTATACTAAAATGGGAGATTTTTTAGAGAAAGAATATTTACCAAAAGCAAGAGATACGGACGGTTATAACAGCTTACCTAACGGAAAAGATATTTATCAGTATTACGCAAAAAGCTGGACAACAACCAATAAAACTCCGGAAGAAATCAATAAAATCGGACTTCAACAGGTTGCTATGCTTCGTGCTGAAATGGAAAAAGTAAAGCAAGAGGTTGGCTTCACAGGAACACTGGAAGAATTCATCAGTTTTGTGAAAACTGATCCTAAAGCGATGCCTTACAAAACATCGGAAGAAGTTTTAGGAGGTTTTAATGGAATTTTAGCGAAAATAACTCCGAAATTAAAAACAATGTTTTCTGTAACTCCTAAAACCAAATTTGAGATCAGACAGACGGAAAAATTCAGGGAAGCAAGTGCGAGCGCAGAATATATTCAGGGAACTTCTGATGGCAAAAGACCGGGAGTTTTCTATGTTCCTCTTCCCGATCCTTCAAAATTCAATGTGACTTCCGGCATGGAATCCTTGTTCTTACATGAGGCAATTCCGGGGCATCATTACCAGGTTTCTCTTCAACAGGAAAATACGAAACTTCCGAAATTCATGCGATTTGGCTGGTTTGGAGCGTATGGCGAAGGCTGGGCACATTATTGTGAGACTTTAGGTCCGGAATTCGGCTTATATACAGATCCTTATCAAAAAATGGGGTATTTAAGTGACCAGATGTTAAGAGCCGTAAGATTGGTAGTCGACACAGGTCTGCATACTGGAAAAATGAAAAGAGAAGAAGCCATCAAATATTTCCTGAGCAATATTTCTTACGATGAAGCAGGCGCAACTGCCGAGGTGGAAAGATATATGGCAATGCCTGGACAGGCGTTGGGCTACAAAATCGGTTCATTGAGAATTCGTGAATTGAGAGAAAAATATCAGAAAGAATTAGGCAGCAAATTTAATTTGGCGAAATTCCACGATGAAATTTTGAGTCAGGGATGCCTTCCTTTAGATGTTCTGAACAGAAAAATGGAGCTTTGGGCGGAAAGTCAGAAATAATTTTTTGTTGGCAAATCGAATAATAAATAAAATACAACGAAAAAAATGTTTTACTGTAAAACAGATAGAAAATGCCCACAGCAAGATAAAAACGGGCGCAGACTTTCCCAATTATATTCAGGAAATTAAAAAATTAGGTGTACAATCTTTTGAAACCTGCGTTAAAGACAGTCACACAAAATACTTTGGAGAAAATAATTTCACAACGAAATCTGAGCCTAAATATGCTGATTTAATTATTGCAGATTGATTTGATAAAGAAAAATTCAGCAAACAATTAAAAAGTCATCAAAAAGGAGAAACAGATTATATGAAATTCTGTCAGGATTGCGCAGAAACCGGGATCGAAAAATGGATTGTTGACCTTGATAAATTCACTTGTACGTATTATGACAAGGCAGGAAATATGATTTTAACGGAAGAAATTCCACATTAAATATTGAAGTCACAAATTAATTTTTGTGGCTTTTTGTTTTATATATTCTTACATTTATTTAAAATTATTTTAAAATGACAGAAAGCCTAAAATCCCTTTTCACAAGAGATTTAAACAAACTAAAAACAGAAATCGAAGCGTACTACAACGAAGAAGTGATCTGGAAAATTGATCAAAACATTTTGAATTCTGCAGGAAATTTAACGCTACATTTAGTGGGAAATATTAATCATTTTGTAGGTGCAATTCTTGGAAATTCGGGCTATGTAAGAAACAGAGAACTTGAATTTTCATTAAAAGATATTCCAAGAGGAGAATTAATTCAGCAGATTGAAAACACAATTGAAATTGTAAATTCTTCGCTCGAAAAATTATCTGCAGAAGATTTTGCAAAGGAGTACCCTATCGAACCTTTGGGCTATCCAATGACCACAGAATATTTTCTGATTCACTTATTTGGGCATTTAAGCTATCATTTGGGACAGATTAATTATCACAGAAGATTACTTGATCTGGAATAAACTTTTTAACCAACACGCAAAATCCTCACTTATACCTTTCTAATTACTTTATTAACATTAAAAAATAACTTCATGGAAACATCATCAATTCTTTTACAAGAAAGTTTATTATTAATCTGGAACAATCGGAATGCTGCCGAAAGACTTAGCATTATGGAAAAAATCTACGCTCCGGATGTTACATTTTTTGAAGATGATAAAGGACAACCTTTTATAGGATTTGAATCTATTAATAATCTTATTGAAAAATTGCAGCAAAACTGGTCTCCTGATTTTGAATTCACTATTACAGAAACTCCAAAATCCAATCATAATGTTCAACATATCAGTTGGAATTTAGGTATTCCTGGTGAAGAACCTATTGCAATAGGCATGGACGTTGCCATTATTGAAGCCGGAAAAATAAAATTTCTTTACCTTCTTTTAAACAACAAATAGTCTGACATATATTTGAAAAACTTTAATTTTTAAGTAAAGTTTTTCAAATTATGATTCTTTCTTTTCAAACAACATCTTTGTAATAAAATCTTTTTCTCCTTTCCCTCTTGCCGGAGAATATTCTCTTCCGTAGAAAATAATCTGTAAATGAAGTTTGTTCCAGACGTCTTCTTTCCAGAGATTTTTAGCATCTTTTTCGGTTTCTACGACATTTTTTCCGGAAGTTAATTTCCATTGCGTCATCAATCTGTGGATATGGGTATCAACGGGAAAAGCAGGAAATCCAAAAGCCTGGCTCATGACAACAGAAGCCGTTTTGTGACCAACGCCCGGCAATGCTTCCAATTCTTCATAGGTTTGCGGCACCACTCCACCGTGTCTTTCCAACAGCAGTTCTGCCATTCTTTTCAGATTCTTTGCTTTTGTATTGGAAAGTCCGATTTCTTTAATTAATTCTTTAATCTGATACTCTTCCAGTTTTGCCATTCTTTGCGGCGTACCAGCTACAGCGAAAAGTTCAGGGGTAACCTGATTTACTTTTTTATCGGTCGTCTGCGCAGAAAGAGCTACCGCCACCATCAAAGTATAAGCATCGGTATGATCCAACGGAATTGGAACTTCAGGATATAGTTTTTCTAATTCGAGTTGAACAAGCGCTGCTCTTTGCTTTTTTGTCATTGTACGAGTTTATCCAGCATTTTTTTTAACGAAAGATTTTCCTGTTTCAGAAATTCTTTGTCTTCTTTTAATTCTTTTATCTGACTGAGGTATGCTTCTCTTTCTTTTTCGAAACTTTCGTTATTATTGAATGTATTCAAATAATATCCTGAATTGGTACAGTTATAATAAGATTGTTTATCTTCAAACTCTAAAATATCCAAAGGATTAGCTCCTAAAACTTCTGCAATTTTACTCGTTTTTTCTAAGTCTATACTGCTTTCACCGTTTTCAATTCGGGAATATTGTGGTTGTGAAATTTCCAACATTTCAGCCATATAGTCCTGAGAGAAATCTTTTTCTCTTCTCAGTCTTCTTATTTGCTCTGTTTTTATATACATTCTGCAGATTTTACATCAAAAATACTAAAAAACTAATTATGTACATTATTTATGTATGAAATGCATAGGTTGGGAACAGATTATTTTCAATTTTTGTAATGAAGTTATTTGTATACAAAATTTCATCAAATTATTTTCTAATTTTAATTTTTAAACCAAATGAAAAAATTATTTTTGATCGCAGCTTTAGAAGTTGCCGGATTCGTAAGTGCAAAAAATGCGGAAGAAACTAAACCTACAAAAGAACCAGAAAAGAAAGAGATTATTAAAGGAGTTGTTGCAGAAGATCCTAATGATAAAATGCAGTGTTATGAATGGGCTATGTATGTATGGTGTACAGATCAATTTTTTGCCGATACAGTTTGTTGGGGTGCAGGTTCGGGTACAGCAACTCATGCTCAAGCAGTTGCGGATGAAATTCATAATTCACAGTTGTTAACTGAATATTTTTGTGGATCAGGAACACAACATGGTTGGGGAACAGGAAATGGACCAAACTAATTTTAATTATTATTACTATGCGATTTTACATATCAATTTTTATACTTTTTATTAATATCTTATATTCTCAATCAGACAGTCTTAAATCACAATATGAAGTAATTTATAAATTTAAATGTTTGGACGACACTTTGTCTAAAAATATAGCGTCAGAAGAAAATTTATCTTTATTAATTAAAAATCATAAATCCTTATTTAGAAGCACCCAAAAAGCAAAAAGTGATTCAATAGCAACTACAATTGGTATGAAGGCAGTAAATAATGCTATAAATGGAAGAGTGGTTGTAGATATGAGAAATGTTCCAGGTGTATATTTTAAATCCGAAGTTTTTTCAGATAATGGAAAGCAAACGGTATATAAAGAATTAATGAGAAACAAGTTTTCTTATCCACTAGATGATCCAATTCTTTGGAAAATAGAATCTGAAGCTAAAATAATAGAATCATACGTATGTAGAAAAGCTACCGGAAAATATAAAGGGAGACATTATATTGCGTGGTTCACAGAATCGATCGCTATTCCTGATGGACCTTACGTCTTTAAAGGATTACCTGGATTAATATTAGAAGTTTACGACCTGAATGATACAATTCATTTTTCAATGATAAGTTTCACTAAAACTATTAAGCCGATGATTTTAATGAAAGATGCATTTGCTACTAAATATTCTAATTTCTATAAGGCACGAAAAGATATGATTGAAAATGCTGCAGGTATGCTTTCTAGCCAAACAGGAATTACATTGAATCCTAGTGACATCATGAGAATTAATAATAATGCCAAACGAAATAATAATTATTTAGACTAATAGTACTAAAAAATCCGCAGACTATTCTGCGGATTTAATTTTTATAATTCATTATTTTTACCTAAAATAATGAATTATGTTGAAAGTTGGAGACAAATTACCACAATTTGAAGGAACAAATCAGGATGGAGAAGCCATCAGTTCAGAAAAATTAATTGGTAAAAAATTAGTTATTTTCTTTTATCCTCAGGCAAATACGCCGACGTGTACGGTGGAAGCGTGTAATTTAAGTGATAATTATTCAAAATTGGAGCAAGCAGGATTTCAATTATTAGGAATAAGTGGTGATTCTGTAAAAAAACAGAAAAATTTCCACAGTAAATTTGCTTTTCCTTATGATCTAATAGCCGATGAAAATCACGAAGTTCTTGAGAAATTCGGTGTTTGGCAGGAGAAAAAAACTTTTGGGAAAACGTATATGGGAATTGTAAGAACGACTTTTATTTTTGATGAAAAAGGGATCTGTACAAGAGTTATTGAAAAAGTAACTTCAAAAACGGCAGCTGAACAGATTTTGGAAGAATAATTTAATATTCTATCTGTCATTCTGAATGAACAAATGGATGCAGGATTGATTATTCACTTTCGTAGTACATTAATTCTTCTGCATCTCCCGGAATGTTGACAATTTTTTTAAATTTCAATCCTAACTTTTCAATTAATTTTTGAGAAGAAAAGTTTTCTTTTGTCGTAATGGCGGAAATCTTTTTTAAACCAAAATCATCCATCCCGATAGATTTTATCTTTAAACCCGCTTCATAAGCGTAGCCTTTTCCTTCAAACTCATTCAGCAAAGAAAAGCCAATATCGACAACATCCAACCCTTCTCTTTCAAAGATTCCGATAGCACCAATTTTTTGATTTCCTTCTTTTGTAAGCATTAAGTAATTTCCAAAACCCAATCTTTCCATCTGAGGAAGAAATCTGTTTTGAATATAATTTTCTGCATCGGAAACTGTTTTTAAATGACGATCTCCGATGAATTTAATGAATTTTGGTCTGTTGTAAAGATCAAGAATAAATGCTCCGTCTTCCAAAGATATGGGACGAAGGATTAAACGTTCAGTTTCGTAGAAACTATCTGCGTTTTGTAGATTTTCTTTTAGGATCATCTTTTGGTTCTTCTTTTTTCTCAAGCTTCAAAAGCCTCGGATTATTCGTACATTTCTTATTGTAAAGCTCGATATAGGCTCCATTATCCTTAACATCCGTAATTGTACCCATCGATTTATTGATTGTTAAGGTAAAATGTTTTTTCTGATAAGGACATTCTTTGGAAGTTAATTTTCCCAACTCAAGATAGTAGTTGGATTTGTCATCGTAATAATTTCCGGCTAAATCTCTGAATTCCTCATCGACAATATATCCGTCCGTTGAAGCAAGAATAGCCGCTTCATTAATATTATCTATTTTCCCTATAAAATTTCTAAGTCCATCAAGATTTGTGATGTTTTCAGTTTTTCCACCTGAAGAATAAACAATATAATAGAACTCGTCTTCCTGGGCAATTCCGATATTAAATCCTGAAGACTGAGGAATATAATCTTTTAAAGTTCCTGATTTTTTTATAACATTATCTTTTCCGTAACTCTGGTGAACTAAAATCCATGAATCTGTTTTGATATTAGGAGTAATATATTGCAGAATACTCGAAACATTAGAAAATTGTTTTTTCTCCTGGGCGTACGAAAGCACTCCTAAAAATAAGAAAACGAATAGACTAAATTGCTTTGTAAGTTTTACCATAATTAAAAGAACGTATAAAGTCTACCAATTATTTTATATGAACCGATCTCCTTTTTTCAGACTCTTAAGATCCAAAACATAATCTTTTATCATCTGATCATGATCTCTTGGACAAATAAGTAAAGCTTTATCGGTATCAACGATGATGTAATTTTCTAAACCATCAATAATAACTGCTTTATTACTGTTTTTTAAACGGACAACATTTCCTTTGGCATTATAAGTCAGGATCGGTTGTTTTGATGCCACAGCATTCTGATCTTCATCTTTATCGCCATTTTCATATACCGAAGTCCATGTTCCCAAATCACTCCAACCTAAATCGGCAGGAATTACGTGCACATTTTGGGCTTTTTCCAATATTCCGTTATCAATTGAGATCTTCTGAACTTTTGGATAAATGAGCTCGATACAGCTTTTTTCGCTATCTGCATTGTATTCACAAGCCATAAAGTGCTGTGTCATTTCCGGAAGATACATTTCAAAAGCATGATGAATTGATTTTACATTCCAGATAAAAATTCCGGCATTCCAAAGAAAATCGCCACTTTCCAGAAAGCTTTTTGCAATTTCTAAAATTGGTTTTTCTGTAAATGTTTTGACTTTATAATAATCAGAATCGTGCTTATCAACAAACTGAATATAGCCATAGCCCGTATCAGGTCTGGTGGGTGTGATACCCAACGTAACCAAGTAATCATTTTTGGCAGCAAGATCGAAAGCAAGCTCCACTTTTTCTAAAAAGATATTTTCTTTTAAGATTAAATGATCTGCAGGCAATACAATCATCGTTGCATCAGGATCGATTTCTGCAATTTTATTTGCCATATAAAGATTGCAGGGTGCCGTATTCTTCAACAGAGGTTCTCCCACAATATTATCCTGTGGAATTTCCGGTAACTGTTGATGAGAAAGCTCAACATACTCTTTATTGGTGATTACAAATATATTTTCGTCAGGAATAATCTTGCTGATTCTGTCATACGTCTGCTGAATCATTGTGCGACCAACTCCTAAAATATCCTGAAATTGTTTTGGAAATTTCTGCGTACTCATAGGCCAGAATCTACTACCGATTCCTCCTGCCATAATCACGCAATATCTATTTGATTTTGACATTCTTAAGTGCATTTTTGTACCCTTGCCAACGGCTTGAAAGAATACTTCCTTCCCGTAGCCAGATTCTTACAAAGATAGTTTTTTTTAATTAGACCTTCTAACAAATACTTCTCGTTTCGGTAAATAAAGAAATCCCCTTTTTGCAGTTTTTCGATGAACTGAAGGCTATCATCTTGTTTTTCAATATGAAAATATTTTACCAAATCCGGGCTTGCCATAAAATTTGCTTTAGGAGATTTTGAAAACTTTATGATGATTGGTTTAAGATCTTCATCATAAACATCCAGACTTTGCAAAAGCATCTGCCTGAAAGTTTCTTTCCATTCGTTTCCGTGTGGCGAAATTCTTCTGCCATATTTTTCAAAAGCAATTAGATGTGCCAATTCATGCGTCAGTACAAAGAAAAATAATTGCGGAACTAAAGTAGAATTAATTGTTATCTCATGGGAATTATCGTGAAGTTTACGATAATCTCCCAGTTTGGAATCTCTATTTTTCGTAACTTTTATATGAATATAATAATCAGAAAACCAATCTTTTAAATAAGGAAGCGTATTTTGTGGTAAATATTTTTCTAATGATTGAATTGACATGCTACAAACTTAATGGAATTCCTGCATAGAAATTCAGTAATTTAAGACTGAAAACATAATTAAATTTAGCCTGAGCTACAGAACCTTGCGCATTTGCATAATTGTTTCTTGCAACATTTACATCATAAATCGTCGTTCTGCCTGCAGCATAACTTTTATCAGCGAAATCCAAAGCTAATTTTGTGCTTTTCTCAGACTGCAAAGCTGATACATAAATTTCATAATTGGCATCAACATCAAATTGGGCTTTCTGAACATTCTGTCTTACTGTCTGCTTCTGCTGCTCTAAAGTAGTTTTGGCAATAATTTCATTCAGCTTAGACTGTTCGACCTGAATTTTAGTAATTCCTTTGTTGAAGATCGGAATATTAAGTGATAGCCCCGCATTTTGTCCGAACTGATCTTTATATTGCTCAAAAAAAGTTCCCTGTACAACACCTGGCGGAACATTAAATTGTTTATTGTAGAAAGTGTTAAGACCAGCACTGGCCGTTAATGTAGGCCAAAATGACGTTTTGGTAACTTCAGTTTGTGCAACCGCAGATTTAATACGGCTTTCAGCAGCTTTTATCTGAGGCTGAGTTTCATAAGCGGTCGTTAAAACCTCATCAACTCCTTTCAACTGAGGTGCCAGCTGATCCGGAACATCTACATTTTCAACATCAAAATCTTTGTATTCCTCCAATTGTAAAAGTTGAACCAAAGCAAATAAACTACGTCCGACGTTAATTTCGTTAGTTTTTAAATTCTGTTTTTCTCTCGCCAACGCCGCCTCTGCTTCCGCCAAAACTGTTTGGGCAGTCGTTCCTACATTTGTAGTTATTTTTGCTCTGTCATATTGTTTTTGAGCATTTTCTACCGCGGCTTCAGAAATTTTTACAATTTCTTTATTCAATAAAGTCGTTAAATATTGCTGAGCGATTTGGAGAGAAATATCATTTTTAATCGTCTCAATATCGTATTGACTTGCCTCTACATCAAATTCAGTTTTTCTAACGGTTTTTTCAAGTCTTCCATTGTTGTAAACCAAGATATCCGCCCCCACACTAGGACTGTTATTGAACCTATCGTTTCTAAAACTTCCTGCTCCTAATGATCCCTGACCAAAACTCACGCTATTTCCAATATTTGCAGATACAGAAGGAAGATAGTTTCTCTTTGCCGTTTTTAGATTGAGATCCTGCATTTGTTTCGAGTATTCATTTTGGATCACCTGAAGATTATGCTTGGTAGCATAGTCTACACATTCTCTCAACGACCACTTTTTCTGGGCATTGACAGCCAGGCAAGATAATCCCAAAATAATAGTCAAAACTTTTTTCATGTTACGATTTTTCCCAATTAGACGAACTAAATATAAAAAAGTTACAGTTTCTAAAAATTATTGTTTCATTTTACTCAAACTTTTGAGAATTTTGTATCATGACAAATGAACAATATCAGGAAGCTGTTGACTGGCTTTTCATACAGGCTCCAAATTATCAGATTGATGGCGAAAAAGCCTACAAACCGGGATTAGACAATATTATCAGACTTTGTGAATTCTTTGGAAATCCACAGGAAAAAATAAAATGTATCCATATTGGAGGAACCAATGGAAAAGGATCTTCAAGCAATATGCTGGCGTCAGTTTTACAGGAATCGGGTTGCAAAGTTGGTTTGTACAACTCTCCTCACCTTATTGATTTTACCGAAAGAATTAAAGTTAACGGTAAAAACTGTGATAAAACGTTTGTTTATAATTTCATTCAAAAACTAAAAGATCTTCCGAACGATATTCTTCCTTCTTTTTTTGAATTTACTACGATCATGGCTTTTGAATATTTTTATCAGCAGCAAGTTGATTTTGCCATTATTGAAGTCGGATTGGGTGGAAGATTAGATTCTACGAATATCATTACCCCTTTAGTTTCTGCGATTACGAATGTTCAGCTGGATCATCAGAATATTTTAGGCAATACGATTGAAGAAATTGCCGGAGAAAAAGCAGGAATTATTAAAAATAATATTCCCATTATTTTCGGAGATGAAAATGAAACAGTAAAAAATATCATTAAAAATAAAGCAGAAACAGAAAATGCTCCTTTTATAGATGCTACTCCACTAAAAACTGATTTACAATCTGATTTAAAAGGAAATTATCAGGAAAAAAATATTAAAGTGGTCTTAGCTTTAATTGAAGAATTAAGAAAATTAAATTTTGCGATTTCAGATCAAAACATTAAAAAAGGACTTTTAAATGTTCACCAAAATACAGGTTTTATCGGTCGTTGGTTTGAGTTTTCGCAAAACCCACTGACAATTTGCGATACAGGACACAATCAAGCAGGTTTAGAATACGTTTTTTCTCAGTTAAATTCAATTGAGAAGCACAAACATATCATTTTGGGATTCGTAAATGACAAAAACATTGATGATGTTATGAAAATTTTACCTGAAAATTCTAAGTTCTATTTTGCAAAACCATCCATTCACAGGGGAAGAGACCCAAAAGATTATGAGCAGTTACTAATTGATGCAAAAATTTTTTATGAAATTTTCGATTCTGTGCAGACCGCCTATCTTTCTGCAAAAGAGGAATGTACAAATAACGAAATGATTTTTATCGGCGGAAGCAACTTTGTAGTCGGAGAATTTTTAGAAAAAAATTTGGAGATTTCTAAATAAGTCGTATATTTGCACCACTCTAAACGAGGAAACAAATATAGTGGGGCTCTTAGCTCAGTTGGTTCAGAGCATCTGGTTTACACCCAGAGGGTCGGGGGTTCGAATCCCTCAGGGCCCACTAAAAAGGATACTGAAGCCTTTCTAAAAATTTCAGGGCTCTTAGCTCAGTTGGTTCAGAGCATCTGGTTTACACCCAGAGGGTCGGGGGTTCGAATCCCTCAGGGCCCACAAAATCTCTCTTTTTTAAGGGAGATTTTTTTGTTTATATACCGCTACCTATTCTGGTTCTTCATTCCAAATATATCCTATCAATTAACATCTTTACTCCGTTAATTATATTTCAAAAACAATTTGTTAATAGCAGACAATGATTTACAATTCCTTCTTCTTGTCTTAAAATCATATTGAAAACAGTATGAGATTATTTATTAAAGTACCTAAAATATTTAAATACTGATAAAAACAGTCGAATTTTAATAAAGTATCAGAAATAAAATATGCTTTACCGATATATTTTTAATTTCTATCCGAGAAAATAACGTTCTCGTCGAAATAAATTCTTTCCCGCTTGTGAACTCTATACTTTTGAACCATAGAAATCACAAGATTATGCAAAAGACAAGTTTAATAGCAGCAACATTTTTCTTAGCCATCTCCACAGTAAGTGCTCAGAATATAATTAATGGTAAAGTAACAGATATTAAAGGTCAATCAATTCCTTTTGCTTTAATAAAAGTAGCTGATAACAAAGCAAATGTTATCTCTGAAAAAATCTCTGATGAAAATGGTGTTTTTAATGTTCAGGTGCCACAAAACGGAAGCTATAATGTTTTAACATCAGCTTCAGGATATGCACAATCAAATAAAAGCTACGAATTTAATAATACCACCAATAATATAATAATTTCTATAGAAAAAGAAAAAGTAGCAGGGATAAAAGAGGTTATATTAGTTGCTAAGAAAAAAACTTTTGAAAGAAAAATAGACAGATTTGTTTTTAATACAGAAAATTCTATTGCATCAAAAGGTGTGGATGGTCTTGATGTACTGGCAGCAACTCCCATGGTAAAAGCAGATGATGAGGGAAATATAGAAATAGTAGGAAAAAGCTCTGTTTCTATAATGATCAATGACAGACCGGTAAACCTTTCAGGAAAAGATCTTGTATCATACCTTAAAACTTTACGGTCTGAGAATATTGCGAGAATAGAAGTGATAACAACACCTCCTGCAAAATATGAAGCGCAGGGGAACAGTGGAATTATCAATATTGTACTCAAACAAAACTCAAATATGGGTTTTAGCGGAAATATTTCTACAAGCTATCAAAGAAGATCCAGAAACGGATATGCCAATAACGGATCTTTAAATTATCAGTCTAAAAAAATAAACACATCGCTAAGAATATCACAATTCGATAATGAGAAAAAATCTGATGAGAATCTTTCTATTTATGCTAACAGCATTTTGGCGGCAGAAACAAGAAGAATTGATAAGTCTAAGGGATACAATATTAATTATAGTATAGATTATAAAATTAATGATAAGACATCATTGGGTGCAATTTATAATTATTCTGATACAGACGGCGGTAATGATTCTAAAAATTTATCGAAGTATTATCAAGGTAATGTTTTAGATTCCACAGTTACATCAAATACATATAACTCGGCAAACATTAGAAATAACCAGTTGAATGTGTATTTTGAAAGAAAACTTGACAGTTTAGGCAAGAAACTATATTTGGGGGGTAACCTTTTTGACAGCAGAAATGATAATCCTTTCTCATTGGCATCTTCATCTAATAATGCAAACAATATTAATTATCAGCTAAACTCTAAATACCGCTATAAAATTTATTCCGGACAGGCCGATTTTTATCTTCCATTTAAAAATTTCGTAGGTGAAATCGGTGGAAAGTATACAAGATTTAATACAGATACAGGATTAGACTTTTTTGTAAATGATAATAACACTCCTCAATATGATAGTGGCAGAAGTAATACTTTCGATTATAACGAGAACAATTGGGCATCATATATAACACTTTCTAAAACCTTTAATGAAAAATGGGAAGGAAAAGCAGGATTGAGATATGAATATACATCTCTTACCGGAGTCGCAAGAAACGGCGATAAAGTAGAAAATGAATATGGAAAATGGTTTCCAAGTTTATATCTTACTTATAAGCCAGACAAAAAAAACATATTGACATTAAGTTATTCTAAACGTATAACACGTCCGGATGCCAGATCTCTAAATCCTACAACAATTTATCTTGATCCGTATGCTTACGTGACGGGTAATCCTTATCTAAAACCTTCGTTCAGCAATAATTTTGAATTAGGATATGTATTTAATAATAAATTATCTGTTACAGGATATTACCAGTTCAGCAGAGACAATTTCGGACAAATTGTAGAACTGCAAGGCGCTAACAGAACAGTTAAATATCTTAATAATTATGATGAAAACAGCCTAGGTATTAATGCCACATATTCTAATACTTTTCTTAAAAGATGGGATTTCTACGCATCGGCAAACTATGCTTATGTAGAGTCTAAAGGCTTAATAGATCAGGTAGAAGGTCTAAGCTCAAACTCCCTATACTACTCATTAAATAATACAATTCATCTTAATTCTAATAAAACTTTTTCCTTTTTGCTCAACTTTTGGAACTTCCTTCCGCACACAAAAGGAAATTTCAAATTCGAAAATGTATACAATTTGTCTACAGGGCTAAGAATGTCTCTGTTTGAAAAAAAGCTACAGGTGAATATGACTATTCAGGATTTATTAAAAGGTATGAAGTTTAGAGGGAAAGCGTACTATACAGATTATTACACCTACTCTAATAATTACTACGATGCAAGAACTTTTAACCTCAGCGTGACTTATCAGTTCGGAAACAGCAAAGTAAGAGGAAATAACAAGCAGATAAAGTTGGAAGAAGTAGACAGAGCAAATTAAGAATCTAAACAGTATATAAAATGAAACAAATTCCTAAACCTATGGACAGTGATTATTTTGATATTAATGCACTCTGCTGGTCACAGCCAGAAACAACAATAGAAGTAAAGAAATAATATTAACCCTTAAAAAATTAACGATGAAACCAGTAACAACATCGCCRATCGAAAACGACTTTTTCGACATCAACATCATCTGTTGGTAATCAGAACCCAACAAAAGTGTAAYTAAAACGAGTATTAACCCTTAAAAATTAACGATGAAACCAGTAACAACATCGCCGATCGAAAACGACTTTTTCGACATCAACGTAATCTGCTTCTAGTCAACAGAATGCAAAAGTGTAGTATTAACCCTTAAAAAATTAACGATGAAACCAGTAACAACATCGCCAATCGAAAACGACTTTTTCGACATCAACATCATCTGTTGGTAATCAGAACCCAACAAAGTGTAATTAAAACGAATATTAATCCTTAAAAATATAACGATGAAACCAGTAACAACATCGCCAATCGAAAACGAYTTTTTCGACATCAACATCATCTGTTGGTAATCAGAACCCACCAAAGTGTAACTAAAACAAATATTAACCCTTAAAAATTAACGATGAAACCAGTAACGNTTTTTCGACATCAACATCATCTGTTGGTAATCAGAACCCACCAAAGTGTAACTAAAACAAATATTAACCCTTAAAAATTAACGATGAAACCAGTAACGACATCGCCGATCGAAAACGACTTTTTCGACATCAACATCATCTGTTGGTAATCAGAACCCAACAAAAGTGTAACTAAAACCAATATTAACCCTTAAAAAATTAACGATGAAACCAGTAACAACATCGCCAATCGAAAACGACTTTTTCGACATCAACATCATCTGTTGGTAATAGAACCCAACAAAAGTGTAACTAAAACCAATATTAACCCTTAAAAAATTAACGATGAAACCAGTAACAACATCGCCAATCGAAAACGACTTTTTCGACATCAACATCATCTGCTTCTAGTCAATAGAATGCAAAAGTGTAACTAAAACGAATATTAACCCTTAAAAATATAACGATGAAACCAGTAACGACATCGCCGATCGAAAACGACTTTTTCGACATCAACGTAATCTGCTTCTAGTCAATAGAAGTTACAATTAATTTAAAAAAATAGTAGTGATACATCAACTCTCCAGTCACTACTATTTTTTCTAAAAAATACATTACATACAACTAAAAACATCATACTATGAATATTTCACACAATTTTTTTCTATATTTTAAAGACAATCAACCTATATTATTCAATTATAAACAAAAAAAAGAATATAGCCTGAGAAAAGAATACCTTAAAGCTTTGGTAGATTATTCGAACACCGAAGAAGATATTACAACTAAAGAAAATATCGTTAATGATTTCATCAGCACAGATATTCTTACACAAAAAAACAATAAAGATCAGCCCTATCTTAATTACTATGCCCATATGTTTCATCATATTACAAAAGATACGTCAAACGCCATGGCAGAGGCTACTGAAGAAGAATGGGCAGGACAATATCTGGAAGTGTGTAAAAAAGTAAAGCAGGTAGAATTTCCAAAAAGAGGACAGATTGAAGATTTTAAAGTGGTGATCACTTTACCTAAAGCTGAAGAAATTAATATAGACCTCATCGATACACTGAAAAAAAGAAAAACAATAAGAGAATTTGAGGAAACTGCAGTCAATATACAGCAGTTGAGTAATCTCCTATTTTATTCATTTGGATATGTACACGGGGTAGAAAAAGAATATGGTCCTTTCAGAAGAAGAACCAGTCCTTCGGGTGGTAGCCTTCAGATCATAGAACCTTACGTGGCGATTTTTAATGTAAAAGGTGTAGAAAACGGAATATATTGGTATGAGCCAGAAACTCACTCCCTCTGTAAGGTAAATGACCATTTTTCTTATCAGGATCTTAGAGAATGTTTAGCGGGACAATTCTTTGGAAATGATTGTTCTTTTGGAATCTTCCTTGCTGCCAATCTTGAAATTCTTGCATGGAAATACAAGACTCCCCGAAATTATAAAGTTGTTTATTTGGAAGCAGGACATTTTTCCCAGACTTCTCAGGTAATTGCCGTTACACAATCTCTCCAAACCTGGATCACAGGAGCATTCAAAGAGTCTGCTATTGAAAAGTTCTGTAAAATGGATGGAATCACAAAAATTCCAGTATTCTTTACAGCATACGGAAAAGGTAAATTCTCTCATATGCATACTATCATGAAGAAAAAACTGGATGAATACAGAGATTAAAAAATCATGTGTTTAACCTAATAACAAAACAGTATCATTATGATTCAGAAAAAAAAATTACTGAAAAGATTTTCAAAGTATATTTATCCATACATCAAAGAGGAAATTATTCTTTTTGCTTTGATGATATGTTCCAGCGCAGGCTCATTAGTTACGCCTTATATGCTGAAAATCATCATTGATGATGTATTTCCATCAGGAAACTTTCATGATCTTATTATGCTTTTGGTATTGCTAGTAGGAATATATATTGTGCAGATTATCTGTTCTCTTATTTCTGATGTAATGTCTACCACAGTAAGTAAAAAAATATCTTCTGACATTAGAGAAGAAGCTTTCGCCAATATTTTGAATAAAAACATCTCTTTTTTCAAAGATTCAAAAGTAGGAGAACTTGTTTTCACATTAATGAATGATGTAGATAACATTCAACAGACGATCTCCTCGCTTCTTATAAGATCGGTAAAAAATGTTATTGTGCTCATTGGGGTTTTAATTATGCTTTTTATCTTAGATTATAAACTTGCTTTAATGAGTTTATTATTTATTCCTGCAATTATTTTTGTAATAAGAGCTTTTACACCTTATGTAAAGAAAAATTTTACAATTATCCAGAAAATGGAAAGTAATCTAAATAATTATCTTGTAGAAAAGATCAAAAACATAAGAGTCATAAAAAGCTATAAAACAATAAATTTAGAAGAAAAAAATCTTAATAATCTTCACAATGATTTGGTTTCAAAACATTCAAAAGGAACTTTTATAAGCAGCTTGAACGGAAGCGTCTCTTCTCTTCTCATGTCTCTAGCTCCTATTTTAGTACTTTCGTATGGAGGTTACCAGGTTTTTCAACATACAATGAGTGTCGGGGTTCTAATTGCATTTATACAGTATTTAAACAGGCTTTTCACTCCTACTTTAGAGATTGTCAACAGCTACAACCAATTTTCAAAATCTGTTGTCTCCATGAATAGAGTTGCCGAGTATTTTAATGAAGAAGAAAAAGACGAAATAAGAGAAAATAATAATCAGCGTTTCGAAATTGAACAAATTAGATTAGAAAATATCTCTTTATATCACGGAAGTTCGATCATTTTAAAAAAAATAAACTTAAATTTCGATCAGGGAAAAACATATATCCTTTCAGGAGGAAGCGGAAGCGGAAAATCATCAATAATAAATCTATTATGTGGATTTACAGATCCTACAGAAGGGGAATTAATAATCAATAATCAAAATATTAAAGAAAATGAATATTGGAAAAACGAGTATTGTCTTATCGAAAAAGATAACCAGCTTTTTCATGATACATTGAAAAGAAATATTACATACGGAACTCATAAGAGCCAATTTGAAATTGAAGACATCTTAAAATACGCTCATCTTGAAGAAGTTGTAAAAAAACTCGAGAATGGATCTGATACGATTATTTCTTATAGCGGAGGCACTCTTTCAGACGGGCAGAAACAAAGAGTTTCAATAGCAAGAGCAATTAACAGATCTCCATCTGTATTTATATTTGATGAATCTACAGCTTCATTGGATGCTAAACTCGAAACTGAAATTATAAACAATATCAGACAGATTTTTCCAAAATCAATTATTATAATTGTTTCTCACAGATCAGAAACATTTGCGCTGGCAAATCATATTTATACATTAAATAGAGGAACTGTTGAGCATAATATATTATCTGAAGCAATATAATCTAAACACCAAATTACATTATTATGAAAAATACAATTTTAACATTTTTACTGATGCTTTCGACTTCAATTATGGCACAGAAAACCCCTTTTACATTGCTGCCTTCCGGACATATTGTTGTTAAAGCAAAAATTGAAGGAATAGAAGGGAATTTTATTTTTGATACCGGGGCAGGAATCAATTTATTTTTTAATGATTTTGTAGCAAAACTTCCGCAGAAACCAACCTCTTACAATTTTTTTACAGGATTTAGAGCTACAGGAGAAAGAATCGACATTCCTCTTTTCAGAAATAATGAAGTCAGTTTTTCAAATAAAACTTTTAAAAATGTTCCTTTCTCTTCAATGGATATGAAGCTTCCCGGAATTGATGGTCTCATTTCTTTAAAAATGCTTGAGAATACAGATGTTGTAATCGATTATGGCAAAAATGAAATAAGCTTCACAGACGCATCTCCGAAATCATATTCAAAATCGATTGATATTTTTCTTTCTACTCAAAGTGACGATACAGTCGATATATTTACCTACGCTGTTTTAAATAACAAATATAAAATTAAAGTGATGCTTGATTCCGGTGCAGGAAATAATTCTTTCTGGCTCAGCGACAAACTTATAAATACTTTAGGAATAGATCCTAAAACCATGCAGGTGATCGAAAAGGAAAGTGAATTTAATAAAGCCGTAAAAACAAAAATCTACAAAGGAAGTATAGAAGCCCTCTCAAATGATTATGCAAAAATAGAAAAGCCCAATGTCCTTTTTGTAGAGAATCTGATATATGAAGGAAAAACAAGCCTCAATTGGATTGGAAAAAAAATAGTAATCAGTATTAAAAATAAAAAAATATACATACTTGAATAATTATTTGAATTATTTTTTATTAAAATAAAGAGTAAATTAATCAAAAAAGTGTGATTTTTAGTTGTATTTAGGTATTAAATAATAATTTTGCGAAAATTTTATCGTTCTGCTGGAGAACAGAACATTTCGCAAAACACTATGAATAAATATGATACCTATAATAAATATGTCATAAGAAAGCCTTTATTTTCTTATGACATATTGTTTAATAACGGTGAAACCAAAAACATAGAAGATGTGGTGGGTGAATTGATACAGGACGATTCTTTTGTGACTTCAATCTACTGGAGCTCACCGGATCTGTACAATACCATTATCAGCTACAGAAAAAACACACTTAAAGAAGATAAGATTCCAAGGCTAATTCATACGCTGAAAAAATATGCAATCCGTTGCAGCACAAGATGTACTCCGTATGGAACTATGGCGGGTGTGGCTTTACAGGATCTAAAAAAGACTCTTGAGCCGGAACCTATTTCCCGAAAAGCAAGAATCGATATGGATTTTCTTGCAGAAATTAAATTCCAGATTGAAAATCAGGAAAATATCAGGAAAAAATTAAGGTATAAAGTTAATAATACATTAGATAAAATTCCAGGACAATATCGATATCAGGAACCGATAAGAACAGATGGTGAAGAAAAATATCAGCTGTCATCATTAGAAATGAACGAATATCTGGAAAGAATTGCAGGAATTTCTCATTTCATGAAATATGACGAAATCAAAGGCTTACTTTCTGATGATTTTGAGGATGATGAAATTTCAGATTTTATTGATGAACTGATTGATATCAAATTTTTAGTCAGCGAACTTCAGCTCACCCTTACATCCGACAATACAGAAAATATAAAAAACATTCTGCAAACGCTTTTGAATGAAGAAGTATATGAAGCAGGAATATATCTGAAAATTTTAGGTAAAATCGAGCAGTGTATTGCTGTGATAGAAACCACTCCCCTATCTTATCTTCCTGTCTCTGAGATTTCCGAAATTAAAAGCTTAGTTAATGAAATTGGAATTGATAAAACACACTTTTTTCATGTAGATTTGAAACATTCTTCAGAAAGCGGTTTTCAGCCGGATGAAAAAATGCTCCGCAATATTAATACTTCCATTTCTATATTAAATACATGGGGTTCCGGAAACTCCATACAGGGTGATTTAGATTCTTTTAAGAAACACTTCAATACCAAATATGAATCAAGAGAAGTTGCACTTACCGAAGTATTGGATTCAGAATTTGGGATCGGATTTCCGGCAGGATCACAAATCGGAAATTTTCAGGGAAGTTCTTTAATTGAAGGATTTGCGAAAGACATAAATTCTAATAGAAAACATTCATCCAGCTCTGATTCAGATTTTCTTTTAGATCTGATTGAAAAAGATAAGACAGAAATAATCAGGTTAGAAAATATTGATTTACAGATAAATGAAACATCTTTAAAAACACAAAATTTCTGTGTGGTAGGTTCTCCTATTAGCGATCAGTTCTTTCTGCAGAATATAGGCACTACAGGTGCAAATTCTATTATGGGAAGATTTGCTTTGCTAGACGATAAAATCAAAAATTTTTGTAATGAAATCCATCAAAAAGAACAGCAAAACTCTCCAGATATAATTTTTGCAGAAATTATTTATATTCCGGAAAAACGCACGGCAAATATTACCAGAAGACCTCAGTTTTCAGAATATGAAATCCCGATCTTTGCCAATAGCAGCGACAATGACAAGCAAATTTTACTGAAAGATATTTTGATCTCGGTACAAGGTGATGAAATTATTTTAAGATCTGAAAAACTTAATAAGAGAATTATCCCAAGACTATCAAACGCTCATAATTTTTATAAAAGTGAAAGTGCTGCTTATAAATTTTTGTGTGCCATACAATCTCAAAATCAGGATAATATCAATCTGAATATCAATTATTCAAAGATAAAAAAAAGGTTTATTCCACGAATTGTTTATCGAAATATTATTCTTCATCGGGCATGCTGGCTGATGTATGAAAATGATATTAATGTAATCAAAAAATCAAAAAACCCTTTATCAGCATTAAAAGATTTCTTCCAAACATGGAATGTATCAAGATATGTGGTATTGGTTCAGGGTGATAATGAACTTTTTTTAGATATTACTAATAATACTTACCTTTTGTTGCTTCTCGATGAGTTAAAAGGCAATACTCTACTCCAGTTTTCCGAATGGCTGTTACCTACTGAGGGCAAAAAAAATTATAATCAGCAGATTGTTCTTCCTTTGGAAAATAAAGAGGCAAAACCACAGAGTAATTTATCTCAAAAAAAGGTTTCGTCCGTACAAAGAAGTTTCGCACCGGGAAGTGAGTGGCTTTATCTGAAAATATACTGTAATTCAAATTTTTCCGACAGTTTATTATTTGGATTAAAACCAATTTTGGATGAATTAATTACTGAAAATTATATTAATAAAGCTTTTTTTATCCGATACACAGATCCTCATTATCACATTCGATTAAGAGTTCATTTGAATGATCTAAAATTATACTCTGAAGTACTTCAGAAGTTACATGAAAACTTAAATCCGTATTTTCAGGAAGAAACCATCTGGAATTTGCAGATCGATTCTTATCATCGGGAAATCGAAAGATATGATCCTGAGTTTATGGAAGCTGCCGAAGAAGCCTTTTATCATGACAGTATATTGGTTTTAAATTTATTGAATCAGGAAAATTTCACAGAAAATGAAAATGTGAGATTATTTGCAGCAGTAAAAAATGTAAACTTATGGCTTTCATTATTCGACCTATCTTTACAGGAAAAACTGGATTTTTGCAAATCGATGGAAAATGTATTTTTGAAGGAATTTTCTTCGGAGCTGAAATCTCATATCAATTCAAAATACAGAATTTTAAAAGAAGAGTTACATGAATTTTGTACAGGAAATGAATTTGGTGAAGAATTTAATGAAAGAGATAGATATTTACAAGATATTACACTTTGTAAAGATGCACTTTCAAGTTATATACACATGAGTATCAATAGATGGTTTCCTTCCGAACAACGTGCTTTGGAGCTCATGACGTACTCATTTGCCGCGAAATATTATAGTAGAATTTTAAGTCAATCAAAATAATGCAGACATCAGCCAAAGGAATGACTCCTTTTTTAGAGAAAATCTCTCAGTTTAATTTTAATACGTTTTATACGCCAACCACTAGAATTATCTGTCATGCTCTTGTATGGGTTTTCTTTGGATCATTATTGTTTTTGAATTTCTGGGTAGAGTTGCAAATGCCGTTGAAATCCAGCCTGTTAATGACCATGCGCGGAACGGTGAATAATATGACTGTATTCTATCTGTTTTTTTACCTTGCCGTTCCCAGAATATTTAAAAGCAAAGCTTGGGGTATTCTTTTAATTCTTCTTAGCATTCCGCTTTCGATTTATATCTGGTTGTCTGTCAATTATTTTCAGTATACTGTATTGAATTATTTCGGGATTGACATTCATGAGGGACCTCTAAAGGGGCTTATCAGCAGAAATGCTAACCAAACCTATGGTGAAGCTTTAAATTATAAAAACGTTTTTGGAAATGCAATGCTGGTGATTTACTCTTTTTCACCGCCTTTTTTCGTTAAAATATTATTTGATATCACAAGACTTTTTAACAGAACTATTTATTTTCAGAAACAGACTTCCGAGCTGGAACTTCAGAATCTTAATATTGAAAAAGACTTTCTTAAAGCTCAGCTTAATCCTCATTTTCTTTTTAATACATTAAATAATCTCTACGGATTGGTAGTGAAGAAAGACCCTAGTGCTCCGGATGCGATTATTAGTATTTCAGATATGATGGCATATACTTTATATGAATCTAATACAGAAAAAGTTCCGGTTGAAAAAGAACTGGATTTTATAAAAAATTACTTCTATCTGGAAAGAATGAGATATTCCGCAGATAAAGACATCACATTGGATATTGCTATGCCCGATGATCTTGAAGATATCATGATCGCTCCATTATTAAGTTTCACATTTATAGAAAATGCATTTAAGTATGGTCTAAAATCTAAAAATGATAATTTTTTGAAAATAAATATCAATATTGTGAATAATATTTTTTACTTTGCCATCGAAAATAATAAAGAAAAAAATTCTAAAAAAACGACAACTTTGGGCGGAATTGGGGTGAAAAATATACAAAAAAGATTAAAACTTATATATCCGCACAACCATGAAATACTGATAGAAGATAGGGAAACTAGCTTTTTCGTTTCTATCTCGATAAATTTAACTTAGGATGAACGATAAATTACGCTGTATAGTTATAGACGATGAGCCGATTGGCAGAGAGTTAATAGTAGATTTTGTAAAAACCATTCCTTTTCTGGAGCTCCAGGCTTCTTATGAAGACCCGATTGAGGCACTAACCTATCTTCAATCCAACGAAGTAGATATTATTTTTAGTGATATCGAAATGCCTAAAATTAATGGGATTGACCTTATCCGAACACTCACTAAACCACCTGCTATTATATTTATCACGGCGCACAGAGATTTTGCATTAGAAGGTTTTGAAAACGGAGTTGTAGATTACCTTGTAAAGCCTGTGGCTTACAGCAGATTTTTAAAAGCAGTTAACAGAGCAAAAGAAAGAATACAGGCTTCGGCTTCTAAAACAAAATCTGTTTCTCAAGAAAGTGGTTCTTCACCTGAAAGAATTTTCATTAAAGTAAACGGAAAGCTGGTAAAAGTAATCCTGGATGATATTCTGTATGCAGAAGCCTTGGGTGACTACCTTAAATTAGTAACTGCAGCAGAGACTTTCACCACTTTGGCAACACTGAAATCTATGGAAGACATCTTGGTTGCCCCTAATTTTTTCAGAGTACAGAGATCATTTATCGTGAAACTTACTTCTATAAAATCTGTTTCAGGCAATGTTATTGAGCTTAATAATGGCAAGACAATTACAATTGCTCTCAACAAAAAAGACGAACTATTTGCCCTGCTAAGAATTTAAATTGTCAATTACTCTACTGATCTCCTCTAAAAACTGATTGTAATACATATTCTTAGTAAGGACACCTATTTTTAATCTTTGATCTTCTTCAAAAAAGTTTGATATAATATTTTTGGGGAAGATCGATGATATTACAATGACAATTGATCCTTTATCCATACATCCTTTCAAATAAGGTGTATCAATATTCATGGAATCATTATCCCAAAATATAATATGATCATCTTCCTTTGGAGTTTTCTCTTCAGACAAAGTAAGGAAATGAGTTTTGTCGATGAACTCTTTCAACTTATAATGAATAAGAGTATTTTCTGATATTATTTTACAATTTACCCACATGATTGTTTATTTTAAAAAAATGAAGAACTGATAGAAATTGAAGTCGGATTTGTTGTTAACAACGTTTCATCAAAAGATTTTGTTGTTGAATAAGTTTTTACAGCTCTTTTTTTGATCACTAATTTTTGGTTTGAAGTAGTTGTTTTCATGGTTGGTTAATATTTATAAACCAAATTTGGTCTACCCATGATCGGAAAACAAGATGCTTCGATGAAAATATGATTTTCTCCGATAGAATTACTGTTTATATCGATATCAAAAAAAAGAATTTTTTACAAAATATCAATATTAAATTCTGTTATATCTATTAGAAGCAACCACCTATTAATATTGATTTGTAGAAAAAGAAAAACCTCTCAAAAAGAGAGGCTATATTATAAAACTTTATCTATTATTTTCTGAATATCAAGCTCTTCCAGACAAGCCCAATCTCCCCGATAGCATTCTTTATCTCCAAAAACGGAGCATGGTCTGCAGGTAAGATCTTTTACCTGAACAACATCATCTTCACTCTGTCCGAAGCCTAAAAATCCAGCGTAAGGATGTGTAGAACCCCAAACGGAAATACATCTTGTTCCTACTAAGCTTGCCAAATGCATATTGGCAGAATCCATAGAGATCATTAATTCTAATTCGGAAATTTTATCTAATTCTTGACTAAGGCTTAATTTTCCTGACAAACTAAATGTATTGGGAATTTCCATTTCCCATTTTTCCAGTGTTTCAGTTTCAGATTTTCCGCCTCCGAAAAAGTATATTGTATATTTTTTAGCTAAAATTCTTACTAATTCATAAGATTTTTCCAGAGGAAGCATTTTCCCCTGATGCTGAGCAAAGGGTGCAAAGCCTATTCCTGATTTATCAATGGATTTCGGTCTTAACTGATGGGATAATTTCACCGGAAAACCCATCTCACGAAAAACATCAGCATAACGTTCAACTGTTTTTTTTAATTGAACTTTATTAAGATTCCAAACATCGGTTAGGTGCTCTTTTTCTTCCTTCCCTTTATTGATTTTGAATACCTTAAGCCCTCTTCTTCTGTAAATTCTATCTAAAATTTTCGTCCTGATAACATCATGAAGATTTGCCACAAGATCTGGCTTGAATTCTTTAATTAACTCATTTGCCAATCTTCTCAGCCCAAAGATTCCTTTATAATCATCAAGATTGATTCCTTTGAATATAACATTTGGAATATCTGCAAATAAAGCCTCGAAGTTACTTCTGGAAACCATGACGATTTCAACATCAGGATTTTGTTCCAAAAATTCACGGAAAACAGGTGCCGTCATCGCAACATCACCAAAAGCGGAAAAACGATATGCTAAAATTCTTGTCAAACCTAAGACTTGAGTTGATATGCTACTGCGTAAAACTTAATTTGCTTGGTCATTGCCATTAAGCCGTTGGCTCTGGAAGGAGAAAGGAATTCCTGTAATCCGATTTCAGAAATAAATTCAAAATCAGAATCTAAAATTTCTTTTGTAGAATGACCGCTGTAAATACTTACCAAAAGAGAAACAATTCCTTTAGGTAAAATACCGTCTGAATCTGCCTGGAAAAACAATTTTCCATCTTTAAATTCAGCATCAATCCAAACTTTGCTTTGACAACCTTTGATTAGGTTTTCGTCAGTTTTTTTATCGTCCGAAAGTCCTTTCAGTTCCTTTCCAAGATCAATAATATATTCATATTTCTGCTCCCAGTCTTCAAGAAACGCAAATTCGTCGATTAGTTCCTGCTGTTTTTCTTTAATGGTCATTTCTATACTTTCTTTGTGCAAAGATACTAATTTATGCCTTAGGCTATAAGCTTAAGGCTGCAAGCCTTTTTGAAAGCGGTTCTTATAGCTTAAAGCCTGTAGCAGAATTTGCTCTTTCAAAAACTTCCAATAACTTCACTTCTTCGTTTTCCCAGCACAGCGCATTTGCTGCTTCTTCAAGTTCCGGCTGATAGTTTTTTCTGCCTTTATCTAAAACCGTTTGTATCGATTTGGCGATTGCCAATGGTTGATGGTCTTCAATAATTTCGCCAATATCAAATTGATTTTTAATGTTTACCATTTCAGGAAGGTTTGACAAAATTAAAGGAACTCTTGCCTGAATACAATCCAACACTTTATTTGGTAACGAATAAAAATAGCTTTCTCCCCCATTCTCTTCGATACTCATTCCACAATCAACAGTTGGGGTTATTTTTCTTAAATCTTCCGGCAACAATTTTCCTAAAAACTGAATTTTATACTGAAGGTTTTCTCTAACAACCAATTCTTCGTATGCTTTTTTCATGGGCCCATCTCCTGCAATCTTAAATATAACATTGTCTAAATGTTTCATTGCTAAAATTGCTTTATCTATTCCACGAAAAGGATTGATGACGCCTTGATATAAAAGAATTTTCGGATGGTTTTGAAGAATTTCCTGATTAAATTTTAATTTTTTAGGCGAATTTTGAACGACAACAGGATCAACTCCGTAATGAGTTTTAAACCATTTTGCATAACTTCCACTTGCCGTAATCATGAATTTTATGTCAGGAATGAGTTTTTTTTCCAAATATCTCCATAATTTTTGTGACATTTTGCCCTGAATGGCAGGCATTTCTGAAAAGATTTCATGACTGTCAAAAACTAACGGGATATTTAACTTTTTCGCCATTAAATAATTAGGAAGCAAGGCGTCCAAATCATTGGCGTGAAGAATCGTGTTTCGGTCGGCTTTTTTCTTTAATTCACGATACAATTTCCAATTGAATTCGAAATAGGCAGTCTTTAAACTTGTAGATTTTAATTTTATTCTTGAAAAAAAATAAGGACGAGACATTTGCTCTGCTCCTCCCCAATTATTCCCTATTAATTCAATGTTATAGCCATTTTCATGTAAAGTTCTGCAAACCTTTTCTATACGCTGGTCGGTATATAAATTACTAAATGCAGACGTAATGATTTTTCTCTTCTGCATTATTTCTTTTTATCCACTAAAAGATAGTAAATTTGTATAAGACAGATTAATCCGTTGGGGATAATTACCGGCCAAAGCATTCCGCTGAAGATCCCGTAAATAACAAAACAGATACATCCTATCATATTAACGATCCTGATTTTTCTTATATCTTTCAATATAAAACTCAGTACAATAAAAAGTGACGCGGAATAGCCGATATAAGTAGCAATTTCGGGATTCATGAGAAAAAATTTGAGGATAACAAACTTAATCATTTTCAATAAGATAATAAAATTTTTTCTGCCATAAAGTCATTTATTGGTTTTTGGTAAAATATTTGTAATTTAGATAATGAATAAATGGCAATGTTGCTTTTATTCTAATGAGATATATTATGGATTATAAGTTTTCACAAGGTTTGAGCCAGGTGTTCAAACAAAGCAAAAGCGAAGCTAAACGGCTGAAAAGTGAATTTCTTAATACAGAACATCTACTTTTAGGTATTATAAAAACAGAAAACTCTGCAAAAGAAATCCTTCAAAACCTTAATGCGGATTTAACACAAATCAGAAGAAAAATTGAAACTCTAAATACAGCAAGTCTAAATCCTATTTCTGAGGAGGTTACCAATATTTCTTTCACAAAGATGGCAGATCATGCGATCAAGCGTGCGGAGCTGGAATGCAGACAATATAAAAGTAATGAGATTAATACCGTTCATTTGCTTTTAGGCATTCTATATAAATATGAAGACCCTACCTCAAATATTTTAGGAGCTTACGACATCGATTATGAAGGCGTTTCAAAAGAGTATCAGACGATGCTTAAAAATTCCGGGCAGGCGCCACAAAATTCTGCGTACGACGACGATGACGACAGAGAAGAATTTGAGCAAATGAGAAAGCCTACAGGAAATTTAGGCTCTGCTAAAAGCAAGACCCCAACATTGGATAACTTTGGTAGAGACTTAACTTCTTTGGCAAGAGACGGAAAATTAGACCCGGTAATTGGTCGTGAAAAGGAAATTGAAAGAGTTTCACAGATTTTATCACGTAGAAAGAAAAACAACCCTCTTCTTATTGGAGAACCGGGAGTTGGTAAATCTGCAATTGCGGAAGGTCTAGCTTTAAGAATTCAACAGAAAAAAGTATCCAGAGTTCTTTACGGAAAACGTGTGATCACTTTGGATCTGGCAAGTTTAGTTGCCGGAACAAAATATCGTGGTCAGTTTGAGGAAAGAATGAAGGCAATTATGACCGAGCTGGAAAAAAACAGAGATGTCATCTTATTCATTGATGAGCTTCACACGATTGTTGGTGCAGGGAGTTCAACAGGAAGTTTAGATGCATCGAATATGTTTAAACCCGCTTTGGCAAGAGGTGAGATTCAATGTATTGGTGCTACCACCTTGGATGAATACCGTCAGTACATCGAGAAAGACGGTGCTTTAGAAAGAAGATTCCAGAAAGTAATGGTGGAACCTACTTCTATTGATGAAACGATTCAGATTTTAAATCAAATCAAGGATAAATATGAAGAACATCACAATGTTGTTTATACCGAAGAAGCGATTTTAGCTTGTGTCAATCTGACAGCAAGATATATTACAGACCGTTTCTTACCGGACAAAGCAATTGATGCGATGGACGAAGCCGGATCACGTGTTTATATCAAAAACATGAAAGTTCCTACCGAAATCATTGATTTTGAAAAGAAAATCGAAGACATCAAGGAATTAAAACAAAAAGCCGTAAAAGCTCAGGATTATCTTGAAGCAAGAAAGCTGAAAGATGAAGAAGAAAGACTTCAGATGGAACTGAATTCTGCTCAGGATAAATGGGATAAAGATGTAAAAGAGAGAAAAGAAACCGTAACAGAAGAAAATGTAGCGGAAGTAGTTTCTATGATGAGCGGAGTTCCTGTAACGAAAGTTGGCAAAAACGAGCTTGATAAATTAGCTGGAATGGATAGCCACCTGAACGGAAAAGTTATCGGTCAGGAAGATGCTGTGAAAAAGGTTGTAAAAGCAATTCAAAGAAACAGAGCAGGGCTTAAAGATCCTAACCGTCCGATTGGTACTTTCATTTTCTTAGGAACAACCGGCGTTGGTAAAACTGAGCTGGCTAAAGTAATGGCACGAGAATTATTCGAATCTGATGAATCTTTGATCAGAATCGATATGAGTGAGTACATGGAGAAATTTGCAGTTTCAAGATTGGTAGGTGCGCCTCCTGGATACGTTGGATACGAGGAAGGTGGACAATTAACAGAAGCTGTAAGAAGAAAACCTTATGCTGTTGTTCTTTTGGATGAGATTGAAAAAGCTCACCCGGATGTATTTAATATTTTGTTACAGATTTTAGATGAAGGTCACGTTACAGACAGTTTAGGAAGAAAAATTGATTTCAGAAATACAATTATCATCCTTACTTCAAACATCGGAACAAGAGATCTTAAAGATTTCGGAGACGGTGTAGGCTTCGGAACCTCTGCGAAGAAAACAAATACAGATTCCAGAGCCAGAAGTACTATTGAAAATGCGCTTAAAAAAGCATTCTCACCTGAATTCCTAAACAGAATTGATGATATTGTGATCTTTAATTCTCTTCAAAAGGAAGATATCAAGAAAATCATTGATCTTGAACTGAATAAATTGTATTCAAGACTTGAAAAATTAGGCTATAAAGTAGACTTAACTGAAGAAGCGAAAGATTTCATTTCTGAAAAAGGATGGGATAAAGACTTTGGAGCGAGACCATTGAAACGAGCTATCCAGAAATACATTGAAGATTTATTGGCAGAAATGTTGGTAAACAAGCAATTAAATGAAGGTGAAACCGTAGTTCTTGATGTTAATGAAGCAAAAGACAGTTTAACAGGTAAAGCTTCAAAACCGAAAAAATCTGCGGCTGAGAAATCTTCTCAATCATAAATAAATAATTTAATATAATAAAAAGCATCGGGAATTTCTCGATGCTTTTTTAGTTACTTTTTATAGTTTTTCAAATAAAACCTGAGAAATTAAAGCCCCACTACAAAACCAATATTTGGAACCAATCCATTCGAGAAAATACTGGAATTTTCTTTCCAGAGAACATTATACATCAAGCCCAATTGCAAATAAGAATTATTTCCGATTCTCTGCATATATCCTCCTCCAAGATATAAAGCATCTTCATTCTCAGTCGTTTTGTAATCATAAAATTTATCTTTATAATTGATGAAATAATGCTGATAATTAGCACTTACAAAGAACGTTCGGGCAATATAATAATTCAGAAACGGACCAACACCAAACATTGTCGAACGATAAAAATCTGACGTCTGCCATGAAATACTTCCAGCTACGCCACCTTCCAAATCATCAGTAAGCTTGTAACCTACTCTTGGTGAAGCAGATAAATAAAAAGCACTGTTACTTCCAAAACCTACTCCTATTCCGCCTCCGAAAGTCCAGTGATTATTATTTTCAGGTGAATTTTCAACAGCAACCTGAGAAAATATTGATCCCGAAATCAATACAAATAAAAGAATAATAAATTTTTTCATATCTAAATTGTTTTTATCGATGTTTAAAATTATGGTTTTTTTACGAATATATTTAGTTGTATTTTTGCGGCGTCAAACTAAGAACTCCCGTTAAGAGTTTCGTAAAATTGAAATACAATGAAAGTAGTAGTAGGCCTCTCAGGAGGTGTAGATTCCAGCGTAACAGCTTATTTGCTGCAACAACAAGGTCATGAAGTGGTGGCTTTGTTTATGAGAAACTGGAACGATGCTTCCGTAACTTTGGAAGATGAATGTCCATGGATTGAGGACAGTAATGACGCATTAATGGTCGCTCAGAAGCTTGGAATTCCATTTCAGGTAATCGATATGAGCGATCTGTACAAGGAAAGAATTGTTGATTATATGTTCGATGAATATCAGCGCGGAAGAACTCCGAATCCCGATGTTTTATGCAACAGAGAAGTCAAATTTGATGTTTTTATGAAAACGGCGATGTCTTTAGGCGCTGATAAAGTGGCAACCGGACATTATGCAAGAGTAGATTCAACGATTGATGAAAATGGAAAAGAAATTTTTCATCTATTAGCCGGAAAGGATAATAACAAAGATCAATCCTATTTTTTATGTCAGTTAAATCAGGATCAGTTATCAAAAGCATTGTTTCCGATCGGAGAATTAACAAAACCTCAGGTAAGAGAAATTGCTAAAGAAATCGGGCTGGTTACCGCTGATAAAAAAGATTCTCAGGGATTATGTTTTATTGGAAAAGTAAGTCTGCCACAGTTTTTACAACAACAATTGATTCCAAAAGAAGGTGAAATTGTAGAGATTTTCAAAGATTCGCCACTTTTTGCACAGGAAACCCCTGAATTTTCTTCAAAAAAAGAAGAATTAGAATATTTAAGCAGAAAAATCGATTATAAAAAAGCTGACGGAAAAGTAATTGGAAAGCATCAGGGCGCCCAATTTTTTACGATCGGGCAAAGTAAGGGATTAGGAATAGGCGGACACAAAGAAAGTTGTTTTATCGTCTCCAGAGATATGGAAAACAATATTATTTTCGTTGGTGAAGGTGGTAAATTTCCCGGACTTTTCAAAAAAGCGTTGAAAATCGATAATCCTGAATTACATTGGGTACGAGAAGATTTACGATTAAAAAACGGAGAATCGATGGAAGTAATGGCAAGATTCAGATACAGACAGGAATTGCAGAAAGCAACAATCTATCAGTTCGAAGATGCATTTTATGTTGAATTTGAAAACGAACAATCAGCCATCGCAGAAGGGCAATTTGCCGCCTGGTACATCGATGATGAACTTTTAGGAAGCGGAGTTATTTCATAATATAGAAAAGACCTTTAAAGGGTCTTTTCTTTTTTTAATGCATTACATTTCTTTTTCAATTATTTTTTCTAATTCATGTTCACTGTCATTTGGAGATGTATTTCCGATAATCTCTTTTCTGTGCTTCATTCCCCAGTCTCTTAAATTATTGATGATTGTCTGCAAGGATTTACCATGTGATGTAAGCTCATATTGTACGGTAATGGGCTGAGTATTTAAAACTATTCTCTTAATCAGTTTATTGATTTCCAGCTCTTTTAATTCTTTGCTCAGCATCTTATTAGAAATTCCCACTACATCATTCAGTATATCCGAAAATCTTCTTTTGTTGTAATAACAGATTGAAGAAATGATAGATATTTTCCATTTCCCATTCAGTACATCCATAGAATCCTGAACGGCCATTATTTCTTTCTTGTGCTCTTCTGTTTTTAGAGGTTGACAACTCATAAGCTGGTTACTTTTAGGTTACAACGTTACTCCGTTGTTACCGTTACTTTTCGTAACAAAGTTACTAAAATAAATTAAAATGTGATAATTTTGCTTTAAAGTTTTAAATACAAAAACAATGAGCAAATTAGAAAATAAAGTAGCTGTCGTTACAGGTGCTTCCAAAGGAATAGGTGCTTCCATCGCAAAACATTTTGCAGCAGAAGGAGCAAAAGTAGTCGTGAATTATGCATCAAGTAAAGCAGATGCAGATAAAGTGGTCAATGAAATCAAAAATTCAGGAGGCACTGCAATCGCTGTACAAGGTGATGTTTCAAAACAAGAAGATGTCATCAGACTTTTTGATGAGACAAAAAAAGCTTTCGGAACTTTAGATATTTTAGTAAACAACGCCGGAATTTATAATTATGAACCCATCGAACAAGTAACTGCAGAGACATTTCATCAGCAATTCAATATTAATGTTTTGGGTTCTATCTTCTCAATTCAATCTGCTTTAAAATTGTTTGGCGAAAAAGGCGGAAATATTATTAATATCAGTTCCGGAGTAAGTAGAACTCCCCTTCCTACAGGTTCAGTTTATTCTGCTACAAAAACCGCATTAGATGCTTTTACGGTTGCTTTATCGAAAGAATTCTCAGGAAGAAATATCAGAATCAACTCTATTTTGCCCGGAGTTGTAGAAACAGAAGGTTCTCGCAGTGGCGGTTTTATCGGAAGTGAATTTGAAGCGAAATTAATTTCAACGACTCCACTTGGACGCACTGGACAGCCCGAAGATATTGCAAAAGTTGCTGTATTTTTAGCTTCCGATGATGCCGGATGGATTACGGGTGAACAAATTGCCGTTTCAGGAGGTATTTATGGTTTATAGTAATTTAAAAATTACAAATGAATAGATTAAAAAATAAAGTTGCCGTTATCACAGGAGGAAATAGCGGTATCGGATTCGGAATTGCTCAAGCATTCAAAAACGAAGGCGCAGTAGGCTCCATTACCGGAAGAAATGAATTAACCCTAGAGAGTTCGGTAGAAGCTTTAGACAAAGAATTTATTAGGATTAAAGGAGATGTTACCAATATTGATGATTTGGAAAACATATTCAAAGAAACGGTTGAAAAATTTGGCAATATTGATGTTTTGGTTGTAAATGCTGGAGGTGTTGTCGATGGCATTCCATTAAGCGGAATCGATGAAGTAACTGAAGAAAGCTACGATAAATACATGGATTTGAATCTGAAAAGTGCTTATTTCTCTGTGCAAAAAGCATTACCTTATCTAAACGAAGGTGCTTCTGTGATTCTAATTGGATCAAGTGCTGCTCATCGTGCCGCTCCAGGAATGACAGTTTATGGTGCCGCAAAAGCTGCCATCATTTCATTGGCAAAAGGATTGTCATTAGATTTATTGCCCAGAAAAATAAGAGTAAATACACTTTCACCAGGTTCAATTGATACTCCCGTTTTCGCAAAATTAGTTCCGCAGGAGCAATTGGAACAGGTAAAACAAGCATGGGTAGATAGTACTCCTGTCGGCAGACAAGGACTTCCTTCTGACATCGGAAATGCTGCCGTATTTTTGGCATCAGACGAATCTTCGTTTATCGTAGGAACCGAAATTCTAGCAGACGGAGGTCTTACCAACATCAGTTTAATGAAATAGTTTCCAGTTCGTCTACAAAATTTTATCATTCATCTATAAAAAAGGCTTATACTTCTATAAGCCTTTATTTGTGATTATTTCAGGCATATCTATTGTTTATTCTACCGTAAGAAAAACAGAATATAAATCTTAAAATTTGATTATTATGAAAAAGTTAGTTTTAGTGGCAGGTTTGTTTATTGCATTCGCAGCAAACGCACAACAAGGAAGAGGTGGTTTTAGAAATGATAAAGTAGAATATCATCATAGAGATTACGGAAGGTTAAAATTAAGTCAGCGTCAGGAAAAAGAAATTTTCGCACTATCAAAACAAAGACTGACCGCAAGAGAATATGACGCCAAATTGAGAAGAATACTTTCTAAAGATCAATATGCGCAATATCAGAGAAATGGTTTTCACAAAGACAGAGAGGTTGCCATTAACAAACCTTTCAGAAGATAAATTTAAATTATTTAATAAGCCCGAAGCACTTTTGTTTCGGGTTTGTTTTTTTTAAATAATTACAAAATATTTATTTCATCTTATGGTTTACTCTAAATACATTAATGATCAGCATTACAATCAATTCTATTATTAAAATCATCATTAAAAATCCGACAGGTTTTTCTAAGAAAATCCCTTTGATTAATTTTACAATTCCCAAAAGAAAAATAGAAATCAGAAAGTAAAAAGTAATTTTCGAAATGGTTTCTCCGAATATTTTCAACATGAAAACCGAAGCATAAAATCCGAGAATCAGGATTAAATAGAATTTGAGAAAGTAAGGACCTTTTAAAGTAATTGGATTTATTGTATAATTGATAATAAAAAGGTAAATAAAACTCAACAAAACCGGAGTTGCATGAATGAGTACTTTTTTCATAATATGTCGATTTTCGTTTAATCTCCACCACCACCGCATCCGCCGCATCCACTTCCGCAACTGCTTCCGCAGGAACTACTGCAACTTGATGAACTTCCTCCACAACTTCCTGAAGATCCACCATCTTTGTCATTTCCACTCTTATCATTGTTATTGAAAATCCATGAAAAAATAATTTTTGAAAGAATGATTACAGGAATCCATATAAATATGAAAGACAAAATATTACCTACTCCACCTGAACAAGAATTTAATAGAAAAGCAATTAAAAAAATCGAAAGAATTTTAAAATCATTCATCCAGAATTTGCTTCGTTTCGATCTATCTTTTTTACTTAACCAAATATTCTCTGGAGCTTTTTTACCAAAAATTTCTTCGTAATGATGCAAAGTATCATGAAACCAATTTTTGTATTTTTCGTTTTCATTTTCCCCGCCATTCGAAGGATAATGATGAAGTTTATGTTGCAGAATATTCGGGCAGAATTCTTCCCAATAATTCTGAGTATAAATAAGATGCATGTGCCATACTTTGTCCACGATTTCGCTCGGTGAAGCTCCGTTTGGCAAAACACAACAGAGATAAACGAATTTTTTATACTCTTCTATCGCTTTTTTAGTAAAATTTTCAGTCCAGTTTTCTTCTTTTGACAACTTTTTTGAAAAGGGAAAATCAATATTTGGTTGGTCTAATGAAAAACTTTGAAGTCTGTTCCAAAGTGGATCATTTTGTATTAAGATTTTTGTTTCCATTTGTTTTAACTTTTATGTCTACTCAAATATCATTGGATTTGAAAATATAAAAGTCTTGCAATAGTCTTTTTTAGTTTTAAAATAATCTTATATTAGTCTTATGAAAAAAGAAGACATTCAGCATCTGGAAAAATTAATGAATTTTCTGAGTCAGCATTTTCTAAAGAAAAACCATTGGGGAGATGTTTCCAAAACGGAATGGTCATACATTGTTGCCGAACTCAATGATCTAATTATCAGCAATAATACTGAAAAAGAGATAAAAAAAGAACCCGAATTACTAGGTTCCAATTATTTATACGAGCATTTGATTATCAATAAATTAAAAAAATATAATGAAAATGCTATTTTAAGCAAACCGAATCTGGCAAAATTAAGTCTGATTGTGAAAGTTTTAGGTTATTCAAATTATATTGAATTTATTAATTCAAATACAGAATCATTTAATTTCAATGATTTAAGAATTGATATGGATAATGTAAAACAAAATACAGAATTGCTCGACAGATTAGTCGGCTGTTGGTATTCTTACAACAGAAATCTTCCGGAAAGCCCTTTACAGGCTAAAGAAGATAGAATCTGGCGTTCTGCAACAGAGATCTATAAATCTGAAACGTCGGGCGAATATTTCATTGAAAGAAGCGGTGGCGACCGTCACAAGTATTTTGGAAAATTAACTGCCTATTCCGATTATGTTTTCATTATCATGAACAGCAATACGTTTATCCGCCAAAGACATTTTATCTCAAGGATAAAAGACAGTAAGGAAAAGCTGAAAAATCCAGATTATAAGCTCCATGAGTTGCATTTTATAAGTACGTGTATCAGTTTTAATCAGGAACCGATTGCCTTGTTTGAAATCTTTCAGAAAGCAGACCGGAAAACATTTATTCCAGATTCTTTAAGCTACCCTATTGGCAGTGAAGAAATTCCCAAATCTATTGTTCAACAGCTTGAAGACACAGAATCTAACAGGATTGATTACAGATAGTTATTAACTCACCAGCCAATCTTTAAAATCTTTCACACGATCACGACTCACGGTAATTTCCTCTTCCGGCTGAAACTCCAGTTCCACCTTATAATTGGGTGAAGTGTGAATATTTTTAATATAATCTGAATTAATCATAAACTGTCGATTGACCCGAAAAAATTTCTTTTCGTCCAGCACATCTTCCAGTTCATCCAAAGTGAAATCTGAGGGATATGTTCGCTCCTGAGTCTGTAGATAAACAATTTTATTTTCACTGAAAAAACAGCTCACTTCATGCGTCTGAACAATTTTCAGGTTATATCCGATTTTAACCAAAATTCTGGAAAGTGTTGTCTTTTCTTTTTTAATTAACTGCTTAATTTCCTGAGAATTGACAGAGTTTTCTGAAGGAAGAAATGATTTGAATTTCTCAATTGCCACTGCCAGATCTTCATCTAAAATCGGTTTCAGAAGATAATCGATGCTGTTAAGTTTAAAAGCTTTTAAAGTATACTGATCAAAAGCAGTGGTATAGATGATAAATGCTTTTGTAGGGATTTTTTCAAAAATATCAAACGATAAGCCGTCACCGAGAACAATGTCTGAAAAAATAAGCTGTGGATGCTCGTTGTTGGAAAACCACTCTACGCCTTCTTCTACCGATTCTATTTTTGCAACAATTTCAATATCAGGAAATTCATTCAGCATTCTTTCAATTTTCCTTGAAGCCGGTTTTTCATCTTCTATAATGACAGTTTTTATCATCAATGATCAGTTTTAATTTTAAATTCAGAAATAAGAATAGTCAAAAATCATTAGTTTTTAAAATTTCAGAGGTTCTTTCGATTTTCTCATCTCTTTTTCAATAACATCTCTTTCCCAATCGGAATCAAGAATAAATAATTTTACAGCTTTTACCGTTAAGATAATTCCCCAGATTAAAAGAATCACAGATCCGTCCCAAAGTGAAAAATTGAAGATTCCTTTTTCCCAAATATCATCTGAAAAAATAATTACTGCCACGATTCCAAACCATAAAAGGCTTTTATAAAATTTCTTTAAATCGTTTACTCTTTGTTGTGCTTGATTGTAATCCATTGTATTAATTTTTAAAAAGTTATTGTTTATTAACTAAAGTGTTTTTGAATTTTTTCTTTCTTCTTCCATAAGTTCCTTGATCTTTTTTTCTTCCCATGCTCTTCCAATTCCGAAAGTATTTACTCCGTGTGCCAAAAGACCAATTCCCCATCCTAACATCGGCCAGAAAAACCATAAATGACTTGCGTCTGTAATGACATTTAATACGATTAAGAAAGGAATTACCAAACAGTAGGAGGTAAGGTTTCCGTAGAATCCTTTTAATTCTTTTACTCTTCTTGCTGCTTTTCTGTAAGCTAATTCTTCTTTGTTAATGATCGTTTCCATAATTGATATTTTTAAAGATTAGTTGTTTGTTTTTGTTGAGACAAATGTATGACGGAAAACCACCTCAAATCAATTTTATATGACCGAACCGTAGAATTTAGAGACTGAATTGTAAAAATCCCGACTCAATGGAGAGTCGGGATCGTTTTTATTTTTTTGCTAATAAATAAATGGAATCAATTTCTTCGTTTTCCTTCTGTATTCCAAATATTCTTCGCCGAATTGCTCAATCAAAACACGCTCTTCAATGGTAATTCTATAGCTAAAAGCAATAAAAGTCGGGACAAAAGCCAGAACCAATGACAGCCAGTTATTCAAATATAATCCAAGTCCAAGAGATGTTAATAAAGAAAAAGCATACGACGGATGTCTCAGGTATTTGTAAAACCCTTCTTTTTTAATTTGATGATTCTCCCGAATGGTTACATCAACTGTGAAATATTTTCCTAAAGATCTGATAATGATAAATCTTAAAATGATCCCGATATATAGAAAAAATACACCCAGATAATAGATCCAAACCTCATCAGTAATCGGAAATTTTGTAAGATAAGAAATCGTAACAGAACTCGCTATAGAAAACGGAATGGCAATCCAGAGGAGATTCAAAGTCGATTTATCTTTTCCTTTTTTATCTTTATCGTTGGATTTTAGGATGTTTTTGTAGAGAATTTCACTTAGAAACCAGGCAACCATAGAAATGGCAAAAAGAATTTGTAGTGTTTTCATTGGTGAATTTTGTACTTACTGTTGTTTTTCTTTATCCATTAATTCTTTAATTTTTCTTTCCTCCCAATTATTCCCCAACATGAAACCGGGAATAAAAACCCGCATCGCATAAATAACAACAGCAATTCCCCAGAAAATAGGTAATGAGAAATATCTCAACTGCCAAATGGTTTCATCCGGTTTTAAATCTCTGTAATTCAGGAATAAAATAAAGATATTGACCGCGAAATAAATGAATAAAAAAGTATAAAACTTCTTAATCTTTCTCACCTGTCTTTCCGCCTCTTTGTATCTGATATCGTCTTTGCTTATATTTTCCATGATAATATTGTTTTATAATTTATTTCGTTTTTCTAAAATTTCTCTGATCTTTTTCTCTTCCCAATTTTTACCGATCGCAAAAACATTCATTCCGTGTGCAATCACCCCGATTCCCCAACCCAGCATCGGGTAAAAAAACCAAATATGATCCGGATTTGTAATTAAGTTAATAATGATTAAAAACGGAATGATAATACAGTATGAAATTAAATTTCCATAGAAACTTTTAATCTCTTTTACTCTTTTTTGGGCTCTTTCGTAGGCTTTATCTTTGTCTTCCATTATTTCACTTCCAACATTGGGTTTGGCAGATAAAATCGGAAGTTTTACTTTAAAATAATCCTCAGATTTTTCGATGAAAACATTTCGTTTCGTAAGCAATGCATAACGCTGAACAATATTTGACAAACCGATTCCCGAACTTTCCTTAATCTGTTCTCTTACCTGAAGATTATTCTCAATGCAAAGCGTATCATTTTCGGAAAAAATTCTAATCAATAAAGGTTTTGATGAAGTCGCAAAATTATGTTTAATACAATTTTCCAACAAAAGCTGCAACGAAAGCGGGACAACAAATCTGCGGAAATCTTCTTTTTTAACGTCAAAAATAAAATCTACGCTGTCCTCAAATCTTGTTTTTAGCAAATCACAATATGTTTTAGCAAACTCTAATTCATCTTCCACCGTTACCAATTCTTTATCTTTCTGCTCCAGAACGTATCTGTAAATCTTTGACATTGAAGCAGTAAACTTCTGCGCCTGTTTCGGATTTTCGTCTATTAATGAACTTAAAACATTTAATGAATTAAATAAAAAATGCGGATCTAACTGATTCTTTAAACTTTCAAATTGAGCGTTTGCAGATTTTGCAATCAGCTTCTGCTCAACAACTTCTTTTTTGGAAGTTTTTTTCAGTTCCTCCATAAAGCCTCTGGCATGAAGAAAAGCCGAAATCAAAAGAGCAATATTGATCGTAAACCAATTGATATAATTATATTTTCCTGAAAAATATTCTTCCGTTGTCGCATCTTTCTGAAAAATCACAAAATTCATGTAATTGCAAAAATAAACCAAGATAAAATTGGCAATCAAGATCGAAATAATGCTTATAATCGCTCTTTTTGTTGTTGCCTCAGACCAAGGAAACTTTTTGTTGAGAAAGTCGTTGAGCATTCCGTTTCCTATCCCCAAAACGAATGAATACATAAAGGAGATAAGAATCGTCAACATGAAATTCTCCAACGTTTTCTCTTCTGTAAGAACAAAGAAGAAAAATACGGATGTTGCCAACGAAATCCAACATAAAGTAATAAAGTTCTTGCGTTTCATTATTAATTTTCTTGGTTCAAAATTAGTCGATATTAAAAGTATTAAAAATTATTTTTCGCTGAACTGTTATTTTTTGTGACCGAACTGCATAAAAAAAACCTTCCGTAATCGGAAGGTTATACGTTGAAATATTATAAAATTATTTTTTAGCACCATTAATGAAATATTGCGCTTCCGCTTTACCCCAGTTTGGCTCTAATTCTGATTTTGGAGTATAAGAATTGAATTTCGCCAAAGCTTCTTTGAACTGTTCTATTCCTTTTGTTTTGCTTCCTCCGTATTGTTCAGGTGTGAAGTACGTATCTTCAGCCTTAATCAAAGCGATTCTTGGGTTATTTGGATCCAATTTTTCAGCTATTTTAAGTTCTTCTGTCGCTTTTACACCGTCTGTCATATATCTTTGCTGAGGATTTGCCATCATTCTTAAAGAATACATCATTTTCGTTACCAAATGGATTTCGGCATTGTCCGTCGGAGCTACGTGAGAAGCAGCACCTATATATTTTTCTACCTGGCTCGCAACGAAATCAAGATCTTCAGTTTTGCCTTCTCTCATTAGCGCTCTTCCTTTCTGAACATTGGCTAATGCAGCATAGTAAAATGGCAACCAATTGTTTTCGTCTTTTGCTATAAGTCTGTGAAAATTATTAACTAAAGTACTAAATTCTTCAGGCGTTTTAGACGTTTCAATTTTTGCGATATTTTCTTTCATTGCCTTTTCGTAATCTGCCTGAGCAAAAGCAGTTATACTCATAAAAGCTAAAGCAAAACTTAATAGATATTTTTTCATTTTTTATTTTTTTAAGGTTAACTTATATTTTAATCAAAGATATGTATTTAATTTATATAATTAAATCATTAAAATTATGATTTATTGAGATTCTTACAAATTATTATTGATGGCATCCTGCGTTCTATCAACTCCAAAGCTGATAAAAGCTCCCACAAAAACAAAAGTATTTACCGGAGGAACGACCGCCGAACTTCTGGCTCCATCCATTGAAAAATTATATCCATACACATTTTTCGAGCCCAAAATATTGGATACACTTAACACCAAAACTGTAAATGCTTTTGAATCTTTCTTACCCAGATTCGGAAGATAATTGATACTGAAATTTAATGCATTATAATCTCTTAAACTTCCTTCATTTCTTACGTAATAATCAGATTCTCCATTAATATTCTGCGTTGCAATATCGTAATATGGTCGACCTTTAGCATACGTATAAGAAAGATTGAAACCCGTTTTCCACTTTGGAACAAATCTTTTCGCCACCGCAGAAATTGTATGTTCAGAAGCAAAATTTGGTTTTAAACTTACCGGATAATTCATAAAATCTCTTTTGGAATCCAGGAATGAATAACTGATCCAATAATCAAAATTTTCAATCGTTTTCTTGTCTCTCCAGAATAATTCCAGTCCTTTTGCGTAGCCATAACCACTATTATTATCGGCAGTCTGTACAAACTGATTTTGTCCGTCTTTATATTCAAGATTTTTAACTTTCAACAAATCATCATATTTTTTATAAAAAGCTTCAAACCTTAAACTTCTTCCCTCCGTAGTTCTCTGAACCTGGAAAATATAATGCTGCGACTGCTGAAAATCCAGATTTGCAGGACCGTTGATGTATTTACTTTCAGGATTCTGGTAGAAAAGCCCGTAAGCGAAAGAGGTTGTCCAGTCTTTAGCCAAACGGTAAGCCAATGCAAAACGCGGCGCAATATTGCTTTTTCCCAAATAAGAAGAATGCTCTGCTCTCACTCCTATTTTGGCAGATAAATAATTACTGAAACCCAAATCTGTTTCCACAAAAGCTGATGAAATTAAATCCTTATAATGCTTATCAACAAAATCATTGAAGTTGAGTTTTTCGCTCGTACTGTTCAATTCAAAACCTCCTCGTAAAGCACTTATTTTATTGATTTTTCGTTCTAAAACTGCTTTAAAATTGATATAATTTCCACCTGTCAATAGTTTTGTATTTCCGGTTTCTAAATCATTTTTTACCGTTGAAAAATCAAGATCCGATCTGTTGAAAGAATAAGAAGTTCCCGCATTCAGTAAATATTTTCCGAATTTTTGTTTGAAAGACAAATTATGATACGTATTTTTTCCTTTTAAATTAATCTTTGAAAAATCATTTTCGGGTTCCAGACTTTCTACCGTCACTCCCATTCTGTTGGAATCGTACATTCCGTAATATTTAAAAAAACCGCCTGATTTTGTTTTAATTCTGAAATTAAAATCACCGTTAAGACCTGAAGGAACTTCTGAAAAATTAGTATTAAAATTAAAAACTTCCTGCATCAGTTTTAGATTTGAATAACCCAATGTTGCTCCAAAAGATGAATTTTTATTGTCGCTTAATTTCTGAAAACCTGCATTTAAAAATATCGGAGAAATTCCCAAATCATAAGAGCTTTGATCCGGAAGATCTACACTTTCCAACATCAGTGCACCGGAGAGCGCCTGACCGTACAAAGCAGAATATCCGCCACTGGAAAACACATTTCCTTTAAAAAGTGAAGTATTAAAACGATCTCTCCCTGCAATTCCCGGAACCGAATTGGAAAAATAATTGTTAATCAAACTTCCATCCATAAAAATTTTCGATTCGGTTCCCGTTCCGCCGCGGATGAAAAGACCTTCTGTTTCTCCCACTTTCTGAACTCCCGGAAGATAAGTTAATGCAGAAGAAATTTGTCCGTCTGCTCCAGCGGTTGTATAAATATCGATCGGTGTTAACAATGCTGTTGCTCTTTTTTTATCACTCGCTTCGATTGAACCAGCAGAAACTACGACTGCATCAATTTCATTGATCTGTTCTTTCAGTTCTGCATTGACAGAAACTTCCTGATTTTCAATACTGATTGGTTTTTCGACATCAATATATTTTGGATGGGTAAATGTTAAAAATTTATTTCCTTTTTCTGAAGTTTCAAAAGAGAAATTTCCGTTGGCATCGGTTGTTGCTCCTTCGTAAGTATCTTTTAATGTTACATTTACCTCTGCTACTCCTTTATTTCTGAAAGTTACCTTCCCTGAAATTTTTGTCTGGGCAAAACTCAGCGCAAATAAAAAAAATGAGAGGAGAAATAATAATTTTGTTTTCATAGCTGTTTTATTTCGATTCAAAAGTATGACGAAATTTTATTGTTGATAAATTTTTGTTGCTGAATGGTAGAATTTAGATTCTGAGTCGTTGGTAAAGGCGTTTAACTACATCGAATCTTTTTCATTTAGTAAATATCATTCTGACGAAGGAAGAATCCCAACATTAATTATAAGAGATTCTTCATTACGCTTTGCTTCTTTCGGAATGACAAATGTGATGTTTTAGCTTTTTGAAAATATTTAACCACCCCATCAAAAATTCTTTGAATTTTCGCCACCCCTCCAAAGGTGGGGAATTTTCTCTGTGATTAAATTATGTTTTAATTAATGGGAATACAGAAATCCACAATCATTTTCCCTTCGGGATGTTCTTTGAAATTAGTGTGATAAATTTCGAATGGGAAAGCTTTTCGGACAGAGTAATTGTTTTCTTTCATCCATAAAAATAGTGACACCCAGCATTGTTCGAAATCGTTCAATGTGACTTCTCCACTTCCTATGATGAATTTTCCGGCTCCGATGGTTTCGGGGAAAACTTCACCTTCCTGCTGTTGTAATTTTTCATCCAGCAACATACAGGCATGAATTCTCACTTTGTCGGGCGGTGTAACTTTAAAACTGTCATGATAAACAGAAATCATTTTTACATTTTCCTTTGGGAATAATTTTTTCGTTGTAGCCCAATCAATTAAGATATTGAAAGAGGATTCTACATTTGCAACTCCAAGGCTCATAACGGCGGCAAGATTCATTTCAGAAAGTTCTGTTACTTTAATTTTTAAATTCATATTCGTCCAGTTTAATAAGTTTTCGATATTGCAAATGTATTGGTCAAAAATCGTATCGATTTGTCCGTTCTTGCTTTGTTTGGAATTGATTTTATGAAAATTTTCCGGTGCAAATTTCCGGAATTCCGAAGGTGATTTTCCGTAATGTTTTTTGAAAGTTTTATGGAAAGACGAATGATTTGAAAACCCGAATTGCAAGTAAATATCACTAATGTTTACATTCTTTCTTAATGCTAAATAAAAAGCACTTTTTTCGATTCTCTTTCTGATAATGTAACTTTGAGTCGTTTCACTTGTAATCAACTTAAAAATCCTATGAAAATGAAATGGAGAATATGCCGCAATCTCTGCAACTTTTTCTAAAGAAAGTTCTTCACCAAGATTATTATCAATGTATTGAATGGCTTTTACTATTCTTTTTTTATGCTCTTCCAAAGTCAAAATATTTAGAGTAAAGGTATCAAGTAAGAATGAAAGAGATTTGTCTTTTATTGCTATTTATGAAAAAATGCATGAATCGTAATGCGCTTTGGAAAATGTTGTTTAAATTTAACATAAAATCACTTTAAATCATTTCAAAATGAAAGGTAAAACATTAGTACTATTAGCAGGAATTTCACTGTTTGCTGTTTCTTGCGGAACAACAAATACATACCAAGTCCTGTCTAAAAGCAACACACAAACGGGAGGAACGGCAAAGTTTACTCAAAAAGGAGATGAAGTTGTTATGAAACTGGATGTAACGAATCTTACTCCGGGAATTCACGCCGTACACATTCACGAAAAAAGTGACTGTTCAGCAGCAGACGGAACTTCAACCGGAGGACACTGGAATCCTTCTAAAAATGACCACGGAAAATGGGGCGCAGAACATTTCCATATGGGAGATATAGGAAACCTTGTAGCTGATCAAAACGGTGTAGCTACCTTAACTTTCAAGACTAATAAATGGTGTCTTGGATGTTCAGACGAATCTAAAAACATCATCGGAAAAGGAATGATCGTACATGCCGCAGCCGATGATTTCCATACTCAGCCAACCGGAAATGCAGGAGGAAGAGTTGGATGTGTCGAGATTAAATAATCTAATTTATTTCAATAAAAAGACCGCTAATTTTCATTAGCGGTCTTTTATATTTGTTATTTAGAATTAAGGTTTTACACTCATATCTGCAATAATATTCATTGCTTCCTGAAGATAAAGATCTTTCTTTAGATTTTTAATCCACATTTCAGATTTTTTCTTGAAAGCTTCATCTTTTTTCTCTCTTTCAATTTCGCTTTGATACATAGAGAATTGAAGACCGTTTTCAAATTTAGTTAAAGATTTGAATTTCTCAATCTGTGCTTTTCTCTGCTTCATCACGTCATTAAACTTATTGATATTCAATGTAATCGTTTCTTCTTTATCCAATTGTTCTCTCCATTGAGCGGACTCTAACAGCAATTGATACTTAGCATTTTTAGCCATTCTATCATTGCTTGCTTTTTCTAAAGCCTGGATGTTGAAAATATTCAGTTTCTGGAAGTTTGCTGTAGGAATTTTATCCCAAGCCAATGCAAAATCATCATATCTTTCTCCAACCTCAGCATAAGTGAAGAAATCTTTCATCTGAATATCAGAAACAATTCCTTTTCTTTGGTTAGACTCACCTGTGATTCTGTAGAACTTCTGAATCGTTAATTTTAATGATCCAAAATCGTCTTCCGTATTTAAAAATCTATTCAAATCAACAAATGTCTGAACCGTTCCTTTCCCGAAAGACTGAGGCGAACCAACGATCATCGCTCTTCCGTAATCCTGCATAACTCCGGCTAAAATTTCTGAAGCAGAAGCTGAAAGTTCGTTTTGCATAATCACCAACGGACCTGTCCAAACCGGAGTTTCCTGCTTATTTTTCAACGTTTGGATTTTACCGTTTCCGTCTTTTACCTGCACATAAGGTCCTGCATTCATGAACAATCCCATGATATCGCCAACTTCTGTTAGCGAACCTCCTCCATTATTTCTAAGGTCTAAAATGATTCCTTCAATTCCCTGAGCTTTTAGCTTAATGATTTCATTTTTAATATCATCAGAAGCATTTCTTCCCTTTTCATCTTCAAAATCTGCATTGAAGCTTGGCAGATTAATGAAACCATATTTTTTTCCGTTTGCAGAATTTACCACAATACTTCTTGCAAATGTATCTTCAATAGCAACCTCTTCACGGATCATCGTAACGTCTTTTATCGTTCCGTCTTTTTTCTGAACAGTTAACGTAACCGGAGTTCCTTTTTCCCCTCTGATCAAACGAACGGCTTCGTCAGAAAGCATTCCCACCACATTTACGGCATCTTCTTTCGGTTTAGATTTTACTTTTAAAATTTTATCACCTTCGGAAAGCTGTTTAGATTTCCAGGCCGGCGCTCCGATTGTAAGCGCACCCAAATACAGATTTCCTTTTTTCTCCTGAATAATTGCCCCGATTCCGATAACTTTTCCTTTGAACTGTGTATCAAAATCGTCTTTATCTTTTGGAGAATAATAGTTGGTATGCGGATCGAAAACTTCAGTATAAGCATTCATATATACCGTAAACCAATCCATTTTCTTTCTCTTTTTGAATCTCGTAAAGGTTTCTTTTACAAGATCTTTCACCTCATCGGTTGCTTTTTTAAGCTTTTGATCAGGATTAAGAGGCTGATATTTAATAGTATCCTTTAAATTGTATTTCTGAACAGAATCTTTTTTCTCTTTCTGAGCTTCTTCTTTGCTGTTCATCGATTCAATTTCCTGAAGAATATTGTATTTGATGAATTTCTTCCACTCGTTATACTGTTCCTGTTTGTTGGCAGGAACTTTTTTCAGCTTTGGTTCTAAAGTAAGACTTTCATCTTCCTGTAGATTGATCGGTTTACTGAAAATATCCTGAGTAATCTTATCGATTTCATCTACTCTTTGGTATAATCTGTCGATTGTAAGTTTATAAAATTGCAGATCTCCCTGATTGATATAATCATCAAGCTTGGTTTCATGTTTACCAAACTCATCCATATCAGACTGCACAAAATATCTTTTTCCGGGATCTACCAATTCGAAATAATGCTTGTAAACATCTTTGGAATACGCATCATTAATAGGTTTTGGGCTGTAATGTAAATAAGAAAGTGTGTTTTTTACGCTCACCATTATCGTCTGCATCTTTTCATCATCATTTTTAGGTGAGTTGAAACAAAACATTAGACTTGTTAATGGAATTAGGAGTAAAAATTTATTTAGCTTAAAATTTTTCCACATAAATCGGTCCTGTATTTTATTAATTTTTTTTAATACTTATAATTAGTAGCAATTTTTAATTTGCCGTTACAAACTATCAAATTTAATACCTTATTTATTAATATCGGATATTTTTAAGGAATTTTATTATTAGAACTGCGATCTGTTGATTTTTTATCTTTTCTGATGATGAAAATGTACAATTGAAAGAATAAAAAAAGATTCAAAGCCATTTTAAAAAGACTGTGAGAAGCATTTAAAAATTCAAATAATATTTAAACATAATGGTTTTTAAAGAAAGTCTTTTATGCTATATTTGTTACAATTAAAATTTTTATATGGAAAGACCACTTATTCTGGTTACAAATGACGACGGAATTACAGCACCTGGTATCAGAAATCTTATCAGTTTTATGAATGAAATCGGAGAAGTAGTTGTGGTTGCCCCCAACTCTCCACAAAGCGGTAAAGGTCATGCCATTACCATCAATTCTACTCTAAGCTTCGAAGAAGTGCAGCTGGAAGGTCCGCAAACCGATTATTCATGCAGCGGAACTCCTGTTGACTGTGTAAAAATGGCACTTGATAAAATCTTAACAAGAAGACCCGATATTGTTGTTTCAGGGATCAATCATGGAGCAAATTCTTCCATTAATGTGATTTATTCAGGAACAATGTCTGCAGCAGTTGAAGCGGGTGTAGAAAACCTTCCTGCGATTGGATTTTCTCTGTTGGATTTCAGTTGGGAAGCAGATTTTACTCAGGCAAAAGAATATATTCAGAATATCGTCAGAAGAACATTGGAAAACCCTATGCCAAAAGGTATTGTTTTAAATGTGAACATTCCTAAACTTCCGAAGGAAGAAATCAAAGGTATTAAAGTCTGTAAACAGGCCAAAGCCAAATGGGAAGAAAGTTTTGATGAAAGGGTAAACCCACACGGTAAAAAATATTATTGGCTGACAGGATATTTCAATAATATGGATGATTCTCCGGATGCCGACGAAACAGCTTTAGCAAATGGATATATTTCCATCGTTCCTGTAAAGTTTGATTTAACAGCTTACGAATACATGAATACTTTGGAAGAAGTAATGAATTTCGATTAAAATTAAATAGTAAAGCGTAACAATGTTTCGCTTTATTTTTTTATTACATCAGCAAGATAATTTTTCATAAAGAATTTATAAAATCCATTATTTTAAAACTTTCATTAAATCTTTTTCATAATTTTAAGTAAAATAATTTTCCAAATTATGAGAATAGAATATGATATAAAGCTAGGTTTTAAAGATGTGATGTTCCGCCCGAAACGCTCAACTTTAAAATCCCGTTCGGAAGTTGATTTAGAAAGAGAATTTACTTTTAAGCATACCCAAAAGAAGTGGAAAGGAACTCCGATCATCGCAGCCAATATGGATACAGTAGGAACCTTTGAAATGGCTGTGGAATTAGCAAAAGATAAAATCATTACAGCTATTCACAAGCATTATTCTGTTGAAGAATGGAGCGAATTTCTTGACAGTCAACCGGAAGAAATTCATCAATATATTGCATTAAGCACCGGAACCGGAAAAGCAGATGCAGAAAAGATAAAAACAATCCTCAATTTACACCCAAAAATCGAGTTTCTCTGTATTGATGTTGCCAATGGATATTCCGAGCATTTTGTGGAATTTGTGAAGAAAGCCAGGGTAAATTTTCCCGATAAAATCATTATTGCCGGAAATGTAGTAACCGGCGAAATGGTAGAAGAACTTCTTTTAGTGGGCGCAGATATCATTAAAGTTGGAATTGGTCCGGGTTCTGTTTGTACAACGCGTGTGAAAACCGGCGTCGGTTATCCTCAACTTTCAGCTATTATTGAATGTTCTGATGCTGCGCATGGTTTGGATGGACACATCATTGCTGATGGCGGTTGTAAAGTTCCTGGAGATGTTGCCAAGGCTTTCGGTGGCGGGGCAGATTTTGTGATGTTAGGCGGAATGTTTGCCGGACATGATGAAAGTGGCGGTGAAATGGTAGAAGAAAACGGTAAAAAATTCAAACTTTTCTACGGAATGAGTTCTAAAACAGCAATGGATAAACATTCCGGAGGTGTGGCAGAATACAGAGCTTCTGAAGGAAAAACCGTGAAAGTGGCATACAAAGGCCCTGTTTCCGAAACGGTGAAAGATATTTTAGGTGGTGTTCGTTCAACGTGCACGTATGTCGGTGCTTCGAGACTGAAAGAATTGTCAAAAAGAACAACTTTCATTAGAGTTCAGGAACAGGAAAATCAAGTGTTTAAAGACTAACTAATGAATACAATATTTAACATAACCAATGGTGATTACCTTGCCCAACAATTAAAGGAAGCTAAAATTATTGGTGAAATGATTACCTGCAGAGAAGCTTTAGTTACTGGTCCCTTAAGAGCTGATAATCTGGACTATTTCTGGAAATTGAGAACTTCCTTCATTTCGAATGAATATAAAGTAAAAGCAGAAGATTATTTTGATAAAACTTTTCCTGAATTTGAAAAGATCTTAAATATTCCCGATGGATCTGAAGTTAATCTTTGGTTTGAGGATGATTTGTTTTGTCAGGTTAATCTATGGTTTTGTCTGTTTCTACTTCCAAAAGATAAAGACTTAAAAATTTACAGAATTTTCCCAAAAACGACGAAAGAAAACAACTGGAAAGGATTTTCTGTCTCGGAAAGTTCAGATCTCGAGGAATCATTAAATTCCAGAATTTCACTTGATGAAAAAGATATAGAATTAGGCATCAATCTATGGAAAGCATATCAAAATAATGATAAAAAGTCGTTAGAACAACTTTCAGAAAATCAATCGAATGGATTTCATTTTTTGAAAGAAGTCATTGATTCTTATCTACATATTAAACCTGAAATTTTTATTAAAAATTTAATAGAAAACGGAACAACAGACTTCAATACCATATTCGAAAAGTTTCAGAATGAATTAGGAATTTTTGGATTCGGAGATCTTCAGGTGAAATCAATTTATGATACAGTTTTAAAAGAAAAGCAATAAAAAAATCCGTCAGTGCAGACGGATTTTTTTTATTATAATTAATTCAATATCAATCTATTAAGTCAATAAACCACCGTCAACATTTAGCGTTTGTCCGTTAATATAAGAAGCCATTTCACTTCCTAAAAATACGCAAGCATTAGCAACATCGGTAGTTTTTCCTAATTTCTTCATTGGGATCGCTTCTGCCCATTTCTGAGTCGCTTTTTCGTCTAAGGCTGCTGTCATTTCAGTTTCAATAAATCCCGGAGCAATTGCATTACAACGGATGTTTCTTGAACCTAATTCCAGCGCCACAGATTTAGTAAAACCAATCACACCAGCTTTTGAAGCTGCATAATTTGCCTGACCTGCATTTCCGCTGATTCCCACTACTGAAGTCATATTGATGATAGATCCTGATCTTGCCTTCATCATTGGTTTAATTACCGCTTTTGTAAGGTTGAATACAGAATCCAAGTTAATTCTTAGTACATTATCCCAGTCATTTTTTGTCATTCTCAACAATAGGTTATCTTTTGTAATCCCCGCATTGTTGATTAAAATATCGATCTGACCAAACTCCGCCATTACTTCTTCTACTAATGTTTGAGCTGCATCAAAATCTGACGCATCAGATTGGTACCCTTTTATTTGAGTTACAGAACTTAAAGCCGCTTCTAATTCCTTCGCTTTGTCTACAGATCCGGCGTAAGTGAATGCTACTTTTGCTCCCTGTTGGGCATACATTTCAGCAATTCCTCTTCCGATTCCTCTTGTAGCTCCCGTGATTAGCGCTACTTTTCCTTCTAATAGTTTCATATTTATGACAATTATTTCTTTATGTAAGTTATTAGCTTTTCGAAAGTTGGCTAATATACTACTATTTAATTATATCAAAATTAACAGTGCGCAAAGATATTACAAAATGTTATTCTATGCATTTTAAATCGGTTTTTTTGCAAAATTTTATGATTGTTTTTTGTCATACAAATACAAAATTCATTAGTCGATAAAATTTTTGTCTTTTTGTTCTGTGAAATAGATGTATTCGGAATCTTTTCCTTTGGTAAGTTTTATTCCTTTTTTATCGGTGGAATATTTATCATACATCACCTCTGTTAAAGGCTCGTGCTGCTGATTGGTAACACCGAATTTATTGTCTTTTTTTACTACAACTTCATTTTCTCCAAGGAAAGTAAAAATATTATCATAAATAAAAGGAATCGCTTCATTTCCTTCTTCATCGATCATCCCATAAAAATTATCGATATTTTGTCCCACCAAAGCCGGATAAAGTTCAAACGATTTCATGACACTGAAATTTTTCAGCGGTGTGTATTTTTTATCTTTTGGTGAAAATTTAGAATAAATTCCGTCTTTTAATACAATAACATTATTTGGAAATATCTTTTCAATAGAATAATTTTCATCTAAAACACTTTTCATATTCTTATCAAGAAGCATTTCTTGGTCCTCTTTTCTTAGATAAAGATATTTTTCGCCATTAATATCAAGGCCTTCTACTCGATCATATTCTTTAGGAAAAACGACTTCGCCGTTTAGACGAATAACAGCCGTTTTAGGATTTGTGGTATCCTGAGAAGTTTTAAATAAACCATTAAATAAAGGATTTACATAATGATAATCCAGATTATATATTTTTCCTTCTTTTTTTGAAAAAATGCTGATTTTATCGTCTTTTGTAAGATAAATATATTCTCTTCCCACAAAAGCCTGATCATAAATTTCTTCTGTTATGATGCTCTCTTTTTCATCGATAATTCCATACTTATTGTTGGAAACATTAAGCGTTATGATATAAGGAAAAGCATTGATATTGTCGATATTATGATTGGTAATTGTACTTAGCGTTTTACCGTTATTGTCGATAATTTCACCGCTTTTTTCACCTGAAGTAAGAAATGTTCTGCCTTTGTAAAAACGAAGATCGTCTGTAAATTCTCTGTCGGAAACTTTTTTTCCGTCAAAATCATAAATTAACCAAGCATTACCCGTCTTAACAAAAAATCTATTTTCGCTTCCAAACTGTATTTTATCTGAAAAAGGAATAATCTGTTTTCCATTGAAATCGTACACACAATCTTTTCCGTTTTTAGAATAAATCAGTCTGTCTTTTTTCTCCCAGGTTCTGAATTTGAAACTGTCCAAAGGCAGTAATTGATTCCCTTTTTCATCAATTAAAGCGGTTTTTCCATTAGATTTTAAAATAAAACGATTCTTCCACAACCGTGAAATTTCACTTTTGTAAGGATAGTCGAAAGTAACTGTTCCCAAAGAATCTACAATTCCTGTTTTCCCGCTTTTAGATTCAATAATAAGTCCGTATCCTTTAGAATAAGACCGCACTTCTCTGCCGATTTTTTTTGATAAAAGTATCTGTCTGTACTGATCGGTCTGCGCAAGGCAAACAGACGAGAACAGCACGAAAATTAATTTTTTCAATTAAATAGAATTATTTACGATGAGCACAATCTCACCCTTAAGAGTTTTGCTTTTTGAGAATTCAATGAGTTCAATAATTGTTCCACGCTTCGTCTCTTCAAATTTTTTAGAAATTTCCCTACTCAGACTTACTTTAGTTTCTTCACCAAAGAATTCCTTAATCTGTTCTAAAGTTGTGTTGATTTTGTGCGGACTTTCGTATAAAACGATGGTCTTTTTCTCTTCAGCAAGTTGTTTCAATTTCGTTTGTCTTCCCTTTTTCTGAGGTAAAAATCCGGCAAACAAAAACTCGTTATTTGGTAATCCTGAAACGACCAAAGCCGGAATTAAAGCTGTTGCGCCCGGCAGACAAATCATTTCTATATTATGATCCGAACCTGCTTTTGCTAATAAATATCCGGGATCTGAAATCCCGGGAGTTCCTGCATCGGTAATAATGGCGATGTTCTGACCGCTTTTAAGGTCATTAATCACTTTTTCCGTTGCCTGATGCTCATTATGCAGGTGATAAGATTTCAAAGGCTTGGAAATCTCGAAATGCTTCAACAGAATTCCGGAAGTTCTGGTGTCTTCGCATAAAATATAATCGACCTCTTTCAGTATTTTTACCGCTCTGAAAGTCATATCTTCCAAGTTCCCGACCGGTGTGGGAACAAAATATAGAATTCCGCTCAAAATTTAATTTATAAAAATTTATTTTCTACCAATATCCAGAGTCTCTGGGCATATTCATCTACTTTATTCCATTTTTTCTGATAATACAAATCACTTAAATATTCTTTCGCATCTTCCACATTTCTGAAGCTGTTGAGATTATTCATGATTTGATTCATTTCAGACTGGCTTCCGCCGAATAACATTTTCGAAAAAGCAATTCTGTCATTTAAGTCTAACTTAAAATCCGGCTTTGCCTTTTCTGCCTCCATAAATTCTGTCGGAATATTGGTTTTTATGATACTTCCCGTATTTTCTTTTTCTACAGGAACTGTTTTTTCTTTCGGCATTTCTCTGTCAAGATGATCGTCGTCAAATAATGACTGAACCGCTTTCATCCCTTTGATATTTGCCAGTTTTATTTTTTTGTCATGATTGTATTCAACCAGATTTTCAAAGCTTTGATCCGACGGATGTATCTCTTTTTCTATCTGGGGCTTATCAATCTCTACAATTTTTCTTCTGTCATTAATTTCAGCTAAAATCGACTGCTCCTGTTTTTCTTCAACAATCGCTTCGTTTTTAATTTCGCTTACAATATTATCGATATTAGAACTTTCCGAAGCCATTTCTCCTTGTTCTATCGCAATATTAGAAACCACAAACTGATCTTCGTGTTCTTCAATTAGAAATTCTTCATCATCATCCAGAATCTCACTGTCAAAAATGCTCGGAATAACCTCAATATTTTCAGTGCCTTGATCTCGTTTTTTTAATTCAGATTCAAAATTATCCTGAACTTTTTCTTCTTCTTCAAAATCACGTAAATTTCCCTGATCGTCAGAAACTTCATTTTCAAATTCATCAATTTCATTTAACTGATTATTAAAAACAGTTTCTTCTTCAGTTGTTTTCTCATTAAACATTTCCTCATGAATGTCGTCATCATTTTCAGGTTCAGAATCCGCCAGAATTCTTTCTTCATCGACAAAACTTAAAGCGCTTTCGTTGGAATCTGAGGGTTCGTTTTCATCAATTTCATTCAGTTGATTATTGAAAATTGCCTCTTCTTCAGTTACGTCATTATGATTAGTTGCCTGCGGATTTAGGATACTTTCCGATCCTGAATTTTCTTCTGCAAAATTAACTAAAGTTTCGTGAAGTTCCTCTTCAATAATTTCATTTAACTGATTATTAAAAACGGCTTCTTCTTCAGTCACTTTATCAGAAAATGATTGATTCCCAATTTCGTTGAATTCATTATTAAAGATGGCTTCCTCCTCCGTCACTTCATCACTTACATTATCATTTTCTTCAACTAAAAAGGAATTTTTTTGCTGATTTTCTGAAACTGATGAATATTTTTCGTTTGCAGAAGACTCCATATTTTTCTCCAGCAACCGCAAAAAAGAAATTTTATCAGCAAGTTTATCTACAAGATCCTGCTTAGACGACAGTTCGTCTACATTGTTTATTTTGTCCAAAATACCAATGATATTCTTGGATTCAAAAAAAATCTTTTCCTTTAAATCTTGAATGTTCTGCATATAAGAATCTTGTTAAAATTGCTTACTTTTGATCTTAAAAATATACGGCTAATTTAACAAATGTTTTTAGAAAATACAATTAATCATTCCAAACAAAGTGGTTGGATGGAAGTTATTTGTGGCTCAATGTTTTCCGGAAAAACCGAAGAGTTGATCCGCAGGCTGAGAAGAGCAGAAATGGCGGGGCAAAATGTAGAGATTTTTAAACCAAAACTGGATACCCGTTATTCGGAAGAAGATGTAATTTCTCATAATCAGAATAAAATACGAAGCACACCGGTGGAAAATCCCAGCGAAATACTGTTGCTGGCATCCAATTGTGATGTGGTGGGAATAGACGAAGCGCAGTTTTTTGATGAAAGCATTGTAGATATTGCCAATCAATTGGCAAACGGAGGAATAAGAGTTGTCGTTGCAGGTCTTGATATGGACTTTTTAGGACGACCTTTTGGGCCGATGCCGAACTTGATGGCAACCGCAGAATATGTGACTAAAGTACACGCCATTTGCAAAAGAACCGGAAATCTTGCCAATTATTCTATGAGGATTTCTCAGGGAAATAATCTGGTTGAATTGGGCGAAACAGAAAGTTACGAAGCAGTAAGCCGTCGTGTTTTTATTGATGAAGTACTTTTAAAGAAGAAAAAATAATTATCTTTAGCTGAGAATGAATGAGATGCTTACAGGCGAATTGATTTGAAAATTTTTAATTGAAATAGCTTATTTGCCTCATTATTTTCCTTATTTAAAATATAGCAGAAAGGGCACCAATGAACTATACAGTAAATCAAATCGCAGAAATCACCAATGCTACGGCTATTGGAGATGGAGAATTAATGGTCAAAAACATCGCTTTTGACAGCAGGATTATTTATTCTACAAAAAATACAGCATTTATTGCGATAAATACTCATAAAAATTCTGGAGAAAAATTTATTGAATCTGCCATTGACAGAGGTATTACCGTAATTATTTCCGAGCACCAATATTCTCAGTTTGAAAATATTACCTGGATTATTGTTGAAAATTCTGTTGAGTTCATTCAAAAATTAGCCAAGTTTCACTTTGAAAATTCTCATTTAAAATCTGTTGGGATTACAGGAAGTAACGGCAAAACTATTTTGAAGGAATGGTTGTATCAATGTTTGTGGAACGAATTTCCAACAGTAAAAAGTCCGAAAAGTTTTAATTCTCAGATCGGCTTGCCACTTTCTTTGCTTCAAATTAATAATTCTCACGAGTTAGGAATTTTTGAAGTCGGAATTTCCAACCCGGATGAAATGGAAAAACTGGAGAATATTTTCCATCCACAGATTGGTTTGCTGACTCATATGGGAACTGCTCACCTCGCCAATTTCAAATCTGAAGAAGAACTTATTGATGAAAAAATTAAATTGTTCAAAAATTCTGAAGTTATTATTTATGACGGTGATAATTCTTTGACCGATCAAAAAATAAAAGAACTCTACTCTGAAAGAAAATTAATTTCTTACGGATTAAAAAATCATAATAACGTTTTCTATGAAAACAATATTTCGAAAAATGAAGATGTTGTTGTACACTATTTTGACGAAAAAATTTCATTCCCCGTTCATCAAAGAGATGAAGCGACGTTAATCAACGCTCTGGCGCTTATAACCGTCTTAAAGGAAGTGGGAGTCAAAAACCAAAAGATCGTAGAAAAAATCAACGCTCTGAAAGCCGTTGAAATGAGACTTGAAGCAATTGAAGGAATTAAGAACAATATTGTCATCAATGATTCTTTCAATCTTGACCTCGATTCTCTCAAAACCGCGCTGCAATTTTTAAATGAATATAAGAAACCGAAGAAATCTTTGGTTTTAACAGATATTGTTGGCGTCAATTCAAATTCAAAAGAATTGTATGAAGAGGTTTCCGAATTGGTAAATGAGCAAAAATTTGATCACGTTTTCTTAATAGGCGACGAAATATCAAAATTTAGTGAATTATTTAAAGCTAAAACATTCACTTTTATTAATACTCAAGAGTTAATTGAAAGTAAGCATCTTATTGAAATTGAAAATCAGATCATTCTGTTGAAAGGAGCAAGAAAATTTGAAATTGAAAAGCTTAAAGACATTCTTGAGCTGAGAAAGCATGATACGGTTTTAGAAATCAATCTCAATGCGATTCTTCATAATATCAATTATCATAAATCTTTGCTGAAACCTGAAACAAAAATGATGGCAATGGTAAAAGCAAATTCTTATGGATTGGGAAGTTATGAGATTTCAGAATTCCTTCAACATCATCATATTGATTATTTGGGAGTTGCTTTTGTAGATGAAGGTGTTGAGCTTCGAAAGAAAGGAATTACCGTTCCTATTGTTGTCATGAATCCGGAACAGCACAGCTATCAAACTGTGATTGAATATAATCTTGAACCTGAAATTTACAGTTTCCGAGTTTTGGAATTGTTTTATGAGGCTGTACAAAAATCGGGTTATGATAAGAAATATCCCGTTCATGTTAAATTAGAAACAGGAATGCATCGTCTTGGTTTTAAAGAATATGAATTAGATCAGTTAAATCAGACTTTAGAAAATAAAAATTTAAAAGTTCAAAGTATTTTCAGCCATCTTTCGTCTTCAGATATACCAGAGGAAAAAGAATTTACTTTAAACCAACTACAAACATTTGAAAAAAATTCAAGTTATTTGATTGAAAAATTGGGATATACTCCTATCCGACATATTTTGAATTCATCAGGAATTACAAGCTACACCGGTCATCAGTATGATATGGTGAGGATCGGCATAGGAATGTTGGGAGAATCACCCAATGCCGAAATACAAAAACAATTGCGTTCTGTGGTGAGTTTCAAAACGGTAATTTCACAAATTTCTATCGTCGAAGATGGAGAATCTGTGGGCTATAGTCGAAGATTTAAAACAGATCATAAAACTAAGATTGCCACCATTCCCGTTGGATATGCAGACGGGATTCCGAGACTCATCGGAAACCAAATTGGAAATGTGGGAATCAATAAAACACTTGCTCCAATTGTCGGAAGTATTTGCATGGATATGATGATGATCAACGTAGATCATATTCCGAATGTAAAAGAAGGCGATATGGTAACGGTTTTCAATGCAAAACCAAGTTTAAAAGAATTCGCAGCATACTGCAAAACGATAACCTATGAAGTTCTAACCTCTATTTCGCCACGCGTGAAACGGATTTATGTAAAAGATTAAGCCTATGAGAAAGCTCCTGCTGATTTTATTTATGTTTCAATTACTATTGATCCATTCTCAGGTAAAGAAAGATCTGGTGATTCCAAAAAATCCCAGAATCGGACTTTCACTTGCAGGTGGTGGAGCTAAAGGATTTTCTCACGTCGGAGTTCTTAAAGTATTGGATTCTTTGGGAATAAAAGTTGATTATATTGCAGGAACCAGTATGGGTGCGATTGTCGGCGGATTGTATGCCTCCGGATATTCGGGAAAGGATATTGAAAAAATTGTAATGGATACAGACTTCTATTCTCTGATTATGGATCCGAAATCCAAACGTCAGGAAACTTCTTTTTTCAATAAATCCGTAGATAAATATCTGTTATCAATTCCTCTTAAAAACGGAAAAATTACGCTTCCCTCTTCCATCAGCACCGGACAGAAAAATGTTTACCTTCTGAAAGAACTTTTCAAGAACGTTGCAAATATTGATGATTTTTCAAAACTGCCGATTCCGTTTATGTGTGTTGCTACCAATCTTGAAAGCGGCAATATGCAGATTTTTGAGAAAGGAGATTTGGTACAATCTATTATGGCAAGTTCTGCTTTTCCTTCATTAATGGATCCCATAAAAATCGGCGACAGTATTTATATTGATGGGGCAATGTCGGTTAATTATCCATCAAAACCATTAAAAGATAAAGGCATTGATATTGTAATCGGTGTAGATCTCAATCAGGATCTTTCAAAGAGAGAAGACTTAAATAATATTATAAGTATTTTAAACCAGGTTATTGATTTCGGAATTCAAAAAGATACGAGACGACAATATAAATATACAGACATTAATATCAAGCCTAACCTTAAAGGTATGACTGCAACAAGCTATGATGACAAGAAAAAAATTCTTGACAGCGGTTATGTAGAAGGTTTAAAATATGTCAATATTCTCAATGAATTACCAAAGCGTCCATTTGACCGTCTGAGACAGCAAGTAAATCCTATCTATTCCAATGTATATAAAATCGACAGTATTTCTATAGATGGCGGTAAAATTTTTGGTAAAAATTATGTTCTGGGTAAAATGGGACTTCGCCTTCCCTCTCTTCAGACGTATGGAAGCATCAATAAAAAAATCGATAAACTTGTAGCGACCAATAATTATAAATTCATCAACTATGATATTATTTCCGAAAACGAATCCAATTATCTGAAGTTATATGTGACAGAAGAAGAGACAAGGCATTTTTTAAAGTTCGGATTGCATTATGATGAAATTTTCAAAACTGGATTGTTAGTTAATTATTCGGCGAAACGACTGTTGTTCAAAAATTCTAATCTTTCTTTAGATATTGTTGTTGGAGATAAACCACGATATTATTTAAACTATTTTATTGATAACGGATATATTCCAGGATTCGGAATATATTCCTCCGGAATGAGTTTTAATACAAAAGACATCAACAATAACGAAACGGCAAAATGGGAATGGTTGCGAAATGAAGTCTACATCCAGTCCGTTTGGAGAGATAAATTCGCCATTGGAGGCGGAATTAGCCACGATTATTTCCAAGCCGAAATAAATGGTATCAACAAACAATCAAGTCGATTTTTGAACCCGTATGCGTTCTTAAAAAGCGACACTCAAAATGACAAAGACTTCCCTACCCGCGGAATTTATATCAATGCAGAAGGAAAGGTTATAGATCTCTTGAAATCTGATGTAGACAAAAGATTGGTGCAGGTAAAAGCAGATATCAGAATCAATATTCCTCTTACCAAACAGTTTACTTACCGACTGAATTTGTATGGAGGAATTACAATAGGAGAAAATCTTCCAAAATTCTATCAGTATAGACTTGGTGGAATTTTTGAACAGAATATTGTCAATTTCAGAAGTTTCACGGGGTTTTATTTTGGACAATTAAGTACAAATAATGTTGCACTTGTTTCTAACGATCTTCAGTTTAAATTTAATAAAAATTATTTCCTGAGCGGGAATTTCTCTTTTGCAAATTTGTCTGATGAAATAACTTTCGAAGATGCAGCTAAATTAAATTACAGCTCGGTTGGACTGACGGCTGGTTACAAATCTCCTTTCGGTCAGATTAAAGTTAACTTCAGTCATTCACTCAAAAATGATCAAAAAGGTATATTCAGTGTGATTTTAGGACACTGGTTTTAATAAAAAATATGATACAGTTCTTTTACGAAAACTTACCCGAAACGGTAAATACAGAATACACAAAATGGCTGGAAGACATCATTCTTTCAGAAGGAAAAAAACTTGGTGAAATCAATTATATTTTCTGTGACGATGAATATTTGTTGAAGGTTAATCAGGATTATTTACAACATGATTACTATACGGATATAATTACTTTCGACTATGTAAAAGGGAAGACCATAAGCGGAGAGATTTTTGTATCTTTGCAGCGGATTTCCGACAACGCTTCTACTCTGTCCAGAAAATACGAAGAAGAATTAAGGCGAGTTTTGGCTCACGGCATTCTTCATCTCTCAGGATATAAAGACAAAACAGAGGACGAAGAAAAGTTGATGCGAAGTAAAGAAGATCATTATTTAGCACAATATAAATAAAGAATTTGGAGATTCAGAGACAGAGAAATTTATTAAATTTCAAAACCTCTAAATCTCTATTTTTTTAGGAGCTATTTCCCGCTCTCCGCACTCGCTATTTTCTTTTTTTACAAAAGAAAATGAGCTCAGACAAATGCTGCGATCGGGGCTAAATAAAGCACAATAAAAGAAATTTTAGACCAAAAAATTTACAAATGTTTCACGTGAAACATTTGTAAAAAAATTAAAAAGTTAATGCTTAAAACAAGCAATAAAAATGATTTCAGAGATATATGATGTAATTGTAGTAGGTGCCGGTCACGCAGGATGTGAGGCAGCAGCTGCAGCAGCAAACTTAGGTTCAAGAACGCTGCTTGTTACAATGAATATGCAGACCATCGGACAGATGAGCTGCAACCCCGCGATGGGCGGAATCGCAAAAGGACAGATCGTAAGAGAAATCGATGCGATGGGCGGCTATTCAGGAATTATTGCGGATAAATCTGCAATACAATTTAAGATGCTGAACCTTTCAAAAGGTCCTGCCATGTGGTCTCCGAGGACACAAAATGACAGAATGCTTTTCGCAGAAGAATGGCGTTTAGCATTAGAAAACACGCCAAATCTGGATTTCTTTCAGGATATGGTAAAGCAGCTTATTATTGAAAATGGTAAAGCTGTCGGTGTAATTACCTCATTGGGAATTGAGATCAGATCCAATTCTGTAGTTCTTACCAACGGAACTTTTCTTAATGGATTAATCCACGTTGGAGACAAACAATTAGGAGGAGGAAGAATGGGTGAACCCCGAGCTTTCGGAATCACAGAACAACTGGTTTCTTTAGGTTTTGAAGCAGGAAGAATGAAGACCGGCACTCCACCGAGAGTAGATGGAAGAAGCTTAGATTACTCTAAAATGGAAGAACAGAAAGGAGATGAAAATCCACAAAAGTTCAGCTATTTAGATTCTCCTAAATTAACGAAACAATTAAGTTGTCATATCGTTTATACTAATGAAACGGTACATGAAATTTTACGTGAAGGCTTTGACAGAAGTCCAATGTTTAATGGTACGATTCAAAGTTTAGGACCAAGATATTGCCCAAGTATTGAAGATAAAATTAATCGTTTTGCTGAGAGAAACAGACATCAGCTGTTCGTAGAACCCGAAGGTTGGAGAACGGTAGAAATCTATGTAAACGGCTTCAGTTCTTCTCTACCCGAGGATGTTCAGATCAAAGCAATGAAACATATTCCAGGATTTGAGAATGTAAAAGTTTTCCGTCCAGGCTATGCTATTGAATATGACTACTTCCCTCCTACCCAATTGAAACATACTTTAGAGACAAAATTGATCGATAATTTATACTTTGCCGGGCAAATTAATGGTACAACAGGTTATGAAGAAGCAGCAGGACAAGGTTTAATTGCAGGGATCAATGCTCATAATAAAGTACATGAAAAAGATGAATTTATCCTAAACAGAGATGAAGCTTATATTGGAGTTTTAGTTGACGATTTAATTACAAAAGGAACTGAAGAACCTTACAGAATGTTTACTTCAAGAGCTGAATACAGACTTTTATTAAGACAGGATAATGCAGATATTAGACTGACAGAAAAGTCTTTTGAACTTGGCTTAGCAAAACAAGACAGATTACAAAGAGTTGAGGAGAAAATAGCTAAAAGTCAAAATCTTGAAGCATTTCTTCGAGAAACTTCTTTAAAACCCGGACTTATTAATCCTATTTTAGAAAGTATCGAAAGTAATCCTGTAGATCAGGCTTACAGAGCATCTCAATTCCTAACAAGACCTAATATTACCTTGGAAAAATTGGAAAATATTGATGTTATCAAAGAATTCACTTCCCAATTTGACGATGAAATAAGAGAACAGGCGGAAGTAAATATCAAGTATAAAGGTTATATTGAAAAGGAAAAAGAGAACGTAGCAAAGCTCAATCGTTTGGAGAATATAAAGATTCCTGAAGATTTTGATTATAAAGCTATATCGAGTCTTTCTTCAGAAGCTAAGCAGAAAATGTCTAATGTAAAACCAAAGACGATTGCTCAAGCAGGAAGAATCAGTGGTGTTTCACCAGCTGATATTAATGTTTTATTAGTCTATTTAGGACGCTAAAATCAAAAATGTTTCACGTGAAACATTCAGAAAGTAAAAACAAAAATTAAGGTATTTATGAGTTTATTTCAAGCTCGGAATATCTTAATTTTTATTATATAAAAGAAACCAATCAATGAAAATAAAAGATCATTTTCTTTCTCAGGAAATATTTGAAATTAAAGAAACGGAAACAAAAGGTGTTTTCAAGACCTCACCTATTCCATCGAATATTTCTAAATATTACGAAAGTGAGGATTACATTTCCCATCATCAGGACTCAGGAAGTTTGAAAGAAAAACTTTATAAATTTTTACAATCCTTCAATTTACAGTATAAGAAAACAATACTTTTAGATAGAATAAATAAAGGTTCAAAGGTGTTAGATTATGGTTGCGGTGCAGGAGAATTTGTAAAATTTATAGAAAATGATTTTGAGACTTTTGGATTTGAGCCGGATTCTGATGCAAGAAAAGCGGCGCAAAGTAAAATTAATAAAGCGAAAATTTTAGATAATATTAATTTGATTGAAGATAAAAGTTTAGATGCAATTACTTTGTGGCACGTTTTCGAGCACATGGAAAATCAGGATGAGATGTTAGAAATTTTCAACAGCAAACTAAAAGATAAAGGATTATTAATTATCGCCGTCCCCAACCCTACTTCTTATGATGCAAAACATTATAAAGAATATTGGGCAGCGTATGATGTACCAAGACATATTTATCATTTTTCAAAAAGTGGTATGGAAAATTTAATTGCTAAAAAACCAAATTGGAAAATGAGAAAAATAAAACCTTTGGTTTTAGATTCATATTACATCTCGATGTTGAGCGAAAAATATAAGAAATCACCTCTTTTTTGGCTAAAAGCAACAATCTATGGAACGATTTCTAACGTAAAAGCCCTTTTTTCGAACGAATTTTCAAGTTTGATATACATTATCGAAAAAAAGTAAAAAATTGATTTTTGAACCCTTTTTGAAGGTCATTTTTCAGCATTTTTACCAAAAATTTCAGAACTCGGGAAAATTTCTCGAGTTTTTTATTTCTCTATTCTACTACTTCAATTTAATTTCTCAAATAAAAATTCAAACGTGAAGAAATTTTTATCAAACCAATTAAAATTGTTAGCAAAAAGTTAGTAACTCAGTTTTTAAAAAAAAAAATTTAATTTCAAATAAGGTAAATTAAAAAATATTAGAATTATCAAAATTTAGAAAATAAAAAATCCACTGAAAAAAATTCAATGGATTTAAAAATTATAAAAATTAAAATTTCTTAGTTGTTAATCGCAGCAACCCCGGGAAGTTCCAAACCTTCCAAACTTTCCAACATTGCTCCACCTCCGGTAGAAACATAACTTACTTTGTCTGCATAACCGAACTGTTTTACAAAAGCAACACTATCCCCTCCCCCAACTAAAGAGAAAGCTCCCTGTTTCGTAGCTTCAGCAATACTTTCACCAAGAGCGATTGTTCCAGCAGCGAAGTTCGACATTTCAAAAACTCCGATAGGCCCATTCCAAAGAATTGTTCTTGAATTCAACAAAACATCATTGAACTGATCTCTGGATTTTGGTCCAGCATCCATTCCCATCCATCCTTCAGGAATTTCGTAGATATCAACTTCTTTTCTCTCTGCATCGTTACTGAAACTTTCAGCAATAATCGTGTCGGAAGGAAGATAAACTTTTACATTATGCTCTTTCGCTTTTGCCAAAATTTCTAAAGCTAAGGGTAATCTATCCTCTTCTAATAATGAAGTTCCGATTTTTCCACCAAGAGCTTTAATAAAAGTGAAAGCCATTCCACCTCCGATAATCAAATTATCAACAGCTGGTAAAATATTTTCTATAATGGTAATCTTAGTTGAAACCTTAGATCCACCTAAAATTGCAGTTACAGGACGTTCACCAGATTTCAAAACTTTATCAATAGCTTTTAATTCATTAGCCATCAATAAACCGAAAAATTTAGTTGAAGGAAAGAATTGAGCAATAACAGCCGTTGAAGCGTGCGCTCTATGAGCTGTACCAAAAGCGTCATTTACATAAGCATCTGCCAATTTAGAAAGTTGCTCTGCAAAGGCAACATCACCTTTTTCTTCTTCATTATGAAAACGTAGATTCTCCAATAAAAGGATTTCACCTGCTTTAAGATCAGAGATAGCCTGCTGAGCTTTTTCTCCCACACATTCGTCCACGAACTTTACTTCCTTACCCAATACATTGGAAACTTCTCCCACAATGTGTCTAAGTGAAAACTCATCTTTTGCCTCTCCTTTTGGTCTTCCCAGGTGAGCCATTAAGATTACAGAACCACCGTCTTTAAGGATTTTCTCCACAGTTGGCTTCACCGCTACGATTCTCGTATTATCCGTAACTTTCAGCTGGTCATCCTGCGGAACATTAAAATCCACTCTTACCAGAGCTTTCTTGTCATTAAAATTGAAATCATTGATTGTTTTCATATGTACATTTTATTTTTCTTCGGTCACATGGAATCGACTTTTCGATAAAGATTGCAAACAATTTCGGGCTGGTCGATTTCATAAATTTCGTTGAATTTCCGTTTCACAAATGTAAGATTTTAAAATTTTTGAAATCAAGCAACCTTTGAAAAGTTTTCAAAAAGTTTCCCGCAGTCTCAACATTCATTAATCAACATTTTCTCTTTTCTTTAAAAAAAAGAATATGGTATTGTTGTTGAGTGTTTGTTAGTATCGGGGATAAATTTTATTAAAATACTTTATCACATTTAATTTTTACCTAATTCACAATTTATCTACATTATAATCTACTGTAAATGTGAAATTTCTAATCGTTACTAACAAATATGGATAACTTTTCCTCAAATCTCATTCTTAATAACTGATTTATGGAAAACCTAAAGATTACTCACAAAAAACTTTTTGAAAATTGTGAACAAAAAATTTGGACTTAATTCTCATTACAAAATTTTCTAATGTTACGAAACATTTACTTTCAAACATTTTTCCACATTTACTAACAATGCTTTTCACAATTAATCTTCAAAAATTTAAGACTTATCCACATTATACTTACATTTGTGTGGAAATACATCTAAAAAAGACTTAATACAGTATTTATGAAAAGAAAAATCGCTATTGCTGCTGACCATGCTGGTTATGAGTATAAGGAGATTGTTAAGAACTATCTTTCGGAAAGATTTGATGTTCAGGATTTTGGAACGTTTTCCACAGACAGTGTGGATTATCCGGACTTTGTGCACCCTGCTGCAACTTCTGTGGAGAATGGTGAAAACGAATTGGGAATTTTACTTTGTGGAAGCGGAAATGGGGTTCAGATCACGGCGAACAAACATCAGAAAATTCGTTGTGCTTTATGCTGGATGCCGGAGATTGCAACATTGGCAAGGCTGCATAATGATGCGAACATGATTTCGATTCCTGCAAGATTTATTTCTAAAGAAGTGGCGATGGAGATCGTTGATAAATTTCTTTCTACAGATTTTGAAGGTGGAAGACACCAAAACAGGGTCGATAAAATTGCTTATTGTTAAATATAATATAAAGGCTTGTAAATCAATTTATAAGCCTTATTTGTTTTTTATTTTGTATATTTGCATCATCTAATAGAAATTACCAGTCTATTGCTTCCATATAAACCTATGCAATATTTAATACGTATTAACAAAAGGTTTTCTTATACTTCTCCATAATTTGTATTAAATTTATACAAAACTAAAACTTCCGTTATAAAATAGTTTAAAGGAAAAATTAATGTTTTAAACTTAATAATGAATTAAAATTTGATGAAAATAAAAGTATCTGCTGTATTATTTTTTGTGTTTAGTTGCTTCCATGCTCAGGAAATAATAGATAAAGATGCTTTGAAAAAATGTAGAATGGAATTCAATAAAAAGATTTGTCTATCGGATAAAGATAATGATGGATTTTTGTTTTATCTAGATAAATATCCTGATGAAACAGGTTCTTCTGAAAACTTTGGCTGTCCTTTTCCGGATGTAGATAATGATGGAATTTTAGATAAAGACGATTCTTGTCCTACGATTTTTGGACCTGCGGAAAATAATGGTTGTCCGTGGTCAGATACAGATGGAGATGGAATTCTAGATCATGAAGATAGTTGTCCTACCGTTTGGGGAGCTAAAACGAATAATGGCTGCCCAATATGTAACTATAATCATGGCAAACAGTAAAAAAAAGTACAATTAATCAGCAATCAATGAAATTGCTTGAAACAATAAAAAATAAAATGGCAAAAAAGAAAAAATATATAAGTCAGAAAAATGATCATAAAATCATGGAAATCGGAAGATTGATCCTGCGTTTTATGAATGAAAACTCCACCAAAGTCTATAATTACAAACAGATTTCGGATGGAATAGATTATAAAAATCCAAGACAGAGAGAGCTTGTGATTCAGGCTTTGCACAAGCTTCAGGCTAATGAAAGAATCAAAGAAACCGAAAAGGGAAAATACATCATTAATCTGAATATTGCAGGAACTTTAACCGGTGTTATCGATTTCAATCAGTCAGGAAATGCTTACGTAAAAGTTGAAGGGTTAGAAGATGATGTTTTTATTCACTCTAAAAATGTAAAAGATGCGCTGCAGGGTGATAAAGTGCTGATCGTTACCTATACATACAAAGGAAAAAAACTGGAAGGTTCTGTGTTGGAAGTATTGGAAAGAACAAGAACAGAATTCGTAGGAACCTTACAAATGGTTGCTCACAAAGATTTTGGGTTTGTGGTTTGTGATAAAAAGACAATCAATACCGATATTTTTATTCCGAAAGGAAAATTTGGAGGTGCTGAAGACGGCAATAAAGTGATTGTGAAAATGACTGAATGGAGACCTGGGGATAAAAATCCTGAAGGTGAAATTATTCAGGTTTTAGGTGCTCCCGGAGAACATGAAACGGAGATTCACTCTATTTTGGCAGAATATGGCTTGCCTTACACGTTCCCTGAAGAAGTGGAAAGAGATGCTGATAAAATAGATAGAACTATCAACGATGAAGAAGTTGCAAAGCGTTGGGATATGCGTGATATTCTGACTTTTACGATTGACCCTAAAGATGCAAAAGATTTCGATGATGCTTTGTCTATGAGAAAGTTAGATAACGGAAATTGGGAAATTGGAGTTCATATTGCAGACGTTTCTCATTACGTAGTTCCTGGAACCATGTTGGATGATGAAGCGTATGAAAGAGCCACTTCTGTATATTTGGTTGACCGTGTGGTACCGATGTTGCCCGAAGTGTTAAGTAACGATGTCTGTTCGCTTCGTCCGAATGAGGATAAATTCACATTTTCAGCAGTTTTTGAATTAAATGACAGTGCAGAAATCCAGAAACAATGGTTTGGAAGAACAGTAACTCATTCCGACAGAAGATTTACGTACGAAGAAGCTCAGGAAAGAATTGAAACGAAGGAAGGAGATTTAGCAGAAGAAATTTTGGTTTTGGATAAACTGGCGAAAATTATGCGTCAGAAAAGAATCAAAGACGGAGCAATTACTTTCGACCGAAGTGAGGTTCGATTCAATTTAGATGAAAATAATCAGCCGATTGGAGTTTATTTTAAAATCAGCAAAGATTCAAATCATTTAATTGAAGAATTTATGTTGCTGGCCAATAAAAAAGTATCAGAATTTGTTTCCCTGAAAAAAGGGCAGCCTAATAACAATACATTCATTTACAGAGTTCACGATGATCCGGATCCGGCAAAATTAGAATCTTTAAGAGATTTTGTTTCCACTTTCGGGTATAAAATGGATTTGGCAAATACCAAAAAAGTAGCAGAATCTTTAAACAGATTATTACACGACGTAAAAGGTAAAGGCGAAGAAAATATGATTGAAACGCTGGCGATGCGAAGTATGAGTAAAGCGGTGTATTCTACAGAGCCGATTGGTCACTATGGTCTTGGTTTTGAATATTACAGCCACTTTACCTCTCCTATCCGCCGTTATCCGGATTTGCTGGCGCACAGATTGTTGCAGCATTATTTGGATGGAGGAAAATCTCCTGATAGAAATGAATTAGAAGAAAAAGCAAAGCACTGCAGTTCTATGGAAAGATTGGCAGCCGACGCAGAAAGAGATTCTATCAAATATATGCAGGTGAAGTTTATGGAAAAACATTTGGGGGAAACCTTTACAGGAGTTATTTCCGGAGTTGCTGAATTTGGTTTTTGGGTAGAAATTCCTGAAAATGGTGCCGAAGGGTTAATTAAACTACGAGATTTGATGGACGATTCTTATCAGTATGATAAAGCAACGCACGCCGTGTACGGCTCCAGAACAGGAAATCGATATCAATTAGGAGATCAGGTTCAGATAAAAGTAGTGAAAGCAAACTTGATTCAAAAACAACTCGATTTTAAGATTGTTGATTAGAATATCAAATATTAAAAATGATAACCGCTGTAATAGGCGGTTTTTTTATTTTTGATAATCATTAAATTGTTAATTTGATAAAAATTAATGATTTCGTTTACATCAATTTTCTTTTTGATTTTAAAACATAAAAGCTAACTTTGTCTTAACTGAAGTGATTTTTTTCATTTTAAACACCATTTAAATGTTTGAACTTGTATTATCGGCCATTGGCCTGGGCTTTATGTTGAGTCTGGTTTTTATCGGTCCTATTTTTTTTCTGCTTATCGAAACCAGTTTTACAAGAGGTCCAAAACACGCTTTATCATTAGATTTTGGTGTTATTACCGCAGATTTATTATGTATTATTGCAGCCTACTATGCAAGTGCAGATATTGTTGAATTAATTGATAAACATCCTGGTTTCTACAGAATTACCTCCATTCTTATTCTTGTATATGGAATTATCATGCTAGCTACAAAAACCAAAATGCATCTTCCGGGAGAAGAAAAAATTATCAGTCAGAATTATTTTAAAACGTTTCTTAACGGTTTTCTTTTAAATATTCTGAATGTGGGCGTTATCCTTTTCTGGCTGGTCACTGTGATCGGAGTTCGAAATCAATATCCCAATACTGAAACACTGATTATTTACCTGGCAATCGTTATTGCAACCTATCTATTGATAGATTTAGCTAAAATTTTTCTTGCAAAACAATTTCATTATAAACTTACCCAAAGACTGGCAAACAACATCAGAAAAGGCGTAGGTATTGTTCTCATCATATTCAGTTTCTTTATCTTTTTGCAGAGCTTTAAAATGTTTAATCAATTTGATAAACGTCTGGAAGAAGCTGAAAAGAAAGAAGTAAAATACAAAAAGACAGAATGAAAAAAACAATCTTTCCAAAATCACTGTCGAAAGGTGACAAAATAGCTTTGATTTCCCCTGCCGGAGTTGTAGATGCTTCTCAGTTGGAAAAAGGAATTGCAATGATAGAAAGTAAAGGATATGAACCTGTTTTAGGTGAAAATCTTTATACTAAATTTTCCAATGGTTACAATTATGCAGGAACAGAGCAGGAAAGATTAAAAGACATGAATTGGGCGCTTAATGACACTGGTATTTCCGCAGTTTGGGCTTCCAGAGGCGGTTACGGATGTCAGCATTTGATAGGACATTTAGACCTTAAAGGTTTCATCAAAACCCCGAAATGGTATATTGGTTATTCCGATAACACGGTCATTCAAAGTTATTTATTGAAAAAAGGATTTGCTTCGATTCACGGACAAACTATTAAAACATCAAGTTTTGGAGTAACTGAAGAAAGCTATGATTTGATTTTTGATATTTTAAAAGGAAAAACTCCAAAATACAGCCTTACATCGCATCAATTTAATAAGCAGGGAAATGTTGAAGGAGAATTGATTGGTGGTAATTTAGCCCTGATTTATGCACTTTTGGGAACGAAATATTCTTTTGATTTCAAGGATAAAATTCTATTCATTGAAGATATTGGTGAAAATTTTTATGCACTCGACAGAATGATTATGAGTCTGGAATTAGCCGGAGTTTTCACAAAAATTTCAGGATTAATTGTTGGTGGAATGATCAATATGGGCGACGAGAAAGAAAATAAGCAATATGAAGAAAGCTTCGACAAATTTGCTTATAAACTGATTTCAGACAGAATTTCAAAATATAACTTTCCTGTAGTTTTCGGTTTCCCAAATGGTCATATTAAAGATAACCTCCCTTTGATTATTGGAAGTAATATAAAAATGAAAGTTGAGAGTGAAGTAAAGATTGAGTTTTAGTAGTCTTTGAATTTTTTAATCGAATTAAAAATGGCACAACACAACGATTTTGGCAAAAAGGCGGAAGATTTAGCGGTTCAACATTTAATTAAAAATGGCTATAAAATTCTGGTCAGAAACTTTCGTTTTCAAAAAGCTGAAATCGATGTGATTGCAGAAAAGGATAATGTAATTATTGTGGTAGAAGTAAAAGCTCGTTCAACAGATGCTTTTATGTTGCCGCAGGAAGCTGTTACCAAAACTAAAATCCGACTAATAGTTTCTGCTGCTAATCATTATCTGGAAGAATTTAATAAAAATAAAGAAGTGAGATTTGATATTATTTCTGTTCTGCCAGACGAAAAAAAGAATTTGATTATTGAACATATAACTGATGCTTTCGAAGCATTTGATGCTAATTAATTATGCAGAACATAGACTGGGAAACAATTTATTCTGTTGTGCTGTATGTTGTGAAAAATTATCCTTTAAAGATAATATTATACTCAACTATATTTTTAGTTTTTGGGTTTGTTATTAGCTTTATCTTAATTTTTAGTTTAAGAAAGGTTAATGCTATATCCAGAGAACATAAATATTATAATTGGTTAGTAAAACTTTACATTCCTTTAATTTTAATAGTCAATATTATTTTTTCTTTAAAAATCGGATTATTTGTTGGTGTTTATAAGTCTTTAAAGCAAGACAGTTACGTCATTTCTGAACAGGTTTATATTTCAAGTTCTCAATATATTTTTAAAGATCAACAGTCGAAAGCTGAGTTTGTAGCAGATTTAAAAACTATCGTATCCGCATTAAGCCAGAATAATAAGAATATAAAATTTCAGATTGTTGACATTGCAAAAGTATATGATACAAAATATAAGTTGATGAACAAACCTAAAAATTGGCTTGCCTCGTTATTTGCTGATAAATATGGTGACAGAATTCATACCTTAATTTTATATGAAATATTGAATTCTATTCCAAATGTAGAAGTTACAAGGGATCTTTCTTATGAGGAATTCGATACAATAACTCAAAAATTATTGCAGTTAAATCCTGATGATCTTGAAAAATCCATCGTAGAAAAGATTCAGAATTTATTTTTGATGGTTTTAAAATCTCAATTTAAAGTTATTTTAAAAGGAATTTTACTTATTTGGGGACTTTTGATGCTTATTCCGTGGATAGAATTCTGGATGTATAAATACGTGATGAAAAGAAGAATGAAAAAGCAACAATCAAAAATTTAAAGTAAAATGAAAACAATATTAGTGACCGGAGCTACTTCCGGAATAGGAAAATCTACTGCAGAACTTTTTGCAAAACAGGGAAACAGAATTATTATTTGCGGAAGAAGATCCGATGTGTTAGAATCTTTAAAAACTCAGCTTTCCGAATTAACCGAAGTTTTTAGTTTAAAATTTGATGTCCGAAATTTAGAAGAAGTTGAAACTGCCATTAATTCTCTTCCGGAGGAATGGAGGGATATTGATGTTTTGATTAACAATGCAGGAAATGCTCATGGTTTAGATCCTCTTTCTTCAGGTAAAACCGAAGATTGGGATTCGATGATCGACGGAAATGTGAAAGGACTTTTATATGTTTCTAAAATGATTATTCCAGGTATGAAAGAAAGAAATTCCGGACATATCGTAAATATCAGTTCGGTTGCTGCGAGACAAACTTATGCCAATGGTGTGGTGTATTGTGCTACGAAAAAAGCGGTTGATGTCATTTCCGAAGGAATGAGGATAGAATTAACAGAATTTGGAATTCGGATTACCAATATTCAACCTGGTGCAGTAGAAACGGATTTCTCTAAAGTAAGGTTCAAAGGTGATGATGAAAGAGCAGCGACAGTGTATGCCGGATATGAGCCTTTAAAAGCCGAAGATATTGCAGATTCCATCGCTTATTGTGTTAATGCTCCTAAGCATGTTTGTGTTTCTGATATGACAATATATCCGACGGCTCAGGCAGAACCAAGAACGATTTACAGAAAATAGTCTCAAAATAATGCATTAAATTTGCATCAAATTCAAAGGAATTTTTAAAACAAAAAAATGAAAATCTTATATCTCGAAACCTCTTCAAAAAACTGTTCGGTAGCTATTTCAGATAATGAAAAGCTGTTGTGCTTAACAGAAGAAGTTTCTGAAAACTATAAACAATCTGAAAGTCTTCACACATTTGTAGAATGGGCTTTGGAAGGAGCTGGGCTTTCGATGAAAGATATCGAAGCTGTTTCTTTGGGAAAAGGACCCGGTTCTTACACGGGTTTGAGAATTGGTGCCTCTTCCGCAAAAGGTTTTTGTTATGGATTGAAAGTTCCATTGGTTGCCGTAAATTCTTTGGAAACAATGATAGAGTCTTTTTTAAACCAAAACTATGACTTTATTATCCCTTTGATCGACGCAAGAAGAATGGAAGTTTATACGGCTGTTTATGGCGGTGAGACGGGAAATGAAATCTCTGCAACAGAAGCTAAAATATTAGACGAGACTTCTTTTGAAGAATTTAGAGATAAAAAAATACTGTTTGTAGGCGATGGTGCAAAGAAAGCAAAGGATATTTTTAAACTTCCGAACGCTGATTTTAATGATACAGTCTACCCTTCTGCACAATATTTAATCAAGAAGAGTCTTGAGAAAATTAGCAATAAAGAGTTTGAAGATATTGCTTATTTTGAACCATTTTATCTTAAAGATTTCCATGGAGTGAAGAAAAAGAATTCATAGAATTGTGTGAATAAAAAAAAAGCGAAGAATAATTTCTTCGCTTTTTTTTTATTGTGGTTTGGCAGGAGTCAAATTTGTATTTTCTATTTCCTGTTGTGTTGGAGCTCGCTGCCGCTTTCTCAAACCTGTAGGTGGTTGTCCGGTCTGTCCGTTATTCATCATCGTATTTGCAGGTCTCTGAGGAACTCCTACTCCATTGGATTGTTGTCCAGGCTGTTGTGGCGGATTGCTATTCCCCATATTAGCTTGATTCTGAGGCATTGCATTTCCTTTATTATCTGTCGCTTGGAATGTGATGTCACTCTTAAGATAGTTCAGCATTTCTTTGGCTTTCTCGCCTTCAGGAGTTTTAGCATAATTTAAAACAATTTGTTCCAATTGAAGAATCATTACCTCTTTCCCACTCGATTTCCCTGAATTAAATGCATTTAATAAATACAATTTCGGAATTAAGGCATCTTTTGGATATTTCTGAATTGTCTGATCAATAATATCTTTACTTTCCCCGAATTTCTCCGATTCATAGAGAGCAAAGGCTCGTTTGTATTCTCCTTCCACATCTTCAGAAGATTTTACGAAGTTGTTATTCTTCGGATTTCTTGCAAATTCTGCGTACGAAGTGTAAGGATAATCTTTTAATAAAATTTGTTTTGCTCTTTCAGAAGCTTGCGGATTTTTCTCATAATTCATGGCAAAAATCTCATATAGAGCTTGCAGCATTACTTTCTCTTCAGGTTTAACATCCACAAGATCATACAATGTTTTTGTTGCCAAAGGGGTATTCGTAAAATAGTTCTGATACATCACTCCTAAACCTAAAGAAGCGGTGTCTCTGTCTTTTTTTAACTGTCCTAATTTTGTAAGATCGGTAGGAATCTGTTCGATATAAAAATCCGGTTCAAAACGTCTCGGATTCGGTGCTGAAGTTGTTCCTAAGGCATCATTTTTCATATCTTCGATCGTAGCCATTTTCTTGGAGAAACGCCAGTTATCGACCAATGCCCTCTCTCCCCAAGTTTGCTTAAAGGTTGAAGTTCCTTTGCTTACCGTTCCTGTATTAGAGAAGTAAAAACCTCTTGTTGCAACTCCAAAATCCTCAAATGAATTGGAACTGTTGGCAAAAATTGAAGTCGAATTATAATCTCCCGTGTCAAAACCTTTTGATCTTTCTGCACGTCTTCTTTCCAATTCTTCTTTCTCTTCTTTGACTTTTAATTTAGCAATATATTTCGAGAAAAAATCGGTTTTCTGCTCTTTACTCATCTTGGCTAAAGAGAGAATACTGTCGTTTTTCTTGATTAAATAATAGTTTTTAGAGATTTTTTTGATGTAAACAGATTGGTCAGCCAGCAGAACTTTAGACGGCTCATAAGTCATTACAGCCAACGCAGAATCATAATACACTCCCGCCCCGATGTAATCATTTTTGTCTAAATATCCTTTCCCGATTTCGTAATACGTTAAACCACGAACCTGCCCGTCAGAAACTTTTTCCTTCAATGATTTTCTGAAGTATTCCTGCGCTTCATCAGTTTTTCCGGCTTTGTTTGCCATTAATCCCAAAGCATAATAAAATTCATTCTTTCTGGAACCGTAAGTTCCTTTTTTACTGATGTCTTCAAGATATTTTCTGGCTCCGCTGTAATCTCCTTTTCCGTTGAAAGTTTTTGCGATTTCAATCTGAGATTTTACTTCAAATTCAAAATCGTTAGCATATTTATAAGCTGCTAAAAAGCTTTCTCTTGCTTTGTCATTCTGAGCTAAATTAGTTAAAACCTGTCCTCTTAAAAATGCAATTCTACTTTTTAGTTTTCTGTTTGAATTAAGTTCATAAGCTAAATCCAATTCCTTTACAGCTTCTTCTTTTTTTCCTGCATCCAAAAGAGATTCAGAATAATAGATGCTCAATAACTTAGCCTGGTCTTTACTAAGTTTTTCACCTTTTAATTTTGCAAAAGTTTCATGAGCTTTATGATAATTTTTAATCTGATCATATGCTAAACCTTCATAAATTCTCGCCAAAGCAATTCTTTTATCATCTTTCATGTGAGTGAAGACGTAGTTTAAAGCATCAAGTGCTTCTAAGGATTTTCCTCTGTAAATTCTTGACTGTGCAAGGATCATATAGGCATCGAAAATCGTTTTATTCTGTTCTTGTCCATGTTTGATTACAGAATATTTATTAATCGCTTTTAACGCTTTTGCTTCCGAAATTTCCAGATTGGTTGCTCCTTTCTGCTCAGGCTGATTGGGATCTCCCGATTTTGTTCCGGCACCATTCGTTGTGGTATTTCCAGGCATTCCGGGCGGCATTCCCGGAGGACCTCCTCTTCCATTATTGCTTTGATTCGGTCTGTTGACTTCCGCCATTTTCATAGAATTTTCAGCAAAAGCAGAAGATTGCCCGAGATCACTTCCCAAAGGCTGATCTTCATAGGTCAGAATGGGAATATAAGGCGCATAAAAATTGTCCTTGTGAGCTTTATCTCTTGTTTCAAACTCAAAATTCAACGCATCCTTTGCATTGAAAAGAGTATTGTAATATGTGGAAAATCCTTTCATAAACTTAGATCGCTGCTCAGGTCTCTTGGTTTTTGTAATACAAGAAACAACAACAATACTTAGGATTAAAAGGAATAAAATATTCTTTTTCATTATTTAATATAAACTCGCTAATCTACTTTTTATTATCAGTAGGTTTGATGATTTTGTAAAAATAATAAAATTTTATATGGAAATTGGTTATATTTCTTTCAAAATTTTGTAAACCAAATGAGTAGGAAGCCCCATAATGGTATAAAAGCTTCCTTTCATGTATTTAATTTTTGCCATTCCGAGCCATTCCTGGATGCCGTAACTTCCTGCTTTGTCGAAAGGTCTGTAATTTTCGATATAATATTTTATTTCGTCATCTGTTAATTCATCCAATTCTACATCTGCAACATCCGTTTCCGTAATTGTTTTTGTTGATGTTTTAATGGTAATTCCCGTATAAACCTGATGTATTTTTCCTGAAAGAAGTTTCAGCATTTGTCTGGCATCATTTTCATTAATTGGTTTTCCGAGAAACTGATTGTCAATCGCTACAACAGTATCAGCAGTTAGTAGAACCTCTCCTTCTTCCAGTTTTCGGAATGCATTTGCTTTTAATTCAGAAAGATAAGCAGCAGACTCTTGCACTTTGATATGTTCGGGAATAATTTCTTCACAATCGATTTTTACAACTTCAAATTCAAAACCTAAACTGGATAATAGTTCTTTTCTTCTGGGAGATTGTGAGGCTAATAATAATTTCATTGTCAGTTAATTAAATAGATTGTGTATTGTCCTCATGCCATTTTCCCTGAACCTTCATTACCTGCTCTATCACATCACGTACTGCCCCACTTCCGCCTTTTATAGGTGAAATATAAGTTGCGACATTTTTCACTTCAGGAACTGCATTTTCGGGACAGGCAGCAATTGCAGAGTTTTTTAGGATATGAATATCCGGTAAATCATCGCCCATGGTTAAAATTTCTTCATTTTTGAGATTGTACTTTGCTTTAAAATCTTCAAAATCTGCCATTTTATTGTGAGACTTTGCATAATAATCTTCGATCCCGAGATAATTGATTCTGTGTTTTACCATTTCATCATTTCCACCCGTTATAACTCCGATTAAATAATTGTTTTTTAAAGCTTTAACGACGGCGTAACCATCAAGAACGTTCATTACTCTGGACATATTTCCACCAGGCATCAAATACACGCTTCCATCTGTAAAAACTCCGTCTACATCGAATACAAATGCTTTAATATCTTTTAATTTCTCTTTATAGCTCATACATTTTTTGAATTGAATGATTCATTGTTTTATAAATCTCAAGACTTTCATCTTTCAATAATTGCTCGTGTAATTCCAGAATTCTTTTGTCGTTTCGTACAGCCGGACCGGTTTGTGCAGATTTTGGTTCAATTTCATGGATTTTCTGAACGGTTTCATAGATTAATGGTAAAAAATAATCAAACGGAATTTCCTGTGAATCCGAAATTTCTTTTGCTCTAGAAAAAAGATGATTTACAAAATTACACGCAAAAACTGCGGTTAAATGAATATATTTTCTTTTCTCATGAGAACTTTCAATTACATTCTGAGAAACTTTAGAAGCGATTTCAAATAACGTTTTCTTATCTCCTTCATTTTCTGTTTCAATAAAAAACGGAATTTTTGAATAATCTAATTCTTTTGATTTTGAAAAAGTCTGCAAAGGATAAAAACTTGCTTTTCTGTAATCCCCCTGTAAAATTTCCTTCGGAAGAGAACCGGAAGTGTGGGCAACCAAACAATCCTTTTTAGTGATGATCTTTGAAACGTTTTCTACAGAATTGTCGCTTACACAAATAATGTACAAATCCGATTCAACTAAATTGTTAGTTGAAAAAGGAATGTTTAATTCTTCAGAAATTTTATGAAGTTCTTTTTCATTTCTGCCAAAAATCTGTGCTAGCGGAATATTATTCTGAACAAAAGCTTTTGACAAGTGATAGGCCACATTTCCGGAACCAATAATTACAATTTGCATACAACAAAGATAAGGCTTTGTGGTGATTCCTGAGAAAAGGAGAGTATCATATCTTAAATTGAAGTTTGTTATTTCAGTTTTATAAAGTAATTTATATATTTAATCAATTAATTTTAACTGTAAAAAACATTTGGACTAAAAATTGAAGAAGTAATTTAACTTTCAACTATTTTTGTAATCCAAAACAATGAAAGCATCTTATGAAGATTAAGGACGCGGAAATTATTTCGTTGATGCAAAATCCACGAACTCTGGAACAGGGAGTTCGCGCTTTGATGGATGCTTATCAAAGTAGGTTGTATTGGCACATTAGAAGAATTATTGTGGACGGAGATCTTGCTCAGGATACCTTGCAGGATACTTTTATTAAAGCTTATCAGAATTTTCATCAGTTTAAAAATGATAGTCAGTTGTATACCTGGCTGTACAGAATCGCTACCAATGAGGCATTGCAGCAGATAAACAAATTGAAGAAAATGCAGAAGACTGATGAGGATCCGGAATATTATATGCAGAATCTGGTAGCTGATAATACATCGGGAGATGCCGAAGAAATACAGATCCTATTACAGAGCGCTATACAAAGCCTGCCCGAAAAGCAGAAACTGGTATTTATGATGCGGTATTATGATGATTTGCCTTATGAAGAGATATCAAAAATTGTGGATATGTCGGTAGGGACTTTGAAAACAAATTATCATTATGCCAAGCAGAAAATAGAAGATTATATTAAAGAAAATTACCAAAAATAATTTTTGAGAAACAACGACATGAAAGACTTCGATCTGGAAAAATTAGAACGCAAAAACATCTACAAAGTCCCCGAAAATTTATTTGAGAATATTCAGGGAAAGGTTTTGAGCGGAATGAATGATTTTGATCTGGAAAAATTAGAACGTAAGAATATTTACGCAGTTCCTGAGAATTTCTTTGAAACTGTTCAGGAAAACGTAATAAATAGCGTAATGCCTGTGAAGAAAGCTCCGATTTTTAAATTAAATTGGGCATATGCGGCTGCGGCATCATTGGCTTTAATTTTTGGAGCGACTTTTGTTTTCAACAATACTAATGATAGCACTGCTGAACAAAAATATGCAGTAAACGAGCAGAAGCCTAAAACAGAAAGCCAGATGGCTTATGAGACTTTGGAATCAGATTTAACTTCTGTTGAGAATAACAATCAAACAGTTAGAAATCAGGAAAATAAAAAAGCTGTTGCAGCAAATAATGATCGTGCAGAAAGAGTTAATGATAATGAAAATAATAAGACAGTAGAAACTGTTTCTACACAAAAAGAAGGACAAATGAACGAGTACCTGGATAGCTTCTCAACCTCTGAGATTTCAGAATTGGCAAGTAATTCTACTCAGGATGTTTATTTGGATGTATATAATTAAAAAGAAAGATGAAAAAGATAGTATTTACACTTTTTATCATTTACGGTTTTGGCTTGAATGCCCAAAAGACAGACTATGACTGGAAGAAAATGGACCCTAAACAAAGAAAAGAGGTGATAAATAATCTTTCCCCGGAAGAAAGAAAAACGCTTCTTACCAAGTTCAGGAACAATATGGTGATGGAAAATCTAAACATAGATCCAGGCGATAAAACTGAATTTACAGAGATTTATAATGAATATCTGGATAGCCAGAAGCAGATAAAAGGTCAGTTTAATTCTAATTTTAATCCGGAAACGTTATCTGATGATGAAGCCAAGGCTAAACTTCAACAGAGTTTTGAAGTAGGGCAGAAGCTATTGGATAACCGAAAAAAATATGCTGATAAGATGCAGCAGGTAATACCTTGCCAGAAAGTTCTGAAGCTGTTTCAGTCTGAGGGGATGATGAGAGATAAAATGAATGAAAGAAAACCTCACGGAAACAATAACAATGCTTCAAAGCCTAAGCAAGACCCATAATAGTTTATTTTTTTAATGTTGGACGACTCTCACGAAATTTTTTTGTGAGAGTCGTTTAATTTTAAAGGAATTCCTATTTTTGAAGTAAATCCATTTTTCAATGAAAAAAACATTTTTCTTTTTATTATTTTCGGTATTCTTGATTGCTCAGAAGACTGAAATTATTGACTTGTCAAAATCAATAAAAGACAGTAAAAACTCAATCCGAAATTTTACCGTCATTGATCAAAGACCGGATAAGGCAATTGGAAGTGTCATATTTCATAAAGATCAGGTGAATATTGTATTTGAAAAAGATGCAGTTACAGATATTCAGGAATGGTTTTATAAAGATAATAAGGTAAGAGGAAACAATGATTTTGTTTTGTTGTTGGAAAGTTTAAATATTACTGAAGAAAAAAAAGAAAAATATACCATTGGAAAACTTGAAGTGAGAGCCAGTACTTTTATTAAAAAATCGGATGGATATCATTTTGTTTACAGAAAAGATACGGTGGCTGAGGTCTCATCTATAAAAACACCGTATCTCGCTCAAAGTTTGGCAAAAAAGGTGACAATTGTACTGACGGATTTAATCAAAAATTCTTACAATAAAAGAGCATGGGACTATAATATTTCAGAAAGCGAACTTCCAAATTATACCACAATATTAAAAGATAAGCTTGATATTTTAAAAACAGGTGAATTGAAGGACGGTGTTTACAAAGATTACTATAGTTTTTTTACGCACAATCCCGAGCCTGACTTTGTAATCCAGACTAATAATAAAGAAATTGTGACTAAAGCAGTAAAGGGTGAAGAAAAAGTACCCATCAGAAATTTCTATGCTTTTGTGTATAATGGTGTAGCTTATAAAGTAATTCCCGTGGGCTATGTAGAGATTTTCAGAGATGAAATGGGACTTTTTATTGAAGTTAAAAAAGAAGAGCTATTCCCGGAAAATTCTTCTAATTATTTTTTCATTGGAGGTGGAGTAGTAGGTTTAGTAGCAAGTGTAGTAGGAAATGTAGCTGTTGCAGCAATTGACGCCAGTGTTGCCAAAAAGAGAAGAGGGATGGCGGGAACAGATGTTTCGCTTGATCCTTTTACAGGACATTATATTTTGCCTGAAAATTTCGGAAAATCTAAGTAGAGATAAAAAAAGACAGCTGAGTTGGCTGTCTTTTTCATTACTTTTTATCCGTAGAATACGAGTAGGGGAAATCTTTTTCGTCGGTTCCTTTTTCTTTGTTCGGTTGAGAAATCATATCAAATTTCAAAGTTGCTCCCTTCATCAATTCTGAGTGGCTCAGCCAGTTTTTAGAATATTTTTTACCATTAAATTTTAAAGAATTCACATAACAGTTTTCATCGCTGTTATTTTTAGCTCTAATTTCAACAGTTTTTCCGTTTTCTAAATGAATTTTAGCGTTTTTAAACAATGGAGCACCCAAAACATACTGATCTGTCGCCGGAGTTACAGGATAAAAGCCAAGTGCTGAGAAAATATACCACGCTGAGGTTTGTCCGTTATCTTCGTCACCGCAATATCCATCGGGAGTTGGCTGATACAGTCTGTTCATCGTTTCACGAACCCAATATTGCGTTTTCCAGGGCTCTCCGGAGTAATTATACAAATAAATAATATGCTGTGCCGGCTGATTTCCATGGGCATATTGTCCCATATTCGCATTCACCATTTCCTGAATTTCATGAATCGTTGAACCATAATAAGAATCATCATAAATCGGAGGAATTTCAAAAATCTGATCTAATTTTTTTGAAAATTCTTTTTTTCCACCCATCAGTTTTGCCAGTCCGTTAATATCCTGAAAAACTGACCATGTATAATGCCAAGAATTTCCTTCTGTAAAAGCATCGCCCCATTTAAACGGATTAAAAGGAGCCTGAAAACTTCCATCCTGATTTCTTCCGCGAGCCAATTTTGTCTCAGGATCAATTACTTTCTGAAAATTTTGGGAACGTCTGTAATATTCTCCCCACTCATATTCGGGTTTGCCTAAGGCTTTTCCGAGTTGTGCAATGGCAAAATCATCATAGGCATACTCCAAAGTTCTTGCTGCATTTTCATTGATTTTTACATCATAAGGAACATAGCCTAATGTTTTATAATACTCAATTCCCAGTCTTCCTGTCGCTTGCGGACCTTCATTATTGGCACCGTGAAGTAAAGCCTGATACAAAGTTTCAATATCATAACCTCGCAAACCTTTCATATAAGCATCTGCAACCACCGATGCCGAATTATTTCCAATCATGATATCTGAATAAGACGGACTTGACCATTCCGGAAGCCAGCCGCCTTCTTTATAATCATTAATTAGCCCTTTCTGCATCTCAACATTAATGCTTGGATAAACCAAATTAAGGAAAGGGTAGAGCGCACGGAATGTGTCCCAAAAACCGGTTCCTGCAAAACGATAACCTGCCTCAGTTTTCCCGGAATATGGACTGTAATGAACAACTTCTCCCGCTTTATTGATTTCATACATTTTATGCGGAAAGCAAAGCATTCTGTAAAGACAAGAATAAAAAGTTCTCATTTGATCGATTGTTCCGCCTGCAACTTCAACTTTTTTCAGTTTCTCATTCCATGCCAGTTTTGCTTTTTTTAAGGTATTATCAAATGAATCGTTATTAAGTTCTCTTTGTAAATTTAATTCTGCCTGTTCTAAACTGATAAATGAAGAAGCAACTTTTAAGTTTACTTTTTCACCTTTTTTAGTCGAAAAACCAACCACGGCTCCGCAATGATCTCCAGTAATTTCCAACGCATCTTTTACAAAATCTTTATCTTTCCAGGTTGAGTATTTCGTGAAAGGTTTATCTGCATAAATCACAAAATAATTTTTAAAACCAACCAATTTCCCTCTTGAGTATCTTGTTGAATAGCCCACAATTTTATTTTGAGACGGAATAATCGTAATACTCGAACCTTTATCAAAAGCATCCACAACAAACCAGGAATTTTCAGAATCGGGATACGTCAGGCGCAATTGTGCGGCTCTTTCTGTCGGCGTAACTTCTGCTGTAACGTTATGATCTGCCAAATAAACACTGTAATAATAAGGTTTCGAAACCTCTGATTTATGAGAAAGCCAGCTCGATCTTTCTTCTTAATCAAATCGCATTTTTCCAGTGATTGGCATAATAGAAAACATACCGTAATCATTCATCCAGGGTGAAGGTTGATGAGTTTGTTTAATTCCACGGATTTTATCGGCATCGTAAGTGTACTGCCATCCGTTTCCGTTTTTCCCGGTTTGCGGCGTCCATAAATTCATTCCGTGAGGAACGGCAACGGCGGGATAGGTATTTCCATTGGATAAATCAGGTTTTGAAAGAGATCCGATGAGCGGATTTACAAATTCTTCCGGATTTTCGGGTGCTTTTTCAATCCATTGCGATTTCAGTTGAATGAATGGAATGATTAAAAGAAGTAAAAGAACTTTTTTCATTTTAAAAAATAAGATTGAGCTTTTGCAGATTTTGAATTGAAAAGATAAATATTTTTGAAAAAACAAAAGGTATTTATCAAAATAATTTGAACTCTTATTCAGGAGGAAGGATATAATGATTTCTTGCCTATATAACTGATAGTATTTTCACCGGAATAATGACTAAGTTTGTATTTCTTGGCTCATAAATTGATAATCCCACAACATTATTGAATTTAATTATTGATGAATAAAACGATTCTCATTTTAGTTTTCTTTTTAAGCAGTTTTTCTTTTTTTAACGCACAGGAGAAAAAAGATTCGCTGTATTATATAATTGAAAAATTTTCGGATAAAAGAAAAGTTACCAAGTTTATTCATCGTTTTATATTTCGTAGAGAAGCAGATTCGGCTTCCGTTAAATCTACTACTGAAAAACTGCCACAGGAGACTTACGATGGAAAATACATCAGAAACATTAAAATAGAAACCATTGACCCGTTCGGATATGGTTCCAAAGATAAAAAAGAAAAATCCAGATGGTACGATTGGTTTACAAATCATCTTCATTCTAATACGAGAATTTCTACCGTTAATAATTATTTACTTTTCGAAAAAGGAGAAGAATATAATGCCCAGAAAATCTACGAATCTGAACGTTTGCTCCGAACAATGCCTTTCATTAACAGAGTCAACATCAGTATTTCCGACAGTACTTCGACCAAAGATTCTATTGATGTTATCGTAAAAGTTCTTGATTCTTGGAGTCTAAAACCAAGAGTCAGTTATTCGGGAAGTAAGATCGGATTGGGGGTTACCGAAGAAAATATGCTCGGATTGGGACACGAATTGAATCTATTATACAGAAACGATTCTAAAGAAAAACAGGATTATCTTTTAGGAAGTTATACGGCGTATAATCTTTTTGGTACTTATATCAATGCTCAGGTTTTGGGAGAACGGGATTTTTTTAAGAATGAAAGAATCAATTTCAATGTGAGGAGAGATTTTTTCTCACCATTAACGAAATGGGCGGGTGGTTTTTCTTTTGAATATTTTATGCGAAACGTTACGCTTCCCATAGAAAATACGACGACTTTTCCTGAAGTTCAAATCAAAGTATACAGCCAGGATTTGTGGGGTGGTTATCAAATTCCTGTTTCATCAAATCCGGACGAGAAAATATCCAGTAATATCGCATTGATAGGAAGATTTCAGAATTATCAGTATAAAGACAGCCCAATAATCGATCAGTATCAATATTTCAGTTCATACAGCAGTTTTCTGATGTCTGCAGGATTTGTACAAAGAAAATTTTCTGTTCAGAAAAATATTTTTCAATATGATCTGCCAGAAGATATTTCCTACGGTAATTCTGCGACTCTTACCGGTGGTTTTTTGTCACGAAGCAATAAAATGATCCCTTATGCTGGAATTTCTGCTTCGTATGGCGATTTTACTAATATTGGATATTTTAATGTAAAAGCTCAGTTCGGGAGGTTTTTTAATGAAGACAGACAAGATCGTGAGTCATTTCGTTTTGACGGAACATATTTTACCAATTTAATGGATTGGAAATTTGCCAAAGCAAGACATTTCTTTTCTCCGACATTAGCATTGGGAAATCCGCAGCATAATTATTCTTACAGAGACAGGATTAATCTTACTTCAGGAGACGAATTTCCTGTTTATAACGGAGATTATATAGGAACTAAAAAATTGGTTTTAAGATATCAGCTTCAGCTTTTTATTAATAAAACCTGGAAGAATTTTCATTTCAGTCCATACATAACGGCAGCAGCAGGATGGTTAAGCATGCCTGATGAAAAATTATTGAAAACAACGACCAATACGAAAATAGGAATCGGTGTTTTAATTAATAATCCGTACTTGGTTTTCAACAGAATTCAGGTTTCTTTTATGTATTATCCGCGTGTTCCGTTTGATAATAATTCAATTTTTGATTTCAACAGCAACCGAAATAATGTTTTGCCACTGAATGGCTTTGGAGCCGATATCCCACATTTTGTGAATTTCGGAAATTAATGAACGTAAATTAATACCAAAATCACAATTTAAAATTAATTTTTTGCTCTGTAAAATTAAGAATGAGGAATTCTCTCGCATTTTCTTATCTTTGCAAATTACATAGTTCTTAAATGAAAAACATACGAAATTTTTGCATAATCGCTCATATCGACCACGGTAAAAGTACTTTGGCGGATCGTCTTTTGGAGTATACCAACACGGTGACCCAAAGAGAATTACAATCTCAGACGCTCGATGATATGGATTTGGAGAAAGAACGTGGAATTACAATTAAATCTCACGCCATCCAGATGGATTATGAACTTAATGGAGAAAAATATATTCTAAACCTAATTGATACACCGGGACACGTAGATTTCTCTTACGAAGTTTCCCGTTCCATTGCTGCCTGCGAAGGGGCGCTTCTGATTGTAGATGCTGCACAAAGTATTCAGGCACAGACAATTAGTAATTTATATTTGGCGTTAGAAAATGACTTGGAAATTATTCCGATTCTTAATAAAATAGATCTTCCATCTGCTAATCCTGAAGAAGTTACCGACGAAATCATGGGATTGATTGGCTGTAAATATGAAGATGTTTTAAGAGTTTCAGGAAAAACGGGAGAAGGTGTTCATGATTTGCTTGAGCAGATCGTGAAAAGGGTTCCTGCTCCGGTTGGTGATCCTAATGCACCACTTCAGGCATTGATTTTTGACTCAGTTTACAATCCGTTCAGAGGAATTGAAGCTTATTTCAAAATTGTTAATGGAAGTATTTCTAAAAACGAAAAAATCAAATTCTTCGCTACAGGAAAAGAATATGGTGCAGATGAGGTAGGAACTTTGAAACTAAAGCAGGTTCCGAAAAAAACAATTGAATGTGGTGACGTAGGGTATCTTATTTCCGGAATTAAAGATGCACGAGAAGTAAAAGTAGGTGATACAATTACTTCATTTGTAAATCCTGCAGCAGCTGCAATTGATGGATTTGAAGAAGTAAAACCAATGGTTTTTGCGGGTATTTATCCTATTGAATCTGAGGATTTTGAAGAGTTGAGATTTTCATTGGAAAAATTAAGACTGAATGATGCTTCTTTAGTTTTCGAACCTGAAAGTTCAGCGGCACTTGGTTTCGGTTTCCGTTGCGGATTCTTAGGAATGCTTCACATGGAAATCGTTCAGGAACGTCTTGAAAGAGAGTTTAATATGAACGTAATTACCACGGTTCCCAACGTTTCATATCACGGATATTCTAAAAAAGATCCTGAAACTACAATTTTAATCAACAACCCATCTGAAATGATTGATCCCAATCTTTTAGATCGAGTTGAAGAGCCATATATTAAAGCTTCTATCATTACAAAATCTGATTTTGTGGGTGCTGTAATGACGCTTTGTATCGAGAAAAGAGGTGAAATCGTCAATCAGTCTTACTTAACTGCAGATAGAGTAGAATTAACTTTTAATATGCCGTTGGCTGAGGTCGTTTTTGACTTTTACGACCGTCTGAAATCTATTTCTAAAGGATATGCATCTTTCGATTATTCACCGATCGGAATGCGTTCTTCTAAATTGGTTAAGATGGATATTTTGATTAACGGAGACATGGTAGATGCATTATCTTCATTAATTCACGATTCAAATGCTTTTTACATCGGTAAAAAGATGTGTGAGAAACTTCGAGAACTGATTCCTAGGCAGCAGTTTGATATTGCGGTTCAGGCAGCATTAGGAGCGAAAGTTATCGCAAGAGAAACGATTAAAGCATTAAGAAAAGACGTTACCGCAAAATGTTACGGAGGAGATATTTCCAGAAAGAGAAAGCTTCTTGAGAAACAGAAAGAAGGTAAGAAGAAAATGAAGCAGATTGGTAGAGTGGAAGTACCGCAATCGGCATTTATGGCTGTTTTAAAACTAAACGATTAATATAAAAAAAGACCGATAGAAAAAATTATCGGTCTTTTTTTTCAAATATTTCTCTGTTTCTCTATGAGGTTTTTCTGAATAGCTAAAGCTCCCAATCCTAGGACAACTTCTGCAATTCCCAAAATTCTCACTAAGTTGATTCCGCAAGCAAGGCAATCCGGTTCCGGGAAAGGTTTTTTCCCTACTACAATAATTAAAACTCCGCCAATAATAATGATGATTACGATAAAGGCTCTTAATAATGTTTTCATGATGGTATAAATTAGTTTATTGCCTACATTTTAGGTTTTCGGCGTTACCTTTTATTTATACCAAATTTCATTATAACTGTCAATAAATCAGTACGTAAAATCACTATTTCGTAGCAGTATTTTCCCGATAAATTATTTTTTACGGGTATATTTAATTTCCATAGTTTTGAATTCTTTTCCGGTTTTAGAATCGGGACCGTACATTTCCATTTTCTGGGTATTGTCATCAATAAAAGTGAAAACTTCTCTGAAATTACAGTCTTTTCCCGGTCTTGAAGGATCGGTCATTTTTCCTTTAAATTCAATAGATTTTGTGGATGAATTCCAATCACCTTCTCCGTTCATTATTCCCGTTCCCATATTGTCGACCCATGTACTTACAAATTTTTTCTTGGAATTGTCGTAGCCAACAATACTCATTCCCTCAAAAGGCATTCTCATAAAATCTCCTTTATGTTCACTTACCTGATAGCGACCGTCCATGATCATTTTGTTAGTTGTTTCAGATGTACTCATCATAGGTTTTCCTCCATTTTCCATCCACATCGTATTTTCGCCTACCCACGCGCCGTCAGCTTTTGCCAACATTTTCTGCATTTCTCCCGGAGTTGCATATTCCATCCAGGCTTTTGTAGCGGTTGCAGAATCTACGGGTTTCCACTCTTCAGATTTTTCTGTTTTTACATCCATTTTCACTTTATCACAGGCAATGAATAGAAAAGCAGTATAAACTGCAAAGAATAAATTTTTCATAATTATTTAGTTTTAAGTTGATTATAAATTTAATTAAAATATTTTAATCATAAATAATAAATATAGGCCAGAAGAAATCTTCTGACCTATTAAATTGATCACTATTTTTTTAGATTATGGATATTACAGGTGGGCTAAAAACACATTGAACATCTGAGAGAGAAGCTGGGAGAAGTTCATTTAAGTAAAATGTATCGCCATTTTTACATCCGGTTATCCTGTAAGAAATTTGTGTATTTGGAATTTCAATATATTGACCGGTTGTCAGTTTTTGAGGCATATTTGTGGTGATAAAATTATTGCCGGCAGTTCCTGATATTGTTACACCCGAAAGAAAATTCGGCGTACCAAGTGTACCACTTTTAGTTACAACATTTAGTTGATTATTCATATCAATAAAGGTTTGACCTTGGGAAAAAGTTCCGACTTTATCCACAAGATTAGATTTCATGTAATATGGAAAGATTATTGGATCTTCTTCGGAAAAAGTGAAATATGTCACATCTGTAGCAACTAAAGTATTAAGTTGGCTCATATTTTCAAAGTTCAAACCTGCAGTAAAGGCATTTCTATTCGATGTTGGAGGAAAGTAGTCTTTGTTAGGTACTATAGCAACGATTAAGGAATCTCCACCTTTGGTAAATAATGTTGCCATTGTCTCTTTTACATATGGCGAAACGACATTACTACCTTCAATATGAAAAATATTAAAAAATACATTTGCAGTAAAAACATCTAGTCTGTTTTTAATTTTAAAAGTAGCTCCAAGATATTCTGGTACAGAATTAAAAGCAAAGGTAAATCCTCCATAAAAATGATTGTAACTTGAATTGCCATTTCCTTTACTTTCATATTGCTCACCATCGATTAGCATAGATTTTGGACTTACGGGAAGCTTTTTGAAATCGTAATTGTCTAAAGTATTATTAAGGAGATATGATGAACCATCTGTATCCGAAAACTTAATGACCGTTCCATTTTTTTTAGCTTCTTCATTTAAGAAAATATTTGGCTTTACAGCATTATTCTCAACAATTTCACAAGCATGAACAGATAGCAGAATATCATCCTTATTTATTATCTGGACACCCGTAAGATTGAATTTAATTTGCTCAGGATTAGGAGGAGTTGGAGGATACATTCCGTCCATATTATTTCCAAAAATTTCTACTTTGTTTCTATTAGATAAAGCTGTAGTTGCTGGTTTGTAAATGTAATCTCCATTAATATCCTTTCTCAATGAAGATATATAAACGGCATTGCTTGCCATCCCTTCAAAGTGATTACCAAAAAACTGAACAGCTGCGTTGTCTATTTCTATGTCAATACTATAAAAGTCAGTATTAAGGGAATTATAAGAGTAAGGAATTGAACCTTCGAAATTGTTGTCAATAATTCTGACCAGATCTTTTGCGAAATATCCGTAAATAACTCTTGAATTGTTATGGCATTTATTGTTTTCAAAAAGAAATCCCCAAGACATATTGCGTTGTTCATCATCGTCTGCAAAACCGAAATATAGACATTCATCATTCAGAGAAAATGCACAACCTGTAATTTGTACAGACGCAACATTATAAGCAGTTGCACTTTTAAATGATATAGCACGATTGAAACCTCTGAAATGACAATCTCTGACAATGAAGGGCCATGTTGGTCCGTTAAATTCAGATTTGAAATCAATAGCATAGGTTGTTCCTGGGGTTTCTATTGTTTCGACCCTTCCTTCTTTTGATAAAAATTGTATAGACTCTATAAAGATAGGATCTGTTACTGTATTTTTAAATACAAAGCCACTGCTGTTTTTAGGAATAATTAGAGAGCATCCTGAAAACGGAGAGTGAGGCTGTTGATTACTGTTCCATACTTTCCACCAACTTTCTTCTCTTAATAGAGAACCTGCTCCAATGAATTTCACACCACCTCTTGAGTTTTCGATAGGAGTATTAAGAAGGTAGTTTCCGGGCGGAAAGAATAATGTTTTTTGAGATGTTCTCTCGCAAAAGTCTACTGCTTTCTGAATGGCTTCCGAATCATCTGTCAACCCATCTCCAACAGCGCCAAACATTTTTACAGTAATGTAGTCATTTAATACTCTTTTGTAATATGTATGCTCATGCTGAATATAAATTATATGATCACAAAGACTATCGTCCATAGGTGTAGTATTATCATACCACGTTTCCGTTTGTACATACCTGCTTTGTTCACCGGTGTATTTGTCAATAATTAATAAATCGTTCATTTTTTTTAAATTAAATTGTTAATTAGTGTTGTTTATTCTGCAGAATAATTAAATTTCTATAGCAAAAATAATTGCGGAAAGCGACAAAACTCGACGTGTTAAAATAAAAATTCACAATTTAATTTAGGTTTACATTTAATAAAAAACGTAATTTTGTGTATTCACAACGCAAATTAATCAAATGGAGTCTCAAAAAAAATTACAGGATATAAAAGTTGCTGTAGACGCAGTTATTTTCGGATATTTTGACAAAAAAGATCTTCAGCTTCTGTTGATTAAAAGAAAAATTGCACCTTTCAAAGGGGGTTGGGCGCTTCCTGGAGGTCTTGTTCTTGACGATGAAAATCTGGATGATGCAGTAAAAAGAGAACTTCACGAAGAAGCAGGTATAAAACCCGATTTTCTGGAGCAGCTTTATACTTTTGGCAATGTCGGTCGCGATCCCCGAAATCGTGTAGTTTCTGTTGCTTATTTGGGGCTTGTAAATCCGTCTTACCACGAATTGTTTGCTGATTCTGATGCAGACGATGCCCAGTGGTTCAGTGTCAATCAACTTCCGAAACTGGCTTTTGATCATCAAAGTATTATCGATATTGCGCTCAAAAGACTTCGTACAAAAATTCAGTATCAGCCGATTGGTTTTAATCTTTTGAATGATGAGTTTGCTTTTTCTGATTTGGAAAATTTGTATAAAACCATTATCGGAAAAGAAATTGATCGTAGAAATTTCCGAAAAAAAATCATGAGCTACGGACTTTTGAATGAAACCAATAATCTTAAAAAAGAAGGCAGCGGAAGACCCGGAAAATTATTTACTTTCAATCAGGAGAAATATAAAGAATGGGAAGAACAAGGATTTTACTTTGAGATTAAATAGCTCTCTAAACATCAATTTCCAACAAGAAATAATTTCTTGATTTGTATTAAAGAAAAATTTATATCTGAAAATCAATTGTTTAAATTTATTAGTGTCAAATTAACGCAAATAAATTTGGATCGTAAAATCATATTTATTTACATTTGTGTAATAATAACGCAATCATGAAATATACGGCAGAAAATATCATTGAAAGATTTAACGAAAAAGAAAAGTTAGACTTTTTTATTCTTTTGGGGACACACAGCGAAAGATGATATTACAAAATCATGTTTCAGTCAATGGTTTCCTTTTAAATTTAATGAAGATGGAATAAGTTATAAAACGGCGGAACATTACATGATGGCGGGAAAGGCAAAATTATTTGATGATCAGGAAGTTTTTAAAGAAATTTTAACGGCAGAAACCCCCAATCAGGCTAAAAGTCTAGGAAGAAAAGTTAAAAATTTTGATCCGAAAATTTGGGACGAGCACAAATATGAAATTGTAAAACAGGGAAATCTGTTGAAGTTTTCTCAGAATGAAAAGTTTAAAGAATTTTTGCTTTCAACAAATGATAAAATTCTGGTAGAGGCAAGTCCGTACGATACCATTTGGGGAATCGGAATGTTAGAAACAGATCCAAGAGCAGAAAATCCACAGCAGTGGAATGGTGAAAACCTGTTGGGATTTGCTTTGATGGAGGTAAGAGATGAACTAAAAAGGTAAAAACACGATAACCAAACACAAAATACACTATTATGGAAAAGACAGAATTACACCCACAAATCTTTTTGATCGAAAATTTCCTTACAGATGAAGAATGCGATCATTACATTGGGCTTGCACAGGATCAGGTTTTTGAAGAAGCAAAAATTAATATGCACGGCCAGCAATTAATGAATAAAGGAGTAAGAAATAATGACAGATTGATGATTTTTAATGAAGATTTAGCCAAGGACCTTTTCGAAAAAGCAGCTGGCCTTCTTCCTAAGAATCATGACGATTATGAGATTTTAGATTTTAATGAAATGTTCAGGATTTATAAATATTCTCCGGGACAAAGATTTAAAATGTACCGTGACGGAAGCTATATCAGAAATGAAAATGAAAAAAGTTTTTACACTTTTATGATCTATCTGAATGATGATTTTGAAGGTGGAGAAACAGAATTCGAAAATTTATTTACAGTGGCTCCAAAGAAAGGATATGCATTGGTTTTTCATCATCCTTTAAGACACGAAGGAAAAACTTTAATCAGTGGTTTAAAGTATGTTTTAAGAACAGATGTAATGTATTCTAAAAGATAATTTTAAAAAAATAAGGCAAAACTACGCGGTTTTAAATTAGCGTAAAATTAACACAAAAAAAGTTATGGGAGGTACAAGATATGACATGGACGCTCGTTTCGACAGAGCAAGAAAAGAAGGATATGCATCAAAATCTGCGGGAGAAATTTTCACGCAGAATGCAAAAAGAAAAGCGCATGAATCTATGAATCCATACGGTATTTCTTTCAGAGAGTCAAGAGATTCTGAAGTTCATCCCAACTCAGTTCCTATTATTTTAGGGTTGGATGTAACGGGAAGTATGGGCCATATTCCTTATGATCTGATTAAAGATGGTTTGCCAAAATTAATGGGTGGAATTATCCAGGGCGGCGTTCCCGATCCGGCACTTTTATTCCTGGGAATCGGTGACCACGAATGTGATGGCTATCCTTTGCAGGTCGGTCAGTTTGAATCAGGAGACGAAGAACTGGATATGTGGCTTACCCGAACCTATATTGAATCAGGCGGTGGCGGAAATGCCGGTGAAAGTTATTTATTAGCATGGTATTTTGCGGCTTTTCATACTAGAACCGATGCTTTCGAAAAGAGAAATCAAAAAGGATTATTGTTTACGGTGGGTGATGAACCTTGTCTGAAAACGCTTCCGGCTTCTGCCATCAGAGAAATTATGGGAACTGGGCAACAGACGTTTAAGCACACAGAATTATTGCAGGAAGCCAGAAAACGATATGAAGTGTATCACATCAGTGTTCTGCACTCCGAGCAGGCAGTGAGAGCAGACAGAGGATGGAGAGATTTATTAGGCCAGAATTGCTTGTCAATATCAGATTATCGTGATGTTCCGAAAGTGATTAAAGAAGTGGTTTGCAGAACATTCAAAAATAAATTTCTGAGACCGACTGATCTTTCAGAGTTAGATTATATTAAAAAATAGTAAGATGAAAATAGCACAAATAGTTATAGGCTTAGGGTTTGGTGATGAAGGAAAAGGTATCACTACAGATTTTCTTGCTCAGCAACATCCTGAGTCTGTAGTTATTCGGTTTTCTGGAGGTCAACAGGCGGCGCATACCGTTATGATTGATGATAAAAAGCATATTCATTCCAGCTTTTCGAGTGGTGCGCTGCGTGGTCTGCCTTCGTATTTTACGGAACACTGCACGATTCACCCAACCTATTTATTGAATGAAAGGGAAGAATTAATTCATAAAAACGGAAATATTGAATTAATCATTCATCCGTTGGCAAAAGTAACTACCCCTTTTGATGTTTTATACAACAGGAAAAATGTCAAAAATTTAGAACACGGGACCTGCGGAAAAGGAGTCGGAGCCACGATGAAAAGAAATGAAAGTCCGTTTAAATTATTTGCTGTTGATTTAATTGCTCCCAGAACAATGCTGATTGAAAAATTAAAAGGAATCGCCAACTATTACGGTTTTGAAGAAGATGAAGAAATCAATAATGCTTTGCAGGATTTTTTAGAAGCGATTGATAAAATTGACTGGAAAATAGAGGACTATGAGTATTTAAAAACGTTTAATCATATTATTTTTGAAGGAAGCCAGGGAATTTTATTAGACATGGATCACGGCATTTTTCCGAATGTGACTTTTGCGAATACCACTTCAAAAAATGCGTTTGAGATTTGTCAGTTATTAAAAATTGAAAATATCGAAATGTTTTATGTGACAAGAAGTTATTCAACCCGTCACGGAAGCGGTTGGATGAGCAATGAAAAATCGCTGCCATTGAAAAATAATGAAGAGGAAACCTGTACTTTTAATGAATATCAAAAAGGATTACGTTTTGGAGATTTAGATTATGATTTGTTGAATTATGCTTTGAAGTTAGATGAAGCGTACGTGGTTGCTCAAAAGAAAAATCTGGTGGTTACTTGTTTAGATCAGTTAAAAGAAAAATTTAAAATAGAAAATATTAAGATAAATTTTGATGCTGTTTTTGGTTCTTATTCTCCTTATTCAAAGGATTTTAAGATAATTGATTGATAAGGGTTTTTAATCAAAAATTAGATAATATAATTATATAACTATGAAAACAATAATATATTTAAAAGGAGATGCTACAAACCCACAAAGAAAAGGAAATAAAATCATTACTCATATCTGCAATGATATAGGAGGTTGGGGAAAAGGTTTTGTTTTAGCGATTTCCAAGCGATGGAAAAAGCCTGAAAATGAATACAGAAAATGGTTTCAAAATGGTGAAAATTTTAACCTTGGAGAAATTCAAATGGTTGAGGTCGAAGATGATCTATGGGTTTGCAACATGATTGGACAGCATAAAACAGCTAACAATTCAAAAGGAATTTTACCGATTAGATATGAGGCTGTTGAAAGCTGCTTAGAGAAAATTTCTGTTGAAGCCTTAAAAATAAATGCAAGTATTCACATGCCGAGAATCGGTTGCGGCTTGGCAGGTGGAAAATGGAAAGAAATTGAACCGATTATTGAAAGAACATTGCTGAAAAATAATGTGGAAGTATATGTTTATGATTTTGAATAAATAATTATTCGAAATTTAACATGCTGTAAAATTCTTAGCGAGCTTTGCTAAGTGAAACGCCTTTTTGAACTTAAAAATCAGCAGAATTATTAGAAAAAAACTTTGCGGATCTTGCGTTAAAAAATAAATTAAGAATATAAAAAGCACAACCATGAAAACAAAAACAATATACAGACCAGTCGGAGAAAAAGAGATGCTTTTAATTATAGAAAGTAATTACAAAAGATTTCCTCCAAGATTGGAATGGCAACCTATTTTCTATCCCGTTTTGAATGAAGATTATGCTTCCGAAATTGCAGAAAAATGGAATACAAGAGATGAAGCCGGAAATTATCTAGGTTTTGTAACCAAGTTTGAAGTATTGGAAGAAATTGCCAATCAATATCCTTCACAAAATGTCGGAACAAAAAATCATAATGAATTATGGGTTCCGTCAGAAGAATTAGACATATTTAATCAGTCGATCGTCGGAAATATTGAAGTGACGAAAGTTTTCATTGGGAAAGATTTTAGGAAAGCGGCAAATGATGAGATAGAAAATGTATTATTAACGATTAAAAAAACTAACAATGACCAATAAAGGAATGGCAAAAGATACATTGGAAATCTTAGCCAAGAAACATTATATAAACGAACACAACGAAAAAATCAACATAGAAAATCAAATGGAAACATGTATCAATGAAACCGTTTTGTTTTCATCCGAAGAATTGTCGGAAATTAAAGAAAGCGAACTTCCGAAAACCCATTTCAAAACCCAATTTGAAGTCTGGAGATGCAGTTCTTTAAAAGCAATTTTACAATTAGCCGAAGAAGAAAATCAGGAGAAACTAATGTGTCTGAATTTCGCATCGGCAAAAAATCCGGGTGGCGGTTTCATCAACGGCGCGGAAGCTCAGGAGGAAAGTTTAGCAAGAACTTCTGGTCTTCACGACAGCTTATTGCAAGGTTGGGAATATTACGACACGCATCGTGCAATGGAATCTTGTTTTTACACTGATATGATGATTTACAGCCCGAAAGTTCCGGTTTTCAGAAAGGATAAAGGCGAATTGTTACCGAAACCAATTTTGTGCAATTTCATCACTTCTCCTGCGGTAAATGCAGGTGTCGTAAAACGTCAAGAACCGGAAAGAGAAGGCGAAATTTTCGGAGCAATGGATATTAGAACAGATAAAATGCTTGCTTTGGCTTTAAGTCAGGGAAATGAAACTTTAATTTTAGGAGCTTGGGGATGCGGCGTTTTTAAAAATGATCCGAAAGAAATAGCGGAATTATTTAAAAAATACCTTCACGGAAAATATAAAAATAAATTTAAAAGAGTGGTTTTTGCGATTCTGTCGAAAAAAGAAGAAATGATAAAGCCGTTTGAGGAAATATAATGGAACTCAAATTAAAAAAATATAAAGAACAACTACAAGATTGGCCTCAAAAAGGACATCACATCATGGCTCAATATGATGATGAGAAAATAATTGTTTACCAGTCTTACCGAAAATAAATCGGTGATTTTGCGGTTAAAAATCAATATTTTGGCGGAGCATTCAGTTTGGAAAGAATGACCTGGATAAAACCTAATTTCCTTTGGATGATGTACCGAAACGGCTGGGGAAGAAAAGAAGGTCAGGAATCAGTTTTGGCAATTCATTTAAAAATGAGTGCATTCAAAAAATATCTTGAAAATGCAGTATACTCTTCCTATAATGAGCGATTGGGAATTTCCAGAGAAGAATGGCAAGATCAGGTGAAAGAATCTTCTGTGAGACTGCAGTGGGATCCGGATCACGACCCTTTCGGAAATAAATTAGAAAGAAGAGCAATACAGATTGGTTTGAGAAATGAATTCGTTAAAACTTTTGCTAAAGAAGATCTAATTTTAATAGAAAATATTTCGGAATTTGTAAAAGACCAACACCAGTTTGTATTAAATGCTGACTTGGATCAATTAATTCTCCCTGAAGAAAAACCGTTGTTGTTTGATGATGAAGATTTAAATAAAAAATTAAGGTTAAAATAATGAAAGATAAACTCTTACTAGCTTCAAAATCACTTACGGGAATTTCCATTGGTGATGCTTTTGGAGAAAGTTTCTTTGGTGATGAAAGCTTAATTAAAACCTTTATTCAACAAAGAATTATTCCTGAAAATTCTCTGGATTTTACGGACGATACAATTATGGCGATTGCTGTTTTTAAGTCTTTGGAAAAGTTTGGAGAAATTAATCAGGGCTTTTTGGCAGGAGAGTTTACAAGAAATTATTATTTGGATATCAATCGAGGTTATGGACCTTCGATGCATCAATATTTCAGAGCGGTAAAAAGCGGAGAAAATTGGAAAGATGTTTCTTATTCAAAATTTGAAGGACAAGGTTCAATGGGAAATGGCGGAGCGATGAGAACGGCTGTAATTGGAGCTTATTTTTACGATGATTTAATTCAACTTAAAAAAATGCAGAACTTTCCTGCGAAGTTACTCACGCCAACAAAGAAGCGATCGAAGGAACAAAAGCCATTGCTTTGGCTGCCGCGTTTGCGGTTCAGGAAAAATTGGGAATGATAAGCTTCAATCAGCAAAGTTTTATTCAAAAAATTCAGGATGAATTAAACGATTCTGATATGAAAAGTAAATTGAATAAAACACTGTATTTAGATGGAAATCCAAGTATTGAATTGTTGGTGAAAACTTTAGGAAACGGCACAAAAATGACCGCTCAGGATACGGTTCCACTTATCATTTGGATGTTTTCGAGATACAGAACTAATTTTGAAGAATGTCTTTGGAATACCGTTTCAGCGTTGGCCGACAGAGATACGACTTGCGCAATGGCTGGAGGAATAAGCATTTTATGTTGTGATGAAAATACAATTCCGGATTGGACAAAGAATGTTGAAAATTGGAAAAACAGCAAATTTTATGAAAATTGAATTAATAAAAGGGGATATCACCAAAATAAAAGCAGATGCCATCGTGAATGCAGCCAATTCATCCTTACTCGGCGGAGGTGGTGTTGACGGAGCGATTCATCGTGCAGGAGGAAAACAAATTCTTGATGAATGCATTGAAATCAGAAACAGACAAGGAAAATGTAAAACTGGTGAAGCTGTTGTGACTAAAGCGGGAAATCTTCCTGCGGAATATGTCATTCATACGGTTGGTCCGGTTTGGAATGATAATGAAGAAAAAAGTTCAGAATTATTGAGGAATTGTTATCAGAATTCATTGAAATTGGCGGAAAGCCTAAATATTAAAACAATTGCTTTTCCTAATATTAGCACAGGAGTTTACAGATTTCCGAAAGAACTGGCGGGAAAAATTGCTGTGAATGAGGTGAAAAATTTCACATCAAATATCATAGAGAAAATTATTTTCGTCTGTTTTGATGATGAAAATGAAGAGATTTACAAAAAATTATTAAAAGAATAAATTACTATTTATTTGCTGAGTGAAACGCCCTTACGAACGGGACTAGGCATGATAATTTTAAAATAAGATCTTTGCGGATTTTACGTTAAATTAATTATAAAAAACAAATGAAAAAACTAACCATATTAACGGGCGCAGGAATCAGTGCTGAAAGCGGAATAAAAACCTTCAGAGACGGAGATGGTCTTTGGGAAAATCATAGCATCACGGATGTGGCAAGTCCGGAAGGATGGCAAAAAGACAGAACTTTAGTATTAGAATTTTATAACCAGAGACGTCGCCAGCTTCATGAAGTCGAACCCAATGATGCACACAGATTATTGGTGGAATTAGAAAAACATTTCGAGGTTCAGATTATCACTCAAAACATAGATGATCTGCACGAAAGAGCGGGCTCTACGAATATCATTCACATTCACGGAGAATTGTTCAAATCATGTTCTTGCAATAATAAAAATCTGATTTACCAACAAAAAGGCGATATCAATATCGGAGATAAAGCAGAAGATGGTGCTCAGTTACGACCGTTCATTGTTTGGTTCGGAGAAGACGTTCCGTTGATGAAAGAAGCTTCAAAAAAAGCAAAAGAAGCAGATATTTTCTTAGTCATTGGAACTTCTCTGCAGGTGTATCCCGCCGCAGGATTGCTTCATGACATCAAGGATGATTGCCTTCTAATTGTCATCAACCCTAATGAAACAGGTTTCGGATACGGACAAAGAGCTGTCGTGATGAAAGAAACGGCAACTCAGGGAATGAAGTTATTATTCGATAAATTAGTAAATCTTGCCTAATGGAAAATGTTATAAAGGCAGGGATTTTTGGCGTTTGTATTGGTGATGCTTTGGGTGTTCCGGTTGAATTTAAAACCAGAGAAACTTTGAAAAGATTTCCTGTTGTAACCATGCGGGAATTTGGATCCTGGAACCAGCCGAAAGGAACCTGGAGCGATGACAGTTCGTTAACGCTTTGCCTTGCAGATGAATTGACCAAAGGATATGATCTTGAAAAAATCGGACAAAGTTTTGTGAAATGGAACAAATACGGACATTGGACGGCTCATGGAAAATTGTTCGATATTGGCGGAACGACACGTCATGCCATTGCAAGATTGATTAAAGGTGAAAGTGCCAGATTTTCAGGAAATATTTTTGAAGAAGATAATGGAAACGGTTCTTTAATGAGAATTCTTCCCTTAGCCTTTTATCTTAAAAATGAAGAAAATATTGAGAAATTATATCAAACCGTAAAAGAAGTTTCTTCGATTACTCACGGACATTTCCGTTCTGTTTTTGCGTGTTTCATTTATGTAATTTTTGCGATTGAACTCATTAAAGGAAAAGATAAAAAAGAAGCCTATAGTCATATACAGAAAATAGCTTTGGAATTTTCAGAAAATCAAGGCTTTAACCCAAAAGAGATTCAACTCTTTGACAGAGTTTTAAAGAATGATATTTCAAGATATGAAGAAGATACAATTAGCTCAGGTGGTTACGTTCTTTCAAGTTTAGAAGCCTCATTATGGTGTTTTCTAAATACGGAAAGTTATTCTGAAGCGGTATTGAAAGCGGTCAATTTAGGAGAAGATACAGACACAACAGGAGCAATTACTGGCGGAATTGCCGGAATTTATTATGATTTTGAAAATATTCCTGAAGAATGGGTTGATGTTTTGGTTAGGAAAGATGATATTGAAAAGTTATGCAGTAAATTAGAAACTCAATTATTAAAATAAAACACAAACTATGAATGAACAAAAAAATAAAAAAACAAGCAAATTTCTGAGCTACGTTCTCAGACATCATCCCGAACTCATCGGTTTAAATTTAGATGAAAATGGATGGGCAGATGTGGATGAATTAATCATAAAATCAAAAAGAGATTCTTATCAGGGGCTTACCTTTGAAGAACTTGATGAAATTGTTGAAACCAATGATAAAAAACGTTTTATTTTTAATGAAGATAAAACCAGAATCAGAGCAAATCAAGGGCATTCGATTGATATTAATTTGGCTTTAAAACCACAACAGCCACCTGAATTTTTATATCACGGAACGGCTCAGAGTAATATAGATTCCATTTTAGAAAAAGGTATTGAAAAAAGAAACCGACAGCATGTTCATTTAAGCGAAGATAAAGAAACGGCCACAAAAGTCGGAATGCGCCATGGAAAGCCAATTATTCTGACGATAAGAACAAAGGAAATGTTTGACAACGGAATCGAATTTTACCTTTCCGATAACAATGTGTGGCTGACGGATTTTGTGGATACGAAATATATTTCAAAATGAAAAATATTGATAGTTGTCCTAATTGTAAAAAGTCATTTGAATTTTCTAAAGACGATGTTTACTTGAAAAAGAAATGAGATTTATGAAGGTTTTCATTGTCTTTGCTGAATGAAATGCCTTTGTGAACAAAAAATATTCTCAAACATTTTAAAGAAAATCTTTGCGATCTTTGCGTTAAAAAATTGCTTCATTCTACAAAAACAAAGTAATTTTAAAGCTCGAAATATTACTTCAATGAAACTGAAATATCTCCTATTTTTCCTTACTTCATCTTTATTATTTGCGCAAAATCGCTTTCAGACACCTTTTGAAAAAGGAAATGGAAATCAGACCGTGACTTATGATGAAATGAATTCCTTTTATAAAAACCTAGCTGAAAATTTCAATACGATTCAGTATCTGAAAAAAGGTGAAGACGATAACGGAAAACCAATTTATGTGGTCGTCTACAACCCTTTTCCTGAAAAAGATTTAAATCAGTTAAGAAAAGATAAAGCAATTCTATTTGTCAATAATGGAATTCATCCCGGCGAACCGGACGGAATTGATGCTACCATGATGTTAATGAGGGATTTAGCGACTAAGAAAATCAAAACACCTCAAAATTTTGTGATTGCAGCGATTTCTGCTTACAACGTGAGTGGAATGCTGAATCGTGGTTCATTTTCCAGAGCCAATCAAAACGGTCCGGAAGAATATGGTTTTAGAGGAAATGCCAGAAATTATGATTTAAACAGAGATTTCATTAAAGTAGATACAAAAAATGCGAGAAGCTTTCAGGAGATTTATCAATGGCTGAAACCCGATGTTTTTATCGATAATCATGTCAGCAACGGTGCAGATTATCAGTACACTTTTACCTATATTTCTACTTTCAAAGAACGGTTGGGAAATGTTTTAGGTGAATATTTTTACAATGATTTTCAGGCTAAAAATCTTGAAGATTTAAAGAAAATAGGTTACGAAAGCACGCCTTATGTGAATATTCATGGTGATGTTCCGGAGGTTGGTTTTGCTTCGTTCGAAGATTCACCCAGATATTCTACAGGATATGCTTCCCTGTTTAATACGATGGCAACAATGCCTGAAACGCATATGTTGAAACCTTATCATAAAAGAGTGGATGCAACGTACCGATATATGCTCGTCAATCTTCAGAATTTAGATAAGGAATATAAAAAAATAAAACAGCTTAGAATTGAAAACCTAAAACAATATCAAGCAGGAAAACAATACGGAATTCGCTGGAAAATCGATTCTACAAAATATTCTACCATGGATTTTAAAGGGTATGAAGGAAAATATAAGCCCAGTGAAATTTCAGGAAAACCGAGATTGTTTTATGACAGAAATAAGCCTTTCACAAAGAATATAAAACTTTTTACAACGGCAGTTCCGACTGGTTATATAAAGATTCCGAAATATTATCTAATTCCGCAGTCGCAATATCGTGTGATTGAAGAATTTAAAAGAAACCAGATTCAGATGAAACCAATTCAAAAAGATAGTACGATTGCGGTGGAATCTTATAAAATTAATGATTTTAAAACCGTTAAAAATCCTTACGAGGGTCATTATCTGCATTTTGAAACAACAGTTGATAAGTCGAATAAAAATTTGATGTTTTCTGCAGGAGATTATCTAATTCCAACCGATCAGGAAGGGGTAAAATATATTATTGAAACCCTGGAACCCGAAGCTTTAGACTCATTTTTCAACTGGAATTTCTTTGATGGAATTTTAGCGCAGAAAGAATATTATTCAGCTTATATTTTTGAAGATACTGCGGCAGAATTATTAAGGAAAGATAAAAATTTAAAGCAAAAATTCGAAACTAAAAAAACTTCTGATTCAAAGTTCGCAGACGATGGAACGGCTCAGTTGGATGGGGTTTACAGAAACTCGCCTTATTTTGAAGAAAAAACTTTCAGGCAATATCCGATTTATAGAATTCCATAAAAATCAATATTAATTTCTGATTTTTGGTGTTGAAAAATAATTTTATGTTTGATTTTCATTAACTTAGTGTTTGCCAAAACATTAAATATGAAACAAATTTATAAACTAATAATCCTTTTTGGGCTATTCCCGACAGCATTTTCAGCGCAGTATTTTCAGGGTTTCGATTCGGCTGCAATGCCTTCAGACTGGACGATCATTAACGGAGGAGATCCTGAAACCTGGCGGACATGGGAGGCTTACGATACTACTTTTAATGATCCACATTCAGGATCACACTTTTTAGGTTTACAATATAGAAATACGGCAGATGATTATGTGATAAGTCCTGGAATTACTGTCATTGCAGGCGTTTCTGATCAACTTACTTTTTGGGCGAAAAACAGAGGGGCAGGTCTTACAGAAGAAATTGATGTGAAAGTTTCTACCACAAAGCCAACAGCAGAAGGTCTGAACAAGACGATTGTAAAATCTTTAAAACCATCAACTTCATGGATGCAGTATTCGTATGACCTCTCGGCTTATACAGGACAGACCATTTACATTGGTTTTTATTCTGCAACCAAAGATATGTGGTTTGTAGGAATTGATGATTTTAAGGTTTCTGGGAATATTTCTAAGATATCCAATCCCAATTTTACAAGTGTCTCCATTTACCCAAATCCTGTAAAAGATGTTCTGAATATAGAGAATAAAACCAAAATGACCGAAATTAATATTTATGATCTTTCAGGAAGGTTGCATCAACAGGAAAAAGTTAATACTGAAAATGTCAGCATTCGTGTAAAAAATCTTCCTCCCGGAAATTATATTTTGAAAATTAATGAAGAAGCTGTAGAAAAGACTTATAAAATCATTAAAGAATAATTTTTAGCATGAGAATAACGAGGAAGGATATTTTAACAGAAGCATCCTTTTCGTTTTAATTAATTACTGTATCGTATTGAATGTGATTGATTTATAGGCTTGAATTTCCGTATTTTTCACAATGTTTTTTGTTGTTTTCCCTGACTGTTTTAAATTTTTATCAGACGAAATTTGCTGTATCAAAACCAATAAAAATCACAGTTATGGCAACTAAAAAACAGTTTTTCGTTTCATTGGAAGGTGTAGACCTTACAGACGAGCAGTTAAAAAACATCGACAGAGGAATTCAGAATGTCGTACTTTCCGAGCTTTCAAAAGTAGACAATACACAAGCCTTCGGAGCACACAGAAATTTTAAAGAACTGATAAGACCTCTGAGAGTAAAAGACTGGTTTCCTTGGGGAATCATTATTTTCAAACCCGGAATTGATTTGAACAAGCAAATCGCAGACATCCAGGTACAGATAAAAGGATATGGAGGCTAGTTTTAATTCTTCAAAAAAATTGTGCCCCAGTTATGTAGGAAAAGTTGGGGCACAGCTTTTTGGGGTGATGAACATAGACGGGAAGGTTCAGTTTATAACGCCGCTCACCGTCACAGAAGATTTTATTCAACAAAATGATAATCTTGAGCAGAGATTCCGTTTTACGGGCAAATGCGTAGAAAAAGGCTGTGCGCAGTGGAATAATGAAGAATCGAAATGCTCTTTATCCAAAAAAGTTCAAAATTTAGAGGTAAATAAAAGTTTGGAATTGTCTTTTTGCCCGATTCGTTCCCAGTGCCGTTGGTTTTCTCAGGATGGAAATGAAGCGTGTTTTTCCTGTAATGAGATTACAAGAAATATGGAAGAATTACTTTTGAATGTTCAATATTAATTGTTCAGAATATGTAGTTAAATAAAAAGACGTTTCACACAGAAACGTCTTTTTATTTTATCTTGGCAAACCTCTCTTTAAAGCGATTTCTGCTCGTTTAATGGCTACTTTTTCTTTCCAGTCCATATATTTCTTTTTGAAATTCTTCTTCATAACATCGTCAAACTTACGCTGAACCGTAAGATTCCATAAAGATTGGGCTTTTACGCTCCAGGATTTGTCCCAGGCTCTTAAAGAAAGGGAGAAACTTCCATCCAGATATTTCATCCAGTGCCACCAGCCTGTCGGCATAAATAGAGTGTCGCCATGTTCCAGGTAGCAATCAATACCTTCCACTCCGTTGAGCGCAGGGAATTTTTCAAAATCAGGATTTTCGATATCGTAATCTTCTAATGCATAGGTAGCATAAGGCAGTTGATAGAGTCTTTCCTTCCATTTATTTTCGAATAAGATTACATGTTTTCTGCCATTAAAATGGGTGTGAAATATATGTGCTAAATCGATGTCATAATGAAGAAAAGTAACTGAACTTTGTCCTCCAAAAAACATTCCGGGATATTTATCCAAAAAACCGCCCATCAGCTCTCTGGGAGGAATATATTCTTCAAGTAGTCTGGGAGCATGTTTTATAGGGTCAAAAAAGAAAATGCGAAGATCTGTAGGTTCTCTTTGGATGAGATCTATGTAATCTGCAAATTTCATTTTGGTAGTCGGTGTGTTGATAGGAGCGGCAGGATCTGCTTTTTTGGAATCATAAAGAGGGACTTCTACATCACCAACAACTTCCTTCACATAATCCATCGTCCACTTTTGATAGGCGGGCCATTTTTTTGCCATATTTTTTATGACAACGGGCCTTCTGGGCTTTAGATATTTTTTGATAAATTCTTCCTGAGTAATATCATCTACAATATCTATAGGCTTTAAAATAATTCCCATTTTAATAAAAGTTTATGTTACAAAATTATTAAATAAAAGTGTACGATCAGGTGTTTAATTTTTTTTTAATCTATTATTCAAATCTTTTTTGCCTATTTATTCTAAATAAGAATTTGGAAAATAATCTATGGAAATATAAATGCCTGTAAAACAAAAACACCCTGCAAAAATTCGCAGGGCAAAAACACAATTGATCATGAGAAAAAAACTCATTGGGCAAATGTATATATTTAAAAATAGAAAAATTATCGGTAAAAAGTTGATAAAATGATAGAATTACTCGTTTGCTTTTTAATTTTTTTTGTTGAAAATACTTATAAATGAAAGACATCCATAAAGATTAATAATTGGTTAAAAATTTTCTTTAAAATAATAATTTTAAACTTTTTAATTTGTCTTTAAAAACGATCTAGTCTTTTAAAATCTTTATGAATGAATATTTTTAAAGGTCATCTTACTGATAATAATAAAAGCTGAGATATAGAAAATATCACTATGTTTGTAGTGATGAAAACGTGTTTTTAACTTTTCCTTTTAAAATCAATCTCAACAATTGTGTAACAAAAGACTTTAACCAATAACTAATTAGGCAAATAATAAAATATGAAAAAGAGAATTACTTTATTCCTGATGATTTTCATCTCTGTACTTTCTTTTGCACAAAAGACGGTTTCGGGTAAAATAACGGATGAAGACGGGGTAGGTATTCCGAGTGCAAGCGTAACGGTGGAGGAACCGGGCAAAGATGCAATTCTGGCATACGGAATCACAAACGCTAAAGGGGAATACAAAGTAACCTTCACTTCTGCAGAATCTAATGTAGATCTGAAAGTGAAAGCCTTCAATCAAAGACCTCTTACCAAACAAATCACCAACAGTGACCAGACCATGAGTTTTACCATGGAATCTGAAGCTACAGAAATTAAAGAAGTAAAGCTGAAAACCAAAATGGTAACGGCAAAAGGAGATACTATTTCGTACGACCTGAAGGCATTCGACAGTAAAAGCGACAGAACGCTTGCCGATGTTTTGAAAAAATTACCTGGAATTGAAGTCAATACCGACGGAACGATTCTTTATCAAGGAAATGCGATCAATAAATTCTACGTTAACGGGAAAGACTTAATGGAAGGTGGTTACGGAACAATCAACAACTCGCTTCCGAAAGATGCCGTTCAGAAAGTTGAGGTGCTGGAAAATCACCAACCAGTAAAAATTCTCCAAGATAAGGTGCCTTCTGATCAGGCAGCCATCAATATCAAGCTTAAAAATTCTGTTACCATGACAGGTAGAGGAGAAGTGGGAGTCGGTGGAAGTCCTCTTTTATGGAATGTGAAATTAACACCAATGTTTTTCGGACAGAAAAGTCAATGGGTGGTAAATTACAAAGCAAATAATGTAGGAGAACAGGTAGAAAATGAAGGAAATATTATAGGTTTCGGAAATTCCTGGGAAGGAAGAAGAGGAAATGCTTCACAAAATAAATGGCTTGGAGTAGAAACGGCAAGTACACCAAATACTCCGGTTAAAAGATATCTAATGAATAACGTTCATTATTTTTCTGCAAATTATCTTACCAATATTGATAAGAAAAAGGAATGGGAGCTAAAAGCCAATGCAAATTATACAAATAATGTAGTTGAAAGAGAGGATTATAATGAAAGAACATTTGAAAATGGATCAAAAGTTATTAATACAACAAGAAATAATTTCTATACAGATAAGATAAAAGGAGAATTAATTTTTACTAAAAATGCAAAAAAAGGCTTTTTTAAAAATACAACAAGTTTCAGCCAGTTCTGGAATGGTGACAGAGCGAATGTGCTAAGAGACGGAAGAACAGGAAATGAATCTGTTCAATCTCCAACGTCATCATTCCAAAACTCTTTAAGTACAATCATTCCGTGGAAAGAGAAAATGGTTAATTTTAAATCTTATATTAATTACCAGGATGATAACCAGACTCTTCAAATTACACCTGCAACTTATATGCAGATTCCATTTAAAGTAAACGCAGATTCCATCGGAAGAATCAATTTTGCTCCCGGATCAATCGCAGAGCAGAGATTCAGACTTAAAACTTTAGATACGTCACATTCTGCGAACATAAGTTTTTCAACAAAAGGATGGACATTCACTCCGCAAGTTGGATTTGATTTTTCATCGGATAAATTAAATACAAATTTTGACGGATTGGCAGTTCAAGCAAACCCACAAGATATTCAGCCAAACTTTAATAGCCCGGCTTATGAAAACGATCTAAGATTTACAGAAATCAATCCGAATGCTTCAGTAGGAGTAAATTATAAATCAGACTCTTGGAGTTTGTTTGCAAACTTTCCGGTGAATTTCAATAATATTAAAGCTGAAGATGATTTAAGAGGTGTTTCAAAATCTTTAAACAGAACAACATTTACCCCTAATTTATTTGCACAATATACGTTTGCTTCTTTCTGGAAAGCAAGCGTGAATGGTAATATTAATAATAATTTCGGGGATATCCAGACAGCTTATGCGGGATATATGCTTTTGTCTCCAACAGGTTTTAATGTAATGGATCCTAATAATCCAATTCCTCAAACTACTACATCAAGTGCTGGATCGAGAATAGAATATAGAAATCCATTGAATAATCTATTCTTTAATATCAATTATTCCCTAAGCGACAGTAAAAGAAACCTTCTTAGTGCTCCAATCCTTGATCCATCGACCGGGTTTACTTTAATGCAGTATAAGGATCAGGAAAATCACTCAAAAAGCAACAGATTCAGTGCTGAAGTGGGTAAATATTTTCCTAAGTTTAAAACAAATGCATCAGTTAGTTATGGAAATACAACTTCAATATCAGACGCTTTCTTATCTGATCCGTTCTTAGGTGATGTAGAATTTAAGAATAAAAATAATTCTCAGACGTACGGCTTCAAATTCAATAATACATATTTTTCTTGGATGAGCTTAGATTATAACATGAGTCTTTCAAGAACTAAACAAGACAGCCGAACAGGAACATTAGGTATAAATAAGGGCTACAATCATAATTTAGCAGTATTCTTCTATCCAATTGAAAACCATACGATAGGATTTAACTGGGATCAGGTAAACACAGTAAATAAAACGAATAAATATAATAACCCGTTTTACGATGTTTCTTACCAGTTTACTTGGGCAAAAAAGAAAATCGATTTCGAATTGAAATGGATGAATATAGGTAACCGCAAAGTATTTGAGACATTTAATCTGGATGGTCAGTTGGGTTCAACAACATACACAAGAATCCAACTCCGCCCAAGCCAGGTAATGTTCACCGTAAAATTCAACTTTAAATAAAACAAAAACCAATCTCGATGAGGTTGGTTTTTTTATTAAAAATACTCATGGAAAATAAAATTCAAAAAAATATGTAACATAATCATACAACCATGAACTAATTATATAAACAATAGAAAAACAATGAAAAAGCTATTTTCAATATTCTTGATTTCTCTTTTCGCTTTTGTAAGCGCTCAGGATAAAGATGCACAAGTAACCGCTAACCGATTTTTTTATGAATTGAGTTTCAAACCGAAAAAAGATTCTGCAAAACTTGAAAAAGTAATGTCAGTTCTCGATATTGTAAAAGATAGATCCGTTTACAGAGATTACACAATGATCGCCCAGGATTCTATTATTAAGATTCAGATCGAAGCGATGCAAAAATCCGGAGTTTTTAAAGATATGTCTAAGTCTATGAAAATGCCAAAATTCTCTGAAAAGATTGTAAAGTATTATCCGGATATGAAGATTCAGTATATAGAAAGAATTGCAAGCGGATTCTCGCCAATGGCGATTGCATACAATGAGACACCTAAATTTGATTGGAAGATTTTAAACGATAAAGCAAAAATAGGAGAATACAATACTCAAAAAGCAACAACAGAATTCGGAGGCAGAAAATGGACGGCTTGGTTCACGGCAGATCTTCCTTTTCAGGACGGGCCGTATAAGTTTTCAGGGCTTCCGGGCTTAATTGTAAAGATTGAGGACGAAGGTAAAAACTATTCTTGGGTTCTGCAGGGGAACAAAAAAATTCCAAATTGGGAAGAATTATCTTACGGAGAAAAGATTTCAAATATGAGCCTGAAGGTAACAGAAATGCCAAGAGAGAAGTTTGAAAAAACATTCAGCGATTTTAAAAAAGACCCTTTCGCTACAGCAAGACCAATGATGACACAGGAAATGATGTCTAAAACAATTCCTGGAATGGACGGAACCATAGGCGATATGATGAAGAAACAGGAAAAAATGTACAAAGATTTCTTCAATGCCAATGACAATCCTATCGAGCTTATACAGCCTGTTTCGGATAAGAAGAAAAAATAATATTCATATCAACTAAATTTATATTAAAGTCGACCCAAATACAGCAATGTATCTGGGTTGATTTGTTTTATGAAAAACTCTTATTTAGATTAAATTTAAATAGCGTATATTTGCAGGTACAAAAATTGGCTTTGAAAGTGAAGGATTTACATAAGTTGAGCGGATTTCCCAAAAATAAAATGGGAAAAATTTTGGGATATGATAATGATAGTCTTAAAATGCCTAACAAGATCATAGAAATGGGGCTTCTTCCGGAAACTTCTTTCAGGATTTTGTATCAGGCGCCTTTCAACGGACCGATGTATGTGGAGTTTGGGGACGAAAAAAGCCGTATCGCCCTTCGTGAGGAAGAAGGAGATTTTATTATTGTTGAAGAATGGAATTAATGCAGGAAACTCAAAAAAAACAGGTGCTTTTAGTCGGAAATCCCAATGTAGGAAAGTCAACGGTTTTTAATGCACTTTGCAATAAAAAACAGAAAACCGGAAACTATGCAGGGGTTACGGTGGCGAGTCATTCAGGGTTTTATAACTATGAAAATGAGGAAGTTGAGGTCGTCGATTTGCCGGGTTCGTACAGTTTGTATCCAAGCTCAGAAGACGAAGCTATTTTTTCTAAATTTTTGATTGATAATCAGAAAGATTATGCCGGGGTTGTTTATATTCTGGAAGCATTAAGTTTAAAAAGAGGTCTTCTATTATTTCAGCAGATTCAGGATCTTAAAGTTCCGATGATTTTGGTAGTCAATCAAATTGACCAGGCAGAAAGAAGGGGAATTGCTATTGATATTCAAAAATTTTCAGAAGCATTAGGAATTACCATTATTCAGACAAATGCTAAAGAGCAAATTGGTATTAATGAAATTAAGGAAGCTATTTTAAATAATAATTTTGTTACATCTGAAAAGCAATCTTTCGAAACTCCTAGCGAACATAAAGATTTTATTCAGAAATTAAAATCTCATAAAGAATTTGAAACCGAATATAAAGCATGGCTAAGCTTGTCTTTGGGAACAGATTTATCAAAAATTGACTCTATTATTGAGCAGATGAACGAGCCGGATTCTAAAAGTTTGGTTCCAAAAAGGCTGCAAGTTCAGGAAACCGTGAGAAGATATCAGAAAGCTGATAAAATATTGGCGAATGTTATTACTAAAAAACCTCAGTTCAAAGAATTATTGACAGAGAAATTAGACAAAATTTTAGTTCATAAATTCTGGGGATATGTTGTTTTCTTAGCCATTTTATTAATTATTTTCCAAAGCGTTTTCTTTTTGGCAGAATATCCAATGAACTGGATTGATGATTTATTTGCCTGGTTAGGAGCTTTTTCATCAGAACATTTGCCGGAAGGACCACTAAACTCGTTAGTTTCCAACGGAATTATTCCGGGAATCGGAGGAATTGTGATTTTTGCACCACAGATTGGGATTTTATTATATTTCTTGTATTTATTGGAAGATTCAGGATATATGGCGAGGGTGGTTTTCTTAATGGACAGGCTTCTTCGACCTTTTGGATTAAACGGAAAAAGTATTGTACCATTAGTTTCAGGAACGGCGTGTGCAATTCCGGCGGTCATTTCAACAAGAAATATCGAAAACTTAAAGGAAAGGTTATTAACGATTTTGGTAACACCTTTCATGACGTGTTCTGCAAGGCTTCCCGTTTACAGCATTATTATCGGTTTAATTATTTCGGATAAAACGATTTTAGGAATAAAATACAAGGCTTTGGTCTTGATGGGAATGTATTTACTGGGTTTTTTTGTAGCATTATTTTCTGCAGCAGTTCTTAATAAATTCATTAAAAATAAAGGTAAAACTTATCTGGTGATGGATTTGCCGACATATAAAAAACCACTTTTTGCCTATGATTTTAAAATGGTTTTGGGCAAAGTCTGGGATTTCATTTCAGGAGCGGGTAAAATTATTTTCATTGTAAGTATTATCATTTGGGTGTTGAGCTATTTCGGACCAAAACAGCAACCCAACGAGTTCGTAGCGACAGATGTTCATTTGGATCATTCTTATCTGGCTAAAATGGGGAAAGGAATCGAGCCGGTAATTGCACCTCTCGGATACGACTGGAAAATGGGTGTTGGGATCTTAACAAGCTTCGTAGCAAGAGAAGTTTTCGTAGGAACGATGTCTACATTATACAGTTTAGAAGATGACGCGCCCGAAGTGAAAGTAATCGATAAAATGAGAAGAGATGTAAAACCGAACGGCGAAAAAGTCTTCAGTTTTGCGACGGGTGTTTCCGTACTTTTATTTTACGCATTTGCAATGCAGTGTATTTCTACACTTGCAGTAGTCTACAGAGAAACCAAAAGCTGGAAATGGACCGGCTTTCAGGTGGCAATGATGACCGGTTTGGCATATTTTGTGTCGATGATAGCTTATCAGATATTAAAATAATGGATACTTCATTAATTCTACAATACATAATTGTCTTTCTTGTTGTTGCATTTGCCTGCTACTCTTTATTCAAGATACTCAGGAAGAATTTTGCACCTAAGAAGTTCAGTTCCAAACGAACAAACTGTGACAAAGATTGTGGATGTTCATAGAAAAATAACATTCCTGTGGAAAACTAAACATTTTTAGAAGTCTTTTTTTACTTATTTTTGTGGAATATTAAAACACAGATAATATGAAAAAAGAATTGATAGAATTGCTTTTCTGAAATTCGAAAATGTCTCGTATTTTTTCTGGTAGAGAAAATGATCTGTGAGAAGCATTTTGTTAAAATCAACAAAATGGTATTATTAAAATTTAAATAAAAACTTAATGTCATTAATAAAAAGTATTTCAGGAATACGTGGAACCATCGGTGGAAAAGTGAATGATAATTTAACTCCGCTTGATATTGTAAAATTTGCTTCGGCATTCGGAACCTGGCTTCAAAATAATAAAAACAAAAAAGATTTAACCTTAATTATTGGTCGTGATGCAAGAATTTCAGGCTCAATGGTTAATTCTTTGGTAACAGCAACTCTGCAGGGATTAGGAATTAATGTGGTGGATTTGGGACTTTCTACAACACCAACGGTTGAAATAATGGTTCCGGAATTGAAAGCAGACGGTGGAATTATCCTTACCGCTTCGCATAACCCAAAACAATGGAACGCTCTGAAATTATTAAATGAAAAAGGAGAGTTCATTACCGGAGAAAATGGAGCAGAAGTATTGGCTTTGGCAGAAAGCGAAGACTTTAACTATGCAGAAGTGGATGATTTAGGGAAATACGAAACCAGAGATGATGCTTTTGATATTCATATTCAGCAGATTCTTCATTTGCCGATGGTTGATGTTGAAGCAATTAAGTCCAAAAACTTTAAAGTGGTTTTGGATGCTGTAAATTCTACAGGAGGTATTGCAATTCCCATGCTATTAGACAAGCTTGGTTGTGAAACAGTAAAGTTATATTGCGAGCCAAACGGGCAATTCCCGCACAATCCTGAACCGTTAAAAGAACATTTGGGTGACATCTGTGAGTTGGTAAAGAAAGAAAATGCAGATTTGGGTGTTGTGGTAGATCCGGATGTTGACAGATTGGCTTTGGTCGACGAAAAAGGTGAAATGTTTGGAGAAGAATACACTTTGGTTGCCGTTGCAGATTATTTGTTGAAACATAAAAATGGTGTGGCAATTTCCAATCTTTCTTCAAGCCGCGCGTTGAGAGATGTTGCTAAAACGCACAGTTCAGAATATTTTGCAAGTGCTGTGGGAGAAGTAAATGTGGTTACTTTAATGAAAGAGAAAAATGCAGTAATCGGCGGTGAAGGAAACGGAGGAATTATTTACCCGGAATTACATTACGGAAGAGATTCTTTGGTAGGTGTAGCTTTATTTTTAACTCATTTGGCAAAGGAAAATAAAACTGTTTCTGAGTTGAGAGCAGGATATCCAAGCTATTTTATGGGTAAAAAGAAAATTGAACTGACTCCGGAAATAAATGTTGATGAACTTTTAACCAAAATGGAAAAAGAGTATCAAAATGAAGAGGTTTCTACGGTAGACGGAGTAAAAATAGATTTTGAAAATAATTGGGTTCATCTTAGAAAGTCTAATACAGAACCGATTATCAGAATCTATACAGAGGCTAAATCTCAGGAGGAAGCCGACAGATTAGGAGATGAAATGATAGCTAAAATCAATAGTTTGATTTAGAAAAATTAACATCTGTTTCATCATTTTAATCGTATTTATTATTAAATTTATAGTACTAAGATTTTCAGAAGCGAGTATTTGTACATCTCATATCTCTGGTCTTAAATCTTAAAACTGTTTTATATTGGAAGAATATTTTGGAAATGAACTTGTAAAGAAGTTCGAGGAAATGATGGAAAACAATGATGAATTCTACTTTGATACAGAAGAGTTAGAAGACATTATTGTTTATTATCTGGAGCTGGGTGACTTTAATTATGCCGATACGGCAGTGAGTTATGGTTTGAAGCTTCATCCCAATTCTTTAGATATCAAGATAAAAAAACTTGAAATTCTTCTGGAATGGGAAGATTATAATACAGCAAAAGGTCTTATCAACGAGTTGAAGGGTTCTTCTATGGAAAACACAGACTTTTTGGTTTGCTATGCCAAGTATTATTCGAATTTGGGAAATCCTAAAAAAGCCATTGAAATTTGTCAGAAAGCTTTAGAATTGAAAGAAGAAGAAAACTTCCTTCACAACTTTATTGCGGATGAATACGTGAATTTAGGAGATCCTTTTAACGCTCTTAAACATTACAGACAAGCACTGAAAGAAGATCCAACAGATGAATATTCGTTGGAAAATGCGATGGTTTGTTTTTCTGATCTGAATAAGAACGAAGAGGCAATTGCTTTTCTTAACGAATATCTGGATGAGTTTGCTTATTCGGAAGTTGCCTGGTTTGAATACGGACAATATTATTTCAACAGAAAGAATTTTGAAGAGGCGATTAAAGGCTATGACTATTTATTGGCGATCAATTCCAGCTCTGTTGGAGTATATGCTAATAAAGCGGCTTGTTATGAAGCTTTAGGTCAATATAAAAAAGCCATTGAAGTCTATGAAGAAATGCTTGAATTGGAATATACAAAAGCGTTTACTTTTTATAAAATAGGACTTTGTTACAAAGCTTCTAAACAGCCAACAGTAGCTTTAAACTTCTTCCAGAAATCATTAAGAGAAGATCCTCAGTTTTATCTGGCAATGATGGAGCAATCTTATGTATATGAAGAAATGGGCGGTATGCCTGAAGCTTTGCATTTTGCGAGAGAAGCAACAAGTCTTAATGATAACAATTTAGATTATCAGAAAAGATTGGCATTTTTGTTCATTGATTCGGGTAAGTTTGAAGAAAGTCTTTCTTGTCTTAAAAAATTAGTAGATGCTGAGCCGTCAAGATTTTATAATTGGTACGCTTATTCTGAAGTTTTGATGCTTTTGGGAGAATATGAGGAAGCGGTGGCGCTTTTAAATAATGCTGTAAAAGTACATAACAGAGCAGAATTGTATTACCAGTTAAGCAATTGTTATTTAAATCTGAGAGAGCAGGAAAAAGGGAAAGAATCTCTTTTCCACGCTTTGGAATTAGATCCTTCTTTAGTTTCGGATATGCAGAAAAAATATCCGTTTATCAAAGATGAGGTGAAAAAGGCAAAAGCAAAGGTGAAAAAGAAGAATTCTGAAGGCTAAAACTGGATGATCGAAGTTTTAATTAACCGATTTTAAAAGAATAAAAATTTAAATCAAATAAAAATCCTGCAGAGATGCAGGATTTATTTTTTTATAACGTTTGGTTTTGCTCTTAAAAATATCAATCCCGCAATAATAATTCCTGTTCCTATAAACTGTATTGTTCCAAGCTTCTCACCGTCTAAAATTCCCCAGATAATCGCCACAATCGGCATCAGCAAAGTAACTGTTGACGCAAATAAAGGTGTTGAAACTTTCAATAATCGATAATTCATCATCATTGCCAATCCGGTTCCGAAAATGGATAGTAAACCAACGAACATCAATCCAGTTAAATTATTTTCATCAAAACTAAAGGTTGAAAAGAATCCTGTAAAGCTTAAAGCGATTAATGAAGGAAAAAATAATACAAAAGAAAAGACAAAAGCCGATAAAACCGTGGAAGAAATTTCCATTAATTTAGATTTTACTGTTGTTGTGCTGATGGCGTAACATAAAGTTGCCAATAATAACAATAAAATCGGAATCAGTTTAAATTTTCCACCTTCACCGTCTCCACCAAAAGCGAGCAAACAAACGCCTGTAAAACTTATTAAAGTCCCAACAATCTGTTGTTTTGTAGTATCAAATTTCCATATCAAAGCGCCGACAATAATGACGAAAATAGGCATCATCGAGTTAATGATTCCCGCAATGCTGCTGCTGACCTCCGTCTCCGCAATCGGAAATAAAAACATTGGAATAAAATTTCCTGTAAAAGCTGCCAATAACAACCATTTTAAATGTTTTTTCGGAAATAATTTATACTTCAAAATGGCAATCGGCATTAAAATAATTCCAGCAATCAAAACCCTCAAAGCTCCGACCTGATACGGACTGAAATGTTCTAACGATTTTTTAATTAAAATAAAAGAAGATCCCCAGATAAGGCTTAAGACAACCAGAAGAATCCATTTTTCTTTATCGGCGTTCATTATTTTCGTGTAAAATTTTTAAAAATTCTTTTTTAGGAATCATTTGGGCTCCAAGACTTTCTAAATGTTCTGTATGGGACTGACAATCAATTAACTCAATGGTGTTTTTATGAGTTTCAACAAAATGAATAAATCCGGCTTTGGAAGCGTTGCTTACTTTTGCAAACATACTTTCGCCACAGAAAACATTTCCGATCTGAAGTCCGTAAAATCCTCCAACTAATTCGCCGTCTTGCCAGACTTCAATGCTTTTCGCCAAACCATATTCGTGAAGAGTAATGAAAGATTCTCTCAGTTCGTCAGAAAGCCACGTTCCGGTTTGTTCTTTTCGGATTGATTGCTGACAATTGGTAATAACTTCTCTGAAATTTTGATTTTCCGAAAAAGTAAAAACATTTCTGTTTAATATTTTCCTCATCGATTTTGAGACTTTTAAATCAGTCGGAAATAAAACAAATCTCGGATCGGGACACCACCAAAGAATCTCTTCACCCGGATTATACCAAGGGAAAATACCCAATTGATAGGCAAACCATATCCTTTCTATGGAAAGGTCTCCGCCAAATGCAATGATACCCTCGTGTCCGTCATATATTTCAGGATCTGGGAATGAAATTTCGTTTTCGTCTAATCGCACCATTTTTTGAGGAAAAAAAATCCCACTTAAAAAGCAGGATTTATATTTTGAATATTAACTTTTAATTAAAAAGGTAAATCATCATCATCGTCGCCAGCAAAAGGATTCTCGTTAGAAACCGAAGATGCAGACTGTGAAGGCGAAGCTTGTGTAGGCTCTGAACCATTATCAAGAACTTTTTCTACTCTCCATCCTGTAATAGAATTGAAGTATTTTGTCTCGCCTTGAGGAGAAACCCATTCTCTACCTCTGATGTTGATACCCACCTTTACATTTTCTCCTTCTTTCAAAGAATCTAATAAACTGATCTTATCAGACAAAAATTCTATGTTTATCGGCTGAGGATACTGTTCCTGCGTCAGAATAACCATTTCTCTCTTTTGGAAACCGCTCGCAAATGTCTGAGCGTCAAATATTTTCTTTACCGTTCCTTGTAATTCCATATCGTAATTATTAACATTGTAAAAGTAAGAAAATCAATCGTAATAAAGACTACCACAGAATAAAAATGTAAAAATTTTAATTTTTTTTCGTGAAAAGTTTGGAGATAAAGGAAATTATCCTATCTTTGCACCACTGAAAACGAGAAAACAGAACAGGTTCTTTAAAAAATAAGTTTTCAGAGTAAACAATGCGGATGTGGTGTAATTGGTAGCCACGCCAGACTTAGGATCTGGTGCCGAGAGGCGTGGGGGTTCGAGTCCCTTCATCCGCACAGTATGCGAAAATAGCTCAGCTGGTAGAGCACAACCTTGCCAAGGTTGGGGTCGCGGGTTCGAATCCCGTTTTTCGCTCCACTCCATGCCCTGGTGGTGGAACTGGTAGACACGCAGGACTTAAAATCCTGTGTTCGTAAGAACGTGCGGGTTCAAGTCCCGCCCGGGGTACTAAAACCCTCTGTAATTTATTACGGAGGGTTTTTTATTATCTATATTATTTAAGTTCCCATTTTTTTCTATTTTTGTGAAATTCCAAATTTCAAATGAACAAAATTATTCTCATCGAAGACGAAACCAGTGTTGTTTCCTTTATTAAAAAAGGACTTCAGGAAAACGGGTACGAAATTTCCGTGGCTTTTGACGGTAAAACCGGAGTGCAATTGGTACAGTCGAATGATTTTGATTTGGTGATTCTGGATATTATGCTGCCGGAAATGAACGGGCTGGATGTTTGTAAAGAAATCAGGAAAACCAATAAACATGTACCGATTCTTTTTTTAACGGCATTGGGAACTTCTGAAAATATTGTTCTCGGGTTGGAAAATGGAGGAGATGATTATTTGGTAAAACCTTTTAAGTTTATTGAATTGGTTGCCCGTGTGAAATCTTTATTAAGAAGAAGTGGTCACAATGGAAATATTCCCGAAATTATAGAACCTGAAGTTGATAACGAGCACGTTTTTCAGTTTTCAGATTTGATTTTGAACGATTATACTAAGAAAGTTACCCGAGCGGGAGAAGAAATTACGCTGACTTCCACAGAATATAAATTGCTGTTGTATTTTCTTAATAATCCTGAAAAAGTAATCTCAAGAGCCGAAATCTTGGATTCTGTCTGGGGGGTAAATTATGAATTAGGGACCAATGTTGTAGATGTTTATGTGAATTATTTAAGAAAAAAATTGGATCATCAGGATGATAATAAATTGATTCATACCGTGATAGGTATGGGTTATGTGTTGAAAAAACCTTAATAGATGTTTAATAGAGTGATCACAAACCAAACCAAAACGATGGTGCTTTTGATGTTAGTTTTTACTGCCATCATATTGCTGTTCAGTGGGTTGGTGTATTTCTCGATTGTCAACTTTTCGCATCAGAGGTTTTATGAATTATTAAAAATCCGAACGACAACAATTATTCAGATTGAAAAAAGCAAAGATGATCTTGATATTCCTGAAAATTATATTCTGAATGGTTTGAATGACGAAGAGCTTCCGATGGAGCGGGATTACGTTTTTGCAGTTCCTACCGATTCCAATTTCAAGAAAATTTCTCATGAAGTTCATATTCCGGATTACTTTTTCAAGAGTATTGTCAAAAATGGCGAATCCAATTTTAACGATAAAGAGTTTTATTACATCGGTCAGACTTTCAGGCACGACGACAAAGATTATATTGCGATAGCTTCTGCCAAAAACCATTATGTGGTATATTATCTGGGCTTTTTAAAACGAACTTTAATGACCTGCATCGTACTTTCTCTGTTTTTCAGTATGATTTTCTCTTTTTATTTATCGAAAACATTGTTTAAACCTATCTTAAAAATTACAGGAAAAGTAAAGGAAATCAGTTCAGAAAATCTTCATTTGCGTCTTGAACCACAGCCTGATAACAAAGAATTAAATGAATTAATTGATACCTTCAACGGAATGCTGAACCGTATCGAAACCTCTTTCGAAACTCAGAATCACCTGATTGGAAATGTTTCGCACGAATTGAGAACACCTTTAACGTCGATTATGGGTGAGGCTGATGTTGCGCTTTCGATTTCCCGGACTAATAATGAATACAAAGAAACATTAGGAATTATCCTGGATGAAGCTGAAAAATTAGATAAAAAAATTAAGGCTTTACTGATGATTGCTCAAACCGGTTTCGACGGCAAAATCCAGAAAATGGATAAAGTGCGCATGGATCAGTTGCTTTGGGATGTTATTGAAACATTGCGAAAGATTGATTCCAGAAACAATATTTATCTGGACATCAGTATGTTACCGGATAATCCGAAAAAACTGAAAGTTCAGGGGAACGAACAATTGTTGCATCTTGCGGTGACGAATATTATTCAAAACGGATGTAAATATTCTAATTTTCAACAGGTTAAAGTTTCATTAGGTGCGACAGACACAGATGTTTATCTCATCGTAAAAGACAACGGAATCGGAATTCCTGAAGAGGAAATGAATAAAATTTATGATCCGTTTTTTCGGGCTTCCAATACAAAAAACTATGAAGGATATGGGATCGGGCTTCCTTTGGCAAGAAATATCGTCAGAATGCATCACGGCGAATTAATCGTAAGTTCTCATCAGGATCAGGGGACAACGGTGCAGCTTCGTTTTCCCAATTATTACATCATGCTGCAGGAAGGAAAAGAAAATACTGAAAGTATATAATTGACTTAAAAACCTTTACTGTAGGTCTTTTTGCTGTCATTAATTCTCAATATTAATCTTCCTTAACAATTTTCTAATCTCATTTTAATCTCTTTAATCACATTTTAATTTCGTTTTAAATGGCTTTTAATCTGGTCACTTTAGTTTTGTATCATCGAAAAAGATAAATACGAACCTAAATCTTAATAATATGACTAAAACGATTTTAATAGCCACAGATTATTCTCTTGAGTCTTTAAATATTTTAAAAAAAGTACTGAAAGAGAAAGATGCTTCGGAAGACCAAAATCAATATAATATTCTTTTGGTTTCAGGATATGATATGGGAGATTCTATCAGAGATCTTTTATTCAATACAAAAAGTACGATTTTCAGTAAAATCAAACCACAGGAATTTAATGACGCTTACGGAATCATTAAAAATAAATATCCTCATTTAATCAATAAAGTGATCTGTGATATTTTCACGGGAAGTTTTCAGAGAACATTCAATAATTACGTGAAAGCTGAAAATATTGAAGAGGCTTATTATTCGCCATCCATTAAAAGCAAAGGAAAAGGAAAATTCGACTTAATTCCTTATATCAAAAAGTGCAAAGAATTAGAATCTCATGCAATTGCTCTTGAGGTTCGTACAAGCCTTCCGGAAAAAGGAAGATTGGCAGAGGTTTTTGTGGAAGCTTAAAATAATCAACACTAAAACTTTGAAAAAATGTTAAGGAATTATAGTAACAGCAGGACGTTGGGAGACAACATTAGACTGGGGACGCTGACTGCCTTTACGGCAGGGACTATAAATATAGCATCTCTATTGATATTTCTCTCTTTTACATCAAACGTAACGGGACATTATGCGATTTTTGCGGCCGAGATCAGTAAAGGAAACTGGTCGCAGGTAGCAGTCGTAGGACTTTGGATTTTTCTTTTCTTTTTCGGAGGATTTGTATCCAATTTTATTGTCATTAATTTTAATAAAAGAAGTAAATATTTTGCGCATTCAATGCCTTTGATTTTAGAGATCATCTGTTTATTGTTTGTCGGAATTTACGGACAGTTTTATTACCGTAAAACACTGGAAGAAACTGAATGGCTGGTAGCATTAATGTTATTTGCAACGGGTTTACAGAATGGCTTAACGGCAAGTATATCAAACTTCTCGGTAAAAACGACTCACCTTACGGGTACAACGACCGATTTAGGAATTTTATTTTCTATGTTTACCAAACAAGAATTCAGAAAGAACGGGGAATTGATAGCAAGAGCTAAACTGTTAATGAGCATCATGGTTGCTTATGTTTTGGGTGCTGTGTTTTCGGGATTAACGTACTTTTATCTTGAGTTCAGAGTATTTTACGTAATCAGTTTATGTTTATTGGTGGTCATTGGATATGACGCTTATAAAATTCATATCAGACACTTCAATACGCAATACAGATACAGCAAAATCTATAAAAAACCAAATATTTTGGCTTACTTATATGATAAGATCCACGGAATTCCGGAGATTAAGGCTGAAGTAAAAGAGAAGAGAGAGAAAAAGAGAACACTGGTATTTGAAGATTAAAAATGATAAAGCGCAATGTTTAAAAGTGATGTTTTTACTTATAACACTATTGGTAAATAATCAACACTTTTTACTTAAATGCAATATATAAAGATAAATGTTAAATAAAAGATAATTAATATCAGTATTAATTTTGTGTAAACTAGCTGTGAATCAATCCTCTAATTGTATGGTGCAATTAGGGGATTGTATTTTTCGCCGAAACATTGATTAACAGCCATTTTGGCTGAAAAGTGGTAGCTGGCTGGGTTGTTGATATGTTGATAATTAAATTTTAATTCAGGGGTTTATAGTTTTAATTCTTGTTTTGAATGACTATTTTTGTAAGTTGATTTACTTTTTTTTATGTCAGATATTATTCAGCTTTTACCGGATCATGTAGCCAACCAGATTGCAGCAGGAGAAGTGGTGCAAAGACCGGCATCCATTGTTAAAGAACTTTTGGAAAATGCCATTGATGCCGACTCTACTAAAATCGAGTTGATTATCAGAGATGCGGGAAAAAACCTGATTCAGGTGGTAGATGATGGAAAAGGAATGTCTGAAACGGATGCCAGAATGGCTTTTGAAAGACATGCCACCTCCAAGATCAGAGGAACTGAAGATATTTTTAAAATTGCTACAAAAGGTTTTCGTGGCGAAGCGCTGGCTTCTATCGCAGCAGTTTCTCAGGTTGAATTAAGGACCAAACAAAAGGATGCAACCATCGGAACGAATATTTATATTGAAGGAGGCGTTTTCCAGTTTCAGGATCCGGCTCAGACGGCTGAAGGTTCCAATTTTTTAGTGAAAAATCTTTTTTATAACGTTCCTGCAAGAAGAAAATTTCTTAAAAATAATAATGTTGAATTCAGACATGTAATTGATGAATTTCAACGGGTTGCATTAGCTCATGAAAATTTGGAGTTTTCTTTATTTCATGATGATGAAGCAGTTTTCAGATTAAGAAAAGGGAGCCAAATGCAGCGTATCGTAGATATTTTCGGACGAAAACTGCAACCGCAACTGATTCCGATTAAAGAAGATATTATTTGGTGCAAACTTCACGGATATGTTGCAAAACCTGAAGGTGCCAAAAAGACAAGAGGCGAGCAGTTTCTTTTTGTAAACGGCAGGTATTTTAAAAGTCCGTATTTTAATAAAGCGGTTCAGGAAGCGTTCGAAGGATTGCTGATGCCAGGTTATACACCGACATTTTTCTTGTTCTTAGAGCTTGATCCTGAAAAAATTGATGTCAATATTCATCCACAAAAAACGGAAGTTAAATTTGAAGATGAACATTTGATTTTCGCTTTGCTTCGTTCCACCATTAAAAGGTCTTTGGGGATTTATAATGTTTCTCCAAGTCTTGATTTTGAAAGAGATCCGCACTTTGATGATTTGATGCAGAAAACGTATCCTAGCAAAGGAAATAATTCTGGCGGAAGTGGCTTCATCAAAATGCCCGAAATTATCGTCGATAAAGATTACAATCCTTTCTTGGAAGATACCGCAGTGCAGCCGGCAGAAATACAAAATCTGACGGATATGTATCATCAGAATATTACGGCAGCGCCTTCAAAAATCAATTTATTTGAAGAAGAAGATTTTGATGAAGATTTGATGAGGTTACCCAACGGATATTGGGTGTTCAACAAAGGCGACAGAACACTGATGCTGGATTTGGGAAGAATGCACCGGCTTTGGGTTTCTGAAAATACAAAACCGACCAAAAAGGGTTCTACAAACAGTCATGCTTTGCTTTTCTCTCTTGAATATCACATGAATGAAATTGAGAAAAATAAATATAAATCAATTAAAAAATATCTTCCTGAGCTTGGGTTTGAAACAAGTATTGCACATGAAAGTGTATTAAGAATTGATGCCGTTCCGGAAGGATTGAAAGAAACTCAGGTAATGAAATTCCTGGAAAATCTTTTTGAAATTCTGGAATATAAAACGGAAGAGGAGTTTATTCATTTCTACCAAAACCAATGGAGCAAACTGCAGTCGAAATCGAGATTTGACTTTATCTATAAAAAAGATGCGGAACAATTGATCAAAGATTTTACGGCATTAGGTTTCCCGGAATTTCTGCCTGATGGGAAAAGATGTTTTTTTGAGATTCCGTTTAATGATTTTAAAAATAAATTTTAAAGATGTTTAATAATATACCGCCGATTACAAGAAATATTATCATTATAAATGTAATTGTATTTATAATTGCAAATCTTCTACTGAGTAATCAGTTCACGGGCTATCTTGCTGCGTTTTATCCTTTTTCACCATTTTTTAAATCATGGCAGATTATTACTCATATGTTTATGCATGGAAGTATCATGCATATTTTATTTAATATGTTAACATTGTTTAGCTTCGGTCCTATTTTGGAGCATGCTTTAGGTGAAAAAAAATATCTTATTCTTTATTTTGCAAGTGGATTAGGTGCTTTTTTCTTATTTAATCTTTGGAATTTTATCGAAGTTCAGCAAATTACAAATGAATTACAGCAATTAGGATTTAATGTCGATGCGTATTTGTCGGGAGCGGATGTTGGCTTTTCAGGATCGTCAGAATCTATTGTAAGACAACAGGCATTAGAACAGAATTTGAACAGTATAATGGGAACTCCGATGGTTGGAGCTTCAGGAGCTATCTTTGGAGTGATAGCGGCTTTTGCAACATTGTATCCGGACTCAAAAATTGCAATGATGTTTATTCCGGTTCCTATAAAAGTTAAATATTTATTACCTATTGTGGTACTTGTTTCAGTATTTTTAGGGGTTTCGGGGAGCGGAGGTGGAATTGCCCATCTTGCCCATGTTGGTGGTGCTTTAGTCGGTTGGATTTTGGCAAGAAGCTGGAGAAAACATTTGTATAGATTTAATTAAAATTCCTTTGAAAGTCTTTCGTCTTATACTTTTACTCGTTCATGTAGGAATATTCTTTCTTTTAGTTGGGGTGTTACTGAACGCTTATATTCCGCCAAAGGTTTTTCCTTGGCTTAATTTACTTTCTTTGGGTTTCCCGATATTAATTACAGGATATGTTTTAATCACTCTTTTCTGGATTTTCAGCTGGAAAAAAAGAGCATTTGTTTTTCTGTTTTTAGGATTGCTGTTTTTTAATTCTACTATGAGATGGATTAATTATTCGCCTGAAACAAATGAAATTGCAGATCTTAAAATCATTTCTTTTAATGCAAATAACGGTGCCTTTGGAGAGCACAATGTTGAATCTTTTATTAACAATCAAAAGGCAGATGTTGTTTTGTTACAGGAAGTTGGCAACTACAAGAAATATAATTTTGATGGGTTACAGAGAGCTCCTAAAAGTCCTATAATTTCTCTCTTCACTAAGCATAAGATTATTAATCAAATTGAGCTTATCAACAGCGATTACGAATACAATAATGCCTATGCAACACAAACGGATATTGAAATTAAAGGAAAAATATATCGTTTCATCAATGTCTATCTTCAGCCATTTAAATTTGAAAAAAGCATGGTAAAAATGGACGGTAATAATGAAAAGGATGAAGAGAAGCTAAAAAATATTATCAAAAGATTAATTCCGACTTTTAAAATGCATCAGGATCAGATTGTACCCATAAAAAAAGCGGTAGAAAACTCTCCTTATCCTGTTATTTTGACTGGTGATTTTAATTCTGTACCCAATTCCTATGAATATTATCATTTGGTAGAAGGCCTTCAGGATGTTTTCTTAAAAGTGGGAAGCGGAAGCGCAACAAGCTTTCACGATTATAAGTTTCCCATAAGAATAGATTATATTTTTACTTCTGAATCAATAAAACCAGTGAGTTATAAAGTAGATCGGTCGGTGAAAATTTCCGATCATTACCCTGTAATTTCTACCTTTAAACTACAATAATAAGTTATAAAGTTCGTTAAAGCTATTTATGTGGTAGGATTTTTGCTAAAAAATAAAAGTACCATATACTGTTTTCATGAAGCTGCGTCAGATTTTACTTTTTGCACACCTTTCTATTGCTGTTTTGCTTTTATGCACATTGGTAAATGCGTGGATTCCGCCTAATCTTATCGGAAATCTAAATCTTTTATCATTAGGATTTCCCTATTTGATCTCATTATATATTTTATTAACTCTTGTTTGGATTATTAAAAGAAAAAAAATTGCCATCGCTTTTGTCTTGGGTATTTTTTTATTCTACAATCCAATACGAAGATGGGTTAATTTCTCTCCGAAAACAGAAAATGTAAAATCAATACGAGATATTAAAGTGTTAACATTCAATGTAAAATATGGTGATTTCGGTTGGGAGAAAGTAAAAAAATATATTACAGATCAAAATGCAGATATTATTTTAGTTCAGGAAAAAGATACCAATCATGCATTGAGACAGGATATGGTGAAATATCCCTCAGTTATTTTAAAGACAAAACATAAAATCGTAAGACAGGAAGAATTGATTACTGATAAATCCAGAGGAAATTCTTTCTATGCCGATATTGATATTAACGGAAAAATTATCAGGGTTGTGAATGTTTATTTGGAGCCTTTCAGGCTTAATAAATCGATGCTTAAGTTTGAAGGATTAAATAAACAGGGTGGAAAGATTAATACACTTCTTTCGCACATGACACCGACTTTTAAAGCACACGAAGATCAGATTAAAAAAATAAGAAAAGCAGTAGATCTTTCGCCATATCCGGTGATTCTGGCGGGTGATTTTAATTCTGTACCTAATTCTTATGAATATTATAATTTAGGAAAAGATCTTCAGGATGCATTTTTAACGGCAGGAAACGGCAGTTCGTCTAGCTTTCACGATTATAAAGTTCCGTTAAGGATTGATTATATATTCAGTTCAAAATCGATTATTCCATTAAGCTATAAGGTGGACAATTCTGTAGAATTATCGGATCATTATCCTGTAATTGCAGAATTTCTGCTAAATTAGTTCCATGAAAAATTTACTTTTTTTAGCTTTCGTTTTTTCAGGGATAATTCTTTCTTGTTCGAAGAAAGAACCTGCTGATCTGTACCCAACGGAAAGTGGAAAAGCAACGTACGATACCACGGCAATAGATTCTTTTTCTAATGGCGCAGCTTCTGTAGATATTGTACGGCAAATCAAAATGTCTTCTCAGAAATATCAGGATTCAATAAAAGAAGCGATAAAACTTCAGGAACAGGAAAACAAGCTGAAGGCAGAATTAGAAAAAGAAAATAAAAAGAAAACGGAAGACGAAAAGAAAAATGCCGATGAAGAAAAGAAGCAAAAGTCTTTTGAAAATTCCAAATCAGAAACCAAAACAGAATAGTTTAACATTTAAAATATACAGTATGAAAAAACAAATTTTATCGGCATTGATGATTTCAATAGTATTGGTATCATGCACGAAATCAACTTCAAAAACAGAAAAAGTAGAAAATCCTGACGGAACAGTTACGACCACAACGACAACCGAAAGCCAAACAGGTTTAGGCGTTGACACTGCAAAAATTAATCAGGCGAAGGAAAATACGCAGACAAAGATTGATGAGGCTGGTGATAAAATTGATAATGCAGCTGAAAATGCTAAAAATAAGATTAATACAACGGCAGATAAAGCTAAAGAAGATCTTAATAAAGCAGGAAAAGATATCAAAACCGGAGCTCAGGAAGTTGGCAAAGACGTGAAAAATGTTGCCGCAAAAGGTGCTTCTAAAGTTGAAGAAGGAGCTAAGAAATTAAAAGAAGATTTAAGTAAATAAAATAAAAACCGCAGAATCAACTGCGGTTTTTTTATCTGTTTAGTTCCAGTAAAGGATCAATATATTCTCTGTCGTTGCTGAGTCTCGGCACTTTATTTTGTCCGCCTAATTTCCCTTTAGATTCAAGCCAGCAATAAAAAAGATTGGGCTTTGCAATATGTACAATCGGTCTTTTCAACGTAATATTATTGTAGCGTTTTGCTTCGTAATCTGAATTGATAGATTTTAAGTGCTGATCAAATATATCAATAAAATGCTCTAAATCGTTCGGTTTTTCACAGAATTCAAAAATCCACTCATGAGCACCACCTTCATTTTCTTTCATGAAAACAGGGGCTCCTGTGAAGTCTGAGATCGCAGAGTTTGTTTCTTTACAGGCTTTGGAAAGTGCAGATTCTACATTGGTAATCATTAATTCTTCCCCAAATGCGTTGATATAATGTTTCGTTCGTCCTGTAATTTTTATTCTGAATGGATTGATAGATGTGAAAACCACAGTATCACCAATTAAATATCTCCATAAACCGCCATTTGTGGTAATCACCATGGCATAATTTTTCCCCACTTCCACATCTTCCAGACTTACAACATCCGGATTTGATAGATGAAACTGATCCATTGGGATAAACTCATAGAAAATCCCGTAATCAAGCATCAACAACATTTCATCACTATTCGGTCTGTCCTGAATTCCGAAAAATCCTTCAGAAGCGTTATAAATTTCGTAGAAATTAATGTCTTTACCTAGAATTTGTCTGAACTGTTCTTTATAAGGTTTAAAACTGATTCCGCCATGAAAGAAGACTTCCAGATTAGGCCAAAGCTCAGAAATGTTTTTGTAATCGGTTTCTTTCAAAACCCTCTGCAAAAGAACCATCATCCAGCTTGGAACACCCAGAATACTTCCTACATCTTCACCTTTTACTTCAGAAGTGATTGCTTTCAGCTTACTTTCCCATTCTCCCATCAAAGAAACCTTTTTACTGGGAGTCGTAGTAATTTCTACCCAAAACGGAAGATTATCAATTAGAATGGCCGATAAATCACCAAATTTGGTGTTGAAATCTGCGTATAATTCTGAGCTTCCGCCTAAACGGAGATTTTTATAATTAAAAAGCTGATTTTCAGGATGGTTATTGGCATAAATGGAAACCATATCTTTCCCGGCTTTCAGGTGACAATATTCAAGACTCTCTGCAGAAATTGGGATGAATTTGCTTTTGGCGTTGGTCGTTCCGGAAGATTTTGCAAAATGTTTGATATAACCGGGCCAGCTTACATCTTTTTGCCCCTGTCTTGCTTTTTCGATATAGGGTTCCATTTCTTCATAGGTAACAACAGGAACTTTATTTTTAAAATCCTGATAGCTTGAGATAGAATTAAAACCATACTTCTTGCCGTACTCTGTATCTTCGGCATGAAAAAGTTGGGAAAATAGTATACCCTTCTGAGTTTCAATGGGATGATCCATGAAATTCTGAATCTGATCTATCCTTTGACGGATAAACCAGTTTACAACAGTATTGAAAAGTGCTTTTGTTGCCATTCTAACAAATATAATACTATTTGGATTTTCAGGAAATTTTTTCTTCGATTAAATAAAAAAACCGCTACAAATTTTGTAACGGTTTGATATTTAGATTTATTGTTTATTAGCAATACTCATCGTAAGCAGCCTGAAGATTCGCAGCAATAGCTCCTGCAGGATTACCTTCAATGTGATGTCTTTCAAGCATGTGAACTAATTCTCCATCTTTAAAAAGTGCTACACAAGGAGAGCTTGGAGGAAATGGTGCCAAATGTTTCCTCGCTTCAGCTACTGCTTCTCCGTCGAAACCTGCGAACACTGTCGTTAAATGATCTGGTTTTTTATCACCTGTCAAAGAATAAACAACTCCCGGTCTAGCCGCACCTGCTGCACATCCGCAAACAGAATTGATCACCAATAGAGTAGTTCCTGATTGCTTCAATGCTTCTTCTACCTGAGCAGGATTTGTAAGGTCTGTAAAACCTTTATCTGTAAGTTCTGCCTTCATTGGCATTACTAAATCTGTTGGATACATATTTTTGTTTTTAAATCTATTGCAAAGGTAAACAATTCTTTATGGCCAATCAATATATAAAAACTATCGCTGCTTTTTGAAAATAGTATGAATTGTCTGTTAATTATATAAAGATATATTGATTTTTATGTATAAAAAATATTAATATTAAAATAAAATTGCTAAATTTGAAATGATTCTGAAAATACTATTGAGAAAAACAAGTATATTATTATCAATTTAATTTTTCAGTTTTCATTCGCCTTAGAGTAAAGAGTTTTTTTAACAAGCATTAAGAAAATAAATGAAGCCCGAAACTTAGCGTCTCGGGCTTCTTTAATCAAATCGATATGCAAAGAGATTGAATATCCAATATAAATGATTGATAAACTATGAATCACAATTGATATAAACCATGATTCATTAATTATCAATTATTTTATGAAAGCAGTTTTTTCGCCATTTCAGAAATACTTTTTCCGTCTGACTTTCCTGCAAATGTTTTTGAAGCAACTCCCATTACTTTACCTAAATCTTTCATAGATTCAGCGCCGGTTTCTGAGATAATCTGCTTCATTTCTGCTTCCAATTCTTCAGGAGAAAGCTGTTTTGGTAAAAACTGCTCGATTACTTTCATCTGAGCATCTTCTACTTCTGCCAAGTCATTTCTTCCCTGTGCAGTAAACTGATCGTAAGAATCCTTACGCTGTTTTACCATTCTCTGAAGAATAGCAATTTCCTGTTCAGGTGAAACTTCAGCATCTCTTGCCTCCGTTTTCAATAATAATATCTGAGACTTTACGGCACGAAGAGAGTCTAAAGCAATTCTGTCTTTAGCTCTCATGGCTGTTTTTATAGCTTCGCTTATTGTATTTTCTAAACTCATGGTTTTAAATTTAACAATGTATCAATGTAACAGTTTACCAATTGAGATACTTCGACAAGCTCAGCATGACAGTATTATTTACATTGATACATTTTCACATTGTTATATTGATTTTAATCAACGTCTTTATTCAAAAATCTGTTTTCTCTGATCTGCATATTCCCATTATTATCAGACATATAAGTATTGATGTTTTGGTCTGATGCATTGTTTCCATCAAGGGAAATGTTTTTTCTCTTGAAGGCGGGCACAGATTCGAATTCGCTTGAGCTATCAAAACTTTGATAACGTGAATTGAATTCTTTTAACTTATTTCTTCTTTCAATCACTCTTTCCTGGTCTACGGTTTTATTCACAAATGTGAACTCATCTTCAGCAGGTTTTGGAGTCTCAGTTTCTGTTTTATTTTCAACAACAGGCTCTTCTCTTAAATTCTGAAAGAAATGCTCTACTTTTTGAAGCGGTTCTTCGGTTAATTGATTTACCTCATTTGCTGTTGCTAGTTCAGCTTTTGGCTGCCCAAAATCAGACTTTGTTTCATTGCTGGTAGGTTCATTTACAAAGAAGCTGAATTCAACAGGTTTTTCCTGTGAATACGAATGTCCAAAATTATTTGACTGAGGTTCTTCCTTTTTGTTATCAAAATCAAATTTGAAGGATTCGATCTCCAAATCATTTGGGTCGTCATGTTCTTCATCTGCAGCAAACAGGCTGAAAGACTCTTCCTCTTCTTCATTTCTCCAGCTCTGAGCTGTATCTTCCTCTTTATCAAAGAAATTGATTTCAGTTTTAGTCTCTTCGTTGCCAATAATCATTTTTTTTTCAGTAGACGTAGCTCCGTACTGTGGAGTATGGTTGTCTTCGTCATCTAATCTGAAAAGGCTTTTTCCGCCAAAACTATAATCTTGCTCAGGAGCAGTTTGTCTTTCTTCTCTGGATTTGAAAGGAGATTCTTTCGGAGAATCAAGGCTGTCATTTAAACTGATTTTGATTTTCTCTGTCGGTCCTGCAAATTTTTTATCATCGTTAGAAAAACCTGTAGCGATAACCAAAACGCTTACTGCATCTCCTAATTCTTCATCTGCTCCAACCCCAAAAATGATGTCAGCCGTGTGACCAGCTTCTTTCTGGATATGATCCATGATAGTACCGATCTCATCCATTGTAACTTCCTCTGTACCGCTTCTGATCAACAATAGAACATTTTTAGCCCCTGTAATTTTGTTATCATTCAATAACGGAGAATCAAGAGCTTTTCTTACTGCTTCTTCGGCTTTGTTTTCACCTGAAGCCAATCCTGTAGACATCAAAGCTGTCCCGGAATTTTGAAGTACAGATTTAGCATCTCTAAAGTCAATGTTGACATCAAAGTATCCTGTAATAACTTCCGCCATTCCCTTTGCGGCATTGGTTAAGACTTCATCGGCTTTTGAAAATCCCTGTTTGAATCCAAGGTTTCCGAATTGCTGTCTTAATTTATCGTTATTGATTACAATTAATGAATCAACATTATTTCTTAATTTATCAAGACCGTTTTCGGCTTGTTCTAATCTTCTTTTACCTTCAAAACTGAAAGGAACCGTAACGATGCCAACGGTAAGAATTCCCATATCTTTTGCCACTTTAGCAATAACGGGAGCCGCACCAGTTCCAGTACCACCACCCATTCCTGCGGTGATAAACACCATCTTGGTATTTTGTCCCATGGCAGCTTTTATCTCTTCAATGCTTTCGATAGCAGATTTTTCACCTACTTCAGGGTCTGCTCCTGCGCCAAGACCTTCAGTAATGGTAGTTCCCAACTGTACTTTGTTGGCAACCGGGTTATTATCTAACGTTTGGGCATCTGTATTACAAACTACGAAATCTACTCCATAGATTCCTTTCTCGTACATGTGCTTTAAGGCGTTGTTTCCACCACCGCCAACACCGATTACTTTAATGATCGATGAATTTCCTTTTGGTAAATCAAATGAAAATCCTTGTGTACCTATATTTTCCATACCTATTTTTTTAATAATTGATAACCGACTGATGATAATTGATAAGATAGTCATTTATCGATTACCATTCATCATTTATTTTACTCTACTTCTTCAAAGAATTTTTTTACTTTTTCCATCAATGACTGCCCGAAAGTCAGTTTTGCTGCTCTTTTATTCGCCTGCTGCTCATGAAATATTTCCTGTTGCTGAACCGGTTCTTCCTGCTGCACAGACTGTTGGGTTGTTTCAACTAAAGATTCTACCGTATCAGGTTTTGGCTGAACTTGTTCCTGAGCAGGTTCTTCGTCTATGATATTTATTTTTTTATCACGGATTTTTAAACTTTCCATTAATAATCCAATAGACGTAGCAAATTCCGGTCCTTTAAGATACTGATTTTTATCATTCGCAATATATTCATTTGCAAAACCAATTCTGCTGTCGAATCCTGTTGTATAATTTGCCAGCTGACGAAGGTGCTTAAGATTTGAACCACCGCCCGTTAGAACGATTCCTGCGATCAGTTTTTTCTTCTGCTCGAAGGCTCCGTAAGCTTTTAATTCGGTATTTACCATTTCCAAAATTTCCTCAACTCTTGCATTAATGATTTGTGCTAAAGTTTTTAACGAAATTTCTTTATCCGGTCTTCCGTGAAGTCCGGGAATCGTAACGTAGGTACTATCTTTCTCAAGCTCAGGAACTGCGGAACCGAATTTTACTTTCAGTTGCTCTGCATGTTTTTCTATAATGGAACAGCCTTCTTTGATGTCTTCTGTAATAATCCCGCCTCCGTAAGGGATTACACAAGTATGACGGATAATATTATCTTTAAATATAGCAATATCTGTTGTACCACCACCGATATCTACGATAGCAACTCCGGCTTCTTTTTCTTCTTTTGTAAGTACGGCTTCAGAGGACGCCAATGGTTCCAAAGTAAGGGCTTCCATTTCCAAACCAGCTTCACGAACACATCTTGCGATGTTTCGGATGCTTCCCATCTGACCAACAACAACGTGGAAATTAGCTTCCAGACGTTTTCCGTGCATACCGACAGGTTCTTGGATTTCACCTTCAGAATCCACTTTATATTCTTGTGGTAAAACATGAATTATTTCTTCTCCAGGAAGCATGACCAGTTTTTTTACCTGATCTTTTAATGCTTCAATATCGTCGTCTGTTATGAATTTGTCGGGGTGCTCACGCATAATATAATCGGAGTGCTGGAGAGAACGGATATGTTTCCCGGCAATCCCAACCGTTACTTTACGGATAGGAACTCCTGCGCTTGACTGTGCCTCAGATACAGCCGCTTTGATTGAATTAATTGTCTGCGAAATATTATTCACAATACCTTTGTGAACCCCAAGACTTTTCGCCTTTCCTACACCGAGAACTTCTATTTTCCCGTGCGCATTCCTCCTTCCGACAATCGCAACAATCTTTGTTGTCCCGATGTCCAGACCTACTGAATACTCTTGATTTTCCATTTTTATACCGATTTGATTTTTGATTTTTTCAGTCCTGTTTTAATAGGAGCATCAGGTTTTACCCTGATTTTATATTGATTGTTCTTTGGGAACGTTTCTTTATTCTATTTTAACTTTTGCTTTCGGTTTTGACGCCGATGTTTTCTTTTCTGTTTTTTTGTTTTCCTTTGGTTTAGTTGAAGCTTTGGGTTTTATGTTTTCCTTCGGTTTTGAAGTTGAACTCGTTTTCCTAGCTGCTTTTTTTATTTCTTCTAACTTAGGTTTATCATCCGTTTTTTTGAGGATTAATGGTGCTTTTGCCAATTCCTTATTTCCTGCTTTTAAAATACTGTCGTTTTCTTTATAATTAGGATTTAAAGTCGTTACAATCTGGTTCTGATATTTCACAGAAATCATATTGTACTTTTCAGGATCCTGAAACACGAGATATTTTTCTACAAATGTTTTAAAACCTTTTACCTTAAAATCAATATTATCCAAATCCCCAATTTCTACCTTATAATTTCCTTCGCTGGTCAGAAGATAGTAATCATCATGACTGTCTTTTGAGATTCCGATGAAATATTTTTTGCTGAAATCATCTTTGTCGATTTTGTCAACCAGTTCAGCCAACTTTTTATATTCATCTTTTTTCACATTTCCTGTCACCAACATACAAGGATGCGAATAGGTTCTTGAAATAGGAAATTCGGTCCCTCGTTGATCGACATAAAAATCTTTTCCTTCTTTATTTAATCTGAAAACAGGAACCCTTTGTTTAATATCTAAATTTAATTTTCCGTTTAGGTTTAAATAAACATTGGCACTGTCGACCGCCGGAAGATTATTAATTCTTTTTTCTAATGCCGGAATATTTAAATCTCCAACTTTGCCAGACGGATTTTCTTTTTTTACGATATCAAGAATATCTTTTTCATCGATAAAATACACCGGAGTTTTCTCATTCATTTTTACAGAAATCTTATTGTCCGTAATCTTCTGACCGCTAAATTTCTTCAACGAGAAGCTCAACAGAAATCCAAGAATGATTACTGTAACGGCAATTTTTAATATTCTGTACTTATTTTTCATTATTTTAAGATGACAGATTTTAGACGTCAGATTTCAGACATTTAAAGCTGTTTTAAAATTTTTATTAATTCTTTATTTATTTTCCATCCACTCACAAATAGGATCATATAGTGTATCAATATTTCCTGCGCCTACGGTGAGAATAATATCAAAATCTTTTTCTTTTATTCTGTTGAAAACCTCACCTAATGTTGAAACTTCCTTTTTATCTAAAGTTACTTTTTCTAACAGCCAATCTGAAGTAATTCCTTCAAAATTTTCCTGAAGTTCTCTTGCCGGATAAATATCCAATAAAATCAATTCATCTGCCTGGCTTAAACTTTCTCCAAACCCATCTGCAAAATCTCTCGTTCTGCTGAACAAATGCGGTTGAAAAGTCACCAATAATTTCTTTTCAGGATAAAATGTTCGGATTGAGCTCACTACAGCATTAATTTCAGTTGGATGATGCGCGTAATCGTCGATGTAAATTTTACCGTTTTCGTATCTGTGTTTGGTGTATCTTCTTTTAATTCCTTTGAAATTGGTAATCGCTTTTTTCAAAGTTTCAAAATCAACTCCTAAATTGTTTAAAATCGCTAATGCAACCGTTGCATTTTCAACATTGTGAATTCCCGGAATGTCCCAGACAAAATCTTTAATAGTTTCAGTTGGCGTATGAAAATCAAAATAGATTTTATCGTTCTCCATTCTGAGGTTATCCGAGTAATAATCTGCAACTTCATTCACCGCATAGGTGATGTGTGATCTTCCGATTTCAATTCCTTTTCTTACAAAAAGTTGTTTGTCATTGGGAACTAAAGCTGCAAATTGTTTAAAACCTTCTTCAATTGTACTTATATCGCCATAAATATCCAAATGATCTGCATCTGTGGAAGTTATCACCGCCCAGTCCGGAGAAAGGTTCAGGAAACTTCTGTCATATTCATCTGCTTCAACCACAGAATATTGCGAACCATTATACAGAAAATTTGACTTAAAGTTCTCAGAAATTCCTCCTAAAAAACAGGAAAACGGTAAATCTGCTTCTTTGCACAAATGGGCAACCAAGGTGGAAGTCGTTGTTTTCCCATGTGTTCCTGCAACGGCAATACAATCTGTATTTTCGGTGATTAAACCTAAAACTTTTGCACGTTTTAGTACTTCAAATTGGTTTTCATTAAAATAATCCAAAATTCCCAGCTTTTTTATGGCCGGAGTATAGATTACCAATGTATTTTCTTTCTGAAGATCGGTAATTTTTTCACCAATTACATCATCAAAAACAATATCAATTCCCTCATTCATCAATTGCTGAGTGAGTTTGGTATTGGTTTTATCATATCCCAATACTTTTTTACCCGAAGCGTGGAAGTAACGAGCCAGTGCGCTCATTCCAATACCTCCGATCCCGATGAAGTAAAAATTTTGATATGTTTCTAAATTCTTCATTTATATTAAATTAAAAGATTAAGTAATTATGGTATTTAAAGATTTGTAATATCTTAATCTCTGAATTCCTCAATTTTTTAATCCTACTTTATTATTTTAAAAATTTCGTCTACAATCTCTTTTGCAGCATTTGGCTTGGCAAAATATTTCAGATTTTCAGACATTTCTTTTCTTACATTTTCATTTTCGCAGATTTCTGAAAGGGTATTCCAGAATTTTTCCTGCATTTCAGAGTCTTTTACCATTCTTGCTGCATTTTTTTCAACCAGATTCATAGCATTTTTGGTTTGATGATCTTCTGCTGCGAAAGGGAAAGGAACCAATAACACTGGCTTCTGTGCCACTGCCAACTCTGAAATAGCAATTGCACCCGCTCTAGAAACAATCACATCTGCTGCAGAATAGGCTGTTTCCATGTCTTTGATGAATTCCTTCAACTGAATCTGAGATCCGAAATCTGAAATTTGAGTTTCATTGCTCAGCTCTTTAAAATCTAATTTCCCTGTTTGCCAGATCAACTGATATCCTTTTTCTTTTAGGTTTTCTAGATTATTTTTCCAGCCGTTATTTAATGTTCTTGAGCCCAAAGAGCCGCCAACAGATAAAATCGTCAGTTTATCTTTATCTAAACCCAATTTTTCTTTCGCCTGAGCAGTTTCCTGTATTCCTGAAATAATATTCTCACGAATTGGATTCCCCAGAAACTGTATTTTTTCGGCTGGAAAACCTTCCACTTTTGGATAGGCTGTAAATACAGCTTTTGCTTTTTTACTTAAAATTTTATTCGTTACACCTGCATGTGCATTCTGCTCCTGAATAAAAATTGGAATTCCCAGTTTGCTCGCTTCATACAAAGCTGGTCCGCTTGCAAAACCTCCTGTTCCCACTGCAAAATCCGGAGCGAAATTTTTAATTATTTTTTTAGATTTAGATAAACTTTTTAAAATCTTAAAAGGCAAACCTAAATTAGATAGCATATTTCCTCTGTCGATTCCGGCGATATCAATTCCTTCAATCTTATAGCCAGCCTGCGGAACTTTTTCCATTTCCATTTTTCCGTTGGCTCCGATGAACAAAAACTCAGCATCAGGAAATCTTTTCTTGATTTCATCTGCAATGGCAATGGCAGGGAAGATGTGACCTCCTGTTCCGCCGCCTGATAATAATACTTTTAGTTTTTTGTTCATTTTAATATCTTATGCTGTAGGTAGATTCTCAATTAAGTCAATAAAATCAACATTTACCCAAATCTCAATTTTATCTTCAATCAATTTTATTGATATTTCTTCAACGTTATAAATAGAATCGTTAAGTTCAATAATTTCATTTGATTCTAATTTATAAGATTTCAAAAAATCGACAATTGTTTCTTTAGTATCGAAAATCAATACATCTTCTAAACTTTTGCTGTCGATAAATCGTAGTACTTGTATTTCCATTTTATTAGTTTAAGCGATATCGTTTATCTCTATAATACTCTGCTTTTTACCCATTCCTTCTTCATCATAAATCTGAATTCTGGAGCTGATATTTAAAATAATTCCCAACTGCAAATATGTTACCAACATTGAGGTACCTCCGTAACTTATTAATGGCAGTGGTTGCCCTGTAACAGGGATTAAATTGACTGCAACTGCAATATTTACAGCAAGTTGTATAAAAATCATCACACCGAGACTGAGTACAAGCAGAGACCCAAAAAATGCGGGCATCTTGCTGGCTATCATCACGATACGAATAATCATAATTAAATATAAACTTATTAGAAAAGCGGCACCAATTACTCCATATTCTTCAACAATTACTGCGAAAATGAAATCCGATGCAGATTGTGGAAGCATTTGTTTTAAAGCACTTTTACCGGGTCCCATGCCGGTAATTCCACCGTGAACGATGGCTGCTTTTGCCTGCATCACCTGATAATTTTTTGCCTTTACACTTTCATCATCAACATCAGCGGTTTTTGCCTTGCTTGAAGTAAATGTCTCGACGCGGCTCATCCATGTATGAACACGGTTTCCGCCGATTAAGTTCGTGTTCAGAGCAATCACTAAAAATAAAACAATCGCAATAAATGATGCGGAGATAAATCCGGCAATGTATTTCCAGTGTAATTGTCCGATAACCAAAACAACTACGGAAACCATTAAGATCATTAATGCTGTAGAACCGTTGTCTTTTGCAACCAGTACAAAAACAAGTAAGATTGGTCCGAAAATGTACATAATATTCTCAATCGGAAGCCTTTCTCTGGTAATTTTCTTGGTTAAATATCTGCACAAATAAATAATCAACATTAAAAAAGCGAACGAAGACGGTTGAAATGAAATCGGTGTTCCCGGAATTTTCAACCATCGGGAAGCACTCGCTCCGTCGATTGTCTGCCCAGTAAACATAGTGATAATCAGTAAAATAACCATCAGACCAAGCATGATACTGCTGAGCTTTCCGATGTATTCGTATTTTATCATTCCGACTACTCTCATGATTCCTAAACCTAAGACAACAAAGAACATATGTTTGATAACGTGACCTGTTGTGGTTCCGTTATTTACGATATATTCCAGATTCGAACTCGCAGAATATACAGGGAAAATAGAGAAAATGGAGATCACAAGGATGACCATCCAAAGCACTTTATCGCCCTTTAGAAATTCAAATCTGTTTTCTGTGTCTTGTTCGTTCATACTTGTGTATTCATGTATTTTTGTAAAATGTATTCATGTTTTGTAATCGTAAATACATTCCTACTTTTTACATTTTACAATTATTTTAATACCTGTTCTTTAAACTGATTCCCTCTGTCTTCATAGCTGTTGAATAAATCAAAACTGGCACAACAAGGAGAAAGTAAAACCGTATCTCCTTTTTTAGCTAAAGATTTTGAGATCTCAACTGCTTTTTCCATGTTTGAAGTGTCATAAATAAATTCTTTTTTGTCTTTGAAGAAGTTGATAATCTTTTCGTTATCAATTCCTAAACACACAATTGCCTTTACTTTTTTCTTAACTAAATCTTCAATTTCGGAATAATCGTTTCCTTTATCTAATCCTCCAACGATCCAAACGGTCGGATTTTTCATGCTTTCTAAGGCGTAATATGTTGCGTTAACATTGGTTGCCTTACTGTCATTGATATATTTTACCCCGTCAATTTCAGAAACAAATTCCAGCCTGTGTTCAACTGCCTGAAAAGTCATTAATGAATTTCTAATGCTTTCATTGTTGATTTCCAGTATTTTACCGGCTATTGAAGCGGCTAAGCTGTTCGCAACATTATGATTTCCAATTAATGATAATTCTTCAATTTTCATTGAGAAATCATCTTTTAGTTTCACTTCAATTTTATCTTCATTAATAAAACCTCCTTCAGTTAATTTTTCTTTGGTTGAAAAAGGGATCATTTTTGCTTTGATCTCTAATTTTTCAAGCAGATTTTTGCTCATTTCATCATCTTTATTGTAGATGAAGAAATTATCATTCTCCTGATTTTCAGTAATTCTGAATTTTGCCAAAGCATATTCTTCATAATTGTAATTGTACTGATCTAAATGATCCTGTGACAAATTCAACAATAAAGAAATATAAGGTCTAAAGTTCTGAATATCATCTAATTGAAAAGAACTGACTTCCAAGACATAATATTCATGATTTTCGTCGGCAACTTGCTTGGCAAAGCTGTAACCGATGTTTCCGCCTAACCCTACATTTAATCCGTCATTTTTCAGGATATAATAGATTAAAGACGTAGTTGTTGTTTTTCCGTTACTTCCTGTAATTGCGATGATTTTAGCATCTGTAAATTCCGAAGCAAATTCAATTTCAGAAGAAAGTCTGATTCCTTTCTCATGAATCTGTTGAATAATTCCTGCTTTTTTCGGAATTCCAGGGCTCTTTACAATCCAGTCGGCGTTTAGAATTCTTTCTTCATCGTGGCTTCCTTCTTCGAACTCAATTTCATTTTCTGTAAGAAATTGCTTATAATGATCCTTAATGGCTCCCTTGTCTGAAAGAAAAACTTCCAAACCTTCTTTTTTAGCCAAATAAGCAGCTCCGCAACCACTTTCTCCTCCTCCTAAAACAACTATTTTCATATTAATATTAATAAATTAAAAGATTTAGAGATTAAGAAATTCAGGAGATTCTAATTTCCAAATCTCTTTAATTTCCGAATTTTTTAATCCCAAACTTTATCTCATCTTCAATGTAATCAGGCATACAATTGCCAGCATTACTCCAATGATAATCATTCTGTTAACTATTTTGCTTTCATGAAAGCCTCCCTTCTGATAATGGTGATGTAAAGGGGACATTCTGAATAGTCTATTGTTTTGGGCATATTCCAGCCCGAATTTTCTTTTTCTGTATTTGAAAACGATGACCTGAAGCATTACGGAGATATTTTCAATTAAAAATATCCCACATAATATCGGAATCATTAATTCTTTTCTTAAAATGATCGCTAAAACAGCAATTACACCTCCCAACATTAAACTTCCTGTATCGCCCATGAAAACTTGGGCAGGATACGTATTATACCAGAAAAATCCGATTACTGCACCTACCATTGCGACGGCAAAAATGGTGGTTTCACCCATGTTTGGGAGGAACATAATGTTCAGATAATCAGCAAAAATGATGTTTCCTGAAAGATATGCGAATAAACCTAATGCTAATAAAATTACGGTGCTTGTTCCAGCCGCCAAACCATCAATTCCATCAGTGATATTCGCTCCGTTGGAAACCGCTGTTACAATGAAAATTACGATCGGGATGAAAACAATCCAAGCCCACTCGTGAGCATCTTTATCATTCATCCAGAATAAAATTCCGCTATAATCGAATTCATTATTTTTTGCAAAAGGAACCGTAGAAACGGCAATTTTTTCTGTAGGCATAAAATTCTGCTCTACATTGTTTCTGTTTACTACTTTAGCATCTGCATATTTTCTTTTAACGGTAATATCGGGATGGAAATACATTGTAACTCCGATAATTAACCCTAATCCAACCTGCCCTACAATCTTAAATTTACCGCTTAAACCATCTTTGTTTTTCTTTATTTTCTTTAAATAATCATCCAAGAAACCAATGGCACCCATCCAAACTACTGAAACTATCAAAAGAACAATATAAACATTGGTAATTCTGGTAAATAATAAAACAGGAATTAACGTTGCTAAAATGATGATAAGTCCTCCCATTGTAGGAGTTCCTTCTTTTTGTTTTTGTCCGTCCAGACCAAGATCACGAACCAATTCGCCCATCTGTTTTGCACGCAGATAGTTGATGATTCTTTTGCCAAATACAAGAGCGATCGTTAATGAGAAAAGTACCGCCATTCCTGCTCGGAAAGAGATGTATTTCAACAATCCAAGTCCGGGAACATGGATGCCGTGGGCGGTTAAATATTCGTATAGATAGTATAACATTTTCTATTTAATTTAAAGATTAAGAAATTAAGGTATTTAGAAATTCGTACTGTCTTAGTTTTTGAATCTCTAAATTTTTTAATTAATTTTTACTTACTCATTAATTTCCAAAGCTCATTGATCGTTTCTTTATCATCAAAATGATGTTTCACACCATTTATTTCCTGATATGTTTCATGACCTTTTCCGGCTACGAGAACAATATCTTTAGGTTCTGAGAATTTTATTGCCATTTTAATGGCTTCTCTTCTGTCTGGTATTGAAGTATATTTGCTGAAGTTTTGAGGTTCAACACCTGCTTCAATCTCTTTTATAATGGCTGCCGGATCTTCCGTTCTCGGATTATCTGACGTGATAATTGCCAACGTAGATTTTTTGCTGGCAATATTTCCCATTTCAGGTCTTTTTGAATGATCTCTGTCGCCACCGCAACCGAAAACCGTTATTAATCTTTCGTTTTTGGTTCTGATGTCATTAATGCTGTCCAGAATATTTTCCAGTGCATCAGGAGTGTGGGCATAATCCACAATGAAGAAAATTCCACCGTCTGACCTGAACGTTTCAAACCTTCCTGAAATTCTTTTCAATTTGCTGATGGCCTGCAAAATTTCGTCCTGCTCAAAACCAAGTTCAGAAGCGATACCGAAAACTAACAACAAATTGTAAATATTAAATTTTCCTGTTAGGGTCGTCCAGAATTCTTTTCCATTAAAATTCAACAGCATTCCGTTGAAGTCAACTTCCAAAGATTTTCCGTGATAATCTGCCATTGTTTTCAAAGCATAAGACTTTTTTGTCGCCTTTGTGTTCTGAAGCATGACATTTCCATTTTTATCATCAACATTGGTGATGGCAACGGCTGTATCTTCTAACTGATCGAAAAATCTTTTTTTCGTTTTTAAATACTCATCAAAAGTTTTATGATAATCTAAATGATCGTGCGTCAAATTGGTGAAACCCGCAATTTTAAAATGTAAGCCTTCAATTCTGTTTTGGGAAATCCCGTGAGAACTGACTTCCATGAAAGCAAAATCACAACCTTCTTCAACTGCCTGAGCCAAAATTTTATTGATCGTAATAACATCAGGAGTCGTATGTGTTGCCGGAATTATTTTTTCTCCGATTCTGATTTCAACGGTAGAAAGTAAAGCCGAATCATATCCTAAATTTTTAAATACATCAAAAAGCAGGGTAGAAACAGACGTTTTTCCATTCGTTCCTGTAACTCCGATTAATTTCAATTTTTCGGAAGGATTTCCGTAGAAGTTTGAAGCCAACTGACCCAAAGTTTTAGACGAATCTTTTACTTTAACGTAAGTAATATTTTCATCTAAATTTTCAGGAAATTCTTCGCAGATAATTGCAGTTGCGCCTTTTTCAACTGAAGATGCAATAAATGAATGCCCATCCACAACCGTTCCTCTCATTGCGATGTACAAAGAGTTTTCCGTAACCTTTCTGCTATCGAAAACCAATTCTAAAACCTCACAAGTGTCGTCACCGTGAATTTCTAATACTGGAATTCTTTTTAATAATTCATTTAACTGCATTTTCTGATGCTTAATATTTAATTCTGCAGAGACAAATAAATTCTCTGATTTTTACTTATTGTCGTGCCTTCCAGGGGGAATTGTTCTGTGATTCTTCCAACTCCTTTAAAATCGACACGGTATCCTAAATTTTCCAATTGCGGGATTACGTTTTTGCCGATTAATCCCACTACGCTTGGCATTTGTTTATTATTTACTGCTACTTTTACATTAGGTTCAACCATTTTATTAAGGTTTACCTTTCTGTCGACAAGCATTTCTTTTTCAATATTTTGTGGAGTTTTTAAGAACGTTTTTCCTGCAATTTCTTTAAACACCGGTGCTGAAACGGTTCCTCCGTAAAATCCTTTTGCCGTGTTGGGCTCGCTGATCATCACATAACATGTATATTTCGGATTATCAGCCGGATAAAATCCTGCAAACGAAGCTCTATATTTCATGGGACCAGGCAGCCAATATTCAAATCTTGCCGTTCCGGTTTTTCCTGCCATTTTCAAGTTGGGTGTGAAAATACTTTTTCCTGTTCCTTTTTCCACCGCTTTTGTCAAGGCGCTTGTCATCATTTTGATTGCCTTTTCAGAAGCCATTTTATCAACAATTACTTCCGGTTTTGCATTGTACATGATTTTTCCGTCTTTCATGATTTTATCAATAAAAAGAGGTTTCAACATTTTGCCACCGTTAGCAACCCCGTTATAGAAAGTTGCTAATTGTAATAAATTGATGTTCGATGAATATCCATAGGCGATTGAAGCCAATGTTGCGGCATTCCACCTTTTACTTTCCGGAGTTACGATTCTTGGTTTTGTAATTCCCGGAAGCTCGATGTCCATTTTGTCAAACAATTTCCAACGTCTTAAATGATCAAGGAAAATCTGGGGTTTATCAGCGTAATATTTTGTGATTAATTTTGCAGAACCTACGTTGCTGGATTTTGCTAAAACATCACTGATATCGTAAACTCCGCCACCGTGACCGTCTGAAATTCTTTGTTTCGCATACACCCAAACTCCGTTTCCTACATCTACCGTAGTATTTTCATCAATAAAACCATCGTCCATCGCTGCTAATAATGAAATCGTTTTAAAGGTAGAACCAGGTTCAATATTATCTTTTAAAGCATAATTATAGGAATCTACGTAATCGCCATCATCATTTCTTCTTAAATTAACCAGAGCACGAACTTTTCCGGTTCCCACTTCCATTACCACAACAGTTCCGTGTTTCGCTTCGAAATTGATGAGTTGTTTTTGAAGAGCAGAATGCGCAATGTCTTGAATTCTAAGGTCTAATGTTGTGTAAACATCTTCGCCGTCAACAGGTTCCTGAACTTTCCAGAAATCGATAGGTTTCCATTGAGATGAATTGATTCTTTGTTCGAATCTTTTCCCGTCGGTTCCTTTTAAATATTTTGAAAAAGCACCTTCTAAACCGGCTTTTACTTCACCTTCATCCATACCGATTGTTCCGGCTCCGATTTCTGAAGTTGCCAATTCTCTTTTGTAATTTCTGTCTACAATGAAGCCGCCTTTGTTTTTCCCTCTTTTAAAAATCGGAAACTTTCTGATTCTGTCATACTGATCGAAATCCAGACCCTTTACCAATGTGAAATACTGGTTTTTCTTTTTTCTCTGTTCGTCAAATCTTTTTCTGAATTCAATTTTTGATTTCCCGAACATTTTGCTTAAAGAATCTGTCAACGGACCAATATTATTGGTGTAGACCGTATCTTTCATGGTTTTAAAATCAAGATAGATATCGTAACGCATCACCGTAGTCGCCAGAATAGATCCGTCGGAAGCAAATAAATTTCCACGTGCGGCTTTCAAAGTGGCTGTTCGGTAATTGTTGTTGATGTAATCATCTTTGATCTCCTGAACATTCGTATTCTGAAGAATTACAATTCTCGCCAGGAACATTACAAACACGCACAAAGCCACCACTGCGAAGAGGTAGCCCCATCTTAACGTATTTCTACGTTTGTTATCGTATTCACTTGGCTTTTGCATCTGTTCTATCTATTTTTATGAGCAGTTTATGAGGATGGCTTTCCAGAGTCATTAAAGAGTCCCGGGCTACCTCTTTCCCCAATTGCGATTCCATTTTTACTTTAATCAGCTTACTTTGGGCGTAAGCGTTTCGTGATTTATATTCTTCTGTTTCTTCTTTTAAAGCATTAACAATTTTAATTTTCTTGTTGACGAGATGATTCGTATAAATCATTGCCATCATCAAGACAAACAACAGCAAAAAGTACTTGTAGTGTACTTTTATCTCGTCACGGTTCAGGAAATTACCTTTTATAATATCTATAAAAGTTAATCTCTTCTGAGGACGATTTGTTGTTGCTCTTTTTGCCACAGACTTTGTCTGATTTTATTAATTATTGTTTTTTAACCACCCCGTCAAAAATTCTTTCGAATTTTCGCCACCCCTCCAAAGGAGGAGAATTCAGATGTGAGAATTATCCCACTTTAATTCCCGTTCTCATTTTAGCACTTCTGGCTCTTGAGTTTTCTTCAATTTCCTTATCATCTGGGATAATCGCTTTACTCTTTACCAATTCAAATGCTTTTTCGTAATTTCCGTAAATGTCTCTTTGGGGTTCTCCTTCAAACATTCCGTTTTTCAAAAATCTTTTTACCAGTCTGTCTTCTAGAGAATGGTAAGAGATTACGACCAATCTTCCTTCCGGCTTCAAAACATTGTAAGCCTGAACCAGCATTTCTTTTAAAACTTCCAGTTCCTGGTTTACTTCAATTCTTATCGCCTGAAATAATTGAGCGTAAAATTTATTCACTTTATGCGGCGGAAGATAGCTGAATAATTTTTTCAGATCTTCAGTCGTATTGATGGTTTTGGTTTTTCTGTGATGAACAATATCTCTAGCCAGTTTTCTTGCTTCTCTCAGTTCACCGTAATAATAAAAAATATCTGCCAGCTGATCTTCTTCATAATCATTGATTACTCTTTTGGCATCCAGACCCTGCATCACATTCATTCTCATGTCCAAAGGAGCATTGCTTCTGGTAGAGAAACCTCTGTCTGCTTCATCGAACTGGTGAGAAGAAACGCCTAAATCTGCTAAAACTCCGTCAACTTTCGGAACCCCATACATCAATAAAGAGTTTTCCAGAAATCTGAAATTCTGATTAATTAATGTAAATCTTGAGTCATCAATTGTATTTTTAAGAGCATCTAAGTCCTGATCAAAACTGAACAATCTTCCTTTGTCGGAAAGTCTGCTCAATATCTCTCTTGAATGACCGCCGCCGCCAAAAGTACAGTCTACATATGTTCCGTCCGGATTCGTCACCAAATCATCAACACTTTGCTTCAGCAAAACAGGATTATGATACATTTTACGTTGTGTTTTTTTACGCCTTTTTCTAATAATCAGCGTGGTTATTCTTCATCGAAAGCTCCCATTACGTCTTCGGCAAGGCTGGCAAAATCAATTTCATTGGTAGAAATTACTTTCTCATACGCTTCTTTATCCCAAATTTCAAATAATTCTCCGGCACTTGTAATCACAATATCTTTTTGAAGATTTGCGAAATGTGTCAGATCTTTTGAAATCTGCAATCTTCCTGCATTATCCAATTCTACAGTTTTTACTCCTGCCGTAAACATTCTAATGAAATCAGCGTTCTTTTTTATGAATCTGTTCAGTTTGTTAATATTGCCCATCACTTTATCCCATGCGTTCATAGGATAGACTTCCAGACAAGATTGGAACACGGATCTTTTGACTACAAACGCCTTGTCGTCGAAGTCTTCCATCTGTTTTATTAAAGATGAAGGAACTTTTAGTCGGCCCTTGTCGTCAATTTTACACTCATATGTTCCAATGAAACTCCTCATTTGGGACAAATTTATATAATAATTTCCAATATCTCCCACTTTTTCCCACTTTTTGACTCAATGTTAATAAGTTTTATTAAAGATTTAGGTTTAAGGGCATAAGTGTTTGATATGTTGTTGTTTGAGAAAGGTATTATTTAAGCCATAATAAAGAGATTTTCAAAAAAGAAGTTAAAAAGATGGTTATTATATTATTTTTACTTTAAATTAGGCATATCAAAATATTTTTGAGGTTTAATTTGTATTTTTGCAAGGCTTTATTAAGGCATTTTATGATATTTAGTACAAAAAAAGAAAAGAAATATACTTTTGTTGAGGCGGGAGAAGGACATCCACTGGTGCTTTTGCACGGGTTAATGGGTGGTTTGAGTAATTTCAATAAGATGGTAGATTTTTTTTCGCAAAGAGGATTCAAAGTATACGTTCCTCAATTGCCGATTTACGATTTGCCGGTACTCAATACCAATCTTACCACAATCGCAAAATATATTATTAAGTTTATAGAAGGTCAGACTTCGGAACCGGTAACTATTGTAGGAAACTCATTGGGGGGACATGTCGGGTTAATTTTAACGCTGGCAAGACCTGATTTGGTTAAAAATTTGGTGCTTACAGGAAGCTCGGGTTTGTATGAAAGAACTTTCGGAGACAGTTTTCCGAGAAAAAATGACCGCTCCTATATAAGAAAGAAGACAGAAGATGTTTTTTATGATCCGGCGATTGCTACTGAAGAATTGGTAGACGAGGTTTTTGGTGTTGTGAATGACAGGATGAAAGGAATAAAAACCGTAATGCTGGCAAGAAGTGCTATCAAGCACAATATGCTCCATGATCTTCCTAAAATTTTAACACCAACGTGTTTGATTTGGGGAAAACAGGATAATGTAACACCACCGGAAGTTGCGGAAGATATGCACAAATTTATCCCGAATTCGGAACTTTTCTGGATTGATAAATGCGGTCACGCAGCGATGATGGAAAAACCAGATGAATTCAACGAAATTCTCTACAACTGGGTAAAAGATAAAGTTTAAAATACAATATAAATGACCATTAAGAGCTTTTCTTGATGGTTTATTTTTCTAAAAAAGATTCTAAAAAATGGTTATTAAAACAGCAACATTTGTAAAAAGCAGCGGAAAATGGCAGGAGTGTCCGGAACCTGACAGAGCAGAATATGCTTTTATCGGAAGGTCTAATGTTGGAAAATCATCACTGATTAATGCAATGATGAATCATAAAGATTTGGCTAAAACTTCGGGAACTCCAGGGAAAACTCAGCTTATTAACCATTTTTTAGTTAACGAAAGCTGGTATTTGACAGATTTACCTGGATATGGATATGCAAAAGTATCGAAATCAATCAGAAAGGATTTTGAAAAACTGATTACCAATTATATTTTAAACAGAAAAAATTTAGTCAATCTTTTTGTTTTGGTAGATTCAAGACACAAACCGCAGCAAATTGATCTGGAATTTATCCAATGGTGTGGAGAAAGCGGAGTTCCGTTTTCAATTGTTTTTACGAAAGTAGACAAGCTTAAACCAAATATTGCCATTAAAAATGTAGAAGATTATAAAGCCGAACTTCACAAAACATGGGAAGATCTGCCAGAGCTATATGTGACTTCTGCTGAAAAGAAAACCGGGGGCGACGAAATCCTGAATTTCATTCAGAAAACCAACGAATTCTTAACCAATAACAGTGTGAATTTCAATGAGTAATATTATTTGGAAGATTAAAACTTTCAATGAGTTTACCGTTCCTGAATTATATGCGGTTTTAAAAGCAAGAATTGATGTTTTTGTGATCGAACAGAATTGTCCGTATCCCGATCTGGATAATTATGACCAGAAAGCCATTCATATCTGGGCGGAAGACAACGGTGATATTCTGGCGTATTGTCGAATTTTTGACAAAGGAATTAAATATGATGAAACTTCGATAGGAAGAGTTTTAACAACAGAAAAAGGGAGAGGAAAAAGTTTAGGAAAACAATTAATTCAGTATGCTGTTGAAACCATCGAAAACCGTTTCCATACTACTGAGGTCAGGATTTCTGCGCAGGATTATTTATTAAAATTCTATGGAGATTTTGGTTTTGTAGATACCGGAAAAAAATATTTGGAAGACAACATTCCGCATACGGAAATGTTGAGAAAATAAAGAAAAGCGAGGAAATTATTCTTCGCTTTTTTAGTTAAATATAGAAAATGGTCGTTAGTTTTTGTTTGAAATGGCTTTTAGAATAATTGGTTCAATATTAGAAGGAAGATCGGCAGATTTTATCTGATAATTTTTAATTTTCATTTCTCTAAACCAGTTTTCCCAGTATTCTTTAATGACGCCTTCTTCAAACGGATTTCCCTTTTCTGGATTGATTCCCAGTACAATAACTTCAAGATTACTCAGGTTATCATTGGCTTTTACGAACCCAAATTTATTTTTCTCAATTGTATTTTTAAAATTTGAGGTGGTGAGATTATTGGCTTTAATCAATTTTGAAGTTAAGTAAGAAGTCTTATTTTCTTCGTTAAACTTGGTGTTGTCGTGATACATATATCCGTCAGTCAGAATGAAAAGAATATTTCTACGATCATCTTTAATACAATAGTCTTTTACTTTATTCTTGAAAAATTCCCAAATATCTGATCCAACATAATTTCCATCGTGAATGGCTGACTGATAAATATTTAAAGGTAATTCAGAATATTTTTTATCAACAGCTTCGAAATAATTTCTTTCGGTATTTTTATCAAAAGAAACCTTCAACTCTTTCGTAAACTCGTTCATTTTCGGGTCTAAAGGTTCCGGATTGAAGAACACCTGCATCTGATCGTCATAAGTAATGATTTTTTTTGATTTAATATGATTGAGAAATCCTTTTTCAATCGCTTTGATGTATTCCGTATCTCGTTGGAAATACTCCATTGTAGGATTCGGATTGGCAGAAGGATCAATTCTGTCGGATAAATCTATTAAAATACTGACGTTGATGTTATTTGGATCAGCAATAACTGAATCTTTTTCATTTCCTGGATCTTTCGGAGCATCTTTGCAACAAGAGACCAAACTCAAAATCATTAATACATAAAGTAATTTTTTCATAATTTGTGATCTATAAAGATGATAAATAAACGAGGTTTTGATTGTCAGAATTTGCTCCGACTAATTCAAGATTTGTACTGTAGGTGGAAATACAGTCGTCTATCATGGTTTGTTTTTCTGTCTTTGAAACGGCTATTTTTTCGCCGATAAACGTTACCCAGCCCTGAACATATTCAGAAGCATACAATTTGTAATCTTTGGTCGGAATAATTACCCCATCAATAATATTCTGAAGTTCTTCTATTCTGCCACGAGTTTTGATGATTAATTCTTTTGTAGTTCCTATGTTGGCAGTAATTTCTTCAATTTCTTTTTTTAGGGCTTCGATTTTATCAGTGAGAAAAATGATGTTTTTTCGTTTAATTTCCTGCTCGCTTTTGATCTTGTCTTTTTCCCGATGTTCTTTCATCACAAAGTCAAAAACCAATCCCCAGATAATGTAGACAATAAATCCGGCGAAAATAATTCCCCAAAATTGATTTTTAGTAAAAGCGATTTTAAGATCAAAAAGTGGAGAATCGAAAGTTTTGTTTAATTCATATAATTTCGACTCAATTTCATATGCTAAAATGGCATCAAAAATGAAAGTCACAACAAACAATAACCCGAGTTTAATGTAATTTGCTTTGGTTTTATTTTCTCCAAACATATGAATCAAAAATCCCAATCCAAGAAATACAAACGGAATTAAAGTAACAAATGCTGCCTCAATGGCACCGTCATTCCAAGCTTTGCTAAGTGATTGTGCGTCGAAAACACTTTGAATTAAGGTACTTTTTGCATCAAAACTTTTGAAAAAAGCAGAATAGGAAGTTGAAATGTAGAAAGTAAGCAGATACAAAGTGATCGGAAGTAAAAGTATGGCGCCAATCCAGAATTTGGTAGATGCTCCTTTGGTGGCTTTTACATTGTATTTTTCGGGATTTCTTGGCAGATCTAGAACCTCAGCTTTTAAAATTTCAATGGTATTTTGATGATCTTCTACCTCTGTGTTTTTATTTTTTAACTGTTCTTCTTTAGTTTCCTGAGAAACAGTAAGAGCTTTGATTTCGGTTTCCTTATTTTTCTGCTCGTTGACGTAAGATTCTTTCAGTTTCTGTTGTTTCTCCACCATTTCTTTTTCCTCGTTCTGGAATTTTGAGTAAACAGCATCCAGGCAAATTGATAGGGTAGAGTGGTTTCCGCTGGTTCGTGAGCTGTCCCTGTATCCGGATTCGTGATAGGTTCTTTTTCTGCTTTCTTCGGCAGATTCTTTATTGGGATCTGTTTCCGCTTGAGGAATTTCTTCTTTGGGAGGCTCAATCGGAATTGATTTTAATTTAAATAAGTTTTTTATACTCGTGGTATTCATGATCAGTTAGTTTTTTAGTTCATATAAAATGTCGGTCTTGTTCTTTCCGATTTGCACGGCTTCGATAAGATAATCTACAATGGCGGTTACGTTTTCTTCCAAAAAACCGAACATCAACACATATTTCTGCATGGCAGAATATTCGTTTGGAGACACAATTCCATCTGCCCAGATCATCACCGTAAGATCATACAGATAATCTACTTTCTCTTCGATAGTTTTTGGAACTAATGATTTAAAATTGATGGGATTTAGAAGGATTTCGTCAAGATTTTTAGATGAAATACCTCTTTCTTCAGCACACTTGTACAGCATTTTCAGTTCTAAAGCACTGAAATCATCATCACAAATTGCCATTTGGTACAACCTTAAAAAGTGAGCTTTGAGATTTTCTGTTATTTGAGGATTTTCCATGGTGATGTTAGTCTTCTTTTGGTTTTTTAGGGTTAATAATTCTGTCCCGTGAAGGAGCTCTTATGTGTTTGGTTAGCTCTGAAGTTTCTTCGGCAATTTCTTCTTCCTTTTTCTGTTCCAGCTTGTCGGCAAAATTCACCAACAGAAATAAAATTCCCGTTACGGTATCAATTGGAATCCATAAACTTTTTTGATATAAATAAATTGGAAAAACGGGATTGAAAAGAATAAGAACAGCAAGAAAAATTATACTGAAATAATATTGTTTAAAGCTTAAAAAATTGTACAAAACAATTAATGCCCCGAGGGAAACAATGGTTCTGAGAAAGGTATAATATTCTATAGGAAGCCTGAAAATACCAATGAAACAACATAACGCACAGAAGGTGAGGAAAAGTTTCATGGTTATTAGTTTATTTTGCAAATACAGGATGATTATTTACATTTTGAGCAATATGATCTGTCTACATATTCTTTGCTGCTCCCTGAATAATAATAGCATCCTCCTCTTGGACCAACATTTAATGGATAGCCATTATAAGTACAGCTTTTGCTACTTTGTGTAGATGCTTTTCTACTTTTAGATTTTTTACTTCTTTTGCTTTTTTGTTTTTTAGATTTTTTGGCAAAAAGTTCAGTTGTTGATGTTGTGTTGTTTTCTGCTGCAGAAAAGTTTGCAGGTAATAATAAGCCTAATCCTAATAAGCTTGAGAAAATTAATTTTTTCATGGTAATTTATTTTAAAATTTATCCTCGATGAATAATTGCGTCATTTAACGCATTTACAATTTCAGAAATATATTTTCGATCTTTTGAAACGATGCTGTTTGCTTCTCCGGCATTAGTGCTAATTCTTACGGCATATTCATTTTTAATGGAAACCAGCCACAAAATTCCCAATGCTATAATGATTAATCCTATCCAAAAAGAATATCCAAATAAGAATGGTACTGCTATTAGAATCATGATTATTGGTGCAACTCTATTTTTTCCAATTTCAAAAATATGAACTGAAGAAATATTTCTCATGGCATAGGTTTTTGAGTAAGTCACAAATCTTGATTGTGTTACCGTGACAGATCCATTTTGGTAGAATGTAGTTTCGTTTTGATTCATGTTATTAGTTTTTATGAATAATTTTCTAAAGTCTGATGAAGTTGATTTCTAAAATTATAAATCTCATCAAGAGTATTTAATAACACTTTTTCTCCGGCATCTTTTCCGTTATGGAATGTTTCCAGATATTTATTGGCGGTATTAAAGTGCAATCTGCAAAGCGGTTTTCTATTGTTGTCATCCAGCAAAATCCCGAAATAGGACAAAGTATCCCGATAAGCAATTCTTGACGAAGGAATTTTCTCTCTCAAAATGGCTTTTACAATTTGAAATCCTTCCAGTTCCTCTTCTGTTGTTACAATTTTAGAATCGTTATTTTCATCTATAGGTTGGGCTGTTTTTAGCTCATCTTCTTGTTTTTCAATTCTTTCATTAATGCTTAGTGCCGATTTTAATCTGAAACTAATAGATTCGTTGATAGAAGTCGTGAGTGCTTTTTTGGCATATTCCTTAAAAGAAACCATTCTGTTTGCCGTTAAAGGCTTTTCAAAGAAACGGTTTACCAAAAGTTTTACGAGCTCATCAGAAGGATTTTCAATTTCTTTTTCAAACTCTTTTCTGATGGCTTTGATGTATTTTAAAGCTTCGGCAGAATCCAGAATACTTTCAAGATTGTAATCTTTCTTAGTGAAACTTTCGAGAATTTTTATGGAGCTGTCTTTTAGATCTTCAATATTAATCGTGAAAAAAGGTTTTTCATCCATGATATTTGGCTTTTCAAGATCGGTGTAGAAATTATAAACTATTCCATTGGTCAAAACACCGAATCTTGTTTTTGAAACGTGATAATATCTGTGAAGTTGCGAATTGTGAGCATCTGCGCTTTCTTTCCAGTGTTTGCATTCGATAATGAAAATGGGTTCGTCGTTATGTCTAATCACATAATCTACCTTTTCGCCTTTTTTTGTTCCAATATCGCAAACATGCTCCGGAACAACTTCCGTCGGATTGAAAATATCATACCCCAAAATTTGTATGAAAGGCATGACAAAAGCATTTTTTGTCGCTTCTTCCGTTCCGATTTGTTCTTTTAATCCAACGACTCTTTGATGGAGTTGTTCAAGTTTAATTTTAAGATCCATGATTTAGTTTTTTAGCGTTTCGTCAACGATTTCTGCCGTAGGCGCATTAGATTTTACAGAAGCAATACCATTTTCCATGGCTGATTTTGAACTGTAATATTGGCTTTTACCAATGATTTCTCCGTTTCTTGCTTTTAAGACAAAATAATCTTTGTCATTCACCGCAACTCTTCTGTCGTATCTGGAATCATCCTGAGAATTGACTCTCACAGATTCTATTCCTTTGTGACAAGATGCTTTTTGAACATAGCCTTCGCTGGTTAAAATAATTTCTCCGTTTCCGGCTTTTAGATTAAATTGATATTCATCATTTTTTCTTTGAGTGATAGTAAATTTTCCCATAATTGATATTTTTAGCTTGTGTGACACGCATTTGAACAATAATAACATCCGTTGATGTGAATTCCTTGTTGAGGATAAAGTCTTTTAGCTTCATTTACTGCTTCCTGACAAGAATAGAAACTGCCTAAATAAATTCTATTTTCAAGCAATGGTAAAAATTGACATAAACTTTCATGAACCTCGTAATCTCCATTGGCTTGTTGGTTCTTATTAATGTAATATTCTTTTTTCATAACATAAATTGTTTATTGTTTGATGATCCAAAAATATGAGCATTAAATTTCATTGCCTTACGGGAATCCGTAAAAGCAAAAAACCTTTCAATTTTCTGAAAGGTTTGTGTGCTAAATATATTTGAAGAAACTTATTTTAAATAATCCCAATATCTTTACAGAAGGCGACTAATTGCTCATTGCTGGTGACTTCAAGATCTTCTTTTAAGCTGTTTAATTTCTTTTCGACACTGCTCAAACTGTAAGGCTTAATATCTTTTTCCTGTAGATGTGCGGGAATATTTTTCTGTAAAACACCCTTTGAAAGTAATGAAACCAAGGTAATGTCATAAGCAGAAAACTCATAACTGTTAAATTTTTTCACATCCTGTTTAAGGTCTAAAGACAAATAATTTTCATCAATAAAAACAGATGCGATGGATTTTTTTAATTCTTTAGAGTCATTTCTGGCTTTTCGAACATAGCCGTTAATTTGATATTCTTTGAAAAGCGAATCTATAACTCCGGATTTGTGTTCGGCAGAAAATACAATAACTTTTAAAGAAGGCTGAATTTCTTTTATTTTTTGAATTAATTCTCTTCCGTCTTTAATTTCCTGTTTGTGATGATCTTCCTCATAATAAAGATCAGTAATCAGAAGGTCGTAAGGTTGATCTTCACGAAGGGATTTGTGAACTTTTGCCAATGCATCGTCACAATAATACACATAATCAACATTAGGAATATTGAGATCCTCCAATGTTTTCTGTACAGATAAATTAATACTTTCGTGGTCTTCGGCAATTAGAATTTTTTTGAACATACTTTTAGGATTTTAAGGAAGCAGGAAATGAAATATTAATTTTCAGTCCTTTTTCTATTTTAGTGTCAAAAATAATTTCTCCGTGAATACTTTCTATACGGGAAACCGTAGAAGATAGACCATTCTTGTAAATTATGTCTCCGGAAATCCCGATTCCGTTATCTGTATACTGAATCTGAACGGTATCATGAATTCTTTCAAATTTAAAAACAACTCGTTCTGCCTCACTGTGTTTCTTCATATTTACCAGTAATTCCCGGATAATTTGATAGACCTCATCCTGGGTTGGCTGACTTACATTTTTCCATACATCTTTTTCATTTCCGGCTACATAAGTATTTACTGTTTCGTTTTTAAAAGAACCGATGAGTTCAGATATTTTCTCGTCAAAATCTTTTTCTTCATGAGTGCCGTCAATTTTATCATAAGAAATATCCCTTGATTTTTCGTATACAAATTCCAGTTCGTCAAGCGCTTTGTCTCTGTCAAAATGTTCCTGATTTTCAATCTTTGTCATCACCTGATAGATTCCGTTGGCAACAACATCATGCACTTTTTTGGACATTTTGAGTTGGGTATTTTTAACTTCGAGTTCTTTTTCTTGTTGGAGGCGTTTTTTTCTTTTTTTATAATAAAAGAAACCTCCGATTAGTAAAAATATTAGAATACTTAAAATAATATTTCGATATAAAATATTAATTTTATTTTCAGTATCACGAAGTTTTAAGTCTTGATTTTCAACATTTTTTTTGTCTACATCATATCTTATTACAGCGAATTGATTTTTTGCTTTTCCTCTAGAAAGAATAAGACTATCATTAAGAGATTGGAATTTTTTAAAATAATTTAAATAACGGGTAGGATCTAACTCAATAAGTTTTTGTAATGCCTGCATTTGATCTTCCGGATTTTCAAGCACTGTTGCAGTTTCTAACATTTTTTTTGCAAATGATAATGATTTGTTTTTATCTCTATCTTTAAAATAGTCAGACAAAGTTGAATAACTTGAATTTAGTCCTTCTATATCTCTTGAATCAAATCTAATTCTCAAAGCTTTGTAAAATTCATGAAGGGGATTATTATTTGGATTTTGGAGTAATTTCAGCTTTCCTAAATTATTTATAACACGAGTATAGTTTTTACTATTTTTAGTTTTAATAGCTAAGTTTAAGTATTTTCTCGCAAGTACAGTATCCTTTTTATGTAGATAAGCATCCGCAATATTATTAAAACAAATGAAAGTATGTTCCTTATCTAAGGTAAACTCAGCTGCTTTTTTATAAAATTGAATGGCATCATTATGATTATATAAAAAACCAGATGCAATACCCATATTGTTATAGCTTGTAGCTAAGTCTTTTCTAACTATTGAATTTTTTTCATCATTTAAAAATTTGTTTGCAATAAAAGATGTTTCAATACTACCATAAAAATCTCCTTTTGTATTTTGTATAAAAGCCATGTTAATTAATGATTCTGCGGCTTTCACAGAATCATTGTTTTTAATGTAATTTTCTTTGGCTAGATAATAGTAATAAAATGCGGAATCAAGAACTTTAGATTCTCGGAACTTTTCACCTTTTTTATGATAAATATTTTTTGCGGTGCTGTCTTGTGGTGTGTTATCTTTTCTTGAACAAGATATGAAAGATATTAAGATTAGTAAAAATATTACCTTTTTCATTGTATTAGTTTTTTGCAAAGTAATAATAAAAAAGGACAGATCATTAAATCTGCCCTTGAAAACTATTAAGGATTTGTAAAAGGAGGAGGTAGTTGTCCTGTATCTCCTGTTGTACCGCCACCTCCACCTGGTCCTCCCGTTCCTGGATCAGTACCACCACCTGGATTTGTCAATTGAGTGGTTACCTGTCCGTTATTATCGTGATTACATGATGATGTATTTGCATTATTATGTCCAAATGCTAGTCCGAATAGCATCAATATTAAGTTTAACATTGTTTAAAAAATTTAAAAATTGAGATTATTTTTCTTCCTCTCAGAATATTTATCCCGAGCTGTACACGTTTGAAAATTTTCGAAGCGCTTCTTAAATTTTTTGGGAAGTAAACCTTCAAAAACGGAAGAGAAACATCTGCTTCCCAACCCGGAGTTTTCTTCCGTTTTATCTGGCGATTTTTGAAATCAGTTTTGTAAATTTGTTTTTGATTGTTGTTTTAAATGTTTGTTTATCAACTGATTTCTGATTACAAATTTCTAGGAATTGTAGGGAATAATTGATGACAAGATGAGGACAGCGAAGGACAATGAATGACAGTAATTCGTTACGGAAAACCGTAATGCTATATGATAGAAAATCAAGTATTTTGTATTACCCTTAAAAAACTAATTATGTCCAAGAAAAAACTACTAATCCATGAAGTATTTAGCAGAATTAAAAAAAGTTCAGAAAAAAATACAAAAGGCGGCTTAGCTTCTGATCTTTCATCTTATCTCGACGAAAAGCTAGGCTTTATTATTTCGAAAAGAACACTTATTAGATATTATGAGGCTTATATAGAAAGCGACGAAGATATTGATATAGAGTTATATATACTAAACAGACTAAGTCAATATTTAGAATTTGATGATTATGATGATTTTTCTACAACAATTATTAAAGAAGGAGAAGATGCGAGTAAAACAACAATAAAAGTAGATGTTGATAATAATCCACTTTCTTCAACAAATGATATATCTCGTGGTGTTGTCATTAACATTTCAAACTCAAACGATAACAAAAATGATAATAAAAATGATCAGCATTTCAAAATGCCAGAGTTTATAAAACAAAACGGTTTGGGGATTTTAGAAATTACTTTTGTTTTACTTCTTGTTACGGGCGGTGTTGTATTTTCAAATGGTAAAAAAGAAGATAAAAAGCAACCATTTAGTTTTGGTTTTCTATCCAATGGAAAACCTGATATTGAAAAAAATTATATGTATTGGAATGGAGAAAGATATGTCGGAACTGATAGTAGTTATATCAGCCCAGAATTTGAAGTTGTTGCAATGGATAAAAAAGTATTTCGGCATCAAAGAAAAATTATAAGAAAAGATACTCTTACACTTGCTAATTCATTAGGTAAAGTATGGTGTTCTAAGTGGAATAATGAGGTAGATTTTTTTACAATGGACGGGATAAATCCGGACAATGGTAGAGAACTGAAGTTAGCTAGTGATCATATGATTCTAAAATATGCTGGACGGGAAATAGATTCATTACAAACGGAAGAATAAATTTCCTTCACAATTATTTAAAATTCAGTTAAAACAATTCACACAATATTCCTTTAATTTCGTTTATTTTAAGATGAATAAAGGAATATTTTCTTTTTTACTGTTTGCTTTTTCGTTGTTTTCGGCTCAGCATAAGCCTGTGCAGATTGCTTTTCTTTCAGATGTGCATTTTCAGGATCTGTACGGAAGTTTTTCAGATAACGATTATAAGGGAATTATCAATCCTAAAACAGGGAAACCAACCATTTTGAGAACGATGGATTCTCAATTGCATTCCACCCGAATTTTTAATGAAAATTATTTTGCTTTCTTAAAAGCATTGGATGATATTGCAGCAAAAGGAATTAAAATTGTAGCCATGCCCGGAGATTTTTCGGATGATGGACAAGCTTACAACATTCGTGGATTACACAAAATTTTAGAACAATATCATAGTAAATACGGAATCGACTTTTACATCACGACAGGCAACCACGATCCTGTTGGTCCGTTTTATCAGGATGCCGGAAAAGATGATTTTCTTGGAGCAAATGGAAATCCATTAAGAATTTACAGCAAAGAAAATATCGGAAAAGCAACCCACAAAATCATCACAAAAGACATCGCAGAATCAGGTTATCTTGAAATTCTACACGAATTAAAAGACTTTGGTTTTTATCCGAAAAAGGAAAATTTATTTTGGAGTACACCTTTTGATCCAGGTTCTTTTGCTAGCTATTCTTACGCAAAAGCTTTACAGAATGCAGATTATTCTAAAAGAATGTATGAAGTTTCCAAAGGGTTTTCTGTCCCGGATTTAAGTTATGTCGTTGAACCTATAAAAGGAATTTGGATGATCGCCATCGACGGAAACACCTACATTCCGAAAAATATACACGAAAATCCAAATAATCCTTCAAATTATAAAGGCGCAAGTATCGGTTACAATAATGTCCTGAAGAATAAAAAACATCTGATCGACTGGGTGAAAAAAATGATGCAGGAAGCAAAAACTAATGGAAAAACGGTTGTCGCATTTACACATTATCCAATGATCGATTTTAATGATGGTACTACAGATGAAATAAAAAAATTATTAGGTGAAAAAAAATGGCAGTTAGAACGTGTCCCCGATGAAGAAGTGGCAAAAGTTTTTGCTGATGCGGGTTTGCAGATTCATTTTGCGGGACATATGCACATTAACGATACAGGAATTAGAAAGGTTGGAGACAAAATGTTGGTGAATGTTCAGGTTCCTTCGTTAGCGGCTTATCTTCCGGCATATAAGATTTTAACAATAAAGTCTCCCGATAAAATGGAAGTGCAGACGGAAATTTTAAATGATGTTCCGAATTTCGACGAATTATTTCCCTTGTATGAAAAGGAATATGAAGCTTTGAAAAAAGACAACAACAAAATCCTTTGGAATAAAGATATTTTACAATCGAAATCGTATCATGATTTTATGTTGTTTCATCTGAAAGAATTGGTTCGTCTGAGAATGATTCCCGATGATTGGCCGAAAGATTTCGTTGAAAAAGTCGGAAAATTAAATGGGGAGGATTTGTTATTATTAATTCAGAATAAAAATCAATTAAAGCAAGCTGGAGTTAACCATAAATCCTTTAAAAACTGGAATTTTGAAGATTTACTTTTAGATTTATATAAATTTCAATCTGCTGATGAGTTGGCAAAAAAAGATATTTCGAAAGAAAGATTACAGCAATATCAGACATTAGAACAACTTTTTGAAAATAGCACATCCCAAGATTCATTTATCATACAATTAAAATCTGTCTTTAGAATTCTTTCATTATTATCAAACGCAGATCCGGCAGATCATTTCGAAATAGATTTAAAAACACAGTCGATAAAAAGGCTGTAATTTTTTCACAGACTGTACATTTCTATAGAAATAAAAAAATGCAAACAAAACAAAAGACCACCCAAAAATCAGGCAGTCTTTCATTTGAAATCTAATAGTAAAATGTTTTATTTTTCGTTCAGAGGATTTCTCCTTTCGTATGTATTATTCTCAAAACTAACGGTATAGTTTGATTTAAAAAGCTTGCTTGGCTGATAATAATCTGTTGTGATAATTTGCGCACCGCTTTCTTTTGCCTTTTCAAATCTTGAATAATCTTCCTGCCTCGCTTCCATAGTATCGGCATCGGCTCTTGTTCGGATGATGTAGCCTTGTTTTACCAATTCGGCAATCTTCGGGCTTGGATCATTCATGAATAGAACCGCAGATTCAGGCGTTCCGGGAGCGGAGTTGGTAAAAACCATCCTTCCTTTCAAAGACGGATGATCTTTCATATACAAATCTCGGTTTTCGCTGTTGTTATCCAATACAAAAAGAAATTTTCCTTTGGCGTCTTTCACCGTTGGCCAGTTTTTATGCAAAACAGCTTCATTCAAAGTTTTGTATGAGCCACGAATATCATCAGGTGTTATAATTTTATTTTTGCCTAAGTATTTTTTTAACTCATTATCCAGATCATCAAAAAGTTTTTCGGTATAATGTTCCGGTTCTGTTCCGAACCGATTGGCGTTTCCGTCTTTAGGTTCAAGGGTGATAAAAATAGGATCGTGGTTGGGGTTTGCATCAGACCATTTTTTCAGATCTTTCAGACAATCTTCCAACGTATAGTACCAAGTCTGATAATCAATATCCGTAATGTGAATCATTTTGTAACCCGGCTTTTTCATTTTCCCTTCAGGATCGAAAGGTTGTGTCGTTTTTACCAGATCCAAAATTTTCGGATGGGCATATTTTCCGCCTTTACTGTCAGCGTATACATCAATTTCAAGATTTCTCAGTCCTAAATCCAACTGCTGGGGAATTGGAATGTGTTCATATTGAATTCTCGGAAGAAAATTCAGAGAGTCTTTTTTCGATAAATAACTGTAAACCTCCGGGAGAATGGCTTTTTTATATGAATTATGCGAACCAATCACCTGAATTTCATTGATTTTTAAATCATTAAGATTCTGAGACTGCGCCCAAACAAGATTCAGAGAAGATAAATATAAACCTAAAAAAACTGCCTTTTTCATGAATTCAAATTTTGTAACGGCGAAAATAGCAAGTCTTTCCTTAAACAGATTTACATATTATGTTAAGTCTTCTTTACGAATATGTAAATGAATAATTTCATCATTTTTTAAGTGTTTGATAATGAATAGTATTTTGATCCTTCAAAACCAGATATTGATGTAGAATTGATTTTAAGATAATATTATGTTAAAATGGTTTTAGGTTAAACGTTTTTACTTTGTATGCCGAAATAAAAACTAACGACGGGCAGAAATGAAAACCACTGTTGCGGGAACAACAGCGGCTTTTTATTAAGCAATGTAACGTTGTGTAATTACTTACTTAATGATATGTACCACAAAATTAATTTTTTTAAGTTTAAAAAACTAATTCCGATCGCATTGATTTTCCTGGTGGCAAACCAGGCTCATGCAGAAGAATTTTCGGCAAACTATTCTGTTTACTCAAAGGTGAATGAAACGATCACCGGAAATGTAACAGATCAGGAGGGCTCTGCAATGGAGGGCGCAAAAGTCACTATTGTAGAAACGGGAGTTACCGCTACTACCGATGCTTCAGGAAATTTTACCATTTCTGCGAATATCGGGCAGACATTATCTGTTTCTTATGACGGATATGAAATTCAAAAAACAAAAATAACAGGAACTTCAGTTTCTGTTAAGTTACAATCAAAAAAAGCGGCAACTTCTATTGAAGAGGTTACTTTGGTTGGTTACGGAGCTCAGAAAAAATCTGATTTAACGGGAGCTATTAGTCAGCTGAAAGCAGAGAATTTCAAAGAAGGAATGAATATCTCTGTTGATAATCTGATGCAGGGAAAAATCGCCGGCGTTCGTATCGTTCAGTCGAGCGGTGAACCGGGAGCAGGGGTAAATGTTTCGATAAGAGGGATCGGTTCCATCAGAAGCGGAAGTACGCCTTTGTTCGTTGTAGACGGTGTTCCTTTGAGTAACGATGCGGTAAGTGCGTCAAGCCCGAACGTAGGGTTGGGAAATACTCAGGCAAAAAACCCATTGAACTTCTTAAACACAAGTGACATCGAATCTATCACTGTGTTGAAAGATGCTTCTGCGGCGGCCATTTATGGAGCGAGAGGATCAAATGGTGTTGTTTTGGTAACGACAAAAAGAGGGAAGAAAGGGGAGCCAATGTTCACATATGATACCTATTTAGGTTTTTCTTCTGTAATTAAGAAATTAGATTTAATGACTGCTGACGAATACAGAGCAGCAGGAATCAATAAATTATACGACCACGGCGGAAATACAGACTGGCAGGATGAGCTCTACAGAAATGCAGTTTCATCTAATCATTCGGTTTCATTTTCAAAAGCTACGGATACAGGAAGTTATTTTGCATCGCTTTCTCACATGGATCAGGATGGTATCGTGCTGAACAGCGGTTTTAAAAGAACGACAGCCCGTTTGAATGCTGAAGAATCTTTCTTTGATAATAAAAGACTAAAGGTTAAAGTAAATCTTACCGCAAGTGACATTAAAGAAACCGGAATTCCGAATGGCGGTAATGCAGGGTCTGACGGTCAGTTAATTATCCACGCTTTAATGGCAAATCCTACACGTTCTGTGTATGATGAAAATGGAAATTATACCAATTTTAATATGAACGCTCACTACAATCCGTTGTATTTATTGAGTGTTTATCAGGATAAAACCAATACATTCAGAGTATTAGGGAATACAGAGGCAACGTTGAGAATTTTACCCGGATTAAATTATAAATTCAATTTAGGTGTTGATAAAACAATGTCGGAAAGAAATACAACAATGTTCCCCAATCTAACTGACAGAACACCAAAAGGAATGTACGTTCAGGCAAATCTTGATTCTTATAATGTGCTTTTGGAACATTATTTAACCTATGATTTTAACTTAAACAGACATAATTTTAGTTTACTGGGAGGTTTCTCTTATCAAAAATTCAAATCTACAGGAACTTATTTTGGGGTAAAAGATATTGCAGCACAGGGAGCAGGAATTTCCCCGGAAATTAATCCTGGATATTCAGGAACGGCATTTGTGCCGGGAGCTGGCTATGCTCAGGAAAACGAATTACAGTCGTATTTCGGAAGAGTAAATTACAATTTTGATAAAAAATATTTGCTGACAGCTTCATTAAGAGCAGATGGTTCTACACGTTTCGGTGACAACAATAAATACGGATATTTCCCTTCTGTTGCTGTAGGTTGGATGGTTTCAAATGAAAATTTCCTGAAAGATTCTGGTATTGTTAATGAATTAAAACTAAGAGGAAGCTGGGGACAGACCGGTAATCAGGAAGTTCAGAATAAAATTACAAAGGCAAGTTCTTCCTTAACGCAGGTTGCAGGATATTATTTGTATGATAATTTAAATTTAATTAATGGAGTTTCGATAAATAGAACGGTAAATGCCGATCTGAAATGGGAAGTTGTGGAACAAACGAATATTGGAGCGGATTTCAGCTTATTTAAAAATAAATTGTACGGATCATTAGAATATTATCATAAAACAACGAAAGATCCTATCTTAAGTATTCCTTCAAGTCCTCTCAGTCCAACAAGTTCAGTTTGGAGAAATGTTGACGCAAAGATTATTAATAAAGGTTTTGAACTATCTCTAGGTTCAGAAATTATAAGAAATGAAAATTTCACTTGGAATTTTGATGTGAATGGAGCGACGGTAAATAACGTTGTGAAAGATCTTCCGGTTTCTGCAGTTTATACAGGTGAGGTTTCAGGTCCTGGACTTTCAGGAGTTACTGCGAATATCTATAAAAATGGTTACGAAGCAGGTTCTTTCTATATGTACAACTATTTGGGAGTTGATGCCAACGGAAAATATATTTATGAAGATATAAATGCAGACGGAAGAATCGATCAGAATGACAGAAAAATTTTCGAGGGAGCGATTCCTAACTTCACTTTTGGGATCAACTCTTATATGAAGTACAAGAAATTTGATTTTTCATTCTCTTTTATTGGGCAAACCGGAGGGTATTTGGTTAATAATACAGCGTTGGACCTAAATATCAATAATTTGGCTTCGGACAGAAATGTTTTGAAAAACTTTTATGATTCGGGAGCAAGCTTTACCAATCAGCCTCAATTATCTTCTTTATATCTTGAAAAATCAGACTTTATCCGTCTGAATAATGTAAGATTAGGATATACTTTTGATATAAATCAATTGAAGTTTTTGAAAGGTATCAATCTGTATGTAAGTGCACAAAATTTATTCACCATCACCAACTATACTGGTTATGATCCACTTGTTGATACAAGTAAACAGGTTGGTGGCAATCAGTCTTTGGGTATTGACTACACAACGTATCCATCTGCGAAAACATTCATTTTGGGAGCAACCGTTAAGTTTTAATTTAAGTTAAAAGAAATAATGAAACATACATTTTTAAATATTAATAAAATAGTTTTATCCGTTGCTGCATTAGCCTTAATGGGATGTACCAATCTGGATGAAAAAGTAATCGATGAGGTATTGGGTTCTGAAATTGCAGATTCTGAAGCCGCTTTGGCCGCTGCTTACAGCCAACTTGGTGAAGGAACTTTTGTAGATCACGGAAGTGTTTTCGCTTTACAGGAATATTCTACTGATGAAGCTTTATTACCAACAAGAGGAAGCGACTGGGGAGACGGTGGGAAATGGAGAGCAATGCATGAGTTTACGTGGGATGCCAACAGTGATGTTGTGAAAACAACCTGGAATCAATTGAACTTCGGAATTACAAAGTCTTTAACCGCAATATCAAGTGCAAGCAAAAGTACCGGAGCTAATAAAGCGTTATTTTTAGCAGAAGCAAAAGGATTACTGGCTTATTATACTTACACAACGATCGATTTGTTTGGACAGGCGCCTTACAGAGATCCGGATAATATCAATGCACCGATCCAAATCAGAAAAGCAGAAACTACAATTGATGACCTCATCAAAGAAGTGGAAGGACTTATTCCTAATCTTGCTGATATTAAAACTCAGAATACACACGCCGGAAGATTTACAAAACAGGCAGCTTATGCACTTTTGGCAGATATGTATCTGAACAGAGTTGTTTTGAAGAATAAAACGGCAAGTAATTTTAATTTTTTAGAACAGGCTGTTACAGGAAGCGGAACTGATATGGATAAAGTGATTGAGTATTCTAATTTATTGATTAATAATCCAAATTTCAGTTTAGAGTCTAATTATTTCCACAATTTTGACATTAATAATGATACAAGTAAGGAAATGATCTTTACAGTTGTTCAGAAGAAAATTGCTGGTTCAGACAAAGGTTCGGATAATGACTTGGCATATATGTCTATGGAAAGAATTCAAAAGCCTTCACCTGACAACAGAGGAACAAATGCATCTTGCATCACTCCGGAATTCTATTACTCTTGGGACGGAAATCATAACGATCCTCGTTTCCAGAGAACCTATCAGTATGAAGACGGAACTTGGTTCAGAAATGATGGATCTGACGTAAGTGTACCGTCAACAAGCAAAGTGGAGGGGACAGGAAAACCTTGGTTTCATTTCAATAGAGGATTACAGGTTGGTCAGCAATACGGACCAAAAATTCTTGCCAACGGAAATTTTGATATGACTGCAGACGGAAGAATTAAAGTCTATAAATTATTCACAGAGAAAAATACAACACTTGCTGCAGATTTCACTCCTGAACTGAGTTTTGATAATCCTTCAGAAGCTGTATTTACACAGGCTCAGATTAACAGAGGAGTAAGAAACTTCAAGTTCGAATTTGATCCGGGATTAGGAAATAACGGAACGAGCGGAATGGATGTTCCATTATACAGATTAGGAACAATCTACATGATGAGAGCAGAAGCTTATTTCAGAAGCGGAAATATAACGGCAGCTTTGGCTGATGTTAATAAACTAAGAACAAGCAGGACAAATGATGCGTTAAAAGGAAATACTGCTGGTGTTGTGCTTGCTTCTTTGGATGAGAATGCATTATTCAGAGAGTCTGGATTTGAACTGTATTGGGAAATGTACAGAAGAAAGGCAATGATCAGATTTAAGAAGTTTGATCTCCCTGGAACCGCAAAACCTGCTTCTCAACCTTACAGAAGAATTTTCCCTATTCCTCAGGCAACGATTGATGCATCGGCAGATTTCAAACAAAATCCTGGATACTAATTTTTCTTCTTTATAAAACGATTATTTTTACAATTAAGCGAAGAGAAAACCTCTTCGCTTTTGTTTTTATCAATAGAAGTGGGCTTTAACCCGTTTAATAAAATGTATAAATAAATTGGGCTTTAGCCAAAACTTAAATTTTATTCTTCATTCAGCATTCCCAGTTCTCCGAAATGTTTTTTAAACTTCTGAATTTTAGGTCCAACCACAGCACTGCAATAAGGTTGTGTAGGGTTTTCATTGTAATATCCCTGGTGATACTGTTCGGCCGCCCAGAATTTTTCGAATTTCGTTAATTCTGTTACATACGTTCCTAACCATCTTCCTGATTCCTGAGAAACTTTGATCGCTTCTTCAGCTTTTGCTTTTTCAGCATCATCTTTATAGTAAATAACAGAACGATATTGTGTTCCAACGTCATTTCCCTGTCTGTTTAATTGGGTAGGATCATGTAGAAAAAAGAAAACGTCCATTAATTGTTCATAAGAAATAATTGCAGGATCGTAGGTGATCTGCACGACCTCAGCGTGACCGGTTTCGCTGGTACAAACTTCTTCATAAGTCGGATTATCTTTGTGACCTCCGGAATATCCTGAAATGGCAGATTTCACTCCTTTCAGCATATTGAAACAGCTTTCCACGCACCAGAAACATCCGCCTCCGAAGGTAATTTGCTCTAAATTATTGTTATCCATTCTAAGTTGATTATTGTAATTAAAATATTTTCTCTTTTAAGAAAAATGGAGAAAAAACAGATCAAAAATAAGGAAAAGTTTTTCATTTTATGTCTAATAAAAGCTTCTAAACTAAATTATGATAATAGATGAGACAAATTATTTCATGTATAAAAATCAACAGTATTTTTCTGAAGGATTTCAATAAGACTTTAAACAAAAAAAGCACCCAAAAGGATGCTTCATATTATTTACAGTAAATTCAGTTACTTTTTTTCCCAAACCAAAGCACTTGCGCCCAAAATAGCAGCATCTGCTTCGTCCAGCTCACTGAAAACCAATTTTACTTTATTTCTGAAAATAGGAAGAAGGTTTCTTTCCATGTGAAGTTTAGTAGGTTTTAAGATAAAGTCTCCTGCCTTTATAACGCCTCCGAATAAAAGAATCGCTTCCGGTGAAGAAAACATCACAAAATTTGCCAATGCTTCACCTAGTTTATGTCCGGTATATCTGAAAACTTCGATAGCAATCGGATCACCCTTTAATGCACATTCGTGTACTGTTTTAGAATTAATCGCTTCTTCAGGAAACTGGCTCAACATAGATTCCGGGAATTCTGCTCTCATTTTCTTTGCGGTAATGGCAATTCCTGTTGCAGATGCGTACGCCTCAAGACTTCCTTCGGATCCAGTGCTCCAATGTTTTCTTCCGCCCGGTTTTACAATAGTATGACCTAACTCTCCTGCGAATCCATCATGTCCGTAGATTAGTTTTCCTCCCGATACAATTCCGCTTCCTACGCCAGTTCCTAAGGTAATCATGATAAAATCTTTCATTCCTCTTGCAGCTCCGAAAAGCATTTCACCAATTGCTGCAGCATTCGCATCATTAGTAAGTGTACAAGGCATTTTGAATTTTTCTGCCATCATTTCACCGAAAGGAATAACACCTTTCCATGGAAGGTTGGGAGCCTGTTCAATAGTACCTCTATAATAATTGGCATTTGGGGCACCAACACCGATTCCGTCAAAATTGGTTTCAGATCCCTGATTTTTAATCAGAGGCTGAATGTTATTATATAAAGCGTCGATAAATTCTTCAACGGTAGGGTAGTCATCTGTACGGATGCTGCCTTTCTCAAGAACTTCTCCACGATGATTTACTACTCCGAACTTGGTATTTGTTCCTCCTATGTCAATTCCTAGGGCAACATGTTTTGATAAATCTAATAATGACATTTCTATTTTTAATTCTGAAAGCTAAAATTATAAAAAAGATTGTATTAATGAATTATTAAATTAAACAAATATTTAAAAAAATTCAGACCATTTTTACTGTTTTCTTTTTTCTTCTTCCCCACCAGATCATGAAGCCAGTCACTGGTAATGAGGCACATATCAAACTTACAATGAAGGCAATGATCTTTGTCGGAAGTCCCAAAATAGATCCTACGTGAATATCATAATTGGCACCAGCCGTTTTTTCACCGAAATTTTTGTCTTTCATGTCATGTGTGTGAAGCAATTCACCTGAGTTTTCATCAAAAATCAAGCTGCTGCTTTTGTGGTATGAATATGATAAGTGTTTTACGTAAACCTCAAAATTCGGGTGCTCGTGATCATCCATATGTTCGTGTCCCAAATCGATAGAAAAACCGTAAGAATCCGGATATTTTGCTTTAACGGTATTGCTGATTTTATCTAAAGTTCCTTCCGTTCTCAGTTCGATCGGTGCTTTAGTTTTAATGGAAGAAAAGTCGGGATAAGCCGTTTTTCCACCGGAAAATATGAAATAAAATGCTGCCTGAACCACAAAAAAGGCATAGAATAATCCTGTTAATGAAAAGATTAATGCAAATATGGAAGCATAAAATCCTAAGACATTGTGAAGGTCGTAATTCTTTCTTTTCCAGCTTTTTACATTCTGCCATTTGAAAGAAAAACGCTGTTTTCTGGCTGCTTTATTCTTAGGCCACCAGAGAACAATTCCGGAAATAAGCATGATGACAAATATGATGACTGGAATTCCTACTACATATGTTCCCCATTCCTGCTTTAAAAGATAGCTCCAGTGGATCATTTTTACAATCTGGAAGAAGCCGTTTTTCTCGTCATACGTTCTTAGAACTTTTCCGTTGTAAGGATTAACGTACGCTACTTTATAAATAGGAAATTCATCAAAATAATTCCAGCCTTTCGGGTCATGTTCGTACCAATAAAAAAGATAAGACATCTTTTTATCAATCGGAATATTCACCCAATGAACGGGATATTTCTCCTTCACTTGTTCCACGACAGCTTTCTCTAAAACACGAATCGGAAGAACCTGTTTTTGATCAATATTCTGTTCGTTGTGATAGATGACATCTTTTCGGGTGATATTTTCAATTTCGTCTTTAAAAACATATAAAGCTCCGGTAATGGAGATGATGAAAATCAAAAATCCAATACCCAAACCGAACCACAAATGTAGTTTGCCCGTCCATTTTTTGAATGCGCTTCGCTTTTTTTTATGATGATGCTTTTTCTTCATATTCCTTAAGTTCAAAGATATGTTTTAAACTTTTTATTAGTTTAATTAAAATTTATATTCAATCATGAAAGTTCCTCTCATTCCCAACGAATTGGTAAAATCGGCATCTCTTGCTCCCCACCACGCAATCGCTGGCTGATACAGTTTATTGAACACATTTTCAACCCCTAAAGACACTTTCCAGCTTTTATTCACATCATAACTTGATTTAAAGTTGAAGATTGTGTATTCCGGAACTCTTCCTTCACCATACACATATAAACCTTTTGCATTCGGTTCAAACCTATTTTGTTCGAAAGTGTGAAGCATATCCAATCCGACAGATAAAGATGAGGTCGGTCTCACCTGAACATACGCCAAAATTTTTGGTGCGGTAATTCTGCTGTTGTTGATCTTGGTTGAATAATCTTTATCGTCTTTCGGTGAAGTTACTCCTTCCATCCAGCTATAGCTTCCTCCAAAATTAATCCATTTCACAGGATTGAAATGTAAGAATCCTTCAACCCCATACACGACTTCCGGTGCTCTTTGCACGATAAATGCATTATTCGCACCTTGTGTATAGGAATAACCAAGTTTAGAGGTACTTACATAAGAAGTAATTTCATAGTTGATCCACTTTGTGATTTGTCCTGTAACGCCTAATTCATAATTGTTAACGATAATCGGTTTTGTTTCAATTCTGTCGATCGTGCTTTCTGTGGCATCTCTCAATGTTCTTCCCAATTCATTAATTGAAAATGACTGTGAAAAGCTTCCAAAAATATTGACAAGAGGATTGATATTATAGCGTACTCCCACATTTCCGACTAAGCTGTTAAAATCTAAATTACCGCCTTTTACAAAAATACTGTTGGGGAAAGTCCCATCATTTTTAATTCTTGGCAGTGTGTTGAAATCGCTGACCTCAACTTTCATGTTTTCATAACGGAAACCTCCTTTAATGGTTAGTTTTTTCAGTAAATCAATTTTAACTAAAGCAAACGGAGCAATGTTGGTCATGCTCATTTCGGGAGTCCAGAAACGTCCGTCTTCAAGTTTCTGAGCAGTTTTATCATTTAAAACATCTAATCCGTAAATGATTTCTGCTTGAGAATTGGCAGCATTCCAAAGCTGAGTATCTAAATTTAACCTTGCGCCGCCTTTTTTAGAAACAATATTAGACTGACCTCCGTTTAGGAAAGTATTACTGTAACCGTACACCGTTCTAAAATCCTGGTAATATAAATTGATGTTTAAAGCGGTTCCTTTCCAAATGTTTTTGTTGTCGTAGCTTAGTTTATAATTATGATTTCTTGGTGTTCCCTGCGGAGTGGTTTCCAATCCGTTTCCTATACCTTCTCCGATGGTTGGTTTAATTCCGTATTTTCCGTTGACCAAACCTAAATTTAAATCAGATTTTGAAGCATATCCGATATAAGAGGCTTCAATTCTCTGGTTATCATTAATATTGTAGCCTAACTTCAACATTCCGTTATAGTTATCCATTTTGGCAGTGCTGTAAGTCGGACTTAAATTTACGCCGTCTGCATCTTTCATATAGCCTGTTCTTTCGTACGCCAATAAAGCAACGTAGTCGAAACTTTTAGAGATTTGTCCTGATAGCAGCTGACTTGCTCTGAAACCTAACGTTCCGCCATAAGGCTGTCCGCTGATGCCCACCTGAGAAATACCTGTAATCTTCTTATCTGAATTATTTTTTCTTGTAATATAATTGATAATACCGCCGTCTGCGCCGTTTCCGTAGATGGATGAAGCGCCTTTAATGACCTCAATTCTTTCGATAACTGAAGGATCGATCACTCTTAGATCTCTTGCTCCGTTTCGAAGTGGAGTAGACTGTGGGATTCCATCAATTAAAACCAAAACCTGGCGACCTCTCAACGTCTGTCCGGTGTTTGAAGTCTGTCCGGAACTTGTTCCCAAACTTGGAACGGTATATTGTAAAATGCTTGTAATATCCGAATTTACCGTCAGTTGCGACTGAATTTGCTTCTGACCGATAATCGTAACAGAACTTGGAATTTCCTTGATGTTTTCTCTTTTTCTGGAAGCTGTTAAAACGACTTCGTCTACATCTTTTACCTGTAAAGAATCCTGTTGCTGTGCAAATGTTGTGATCGCAGCTAAAGTGGCTACGGATAGTATGAGTTTTTTCATTTCTTAATTCCTTTTTTCTTCTTCCCTAGCCATACCAGAAATCCTGTTACAGGCAGTGAAGTGCAAATTAAACCAGCCATAAACCAGATGATTTTTCCAATGATCCCAAAATAAGAGCCTGTATGAATATCATAATTGGCATTGGCATATTTTTCTGCGTTGGTAAGATTCTGATGAGGTTTGTCTGCTAATAGTTTTCCTGAGTATTTATCAAAAACCAGTTGATTTCTGATGGCAAATTTTCCGTTTTCACCATAAATGAGGACTGGAATATTTTTTAATTCTTTTCCTTTTTTATTTTTTCCGTTCAACGGAATTCTGAAGCTTGATGAAGCTGAATATAATTTTCTCGTTTCTTTTTCTGTAAGATCAAAAACTGTCTTATTTTTTCTTGATAATGAGTCTGGAGATTTGATTTCTTTTTCCTTCGGAAGTTCCAATGAACCTGAAAGTGTAAAATTAAAAGCATTTTTCACCCAAGGGTAAGCAAAATAAATACCTGATAAACTCAATAGTAAAGCAATAAAAGAAGCATAAAATCCCAGAATATTATGAAGATCATAGTTTTTGCGTTTCCAGGTTTTTACGTTTTTCCAATCGAATGTTAAACGTGTTTTTCTTACTTTTTTATTCTGTGGCCACCAAAGAACGATTCCCGTAATGAGCAGAATAATAAATAAAAACACCGGAATACCGACCACATATTTTCCCCAGTCTGATTTTAATAATAAACTCCAGTGAATGACTTTTAAGACAGGAAACAGATCGTATTTTTCATTATAAATTCCTAAGATCTGCCCGTTGTATTGATTGACATAAACAAGTTTATTGATTTTTATTTCATCAAAATAATTCCACGCTTTTTTATCTTTTTCTATATAGAGAAATTCGTAAGATTTGTTTTTGTCTAAATGAATTTCAACTGAGCTAAGGGGATATTTCTCATTAATTTCCATTGAAACTTTCTCCTTCAACACTTCAATCGAAAGCGGTTGTCGAGTAACTGTTTCTGATTTTACATAAATCACATCTTTTCGAAGCTGATTCTGAATTTCATCCTTAAAAATATACATCGTCCCTGTCAACGAAACAATAAACACGATAATTCCAACGGAAAGCCCCAGCCACAAGTGCAGCTTGGCAGACCATTTTTTTGTGAATGAAGGTTTCTTTTTATGGTGATGCTTCTTCTTCATGAGAAAAAAGTTAACCTTTTGAGGGGTTAACTTTTAATTATTTAAAATTTATATCCTATTGATAATCTAAAGTTTCTTGGGGCTTCTGCCTGATAATAGTAACCTCCTTTTTGAGTACCATCTGCCATCGTAAAGTTTATGCTGCTTCCACTATATAAGTATCTGTCGAAAATATTGAATACGTTCAACCCAATTCTGAACTTTGTATTTTCCCAAGAGAGACCAGCATCAAATTTTAGATAATCATTCATTTCTAAAGGAGCATTTGTGCTTCCCCAGTTCCAGCTGCTTCTTCCTCCTAAAAATGTTCCTCCAAAGCTTAATCCAAATCCTTCCAAATCACCTTGTGTGAATGTATAGTTTAACCAACCGTTTATTGTATGTTTTGCATATCCAGGAACTTTATCTCCTTTGTTAGCTAATGGAGTTGTTTCTGTAAATTTATTTTCCGTGAAGGCATAATTGAAAATAGCATTAAAGCCTTTTGTAATTTCTCCTTTTAGATCAAATTCCGCTCCTTGAACTCTTGTTTTTCCAAGAAAAATTGAGAACATTCCCGTTGGATCTGTTGGGTCTGTACCTATTGCATTATTTTTGTTGATATTATATAGCGATAATGTAGTATTCCATTTTCCACCGAACCAATCTTTTTTAGCGCCGACTTCGATATTATTTCCTGTAATTGGTTTGGCTGTTGTTCCATCTCTGAACAATCCAGATTGTGGTGAGAAAGCTTGGTCATATAATGCATATACAGACATATCTGTATCAATAGAATAGCTTAAGCCTATACGAGGAGTAATTCTGTTTGCTTCAGTTTTTGTTCCGTAACTATTTTCTTTTACGTTTGTATATCTTGCAGCAAGCGTTAATCTTAAAGCATCATTAAAAAATCCTAGTTCATCTTGTAAATAAAGACCTGTATATTCCTGCTCAATTGTTCCATATGGTGTTGCTCTTTCTAAAAGCGATTTACCATCATCGCTAAAATGTGGATATCCATTGCTTGGAGTAGAATATGTCGTTGAATTTAAATCAAATGGATTTGTTGCAGTATCCAATGCTCCAAATTTTGACCAATCTGCTAAGTATTTTTTTGATCCTAAATCAAGACCAGCTAAAATTTTATGAGAAACGGGGCCTGATTTGATATAACCATTTAAAAATGCTTGTCCAAATTTCATGACATTGCTTGCTTCCCAGAAATTTAGATTTCTAATGAATTGTGTATTTGAAATAAAAGTTCCTGGCCAAATATCACTCCCCATTGTATATTCATTTACATAAGATAATTGAGTGGTTAATTTCCAATTTTCGTTAAATTTATGTTGCAAATTTACATTTACTGTATTATTCGTAACATTTGTTGGGTCAATTCCCGGATCAGTAACAGTATATTCAATTGGCTTTGTACCATAACCATCAAAACTAAATACATATGCTGATCCTACCTCAGACATTTTAGCTCTTTGGTAAATATATTCAGCTGTTAAAGTTGTTTTATCGGTAAGATTTACTTTTAATGAAGGGTTAATGATATACCTGTCGTTGAATTCATAATCTCTGAAACTTTTTTTGTTCTGAGCCATTAAATTCAATCTAAAGGCTACTTTATCCGTAATTTTTGTGTCAATATCAGTTTCTCCTCTGTACATATTGTAACTTCCAAGGGTTACTCTGGCTGAACCGTTTAAAGATTGTCCTGTCGGTTTTTTTGTAACAATGTTATAAATACCGCTTGGTTCACCGTTTGACATTAAGAATCCTGATGGACCTTTAATAAATTCAATATGATCTACGAAAGACATATCTTCACTAAGTGGTCCCCAGTTTGAAGTTACGTTTACTCCGTTCATGAAAGCGGCTGCTCTTGAACCTCTCATGTTTACTCTCGTGTACATATCACCCCAGTGCTCCAATCTCTGAGCTCCTGCAACGTTTCTCAAAACACCGTCACTTAAAGTTGTTACCTGCTGATCTTCTAAAGCTCTGTTGGTAATGATTGAAACGTTTTGAGGAATCTTGATTAATTCTTCATCTAAACGCATAGAAGATGATCCTTCCTTTTCTACATATTTTTTGTAGTATTTTCCATTTACAACTACCTCTTCAATATCATTAGATTTGATAGAATCTTTTTTCTCCTGAGCAAAAGTCAGCATAGAACCCAACAATGAGGCGCAGATCAGTACATTTTTCATGAAAGTCAAATTTTACGCAAAGATATTGTTTTTAATTATTCTAAATAAATTTGAGTATTGATATTTATCATACATTGCTATTTATTGAATAACAAAAAACCGCTCCAAGCAATGCTGAAGCGGTTTGTATAATAAAATTAATTTTAAACTTATGCAGGAATTTCTCCTTTGTATAAGAATGAAATAATTTCTTTGTTTAATTTGTCAATCATTTCACTGAATAAGTGGAAAGATTCCTGTTTGTAAATTACCAACGGATCTTTTTGTTCGTAAACAGCACCTTGAGAAGATCTTCTTAAATCATCCATTTCACGAAGGTGAAGTTTCCAGTTTTCATCGATAATTGAAAGGGTGATATTCTTTTCAAAATCATTAATTAAACTTTCACATTGCGTTTCATAAGCTTCCTTAAGATCTGCCACGATCGTCATTGTCTTGTGACCGTCTGTGAAAGGAACCTGAATCATTTTAAACATTGAACCCTGATTTTGGAATACATTCTCAATAATCGGGAATGATTTTTCTTTCAATAAATTAAGTTTCATCTGATAATCTTCCTGAGCTGCTTTGAATAAGATATTCGTTAATTCAGGAACTTGTTTATTACCAAAATCACTTTCCGAAACTGGAGAGCCCATTGTGAAATATTTGATAACTTCAAATTCAAAATCTTTATAATTTCCGTTTGCTTTTCCTTTCACTACGATAGAATTGGCAACATCGAAAATCATATTCGTAATATCATATTTCAAGTGATCTCCGAACAAAGCATTTTTTCTTCTCTTGTAGATTACGTCACGCTGTTTGTTCATCACGTCATCGTACTCCAAAAGTCTTTTTCTTGTTCCGAAGTTATTTTCTTCTACTTTTTTCTGTGCTCTTTCGATAGATTTAGAAATCATAGAATGCTGAATTACTTCACCTTCTTTATGGCCCATTCTGTCCATCATTTTAGCAATTCTTTCAGAACCGAACAAACGCATTAAGTTGTCTTCCAAAGAAACATAGAACTGAGAACTTCCAGGATCTCCCTGACGTCCCGCTCTACCTCTCAACTGTCTGTCAACACGTCTTGAATCGTGTCTTTCTGTACCGATAATTGCTAAACCTCCGGATTCTTTTACTTCTTTAGAAAGTTTAATATCCGTACCACGACCCGCCATGTTGGTTGCGATGGTTACAACTCCAGGCTGTCCTGCTCCTGCAACGATTTCTGCTTCTTTTTTGTGAAGTTTTGCGTTAAGAACCTGGTGATTAATTTTTCTTAATTGAAGTGCTTTTGACAATAATTGAGAAATTTCAACCGAAGTTGTACCCACCAAAACAGGTCTTCCTGCGGCAGTTAATTTTTCAATTTCTTCAATTACAGCGTTATATTTTTCTCTGTTAGTTTTGAAAACTAAATCCTGTTTGTCATCTCTTAAAATAACACGGTTGGTAGGAATTACTACAACGTCTAATTTGTAGATTTCCCAAAGCTCACCTGCTTCCGTTTCTGCTGTACCTGTCATCCCCGCAAGTTTATTGTACATACGGAAATAGTTCTGAAGCGTAACCGTTGCAAAAGTCTGCGTTGCCGCCTCAATTTTCACATTTTCTTTCGCTTCGATCGCCTGGTGAAGACCGTCTGAATAACGTCTTCCTTCCATGATACGACCAGTCTGCTCATCAACGATTTTTACTTCACCATCAATAACCACATATTCATCATCTTTTTCAAATAATGTATATGCTTTCAATAATTGACTCATTGTGTGAACTCTTTCAGACTTCTCGGCAAATTCTGCAAAAAGTTTTTCTTTAGCTTCAAATTCTTCTTCTTTAGATAGATTTTGAGCTTCAACTTCAGCGATTTCAGTTCCAATATCAGGAAGAACGAAGAAATTGTTGTCTTCATTTCCCTGAGACATATATTCAACCCCTTTGTCTGTCAAATCAACCTGATTGTTCTTTTCTTCAATAACAAAATAAAGATCTTTATCTACAATCGGCATATCACGGTTGTTGTCCTGCATATATTGAGCTTCAGTTTTCTGAAGCAATGCACGGTTTCCGCTTTCCGATAAGAATTTAATTAATTGTCTGTTTTTAGGAAGACCTCTGTATGCCTGAAGCAATTTAAATCCTCCTTCTTTTGTTTTTCCTGCAGCGATTAATTTTTTAGCTTCATTAAAAATTGCAGAAACAGTTTTTTTCTGAACTTCAACAATTCTGTCGATAGAAGGTTTTAGAACATCAAATTCCTGTCTGTCTCCTTGAGGAACCGGACCGGAAATAATCAACGGTGTTCTTGCATCATCTACCAAAACAGAGTCAACCTCATCTACGATAGCAAAGTTTAATTCCCTCTGTACCAGCTCTGAAGGTGAAGTTACCATGTTATCTCTCAAATAATCGAAACCGAATTCGTTATTTGTTCCATAAGTGATATCTGAATTGTATGCTTTTCTCCTTCCGTCTGAGTTCGGTTGGTGATTATCAATACAGTCGATGCTCATTCCGTGGAATTGGTACAATGGTCCCATCCATGCCGAGTCTCTTTTTGCAAGGTAATCATTCACAGTTACTACGTGAACTCCTCTTGCAGGAAGTGCATTTAAGAAAATTGGAAGCGTACCTACCAACGTTTTACCTTCACCGGTTGCCATTTCGGCAATTTTACCGCTGTGAAGAATAACCCCTCCGATAAACTGAACATCGTAATGTACCATGTCCCAATGTACGGGTGTTCCGGCAGCATCCCATGAGTTTTTCCAAACAGCCTGATCTCCCTGAATTTCTACGAAATCTTTACCAGCCGCCGCCAATTGTCTGTCCCAATCGGATGCTGTTATGCGGATTTCGCCATTCTGTGCCCATCTTCTTGCTGTTTCTTTTACTAATGCAAAAACTTCAGGAAGAATTTGAAGGAGAACTTTTTCTTCGATTTCGTATGATTCTTTTTTCAGCGTCTCAATTTTTGAGAAAAGACCTTCTTTTTCGTCTACGTTTTTCGAATTTTTTATCTGCTCTTGTGTCTGTTCTATTTGAGCTGTGATTTTGCTGGTTGCAGATTTAATATTTTCTTTAAACTCAGCAGTTTTCTCTCTTAAACCATCATCAGACAATTGCTGAATAGTTGGTTCAACAGCTTTGATTTTTGTTACAACTTTTTTTACTTCTTTTAGGTCCTGCGCTTTTTTGTCTCCCAAAAACCCTTTTAGAACTTTGTTTAAAAAACTCATAAATTTTTTGCTTTATGCCTAAAGTGATATCCTTTAAGCGTTTTTAATAACACTTATCGTGTAAAAATTGATAGTTAAAAAATGGCAAAAAGCTTCAAGCAAGACCTAAAGCTTCATGCAATTAATTAATATTCGTCTTCGTTCCAAAGATAATCTTCGTCCGTAGGATAATCGCTCCAGATCTCGTCGATTGCATCATAGATCTCTCCTTCATCTTCGATTGCCTGTAGGTTTTCTACTACTTCCATCGGTGCACCAGTTCTGATTGCATAGTCGATAAGTTCTGACTTAGTCATTGGCCAAGGTGCGTCGCTTAAATATGAAGCTAATTCTAATGTCCAGTACATAATTTTCTAATTTTTTGCAAAAGTATAAAAATAGCTTATATTATATGCCTTTTTACACCTGATTTTCAATTCTTTTTATTAATTTTTGTTCATCGTATGCCAACAAAAAGTATTAGAGCGACTTTCTGAAGCTTACTTGAGGTCACTTTCTCAAAAACCATTCCACAAATTTTTTTATGCCATTTTGGAAGTTTGTGTCAGGTTTGTAGCCAATTAATGTCTTTGCTTTGGTAATATCTGCATTGGTTTTCTGGACATCGCCGGGCTGCATTGGCAGATTTTTTCTGATGGCAGATTTTCCCAGTGTATTTTCTATAGTGGAAACCATTTCATTTAAATTAATCACCTGACTTTCTCCAAGATTAATGATTTCGTAAACATCAGCGTTATTTTCCAGATAATAGATTGATTTTACTATCCCATCAATAATATCATCAATATAAGTGTAATCTCTGGCTGTCGTTCCATCGCCATAGAAAGGGATTTCTTTGTCTTCAGAAATCAATCTTGTGAATTTATGAATAGCAAGATCCGGTCTCTGTCTCGGTCCGTACACTGTGAAAAACCTTAATTGAATCATATCAATTTTATATAGGTCATGATAAACATGACCTAAAATTTCACCGCATTTTTTAGTGGCAGCATAAGGAGAAATCGGATTATCTACGTTGTCAGTTTCGGCAAAAGGAACTTTGTCGTTATTTCCATAAACACTTGAAGATGATGCACAAACGAATTTATTGATATTGAAATCTTTACATAATTCCCAAAGGTTCATTGTTCCCCGAATGTTTACTTCTTCATATTCCAAAGGTCTTTCGATAGAAGGGCGAACTCCGGCAAGTGCTGCAAGATGAATAATTAAATCAATCTCATGATTTTTAAATATCTCCTCCAAACCTTTTTTATCCCGAATATCCTGATAGTACAGTACGTAATTTTCTGATTTTGAAATTGAAATTAAATGTTGGATATCATTTTCCTTATCAGAAAACTCAAAATGCTGATTTTTGCCAATGGACTCTAATGTATTTTTAATTTTCACCCGATAATCGTAGAAATTATCGAAGTTGTCAACGTTTATGACAGAATGTCCTTTTTTTAATAATTGCTCGACTAAGTGGGAACCAATAAAACCGCTTCCTCCGGTTACAAGATACTTCATCTGTGTATTTTTAAGGGTACAAAAATATAAATTTACTTCGTGAAAAATATAATCATTAAATTTACTTAAAAAAGTTAACTAAAATTAATATGCAGTTTCGAGGGCAAATTTTAAAAATGACGAGCTTCAATGATGAGCCGATTCAATATTACCTGAACCTTTCCGGCGACCTTATTCACATGAACGAATTGTTTGGAAAAGAATTAACTATAAAACATGTCGGTTTTCAATGCGTGAATTGCGGAGAAAATAAACCAATTTACCGAATGGGATTCTGTAAAAGCTGCTTTTTTGAAAGTCCTTATGCAAGTGATACAATCATTCGTCCCGAACTTTCTACAGCCCATTTGGGAATTGCGGAACGGAATTTGGAAGTAGAACAGCAAATCCAATTGCAGCCGCATGTCGTATATTTAGCGTATACCGGCGATGTGAAAGTCGGGGTAACGAGAAATACGCAGATTCCTACAAGATGGATCGATCAGGGTGCAACTTTTGCCTTGCCGATTGCCAGAACAGAGAATCGTTATGAAGCAGGAATGATAGAGGTTGCATTAAAACAACACGTTGCAGATAAAACAAGCTGGAAAAAAATGCTCCAGGATGATTTTGAAGGAGAAGTAGATTTAGCAGATTTTCAGCAAAAAATTAAAGAATATTTTCCTGAAGATTTCCAGAAATTCTACAGCGAAGGTGATGCGATGTGGAAATTTGATTATCCTTTTGAAAAACCGGAAAAAGTAACATCATTTACTTTAGATAAAAGACCTGAATTTACAGGGAAGTTAACGGGGATTAAAGGACAGTATCTTGGTTTCCATGGTGGCGAATTTATTAATGTAAGAGGACATGAAGGATATATGATAGAGCTGGATATAAAGAATTAATAGTAATAAAATTAATAGCCAAACATGAAAAAATGGGTTAAAAAAATAGTTATTGGTCTTGGAGTTTTGCTGGTAATTATTTTACTGGCAAATTTTGGACTTAATGTTTGGCTTAAAACCCAGCTTCCAAAATATATAAAAAATAATACCGATTATAAAGTTTCCTACAAAAATATGGAGGTTGACCTCATGTCGGGAAACATTCTGTCAACTGGAATTACGGTCAATAACAAAAATCCTCAAAACGTTGATGTGATTGGCTTGCAAGGCACAATTGACACTTTGAAAATCAGTCGTTTTGGTATTTATGATGCGATTTTTAATAAGCAGATCAGTTCCTCAGACTTGCTTTTATCGAAACCTAATCTGAATATTATTCTTGCAAAACCGGTTGATGTGAAAACCGATAAGAAAAGAAACCCTGTCCGCTTCGAAAATATAAGAATTAATAAGGGAAATATCAGTATTTTCAAATATACAAAGCAAAAGTTTTTTTCTGTTGAAGAGTTGAATTTATATGTTGAAAATTTACAGTTGACGGAAGAATCTATTGAAGATAAATTACCTGTTGTTTTTGATACGTATGATGTTAAAGGAAAGAATTTTTTCATTCAACCGGATAATGTTTATGCTTTGAAAATCAATTCAGTAAAGACCTCAAATGGAAGAGTGTCTATTGAAAATTTTCAGGTAATTCCTTTAATTACGATTGATCAGTTTAAAAAATATTACCCTAAAAAAACAAAACTTTTCCAAGTCAATATTCAGAAAATGGAATTCACTGATGTTGTTTTGAAAAAGAATAAGGTTTCTCTTGCGAATGCTAATTTTTACAATCCAAATATTGTTGTTTATAATACAGGAGCAATGGCTGTAAAATCTGATAAGCCCATGAATTATGAGGTGGATTTGGGTGGTTTTAAACTCAGCAATGCTAAAGTTCAGGTAGTTAAGCCAAACGGTGCAGATCTGTTTACTGGTGAAAATTTAAATCTGAATATAAATGAACTGCATTTTGATAAAGAAACTTCAAAAGAAAAAATTCCCGTAAAATATAAAGATTTTGCGTTTTCGGGAAAAAATGTACTTTTTTCTAATGGTAATAATTATTTGGTTAAAAATATTTCTTTAAATCCTAAAAAAGGAGAAATAAATGATGTTTCCATTGTTCCGGATAATGTACATTCCGATGCTGCTAAAATAAAGATGGTTATAGATCGTATTGGTTTCAATATTAATACGATGAATTTTGACAATGATAAGCTAAATCTTAATATTAAAGATTTTCTTGTAGAAAATGCTAAAGGAACAATTACTTCAAATAATTCGAAAATTGAAAAGAAAAATAAACCTTCCGGAATAGAATCTGTTCTGATAAGAAAAATATCACTGAAAAATTCTGATATTACTTATGACAAAGGAAATCAGCCGTTAGTTTTTAATGATCTTAATGCGACAATTGATAATGTAAAATTAACCCCAAAATCTGATAATTCAGGATTGGCTGTTGATGTGAAAGATTATTTGGTGACAAGTAAGAATTTTGCCTACAAAACTGAGTTTTACAATATGACGGGCGGACTTTTAAAATTAAGTAAAAATAAACTTCAGATGAGTCAGTTTGTTACAAAACCACTCGTTTCACGAGCTCAGTTTATCAAAATGATTCCTGTTGAGAGAGATTTGTATGATATTAAAGTCAGCCAAATTACAGCGGACGGAACCTGGGATTTCTTCTCTCAAAACAAATATATAAATGCATCTAATGTTACCGTACAGTCTGCGGATGCCAATATTTTCAGAAGTAAAATTCCGAATGACGATCCGAAAGAAAAATTATTGTACTCGGCGATGCTTCGAACAATAAAAATTCCGTTAAATATCAATAATCTGAATGTGAAAAATTCTATTTTGGTATATGAAGAAGATACACCTGAAAGCGCCGGACCCGGGAAACTGATATTCAATAACTTTAATATGAATGTCAAAAATCTAAACTCTGCAAAAGCCAAAGGAAAACCTACTAGAGTTGATATTAAAATCAATTGTTCATTTATGAATTTGGCGCCCCTTTCTGTTAATTGGAATTTTGATGTTGCAGATCGTAGAGATGTATTTAATATTTCAGGAAAAGCGGTTAATCTTCCTGCGGTGGGCATCAATCCGTTTATACGTCCGTATTTGCATGTGACAGCAACGGGAACTATTCAGGAAATGCTGTTTAATTTCAGAGGAGATCCTAAAGGGTTGAATGGAAGTTTTAATCTTAGACATAAAGATTTGAAAATTGCTATTTTAGATAAAGACAACAAAGAGAAAAAAGGATTTTTAACAGCTATTGCCAATTTGGTGGTGAAATCTGATTCTGGTAAACTTCCTGAAGATGTGCAGGTTGAAGACGTGGAAAGAGATCCTACGAAATCATTCTTCAATTTATTTTGGAAAGGAATTGAGCAGGGTTTAAAGAGAACGTTAATCGGAATTAATATCGAGAAAGCTAAAAAAACAGTTGACAATACCAAAGAGAAAGTGCAAGAGGTAAAAAAAGATGTGAAGGGAATGAAACAATCTGTAAAGGAGATTGGTCAGGAGATTAAGAAAAATTCAAATGAGAAAAAGCAGGAACAACCTGCAGAAGAAAAACCGAAAAAAGGCTTTCTGAAAGGAATCTTCAATAAAAAAGAAAAGTCCGAAACAAAATAGTTCCGGACTTAGTATGCTAATCAAAATCAAATTCATGACTCTCTAAAATTTCAACCTCTCGTATAAATTTATCGAATTCATCGCCGGGATAGTTACTGTCGGCACCGTATGAATCTATAATCATTCCCAAATTTCCTGCATCATCCTTTACGAGATATAAAACAGCATTGTCATCCGGGCTGCTGGGTCCTTCGAAACGGTACGTTTTGATGATCGTTAATTCAGAGGGCTGATATACCTTTTCGGAATTTTCAAACTTCATTTCGCCGTTTTCATTCATTCGAAATTCTCTGTGAATACCTCGCTGAGCCAATCTGGTCATAACCTGACTCAAGGTTGTCATTTTATCGATATTTCCTGTGCTTTCCATAATAATATTTTTCAATTGAAGTACAATAATTAAACCATTGATATTGAAAGAGTGGTATTTAAATGAATTATGTTCTTATTATAAATCATATAATGTTAACAAAATTTATAATATCTGAAATATATTGGGTATACTTTTTGCAATAGACCACCATATAAATCAGACAAAATATGAAAAAAGAAGTCGGAGTTTTACTGGCAGGAGGATTTGGTCTTTTGGCAGTATTAAGTATCATCGGAATAAAAAAGATATTACACAAGAAAGATAAAAAATACAGTGATACCTATTCAGACTATCACAGACATTTTGATGGAAAAAATAATGATGACGATACCCATGGGGTAGAGTTTTTTGCACTGAAGTAGTAAAAAAATATATTATCAGGTTAAGATCCGGCGCTATCACAGCGTTGGATTTTTTGTTTAAAAATTTACTGTTAAAGTTTATTATTTTATAAAAATTCTGTTCTAATTTTACACTTGAAATGCAGAACGAAAATATCATAAAAGGTCAGGGAGCACAACGAAATGTTATCAACCGTTTCGATAAATATACCTTTGAGCCTGATGATGAAGATTTCGAAACAGTAAAAACTTCTTTCACGGAAATTTTCCCTAAAACAATTGTCAATCAGGTGAAAAGCGAAGATTTGCCGATGGAATATTCGATGAATCCTTATCAGGGTTGCGAGCATGGATGTTCTTATTGTTTCGCCAGACCCACCCACGAATATTGGGGATATAGCGCCGGAATTGATTTTGAAAGAAAGATCATGATCAAGAAAAATGCACCGGAATTACTGGAGAAATTTTTTCAGAAAAGAGGATACCAACCGGCTTCTATTTTACTCTCAGGGAATACAGATTGTTATCAGCCGGCGGAAAAGCAATTTGAAATTACCAGAAAAATGTTGCAGGTTTGTCTTGATTACAGACACCCTGTCAATATTCTGACAAAAAATGCCTTAGTGTTACGTGATCTTGATTTATTAAAACCGATGGCAGAACAGAATTTGGTTTCCGTTTCATTAAGCATTCCGACAATTAATGAAGATTTAAGACGTAAAATGGAACCTAGGACGAGCTCTTCCAAAAATAAACTAAAGGCTGTAGAAATCCTTTCAGCAAATAATATTCCTGTGAATGTAATGGTGGCGCCGATTATTCCGGGATTGAACAGTGATGAGCCTTTAACGATTTTAAAAACAATTTCCGAAGCTGGGGCTCAAAGTTTCGGATATACAATGGTTAGGTTAAATGATACGGTGGAACCTGTTTTTGTAAAATGGATCGAGCAGGCTTTTCCGGATCGAGCGCAAAAAGTTTTAAACTTAATCCGCTCAATGAGAGGTGGAAAATTGGGTGAGAAAAGATATTTCGACCGACAAAAAGGAGAAGGGAATATCGCCGAAATGATTCATAATACTTTTAAAATCGGAAGGAAGAAATATTTCGAAGGGAAAGAATTTCCAAAACTTTCAACAAAAAATTTTACAGGCTCTAAAGATCAGCAGTTGAGGTTTTTTGATTAAAGATTTTTAAATAGTTTGAAATTAACTTTTATCTATCGTTAAAACAAAAAAGAAACCGCTCCAAAAGGAACGGTTTTTATCGTTTGGGGTTTTGTGTTAGATGGAATTATCCGGACATTTGAAATCATCGCTGCATGTTGCACAAACGATTGTTCCATCTGGACACGCATACATACAAAATTCTGGTTCAGGAAGCTTGATTCCACCTGCTCCTTTAATCGTTTTTAATTGACCTTTGCTTAGTTTTTTTAAATTTTTCATATTGTTTTAGTTAAAAATTTGACACTATGGTAAAGGTAATCAAAAATATGATATGTCATCATCCTGTGGTATATTTTTAATTTAGAATTGTTTTTTCGTGTAAAAGTTTTAATTTTATGCTTATGATATGCCATGAAAAATTAAAAAATAAAGGGAAGATTGTATTATTTCTGATATTTTCTTGTCTAAGTACAGCACAAAATATAATGATTGATAATAAAAGTGATTTTCCTGTTGAGATAGAATTTAACCAAAAGAAAGTTGGTATAGAAGTTAATCAAAAGAAAACCATTAATGAGAAAACCAGGCTAAAAGAGATTTCCATATTGTATAAAAATGAAAAAAAATTGGAAAGAAATATTCCTTTGTTTTTAAATCCAAAGGAGTCTTTGTTGATAAGTCTTGTAAAAGATACGATCAAATTCAAAGGTGATAAGGAGGCACTTCATGATTATTACCAACATGGTTTTGGATTTCTTACCCTTAAAATCGGAGAATATCAAAATTATTATCAAAAAGGCAATACAAAAGGGTTTATTAATACATCAGAAATGTATTTGGGAGAAGTGTTGAAAAAAGCGGAAAGATTAAATAATTCTCCTTTAGGAAGAGAAGATATTGGGTATAAAGAATTTGAAAGACTGATAAAACAACGATGGTTTTTTACTGTTTTTATGAGTTTTGGCGGAGCAAAATTAGGAAATGTGGAAAAAGACCTAATGCTCTATTATTATGAGAAATATTTTGAAAAAGATATCGAAAAATATCAATGTGATACGTGGGTAGAATATAATATTTTGGAAAGATATGCCATACATCAAAAAACTTTGGGCTTTAATCTGCCGAAGTATGAGATCATAGAAAACTCAGATGAAGATGAGGTCAACCAATATTTACCTGCAAAATGCCAGGAAGAATATTTCAAAAGTTCATATAGTTTTTGGGTTCAAAAAAAAGACTTGGTGAGAGCAGAAAAGTATAAAAAGATCTTAACAGAAAAATTTCATGCAAAACTATAATTAAACAAAAAACCGGGCAAAGATACCCGGTTTCATTATTATTTTTTGATCAATCCTAATTCGATCAGTCTTTCATGTAAAAATTCTCCTGCTGTTGTATTTTCATACAATTTCGGATGATTTTCGTCTACACAGTTTTCAAGGGCATTTAATGACATAGAACTCACAGGATGCATAAAGAAAGGAATTGAATATCTTGAAGTTCCCCATAATTCTCTTGGCGGGTTTACCACTCTGTGAATTGTAGATTTCAGTTTGTTGTTAGTATGTCTTGATAACATATCACCAACGTTAATCATCAATTCGTCCGGTTGTGCAATAGCATCGATCCAGTCTCCGTTGTGATTTTGAACCTGAAGGCCTTTCCCCTGAGAACCCATCAAAAGAGTAATCAGATTAATGTCTCCGTGTGCCGCTGCTCGTACAGCATCATCCGGCTCTTGTGTAATTGGTGGATAATGAATAGGTCTTAGAATGGAATTTCCTTCCGCAATTTTATCGTCAAAATAAAATTCATCAAGACCAAGATACAATGCCAAAGCTCTCAAAACGTACTGTCCTGTTTTTTCAAGCATCTGGTAGGTTTCCTTACCCACCTCGTTGAATTTTGGTAATTCTTCAACGATTACATTGTCAGGATACTCGCTTTTGTACTTTGAATCATCCGAAACATACTGTCCGAAATGCCAAAATTCTTTCAAGTCTCCTTTTTTGAAGCCTTTTGCAGTCTCTTTACCGAATCCTACATAGCCTCTCTGTCCTCCAATTCCCGGAATTTCATACTTCTGTTTCGTTTCCGTTGGAAGTTCAAAAAAGTTTTTTACCTCTCCATACAATTCACTCACTAGCTTATCATCAAGGAAATGTCCTTTTAAGGCTACAAATCCGATTTCTTCATAAGCTTTTCCGATTTCATTTACAAATTTCTGTTTGCGTTCCGGTTCACCCGAAAGGAAATCACGCAGGTCTACACTAGGTATTTTATCCATTTTAGAAATTTAACGTGGAGCAAAATTACATTTTTTTTAAATTAAATGATTTTAGAATTAAGTATTTATAGACTAAATTTGTCTTATGAAAAAATATTCTTCCAAAAGAAGTATTCAGATACTCGCACATCTTCTTCAACAATACGGAATTTCAGATATTATTATTTCTCCGGGGTCAAGAAATGCTCCTTTGGCGATTCATTTTGCGGAAATGCCGGGCGTTTTTCATGCGTTCAGTATTGTGGATGAAAGAAGTGCAGCTTTTGTAGGAATGGGAATGGCGATGAATGAAAAGAAACCTGTTGTTATTACTTGCACAAGTGGTTCTGCTGCTGCTAATTATTATCCTGCAATTACGGAAGCATTTTACTCAAACATTCCGATGTTGATATTAACTGCCGACCGACCGACTGATTATGTTGACATATTTGACGGACAAACCATCAGGCAGAATAATCTTTTTCATCAGCATTCTTACGGCGATTTTCAATTGTTGGAAGACAGTAAAGAAAATTCGGAGGATGTAAATTTTGACACGATTAAAAAAGCCATCGAACTTTGTTTTGAAAAGCAAGGTCCGGTTCACATCAATATTCCGTTGGAAGAGCCTTTGTATGAATTGGTTTCAGAGCTTCCGACTTTCCCGACGATTGAAAAAACAATCAAGGAAAAAGAATATGAAATTCCATCAACTCTCGTAGCAGACTGGAATACTTCTCAAAGAATTATGATTCTTGTCGGAACCAGAGATCACAGTCCTGAATTGGAAAATCAATTGACACAGTTGGTTAAAAACCATTCGGTTGTGGTTTTGAGTGAAGCCAATTCAAATGTATATCACGAAAAATTCTTTAAGCATATAGACCGTTATGTTTTCAATTTTACAGAAGAGGATTTTAAAACCTATGCGCCTGATTTACTGATTACTGTAGGACAAAATGTGGTTTCAAAAAAAGTAAAACAGTTTTTAAGAAGTGCCAGACCGAAACAGCATTGGCATTTGGATGATGTCTGGCAGCCGGATACATATTTCGCTTTAACGGAAAAAATCGAAGTCAAGCCTGAAGTTTTCTTTTCTAAATTATTGAAATTCGCAACTTTAGAGCCAAAACCTTACTTTAATCTTTGGGATGTGCTGAAAGATAAAAAAGATGCAAAACACGAAAAATTTTTAAATACGGTCGAGTTTTCAGATTTTTATTTCTTTAATACCACTTCTAAGGCAATTCCGGAAAATTATAATATCCATTTCAGCAACAGCACGGCGATTCGGTATGCGCAGTTGTTTGATTATGGTAAAAGAAAAATTTACTGTAACAGAGGAACTAGCGGAATCGACGGTTCAACTTCTACGGCAATGGGTTTTGCAATCAAAAATGCTAATCCTACTTTGTTGATTACCGGTGATTTGAGTTTCTTTTATGATATCAACGGATTGTGGAATCAATACATTCCGCCGTTTACAAGAATTATGATTTTTAATAATTCTGAAGGGAATATTTTCAAGTTTATTCCGGGGCCGGGAAATGCAAATCCTAATACTTTAGACGAATTTATTACCACGAAACATCATAAAACTGCGGAACATTTAGCAAAACATTTCGGATTCTCTTATACAAAAGTTGACGAAGAATTGACGCTTGATCGTGTATTAGAAAATTTCTTCAAACCTGATGCTCAGCCTAAAATATTGGAGGTCAATACTCAAGGTAAAAATAATGCTGAAGTACTTAAGTCGTATTTTGCCTTTATGAAAGAAGATTTAAAGGTCTAAATATTCTTCTTTTCCCGGTAGATTAATAATTCTGTTAAGCGGATAAATAAACATATCATCAAAATCATTCATTGAATTAATCATTTGAAAATGAGTGAATTGATTGATATTTTGTAATGTAATGTCAGTTTCTTTAATCTTTTTAGTTTTCAAAAGATGCTGTCTCTGAACACCGTTGAGAAGATACGTATTTGGAGTGTACCAATCTTTGCCTTCCAAAAATAAAAGGTTGGAGAAAGAGGTATCGGTAATGTGATTATTTTTAACGATCAAAATCTCTTCAGATTTAGATTTCATCTTCATTTTTTCCAACTCTTTTCGGTCTTCAAATTTGAAAGAATAATCATAACTGTTGTTTTCAACCAGCTGAAAGCTATGAATTTCCGGAATAGCATAAGGAATCATCTGGGTACGCACTTTTTTTTCAAGATCATAAACGATTCTTAATTTAAAAAGCCCGTCTTCATCATGTTCCAGATGCTTGTAAATTTTAGCAAGATCGATAGAATCCTCTTTTCCAAAGTGGGCAAAAGTCTGATCTACACGTTTCTGATGATATTCTAACAGGAAAATTTCCTGATCTTCTACTTTAATACTTTCAATAAATTGGGACATAAATTTTATTTTTCATTTCCTGATACTCATCTTCTAATTTACTCATATGGGTGATTCCGCCGCCGCTTTTAAAATAAAGTTCATCGCCTTCTTTTTCAATAAAACGAATCATCACGCAACTGTCAACATTGTTACCGTCAAACCAACCGCAGACTCCAGTGTAATATCCTCGGTCAAAACCTTCCGACTCTAAAATTATTTCCAACGTCTTCTGTTTGGGTGCTCCTAATATTGAACCCGCAGGAAGCAGTTTTTTCATAATACTTCCCACTTTTCCATCAAATTCAGGTTTTATATTTCCTGAAATCTCCGAACTCATCGCATACAGATCCATTTGCTGTGTTTTGATGAAATCAATATGCTGAAATTTATCAACTTTCACATCATTTGCCACCATGCTGAGATCATTTCGCAGCAAATCGACCACTGTGTAGTGCTCTGCTTTTTCCTTTTTATCGTTCTTCAGAATTTCGGCTGCATTTTCCAGAGAAGCGTCTATTGTGCCTTTCATCGGATAAGTCAAAATTTTACCGTCAATGATCTTCACAAAAGTTTCAGGAGAAAAAAATACGAAAAAATCTTTATAAAAAACTTTATATTTTGAAGTTGAATGATAAAATATTTCTTTTAACGTAAGATTTGTGTCGATTTTAGTTTTTCTGGTGTAATTTATTAAGTAAGAATTACCTAAATGAAGATTTTTCTGAACATTATCAAAACCTTTTTTAAAGCTTTCTAAACTTTCAGGATATGATTTCCACTCGACTTTTTTGTCTAAATCATATGTCGTTTCTACGTTTGAAAAGTTCTGAAAATCAATTAATAAACCTGAATTTTCAATTTCATTTTCTTTAAAAATTTCTACATTCTCCGTAAGGAAATCGACGATGAAGAAGAAGGGAGCTTTCTGAAGAGAAAGCTCATCCATTTCGATAAATTTTTGATTATTCACTGAAAACATTCGGCAAAAGTACTTATTGATGTTTACTTTTGCACAAAATTTTTTAATGCAAAATAAATATCCACAGAAACCGGGACTAGATTTTATACTGAAGCAGGCATTTTTCTATTGGAACAAAACATTGATTTTTCAGTTGATGTTTTCAATTATATATTTTGGAATTGTAATGACTGTCATTTTTTTCTGTGATGCCAAATACGGCGTTGTAGGCGAATACATAGAAACTGCAAAATATGCAACGAAGGGCGCTCAAGTATATACAGCGGAATTACAGAAGCTGCTGGCGACCGACAATTTTCAGAATTTCTCTATGTGGCTGATAGGAACTATTATATTTTTATACCCTTTAAATCTTGGCTTTTACCAGATTTACAGAAAAATAGATTTAGGCGAAAAACTTGAATTGGGAGATTTGCTGGTCGGTTATAACGGACTGAATTTTTTTAAATATGTAGGATATTTTATTTTCTGGTATGTCATTTTTGCTTACTCTATTCAGACTATTATTCTTGGTATTGTTTGGGTTTTTATCACTGTTTTTGTAGCTCCGATCATGTTTTTTATGAACAAGACAATCTTCGAGTCGATTTCTTTGAACTTTAAAGCCTTGAAAATGTATTTTGTCGAAATACTTGTTTGTGTGGTAGTTGCAATTATATTCAAATATATTGGCTTTATGCTGTTTTTTATCGGTGGGCTGTTTACTTTTCCATTCTGGAATGCGATGATCTATTCATTATACAAGATTATTTTTTCGGAAAAGAATTAAAATTCAGATAGGGGTAATGTTTTATCTGCCAAAAAAAGTTAATTTTGGTGAGAACAACATTAAAAAATATACACCATGTCAGAATTTAATGAATTTGACCAACAAGGTTCTGTTCCGGAAAGGAGCACAGGATCAATTATTTCTCATGCCATCGAAATGTATAAAGGAGTTATCCTGTATGCGATTGTGGCAATGATCGTCTATATTGTTTTAGGGTACGTTATCCAATTACTCACAGGATTCAATTCTTTTGCTATTATGGAAAGTATGAGAGATTCCGGAGATTATTCAAATTTCAGATATTGGGAGGTACCAGGATTTTCTATGTATGTCACCTTATCGAGTTTGCTTGGGCTCCTTTTGGCTCCACTTTATGTAGGTTTAATTTACATGATCAATAAGTATAATACAAAATCGCCAATTGATTTTGCTGATCTTTTTATTGGATATAAACAAAACTTAGGGAATATTCTTATTTATGCATTAATATCTTGGGTAATTACAACAATTGCATTTTCTCTTTGTGTAATTCCTGTAGTTTTTGTATATCCTTTCTTATTTTTAGGATATCCTATTTTATTATTTGAAAACGCTTCTGCCACCGAAGCATTGGGGAAATCCTTTAATATTGTAAAGGAAAATTACGGCACGTTCCTTGGAGTAGTGGTTCTCGGGGCAATCATCTCATGCGCCGGAATAATACTTTGCGGTATTGGTATTATTTTGACAGCTCCTTTCATGATGGCAGTAATGTATTCTGCTTACTGTGCCTATCTTGGAAAGCCAAGACAAGTAATCACTAAATAATATAAATGAATAAAGATCAGCAAATAAGCAGCGTTAAAATAAAGCAGGTATCTTTACTTGCCATCATTCTTGTGTTGGCAGGTTTAATCTGTTTTAATCTTGCCCTTTTTATACCTTCTGTATTAGGTGCCATTACAATTTATGTAGTGTGCCGAAAGTATAACTTTTATCTGCAGGAAGAACGAAAATGGAAACCATGGGCATCTTCATTGGTTTTAATGCTTGCGAGTCTGATTATTCTTATTCTGCCGGTTTACTTTATTGTAGATCTATTGATAGAAAAACTGGGAAATGCACAGGCTTATATGGATAAGTTTAATGTATTTCTTGAAAAGATTCATACTTTTATTTATTCAAAAGTCGGTTTTGATATTTTAAGTAAAGAAAATATGGACAAACTGAAGAATGGAGTAGGAAAGTTTTCTACAACCGCTCTTAGCAGTACTTTTAATACGCTTACGGTGATTATGTCCACATATTTTATTCTTTATTTTATGCTGGAAAGCCCCCGTTTTTTCGAACGTATTTTAGCTTCATCAGCACCTTTAAAAAGAGCTAATGTTGCTTTGATAGGAGAGAAAATGAGAAAACTGATCATGGCAAATGCTATTGGAATTCCGGTTGTAGCACTCGGTCAGGGTCTTGTAGCACTTATAGGATATTTCATTTTTGGAGCGCCCAGTCCCATTTTATTATTTGCTTTAACAGCAGCAGCATCAATGATTCCGGTAGTGGGAGCAGCAATTGTTTTTGTACCTATCTGTATTTTCATGATTGCTGAAGGAAATATGGGTGGAGGTCTTGGATTGGGAGCTTATTGTTTAGTAATTGTCGGTTTAACTGATAATCTGCTTCGGTTTACGCTTTTAAAAAAATTAGAAGATATTCACCCGTTAAATACAGTGTTCGGGATCATTATGGGGATGAATTTATTCGGATTTATGGGACTTGTTTTCGGACCGATTCTTATTTCTCTTACCATCCTTTTGGTTCAGGTATACAGAAATGAATTTTCTGATAACGACACTCCCGAACTTAAAATCCCGGGTAAAGATGATGAAATTGAAAATAAAATTGATCTAATAGTATAAAATGATAGACGGAATAAACCCACAGATATTACAGGAAATATGTGTCGTAAAAATGCCTTTCGGAAAATATAACGGAACAGTTTTAGCAGATTTACCTATAAGTTATCTGGAGTGGTTTCACCGAAAAGGAATGCCACCCGGAAAACTGGGAATGCAGCTTTCTACAATTTATGAAATAAAGTTGAATGGTTTAATGGATCTGCTTACTCCGCTTCGTGGGGGAGCAGTAAGTTATGAAAAACCTAAAACAAAGACTTACAAATTTTAATATCAAGTTTTGGCGGCATCGAAGATGCTGCCAAAACTTTTTTAAACCGTTTCTAATTCCAGTTTTGCTGCCAATACATTTTCTTTATAGCAATAAAATTCATAAGCAGGTTCTTTATTAAACATAAAAATTTTCTCCAGATAAATTTTACTGTATTGTGCTTTTAGGATGTTATATTTTTCTTTGAGATGTTCGGGCAATTCTTTGTAAGTAACAGGTCTTTCTATTTCGAAACCGTCATCAAAAGAAAACTCAATCACAAAATCTGTGTTTCTCCATGATATGACAGATTCAGATTCGCTGCTGCGGTGATTGGTCGAAAACGAAATTTTATCCTCCTGAATGATTTTGTCTGAAGTTCCTAAAAATAAGATAATCCCAGATACCACCATGGCTCCGTATCCAATTTTTTTAAATAAAAATTCGCTTAAATAAGGTAAAATATATTTTACGGTATACGACGAAATAATTGTTGCCCCCGCAATCGTTAATCCCAGCCATAAAGCAGTATTTGAATACAATCCGATTGATAGGTAAATAATTAATTTTATTAAATGTAAAAAGATTTCGTTGGCGGCTCTTGTTGCAACAATTTCTTCTTTTTTTAATCCGAATCTTAAATAAAACCGATTGAATAATAAGCCAATCGCTCCTGTAATTCCCGAAACAAATCCGGCACAGAATCCTATGATCATTAATAAATATTTCGGATATGTTTTAGGATTTTCCTGTTCTTTCTTTTTTGATTTAAATAATTCAGGAAGATTTAGTAGTAATAAAAAGGCGACAATTAACTGTAAATAATTTGGATTTATATATTTAATCAACCAGGCTCCCAATAGAACGGACGGAATTGAAAACGGGACAAACCAAAAGAAAATCTGCCATTTTATATGTCTTTTAAAAACAGCAATTCGTGATACTGAGCTGGTAAAAGTACCTATTGTTAACGAAAAAGGAACAACTGAACTGGGAAGAATTAAATTTAAAATAGGAATTAAAATTAAACTTGCCCCGCCACCACAAATGGCACTGATCCAAAATGCGATAATGGTTCCGAAAAAGAGAAGAATGATATTTAAAGTCATCTTAATAATTTAAAAATTCTTCACAAAACCGATTCCGGCATTTCCCTTTTGATAATAAGGCATGATCATAGTTTGGGATTTTTCCTTTTTTCCACCCAAAATATTGTTGATTTTAGGATAAAGCCAATAAGCGAGCTCTGTAGAAAGAATCCCGAAACCGGCACCTCCGACTACATCTCCAAACCAATGCTTGTTATTCAACATTCTGTAAACACCCGTAAAAACAGCTAAAGAATATCCCGAAATACTCAACAAAAAGTTGGTGTCTTTGTATTCTCTGTACATAAACTGTGCAGATGCAAAAGCGATAGCGGTATGACCGGATGGGAAAGATTGATTATTGGACAAATCCGGTCTTTCTTCTTTGGTTATATTTTTTAAAGGAATTGTGATAGCAGACGTGATAAGCATTGAGGTTCCGTAAATAATGCTCCTGTCCCGAAGATTATGCTTCCCTTCAACACCGAATGCATTCAGCCCATACACTAATGCAGCAGGAGCAAACTGCGTGAAATTATCCAGCCTGATATGATCCGGTTTATGTTCGCTGATCTCATATTGTGTGGATGAATTAAGCTGTCTCAATCCTTTTATTCCTAAACTTGCAGTTCCATATGTGATTAGCGCCGCCGGAACAATTAGTTTTTTGTAACTGAACTGATGGGTTTTATCTTCAATGTTAACCGTAGAAACAATTGTACTGTCTTTAACTTCTGGTGTGGCTAAACTATCCTGTGCATAGATTTCCTGAAAACTGGTCACAATAAATAATAGGACTAATAGTAAGATTCTCATGAGCGTATTTCGTGTCTTTAAGATTAATAATAGACCAAAAATGCACTTTAAATTAGAAGAAATTTTGAAGAGATTCTTTAAATAAAACAAAAAAATTCACAGAAGAGTCTGTGAATTTGTAATTATAAGAAATTGTGAAAATCAGGATTTATTTCACCTTCATTTTTCCTGTTTTAAATCTCTCACTTGCCGTCTGATAATAAGAAATCGTCTCAGAAACCAAATCATTGTTTTTAAAATTAACCTCAGATAATGATTTATCTGCACCGGAAACTGTAAATTGTTTTACTCTTTTTCTATCATCAATTTGAGTGAATAAATTATTTCTCAACAGACCCAACGTTCTGTAATTTCCGATAAAGGCTCTTTCTTCTCCAGGATTCGTCTGGTTTATATCTTTTCCGTACAAACTTGTTGTATAATTCCAGCCTAAATATCCGAATAATGTTGGCATTAAGTCAATCTGAGAAGTTAGTCTGCTGATTTTTTCCGGCTGCTGATTTAAATTGTAAATGATGGCAGGAATATGATGTTTGGCAATGTTAATTTCCCATTTTCCGGCACTGCTGGCGCAATGGTCTGCAACGATTACAAAAACGGTGTTTTTAAACCAAGGCTTTTTCTTCGCATCATTAATGAATTTACCCAATGCATAATCTGTATATTTCACTGCTCCTTCTCGGCTTCCCTGTGGCAGGTTTATTTTTCCGTTAGGGAAGGTATAAGGTTTATGATTGGATGTCGTCATCACAAATTGAAAGAAAGGTTTATGCTCTTTGCTGCTTTTATCTGCATATTTTACAGATTGTGCATATAGATCTTCGTCACAGATTCCCCAGGCATTTTCAAAACTTACCTCATTATCGTTTATCGAATACCTTTTCGTCTGAATATCGTCCGACAAAGGGTTTCCTCTGTTTCTGTCGACAATCTGAAAGCCCTGACCGCCGAAAAAAGTATTCATATTATCAAAATAGCCGTCACCTCCGTAAATAAAATACGGGAGATAATTTTTTTCTTTTAAAATAGTGGAAATAGAAAAAATATTCTGATTATTCGGTCTTCTTACAATACTATTTCCTGGAGTTGGAGGAACGCTGAGAGTTAATGCTTCCATTCCTCTTACGGTTCTGGTTCCTGTAGCGTACAAATTGGTGAAGAAAATACTTTCGCTGGCAAGTTTTTCGTAGTTGGGGGTTAGATTTTCCTTATTCCCGAAAGTGCTTAAAAAGTCTGCGCTGAAACTTTCAATTGCAATTAAAATAATATTGGGTTTCTGCTCAGGATTTCCGGTTGTCGATCTTGAAATGTCATCCCATTTTGTATTGGCATAATGTTGATTTTTTTGCAAGAGATTCTTTTTCACAATCGAATATGCTTCTTTATCAGATATTTTTGGATAAAAGGTTTCATAATCAAGTTCATTAGATTTAAATGCTGAAATAAAAGAAAATGCACCGTTTTTCCCCAATTCATTTATGACCATATTATTGCTGAAATCTGCCTGTTTGTTTTTCATGATTAAACCTAATCCCGCTGCTAAAACAATTGCAGGAATGCCATAGGATAAACGTTTCTTTACAGGAAGTTGATCTGAAAAAGTATTGATAAAAACTTTGTTTCTTTTTAATAAAACAAACGTCAGAACAATTAAACCAACCAACACTAAAATTATTAATGGAAGAGGGTAAGATTGGTTAATATTTTCAATTACTTCATACGTATAAATTAAATAATCAACCGCAATGAAATTGAATCTCACACCAAATTCATCCCAAAAAGGAATTTCTGCCAACAGGCTAAAATAGATGATAATAAGAAGTAATGTTAAGTAAAAATAAGTGAAAAACTTATCAAAATCTTTTCCTATCCATCTTTTGGGCAGCACTAAGAGGTATAATAGATAAGGCATTAGAAAGAATAAAATAATTTCAATGTCGTAAAGAAAACCCGTGATGAAAGCTCTTACAAGGTAGAAAAATGTAAAATCAACATCTTTTGAAGACCAAATCAGGAAGGTAATTCTGATCAGAAATGACAGAACGAGATACAATCCTAAAATGCTGAAAAACATTGAAAATCTGCTGCCAAGAGATTTTTTGATCAATTTTGAAATCATACTTTAACTCTTTAATTGAGCAAAGTAACTTTCCAATTTTGAAGAAATTTTGAATTTTTAAAATATATTGAAAAAATGTGATGCTTATTTTCAAATCTGTAACGGATTTTCCATTCTTGGAATTTGCAGATTTCCTTAATGATCGCAAGCCCCAAACCGCTTCCGCTGTTGTCCGTAGAAAGTCTTGAAAATCTTTTAAATAATAAATCCTGATTAAGTTTTTCCGTTCCGGAATTAGATATTTCAAAATATTGATCAGTCAGTTTTACATAAATATTTCCGTCTTTTGGCGTATGACGAATAGCATTCATAAACAAATTGTTAATTAAAACTTCTGTTAAGCTGCTGTTTCCGCTTACTTCAATTCTAGGAGAAATCTGTGAATTGACCGAAATGTTTTTTTGTTGAAAATGTTCCTCAAATATTTCAAGGCTTTGTTCCATTAATGCATCAAGCTTGATTTTTTCAGTGCTGTCAAACTGATGATTATCAATTTTTGCAAGTAAAAGGAGATTTTTATTAATTCTTGAACTTCTGGTTAAGGCTTTATTAATATCTTCCGTTATTTGATATTGTTTTTCCGTTAAATGTTCATCCTGGATCAAAATATCCAACTTGTGTTTTATAATTGCCAAAGGAGTCTGCAGCTCGTGGGAAGCATTTTCTGTAAATTCTTTCTGCGTTTGATACACGGAAACGCTGTGTTCGATTAATTTATTTAGAGACAAATGAAGTTCTTCAAATTCTGAAGTATTTGTTTTCTCAAATTCAATAGTATTTTGATGATTAAGATTAAACGTTTTTAATTTTTCCAATGTTCTGCGAAATGGCTGCCAGACAGTTTCCGACAATCTACGGTTGAGAAAAAGAAGTCCGAGAACGATAATAATAAAGAAAAAAATAGTAACCAAAGCAATCATCCCGATGGTTTCTTCAGATTCTTCTATATTGGTCTGTATGGTAAAGAGAAATGGAATATTATTAATAAAAACAATCTTTTTTAAACATCTGTACCGTTCGATTTCCGGTTCTGATGAAAATGTTTTCTGTTTTTCAACAGTAAAAAAAAGATCTTTCTTCAGATTGTCTGAGGGAACTCTTTCAATATTGGTCTCTGGTTGAATAAAATTCCATAGCTTAATCCTTTTTTTTAGTTCGGTATCCGTTAATTTAAGATGATTAAATTCAAAAGCTGTTTTTTCGGCGATTGTTTTATTATGCTCATCAAGCTCGCTTTTCCAGATCGCATCAACGACCAGAAAATATACGGGAATGCTTATGACGAGGATAATCAGGACATAAATAAGAAAAGGTCTTGTGGTTTTGCTTAATAGAGGTTTCAATATGTTACTTACCGATTTTTCATTATTATGAAACTTCCCATTTATATCCAGTTCCGTACACCGTTCTTAAATAATGTTCGCAACCCGAATCATAAAGTTTCTTTTTGAGATTTTTAACGTGCGCATATACAAAATCATGATTGTCGAGCATATCTGCAAAATCGCCGGATAAATGTTCTGCCAACGTACTTTTAGAAATAACTTTATTTTTATTTCCAATGAAATAAATGAGCAGATCAAATTCTTTTTTAGTCAAGGTAATCATTTGATTATTAATGCTTACGGTTTTTGCCAACAAATCAATCTGAAGTTCATTCTGAGTGATAATATTTGAATTATTGAATTGTTTCCGTCGAATAATCGAATAAATCCTTGCCATCAGTTCAGAAAGATGAAAGGGCTTGGTAAGATAATCATCTGCCCCCATTTGCAGTCCTTTTATTTTATCGTCCAATGCATTTTTGGCAGAAACAATGATCACTCCGTCCTGCTTGTTTTGATTTTTTAATTCTTCTAAAATTTTAAATCCGTTTCCATCCGGAAGCATGATGTCCAAGATGATACAGGCGTAATCAAAGATTTCTATTTTGTGCATTGCTTCCTGAAATGTCGCGGCAAATTCACACAAATAATTTTCTTCCGAAAGATATTCTGCAATACTTTTGGATAATTCTGTTTCGTCTTCAATGATTAACACTTTCATACGGCGAATGTATTGATGAATTTTGAAGAAATTTTGAAGAAAAAATTAAAAATTAAACCAAAATATGCTATTATTTAGGTTCCCACAACTCAATTTTATTTCCTTCCGAATCAAGAATATGAATAAATTTTCCGAAATCATACACGGCAATTTCGTCAAGAATTTCTACCCCTTCTTTCTTTAATTCTTCTACCAAAGCTTCAAGATCTGCAACCGTATAATTGATCATAAATTCTCTGGTTGATGGTTCAAAATAATTGGTTGTTTCCGGTGAAGGGCTCCACGTCAAAGAGCCTTTTGGGTTAGATTCTGCAACTTCTTTCCAGTCGAAAGTAGCACCATAATCATTAACGTTAATTCCAAGATGGGTTTTATACCATTCTTTCAATGCTTTCGGATCTTTACATTTAAAGAATATTCCTCCGATACCTGTTACTTTTTTCATTGTACTGATGTGATTTATTGAGATTAAAATTTATTCTTTTAAAGCAACGATTTCATCTCTCAATTTTGCGGCTTTAATGAAATCGAGATTTTTTGCGGCAGCTTCCATTTCTTTCTGCTTTTGCTGAATTACTTTTTCGATGTCTTCGCTGGTGTAACTTGCCTTTGTTTCTGCAACTTTCTGAAGAATTTCCTTTTGCGTATATTTTTCATCAGGGAAATCTTTGCTTCTTCCGACCAGATTTTCTGATATTTTTTTATTTAAAGCCACAGGAACTTTTCCGTGCTCTTCGTTGTACTGCATCTGTTTTGCACGGCGATATTCTGTTTCATTGATGGTTGACTGCATAGATTTTGTCATCTTATCGGCGTATAATATTGCTTTTCCGTTGAGGTTTCTTGCAGCACGGCCAACCGTCTGAATCATTGATCTTCTGCTTCTTAGCATTCCTTCTTTATCGGCATCAAGAATCGCAACTAATGAAACTTCAGGTAAATCCAACCCTTCTCTCAACAAGTTTACTCCAATTAATACATCAAAAAGACCGATACGTAAATCGTGCATAATCTGGATACGTTCCAGTGTTTCTACATCTGAGTGAATATATCTTGTCCTGATTCCGAATTTTGTAAAATATTTGGTTAATTCTTCCGCCATTTTCTTTGTTAAAGTCGTCACCAGAACTCTTTCATCAACATCAGCTCTTTTCTGAATTTCTTCCATTAAATCATCAATCTGATTCAACGACGGACGAACCTCAATAATTGGATCTAAAAGTCCTGTCGGTCGAATAATTTGTTCAATATAAGCCCCTCCCGTTTTCTCCAGTTCATAATCTGCAGGTGTCGCCGAAACATAAATCACCTGATTCTGCATGGCTTCGAATTCCTCAAACTTCAAAGGTCGGTTATCCATCGCTGCGGGAAGTCTGAAACCATATTCCACCAAAGCTTCTTTTCTGCTGCGGTCACCTCCGTACATCGCATGAACCTGTGGAACAGTAACATGGCTTTCATCAATCACCATCAGAAAATCTTTTGGGAAATAATCAATCAGACAGAAAGGTCTTGTTCCCGGTAATCTTCCGTCCAAATATCTTGAATAATTCTCAATTCCTGAGCAATATCCCAATTCTTTAATCATTTCCAAATCGAGCTCTGTTCTTTCCTGAAGTCGTTTTGCTTCTAAAGGTCTCTCAATGGAAGAGAAAAAGTCAACCTGTTTTACCAAATCATCCTGAATGTCTTTAATTGCACCATTAAGTGTTTCTTTTGAAGTCACAAACAGATTGGCTGGATATATCTGAATCTGATCGAAATTGGCAGTCACATTCCCTGAAACAGGATCAAAACTTTGGATTTTTTCAATCTCATCTCCGAAAAACTGAATCCTGACTGCATTATCTGCATAAGCCGGAAAAACGTCAATAACATCTCCTTTCACACGAAAGGTACCTCGTTGGAACTCATTTAATGTTCTGGAATAAAGTGCGTTAACTAATGAATGTAATAAAGCCGTCCTGGTTACTTTTTCTCCGGTTGCTATTGAAATTAATGATTTGTGAAATTCATTTGGGTTTCCGATACCGTAAATACAAGAAACTGAAGCTACGATCAATACATCTCTTCTTCCTGAAAGCAAACTTGCTGTTGCAGAAAGTCTTAATTTTTCTACTTCTTCGTTAATGCTAAGATCTTTTTCAATATAAGTTCCGGAAGTTGCAATGTAGGCTTCGGGCTGGTAATAATCATAGTAACTTACAAAATATTCTACTGCATTATCTGGAAAAAATTCTTTAAATTCCATGAAAAGCTGCGCAGCCAACGTTTTATTATGCGCTAAAACTAAAGTCGGTCTTTGGACATTGTGAACAACATTGGCAACGGTAAAGGTTTTCCCAGATCCGGTAACCCCCAATAATGTCTGATATTTCTCACCAATTTCGATTCCTTCGGTAAGTTTCTCAATAGCAGTGGGTTGATCGCCGGTTGGTTTATATTCTGAGTGAAGTTTAAATTCCATAGAAAAGTGATCTTGTACAACAAAAATACGAAAGAAATTTTTGGATTATACTATCAGAATTTTTAATTGATGATTTAATAAATAAATGTTACAGCAATCGATTGCGCAAATTTAATGTGTTTTTACCCATTTATTGTTTCGTTTTTGATTTATTTTGAATAATTATTCTTATTTATTATGGAGTTTATAATTTTAATACCATAATTTAAATTATATTTGCATTAAATCTATAAAAAGTGATATGAAGCAAAATTTACTTACTTTAATTCTATTGAGTTTTTTCGGTTCCGTATTCGGAAAAAATAATTCCGGAACTGTACTTCCGCCGACAACAATTTCTCTTTATCAGGATGCTGTTTTTTATGATATGTATGCGTCCACGGTTTCTCAGCCTTTACCGACAGATGCGGTTCGTTTGAGCAATAGTACTTATACGAGAAAAATGACAGATACACAATTAAATGCTTTTGGTAATGTTGTAACCATGAATATTACCATCGGAGCATTGTGTGACAATTATGACAGATTAGCCCACGTTTTTCTTGCCTTTGCTCCAAAAGGGGCGACTTCTTATGATACCAACACTGTGAAAAAACTGGAAATAGGAAGATTTGTAACGCCTTTTATGAATAAAAATATTTCTCCGACTACGGTTCCTTATACTTTTCAGATCGATAATTTAGGAGCAATATTTAAAGATCCAAATTTACGTGCTCAATTTGATTTTTGGGTTGAATTTTCTGTTTACGGTGTTCCTTATGCTGCACAGACGCAGGTTTCAGGTTGTGCTTCAAGAATAGATACTTTCAAAGGTTCATTAAGTTTTACAACAGATACCAATACGGCAATTCCTGCAGTTAATAATTTCCTTTTAACAATGGCAACAGTCAAAAGCATGAATAATTACAGTGCTACTGATGAACCGGGAACTACCATGAGAATTTTATCTTTTGAATTGCTGAATACGATTAATAATGCCAATTTTTATCTAATTACTTCCAATCACGGGGCAAATTCCGGAGGAGAAGAATATGTGAGAAGACAACATTATGTTTATCTGAACGATGCACAGATTTTTACGTACAGACCTGGTGGAATCTCTTGTGAGCCTTTCCGTCAGTACAATACACAAGGAAATGGGATCTATGGAGGTACGCCACAATCTACAGCTTGGTGGACTTCATGGAATAACTGGTGTCCGGGAAATTCAATTCCGATCAGAAAAATAAGTGTAGGAAATTTGGAAGCTGGAAATCATGCTTTTACTATCACAGTTCCGGAAGCGCAGTTTGTTGATCAGCAGGGAGATTTTCCACTTTCTGTATATCTTCAGGGAGAGGCTACGAACATATTAGGAACAAAAGAAATGACCGTTACAGACGTTAAAATTTATCCTAATCCTGCTTCGGAGTTTATTAAAATCTCCAGCACAAAAAAAGTAAAAGAATCTGAAATCTATTCTATGGAAGGAAGATTGGTAAAAAGCTTTAAAGGGGGAGAGTCTGAAATTCGTGATCTGCAAACGGGTGCTTATATTTTAAAAGTGACGTTTGAAGATCTAACTTCTATGAAACATAAAATCATTAAAAAATAAATCATTTATAAAACGAAACAGCACTCCTATTGAGTGCTGTTTTTATTTATTGAAATGACATCATTAAAGGAATTCTCATTCTGTATCGAATCGGTTTTCCATCTTTTTCAGCAGGTTTCCACGTTATGTTTTCATTTGCTTTTCTAAATGAGATAACGGTCTCATTATTAAATTGTTCATTACTGCCGGATGCTTTTATATCTGTTACATTTCCATCTTCAGTAACCGTATATGAAAGATCGGTTCTACGTATTTCTTTGGTTTTATTAGATTCTAATCTTGAACCGTCAAATGATTTCGCAATTTTGGTTCTTAATTCATTGATACCTCCGGGATATTGAGGAACGAGAATATTTTCATCTTTTGTTGCTGTAACCTCTTTTGTGGTCTGTACGACTTCCTGATCTATTTTTGTGTTTTTACCTTCTTTTGGGCGAATGGTATCCATAACTTTTTTAGTCTCGGTTATTATTTTTTTAGACTCTGTTTTTACTGTTTTCAAATATTCCTCATATTCACTGTTGTCAGTTTGTTTGAAGCTTACAGCAATATTCTTCTGGCTATTGAATTTCTTGGCATATTGTGGTGTATATAAAGTCACTGAGTAATCAAATTTTCCATAATCAGGATTTTTAGGATGAATTTTGAGAACATAGACACTGTAAAAATCGGTTGTTTTATAGTTTTTCAAAATACTGTTTTCTACAGTATTTCCATCAAGAGTTACATTGAATTTGGTGTCAAGAAATTGATTTAACTGTTTTTGAGTTGGAATCTGTTTGTTGATTTCATCATAATGAATCCAAATTGGCAGATTTAGTCTGTTTTTAATCTCTATTTTATCAAACAATTCAACCAGTTTTACCTGCTCAGCTCTCGGAACTTCTGTTTTAAATCTTTCAAAATCTTTATTATCAATAATATCTTTATACTTCTCTGTAATTTTGATAAATTCCTCATAAGCTTCAGAATTATTTTTTTGATCTGATGTTGATGTCTGAAATCTTTCAGTTCCTTTACTCGTCATTTCAGTAGGATTATTGGCGTATACTTTTTCAGCGAAAACAAATATTAGTCCGAGAAAAATAGGGATCGAAAGATACTTTTTTACTGGTGCAAATTTTGAATTTTTAGTTGTCATCATAATAAATCGTTTTTTGGTGTTATCGAAATTGAATGGATGTATTAAATCAAGGTTTTGCTGCTTTAAAATTTCACTTAGAATGAGTTGCTGATAGCTTTTGATGTCATTGTTTCTGCCAATTACCTTTTCATCAGCCAAGAATTCGTGATTGGTAGCAATCGCTTTCTTGTAGACATAAATAAACGGATTAAACCACATCAGGATTTTCAGAATTTCAACGAAGAAAATATCCAGAGAATGTTTTTGGTCGACGTGAATTTGTTCGTGGAGAAACATATTTTCGTCTATTCTGCTACTTTTTAAATAGCTTTTAGCAAAATAAATGGTGTTCATAAAACTGAAAGGAGCCATTTCCTTTTTCAGTAAAATGATCTTTTTGTTGTTATAAATGATTTTTTCCCCTTTAAGTTTTTTAATTTTAATAATAGAATAGATGAATTTTAATAAAAAGAAAACTGCAACAATTGCATAAACGATAATAAACAGATTTTCATAATTAAAAGTTTCTTTTGCCGGAGCCATTATTTCCGAAGCTGGCTGTTGGGTAATTGTCTCAAAAACAAATGTAGGTTTGTCGCCTTCTGGTGCTTCTTTTTCAATCGTTACGAAAGGAATACTATAAGAAAATCCTAGTCCGAAAAGCAGATAAAACCTATTAAATGTAAAGGTTTTTTCCTTTGCTAAGAATATATAATATAACCCAAGCAAAAGTCCTGAACACAGGATTATTTTGAATAAGATTATCATTTTTCATCAATTTGCTTGTCAATAATTTCTCGGAGTTCTTTCAGTTGTTTTTGTGAAAGTTTTGCATTGGATGTAAAAAATGATGCAAACTGCGTCACCGAACTGTTGAAAAAACGGTCAATCATAGAAGACATTTCTTCCTTAAAATATTCTCCTTTCGCTACTTTTGGGTAGTATTCACGGGAGTTTCCATACAATATGTAGCCTACAAGATCTTTGTTCTGCATTCTTTTTAAAAGAGTAGCAATGGTTGTGGTTGCAGGTTTCGGTTCCTGGTAAGATTCTAAAATATCTTTCATGAAAACTTTTTCTTTTGCCCAGAGGATTTCCATGAGATCTTTTTCGGTATCGGTAAGTTTTACTTCTTTCATATTCTACGTGTTGTTATTTTATTCTACAAATGTAGAATAATAATTTAAATTACCAAATTTTATGGCATTATTTTTCCATGTTATTCATTATCACTAAATCGTATTTATATGAAAATCAATAAATTTTATATTCCAACGTTGAGTCTTTTTTTATTTTTAACATCTTGTAAGGATGGTAATGCAAATGCCCAGCAACTTGGAAAAGACGGAAGCGTAGAAACGGAAAAGCCAAATTCGCCTGAATATAAACCAGCATTTGCCGGACAAACAAGAATAAAAGCAGTAAAAACGACAGCGCCGTATACTGTTGAAGTTTTGAGTACTGATCTTGGGAAACCGTGGGGAATTATCAACCTGCCGGACGGGAGATTTTTAATCACCGATAAAAGAGGGTACATGAATGTAGTTTCGGCAGACGGAAAACTGATCTCTAAAATTGAGGGATTCCCGAAAGTGGATTCAAAAGGTCAGGGCGGAATGCTTGATGTGGCGCTAGATCCCGATTTTAAAACAAATAATATTATTTATTTCAGTTTTTCTGAACCTTACGAGAAAGGAAATCATACAGCAGTTGGAAAAGGAATGCTTTCTTCTGATTTAAAGAATATTTCTGACATAAAAGTTATTTTTAGAGCGACTCCAACATATGATGGTGATAAACATTACGGAAGTCGACTGGCATTTGATAAAAATGGAAATCTGTTTGTAAGTACGGGCGAAAGATCTGATAAAGAAACAAGAGTCTACGCTCAAAGAACAGATAATTATTTGGGTAAAATTTTAAAAATTACCAAAGACGGAAAACCTGCACCGGGAAATCCTTTTGTCGGAAAAGCTGGATTTAAACCTGAAATATACGCCTATGGAATCAGAAATCCTCAGGGAATGGCGATTGATCCAAACGGAACTTTGTGGGATGTTGAAATGGGACCAAGAGGAGGTGATGAAATCAATTTAATTCAAACCGGAAAAAACTACGGTTGGGGAGATGTTACTTATGGAATTGAATATTCCGGCAGCAAAATCAATAATGGAACAACGCAAAAAGCAGGAACAGAACAACCTGTTTATTATTGGGATCCGGTGATTTCTCCAAGTGGAGTCACGTTTTATACAGGAAATATTGATGAGTGGAAAGGTAATTTAATGATTGGATGTCTCAGCGGCGAACATATCAACCGAATCGTTATGAAAGACAATAAAGTTGTCGGTGAAGAAAGACTTTTAGCAGATCAGAAAGAAAGATTTCGTGATGTTTTGAATGGAAGTGACGGAAATTTGTATGCAGTGACGGACAGCGGAAAACTGTATAAAATTTCTAAGAAATAATTCTTTAAAATAAGCGATTAAAAAGTTTGGGGCAATCGAAGATTTTGCCCCAAACTTTTTTAAAAACTATTAATTAATCTATTCAAACCTTCAATCAGAATTTCCTGTGAAGTAGAGAAACAGATTCTCACATGACCTTCGGCGCCTTTTCCGAACCATCTTTCTGAACCGGGAACAATGGCTACTTTTCCTTGTTTTAAAACATGCTGAGCAAATTCATCACTCGACATTCCGTTTTCAATTTTAGGGAAAATAACGAATGTAGCTTCCGGTAAATTTGGTGTTAAAACTCCGGAATTACTTAATATTGTATGAGCTAAATCTCTGTTATGCTGTAAATGAGTTAAAAAATCATTAAACCAAGGTTTTGCTTTGTCAATAGCGACGCTTGCAGCAATTTGCGACAACGTAGAAACACCTTCAATAGTAGAATTAAAATGAGATTTCTCCGTGAAATCATCCATCAATTCCTGATCGTTACATAAAACGGCTCCAATTCTCAAGCCGGCAATTCCAAACGATTTTGAAAATCCGAAAACCGTGAAACTTTTCTTTTTTGCATGCTCAGAAACAGAAGAATACGTGTTAAATTCTTTTTTATCATACACAATATCGCTCCAGATTTCGTCACTCATTACCCAAAGATCGTGGGCAGCGGCAATTTCAGCAATTTTTTGTAAAATTTCTTTAGAATAGACTCTTCCCACAGGATTGTGAGGGTTACAAATGCTAATCAATTTTGTTTTTGGTGAAATTAAAGAGACTAACATTTCAAAATCAATATCTCCGGTCTGAGAATCTACGGCACATAATTTAATATTTCCGCCAACTGCATCTACCGTTTTTTTAAACAGAAAATCTACCGGATCAAAAATGATAGCTTCATCTCCAGGATTTAAAACGTATTTTGCAACCATAAACATTCCCATTGCAGCACTGTTTACTGCCAACACGTTATCAGAAGTAAAGCTTCCTTTTTTTTCAGTATTAAAATGTTCCGAAACACTTTTTTTGAACTCAGGAAGTCCGGAGAATGGACCGTAACTTAAATATCCGTCCTTAATATATTCAATAATACCCTGTTCGATTTCTGTTGACATTCTGAAATCCGGATCTGCTGCCGTTAAAGGAATTATTCCGTCTTCTAAAGTTGCCCATCTGCCATTGAAAGCTTTTCTTTTCAGGGCTTCGAAATTAATATCGTTGTTTGTAAACATTTTTATTTGTATGAAATTGGTAATGTATTTTTCGGTTGTTCGCTCAGCGGTAAAAGGAATTGCTCTAATAAAGCTCTTCCATTTTTGATGTGAATATCGATTTCAGGTCGTCTTTCCTCTTCATATTTTCTGAATGTTTCCTGAAGATCATTGCCTTCAACTAAAAGATTCGTTAATGTAAAAGAATCTTTCAATGCAGAAGTTACGCCCTGACTTGTAAAAGGGATCAAAGGATGAGCTGCATCACCGATAAAAACGACATTCTCGTGATAAAAAGGATTTAGCTTTTCCAGTTCATAAACTCTCCAAATGTGAGCATTGTTGTAGCTTGAGCCTTCAATGATAGATGAAATCAAAGGATTCCAATCACCGAAATTATCCAGCATAAATTGTCTGATGCAATCCGGTGTATAATCTTCATTAATAAAGAATTTAGTAATGTCAAACTGACAATACCAAAGGATTTTATAGGCAGATAATTTTAAAACTCCAAAGGTCAATCCACCGTTTTCATGATGATATTTTAGAAAATTACTTTCAATCTGACTTGCCAATTCTTCATTTTCGATAATATTCACAACTTCATTTTCCAGAACAGCTTTCATTACTTCATCCTGAAAAATATTCCTTCTGATTCTGCTTCTGGAACCGTCGGAAGCAATAACTAAATCAGCTTCTAGGGTTGTGGTTTCATCAAGCATGATATTGGCTTTTCCCTCTGAAAATCCATTAAAATTCACCGTTTTTTCATAAGAAATTTTTTCGGCAGGAACTCCTTTTGCCAGAATTTCTATCAATGCACTTCTGGAAACCACAAAAACATCATCAAGGTCTTTCTCAGAAATAACTTCTCCGCTTTGACTGTAATGAATATATTTTTTAAGGAAACTTCCTTTTTCGTAAAGATCATCAATGTTTATAATGCTTGACAGAAACTCAATGCCTTCTTTGGGAAGAATAAATCCGTGTCCTTTCAGGTCATTTGGGGTTCTTCTTTCGTAGAGATGGTAATTGATATTATTATTTTCCAAATAATTTGCCATGCTCAATCCTGAAACTCCAGCTCCTATGATTGCAACTTTGCTCATTCTATTAATTTAGTCGTTGTTAGTTTTATTAAAATGTGAAATTTTCAATCACTAAAATTTAAAAAAACGGTGAAATATCCGCATTGTTATTTTAGTCGATATGAAGTAGTCTCTTTAATTGATTGTATATTATCAATAAAGAAAATATAAGTGATAATATCTGAATTTGATATTAAATGAAAGTAAGAGAAATATTATTCCGGTGCTTTGAAAATATTGTCATCAGAATGGAATCCTGCAACACCTCCACTTACTGCAAATTTCATGGCAGAAGCGGCCGTCATACCTACTACAGGTTTGATATTTTTTTCTTCCGTTACAATTACCCAACCGGAAATTGCGTAAGAATGCGGAAGATAAACAGCAACGTAATTGTGTTTTTCTACGTCGGCCATTTCTTTTTGTGTTAAAAACCCAATTCTCCAGATTTCCGGATTTTCATTGGTTTTTACCCAAACAGGATCGTTGAATTTCTTCTTATCGCCTACAAATGAAGACATTACATCTTTTGTAGGGGTGTAAATATGTTTTACTCCGGGAGTTTTTTCCAACAGCCGATCCATAGAATCGAAGAAGAATTTTCCAAGAACGAATTTGTTTCCTAAAAATCCTAAAATTGCTGTTATTAAAATGGTAGAAATAAAAACTAATCCCGGAATTTCCTTTGCCACAGACGGAATGATGTTGTCAATAGAAGTAACAACATACCATATTACAGAAATTGTCAGCCCGATCGGACCGATAATTACTAATCCCTGAAAGAAGTTTTTCAGGAAGAAATTTGTAATATTTTCAAACGTCAGTTTTTTCAATGCAAATATTTTTTATCCGTGAATGGTTTCACTTTTTCCGTAAGACTGAATGACTTTAGCTTCGTATTCCAGCCATTCTTCCCAACGTTTGTTTACTTTTTCCTCGTCTCCAAGCTGTCTTGCAAACCCGATGAAAGTGGTGTAATGATTCGCTTCAGAAATCATTAATTCTCTGTAAAAAGTTTTAAGTTCTTCGTCTTTGATATTTTCAGTCAAAACTTTAAATCGTTCACAGCTTCTTGCTTCAATTATCGCTGCAAAAAGCATTTTGTCGACAATTAAAGTATCTCTATGCCCTCCTTTCTGAATGAAATTAACCAGTTCGTTCACGTAATCGTCTTTTCGTGTACGTCCAAAAGTATAACCTCGTTTCTTGATAATTTCAAGCACCTGACCAAAATGTTCCAATTCTTCCTGAGCAATCATCAAAAGTTCACTGATAATGTCGGGACGTTCTGGAAGCATTGTAATCAATCCGATGGCATTGGTTGCTGCTTTTTGCTCACACCACGCATGATCCGTCAAAATTTCCTGAATGTTTCCTTCTGCAATATTTGCCCATCTCGGATCGGTCGTGAGCTTCAACTTAAACATATTTGTAAATTTTTTGTAAAATTAAAATAATTTGTGATATGATTGGATTTTATTTATACTGTAAGCCTCCTTACATATAAATTTTTTCAAATAGTAAGATGCTGGTATTTTTTTTGTTATTGTCTTTATAACCAAATAAATATTAAAAAAATGAAAACAATTACAAATTTTAAATCAAAAGTAAATCGTTCATTAGTATTGCTGTTCACTATGTGTATGTCTTTTTTTGCTTTTGCCCAGGATACTGCTGGAGGAGTAGTTACTAAAGAAAATACGAGCACAAGTACAACTACAACTGAATGGTATGCAGATCCCATGTATCTAATTGGCGGTGGGATTTTATTGTTAATTATCATTGCACTTTTCGTGAGAGGAGGAAGAAGAGGGGAAAATTAAACGGTTTTATTGGCAGTTTTTCTTCTTAGAAACTCAAGGATATTCCATCCGAGATGATCTATTTTTTTCAATCCTAATGAAATGAGGAAAGCTAACATAATATTAACACCGTAAATTATAATCATTAAGATCCACCAAGGCATATATTCTTTTAACGGAACTACTAAAAAATAAACCAATGATGAACTTATGCCTTGTCCAAAATAAAAGAAAATGGCATTTTTACCGACATGGGTAATGAAACTTTCTCTGGAAATTTTTAATCTGTTGTAAAATACAAATAATGTTACCAGTGAAAAGAATGTCCAGATAATATAAGGAATCTGGGGAGGGAATTTATTTTTATTGATTTTATAAAAAATATCTGCTCCGTAATACCAAGACATTCCTATTAAAGCTGCTGCTACGGTTGCATACAACACAGGAATTATTTTTGTGGGAATTTTTTTGCCTCGCAATTTGTTGGCGGCTAAGAAAATTGTCATATAAAAAGCAACGTAGCCAACTTGTCCTGTGGGATACATTTCAGGAAAAATATTAAATAAAAATGTCAAAACGATACAAAGTCCGATGAACCAATTGATATGTTTCGGGAAAAATCTTAAAATTAAAACACCAAAGACTGTTAGTATAAAATATACTTTCAAATACCAGAAACTTCCCATCACAACAGGAAAAGTATCTGCGTTTGTATATTGATGAAGATACCAATTTCCAAGATTTTGCCATTGTGGGATATTTGAAATACTGGTGGTTGCATATTTTGACCCGAATGTTGAGTAAAAACTTTGCAGCCATTCTAACGAGAAAAAAGTTAGTCCAAAAACTTTAAAAAAGTAATCTGCAAAGAATAGAAACGTAACGAAAATCATGTACGTAATCTGTAATTTCAATAATCTGTAAAATGTTTTTTCGATATTTGAACCTGAAGTAATTCCGCTTAAAGCATAAAATAAGGCAACATCAAAAACCAAGGAAAATACCCGGATTTCTACCGGAATATAAAACTGTCCCGACCAAAAAGCGGTGTGAATAAATATGATGGAAAGGGTTGCCAATCCTTTTGCGAAATCAATATAAAGGTCTCTTTTCATTTTTTTGCTATGATTTTCAAAAGTAATTAAACTTTGTGAATATTTATTAAACAAAAAGAGGCAAGACAAACGCCTTACCTCCATGAGAAAGATATATCAAAAATGAATTTTATTTAAGGTCTTTAAATTCTTCCGCAGAGATTTCTCCGTTCTGAATTTTTCTCAATTCGTCTGTATATTGGCTCATGTAAGCGTCAATTTCAGGATATTGAGAATTTTTGCCCATTTTATAAGTTCCGTTTAAAACTCCCTGATAATAATAGAAGAAGTTATAATCAAATGAAGAAGCTGTAAGATCGTACTGACCTAGTAAAAATCCTAAACGAACGGCAGATCTTCTTTGTGGCGGAGTTCCGTGATGCCCTGCACTTGTTGTCTGATAATCTCCGATGCTTTGTGCGAATTCGTAAGCAGCTGCAATCTGCGCAAACGTTGTTTGATTGTAACCGTTTGGTCTTCTCAGATAATATCCTGCAAAACCGTCTGCTTCCAGTTCATTTGGTCTTGCGGTTGATTCACTTACAGAAGGTAATCCGAATATATACTGAAGCTGATGACCGTATTCGTGAGCCAAAATCATGGCATTAACAATATTTCCGCCCTTATTTTTGGCATCTGCATAGATGGCATATCCATAATAAATTTTCCCTGTAGAATAAGAAATTGCGTTGTAGGTAGAGTTTGGACTTGAAGGATCATTGACAAATCTCAGCGTTGGACTGGTTCTTCCCCATAAACCTGCGATCTGTGTCATTTGAGAATTCATGAAGTTGGTATCAGCAGAATTTGGAAGTGATGTGGTAAGAACTGCCGTAGAATTCCAGTATTGATCTACGTAATAACATACTTTTTCCAATGCATTGGGCTGTTCGATCTTGAGATTTTCCGGTTGTTGTTCTGTTTGTGCAGGACTGTCCATTGAATCGTCGTTACAAGCTGACAATGAGAGTGCAGCAATGGCTCCCACAAGGAGTGGAAAATAGATGTTTCTTTTCATATAAATAAATTTAGGTGTTAACGAATGTATAACTTTAAACGCAATTTATTGTCACTTTATTGTGAGATAATATTCAAAACATAGTTAATTTTTAAAATAATAAAAAGATTGTTTTGATTGTAAGGTATTTAGAAATTTATTCTTATATTTGCACCTCGAAATAACTAAAAATTTATAAACAATGTTTGCAATTGTAGAAATAGCAGGGCTTCAATATAAAGTTGAGCAAGACCAGAAGTTGTTTGTGAACCGTTTGAAAGGAGACAAAGGAGGAAAAGTATCTTTCGATAAAGTACTTCTTACTGTAAACGGAGCAATCACTGTAGGCGCCCCAGCTGTAAGCGGAATCACTGTGGAAGCCGAGATCCTTGATCATGTAAAAGCTGATAAAGTAATCGTTTTCAAAAAGAAAAGAAGAAAAGGTTATCAGGTAAAGAATGGTCACAGACAATCTTTAACTCAAATTCAGATTACTGGTATTACAGGATTTGAAGGAGCTAAAAAAGCAGAAAAGCCTGCTAAGAAAACAACTAAAAAAGCTGACGCTGAAAGCGCAGAATAATTTAAACCAAAAAACCTTAAAATAAAATGGCACATAAGAAAGGAGTTGGTAGTTCCAAAAACGGTAGAGAATCTCATTCTAAAAGATTAGGTGTTAAGATTTTCGGAGGACAAGAAGCTATTGCCGGTAATATTATTATCAGACAAAGAGGTACGCAACACCACCCGGGTACTAACGTGGGAATGGGTAAAGACCACACTTTGTTTGCTTTAGTAGACGGTAAAGTAGTTTTCAGAAAGAAAGCAAACAACAGGTCTTTTGTATCTGTAGAGCCGAACGCTTAATTGTAGCGTTTCATAAAAATTAAAATCCTCAGCATTGATGTTGAGGATTTTTTGTTGTGCCCAATTTTATTTAAAAAGTTAAATTTTTATAATTTATTCTATATGTGGTGAAATGTTTTTATATTTGGTAACAATCAAATAACAAATTAGTTGCGGAAGCCGAAAAGCAAATAGAGTAGGCGACAAATTAAAACAAAATATTATGAAAAATCTAAAAAAACTAACGAAGAAAAATTTGAAAAATATTAATGGTGGAGCAGAAAGATGTCCTCCTTTGGCAAATTGGTGTGCTGAATGGTGTACTTGGTCTGCCTGGCAAAAAGCGCATTGTTTAAATGCTGTTCTTGACACACCTTGTGATTGCTAAATATCACATTACTCATTATATCTAAGCCTCAGTTTTATGGGGCTTTTTTATGAAATCCTGATAAAATATTATTCCTTACATTTATCAAACGTCAAATTAAAATCAATTACTATGAAAAATTTAAAGAAAATCAACAGAAACGAACTTAAAAATGTAATGGGAGGAGCACTTCCTGTAAAAGACTGTCTGCCTTGCGATATTTATTGTAAAATTCCTGAAGGGCAAAGACCTTCTTGCGGTATTGTGTATATTGTTGCTCACTGTAATAGCTGTAAAGATTATCCGGCAGAATCTTAAAATGAAAAAATCTCCTTCAAATTTGAAGGAGATTTATATTTTAAAAACCAACTTGGAATCCGGCTTTAATGCCGAAAGTGGAAATATCCGGTCTGTCAAGATAATTTCCTCTCCAGTTGAAATCTACTCGGAAAATTCTAAGATTCCCGAAACCTATATTTTCAATTCCTACTCCGTATTCATAATAAATATGTTCGCTGGGCGCAGAATATTTAATTCCTTCCACATTAATTGCTTTAGATGCATCGCTCAACGTTCCGTAAGCTCCTCTTATGAATGCGATTTCCCTCAATTTTAATTTCTTAATCAAAGGGATGTAGGAAAGGATTTTACCGTTAAAATGATGCTCTAAATGAAGCGTTGTGTAAGTGTCTGCTACAAACTCATAATAATTAAGCTGTGCAAAAGTATTTTGAGCCAAACTGTAAGACTGGTTTCCGGGGATTACATTCTGTAATGCCAATGGAACGGTATCGAAATTTTTTCCTGCTTCAAAACTAACCAATGTTTTACCCCAACTTCCGATCAGCATCGGTTTGTAGAACATAAACTGTAATTTATTATAACTGAAATCAGATCCGAATAAGCCTTCAACGCCTTTTGTATATTTTAAAACAATGGTTGGTGCCAATGTTCCGTGTTCGTATCTGTCGATTCCGGTTTGTGAGAATTTAGCGCCTGGTCTTGCGATTAAACTAAACGTAAAGTGCGAATCGTTCGTTGTTTGTCTTAGAGCTCCGTTTTTGTAATACATTAAATTGAACCCTGCCGGATTAGCAGATTTAATACTTTGCATAGTACCGTCTAACCTTACCTGAAAGTTTTTCCAGGGTTCGATAGACGTGAAAACGTTGGTTTGATTTACCGAACTTAATGAAGCATTCTCTCCTCTTGCAAAAAGCGTGGAAGAAGCGAAGGTTCTCGCCATAATTCCGTCGTCGTTGGTTAATTGAACTCCCAACTGAAGAATGTCTCTTCGTGTTCCTGCTCCAACAGTGAATCTATTGACTCTGTTAAACATAAATCGACCTTCAGCACCATATTTTACCTGTTGATCTTTAAATCCGTAAGCCGTATAAAACTGAAGTCTCCAAGGGTCATTTCTTGTGAAATAAGTTCTCGCTCCCAGTCGAATTCTGTCTCCTTCCACTTCATTTTTTCCATAAATTGAGAATATTGGACCAATATCAATAGCTTTAAAAACGTTATAATAGCCTGAGCCCAACGTTTCATATATTTTTACAATTCTGTTGAATTTAGGAGTCTGCTGTAATTTATCAAGCATCTCATAGACTCCCTGTTCGGTTTTTGATAATGAATCAGGTCTTGCCTTTACCCAGAAAGCATCATCTTTATCTGTGAATGCATCGTCATATTCTTCCTCTTTTCGTACAAAAACTTTATCATCAAGAGGCTTATTAAATTCATACTCAGAATAATCGACTGATCTTTTTGCTACAATACTTTTTGCTGATTTCTTTTTAGAAAAAGGGGTCATTTCTATCTCTGTGACGAATTTTCTTGGTAAGAAAGTATTTTCATCGGGATTGTCGTACTCCAATTCAGTAGAAATTCCATTAATGAAATTAACATTGATTTTTTGTGTCGATTTCAATGTTGCTCCCAAAACGGCATAGCTGTCTGTATCAATAAAAAGATAGCCCTGAAAAGCTAAAACTTCGGTTCTTTTTGGCTGATAGCGGATTTTGTAGGCTTTTTCTCCTCTTACCGAAATCGTATCAATAAGGTTATAGTCGTAGGTGCTGAATCCTGTTTCTCCAACTGGACTTGGAAAACCGATATCAAAATAATTTAACGTATTGTCATAAATATTAATATCACGATAAAGATTTTTCGCCGTTAAAGTAACAATCTGATTGTCCTGAAATCCTGATGTTTTCTGCGCAACAAGCAGTTTTTTTGTTTTTTTGCCAGGTTTATTTTCTCCGTAATTTTCGTAAATAGCTTCGTTCAAAAAGATCGGAAGTCCAATCTTTCCGCTTGCGGTAGAATCTGTGTAATCAAAAATGAAATCCATCTTGTTAAAGATTTTTCTCTTCATGAAAACACTATCCAGATTATTGGCATCAAACTGAATTTTTTCGTATTCTTTGAAAGTATATGTATCAAATTTGTCTAAACCGTTGTTCCTTTTTCTTTCCCAGACTTTCTGCATGATAGCATATGCCGGATTCTCTTTCTTATTTTTGTATTTTGGTTTTTCGTTGTGAATGACAACTTCTTCAATGCTGCTGACTTTTTCTTGAGCTAATTTTACAAAAATATTTTCTGCATTTTCAGAAGTTACATTCACGAATTCTAGCGCATAGCTTTTTCTCTGGAATTTTAATTTATAAATAATACTGTCAGACTGAATGCTAAAATTCCCTGAAGCCGTTGTTTGTGATGGCTTGTCATTTTCATTAATGAAAATATCAACACCGGAGATTTCTTTATTGGTTTTCGAGTCTACAATTCTGCCTTTTGCTGAGTTCTGCGCACAGATAAAGTCGGAAAAAAAGATAAGAAGGAAAAGAGGATAATATTTCGAGTTATTAATTAACATTTGTTGTTTCTTCAAGCTATTGCATAAACAAAAAGTATGCAGATTTATTGTAATAAGTAAATAATATTTAAATTTTAATGCATTTAAATACAAAACTGCAAATGTAACGAAATAACATCATCATTTTAACGTGTTATAGTTATTGTTTTGTTAAAGTCTAGACTTAAATATGAATAAAACGATATAAAATAAAAAAGACCTACATTTCTGTAAGTCTTTTAGCTCCTCCTGCTGGGCTCGAACCAGCGACCCTCTGATTAACAGTCAGATGCTCTAACCAACTGAGCTAAGGAGGAATGAGCTAAGGAGGAATGTCCTTTGTTTTAAGTGGTGCAAATATAATATGAAAAATAATAGTATGCAACTATTTATTTTAAAAATATTGAATTTTTTCGTGTGGTAGCGGGTGTTTTAAGGCTATTTAATTATTTATCAGTGATTTAAATTTAGAGAAATTAAAGCTGATTTTTAGAATTTTGAAAATAAAAAAAGACTTACATTTCTGTAAGTCTTTTAGCTCCTCCTGCTGGGCTCGAACCAGCGACCCTCTGATTAACAGTCAGATGCTCTAACCAACTGAGCTAAGGAGGAATAATGTCCTTTGTTTTAAGTGGTGCAAATATAGGACGAATATTTATACCCTACAAATATTTTTATTGAAAAATTTCAAAAATATTATAACTTATTGGTAAAGATCTTGAATATGTCACTTCCGAAGATCAGTAACATCAAGCCTAACAGGAAGATAACCCCAATCATCTGGGCGTTTTCCAATACTTTTTGAGGAACAGGTTTTCCAACAATCATTTCATATAATGTGAAAATTACGTGTCCACCATCCAATCCCGGGATAGGAATTAGGTTCAAAAATGCCAACCAGATAGAAAACATTGCTGTAAAACTCCAGAAAGCTGCCCAATTGATTCCGATACTTCCGTCAGCAGCTCTGTCAACCGGCATATTTTTTACAATAGCAATCGGCCCACCAACATTTTTATATCCTTGAATTTTTGAGTTGAACATGATTTTAAATTGTTTAACCTGCATAGTCAAGGCTTCAATCGTTCTTTCTAAACCTCTTGGAATAGACTCTCCGAAAGAATACTGTTTGTTTGTTACTACACTTGCCAATGCTTTCTGATCAACGCCAACACCTAATTTTCCGTCTTCATCAACAGCAATTGAAATCGTTTCCGGTTTTCCGTTTCTTACGACATCAATAGCAATTGTTTTTCCCTTGTTTTCTAATAGTGTAGAACTTACTTCATCGAAGAAAGGTGTCTGTTTTCCATTTACTGCGATTACTTTATCGCCTTTCATCAAGCCTGAAGCTTTTGAAGCCGGACTTACTAAAGTATCAATAATCATTGGAAATCTTGGAGAAATGTATAATTTTGCCTCTTTCTGTTTTAAAACATCTGCAACACCGTCTTTATTTACTGGAAAAGTAACTTCTTTTCCGTTTCTTACTACTGTTACGTTATCTCCTAAAAGGATATTGATAGAAGCATTTTCTAATCTTTCGGCAGGTTTTCCGTCGATAGTAACGATTTTATCACCGTTCTGGAATCCCATTTTTTTTCCTGCTTCACTTACACCGATACCATTGTTGAATTTAGTAAGATCAGTATACATTTCTCCGTTAAAGAAAGAAAGACAACCATAGATCAACCAAGCTAAGAAAAAGTTTACCGTAACTCCACCCAACATGATGATTAATCTCTGCCAAGCCGGTTTTGCTCTGAATTCCCAAGGTTGTGCAGGTTGTTTCAATTGCTCGGTATCCATACTTTCGTCTACCATTCCTGCGATTTTTACATATCCACCAAAAGGAAGCCATCCGATTCCATATTCCGTTTCGCCGATTTTTTTCTTGGCGATGGAAAACCATGGATCAAAGAAAAGGTAGAATTTTTCAACTTTGGTCTTAAAATATTTTGCTGGTAAGAAATGCCCAAGTTCGTGAAGGATTACCAAGATAGAAATGCTCAATATAAATTGAAACAGTTTGATTGCTATTTCCATTAATGCTTTTTATGTTTAATTTGCAAAGGTAACAATTATCAAAACTATGCCAAATAAAAAAACTCCTCGAAACGAGAAGCTTTGTCATATAATGTGATGATTTCTTATAAATTGATGGAAACTCCAAGGCTGCCATTGTTTCCGACTTCTGCAAAAACACCTATTTTCTCTGTAAAAAAGTATCTTGCACCAATATGAGCGCCCAATCCGAAATTTTTTCCGACAATACCAACATCAACACCGGGATAGATATCTAATTTTTCAGGCAATTGTAAAGTTTCTTTCAAATGAAAATTCACTCTTCCGAAAACAAAAGCACGGTTTTTATCATCATTATCTTTATAATTATCAAAGTAAACATTGAGTCCTGCTCCCACGGAAATCAAATTATTTAAACCATAATCATACGTTCCTGTAATTCCTGTTCCATATCCCCAGGCGCTTAATCCTGCGTTTATTTTCTGATCTCCTGCTCCTGTCCACGCTTGTGCATTTACGGAAACTCCTGCGAAAATCACCATCACCATAAAAAACAATTTCTTCATAAATTTTTATTCTTTACTATTGTTACTAAAAAATATCCTCAACAAAAATAGAACCGAAATCACAGGAAAATCGTATTTTTATTGAAGTTTTTTAACAAAGTTTATGAAGATCATAGGACTTAATTTAGATATCATCTGGAAAAATAAAACGGAAAACTTTCAACTAATAGAAAAGGAATTACAGAATCAGGAAAGTGATATTTTCCTTTTACCTGAAATGTTTTCTACGGGTTTTTGCATGGATGCCGATGAAGTTGCCGACAAAAATCTGGAATCGTTGGAATTTTTAAAGAAAATTTCAAAAGAAAAAAATGCTGCTTTCTGCGGAAGTGCGCCTGTGGAAGAAAATGGAAAGTTTTTCAACAGAATGTATTTCTTACAACCGGATTCTCAAGTTGATTTTTATGATAAGAGACATTTGTTTTCATTTTCGGGAGAAGATAAAGTATATACTCCAGGAAAAGAAAGAGTGATTGTGAATTATAAAGGTTTCAGAATTTTATTACAGGTTTGTTATGACCTTCGTTTTCCTGTTTTTGCAAGAAATAATGATGATTATGACGCTATTTTATATGTTGCCAACTGGCCTGAAAAAAGAGTGGGAGCATGGGAGCATTTGTTAAAAGCAAGAGCAATTGAAAACTTATCTTTTGTTTTTGGCTTAAACAGAATCGGAACCGATGGAAATGATTTATTTTATCAGGAAAGTTCGCACTGTTTTTTTGCGGATGGAAAAGAAATTTCAGATAAAAACGGAAATCTCGTAACTGGGGAATTGAGTCTGGATGAATTGAAAGACTTTAGAAATCATTTTCAGTTTTTGAATGACCGTGACGATTTTAAGATTTTTGGTTTAGACTAAAATAAAAACTTCTGCAGATTTTCATAAATAATTTTTTAAAATCATCCGTGAAAATCTGCAGAAGTATAGTTTTATATCTATTAAGTAAGAATTAAATATACTGCTTCAAAAGTTGCGTCAGTCGATTAACATCATGAACACCGCTTTCCTTATACAATAATTCTCCCTTTTTGAATACCGCCAAAGTCGGAACACCACGTACGCCATATTGTGAGGCAATTGCGGGATATTGATCCACATCTACCTTGATGATTCTTGCGTTTTCACCAACGTTTTCTTTTACAGTATTTAAAACCGAAGACTGCACTTTGCAGGGTTGGCACCAGGTTGCAAAAAAGTCGATTAAGACCGGTTTTTCGGAATCTATGATTTCCTGAAATTTTTGTGACATAGTTTTATGTATTAATAAACTAAAGTGTATTGACTTATTGTTTTGTTATTGAAATCATTAAGATTTTGCTTGAAAATAAACCCTAATATGTTGAATTTAAAGCAAGAATGATTCCAAAATACTTTTATATTATAATGTTTTTGAATGGCACATGAAGTCTGTCGTCGGAAATTTTTCAGTTTTTTTGATTCCGTTGAAACCTCCGTCGATTTCTGTAAAGTTTCTGATTCCATGTGAATTAAGAATGCTTGCGGCAATCATGCTTCTGTAACCTCCTGCACAATGAAGGAAAAAATGCTCAGAATCATCGATTGTTTTTACCCAATCACTTATTAAATCCAAAGGTTTGTTATATGCATTATCAATATGCTCCGCAGAATATTCTGAAATCTTACGAACATCAATAACTTTAGATTCTTCATTAAATTGTTCTGCAAATTCAGCCGGAGAAATTCTTTTCACTTCATCTGTTTCTTTGCCTGCATTTTTCCATGCTTCAAAACCGCCGTTCAGATATCCTACAACATTGTCAAAACCAACTCTGCTTAGTCTTGTAATTGCTTCTTCTTCAGTTCCTTCGTCAACGATTAATAACAAAGGATGTTTAACATCAACAATTAAACTTCCTACCCATGGTGCAAAATCTCCTTTTAACCCAATATTTACAGAATTGGGAACAAATCCTTTGTAAAATTCTCCAGGACTTCTTGTATCTAAAATTAATGCTCCGGTTTCTTCTGCATATGCTTCAAAATCATCCACAGAAATTGGTGATAAACCTTTATCCATAACAGTGTCAAGACTTTCATAACCACCTTTATTCATGGCAACATTCATCCCAAAATACTTTGGCGGAGCAGTCAGTCCGTCCAGAACTTCTCTGATAAATGATTCTTTATCTGGTTGGTTCAGCGCATAATTGGTTCTTTTTTGATTTCCTAAAATATCGACTGTTTCCTTTTGCATATTTTTTCCGCAAGCTGAGCCTGCACCGTGAGCTGGGTAAACAGTGATACTGTCGTCTAATGGTAATATTTTAGAATGTAAACTTTCGTAAAGAATCCCAGCAAGATCTTCCTGTGTGATGCTTCCTGCCTTTTGAGCAAGATCAGGTCTTCCAACATCTCCTAAAAACAGTGTATCTCCCGTGAAAATTGCCGTTTCTACACCGTTTTCGTCAATCAAAAGAAAAGTGGTACTTTCCATAGTATGACCAGGCGTGTGAAGGATTTTTATTTTTATTTTTCCTATTTCAAAAATCTGATTGTCTTCTGCAATAATTGCATCAAATTCAGGTTGCGCCGTCGGTCCGTAAACTATTGGAGCACCTGTTTTTTTGCTTAAATCTAAATGTCCCGAGACAAAATCTGCGTGAAAGTGTGTTTCAAAAATATATTTTAGAGTAACGTTGTCTTTTTCCAGTCGGTCAAGATAAGGTTTTACTTCTCTTAATGGATCTATAATCAATGCTTCATTCTCAGATACCACATAATATGCGCCCTGAGCCAGACATCCTGTATATATTTGTTCAACTTTCATTGCGTGATTGTAAACTTTAATGTTTTATTTGAATTACAAAAATCGTGTTTATTTTTTTAAAATCGACTAAAAATAAAAATCTATATTAATAGAGTAAATCTATAAAGTTTTTATTTGTTCTAATTAATTATTTCAGTCTTGAAAAATTTAAATCCAAGCATTAAATTTACAGATTCTCTATGATTACTTAATTAAAATTAAACATGACATTCGAATATTTTCCAAAAACATTTATATTTATAATTTAAAAAAATCAAATGACCGATAAAAATAGTTTTGTTGAAGAATTAAATAAAAGATACACTCCAAAAGGAGATCATATTATCCTGGGAAAAGGAATGTTGGATGGGGAAGTTGTTCCTGAAGTCAACGTAACCATTCCTTTGAAGACAATTAACCGTCATGGCTTGATTGCCGGAGCTACCGGAACGGGTAAAACGAAAACATTGCAGGTTTTTGCCGAACAGCTTTCTCATCAGGGAATTCCATCTTTGGTTTTGGATATTAAAGGAGATTTTTCAGGAATTGCAGAGGCTGGTAAAATGAATGCTGTGATTGAAGAAAGATATTCAAAAACGCAGCTTCCTTACAATCCGCAGCCATTTCCTGTAGAGTTAATGACTATTTCAGGAGAAAAAGGTGTAAAGTTAAGAGCTACCGTTACCGAATTTGGACCTGTCTTATTGAGTAAAATTTTAGAATTGAATGATACCCAGCAAAGTATTATGTCAATTGTTTTTAAATATAGTGACGATAAAGGATTGCCTTTAATTGATTTGAACGACCTTAAAAAAGTCCTTCAGTATGTTACTGAAAATCCGCAAGGGAAAGCGGAACTTTCATCTAATTACGGTTCGATTGCCTCGGCTTCTTTGGGAGCAATTCTGAGATCAATTGTTGCTTTGGAACAGCAGGGAGCTGCAAGCTTCTTTGGCGAATTAAGTTTTGACGTTCACGATTTGCTTGAGACGAGAGATGGAAAAGGCGTTGTGAATATTTTGAGAGTGGCGGATATTCAAAGCAAGCCACAATTATTTTCTACGTTTATGCTTTCGCTTTTTGCGGAAATTTACATGACTTTTCCGGAAGAGGGCGACAGCGGAAAACCTAAATTAGTTCTTTTCATTGATGAGGCGCATTTAATTTTTGATGAATCCTCAAAAGCTTTGGTTTCCCAGATTGAAACTATGGTAAAACTGATTCGTTCAAAAGGAGTGGGGATTTATTTTATTACACAAATTCCGGGCGATGTTCCTGAAGCGGTACTTTCTCAGTTAGGACTGAAAATTCAGCACGCGTTGAGAGGTTTTACGGCAAAAGATAAAAAAGAAATTTCGAAAGCGGTAGAAAATTATCCTACAACTGATTTTTATGATGCGTCAACGTTGATCCAGAATTTAGGAATCGGGGAAGCATTTATAACGGCTTTAGATGAAAAAGGAATTCCTACGCCATTAGTTCATACTTATTTAATTTCTCCGGAATCGAGAATGGATGTTTTGAACGAATCCGAAATTTCAGAATTAACATCTAGATCAGCTTTAGTCGCTAAATATGAGAAAGTTATAGACAGTGAATCAGCTTACGAAATATTAGTAAAAAGAATGGAGCAGGCGGCACAAAATGCGGCTCCTACCCAAAAAACAAAACCTGTAAAAGAAGAACCCGGAATGTTGCAGCAGGTATTGGAAAGCAAAGCGGGACGAACTTTTACAACAACATTATTGCGTGAAGGAGCAAAAGCTATCCTTGGAATGTTAGGTTTAGGTGGCAGAAAGAGGTAAATTATATAAATTTTATTATTTTAGCAGGATTGCCTGAATTTTTTTAGATTTATTGGCATAAGTTATGTAATTTAATGATCAGGATTTAATGAAGATCGATAGTAATCTAAATAGAAAGTGTAGAAAATCAGATGTATTCAATAATTGATATAGAAAGTAATGGTGCAGGTTACAGGAAAGAATGCATTATAGATATCGCCATTTACAAATATGATGGTCAGAAAATTGTGGATCAGTTTATCTCTTTTGTAAATCCTGAAAGTGATATTACGCCTTTTGTACAGAAATTGACCAATATTACTCCGAAAATGGTTAAAACAGCACCAAAATTCCATGAAATTGCCAAAAGAGTCATCGAAATTACCGCCAATACAACGCTTGTTGGTCATAATATAGATTTTGATTACAGAATGCTTCGCCAATCGTTTCAAAGGCTTGGTTATGATTTCAAAACCAATACATTAGATACAATTCCTTTAGCGAAAAAACTGATTCCGGATGAAGCAAGCTATTCTCTTCAGAAATTAGTGAAATCTCTGGGTATCCCGTTGTTGAATGCACATAGGGCAGAAGGCGATGCTCTCGCAACGTTGGAATTATTCAAACTTTTGGTTTCAAAAGATACTGAAAATGAGATTGTTCAAAAGCAGTATGATGAGACGAATGCGAAGACGTATATTAATAAAATCAAAGTACTTACGCAGGATATTCCGAATGAAAAAGGATTTGTCTATTTCCAAAATGAGCAGGGAAAAATTATTTTCTCGGATCATGTTCAGGATATTAATAAATTTTCCAAGAAGGTTTTCAATTCAAAATCAAAAAAGTGGGAAACTATTCAAAGGGAGGTTGAACAGATTAATTATGAGCTTACCGGAACAGATATTATTGCGAAATTGATCTTAAATTCTAAAGGAATTAAAAAAAGAGATCCCTTAGCTTTCGGGCTTTATCATAGGAATAATAAATATATTGTTGAAAAAAATCAACTGAATAAAGTAGAAAAACCGATTCTGAAATTCAGGTCTTTTACACAGGGTTCCAAAGCGGTTCAGTTTATAGAGAATATTGAAGAATACAAAGATATTGAGGCTTTTAAAAAGAAGATAGATTTCAAAAAAAGAAGTGAACTCTGGCTTGGACAGGGAAGAAAGTTGGGTGAGAAATTATTCTTAATCATTGAAAACGGAAAAATAATGTCCTACGGGTTTTATGAACTTTTTACACAAATTCAAACTTTAAGCAAATTATCAAAATTAAAAATCGATCTGCTTTCTCAGTCTTCAGAGCTGAACAATGAATTGCAGCTGGCACTTATCCGTGGTGACTTTGAAACGTTACCTTTACCGAAATAAGAGAATATTCAAAAATTCTGTCGGTTTTTATTAAAAAAGCCCCTTTTTTGATCAATTTTTCTAAAAATAAAAAAGAATTAGTACTTTTACAAAAAAATAAAGGAAGCAATGCAAAATTTTAAACAACATAAAACCGGTAAAAAGGGAACTGTAAAGTTTTCTAAGGTTTGGAACATTTAAAAGAGTTGTCTTGCATAAAAATAATTATGATGGCAGGCTCTTTTTCCGAAGAATCTGCCTTTTTTTATGTTAAAATTAAATTATGAATTCACAAGAATTATTAAAGATCGCCCAAGAATTTGGCACACCGGTGTATGTTTACGATGCGGAATCGATTAAAACTCAATACGAAAAACTTACATCTTCTTTTTTAAAACACACAAAGTTCTTCTACGCTGCAAAGGCGTTGACCAACATTAATATTCTAAAGTATGTGAAGAACTTAGGTGCTTCTTTGGATTGTGTATCAATAAATGAAGTGAAGCTTGGTTTAAAAGCGGGCTTTCCAAAAGAAAAAATACTATTTACTCCCAATTGTGTTGATCTTGCTGAAATCGAGGAAGCAATGACTCATGGAGTTCACATCAATATCGATAATATCTCAATTCTTGAACAGTTCGGAAACAAATATGGAAATACATATCCGATTTTGGTAAGAATCAATCCGCATATCTTTGCAGGTGGGAATTATAAAATTTCGACGGGTCATATCGACAGCAAATTCGGTATTTCTATTCATCAGGTTCGTCATATTGAAAGAGTGATGAAATCTACAAACTTGAATGTAGAAGGACTTCACATGCATACAGGAAGTGAAATCAAAGATCCGGATGTTTTCCTTCAGGCTTTGGATATTATGTTAGAATTATCTGAACATTTTCCGAATTTAAAATATTTGGATATGGGAAGCGGATTCAAAATTCCTTATCAAGACAGCGAAGAAGAGACTGATGTAAAAACATTAGGAAAAAAGGTTGAAAAGGTAATTTCAGAATTCTCAAAATCAACAGGAAAAAAATTCGAATTATGGTTTGAGCCAGGGAAATTCTTAGTTGGTAAAAGCGGATATTTATTGGTGAAGGCTAATGTTATCAAGCAGACAACGGCTACGGTTTTTGTTGGAGTAAACTCAGGTTTCAACCATCTGATCCGTCCGATGTTCTACGATTCTTATCACCAAATCGAAAATTTATCCAATCCAAAAGGGGCAGAAAGAATTTATACTGTCGTAGGAAATATTTGTGAAACAGATACTTTCGCATGGGACAGAAAACTGAATGAAGTGAGAGAAGGCGATGTTTTGGCATTCCATAATGCGGGAGCTTACGGTTTTGAAATGAGTTCAAACTTTAATTCAAGACTAAAACCTGCCGAAGTTCTTTTCTTAGACGGAAAAGCGCATTTAATCAGAAAAAGAGATGAATTTGAAGATCTTTTGAGAAATCAGATTGAAGTCATCAATTAAAATAGAAGAACTCTGCAAGAAATTGCAGAGTTTTTTATGAGATTAAGTAAATTTTAATATTCAGAAATCTTAAACATATTTATTATTCCTTAAATTTGGTAGAGATTAGAATCTTTTTAAAAGATCTTAGTTCATTCCTATTCCAACATTCCATATAAACAACCATCAAAAATATTAATTATGGCTAAAAATGTAGCTGAGCAAATCGTTGAAATGCTCGAAAGTGCAAATGTGAAAAGAATTTATGCAGTAACGGGCGACAGCCTCAATCATTTAAATATTGCTGTTAAAAAAAGTAGTATTGAATGGATTCATGTGAGACATGAGGAGGTGGGAGCGTATGCGGCGGCGGCGGAAGCTGAGCTTGATGGTTTTGCGGTTTGTGCCGGAAGTTGCGGTCCGGGGCACGTTCATTTAATTAATGGAGTGTATGAAGCGCACCGTTCTCATGTTCCAATGTTGGTGATTGCGTCTACTATTCCAAGTGATGAAATGGGAATGGATTATTTTCAGGAAACCAATACGATAAAATTATTCGATGATTGCAGTCATTACAATCAGATGATTACAAGACCGGAACAGGTTCAAAGAACATTGCAGACAGCAATTCAGCATGCGATTTCTAAAAAAGGAGTGGCGGTGATTGGTCTTCCGGGTGATGTTTCGGAACTGGATGCTGAAGAAGCGACAACTTCCAATAAAATATTTAAAACAAATCCTGTTATTCGACCTTCTGATGAAGAATTGAACCAATTGGCCACTTTAATCAACGAAAGCGAAAAAGTAACAATCTATTGCGGAATTGGTGCTGAAAAAGCCAATGCAGAAGTTGTACAGCTTTCAAAATATCTAAAATCTCCTGTAGGATATTCTTTCCGGGGGAAAATGGCAATTCAGCCAAATAATCCGAATGAAGTCGGTTTGACAGGACTTTTGGGACTTCCTTCTGCCTATCATGCGATGCACGAAGCTGATCTGTTGATTCTTTTGGGAACAGATTTCCCGTATCAGAAATTTATGCCTGTTAAAAATAAAATCGTTCAGATCGATGAAAGTCCTGAAAGATTGGGTAGAAGAGCCAAGTTAGAATTAGGATTAACGGGTGATGTGAAAGAAACGATCAAAGCTTTATTGCCTTTATTAAAAGAAAAAACAGACGTTCATTTCTTGAATCAGCAATTGGAATTTTATGAAAAAGTAAAAGAAACCCAATTGACTTATGTAAAAGATCCTGGAACAGAAAATGCCATTCAGCCGGAATTTGTAGCGCATACTTTAGATAAATTAGCACAAAATAATGCCATTTTTACTGTAGATACAGGAATGTGTTGCGTTTGGGGAGCAAGATTTATTACAGGAACGGGCGAAAGAAAAATGTTAGGCTCATTTAACCACGGTTCGATGGCGAATGCAATGCCAATGGCGATTGGTGCTTCTTTGGCTCATCCGGACAGACAAGTGATTGCAATGTGCGGAGACGGAGGATTATCGATGCTATTGGGAGATATGGCAACTATTTTTCAGTATAAATTACCGGTAAAACTGATTGTTTTCAATAACAGAGCATTGGGAATGGTAAAATTGGAAATGGAAGTTGGTGGAATGCCCGACAATGAAACAGATATGATCAATCCTGATTTTGGAATGATCGCTCATGCAATGGGCTATCCCGGAAAAAATGTTCACAAACCAGAGGAAGTTGAAGCAGCCATCAAAGAATGTCTTGATTATAACGGACCTTATTTACTAAATATTTTCACAAATCCAAATGCGTTAGCTTTACCTCCAAAAATTGAATTCGATCAGGTGATCGGAATGACAAAATCTATGGCTCAACTAATGCTTGGCGGAAAAATGGAAGAAGCTTTAGATACGGTAAAAACAAACTACAAACATATTAAAGGGTTGCTATAATGAGTGCATCTTTGAAGAAATTCTACATCATTGCCTGGATTTTCGGGCTTATCTTTTACTTTTTGGATTATGTAATTCGCTCGGCACCGGCGGTAATGATTCCTGAATTGGTTAATAATTTTAATACTACAGAATTGAAGCTAATCAGCATGGTCGGAACATATTATTACACTTATTCCACCTGTAGCTTGATTGCCGGAATTGCTTTAGACAAATTTGGAGGTAAAAAATCTCTTTTTGTCGGAACACTCATTTTAGGAATCGGATGTTTATTATTCTTAATTTCAAGTCAGGTTGCCGGAGTTTCCGGTAGATTACTTCAAGGAGCCGGTTGTGCTTTTGCATTTCCCGGTTGTGTGTATCTGGCGAGTAAAGGTTTTTCTTCAAAGTCTTTGGCAACGGCAATAGGTTTTACTCAATGTATCGGAATGCTGGGCGGAACGGCAGGTCAGTTTATCGTTGGGCCGTGGGTTGAAGAAGGGGTAAATATCAATACCTTTTGGCTTTGGTCAGGAATTTTTACCATTATCACTGCGTTTGCACTATTTTTTGTGATTCCTAAAGAAGATAAATCTGAAGATTCTCAGGAGAATAAAACGCATCATTTAGGATATTTAGAACCCTATAAAATTGTTTTTAAAAATCCACAATCATGGTTGTGCGGAATTATTTCAGGATTATTGTTTGCTCCGACTACCATTTTTGCCATGACTTGGGCGGTTGCTTTTTTCCAAAAAGATAAAGGATTTATTTTTCATGAAGCAGCGATTACCAGTGCAATGGTTGCCTTCGGGTGGGTTTTTGGGTGTCCGCTTTTAGGTTTTATTACAGATAAAATCGGTCGCAGAAAACCTGTTTTAATTGCTGGAGCGGTTTTGATGATTGTAAGTTTATTACAATTAATTTATTTGCCTGAATTGTATCCTGCAAAAATCAGTATGTTTATTCTTGGTTTGGGTTCTGGGGCAGCAATGATTCCGTACTCTGTAATTAAAGAAACTAATCCGGATTTCGTGAAAGGAAGCGCCACGGGAGCGATTAATTTTATCACTTTCGGAGTAACAACTTTATTAAGTCCTATTTTTAGCAGATGGTTTGGGAAAAGCCTTGAGGCATCTTCCGGAGATATTCATTTTCAGCAGTCAATATTATTTTGGATTGTAGGAATTGTATTGGCAATTTTAGTTTCGTTACTATTGAAAGAAACAGGTAGCAAAGCTCAGTCAGAGATTTAATTTTAAACATAAATATTTATAAGAAACTTCGCTATTCAGTGAGGTTTCTTTGTTTTTTGGTTGTAATTTTGCGGTATTATTTCAAATAATTAAGCGTATGAAAACACTGATATTATTTACAGCACTTTTGGTATCAACTTTTGCATGGGCTCAAAATAATGATGTTGAGGAAAGAGATGATAATATGATCACTGAAAACAACAAAAATATTTTAAAAATAGATATTAAAGAACCTTTGCTTCAGGTTGCGGTTAAGAATTGTAATGATTTTAAAACGGCAAATTTCGAAGGTGGAATTCCAGCATATAAAGAAACATTGAGAAAATATATGTATGTCTATCTGAATACAGATTTTTATGTCCTTAATGGTGATTTTACCTTCACACTTACAATAGATCAAAAAGGAAAAATTACGAATATAGAAGGTTCTCCGAAGGTTTCTAACAGCCAGATTTTCTTTGAGGATATGAAATATGTGGTAAGAAGAATTAAGAAAAACTGGATTCCTGCAACGCGTAACGGACAGCCTGTAACTTCACAGGTTAAAATTAAAATGAACCTTTCTTCTATCGCAACCGATGTTTAAAAAAAAACGATTTCTTATTAATAACCATGAAAAAATATCTATTAATTCTCCCTTTGTTACTTTTGAGCGGTAAAAGTTTTTTGCAGGAAACTGCAGTTCAAGTTCAACATACATCAGAAAATTATCAGAAAGCAGAATTTCCGGGTGGAGACGAAGCTTTCCAGAAAGAGTTCATGAATATGGTTCATGCTTATATTGATATGGCTTTATATACGATTCAAGGGAAGGTAACTTTTGTTTTTAATATTGATCCTAAAGGAAAATTCAACAATATTGATGTCCTTCCGAAATTCAAAAACAATGAAATGTTTATTGATGATATGAAATATGCCACAAAAAAAGTAAAAGGAAAATGGAAGCCTGCGACAAAAAACGGTGTTGCAGTAGATTCTAAATTTGTAATGAGAGTTAATTTTGATAATAACGGATATGATCATGATTAAGAAAATTGTATTGTTGTGCCTAATTTGTATTTTATTCATTTCTAATGCACAAATCCTTGAAAGTTATCCTAATGGAATGGAATTTTATAAAGGAGGCAGAGTCGAATTTTACAAACAATTCCATAAAATTCTTTTAGAAAAAAAGCTTAAGCCTTGTGATGATAAAAATGAATTTTATGATTTGGAAATAGTTGTATACCCTGATTCTACAATAAAATTTGTAAAACAGGATAGTGCTAAAATTTCCAATTCTAAGTGTACGTTTGATCTCATAAGAATTGTTTTAAAATATATGAAAGATTGGAGTCCTGCTGAGGTTGATGGTAAAAAAGAAGCAGCTTTAGTAAAAATTCCAATCTTCGCTGATGATTTGTTTGAAAAATATGTAGATTCTTATCTTCCGGAAATGTATTCTAAAGATCCGGAATTCGAAGGTGGAATTCAGGAGTTCAGAAAAAAAGTTGCAAACAGTATAGATACAAGAAGATTTTCAACAAAAACTTCCGTCAGATTTACTGTTGAGGCAACCTTTGCTATAAATTCAGAAGGAAAAATAGAAGATGTAAAATTATCAAAAGAAACCGATAGCAAAGATTTTAATGAAATGATTTTAGCATCAATAAAATCTATTAAAAAGAAATGGAAACCTGCAACTTATCATGATATTCCTGTGAAATATCATTTTAGAATTCCTTTAACATTTAACTTCGATTAATCTCCTGACAATCTGTCACAATATTTTGTATCTTTGCAAATTCAATAAGTTCAAAAATTTAAATTTATCATTTATAACCTTGAATTTTGAACCTTAAACAGACTATCGTGCAGGAAAAATATATAGACGAAACAAAGCAGGGAGAAGCTTTTGCGATTGCTGAAAAAGATGGAAATTCCAAGAAATTGTTTTTGGAAAGTTATGGCTGTCAGATGAATTTTTCTGATTCTGAGATCGTTGCGTCAATTCTTAATGAGCAGGGCTATAATACAACGCTAAAAGTAGAAGAAGCCGATCTTATTCTTTTAAATACATGTTCAATTCGTGAAAAAGCGGAGCAAACGGTGAGAATGCGTCTTGCACAATTCAAAAATCTTAAAAAAGAAAGACCAAACATGACGGTTGGTGTTTTGGGATGTATGGCTGAAAGATTGAAAACCAAATTCTTAGAAGAAGAACAGTTGGTTGATCTTGTTGTTGGTCCGGATGCATACCGAGATTTACCCAACTTGTTAAAAGAAACGGAAGACGGAAGAGATGCGATTAACGTAATTCTTTCAAAAGAAGAGACTTACGCAGATATTAATCCTGTTCGTTTAGGTGGAAATGGTGTTACGGCATTTGTTACGATTACCAGAGGTTGTGATAATATGTGTACGTTCTGCGTAGTTCCGTTTACAAGAGGGAGAGAAAGAAGCCGTGATCCGCATTCCATTTTGGAAGAATGCAAAAACCTTTGGGAAAACGGGTACAAAGAAATTACATTATTAGGTCAAAACGTTGATTCCTACCTTTGGTATGGAGGCGGTCCGAAAAAAGATTTCGCCAAAGCATCTGAAATGCAGAAGGCAACAGCGGTTAATTTTTCTCAATTGCTTGATTTGGTGGCGAAATCAATTCCAAAAATGAGAATCAGATTCTCAACTTCAAATCCCCAGGACATGGATTTGGAGGTGTTCAGAATGATTGCAAAACATGATAATATCTGTAATTATGTGCATTTACCAGTTCAGAGTGGAAGCAATAAAATGCTGGCAGCTATGAATAGACAGCATACCCGTGAAGAATATTTAGATTTAATTAAAAAAGCGAAAGAAATAGTTCCTGATATTTCTTTTTCACAAGATATGATTATTGGTTTCTGCGATGAATCAGAAGAAGACCACCAAGATACATTGAGCTTAATGAGAGAGGTTGAGTTCGACTACGGTTATATGTTCTCTTACTCAGAAAGACCGGGAACTCCTGCTCATAAGAAGATGGAAGACAATATTCCTGCTGATGTTAAACAGAGACGTTTAGCAGAAGTAATTGCTTTACAGGGCGAACTGTCAAGAAAAAGAATGGAAGGTTATGTTGGAAGAGTGCATGAGGTTTTGATTGAAGGAATTTCCAAGAAGAATAAAAATCAGTGGAAAGGAAGAAATTCTCAAAATGCTGTTTGTGTATTCGATATGCAGGAAGGTCAGAAAATGGGTGACATTGTGAACGTTTTTGTTTTTGATAACACACAAGGCACACTTTTAGGGGAAACTGTAAAAAATTAATTTGCTTATTGATTTAAAGCATATTTATCATAATTATATAAAATTATTATCAATTAACAATTCAACTCAGACAATGGAAAAATTTCATAAATATTGCCTCAGTGTTTTATTGGTAATCATCTGCAGTAATGTTTCGACACAGACAAGCAACGGATCTTTCAAAAGTGAAGACTGCAAAAAGCTGTATGAAATTTACAGTCAGTTTTTAAGTCACGAATGTGAAATCTTTCAAAATTCTTTTTTAAAGGAAAAAGAGGGACATCATTTTGCGATAAATCATAAGCAAAATGCGGTTGATCTTATTGAAAAATTTTTCTCGGGAAAACAACAGAATAACTTTTTTAAAAATAAATCGGGAATAGATTTTTCTGAAAAAGAAAAGCACAATCAACTCCTGACAAACTTCGAAAAAAACGGTAAAGAAAATCTCTTTGCGGATATTTTATATTTTAAAACAAAAGTTTCAAAAGTAAGAAACAAAGATTATTTAAGTGCAATTGGTTAGTTGGATGAAATAAAATTTAAAATCATTTTTAACAAATTAACTAAAATTTTACAGCTAAAAAATATAACTGTAAAAAAATAATCTAAAAAATAACTTATGAGTATCGAGTTACAAAATATAAAAAACCGTTTCGGAATTATCGGTAATTTTCCTGCCTTAAACCGTGCGTTAGAAAAATCTATTCAGGTCGCACCTACGGATATTTCAGTCCTTGTGATTGGAGAAAGTGGTGTCGGGAAAGAGTTTATTCCTAAAATAATTCATTCAGAATCCAAAAGAAAACATCAGCCATATATCGTTGTAAACTGTGGCGCAATTCCTGAGGGAACCATTGATTCCGAATTGTTTGGGCACGAAAAAGGTGCATTTACAGGAGCTACGGCAACCAGAAAAGGATATTTTGAGGTGGCAGATGGCGGTACAATTTTCTTGGATGAGGTTGGTGAATTACCTTTACAGACACAGGTTCGTTTGCTAAGAGTTCTTGAAAGTGGTGAATTCATGAAAGTAGGTTCGTCTCAGGTTCAGAAAACCAATGTAAGAATCGTTGCGGCAACAAACGTTAATATGATGAAAGCAATTCATGACGGAAGATTTCGTGAAGATTTGTATTATCGTCTGAATACGGTGCAGATTGATATGCCACCTCTGAGAGAAAGAAAAGGGGATATTCATTTGCTTTTCAGAAAGTTTGCTATCGATTTTGCGGAAAAATACAGAATGCCGGAACTGGAGCTTGAGCCGAGTGCAGTTCATTATATTGAAAATTATACTTTCCCCGGAAATATTCGTCAGTTGAGAAATCTGGTCGAACAGATGACTGTTGTTGAAAGAAACAGACACGTCACAGTTGAGAAATTGGCAGAATATATCCCGATGGAAACGCATCTTCCGATGGTGGTAAATACACCGAATTCTCAAAAACAAGGCGACTTTGGCAGTGAAAGAGAAATTATGTATAAAATTCTCTTTGATATGCGAAACGATATTAATGATTTAAAATCCTTAACTTCGGAATTGATAAAAAACCGTGGTGCAGGAGATTTAAGCAATCAGGAGAAAAACTTAATCAACAGAATTTATACTCCGGAACCGCAGCAGAATGTGCCGCAGAATTCGTTGTTGTATTTTGAAAACAATAATAATTCTCCTGTGGTACAGAATCCGACGATTATTTCATCTCCGGAAGAAAGCTATGAAGATTTTGAGGATATTGAAATTGAAGAAAACAGACCCGAATCACTATCGCTTCAGAATAATGAAAAAGATTTGATTATCAAAGCGTTGGAGAAGCATAAAGGACGTAGAAATAAAGCTGCGGACGAGTTAGGAATTTCACAAAGAACGTTATACAGAAAAATAAAACAATATAACTTAGAAGAATAAACTATTAACAATGAATTTTGATTTAATTACGAACAAAGGCTACGATTTAAATATCGGAAAATATATCTCTGAAGGTTTTGAGATTTTTAAAAAAGACATTGGCGGTTTCATACTAGCAACTTTATTGGCTGTTGTGATGAGTATTATTCCGTTCTGCGGAATTCTGGCAATGGGAAATTTTTATAAAATCTGCAAAAAAGCAGATCAGGGACAAAAAGTAGAGGCGGGAGATATTTTCGATTTTACAGACTTTTGGGTGTATTTTAAATTAATGATCTTGGTTACCATTGTTGTTATGATTTTAATGATACCATTAGGCTTTACCATAATTCCCGTTATTGTAGCAGCAAATGCAGGAGGAGAATATATAGATCCTGTTGTAGTGATGGGTGGTATGGGAATCTGGTTTTTCTTATATATTCTGTTTATGATAGCTTTTTCGGTATCACTTTTCTTTGTACAGCCTCTTATTTCTTTGTACAGAGTTCAAAGTGTGAGATTGGCATATTCACTATCTTGGAAGATTGCTAAAAAGAATTTTCTTATGATTTTCATATTTTCAATCGTAGTAGGTATTATTTCTCAGTTGGGAATTATTGCCTGTGGGATTGGATTATTTTTCACAATTCCATTAGGAATCTGCATCAGATATGCAGCTTATAAAGACGTCTTGGAGACGCAAAATCAAAAAGTAGGTTTATGAGTAAGATAAAATTGATCTTTGGATTTATTATTCTTTCATTGTTTCAGCAATGTTATTCTTTTACGGGCTCGTCTTTAACGGATGAGAAAACTATTAAGATCAGTGAGTTTCCCAATAATGCACCTTTGGTAAACCCCACGTTGTCTCAGCAGTTTTCTACGGATATTCAGAACCGTTTTTTACAGAGAACTACTTTAAAAGGCACGAAAGAAAATCCGGATATTTTAGTGGAAGGTGAGATCACAGATTATTCAATCACACCGACTACCATTGGTTCCAATACAGTCACCAATCAAAACACCGGAGGAGTGATTAATGAATCTCAAAACAAACTTACAATCACCGTAAAGGTGCATTATGAAAATAAACTTCATCCGGATTTTAGTTTCGACAGAACGTATTCTGATGAGGCTGTTTTCAACAGTAATTTGTCTCAGTCGGAAATAGAATCTTCTCAGGTGAAGATTGCGACAGACAGGATTATAAATAAAATTTTTAACGATATTGTAGCGAACTGGTAAGATGAATCATAGAGTTTTAGAATTATTAAAGGCCCCAAAAAATATTCAGTCAGAGGATCTAAATCTTCTGAGAGAAGAAATTAATTCTTTTCCCTATGTTCAGAATATCAGAGCGTTGTATCTATATGGGGTAAATCTTTACGATAAAGAAAATTATCAGAAAGTACTCTCTACCACAGCAGCTTATACTACCGATAAGAAGATTTTGTATCAGCTTATTAATGGTAAAATTCAGCAGAAGCCTCAATCTGAAATAGTAAAAGTGAAACCTGATTATCCAGAAAATCCGCTTAAAAAACTATATCAGTCAAAAGTCACTAATTTTCCGATCAAACGAGAAGATGATTTAATTGATGATATTGAAACAGAAAAAGCTGATCTTTTAGTGGATGAAACTTCATTGCCAAGAGAAGTAATTCTTCCCACTCCTTTACCTGAAATAAAGCATTTGTATGTGAACGGGGAACGAAACAGGATTTTGTTTGAGGGCGAAGAAAATTTCCTTGAAGATGATCAGGTGGAAACAATTGACCTTGAATCTACTTTAGAATCAGGATCAATTATTACTCAAAAAACTGAAAAGAAAGAATATAATGTTCCGATTGTTGAAGAAAATTCGGAAACAGAAGAGCTTTCTACAGAAATTCAGGATCAAAAAGTGGTTGAGGAAATCGAAGAATCAGAATTTACTCCAGAAACAATCATTGAAGAAGAAAATGGTTTTTCTGAGGCAGAACAAGAAGAAGTTTTAGATGAATCAAAATTAAATTTCCAAGAAACTGAGTTTTTAGTTCCTGAAAATCAGAATGATAATATTGAAGAAAATAATGAAGAGGAAATTACAGATCATGAATCTGAAGCGTCAGAAGAATTCACACCGGAGACAATTATAGAAGAAGAAAATATCAGCTCTGAAACAGAAAAAGAAGAAATTTTAGATGAATCAGAAGTCAGTTTTCATGAAACTGAATCTTTTGCGTTAAAGATTCAAAATGATGAAGTTGAAGAAAATCTTAATGAAGAAGAGTCTGAACAGTTAAATGAAGTAGAGGAAACGGCAGAATTTACTCCGGAAAAAATCATTAATGAAGATAAAATTTCTTCTGAAAAAGAACAAAAATCTGTTAATGATTCATCAGAATTGAGTTTCCACGGAACAGAATCATTTCTTCCAGATGTAAAAATTCAGCCGAATAATTCAGATCAAATAAAAGAAGAAACCGTTGAATCCAACATCAACAAGCATGAGGATGAAATGCGTCGTCTGATTGAAGAGGTTGAGAAAAAGATGAGGGAAAAAGCAGATTCTGAGGAAATCAAAAAAGCAGAAGAGCCTGAAACTGAAACATTAAGTCATGATATTAGCTTTGCCGAAACTCAAAGTTTTGAGGTAAAACCGGTAGAGAAAAATGCTGAGAAAGAAACTCAGGATTCCGATCCTGACCCTGAAATTATTGATGAGCAAAAAGAAGATACTGCAAAGTCAGAAGAAGTACAAACTTCATGGAAACCTATGTCTTTTGAGGCTCATATTCCCGATTCTATGATTAATAAATCGGTAGAAATTCCTCAACCAAAGGTTGAAGAAAAGACCAAGACGACTGAAGAAATTAAAAAAGAAACCCCTGTAACGGAAGAGATTTTACCGGCTGTAGAAGAAATTCCTGAATTGATTCAAGATAAATCCAATGAATTTGGAAATCAGACTGACGAACTTCAAATTGATCCCGAAGCTCCGATTAATGAAGAGTTAATTGAAGAAAAAAAGGATGCTCCTGTGATGAATGTTTCTTTCTTCGGATCTGATATTTCAAAATTAAAATCTACAGAATCTCAACAAGAAACTAAAGAAGAAGTTGTAACTCCTGCTCAAAAAGCAATTTCAAATCCTCTCGATAGCAATGTTCCAGGATTTATCAATACTTGGCAAAGTTGGCTGAAGATTGATAGAGCAGAAGAAACTGAACAGATTAAGGGTATTGAAGAAGATGTAACGGAAGTCAAAAATAAGGTGATTGAAACCTTTATCGAAAATAATCCGAAAATCAGCCAGTTAAGGGATGAAAGCAGTTATATTGTCAAAGAAAAGAATGATGATATTTCACATTTAATGACCGAAACGCTGGCAAGTCTTTATTTTGAGCAAAAACTGTATACAAAAGCGGTAAAAGCGTTTGAAATCCTAATCAAAAAAAATCCGGAAAAGAAAGAATATTTTGAAGGTAAAATTCAGGAAATAAAGGATTTTAGAAGCAGATAATTAACTTAATTAAGAATAATGAATATTTTAATTATTACACCGTTTCAGATATTATTTGCTGGAATAATGACTATGGCATTGTATATTTCGGCAATCATGATTTTATTGAAAACAAAATCAGGTATTTTACCTTATTTCATAGTTATTCTTTTTCCAATAATAGGTCCTTTAGGTATTCTTTTTGGAAATTATAATAAAAAAATAAAATAAAAAACGGCGGAAATTATTTCTGCCGTTTCTATTTTAAGTATGATTAACTATATTTTTATTTTTTCTCAGTTTTTGCCAGGCTTTTCTGCCTAAAAATATAATCAGAATAATTAAGATGATGGTACAAACTGCGGCAATAATCGGAGCTATCATTGCCAAAATAGCCATAATTCCTGCTCCTGCTGTTTCCGTTGTTCCAACTGCCGAGTTCCCTAATCCGCCTGTCGTTGCCGTTGATGCTGCCCGAATTCCTGCAAATCCTGAACTGATCGTGGCTGCTGTTCCTCCGCCGGCAATCAACGCCAATGCCCATTGTGGAAACGTTCCTAAATCAACAAACTGACTGGCAAATAAAACAGAACCTGCAATAGTCGCCATTGGAATCGAAATGGTATCTAAAAGATTATCGATAAGCGGAATATAATACGAAATGATTTCTACAATTGTTGCAATTCCGGTGATGATGAGTGTGGGTAAACCTGCAAGCCAGTCAAAATGATCATTCATTGGGATCCATTGAAAATAGGAAGCAAGACTCACAGCAAAAATCGGGAGAAAAACCCGGAAACCGCTTGCTGCGGCTAAACCGATTCCAATTAATGCACTCAGTACATAAGGTAAATAGGGAACATTGTCTAACATTAGTTTTCAGATTTATTGTTTTGCTGAAAGTTACAAAAAGTTAGACAAACAAAAGTTAGATAAATTATTGAAAGAAAGAAAATTAAGGTTTTTTCTGAGCCTGACAAAGCTTTATAAACTGCTCTTCAACATTTTGAAATTTTTCCGGTATTTCAGAGGATGCCCAAAAAAGCATGGCTATTGTTTTATCTCCAAAAGCTTCTTTAAATAGATCTTTATTCAATCGATAAGATTCTCTTAGAAGTCTTTTGATACGATTTCTATGGACGGCTTTTTTGAAATACTTTTTAGAAACCGAAACGGCAAATTTTGTGCTTTCAACGGGTGCAGTTGGCTTATTTTTAAGGATAATAATTCTCAAATTCCCATTCGTTCTCCACTTACCTTTTTCGAAAAGTAAAGAGATCTCGGTGTTTTTTTTGAGTTTTTCTGCTCTGGGATATTTGAAGTTTGTCATTTACGGAATGTAAATATAGTATTTGTTTTATGTTTTTCCCACAGATTTCAGGATTACGACGGAAAATATTTCTCAATCATCTTTAAAATCAGTGAAACCTGCGGGGAATTTTTTAATCTTTAGTCAATAAATGGTTAATCACTTCTGAAGCACAATACAACCCGAAAATGGCAGGCATATAACTTATCGTTCCATAGAAAGATCTTTTGTAGTTGCTGCCGTCAGTCATTTTTAAGCTGTCTTCATCCTGAATATCATTGGCAAAAACACAACGAACACCTTTGTCGATTTTCACTTTTTTAAGCCTTTTTCTTACTTGTCTCGCAAGGTGGCAATGTTCGGTTTTGCTGATGTCTTTTACCATTACTTTGCTAGGATCCATTTTTCCGCCGGCTCCCATCGAGCTTACGGTTTTTATCCTTCTTCTTTTAGCAGCAATAATTAAAGTAAGTTTAGGAGTTACACTGTCGATACAGTCTAAAACATAATCAAATGGTGCAGAATCTAATACTTCATCCATTCTTTCAGGATTCAGAAATTCATTGATTTTGGTTAAATTAAGATCAGGATTAATGTCTAAAAGTCGTTCGGCAACCACTTCTACTTTGTGTTTTCCTATGGTTGAGTGCAAAGCAGGTAACTGTCTGTTGATGTTGGTGATGTCAACGGTGTCTCCATCTACGATTGTCATATTTCCGACTCCGGCTCTTGCTAAAAATTCGGCAGCAAAAGAACCTACGCCGCCCAATCCTACCACCAAAACGGTCGCTTTATTCAATTTTTCCAATCCTTCTTCTTTGATGAGAAGTTCCGTTCTTTCCAACCAGTATTTATCCATTTTTTATCGTCTCTAAATTTTCTATTATTTGTTTATTCAAACTTTCCAGCGAAATTTCCTTTATTTCCGAAACTTTCAGATATAGTTCTTCAATATCAAAATCATCATTATCGGTTTCCAGAAAGATTTTGTCTAAAGGAGTAATTTTCAAAGTATTTTGCAAAGATAAATTATACAAAACGGCTTTTCCAAAACTCAGATAAAAATTATTTTTGAGGAGATCTTCAGCAATGCTTTGTTTTTTATTAAAACCATGAATAATCATCGGCTGTTTCGCATATTTCTTACATGAAATCACTTCATAAAACTTTCTGACACAATGAATAATGACGGGTTTTTTAATGTCATTAGCAAATTTAATCTGTCTTAAAAAAACTTCCTCCTGAATCTTCTGATCAATTTCCACAAAAGAATCCAACCCACATTCTCCAATCGCAAAACAGTTTTCGGAAATATTTGATTCTAGCCAATTAAACTGATTTTCAATAGAATTCATATTAATATCTTTCGGATGAATCCCGATTGAATAGGGGGAATCTGTAGGAATACTTTCTAAATCAAGATTGTAAATTCCATACGAGATATTTTTATGGTGATGATGAAAATTAAAAAATTCCATAGTCAAAAATACTATTAATTTAGATTTAATGCGATTTCTTAAACGAACGTTTATAAATTTGTTAAAAATTTCTTAACTTTACCTGAAACGCTGCTTCATGAGAAAAAAATTTACGGATAAACAAATTCATATTTTAGATATAGCTGAAGAGCTGATCGCCAGGAAAGGCTACGAAGGAACATCGGTAAGAGATATTTCTTCAAAAGCAAATATTAATGTCGCTATGATCTCTTATTATTTTGGGTCTAAAGAAAAAATGATGTCTTATCTCTATCAGTATAGAGTACTGAAAACTAGAGAAAATTTCTCCGAATTTGCTGATACCATCAAAGAAGGAAAACCGGAAATGCAGATGAAAGAAATTATTAAATATATTGTAGCTCAATTGTTTAAATATAATTATTTCCACGGATTTGTTACACAGGAACTTCGGCATACAGAAAATTTAAAAGATGAATTGCTGGATTTTTATCAGCTTTTTGTAAAAAAACTGGATGATGTTATCAAAAAAGGCGTGGCTTCCGGAGTTTTTACCTTTACCCCGAAGCCTGAAGATGTTTTAACAACCATTATTGGCTCTACATTATTTGTGATCAGAAACAGAAATTTCTACGAGTTGTATGTTCCGAATAAAAACGAAGAAACCTACACCAAAGAAGCAGAAAAAAAGGTAAGAATGAATCTCTTAATGAGCGTTTTTGCCATTTTGGGATACGCTGCGGACTAAATTTACGTTAAATAATCATAAAAAAAAATCTATTGACAAAAAAGTTATATTTTTGCAAATTAGTAAATCGGCTATAGTATCCGAAAACTGTTGAATTTTTTATATGAAAAAATATATTTTAGGCATTTTTGCTGTAGCAGTAGTGGCATCGTGCGTAAGTAAGCAGGAAAGAGCAATGAAAAGTGCGGACAAAACCCTCATTTTAAAAACTGCTAACGAAAATTTTGCTAAAAAGAAGTGGAAAAATGCCTTAGCTTTATATGACAGGCTTCCAAATCTTGTGGCAGGAACGGATGATGCACCGAACGTGGTTTTTAATTCTGCGTATGCCAATTATTATGATAAAAACTTCAGACTGGCAGGAAATCAGTTCAAAAACTTCTCAATAAGTTTCCCTCAGGATAAGAGAAAAGAAGAGGCTGCCTATATGTCTGCTTTGTGTTACTATGAAGGATCTATGGATTATAACTTGGATCAGTCTACAACCGAAACGGCAATTAATGAGCTTCAGGATTTCTTAAATAATTATCCGAACTCAGAAAGATCAAAAAATATCAATACGCTTATCGAAGAGCTGTCTTATAAAATGGAGTTCAAGTCTTACGAAAATGCGAGACAGTACTTCAAAATGGGTGAGTACAAAGCTGCAAACACCTCTTTAGAAAATGTGTTGGATGATTTTCCAGGTACAAAACTTCGTCCGAAAATTTATGATTATATCGTAAAATCTCGTTATGAATTGGCAATAAAATCGGTTTACGACCTTAAAGACGAGCGTATCGAAAGTGCATTAGCTTTCACAAGACAGATTGAAAAGGAAATGCCGAATACGGATGTTGCAAAAACAGCTTTAGACATCAGAGAAAAACTTGAAAAAGAAAAGAAAGATTTTGTAGTTGTTAAAAAACAAACAGAAGCGAGAATTGCAGCGTTAACGGAAAGACAGAAAAAGCTTGCAGCACAGAACGCCGAAAAGACAAAAACTGAACAACAAGTGAAAGATCAGATCGATGCTGAGAAGAAAGCAATGCAGATCCAGAGGGACAGTGCAGCGATTAATACACCTCCTCCAGCGGCGACTTTCAAAATTCAAAGATAATTCGTAAATTTGCGAACTTAAATAAAATTAATATTCTCAAAATGAGTGTAAAAGATACAAAAGCAGAAGTAAATACCATTACTTATGATAAGGATAAGATTGAAGACAAAGTAGGCTCAATCTACGAAGCGATTGTTATCATGGGAAAGAGAGCAGAGCAGATCAACGCTGAAATTCGTACAGAACTTCATAACAAGTTAGACGAGTTTGCTGTTCACAATTCTACATTAGAAGAAGTTTTCGAAAACAGAGAGCAGATTGAAATCTCTAAACATTACGAAAAACTTCCAAAGCCAACTTCTATTGCAATCGAAGAATGGTTAAACGGAGACGTATACTTCAGAAAGACTGAAGAAAGAAAATAAAAACCATTAGTGTTTTTTATATATAAGGGTCATAAGGGAAATCTTTTCTTTATGACCCTTGTTGTTTAAATGGTTTGTGAGAAAAATTAAGTAATTTAGTATTCTTAAAAAATTAAATCTAAATGAGTCTTTCCGGGAAAAAAATTCTCATCGCAGTTTCTGGAGGAATTGCCGCTTATAAAATTCATTTTCTGATCAGAGATTTTGTAAAAAAAGGAGCGGAAATTCAGGTAATTATGACTCCGGATGCGGAAAATTTTGTAACCAAGCTGAGTATTTCCACATTGTCTAAAAAACCTGTTTATACAGATTTTTACAGTGACAACGGAACATGGAACAGTCATGTGGAGATGGCGTTATGGGCAGATGTAATGATTGTTACACCTTGTACAGCCAATACATTAGCGAAAATGGTTCACGGAATGTGTGATAATTTGGTGATTGCAACCTATATGTCTGCAAAATGCCCTGTGTTCATCGCACCTGCAATGGATTTAGATATGTATGCACATCCTTCTACAAAGAAAAATCTAGAACTGGCTGAAAGTTTCAAACACATTATTATTCCTGCAGAAAATGGCGAACTGGCGAGCGGATTAATCGGGCAGGGAAGAATGGCGGAACCGGAAACTATAGCTAAGCGTATTGAAGATTTTTTCAATTCAACGATTGAAAAAACATTGGAAGGAAAAACGGTTTTAATTACAGCCGGACCAACCTATGAAGCGCTTGACCCTGTAAGATTTATCGGAAACCATTCTTCAGGGAAAATGGGGTTTTCTTTGGCAGAAGAGGCTTCAAAAAGAGGAGCGAAAGTAATTTTAATTTCCGGACCGAGTTCTCAAATTATTAATGATAAAAATGTTGAGCTGCATAAAGTAACCTCAGCAAAAGAAATGTTGGCAAAGGTTTTTGAGTTTTATGATACCATCGACATCGGAATTGCAAGTGCCGCGGTGGCAGATTATGCTCCGAAAGAAGTTGCTAAAGAAAAAATAAAAAAAAATGATGATAATCCGACGATTGAATTGATCAAAAATCCGGATATTCTTAAAACAATGGGCGAAAAGAAAACCCATCAGTTTTTGGTAGGTTTTGCATTAGAAACTCAGAATGAGGAAGAAAATGCAAAAGGAAAATTAGAAAAGAAAAATCTGGATATGATTGTTTTAAACTCACTTCGTGATGAAGGTGCAGGTTTTAAAAATGACACCAATAAAATAAAAATATTTACCAAAACGGGAAAAAAGGAATTTACTCTGAAATCTAAAGAGGATGTTGCAAAAGATATTTTGGATTTCGTTGAGGTTCAACTTTTAAAATAATTTTAATAAATTTCCGTTCTCAATCTTTAATAGAAAATGAAAAAAATTTTAAGCATATTTTTACTTCTGTTTTTGTTCAATCTCAGTTTTTCTCAGGAGTTATTAGCGACGGTTCAGGTGAATTCCCAACAGATTGGGGGGAGTAATCAGGCTGCCTATAAAGCATTGGAGAAAAGTTTAAGAGATTTCATCAACAATACGAGCTGGACAGGAAAAAGACTTCAGAATTTTGAAAAAATAAAGTCAAATTTTGCCATCGTTATTAAGGCGAGAGAGGGGAATAGATTTACCGCAAATATTGTTGTCCAGTCAGTACGTCCTGTTTTTAATACAACGTATGAATCTCCTTTACTCAATCTTCAGGATCAAAGGTTTTCTTTCGATTATGTTGAAAATGAGAATCTTATTTTTAATGAAAGACAATTTTCAGGTAAGAATTTAATTGATGTCATCAGCTTTTATGTATATGTAATTTTGGGTTATGATGCCGACAGTTTCCAATCAATGGGCGGAACTCAATGGTTTCAGAAAGCTCAGCAAATTGCACAAAACGGTGAATCTCAAAATACGTACGACGGCTGGAAACAGATTAACGAACCAAGAAGCCGTTCGATTTTAATTAAAGAAATCATGAGCCCAAACTGGAGTCAGGTTCGTGCGACGATGTATTCTTATCACAGAGCTGGTTTGGATAACTTATTTAATCAGGATCAGACGAATGGCAAAAAAGTGATTTTTGATGCTTTAATGCAGTTGAAGCAGTATGAAAACTCTTTCCAGCAATCTTATTATTTTAATCTTTTCTTAGATAATAAGGCAGACGAAATCTTCAATATTTTTAATTCAGGGAATAATGGGGGAATTGTTTTAGGTGATCTTAAAAATCTGATGACCATGCTTTCTCCTAAAAATACAGAGTCTAAGTGGAGTAAATGGAAACAATAACTTCACTTGAATTCTGAAATCTAAAGTTCTATATTTGCAATAGCTACGTAATCTGCTACTATCAATGCTTTCGAGAATTTATATTAAAAACTTTGCCCTTATTGATACGCTTGAAGTGTCATTACAAAACGGGTTGCAGGTAATCACTGGGGAAACCGGTGCCGGAAAATCTATTATTTTAGGTGCTTTACGACTGATTCTCGGAGAAAGGGCAGATTTAAAATCCATTTCGAAAGCGGAAGAAAAAAGTATTGTAGAAACAGAGTTTTCTTTAAACAATCAGTTTAAAAAATTCTTTATCGAAAATGATCTGGATTACGAACATCAGACGATTATCCGCAGAGAGATTCTGCCATCCGGAAAATCGAGAGCATTTATTAATGATGTTCCCGTGACGTTGGATATTCTCAGAGAATTATCTTCTCAATTGATTGATATTCATTCTCAGTTTGAAACGTCGAATCTTTTTACTCCGGAATATCAGTTTAAAATTATCGACGGGCTTTCAGAAAACAAACAGCTTGTTGAAGAATATTATAATGAATTTTTTAATTTTCAGAGCTTAAAAACTCAATTAAAAAAGCTTCAGACACAACTTTCCGAAAATAATAAAGAAAGTGACTACAAAGCATTTCTACTGAACGAGCTTGAAGATTTGAAGCTGGATGATGTGCATTATGAAGAATTACAGAATCAGCTTTCTATTCAGGAAAATGCAGAAATGATCTCCGAAAATCTCGCACAGGTATTGTCGAGGTTTCATCAGGAAGAAGTGGGCATTTTATCATTTTTTAATGAAGCCAAAAACAAGCTTTCAAAAATTGCAGAAGTCTCCAACGGCTTTGCAGAACTTGATGAAAGACTGGAAACTTCTTTTGTGGAGCTGAAAGATATCATTGCCGAGCTTGAGAATGAATCTGAGAAAATTGAAATTAATCCCGGAAATTTATCGACTCTTATTGATTTAAATAACAGAATTAATAATCTTTTCGTAAAGCACAATGTTGCTGATATTACGGAATTAAAAGATATCAGAGACCAGCTGGCTGGCGATCAGCAAGGGGCTTCCGAACTGGAAGCTTCGATTGCGGAGATTGAAGAAAATATTTCCAAAAAAACGGTAAAACTTCAAAGTCTTGCTGATAAACTTTCCAAAAACAGAAAAAAAAGCATTCCTGTTTTCATTAAAAAGGCAGAAACATTACTTAAAAAATTAGGTCTTGAAAAAGCAAGAGTAGATATCGAATTGCATGATTCTGCGGAGTTCAATCCTTTCGGTAAAGAAAATATTCAACTGTTGTTTCAGGCAAATTCAGGGTTTCCTTTAAAACCGATTCAGACCGCCATTTCGGGTGGTGAAAGATCGAGAGTGATGTTGGCGGTAAAGAAAATTATTGCAGAAAGCGATGAACTTCCTACATTGATTTTAGATGAAATCGACACCGGAGTTTCAGGAAAAGTGGCCGAAGAAATCGGAAATCTGATGCGTGAGATGTCCGAAGATATGCAGTTGATCGTTATTTCTCACTTAGCGCAGGTTGCTGCAAAAGGAAATAATAATTATAAAGTGGTAAAACAGGATGTTGCTGGAAAAACGCAATCGACGATTATTGCATTAAGCGACGAAGAAAAATTAAACGAAATCGCTCAGTTACTTTCCGGGAGTAAGATTACCGAAGCGGCTTTGGCGCAGGCAAAAGAGTTGATGGGATAAAATGTAATACATTAAAATATAGTAAGACTTCTGAGAAATTGGAGGTCTTTTTTGTTGCTTTAGAATCTAAACAAAGTGTTTGAAATAAAACAGAATTATATTTCAGTTGAAACAATCTGCTGGAACCCAAAAAGATTTCTATTTTTGTCCAAACAAGTTGTTTTAATTAAATCAGAAATTATTTTTAATCTAAACATCATGTTTAAGCTTTTCAAGAGTTTTGTTTTTGTTTAAACAGAATTTCTTAAGCTGTCATCAAAATTCCTGTAACATTTTTATCTTTACAATCACTAATGTAAAAAAGATAAGTATGTTTTTAAAGTTTCTGAGATTAGAAATCAAAAGTTTTTTCCGCGGTACTTCTTTAGGGATCAATCTCACGATGAAGATTCTCCGTTTTATCGGGATTCTCTATTTTATGGGATGTCTGGCAGGAGGTGCTTTTGTCGCATTTTTTTACGTTCAAGAAGAAATGCATCAGAATCCTGTAAAGATTGTTTCTCGATTTTTATTGGTAGCCTGGGCGGTAGATCTCATCCTGAAATATATCTGGCAGCAAATGCCGACACAGAACATCAAACCGTTTCTCACACTGAATATTCCTAAGAAAACGTTAGTCAATTATATGTTGATCAAAACATTTATCAGTGCGTTAAGCTGGCTTAACTCTTTGTTTTTAATTACGTTTTCTGTTATTGCAATATTTAATGGGTACGATGTTTTAGGTATTCTTGCGTGGTTTATCGGGGTTTCTCTGTTGTTTTATTTAAATAATTTCATCAATATTCTTGTTAATAATAAAGAAAATATAGCCATTGTTTTTGCGTGCATTTTTGGCGGAGTGGCAGCATTGGTATACTTTAATATAGTTCCGGTTTTTTCTTATTCTGAGAAGTTTTTCTTTAATTTTTATGAAAGACCTTATTTTTTAGTTATTTCTATTCTTTTGTTTTCAGCATTATGGAAAGTGAGTTTTAATTATATCTATCAGGTATTTTATCTGGATGAAGGCTTGGAGGCTAAAAAAGAAGTCGGCAGAACAGAAAATATTGCCTTTCTGAATAAATACGGAGCTATAGGAACTTTCATCAATAATGATATTAAGATGCTTCGAAGAAATAAAGTGACAAAAGGTGTGATGCTGGGCAGTGTGATGTTTCTTTTTTACGGGCTGCTGATGTTTTCTTCCCCAATTTATAAAACTCCGGCAATGATGATGGCGATGGGATTGTTTGTGACGGGAGGTTTTCAGTTTATGTTTGGGCAAAGGGTTCCGGCGTTCGACAGTTCGTATTATCCGTTGATGATGACTTTAAATGTTCCGTACAAAGAATATTTAAAAGCAAAATGGTGGCTGATGAATATCGTGACGGCATTTTCTATGATTCTTGCAGTTTGCTATGCCTATTTTGGCTGGGATATCTACCTTACCTTTATCGCTGCGGGACTTTATAATATAGGAGTAAATTCCCAGTTTACACTCTGGTCAGGAGCTTTCAACAAAATGCAGATTGATCTTAATTCTAAGGAAAAAAGATTCGGACAGAAAAACTCTTTAAATCTGAAATCTATGTTGCTACTGATTCCTAAAATGCTGTTACCGATGATCGTTTTCGCACTGATGCAGCGTTACTTTACTATTACAGGAGGAGTTATCAGCATTGGCGTTTTAGGATTAATCGGGTTTATTTTTAGAGAGAAAATATTCGACATCATCGTAAAGCATTATAAAGTAGAAAAGTACAGTACAATAGACGCATTCAAAAACAAAGATTAATATATGATCACAATTAATAATTTATCAAAAACATACGGGCAGGCAACTGTTCTCAATATAGAAAACCTTGAAATTCCTAAGGGAGAAACTTTCGGTTTGGTGGGAAATAACGGCGCAGGGAAAACGACACTTTTCAGTTTAATGTTAGATTTAATTCAGCCAACGACAGGTTTTGTTAGCATTGATGAGATTAAGGTAAACGAATCTGAAGCCTGGAAAAATAAAGTTTCAGCTTTTGTGGATGATTCTTTTCTGATAGGATATTTAACGCCTGAAGAATATTTTTATTTTATTGGTGAACTGAGAGGTCAGAACAAAACTTCTGTTGATGAATTTTTGAAACAGTTTCATGATCTTTTTAATGGAGAAATTTTAAATTCCGGGAAATATGTTCGTGATCTCTCAAAGGGAAATCAGAAAAAAGTAGGAATTATCGGTGCCATCATCGGAAATCCGGAAATTATTATTCTGGATGAACCTTTTGCCAATTTAGATCCTTCCACGCAAATTAAACTGAAGAATTTAATCAAAGAATTATCAAAACAGGAAGGCGTTACTTTTCTTATTTCGAGCCACGATCTTTCGCACACCACGGAAGTCTGCAACAGAATTGTGGTTGTGAATAAAGGTCAGTTGGTGAAAGATATTCAGACCAATCCAGAAACACTGAAAGATCTGGAGCAGTATTTTGCAGATCAGGTATCTTCTACAGCTTCTGCGGAAATTATTTAATTAAAATTAGAAACTAATAACCATGAATATTGAATCTCAAAATGTAACCGATTACCCGAATACCAATACCATTTTTATGGTTTGGAAATTAATTGATGATCCAAAACTAAAAGATGTCTTTCAGCAGTTATGTGCGTTAGTTTTAAATCTTAATAATTCTGTATTTAACAGATTTCCCGACAGCAGAGCGAGTTGCGTGATGGGAATTGGTCATAATGCATGGAATATTTTGGATCTTCCGACTCCGCTTCCCAAAGAATTGGTGAATTTTGAAGAGATTAAAGGTGAAAAACATACTGCCGTTTCTACTCCGGGAGATCTGCATTTTCATTTAAGAGCCGATGATAAAAGCATTATTTTCGATATGACGATTGAGATTTCGAAACTCTTGAGTTCTGTGGCAGAAAGTATATTGGAAATTCACGGATTTAAATATTGGGATGACCGTTCAATTCTGGGTTTCGTAGATGGTACAGAAAATCCGCATAACGAAGACCGGGATTTTTTCGCTAAGATAGGTGATGAAGATACTGATTATAAAGGCGGAAGTTATCTTTTTACTCAAAAATACCTTCATAATATGGATGCTTGGCGAGGTCTCTCGACTGAAGAACAAGAGAAAGTCATCGGAAGATCCAAAGAAAACGATATTGAAATGTCGGATGACGTAAAACCTGCCAACTCGCATATCGCATTGGCAAATATCGGTGACGAACTGAAAATTGTAAGAGACAACATGCCTTTCGGAAGTCCTTCTACAAAAGAATTCGGAACGTATTTTATTTCCTATGCCAATACATTTAGCACGACAAAAAAAATGCTTACCAATATGTTCATTGGAGATCCTGTAGGAAATTACGACAGGATTTTAGATTTCAGCACGGCAGCTACGGGAACTTTGTTCTTTGTCCCGACAAGAAATATGCTGGATGATTTTTCAGGATAATTACTCTTTATCAAGCAAAAGACAGAAATAAGTTTCTGTCTTTTTTCATTATTAAATAAAAAAATATTTTTTTGTGTAACCTTTTTACAAATTTGTTGTCTTTAAGATAGAAACAGAATAACCATGAAGCTTTTGTTCAAAAATAAAAACGAAGATATATTGAGTCGCCTGAAAAAACAGGATCCGGTTGCTCAGAAAAATTTTTATGATCAGAATGTCAGGAAATTTTTGAGTGTGGCAAAAAGTTACATCAGCGATTTGTACCAGGCAGAAGATTGTGTAATAAAAGCTTTCTGTAAAATTTTCAAACATATTGAAAGTTTTCGTGGTGATGGTAATCTGGAAGGATGGGCGAGGAGAATTGTAGTAAATGAATGTCTGAATTTTATCAAAAGTCATAAGACGGTTTTTTACCTCGATGATGTTCATGCTTCAGTTTTAGAAGAAATTCATGATGAGCAGACTGTTTTTGATTTTAATGCGCAGGAGCTTTTAGATCAGCTTCCGGATGCCTACAGAATGGTTTTCAACCTATATGTAATCGAAGAATATTCGCACCAGGAAATTGCGGATACCTTGCAGATTTCTTTGGCAGTAAGTAAAACCCAACTGTTCAGAGCAAAAGAAAAACTGAGAAAGATCTACTTTCAACAACAAAAAAAATTAAAAAATGAACACGTTTAAAGATAATTTTGAAATTCAGGTAAAAAAACAGATCGATGAAAGAGAAATTACTCCTTCCAGAGATCTTTGGTCTGAAATAGAATTTCAGTTACAAAATAATGTGCCTCCAAAATCCCGCCTGAACTGGTATTTGGTTGCAGCCTGCCTTGTACTGACATTTAGTCTTGGAGCTGTTTTGTTTTTCTTTACAGAAACTTCAAAAGACAGTCCGAAAATGGTTCAGGAAAAGATAAAACCTACGGTGAATGAAAATGTGAAAACGGCTGAAAGTATACATCAACCTATAACGATAGAGAATCCTAAAGTTCAGGAAGTAAAAACGCTTGCGGTTAAGGAAAAAAAAGGAAATCAGCAGATTCAGACTGCACCGGATGAGGTGAAAGTTGTACCAAAAGAAAATATTTCTGAAAAAATAACGGAAAAAATTCAAATTTCAGAGCCGAAAGTTTTAGCTCAAATAGATTCTTCGAAAGTTCCTGCTAAAAAGAAAAGATACGTAGATCCTTCTACATTGCTTTTCTCTGTCGAGCATAAAGACGTTATTGAAAAAACCAAAGAAGGAAGCAACGTTGCTACGATCGATCTGAATATAAAATAAACCAATTTTTAACGATAAAAAACAATTATATGATCAAGAAATTTATCCTGACGGGATTTGTGTGCCTTTTTTCGGCATCTACTTATGCACAAAGAGGCTTGAAAATCAGCCTTAATTCTAAAAAAGAAACAGAGGTAAGCCCCATCGTCAAAGAAAAAGTGGAAGAATATGCGTCTAAAATCAATACGATTATTCAGGAAGAAAAAAAACTAATGGAAGCAGAATTGCTTGTACTTCAGGCAAAAAATCTGGATAAAATGGAATTTGATAAGCAAAAAGCTCAGGTTGCTGACCGTTATTCCGAGAAAATAGACCAAAGAATAGAAGAATTAGGATTCGATCTGGATAATGTTATTCAGAAGCAGGTGAAGTATTCGCTCCTTAATTCAGATGTGACTTCTAATGAAGAAATCAAAGCAAAATTATTAAAGAAATTCCGCCCGGCAAGAAGTGTTACAGGATATTTCTCTTACGGAATCATGACACTTACCAATGATCTTCCGGACAATGAATTGGATAAAAATATCGGATACGCCAACAATCTTGAATTTGGATTAAAACTTCATTATCAATTCAGCAGAACAAGCCCGTGGGCACTGACTTCAGGTTTGGGATTCGCTTGGAGAACCCTTCGTACAGATAATGATATGGTTTTTGCTAAAAATGCAGATAATGGAATTTATTTGGATACATATTCGGGAAGTCTTGATAAAAATAAGCTTAGAACGGGATATATAATGGTTCCGCTTGGGATTCAGTATAATTTTTCAAAGGTTAAAGATGCGGGAATGGATATCAAATACAGAAGTTGTTATGAAGGTTTTAAGATTGGGGCAAGTGTCTATGGCGGTGTACAAATGTCTACCAATAATATCATCAAAGGAAATGATGCAGAGCTTAGAAACAGAGGAAATTATCAGGTAAATCCTTATGTGTATGGTGCCCAGTTTACGGTATCATACGATAATATCAGTGTTTTTGTAAAGAGAGATTTTAGTAACTATTTCAAAGACAGCTATTTTAAAAATGATAAAGCTTTGGTATTTGGGATAAGTATTGGATTTGAATAAAACATTTTTCATATTAAATGGAAAAGCACCGGGAAATTTTTCTTGGCGCTTTTCGTGCATATTTAACAATTAAATCTAATTTTTTATTTCAAGCTTCCTACCATATCTTCAGGTTTTACCCACTCATCGAATTGCTCAGCAGTGACAAGCCCAAGATTGATTGCTTCTTCTTTTAAAGTCGTTCCGTTTTTGTGAGCTGTTTTTGCAATTTTCGCTGCATTTTCATATCCTATATGCGTATTCAAAGCGGTTACTAGCATCAAAGATTTGTCCACCAATTCTTTGATCCTCTCGTTATTAGGTTCAATTCCTATAGCACAATGATCATTAAATGAAATACATGCATCAGCAATTAATTGTGCAGATTGTAAGAAATTGTATGCCATCACCGGTTTGAAAACATTAAGCTCGTAATTTCCCTGAGTTCCAGCGAAAGAAATTGTTGTGTCATTTCCTAAAACCTGAGCACAAACCATCGTCAGCGCTTCATTTTGAGTAGGATTTACTTTCCCCGGCATGATAGAAGAACCTGGTTCATTTTCAGGAATGTGAATTTCGCCGATTCCCGAACGAGGTCCTGAAGCCATCAGTCTAATATCCTGAGCAATTTTATATAGAGACACTGCAAGTTGCTTTAGGGCTCCGTGAGATTCTACAATCGCATCATGAGCGGCCAATGCTTCAAACTTATTTTCTGCCGTTACAAAAGGAAGATTGGTAAATTTTGCAATATATTCAGCCACTTTTACGTCGTAACCTTGAGGTGTATTTAATCCCGTCCCTACTGCCGTTCCACCTAAAGCCAATTCTGCAAGATGAGGTAACGTGTTTTTTAAAGCTTTAATTCCGTAATTTAATTGAGCAACATATCCTGAAAACTCTTGTCCTAAAGTCAAAGGCGTTGCATCCATTAAATGCGTTCTCCCAATTTTAACAATATCTTTAAATTCAATTGCTTTTTTGTTCAACGTATTTTTTAGTTTCTCAACAGCAGGAATTGTAGTTTCCACCACTTTCTTGTACGCTGCAATGTGCATCGCCGTTGGATAAGTGTCGTTGGAAGACTGAGATTTATTTACATCATCATTAGCATGAATTTCAGATTTATCACCTAAATTTCCACCATTGTTCACGTTTGCTTTATTGGAAATTACTTCATTCACATTCATATTCGATTGTGTTCCAGATCCTGTCTGCCATATCACTAAAGGAAACTGATCGTTTAATTTTCCTTCTAAGATTTCGTCGCAGACTTTAGCGATCATATCTCTTTTTTCAGCAGGAAGAACTCCTAAATCGGTGTTGGTAAAAGCAGCGGCTTTCTTTAAATACGCAAAAGCCTCGATAATTTCGTGTGGCATTGAGCCTTCCGGACCGATTTTGAAATTGTTTCTCGAACGTTCCGTCTGTGCGCCCCAAAACTTATCAGCAGGAACCTGCACTTCACCCATGGTGTCTTTTTCTATTCTGTAATTCATATTATTTTTCTTTAGTCAATTTTAGATTATTTATATCTGGCATATTCATTATAACATCGTAACTCAGAAAACACTTGGGTCCAACTGATTTTAAATTTAATTTCACATCATTTTGTGTTACGTCTGAAATCGTAAGAAGTCCTTGGGTATAGATGCATTTTTCAAAATTGGGATGAGAAAATTTTGCTTCTTTAATACTGATTACAAATTCATTTTTTTCATTAGTTGCCACATCTGATTTTTGCACAATAAACTTTTCATTTAAAAAATTAGTAAATGAGAAAACTATAGAATTCATTTTATTCTGTGAAATCTCAAATTTGATTGGGTGTTCTTCAATTGTTCCTGTCCAAATTCCTGACAGTTTACCGATATTTTCTGATGTTTTCTGGGCAAAACTATTATTAATAATAGAACAGAAAATTAAGATTAAAATATTTTTCATTGAATTTAATTAAACATTTTAAATGCTAATAAGTTTCTATAAAATTACTCATTAATCAAAAACCCTGCAATTTATAATCATTATAAATATCAATCTAAGTGACTGATTTTGCTCATGCTTTTTTCACGATGTTTTATTTTTGCACCAATAAAAAATTGAAATGGAATTTAGATATCAGGATCCGTATCCGATTCAGAAGGATGATACGGTATATAAGAAGTTGACTTCAGATTATGTGAAAGTTGAAAAACATGGAGAAAGAGAAATTTTAACCATCGATCCAAAAGGGTTAGAACTTTTAGCAGAGGAAGCAATGGCAGATGTTTCTTTTATGCTCCGTTCTTCACACCTTGAAAGTTTGAGAAGAATCATTGACGATCCTGAAGCTACAGATAACGACAGATTCGTTGCTTATAATTTATTGCAAAACGCTGCAGTTGCGGTGGAAGGAGCTTTACCATCTTGTCAGGATACAGGAACTGCGATTGTAATGGGCAAAAAAGGAGAAAACGTTTACACTGGCGTTGAAGATGGTGAATATTTAAGCAAAGGAATTTACAATACCTATCAAAAAAGAAACTTAAGATATTCTCAAGTAGTTCCTTTAACGATGTTTGATGAGAAAAATTCCGGATCCAATCTCCCGGCACAGATTGATATTTATGCTAAAAAAGGAGATTATTATGAGTTTTTATTCTTAACAAAAGGAGGGGGTTCAGCCAACAAAACTTTCCTATATCAAAAGACAAAATCTTTGTTGAACGAAAAGTCTCTTGAAGCATTTGTAAAAGAAAGAATTTCGGACTTGGGAACTGCGGCTTGCCCACCTTATCATTTGGCTTTAGTGATCGGAGGAACTTCTGCTGAAGCCAATTTAGCAGCAGTAAAAAAAGCATCCGCAAAATATTACGATAATTTACCGACAGAAGGAAATGAAGCTGGACAGGCATTCAGAGATTTGGAGTGGGAGGCAAAAGTTCAGAAAATCTGTCAGGAAAGTTCAATCGGAGCACAATTTGGTGGAAAATATTTAACACACGATGTTCGAGTAATCAGATTGCCTCGTCACGCTGCTTCTTGCCCGGTCGGGATGGGAGTTTCCTGTTCGGCAGACAGAAATATTAAAGGTAAAATTACCAAAGAAGGTATTTTTTTAGAGCAGTTAGAAGAAAATCCGAAGAGATTTTTACCGGCAACTCCGCCACATTTGGAAGAAGCGGTAGAGATTAATTTGAATAAACCAATGCCGGAAGTCTTGGCTGAACTTTCAAAATATCCCATAAAAACAAGATTAAAATTAAACGGAACGTTGATCGTTGCAAGAGATATTGCCCACGCAAAAATCAAAGAATTGTTGGATGCAGGACAGCCAATGCCTGAATATTTCAAAAATCACCCGATTTATTATGCGGGTCCTGCAAAAACTCCGGAAGGAATGGCTTCGGGAAGTTTCGGACCGACAACGGCGGGAAGAATGGATGTTTACGTTGACGAATTCCAAAGCCACGGAGGAAGTATGGTAATGCTGGCAAAGGGAAACAGAACAGCAGATGTTACCAATGCATGTCATAAATACGGCGGTTTCTATATCGGTTCTATCGGTGGTCCTGCTGCAATTTTGGCAAAAGATAATATTTTGTCAGTTGAGGTCGTAGATTTCCCTGAATTAGGAATGGAAGCAGTAAGAAAAATTGAAGTAAAAGATTTCCCTGCATTCATTATTACAGATGATAAAGGAAATGATTTCTTTGCGAATCTTGCTCATTAAAAATATATAAAATAAATACTACTTTGTATTGCATGGTACTTTAATTAATAGTATTTTTGCAATACAAAATAGTATCATGAAAAATATTTTACTTACCTTAATATTCAGCACAATTGGTTTCAATTTTTCTTTTGCTCAAACTGAAGCCAAAATTGACAGTATAATACAGACAGAATTTAAAGATCACAATGCTCCGGGCGGAGTTGTTCTTGTTTCAAAAAAAGGAAAGATTATTTACGAGAAAGCTTTTGGAAAAGCTAATTTGGAATTAAACGTGGATATGACTCCAAAAAACGTTTTTCAGATTGGCTCCATGACCAAACAATTTACGGCTGTTTCTATTTTAATTCTTGAATCTCAGGGGAAATTAAATGTAAATGATCCTGTTTCAAAATATATTCCAGATTATCCTTCGGGAAATTCTATTACGATTCATCAGCTTTTAACACATACTTCAGGCATCAAAGATTTTACAAAAATGAAATCTATTTCAGAAATTGCCCAGAAAGAAATGTCTCCAAAAATGATGGTTGATTTCTTTAAAAATGAACCTGTTGATTTTAAACCGGGAGAAAAATTTGATTATAACAATTCCGGCTATGTTTTGCTTGGACATTTAATTGAACAAATTACGGGTGAAAAATATGAAGATTTTATCAGGAAAAATATCTTTGAAAAAGCTGGGATGGATAATTCTTTTTACGCTTCAGACAGGAAAATAATTAAGAACAGGGCTTACGGATATCACCAGAAAAGTGATGGTTATGTTAATAAAACGGTGATTAATTTTAGTGTTCCGTTTGCTTCAGGATCGCTGATGTCTACAGTAGAAGATATGTTGAAATGGCAAAATGTACTCAATAAAAATATTATTTTGAATAAGGAAGAGGGTAAAAAAGCTTTCACAAAATATCACCTTAATAACAGTGAAGAATATACCTATGGCTACGGATGGCATTTGAAAGATATAGACGGAATCTCTACAAGAGAGCATGGAGGAAGTATTTTTGGCTTTAAATCGATGGGTGTTTATATTCCGGATGAGGATATTTATGTAATAGGATTCAGTAATTGTGATTGCCATTCGCCTACACAGATTACGAGAGATATTGCTAAATTGGTTTTGATTAACTCAAATAAATAAAGCAAAATAGTTTCAAACTAGTTTAAAATCAAAATAAATAATAAAATAGGACATATATCTTTTGTGTAAAAAAATAAAAAGCCCTACTTTTGCCTAAAATCTATAAGAAAAATGATAACGATTTTATCAGCATTTTGGCCGTTTTACCAGTTCCTTTGGACTATTTTCTTCATTACAATGTTCTTGGTGGGGTTCTGGTGTATTTTCATGTTCTTCGGATTGGTAATTCCTATGTGGTTGACTGAAGGTTTGAAAGAGTATTTTGGAAAAATTAAACCTTTTGATCCTGAGGATATTAGAAGCAAAATGGTTTACGAGCAGGAAGGAGTAGAGGTTATCTACAACGAGCCGAAAGGTCACGGTCCTTTTATACATGACCACAGCCACGATAGTCACGGACATCATTAATTGATTGTCATTACTTTTTCACCTGAATTCTGAAAAAGTAATATCAAAGCAAAACAACATATATAAAACCACTTAATTATTTTAAGTGGTTTTTACTTTTTTACCCCAATCGAAGTTTTTCCGGTGAAACTCCGAATTTTTTCTTAAATGCTCTTGTAAAGTTTTGCACGTATTCGTAACCGCATTCAATGGCGATTTCTTTAATCATGATATTTTTATCGATAATCAGTTTTTTAGCTTTAAGCATTCTGAGTTCCGAAATATAATCGCTCACGGTAATATGGTATTGTGCCTTAAATTCTTTTCGTATTTTATTCTGATTGATTCCGATGATTTTTCCGATTTCCTCCACTTTTATGTTTTTGTGATAGTTTTCGTCCACAAATTTTTTAATCATTGCCGGAGTTTGTGGAGTTTCCTTTATGATATTTTTTTCATTGAATTGTTCGAAAATTAATATCAGAAGTTTAATAATTTTAGCTTCAATAAATAATTTCTGCATCACTCCTTTTCGGGAATATCCTGTAATTTCACGTAATATCATATGCATTTCCACTGTCATATGAGGCGGTGTCTGCTTGTGGAGAAAAATATAATTATTTTTTATCATACTTTCCAGAATGTCAGAACTTTCTTTATTGGAATCAGGATTAATAAGGTTGAATATATAATCATATCCTATTTGAATCTGAAGATATTTTAAAACTTCCTGATGCTCCGTCCAGAGTTCTGCTACACTTTCTTCTGAAGAATAATGAAGGATGTATTGGTTTTTTTTAAATAAAAGATTGATGCCACAATCATTAGCTTCCAGATGAATATTTGGGCTTAGCAGAAAGAGAAGGTTAAAACTCGATTTGCTTTCGATCATGCTCGACTTTTGAAACTTTTCTGTCACAAAGTCCTCGTGAAAAATAACTTTTATATCCTCCGATCTGAATAACAATCCTCTTTTTACATGTTTCATCATACTCCCTGATTTTGTATTCATAAATAGTGTTATTGTAAAAAAAGCCTGCATCAGATAATCGATAGTTTGATAATGATAAGTAAGAATTTCAGATGTCAGCTAATTTTGCACAAAAATAAATATAATTTAGAATAAATAAAAATAATAATCGTTATGTTTAAAAATTTATATTCTGTTATAACTAAAATCAGCATTGGAGCTATTGTGGTATCGGTTACAGGAAATAATTTTGCTACTGCACAACAATGGCAAAATGTAGGTTCTTCTGAAAATGTATCTGCAGGAGGAAGCAGTTATAATAATTTATTGGTTGATAATGTAGGAAATTACTATCTGTCTTACTATGATGTCTCGGTTGGCAAAGGATCTGTTCAGAAGTTTGACGGTACAAATTGGTCGTACGTCGGTGGAAGTGCCGGAATTACAAACAGTTTTGCAACTTTTAATTCGTTGTCAATAAATGCGGCAGGCAATAGTCTTTATTATACAAATCAAGGAACGGGACTGGAAGTTCGTCAGTTTAACGGTGTTTCTTGGACGCAGTTGCAAAGTCCAGTAACAAGTACAATTAATTATCAGGCATCCGCGGTTTCATCTTCAAATGTTTTGTTTACGTATTCAATTCATAATTCGGGAACGGTTCAGCGTTATGTAAACGGAGCTTGGGAACAAGTTGGAAATACGGGATTTTCTAACGGAGCAGCTTTTGCAGAAATGGTAATCGGATCAAATAATAAGGTGTATACTTGTAATTTATCCGGCGGAGTAAGGGTTTACGAAAATTCTACGAATGCAGGTACATCCGACAATTGGAATTTAGTGGGTGGAAATATTGTTGATGCTGCGACTTCCGGTGAACAGTATACGTCTGATATTGCTATTGATGCGAATAATAATTTATATGTTGCGTATGTTTCAAACTCAGCAAACGGAACAAAATTAAATGTTAAAAAATTTGACGGAACTTCTTGGATTCAGGTTGGAAACCCATATTTTTCTACAGGGAAAGTTCAGCATGTTGCACTCGCTGTTACTGCGGCAGGAGATCCTTATGTTGTAGCAAGCCGTTGGGAAAATGATGATTTATTAAAAAATACAGCATATAAATTAGACAATACAACAAATACTTGGGGAACTTTCGGAGGAGATTTTATTTCTGACGGTCAGGCGATGTATAATGATGTTGTGGTAGATAATGTTAATAATTATTTGGTATTGGCATATTCTCAAGGAACCACAAGAGTGAAGAGAATTGCATTACCGGTTCCGCCTCAGACTTGTACCAATACAGATCCGGGAAATAATACAGGTGATTTGGGTTGTATAACCTTCAATTACAGAGGTCAGTCGGTAACGTATACAACAGTAAGAGGTGCAGACGGGAAAATCTGGCTTCAGCAAAATTTAGGAAGTACAAAAGTGGCGACTTCTCTTACAGATGAAGATTCTTACGGAGATCTTTTCCAGTGGGGAAGGTGGGATGACGGTCATCAAAAAAGAAATTCTACATTAATCGCTGCTCCTTCAGCAAATGATCCATCGGGATTAGCCGGAGGTAGTGCTTCTTTTTATTCTGCAGGTTATAATTCTTCATCAAACTGGTGGAAAAATGGGATAACTTCGGATAAATGGGAGGCTGAAAATGCTGCTGCTTCAACCTCAACAAACGGGGCTGATCCTTGTCGGGCAATTGCTGCAAACTGGAGGCTTCCGAATGTTGATGAAATAAATGCTGCCATGACTGCTGAAAATATTACTGAATTTAATTCTGCTCTTTCAAGCAATTTAAAATTAGTTCCTGCAGGAATGAAAGATTATAACGGAATTTTCTCTCCGGGAACCAGATTATATCTTTGGTCTTCATCTTCATCTTCGTATACAGGAAACGGTCAGCATTTATACATCAGTCAGTTTTCTACTTTAACCAATAGTGCGGGAAGAGATGCCGGTATGTCGGTAAGATGCATTAAAGACATTACAATGGGTTTAGGTACTAACGATATTAAAAAGACGATAACGGTAGGAGTATACCCAAATCCAACCAATGCAATTTTAAATATTAAAACAGATACTGCAATTGATACTGTAAATGTGACCAATGTGGTCGGTCAGAGAATTAATACGATTAAGTTTTCTAATAACCAGATTAATATGCAGGGACTTCCAAACGGAATGTATATCGTAGAATTATTCTTAAAAAACGGACAGAAAATTTCTAAAAAAGTGATTAAAAATTAGAGTTCATATTACATTAGATTTATTAAAGATGGGCTGTCCTCACGGGCAGTCTTTTTATTTTATATGTAACCTTAAATCTGATATGATAACCGATTGTTTGAAAATGATAACTTTTTCTTGATAATCAAAAGTAATTTTGCCGAAAATTTTAAGATAATTTAGAATAAATAAAAATAATATTTAATATGTTTGGAAGTTTATATTGTACGGTTCGAAAAATTGGAGCAGGTTTAGGGTTGGCGATTATGGTTTCAACATATACATATGCGCAGCAGGGAGGACAGACAAATCCGGTTTGTAACAATACAGATCCGGGAAATAATACAGGTGATTTAGGATGTGTAACGTTCACTTATAAAGGTGAAGATGTTACCTACACAACGGTAAGAGGGTCAGATGGGAGAATATGGCTTCAGCAGAATTTAGGAAGTACAAAAGTTGCAGATTCGTTTAATGATGAAGATTCTTATGGAGATCTTTTTCAGTGGGGAAGATGGGATGATGGTCATCAGGAAAGAAATTCTCCAACGTCCACAGCTACATCTCCAAACTCTCCTGCTGGATTGGGAGGAACTAATAAGTATATCATAGGATCGAGTACAGATTCTTGGTGGGCAGGTAATGCGGCAAGTGATTCGTGGACAGCAACTTCTTCTTCAGAAGCAACATCAACTATAGGTACAGATCCTTGTAAGGCAATAGGACAAGGGTGGAGGCTTCCGACTTCGGCAGAATGGGTAACGATTGTCAATAATTACTCAATGAATAATCCTGCTTCGGCGTATGCCAGTCATTTGAAATTACCTGCGGGCGGATATAGAAGTAACACAACAGGTGGATTCACATTTGTTGGTCAGAGAGGATATTTCTGGAGTTCAGATACAGCATCTTCAGGAGGTAAATTCTTATATGTTGGAGGTACAATCGTTACACCAACTTCAGGAGGTGCAAGAGGACAGGGAGAATCTGTAAGATGTACCAAAGATTTTACAGGAGGATTGGGAACGGCAGATATCGCTGCCAAAGCTAATGCAATCGCTGTTTATCCAAACCCGACCAACGGAATTCTTACTATTAAAGCTGATTCATTCATCGAAACCGTAAATGTTAGCAACATTGCTGGGCAAAAAGTAAACGTACAGTTTTCAGATAAACAAATTAATATGCAGGGACTTCCTAATGGAATTTATATTGTAGAATTAAAATTAAAGAACGGACAATCGTTGTCTAAAAAAGTGGTTAAGAATTAATTTCTACTTATTTGATTGATAGACGAAGGACTTTTTATAAAGTCCTTTGTTCTTTTATATAATCAGTTCATTTAAAATTTATCCTTTGGCTAAAAATAAAAAGATGAAATTTCAATACTCAGTTTGATGAAAATTGCAATCGAAAAATGATAATTAAATAAAAATCAAATCAATAATTACAAAAGCTCATGAAAATGGCCTTTTTTTGTTAGCCATCAATCCGTATCTTTGCAAACTAAATTTTGACTATGTCTAAGAGTTTAATTCCAAAACTAGAAGCTATAAAACAAAGATATAATGAGGTTGCAGACCTTATTATTCAGCCTGATATCATTTCAGACCAAAAAAAATATTCTTCTCTGAATAAAGAATATAGTGATTTGGGAAAAATTGTTAGAGTTTACGACCAATATAAAGGTGCTTTAGATAATATTGCCGAATCAGAAGAAATAATTGCCGATGGTTCAGACAGAGATCTTGTCGAAATGGCAAAAGAGGAAAAAGTAGAAGCGCAGGGTAAACTTCCGGGTCTGGAAGAAGAATTGAAAGTACTTTTGATTCCTAAAGATCCTACCGATGACAAAAACGTGATCGTAGAACTTCGTGCCGGAACCGGTGGGGATGAAGCGGCTATTTTCGTGGAAGATGTCTACAGAGCATATACGATGTTTTTTAAAACCAAAGGCTGGAAGCACGAAATCACAGACTCTAGTGAAGCTGCAAAAGGATATAAGGAACTTATATTAAAAATTGAAGGCGACGGCGTGTACGGAATCATGAAGTTTGAATCCGGTGTTCATCGAGTACAGCGTGTTCCTGAAACAGAATCTCAAGGTAGAGTGCATACTTCTGCCATTACCGTTGCTGTTTTGCCGGAAGCCGAAGAAATCGATTTTGAACTAAATCCTGCCGATATAGAAATGCAGACTTCTCGTTCCGGTGGAGCAGGTGGACAAAACGTAAACAAGGTTGAAACCAAAGTGCAGTTAACGCACAAACCTTCAGGAATGGTCGTTGTTTGTCAGCAGGCACGTTCTCAGTTGGCAAATAGGGAATTGGCGATGGAAATGCTTCGTACGAAATTATATGATATTGAAGTACAGAAATCTGTAGGAGATATTGCTGCACAGCGTAAGTCGATGGTTTCTACCGGTGACCGTTCTGCAAAGATCAAAACATATAACTATCCTCAGGGAAGAGTTACCGATCATAGGATCAACAAATCAATGTATAATCTTGATGCCTATATGAATGGTGATATTTCTGAAATGATCGATGCTGTTATCATGGCAGAAAATGCAGAAAAAATGAAAGGTGAAGAAGATAATTATTAATCTTTTTTCCTTCAAAAAAATAAAGAAAGCTTCTGAGAAATCGGAAGCTTTTTTCGTTTCAATAAAGTGGAATTAATTACATATATATCACAAAATGGATAATTTTTTAATAACTGTAACATACTATGCTACATATAACTGTTATAAAATCAGATTATTAACATTCTTTCGGTATTTTTGTTTTTAATAATAAGTAATTTTAACTCATTACAGTTGATTTATTTTAAATAAAAGCTATACATTTATAAAAATCTTTTATAGTTAAAGGTTTTTTATTGTTCAAACCTAAATAAATTGTACTATGAAAAAAATTAACGCAATATTTGTGTTGATATTTATTTTTTGCGCCCAAAACTTCAAATCTCAAAATGTATTACCGCCTGAAAGTGTTTTCAAACTTTACTTTGATTCTTTTGTAAAACATGACGACGAATCATTAAGGGAGCTCAACAGTTATCTTATTAATTTCCTCGGAAAAGATTACACATTTAGGATGAGTCTTAATGAAAGTTATACCGGTAAAATCAATTATTTTACAGAGATTTTTCTGTCTAATCTTTCTCCGGAGGTAGCAGCGGCCTGTAAAGTTGAAACTGAAAAATATTTCACGGTATTGATGGAGAATTATAAAAATGCCAAGTACACAATTAAAAGTATAAAATCTGTTCCGATTACAGATTCTAAAACTCAGGAAATGTCTGAAGTGACTTTTGATGTTAATTTCAAAGTCCCGAAGAATACATCAGAACTCAAAATGAATGATATAAAAAAAGCAGGTATAAAAGAAGTGAAAAAATATCTTGCCGATCTTACGGTTTACTTTAAGAAAGCTGATAAAGTGATAACTTCAGAACAGAAATTTAATCTGTTTCAGGTGAAAGCCGGAGAAAATACCTATTATTGGAACGGAGGTCCGGAAGAACTCAACTGGAAGCTCAATGCGTTTTATCTTAAAAATGCCAATTAGTAGATATACAAGCTGTCTTTAGAGATAGCTTTTTTTATGTAAAACAGATTCCTTATTTTTGATGAAATAGCTTACTATGAAATTCAGACCGATTTTATTAACTGCCGGAGTCTTGTTTTCGGCAACATTGTATTCACAAAAAATGAATTATCCTAAAGCAATAAAAGGGAATCAGACAGATACCTATTTTGGAACTGCGGTTGCCGATCCATACAGAGATTTGGAAAATGATTCCGAAGCGACCAAAAAATGGGTAGACGATGAGGTGGCGCACAGCCAGAGTTATCTTTCCAAAATCCCTTTCAGAGACGAAATCAAAAATCAATTGAGAGACATCTGGAATTATGAGAAAATTTCAGCGCCCTTCAAAGAAGGAGATTATACCTATTATTATAAAAACGACGGATTGCAGGCGCAGTCTGTTTTGTACAGAACAAATAATAAAACGAAGACAACAGAAGTTTTCTTAGATCCTAATAAGTTTTCTGATAAAGGAACAACTTCGCTTTCTCAATTATCTTTTAACAAAAAAGGGAATTTAGCGGCATATTCTATCTCAGAAGGCGGAAGTGACTGGAATAAGATCATCATCATTGATGCCATTACGAAAAAACAGATCGATGAAACTTTACTTGATGTAAAATTCAGCGGAATTTCGTGGCAGGGCGATGAGGGGTTTTATTATTCAAGTTACGACAAACCCAAAGAAGGAACTCTACTTTCCGGAATGACAGATAAGCACAAGGTTTATTTTCACAAATTAGGAACAAAACAATCTGCAGATCAATTGATTTTCGGGGGTGATAAAACACCAAGAAGATATTTGGGAGCGGGAGTTTCCGAAGATCAGAGATATTTAATTATTTCTGCGGCGGATGCGACTAATGGAAATGAATTATACATAAAAGATTTAAAAAACGGCGGCGATTTTGTTCGTATTAATAAAGGTTTCGACATCAATGTCAATATTGTTGATACGGAAGGTGATAATCTTTTCATTTTTACCGATAAAGATGCCCCGAATATGCGTTTAGTAAAAACGACGATTAAAAATCCGTCTCCCGAAACGTGGAAAGATGTTATTCCTCAAACTGAAAATGTATTAAGTATCTCAGGTGGTGGCGGTTATTTCTTTGCAACCTATATGATTGATGCGATTGATCAGGTGAAACAATACGATAAAACCGGAAAACTAATCAGAGAAATTGCACTTCCCGGAAAAGGAAATGTTTCAGGCTTCGGAGGAAAAGAAAAAGAAAAGGAACTCTATTTTTCGTTCAGCAATTATATTACGCCGGGAACAACGTATAAATTCAATGCAGATTCAGGAAAATCAGAAATTTATCAGAAACCGAAAGTGAAATTTAATCCTGAAAATTATATTTCTGAGCAAGTGTTTTATACATCAAAAGACGGAACTAAAATTCCAATGATGATTAATTATAAAAAAGGAATAAAACTCGACGGTAAAAATCCTACAATATTATATTCTTACGGAGGCTTCAACATCAGTTTACAGCCGTCTTTCTCAGTAGTAAATGCAATCTGGATGGAAAACGGTGGAATTTATGCCGTTCCAAACATTCGTGGAGGTGGTGAATATGGTAAAAAATGGCACGACGCAGGAACAAAAATGGAGAAGAAAAATGTCTTTGAAGATTTCATCGCTGCAGGAGAATATTTACAGGCAAAAGGTTATACTTCAAAAGAATACATGGCGTTATCTGGAAGATCAAACGGCGGATTATTGGTTGGTGCAACAATGACAATGCGTCCGGATTTAGCAAGAGTAGCTTTCCCGGGAGTTGGTGTTCTGGATATGCTAAGATATAATAAGTTCACAGCGGGAGCTGGTTGGTCATACGATTACGGAACTGCTGAAGACAACAAAGAAATGTTTAATTACTTAAAATCATATTCTCCGGTTCACAATGTAAAAGCAGGAACTTGCTACCCTTCAACAATGATTATTACAAGTGATCACGACGACAGAGTAGTTCCGGCGCACTCTTTTAAATTTGGAGCAGAATTGCAGGAAAAACAAGTTTGTAACAACCCGATTTTGCTAAGAATTGAAAAAAATGCGGGACACGGAGCAGGAAGAGCAACCGACCAGGTAATCAGTGAAAATGCAGATTTGCTATCTTTTGCACTTTTTGAAATGGGAATTAAGAAATTAGGGAAATAATTATAATGTTAAACTATTAAGATTTTTATATTCACAAGTTATAAACATTACAGTGAATGTTTGTAAAATATAGAATTGAATCACTAAATAAATTTATCAAATACCAATAGAAGCGGGCTTTAGCTCGCTTTTTATGTTTAAATATAATCTTATTGGCTTTAGTCAAATTTATCTTTCATAACAGCTTATAAATACCCTTTCCATAAGATATTCACAAGATATCCACAATCATTGGCATGAATTTTAAACAAGAAAAAATCTCTTTGTCTATTAAAAACTAGCAGAAAAATTAACATAAATGTATTATTTCAAAAAAGTGTAATTTTAGCCATATAATAAATCTGAAAGTATGAGACGGGAAGTTCAGAATAAAACTCCTCAATTTAATATAACTGAAAAAAATACGGAAGTCTATTTCTTTGAAAAAGACGGATTGCAACTGAAATCTGCCTATAAAAAAGAAGACATAAAAGATAAGACCATTGCTGATGGTTCTCCGGGAATTGCACCTTATTTAAGAGGACCTTATTCCACAATGTATGTTCAGAAACCGTGGACGATCCGCCAGTATGCAGGTTTTTCCACAGCAGAAGAGTCAAATGCTTTTTACAGAAGAAATTTGGCTGCAGGTCAAAAAGGACTTTCCGTGGCTTTTGATCTGGCGACACACAGAGGGTACGATTCAGATCATACAAGAGTTGTTGGTGATGTAGGAAAAGCAGGAGTTGCTATTGATTCTGTGGAGGATATGAAGATTTTATTTAATGAAATTCCATTAGATCAAATTTCGGTTTCCATGACGATGAACGGGGCAGTTTTGCCTATTTTATCTTTCTATATTGTAGCGGCAGAAGAGCAGGGAGTTTCTCAGGATTTACTTTCAGGAACGATTCAGAATGATATTTTGAAGGAGTTTATGGTAAGAAATACCTACATTTATCCGCCCACACCTTCTATGAAGATTATTGCCGATATTTTTGAATATACTTCTAAAAATATTCCGAAGTTCAATTCAATTTCTATCTCAGGATATCATATGCAGGAAGCCGGCGCAACTCCGGTTCTGGAAATGGCTTATACGCTTGCAGACGGTTTGGAATACGTAAGAACCGGAATAAAAGCAGGAATGAATGTCGATGATTTTGCTCCAAGATTATCATTTTTCTGGGCAATCGGGATGAATCATTTCATGGAAATTGCTAAAATGCGTGCCGCAAGATATATTTGGGCTACATTACTAAAGCAATTTAATCCTCAAAATCAAAAATCTTTAGCATTAAGAACACATTCGCAGACTTCGGGCTGGTCTTTAACGGAACAGGAGCCTTTCAATAATATTACAAGAACAGCCATTGAGGCGTTATCTTCAGCTTTAGGTGGAACCCAGTCTCTTCATACGAATGCTTTAGATGAAGCGATTGCTCTTCCGACGGATTATTCGGCAAAAATTGCGAGAAATACTCAGATTATTCTTCAGCAGGAAAGTGGAATCTGCGATGTGGTAGATCCGATGGGTGGAAGTAATTTAGTGGAATCGCTGACTCAGCAAATGATCGAAGAAGCCATGAAATACATCGATGAGGTAGAGCAGGAAGGCGGAATGACAAAAGCTATTGAGGCCGGGATTCCAAAGATGAGAATTGAGGAAGCAGCAGCAAAAAAACAGGCTAAAATTGATAGTGGGGAAGAATTTATTATTGGGGTAAATTCATTCAGATCTTCATTAAAACAAGGTCAAATTGAGATTCTTGATATTGACAATACGGAAGTTCGCAGAAAACAAATCGAAAGATTAGAATCTATAAAATCAAATAGAAACACCGTAGCGGTGAGCCAAATTTTAGATGAAATTCGTGAATGTGCGAAGTCTGGAAAAGGAAACCTTCTGGCATTGTGCATTGAAGCAGCTCGTAGAAGAGTGACATTGGGAGAAATGAGTGATGCGATGGAAGAAAGTTTCGGAAGATACAAAGCGAATATCAGAACAATTTCAGGAGTTTATGCCATGAATGCAGGTAAAAACGAATATTTTAGTCAGGCGCTCGAGCTTACCCAAAAATTTGAGGAAGAAGAAGGTCGCCGTCCAAGAATTATGGTGGCAAAAATGGGACAGGATGGTCACGACAGAGGTGCAAAAGTAGTGGCGACGGCGTTTGCAGACATGGGATTTGACGTAGATGTTGCTCCCTTATTTCAGACTCCGGAAGAGGTGGCGAAACAGGCGGTTGAAAATGATGTTCACATTTTAGGGGTTTCAAGTTTGGCAGCCGGACATAAGACTTTAGTTCCACAGGTGGTGGAAGAACTGAAAAAACTCGGCGCAGATGATATCACGATCGTTGTTGGAGGCGTAATTCCTCAACAGGATTATGAATTTTTATATGCCAACGGAGCTGATTTTATTTTCGGTCCGGGAACGAATCTTCCCAAGTGCGCAGTTGATATTTTGGAGAAATTTTTACATTAAATTAACTTTTACAACTTATAAATTGCACAGCTTTTGTACTGTAGACCATAACCAAAACAAAATATCATGGCTTATACAGTAATTTCAGTATTTCCTGTGACTGTGGATACAGAGGAAATTAAAAAAGATTTGCAGGAAAATGGTTTCGATGAAGCCAATATTATTATTTCCAAATCAAATATAGAGAGCGGATTGTCTGCTGATCATTATCAGGAAGACGAACAGACTAAAAGTTTCTTTGAATATACCTTTGCACACGACACGGAAATGTTGGATGCATATCGCAAACACAGTATTGGAAGAAATAATGTGATTGTCTATGCAGATGGTCTCGAACAAGCCGCCGCAGCCAAATCTGTGCTGAACAGAAATGGTGCGTTAGAAGTGTACAGAAAACCTACAGAAGATCAGAAAAAAGATATTCCCGAAGGTATGACAGAACAGGAATATGACGGAATCATTGCGAAAGCGAGACATAATGTGTATTTCCTTGGTTCAGAAAGAGTGTACCACCCTAATGTTATAAAAGGTATGGATGATCCTATGGACGATATGGGCTCAAAAGATTAAAATTTAAGATAATTAATAAATAAAATGGCTACCAGAATTGATAGCCATTTTTTATATTTTCCAGGATTTTATCAGCCAACGATAAATCAGTTCTTTCACAAAGAAATAAACCAATATCGGGATTACAATAATAGCAGTCCAAAGCAAAGGATTAATATACATCGATAATAACCCGTTGGAAACACTTGATTTTGCGATAAAATACTGTCCGACAGCAATAATTCCTAAGCTTAAAATCAGGACGATCATCAAATTGATACTGAAACGTCTGCTGATATCGCTCACCATTTTTTTCGGTGAATAGCCCAAACTATTTTTGATGGAAACCTCTTCCTGCTTTTCTAAAAACTGAATTTTAATAAAGCTTACAATAATATAAAGGCACAATGCAAAAATGAAAATTCCTAATATTGCAATAATATTTAAAACTAAAAACAGTTTAGATTTAATCTTTGCAGAACGCAGACTTTCCTGATTAGATTCAAAATTATTTTCTTTCATTTTGGTAATTAAACCTTCGTCTCCCGAATCTTTTACCTGAACCAGAACTCTATTGAAGATTCTTGGTTGATTCGCCAGTTGAGGTTTTTCAGCCAAATTCAAAGAATCAAGAAATTTTTTCGGAATCAAAACGGAATGAATTCTGTTTGAAAGTCCAACCATTCTTCCTTTATAAGTTTTGTTTTGTTTATTGACAACAATATTAATATTGATCTCAATTTTCTTGGCAAAATCTTCTGAAATCTGCGGCAAACCTTGATTTAAGGCAAATCCGTAATTATAAAGATTTAAATATTCTCTTGAAATAATAATAGGAATGACATCACCTTTCACCTGAAATTCTTCCTCGGTTAAAGGAGCATCAATTGCTTTTAAATCTACTCCTTCAAAGTACAAATCGGTGTAAAAAGGAATAAAATCACCGCCATTTGCCGAAGCTTTAAATTCGTTGGCAGAAAAAGGATAAACACTTTTTACTTCCTGCCATTGCTTCAGTTTCGCAATATCATTTTCATTAAATCCCAAAAGTTCTTTTCGCCCGATATTATCAGGCGTAATTTTCTTGCTGAAAGTCAGCCAATAATTGCTGTCACTGCTTTTACTTCCAAAAAGGCGGTTGGCATTTTCATACAATTGCAGGCAAGACAGCACCAAAATAAATGCGATAAATAATCCTGCATACAGTAAAATTGAGCTAAAAATTTTCTTCATACGCTTTTATAAATGAAGAATTTGATATTCATGTTCAAAAGGAAATTCATTCAGTTCAAAAAATATCACTGAGCTTCCGCTTTCCTGAGATACCTCGTTAATTAATGAGAAGGCAATTTTTTTGTTGTTCAAATCTAAATGACTGAAACATTCATCATAAATCAGAAAATCCGTAGGATTCACCAGACTTCTTACGATAGCACTTCTCTGCCTTTCACCATACGAACAGTTTTCAGCTTTTTTATGGAGCAGATTTTCAACACCTAATCTTGAGGCATATTCTTCCATTTTGGGAATGAATTTCTTTTTGTCTTTATTAAAAACACGGAGTAAAATATTTTCCGAAATGGTAAGATTTTTAATCAACCGTACATCCTGAAATAATAAACTTACCCCATCTTTTCTGTTTTCCACAATTTTCTCAAGGTGAAGTGATTTTACAGTCTGCTGATCATATTTTATATCTCCCTCATACTGAGAATGAGTGCCCAGAATTGCCGTGGCAAGAGTGGATTTCCCACTCCCGGAAGGCGCAACAATCAGGAATTTTTCCCCTTTTTGGAAAATGATATTCTTTTTCCAAATTTCAGATTGTTCTACATTTCTGGGAGTGAAATATTTTGGTGAAATATGTTCTAAAACAATATTATCCATTCATTATCAAATAATACAATGCGTTTTCATCTTTTTTGTCTAAAGTAAATACGGTTTTAGAAACAAGATTTCCGCCGTCTTCTTTAGATTCGTTGGTCATATCTACAACTTTTATGGTAGTCGCATTATGCTTTTGATTATAATCCGTTCCATCAGACCAGGAATAAGCGGTAATGCCGGATTTTTTATCCAATTTAGAATTTTTCCCTGCTTTTTTATTTTGGAACTGATTAATGATATTGTTGTCTTCAGAAAAAAGTACTTCATCATCAGCGATCATATATTTTTTACCTTGACCTAAAGGACCAGCAAGTAAAGACATAAGATTATCTTTTTTCTTTGGATTAAAGCCCAATACGAACGCATTGTTTCTTGGCTGGTAATAATCCATGGTATCCGTAGGAATAGTTTTGAAATCTATAAAAGCATAATCTCCTGTAAAAGTAGAAGTAATATCTTCCAGTGTTTTATTTGTCGAAGCTAAATAGTGATTGATTGTCGCTTCAAAACCGGCTTCTTTCACCAAATATCTCATAAAATCTAAACTGAAAAATCCGATGGTAAAAGATTTTGCATTATCCAATTCTACGTTTTTTACCAAATCGTAGTTCACTTTATTTTTATCATAATATTTCTCAACAACTTTCTTCATATCACTGTTGAAAAACGTTTTGGTTTCCATGTCAGCTTTTCCTTTATCAAAATTGAAATCAAACCCAATTCCTGAATCTTTAATCAATTTGTTTACGGCAAGAGTTTCGATGTATCCTTTTGATGCATAACTTGCTACAGCAGCCAGATTTACCCATCCACTAATATCTTTATTATCTACCAGAGATTGATTGACCTGATCTTTAATGGCATCATTGGAAGTTGCTTTTCTTGCCCAGAAATCCGTGAAATATTTCTCGTTCAGTTTGGCAGAAGGTTCTTGAGTATTGTAAGAATTATATCCCGCATAAGGATTGTATGATTTTTCGCTGGAAACAACGGCCAAATCACCCTTGATACTTCCCGTAAGTTTCCCGTCAACATAGATATAATCTTTTTTATCAATGGTTACTTTACTTTTCGTAAGATCAGACATGCTCTTTTGGAATTTAGCCTTGTCATTAATCCAGAAGAAAGCCTTTGGATCAGGATCGTTGGTAGATTTTCCCTGATCAACAATAAAATAAAGAGGTTTGTCGGTATCAATACCAGATTCTTTTGGTTTGCTTACCAGCTGCAAAAAGAATTTATCATCATCCTTCAGATTTTTCTTTTCCTTTAAAATCTTATCAACAGGAATTTTGTCGGAAATAGTTTTCAGGTTTACTCTTGATAAACCTAAAGTTGCGTCTGTAGTGTACGTTAGAATTTCATTATTCTTATTCGAATTACACGAAAAAAGAACAGCAAATGCAAAAACGTAAAATAACGATTTCATTAAGGTGTTTTTCATAATTATATTTTGGTATAAGTAACAAATATAACATTTTGTACCGAATAAGTCTCATTTGTAGTGAACTAAGAAAAAATGAAAAAAAGTTTTCATTTTCAGAAAAATGTATATCTTTGCGTCAGAGAATAAAGTTTAACCATTTAAAAAACAACGAAGCAATGTTCAAATTCAATCTACATTCATCAGTAGGATTGCCTTTTGCAAAGGCGAGGCTTCGTGGTATGGTACATTCATAGAATAACAGTATATTGAAATATCAAAACCCGAAGTCGTAAGATTTTCGGGTTTTTTATTGCGCAATATTTCAAACTTAAAGTTTCCCCGAAATCTTTTTTATCAATAATTATTAAAAAAATAATGGAGTTGTTGTACGTCAGTTCGAGTAGCGAAGCGTATCGAGAACTTTTTATCAGTTTTTTAAAACAATCAATTTCAACTAGACTAAATTTCTAGTTGATTAAGAAAAGTATGTGATTTATTAAATCTCATATCTAATAATAAATGGGAAAAGATAACCTTTTGTTTTCCAGATTGAGAAGTCTGAGAAGCAGAAAAAGAATAGTTAAAAAAGATGTAGAAAAACAGATCAGACAAAAGTATAAACGTAGTAACAAACTTTGGGAATTGAGAAGAAAGACTCCGTTAGTTCCTTTGGAAAATCCTTATCAGAAAGGTTTTATGAGATTTTTTGTGGTAAGAGATGATGTAAAACGTTCTAAAGACGGAGATTTTTTTCAGGGAATTCTAAGTAAGATTAATACAAAAATGTATTCCGAAACCCGGAAATTCTTAAAAAAGAAAAGAAAATTCGGGCGAAGAATTTATGTTGAAAGAGAGCAGAAATTGGTTCAGCTTTCAACCCATCAATGGAATGATCCCAAGTTAGGGTTAACGACCAGAGAAAAACAATATTTTCTGAAAAGAGAAGAATACAATCCGTTCAGGAAAAGATATAACGTTTACTACGAATTTATTGAGCCATGGAGATTTGTATTCAGAGTAAAACAAAATATGATTACTCATTACAAACCTTTGCATTCCGATTTGGAAAAAGAAATAGATGAACTGGATTCTTATTTAAGTCAGCATAAAATTGTTGGATTAGTCAATAAGAAAATTCATGGTGAATCTGGCAATTGGAAAAACTACGGCGAGCAAACTGATCTTATCGAAAGTAAAAAATACTTTCACTACAAAATGTCTGCAACAGGGATTGCAGAAAGTTTAGAGGACTATAAAGTCCGAAAATTTTAAAATAAAAACAATGGGAAATTTAAAACTAAAAGGAAAAGATATATTAAAAATAGGCTATCCGAACAATCAGAGTGTAAATATTGCTTTGGAAGTTATGAAAAGGAATTTTGCAACGAAAAATATTCATCATGTAAAGTCTCTTTTAAAGGAAATTCTGCAAAATCCGGAGCAATTCGAAAAAGATTTAACCTTCGGGCAAATTGCAGAAGCTTTGCTTTCATCAAAGAAAACGGAAAAAAGAATGCTCAACACAAACAGAGCAACATTTAATATTTTCGGAAATAATATTTCTGATGAAGCCAAAAATCAATTGTACACGGCTTTGAAACTTCCAATTTCAGTGCAGGGAGCTTTAATGCCTGATGCACACAGTGGTTACGGACTTCCAATTGGTGGAGTTTTAGCGATAGAAAATGCGGTGATTCCCTACGGAGTCGGCATGGATATCGGTTGCAGAATGAGCCTCAGTATTTTGGATACTCCTATTTCATATCTTGACGGAGCAAGAGATAAATATGAAAAAGCACTTGCTGAGCACACCAAATTCGGAATGTACGAAACACATAAATCTCACGTCGATCATGAAATTTTCAACAGAGATACCTTCGATATGATTCCGATTTTGAGAAGATTAAAAGGAAAAGCGATCAAACAAATGGGAAGTTCCGGTGGCGGAAATCACTTTGTAGAATTCGGAGAAGTGGAAATTACTGAAGAAGACGTACAAATCGGTCTTCCAAAAGGAAAATATCTTGGAATTCTTTCACACAGCGGTTCCCGTGGATTGGGAGCAGAAATCGCTCAATATTATTCGAGAGTTGCGACAGAACAATGTCCGTTGCCCAAAGAAGCACAACAATTCGCCTGGCTGGATTTGAGCACGCATCTCGGTTTAGAATACTGGACAGCGATGAATTTAGCAGGAGATTATGCTTCGGCTTGTCACGACGACATTCACAGAAGATTGGTGAAAGTAGTCGGAGGAAGAGTAAAAGCAAGAATTGAAAACCATCACAATTTTGCATGGAAAGAAACTCACAATGGAAAAGAAGTGATTGTTCACAGAAAAGGAGCCACACCGGCTAACGAAAATGAATTGGGAATGATTCCCGGATCCATGACCGCAAAAGGTTTTATCGTTCGTGGAAAAGGAAATCCTGATTCTCTGAATTCGGCTTCTCACGGTGCAGGAAGAGCGCATTCCAGAGGAGAATGTAGAAATCTTTTCACTCAAAATGACATTAAAAAAGAATTAAAACTCAAGAATGTCACTTTGATGGGTGGAAATACTGAAGAAGCACCAATGGCGTACAAAGATATCAACGAAGTCATGAATGCGCAAAGCGAATTGGTAGATATTCTCGGAACCTTCCAACCCCGAATTGTGAGGATGGATAAGTAAATTGATGATAGTTGTAATTGATAGATTTTGACTGGCAAATAGCACTGTCATTCAGAATGAAACGAAGTGGAGTGAAGAATCTACAAACAGGTTTCTCACAACACTTTGCTTCATTCGAAATGGCAAAAGCAGAAAACAATTAAAAAAAATAACAAAATGGGAGCACCACATAATATAAAAAGATACGGTGAAGTCTGGCCGGAATTTAGAATTCAACACGGACTGGAAATTTTAGAAAAATTAAAAAATAAAGTCATTTTATCAGGAGGATGGGCGTGGCATTTTATGTCTGAAATTAGGCATACGGAATACAAACACGTTCACGACCATAAGGATATTGATGTTTTTGTACATAAGGAAAATATAGCTGAAGTTGTTATGATTCTTCAGCAGGAAGGTTTTGAGAAGGTCTGGACACGTTACGATCATTTGCCAAGCGAGGAAAACTTCCGCAGGTATGAGAAAACAATCGAATTAGAAAACGAAAAATTCCACAGGATAACGATTGATTTCTTTGAAAGAAACAATTTAGAAACCGTAGAAACAAACGGATTTACTGTTGTAAGACCTGATGTTTTACTTTCATTTTACAGAAATATTCATTCCAGCGATAAATGTTGGGCAGTTATGGCTGCAAAAGATTTATTGGAAAAAGGAATTGATCCGGTCGGTCATCCTCGATTAAGTGAAATGCCAAAATAACAATGGATAAATTAATACAAATAACCTCTGGGAGAGGGCCTTTAGAATGCCAATGGGTAGTGGCTAAAGTTCTGAAGGTCTTTCTTGAGGAAGCAAAAAATAATAATATAGAGTACGAGATTATTCACCGTGAAAATGGTGATGAAAATCTGACTTTGAAGTCCGTAACCTTACTTTTAAAATCAAAAAATATCAATGAATTTTTAAAGACCTGGTTGGGAAGCATTTTGTGGACAGGAAAAAGTACTTTCCGGAAACTGCACAAAAGAAGCAATTGGTTCATCGGGATTTTTGAACTGGAAGGTTTGGAGACAATCAATTTTAATGAAAGGGATATTCAGTTTCAGACAACTCGAAGTCAGGGAAGTGGCGGACAAAACGTGAACAAAGTAAACACGGCGGTTCGTGCCACTCATATTCCGACGGGGCAAAGTGTTTTCGTACAGGATTCCCGTTCGCAATTGGAGAATAAAAAATTGTCGATTACCCGATTGAAAGAAAAAGTATTGGAGCAGAATATTATCCAGCTTCAAAAGCGAATGCAGGAAACCTGGAATAACCATTTGCAGGTACAAAGAGGAAATCCAATCAGAACATTTTCCGGAACAGATTTTAAAAAGAATTATCAGGAAAAATCTTTCAAAAAAGAAAGAACTCAACTGAAAAACGAATTAAAAAATTACAAAAATGACCTTAACTAAAAATAAATACTATTTCGAGGCCTTAGACAACTATCCGTATAGTTTGCCAGATTGCCTGGAAGCGTTGAATTATGCATTGTCTTATGATCCTGAAGATGCAGACAGTTTGTGTTTGATGGGAAGAATTTATGCTGAGCAATTGAGAAATTATGATGTGGCTAAACAATATTTCGAAGAAGCCATGCAATGTGATATTACAAACTTAAATGTTCCACAATATTACATCAAATGTCTTTTGAACAACGAAGATTTTCATGAAGCCGAAAAGCTGATCCGATATTCTTTAAAAATAAAAGGAATCGACAAATCTAACATTTGGTTTTACAGATCTTTGCTTTCCGAGAAAAGAGGAAGTTTTAACAATGCTTTGAAATTTTTGGATGAAGCCGCAAAATATTGTTTTAACGAATATAGTCTGGATGTTGTAAAGGACCGAAAGAAATTTATCAAATCCAAAATGCCGAAGAAAATCAAAATTAAAAAGAAGAAGGAGACGAAATAAGTCTCCTTTTTTTGTAAATTTAATAATGGAACTTAAATTTGAATTAAAACAACTTCAATTAAAAGAAACATTTTCAATTGCTTATGGAAATTATGATAAAAGGGAAGCTTTGCTTGTAGAGTTATCTCATCAAAACTGTAAAGGATATGGAGAATGTGTTGCGATTGATTATTATCAAATTAATCTTCAAAGTTTTGTTTTAAAATTAAAAGAAATTCAGGCTCAGATTGAAGCTCAGAAAATCATTCATCCGAAAGAATTTTTCACATTTTTATCAAGTTTAAATCTTCACCCATTTCTGCTTTCTGCGCTAGATTGTGCATATTGGGATCTTTTTGGTAAGCTGGAAAACAAAAATTTTATTGAACTTAATCAACTTCCGTCAGAAAATTTAGTGGAAAGTTCGATCACTATTTCCGTTGCAGAAATAGATGAACAAATTCAAAAAATTGGGAAAAGCAGTTGGAGTAAATTCAAAGTGAAATGTAAGGGTTTAGACAAAACTCAGGTTGAAAAACTTGTAAAATTAAATCGAAATATCGCTTTAGATTCAAACGCAAGTTTCACCAATGAAGATTGCCTTTGGCTTCAGGAAAATGCTGAGGTTCAGAAATTTTCTTATCTCGAACAGCCGAGACCGATCAATAATTACAACATATTGAAGAAAGAAAGTTTTGCGAATTGGATGGCAGATGAAGATTGTCAGAATATTGATTCTCTGAAAGAATTAATTCCTTACTATAAAAGTATCAATATTAAATTAATGAAATGCGGCGGATTAACTCCGGCGTTAGAAATGATCAAAAAAGCCAGAGAATTAAATTGCAAAATAATGATTGGCTGTATGACAGAATCTTCCGTAGGGATTTCCGCAGCCTGTACCTTGGCGGGACTTGTAGATTACGCAGATTTAGACGGCGCAACATTAATTTCCAACGATTATGCGACAGGAAGTTTTGTGGAAAACGGTACAATAATTTTATCCTCAAAACCGGGGTTGGGAATTGAAATAAAATAGATGAGTTTTGAATGGTCAATTTTTTTAAGATTATCACTCGCTGAGTGAAATTCCTTTACGAACTAAAAATAGACAACTTTGAAATCAACAGCGTTGCGTTTTTTACGTTAAGAAAGCCGAAAAACAAAAATAGACTTCGAAGAAGCCTATTTTTTATTTGCAGATATTAGATAATCGTAAACCATTTGATGTTGATCTTCACTCAGCTTAGCCTTTGGAGCCATTCTGCTTAAGGTTTTTATCCATCCCTGATCGTCATGTTTTGCAGGATCAGGTAATTTATGGCATCGGTTGCATGAGTTTTCAAAGATAGTTTTCCCCTGAGCCAATTGTTCAGATGAAGTGTATTTTGGTCCTGTCACGGCTACACTTTTCGGTCCGCACGATACAACGATCGCTGCAGAAGCTAATGTCATACCCAAAATCAATTTTTTCATAATAATGTCTTGTTTTAAGGTGAATTATTTCTTCACAGATACGATATAATCGTAAACCCACTGATGTTGTTCATCTGTTAATCTCGCTTTTGGAGCCATCGAATTCATAATTCCTACCCACTGAACGGAGGTGTGAGATGTTGGATCCGGTAATTTGTGGCATCTTCCGCATGAATTTTCGAAGATTGTTTTCCCTTGAGCGATCTGTTCTGCTGTAGATGTTGAAGCTACGGGAGCCGTTGCTGTTGATGCTTTTGGCGTACAAGACGCTAATAAAACAGCAGCAAATGATGCTACAGCGATGGTTTTTTTCATGTTTAAATTATTTGAATAAAACAAATGTAGGAAATTCCCTTTTCCATTGATGAAGTGGGTCTTAATTTAGAAGAAATACAAATAATGGCAAGAGGAATGGTGAATTTGTGTAAGAAATTAAAAATATTTATTTTAAAATTTAAAAAATTCACAAGCAAATCAAATTCCCTATTGACCATTCATTCTTTAATCCTTATTTTTGAATTAATGAAATTTTCTACAGAAGAGCTGATAGATGGAATAAGATCGGGAAACAAACGCCTGATCGCAAAGGCTATTACATTAGTTGAAAGTAAAAAAGCTGAGCACAGAATGCAAGCCGAAGAATTACTAAAACAAATTATGCCTTTCACGGGAAATTCGATTCGAGTGGGAGTGACGGGAGTTCCGGGTGCGGGAAAGTCGACTTTTATAGAAAATTTCGGAAGATTGGCGATTGCTAATGATAAAAAAGTAGCCGTTTTGGCGATTGATCCAAGTTCTGCTATCAATAAAGGAAGTATTTTGGGCGATAAAACGAGAATGGAAGAATTGGCAAAAGAAGAAAATGCGTTTATTCGTCCTTCTCCGAGTTCCGGATTTTTAGGTGGAGTTGCCAATACAACTTTTGAAACGATGATGATTTGCGAAGCGGCTGGTTACGACTATATTCTTATTGAAACCGTCGGAGTAGGACAGTCCGAAGTTTTGGTTTCCGATATTACCGATGTTTTTTTGTTTTTAAAAATAATTGGCGGTGGCGACGAACTTCAAGGAATCAAACGCGGAATCATGGAAATGGTTGACGTAATTTTCATTAATAAAGTTGAAAAAGAAAATCTTCAAAAAGCAAAAAATACAAGATTGGAATTAAAGCGTGCCTTAGATTTTATTCCGGCTAAAGAAAAAAATTGGAAAGTTCCGGTTTTGTTGGGTTCGGCTTTGCATAATGATGGTTTAAGTGAAATTTTTGAGAAAATTAATGAATTTGTTGATCTTAAAAAGAAAACAAACCGATTCGAAGAAGTCAGAATTCAACAGGCGGAAAAACGCTTTGAATATTGGGTTCAGGAATATATTCTATCGATGATGAAGAAAAGTAATGATGTGGAAGAAGCGTATGTTCGGCACAAAAAAAATGCTTCGGCAATGGTTTCAAATCCAAGTACCGAAGCAAAATTATTTGTTGAAAAGTTTTTATCTAAAGATTAATCTAAATTAAAGTCTCTCTTTTTCCTCCACATTTTTTGAGATAAACCCATCATAAGAAATCGGTTGTCTGTCATTACTTCTTACCGATACGAAGGCTTTTGCATTTTTAAAAATCTCGATTGTAATTTCGTCGACTGTGCTTTGATCGTTTACTTTAATTTTAACAATCCATTTTCCTTTTCTGCCCTGAGTTTTAGATACTGCAAAATCTTTTGAGGTAAATCTATAACCGCTTTGGCTTGTATTCCCGTACGTAGGATTAAAAACTCTCCCGAAATAGGGCAGAGTAACTTCCAGTTTATTCTTTCTTAAATCTATTGAATAATTGCTCCCCGAAAGATCTAAAATCCTCATTGAGGTAGAATTCGGCATCGAGTTCATTACATTAATGACATCGTAATTAGTAGGCGTTGCTCTTTCTGCACGAAACGAAAAATCTTCAGAATTGATAACTTCTGTTATTGTTTGTGCATCAACTTTGGTTTGAGAAAATCCGTTTTGGAAAATCAGTAAAAAAACGGCAGTGAATATGATTGAAATATACTTTTTCATAAATTAAAATTATTTATTACATTTAAATAGCAAAATATATGCAAATATATTGTTTATTAAATATTTTGGAATAAAAATTGTAAAGGTTGAATTAATACACTTCTACATTATGAAAATAAAACACATTTTAGGAATAGGAGCAATGACTCTGTCTGTTGCTGCATGTACTACAAACCCTATTACGGGAAGATCTTCCCTCCAATTAGCTAATAATTCGGAGATTTTAACGATGTCTTCGCAAGAATATAAAACAACATTAGGAAAATCTAAAGTAATCTCTGGAACTGCAGACTCTAAAAGAGTAGTAAATGTAGGATCAAGAATAAAAGCAGCGGCTGAAAAATATTATCAAAACATTGGTCGTTCGGCAGACCTTGCCAACTATAATTGGGAATTTAATCTTATTCAAAGTAATGAATTAAATGCTTGGTGTATGCCTGGAGGGAAAGTTGCCGTTTACACAGGAATTTTACCGGTTACAAAAAATGAAAACGGACTGGCAGTAGTTTTGGGACACGAAGTTTCTCACGCATTGGCAGGACATGGTAATGAAAGAATTTCTCAGGCAATGGTTGCTCAATATGGCGGTCAGATCCTGGGAGGAACTATTTCTAACGGTCAGTGGGCTAGCGTTTTTGAAAAAGTGTATCCTGTGGGTTCTCAGGTTGCTTTGTTGAAATATGGAAGAAATCAGGAATCTGAAGCAGATCAGATGGGATTGTATTTAATGTCGATGGCAGGATACGATCCTAGAGAGGCAATTCCTTTTTGGAATAGAATGGAATCAGCGTCCACTGGTGCAAGACAACCTGAATTCTTATCTACTCACCCGAATCCTGAAACAAGAATTTCAGATATAAATAAAAACTTACCTAAAGCGCTTGAGTATTACAAAGCTGCTGGAGGAAAAATATAATTTATAAAGAATTTTAATCTTGAGTAAAAGCCTTATTGAATTTTTATTAAATTTGGTAAGGCTTTATAATTTAAATACCTAAACACAACACTATGAAGAATTTAACAATTATCGGACTCGTACTTTTAGCATTATCGGTACTTTTATTCTATTTAACATCACCCAATTTTAAAGTAAATGATATGGGAATGCCACATGTCATGGGAATTTTGGGCGGAATTGGCATCGGCTTGATTATTGGCGGAATGATAGGTTATGTGAGTAAAGGAAGTGCTATTAAAGCGGATCAAAAAAAGAAAGAATTCAAGCAATTACAAAAAGATAAAGAAGATCTGGAAAGACAGGCTGCAGAAATTGCACAACGTGAAGCAGAGCTGAGAAATCAAAATCAAAATCCTCAAGTTTAGAACCTGAGGATTTTTTATAATTTTTTATTATTTCTCTGAATTAATTTAGAATTTGTATCCTACACCAACCATAAATAAGTTGGGTCTGTTGTCATATCTGATTTCCTCACCCGAAACTTTGTTGATAAAGTTTCTTGAATCTTTACTAAATGCTCCTTCATATCTTGCATTTAATAATAGTTTTTTGATTTCAAGCTGAGCCCCAAATTGATAACCAACAGTAAAATTATCTCTCGCATTTTCTTTAAAATCGTTGAAAGAATCTTCTTTGCTTAGATTATAACTTGCAACCGGGCCTACAAAAACTCCTAACATATCTCCCAATACTTTGTGACCAACCAGAACCGGCAAATCGATACGGTTATTCTTGATATCAAACGTTGTGTTAGAAGTTGGATCGGTAAAATCACTCTTGAAGGAGGTATAATACAATTCGGGCATTACAAAAAATGCTGCAGGAAGATTCGCTTTTAATGAAAGACCTACGTTGAAGCCTACATTATTTTTACCTTCTCCTTCTACTGCCTGGTTAATGGTTCCTTTAATATTCTGCCAAGATGGTGATCCTGTCGGAAAGATTAAGTTGGCTTTTCCTGCCAAAGAAATCTGTGCAGAGGCAAACATTGAAAAACCTATTAATGCTATACTACATACCTTTTTCATTATCGTCAATTTTTGTGATTGTATTCTCAATAGTTTTATTATTCTCAAGCAAATATTCTCGTAATTCTTTGAATAGTTCTGATGAATAAACGAAATCGATCAGATTTTTATTGCCTGCTGTGATAAGAACATCTTTATTTCCTTCCCATTCTTTAATACCCAGTCTCAGATATACGATTTTTTCTCCAATAGTCATTACGGAGTTCATATCATGGGTATTGATGATGGTGGTAGTATTATATTCTTTGGTGATTTCCATCAGAAGATCGTCGATAACATTAGATGTATATGGATCTAATCCTGAATTGGGCTCGTCACAGAATAAATATTTAGGATGGTTTACAATGGCTCTGGCGATAGCAACACGTTTCTGCATCCCTCCGGAAATCTCAGACGGAAATTTTCTGTTGGCTTTATCTAAATGTACTCGTCCGATTACTTCAAAAACTCTTCTTTTTTTCTCTCTGAAGGTTAAATTCGTGAACATATCTAAAGGGAACATGATATTCTCTTCTACCGTTAAAGAGTCAAACAATGCACTTCCCTGAAACAGCGTTCCAATTTCTGAACGTAAATGCTGTTTTTCTTCTCTGTTCATTACATTAATGTCTCTGCCATCAAAAAGAATCTCTCCAGATGAAGGTTGATAGACGTTTAATAAACTTTTAAGAAAAACGGTCTTTCCGGAACCACTTTGCCCAATAATAAGATTTACTTTTCCTTTTTCAAAAGTTGTTGAGATCCCTTTTAGTACTTCAACTTCTTCAAAACTTTTCTTTAAATTTTTTACCTCAATCATTAGCTTAATATTAATTGGGTTAACAGCAATTCTGAAAGGATAATGAAAACCATCGTCCAAACTACTGCCTGTGTACTTGCTCTACCTACTTCCAAAGAACCTCCTTTTACATTATAACCGAAATATGAAGGTACGGTTGCGATGACAAATGCGAAAACAATAGTTTTAGTAAATGCATAATAGATGAAAAGATTAGGCATATACATTTGTATACCAGTGATATAATCGTTTGTTGTCCAGTTGCCTGTTAAAATTCCTGCAATATATCCTCCGCCAATACCAAAAACAATACTTATGGCAATTAATAAAGGATTAAAAATCATACAGGCGAGTATCTTTGGTAATATCAGGAAGTTAGGTGAGTTTACTCCCATAATGTCCAATGCATCAATCTGCTCAGAAACTCTCATTGTTCCGATACTTGATGCAATATATGAACCTACTTTTCCGGCTAAGATCAAACTGATAATGGTAGGTGCAAATTCCAATACCAGAACTGCTTTTGTTGCATATCCTACAAATGAAGTAGGTATAGGGAAATCTGAAGCGTCAAAGTTATTAAACATCTGAATAGCAACAACAGCCCCGACAAATATAGATGTAAAGATTACCAACCCAAAAGAGTTGACTCCCAAATCGTTGATTTCTCTCATGAACAGCTTCCAGAATACTCTCATTTTCTGAGGTTTCTGCATAGATTTACCCATGAGGATAATGTATTCTCCTACTGCTGTAAAAAACTTTTTTACCATTCTGCTAAATTAGACTTTTTTTATTGAATTAGATTAAAGTTAAAAGCAAGACTCAGACCAGATATATATTAAAAATTAATAAAATTTTTAAACTTTACTTGGCATTTTTATCTCCGCCAATAACCAGTAAAATGGTCTTCAAAATGATGACCAAATCCAGAACAAAACTCCAGTTTCTTACGTAAAAAGTGTCTGCCAATACTCGCTTGTTCATTTCCACTTCTACATCTCCTGCATCACCACGCAGTCCATTTACCTGTGCAAGTCCTGTAATTCCCGGATTTACCATGCTTCTCAAGCTGTAACGTCCGATTTTTGGTTTATAATAATTATCGACAGCCAACATGTGCGGTCTTGGTCCGACGATTGACATTTGTCCTTTTATTACATTCAAAAACTGTGGCATTTCGTCAAGACTTGTTTTCCTTAAAAACTTTCCTATTTTGGTAATTCTTGAATCATTTTCCTCTGTTGTTTTGGTGGAAGATTCATCATTTACGATCATCGTCCGGAATTTAATGCAGTCAAAAACCTCTTCATGAAAACCATATCTTTTTTGTATGAAAAAAACAGGCCCTTTTGATGAAGATTTAATTAAAATAGCGATAATTGGAAATAACCACGAACAAATTCCAACCAAAACGATAGCTGAAAAAATGACATCAAAGGTTCTCTTTAATAAAAAGTTAGAATAATAATCCAAAGGATATCTTGCCTGATTAAGAACGGGCTGCGTTTGAATATATCCCATATCATACAAGAAAAAATCGGTTTGTGTGATGCTGGGAATCAATGAAATATGAACTTTATTGGCTTCTGCTAGATTGAAAAGTTCTTTTTCCGTACTTTCATTATAAGAATTTTCCGTGGGTATAAATAAGGTATGAATCCCATTGGCTTTCCAAAATTCTATTAATTCGTTTGCTTGTATTTCAGGCTTGTCATATTCAAAGATTTTATAACCGTAATCTTTTCTTTCCTTTAAAATATTCTTTAAAACTTCTGTTGAACTGTTTTCATTTAAAAACATGATATTTCGGTGGTTAATCCCTAAACTTCGGAAATATTTAATTCCAAAATAAATTAAAGATTTAGCGAAGAAAATAAAGAAAAACAGATAAAACGAAAGCCAGTAGATATCAGAATTGAAAAATACATTATAACTGACTTTCCCGATCAGTAAAACACCGATAATAAACAATAGAAAATGTACTAAAAGTCTTTCTAAAAATAAAGTATAGGTAAGGTTTCTTGGAATATTATAAATTCTTGTTCTGCCGCTCAGAAGCATCCAGAACAAAAATAATAATACCAATGAAAAAATATTCTGATACCAGGTTTCCTGATTGTATTTCAGTTCTGCGTTTCTGCTTAGAAAAAAGAATATAAAAACCGATGCAATAACCAAAAGGTCAAGCAAAATAATAATCGATTTTAGGTATCTAGAGTATCGAATTCTCTGCATCTATCGGTTTTAACGGATACGAAAGGCTAAGTTACATATTTTTACGGGATATTCAGATACTTGTGAGTCTGAACTGATGCCCGCCATTCAGGATGCTTTAAAATGAAGTCTGTGATTTTCGGATACATTTCATCACGCTTGCTCCATTCGCTCTGAAGATATAATGTGCAGTTTTCTGAAACTTTTGCTGCCTGCTCCTGTGCAAATTTAAGGTCATTATTATTGAAAACAATTACTTTAAGTTCACTTGCCTTCTCATAAATTTCTTCTTTTGGAAGCCCTGTTTTCTTTGGGGAAAGCGTTATCCAGTCGATTTGCCCGCTCATCGGATAAGCACCGGAAGTTTCAATATGAATGGTACAGCCTAACTGTTTTAATTTTGAGGTTAAAATATCAAGATTCCACATCAAAGGTTCTCCACCTGTTAACACAATTATTTTACAGTGGCTTGCCGCCGTTTCTGCAATCTCCTCAGCATTCATTAAAGGATGAAGATTAGGATCCCAGCTTTCCTTCACATCACACCAATGACACCCCACGTCGCAGCCACCCAATCTGATGAAATAGGCTGCTTTTCCTGTGTGTGCTCCTTCTCCCTGAATAGTGTAAAAATGCTCCATCACCGGGAGCATTTTACCTTCTTTTAATAATATATCTTCTACTAAATTCATTTTAAATTAGTCATTATAGACTGAAGTTTTGTAGGCAATGATGGTATTTTTCATCAACATTGCTCTTGTCATAGGTCCAACTCCCCCCGGAACCGGCGTTATCCAGCTTGCTTTTGCGGCACAGCTGTCGAAATCTACATCACCTGCCAGATAATATCCTTTTGGAGAATCGTCATCTACTCTTGTAATTCCTACGTCTACAATCACCGCCCCGTCTTTAATCATTTCACCTTTCAAGAAGTGAGGATCTCCCAACGCTGTAATGACGATGTCTGCTTTTTTAGTATACTCTTCGATGTCTTTTGTGTAAGAGTGCGTCAGCGTAACAGTTGAATTTCCCGGGAAATCTTTTCTTCCCATCAAAATACTCATTGGTCTTCCAACAATTTTACTTCTTCCGATGATTACACAGTCTTTACCTTTTGTTTCAATATTGTATCTTTCCAATAATGTTAAGATTCCGAATGGAGTTGCAGGTAAGAAAGTATCCATTTCCAGAGCCATTTTCCCAAAATTTGTAGGATGGAAACCGTCAACATCTTTTCTCGGATCAATTGCATTGATTATTTTTTCCTGATCAACTTGGTCCGGCAAAGGCAACTGAACGATAAAACCATCTACAGATTTATCTTTGTTAAGTTCCTCGATTTTTTCCAACAATTCAGATTCAGAAACTGTGCTTGGAAATTTAACTAAGCTCGACTGGAAACCTACTTCTTCACAATCTTTTACTTTTGCATTTACATACGCCTTGCTCGCTCCGTTGTTTCCAACAAGAATGGCTACCAAATGTGGTGCTCTTCTTTTGCCTGCAAGGATTTTATCAACTTCAACCTTGATTTCCTGTTTTATTTCTTTAGATACTTTTAATCCGTCAAGAATTTCTGCCATTTTACTTTTATTGATTTATTTTTACTTTTTCTCTAAAATCAGCATATCCTGAAAGTTTACATCAGGATGTTTTCTGGAAAATTTGCTCCAGAAACCTTTTATTTCATTTACTTTTTTCAATCCGCTTTTTTCGATCATTTCTAAAAGCTTACTTTCTTCGATAGCAATATTTGCTTCCACAAGATTTTCATCCAAAAGCCTGTATCGATCTTTTTTCACAGGAAATTTAAAGCCCGGAAAATTTTCCAATTGGTCATTTTCGTGATACGTGAAAAAAGTAGCCAGACATTTTCCTCCCGTTTTTAAAACTCTGTGGATTTCATTCAAATAATTCTGAATATCCTCAATTTTCATGTGGGTAAACACCGAAAAAAGAAAAGTTTTATCAAAGCTATTATCTTCATAAGGAAATTTAAAATCTTCCGATTTTCCGCTGTGCGAGTTGTATAGCGAATTGTGTAGCGGAACATATTTAAAATTAAAATTAGGATATTCTTGGTGAATATTTTTGTTACACCAGTCAACTCCTTTTTTTACTACATCAAAACCATCATATTTACCTTTTGTGCCTAAATATTTGGTTAAAGGAACTGCCGTTCTTCCGATTCCGCTTCCGATATCCAAAACGGAGTCAGTTTCCTGAATATCAATATATTTCTTTAATAAATGTAACTGATGCTCACCTTGTTTTATGAAATCTCCGGAACCAATAAAAATATCTCCCCTGGCAGGAGTATATTGATCTCTTTTCCCTGTAAGTCTTTCATAAGTATCTATTGGAAAATAATAAATCTTCCGTGCATAGAACCTAAGTTCGGGCGACAGTTTATAATAAAGATTTCTTTTGATCATTGTATGTTACTTAAAATCCTTATAATAATTAATCAGTCCGTTTGTAGAACTGTCATGAGAACTGATTTTTTCACTATTTTCAAGCTCCGGAAGAATTTTAGTAGCTAAAACTTTTCCCAGTTCCACACCGAATTGATCAAAACTGAAAATATTCCAAATCACACCCTGAACAAAAATTTTATGTTCATACAAAGCGATTAATTGTCCTAATGTAAATGGAGTTAATTCTTTGAATAATATAGAGTTAGTAGGAGTGTTCCCTTGGAAAACTTTATAATTTAGTAAAAAATCAATTTCTTCATCAGATTTTCCTGAAGCTTTTAATTCTGCTTCAACTTCTTCTTCTGTTTTTCCGAAAGCTAATGCTTCAGTCTGAGCGAAAAAGTTTGCCAATAAAATGTCCTGATGGTTGGAAACTTTGTTGGGACTTTCTACATACGCAATAAAATCGGCAGGAATCAATTCTGTTCCCTGGTGAATCAATTGATAGAATGCGTGTTGTCCGTTTGTTCCGGGCTCTCCCCAGATAATTGGTCCTGTTTCGTATTCTACGAATTCACCGTTTCTGTCAACATATTTTCCGTTACTTTCCATATCTCCCTGTTGGAAATATGCCGGAAATCTGTCTAAATATTGAGAATAAGGAAGAATGGCAACCGTGGTGGCTGCATAAAAATTACGATACCAAATTCCAATTAATCCCATTAAAACAGGAATATTTTCACCAAAATCTGCTGTCTGGAAATGTTGATCTGTATCGTAAGCTCCTCTTAATAACTGTTCGAAATTTTCATAACCTACCGCAAGAACGATGCTTAAGCCAATCGCACTCCACAATGAGTATCTTCCACCAACCCAATCCCAGAATTCGAAGATATTTTCTTCTGCAATCCCGAAGTCTTTAACTGCTTGTACGTTAGTGGATAAAGCAACGAAATGTTTTGCTACATCTTCCTGTTTTCCAGCTTTTAAGAACCAATCTTTTGCAGAATTAGCATTGGTCATTGTTTCCTGAGTGGTAAATGTTTTGGAAGCAATAATAAATAAAGTTGTTTCAGGATTTAAATTCTTAACAACTTCTGCCATATGATTTCCGTCTACATTGGAAACAAAATGAACGTTTAACCTTGTTTTAAAATGCTTCAACGCTGAAACTACCATCACGGGTCCCAAATCTGAACCACCGATTCCGATGTTTACAATATCCGTAATTTCTTTTCCGCTAAAACCTTTATGATCTCCTGAAATAATGCTTTCAGAAAAAGATTTCATATGATCTAGAACTCTTTTGATCTGGGGTTTAATATTTTCACCGTCTACCAAAATTTCTTTATCAGAAAAATCTCTCAAAGCGGTATGTAAAACTGCTCTTCCTTCTGTCTCATTGATTTTATCGCCTGAAAACATTTTAGAAATTGCATCTTTCAGATTACATTCTTCCGCAAGATTTAATAAAATATTTTTTGTTTTAGAATCGATTAAGTTTTTAGAATAATCAAACAGGAAATTGGGTCTTTTGATTGAAAATTCATTAAAACGGTTCGGATTATATTCAAAAAGGCTTCTTAAATCGAAGTCATTATTTGCGAATTGCTCGTCAAGCGCTTTCCAGCTATTGGTTTGAGTAGGATTTATTTTTGATAGCATATTTTAGAAATTATGGTTTATAAAGCTTCGGATTTAGGATTGTTGAATACCAAATCCTCAAGCAAAATTATTGATTTGCAAATTTACGGAATTTTAATCCAATGATGTTAATTGATGATTAAAAATCAATCGGTGAGTTCGAGCTGAAGAGAAAGTCTTCGGTTATTATCTCTGTCGGAATTATTTTTATCGAGAAAATCTTTATAACTAAGCCAGCTTTCTTGTCTGGATGTTCCTGCTTTTTAGAACAATTTTTCCCAGAATTCAGATTTCGTTGTTGTTTTTCTAACGTTAACTACAAGGATTTATTGAATGGAACATTACTAATAATTTAAAACCTCCAGATGGATTCCGGAGGTTTCTTGTAAAACGTTAAAATTTATATGGATAACCCGAAGGTTAGAATAGTTTTATATTTCAGAAGTGTTTGAATTTGTTTTTTTAACTGATTTTCTCTTTTTATAGAAAAATAAAATAGCGGCTCCGATTAATAATATTGGCCAAATCACAATTAATCCTACAACAATTCTCTGAATTAAATAATATCCTTCTACAAAAGCTGATTTTGCACTGTATATGAAATCGAATTTATATTTATCGTCAATACTTTTTGTATTGGTAACGGCGATTTCAGCGATACGAACTTTCGGTTCTTTAATGTAAATATCGACGGTGCTGTATTTCAGATTATCAGTTACGTCCATATTTGCCAGTTTTTGTTGGTTGTTTTCCAACATATTTTCGTCGTCAAGTTTTACTTTGTCTTTGTTAGTTTTTAACTCAGAAATATTTTCACTCGTTTTTTTGATTCTCTTACCTTCTAATTCAGCGTATTTTATACTTGAAGTCACATCTTCCGCATTGATGGATCTTGAGTTCAGGAAAAGTTTTTTGTTATTGATGGATGTTAATAATTCTCCCAGTTTTTCGGTTGGAACTCTCACCTGCATCGTGTTTTCCGATTGATATTTTTTCACCAACATTGCTTCTTCATTTGAGGTGTCGTAAGTGTCTTCCGAAAGGACATTACTTTTTAAGTTACTGTGAGTTACAAATCCGCCCAATTCCTGAACCGATTTTTCGATTGAAATGGTTGCGTCATAAACATCTTTCACTTCCATATTCACATCTGCGGTTTTAATGAATTGCTTGTCTTTCAATTTCATTGTTGCCACAGAGGAAATACTGTCTGAAGTTATTACTGTTGCTGAATCTGCAGTTGCATAAGATTCGAAATCTGCTGTAGCTTCTCCTTTTTTACATGAATAAATTCCTAATAAAAGAACAGTTGCGATTGATAGTCTGATGTAAGTTGGTTTCATGATATTTATTTTTTAATGTTTTGCTTATTCCAAAGTTCAGAATGAATCCTTTGTAATATTTGAAAATCGCAGGTAAAAAATTTGTAAAAAGAAATTCTGTTTTAGATGATTAATATTCAGTTATTTGTAAAATAAGGTCGAATAAATCCGTTTGTTTTCGGAGTAATTTTTGCTTATCTTTTACAAGTCAAACACACAAACAATTACTATGTCAAATACTTTTTCCAAAATCAGAAACGCAATAGAATTATTCAAATCAATTGATTTTGATCAGTTAAGTACTATTTCTCAAAAAGTAAATCTTCCGAAATTGATGGAAAACTTTTCTAAACTCGATGATAAACAGTTGAGTGGAATGATGAAAATGCTCGATCCTAATAAAAAGAAGAAAGAACTTCCGCCAATTGACGGGGATTTTTACGATATTTATCACACACTTTCGCCAGAACAAAGAGAAATTCAACTAAAAGTAAGAGCTTTCATGGAAAAAGAAGTAAAACCTCTGGTGAATCATTATTGGTTAAGAGACGAATTTCCACATGAATTAATTCCAAAATTTCAAAAGCTTAATATTTGCGGTGTAACCTATGAAGGGTACGGCTGTCCAGGAATGCCTTTTTTAATGGAAGGTGTTATTGCTATGGAAATGGCAAGAATTGATGCTTCTATAGCGACTTTTTTTGGAGTTCAGTCGGGATTGGCAATGGGTTCAATTTATATTTGCGGTTCCGAAGAACAAAAGCAGAAGTGGCTTCCTCAGATGCAGAAGTTTGAAAAAATTGGTGCATTTGGTTTAACGGAACCGGAGGTTGGTTCCGGAGCTGCGGGAGGTTTAACAGTAACCTGCAAAAAAACTCCTGAAGGCTGGATTTTAAATGGTCAGAAAAAATGGATCGGAAATGCAACGTTTGCCGATTTAATTATTATTTGGGCAAGAGATTTAGATGACGGAGAAGTAAAAGGTTTTATTGTTGAAAAAGATAATCCTGGTTATTCTGTTGAAAAAATTAAAGGAAAAATGGCGTTGAGAATCGTTCAGAATGGGTTGATTACGTTAAAAGACTGTTTAGTTACTGAAGAAAACAGGTTGCAAAACGCAAATTCATTTAAAGATACAGCAAAAGTATTGAGAATGACTAGAGCGGGCGTTGCTTGGATGGCAACAGGTTGTGCAAGAGGTGCTTATGAAAGTGCCTTGGCTTACACAAGAACTCGTGAACAGTTCGGGAAACCGATCGCTTCTTTTCAAATGATTCAGGGACATTTGGTAGAAATGTTGTCTAATCTTACCGCAATGCAGACGATGGTTTTCAGGCTTTCTGAAATGCAGGATGAAGGAATTCTTAAAGATGAACATGCCTCTTTGGCGAAAGTTTTCTGCACGTTGAGAACAAGAGATATTGTTTCAAGAGCCAGAGAAGTGTTAGGAGGAAACGGAATTTTATTGGAATATGATGTAGCAAGATTTGTTGCCGATGCAGAAGCAATTTATTCTTATGAAGGAACGAAAGAAATCAATTCCTTAATTGTCGGAAGATCGATTACAGGCTTCAGTGCCTTTGTATAATATTGAAAGTGAATGGTCAATTGTCAATTCGCTTTGCCTGTCGATTTTAAAATTCACTTGCGAAGCAAAATTCACAATTGACCATTCATTATTTAACTCACTAAGGCTTTATATTTTTCTTTATTATCAATAATCATCCACAGATTGATGAGAAAAAGAACTCCGGCAATTGACATTCCCATTGGAGACTTATCCATAGTGAAAATGTGAACGACAATTCCAACCATTACAGGTAGAATAGCGATGGCGCCTAAAGCTCTTGTCTTCGGAAAAATAAATAATAATCCACCAATAATTTCTACAATTCCGACTAATGGCATCAACCAATGAATTTCTCCAAACGCAGCGAAAAGTTTCAACTGTTCCGGTGTTGGTTTTTCCATGGGCATATAATTAAAGAACTTGTTTAATCCGGCATTAATAAACATCAATCCGAAGAGTAAGGAGAAGATAAATTTTACGATTTTCATGATAATTGATTTTAATCAAATTTAAATAAAATTATAATCTGTTGATTAAAAAGGAAATAAATTTTAAATGTTTTGAAAATTATTCATGAATTAATCCATTTCTTTCAAAGTAATATTCTTTGAAATTTTGTAGCTCTTTTTCTTCTTATTAGGTTTTTCCTCTTCACCAAGAAGTTCCCCCCATGGTTGTAAGCCTTCCACTCGTTCAAAAATAATTTTAATGATGGCAATGGCTGGAATACAAAGAAACATACCGGAAATTCCCCATAAGTGTTCACCCAATAGAATGCCGATGAAAGAAAACAATGCGTTTATTTTTACTTTTGAACCAACAACAAAAGGAAGTACAATATTTCCGTCAATGGCATGTACAGCAACGTAGCCAATAGCCACATAAATACAAGTAGAAACTGAACCCGTAGCAAACGCTATAAAACACGAAATCAACAATGAAATGCAGATTCCGATGTAAGGAATGACATTTAATAATCCCGTTAAAACGCCCAAAAGGATAGCATATTTCACCCCAAGAACAGAAAGTAAAATGGTAGTAAAAGTAGAAACAATAATCACCTGAAGGCAAAGCCCAATGATGTATCGTTTGGTCATTATTCTTACTTCAGAAACCACCTCCTGTACGCTTGCCTGATGTTTTTCATTAAATACATTAACGATAAAATTATTTAAAATCCTTCTGTAGTTTAAGATAAAAATGAAAAACAGAATAAAAAACGCCAAAAATCCTAAACTGCTTGAAAATATACTGAATGTAAATCCTAAAATTACACCTGATGATGACAGAAGTTTGCTCAATCCCTGATCCAGATAATCAAGCTGTTCCTTAATTTTCACATTAAAAGTATGAGATACCCAGCTTTGAAGATTGGCAAAAACTTTGGTAGACTGCACTTTAAGATGTGGAATATCTTTTGAAAAATCCGATAACTGGGATCCGAAGAAAAATATTAATCCTGTAAGAATGACCAACATGATCATTACGGAAAGAATCGTAGAAAACGACCTGGGAAATCTTAATTTTCGTTCTAAAAAATTAGAGAACGGTAAAAAAAGCATTGCCATTAAAAATGCCAGAAAGAACGGCGCCAAAATGCTTTGACCTAATTTAACAAGATATCCAATGCCAATAATGGAAATGATTGCCAAAGCCAGTTTTAGCAAAAATGGAAGTTTAAAAAAGTTCATACTCAAAATTGTGATTGATAAAAATAACGAAAACTGATGAATTTGCAGATTAAAATATAATTAATTCAATATTCACTCCCTCTAAAATAGTGCCTAACTTATCTAAATCGAAAACACGTCCCAAAATATGAGACGTGTTTTCTTTTATTGAGAATGTTGATATAGTTACGAATTATTTTTCAATGGCAATTTCAATGACTTCCTCCATTTTGTTGACATAATGGACGTTCAGGTTTTTCAGATAATCTTTTTTGATTTCTTCAACATCTTTTCTGTTGGCTTCACAAAGAATTACGTCTTTAATTCCTGCTCTTGTTGCAGCGAGTAATTTTTCTTTAATTCCACCTACAGGAAGTACTTTTCCTCTTAAGGTAATCTCGCCGGTCATCGCAAGATGCGGTTTTACTTTTTTATTTTTAAAGGAAGAAACCATCGAAGTCAGCATTGCAATACCTGCAGAAGGTCCGTCTTTCGGAGTTGCCCCTTCAGGAACGTGAACGTGAATGTTTTTCTTTTCGATATCATCCTGAGAAATTCCCAGTTCATCGTGTTTTGCTTTAATGTATTCCAAAGCAATCGTAGCAGATTCTTTCATGACAGTTCCCAAATTCCCTGTCATCGTTAAAGCACCTTTTCCATTGCTTAAAATACTTTCAATGAATAAAATATCTCCGCCAACGCTTGTCCACGCAAGACCGGTTACCACTCCGGGAACATCGGTTAGCTCGGCTAAACTTTTCGGTCGTGGAACTCCTAAAATTTCATCTACTTTTTCAAGAGAAATTGTTGTGTTATATTCCTTAGCCAAAGCTGTCTGTAAGGCTACCCAACGGGCAATTCCGGCAAGTCTTTTTTCTAAACTTCTTACTCCGCTTTCAGATGTATGAGCTTCAATGATATGTTTTAATTCAGGATTTCCCAATTTGAAAGATTTTGCTGTCAAACCGTTTTCTTCCTGTTGTTTTTTAATTAAATGTCTCTTGGCAATCTCAATTTTTTCTTCTAATGTATATCCCGCAATCTGAATGATTTCCATTCTGTCCAATAACGGTGTCTGAATTGTTGATAATGAGTTGGCTGTAGCGATAAACATTACTTTAGACAAATCATAACCCATTTCCAGGAAATTGTCGTAGAAAGCTTTATTTTGCTCAGGATCAAGAACTTCTAATAATGCGGAACTTGGGTCGCCGTGCATTCCTTTTCCTACTTTATCAATCTCGTCCAGAACAATCACAGGGTTAGATGTTCCCGCTTTTTTAATGGATTGAAGGATTCTTCCTGCCATTGCGCCGATGTATGTTTTTCTATGACCACGGATTTCGCTTTCGTCATGAAGTCCGCCCAAAGAAACACGTACATATTTTCTTCCCAAAGCATCCGCAACCGATTTTCCCAATGAAGTTTTACCAACTCCCGGAGGTCCCACCAACAGTAGGATAGGGGATTTCATGTTATTTTTTAATTTTAAAACAGCCATGTGTTCCAAAATTCTTTTTTTGATATCTTCTAATCCGAAATGTGCTTTATCTAAAATTTTCTGTGCCTTTTCGATGTCGAAAGTATCTTTGGTAAAAGTATCCCAAGGTAAATCTGTAAAGAAATCCAGATAATTTCTCTGCACATTATAATCAGGAGAATTAGGATTCTGACGTTGTAAACGGTTGATTTCCTTTTGGAAATGCTCCTCAACTTCCGTATTCCATGTTTTCTTTCCGGCTTTAGCAATAAGATCTTCTACATCACTTTCTGGTCCGCCACCCAATTCTTCCTGAATGGTTCTGATTTGCTGGTTCAGAAAATATTCTTTCTGCTGCTTATCAAGATCTTTTGATGTTTTCTGATGAATCTGATTTCTCAATTCCAGTTTCCTGAAATCTTCATGCATCATTTCGTAGCACTTTTTGGCTCTTTCTATTAAATTTTTCTCTTCAAGCAGTTTCTGCTTCTCTGTGGAAGGGAAATTAGAGTTGGTGCAGATGAAATTTAACAGATCATCATTATTGTTGATATTTTTTATCGCAAAATTTGCGGCGTTTGGAATGTTAGGATCTAGTTCAATTATTTTTAACGCTAAATCTTTTACGTTTTCCAATAATGCTTCGTACTCTTCTTTATTTTTAGCTTTAGAATCTTTTAATTTAGAAATTTCAGCCTTAAAATAGGGTTGAAGTTCAACAAACTTTTTAACCTTAAATCTGTGAAAACCTTTTGTGATAGCCGTAATGTTTCCTTCAGGAAGTTTGATGATTTTAATGATTTTTGCCAATGTTCCCACCTGGTAAATATCTTTTTCAGAAGGTTGCTCCAAATCAGAGTTTTTCTGGCTAACAATTCCAATTAAATCACCGTTTTTTTGGGCTTCTTCCAGCAATTGTATAGATGTTTTTCTCCCTGCAGTAATAGGAATTACCACATTAGGAAACATTACCATATTTCTTACGGGAAGTATAGGGAATATCTTTTGTTCGGAATTTTTTTCACTTTCCGAAAGGTCTTCAAGGTTGATTTCTTCTGCTACAATATCAAATCCGTCACTTATCATTTCCTCAAGACTCATATCTTCAAATTCTGTCATAGTTAATCGAATGACAAATTGTCATTTTTCGTTTTAAATCGTTAACGTGAAATTTCACAATATGCGCTGAAAACGGATGGCATATTATGCTTTTGTAAAATGCACAAGACCTGTGCCATTTGTTTTTTACTAAAAAATACGGTCAAAATTTCCTTTTTTAGATAATTTAAATTTTAAAAACTAAAATAAATACTCAGGATTTCCGTAATTTCTTAAAAATGTGTATTTTCGCAAACTGATAAAAAACTATAATATATATAATGGCGATTTTAGGACAAATTAGGAGTAGACCTTGGCTTTTGATGGGAGTAATTGCACTGGCGCTTTTGGCGTTCCTTGTGAATCCCGACAGCATTGATAAGGTTTTTGGTAAAAATCCTGATGTTTTAGGAAAAGTGAACGGTGAGAAAATCACCCGGGAAGAGTTTAACGATCAACTTTTCGTGCTACAACAACAGGCTGAGCAGCAAGGTCAACCAAAAAATGGTCTTGAAGAGCAGGCATGGCAGTTATTGGTTCAATCTAAACTTATTAAGCAGCAGTTTGAAAAAATGGGCTTTGAAATGACAGAAGATTATTTTTGGAACCAGCTTCCATATGATCAGATGTTTGCCCAGCAAAAGCAGTTCTTTGATGAGAAAGGTAACTTTAAAACTCAGGAGCTGAAAAAACAGATTGAAGAGATGAAAGCTACTTCTCCCGAAGGATACAACCAATGGTTGAAAACCAGAAAATCGATCGAATACAGATTGATGGCGAGACAAGTGTTTGCTAATGTTTCTACAGGTATTACGACAGGTAAGAAAGAAGCTGAAGAATTGATGAGACAGAGAGATCAGTTAGCTGATATCGATTTTGTAAAAGTTGATTACACTTCTTATCTTCAGAAAAATAATATTAAAGTAACTACAGAAGATCTTGCTAATTATATCAAGCTTCACCCTGTAATGTTCAAAGCTGAAACGAGTAGAAATTTAGGAGTTGTTTATTTCCCTTCTACACCAAGTGCAGCTGATGATGCAGCAGTTCAGAAAGAAGTGACAAAACTTTTCTCGGGAACTGATGCTAATGGAGGTGGTGAAAACTTCCAGAATACTAAAAATGATTCAATGTTTGTAATGGCTAATTCTGATATGCCTTACAATAGTCAATATGTGCCGGCAAACCAATTACCTCAGACGATTCAGGGGCAAATTGCTACTGCTGCTATCGGGCAGACTTTTGGTCCGTACAAAGAGCAGAACTTTTATGTAGTTTCTAAACTTTTAAATAAGAAAACTTCAGATTCTACATTGTCTAAGCATATCTTAATTGCTTATAAAGGAGCAGAAAGATCTACAGCGACAAGAACAAAAGAGGCTGCTAAAAAGACTGCCGATAGTTTATTGGCTGTAATTAAAGCTAATCCTGCTGCATTTGCTGCAGGTCTAAAACTTTCTGACGAACCAAATGCAGTTGAAAGAAATGGTAGTGTGGGCTGGACAACTCCTGAAAGCCAATTTGCACCGGGATATTTAAACTTCTTGGCAAGTAATGCAAAAGGTTCTACGGGGTTGGCAGAAACAGAATTTGGGTACCATATCATCAATATTGAAGATAAAAAAGCAGGGGCAATGGGTTATAAAGTAGCTCATTTGGTAAAAACTGTTAAACCTTCTGATGCTACCGAAGCTGAAGTAAACAAAAATGCAAGCAGATTTGTTCAGCAGGTTCAAGGGAAATCTTATAACGATTTTGTAAATCTTGCTAAAAAAGCAAATTATAAATTTACCAATGCTAAACAGACGAAGAGATTCGACGGACAGATTCAGGGGTTAGGAACAGATAAAGATTCTGATATTCTTTCTTGGGCCTTTGATAAGAAAAGAGAAAAAGGAGATACTGAATTATTTACAGTAGACGGAACAGGAGATAAAATTGTTGTTTATTTAAACGGTAAGCAGGAAAAAGGAACTGCAGATCCGGAATCTGTAAGAGATCAGATTGAAACAGTTGTTAAAAATAAATTAGCAGCAAAACAGATTTCTGAGAAAATTGGTAAAGCAGGAAGTTTAGATCAGATTGCTAAGCAATTTGCAACGACAAAACAATCTGCACAGGTAAACTTGTTAAACCCGTCAGTAGCAGGTTCTATGGAGCCTAAAGTTGCTGGTGCTGCATTCGGAGTTGCGAAAGGAAAACTTTCTAACCCAATTGAAGGTGGTACGGGAGTTTATGTTTTGATCAAAAAGAACGAAACAACAAACAAACAACCTGGAGACCTTAAACAGTTTACGGAGTCAGTTAATCAGAGAAGTGCAGGAATGTTCGGTCAGGCTTGGTTAAAGAGCTTGCAGGACAATGCAAAGATCGATGATTACAGAATCGAAATCTGGGATAAGTTAGGTTCTCAGCAATAATTGAGAATTAATTTTCACAATTATAAAAAGCGGCAAAGTTTTTGCCGCTTTTTTTGTATTTAACCCAGAGCAATAAAGAAGAAACATTAATTTAAATGTAGTATATTTGCTCATTAGAAAAATTTAGCAAGTGAAGTTCAGTAAAGAATTAAAAGCTGGTGTAATAGCACTATTAGCCATCGTTGGCTTTGTTGTGTTGTTTCAATTTATGAAAGGCAGAAGTCTTTTTACTACCGACAATATATTTTACGCACAATATGAAAATGTGGAAGGATTGGCACAATCTTCTCCCGTTTCAATCAATGGGTTGAAAGTAGGGCAGGTTGATAAAATCATACCTCATACATCGAAAGACGGGAAAATTGACTTTCTCGTGAAAATTACTGTTGATAATAATTTTGAGTTCTCAAGAAACTCAACATTAGAAATTTTTGAGCCTAGCTTAATGGGGGGAAAAGAGATGAGAATCAACTTGATGTATGGCGGACAAACGGCAAAAGACGGAGATACGTTGAAAGGTGCTTTCAAATTAGGAACTCTGGGAAGTCTTTCTTCTCAGGTAGGTCCTGTAAAAGATCAGTTGCAGACTGTTTTGTATCGTGTAGATTCATTAATGTCAAGTGCTAATCAGGTGGTGAATGCGCAAAACCGTGAAGAAATCAGATTACTGTTGGCGAATCTTAATAAAACAGTTGGAGCCTTACAAACTACAGCAGGAAGTGTAAACGCTTTGGTGGGTCATAACGATCCAAAACTTCAGAAGGTGTTGGATGATGCAAGTTTAACAATGCAGAGTGGTAAAGTTACTTTAGATAAATATGGTAATTTGGCAGAAAGTATAGATACTAAAAAACTGAACGCTACAATTGCCAATCTCGATCAGACAGTTAGCAAATTAAATAATGTCGTAGATGGTGTCAACAACGGTCAGGGGAGTTTAGGTAAAATCATGAAAGATGAGGAATTATACAATAATCTAAACGCCGCTTCTACAAATTTAAATTTATTATTAGAAGACGTAAAAGCTCACCCTAAGAAATATGTTAATTTCTCTGTTTTCGGAAAGAATAACAAAGACTAAACTAACTTACCATGCAATATATCGATAATATAATTTTTCTGATTTTATTAGTTGCAGGTTTTGGACTGTTTGCAAAAAGTCTGCAAAAGATATACAGAAACATCAGATTAGGAAGAGAAATCAACCGAAGCGACAGAAAACCCGAACGATGGGAAACCATGGCAAGGGTGGCAATGGGACAGAGTAAAATGTCTAAACGTCCTGTAGCAGGAATTTTGCATCTTTTCGTATATGTCGGTTTCGTTATTATTAATATTGAACTTATTGAAATAATTGTTGATGGAATTTTCGGGACTCACCGATTTTTATCAACAATCTTAGGTGATACTTTTTACAGTTTCTTTACTGCAACATTAGAAATTTTAGCACTTTTAGTAATCATTGGAGTTGTAACTTTCTTTATCCGTAGAAACTTTTACGGTGTGAAAAGGCTTACGATGAAGGAACTTTTCGGATGGCCAAAAGATGATGCCAACTGGATTTTGATTATTGAATTTGCTTTAATGTTGGCTTTTTTCACCATGAATTCTTCGGATTTTATTCTCCAGATGAATGGTTTTGAAGGTTTTCATCATATAGGATCATTTCCAATCAGTGAAATGACATTGGTTCCGTTTTTACAAGTTTTCAGTTTTGATAACGGGTTTTTATTCATGATTGAAAGAGGAGCCTGGTGGTTCCACTTTGTAGGGATCTTGTTCTTTATGAATTATCTTTATTATTCAAAACATTTACATATTATTTTAGCTTTTCCAAGTACTTGGTATGCTAACTTAGAAGAGAAAGGAAAATTCAATAATCTGGAATCTGTTACCAAAGAAATTAAGCTCATGATGGATCCCAATGCAGATCCTTACGCTGCTCCGGCAGCAGGTGATGATGCAGAAGCTCCTTCAAAATTTGGTGCAGAAGATGTGTTTGATTTAAACCAGGTACAGTTATTAAATGCTTATTCATGTACAGAATGTGGTCGTTGTACTGCAGTTTGTCCTGCAAATATTACAGGTAAAAAGCTGTCTCCGAGATTGATCTTAATGAAAACGAGAGACCGTCTGGAAGAAGTAGGAAGAAATATCGACAAAAATGGTAAGTTTGAAGATGATGGTAAAAAACTTCTAAACGATTATATTACAAAAGAAGAATTATGGGCATGTACAACGTGTAATGCATGTACAGAAGCTTGTCCTGTATTGCTTGATCCGCTTTCAATTATTTTCGAAATGAGAAGATTCTTGGTGATGGAACAGTCTGCTGCTCCTAAGGAATTGAATCTGATGATGACAAATGTCGAAAATAATGCGGCACCTTGGCAATACAATCAGGCAGACCGTCTGAATTGGGCAAATGACTAATCCATTATGCAAAAGGTTATTCGCTTTTTGGAAAAAAATGAATTAGAAATAAGAATTTCCTTCTATTTGATTATTATAAATATTGGATGGATTTATTTTATAGTTGAACTTTTTTCTGGATGTAACTTTAATGATAGTGTGTTTAATTATTCTCTGTGGATGCCTTCAGTAATTTTTGCGATCTATTTAGTTATCAAAAAGTTTAATTCAGGAGAATTTTTGTTTTTTGTGCCTGTAAGATTTGCATTATTTTATGTTTTCTTTCATTCTTTACTGTTTAATATTGCTTATTTAAGTCATAACATGATTTTAAATCGTCAAAAATACAACGAATTGGAAACGTTTATCGTTTATACTTTTGATGATCATGAAGAAAGAACAATAACCTTTGTTGAAAAAATTTATAACAAAATATTTAAATAAAATTCATAATACAAATGGATTTCACTATAAAAACAATGGCAGAATATGCTGCCGAAGGAAAATCGCCTGAAGTTTTATTTTGGGTGGGTTGTGCAGGAAGTTTTGACGACCGTGCCAAGAAAATTACGAGAGCATTTTGCAAAATATTAAATAAAATCGGTGTTGAATTTGCTGTTTTAGGACAGGAAGAAAGCTGTACCGGAGATCCTGCAAAACGTGCCGGAAACGAGTTTGTGTTCCAGATGATGGCAATGACGAATATTGAGGTTCTGAATGCTTATGATGTGAAAAAAATCGTTACTGCTTGTCCGCATTGTTTTAATACGATCAAGAATGAATATCCTAATTTAGGAGGGAATTACGAAGTGCTTCATCACACACAATTCCTTAAAAACTTAATGGAAGAAGGTAGATTGAAGATTGAAGGCGGAGCTTTTAGCGGTAAGAAAATTACTTTTCATGATCCTTGCTACCTTGGAAGAGCAAACGATGAGTACGAAGCACCAAGAATGCTTTTGGAGAAGCTTGATGCCGAGCTTGTAGAAATGAAACGTTGCAAAACCAACGGATTATGTTGTGGAGCCGGTGGTGCACAGATGTTTAAAGAACCTGAAAAGGGAAAAAAAGATATTAACGTCGAAAGAACTGAAGAAGCACTTTCTTACAAGCCAAAAGTGATTGCAACAGGCTGTCCTTTCTGTAATACAATGATGACAGACGGTGTAAAACACTTCAATAAAAACGATGAAGTTGTAGTAAAAGATATTGTTGAACTTCTTGCTGAGGCAGAAGATTTATAAAACTCAATCTCTTAATGTAAAATTATGAAAATCGAAGAATCAAATATAGTAGAAGCTAATGATTACAGAGTGATCATATATCCAGCGTCAAGACCTTTGGAAACTAAAGAAGCTAAAGTAATTACAGAAAAATTGTATGACTTTTTGGCAACTTGGGCAGCGCATGGAAAACCTCTTTCGTCGTCTTTTAAAATTGAGAAAAACCAGTTTATTGTTATTTGTGTTGATGAAGAAAAAGAAATGGCTTCAGGATGCAGTATTGATGCGTTGGGTAAGGTGATGAGAGAAATTGATGAAGAATACAAATTGGGTTTATTCGATAGAATGAAGGCGAGCTTTGTTGAAAATGGAGAAGTAAAAACACTGAAACTGATTGATTTTAAAAATAAAATCAGAAATAATGAAATTTCGAAAGAAATTGAAGTTTTTGATTTCTCTAAAAATACCTACATGGAATTCATCGGCAACTTCCTGTTACCTTTTGAAAGAAGCTGGGCTGCCGGAATTAAATAAAATCTCTTCAATTAAATAAAAATAAAAGTGGAAATTTTCCACTTTTTTGCTTTCGTGTATATTTGTAAAAAATTCTATCAATAATAGATTTTGGTTGCTATAATTCTAAAATAATGTCTAAAATTCTTTTCTTAACTACCGCCCACCGATACGATGATGACCGAATTTTCTATCATCAGGCAAAAGCACTTCGAGATCAGGGTAATGAAGTTAAGATTTGCAGTCTGTCAGCAGAATTTCAGGGTATTATTGAAGGAATTGAAATTGAATCTTACTCGGTTATTGATAAAAATACAGAAGAGAAAACGAAAGTTTTCGAAAGAGTTTGCGATTTTTTTGATCCCGACTGTATTATTGCTTCTGAACCTTTGGCGGTAATTGCCACTAAGAAGTTTAAAAAAAAGAAAAAAATCAGTGTTGTTTACGACATTACAGAATGGTATCCTTCCATGAGAATGGTGGAAAATTTTTCTTTTCCAATGAATGTGATTCATGCGGTCAAATTTTTCTTGATTCAATTATATGCGGGATTGATAAGCACTCATTTTATTTTTGGTGAAAAAACTAAAAAATTTCCACTGGCTTATTTTTTTCCATTTAAAAAGAACTTGATTTCGCCCTATTATCCTGATGATATTTATATTCAAAAAAATATTAAAAAGCTGAATCCTAATAAAATCACGCTTTGTTATACCGGTCAGTTTTCGGAAGAAAAAGGCATCGGAAATTTTTTTGCTGCGATTGATAATCTTAGAAATAAAAAACCTGAATTAGAAATCTATATCCTTTTAATTGGTGGTTCAAGGAGAGAAAAAGATGCAGAATATTTTTCAGAATTGGTTCAAAAATATCAGTTTGAAAATATCAAGATCGGAAAATCAACTTCATTTGAAACTTTTACCGAAGCGTATGAAGATGCAGATATTTGCTTTGATTTAAGAACGGTCAATTATGAAAATCATCACTGTCTGCCGATTAAAATATTTTATTATGCAGCATCGGGAAAACCTGTAATTTATACAAATCTAAAGGCAACGAGAGAGCATGTAGATGTTTCGAAATTCGGTTTTCTGGTTGATCCGGAAAATGCTGAGGAAATTGCGAGTATAATTCTTACATATATCGAAAATCCTGAATTATATTCAAATCATGCCAACAACGCAAGGCTTGAATATGAAAACAAATACAACTGGAACAGTATCAAGGATTTGTTTGTAAATTTCATCAACAAATCGATGCAATAAGATGAAGCAAAACACTATTTTGAAAACGTTCGTTTCCCGGTTTTTAATTTTGATATTAAATTTCGGATTGGTTATTTACTCTGCTAATATGTGGGGAAGTGAAGGGAAAGGAGTGATTTCAATAGTAATTGCAGATCTTACGATCATAAGCTTTTTCGCCAATATTTTTGTGGGAAGCAGTATGAGTTATTTTGCCTCAAAATATAAAGTCGAACAGGTGTTGCCTTTTGCTTATGTCTGGTCGATCTTAATCGGGATTGTAATTCCTGTTATTTTTAATTTTAATCATGCTTCAGAATATTTCGGTTATTTGATTTTATTGTCGGTGCTATCTTCGCTTTTAGCGGCAAATATTAATTTATTTGTAGGAATGCAGAATATTAAAATGTTTAATTTGTATACTGTTTTACAGCAGATTATTCATATTATTTTTATTGGAATTATAATTTATATCGTTAAAATTACTTCGGTTAATTCTTATTTTATTGCACAGATTATCTGTTTTGGAGTTTTATTTTTGATCAGTGCATTTCAGGTTTTGAAACATTGCCAATTTTCAAATATTTCTTTTTCAAAATCGATTGGTGCTAAATTGTTCGATTACGGTTGGAAAACGCAGTTGAGTGCTTTTTTACAGTTTTTGAATTACCGTTTGTCTTTTTACTTTCTTGAATATTTTAAAGGAATTGTAAGTGTAGGAATTTTCTCTGTTGGAATTGCCTTTTCTGAAGCGGTCTGGACGGTTAGCAGAAGTCTTTCGGTCATTCTGTATGCTGATGTGGTGAATAATACAGATTCAAATATTGCCATTCAAAAAACCAAAATTTCATTGAGAATCAGTTTTTTAATTACACTGTTGTTCATAATTGTGATGTTACTAATTCCGGCAGAATTGTATTCCATGATTTTTGGAAAAGATTTTAGCCAGACAAAAGAAATTATTCTTTTTCTTTCACCGGGAATTTTAGCTATTGCGGTCAGTAATATTATCGGATATTATTTCGCCGGAATCAATAAATTGAGAATTTTAAATGTAAAAGCCATTATTGGACTTATTTTTACGGTTGTTTCATCATTTTACATTATTCCGAGATGGGGAATTCGTGGCGCTTGTATTGTTACATCTATTTCCTACTGCATTTCTTCAGCAATTTTATTCTGGAGATTTTATCAGTTAACAGAATTTCATATTCAGGATTATGTACTGTCGAAAACTGAAATTAATTTACTTTTAAATAAGATAGTAAAGAAAAAATAACGCAATAAAATTAAAATAAGTTTTTATCTTTGTTGGAAATGAGGAATATAATTTTTGGATTTGTTATTGTTTTTTTTGCGTTTCTAAGCTGTAGAAGCGGAGATGATGAGGAAATACGAAAAATAGATCAGATCTTGAATATTTATATGAAAAATGGTTTAGGGCGAGATTTATTTCATAAAAAGAACGACACCACATATTTTACTTATTTCATGACTGATGTTAATGGAGTTGCGGATAATACTCCGGTAAGCAGTTCCTTAAAAGCGACTGCAGATTCCACGCTTTATATAGAATATTTGGCAGGAGCTAAAAGAGTAGGGTTGGATACAATTGATCCTAACAATAGAACATATCATTCAGTAATTACGTTATCATTAGTAAAAAGGTTGAATAATACAATTCTTGATACCATTAATGATAGATTGGAAATCCAATATAGAATGACACCTTCAGTTTTTGAAGTCTCGAAAGTGTATTATAATGATACGTTGAGATTTACAAAACAACCGGGAGGTTCCAATGTAGTTACTATCGTAAAATAATTTTATAAATTTGCAAAACTGTTGGCATTTAATGATCAACATTCTAATAACTAACATCTAAATAAAATGTTACAAGTCAATTTTTTGCGCGACAACAAAGAGCGCGTTTTAGAAGGTCTTAACAAAAGACAATTCAAAAATCTTGAGTTGGTAGACGAGGCTATTGCTACTGACGAAGAAAGAAAAAAAATTCAGTTTGAATTAGATTCTCAACTTTCTGAAATCAATAAAATCTCCAAAGAAATTGGTATTTTAATGAAAGAAGGAAAAAAAGAAGAAGCTGAATCTGCAAAATCTAAAACAGCACAATACAAAGAGTCGACGTCGGAATTGAAGTTGCAACTTAGTAATTTAGAAGAAGCTTTATTAAATATTTTATATCAATTGCCAAACATTCCAAATGAATTGGTTAAAAAAGGAGTTTCGGCTGATGACAACGAAATCATCTACCAATCTCACGATGTAGAAGGTTTGGGCGAAGGTGCAATTCCTCACTGGGAACTGGCAAAAAAATATAACCTTATCGATTTTGAATTAGGGGTAAAAATTGCTGGTGCAGGTTTCCCTGTTTATTTGAATAAAGGAGCAAGATTGCAAAGAGCTTTGGTTCAGTATTTCCTAGATAAAAACGTTGAAAAAGGATATATGGAGGTAAATCCGCCTCACGTTGTCAATGAAGCTTCAGGATATGGAACAGGACAATTGCCAGATAAAGAAGGGCAGATGTATTATATTCAGGCAGACGATTTATATTTAATTCCAACGGCGGAAGTCCCTGTGACGAATTTATATCGTGATGTTTTGTTGGATGAAAAAGATCTTCCTATTAAAAATACGGCATTTTCTCAATGCTACAGAAGAGAAGCGGGAAGTTATGGGGCTCATGTAAGAGGTTTGAATCGTCTTCATCAATTCGAAAAAGTAGAAATCGTAAGACTTGAAAAGCCTGAAAATTCTTACGCTGTTCTGGAAGAAATGGTAGAACATATCAAAGAAATTTTAACAGATCTTGAACTTCCTTACAGAGTATTAAGACTTTGTGGTGGAGATACAGGTTTCGCTTCTGCGATGACGTACGATTTTGAAGTTTGGAGTGCCGCTCAGGAAATGTGGCTCGAAGTAAGTTCTGTATCTAACTTTGAAACGTTCCAGGCAAACAGATTAAAATGCCGTTATAAAGCAGACGGAAAAACTCAATTGGTTCACACTTTGAATGGTTCTGCAATGGCATTGCCTAGAATTATGGCAGCTTTGCTTGAAAATAATCAGACGGAAGAAGGCATTAAGCTTCCTAAGAAAATTGCTGAATATGCGAGGTTTGATGTAATTAATTAATAAAATCTCTTTAACATAAAATTAAACCACTGTTTTTTACAGTGGTTTTTTATTTGATAGCTCTTTTAATTATCTAACTTAAAATAAGCGAATCATTCAATCTGAATCTTTAATGAATTTTGTTGACGATGAATTTCCGTTTTTATCAATCATTTGCAAAACATAGTTTCCTTTAGCTAATCCTGATACATTAAGTTGTGGATTTTTAGTTACGTTTTTTTGAGAATAAACTTGTTGGCCGACAAAATTAAAAATCTTTAATTCTACCAAATCATCAGTCGATTTTACATAAAGCAGATCTTTTACAGGATTAGGATAAACAGATGTTTCACCATTAATTTCAACTGATTTTACGCCCAATGTACCCGAAGAATTAATTTTTACATAGGAAAAATTCCCCTGCAAGACACTAGCATCGCTTGACCAGCAGGCTGTAAAAAGACTCCCATATCCTGCAGTGCTTATTCCTGCGGCATGAATTGATGTTGAACTGCCGTTGCTTCCTGTATGGCGTATTTCTATAACAAGATTGTTACCTGTATAAAGATAAGGAGTGGTAAAATTTATATTGAATGTAAAATTAGTGCCGTCTGAAACTGCGTTTGCAGGAATTAATAGGCTTCCTGAACGTACCTGTGTCTGCGCGCCCACTATATTTGCCGCAAAATTAAGCTGTCGGTCTGCGGGCTCTACACCGTTACTCAGATAAATCTGATAATCAGAAAATGTAGTATCTGCAACTGGCCAGGACGCCGTAACGGTTGTCGGAAGTCTGAATGATATGGAGGTAAGAGATTTTCCTGCTAAAGCCGTAAGTTGCGAATCATCAATGATCATTTGATAATTTCTCGCAACATTAGCAAGAGGTCCCGTAAATGAACCTGTTACAGCTAAGTTTGGAATTGTTAACGAACTTTGAGCTTTCATTACAGAAGACAACAAAATAATACTTACAATAATGATATTTAGGACAATTTTTTGATAAGAATCCCACAGGAGATGTATTTTAGAAAACTGAAATTTGTGAGAAGGTAGTTTTTTATTCATAATATGATTTTAGGTATAAGAAAGATACAAAAAAATGATTATTCAACATAATATTATTTAATGAACTATACTTATAATCATATTACTTTATTAATGCATATTTAATAGAAAACTATTGCTATTTTCACGGTTTTTATTTATTGATAATTGAATTTTTGGGATGTAAAATTGAATTTTTATTATCATTTTTTAGCTTAAATTAGTATAGCTTATGTAAAATAATATGTTACACCAAAAATGAATTACAATAATGATAATTTTAAAATGAGTGATAAAAAATCGGACTTTGTTGTATTCAAAATTATTTATCCTCTGATCGGCTTGCTGATAGTGATATTAAATCCTTTATCCATTTTTGTAATTGCATTATTGGTAAGTCTGCCTTTTTATTTCATCATTTTTAAGAGTGATATCGGTAAACGGACATTTTTATTTCTTACTGGAGGATTGTATGTTTTGTTTTTGCTTATGTATTCTGTTTCACCGAAAATTCAATACTTTGAATTTAAATTCAGTCACAACAACTGGATAGAGGTGGACGGAAGAATAACAGACTTTAGCATCGACTGGAAAAGTGGTAAAAATCGCAAATCGATTGCTGATATTAAATATCAATTCAAATCAAATGACCATACATATGAAAGAGAAGAAACGGGTGCGGTCGTACATTATACAAATTCTATCTTTTGGGATTCTGAAAAAGATAAAATGAGGTCGAATGCAATTTTAGAGAACGATGTGAAAGATTATATTAATGAAAAAAATTATAAAATTTTATATCATCCTAAAACACGAAAAAGTAAGATAATGATGCCGTTGAATATGTTTTTATTTTCAAACTCCGGCGGATTTAATATTATTTTTACTACTTCTAAAATATTTTTGATTCCTTTACTATTGATGTTTATTATTTTTGGAAATACCTCCAAACGGAAATAGGTTGTTGGGAAATTTTAATGACAATTTGCATTATGCGGATGTGTACTGTGATCACCAGGCAAATGACAATCTCCTTGATTATCTTTTGAAATCGTCATCGCTTCAGCTCTTGGTGATAGATAAGGAATGCCTAATTCTAAGCCTCTTACAATAAATAATGCGCCTAAAATAATCATAACAACCGGAATCACTTTTAAAACTTTTATCCTGAAAGCCTGATTCATGAGATTTCCGACTAAAACTATTGTAAACATGAACGGAAGTGTTCCCAAGCCAAATAAAGCCATATAGGAAGCTCCCTGCCAAATTCCCCCACTTGCTAAACTTGCTGTTAATGCCATGTACACCATTCCGCAGGGTAAAAATCCGTTGAGAATTCCGGTCGTGAATCTGGAACGGTAATCTGCTTTTTGAAGTAATCTTCCCAAGTTGGATTTAACTTTAAATAAAAATTTTGAAAAGAAAGGAATTTTTGAAGCGAAATCTTTTCCTCCAAAAGAAAAAACAGCCATGATAATCAGTAAAATCCCAACAGCAATGGTCAGGTATTTCTGAATACCCGCCATTTCAAATCCTTCACCTATTATTCCCAGAATCGCTCCCAATAATGAATAGGTGAAAATTCTCCCAAATTGATATGTAAGATTCTGAAGATAAAAATTGGTAGCCTGTTTTTTAGTTAATCCCATCGACAAAGCAATAGGTCCGCACATTCCGATACAGTGAAATCCGGATGCAAAACCCAAACCGAGTGCCGATATAATAAGTGCTATTTCCATATTACATCATAATCCAATCTGTAGTCAGTTTTATCTTTTGTCCAGCTTAATCTTAATGTATAATTTCCCATTTTCAAAACTCCCGCAGGAATTGTAAATGACTGATTGGCATCAAGCTGCACAGATTTTTTAATATCCAAATTCTGGTCGTCGGTTCTGTTTAATACAAATTTTGCTACCGTATTCTTGTTATCATAACCTTTTGGAAAAGTTACTTTTATTCCAGCCTGATTCTGGCTGTAGACCGGTTTTTCCTCCAGTTGATCTCCTCTTTTTTTGGCATCGATTACATCCTGATATTTTAATTCTTCTTCATAATAATTATCGGTTACCATTTCCGAATTTTTCTGTCCATTGGGGAAGAGAAATAACATTGACAGTATGAAAATAATGAATGACAATAATGCAATTACGACTCCGTGCCCCCAGGTAAAGTTCTTCATTTCTTAAAATTAAAATTGTAATTTAAAAGGTCCTTCGAAGTAAGTCTGGTAAGAATCTACCAATTTCCCCTTCATATCATAAACCCCGATGGTAATATTTTGTTTTGAAAGTTTCATGTCATTTTCAGGGAAACTGACATTAATTGTTCCTTTCGTTATTTTATCTCTTTCTACAACAATCTTGCTTGACTCACTGTAAATAACTTCTCCGTGTATTGGTTCGATTATTTTAACAGTAACCATTTTTTTATCGTTGGTTTTATTCAGGAAAGTATAATTATAGGTATTGGTAATTTTTCCGTCTCTTATAAAGAATGTACTTCCGGCAGGTTTAATGAATTTAGCTTCCATTTCTCCTCTGCTTGAAAGAAGATACCCTAAAAATACAGTTAAAAGAACAAGAACAATAGCAAAACCTTTCATTCTTCCTGAAAACTTAAATTCAGTTTTGTTCTCAATTTCGTTTTCAGTAGCATATCTGATCAATCCTCTCGGAAGACCCACTTTATCCATTACTTCATCACAAGCATCGATACACGCTGTACAGTTGATACATTCCAATTGCTGACCGTCTCTGATGTCAATTCCGGTCGGACAAACTACAACGCATTGGTGACAATCGATACAATCGCCTTTTCCTGCCGCTTTTCTGTCTTCGCCTTTTCTCCATTTAGATCTGTTTTCACCTCTGTTGAAATCATAAAAAACGTTTACTGTGTCTTTATCGATTAAAACTCCCTGCAGTCTTCCGTAAGGACAAACCAATGTACAAACCTGCTCTCTAAACCACGCAAATACAAAGTAAAATGCCGCAGTAAGCAGAATCATTACGATAAAATTAGTTGGATGGGCAAATGGTCCTTCAGAAATAATTTTTAAAACTTCCTCATATCCTACGATATACATGAACATGAAGTGAGTGATAATTAATGAAATAATAATGTAAACGGTCCATTTCAGGCCTCTTTTCCAAATCTTTTCGCTGTTCCATTCCTGTCTGTCAAGCTTCATTTGCTTGTTTCGGTCTCCTTCAATAAGATATTCTATTTTACGAAATATAGATTCCATAAAAATTGTCTGAGGGCAAATCCACCCGCAGAAAATTCTTCCGAATGCAATCGTAAAAATGATAATAAACAGTAAAGAAGTAATTGCCCCGACAGTTAAGATGAAAAAATCTTGCAAATAGAAAGGTTGTCCGAAAATAAAAAATTCTCTGTCAATTACATTAAATAAAACAAGTGGGTTCCCATTGATTTTGATAAATGGAAAAACGAAATAAATGATAAGTAAGAGATAACTTACAATATTTCTGTAGTTGGTATATTTTCCTTTAGGTTTTCTGGGATATACCCATTTCCTTTTACCGGATTGATGCATTGTCCCGATAGAATCCCTGTAAGTCTCAGGATCCAGAACCTGCCCCTGTCCGCCGCGTACTTCTAAATCTTCTATATCTGACATTTTATATTTATTTTAAAAAAGAAAAAACATAATTCGTTACTATTTTTAGTTAATAACAAATTATGTTTTTCATATGTTTTAATTTATTTGAGTTAAATTATTCTTTTTCCCAATGTGCCTCGTCTCCGTAAGGTTTTGCTCCTCCCTGAGCCGGAGTAATTGGCGGTTGCTCCTGATTAATATGATATACATAAGCTGCTACATTTTGAATATCAGCCCCTGTTAAAACACCATTTTTACCCCAAGCCTGCATTGCTGTACCTGTTACTCCATTTTCTACAACGTGGAATACGTTTTTGAATAATGTCTTTTCAGGTTGGTTATGCCAGAAGTTATCCGTCAAGTTTGGTCCGATACCTCCTTTACCACCTTCAGAGTGACAAGTAACGCAGTTTGTTTTGAATATCTCTTGTCCTGCAGCGATGTTATCAGCAGAATATTTTGCTGATTCTATCGTGATAGGAGGCTGAGATGCTTCATATTCTGCGATGCTTGCTAATTGCTCTTTATATTCTTGCTCATATTCACTGATTGGGTGTGCAAAGTTTGTGAAAGAATATGCAGATATATATACGATACAAAAAGCAGTCCCAAAGTAAAATAATCCTACCCACCATTTTGGTAATTGGTTATCAAGCTCCATAATTCCGTCGAAACCATGATCGATAAGGATATCTTTTTCTTCTGCAGCAGATTGCTTTTTAAATGCTGCGTCATACATTCTTTTTAAGAATGGAATTTTCTTCTCAGCTAAATAGGCTGCTTTTTCTTCTGCAGATAACTTTTTGAATTTATTATTTTCAATCAAATCTCCGATAGCACTGTGGATGTATGCCAAAATAGCAGCAATTACAACAGTTCCCCAGAAATAAGGTGATCCTAAGAAAGCATAGCTTTGTACAAACAGATAATAAAAAACTATTAAAAGTCCAATGATTATTAAAATGTTTATAACAACCGGTGTTCTTTGTTTCATAATAAGTTGTTTAATTTTTTAAATTAAAAATATCATCATCTTTATCGTCCCCCAAAGGTGCTTCTTCTTCTTCTTTATAGTATTTTTTAGGTCTGCTAAAAACATAAATTATAAGAGAAACGAAAAAAAGCATAAAGAAAATCAGAGCCAATATTTGGTAAAAACCAGCATTGTCGGTATTGGATAATATGTCTTTAAAGTTTTGAGGTATCATGATGTGAACCTTTTAATGATTAGTTATTACTTGCTGTTTTTATTTCAGTGGTCTTGATATCTGTTCCTAATCTTTGAAGGAAAGAGATAAGAGCTACAATTTCTTTTTTCTCTAATTCTCCCTGAGGTCTCTTAGCATAAGCATCTTTCAAATCTGGTGCCTCAGAGTAGATATCTTTTACAATTTTCGCTGCCTGATTGTTTGCCCAAGTATTTGCAGAATCAATTTCAGCTCTTGTGTAAGGTACATCAAATGTATTTTTCATTAAAGACATTTTAGCAACCATTTTAGATCTGTCTAAGTTATTTGCAATCAACCAAGGGTAACGAGGCATGATAGAACCTGCAGAGGTAGATCTTGGGTTATACATGTGCTTGTAGTGCCAAGAACTTGGGTTTTTACCACCTTCTCTATGTAAATCCGGTCCTGTTCTTTTTGATCCCCAAAGGAATGGTCTGTCATAAATGAATTCTCCCGCTTTAGAATACTGTCCGTTTTTACCGTTAAATCTTGTAATCTCATCTCTGAATGGTCTTACCATCTGTGAGTGACAAGCGTTACAACCTTCTCGGATATAAATATCTCTACCTTCTAATTCTAGTGGAGAATATGGTTTAACTGCTGAAATGGTTGGTACGCTTTTCTTCAATGATAGGGTAGGGATGATTTCTACCATACTACCGATTGAGATCGTGAATAATGACAATACAGTCAATAATAATGGAGTTCTTTCCAACCAAAGGTGGAATCCTTCTCCTTCTTTACGTTTGTTTCCGATGTTAGCCAAAGCCGGAGCTTCTGCAGGAACTTCTTTCTGAAATGATCCTTTTCTAACAGTCATGAAAACATTCACTACCATTAATAAACCTCCTGAAAGATAGAATAAACCTCCTACGAATCTTAATTTATAATAAGGGATAATTGCAGTAACCGTGTCCAACCAGTTTTTCCAAACTAAAGTTCCGTCTGGGTTGAATTGTTTCCACATTAATCCTTGCGTAAATCCTGCGATATACATTGGTACTGCATAGAAAATAATTCCTAAAGTTCCCAACCAGAAATGCCAGTTTGCCAATTTTAAAGACCACATTTTGGTTCTCCACATGATCGGTACCAAATAATAGATAACACCGAATGCCATGAAACCATTCCATCCTAATGCTCCTAAGTGAACGTGACCAATAACCCAGTCTGTAAAGTGACCGATTTTGTTGATGTTTTTTGTTGCCAAAAGCGGACCTTCGAAAGTTGCCATACCGTAACAAGTAACAGCTACAACGAAGAATTTCAAAATAGGATTTTCTCTTACTTTATCCCAAGCCCCTCTTAAGGTAAGAAGTCCATTCAACATACCTCCCCAAGATGGTGCGATCAGCATGATAGAGAAACCAGTTCCTACTGCCTGCGCCCAAGCCGGTAAAGCGGTATACTGAAGGTGGTGAGGACCAGCCCAGATATATACGAAGATTAATGACCAGAAGTGAATAATCGATAGTTTATATGAAAATACAGGTCTGTCTGCTGCTTTAGGTAAGAAATAATACATTAAACCTAAGACCGGAGTCGTTAATACGAATGCTACCGCATTGTGACCATACCACCATTGTACAATGGCATCTTTTGCTCCTGCATAAGCCGAATAAGATTTCCAGCCAGAGAAAGATAAAGGTACTTCTAAATTATTAAAGATATGAAGCATTGCTACGGCAACCCAAGTTCCAAGATAGAACCAAATGGCAACGTAAAGGTGTCTTACCCTTCTTTTTCTGATTGTTAAAATCATGTTTACACCGAAAATAATCCAAGATACAGCAATTAAGATATCGATTGGCCACTCATGTTCAGCATATTCTTTTGAAGTATTGATCCCCATAAAGAATGTAATGAATGTAGCTACAATCATAAACTGCCATGTCCAGAAATGGATCCATGAAAGCGTATCGCTGTACATTCTTGTTTTTAATAATCTCTGTGTAGAGTAATAAACTCCTACGTACACAATGTTACATACGAATGCAAAGATTACGGTGTTGGTGTGCAACATTCTGATTCTCCCGAACCCAAAGGCACCCTGCGTGTTTATTAAACCCTGTATATTACCCGATGCCAAACTATTGATGGTTGTATCATCAGTCCCAAAAAAGAATTCTGGAAGCTCCGGATAAAAAAGCATTAATGCCGCTGTAAGCCCGAACGTAAACCCTATGATCCCAAAAACTATGGTCGCATAAAGAAATGCCCGAACAATACTGTTGTCATAACTAAACTTTTGTGTTTCCATATCAACTATTCACTTTTTTCTTCAATTTTATTATTTTCTCCTTTTTCTGTATCGCTTTCTTGGCCTGGCTCTTCTTTTTCTTTGATTTCATCAGAGTCAAAGAGGATTCTTACAGCTGGAGACTCATCGTCTTCAAACTGTCCTTTTCTGGCGTATACAATAAAGATTACCAGGAAAACAGCAGCCAAAGAAACGCTGCATAGGATCATTAAATATAGAATATCCATCAGCAACAAAATTAACCTATTTTCGGGGTTCAAATTTAGTGAAAAATAATGACTTTCATCACGAAATACGGGTTTTGGCTAATTTAAAATCAGTCTAAATAAGCCATTCTAAGCCTGTTTTTTGAAATATTTTCGCCCCAGAATCCAAGTTGAAAAAGTGGTAAATGAAACTACGGTTATAGAACTTGCCGGCATAAATAATGCTGCAAAAAGAGGATGCATGTGTCCTGTAACTGCGTAACTTAAACCAACGATATTGTAAAGAAAACTTATTATAAATGTTATTTTCACAATGGTGATCGAGCCTTTACAAACATTCAGGTAATTGTTCAATGAGACCACCTTTTCACCATTCATAATCACATCAGAAGAAGGCGTAAAGCTGTTGGAGTCATCTGCAATGGCAATTCCTACGTTGCTTTGTTTCAATGCTCCGGCATCATTTAATCCGTCGCCAAGCATGGCTACTTTTAGATTCTGATCCTGAAGGTTTTTGATGTAATTCAGTTTATCTTCCGGATTTTGATTGAAAGCCATTCCCCTGTAACTCGGAATTAATTCTTTCAACTGATTTTCTTCTGAAGAATTATCACCACTTAATATAAAAATGTTGTAATGAGTAAGTTTTTTGAATAAATTTTTAAGGTTTTCACGGTATTCATTTTTAAAGATAAATTTTCCTAAAAATTCACCATTCTTACTAATATAAACCGCTGTTTCAAGATTTTTAGATTCCTGATTATTGTAACGTGCAGAACCGATTTTGTAACTGTTTCCTCTTACGATCGCCTCATATCCCTTCCCTGAAATTTCCTGAAATTTTTCGACAGGTAAATATTCGTCTTTTGCTTCAATGAATTCATATAAAGATTTAGAAAGCGGGTGATTTGAGTTCTTTAGTAAAGACTTGATATTCAGTAAATCAAATTCTTTAATTTCATCACCTTCAAATTTGATATTTGATTTTTTCCGGTGTGTAATTGTTCCGGTTTTATCAAAAACAATCGTATCCAATTTGGCAATTTTTTCGATCGTTAAGGTATCTTTTACATAAAACTTATTTCTACCTAAAATCCTCATAATGTGGCCAAAAGTAAACGGTGCAGACAGCGCAAGTGCACATGGGCAGGCAATAATCAAAATGGCAGATATCACCTGAAACATTTTATTCAAATCAATAAAATACCAATATGTTCCCGCAATTAATGTAATACCTAAAATGATAAATGTGAAATATTTACTTACGTTATTAGTCAGAGTATCAAGTCCGGTCTCATGTTTCTTGAAAGCTTCCTTGTTCCAAAGCTGGGTAAGGTAACTTTGATCAACATTTTTGATAACTTCCAATTCCAAAGACGAACCAATTTGTTTTCCTCCGGCAAAAATTTTGTCGCCGGGTTGTTTATTTATGGTTGCACTTTCACCTGTAATGAAACTATTGTCGATATTTCCTTCACCATTAATCAAAACTGCATCAACGGGAATAATTTCCTGATTTCTAACTAAAATTCTGTCTCCGATTTTAATTTCTGAAAGTAAAATATTGTCTTGTTTTCCCTGAAAATCAACTTTTGTTACCGCAATCGGGTAGAAAGATTTGTAATCTCTGTCGTAAGAAAGCGCGCTGTAGGTTCTCTTCTGAAAGATTTTACCCAAAAGCATAAAGAACAGCAATCCGCACAATGTGTCAAAATATCCTGGGCCATAATTGGTGGCAACTTCATATAAACTTCGTCCGAAAAGAACGATAATTCCCAAAACGATAGGAACATCAATATTGACGATTTTGTTTTTTAAACCATACCAGGCAGATTTATAATAATCTGAAGCAGAATATACAACAACGGGAATTGCCAAAACACACATCAATGCTCTGAAAAGTCCTTTGTAATGTTCCATCCAATAGTCTTCACCGCCGATGTATTCAGGGAAAGCAAGGAACATTCCGTTACCGAAAGCAAAGGCTGCAATCGCAAACTTTACCAGAAGTGATTTGTCTAAATGTTCTACATTTTTATCTGCCGTTTCAAGGCTGATGACGGGTTTGTACCCCAAATTAGTTAAGAAATTAGCTAATTCGCTTAATTTTAAATCGTTATGGTTGAATGAAACCTGTAAGGTCTTTCTTGTGAAGTTAACCTGAGAATAGTTAATTTTATTATTAATCGTATGTAAGCTTTCAAGAAGCCAAATGCATGATGAACAGTGGATTACAGGGATTTTGAAAGTGATTAAACTTGTATTGCCTTCTGAAAAATCCGTTACTTTTTCAAAAATTTCCGGAGTGTCTAAGTAAGCATATTGAGTAGAACTTTCGTCACTCGGACGAATCCCGGCTCTTTTATTTAATTCATAGAAATTACTTAGATTATTGGTATTTAGAATTTCATAAACAGACTTACAACCGTTGCAGCAGAAAATCCTTTCGTCAAATAGAATTCGTTCTTTTTCTATCCCTTGGCCACAATGAAAACAGTTCTCGCTCACCTTCATAAATTATTGAACTACAAAATTATAACATTTTTTTTTGTTTATCGAGTTAAAAAGTTCTATTTTTGTGATAAATGTCATATTAACATGTCGCAGGAACAACAGATTGAAATTGAAGAGAGGTTCGCAAGAGTTTTTAATGATAAATCATTCAAGGAAAGACTTTCCAGCGCTGATTTTGAGAAATATATTAACGCAAAAAAAAAGCTTACTTTTCAAAAGCATGATACTATTTTTGAAGATGGTGAGACTCCGAAAGGAGTGTACTTTTTAGAAAAAGGAGCAGCTAAGTTATCAAAATCGGGAGCTTTCGGAAAAGATCAGATTCTAAGATTTATTAAAGAAGGGGACATCATCGGTTATCGTTCTTTACTTTGCGGGGAAAATTTCCAGGCAAAGGCTGAGGCAATGACAGATATTGAAGCTACTTTCTTACCTGCCGAAGTTTTTATGTATTTACTGGAGGTAGATCCAAAACTTTCTTTCGCAATGCTTCAGAAGATTTCTTACGAATTGGGAGAATCTTCTAATACGATTACTTTCTTGGCTCAAAAAACGGTAAGAGAAAGATTAGCAGAAATACTAATTCTTTTAGAGCAAAAATTGGGCGTTGATCCTGAAGGATTTATTAAAATTTCTTTAACGAGAGAAGAAATTGCCAATATCATCGGAACTGCTACAGAAAGTGCTATCCGTTTGATTTCGGAGTTTAAAGGAGATCAGCTCATCGAAGTAGACGGAAGAAATATCAAAATTCTCAACCACGACAAATTAATGAAACTAGGACACGTAGTTTTATAAATCATACAAAACTTTAAGTCGGCCAGGTGCCGACTTTTTAACTTTTAAAATAGATACAATTATGTCTGTTCATTCTGAAATTAAAAAAGTTACGACTGAAACCTTGCGTAAAATGAAATTCGACAAGGAAAAAATAACAATGCTTACGGCATACGATTTTACCACTGCGAAAATGGTAGATGCAGGAGGAATAGATGCTGTTTTGATCGGAGATTCGGCTGCTAATGTGATGGCTGGCTTTGAAACGACGTTGCCAATTACTTTAGATCAAATGATTTACCATACACAAAGTGTGGTGAGAGGAACAGACAGAGCTTTGGTGATTGCTGATTTACCGTTCGGAACATATCAGAGTAATCCGGATATCGCTTTGCAGTCTGCAGTGAGAATGATGAAAGAAGGCGGAGCTCATGCGATTAAAATTGAAGGTGGAAAAGAAATTTCAAAATCAATAAAAAAAATCATCAATGCTGGAATTCCGATTATGGGACATTTGGGATTGACGCCGCAATCTATTTATCAATTCGGAACCTATAAAGTAAGAGCAAAAGAAGAAGCTGAAGCAGAAAAATTAATCAACGATGCAAAATTGCTTGAAGAATTAGGCTGTTTTGGAGTTGTTTTAGAAAAAATTCCGGCAGATTTGGCTAAAAGAGTAACAGAATCTATCTCGATCCCAACAATTGGAATCGGAGCCGGACCTGATTGCGACGGTCAGGTGTTGGTGTACCACGATATGGTTGGAATGAATCAAGGTTTCAGCCCGAAATTTTTAAGAAGATATCTTGATTTATACACAGAAATCACAGGAGCGGTTGCTCAATATGTGAAAGATGTGAAAAACCAGGATTTCCCTAACGAAAAAGAAAGCTATTAATGAGAAATCAACAATCTACTCAGGGAATTTTATCAATCATTGCATTGCTTTGTCTTGCTGTGGGATGGTTCAATCTTTTCTCTCCGGAAATCAATGTTTTATTATCCCGAAAAGTCTTCTATATTTTAATCGGAGCAAGTTTTTTCCTGCAGGCACCTTTCATGAAAAATCAAAATTTTACGTACGCAATGTATGCTGCAGCTGCAGTTTGTGTGCTTGGAGGTTTATTAATTCCAATAGGTTCAAAATTGGAAACTATTAAAACCATTGGGCTTTTGGGAGGTATTATTCTTTCAATTGTCAGTCGACCTTCTTATCGTCAGTAAAGTATGGAGGATCAGATTGTTTATGAAGACAACCATCTTTTGGTAATCAATAAAAAAGTCGGGCAGCTCGTTCAGGGCGATAAAACCGGCGACGATTCTTTATTAGAATTAATTAAGGATTTTATAAAAAAAAGAGATGACAAGCCGGGAAATGTATTTCTCGGTTTGGTTCATCGTATCGACAGACCGACTTCAGGTTTAGTGATTTATGCTAAAACTTCCAAAGCATTGTCTCGTTTGACTCAAATGGTTAAAAACCGGGAGGTTAAAAAAACGTATTGGGCGGTTGTGGCAAAAGATATGATTCCCAAGACGCAGCGATTGGTTCATTATTTACAGAAAAATGAAAAGAATAATAAAGCAATCGTTTTCACCAAAGTGACTGAAGGAGCAAAAGAAGCCGTTCTTACGTATAATGTGATTAAAACATTGGATAATTATCTTTTACTGGAAATCGATCTTGAAACAGGAAGACATCATCAGATCAGAGCACAATTATCAAAAACAGGTGTTCCGATTAAAGGAGATTTAAAATATGGTGCACCACGCTCCAATACGGATGGCGGAATTAATCTTCACGCCAGAAAACTGGAATTTATTCATCCTGTAACTAAAGACAATATAGAAATTATCGCACCCGTTCCACAAAATGATGCGATTTGGAGGGCTTGTGAAGAATAAATAAAAAATTTAGAGGATGGAAACTGAAGGTGATTCGGTTTCCATTTTTTTTATTTAAAAAGTACTTACATTCAAAAACGTATTTCACAATATTAAAACTTCCTGCTTCCATCATTCCGTCTCTATCTTCACTAAAATTTTGCACATTTCAAAAAAATAACTACCTTCGTCCCACACTTTAGGGGTGTCTGTTGAAAAACGGGCTGAGAATTTACCCTTTGAACCTGATTTCTAGATCATACTAGCGTAGGGAAAAGTAGATGACTTTTGCTGTACATTCTATTGTACAATAACAGCCATTCCTAAGGTGCATTTTAAAAATGTTAGGAATGGAGCTTACAATTAACCACACGACAAAAAATTTTGAAGTACTTCCCGAAAACCTGGAAGCGCTCATTGCTATAGAATTACCTGAAAAGAAAAAAGGTATTGCCGTAGCGCTCAACAACCGCATTGTTCCGCAGTCATTCTGGGCGGAAACCATTCTCAACAACAGAGATTCAATTTTAATTATCACTGCCACTCAGGGCGGCTAATTTTCATAAAAACCAAATTATTTTATGGCTCACAAGATCACACGTTCGCCGTTTCCGAACTCAAAAAAAATCTATGTTGAAGGGAAAATTCACCCGATCAATGTAGCGATGCGGGAAATCCAATTAAGTCCAACAAAATTGACTAACGGAAAGCTTGAAGAAAATCTACCCGTTACAATTTACGATACATCAGGACCTTACACCGACGAAAACTCTGAAATTAATATTGAAAAAGGACTTCCAAGAATCAGGGAACAATGGATTTTAGACAGAAATGATGTAGAAATTCTTGACGGAATTACTTCTGAATATGGGAAAGCCCGACTTGCCGATTCAAAGCTAGATGAATTGCGTTTTTCTTACAATCACAAACCGAAAGTGGCGAAAGAAGGACAGGAAGTTACGCAGTTATACTACGCAAGACAAGGAATTATCACTCCCGAAATGGAATATATTGCCATCAGAGAAAACCAAAAAATTGAGCAGTTGGATTCTGTTTCAAAAGATATGGCATTCCAACATTCGGGAAACAGTTTTGGCGCACGAACTCCAAAAAGCAAAATCACTCCCGAGTTTGTAAGAGATGAAATTGCAGCCGGAAGAGCAATTATTCCAAATAATATCAATCATCCTGAAAGCGAACCGATGATTATCGGAAGAAATTTCTTAGTTAAAATTAATGCCAACATAGGAAATAGTGCCGTTTCATCAAGTATTGAAGAAGAAGTTGAAAAAGCAGTCTGGGCGTGTCGATGGGGAGCTGATACGATTATGGATCTCTCAACCGGAAAAAATATTCATGAAACCAGGGAATGGATCATTAGAAACAGTCCGGTTCCGATTGGTACCGTTCCGATTTACCAGGCATTGGAAAAAGTGAAAGGGGTCGCAGAAGATTTAACATGGGAAATTTTTAAAGATACTTTGATCGAACAGGCAGAACAGGGAGTTTCTTACTTCACGATTCATGCCGGAGTTTTGTTGAGATATATTCATTTAACAGCAAAACGTGTTACGGGAATCGTTTCCAGAGGAGGCTCTATCATGGCAAAATGGTGTTTGTTTCATCATAAAGAAAACTTTTTGTATACGCATTTTGAGGAAATCTGCGAAATCATGAAAAAATATGACGTCGCATTTTCTTTGGGCGACGGTCTTCGTCCGGGTTCGATTGCCGATGCTAATGATGAAGCACAGTTCGCAGAATTGGAAACCTTAGGTGAACTGACAAAAATCGCCTGGAAACACAACGTTCAGGTGATGATTGAAGGTCCCGGTCATGTTCCGATGCACATGATCAAAGAAAATATGGAGAAGCAACTGGAAGTATGTGATGAAGCACCATTTTATACTTTAGGTCCTTTAACGACAGATATTGCTCCGGGTTATGACCATATTACCTCAGGAATCGGAGCGGCAATGATTGGTTGGTTTGGTTGTGCAATGCTTTGCTATGTAACACCAAAAGAACATTTAGGACTTCCAAATAAAGAAGATGTAAAAGTGGGAGTTATCACGTATAAACTGGCTGCTCATGCTGCTGATTTGGCAAAAGGCCATCCAGGGTCGCAATACAGGGACAATGCTTTAAGTAAAGCCAGATTTGAATTCCGTTGGGAAGACCAATTTAATCTTTCATTAGATCCTGATACGGCAAGGTCTTATCATGATGAGACACTTCCTGCCGACGGAGCAAAAATTGCGCATTTCTGTTCGATGTGCGGACCAAAATTCTGTTCGATGAAAATCACACAGGAAATCCGTGAATCGGCAGAAAAAGGAATGTTCGACAAATCTCAGGAATTCATCGAAAAAGGGAGAGAAATTTATATATGATCATCGTAATCACTCCCGAAAAAATTATTGAAAAAGAAACTGAAGTCATTAATGAATTGTTTCAGGAAGGTTTGGATTTACTTCATATCAGAAAACCATTCATTAATTCGGAAGAAATGACGGATTTTATTCAAAAAATAGATTTGAAATTTCATGCTCAATTAGTTTTACACAGCAATTATAATGTGGCGGAAAATTTTAAGATCTCAAGACTTCATTTCAAAGAAATTGACAGGCAAAATGATTTGTATAAAGCTTTCATAAATAAAACGATTTCAACTTCTGTTCATAATATTGAAACTTTTAATGAATTAGGAGAAGAATGGGAATATTCTTTTATCGGCCCGGTTTTTCCGAGTATTTCTAAAAAAGGATACGGTAAAAATTCAACGATTTTGAATGATATTAAAAAACGAACTCATTCAAATGTAAAACTTGTTGCTTTGGGAGGAATTAATGAAAAAAATATCAATAAAACTTTCGAAAGTAAAATAGACGGAACGGCTTTGTTAGGCGCAATTTGGCAAAATGATGAACCTGTAAATGTATTCAGGAAATGCAGGGAGAACGTCCTTTCGTGATGAGCATTGCAGGCTACGACCCAAGTGGCGGAGCTGGTTTGTTGGCAGATATTAAAACATTTGAACAATTGAAAGTTCAGGGATTAGGAGTTTGTACGGCAATTACAATTCAGACTGCTTCTCAATGTTTGAGTTTGAATTGGCAACCTTTGGAAGAAGTTTTAACTGCAATTAAGGTTTTAATGAAAAATTATCACGTTGAAGCAGTAAAAATCGGAGTGGTAAAAAATACAGAATTTTTAAGTGAAATTATTAAAACAATTCAATTGAATAATTCTGAAGCAAAAGTTGTTTGGGATCCAGTGTTGAAAAGTACTTCAGAGTTTTCTTTTTTTGATTTGAATACAATTTCTGAGTTGAAGAATGTTTTGGCTGAAATTGATTTAATCACTCCAAATTATCATGAATATCAAGTTTTGAAAGAAAATCTTTTTGAAAACTTAGAAAATTATTGTCCGGTTTTAATAAAAGGAGGGCATCGGAAAGATCAATTAGGAATAGATATTTTAATGGAGAATGGAAAAGAAATTTCAATTCAACCTAATAACGAAACTTATTTTTATCCAAAACATGGTTCGGGTTGTGTGCTTTCTTCGGCTATTGCAAGTCATTTAGCCAAAGGAGAAAACTTGGAACACGCCTGTAAAAAAGGAAAATTATACATCGAAAAATTTTTAATAAGTAATTCAACTTTATTAGGATTTCATTCAAATTAAATCATGGAAAAATTACAATACATCTCTCAGGGATTTACCATAGAAGAACAGGAGCTGAATATCAGAAAAGCTCTTGATTACGGAGTTAAGTGGGTACAAGTACGTTGGAAAAATGCTCCTGAAAATGAATTTATCAGGCTTTGTGAAATTTCAAAAAAACTATGTTCAGATAATCAATCGGTTTGTATTATCAACGATCATGTTCAGATTGCAAAAAAAGTTGATGCAGACGGCGTTCATTTAGGTTTCAAAGATACATCCATTGAAATTGCCAGAGATATTTTAGGTGAAAATAAAATCATCGGCGGAACGGCAAATACTTTTTCAGATGTTCTTCAAAGAATGAAAGAAGGATGTAATTATATCGGTTTAGGACCGTTACGATTTACTTCAACAAAAGAAGAATTAAGCCCAATTTTAGGTTTTGAAGGATATAAAAAAATCATTGATGATTTAAAAGAAAGGTCATTAGAAATCCCAAAAATAGTTGCCATTGGCGGGGTTGTTTTGGATGACATAGAATTATTACAACAAATCGGAATTTACGGCGTGGCAGCTTCAGGACAAATTACTCATCAGCCATCCATTATCAAAGAATTTAAAAAAGTTTTACAATGAAAAATCAACCATTACTCATAGCAGACAAAACTTTCGAATCTCGATTGTTTTTAGGAACAGGAAAATTCGGAAATCTTTCAGAAATGACTGATTCAATCATCGCTTCAGGAAGTGAGATGGTAACAATGGCATTAAAACGCATCGATTCGCAATCTTCAGAAAATGATTTATTGAATGCTTTAAAACCTGCAAAATCTCATCTTTTACCCAATACCTCAGGGGCAAGAACAGCTAAAGAAGCAGTTTTGGCGGCACAATTGGCAAGAGAAGCCTTAGAAACCAACTGGGTGAAACTGGAAATTCATCCTGATCCGAAATATTTATTGCCTGATCCTATTGAAACATTATATGCAACGGAGGAATTGGCAAAATTAGGATTTATCGTCATGCCATATATCCATGCAGATCCTGTATTATGTAAACGGTTAGAAGATGTTGGAACAGCGGTTGTTATGCCTTTGGGAGCTCCGATTGGAACTAATAAAGGATTGAAAACTTTAGACTTTTTAGAAATAATTATTGCTCAAAGTAACGTTCCTGTTGTGGTTGATGCAGGAATCGGAGCGCCTTCCGATGCGGCGAAAGCAATGGAAATGGGTGCTGATGCAGTTTTGGTGAATACAGCAATTGCAGTGGCACAAAATCCTGTGAATATGGCATTGGCTTTTAGGGAAGGCGTAATTGCCGGTAGAAGAGCTTTTGAAGCGGGTTTGGGAGCTATCGGAAATCATGCAGAAGCATCAAGTCCGCTGACATCTTTTTTGTTTGATTAAAATTAATTTTATGAAGAGTTTTCTAGATTTTTTTGAAAAATATCAATGGAATGAGGTAAAATCAAAGCTTGAAAAAGTGACTTTGTCTGATGTGGAAAATAGTCTTCAAAAAAAGAATAAAACAATAGAAGATTTTCTGAATTTTCTTTCACCGGTTGCTGCTCAGAAATTAGAGTTGATGGCAAAAATGACACAACAACTTACGCAAAAACGGTTCGGAAAGACTATTCAATTGTATGCGCCGTTGTATTTGAGTAATGAATGCCAAAATATTTGTACGTACTGCGGTTTTAGTTTAGATAATTCAATCAAAAGGAAAACTTTGACTGATACTGAATTGATGATAGAAGCAACAGTTTTAAAATCAATGGGAGTGAATCACGTTTTATTGGTGAGTGGAGAAGCAAATAAAACGGTCGGAATTGATTATTTTTTGAATACTGTTCGTTTGTTAAAGCCTCATTTTGCCAATATTTCCATTGAGGTTCAACCTTTATCGGAAGATGAATATCTGGAATTGCATGAAGTGGGAGTCAATGCTGTGTTAGTTTATCAGGAAACCTATCATCAGGAAGTTTATAAAGAATATCATCCGAAAGGAAAAAAATCGAATTTCAATTTTCGTTTAGAAACGCCCGACAGAATTGGAAGTGCAGGAATTCATAAAATGGGATTAGGCGTTTTGTTGGGTTTGGAAGATTGGCGTGTAGATAGTTTTTTCAACGCACTTCATATTGATTATCTTCAAAAGACCTATTGGAAATCTAAGTTTTCAGTTTCGTTTCCAAGACTTCGACCTGCGGAGGGAATTATCGAACCGAATTTTATCATGTCAGATAAAGATTTGCTTCAATTAATCTGCGCTTACAGGATCTGGAATGAAGATTTAGAAGTTTCTATTTCCACAAGAGAAAACGAAAAATTTAGAAATAATATAATTTCATTGGGAGCAACCGCAATGAGTGCGGCTTCAAAAACAAATCCCGGTGGTTATGCGGTGGACAAAGAATCGTTGGAACAGTTTGAAACCAGCGACGAAAGAAGTATGGAAGAAATGAAAAGTATTATCAAAAGAGCAGGTTATGATCCTGTAATGAAAGATTGGGATGCTGTTTATAGCGGAATTTAAATTGAATTTTTATTGATTAATACTTTCACAATAAAAATATAAAATATGGTGAGAACATAATGGGCGTCATTTCGGGTATATTTTTGAAAAACAATCGCATCGAGAAATTTTATTTAATGAAAGTTCCCGATACACTGCTCTCCATTTCATTGCGAAAAGCACTCGAACTTACGTTGATTCAACGTTGATGATTCAAATAAAATCAAAAAACATGAAAAACGCAGACATCTTTACCAGATACAGCCGACAGATTTTTATCGAAGAAATCGGACTCGAAGGTCAAAGAAAGATAATTAATGCTAAGATTCTGGTGATTGGAGCTGGCGGATTGGGAAGTCCTGTGATTCAATATTTGGCAGCGGCAGGAGTCGGAATTTTAGGTGTTACCGATTTTGATGAGGTTGAATTACATAATTTAAACCGACAAATCATTCATAATGAAAACTCAGTTGGGATTTCTAAAATGAAAAGTGCTGAGCAGTTTGTGAAAAATCTTAATCACCAAGTCAAATTTGTTGGAATTGAAAAGAAAATTGATGAATCCAATGCAGAAGAAATGATTTCCCAATTTGATATTATCGTTGATGGTTCTGATAATTTTAAAACGAGATATTTAGTTAATGATGTTTGTGTGAAATTGAAAAAGCCTTTGGTTTATGGAAGTATTCTCGGTTTTTCCGGACAGGTTGCCATTTTTAATTATAACGGAAGTAAAAATTTAAGGGATATTTTCCCGGAGCCACCTTTTGATGAGAATATTCCCGATTGCGATAGTCTTGGCGTTTTGGGAACTTTACCGGGAATTGTGGGAAGTATGATGGCAAATTTAGCGTTGCATAGTATTATGGGTTTACCATTGCCATTAAATCAACTAACACTGATTGATACGCTGAATTGGCGATTTCAGACGATAAAATTCTGAAATTAGTAAGTAAAATAAAAAAGCAGTGAAATTTTCACTGCCTTTATTTATTGTGCCTGTTGCATTACGCCACCACTTTCTTCTTTCTTAGTACTGTTCAGAATATTAGGATCTTCTTTTGCCAGCTTATTTTTTGTTGGAATCTTATAATTAATAGACAATCCGAAGTTTCTACTGTCATATTTATTTCTCAACATCACACTTTCGCCTCCTCCCGGCGGGTTCGAACGTATCTGCATTACCTGTCCATTGAAAATATCGTTCGCAAAAACAGACACCGTAAGACGGTTATCCATGAATTTTTTCGTTAACGTAATATCAACATTATTGTTAAATGGTTTTTCTGCTGTGAAGTAGAAATATCCCGCTTTCGGAGTTAAATAACTATAATTTGCCGTTAATTTGATTTCTTTTGGTAAAATTACCTGAGCCATAGCGTTAAAAATCCAGAAGCCTTTATTGTTCAAATTGTCAATGTCATGTTTCTGATAACCGGCGTATAAGTACATGAAGTTAATTTTATCTGGATTAAAATTAAATTTCATGATCTCACTTAATGGTTTGCTGAAAATCATAAACGGAACCGGCAATCCAAGATTAAAGTTGTGAATTCTCATACTTGAAATATTCACCTGCTCATTATAAAGATTTTTTCCGCTTTTTCTAATGATTTGCGCGACCTGATTTTTCGCTGAACTCACGCTGTATCCTATGAAAGCATAATCGAAAGCAGAGATTTTTATTTCATAATTGTCAAAAATCGTAGGTTGAAGATTTGGGTTTCCAGTTACCTGTGTGTTGGGTCCCTGAAAAGTTGTGTTATTCGGGTTTAGCGCAGAAATACTTGGTAAACTTATCTTTTTATTATAATTCGCAGCAATATACACCTGATTCATCAAATTATACTGAACACTCGCATTTGGGAATAACTTAAATTTATTGAAAGGAATCAAATCCTTTTGTACAATAGCATTTGTACTGTCAATTACTCTTGTTACACCCGAAATATCATAGTTTTCTGCACGTGTTCCTAAAATGAAATCAAATTTTTTCAATTTAGCCTGAAACTCCAGATACGTTGCAGTTGTCTGTCTTTTATATTCTAAGTTGGTTAAGCCTTTGCTTTCGGTATCAAAATTTTGATTTTCGTACAATCCTCCCAAACTTACTTTTCCGCCATCCAAAATCTTTAGAGGCTGAGAATAGTCTACTTTAAAATTGGCAATTTTCATATCAGATGTATTGCTCAATACATTTCCGTTTGAAATTGGATCTACATCTTCGTCCGGATTACGGTAAATTACATCTCTGAAAATATTGTCCTGATCGAATCTACTGGTAGATTTTGTATATCCAAACTGAAAATCCAGTTTCTGTGCTTTATCTGTAAAACGTTTTTGATAGGTAACGACCGCTTCCTGTCTTGTGTTAAAAGTATGTGCGGCATCAAAAGCTTCAAAATTTCCTTCTCTTATGCTGTCTTTAATATTCTTATAAGGCAGATCTGCAAAACCATTACTCAAAGTATAATTGTCATTATTGTTATGGTAAATATCATAATTCAGCAATAATCTGTCTTGTCCGAGATCAAAAGTCAACCCCGACTTTGCAAAATATCCACGGCCCAATCTGTCGGTATTACTTAATAACAGGTTATTCTGATTGGTGTCCATCATGCTCTCACGGTAATTTTGTCCGAAGTTCAGCTGCCATCCAAAATATTTATTTCTGGCATTTAAATTCATAGAATTACTCGTTCTGCTTCTGAATTTATCATAATTCGTGAAAGAATAATTTCCGGAATAGGTTGCTGTTAAATATTTATTGGCATTCTTATTCGTAATAATATTCATGATCGCACCTCCTGATGTTGCAGGAAATTCTGCTCCTGGCTGGGTAATAACTTCAATTCTATCTACAGAATTTGCAGGCATACCTTCAAGAAAAGAATTGAGTTCGTTGGAAGTTATATTTAAAGGTCTTCCATTTAAGTAAACGTCCAGAACTTTCCCCTGATACATCATTCCGGCAATGTCTGTAGAAACAAGACCCGGAAGTTTTTTGATGCCTTCCAGCACATTTCCGTTATTCAACTGAGGCTGTTCCGAAAAATCGAAAATAGTACGGTCTGCCTTTTGTTCAACGGCTTTTTTAGTTTTGGTAATAACGACCCCTTCAATTTGCTTTTCCTTGGTCTCTTGGTTATTAGTTTTTTCCTGAGCATAAATAATTATTGATCCTAGAAAAGATAACGCAATAATTGTTTTTTTCATAATGTTTTTCCTTCTACAGAGTTAGACGTTGAAAAATAGCAATTGTTACAACAAACTGTGAAATATTACAAGATAGTTAGAGCACAACAAAAAAGCAACTCCAATCTGAAGTTGCTTTTTCTATTATTAATTAAAATCTAACAATTAATTTTCCTGTTGTTTGATTAAGTTTAACGCTGAACCCGCTTTAAACCAGTCAATTTGTTGATCATTGTATGTATGGTTTGCCATAACAATGTCTTTAGTTCCGTCATTATGGATGAATTCCAACGTTAGTTGTTTTCCCGGAGCAAACTGATCAAGATCTAAGAAATTGATTACATCATCTTCTAAAATTTTATCATAATCAGCCTCATTAGCGAAAGTTATTCCCAACATTCCTTGTTTCTTCAAGTTTGTTTCGTGAATTCTTGCAAATGATTTTACCAACACTGCTTTTACGCCCAAATGTCTTGGTTCCATTGCAGCATGCTCTCTTGAAGAACCTTCACCATAATTCTGATCTCCCACAACAATTGAAGGTACACTGGCAGCTTTGTAAGCTCTCTGTACGGCAGGAACTTCTCCGTATTCTGCAGTCAATACGTTTTTCACTTTGTTAGTTTCCATATTGAAAGCATTTACAGCCCCGATCAACATATTGTTGGAAATATTATCCAAGTGACCTCTGTATTTTAACCAAGGTCCCGCCATAGAAATATGGTCGGTTGTACATTTTCCGAAAGCCTTAATTAAAAGTCTTGCACCGATAATATTTTTACCATCCCAAGCAGGGAATTCTTCCAATAACTGAAGTCTGTCTGAAGTTGGGCTCACCTTTACAACAACAGAAGAACCGTCCGCAGATGGTGCCTGATAGCCGTTATCATCTACTGCGAAACCTTTTGCAGGTAATTCAAAACCTTTTGGCTCGTCTAATTTAATTTGCTCGCCAGCTTCGTTGGTTAAAGTATCAGTAATTGGATTAAAGTCTAATCTTCCTGAAATAGCAACCGCAGCTACCATTTCCGGAGAAGCTACGAAAGCGTGCGTATTTGGATTTCCATCTGCTCTTTTTGCAAAGTTTCTGTTGAAAGAGTGAATAATTGAGTTTTTCTCTCCTTTTTCAGCACCTTCTCTGTCCCATTGTCCGATGCAAGGTCCGCAAGCATTGGTAAAGATTCTTGCGTTCTCAAATTTTCTGAATGAATCTAAAAATCCATCTCTTTCTGCTGTAAATTTTACCTGCTCAGAACCTGGATTGATTCCTAGAATTGCTTTTGGTTTAACGCCTTTTGCAACTGCATCTTCTACGATAGAAGCTGCTCTTGATAAATCTTCATAAGAAGAGTTGGTACAAGAACCGATTAATGCCCATTCAACTTCCAAAGGCCATCCGTTGGCTTCTGCCTTAGCTTTAAACTCTGCAACCGGAGTCGCTAGATCCGGAGTAAAAGGTCCGTTTAGATGAGGTGTTAATTCTGAAAGGTTGATTTCAATAACTTGGTCAAAATATTGTTCCGGATTAGCATATACCTCAGTATCACCTGTTAAATGTTCAGCGATTACGTCGGCTGCATCTACAACGTCCTGTCTTCCTGTAGAAGCCAAATATCTTCTCATAGAATCATCATATCCAAAAGTAGAGGTAGTGGCTCCGATTTCAGCACCCATGTTACAGATTGTACCTTTACCTGTTGCTGAAAGAGATTCAGCTCCTTCTCCGAAATATTCTACGATACATCCAGTTCCACCTTTTACGGTAAGAATTCCTGCTACTTTTAAGATAATATCTTTTGCTGCAGTCCATCCGGACATTTTACCGGTTAGTTTTACACCGATTAACTTTGGCATTTTCAATTCCCAAGCCATTCCTGCCATTACGTCTACTGCATCTGCACCACCAACTCCGATGGCAACCATTCCTAAACCTCCTGCATTTACTGTATGCGAGTCGGTTCCGATCATCATACCTCCGGGGAATGCATAATTTTCTAAGACAACCTGGTGAATGATTCCGGCACCCGGTTTCCAGAAACCGATTCCATATTTATCACAAACTGAGCCCAAGAAATTGAAAACTTCTGAATTCTTATTAAGACCTTCCTGTAAATCTGCCTGTGCGCCCACTCTTGCCTGAATCAGGTGATCTGCATGAGCCGTTGACGGAACGGCAACTTTAGCTTTTCCTGCCTGCATAAATTGTAAAAGTGCCATCTGCGCCGTTGCATCCTGCATAGCCACTCTGTCTGGTGCAAAGTCTACATAAGAGTTTCCTCTTTCGTGCGCTTTGGTAGCATTACCTTCCCAAAGATGGGTGTAAAGAATTTTTTCTGAAAGAGTAAGAGGTTTCCCAACGATCTGTCTTGCAGCAGCAATTCTCTCAGGATAACGCTCATACACTTTTTTAATCATGTCGATGTCGAAAGTCATATCTGTTTTAATTTTTCTTTTTCCAATAAATTTTTCCGTCAGTAAATCCAATAATACAGCGGAAAAAATTTCTTACTTCAACTCATCAAAATCTATTCCTTCAATCCATAAACAGGAATGAATATAACGATAATTGAAATTATTTATAGCTATCAATTTAAGGAAAAATAAAATTTTGATCGTTGATTTAAGTTAAAATAATTTTGTAGAACCCTTAAATAGAAATGTTCTAAACAAAAAAGAAAGATTCTAATCCAATGGGTTAGAATCTTTCAATATTTAAAAAGCCTTGCGACTTATTTTTAAATTGTATTAATGACCAACTGCAACCAATTCTTTGATTGGCGGTACAAAAGTAGTCAAATCAATTCCTTCAACTGCTTCTTTGTATTCTTCAATACTCGGAATTCTACCGATGATAGCCGATAAAACTACTACCGGAGTTGATGCCAATAACGACTCTCCTTTTTTACGTTCTGAATCTTCAACCACTCTTCCTTGGAAAAGACGGGTAGAAGTTGCCAAAACAGTATCTCCTTTTTCTGCTTTTTCCTGATTACCCATACAAAGGTTACAACCTGGACGCTCCAAATACATGATGTTTTCGTATTCTGTACGAGCGGCACCTTTAGGCGCATTATCATTAAATTCGAAACCTGAATATTTTTCTAATAATTCCCAGTCTCCTTCTGCTTTCAACTCGTCGATGATATTGTAAGTAGGAGCAGCAACCACTAACGGAGCATTAAATTCTACTTTTCCATTCTTTCTTTCAATATTTCTCAACATTTGAGAAACAATTTTTAAATCTCCTTTGTGAACCATACAAGATCCCACGAAACCTAAATCTACCTTTTTAGAACCACCATAATACGTCAGATCTCTGATCGTATCGTGAGTATATCTTTTAGAAACATCTTCATTGTTAACATCCGGGTCGGCAATCATTGGTTCAACAATTACGTCAAGATCAACAACTACTTCAGCATAATATTTAGCATTTGAATCTGGAGTTAACGCTGGTTTTTCACCTGATTTAATCTCTGTAATTCTCTTGTTTGCTTTATTGATTAATCCCTGAAGAACCTGGTTATGGTTATCCATCCCTTTGTCGATCATGATCTGGATTCTTCCTTTTGCAATTTCCAAAGATTCAATTAAAGTATCATCTTCAGAAATACAGATAGAAGCTTTAGCTTTCATTTCTGCAGTCCAGTCTGTAAATGTAAACGCCTGGTCAGCAGGAAGAGTTCCGATATGAACCTCAATAATTCTTCCCTGGAATACGTTTTCGCCAACAAATTGCTTCAACATTTGAGCCTGAGTTGCATGAACTACATCACGGAAATCCATGTGCTGTTTCATATCACCTTTGAAAGTCACTTTTACAGATTCCGGAATCGGCATTGATGCTTCACCTGTAGCCAAAGCAAGAGCAACTGTTCCTGAATCGGCTCCAAAAGCAACTCCTTTAGACATTCTCGTGTGAGAATCTCCTCCGATGATGATTGCCCATTCGTCAATCGTAATATCGTTAAGAACTTTATGAATAACATCTGTCATAGAGTGATATTCACCTTTCGGGTCACGAGCTGTGATCAAACCGAAATCGTTCATGAATTTCATTAATTTAGGAATATTAGCCTGCGCTTTTTTGTCCCAAACTGAAGCTGTATGACAACCTGACTGGTAAGCACCGTCAACAATTGGTGAAATCACCGTGGCTGCCATAGATTCCAATTCCTGTGCAGTCATTAAACCTGTTGTATCCTGAGAACCCACAATGTTTACTTCCACACGAACGTCTGAACCGGCGTGTAAAACCTTACCTTGAGGCAAACCAACAGCATTTTTATTAAAGATCTTTTCAACCGCCGTTAAACCAACACCTTCTTTAGTAATTTCTTTCGATGGCGCATAAACTGCAGGAATTTCAATTCCTAAAATGTTAGATGCCCAAGTCTGTAATTTTTTACCAAAAACAATAGCATAAGATCCACCAGCTTTGATGAATTCCATTTTTTGTGGCGTGAAAGATTTAGAAATATCTTTTAGTTCCTGATCGCCGTTGTATAATTTTTTGGTCTTAGTATTAATGGTAAGAACAGTTCCTGTTGCTACAGAATATTTTTCTTCAAGAATGGGCTCATCATTTTCGTTACGAATAACATTTCCTTCTGCATCCAGCTTTTTCACCCAGTTTTGAAGGTCGATACCAATTCCACCGGTTACGTCAACCGTTGTCAGGAAAATTGGAGAAATACCATTGGTTCCTGCTACGATTGGAGCAATATTTACGAATGGAATATAAGGACTTGCCTGTTTACCCGTCCAAAGTGCTACGTTGTTTACACCTGACATTCTGGAAGATCCAACGCCCATTGTTCCTTTCTCAGCAATCAACATGACGCTTTTATCAGGATGTTGTGCCTGCAAAGCCTGAATTTCTTTCTGAGCTTCAGGAGTCATCATGCATAATCCATGAAGCTCACGGTCTGATCTTGAGTGTGCCTGATTTCCCGGAGACAATAAATCCGTAGAAATATCACCTTCACCTGCAATATAAGTTACTACTTTGATTTCTTCAGCAGCTTCCGGAAGTTTTGTGAAAAAATCTGCCTGTGCGTAACTTTCAATGATTTCTTTAGCAATTTCATTTCCGCTGTGGAATGCTGCTTTCAAACGGTCAGTGTCTGCCTCGTAAAGGAAAACTTGTGTTTTAAGAACCTCTGCAGCTTCTTTAGCAATTTCAGCATCGTTACCTAACGCTAAATCTAACAATACTTCAATAGAAGGTCCTCCTTTCATGTGAGATAATAACTCAAACGCAAATGCGGGAGTTATTTCTTCTAATACAGATTCACCTAAAATGATTTCTTTTAAAAACTTAGCTTTAACTCCTGCCGCACTTGTCGTACCGGGTAAAGTGTTATAAATAAAAAATTTAAGAGAGTCAGCTCTGTGTTCATTAGCTGTATCTTTAATTTGAGCAATAATTGCGCTTAATAATTCTGCACTATCAATCGGCTTTGGATGAAGCCCCTGATTTTTTCTTTCTTCAATTTCTTGGATATAATCCTGATAAATATTCATATAGAAGTCTTTTCTTTTTTAATTAGATTTGCTGCCGGTTATTTTAAACTACAAAAATTATAATAATGTTATTGAGTTAATTGATAAAACTAACGATAATAAAGCAGCATAATCTATATTTGATTAAAAATGGTGAGATAATGTTTTGTCCAAAGATAGAGTACGAATGTTCTTCTTAAAGTGTGATCTGCTGACCACAAAAACTCTTTTGGGTAACGTTTGGTGATATTTTTGATCGTAATTTAATCAAATATCTTATTTCAAAACGCTTTAAAATTATCAAACATTTAAAAATGCTCCCAAATTTACGAATTTCTACTATTTTTTTTGATTTAAATTATTTAGATTCTTTATAAATATGAATTTGATGTTTTCTATTTTTAACCATATTTTTGCAGCAAATGATGATTATGAAAATTACTTTTAATTTTTTATGCCTTTTTATTTCGATATTCGTTTTTTCTCAATCAAAAGCTGTTAAAAAGCAGCTTGTAAAGAATGTATCAAAATCTATTTCCAAGAACACATCGGTTCAGCAGAAAAATAATAATGATTTACCTGTTATTAATGAAGAACTTCCGGTTTTGATTCCAAAAAAGAGAAACGGCAATTTTGGCTATGTAAATCAGAAAGGTAAATTTATCATTCAACCTGAGTATCATATTGCTGTATTTTTCTATGAAGACTGCAATCTTTTAAATTCTCCAAACCAAAAAGTCAGAAAATTTGGATCGGCAGAATATGCTACGGTAGAAAAAAATGAAATTTCTTACAGGGTTGATAAGCAAGGAAAAAGAGTATATGAATTTAAGAAATCTGATCTTGGGCAATGTGCTCATAAAGAATATGTTAAACAGCTGTTTCAGGGATATGTGATGAATGGATTTTATGGCATTATTGAAAAGGCTACGTTTAAAAATCCGGCAGATTATAAGCAGTTTCAGATTTATCCTCAATATGAATATTTGTTTATTCTGGAAGGTGATGATGTTTCTAACCCGATGATTGTGGCTACAAAAAATGATATGTTCGGCGTTATTGATAAGAATAATAATATTATAATTCCATTTGAATATGTCGATATCAAACGAAATTTCAGTTGGAAATTAGGGAAAATGTTTGAGGTTTCTAAAGATGGGAAGAATTATTATTATGTAGATTCTCAAAACAAGACGTATTAAATTTTAACTCAGACAATTTAAGTATTACATTTTAAAAATCAACTCTGAAAAACACATTCCACGATTTCATAAATTTTTTGTAATTTCGCCGTTGAAATAAAGGGGTGCTGTAACAAGCTGAGATTATACCCAATGAACCTGGAACGGGTAATGCTGTTTAGGGAAATTAAAAATGAGCAATAAGTAATAGACAGTGAATAATTTTCAACGATTACTTATTACCGATTACTAATTACTCATCATAATCCGCCCCTTTTATTCATTAAATTTTAAAGATTTATAGAATGAAAGGATTATTTTTTTTAGGGCTTACCGTTGGCTCATTCGCTTTTTTACAAGCTCAAAATACCGATTCCTTGAAAATAAAGGAAATTGAAGCCGTTAATTTTACCAAAAGACTTCCCGTTGCCAAAGAAATCATCAATGTTGCCAAAGATTTGGATAGTAAAAATCTTGGACAGGATTTACCGATTTTACTGAAAAACCAAACGTCTATTATTTCAACTTCGGATGCCGGAAATGGCGTTGGATACACGGGTTTTAGAATTCGTGGAGTCTCCGGAAGTGCCATCAATGTGATGATGAACGGTGTTCCTTACAACGATTCCGAAAGTCAGGGTACTTTTTTCGTTAATGTGCCGGATTTAACGAGTTCTGCTTCACAAATCGTGATTCAAAGAGGAGTTGGGACATCGAATAACGGAGCTGCTGCGTTTGGCGCAAGTATCAATGTTCTTTCAAAAGATCCGGAAGATAAAATGTATTTTAAGACAGATGACAGTTACGGTTCGTTTAATACATACAAATATTCTGCTGAGGTTGGCTCAGGAAAATTCTGGGGAAATCGTCTTTCTGTGATGGGACGTTACACTCATATTAATTCTGACGGGTATATCGACAGAGCGTCTTCTAATCTTAATTCCTATAATTTCACGGCACTTTTTGAAGAAGGAAAGACAAAAATCCGTTTGATGGCATTTGGCGGAAAAGAAAAAACTTATCAAGCCTGGAACGGAATTGACAGAAAAACTTGGGAAACAGATCCGAAATTCAATTATTCAGGAGCAATTTATGATTCAAATTGGGAAAACATTGTTGGCTTTTACGATAACGAAACCGATAATTACAGACAAAACCATTATCAGTTGCTTTGGGAGCAGAAGTTTAATGCTCGATGGAATTTAGAAACGACTTTACATTATACAAAAGGGAAAGGATATTACGAAAATTACAAGCAGGGAGATCCTTTTGCGAGATACAATTTGGCTGATGTAAATGGTGAGGAATATTCAGATTTCATCAGAAAAAAATGGCTGAATAATGATTTCTACGGAATGGTTTCCACACTTTACGGGAAACTCGGAATTGTAGATCTTAATTTCGGAGCGGTTGCCAATCAATATTACGGAAGACATTTCGGAAATGTGACGGGTGTTTTCCTGCCTCAGATCGATGAACATGAATATTATAGAAACCGTTCCGTGAAAAACGAAATGGCAGGTTTTGCAAAAGCGTTGGTTCGGGTTAATGATTTCGAATTCTTCGGAGATTTACAATTGAGAAATATCGATTACGATACAAAAATTATCACTGCAGGAGATGATGAAGGTGCAGATTTAGATAAAAAATGGCTGTTTTTCAATCCAAAAGTCGGCGTTAACTATAAAATCGGAAGCGGGAAAGTTTTCCTTTCTTATGCTCATGCTCACCGTGAACCCAATCGAGATGATTTATTAGCAAATAATGATGTGAAAGCAGAAAAACTGCACGATTTCGAAGCTGGTTTTGAAAGACAGTTTGGCATCGTATCATTTACGGCAAACTTATATTATATGTATTATGTCAATCAGTTGGTATTGAATGGCGAACTGAATAATGTGGGCGCATTCATCAGAACCAATTCCGGGAAAAGTTACAGAAGCGGGATAGAAGTTGGAGCGTTGGCAAAGATTTCAAAACAGTGGGAAGTGACAGGAAATGTGAGTGTATGCAACAACCGAAATTTAGATTTTAATATCGAAACAGAAGATCAGCCGAAAAGTTTGGGGAATACCCAGATTTCTTTCTCTCCAAATTTGATTGCGAACTTAGGATTGAGATTTAATCCAAACAAAAATTTCCAGTTTGTTTTGCAGAATCAATATGTCGGAAAACAATATCTCGACAATACAGAAGATCAAAATTTACAATTAAAAGATTATTTACTGACCGATTTTAACGCACAATATCAGTTCAAGATTAAAAATAATGACATTGCTCTGAAATTATTAGTGAACAATATTTTCAACAAAAAATATGTCAATAACGGAGCTGTTTACGACAGTGAACCTTACTATTTTTCTCAGGCAGGAATCAACTTTATGTTCGGAATCAGCTGGAAAATCCAGTAATCAGCACAGAATATTTTACATCGTATATAAAAGTGAAATATTAGATTTAATTTTTTTAAGGCTGCTTCGGCAGTCTTTTTTTTGTTGGAAGCTTTTCCAGCTATCCACTCATACTCCTCACGCCGCCGCATTTTCCTCCGCCTGCTGTGGGGTAACCGTTTCTATCTGGGCTATGAAATTCTGACTGCAGAAATGAATTGTTATTAATCTCAATCTTTATCATCACCGAATCTCTCAAAAAGTCATGAAAAAGTCATAAATTTGCCACCAAATGAATATTTCAGCTTACATTTTAGAATATTTGAAACAATTCGGGACAGCAACCGTTCCCGGATTTGGAGTATTTTCCCTTGAAAATTCCAAGGCGATTATCAATTCCGAAAATGGGAGTATTCTGCCTCCCGCAAGCAAAATTGTTTACAAACCGGATTATGAAGTGCAGTCGGATGATCTTGCAACTTTCATCGGAACTCACAAACAAATGCCTTTTGAAGCTTCTAAAACCGATCTTCAGATTCAAACCGATTTCTGGAAGAAAAAATTGCAGGCAGAACAGAAATTAGAAATCCAGGGAATCGGCACGATTTATACCGAAGAGGGGGAAACTCATTTTAAAGGAAACAGATTACAGTCTGATCATCCGGATTTTTATGGCTTGGAAGAAATTAAAATTTCTGACATTGATAATAATAACGGTAAATTATCTCAAGTAGCAAATTCTGATAAAGATTACAAATTCAATAAATCTATCCTTTGGGCTTTCCTGATTATTATTCCGATTTTGGGAATTTTGTATGTTGCTTATACTCAACAGGAGCTTCTTTTTGGGAAAAAATCTTTTGATAAAACAAATATTTCGGTACAAACCAAAACACACAGAATTGAAAAAGATACTGTGAAAGTACAAACTTATACTCCGCCGGTTTTAGATTCTTTAAAAAAAGATTCAGTAAAACAACAAACCGTTCAGCCTGCATCTGGAAAAGGTGTTAAGGTTCCGGTGACGACAAACAACACTAAGAAATAAATGGCAAAAATAAAAAAAGCGTCAGATTCATTGACGATCATGACGAATATTGTTCTTCCCAATGATACCAACCAATTGAGAAATCTTTTCGGTGGTGAATTGTTGGCAAGAATGGACAGGTGTGCTTCTATTTCCGCAACAAGACACTGCGAAAGAAGAGTAGTGACAGCTTCTGTAAATCACGTTTCATTCGATCATCCGATTCCGGAAGGAGGAATTGTAGTGATGGAATCTAAAGTTTCCAGAGCTTTTTCTACTTCAATGGAAATTTATGTGGATGTCTGGTTGGATGATCCTATCAATCGTAAAAAAATTCAGACCAATAAAGGTATTTATACTTTTGTTGCGGTGGATGAATTCAACAGACCAATTCCGATTCCTGATATGGAGCCAGAGACAGAACTTGAAAAAGAAAGATTTGCCGCAGCTTTAAGAAGAAAAGAGTTATCATTAATTCTCTCAGGAAGAATGAAGCCAACAGAATCTGTGGAACTGAAAAAACTTTTCCAGGAAGAACCTAAATAATTTCTTTTATAGAAGTGCCGCAAAAAATTAACGTAATTATTACAGATAGAACCGACAGAAATATTTGTCGGTTTTTTATTGCCTCCTCAAAAGAGTTTTCTAAGAAATCTAAATGGTCGTCGGATTTTTTAAACATTTTCTGTGGGAAAAATATAACCATTCCTATAAAAGATAAAATGATGGCATTAATTTCAACCTCTAACCATAAAAACATTTTATTTCCAAATCCGTCTGCGCCTTCTGATGAATAGTGAATCGGAATGGTTTCCTGAATGTACGGAAATTTAATAATCAAAAAAGCAATATAACCTAAAAGCAGTAATACGGAAAAGCTGAAAATAATTTTATGCAGATTCATGAGATCAGAAATTGAAAAATTCTATCCTGCAAAAGCTTTTAATAATTCTTTGAAACTTACCTTTGCACAAACAAATATAAGAATTATGCCTTCTATGAGAATATTACTCCTCGATAAAAATCATCCGCTGATTACCAAGCAGCTTTTAGCCAAAAATTGTGTTTTGGAAGAAGATTTTACATCTTCATACGACGAGGTTTGTACAAAAATTGGAAATTATGATGGAGTTATTATACGAAGTAGAATTCCTTTAGATAAAAACTTTTTAGAACAGGCAAAAAATCTGAAATTCATCGCAAGGGTAGGGGCGGGAATGGAAAATATTGATATTCCTGTTGCTGAAAAATTAGGAATTCAATTGATAAATTCTCCTGAAGGAAATAGAGATTCTGTAGCGGAACATGTTGTTGGAATGTTATTAATTTTAATGAACCGACTTTTCATCGCATCTCAGGAAGTGAAAAATGGAATTTGGCTTCGTGAGGAAAACAGAGGTGACGAATTGTTAGGAAAAACTGTTGGTTTAATTGGCTACGGAAACATGGGAAAAGCCACTGCGAAAAGACTTTCAGGTTTTGGCTGTAAAGTGATTTTTCATGATATTCTGCCCAATCTTTCAGATGAATATGCAACTCAGGTTTCTTTGGAAGAATTGAAGGAAAAAGCTGAGGTTTTAAGCTTGCATATTCCTTTGACTGAAGAATCTTATTATCTCATCGACGGTCCGTTCATTTCTGATATGAAAAATGACTTCTATTTCGTGAATACAGCGAGAGGAAAAAACATTGAAACTAAGAGTTTAGTTGAAGCATTAAAAGCTGGTAAGGTAAAAGGTGCCTGTCTTGATGTTCTTGAATATGAAAAGGCATCTTTTGAAAAATTGGAAACAGAAAATGAAGATTTAAAATATCTTCTGGATTCTGAGAAAGTGATTGTTACGCCGCATATTGCAGGTTGGACGGTTCAGAGTAAAGAAAAATTGGCGCAGGTAATTGTTGATAAAATCATAGCTTCTTTTATTAATTAAACCCGAATCAGGATTATATGAATTTAACCTTTGAAAGATTATGTTAAATAATTCATAATATATACTCAAAGAGTAAAATTTATTTTGAGTTTTATTAAATTGCCGCTCATTTTGAAACCCATGCAGATGCGTAATTTTATACTTCTTTTAACTGTCTTTTTATCCCTTTTTTCCTGTAAAAATAAATCTGAGAGCAAAGAAGCTGTCGTAGAAAATACGACCAATCTTCCCAACTACGGAAATGTAGATTTGGCTAATGTTTTTACAAAGGCGGATAATCAGTTGTCTGACAAAGCGTCTCTTGTACAATACATTGATCATTATTACAAAAAAGTTTGGGATGGAGGTAATTTAAGTGGTGGAATTCTGGTGGCAAAAGGAGATGATATTCTGTATGAAAATTACAGAGGTTTTGCAAGAGAGGGCAATCAAAATCCGATTAATAAAGATACTCCACTTCATGTAGCTTCGGTTTCAAAAACATTAACGGCGATGGCAATGATGAAGTTGATAGAAGCTGGGAAAATAAAATTAACGGATCGGCTTACTCAGTTTTTTCCGGGATTTCCTTATCCGAATGTCACGGTTAAAACACTATTGTCCCAAAGAAGCGGTCTTCCGAAATACGAATATTTTATTACTAAAATTCAGCCGGCTCCGGCGGAACTTTCAAAGAAATTTATTACCAATCAGGATGTATTAAATATGCTTGTTAAATACAAGCCCGATCTGGCGAGAGAAACCGATACGGGGTTTATGTATTGTAATACCAATTTTGCATTGTTGGCTTTGTTAATTGAAAAGGTTACCAAAGTTTCTTTTCCTCAAGCAATGCAGGAAATGGTTTTCACTCCTTTAAAAATGAAAAATACCTATATTTTTCAAGAAAAAGATATTCCGACAGCTTCTCAGTCTTTTTATTATGGAGGAAGCAAGCTATATCCCTTAGACAGACTGGATCTTATTTATGGTGATAAAAATGTGTACACAACGCCGAGAGATTTACTTAATTTTTCGAAAGCAATGTTTTCAAAGGATTTTTTAAAGCCTGATTTGAAAGAAATGATTTTTACACCCTACAGCAATGAAAAATTCGGGATGAATAATTACGGGTTTGGTTTCAGGATGAAAATTTTTGATAATGGTGAAAAATTGACTTACCACAACGGCTGGTGGCACGGAACCAATTCTGTTTTTGCTCATTTGCTTAAATCTAAAGTGACAATTATTGCGATTGGTAACAAATATTCAGGAAAAGTATATTCTGCGCTGGCATTATCAGGATTATTTGAAGATTTCCCGCCTCAGAAAGCAAAACTTCAAAGTGTTATGAATGAGGATAAAGATACATTGAACGGTCATGGTGAAGTTTTTGGAGAATAATGTTTACTTTTGCCTAAACATCTTCATGAAAAGACTTCTTCTATTATTTGTTATCGGATTTCTTGTACAGTCTTGTGCGAGAGTAGGTTCTCCCGTTGGCGGACTGAAAGATACGATTGCCCCAAAATTTTTAGGATCCAATATTGATACGACAAGAATTAATGTTCCGAGAGATATTAAAGAACTGCGTATTGATTTTGATGAATATATAACGCTGAAAGATGTCAGCAAAAATCTAATTATTTCTCCGCCCATTAAGAATATTACAAGAATTATTCCTTCCAATATTGCGAATAAGTTTGTTTTAATTCAGTGGAGTGACACGTTGCAGGCCAATACAACCTACAATTTCAACTTTGGAAATTCTATCGTTGATAATAATGAATCGAATATTTTGCGTTATTTCAATTTTGCTTTCTCTACAGGTGAAAAGCTGGATGACCTTTACATCAGTGGTGAGATAAAAGATGCGATGGCGATCAAAAAAGCCAGTGAAAATAAGCTTGTTGTCGGTTTATATCAGGTAAAAGATACCATTAATTATAAGCAAAAACCTTATTATATCACCAAAGTTGATGATGATGGCTATTATGAACTCAATTATCTTTCACCCGGAAAATACAAAATTGTTGCTTTTGATGATGAGAATGGAAATTCTATGTATGATCAGGGGAAAGAAAAAATTGGTTTTCAAAAAGAAGCTGTAGATGTTGAAAAATCTATTTCAGGATTAAATCTGAAAGTTTATCCGTCAAAAAAGCCTTTAAAATATGTTGAAATGAAAGAAACTCCGGGAGGAGTTTTAATGACATTTGAAGGTAAACCGGATGATGTGAAAGTTCTTTCCATTAATGATAAACTTAAGGACATTAAAGTTACACACCGCCCAAAATCTGATTCTGTAAATATCTGGTTTGATGCTGTGAAAGACGATATCGGACAAACCGTAACGGAGAATTTGAAATTCAGTTATGATACTGGTAATAAGCAGGATACCGTTTCTGTTTTTTATAAGTACAATAAAAAGAATACAATGGATATCAATAATGATATTTCGGGAACAATGGCACCGTTCAGTGATTTCAGATTAAATTCTAACTATTATCTTGATAAACTGAATACAGATAAATGGACTTTAAAAGTGGCGGGAGACAGTATTAATACCATTCCTTTCACGGCAAAAATATCAGAATCAAATCCTTATCATATTTTAGTGAAATCAGAATTTATGGAAGGAAAAAAATATCAACTGACCGTTCCTAAAGAAACTGTTTCTTCTTTTTATGCTAAAAATTATCAGTCCAAACGTTTTGATTTCGAAGTTGATAAAGTAGAAAATTTCGGTAATGTAAAGTTTATCCTGCAGAATGCTCCGACTACAAGCTATTGGTTACAGTTATTGGACAGCTCTGAAAAGCCGGTCTATCAAAAATATACGAAAGGAAGCGAGGTACTGTTTCCTATTCTTAAACCCGGCGAATATATTGCAAGAATTCTGGTCGATCATAATGAAAATAAATATTGGGATGAATCTGATTTCCAAAATGAAATTTTTGCCGAAGATTCTTATATATATTACAAGCCTGTTATCGTACGTCCGTTGTGGGACAGTAATGAAACTTGGGATCTAAAAGATACGAGAACGCTGGATACATCAAAAATGACAACACCGAAAGCAGTAGAAACTCCTAAAAAGCCTCTTAATAAGCTTGGAACCGACAATGAAATGCTGACACCCGTTAAATAAATGAAAACATTTAAAAAAATACTTTTCTGGAGCTTGGTTGGTTTTGCTTTAATACAGTTTATTCCTACAGATAAAGTCAATAAACCGATTAATCACAAAGTAAATTTTGTTGAGGCTAAAAAAACGCCGGAAAAGATCGCCGGACTCATAAAATCTGCTTGCTATGATTGTCACTCGGATGAAACAGTTTATCCTAAGTATGCCTTTGTTGCTCCTATTTCATGGTCGGTAAAAAGTCATGTCAATGAAGGCAGAGAACATTTGAATTTTTCTACTTGGGACACTTATAATAAGGATTTAAAAGAAAGTATGCTCAACAGCGCAATTGCAACTGTGCATAATAAAACAATGCCGATGCCGGGATATATTGTGTATCACAAAGAAGCTAATTTGTCTGAAGCCGAAAGAAAACTACTTACAGATTATTTCGAAGAAATGTTGAAAACAAAAACGTATTAGTTAAATAAAAAATTCCCACAAATTCATTAAATCTGTGGGAATTTTATTTTAGTATATTGATTAAATATTCTTTAGATATTCTTCAAAAAACCTTTTCTGAGAATCAAAAGCGAGATCATTAAGATTCAATTCTTTTAAAGGAATCCAGATTGCTTCTGAGATTTCAGACAGTTCAAGATTTACCTTAAATTTGTCTGAAACATTATATTCATAAAAAAGATCAATCGTATTGTAATCTATTTCTTTGTATTGATATACGTTTGGAAGGCTTGTTAAATACTTTAAATTTGAAATATCAACATCTAGCTGCAATTCTTCGAAAAGCTCTCTTTTACAAGTTTCTTCTGCACTTTCTTTAGGATCAACAAAACCTCCCGCAAGATCGAGTTTTCCTTTTTTAGGATCTCTATTTCTTCTCGTAAGATAAATTTCATCATTATGTCTGATAACAACAGCAACCGCACCGGCAACGTTGTTGTATAAAGAGAATTGGCAGTTGGGGCAGCTCCATTTTTTTTCACCATCCCAATGTAAAGTTTCTTTACCGCAGCTTGGGCAATATTTCAATATTTTCATTAAGCAATATTAATGTTTCTTGGGTGATAAGTCAATATCACATCACGAAGTTCTTCTGTTTTCAGATGGGTGTAAATTTCCGTACTGGTAATACTCGAATGACCGAGCATTTCCTGAATATAACGAAGATCTGCACCGTTTTGAAGCAAATGCGTTGCAAAAGAGTGTCTGAATGTATGCGGAGAAATTTTCTTGCTTACACCTGCTTTATCAGTCAGTTCTTTTATAATTAAAAATACGATTACTCTGGACATCGAAGTTCCTCTGCTGTTAAGGAACAATGTATCCTCATACTTTTTATTGATTTTATTTTTCGGACGTACTTCTTTGATATAATCACGTAGCAGGTCTGCAGTATATTCCGCTAAAGGGACAAAGCGGGTTTTATTTCCTTTTCCGTTTACTTTGATATACTGTTCTTTAAAATTAATATTGGAAATTTTAATATCAATCAACTCAGAAACACGAAGTCCACATCCGTAGAGTACCTCTATAATACATTGGTTTCTTCTTCCAAGATCACAGTTAATTTCAATGGCGCTGATGATTTTATTAATATCAGGAAGGCTCAAGATATCAGGAAGGTATAATCCCAATTTGGGACCTTCAAGCAAGGCTGCGGGATTATCCTCACGATATTCATCCTCCAACAAGAATTTGAAGAATGCTTTAATAGAAGATATCCATCTAGCCTGAGACCTTTCGCTGAATTTTTGTTTTGAAAGGCTGAAGATGTACTCCTGGAGATTGTCATAGCAGATTTTATCCGGGCCGATATTTTCCAGAGATTCTTCTGCGTATTCTTTTAGCTTTTTAATGTCGCGTACGTAGGCGTCAAGTGTGTTTTCTGAAAAATTTCTTTCGAAACGAAGAAAAATTTCAAAATCTTTAATTTTTTCATCCCAAATCATTGTGTTTTATTTTTTTAGTTCACATTCCGAAATTTGTTCTATTTCAATATTATGGCCTCTTAAAAACGATATTCCGTCGTCGTCTGAATATTCATTAATGTACACTAATCTGGTAATTCCCGCCTGAAGAATAAGTTTACTGCATTCTTTACAAGGGGAAAGCGTTAAATATAACGTTGCGCCTTTTGCAGATTGTGTAGAAGCTGCTAATTTTAAAATAGCATTTGCCTCTGCATGCAGTACATACCAATGTGTTATTCCCTCTTCATTCTCACAGCAGTTTTCAAATCCTGAAGGAGTACCATTATAACCATCTGAAATAATCATCCTATCTTTTACAATAAGAGCTCCTACCTGCTTTCGTTTACAGTAGGAAAGTTTTGCCCATTCCTGAGCCATTTTTAGATAAGCTTTATCAAACTTATTCATACCGCTACATTGTTTTTTCGAAATAATTTGTATTAAAGGGTTGATAAATTAGAAGTTAGGTTTTCTTTTCTCTAAAAATGCAGAAACCCCTTCCTTTTTATCCTCCAGATCAAAAAGTTCTCCGAAATATTTAATTTCAGTTTCAAAACCTTTGTCTGTATCTGACAGATTAACAGCACTTATTGCTTTGGAAATCGCTAATGGCGAATTGCGGGCAATTGTAGTAGCTAATTCTTTTGTCTTTGTTAATAATTCTTCAATCGGAAATACCTCATTTACCAGTCCGGTTTCTTTTGCACGTTGTGCAGGAACCATTTTGGCAGAAAAGATCATTTCATTGGCAATACCTTTCCCTACAAGCTTCGGAAGCCTTTGAGTTCCGCCGTAACCGGGAATTAATCCCAATGTTACTTCCGGTAATCCCAATTTGGCATTCTCCGATGCATATCTGATGTGGCACGCCATGGCAAGCTCCAGACCTCCACCCAATGCAAATCCGTTTACGGCTGCAATTACAGGTTTGGTCATATTTTCAATTTTATTGAATAGCGTATTTTGTCCGTTTCTGGCAAGTTCTTCTGCATTTTCCTGTCCAAAATCGCTGAATTCTTTAATATCAGCTCCCGCAACGAACGATTTTTCTCCACTTCCTGTAAGAATAATTACTCTGCAAGAATTGTCAGCAGCCAATCCGTCCAATACTGAACTTATTTCACTGATTGTTTTAGCATTAAGCGCATTTAAACTCTCAGGTCTGTTTATTGTAATAATAGAAATTTTATCTTCCCTATTTAATAATATATTTTCGTAACTCATGTTTCCACATTAAAATATTATTCCGTGCAAATTATACATTTTTTATAAAAAAAAAGGAAAAAAGTTAGTATTTTTTTCCTTTTATCGAATTTATTCTATAGGATAGTTATTTCGGGTGATTCATCATATTAGCATCAATAACGACATTCAGTTGAGAAGCTACTTTCATACCAAGTTCAATATTAGCCCTGAAGAAATGGCATAATTGGCGATTAATGATCTCGTCTTTTTTAGGTCCGTCGATGCCTTTCATACTTTCTATGATATTATTAACAAGATTCTCCCTATCTTCTGCATTCATGGCTTTAGAATACAATAATCCAGGCTGAGTGTAGTGATCGTCGTCATTTTCATTTCTGTTGTAGCTGGCAACGTGGGCGCTATCCAGTTCATATTCATAGTTTTTATAAGAAGGATCAGGTTTAATATCATCAAAACTGTTTGGATGGTAATTTGGTTTATCCTGATATTCACTAGAATCTGCCATAAAACCGTCTCTCTGATAATTATTAATAGCAAAAGGACATCTGTTGACTTCCAGATGATGAGCGTTAACACCAACTCTGTAGCGGTGCGCATCCGGATAAGAAAATAATCTTCCCTGAAGCATTTTGTCTGGTGAAAAACTAATTCCGTTGATTAAATTACTTGGTGAAAAAGTAGACTGTTCCACATGAGCAAAATAATTTACAGGAACTTCATTCAGTTCCATTTCTCCCACTTCAATTAACGGAAAATCTCCCTGAAACCAAACTTTCGTTATGTCAAAAGGATTCCATCTGAAATCTCTCGCCTGCTCTTCGGTCATTACCTGAATATGCATTGTCCATTTCGGAAAATCACCATTTTCAATAGCATTGCAAAGATCTTCCTGCGCAAAATCTGGATTTTCACCCGCCATCTTTACAGCATCATCATTTGTGAAATTCTTAACTCCCTGTTTTGTTTTAAAATGAAATTTTACCCAAACTCGCTCATTTTTATCATTAATCATTGAGAATGTATGAGATCCGAACCCGTGCATATGTCTATAACCGTGCGGTGTTCCTCTGTCTGACATTAAAATTAAAACCTGATGAAGCGATTCAGGATTCAAGCTCCAGAAATCCCACATCATGGTGGCACTTTTTAGATTCGTTTTCGGAACTCTTTTCTGAGTATGAATAAAGTCGGGGAATTTTTTAGCATCTTTAATAAAGAACACGGGTGTATTATTACCCACCAAATCCCAATTTCCGTCTTCTGTATAGAATTTTAAAGCAAATCCTCTTGGGTCTCTTGCGGTATCAGCACTTCCTTTTTCTCCTCCAACAGTAGAAAAACGGGCAAACATTCTACATGAATTTCCTACGTTTGAAAATAATTTTGCCTTTGTATATTGACTGATATCGTGTGTCACAGTAAATGTTCCATATGCTCCGCTTCCTTTGGCATGAACAATTCTTTCCGGAATTCTTTCTCTTACAAAATGCGCAAGATTTTCCTGGAGTATAAAGTCCTGAAGCAGAACCGGACCTCTCGGTCCAACCGTTTGTGAATCCTGATGTTCATAATATGGAGCGCCATTGCCTAACGTTAATTTTTTAGAATCCATAGGGTTGTAATTTGTATGATTAATTTCTTGTTTAGGTTGTATTATGTAAAGGTACTAATTATCAAAATTACTTGAATTTTTAATTGCCAATAGCAAAAACATTTTATCTTTGTAATAGATAATATTAATCAAATGAACATTCAGCAACTGGAGTATCTTATCGCTGTAGATAAGTACAAACATTTTGGTAAAGCGGCACAGGCGTGCTTTATTACACAACCTACTTTAAGTGCAATGATACAGAAGTTTGAGGATGAACTGGATGTAAAGGTTTTTGACAGAACAACTCACCCGATTCGTACTACAGATGTCGGGCTTCAGATCATCGACCAGGCAAAGGTTATTATAGAATCTGTCAATGAACTGAAGAACAAAGCCAATTTGTTAAATAATATTTTGGGAGGAACGATTAATCTTGGGATTATTCCAACGGTTTCTTCTTTCATTTTACCGACTGAAATTTTCAAGTTTCTGGAAGATAATCCGAAAATTCAGATGAATGTAAAGGAAATGACGACTGATAATATCATTAAAGCTTTAAAAGCAGGAGAGCTAGACGCTGGAATTATTTCTACGCCTTACGATACGGCAGATGAGTTTTATCAAGATTTCTTATTTAATGAAGAATTAATGATTTATAGTTCTAATACTGAGGCTAATAAAAAGAATTCTTATGTAGTTCCGGAGGATCTTAATGTAGAAAAAGTTTGGTTGCTTGAAGAAGGGAACTGCTTAAGAAATCAATTTGAAAATATCTGTCATTTAAAGGAAAATACGTTGAAACCGAAGAATTTGGATTTCTTAGCTTCCAATATTCAGACGTTGGTTCATATGGTAGATAAAGTAGGCGGAATCAGTATTCTGCCGGAGCTTGCTTTAAGTCAGCTTTCAGAGCTTCAGAAGGAAAATGTTTTCAGATTCAAAAAGCCTTTCCCTTACAGAGAAATAAGTATTATTTACTACAAACCCACATTTAAGCAGAAAATTATTGATGAATTATCTCATTCTATAAGAATTTCATTACAGAAAAAACTGAATTATAATGAAAGTCCAAAAGAATTCGTAAGCATAAAACCGCAATAAATTTTCATGGCTAAGTGCTTTATAATTAGATAATTTAAAGAAAATTATAATTAGTAAACAAATATTTTTGAGTATTAAAAAATAGTACTTAAATTTGCAACTGTTTACGAACGAGGAAAAATTTGACCTGATTGCAACCTCTATAAAAAAATGCTAAAACAGTATTACTCTTTTTAGACATTCTTGCAATTATTCTTTTTTTTCTTCGTGATTTTTAATCTAAAAAAACAAATAGAATAATATGTCTTATTTATTTACATCTGAATCTGTTTCAGAAGGACATCCGGATAAAATCGCCGATCAGATTTCCGACGCACTAATCGATAACTTTTTAGCATACGACAAAACTTCAAAGGTGGCTTGTGAAACTTTGGTGACAACAGGGCAGGTAGTTTTGGCAGGTGAAGTAAAATCTGATGCTTATTTAGATGTTCAGACGATTGCAAGAGAGGTAATCAACGGAATCGGTTATACAAAGGGTGAATATATGTTCAATGGTGATTCTTGTGGAGTTATTTCTGCGATTCACGAGCAGTCTCCAGATATTAATCAAGGTGTAGACAGAGCCGTAACTGATGAATCTTTCGAAGCTAAAGCAAACGCACAGGGAGCTGGTGACCAGGGAATGATGTTTGGTTATGCAACGAACGAAACCGCTAACTACATGCCTTTGGCTTTAGATCTGGCACACACTATTCTTAAAGAACTTTCTGCGATCAGAAGAGAAGATTCTGAAATTAAATACCTTCGTCCTGATGCAAAATCTCAGGTGACTATTGAATATTCTGATGATCACAAACCGGTAAGAATCGATTCAATCGTAGTTTCTACTCAACACGATGATTTTGCAGCTGAAGAAGAAATGCTGAACAAAATCAGAGAAGACATTAAAAATATTTTGATCCCAAGAGTTGTAGATTTACAAACTGAAGAGATCAAAGCGTTGTTTAATGATCAGATCAAATATCATATCAACCCAACAGGAAAATTCGTAATCGGTGGTCCTCACGGAGATACGGGTCTTACGGGAAGAAAAATCATCGTTGATACATATGGTGGAAAAGGAGCTCACGGTGGTGGGGCTTTCTCCGGAAAAGATCCTTCAAAAGTTGACAGAAGTGCTGCTTACGCTACAAGACACATTGCTAAAAATTTAGTGGCTGCAGGAGTTGCTGACGAAGTTTTGGTACAGGTTTCTTATGCTATCGGTGTGGCTGAGCCTTGTGGTTTGTACATCAACACATACGGAACTTCTAAAGTTGATCTTCATGATGGTGAAATTGCTAAAAAAGTGTCTACAATTTTTGATCTTAGACCTTACGCAATCGAGCAAAACCTGAAATTGAGAAATCCGATTTACCAGGATACGGCTTCTTACGGTCATATGGGAAGAGAGCATTATGTTGCTGATAAAACGTTCAACAAAGGTCACAAGAATGAATTAACACTTACAGGATTAGAATTCTTTACTTGGGAAAAACTTGACAAAGTAGACGAAATTAAAGCTTCTTTCGGAATTTAATTTTTAAACTTATAGAATAATGACTGCTTTATCTTTTCGGTAAGGCAGTTTTTTTTAATTTTACATGAAATAAATAGAAGATGAACTACGCTAGACTTGCCATTACAATCCTTACCCTATTTTTTCTGAACACTTTTGCCAAGGCACAGGTGACGGTGCATAAAATGGTGAGCGCAGGATATACCTATCAAAACCAGAGTTTCGGTGAATTGGGCGGTAAATTGCTTTTCCTGAAAAATGATGATGTTATTTACCGCTTGGGAGGCTCTGCCTTGATGGGCTCTGCAAATTCGAAGTTTGCCATTATGCCGAAGCTTTCAGCTGATGTATTGTTTAACTTTCAAAAAGATGTTGATTTCTATCATTCTTACTACTTTTTGATCGGGGCAGAAGGCACAAATAAATATGTTGCACCAAAAATCGGCGTTACTCTTTTCGGAATGCTGGATCTTACCGGAGGATATGCTTTTCCAATAAACGATTTAAACGGTAAAGAATTGAAGGGTCTGAATATTAATTTTACACTAAATATCCCCACTGTGTTCATTCACGATATGTTTAATTAAATATTATTATCTTTTTCGTGTAAAAAGTTAATAATTGGTTAACAGTTATTAAAATTTTATTATATTTACAACATATAAAATTGTACACGCCTATCGATTGACTTTACTCTGAAGAATTGTTTTGTATTTACAGCTGAGACCAGATAAAATATCTGGATTTAAAGATTGTCAGCAAAAATATTTATTGAGAAGAAAGTTATGAAATCAAAAACGGATAGTTTACTAATTTCCCTTTATCAGAAAGGAGACGAACAGGCGTTGTCAACCCTTATCCACCGCCATCAGAGAGAACTGTTTACATTCATTTTTTATAAAATAAATGACGAAGATCTGGCAAACGATGTTTTCCAGGATACATTCATGAAGATTATTGTGATGTTGAAAGAAGGACGCTACAACGAAGAGGGCAAGTTCATTCTTTGGGCAAAAAGAATAGCATATAATCTTATCATAGACCATTTTAGGGCAAAATCTAAAAATATTAAAGTTTCGGAAACTACTTTCGAGACCGATGAATATTCTATTTTTGACTTGTTGAGAGAGCCTTCTGAAAATATTGAAGATCAATTGGTATCCAACCAGATTCAGGAGGACTTAATGAAAATGTTGCAGTTTCTTCCGGAAAATCAGCAGGAAGTGATCAGATTAAGATTTTTTGATGGGCTAAGCTTTAAAGAAATTGCCGATCATACGGACATGAGTATTAATACAACCTTAGGGAGAGTGCGTTATGCATTAATTAACCTGAGAAAAATCATGGAAGAAAATAATATTATCTTGACGAGATAGATAATAATTTCATAAAATTCTCGTTTTAAGGAAAAAACTTTTATTTGCCTATGAGAAAAAATGATTCCTTAAAAGTGAAAACTTTGAAACCTAAGAAACAAACGATTGATTTTCTGCTCAGCTTTTCAAAAAGCTTGGAAGTTGTAAAAACAAAGAGCAAGAATTACCCGATTTCCAAAAATTAAAATTACTAATTTTGTGCTGTATGAAAATTCAGCACATTTTTTTTGATCTCGACAATACGCTTTGGGATCACCGTAAGAACGCTTATCTTACCATCAAAGAACTTTTTGAAAAAGAAGAAATCAATTTAAAATACAATATCAATTTTGAAGAATTCCACTCTGTTTATCATGAGATTAATGAAAAACTTTGGGAAAATATTCGTGACGGAATTATTGATAAAGAATATTTAAGAAAACACCGTTTTTATGATACGTTCAAAAATTTTGGTGTTGATGATGAAGAATTGTCAATGTATTTTGAGGAGCATTTCTTAGATAAAATTCTCAATCATAATGAATTGGTAGAAGGTGCAACATATATTTTAGAATATCTTAAAGCTAAAAATTATACTTTGCATATTATTTCCAACGGATTTAAAGAAGTAACTGAAAGAAAGTGTATTTTGTCGGGAATTGACAAATATTTTCAAACCATCACAAGTGCAGATTCTGTTGGGGTAAGAAAACCCCGCCCTGAAATTTTTGAATATTCGTTAAGTCTTTCTGACGCTACAAAAGAAAACAGTATTTTAATTGGCGACGATTGGATTGCGGATGTTGTCGGCGCTCAAAACTTTGGAATGGATGTGATTTTCTTTGATGTTTATCATGAAAATAGAAAAGAAGAAGGCTTGAAATCAATTCAACATCTTTTGCAGATAAAAGAGTATTTATAAGAGTTTCGGCGGCACCAAAGGTGCCGCCGAAACTATATTATTAAGTTTAAAATTAAATTCCCAAACTTTCTCTTACTCTTTTCATTGTTTCTGTTGCAATAACTTTCGTTTTCTTTGCACCTTCCTGAAGTTTTGTTTCCAATTCATCAAGATTGTTCATATAATAAGAGAAAAGTTCTCTTTCTTTTTCAAATCTGGCTAAAATTAAATCTAAAAGCTCTTTTTTAGCATGACCATAACCGAAGTTTCCTGCTAAATATTTTGCTCTTAATTCTTCTGTCTGTTCGGGAGTTGCGATCAGTTGATAAATTGCAAATGTTTTATCTGTCTCAGGATCTTTTGGTTCTTCTAAAGATTTTGAATCAGACTCAATGCTCATAACCTGCTTTTTCAATTCTTTTTCAGGTAAGAAAATATTAATGATATTTCCTCTTGATTTAGACATTTTATGACCATCAACTCCGGGAACATATTTTGTGTCTTCCTGAAGTTCAGATTGTGGTAGTACAAAAACTTCACCCATCTGATTATTGAATCTTGAAGCGACATCACGCGCAATTTCCAAATGCTGAAGCTGGTCTTTTCCTACCGGAACAATTTCCGCATCGTACAGTAAAATATCTGCAGCCATCAAAATAGGATACGTGAACAAGCCTGCATTCACATCCTGCAAACGGTCTGCTTTATCTTTAAATGAATGCGCCAAAGTCAATCTCTGATAAGGAAAAAAACATGATAAATGCCAAGAAAGTTCACAGGTTTCAGGAATGTCGCTCTGTCTGTAAAAAAATGTTTTTTCGGTATCTAATCCACAAGCAAGCCAAGCCGCAGCAATCTCGTAGGTATTCTGTTTCAGTTCTTTCGCATCTTTAATCTGGGTAAGAGAATGAAGATTTGCGATAAATAAAAATGATTCATTTCCTTCCTGTTTAGATAATTCTATCGCAGGAATAATAGCACCCAACAGGTTTCCCAAGTGTGGTGTTCCGGTGGCTTGAATGCCGGTAAGAATTCTTGACATTTGTTTAAAATTTATATTTAAAAATTAATGAATTGCAAATTTAGTTAATTCTCCAGCAGATTTCACGAATTTACAAGGATGATTGTGTTTTTTATTCTTTGTGATATTGGTAAATATTTTTGCCGGGATAATTTAAACGCAAAGATTTAATTATTAATTTTTTTATTTTAGGATGCAAAGTCAAATAAAGTTTGCTTCGCAAAGCTTGAAAATAAACCTTCATCAAATCAACTTGTTGATTCACCTTTGCTCACTTAAAACTATTTATTATTTAATTGAAAACTTTGCGTCAAAAAATCTACGTAATCTACAGAATCTGCGAGACAGAAAAAACTAAGGAATCAAAATCTTTTTTCCTCCGAATTTCGGTTCAACTCCCAAAATCAAATCCAGATATGCTTTTGTTTTGGCTAAATATTCTCTCATATTGGTTTTAAAACCGGCATATTTATTAACGTCCTCAGCATTATATCCGAAAGCTTCAATACCGTTTTGTTTGGCTAAAAATACCGCTCTTTCATTATGGAACTTCTGAGAAACGATAACGATTTTTTGCTGTCCGAAAATTTCTTTCGCCCTTACTATAGAATCTAGAGTTCTGAAACCCGCAAAGTCCAGAAAGATATGATCTTGTGGAATTCCGTATTTCATTAATGCCAGTTGCATATCTTCAGGTTCGTTGTAATCTTTGGTGCTGTTATCGCCGCTTACGATGATGTATTGTATTTTTCTGCTTTTGTATAAATCTGCGGTTGCCTTAATTCTATTGTCGAAATAAGCGTTAGGAGAGCCATTATTTAAATTTTTGCTTGTACCTAAAAGTAAAGCGGTTTTTGTGTCAGGAACGTCTTTGATATTATAAGAAATGAAGCTTTCACTACTTTTCTTAATGCTGTAATTTGCCCAGACCATAAAAATAATTCCTGCAACAAAAAGAAGCAGGAAAATTTTAAATAGAGTTTTAATTAATTTTTTCATTCGTGTGAAATAGTTTAAAATTCCAGACCGTTCGGGAAAGCTTTTTTTCTGAAAGTTAACAGCAAAATTGCTCCAACCGTAATCGCCGAATCTGCAACATTAAAGATATACTTGAAAAACTCAATATGTTTTCCTCCAATTAAAGGCCAGCTTTCAGGAACATTCCAGTCTACCAAAGGGAAGTGGAGCATATCTACCACGCAACCTCGCATGAAAGTAGAATATCCGTGTCCGAAAGAAGTGACTTTGGAAATTCCGCCATAACCAATCCATCGGTCGATACTTGGATCATAAACCGTTCCGCTGTCGAAAATCAGACCATAGAACATTCCGTCAATTAAATTGCCGATAGCTCCTGCAAAAATCATCGCCATAGGAATCAGCAGATAATTAGATTCGCCTCGCTCTAACCATTTTCTGAATAAATAAATCATTCCGCCAATCAGAATAACTCTTACAATTACCAGGAAATATTTTCCGATAACGCCGCCAAAATGAAGCCCGTAAGCCATTCCAGGATTTTCTACAAAGGTTAATTTAAAACCCGGTAGAACAGAAATGCTGTCGTCTAAGTTGAAATGAGTTTTTATGTAAATTTTCGAAGCCTGATCAATCAATAAAATAAGAAAGGTTACCAATAAAATCTTTTTCATTACAGGTTCGTCTTTGGTTTGTCTTTAAAGTTTTTCCCCGTATTTTCTTTTTTGGCAGGAGTGCGTGGCTCGAAGGTTTGAGTTTTTGCTCCTCTTGTATGAAATTTTTCGTAACGAATTCCCATATCTTTCATCACACTTTTCAGTGCGTTCAGCTCCATTTGGTTCTTTGGGTGTACAATTAATGCCTCCATCTTTATTTAATTTATTTTTTTTTTTTTTGGACAATTCATCCAATCTTTTTCTGTCTTTTGCAGACAAATCATTGATTCCGTTTTTGCCCATTTTGCTTAAAAGACTGTCGATTTCTTTTTCCCTTTCCCGTTTATCAGAATTAAACTTATCATCAATCGTATAATTTCTTTTTTCATCGGGGAATAATCTGTTTTTGATCCATTCTCTGTTGAAAAATCCTACAATAGCAACGATGATAATTAATAAAATTAATAATTCGCTCATGGGTATATATTAAAAATTAGGTTTATAAAGTATTCCATGAAATACAATATAAACCCAAATTTATTCTAACTAACCTTTTACGGTTATTTCTGCATATTTTTCGCTTCAATGCTCAGCGTAGCGTGAGGAACGGCCAATAATCTTTCTTTAGGAATCAGCTTTCCTGTTACTCTGCAAACACCGTAAGTTTTGTTTTCAATTCTTATTAAAGCATTTTTCAGGTCACGTACGAATTTTTCCTGTCTTCCCGCCAAAATAGAATTCTGTTCCTTGCTCAACGTTTCAGCACCTTCTTCAAACGCTTTGAAAGTAGGAGAGGTATCATCTGTCCCGTTATTTTGGTCATTAATAAAACTTTCTCTGATCAACTGTAAATCTTTCTCAGCTTTCTCTATTTTTTCTTTAATAATTGCTTTAAATACTTGTAAATCAGCATCACTGTATCTTACTCTTTCGTCTGACATGTTCGTTTCTCTTTTTTAATAAAATTATGAAATGGGATTTGAATAAAAACCAACTGTATGTTAATTCTTTTCAACATTTATCTTAAAATTAACCTCATCAATTTCGATTTCGTTAAAATTTGAAAGTGAAGATACAATTTCTATTTTATTTGACAAGACTTCTGAAGAAATATATTCTTCATTCTTCTTGATGTCATTCAAGAACGGAGAATTTTCTTCCAATTTGATATTTATTCTGTCTGTTAAATCAAAGTCTTTCTCTTTTCTAAGGTTCTGAACTCTGTTGATAAATTCTCTTGCAATTCCTTCAGATTTTAATTCCTCTGTTAGCGTCAAATCTAATGCCACAGTTGTTTTCCCGTCAGAAGTTACGGTCCATCCCGGAATATCTTTTGTTGAAATTTCTACATCATCCAATGTGATTTCGTATCCTTGGATTTCAATTTTTCCTTCTTTCTCTAAACTCGAAATTTGTTCTGCAGAAAGATTAGCAATCTCACCACCAACCACTTTCATATCTTTTCCAAGTCTCGAACCTAACGTTTTAAAGTTTGGTTTTATCTGTTTTACAATTAAATGTGATGCTTCTTCAGCGTTAATTAATTGTAATTCTTTAACATTTACTTCCTGTTTAATTAATTCTGCAACCGCAGAAATTTGCTCCTCAGTTTTCTTGTCTAAAACAGGGATCAAAACTTTTTGTAATGGCTGACGAACTTTTACGTTTTCTTTCTTTCTCAAAGAGAAAACCATACTTGTAATAGATTGTGCTAAATGCGTTTTCTCAACCAAATCCTGATCGATCAAACTTTCATCTGCAACAGGGAAATCTGTTAAGTGAATAGATTCCGCAGTTTCTTTTCCTGTTACTTTATTTAAATCTTGATACAACTGATCCATAAAAAACGGAGCAATTGGTGCAGATAATTTAGCAACAGTTTCTAAGCAAGTATATAAAGTCTGATAAGCCGAGATTTTATCTTCTGAATAATCTCCCTTCCAGAAGCGTCTTCTGCACAATCTTACGTACCAGTTTGATAAGTTATCGTTCACGAAAGTGTTAATTGATCTTGCCACTCTTGTAGGCTCGTAATCTTCGTAAAATGCTTTTACTTCTTTAATTAATAAGTTTAATTCAGACAAAATCCATCGGTCGATTTCCGGTCTGTTTTGAACCGCGGGTTCAGCGAATTTAAATCCATCAACATTTGCGTATAAAGCAAAGAATGAATAGGTATTGTAAAGTGTTCCGAAGAATTTTCTTCTCGTTTCATCAATTCCTTCGATATCAAACTTTAGGTTTTCCCAAGGATTTGCATTCGAAACCATGTACCAACGTGTAGCATCAGGTCCGTAAACTGCTAATGTTTCAAATGGGTCAACTGTATTTCCTTTGGATTTCGACATTTTCACGCCGTTTTTATCCAAAACAAGACCGTTGCTCATTACATTTTTATAAGCAACTGAATCAAAAACTGCTGTTCCAATAGCATGAAGTGTGTAGAACCAGCCACGGGTTTGGTCAACTCCTTCCGCAATAAAATCTGCAGGGAATGCTTTATGATTGTCAATTAATTCTTTATTCTCAAAAGGATAGTGAAGTTGTGCATAGGGCATCGAACCTGAATCAAACCAAACGTCAATCAGGTCGCTCTCACGTTTCATTTCTCTTCCTGAAACTGAAACCAATACCACTTTATCAACAATGTTTTTGTGTAAATCAACTAAAGAATAATTTTCTTCAGACATATTTCCAATCTCAAAGCCTTTGAACGGGTTTTCTGTCATGAATCCTGCTTCAATAGATTTTTCGATCTCGTTATATAATTCTTCTACAGAACCAATGATGATTTCTTCTTTTAAATCTTCAGTTCTCCAAATTGGCAACGGAATTCCCCAGTATCTTGAACGGGAAAGATTCCAGTCATTTACATTTTCCAGCCAGTTTCCAAAACGTCCTTCTCCGGTTGATTTTGGTTTCCAGTTGATTCCTTTATTTAAATCTACCAATCTGTCTTTTACAGCGGTCATTTTTACAAACCAGGAATCCAATGGATAATATAAAAGAGGCTCATCAGTTCTCCAACTGTGTGGATAGCTGTGAACATATTTTTCAACTTTGAAAGCCTTATTTTCTTTTCTTAATTTTAAAGCAATTCTTTCATCAACAGAAAGATAATTTTTTAAATCTGCAATGATTGATTTTAACTGCTCTTTCTGAATGTTGAATTCCTTACTTTTTTCTTCGTCATTAAGATATTCTGCTTTTACATATTCATTGGCAAAACCGTAGACTTCATCTTTTACTAAAGACAAAAATCTACCTTGTAAATCTACCAAGGGAACAGGATTTCCATTTTCATTTAAAACTAACATTGGTGGAACTTCAGGTGTAGCTTCTTTCGCTACTTTAGCATCATCAGCACCAAACGTCGGAGCGGTATGAACGATTCCCGTACCGTCTTCTGTCGTTACAAAATCTCCTGAAATTACTCTGAAAGCATTTTCGGGATTTTGATAAGGTTTAGCATAATCTAATAACTGCTCATATTTGATTCCAACCAAATCAGAACCTTTGAATTCTGCTAGAATTTTATAAGGAATAACTTTGCTTTCTGAAGTATAATTTGAAAAATCTTCGTCAGTCCCTTCACTATATTTTTTCGCAAACTGCTTTCCAACCAAAGCTTTAGCCAAAACAACATTAATCGGCTCAAAAGTATATTGATTGAACGTTTTAACTAAAACATAATCGATTTTTGGTCCTACAGTCAAAGCGGTATTTGAAGGCAGTGTCCAAGGAGTTGTCGTCCAAGCCAAGAAATGTACATCTCCAAAACCTTGTAAAAATGAAGGCAATGTTTCTGGTAATGTCTTAAATTGTGCAACAACCGTTGTGTCGGAAACATCACGGTAAGCCCCGGGCTGATTTACTTCGTGTGAAGATAATCCTGTTCCTGCTTTTGGAGAATAAGGCTGGATCGTGTAACCTTTGTACAATAATCCTTTATCATACAATTGCTTCAACAGCCACCAAACCGTTTCCATATATTTTGACTTGTACGTGATATACGGATCTTCAAGATCAACCCAATATCCGATTTTCTCGGTAAGGTTGTTCCAAACATCTGTGTAACGCATTACCGCTTCACGACACGCCTGATTGTAATCTTCAATAGAAATTTTTTTGCCAATATCTTCTTTAGTGATTCCTAATTCTTTTTCCACGCCAAGTTCTACAGGAAGTCCGTGTGTATCCCAACCCGCTTTACGGAAAACCTGCTTCCCATTTTGGGTTTGATAACGACAGAAAATATCCTTTAATGCTCTGGCCATTACGTGGTGAATTCCGGGCATGCCGTTTGCTGAAGGCGGACCTTCATAAAAAACAAACTCAGGTTGCCCTTCACGAATCTCAACACTCTTATTGAAAGTTTTATTCTGTTTCCAGAACTCCGCTACATTCTCTGCTACGTCAATAAGGTTGAGGTTTTTGTATTCTTTAAATTGGCTCATTGTAATATATCAATATCGTTGATTAATTAAGTTGGCAAATTTACTAAAATTTGTCGGTTTATAATATATGTTTTATTTTGGAATCAATGATCAAAATATTCAGTTTCAGAATGGAGTATAAAAACTCGATATTTTTTAATGTTGAAATCCCCGAATCTTTTCATTTTAATTAAATAAATTTGTCTCTTAAAATCAAAACCATTGGAAATCGAAAAATCAGACCGTCAGGAAATAAAAAAGTTTCAGGAGCAAAAACTTCAGGAACTCTTGGCTTATCTTGAAGCTTATTCGCCTTTTTATCAAAGATCATTTAAAGAAAACAATATCAGAATTGGTGATATTCAGACGTTAGAAGATCTACAGAAAATTCCGACAACGACAAAGAATGATATTCAGGAGAATAACGACGATTTCTTCTGCATCACTCCAGATAAAATTGTTGATTACAGTACTACTTCAGGAACCTTGGGTGATCCGGTAACTTTCGGATTATCAGATAATGACCTCGAAAGACTGGCTTACAACGAAGCAATTTCTTTTGCCTGTGCAGGAATCAAAAAAGGGGATGTGGTACAAATGATTACAACCATTGACAAAAGATTTATGGCAGGTCTTGCTTATTTTTTAGGATTGAGAAAAATGGGAGCGAGTGTCGTAAGGATGGGTCCGGGAATTCCGGAACTGCAATGGGATTCAATTTTCAGATATAAACCTAAATATCTGATTACCGTTCCTTCGTTTTTATTAAAGATGATCGATTATGCAGAGAAACATGGAGTTGATTACAAAAATTCAAGTGTTTACGGTGCAGTTTGTATCGGGGAAAGTATCAAGAACCAGGATTTTACAGATAATATTCTTTCTCAAAAAATTAAAGAAAAGTGGAATATTACATTATTCTCAACGTATGCATCTACAGAAATGAGCACCGCTTTTACAGAGTGTGAATTTCAAGCCGGTGGACATCAGCATCCGGAATTAATTATTACAGAAATTCTTGACGATGAAGGAAATATCGTAAAAGAAGGAGAAAGCGGGGAATTAACGATTACAACATTAGGTGTTGAAGCGCTGCCTTTATTAAGGTTTAAAACGGGAGATATTGTAAAAGCGCATTATGAACCTTGCGAATGTGGAAGAAATACAATGAGATTAGGTCCGGTTGTTGGAAGAAAGCAGCAGATGATCAAATACAAGGGTACGACTTTGTATCCACCGGCGATGAATGATATTTTAAATGACTTCAATAATATTTTATGCTATCAGATCGTTATTCAGTCGAATGAAATTGGTTTGGATGAAATTATCATTAAAATAAGTACAGACAGTGATTCCGAAAACTTTGTGAATGAAGTGAGAGATCATTTTCGTGCAAAACTGAGGGTAAGTCCGAAAATTGAATTGATTGAGTTTGATATTTTGTCTAAAGTTGTCTTTAACCCAAATAGCAGAAAACCAATTACATTTACAGATTTAAGATAAAACAAAAAGCGGTCTGAAAATCTCAGACCGCTTTTTTATGATTGCATTTTTTCTGTTTTAATAAATTCTGCAAGATTTTTTATGGCAGTGTCATGTATTCTCACAAATGTATTTTTCTTATCCCAAACGTAGCCTGCTAAAACTGCACATATTTTTCTTTTTACATCGGGATTTTCCGGCTGGTGGAAAAATAATTCCTGAAGATTTCCAGTGTACCATTCTTTAACATATGTTGTAAAAACATCAACTCCATATAAAATATAATCTGCAAATTCTGTTTGCCAGTCGACTTTTTCACCGTTTAACTGTCTTAATGCCAATTTTGCTGCCGTCATTCCGCCTTCTGTTGCAAAAGCCATTCCCGAGGAAAAAACCGGATCAAGGAATTCCGAAGCATTTCCTGTTAAAGCGAATCCGTCTCCGAATAAACTTTTAACGGAACAAGAATAATCTTTTAAATGTCTTGGTTCAAAAAGAAAATCTACATCCCCAAAACGTTTTACATAATAATCAGAAAGAGAAATTGCTTTTCTTAATGCTTCTGCGGTGTCTCCGTTTTTGGATAATTTGTCAATATATTCAGTTGGTCCAACGATTCCTACGCTAGTATTTCCATTAGAGAAAGGAATTACCCAAAGCCAGACTTCAGTTTCAATAATATCAAAAGAAATCAAAGTTCCTTCTGTTCCTTCTTCTCTGTTAATGTCTTCTACATGAGAAAAAATAGCGGAGTGAGGAGATAGTTTCGAAGGTTTTTCTAAATCTAAAAGTCTCGGTAAAACTCTTCCGTAACCGCTGGAATCAATGACAAATTTTGCATGAATTTCTTTTGTTTCACCCTCTTTATTTCTTACGGTCGTGATAGAATCTGTTCCGTTAAATTCAATTCCGATTACTTCGGTTTCAAATTCAAGATCAATTCCTTTATTAATCACTTCCTGAGCCAAGACATTGTCGAAATCTGCTCTGGGAACCTGCCAAGTCCAGTCCCAGCCTTCACCGAATTTATTACTGAAATCAAAGATACAGACTTCATCGCCTCTTAAAAAACGAGCTCCCAATTTTTTTTCAAAGCCCATTTTATCTAAAGCCGGAAAAAGCCCTGCTTCGTCAAAATGATCCATTACTCTCGGAATCAGGCTTTCACCCACAACCAATCTTGGAAATTTTGTCTTTTCAACAACTTTTACGTTGACATTGTTCTTCTTTAAGTATGAAGAAGATACGCAACCCGACGGTCCTGCGCCGATTACGAGCACGTCAACAAATTCTTTGCTCATCTTTGATTTTTTATTTTAATAATAACTTCTATCTTTGCCGCAAAATTAATGACAATTAATTAATATTTACAAAATTATATACTATTACTTTTTAATTCAATGAAAATAAATAACTTTTTAGAACTGAACGACTTTAAAAAAATCATCATTGAGAATGAGAAAATAGAACTGGATGAAACACTTCTTGCCAGAGTGGATAAAAGTTTTCAGTTTTTGAAGGAATTTTCAAAAAATAAAGTAATATATGGTGTGAATACAGGTTTTGGACCGATGGCACAGTTCAAAATCAGTGATGAAGATACGCATCAGCTTCAGTATAATTTAATCAGAAGCCATTCATCAGGTATAGGAAATCCGCTTCCTGCTGATGAGGTGAAAGCTTGTATGCTGGCAAGATTAAATACATTGTCTCTTGGAAATTCGGGAGTTCATCAATCGGTAGTTAATTTGCTTAAAGAATTAATAAACAGAGATGTTACACCGTTGATTTTTGAACACGGAGGTGTCGGGGCGAGTGGTGATTTAGTACAATTAGCTCATTTAGCTTTGGTTTTAATTGGTGAAGGCGAAGTTTTCTATCAGGGTGAAAGAAAATCTACAAAAGAGGTTTTTGAAGTTGAAAATTTGCAGCCTATTCAGGTTGAAATCCGTGAAGGTCTGGCCTTAATGAACGGAACTTCTGTAATGTCGGGAATTGGCGTTGTTAATGCGCATAAAGCGAATCAATTAACGAATATTTCGATTAAATTATCTTGCGCCATCAATGAAATTGTTCAGGCATACGACGATCATTTATCTCAAGCACTGAACGGAACAAAACTTCACGAAGGCCAGCAGGAAGTTGCGGCAAGAATGCGTGAACATCTGGCCGATAGCCAATTAATCAGAAAAAGAGCAGATCATTTATATACTCACTTTGAAGAGCAAGAGAAAGTTTTCAAAGAAAAAGTTCAGGAATATTATTCTATAAGATGTGTTCCGCAGATTTTGGGACCTGTTTTGGATACCTTGGAATACACTGAAAAAGTGTTGGAAAACGAAATCAATTCAGCGAACGATAATCCGATTATTAATGTTGAAGATCAGCACGTTTATCACGGAGGAAACTTCCACGGAGATTATATTTCTTTGGAAATGGACAAACTGAAAATTGTGGTGACTAAACTGACGATGCTTGCTGAAAGACAGTTAAACTATCTTTTGAATGCTAAAATCAACGAAATTTTGCCTCCATTTGTGAATTTAGGTAAATTAGGGTTTAATTTCGGGATGCAGGGTGTTCAGTTTACGGCAACATCCACGACGGCAGAAAGCCAGATGTTGTCGAATCCGATGTATGTTCACAGTATTCCGAATAATAATGACAATCAGGATATTGTAAGCATGGGAACGAATGCTGCGGTAATTTGCAGAAAAGTGATTGAAAATGCTTTTGAAGTATTGACGATTGAAGCCATCACGATTGTTCAGGCAATTGAGTATCTTGGTTTTCAGGATAAAGTTTCATCTTCAACGAAAGAATTGTATGATGAAATAAGAAAGATCATTCCGGCGTTCTCAAATGATATGGTGATGTATCCGTATTTGGAAAATGTGAGAAAATATTTAAAAGCAATGTAATTTTTTATTGAAATTAATTGTCTTATATAAGGAAGAAAAAAAGTTATACTTAAAACTAACATAAGTAACACATGAAATGTGCAATTGTAACAGGAGGCTCCAGAGGAATTGGAAGAGCAATCTGTATAAAACTGGCAGAAGATAAAATTGAGCATATTTTAATTAATTATACTTCAAACGAAGCCGCAGCGAAAGAAACGTTGGCGAAAGTTGAAGAATTGGGTTCTACAGGAGAAATTCTTAAATTCGATGTAGGAAATGCTGAAGAAACTCAAAAGGTTTTAACCGAATGGCAGGAAAATAATCCAAAAGCGATTGTTGAAATCATTGTAAATAACGCCGGGATCACAAGAGACGGATTATTTATGTGGATGCCAAGCGAAGACTGGAACGCTGTGATCAATACGAGCTTAAATGGATTTTTCAACGTAACCAATTTCTTTATTCAAAAATTATTGCGTAACAAATACGGCAGAATTATCAATATGGTTTCTGTTTCCGGAGTAAAAGGAACAGCAGGTCAGACGAATTATTCTGCGGCAAAAGGTGCTTTGGTGGGAGCTACAAAAGCTTTGGCACAGGAGGTTGCGAAAAGAAATATTACGGTAAATGCAGTAGCGCCGGGATTCATTAAAACAGATATGACTCAGGAATTTAATGAAGATGAATTGAAAGCAATGATTCCTGTGAACCGATTTGGTGAAGCGGAAGAAGTGGCAGATTTGGTAGCGTTTTTAGCTTCCAAAAAATCTTCTTACATTACAGGTGAAGTAATTAATATTAACGGTGGAATTTATTCATAAAATCAGTGAGCAGATAATAGGTTATAGTAAATAGCTGAAAACTGCAACCTAAAACTTAAGATTTTAAATGGAAAATAGGGTAGTCATTACCGGAATGGGAATTTATTCCTGCATCGGAACTTCTCTGGAGGAGGTGAAAGAATCTCTTTTTCAGGGTAAGTCCGGTATTGTTTTGGTGGATGAAAGAAAAGAATTTGGTTTCAGATCGGGATTAACGGGCGTAGTTCCAAAACCGGATTTGAAGAATCTTTTGAACCGAAGACAACGCATAAGCATGGGCGAAGAAAGTGAGTATGCTTATATCGCTACGCTTGATGCTTTAAAACAGGCAAATATTGACCAAGACTTTTTAGATAATAACGAAGTCGGAATTTTATACGGAAATGACAGCGTTTCTCAAGCAGTTGTAGAATCTATTGACATCGCAAGAGAAAAAAAAGATACGACTTTAATGGGTTCGGGAGCGATTTTTAAATCGATGAACTCCACAGTGACGATGAATCTTTCTACAATTTTTAAATTAAGGGGAATCAATTTAACTATCAGCGCAGCTTGTGCAAGCGGGTCACATTCTTTAGGGCTGGCTTATATGATGATTAAGAACGGTTTTCAGGATATGATTGTTTGTGGTGGAGCTCAGGAAACCAATAAGTATTCAATGGCAAGTTTTGATGGATTGGGTGTTTTTTCTGTGAGAGAAGACGAACCGACAAAAGCCTCAAGACCTTTCGATAAAGATAGAGATGGCTTGATTCCAAGCGGTGGTGGTGCTTCTTTAATTGTTGAAAGTTTAGAATCGGCACAAAAAAGAGGAGCAAATATCATTGCAGAAATCGTTGGTTATGGTTTTTCTTCAAATGGAGGACATATTTCTACGCCAAATGTCGACGGACCTGCTTTGGCAATGGGCAGAGCATTAAAACAATCAGGTTTTACGGCAAATGAAATCGATTATATTAATGCTCATGCGACTTCCACACCGCTTGGTGATGCAAATGAAGCTAAGGCGATTTATGAAATTTTCGGGAGTGAAATTCCGGTGAGTTCTACAAAATCTATGACAGGGCATGAATGCTGGATGGCAGGTGCAAGTGAGGTTATTTATTCCATTTTAATGATGCAGAATGATTTCGTAGCGCCAAATATCAATCTGGAAAACCCTGACGATGAGGCTAAAAAGATAAATATTGTGACTGAAACAAAAAGTCAAAAAATTGACGTATTTTTGTCGAATTCTTTCGGATTTGGGGGAACTAATTCCGCATTAATTATTAAAAAATTTAACTAAAAACATGGAAAGGGGAAAAATTGTTGCGATTGTCGACGACTTTTTAGTGAATGAATTCGAGGTAGACGGCGATGAAATCAGCAATGATGCACACTTTAAAAAAACATTAGGCTTAGACAGCTTAGATTATATTGATTTGGTAGTGGTGATCGAATCTAATTTCGGTGTGAAATTGGGTGAAGCTGACTTTAAGGAAATCATCACTTTTGAAGATTTCTATTCAACGATCGAAAGTAAAATCGCTGAAAAAAACGCATAATTATCGATTAAAAATTTACTTTAAATAACAGAACAATATACCAATTTAACAGTTTGCCAATGCTTTTGAAGACTGAATTGTTACTGTTTAAATTGCTGTATTGCTGAATTAAAACTATGAACAAGTGGAAAGGTAAATCTAAAGGGACGATTCTGGGATACCAAATTTTCGTCTGGTGCATTAGAAATATCGGAATCAGAAGTTCATATTTTGTGCTTTATTTTGTTGCTTTTTATTATTTTCTGTTTGAAAGAAAGAGCAATTGCTACTTTACCTATTACTTTCAGAAAAGACTGAATTACGGATTTTGGAAAACAAAAATCTCTCTATTTAAAAGTTACTTCACCTTCGGAACAATTTTGATTGATAAAACGGCTATTTCCGCCGGATTGAGAGAAAAATATACCTACGAATTCGACGGAATTGATAACCTGCGAAATCTTTTAGCAGAAAAAAAAGGTGGCGTTTTAATAAGTGCCCACATTGGTAATTTCGAAATTGCAGAACATTTCTTTGCAGATATTGATTTTGATTGTCAGATTAATTTAGTGACAACAGATCAGGAAGTTACAGTCATTAAAGAATATCTGGAAAGTGTTTCAGTAAAAGCGAGCAGCATTAAATTTATCTATGTTAAAGAAGATATGTCGCATATTTTCGAGATCAATGAAGCGCTGTCGAAGAACGAATTGATCTGTTTTACGGGCGACCGTTATTTTGAGGGATCTAAATTTCTTGAAGGAGATTTGCTTGGGAAAAGTGCAAAATTTCCTGCCGGTCCTTTTATGATTGCTTCTAGATTGGGCGTTCCCGTTGTGTATGTGTATGTAATGAAAGAGAAAAATCTTCATTATCATTTATACGCAAGAGTTGCCCAAAACATTAAAAAGCGCGATGCTCAGGGACTTTTAAACTCTTATACTCAGAATCTTGAGACCATGATCAAGAAATATCCTCTTCAATGGTTCAATTACTTTGATTTTTGGGATGATATTGATTAAATTTCCTACTTTTACTCCTGAAAAAACTAATTTTAAACTCAACCTATTTAAGATTTAGGATTAATTTTAATTTGTAGCTGATTATTATTTGCATAGTTTGTCATTCTGTAGGAATATAAACGGTGTTGAATACTAACGGCAAAATCGTTAATTTCTAAATTTATCTTTAAAGAAACCCATTCTTTCCTTTTGAAAACAGAATTTGACATACTTATAATCGGCAGCGGATTGGGAGGTCTTGTTTCGGCTCTAATCTTGGCGAAGGAAGGTCTGAAAGTCTGCATTCTGGAAAAAAATAATCAATACGGAGGAAATTTACAGACTTTTTCCCGTGATAAATTGATTTTTGATACTGGAGTTCATTATTTGGGAGGACTTTCAGCAGGTCAGAATCTTCATCAGTTTTTTTCTTATCTGGAAATTATGGATGAGTTAGAGCTTCAGAAAATGGATGAAGATGGGTACGATAAAATCACATTCGGAGAAGACGAGATAGAATATCCTCACGCTCAGGGTTATAAAAATTTTATTGAACAGTTGTTTCACTATTTTCCGGAAGAAAGAGAAAATCTTGAAAATTATTGTGAAGAAATTCAACGGGTTTGCAATCAGTTTCCGAGATATAATGTGGTCGGGAAAGATCATTACAATGAAGAAATTCTGCATCTCAATACCAAAAGATTTATTGAATCGATTACGCAGAATAAAAAACTACAATCTGTCTTATTAGGTTCAAATTTTTTATACGGTGGAGATTCTGAAAATATTCCATTTTACGTGCATGCTTTGACGGTCAACTCGTACATTCAAAGTGCTTACAAATGTGTAAAAGGCGGAAGTCAGATTTCAAAATTATTAATTAGAAAACTTCGTCAATATGGTGCAGAAATTCATAAGCATTCTGAAGTTTCCGAATTTATTTTTAATGAAGATAATTCCTTAACAGGCGTAAAAACGAAAGGTGGAAAAGAATATTCAGCGAAACAATTTATTTCCAATATAGAAATTCGTTCGACGATTAAACTAATTGGTGAAAAACGTTTAAAAAAATCCTTTTTGAATAGGGTTTTGAGCTGGGAACCCGTGTCGTCTTGTTTCAGTGTTTATTTGGTTTTAAAACCTCAGACTATTCCGAATTTTAATTATAATATTTACCATTATTCAAACGAAAAATTGGTTTGGAATGCGTATCGGTATAAGAAAAATTCATGGCCGGAAACGTATATGCTTTCTTGTACTCAATCGAAATATGAACCTGAATTTGCAGAAAGTCTGACCGCCATTTCATACATGGATTTTAATGAAGTGAAAGAATGGGAAAAAACGGTTAATACCGTTGTAGATGAACATGAGAGGGGGGAACTGTATGGGAAATTCAAGATGGGGAAAGCGGAAAAAATGATTACTGCTTTAGAAAAAAAAATCCCGAATATCAGAAATTGTATTAAAAATATTCATACCTCTTCTCCGTTATCCTACCGTGATTATATCGGAAGCTTTGAAGGAAATATGTACGGCTATATCAAAAACTCTGAGAATCCTTTGCAAACAATGGTTTCTCCAAGAACGAAGATCAATAATCTTTTTCTTACGGGTCAATCTGTGAATATGCATGGAATTTTAGGCTGTACGATTGGTGCTTTCAATACCTGTGCTGAAATTTTAGGGAAAGAATTGCTTGAGGAGCGATTGACACAAATGATTAATAAAAATAAAGGTGAAGAAAACTAATATATACCCTGTCATCAATACAGAAACGAAGCGTAGTAAAGAATCTCATTTTTTAAGAGAAGATTTCTCTTTTCGTCGAAATGACATAAATAAGTTAATATTTTTCATTGCTTTAACTCTTAGTATAGTGTCGTGTGGAATAAGAAAATCCATTAAACACATTCCTGAGGTAAAACAATATTCCCTTGAAATTCCGAAGGTTAATAAAATCAACGATTCTACTTTTAGCTTTAATCAAAATTATTTAACAAAGAATAAACAGCAGCTGTGGGAGCTATATATTAAAGGAAATCCTTTGCAGTTGGGTTATAATAATGGAGCTTTAACGCAAAATCTGATGCAAAAACAGGAAGAAATTTTCTTTTCTAAAGTTGAAGGTTTTGTTCCGTCAAAATTTAAGCAAAATCTTTTAAGAGGTTTTTTAAAATGGTACAACAGAAAAATGTTTTTGAATGTAAGAGAAGATTATCAGGCAGAATTGTACGGTTTGTCTCAATATTCATCAGATAAATATGATTTTATTGCTCCGAAATTTTTACGGAATATGTACTTGCATGGGGCGCACGACATTGGTCATGCAATGCAGGATTTGATGGTCGTTGGCTGTACTTCTCTTGCAGTTTGGAATGAAAATACGGAAGACGGAGATTTGCTGATTGGAAGAAATTTTGACTTTTATGTAGGTGATGATTTTGCGAAAAATAAATTGGTTCAATTTGTAGAACCGGAAGAAGGAATTCCTTACCTGTCTGTAAGTTGGCCTGGCATGATCGGGGTCGTTTCAGGAATGAATAAAGAAGGAATTACGGTAACCATCAATGCAGGAAAATCTAAAATTCCGTTGACGGCAAAAACTCCGATTTCATTGGTGACAAGGGAAATTCTGCAATATGCAAAGAACATTGATGAAGCGATTGCGATTGCCAAAAAGCGAAAAGTTTTTGTTTCAGAATCCATTTTGGTTGGAAGTGCGAATGATAAAAATGCGGTGATTATTGAAGTCTCTCCGGATAATTTTGGAGTATATAAAGTAGAAAATACAAGTCAGATTTTTTGTACCAATCATTTTCAATCGGATGCTTATAAAGATGATAAGAGAAATCAAAAGCATATTGTAGAAAGTCATTCTGAATATCGCTACGAAAAACTGCAGGAACTTTTGCAGGAAAATAAGAAGTTGAATCCTGAGAAAATGGCTTCAATTTTAAGAGATAAATCAGGATTAAAAAGTGAGAAAATAGGTTTTGGAAATGAAAAGGCTATCAATCAATTGCTGGCACATCATGCGGTGATCTTTTCGCCTCAAAAAAAGTTGGTTTGGGTGTCTTCGAATCCTTATCAATTGGGCGAATTTGTCTGTTATGATCTCAATGAAATTTTTTCCGAGAAAAGATTGAAAAGCGGGAAATTTTCAAGATCAGATTTAAATATTGCGAAAGATCCATTTGTAGATTCTCAGGAATTCAAAAATTATGAGGAATATAAAAAGCTGAGTTCTCAGATTGAAGATGCCATCGATCATAAAGAACAAATGCTTTCAGAAGAATTTATCAGTCATTATCAATCTTTGAATCCGGATTTTTGGCTTGTTTACTATCAAGCTGGAAAATATTATTTTAATCAAAAAGAATATGCTAAAGCAAAAACAGAATTCGAAAAAGCATTGACTAAAGAAATCACAACCGTTCCAGATAAAGAAAATGTGGAAAAATATTTATATAAAACATTAAAAAAGTTAAAATAATTTCAGATTTAGTGTAATAATTTTGGGCTGAAAGTTATTTGTATTCATTCTATTTACTTAAAATTCTTAAAGATTTGATTTGTGTTTTATTAATGTTTTGTGGGTTTTTGTTGTTGAATTTATTTTAATTTAATCGTTGTGTTTTTGTATTTTAACTGAATTGTCGTTTTTGTTGATAAAAATGTTTGGTGGAAAGTAGATTTATTATTTATATTCGTTTTTTAAATTGAATGTGAATGAAAAAATTTTACTTATTATCTTTATTGTGTTTTTTAATCCTGTTTTCCTGTAAAAGTGACGAAAAAATAGAAAGCGTTGAAACTGAAACTTCATTTGTTAATTTCAATATTGATGCAGTTCCTTATACAAAATTGTCAACCTACGCGTTCTTTACGGGAGATCTTAAAAATCTGATTCCTAATACAAAAGTGATTCCTTACGAGCCGGCAAGCTCTCTTTTTACAGATTATGCATCGAAAAAAAGATTTATCTGGATGCCAAGCGGCGTGAAAGCAAGTTATGATGCAGATGATAAGACATTGAATTTCCCTGTAGGAACGGTTTTAATCAAAAACTTTTATTACAATACGATACAGCCGGGTAATACTACAAAAATTATTGAAACCCGATTGATGATTAAAAAATCAAGTGGCTGGATTTTCGCAGAGTATTTATGGAATGATGCTCAGACAGAAGCAGAACTGGTAACCGGAACAGATTTTACAAGCGGAAGCTCCAAAAATATTACATTTAAAAAAGATAATAACGAAGTTGTTACCACCGATTACAGAATTCCATCTGAAACAGAATGTTTGGCGTGTCATAAATTAGATAACAAACCAATTCCCATTGGTGTAAAACCGCAAAACTTAAATGTTTCCTACAATTATCCGAACGGAATTAAAAACCAGCTTCAGAAATTAGTGGATGAAGGTTATTTGCAAAGTTATCCTTCCAATATCGTTTCTACTGTAAATTATAAAGATACGGGCAAGCCTTTAGATATCAGATTGAGATCTTATCTGGATATCAACTGTGCACACTGCCATCAGGACAATGCACGCTGTGATTATCGGGCAATTCGTTTAAGCTTCAGCCAGACAACTGCTTTGTCAAAATTAGGGGTTTGTGTAATGGCTGACGAACCGATTGATCCTTCATTAGAAAGAATTATCACACCGGGAAATTCTAATAAATCTGTTATGCATTTCAGGCTTAATTCTGTCAATGAAAATACAAGAATGCCTTTACTGGGCAGAACGATTGTTCATGATGAAGGGGTTGATCTTTTAAAACAGTGGATCAATACGTTAAATCAGAACTGTCCATAAAAATTAATAATAACCAATAAACGAACTGATTAAAATGAAACGAAATCTATCCCTTTTTGTAGTCATGCTAAATGTTGCATGGGGAACCGCACAATTAACATGTGCCACCGCAGTTCCTTTGGCCGTAGGAACAGTTACAGCCCCGGCCGTTACAGGAGATGCACCGATAACGGCGTGTTCTTTGGGAGCACCGGGCTTGAAAGGATTATGGTATAAATATACTCCTACAGAAAATAAGACAATAAAAATTACCACATCTGCAGCCGGACAGAATGCAGATACCCGTATGATGGTCTTTACGGGGAATTGCGGAGCGCTAACCTGTTTGACTGCCAATGATGATTTTACAGGAACATTTTCTCAGGTGACTTTTAATGCAGTTGCCGGGACAACGTATTATATAGCCTTTGACAACAAATATTCTTCTTTAGGTTTTAATATTAATCTCTCTGAAGTCGTTATAGTGGTTACTCCGGATCGTCTGTCTTTTGTTTCGCAACCAGTATCGATTACCGGAAATTTTAATAATTGTATCGTAGACATGAACGGAGATTATCTTGATGATATTGTTTCTGTGGTAAGTGCTACACAAATTATGATTTCTTATCAACAGCCAGGAGGTGGATTCAATAATATTACCTATACAGTCCCAACAACAACGATAACGCCTTCTTGGAGTATTGCTGCGGGAGATTATGATAATAACGGCTATAATGATCTCGTTTATGGCTCAGGAAGCGGAATTGCTTTGGTGAAAGCTAATGCAAATGGTACAGGATTTACTTCTGAGAAAAAGCCACAATCTTTTTTAGTACAGAGAACAAATTTTATCGACATCAATAATGACGGAAGACTGGATGCTTTCGTGTGTGACGATAATGGTCCGAACAGATATTATATGAACGACGGAACGAATATGAATCACAACCAAGGTGGATTGGGAGATTTCCCTTCCGGCGGAAACTACGGTTCTATCTGGATTGATTATGATAACGATGGTGATATGGATTTATATATCGCTAAGTGTAGTGGCGGCGGTTCAGGTCCCGGCGGAAACATCGATGAACTTCACAAAAACAATGGAAACGGAACATTCACGAATGTGGCTGCTACGGCAAATATGGCAAATGCTACTCAGACATGGTCTTCGGCATGGGGAGATTTTAATAATGACGGCTGGATGGATGCCGTTATCGGTATTAATTCTACAAGCAACGGTCTGAGCAAAGTCATGAAAAATAATGGCGACGGAACATTTACAGATAAATCAGCAGGTTCAGGTTATGATGCAACAAATGCTTTAAGCCGAGAATATGTTACTCATGATTTTGATAATGATGGATTTTTAGACATTTTGGGTGCAAGTAACACAATCATGTTCGGAAATGGTGATTTTACGTTTACTCCAAACCCAAATGCTTATAATTTAGGTTATTACGATCGTCCTATCGGAGACTTAAATAATGACGGATTCCTCGATATTCAGAATGGAAACAGTGTTTTGATGAATGCCGGAAATACCAATAAATGGCTGAAAGTAACCTTAAAAGGAACTCAAAGTAACAGAAACGGAATCGGTGCAAGAGTTGAGATTTATGGTGCCTGGGGAAAACAGATCCGTGATGTACAAAGCGGAACAGGATTCGGAAATATGAGTACACTAAACGCACATTTCGGAATCGGTCAGGCTACGGCAATTACAAAAGTGGTGGTAAAATGGCCTTCAGGATTGGTTGATATTATTAATAATGTAACTCCGAACACGACGCTAAACGTAATAGAAGGATCATTCTTAAATACTAAAGAAGTTGAAGCGGCTCAGGAAGTTTTCACGGTTTATCCAAATCCAACGGATGATTTGATTAATTTCAAAACTAAAAAAGATTTTGTTCCTGTAGATGCTAAAGTCTATGAAATGAGTGGAAGAATGGTTTTACAAACGAAGATAGAAAGAAATTCAATTTCAATTAAAGAATTAAACGCAGGGAATTATATGTTGATCGTAATAGATAAAAACGGACAGAAATATTCTCAAAAAATAACAAAGAAATAATCAATTAAATAACAACTATTCTCATGCTGCAAGGTCGAAAGGCTTTGCAGTTTTTATTGATTAATCGTTCTCCGGGCTTAGTTTATTCAAGAAAAGAAAAGTCGCAACACCGGAAATTACCGACATTGAAGTGGCTAAAATAAAACTTCCGATAATATATTGAACAAGATTATTTTTTATGAGTTCAAAATTAAGTTCCTGGCTCAGAAGGTTGCTTTCTCCATGCACGAATGGAGATCCGAGAAACAAAGATGCGGCAATAATAAACGGAATAAACGGTGGTAAACTCACATTGGAAGAAACAAAAGCCAAGACTTTATTCAGCTTAAAAAGGACAGATAGGGAAATCACCAATAATGTATGGAATCCCCAAAACGGAGAAAACCCAATGAAAACACCCAACGCAATAGAAAATGCTTTAATGCGATTGCTTCCGTCGCTTTCTAAAACATCTTCTTTTATGAATCTTTTAAAACTTTTTTTTTTGAAATTATTCACGAAGTTTCTCGGAATAATATAGACTAAAGTAATCGTTACTAAAATCGTATTCAAAATACTGATTCTTGTAAAATCCTTAAATGGTCGGAAATGCGAAACCCTTTCAGCAGGATCATACAATACTTTTATCGGAACATTTTTTACATGAACGTGCCGCCACGCAGTTCTTACAATAATTTCAATCTCGAACTCAAATTTGGGCGTAAAATATTTTTTTGGAATTTTATGTAAAGGATATAATCGATAACCGGATTGAGTATCTTCCAGCTTAGTGCCCGTCTCAAACCAAAACCAGAAATTAGAAAAACGATTTCCGAAACTGCTTTTTTTCGGAATTCCGTCTTGAGACATATTTCGGTTCCCGATTAATAAAACATCTTCTTTTTCATTTAATAAAGCTTCAACGAAGACAGGAATGTCATCAGGATAATGCTGTCCGTCAGAATCAATCGTGATAGCGTAATGATAACCTAATTCTTTTGCTTTTCTGAAGCCAATTTTCAACCCATTCCCTTTTCCTTTATTCTCAGGTAAATTAATTACATTTATTTGTGAATAATGATGTAAAATATTCTGAGTAGAATCGGTTGATCCGTCATTTACAACAATAATGTTTTCAGTGTAATCTAACACACCATCAATCACTCTTTTCAGAGTTTTTTCATTATTGTAAGTAGGTATTAAAACACATATTTTCTTTTCAGAAATTGCATTTTGTACTTCAGGAAGGGTCATTGTTTTATTTTAATGTTGCTCTTTCTTCAGCAGTCATTGTTTTAGACTGAGCAGCAAATCTTTTAATATAGTTTTTTAAAGCCGTATTTTGCTTTCCGTAATTAGCAAGAATAAATACTTTATCATCTTTAAGACTTCCGCGATATCCGACAATTTTGGGAATATTTTCCTGAACACTCATTCTAATTATCCTTAGCTCGATGTTATTAGAATTAGATTTAATAACAGATTCCAGATCTGTCGCTCCGGATTTCACAAGTGCTTTTCTGTTCTGTTTGGTAATTTTGGCTTCCATAATCTTTGCAGCGGCTTTATAACCTTGGATCACAGGGTCAGAGCCTGAAGTTTTTTCTGCTGTATTAATAAAAGCCTCGGTATTGGCATTCGAAGAATTTGCTTTTGCATAACTTTCTCTCAACGATTCAAGACCCGATTGAAAGAAAAGGAAGAAGGCTGTTAAAAATGAAAAGATAAGTTTCATTATGTCAATTTTTTATAATTTACTGACAATTTTAATGCAATAGTCTCGCCAAAAGAAGTTGTATTTTTTACTTTCACTTCTTCATCACTTTCGTTGATATCCAGTTGAAGTTTTAATTCAGGCGTTTCAAAAGGATTGATGATCGCCATAAACTTCACATTGGAAGCCGTCTTTAAAAATAATTCTCTGCCTGTAAATTCTTCAGTAAGTTCTTTTACGATCTGCATCATACAAACGCCCGGTGTTACAGGATTTCCCGGAAAATGACCTTTGAAAATGTCATGGTCTTGATTTAATGTAATATTGGCGACAAAACTTCCGCTTTCTGCCTTTTCGTATGATTTTAATGTATAAAAATCTGTAAGGATGGTCTGCATATTATTCTGTTTCAGTTATTTGAAATAGTTTTATATTGATCTTGAAATCTTTGTGTTGAAGATTCAAACTATCAGCGAAGATATGTTTTTTTGCATCAAAAGTAAAATCGATTTTTTCCTTATTATTTTTAGTATAAACGATTTGTTTCAGTAAACCATTTTCTTTATCAAAGAATAAGTAATATGTTTTTTTATCAATTTTTGAAAGATAGATATTAGAATTTTCGTTTTCGAAACTTTTACTCACAGGATATTTTCTTTTTAAAAGTTCCTGAAAATCATTCTTTAAAAAATTAATGACCATTTTTTTATCTAAATCGGGAAGAACATAATTCAGTTTAAAATTATTATCTGAAATTTCAAAATCAATTAATTTATTTCCGAAATCTGAAGTCATAACAACACGGTGAGTGCTTTCGTTAAGCTTTTTTACTATTAAAATTCCACTTACGTGATTGCTGTAAATGTCCATCTGGCATTTATAAACATAATCTTCATCGGAAGAAAAATATAAATTTTCAACTGTTTTTTCAGAATTGGAAACAAGTTTTGCGTCCGTTAATCTGTACGTTTTACACGAAACGAACAATAAGAAAATCAGGCTATAAACTGAATTCTGAAGCAGCAATCGGCGCATTGATCTTTGTATTTTTAAAAACAATATTCGTAGTGTCACCCGAAGCCTCAGTCATATTAACCTGCGAAACCGTTGACTGACCTTTTGGAAAACTCAGTTCGATCTGCTTAATATATTTCAGCAACTGTGCTGATTTCGGGGTAAATTTTGCAATATTGTAATTGACATTTTTAAAATAAGAAACTGAAAATTCAGGATCATTAAACATCTGTCCGTTTGAACTTCCCACAATCAGTTTGTTGATTTTTTCAAAAGTTTTGCTTTTTGCATCCACAGAAGATTTTTTGCCCTGATCGTTGATGAAAATTTTATTATCCTTAAAAATAATGCTGTACTGATAAGGTTTCGTATACTTCCAGCTTAGCATATTTGGAGTTTTTAAAGACATTTTTCCGTACGTTACGATGCTCTTATCCAAAAAATCCATTTTCTTGGTCTGGGTGAAATCACTTTGCAAAGTTTTTATTTCTTTGGTTTCCGACGAAACTTTGGCTACAAATGCTTTTGCCTCCGTTCCAGACATTGCTGTATTTTGAGCAAAAAAGAAACTGGAAACTAATAAATAGGCGAGGAAAGCAATATTTTTAATCATTTTTTTTGATTTTTATTCATTGAATCAACTGTAAAAGTTGAGTAATTCTTCTCCTCCAAAAATACTAATAAATCTCTCAACACATTGTACGTTTTTTCGGAAGTGTCGTGAAGAAGAATGATACTTCCTTTTTTTAAGCCTTTTGTGACTTTTCGGTAAATTTTTTTCTCATTATCTGTAATCGTATCTAACGAGCGAACATTCCAACCGATGCTTTGTTTTTGAGTCTTTTTGATTGCTTTTGCAATACTTGGATTAGTGACTCCGAAAGGAGGCCGGTACAAATTGGTCTTTAAATTTCCCACATTTAACATCACTTCATCACATTTATCAATTTCCTCAATCATTTTTGAAGTTGATAAAAATCCGGTGTTGTTGGAATGTGAAAGTGTGTGATTTCCAATGGTATGACCTTCGGCAATAATTCTTTGAAAAGTTTCAGGATATTTTTCAATCTGTTTTCCGATACAGAAAAAGGTAGCTTTTGTATTGTTTTCTTTTAATAAATCTAAAAATTTCGGAGTAAATTCAGTCGGTCCATCATCAAAAGTCAAAGCAATTTCTTTAATTTTTGTTATTTTGTGAGTAACGCTGTTGATGAAATATCCTAAAGTTATATCAAAAGAACCCCAAACAACCACCGCAGAAAACAGTAAAAAACAAAATAAATAAACCCAGAAAGTTCCATGAAACGCATAAATAAAAACGTTACAGAAAAGATAAAATAGGATAAATTGATAATGTTTCATCTTTTATTGTTTTGAATTTTTGGTTTAAAATTTTTTGTTTCAGGATCCAAACCTCACATGTTTATTACATTTAAAAAATTAAGCTTTCCCCAACAAAACCAAACTATGATCACTCCCACCCAAATGATTATAAAGAAGAATGTTTTTGATTTCTTTCGTCTTCACAGAATTAATCATCATCACTTCTGGAATCTCCTGATTTTTAAGAATATGACAAGCTATAAATGTTGAAAAACCACTTGCTGTATTGAATTCTCCACTTAAATGTTTGTAATATACTAATGCAGAATTTTCAAATAAATCCATTGCTTTTGTATAATAAACATCCGATTTTGCATCTCCGCTGAAACCTAAAATTACAGCATCAATATGATCTGTTTTCAAATTATTTTTAACTAAGAAATCTTCAATAAATTTTGGAGTTTCTTCTAAATCTAATGTATTAATGATTTGAATATCTTTTAATTGAGCGTAAGAAGTTTCTGTTTTATCTTTTCCTAAAACAAAAAAACTTGCCCCTTCTCCCCAAATTGACCCATCAGTTGTTGAATTCAAATAGTCAACGGGAAGATTTTCTTCTTTTTTAATGGTTTTGTTTAATTTATACAATTCCATTGTTCGGTCGGTTTGCTCGTCTGTTGAACCTACCAGAACGTTTTCTGCTTCGCCATCATTAATCTGCAATTTTGCATCCAACAATGAAAATTCCAGAGATGAAGAAGTATTTACATACGTGAAATTATAACCGTGACACTGTAATCCCAGAGCAATTTGTCCTGCAACGGTATTGTGAGTAGATTGAATAAAAAACGTCGGAGTCAAAAACTCTTCATTATTATCCAATACATTTTTTAAGAATTTTTCAGAATCCTGAGAACAGCCGATTCCTGTTCCCACGATAACAGCATCGGGCTTTTCAATTCCGGCTTCTTTTAAAGCATATTGTGAAGCTACTGAACTCATTTTTACGGTTTTAGACATTCTTCTGATCATTGCAGGCGGAATGAATTCTTTGTAAATCGGTTCGATAGCTTTTAATACCTGAGGTGAATTGACAGGTTTAAGATTGGTGAAAAAATTTTCATTTAAAGTATCCTGAACAGAGATACAAGCCGTACTGTTAATATAAACTGGAATCATGATTTTGAGAAAATTAAAGTTGAACAATTTCCTCCAAAACCAAATGAATTGGAAAGAACATGATTGATGTTTTTCTCTTTGAGTTCAGTCACTGGTGTTAAATTAAATTCCTCCATTTTTGTTTTAAAATTCAGATTCGGAAAAATTACATTGTTATTCATTGCCAATAATGAATATACTGCTTCAATTCCCGCAGCAGCAGCCAAAGTGTGACCTGTAAATGCTTTTGTAGAACTGAATTCAGGAACATTGTTTTCTCCAAAAATTCGGATCATTGCAATTCCTTCCGATAAATCATTATTCGGAGTTGCCGTTCCGTGAACATTAATATAATCGATGTTTTCTTTCTCTAAACCAGAAACTTTTAACGCTTTTTCCATCGCTAAATAAGCACCTTGTCCGTTTTCCGAAGAAGCGGTTTGATGATGAGCGTCATTGGCATTTCCGTATCCTGAAAGATAACCTAAAACTTTTTTATTTTGTTTTTTAACAACTTCATCAGATTCTAAAACAATGAAAGCGGCTGCCTCACCCAAATTCAGACCTTTTCTGTCGTTATCAAATGGAGTATTATAAGAATCCGTCAAAATCATCAGGGTATTAAAACCATTCAAAGTAAATTTTGAAAGTGAGTCTGTACCGCCGACAATCACACGATCTAAAACTCCGTTTTTAATCAGTTTTGCACCCATCATAATCGCATTGGCAGCAGACGAACAGGCCGTACTGATGGTTGAAACCATACCTTTTAAGCCCAGATAATCTGCAATCAATAATGATGAATTTCCCGCATCATGTGAGTCAATGTATTTTTGCTTATCAGGGAAGTCTTCGTAAGTGTAGAAATATTTTTCCGTAATATCCATTCCGCCAACGCTGGTTGAGGAAATCAGTCCGGTTTTATATTCATTAATGTTAGAAATTCCGGCACTTTCTACAGCTTCTTTTGCGGCAACCATTCCTAATAAAGAAGTTCTTGTCGCATTATTATCTTCATTTAGCTGAAGTTTTTCAACAAGCTCTTTATTAGACAATTTTATCTCGCCCGTTTTGATATTTCCGGCGTGGCGGGTTTCAAAAAGGCTAATGTCTGAAATTCCGTGCTTTCCGGTCGTCAACGAAACAAAATTTTCTTCCACATTGTTCCCAATGGCGGAAATGATTCCCATTCCTGTTATGGCAATTTTTTGACTCATCTTTTAATAATGTACCAGTGTGTCAATTTACCAGTGTACCAAAATTGTTACATTGATATATTGTTAGATTGAATTATTTCGTTCTGTTTTCTTCAATGAATTTAGCCATTGTATCGATAGACGTAAAAATTTCCTTTCCTTTTTTCGGATCGGCTAATTTGATTCCGTATTCTTTATCAAGAAGTACGATCAATTCCAAAGCATCAATAGAATCCAAACCAAGACCTCCTCCGAATAAAGGATCTGTATCTTTGATTTCTTCTACTGCAATGTCTTCAAGATTAAGGACTTCTACGATTTTGTGTTTTAATTCTTCTCTTAAGTTTTCCATAATTTCTTTAATTTACAATGTATCAGTTTACCAATTTTAAGATTGTTATAGTGTTACACTGTTATATTGTTACATTTATAAAGTCAGCAAATATACGAAAGCATTATAACTTTCCTGATATAGTTCTACCCAGCCACACAATACTTTATCAGCCTTTCCAGACTGTAAAATCTGTTCCGAGTAATCGGTTAAAAATTTTTCATCAAATTCATCCAAAACGAAAAAAGCGTTCTCTGTCTGCATTTTATGTCTGATACTGATTTCACCCACACAAATATTGGGTAGGGTGTATACAAAAACTGCAGGACTCGGAAAATAATTTTCCTGAGAATTAATGCTTTCCTGATATTTAAAATCAGTATCTAAACTTGATGATTTGTTGGCAAAAACTAAAGCGGTTCTGCTATGGTCTTCATCCTTTAAAATCATTTCAGAAGCTAGAAAAGCCAATTTGCTCAAATTATCCATTTTATGAAATTTAGGATAATTCAGTTCTAAACTTTTATAAGCTTCTTTCGCAAAATCTGAAAAATTTTCGGTTTTGGTTTCAAAAATAATTTCGTTGTTGAGAATTATCTTTGAATTTTCTATGCTGCAAATGTCTGTTTTCTTCATCATCTTCATTTTAACATTTTTCCAAAACAATGGCTGCATTACACCCGCCAAAACCTGAAGCTGTTTTCAAAATATATTTGATTTCCGCAGGTTGGTTTTCTTTTATAATATTCAAAGGTTGGGAAGTTCCCGTTTCTTTAAAATTTTTCGATGGAATTAAAGTATTTTTTAAAGCAGATTCCATTGAAATAATGCTTTCCAATAAACCTGATGCTCCCAAACAATGTCCGTAATACCCTTTCATACTATTTAAAGGAACATTCTGTAATTCCATTCTGTTGAAAGCGATAGCTTCCATTTCGTCGTTATAGATTGTCGCCGTTCCGTGTGCAGAAATAAAATCTATTTGTTTTGCTGAAACGTTGGCTTCTGTCATAGCATTCCTGATACTCGCAAATAATCCGTCACCAGTTCTTGACGGTCCGGAAATGTGGTTGGCATCGTTAATCGCTGAATCTCCCAAGACTTTAAAACTAAACTTTTCGTTTTTATTTGATTCCGAAGTGATATAAACTGCTGCTGTTGCTTCACCAATATTGATTCCGTCACGGTTTTTATCGTAAGGTTTACAAATTTCAGTTCCGATTGCGTGAAAAGAATTAAAGCCTGAAATCACAAACTCTGAAATTTCATCGCCGGCAATTACAAAAGCGTCTTTGTATTTTCCTGCCTGAATCATATTTTTAGCAACAGCAATCGCCATTACTCCGGAAACACAGGCATTGGAAACAACAATTGGTTTTGTTTTAAATCCAAAAAAATCAGCAATTTTCTGAGCTAAGGTTGAAAGGAAAACACTTTCGGGTAAAGTTTTTTGATTTTTTAATAAACTGATATTTCCTTTTGTTGTTGATAAAATAAAAGCCGTTTCTTCTGAAATGTTATGTTTTTCAACCAAAGGTTTTAAACTTAATAAAAACATTTTTTCCAACCTTGTAAAATCCTGATTGTCATTCTGAGCTCCGTCGAAGTTTTTATTGAACTCTTCATTCAACTTTTCAGAACTAATCATAGAAGCGTAAAATGGCTCCTGATTTTCTATAATTTTATGTAAAGCTACGCCGGATTTTCCTTCTAAAAGGGCATTCCAATTGGAAAGAACATCAAAACCTAAAGGTGTGACGCAGTTGTAATCTGTAATATACACTTCCTTCGTCATTATAATCCCATTTTATCTTTCCACACCTGAAAAAATTCAGGATTATATAAACATAAATTGTTGTCAGAATCAAGAAAAACCTGGATTGTTTCTCCCGAACAGACCAGTTTGTTTTCTTCGTTAAAAAGTTCGTATCGGTAAATTAATTTCGCTGAAGCTGAATTCACGAAAGTGGTTACAATATTGAAGGTTTCTCCGTATTTTAAAGGAAGAAAATGTTCGCAAGTACTTTTTACAATCGGGGTTACATAACCTGCTTTTTGAATGTCAAGATAAGTTAAACCGTGTTCACGACCAAAAGCTTCTCTGCCGTCTTCAAAATAGACGATATAATGCCCATGCCAGACAATTCCGAGAGGATCTGTTTCGTTGAAACGTACCCGAACTTTCTCTGTATAACTGATTATATCTTCTTTAGACTGCATTTTGTTTTCTTTCGTAAATTAATGAAATTCCGACCATTGCAAGGTAGAATAAAAATAAGAATGTCAATTCTTTTGCTATTCCGCCGATTCCGCTGTTTCTTAAAATAATGTCATAATACGCATTTAATCCCCAATTCATCGGAGAGAATTTCGCAATAGTCTGCATGAATTCTGGCATTAAAAAAACAGGAACCCAGATTCCACCAACTGCAGCTAAAACAACTACGGAAGTTGCTCCAAATGGCGCAGATTGTTCCTGGGTGTCAGCAATTGTTCCTAATAAAACTCCAAATCCAATTGCTGCTAACCCTGAAAATAAGGTGACAACGATAAGTTGGAACATTTTTCCAGTGACATCAAATTGCGGTAAATCCATGTAAGGGAAAAGGTAAATTCCCACAGCAACCATCAGCAAAAACTGAATGATGCAGATGATCAAATAAGTAAACGTTTTTCCTAAAATATGAACAAAGTAAGGCGTCGGGCTAATTCTTGCTCTCACGCTCGTTCCCTGACTTTTTTCTTTAACCAAATTAATCGACAAAGGTACGACGATAAAGAAAATGGCAAACAGCGCCCAAGCCGGAACATTGTGCTGAACCGAATTTGGCATCACATCCATTTTTCCTTTATGAGGCGTAATTTCTTTAAAGCTGATTAAATTTTTATTCTCTTCAAGATTTTCGGTTGTTCCCAACTGATCCTGAAATGCTTTGTAAATCTTTTTATTCTCGATCTCAAAAACCATTTTATTAACGGCATTCATCACGTTATTTTTGAAACCGATATTGGTAGCGGGGTCAAAATAAAGATGAATGTCTTTGGCTTTCACCGCTGGTAACTGAGCTTTATCAGAATTTTCTTCCAGACCAAACGAGCTTACAATCGTCTGAACTTTGGAATCAATATTTGAATTTAAATCTTTCGTTAAATTTTCAGGAATAACAATTGCCATCTGATAATCTCCTCCAAAAACCGCATCTTGGGCGGATTTTTCAGTATAATTGGTCAAAAGCTCGAAAGTTTTACTGCTTTCAAGTTCGTGCTTTATATTTTTTGAAATTTCAGATTTGTCGTTATCAATAAAAATAATCGGGATTTTAGAACCTTCCAAGTTTTTGAAAGTTGAATCCTGAATCAAGGTAATCGTGATAATCAGCAATAAGGGCATCACGAAAATGATGACGATTCCTCCAATATCTCTTTTCAATAAAAGAATTTCTTTAACGAAGCTTCTCCACAATTTATACAACAACATCTCTTAATTCTTTTCCGGTTAATGAAATGAACACATCTTCTAAATTTTCGGCACTCGCCACTCTGTTCACCAATTCTTCAGGCGTTCCGACAGCGTGGATTTTCCCGTGATCGATGATAGCAATTTTTGTACAGAACTCCTCCGCTTCCGAAAGGTGGTGCGAAGTGTAAATGATGCAAGTTCCTTTTTTATTTAAATCCAAAAGGTAATCGATGATTGCTTTTTTAGACTGAACATCAACACCAACAGTCGGTTCGTCAAGAAACAGAACTTTCGGATTGTGAAGTGTTCCGGCAATCAAATTACAACGGCGCTTCATTCCTCCTGAAAACTGTTCTACTTTTTTATCAGCAAATTTTGATAAACCCATAATTTCTAAGGATTCATCAATCGCATTTCTTAGTTTTTTGTGGCTTAAACCGTACAGACTTCCGAAGAACATTAAGTTTTCTTTAGCTGTTAAGGTCGGATATAAAGCATATTCCTGCGGAACAATTCCGATGATTTGTCTTAATTTAAAACCCTCTTTTTGAGGTGATAAACCGTTGATTTTAAAGCTTCCTGAAGTAGGTTTTATCAACCCCGAAAGCATGGAAATCAATGTTGTTTTTCCGGCTCCGTTGGGTCCGAGAATTCCGTAGATTTCATCTTTTTCAATCGTCAACGAGATATCATTTACAGAAAATTCTTCTGCATTTTTATATTTTTTATATAAATTTTTAATCTCAATAAAATTCTCCATTTAGATCGCTTTTTTCAGTTTTTTATAGAAAGCTTCTTCCAGATCTGCGATATGGAGCATTGTTTTTGCAAGTTGATTGTAAATATCGCTTTTGGAATTTCTGTTTTTGTAAACTCTTGCAATATCTACTGCAAAATCTCTCCAAAGGTCGCCAATTGCTGTAATTTCTTTAGATAACTCTCTCAATTCATCATTTTTAAGAATTACCGCCGCTTCCTGTAAAAATGCACCATAAATAAACCTGAAACCACCACCGCCGGTACCGATTTCTTCCTGCATCCTGATTAATTGACCTAAATAATGATTAGTTGTTTTTGTTCCTTTTTTCGCAGCCCATTTCGGGATACTTTTGGCTACCCATCTCATTGCTTTTACCCCAATAATAGGAACTGGAGCCAACATATTTTTACAGGTATCCTTAATTCCTTTTTTAATGGCTGATTCAAGATCCACATTTTCGGGAATATAAGTGGGGTAGTACATATGACCTTTCGGAGGAAGTGCCCCTTTGGCATATCTTACTTTTTCCAGTTCGGCTTCGGTCAGCGTTGTTGTGTAATCCATTACGGGATCACTGATCAGGAATTTTCCGTCTTCTTTTCCGTAAACGACTAAGTTGTGCGCATTGAAATGGAATTTATATTCTTCTGGGAAATAAGTCAGGTTAAAAACTCCAACCTGAAGTCCTGTCGGGATATTGTTTTCTAAATTTTTTTCTAATGCTTTTTGAGCTTCTGCCGGATTTGAGAATTTTATTCTTTTAATTTTAATTCCGAGTCTTTTTGCTGCTTTGCTGAAAATAGCACCGGGCATCGGACGATAACTGAAACCGGGAGCAAAATTTACTTTTAAAAAAGGCAGATATACAAAGAATAATCCCGAACCGATTCCGAAGATCATCGGTTCGCTGAGTTTTAAGCCTTTGTTTAATAATAAATTAGAGGCAACACCGTTTTCGCAATGTGCTGTCTGGTGATGTTCAAAATTAAGTTCCATTATTTTCCGTCGAAGTTTTTTAATTCATCCACTGAAATTCCGAATGCATCGGCATATTTTTTCAGTACAGATTCGCTTAGTGTCTTAAAAATTTTTGGTTTTGCGTGTCTTTTCACTCGCCACTGCCACATTCCGACATAGGCTGCAAGAACCTGTAAATCCATCTTATTGAGTTCCATGAAATAAATAATAGGACTTACGATATTACTGGCAACATTTTGTTTTGCTTCTTCAATTCTTTCGTTAATCAACGCTAAAGATTCGTCCAACGCTGCTTTTTTAACTTCCCAACCGATGCTGTTGGCTGTTGTATAATTATTATTTTCATCAGTCACGTACAAAACCTCGGTCATGTTGGCCGATTTTAGATTGCTTTCGTCTTGAGGAAGGTCTTGCTTTTTCATCTAAATATTCTTAAGTTTTAGATTTCAGATGAAAAATATTCATCTGTTTTGTGATTAACTTTATCAATCGGCTAAAATAGTGAAAATAGATTATATGTAACTCATATTTATTTTTCATAAGATCAAAACACAATTCATATTCATCTCAATTAAGCATGAAAAATATCTCATATTTGTAAAATGGATAATCTGTAACAAATGCGAGATTAATTCAGACTAATCCATTTGAAATTTGATTAATATAAAATAATACTATGAAGAAATTTTTCATTTCTGTTTCTGTTTTTTGCATGATTAATGCAATGGCTCAGAAATTTGAAACACAAAAACTAACAGATAATCAAGGTTATGCTTATGAAACTGTAAAAAATGACCAATCAGGCGTTAGGGTGTATACTTTAAAGAACGGTTTGAAAGTATATTTGGCTAAAAATGAAGATGCTCCGAGAATTCAGACGTACATTCCGGTAAGAACAGGTTCTAACAATGATCCGAGCGATAATACAGGATTGGCTCACTATCTTGAGCACATGGTTTTCAAAGGAACATCCCATTTGGGAACTCAGGATTGGGCTAAAGAGAAAGCATTGCTTCAGCAAATCTCTGATCTTTATGAGCAGCACAAAGCAGAAAAAGATCCTGTTAAGAAAAAACAATTATACAAGAAAATAGACGAAGTTTCTCAGGCTGCTTCAAAATTTGCCATCGCCAACGAGTATGATAAAGCGATTTCATCGTTAGGTGCAACGGGAACCAACGCTCACACTTGGTTGGATGAAACTGTTTATAAAAACAATATTCCTTCTAACGAATTGGAAAAATGGTTGACCATAGAAAAAGAACGTTTTTCTGAATTGGTTTTAAGACTTTTCCATACAGAATTGGAGGCGGTTTATGAAGAATATAACAGAGCGCAGGATAACGACGGCCGTTTAGTAAATTATGCTTTAATGGAAGCGTTATTTCCAAAACATCCAAATGGACAACAAACGACAATAGGAACTTCGGAACATTTGAAAAGTCCTTCAATGGTTGCGATTCACAAGTATTTTGATACGTATTATGTTCCTAATAATATGGCGGTTGTTTTGGTTGGTGATCTGGATTATGATAAAACGATAAAATTAGTTGATCAATATTTCGGAACTTTCAAATATAAAGAATTGCCAATGAAAAAAATGGTAACAGAAGCTCCGATGACTTCAATCGTTACCAGAACAGTGAAAAGCCCATCGGCACCGAGAATGACAATGGCTTGGAGAACGGATTCTTACGGAACTCAGGAAGCAAGATTGGCTGATGTTGTCGCTGAAATTCTAAGTAACAGAGGTGATGCAGGTTTAATTGATCTTAATATCAATCAAAAACAAAAAACGTTAGGAGCGGGTGCTTATGAATCTCCTTTTAAAATGTACGGATCTTTTGCGTTATCTGTAACTCCAAAAGAAGGGCAGAGTTTCGATGATGCTAAGAAATTATTGTTAGATCAAATCGATTTAGTTAAAAAAGGTCAATTCCCGGATTGGATGTTAAAGGCAATCGTAAATGATAAGAAAGTTCAGAGAATGAAAACTTGGGAAACTGCGGATGGATTGGCAACCAATCTTTACGATACCTATATCAACGGAAGAACCTGGCAGCAGGAATTAGACGAAATTAATGAATATGAAAAAATCTCAAAAGCTGATGTTGTAAAATTTGCCAATGAGTTTTTCAAAAATAATTATGTTGTTGTTTACAAAGAAAAAGGAGTTAACGATAAATTGGTAAGGGTAGAAAATCCTGGAATCACTCCGATTGAACTGAACAGAGGAGCGCAGTCGCCTTTCCTTGAAGATGTTTTAGCAGTAAAACCTACACCGATTCAGCCTGAATTTATTGATTATAAAACGGCAATCCAGACTTCTCAAATCAAAGATAAAAAAGTAAGTTTCGTTAAAAATAAAGATAATGAGATTGCTCAGGTAAATTATATTTTCCCTTTCGGAACCGATAATGATAAAGAATTATCCCTTGCTATTTCTGTTTTAGAATACTTAGGAACAGATAAATATACGCCTGAACAGTTAAAAGAGGAATTCTATAAACTAGGAATTTCCAACAGTTTCAGAACTTCAAATGACCAGACGGTGATTACTTTAAGCGGTCTTGAAAGCAATATGAAAAAAGGGGTCGAATTGATGAACCATTGGCTTGCCAACGTAAAAGCAGACAAAGCAATCTATGATCAGACTGTAAAAACAATTCTTGAAGCAAGAGATGTTGCTAAAAAAGATAAAGGTAGAATTATGATGGCTTTAAGTAATTATGCGAAATACGGGAAAGATTCCAGAATGACGGATATTGTTTCCAAGGAGCGTATGCAAAGCATCAACGTAGTTGATCTGATGAAAAAAATCAAGACGATTAACCAATATCCTTATGAAGTTTTCATTTATGGACAGGATCAAAGTAACTTAGAGAAAGCAATTAAGTCTTACATTGCCAATACAACTTTACAGCCTGCAAAAGCAAAAATATATGCTGAGCCAGCTACAGAAGGTAAAGTATATTTTACTAATTATGACATGGTACAAATGGAAATGTCTAAAATTGCGAAAGGAAGCAACGTGAATCTAGGAAACTTCGGGAAAGCCAATGTTTTCAATGAATATTTCGGACGTGGATTATCTTCTATCGTTTTCCAGGAAATCAGAGAAAGTAAGTCACTGGCATATTCGGCGTATGTTTCTTTTGCCAATGCTAATGAAATGAATCACCCGAATTATGTGACAAATTATATAGGAACTCAATCTAATAAATTACCGTTAGCCGTGATAGCCATGAATGACTTGATGGCACAATTGCCTCAGATTCCGGCACAGTTCGAGAACTCAAAAGGGTCTGCATTAAAGCAAATCGCATCCAACAGAATCAACAGAACAAGTATTTATTTTAATCAATTGGCATTGAAAAAATTGGGTGTTGATTATGATATCAGAAAAGATATTTATGCTGAAATTCAAGGGCTGACTTTGCCTCAGCTGACGAGTTTTTATGATACTGAAATCAAGCCATTGAAATACAACACAGCCATCATCGGGAAAAAAGAAAACCTGAATATGGAGTCTATTAATAAAATGGGTGAATTTAAAGAGGTTTCTCTTGAAGAGATCTTCGGATACTAATCTTCAGATTTAAATATTATTGAAAGTGGGGTAGAAATACCTCACTTTTTTTGTTTGGAGAGCGTTTAATCGTTTTCAGTATGAAATTTTATCGAAGATAAAATCCTTGCGCCTTAATGAAGTTTAAGAAATAAAAAACTTTGCGCATTTGCGTTTTTCCAGCAATTAGAAAAAACAAAAGCTGCACGTTTTGTGCAGCTTTATATATTTAAAGTAAATTTTCTATGATTTTACTTCCTGAATAAATAGATTAATTTCACCTCTTATCAACAATTCATTCTCAAGAAAAGTTTCACAAAAGATATGGCAGATATTTTCGTATTGCGCAATCAATGAGGCTTTTGAAATGATTTTGTCACCTACTTTCGGCAACGCGAAAATTTCAATTTTTTTGATATTGGTAATAAAACCGATTACTTTTGTATCTGCGTCAGGATTTTCGAAGAAACTTTGTCCAAGAATCGATGAACAAGTCTGTGCGAGATTTTCAATCAAGCCCGCTTCAACGAATTCATTATTATGAACAAAAATGTTGTCTTCTTTTATTTCAAAGGAAGTAATTACTTTTTCCGGAGTTAATTCCAGAATATAATCCGTCATCAGCATCGGTTCACGATGAGGTAAAAAATTGTGTATGTTGATGATATTTTCTTCCTTGATTTCCATTAAAAATTATTTTACAACCGTTTTCATCTGAGATTTTGCGATAACTGTATCATTAATTTTGGTAATAATCTCCACCAAAGTTACGCCCATCATTTCGTTAAGTATCGTAGCTTCTGTTTTCAGAATATCTCCAACTTTGGGCAATGTATCTGCTTCAAAAGTTTTGATGGCGCCAATATATCCTGTCGGAGCTTCTTTTCCCAGTAAATAATATTTGTAACCGGTGTGTAAAGCCACACTCTGCGCCTGATGCTCAATTAAACCGGAAGCCTGAAAAACTCCGTTCTGAACAAAAATATTTTCCTCTTTTACTTCGAATCCTGAAATTAATTGTGTCTCAGAATAATCTGCAATGCTGTTGACCATCACAAAAGGAAATCGCTGCGGAATTAAACTTTCCACAAAATTCTGATCAGATGTCGGCAATTTGTTTTCCATTAGCAAACTGTTAAAAGAGCACATGAGTAAGCAAATCTTCCACTTTCAGGCACGCAAAGAAGTATTTTTTCTCCTTTTTTCAAATTTCCTGAATTCATCAGTTGTTCCAAAGCGATGAAAATAGAACCTGCCCCGATATTTCCAACTTCGGAAAGATTATAAAACCATTTTTCCCATGGGAAATCTAATCCTACATTGGCAAATTCTTCTTTTAAGCCTTCTTTAAAGTAGCCTGAAGAAATATGAGCCAATACGTGATCAATAGAATCCGGATCTAAGCTGTGCTTATCAAAAGATGATCTTAAACTTTCTGCACCTTTTACCAGAATATATTTATCTAAAATTTTAGTGTCTTGTTTTAAAGCAAAAATAGATTGCTTCAGCCATTCATCAGACGGGTAATCTGCCCATGATTTTAAACTTCCGTCTTCCTGTTTTTCGCAACCGGCATACATACAGGCTTCGATTTCGTGAGCGTATGAATAGAAATCAATCCATTCTAATTTTAGATTGGTTTCGTTTTCTCTGGGCTTGTTTTCTAATAAGAAAGCTCCGGCTCCGTCAGAAAGCATCCATCTCAGGAATTCTCTTTTGAAAGCAATAATTGGTCTTTCCTCTAATAAAACCAAATTCTCTGCCTCATGATTGAATTTATCAGCGGTCATCCATGCCGACATTCTTTCGGAACCAACACAAACTGCATTGTTGTTGGCACCTGCTTTTATTGAAAGAAATCCGTAATTCAGTGCATTCATACCGGAATTACAAAGTCCTGATGCGGTATTAATTGCCAAAGATTTATTAATATCAAGCTCACCATGAATCATGGAAGCATGCGAAGGTTGAATCTGGTCAGGCGAAGAAGTCCCTACGGAAAGCAGTTCCATATCTTCTTTTTTGAATTTGTCATCAAAAAGCTGCTTCACGGCATTTGCTGCAATCTGAGCGTTGGTATGGGTAGGATTTCCTTCTTTGTCTAAAGCGTAATATCTTGTCGTGATTTTGTTATTTCTTAAAATAAGAGCTTTTGCTTTAGATTTTGCGTCATTTATATAACCAAGATACGTTTCCATTTCATCATTTGAAACCGGCTCATTGGGTAAGTATGTTGATGCTTTTGTTATAAATACGTCGTACATTCTATTTTAAATTAATTCCTTGTAAATATTCTCTTTGTTTTTTTCTTTTTGCCCAAAAAATAGGTGTTGTCAGCAGGTGTAGAACCAATACGATTGGTGATATAATCCAGATCGCTGCCATCAAATATACCTTAAAGAATTTAATAAGCAATGGGCGTTTCTCTTTTTTCTTGATGATAAGATTAGACCAGATTGTGAAAATTTTATTTCCCACTTTCTCTACTCTTACCAGGAATGCCCTGATTTCTACGGCTCCGTTTTTCACCAAATCCGGCTGAAGGTTTTCCAGCGTGTTATCAGAAAAATGTTTTTCAATGATATTTCCGTATTTCACAGAACCTGTAATTTCTTCATCAGAAACTCCTGCAGCAGGAAGAATTCCTGATTTTTCTTTCTGTCCGGTGGTCATCCAGCGAAGAATTGTTAATACACTTGTATAATTATCGTGTCTGTCTACTAATGCAATATTTCCAACCAGTTTTGCTTTCAGATCTCTTAAATATACTTTTAGTTTTTCCTGAGAAAGCATCCACATATTTCTTGTACCGGAAATGGTAACCATCGGAGTGTTTTGCAGAATACTTTCGGCATATTTGCTTTTCAGAAAAGAAATGATCGGGATAGACGGTGTTAAATACCAAACCTGATACCCAAAAATAATTAAGTCAAATTTTTCATTTAAAACCTCTTCCGGCGGCGGAAGAATTTCGCTGGGGATCTGAAGATAAGATTCCGGAAAAGTATTGAAGAACACATCACCAGACCAAGGAAAAGGAAAATCTTCCTTCAGCTTGATGTTGTAATAAGTGACGTCATATTCTTCTTTTTTATTTTCAAACGGCTTGGCGACATTCTTTACAATATCCTCAAGTTGCCCCGTTTGTGTATAATATATAACCAGTATCCTTTTTTTCATTACTATTTTTTCGCGATTACAAAAATATGCTTTTCATATTTATTATGCAGACTTATATACTTTTATTGATTCTGAGCTGTATTCCAGCATATAATTACTGTTTTCAGGCAGATTATTTTTCACATTTACAAAAATGATTGTTTCAGGAAGTACTGCCCAATCATTTAGATGAAAATTTTCGTCAGAAATTAAAAGTACATTGATGTTTTTATTAATTTCAGTCAAACTTTTTATATAGGTGATCTTTCTTTTCTTTACCAAATAGGTCTGTTTGGCGGTTTGCCTTTTTTCATCATTTGCAATCAAACTGAAAATTCTTCTGTCCGCCTGCTGTAGGGTTAACAAAATATCTTTCTGTCCGAAATCATTGGCTAAGTGTAAAATACTCGCATCTTTCGGAATGTGTTTATTGAGTTCAAAGTAAACCGATTTGTTTTTATTAAAATCATCTTTTACTGCTTTTACGACTTCGCTGTCTTTATATAAATAACTTAAAAACAGTTTTTTCTTAAAATAATTTTCGTCTTCAAGTTCATTCCTCAGCTTTGCAAACTCATTTCTGAAATAGAAATTGATTTTTTTTGTTCTTTCCGAGTAATTTTTTCCAAAACTCAAATCATCTTTATCAATTCTTTCACCAACTTTTACTGTGATGGCTCCGTCATAGATAATAAAATCACCTTTCGGAAGGACTTCTGAGTTCCCATGAATATAGACAGGCACAACATCCAACCCGAATTGTTCTGCAATATAAAAAGCTCCTTTATGGAATCTTTTAACATCATTGGTATAAGAACGTTCGGCTTCAGGAAATACCATTAAAGAATAGCCTTGATCAATTTTTTCCTTTAGCTTGTCCATTCCATTTTCTATGCCTTGAGAAACAGGGAAGAAGCCTAATGCTCTTACCAATTTTCCAAAAACCGGAGAATCGTATACCCAATCATTCACCAGGTAAATAATTTTATGAGTTGCCATTGCGAGCGCCAAAGTATCTAAAAACGAAGTGTGATTAGCAATAATGACACAAGGTTTGCTGAAATCTTCATGAGGATTTCTAATCACTGTTTTCTTTACAAAAGGCGTAAGATGCAGCACTGATTTCAAAAATAACGCAATCGCTTTTTTGATGTTTTCTAACGTTTTTCCTTTTGCTTTTTTTACAAAGAAATGTCCGAAGAAAGAAAAGATAAGTCCACCTAAACCGTAATAGATAAATGATACTACCGAACGAACAAATAATCTGAAAGTTATTGGTGAAAGTCCTTTTTTTGCTCTGTTGGTAATCAGTAATCTAAACCAGAACGGGTATAATGTTGAGGTAATAATAATTACAGAAAACATTCCTATCAAAGCGACTAACGCTAATGAATGCAACGCCGGATGTTTGGCAAAAATTAAAGAACCGATGGATAATATGGTTGTAAAAACCGCAAGAATAATAGACGTTCTGTACGTCGGAAGCTCGTTTTTTCCTGTCGTATGTTCCTTTTGCATGGCTTGAGTAAGGAAAATACTGAAATCATCTCCAACTCCGAAAACCAGTGTACAAACAACGGTACTGAAAATATTTAATTCCAAGCCTAAAAAATAGAGAATTCCTGCCGTTACAATTCCCGTCAACACGATCGGAAACATCGTCAAAAGAGTCAATTCAAAATTTCTGAAGAAAACAATAATTGTTAAAACAATGGCGAGAAGCGAATAATTAATCAAGGTATTAAAATCTCTTTTTAATAAACCTAAAAAGTTCTCATTCATCTGTTGACGGTCTATTGCCAAAGCATCATGTTTCTTTTCAACATCTTTAATGAACGCGTCTCTTTTCTTTTCGTCCACTTTTACGACATTGGAAACGGTATAAAAACCATTTTCTTGACTTAAAAATTCAGAAATCTGTAAAGCTTTTATACTTTCATAATTTTTCAACGTTAACGTAGAATAGTTTTTGTTCAGATTTTCATTAAACTGATCAAACGCAGAACTGTTGAAGCCAAATTTATTTCCGTTACTGATTAATTCAGAAATCGTTTGATTCTTTTTATTGGAATCCCAGAATTTCTGCCATAATTCTATCTTTTTTTGTTGATCTTTTTTTGATAAGACAACATTTCCGAGAGAATTATAACTTAAAATTTTTCCTTCGTTCTTTTCCTTTTCTAAAAACTGACTCAATTGAGAATTTCTTGCCAAAGCTTCATCTTCAGAATCTCCGTAAGAAATCGTATAAATGGATTTTGAAGTAATGTCTGAAAGTTTCTCCAATTTTGCCTCGCTGATTTTTAAATCTTTAGGAATATAATTTAAATCTCCGATATCTTCATTAAAACCAACGTGTCTGAAACCGAAAAGGCATGCCACAATAATGATCGAACAAATGATGATTAATGGCTTATTCTTTTCATAAGGATAAGACCCGATTTTATCAATAAAATTGGTGTTGGTTTGTTTTTCTTTTGTCTTGGGTTTATATAATTGCGGAACAATAATTAATGCCGTAATCGAAGAAAATATCACGGTGATCGCTGCAAAAAGTCCTAAATCTTTTAACGCTTCAGAACGTACAAAAACCAGACATAAAAACGAAACTGCCGTCGTCGCACTGCTTAAAATAATCGGTTGCGTGATTTCTTTGTAAAGTTCTTCAATATTGTTATTGTGTTTGTAATGCGTCAAAATATGCAGCGCATAATCAATTGTAATTCCGATCAGAATGGCTCCGACACTTAAAGAAATGGCAGAAATTTTATCTTTAATAAAATATAAAATCAACAAAGCCAGCAAGACGGAGAAAACCGTCGGAAGAAAAACAATAATCGGCGTGAAAACATTCCTGAAATAATACATCAGTAACAACAAAAGCACCGTCATCGAAATAATAACCGTATTCTGAATGTCTTTTTTAATCTGCTGGGCGTTGGCAACCGCAATGACAGGCGAACCAAAATAACTGATCTCCGTTTTTCCTTTGAACTGTTCGTTGAGGTTGCCTTTTATTTCATTTAATTGATTGACGAAAGTTTCGTTGTTTTTGGTATCGTTGCTTTTATTTTTCGGATCGATGAAAAGCAGCAGGTTTTTCCCGTCTTTGGTAACGATGTAATTGTCTTCAAGCTTAAAATCTTTGCTGATATTTAAAGCATTCAGTTTTTTAATCCCTAAAAAAGTAATGCCGAGCGGATCTTTTTTGATGAATTCTTTGGTCACTAAGCTTGTTGGTGAAACCAGAGAAACATAATTGTTCTCCACCTGTTCTGCGATGCTGTCTTTTTGCAGTTTCCTTTCAATTTCCTTATAATCGTTTTCATTTAAAAATAAAGGAAGATTTTGATTGACAAAGTCGAAGGTTTCTGTAATTTCATTATCATTTACTTTCCCCTGAACCGAACCAATATATTTTTGTAAAGGATCAATTTTAGTTAAGAAAGTATCGGCAGTTTCCGAAAGCTGAAAATTTTCTTCTTGGGATTTGTTTTCAATGATAACAATAATTTTATCTGAAAAGTTGAGCTGTTTCAGAACTTTTGCCGTAAGATCAGATTTTTCATTTTTAGGAATGATCTGATTAATATCTTCCTCAAAATTAATTTTTGAAGCAAAAAATCCGCATAAAACAGCAATCCCGACCGCAAAAAATACAGACAGAAGCTTGTTTTTAGAAATCAGATAATATAAAAATATAAAAAACCTGTGCATTAAATTGTAAAATCAAGTTTGCAAATTTAATTTTTTCAGGAGTAGTTTAAAAAGTTTTAACAATAAGTTTTCACTGAAAATCAATAAAATATTTTAGCCCGAATGAAAAAAAATCTACTTTTGCAGAAGTTCCCGATTAAGAAAGCACATTTTAAAACAAAATTTGCTAAGTATTAACGCTTAGAGTTTGATATGTTTAAAACTTTTGATGAAAAAATAAACGGATTTTTATTTGTAATAATCTTCCCTTTTCTACTTTTTTTTATTTCCTATTACGGATTTGAAACTTCCTACGTGGTTGGTATTAAATCCTGGGAAAAGGCACCCGACTTTATGTTCTCATCGGTATACGCCTATCGTGTAATCCCGAATTTTCTGAGTGTTTATGTAACAGAAATGGTAACTTTTATTATTGATGATTATTTGTCTTTTGCGAAAAGTTTTCTTTTAAAACAAGGTTCTCTGTTTTATCACAGTACATTTTTGATTAATGTTTTCTTTTTTATTCTTACTTCGGTTATTTTAAATCGTATTCTGAAATTAAAACCCGTACATCTTCTTATAAACGACAATGTGAAAAGAATGGTGCACTTAATTGCTGTTTTTTTTATTGTGATTATGCAGTATGTTCCCACAAATTGTGATTCTGTTGCCATATTTTTTTACGTGTTGGGAATTTTTTTGACTTTGAAGTATTTGGAGAATAGAAAAATGATTGATCTTATCGGTCTTGGAATAACAATTATTATTTCAACATTGGTGAGAGAAACTGCTTGTCTCAATATTGCTTTTTTTGCTGCTATTTTTATTGATTTTGAAGAAGTGAAAAAGAAAAATTTTGTCTTTATAAAAGAAATAGCATTTTTGGTAATGTGCTTTATTTTACCATATATTGGCTTGAGAATGATGATTCATCAGAATGCCTCTTTCGTAGAAGGGATTTATTTGGTTAAAAATTTTACAAGTCCTTATAATCTGACGGGACTTTTGTTTGGAATATTAAGTATTTATTTTGGGTATCAATTCAGCGATGATGTAGGTAAGATGATGATCAGAAAATATTTGTTTTTCTCTGCGCCTTATCTTGTCATGATTACTTTAGTAGGACTTTTTTGGGAAACCAGATTATTTATGCCGTTGATTCTTACAGGAATTGTAATGGCATCATATAAGTTTAAAAAACAATATATCTAAGGTATGCATCTATTACATCCATACTATATAATTGCCATTATCTACATGCTGATTTTCAGTTATCAGGAAGTTTTTCATGGTAAAGTTGATAAAAGATGGCTTTGGGGTTTAGGAGCCTATTTGGTAATCATTGCAGGGCTTCGTGATAATGTAGGTCCCGATTTCGGAAGTTATCGTGCGATGTATACCTATTCTGATACTAAAGATTATGTGTCTATTTTTATGAAAGCTCTTACTTTGGAAGGACCTCAGCCGATGGAAATAGAATGGCTTTATGTTTTTATTAATAAGATTTTACTGAATATCTTCAATGCACCATATTATATGCTGACCTTGGTAGTCGCCATTTTTGCGATTTATTTTAAGGTAGAATATACAGATGACAATACTTTTTACCCCTTTACCTTCATGCTTTTCATTTTTATTCCAGGTTTTTTTATTGGTGAAAGTGGTCAGATCAGACAAAATTTGGGATCGTTTATCGCTTATTTTGGGTTGAGATACATTAAAGAACGAAAGCTTTGGGCATATCTTTTATGTATATATCTTGCAGGAGGAATTCATAATGTCTGCTATATCTTTCTTCCGATGTATTGGTTGGTAAGGATTCCTTTAAGCAAGGGAGTAATGCTTGTAATGATTATAACTTCCATTTTCCTGTCTCCGTTTGAAGTATATCGTGTATTCGGTAATTTTATGACCAGTATTGCCGCCGATAATACGTTGGCTGTAGGTTTTAACGGATATATGGATGAATCTGTGGAAAGGCTCAACGGAGCGATTGGTATTCCTGAAGTGATGATGGCGATCCTTACCTTCTTCCTCTTTACTTTTGATACGAAAATGAAAGAAAAGTTCCCTTATTATGAATATCACAGGGCTTATGTCGTCATCGGAATCTGTTTTTATTTTATTTTTAGAAATAACCCAATTTTTGCCTCACGATTGGCGGGCGCATTTATTGGCTTTGCGTATATCATTATTCCTAATGCGATGTACGTTGTGAATATCAATAAGAAAAGAATGATCTATTCTTTCATCATTGCACTTACGATATTTAATTTCGTCGTATTCTCAAGTTTCAAAAATATTATCGGTGGAAGATTTACTTTTGATCTTTATCATAATCATATTTTACCATAATCCATTAACAATTAAATGATATTAAAAGACAGCGTTTCAGATGCTGTCTTTTTTTGTTTATGTTATCACAATATCAATAAAATTTTCAGGATTAAGATTGGTTCAAATTGATTGTAAGCATTAAAAAATATAGAAAATTACTATATCTTCACAGATTAATATTGGAATATGTTTTTCGTATATATAATGCATTAAGAGTGTGTTTTTAGTTTTTAATGTTATTTATTTGTTAATTATATTTAAAATAAATTGATTTTTGTTAATAAGGGTTCAAAAATTGTATTTTGCAATAGACACATAATATCAAGAAAACATGAATAGATTAATTTACAATTTTACGGCGCTACTTTGTTGTCTGGCTACAAATGACTTCTATGCAGAGGTAGGCATAGGAACTAGTAGGGAGTATTTATCTATGCTGAAATATTCTCACAGTAAAAATGTTGATACTTTAAGTAACAAATTAAATATCAGCAATAATCACATAAATCCTACAAAGAATATTCTCTTTGATGAAACCAACATCTTAAATAAAAGCCCCGGAAGTATTGTTCCTGATTGGTCAAGAGCGCCCAACAGTTATATATTTGATCCAAGCCAAAATGCAGACGGATTGTATATTCCTGTGAAAAAAGCATATGCAATGTGGGAAAAAGATCGGTATATCGGTGGATCTGCTATTCCTACAGGAAAAATAACTGCCGATGTTTTATGGGAAGATAATCACGGGCTGATAAAATCTGGTTCAGGATACACTTTAGAGGTAATAGATTCCGGTCAGAATGCAAAAATTAAAGTTCCTGTTAATAAAGCAAAAAAAGGAAATGCAGTAGTGGTTTTCAGGATTGCAGGTGAAATTTTTTGGTCATGGCATATTTGGGTGACCGATGATCCTTCCAACGGTTCAAAATATAAAAGTTTTGCCAATTTAAAGCGAGAAAGAGCAGATGGTACAGTGGAAAATATTCCCGATACAGATTGGGGCTGGATGGATAGGAATTTAGGAGCTGTTGGAAGTTCAATCACAGCAGATGAATGGAACAGAAACGGTGGGCTGCTTTATCAATGGGGAAGAAAAGATCCTATTCCGCCGTTGGTTTACAGAGGGAATGATTTTTATGAAGTTTCCGGTTCTATCGGAAGGATACGACACAGAGGTGCTAAAAATTTTACGGGTGCTATTAGTTTTGATAATCTTAGACAATTTGTTTTACTGTCAAATGCCAATATTGCAAACAATCTAAGACTTTCAGTAAAAAATCCGATGAGTCTTATTTATGTAAATAAAGATGACAATTCCGGGATTGCCTATTATAACAATAATGCAAACTTAATGGTCAATTGGTTTGGTAAAATGCCGGGTATGAACGACAGTCAGCTACCTGAGCTTAATCTTTGGTCTGATAATTCTGAAGGGAAAATCAATACCAATTATAATGCTGATGCTTCAGCGCAGCCCTATAGAAATAAGTCAGCGTACGACCCTTGCCCGAACGGATGGCGGGTTCCTTCTGCTTTGGTCGCTAATCTGGCTTCTTCAACGTATGTAGATGATATTAGGGTAGATTATTCACCTTTTGGAGTAAGAACCAATATGGCTAAAAATGTTTTTGAAGCGAATAATTATCACAAAATAAAACCGACAGATTCCGGAGTTCCGAGTTTCATGACCAATTTTAAGTTGTATCCTAATTTCGGTTATGACTTATCCAATGCGGTTAGTTTCAATATGGGTGTTTTTCCAGGAACGGGTGCAATCGTTTTCAATGCTCATCAGGGGCAGTATACCGATCAGCATCAGACAACTTTATGGACGGCTACAATGGCCAGACATTTTGATACGACTCCTGCAGTGGGAGCAAGAACGTTGTTTATGATTCCGGATAAAACTCAGCCGGATGTTCCGGATTCTAATTCTCCGAATGTGGTGGGAAGGTACTGGTATTTCCCATTAGGAGCCAATTCTACGACCGATGCTGCCGGATGCCGCTGTATAAAAGATCCTTTGTATGTAGTGAATGATTATAACTTCCCGACAGAATATCTTCTTCCTGAAACGGAATATCGTGAAGGACTTAGTAATCCTAATACGTATCAGATTGTGAAAAATACCTCAGCAACAGTAATTAATATTCCTGTAAGTAAAGCATTTTCTGTACAAAGTCAGCTTTTAAATAATAAAGAAATTTTAAATCCGGCTAATTTTAATAATCTTAAAACAAATATTCTTTGGACGACAAATACAAGTTTAATAAATAATGTAACAGTGGTAAATCCATCTCCTAATTCTTTGGGAGCCATATCGTCATCAAGCATTGCAGTAACGATCAACCCAAATCAAATAGGAAATGCAGTAGTTACTTTACATAATGGAAGTATTTCCAATCCGGTATACTGGTCTTGGCATATTTGGGTAACAGATACGGCAGTTGGCTCCTATAATTATACAACAGAATTGCCGGTAGGTTCAGTAACGAATTACGTTAATTACATACAAAAAGGAGATAACGTTTTCCAGACAGAATTTATGGACAGAAATCTGGGGGCAACTGACGCTTTTCCTGTTGTAGTCAATCCATTGACGCCTACACTGGCGGAGCTGGCGAAAATTAAAGCCTCAACAGGATTACATTATCAATGGGGAAGAAAAGATCCGATCCCGATTTTCCAATATGCTGATGACAGAGCTTCTCACTCTGTTTATTTAGGAAATGTTTCAGCAAGCGGAACGGCGACTTATACAACTCTTCCATATGCGACTTATAATAATCTGGCTGGAAGTTATATTGTTCCTTACAACACCTATACAAATTCTGCAAATGCCAATGTCTCTGCTACAGATAAAGTTTCTGACAAGATTGCAAAAGTTCTTTCTTATTCAGTTAGAAATCCTTTGGTGTATATGATTCCGAGTACTTTTGCTGCATATAACAGTGCTGTTCCGCTGTACACCAATGGTACAGACTGGTTGGCAAACGAACCGAACTTAGCTTTAGACCGATGGGGAAGGGGTGGCAAAAAATCACCTTTCGATCCTTGTCCTGAAGGTTGGAGAATTCCCGATCTTACCGGAGTAATGATCGCTTCCGGTCAGGATTTTGGTTTTACTCCTTGGTATAAAAAAGATAAAAATGTAGCAACATCATACAGTGTTGTTAATGATTATTTGGGACAAAGAGTAAGAAGAAGTGCCTCTGCAAGTTATACAATCGGGTATATTTATAATGATCCTTCTTACAGAATCGGAAATTATCCGAATTCAGGATCGCGTGGTTTCAGAAGTGTCGTGACTAATCAGACCTCTACAGGAACGTTTAATACAATTAATTATCAGTATCCGGGAGTCTGGACGGCAGCTTTAAATTCAAATTATATCGGAAGACCCATTAATATTTTATTTGATGCAGCTTCTACGGCAAACAGAATGATTGCGTTTCATGATAACAACGATCCTTATTTCGGAATGAGCTGTCGTTGTGTGAAAATTAAATATGATGCCGATGGAAACGAAGAAGGTGTCATTCAGAAACTTCAGATTACTTCTTTGCCTGCTGCGGCACCTTCTGCTATTTTGAGACCAAATGATGTTCAGAATATCGTTAAAGAAAAAGTTACTTTCTTCCCAAATCCCGTGAAAGATGATTTACACATTCAGACACAGGATAATAAAGATGCATATTACTATCAGGTATACAATATGTCTGGGCAGTTGGTGAAATCCGGGAAATTTGAAAATGGTAAAACCAATCTTTCTTCTCTTATTTCAGGAGCTTATTTATTAAGAGTAAATGACTCAAAAGAGATTGTGAAAATTATTAAAGAATAATCATAGATTTAATAATTAGCTAAAGAGAAATAAAGCGGCAATTAAGTTAAATTCATTATTTTTGAACGCTGAAAATGATGATGCAAACCGAAAACTGTTTTGTTTCTCTTTTTTATTTCCCAATTTAAAACACTTTATGATGCTCAACAGGATTGTACAAAACTTTAATATCAAGATTTTTATCTATTTTCTTATTGCAGTTGTTGCTGTTTATACCCTCATATTTACTTTTTATTACAATCTGAAAGATGACGGATACATTCTTGCCGACTGGCTGATTAATTATCAGGATGGTGGTTTTAAGCGAAGAGGTCTGTCTGGAAGTTTCTTTTTCCTGTTGCAGGATCTTACGCACATAAGACTGAATTATCTGGTATATTTCTTTCAGTTTTTAATTATTTCGGGATTCTTTTGGCTGTACACAAAACTGATTCGTTACAAAGTCACTGATTTTTTGTATTTATCATTGTTATTATCTTCAATTGGTTTTGTAGGACTTTTGAATACTGTGACTTATGTTGGGAAGAAAGAATTTATTGTTTTTCTTTTGTTCACTTGGTTTGTCTATCTTTTAGATAATGATAAACTTTCAAAAAACAAAGAATATATTTTCTGTGTTGCGCTTTGTATCACAACATTTTTGCATGAAGTGGTTTTATTTTATGTTCCTTATTTTGCGATTGCATTATATTTAAAAACAGGAAGATTTGAATGGAAAAGATATGTTAAATATTTTCTCTCTGTCGGAATTCCTACACTGCTGATTTTAAAATTTGGTAAAAATGTAAATGAAGGGATGTCTCTTCAGATTCTCGCAGATAGAGACGTTCATCCAATCTACGGAATTTTCTATTGGAATATTAATGAAAGAGAGTATATCAAAGAACATCTTAATGAATATCTTTTGTATTTTATAAGTTTAGGTTTAAGTGTTTTGCATTTGGCTTATTATTTAAAATATCTAAATAACCGAAAGGTTTTATCTATTTTATTGATTGGTGCATTTTTATTCTCTTTTCCTTTATTTTACCTGGCAATAGACTGGGGAAGATGGATGTATATTCACATGATGCTCATCATTGTGCTTTTTGCCTTATTATTGAAGAAAGGCGGTTCTGTATATGCTTTTGAGCCAATTGTTGTTAACAGAAAATTCTATATAATTTTATTTATTGTCATTTTCTCATTATTATATAGAGTAGAGATGTCAGGAAAGGGTTTTACCTTCGAAGGAATCTTGTACAGAGTCTTCGTTGCACCCTTAGAATTATTAAATAAAATGTAATTCCAAAACCTATCTAATAAAAAAGCTATACTTTTGCAAAAATTTTAGAATGTCGAAAAATTTAGTAATCGTCGAGTCACCGGCAAAGGCAAAAACTATTCAGAAGTATTTAGGTAAAGATTTCGATGTGAAATCCAGTTTCGGTCATATCCGGGATTTGCCTAAAAAAGGAATGGGGATTGACCTCGGAACTTTCACTCCCGATTACGAAGTTTCTGCCGACAAAAAGAAATTGGTAACCGAATTGAAAGCCGCTGTGAAGAAAGCGGAAATGGTTTGGCTGGCTTCCGATGAAGACCGCGAAGGAGAGGCTATTGCATGGCACTTGGCAGACGAGTTGAAATTAAAACCGGAAAATAGAAAAAGAATTGTTTTCCATGAGATTACTAAAAATGCTATTCTAAAAGCAATTGACAATCCAAGGGATATCGACCAGAACTTAGTAAATGCCCAACAGGCAAGAAGAGTTTTAGACAGAATCGTAGGTTTTGAAATGTCTCCGGTTCTCTGGAAAAAGGTAAAACCGGGATTATCAGCAGGTAGAGTACAATCGGTGGCGGTAAGATTAATTGTTGAAAGAGAAAAAGAAATCCGTGAGTTTACGCCAAAGGCAAGTTTCAAACTTGATGGGATTTTCTTAAATAAAACCGAGCAGGAAATTGCTGCCAAACTTAAAAAAGATTTCGAAAAAGAAGAAGACGCAGAAAAATTCTTAGAATTAGCAAAAACTACCGAGTTTAAAGTTCTTAATGTTGAAACAAAACCCGGAACACGTTCTGCATCTGCACCATTTACAACCTCTACGTTGCAACAGGAAGCTTCCTCAAGATTAGGATATAATGTAACCAACACGATGCGTCTTGCGCAGAGATTGTATGAAGAAGGATACATTACCTATATGAGAACCGACTCCGTAAATCTTTCTCAGGAAGCGATTGAAGGTGCTAAAAAACAGATAACCTCAGAATACGGAGCGGAATATTCTTCACCAAGAAATTACACAACAAAATCGGCATCTGCACAGGAGGCTCACGAAGCGATCCGTCCTACTGATTTTTCAGTAACAAGCATTGGTGATGTTCAGTTAAACAGATTATATCAGTTAATTTACAAAAGAACACTGGCTTCCCAGATGGCAAATGCTAAAATAGAGAAGACGGTAATCGAAATAGGAAATCCAAAACTTCCTCAAAACTTTGAAGCACAAGGTGAGGTAATTATTTTTGAAGGTTTCTTAAAAGCTTACGGAATTATAAAAACTGACGAAGATGATGAAGAAAACAACGAAAAACTACTTCCAAAAGTAAATGTCGGAGAAGTTTTAGGATATAAAAGAATTACAGCCACAGAAAAATTCACAAGACCAAGCGCAAGATATACGGAAGCTGGTTTGGTTAAAAAATTGGAAGAATTGGGAATCGGTCGTCCATCTACGTATGCGCCGACAATTCAGACCATCCAAAACCGTGAATATGTTGACAAAAGAGAGGTCGACCCACAGACAAGAGAAGTGGTGAAGATGTCTTTGGTAAAAGATAAAATTAAGAAAGAGATCCTTGAAGATAAATTTGGGGGTGACAAAAATAAATTTCTTCCTACGGATACGGGTGAAGTGGTAAGTGATTTCTTAACCAGTAATTTCATGGAAATCCTAGATTACGGTTTCACGGCAAGAGTGGAAGAAAGCTTTGACGAAATTGCCAACGGTGGCCAGAAATGGAAAGAAATGATGACTGATTTCTACTCAAAATTCCATCCGAGAATTGAAGATGTAGAAGAAAATGCCGAAAGAGCAACTGGAGACAGACTTTTAGGAGTTGATCCGAAAACAGGTAAAAATGTTCACGCAAGAATCGGAAGATTTGGTGCAATGATTCAGATTGGTGAAACGGAAGATGAGGAAAAACCAATTTTCGCTTCGTTAATGACGGGTCAAAATATCGCAACCATCACTTTTGAAGAAGCAATGGAATTATTCAGACTTCCTTTTGATTTAAGTGAAGTTGATGGACAACCGGTTTCCGTTGGAGTTGGAAGATTCGGTCCTTATGTGAAGTGGGGCGAAACATATATCAGTATTCCAAAAGGGGAAGATCCGCTGTCTGTAGATCAAAAACGTGCGGAAGAAATTATTAGTGAAAAGAAAATTGCAGATGCGCCGATCGCAACTTATAAAGGGGAAGGCATCACAAAAGGAACGGGAAGATTCGGACCTTTCATCAAGTATAAAAGTATTTTCATTAACGTTCCGAAAAAATATAACTTCGAAAATCTTTCTCAGAGCGACATCAACGAATTGGTGGAAGCTAAGTTGGAAAAAGAAGCCAACCGTTATATTCAACAATGGGAAGCCGAAAAGATCTCAATTGAAAATGCAAGATGGGGTCCGATCGTAAAACACGGAAAGAATATTTATAAAATTCCTAAGAAAAAAGACGATACCAAATACGAAAGCGACGACTTAAAAGACGTTTCTCTCGATGAGGTTAAAAAATGGATTACCGACCAGGATCCGAAAGCTTTTGCGGAGAAAAAGAAACCTGCTGCGAAGAAAGCTGCGACGACTAAAAAGGCAACTACGACTGCGAAAAAGCCTGCGGCTAAGAAACCGGCAGCTAAGAAATAATAGTTTTATACTTAAAATATTGCCCTTTTTTGATAATATCAAAAAAGGGCAATATTTATTTTAGCTTAGTAATATTTTTATTTTTGTTGTCTCTCAAAAAACAATTAAAAATTATTGACCAATGTTTATTTTAAAGGTTTATCATACTCAAACATACTCTTTCTTTCTGTGTTTGAATGAAGGAAAAAATTATGCATATGCCACCAATGAGCAGGAATAGTATCAGAAAAAAGTCTACAACTTATGTTTTGAGTATCTACTTCGATGCATATAGAGTTTATATCTAACTCAAAACATTCGGAATATGTTGAATGTGCTGGATTGGGAAATGTATTCTTATATTCAATATTATAAGGAGGTTGAAAATATCTTATTAATGCAGCTTCGGTAAAGTTTATTACTTGTTGTTCTTTTAATCCATCATATAAAACAGCATTTGTCACCCTTTCTAAATGCTCAGTATCCTTCTGTTTTTCTTCGTCATCCCTTCTCATTCTTCCGTCCATACTTGTCAAAAGTATCTGCTCGAAGCTTGTTAGAATAAGCCAAATTTCGCAGTCAGGATTTTTAATAATAGCTTCAGAGTATATGCCTTGAAGAGTTGAGTGGCTTTGAAGTCTTTCTGGTGCAGTTCTAGCTCCTTTAACACCATAAGATTGCCCGATATATAGAACTTCAAGATCAAGGTATTTTGTGAATTTAGATCCAAAACTTTGAAGAAATACTGCAGATTTTCCATTTAATAAAATCTCCCCGTTTTTCCTTAGCTCAAAATAATTATAAGGATATTCAGAAGTTAATTTAAAGTCAATTGTATTATAAGTATTAGGTATTTCAATTTTAATATTCTCAAAAGTATTTTGCCTTTGAATTTTAAAAGTAAAAATTATTTTGTCTTTGTCTATAATAAAATTTTCTGTATCTATTGAAATTCGTGGTCTTTTACAAATTAAATATATATGGCAAGGATTTTCTTTTGTAAAATAATTAAATTCACTAACACGTTTTAAGTCTTCTTGTTGAAGAATCATTGTATGTGTTAGGTGCATATTAAGTGCAAATTCCGATATGTATTTTCTTGTTGTCATAAATTGTTTGATATTTAGATCTTATTCTTGGTGTAAGCATCGAAATTAGTAAAAACTGTTTCAAATATAGTAATAATGTTACTGCTTAAACCTATTCAGAAGTATTACTTAAGCATTGGAAATTAACCCCGAAACCGCAGGACACTACTTAATCTCGTTTCTTCTAAATTAGTCCTCAAATAAATCCAATGGAAAAACCTTTCACCCGCAAAGAATTTCTACAAACTTCAGCTTTAGGAATTGCTGCTGTGTTTTTAGGGTCATCATTTACGAGCTTATTATCTTCAGAAGCAAAGCCATATTTCAATTTGAAACCCATCGGTCGATCTTTGGAATTAGAAGGTTATTACATTTGGTGCAGTTCGCCGATTTGGGGTGAAGATGGGAAAGTTCATTTATTTTATTCCAGATGGAAAAAGGAAAAAGGAATGGGTGGCTGGCTAAAAGGTTCTGAAATTTGTCGTGCGGAAGCCAATTCTCCGTTTGATCAATTTGAACATAAGCAAGTTATTTTAGCTCCAAGAGGAGAAGGTTTTTGGGATGCAACAACCTGTCACAATCCGTTAATTAAAAAAGTTGGAAAAGAATATTTGTTATTCTTCATGGGAAATTCCAACGGAAAAACCAATACCAAAAGAATTGGATTGGCAACTGCTAAAAGTCTTGACGGAGAGTGGAAAAGACCAGATCAACCATTGCTTCTGCCCGGAAAAGAAGGTTCTTGGGATGATCATTGTACGACAAACCCTGGTTTTGTAAAAGGAAATGATGGAAAATATTGGCTGTTTTATAAATCATGGAATACCAAAGAATACGAAACTCAAAAAGGGCCAATTAGAGGAAATAGAAAATACGGATTGGCAAAATCAGATTCTCCCACTGGACCTTACAAAAAAGTGTCAGAAAATCCTGTGATTGATTTTTCCTCATTGCCCAATAACGCTCAATTAGAAGATGCTTTCGTTTGGAAACAGAAAGGGATTTTTAACATGGTTGCCCGAGATATGGGATTTTTTAATCACGAATATGGGTTGCATTTAACCTCAAAAGACGGAATGAAATGGACTCAGCCGGAAATCGCTTATCTCAATATGAAAAGTTATGTTGATGAGCCCGCTCCTCCAAAAAATTTAAACCGATTCGGAAGATTGGAACGTCCAATGATTTTGTTGGATAAAGATGGCGAAACGCCGAGATTTTTATTCGGAGCTACGCAAGGCGGAGCATTTGAAACATCAACGTCTTTTGTGTTTGAAATTATAAAATCTAAAGTTTAAATTTCTGAACGCAAAAAGCAGACTTAAAAAGAAATAATATTAAAATAATAATACAAAGCCGTTAACAAACACGGGAAATGGCTTTTTATGCTTGGTAAATAATTTAATTTTAATACTTTTGATTCCAATAAATTGCAACGAGAGAATGAATTTTGAAGATTTTATCATTTCACCCAGAAATTTCAAAACCGAAAGCTGGCAAATCGGGAATCAGATCACAAAAGATATACAAGAAGACAGTATTGTTCTTCTGTTCGTTTCTGATTACAGAGGGGCAAACGGCGATGCAGAAGTGCAGGATTTTACAGGAATACGGAAAGAGTTTTATAAATTGTCACAACTGGATTTTGAAATTCCGATTGTAGACTTGGGCGATTTGGTTTCAGGGAAATCGGTTCAGGATTCTCATTATATTTTGCAGGAAGTGTTGTCAGCTTGTCATCAAAAAAGAGCCATTCCGGTGATTATTGGTGGTTCGAATGACTTTGCTTTTTCACTTTTTTCAGCATTGAATCTTTATACAAAAAGTATCAATTATACTCAGATCAGCAATATTATTTCCTTGAAGCAAGATGAAAAGATCAACGAATATACTTTTTTAGGTAAAATTTTCGGTGCTAAGAATTTTGCAATTAAAAATTACCATCATTTAGGATATCAGAAACATTTAAATGAAGCGGATTCTGTAAGATTAATCAAGGAAGTTGAGTTTGATATTATCCGTTTGGCGGAAATGATGAATTCTACAGAAAAGACAGAGCCGTTTTTCAGAAAAGCAGATTTGGTAACGGTAAATTGCGATGCGATTGAAAGTTTCAGCGAACCGTTTTCTATGAATCCACAGGTGAATGGTTTGAACCGAAGAGAAGTTTGCGCCTACATGAAAGAAATTGGATTAAGCGAAAACCTGAAATCGGTAGGTATTTTTAATTATAATATTTATTCTGAAAATCAATTAAATCACCAGCTTCTTGCACAAATGATCTGGTACATGATTGAAGGAATCAATATTCAGAGATCTCATCCGAAAGAAAGACATTACGAAATATTTTATGTACTGGTGGATGACAGAGAATATGCTTTTAAACGGGATACCTTTAGTAATCTTTGGTATTTCGGGGATGATGACAATATTGAAAATTGTGTCCCCTGTTCCAGAAAAGATTTTGATGATGCCAAGAAAGGCTGGCTAAGCGCACGACTGACGAAAATTTAATGTATGACAAATGTTCCCTCAAGAGTTTCCATTATTGTTCCCGTTTACAATGTTGAAAATTATCTGGCTAAATGCCTCGATTCTTTAATTAATCAGACGTATCAGAATATTGAAATTCTGGTGGTAAATGACGGAAGTAAAGACAATTCTAAGCAGATTATTCAGAATTATGCTCGAAAATTTCCTGGAAAAATTAAACCTTTTTATAAAGAAAACGGTGGTTTAAGCGATGCCCGAAATTTCGGAATCGACAGAGCGACCGGAGATTATATCGGTTTTGTAGACAGCGATGATTATGTGACACCTACGATGTTTGCAGAAATGGTGAATCTTGCCGAAAAACATCAAGCCAAAATGGTAATCTGCAATATTCAAAAAGTTGATGAACACGGAAATATTACACAAAAACTGACACAAATCCCAAATATGCCGGAGAAAATAGGGCTGGAAAAGAATTTTTCAGTTTTCTCTGATTTGAGTTATTTTGCCTGTAATAAATTATTCAAAAAAGAACTTTTTAACGGAAAAAGATTTAAAAAAGGAGTTCATTTTGAAGATATTCAGTTGATTCCTCAGCTTTTGTTGGAATGCGAAATTTTGGCACAGACACAAAATTTTCATTACCAATATCTTGAACGGACAGATTCTATTACCAAAACTCACACGGAAAAAGGACTTGATATTTTAAAAGCGGTAGAAGATGTGGAAGCTGTTTTTGAGAAATCTCATTATGCTGAAAAAAGAAAAGAACTGAAGGATTTTCAGGTTTTTGAAGGTGTTTATTCGTTTCTGGCGTATTTAGCTTTTGTGAAAAATAAAGATGTTTTTTATGAAATGGCTGAAAAATTGGAGGTTTTTATGAAGGAACGCCATATAAAAATGAAAGATATATTAAATTATAGTCGTTTTGATAAAAATTATCTGTTATCTTTGCCACTGAAAAAAAAAGTTTTTTATCTTTTATTTTTTGCAGGGCAAAAGAAATTGATAAGAAAAATAATATAAACACAAATGGAGGTACTATGTTTCGGTATCAACAGGACAATTATCATAGCAGATAAGTCTCAAAGTTAAAGAAACATCAAGTGCTTGAATAAAAAAATGAAAAATTTTGAATTGTTCTTAACTCAAACGGGAATTCCTATTTTTTACGCAAAAGTAGGATTTGGTTTTCTGTTCTCGTTTCTAATCACTTATTTTTCCGTTCCTACCATTATCAAGATTTCCAGAAGAAAAAACTTAATGGATGAACCGGGTGTAAGAAGTTCTCATCTTCGTAAAATCCCGAATCTTGGGGGAATCGCTATCTTTTATTCCATAGGAATCTGTACCTCGATTTTTGCTTATGAGCTTTTCGATTTATACAAATTTTTGTTTGCATCGCTTGTTATTCTCCTTTATATAGGGGTAATGGATGATATTGTTGTGATGAGGGCGTACAAGAAACTTGTGGCGCAAATTATCGTTTCTTCATTAATTGTAACAGGGTCTGACATCAGAATACGAAGTCTTTTCGGGATATGCGGAGTTTATGAGCTGGAATATTGGGTAAGTATTATCTTTAGTATTGTTACTTTCATTATTCTTATTAATGCATTTAATCTGATAGATGGTATTGATGGTCTTGCAGGAGGTTATTCTGTGATTTGTAGTGCTCTTTTCGGGATTAGTTACTACAGACTTGGTGAGTATAATTATCCTTTGGTGGTATTGTCTGTAATCATTATCGGGGCTGTTTTGGCATTCTTGTATTATAATTTATCCAATTCAAGAACCAATAAAATATTTATGGGAGATACCGGTTCTATGTTGTTGGGCTTTTTGCTGGCGTTTACATCTATCTGTTTTATTGATATTTTTATTGACAAGGCGCTCCCGAATGTTCCCAAATATCATTTACAGTCTGCACCGGTGGTCGCTGTAGCTATTCTTATTCTCCCGATTGTGGATACATTGAATGTAATTATCATACGATTAGTGAATAAAAAATCACCTTTCGATGCGGATAAAAATCATATCCATCACAAACTAATTAAGCTAAATCTTACACACAGAAGATCAAGCTTTTATATCATTTTGTATTATCTTTTTATAGTAGCAGTAGCTTATTATTTTAGACACATAAATATAAATTTATTATTGGTTGTAATATTGTTTCTCGGCTTTTTAGGAGCTTATATACCAGATATTATTTATCTTTTAAAGAATAATAAAAAGACTGTCAATTGAATTTTTATTTTTATTAACAACTTGAAAAATATGATGAAAAGTAAGTATTTATTCCTTCTATTACCGCTTTTGGTGACGACATCTTGTGTTACAACAAAAGATGTACGATATATGCAACCCAATGAGAGTTTGGTAATTAATGAAGAAGGCTTGATCCCCTATAATATCCCTATCTATAGAATAACTAAAAATGATATTTTAACCCTTAATATTGTTACAACTCCTAAAGGAGATGCTGCCCAGTTTTATTCTTCATTAAATACATCTGGATCTACTGTAGCGCCGGGTACGAATACAGTTGCCTCAAATAGTAGAATAGGTGGCGGCATGGGTGGTAATAATGGAGGAAACTCTGGTACCGGGGGAAATATCATTTTTTACTTTAATGGTTTAAAAGTTGATTCTAAAGGAGACATCAATGTTTTCGGAATTGGCTATATTAAAGCTGAAGGCAGAACAATTGAAGAAGTATCTGAAGAAATTCAGCAAAAAGTAAATGAAAACTTCCAGGAAGGAAAATCTGAAGTGAGACTGAATACGGATGGTATTACCTATTACTTGCTTGGTGATGTAGAAACTACGGGGATTACAGGAGAAAAGGTGGCGCATAAAAATACGCTTACCATTACAGAGGCACTCGCCATAAATGGAGGGCTAAACAGAACGATCGACAGAAAAAATATTGTTATCCACAGAAAGCTACCCGAAGGTATCAAAATTGCCAAAATAGATCTTACCAGAGAAGATGTGATGAATTCTCCTTATTATTATGTTCAAAACGGAGATGAAATATATTTTAATACCAGAGGAAAAAGTCTCAACGGATTCGGAAAAGATCCTGTACAGACTTTAATAACGGGTGTTTCTGTAATTACAACGGCATTATCCATTTATCTACTTCTAAAAAACCTTTAATACCATGATTCCAGGAAAAGGCATTACAGTAGAGAATAATAATGATTCTCAGCAGGAAAAACACGGCTCTTTCTCTATGTTTAATATTGAACATTTTTTAAGACGCGTGATAAGAAATTGGTATTGGTTTGTTTTTATGTTGTTTATTGGCTATGTCATCTCATGGGTATATGGTAAATATTACGCACAAAACATTTATGCTTCCAATCTTTCTCTAAGTATATCAAATAATACATCCAGTTATTTCACACCCAATCAATCCATCAATTTCATCTGGGGACAAAATGGAAATCAGGATGGAGTTTATTTAAAGAAAATGTTGCTTTCAAGATCTCATAATGAGTTTTTGGTGAAAGAGCTTGATCTTTTTGTTAATTATTCTACACAGGGAGCTATAAAATCTACTTATCTTGATAAAGATGATTCTCCCGTATTTTTGGAGATCGACAAAAAACATCTTCAGCAAATTAATTATCCTATTACTTTGGTTCCGAAGAGCGGAAATTCTTACGAAGTAGCTTTGCCTGAAGAAGGAGAAAATCCTAATCTGTATAGTTATGAATCAGAAGGATTTCATATTATTAAGCCATTTAAAAAACCTGAAAATAAAATTGTAAAAATTGGTGAATGGTATACAACTCCTAATTTAAGGTTTAGATTGGTTAAAAACCCATTAGAAACTAAAATTAAATTAAATAATATTATTGTTAATCTCCTTTCTGTAAACCAATCTGTGAATGATATTGTGTCTACGGTAGGAATCGAATTTGATAAAGAGATTAATACGATTATGATTATTACCAAAAAAGGGTACAATCTTAATAGTACAGTTAATTTCCTGAACAGATCGGTAAGCGAGTTACAGAAAAAAAGACTTGCGGATAAAATAGTGGTTGACAAAAATACTGATGTTTACCTGCAGAATAATTTGGGTGCCATCAGAAAAAAACTAGATTCTAGCGCTGATGTTTTGAATTATATGAAAACTTCAGAGAAACTCTATGATATCAAAGACCGGGATGAAAAGTCTCTTACAGAGATCAAAGAACTCGAGGCAAAAAAGGCAGATCTTGAAAGTAAAGTTGCATCTTTAAACCAAATTAATAAGAGTCTCAGTACACAGAATTTCGAGCAAATGATCAGTACATCTGCGGCTGGTTTTCAGGATGGGCTTTTCACGGCTTCTGTTTCAGAATTGAAGGCATTATATCTTAAAAGAAGAGAAATGGCTTTAATTTATAAGCCCAATTCTGAGCCCATGAAAGAAATCAACAGATTGATTGATGAAGCTAAGGTAAGTTCGAATGGTGCACTAAGAAATTATTATAAAGGATATTATGATGAAATAAATAAGATTAATCAAAAGGTAGCAGATGCCAATGCAGGCTTAGCCTCTTATCCCGAAAAGCAAAGAAAATATCTTGATGCAGAACGTGGTTATAATATGATTGAAGCTACTTACAACAGCTTATTAGGCAGACAGAACGAAACTCAGATGAGAATGGCTGCCAACCAATCTGATATCAGTGTGATTGACCCTGCGAAAAATGTTGGGCAACCGCCGATTGCTCCTAATATTCAAGCTAATAAAGCAGCGATTATCGGAGGATTGTTACTCTTACCATTGCTGTTTATTTTAGCGGGAGAATTTCTCGATAATAAAATCAGGAATATTAAAGAGTTGATTCAGGCTACCAAAATTCCTCTATTGGGAGTTATCGGAAACAACAACAACGAGAATATGCTTACGGTTCTGGAACATCCCAAATCTTCTGTTTCGGAAGCATTCAGGGGAATTAGAGCCAATGTGAGGTTTTTATCCGGTGAGAATGAGGGCAGTAAAGTAATTTTGGTAACGTCTTCTATTGGTGGTGAAGGAAAAACATATGTTTCTATCAATTTGGCTTCAGTGCTTGGTTTGAGTGATAAAAAGACAGTTTTGTTGGGGATGGATCTTAGAAAACCTAAAATTTTCGGTGATTTTAAAATTGATAACAAATTCGGTATTTCAAATTATCTTACAGGAGAAGTTGAGATTGATCAGATTATTAATAAAACAAATATTCCCAATCTTGATGTTGCCACTTCGGGACCAATTCCGCCAAACCCTTCTGAGCTTTTAATGAGTGAAAGGAATATTAAATTTATCGAAGAGCTTAAAAAGATATATGATTTCATTATTATTGATTCTCCGCCGGTTGGTTTGGTAGCAGATTCTTATGAATTAATGAAACATTCTGATGCCAATATCTATGTTGTCCGCCATGAATATACAGAAAAGTATATGCTCAAGATGATTACAGAAAAATATCATAACGGGGAAATCGATCATATAGGTCTTGTATATAATGACTATAATACAAAACAAGGCTACGGATACGGGTATGGCTATGGATACGGTTATGGGTACGGTTATGGATATTTTGATGAAGATAAAAATTATAAGGAGCCTATGTTAATAAGAATTAGAAATAAAATACGGTCGATATTCAATAAAAAATAATACATTTAGGCCCTCATTTAATGGGGGCTTATCGTATTCAAAAAAATTAGAATCTATTAAAAAAAGAATATTTTCGCTAGTTTATCGTTTACTTTATAACAAATTATGTTTTTTTGTTTATTTTTAACTAAACATTAAGATTATCATTAATATAAAAAAGTTTTATATTTGCAAAAATTAATTTTTAAAATAACCATAAATCCATATTCTTTTATGAATAGAAAATTATTGTTTAGCTTCCTTGCCGCATTAGGAACTGTGGTAAGTGTTAAAGCTCAAAGAAACGAACTGGGAGTTCGTCTAGGTATGAGTAACCTAGTTGGGGATATAGGAAGAACGAATTATATTTTACAAAAGCCATTGGATTTAAGTAAAGCGTCGGATTGGGGAGTTCCGTTTTATGGAGGTATTTTATATAGATTCAATTTTAATCCCCATCAGACCGTAAGATTAGATCTTGGATATAACCAGATCCAGTTTAGTGATAAGGTTGCAAAAGAAGAATACCGTAAAAATAGAAACTCATACGGGAAAAATAATGTATATGAAGCGAGTTTAATCTTCGAATACAACTTCTTCCCGGTGAACAATGAACAGAAGGGCATGGTAAGTCCGTATATTTTTGGTGGAGTAGGAGCCTTAATGTTTGATGCTCCTAAAGCTGATATGATAAATGATTTCCGAAGAGATGCAGACGGTGTTGCTCAGGCACCAATTAACGAATTGGATTTTACAACTACCCCTGTATATACTACCGGTAAGAAAACGACTATGCATCTCCCTTTTGGAGTCGGTCTGAAATATAAATTTAATTATAACTGGGCTATTTATGCAGAAGCCACATTCAGATATACGCTGACAGATCAGTTAGATTACAGCAAAATCTTGGATAAAGATGTAACGGCATCATATAATAGCGATATTTTAAGTCCTGTTACAGGTGGTTCTTTATTGCAGACAGATGCTTATTATGTAGTATCAAAAGAAAGAGAAGCTGCAATTGTTGGAGCGAGAAATGTAGGAGATACAAAGTCTAAAGATTGGATGAATACCGTAAGTTTAGGACTTACTTATTCATTCGGAAGACCTCCTTGTTATTGTGATTAAGATGTCATTGATAAAAGATAAAATAGATCCGGATAATTTACCAAAGCATGTTGCAATCATCATGGATGGTAATGGTAGGTGGGCAAAATCTCGTGGCGAAGAAAGAACCTTCGGTCACAGAAATGCCATTGATGCAGTAAGAAATGCCATTAATGCGTGTAATGAGATACATATTCCTTACTTAACGCTTTATACCTTTTCTTCGGAAAATTGGAACAGACCATCGGAAGAAGTAAATACATTAATGAATTTACTTGTAGAAACTCTGTTGCTGGAAGCGGAAGAAATTTTCAGTAAAGGATTAAGAATGCACGTTATTGGTAATCTGGAAAAACTGCCGTCACTCGTAAGAGATCAGCTTCTAAGGGTGGTGGAGTTAACAAAAGAAAACACAAAGGGTAATCTGGTATTGGCAATCAGTTATGGTTCTCAAAACGAAATATTGAGTGCTGTAAAAAGCATCAGCGAAGATGTAAAAGAAGGTAAAGTAGATGCTGAGAATATTGATGAAAAATTATTCGAAAGTTATTTATATACTAAAGATTTCCCGCCGGTAGATCTATTGATAAGGACCAGCGGTGAAACAAGAATCAGTAATTTCCTCCTTTGGCAGATCGCCTACGCAGAACTGCAGTTTTTGAATGTTCTATGGCCGGATTTTTCAAAAGATATTTTCTTTCAGTGTATTGTGGATTATCAAAATAAAGAAAGAAGATTTGGCTTAACCGGAGAGCAGATAAAAATCCAGTAAAAATTAAGAAAAGAAAGACTACGATAAAATGAAGTTTAGACTATTACCCATCATCATGTTTGTTGCTTCTGCACATTTCTATGGACAGGTAACACCGCAGGACAGCACAAAGGTGAACAGCGCTGTACAAGCAGGCAACCAGGAAGGAACCTATACCTTGAAAGACATCGTTGTAGATGGGGTTAAAAAATATACACCGGCTCAGATTCTGAGATTTACAGGTTTATCCAAAGGGGAATCGGTAGATATTCCGGGACAAAAAATTAGTAATGCCGTAAAAAAGCTTTGGGATACACAATCTTTTTCTGAGGTTGAAGTATACGTTCAAAGTATTGAAGGCGAAACTATTGTGTTGAAATTTTATCTGCAGGATCTGAAAGATCTTGGGGAAGTAAAATTTAAAGGCAAAGGAATCGGGAAATCGAAGAACGAAAAATTAATAAAAGACAATAATCTTAAGCCCGGAACAAAAATTACACAAAATTTAGTTTCAAGTCTTAAGAATAAAGTGCCTAAAGATTATATCAAAAAAGGATTTGCTGATGCCAAAATCACAATTGAGGATAAAGTAAATGCAGGTGATCCTAATTTAGTTGATTGGACAATCAACGTAGATAAAGGTAAAAGAATCAAAATCGATCATATTGAGTTTGAAGGAAATCAAACCGTTACGGATCGTAAGTTGAGAAAAAGTGCCTTTAAAGAAACTAAACAGAAGAGATTTGGTATTGGTGGTATTTTAAAATCCTCAAAATTCATTGAAGAAAAATATCAGGAAGATAAGCAGAGTCTTATCAGCTACTATAACTCTTTGGGATATAGAGATGCTACGATTGTTTCAGACTCAGTTTGGAGAAACAAGAGAAACAATTACGAAATTAATGTAAAACTTAATGAAGGTAAGCAGTACTATATCGGTGATATTACATTCACCGGAAATACAGTATACCCAACAGATTATTTACAGAGACTTTTAGGATACAAGAAAGGAGATATTTACGATGCGGTAGGTTTCAACAAAAAAGTTGGTGAAGACGGTGGTAAAGAAGATGATTCTGATATCAAGTCTATGTACATGAACAATGGTTACCTTTTCTCAAACGTAACGCCTGTTGAAAAATCGGTAAACGGAGATAAGATCAATCTTGAAATCCGTATCAATGAAGGTGAAAAAGCAACTTGGAATAAAGTAACTTGGGAGGGGAATACAACAACTCATGACCACGTTATTCTTCGTGCTTTAAGAACAAAACCGGGAAATCTTTTTGCTAAAAGTGATATTAAAAGAACATATTTCGATTTAGCAGGTATGACATTCTTCGATCCTCAGCAGGTTGGGCAGGACATTCAGCCAAATCAGCAGGATAACACGGTAGATATTCACTGGAAATTAGTAGAGAAAGGTTCTTCTCAGGTTCAGTTACAGGCTGGTTACGGTGGTAACAGTTTCATCGGAACATTGGGATTAACGTTTAATAACTTCTCATTAAAGAATTTCCTTAAATTTAAAGATTTCAGGCCGGTTCCTCAGGGTGATGGACAAACATTATCTCTTCAGGCACAGGCTGGACAGTACTTCCAGAACTACGGGGTTTCATTTACAGAACCTTGGTTATTCGGAACAAGACCTACAGCACTTTCTGTAAGTTTAAATAACTCAAGAGTAAAATATTCAGATGGTTCCGGAAATGCTCAGAAGTTAAATATTTTCTCCGCATCAGTTGGTTTAAACAGATTATTGAAATGGCCGGATGATTATTTCTCATTATACACTGGTCTTCAGTATCAGAAGTATGACTTTAAGAACTATCCGTTTCAGTTTGGTGATGTTACTGAAAATTATGGATCAGCAAATAACTTAAGTATCAACTTAGGATTAAGTCGTAACTCAGCGGGTATTGATCCAATTTTCCCGACAACGGGTTCAAACTTAGATCTATCTTTAAAGTTCACATTGCCGTACTCTGCGTTTAGCAATAAAGATTACTCTACAATGAGTGCGACGGAAAAATATAAGTGGATGGAATTCTATAAAGTGAAGTTCAAAGCTGATGTTTACAATGAAATCATTGGAAAATTAGTACTGAGATCTTCTGCTGAAATGGGCTTCATGGATGGTTACAACAAAAATCTTGGTGCACCGCCATTTGAAAGATTCTATGTTGGGGGTACAGGTTTATTCGGAGGTAGATATGACGGTAGAGAGCTTATTCCTTTAAGAGGATATGAAAATGCTTCTACATACGGTGGAACTTCTGAAGATATTACACCTCAAGGTGGAGGTACTATTTATAACAGATTTACGTTAGAATTAAGATACCCGATTTCATTGAACCAAACTGCAAAAATTTATGCATTAACGTTTGCGGAAGGAGGTAACGTGTGGAATTCTTGGGGAAATTATAATCCATTCCAGTTGAAAAGATCAATTGGTGTCGGTGTAAGAGTTTACATGGGAGCATTCGGGTTGATCGGGTTTGACTTTGCTTATGGATTTGATAAGACTATTACGGGTCAGGTTTCCGGAAACAAGACACACTTCTTGATGAACCAATCATTATAATTCATATTATGAAAAACGTTAGACTTTTCTTCTCATTCTTATTATTCTTGCTTTTCGGTCTTAGCAATGCACAGAAAGTGGGCGTTGTAGACACTCAGTATATTTTGGAAAAAATGCCTCAATATAAAGAAGCTGAAGCAAGACTAAACTCACAGATTGATACTTGGCAGTCGGAACTTCAGAATTTACAATCTGAGTATGAGCGCAAAAGATCGGCTTTCGAAAGTGAAAAAGTACTTTTAATTGGTGATCAGTTAAAACTGAGAGAAAAAGAAGTAATGGATTTGGAGAAAAATGTCAAAACCACTACAAGTTTACGTTTCGGAGCGACTGGTGAGATTAAAAAGCTGAGAACCAATTTGGTTCAGCCTTTTCAGGATCAGATCTGGGGTGCTATTAAGACGATGGCAGAGAAAAACGGGATAGGTATAGTTCTTGATAATACAAGTAACAATGTCCTGTTTCTTCAGAAAAGATTCGATTACTCAGACAAAGTATTAGATATCTTATTAAAAGATACCGATAAAAAAGAAAAAACTAAAACCAAAAAATAAAAGTTTAACTTTTATTACTTTTAAAGATCTAAAAACAAATTAAATTATTTATTTACCAATTATGAAAAAATTAAGTGTAGTATTTGCAGCGGTAATGATGGTTGTATCGGTAGGTATGGCAAAAGCTCAAAAAATTGCTACTTTAGACGTTATAGGTGTTCTTAATGTAATGCCTGAAAAGAAAAAAGCGGATACTGATCTTAAAGCTTACTTAGATGTTAAGCAGGCTGAAATCAAGAAAAAAGCAGATGCAGGACAAGCTAAATTAAAGCAGTATTCTGAAGAAGCTCCTAAAAAAACTGCTGAAGAAAACAAAGCAAGAGAAGCTGAATTAGCAAAGATGCAGGAAGAAATTCAGCAGATGAATGACAAAGCTCAAAAAGATTTCGTAGCAAAACAAGATACTGCGTATGAGCCGATTGAGAAAAAATTGAACGAAGCTGTAAACAAGGTAGCGAAAGCAAACGGTTACGATTATGTAATGGATGCAAATTCTTCTGCTTTTGTATTCAAAGGTGGTCCGGATGCGACCGCAGCAGTTAAAAAAGAATTGGGAATCCAATAATTTTAGAAATTAACAAACATTTATAAACGAACCATCTCTTTTAGAGGTGGTTTTTTTTATTTTTGCCAAATGGAAAAAGAAGTTTCAACCACGGTAAAGGTTAGATTTAGCGATTGCGATCCGATCGGGCATCTGAACAATGTAAAATATCTTGAATATATGTTCAATGCAAGAGAAGATCATGTAGAAACATTTTACGGGTTTACATACGAAGAATATACTAAGCGCACTGGCTGTACATGGATTGCGATTCAGAATGAAATTGCCTATTTAAAGGAAGTAATATACAATACATCGGTTGTTATCAGTAGCAAAACTATCGAAATTCAGGACAGAGTTTCAAAAGTGGAGATTTTAATGAAAAGTTTGGATGAAAAAACGATCCATGCTGTATTATGGGTTACGGTTATCTATTTTAATGTTAAAACCAGAAAATCAGAAGTTCATCCTGAAGAAACTAAAGAAACATTCCGCAAGTTCCACGTAGAATTGGAGCAGAAAGATTTCCAGTCAAGAGTTAAATTTTTAAGATCGCAAAACGCAAAAAATTCATAATGAAAAAAATAGTAGTAATAGGAGCCAACGGACAATTAGGAAATTGCATAAGAAAAATTGCTCCCGATTTTGAGAATACCTACGAATTCATTTTTACGGATTCTCAGACATTGAATATTACCGATGAAAGTCAGGTTAACAGTTTTTTCTATGATAATAAACCTGATTTCTGCATCAATGCATCCGCTTATACTGCCGTTGATTTGGCGGAGACAGAAAAAGAAAAAGCATTTGCTGTAAATGCAGACGGAGTCGCTCATCTTGCTCAGGCCTGTTTAGATAATAAAACAGTTTTAATTCATGTTTCTACAGATTACGTTTTCGATGGTGAAACCAATCTTTGTTACTCTGAAGATGATTTTACAAGTCCCATCGGAGTTTATGGTGAATCAAAATTAAAGGGAGAAGAATTAGCTTTAGATATAAATCTTCAGACAATTATTTTAAGAACTTCTTGGCTGTATTCCGAATTCAATAAAAACTTTGTGAAAACAATGCTGAACCTTTTCTCTCAGAGAGACGAATTGGGAATTGTTGCAGATCAGTTCGGGCAACCAACCAATGCAAATGATTTGGCAGAAGCAATCATGGCTATCATTGAATCTCCTAAAAAGACTTTCGGCATTTTCCATTTTTCAAACTATCCCGAAACAACATGGTTTCAATTTGCGAAAAAAATAGCTGAGTTTTCAAAATCTTCAGTTAAATTAAATCAATTGACAACTGAACAATATCCAACTCCGGCAAAAAGACCGAAAAGAAGTACCATGTGTCTGGATAAAATTGAAGAGATTTATAAAATCGAACCTAAGCATTGGGAAAACAGCTTAGAAGAATGTATTGAAATTCTTTCAAAACAATAAATAGAATGAAAAATTTATTAACGATTGCCTTCATTTTTCTGATTCATCTTTGTAATGCACAAAAAGTGTATCTAACGAAAGTGGAGAAGACCAATGAAAATACAGACAAATTTCTTTATAAAATTAATGAAGAAATAAAAGATGCGACTTATCTTGGTGAAATCGAAGTTCAGGGCTTTTCAAATGAAGACACAGAAATTTATGCATTAATATACAAAAAAGCCAAGGAAATTGGAGCCAATACATTTTCGTTTAAGCCTTTTGAAGGAATTGACGGTTCTCCACAGAGCTTCAATCCTGCAAATTATCGGTTGGCTTTATATTATCTTCCCAAAGAGAAGCTGGTCAATCAATCTGGTAATCTCTATTTATTTGCCTCTTCAGAAAAAGATCAGACCATTAGCATCAATAAAAAAGATTATGTTATTACGCCAAGATCATATCTGACAATAAAAACAGTTCCTGGAGAAATTTATACAATATCGACTAAGAAATTATTAGGCTCAACAATAAAAATACAGCCAAAAGAAAACAATCTAAACCAATATCTACAAATTTCGGCCTTAAAAGTAAAATCTGATGATACCGGTGTTGGAGGCTTAAATTTAAAAAGCGGCGACATTATCGGATTAGAAAAATCCTACGCCGAATTTTTGAGTACTATATATAATAAAGAAAAGCAGAGTCATTGAAACTTTGCTTTTTTCTTTTTCAGGAGCTATTTCCATCTTTCCACTGTATCTTTTAGGCGGCGGTCTGCGCTTTGCTCCGCCCGCCGCCTAAAAGGATGCCGTTTCAATCTGGGCTATGGCGTATAGTTTATCATTAATCGGCAGCCTTTTTCATGACCGATTCTACTATTTCCTTTTGGTTAACACTCATTAACAAACATTACTTTAAATTAATGTTCCACCATTTCAGGATGTTAAGTTTAAATATTACATGAATATAAATTTTATGTTAAATAAGTTTGGAGGGAAGATGCAAAGTTTCTATCTTTGCCCCACTGAAAAACGAAAGTTAAGAAGTAGCGCAGGAGTAAGGCTAAATATGGGAAATAAGAATTTAGGGTTGTTAAAAAACTTTAGAAATTTCTTTTAAAAACATTTGGTCGGGTAGGAAATAATTACTACTTTTGCACACGCAAATACGGGAACGGAAACGACAGAAAAAACGTCCTGTAGGAAAGCGGAAGATAAAGAAGATCATTGACATACAATATAACAACCAAGTAAGGAAAAACTAAAGCGTAAAAAAACTTTGAGTGAGTCAAGAACAAACATACAATGGAGAGTTTGATCCTGGCTCAGGATGAACGCTAGCGGGAGGCCTAACACATGCAAGCCGAGCGGTATTTGTCTTTCGGGACAGAGAGAGCGGCGTACGGGTGCGGAACACGTGTGCAACCTGCCTTTATCWGGGGGATAGCCTTTCGAAAGGAAGATTAATACCCCATAACATATTTGATGGCATCATTAAATATTGAAAACTCCGGTGGATAGAGATGGGCACGCGCAAGATTAGATAGTTGGTGAGGTAACGGCTCACCAAGTCAGTGATCTTTAGGGGGCCTGAGAGGGTGATCCCCCACACTGGTACTGAGACACGGACCAGACTCCTACGGGAGGCAGCAGTGAGGAATATTGGACAA
>NZ_LMQN01000016.1 GCF_001425355.1 Chryseobacterium sp. Leaf405
GCGGCTTTGCCGCCGCAACCTCAAAATTAAAAATAGCGAGTGCGAAAAGCCGGGCTAGGACTGCAGTCATGGTATATTCTTTTGGTACAATATTTATATAGCTCATGACTGTAATGAAAATACGATTTTCGGAAAATCCATAATTAGACTATGATTAGATTTTGATTATTTAATCGTTTAACTTCTAATTTTTAGTCAGTTATAATATTTTTCAGATCATTCGTGGGAATAATTCGTTATATTTAATACTCTATTACCAAAAAAATATTAAACTATGAACTTATTTATGTTAGTACCAATTTTTGGTGTGGCTGCTTTGTTGTTCACTTTTATTCAAAGTAACTGGGTCAATAAGCAAAATGCCGGAAATGAAAAAATGAAAATTATCAGCGGACATATCGCTGACGGTGCCATGGCTTTTCTAAAAGCAGAGTACAAAGTCTTAACTTATTTCGTGGTCATTGTAGCTATTCTGTTAGCAGTAATGGGAATGACAAATTCAAATTCACATTGGAGTATCGGTCTTGCTTTCGTTGTGGGAGCAATATTTTCAGCTTTGGCAGGTTTCATCGGGATGAAGATCGCTACAAAAGCCAATGTGAGAACTGCCGAAGCTGCAAAAACGTCCCTTTCTAAAGCATTAAAAGTTTCTTTTACAGGAGGTTCTGTAATGGGAATGGGCGTTGCAGGATTAGCGGTTTTAGGTTTGGGTTCTTTATTTTTAATCATCAAACAAATTTTTGCTCCCGAATCCACGGTCGATTCTCATGAAATGGAAAGAACCATTGAAATTCTTACAGGATTTTCTTTAGGTGCAGAATCAATTGCTTTGTTTGCCAGAGTAGGCGGCGGAATTTATACGAAAGCTGCCGACGTAGGTGCTGACTTAGTAGGAAAAGTAGAAGCCGGAATTCCTGAAGATGATCCAAGAAATCCTGCTACAATTGCTGATAATGTAGGAGATAACGTTGGTGATGTTGCCGGAATGGGAGCCGATTTATTTGGTTCTTACGTAGCAACGGTTTTAGCAACAATGGTATTAGGAAGAGAAACGATTTCAGAAGATTCTTTCGGAGGGTTTGCTCCTATTCTCTTACCAATGTTGATTGCCGGAACAGGAATTATATTTTCCATGATAGGAACTTTATTCGTGAGAATTAATGATAATGAAGATTCTTCAACTTCAAGCGTTCAGAATGCGTTAAATCTTGGAAACTGGGGAAGTATTGTGATCACAGCGGTAGCTTCTTATTTTCTGGTAACTTATATTTTGCCGGATAAAATGATTTTAAGAGGTCACGAATTCACTAAAATGGGTGTTTTCGGGGCAATTATGGTAGGATTAGTTGTTGGTACTTTAATGAGTATCATTACAGAATATTATACGGCAATGGGCAAAAGACCGGTTAAAAGTATTGTCAGACAATCATCAACAGGTCATGCAACGAATATTATTGGTGGACTTTCAGTGGGTATGGAATCAACTTTGCTTCCGATCATTGTTTTGGCAGGCGGAATTTACGGATCTTACCTTTGTGCCGGATTGTACGGGGTTGCCATTGCAGCAGCAGGAATGATGGCAACAACGGCAATGCAGTTGGCAATTGATGCCTTTGGACCGATTGCTGATAACGCCGGAGGTATTGCTGAAATGAGTGAATTACCAAAAGAAGTACGTGAAAAAACAGATATTCTGGATGCCGTAGGAAATACAACGGCAGCTACAGGAAAAGGTTTTGCAATCGCATCAGCAGCTTTAACGGCGTTGGCTTTATTCGCCGCTTTTGTCGGAATTGCGGGAATTGATGGGATTGATATTTACAGAGCTGATGTTTTAGCAGGATTGTTTGTAGGAGGCATGATTCCATTTATTTTTTCTTCACTGGCAATCACAGCGGTCGGACAGGCAGCCATGGCAATGGTAGAGGAAGTAAGACGACAGTTTCGTGAGATCCCGGGGATTTTGGAAGGCAAAGCTCAACCTGAATATGAAAAATGTGTGGCAATTTCAACGGATGCTTCGATCAGAAAAATGATGCTTCCTGGAGCAATTGCTATTATTTCTCCTTTATTGATCGGATTTATTTTTGGACCTGAAGTGTTAGGAGGCTTTCTTGCCGGAGCAACGGTTTGCGGTGTTTTAATGGGAATGTTCCAAAACAATGCGGGTGGAGCCTGGGATAATGCTAAAAAGTCTTTTGAAAAAGGAGTGGAAATCAACGGACAGACCTATTATAAAGGTTCAGAACCGCACAAAGCTTCTGTGACAGGAGATACAGTGGGAGATCCGTTTAAAGATACTTCCGGACCGTCTATGAATATTTTAATCAAATTAATGTCAATTGTTTCATTGGTAATTGCGCCGACTTTGGCAGTTTTGCATAAAGATAAAATTGAAGCAAACAGACAGGCAAAAATTGAAAGTTTAACGGGAATAAAAGGTGCTAAAACGATTTCAGGAAATCATTCATCAGTTATCATTCCCGGAGAAATTAAAGGTCATCTAAACGAAAACGGAGATTTTGTATATGACACAGGAAATATTCAGGAAGTACAATTAAAAGGCGGTAAGAAAATTTCTATTGGCGAAGGAAGTCAGTTGTACCAATTATATAATTTAATTAAAAATAAAGATCAGGCAGTTTTAGATCCCAATAAATGGTTTACGATCGAAAATCTCTATTTTGAAACGGGTTCAAGCGAGCTGAGAGGCGGTTCCGAAGTTCAGCTATTAAATTTAGTTGAAATTTTAAATGCTTATCCTGATGTAAAGATAAAATTAGGCGGTTATACAGACAATACAGGAGATGAAGAGAGCAACCAGAAACTGTCAAATTTAAGAGCGCAGACTGCAAAACTTAAATTATTAGAATTAGGTATTGCCGGAGATCGGGTAGAAGCGGAAGGCTACGGTTCTCAACATCCTGTTTGTGAATCGAATGATACGGATGAATGTAAAGCGAAAAACAGAAGAATTGATGTGAGAGTTCTCGCTCTTTAGACAATATTCAATACTATCAAAAGCACTGCATAAGCGGTGCTTTTTGTTATAAATTTTCTTTTAAATATTCCAAAGCATTAATTATCAATTCGTCTTTTTTGGCGAAGCTGAATCGTATATAATCAGAATTTTGCTTTGAATTGTAAAAGGCAGAAAGCGGAAGACACGATACCTTTTTCTCAACAGTCAGCCATTTTGAAAATTCAACATCGGTCATTGTTTTAGAAACATTTCTGAAATTAACGGTTTGAAAAAAACCTCCGGCAGATTTTTGTTCTATAATTAATGGCGTATTTTGAATTAAATCATTAAAAATATCCCTTTTATCCTGCATCATTTTTCGGTTTTCATCAGGATTAAAAACATTCAAATATTTTGCTATAGCGTACTGTGCAGGGGAATTTGTGCTGAAGGAAATGTATTGCTGATAACATCTGAATTTCTTCAGCAATTCTTCGGATGCGAGCAAATAACTTACTTTCCAGCCTGTTGCATGAAACATTTTTCCGAATGAAAAAATAGAAAATGTTCTTTCTTTGAGCTGAGGATGATGAAAAGGACTGTAATGCTCGATCCCATCATAACAGTAAATATCATAGATTTCCTCAGAAATAATATAAATTTCTCTGTTTTTTATAAGTTCATATAAATCATCCCAATTTTCTTTAGTCAGGATTTTTCCTGTCGGATTTTGTGGTGAATTGATTATGATTGCTTTTGTTTTTGATGAAATATAAGATTTTAATTTTTCCCAATTAATGGTGAAATCCTCATCAAGATCGTAATAAACAGGAATTCCGCCATTCAAAACAATCGATGGAGCGTACGTATAATAAGAAGGCTGAATGATAATTACCTCATCTCCTTGATTTAAAATAGATTTAAGTGAAGTATATAAAGCAAAAGTTGAGCAAGGGACGACATTGATTTCTTCTTTTTTTACATAAAGACTATTTTTTCTGTTGGCATTAAATGTAACAATACTGTCTAATAATAAAGGATTTCCAGCAAGAGATTCATAGCTGTGAGTAATAATATCAGCCGATTCTTTTAGATAGTATCTTAATGTCGGATCAATCTCGAAATCGGGCAATCCCAAAGACAAATCAAAACTGTTGTGCCTTGAAGCCAGTTCAGACATTTCAGTGAAAAAAGTATAATGATTGAACTCGTAGATTTTATCCATTAATTTTTGCCTATATACCAAATATAAGAAAAATTGCAATCCAGAAATGATAAAGTTTTTTGATGAAGTAAATTAAGGTTAATTAATTGATTTTAAATATTTTATATGTTTTTGAATTTTGTGTTAGAGCTATTGTTTTGGTAAAAAGATTCTCATAAAACTAACGTAAATCCTTTTTTATAACTAAATATTTAAGATCGATATTTCCTGCATTACTGATACCATGTTCCGAATTGGGAGGACAATATAAACTTGTATTTGGACCAACAGTCACTGTTTTACCGTCAAGATAAAAAGAAGCTGTTCCTTCAAGAATATAGAAAAACTCTTCCTCCGGATGGCGATGGGGTGCGTGTGTCGATTTTCCGGGTTCTACAATGCTCATTTTTAAAGTATTTTCTTCAGTAAATTTTTTATCGGCAAACCAATACTGATAGCCCACTTTTGTTTTTGTTGCTTTAGACAAATCAAATTCATTTACACAATTTTCTATGGTATAAGGTGTAGGATTTTCTTTAGTGGATATTTTTTGAGCATATCCAAACTGTTGAAATAGAATGCCCATAACTACTGCTGATGTAAATTTGGTAGATCTTGTCATATTTGTTGATGCTTGTATAAAAATTCAGTCTAATTTGAAATTAGTAAAGCAATTTATTCAAAGATATTCAATTCTCTCTAATTTTTCTTTTTATTCAAATTGCAAATTGAAATTAACTTAAAATCATTGTCTTTCAATTGATTTTCTCCTTAAATTTTAGCGAATGAAGTCATGGAAAGCTGCAGGATTTATTTAGTAAATAACAGATATTCTGCTATTACGATAAGTATAGATATAATGCCTTTTTATATATTGTAAATGTAAATATTTGATTTTTAACGGGGTAGCAGGACGGGGCAGGATGCTCATATTTGGGTTTGTAGGTAGATTGGTTCATATAAAATTAATATTTATGAAACATAAATCTTTACTAGGTAAGCAAGCTTTTAAATCTTTACTTTTTTGCGGATTAACATTATCTGCTATAGGTTTAGATGCTCAGACTTTAGCATTTCCTGAAGCAACAGGTTTTGGTAGATACACTACAGGTGCCAGAGGTGCAGCAAACCCTCAAATTTATCTGGTTACTAATTTAAATGACAGTGGAGCAGGTTCATTTCGTGATGCGGTAAGTCAGCCTGGGCGATTCGTTATCTTTAAGGTCGGAGGTATTGTTAATCTACAGTCGATTGTAGCGGTTGCTCCCAATACAACGATTGCGGGACAGACTGCCCCGGGAGAAGGAATTGTATTTTTAGGACCTCGGGTATCTTTTTCGGGAGCGAATAATACGATTGCCCGATATTTTAGAATTCGTTATGGCGGAACATCTCAAAATCAGGATGCATCGGGAATATCCAATGGTGCCAATATCATTTTAGATCATATGACTTTTACGTGGGGTACAGATGAAGTATTTTCCGTAAACTGGGATAATAATGGAACGAGCCCTGATAATATAACGCTTCAGAATTGTATTATCGGACAGGGAATGCACCGTCACAATCATTCTGCGGGAGGATTGATGCAACCGCCACCTGGTGGAAAGATCAGTTTAATCGGTAATTTATATATCTGTAATAAAACCAGAAATAATAAAATTAAAGGAATTAATGAGTTCGTAAACAATGTGGTTTACAACTGGGGAAATTACGGGAATACATATGGGCACACACAATCCGGAGAAGCTTATATTATGGGAGGCGATTCTGCGGGGAGTTCTTATGCGAATATCATCAATAATTATTTCATCGGAGGTCCCAATACAAACAGTGCGGTTACTACACCGTTTAGCGTAGGAAATGCCAATTTCAATTTATATGGAGCCGGAAATTATTTCGATAACAATAAAAATGGAGTATTAGATGGTACTTTAGTTCCTCAAAATTTAACAGGATATCCTGTAGGAGACCTGGCAGCAATACAGTCGGCTCCGTATGATTATCCGATGCAGAGTACAACATTAACAGCTCAGGCTGCTTATGATAAAATTATTGCAAGCGCAGGAGCGTCTTATCCGAGACGTGATCAGGTAGATGAGTTAATGATTTCAGATCTGCAATCGAAAGGAACAACAGCAACTTATGTGTATGTACAAAGTGATTTAACAACACAATTCGGTTTTACAAATGGTGGTGCAGGACACGTTTACGGTGCTCCGGCTCCTTTGGATACCGATAATGACGGAATGCCGGATGCATGGGAAACTGCTAACGGATTAAATCCGAATGTTTTTGATGCACTGGCAGTCAGTACAACTCACGCACCTTATCTGAATATCGAGGTTTATATTAATGGTTTACCCAACACCGCTCCTTCAGAATTTATTATTCCGCCAACTAACTTGAATTTTACGAATGCATTGACTACATCGGTTTCGCCATCAAGTTCCTTAACCGTAAATTGGGCTGATAATGCAGCAAATGAAACAAATTATGTATTAGAACGTTCAACAAATGGTACTAATTATAGCGTAATTGCAACATTAGCTGCTGATACAACCAGTTATAATGAAACAGGATTAACACCGAATACTCAATATTATTATAGAGTAAAGGCAACGAATGCTACGGAATCTTCGGTATATGCCAATGCATCGGTAACGACACCACCAATTCCATCTGCGCCGACAAAACCTGTTAATCCAACTCCTGCAAATGGTTTTAATGATGTGCAATTGACTAACGGCAATCTGCTTTTGAAATGGACGGGCAGTACGAATACAACAAATTACACTGTTTATTTCGGAACAAATCCCTTAAACTTAAATAATATTGCGACTGTACCTTATTCAGCTGCGCCATCTTATCAATTGAGTAGTTTAAATACCGCAACCAATTATTATTGGAGAGTTGATGCGTCTAATGCACTTGGATCTGTGACAGGCGATGTGTGGAATTTTCGTGCTTTAACGCCAAGTCTTGTCGGTAACTGGCCATTTGCAGAACCTCCTTTAGCGGGTGAACAAATTGCTGATCTAACATCGTATGCCAATCATGGGACATTAAATGTTGCCTATGATAACGCCAGCGTAAGAGTAACAGGAAAAGAGAATTATGCACTTGATCTTGCAACTTCACCGAGTACTCCGTACATTGCGAGTATTCCGCATCAGGATCAGATTTTATTTAATACTAATTCTTTTACCGTTTCTTATTGGATGAAAGCTCCGGTAAGCATGATTCCATCGTCTTCGGCTACAAGTCTTTATGTTTTGTGTAAAGGTTCATTTACTAAAAATACGGCAACAGGAGCAACGGGTAAACGTTTTAATGTAGAAATAAAAGGAGGTCAGCTACGATATGCTATCGATGACGATATTACGAAAAAGGAGATTACATCACCAATTGCCAATTACTTTACAGGCAACTGGGTTCATGTTGTGATCCAGAGAGATATTACTGCGCATAAAATGAGAATTTACACAAACGGTGTTCTCAGTTCTGAAGGAGATGAAACTGCGGTTACAGGTATTGGTGAAGTAAGTGATTTGATTATCGGAAACATCGGAGAATTGGAATTTTTATCAACAACCAACGCTCCGGCTCCTTACAGAGGTGCATTTGATGAACTTAAAATGTACAATTATGCTTTATCTACTACCGAAATATCTGCGTTGTACAATCAGGCAGTATTGGGGAATGCAGAATTTAGTATCAGTAAAAATGTAGGAACAGTATATCCGAATCCTGTAAAAGATCAGATTTTCATTAAACTTCCAGAGTATAAAAAATCTAATATAACGGCAACTTTGCTTGATATGACAGGAAAGATTATCATTAAAGAAAAACTGAAAGTTGATGGAAACGGGACTTTTAATTTAAATGTTTCAGGCAAAAAAACATCAGGAAATTATATTCTGAACGTTTCAGGAGAAAACCTGAACAGTAATTTTAAAGTTATTGTTAAATAAACTACAAGCACACTTTAGTTAATTCATATTTAGTAAAAAATCCTTTCAAACTCATTTGAAAGGATTTTTATTGATGAGCCTAACAGAGAAAAATCAACTTGCTATTGAATAAATTTTATTATTTTTAAAGAAATTATTTTAAATGAAAAAATTAATCATTCCGTTATTTTCAGTTGCTGTGCTTGTAAGCTGTGGAACAACGAAGACTTCTGTAAACGATTCAACATCAAAATCTTCTACGGCAGAAGTAAAAGGTGATAATGCTTTTCTTGCAGCTTATAAAGAGATTAAAGCCGAAGATCTTAAGAAAAACTTATATGTTATTGCTTCAGACGAAATGGAAGGACGTGATACAGGGAGTTCCGGTCAGAAGAAAGCAGGTGAATATATGATTAATTATTATAAGAATCTGGGAATTTTTTATCCAAAAGCTTTGGGGTCTTATTATCAGAAAGTTCCATCGGATTACATGAAAAAAAGAGGTGGCGAAACGCTTCCTGATTCTGAAAATATTCTTGCTTTCATCGAAGGAAGTGAAAAACCAAATGAAATTGTTGTGATTTCGGGGCATTATGATCATGTCGGAACAAGAGGCGGGGTTATTTATAACGGTGCTGATGATGATGGAAGTGGAACGGTAGCCGTAATGGAAATTGCAAAAGCTTTTCAAAGTGCTAAAAAAGCAGGACACGGACCAAAAAGATCAATTTTATTTCTACACGTAACGGGTGAAGAACACGGGCTTTTCGGTTCTGAATTTTATACGGATAACCCGGTTTTTCCATTGGTAAATACAGTTGTTGACCTCAATATTGACATGATTGGTCGTGATGATCCTGAAAATAGAGGAAAACAGTATGTGTATGTAATTGGATCTGAAATGCTAAGTTCTCAGTTAAAAGTAATCAATGAGGCAGCCAACAAAAATACGAATAAACTTGAGCTGAATTATAAATATGACGATCCGGCCGATCCGCAGAGATTATATTATAGATCAGACCATTATAATTTTGCGAAAAATAATATTCCGGTGGCATTTTTCTTCGACGGAATTCATGAAGATTATCATAAACCGACTGATGATGTGGAGAAAATTGATTATCCTTTGTTACAAAAAAGAACACAGCTTGTCTTCGCTACTGCTTGGGAATTGGCTAACAGAAAAGACAGAATTGTAGTTGATAAAAAATAATTTCTAATTGTCTAATTGAATAAATTATGTTAGAATTTACTTAAACTAAATTGTAAACAATACTCATAAACCTATAAGAAATAATGTCTTATAGGTTTATGTTAAAGTGAAATTGAATATGGAAATTCGAGAAGCTAAAATAGAAGATATTCAACAGATTCAGATCGTAAGAAACAGTGTAAAAGAAAATACATTGTCTAATCCAAATTTGGTTACCGATAAAGATTGTGAAGAATTCCTTTTTGAAAGAGGGAAAGGCTGGGTTTGTGAAATCAATGCTGAGATCGTAGGCTTTTCTATCGTAGATGTAAAAGAGAATAATGTCTGGGCTTTATTTTTACATCCTGATTTTGAAAAGAAAGGCATTGGCAGAAAACTTCATGATTGTATGCTTGATTGGTATTTTAGCCAAACACAGGAAAATATTTGGTTGGGAACTTCACCCAATACTAGAGCTGAAACCTTTTATAGAAAATCCGGATGGAAACAAATCGGAATGCATGGTAAAAATGAAATTAAGTTTGAAATGACATATCAAAACTGGAAAAATAAACATTTATGAATCAAAAAATAAAAACAATCCGTCCGTTCATAGGTTCTGAAAATTTTGAAATTAGCAGAAATTTTTACAAAGATTTAGGGTTTGAAGAAATTATTTTAGAGCCGAAACTCTCTTTATTCAGATGGAATGAAGTCGGTTTTTATCTTCAGGATGCTTATATCAAAGATTGGATTGATAATACAATGCTTTTTATAGAAGTGGAAAATGTTGAAAATTTCTGGCAGGAACTTACACAATTGAAACTTCCTGAAAAATATGAAAATGTTCGCTTAATACCTATTAGAACAATGGATTGGGGAAAAGAATGTTTTGTACACGATCCTTCTGGAATTTTATGGCACTTCGGTGAATTTGTCACTAAATAATTATGATTTACGCTTTCGACACCTATTATTATCCAGATTACGCAAATACTGTCTGTATTGCCTTTGAACATTGGGATTCTGAACAGGAAACAGAAATTTTCAGAGAAAAAACAGATATCACTTCCGAATATGAGAGTGGTGCTTTCTACAAGAGAGAATTGCCTTGTATTTTAAGTTTATTAAAAAAAATCAATCTTAAAGAAAACGATCTGATCATTGTTGATGGCTATGTGACTTTAGACGACGATGGGAAAATTGGTTTGGGAGGCTATCTTTATGAAGCCTTAGAAAAGGAAATTCCTGTAATTGGTATTGCCAAGAATGATTTTAAAAGCCCTGATTCTCAAAGAAGATCAATTTGCCGAGGTGAAAGTAAAACACCGATTTTCCTCACAGCAAAAGGTATTGATGTAGATTTCATTCAGCCAAAAATAGAAAAAATGCACGGAAATTTCAGGATTCCGACATTATTGAAAAAATTAGATCAATTAACAAGAATTGACGATTAATTTGGAATGATTTCAAAAGTTTTATTTATTTCACTAAACTGACAAATATCAGTACAATATTATTTTTATTAATTCTAAATAAATATAAATTTGTGCAAGTAAAAATTAATCAACCAATCACCAGAAAAGTATGAGGAAAACACATATCTAATCATATCCATATCAATTTTTGTTTTTTCTAACCGGCGGCCATATCCACCGGTTTTTTATTTTTCAACTTCAATTTATTGTTTGCTAAGAAATTGAAATATCTTTTGTTAATTCCATTTTGGCTACATCAATATCCGTTTTGGCAACTTTAATCTTTTCACAAGTGTAGACCTTTGTCATGTAAAATTTAAACAAATTAAAAAATGAAAACAATTTTTATAACAGGTGCCTCAACAGGACTAGGCAAAACAACCGCAAAATTATTTCAAAGCAAAGGATGGAACGTTATTGCAACGATGAGAAACCCAGAAGCTGAAACGGAATTAACTCAATTAGAAAATGTTACGCTTCTTCCTTTGGACGTTACCAATTTAGAGCAAATTAAATCAACGTTAAAAAAAGCACTTGAAATCGGTGATATCGATTTGGTATTAAATAATGCAGGCTACGGATTAATCGGTCCATTGGAATCACTAAATGATGATCAGATTCTCAGACAACTGGATACTAATTTGTTGGGAGTAATTCGTGTAACTAAAGAATTTATCCCTTATTTCAGAGAGAAAAAAAGCGGAATGTTTATCACCACAACTTCTATCGGTGGATTGATTGCATTTCCATTGGGATCAACGTATCATGCAACGAAATGGGCTTTGGAAGGCTGGAGTGAAAGCTTAGCTTTTGAGTTAAATACTTTCGGAGTTGATGTAAAAACGGTTTCCCCGGGAGGAATTAAAACCGATTTTATCACCCGTTCTTTAGATATGGGAACGCATCCTGAATACCAGGGAATGATTGATAAAATGATGTCTAATACGGATGCAATGATGGAAGGAGCTTCAGAACCGGAAGTGATTGCCGAAGTAATCTATGAAGCAGCAACGGACGGCAAAAAACAATTACGATATCAAGCCGGAGAAGACTCGAAAGCTTTATATGCACAGCGTTTGGAAATGGGCGCAGAAGCTTTCAGAGAGCAGTTTGGAAAACAGTTTATCTAAATCAGATCTGAAATTTGGGTTTGAATTGCTGAAGTTTTAATCTAAAATAGCAGATCACGAATTTTGTCTCCTTAATATTTTTATATCTTTAATCATGGAAAAGAAAGATACATCTCCATTAAAAATTTCGTCTATTTCGGAACTGCATACCATTTTACAGTTGCCGAAACCACTTCATCCTTTAATCAGTTTAGTGAATAATGGTGAAATGGAAGTAGATAAATCCTTTTTAGACCGAAGTTTTACCCTCAGTTTTTTCAAAATTTCCTATAAATTTTCTGAAAATGGAAAAATGGGTTATGGACAGGGATATTATGATTTTAATGAAGGAGGAATGATGTTTACCGCTCCGAATCAGGTGTTGATGACAGATGAAAATGCGAAATATTATGGATATACTTTGTTCATTCATCCGGATTTCTTGAGAAATTATCCTCTGGCGAAAAATATTAAGAAATATGGCTTCTTTTCCTATGATACGAATGAAGCTTTGCATTTATCTGATAAAGAAAAAACGTTAATCGTAGGTTTGCTGAATAATATTAATGATGAACTGAATACGGCAATTGACGAAATTAGCCAAGATGTTATTATTTCTTATATTGAAGTTTTGCTAAATTACAGTAATCGTTTTTATAAAAGACAATTTATCACGAGAAAAGTCGTCAGCCATGATCTTTTAACTAAAATGGATGATCTTTTAGAAGATTATTTTAATCAACAGGAAACGCTTACAAAAGGACTTCCGACCGTAGAATTTCTCGCTTCAAAGCTGAATTTGTCGACGCATTATTTAAGTGATATGCTAAGAAATCTAACAGGGCAAAATGCACAACAGCATATTCATGAAAAATTAATTGAAAAAGCAAAAGAATATCTCACGACAACAAATTTTTCAGTTTCTGAAGTGGCTTACCAGTTAGGATTTGAACATTCACAGTCTTTTAATAAATTATTTAAAAAGAAAACGAATACAACTCCTCTGAACTATAAATTATCGTTTAATTAAAACTATATATAAATCATCAACAAATGCCTGTAAAATTTACAGGCGTTTGCTATTTTTCAGAAACGAATAAAATAAAGCATTTAAGAGATATTTAACTAAAAATATATTTTTTCTTTCAGTTGTTAAAAAATTAAAATAAAACCTTAACAGTTCCCTGATGAAAATTATAAAAACTTTATTATTTCTAATTCTCATGATGTAGATAAATTGGACTTATTTTGACAAAAAATTAAGACCACTACAAATTATGACTGAACATCTCTCGAGGAAGCTTCTTTTTACGGGCTTTCTATTTCTTTATAGCTTTTTCTTTTCTCAAAACTTAAAAAATCTAAAAATCATTGGTGCCGAAGACGGAAAACCAATTCCGAATGCAAGAATTATTTTACCGGCAGAAATAATTTATACCAATGATGATGGTGTCGCCATGATTCCTGAAAATACGATCAATCTCGAAGTCTCAAAGGTAGGATACCAAACAGAAAAGCTGACTCAATTTACTCCGATTATTAAGCTTAAACTTTTGTACAGAGATATTGAAGAAATAAAAATTACCAATATTGATATTAAAAAACTTTTTGAAGATGTAAGAGACAATTATTCTAAAAGATATTACAGCAAACCTTCTCTTTATGATATTATTTTTAAGCAGAAATATACAGTTGACGATAAAACAAACTCTCTCGTGATTGCTGAAGCAAAGTTCTGGGCACTTTCGAATGCGTATAATTTCAAGTTCAGTAACAGGGAAGATTATGACAAATTTGTTCAGATCGAACTCAACAATATCAAATATTTTAAATTTATAAAAAGTGACTTGGATTCGATTTCACAAACCAATGTAAAGAAAAATGAAGTGGGAGGAAATTTTTTTCTGAATTATGAACTCAGAAGAATATTGCTTCACATAAATGTGGCTGGAGCAAAATATTCAGGGAAAATTGTTGCCGATGATAATAATGAACAGACAATTTTATTTAAAATAGAAACAATGCCAGGAATAAAGGTGGAGGGCACTCTGCTTTACAATGCTATTGATAAAGTAATTACACATTATGAACTGGATTTTGATCAAAGTGGTTTTGCTCCCTATAAAGTAAATGATAAAAATGGAAAAGAGTATGAATTTCAGGCTGGAACTGGAACAATAAGCTTCGATTTTTATAAAAAAAATAATAAATATCTTCCTTCACAAGCCAATATAGAAAGTGATGGATATATAACTTTCAATGGTGAAAAACACAGCCGAACTTACGAAAGAAAAGTTACTTTCCAGACCTTTAGAGAAGCAAAAAATGAAAGTCTTCCGAATAGAATAGATATGACCAAAAATATGTGGGAAAACATTCCGAACCATGAACAAAAAGACAGTAAAATAGCATTATCAAAAGAAGAACAGGAATTTATAGACGAGAAATAACATGAAAAAACTACTATTTACTTTTTTAATTACCGGGGCTTTAATGAAGGCGCAAACACATCGTTTTATTTATGATGTAGTTTACAAAAAAGATTCAACTTCAACGATGTTCATGAAAGAAAATTATCATTTGGATATTGATAACGAAAATGTTACGTATTATACAAGAGATTTTTTTATCGCAGATTCTTTGATTGTTAATAATATCGAATTTCCGAAAGGAACAAAACTAAACACTTCAACCATTGTTTTTCACAAAAAAGGCGATGAGAATTATGATGAATTTGATTTGTTGGAAGGAAATATTATTTTAAAACTTCAATCCAAAGATTCTCAAAACTGGAAATTGACCAATGAAAATAAAAAAGTTAATGATCTGATGTTACAAAAAGCAACCACAACTTTCGGCGGCAGAAAATGGACGGCATGGTTTACGAAAGAAATTCCGTTTCAGGAAGGTCCTTACAAGTTTCATGGACTTCCTGGTTTGATCGTAGAATTGTATGATGATAAAGAAAATTATAAATTTGAATTGGTAAAATCGGTAAAAATAGATAAACCTGCGAAGAACCAGTTTATAGAGATGTCAAGACAAATGAGTGTACCTGTAGATTGGGAAAAGTATAAAAAAACGAAGCTTACTTTTTATGATTCTCCGATAAATTATCTTAAAAACGGAGGAAAAGGCGACCAGTTTTTCCTGAACGACGGAACAAAGGTAAATCCAGCCAATTCCCGTGAAATAAACGAGAGATTGAGACAGAATATTAAAAAATATAATAATCCGATTGATCTGAAAAAAGCGATTGTTTATCCTTAAAAATCATCGATGGTAATTTGGTAAACTTGTATTTTAAAATAAAAGAACCCGCTCTTTAGAAGCGGATCCAGTAGATAAATACATCTCATTTTTTTAATTAGACAACAATAAAAAAGCACAGCCGACAACGCTGTGCTTAAATTTTTATAAATTTAATTGCAATTTCAAAACTGAAGAAAGCAAAAATTGAATTCATTTTCAGATTTATTACATAGTAAATGTAGGAATTAATTTTTTACTTACAATGAATTTAATGTTAAAGTTCACAAGTTATCCACAATTTTTTGTGGATAACTTTGGTCATTTCATTTTTCTTTGGATAAAATAATCCTGACAATCCTCAAGTATTTATTTTTATTAAGTAATATTTAAATTTTACAATTTAATTGTAAGATCAAATTGAAAAGAAAAAAAAGAGCGTAAATTTTACGCTCTTTTTTTTAATTTTCCAGCTTTTCTTTAATATATTTTGCTGTATGAGATTTTTTATTTTTAGCTAAATCTTCCGGTGTTCCTGCGAAAACAACTTCACCGCCGTGCTTTCCGGCTTCAGGACCAATGTCAATGATGTAATCGGCAGACTTTATAATATCCGGCTGATGTTCAATCACAATCACGGAATGTCCCAGATCAATCAAAGCCTGCAAAGACTTTAATAATTTCTGAATATCATGGAAATGCAGTCCCGTTGAAGGCTCATCGAATATAAACAAAGTTTTGTCTGTTGTAACTCCTTTTACTAGGAATGAGGCCAACTTTACACGCTGCGCTTCACCGCCTGAAAGGGTAGAAGAGCTTTGTCCCAACTGCAGATATCCCAAACCAACGTCCTGCAAAGGTTTTAATTTTGTCGCAATTTTTTCTTCTTTATTATCTCTGAAAAATTCCAGTGCTTCATCAACCGTCATGTGAAGAATATCAGAAATATTTTTCTCGTCAAACCTCACTTCCAGAATTTCGTTTTTAAAACGGGTTCCTTTACACACTTCGCATTCGAGCTCAATGTCGGCCATAAACTGCATGGAAACATTAATTACACCTTCACCTTTACATTCGTCACATCTACCGCCATCTACGTTGAAAGAGAAGTGTTTAGGTTTATAACCCATCATTTTTGAGACTTTTTGTTTTGCAAACAAATCTCTGATGTCATCGTACGCTTTCAGATAGGTTACAGGATTGGATCTTGATGATTTTCCGATTGGGTTCTGATCAATTAATTCAATATTCTTGATTAATTTTTTCGGAAAATCTACAGAATCATATTCTCCTTTTTTTCCGCCCATTCCCAACTGAATCTGAATGTCATTCGTTAGAATTTCTTTCATTAAAGTAGATTTCCCACTTCCTGAAACTCCCGAAATTACGGCAAGACTTTCTAAGGGAATATCAACATCAATATTTTTTAAATTATTTTGACGAGCTCCTTTTATATTGATCCATTCTTTTGCTTTTCTGCGCTTTTTCGGAACTTCAATTTCTAATCTTCCTGTTAAATATTTTGAGGTTAAAGTATCCGCATCTTTCAGCTCATCATAGTTACCAGCAAAAACCAATTCCCCGCCAAGATAACCTGCTTCCGGACCAATATCAATGATATAATCGGCAGCTTTCATTACATCTTCATCGTGTTCTACGACGATTACCGTATTTCCGAGATCACGAAGATTTATTAAAACTTCAATTAAATTTTCTGTATCTCTTGAGTGAAGTCCGATTGAAGGTTCATCTAAAATATAAATAGATCCCACCAAAGAGCTTCCCAAACTTGTAGCAAGGTTAATTCTCTGACTTTCACCACCTGAAAGCGTATTTGATGTTCTGTTTAACGTTAAATATCCTAAACCGACTTTTAATAAAAATTCAATTCTCGTTGTGATTTCGTATAATAACCTTTTGGCAATTTCCTGATCGTGTTCGGATAATTTTAAGCTGTTGATTAAAGGGAAAAGTTCATCCAAAGGAAGTTCAATCATCGATTGGATATTGTGTCCGTCGATTTTTACCCAAGTAGTTTCCTCTCGCAGTCTCAAACCTTCACATGTCGGGCAAAGCGTTTTTCCACGATAACGGGAAAGCATTACTCGATACTGGATTTTGTATAAATTTTCCTCCAGCATTTTGAAGAAATTGTCAATCGAAGGAAATGTTCCTTTTCCATCACCTTTCCAAAGATATTTTTTCTGTTCTTTGGTTAATTGATGGTAAGGCTTATGAATAGGGAAGTCTTTTGCTTTTTTAATGAAATCTTTTTTCCATTCGCTCATTGATTCGCCTCTCCAGGAAGCAACAGCATCTTCAAAAATGGATAATGCTTTATTAGGAACGACCAGATCTTCATCAATTCCAATTACTTTTCCGTAGCCTTCACACGTCGGACATGCACCGTAAGGATTATTAAAGCTGAAAAAATGAACATTCGGTTCTAAAAATTCGATTCCGTCCAGCTCAAATTTATTTGAAAATTCTTTAACTTTTCCTGTATCCGTATTTTTTAATGAACAATATCCGCGACCTTCATAAAAAGCCATTTGGATAGAATCTGCTAATCGCTGCAAGAAACTTTCATCTTCTTCATAAGAAAAACGGTCGATGACCAGATTTATTTCCATTCCTTTTTCGGGAGTGAAACCAAAACTTTCCAGATCTTCAATTCCTGCCACATTTCCGTTAATTTCTAATCTTGTGAATCCGGCAAGTTTTAAAACATTTAAGTTTTCACCAAAATTCGCAGCATCATATTCATAAGGAGCAGTGAGTAAAAACGAAGAATCTTTTTTGGAAGATTTAATGAAATCAACAACGTCTGTTACCGAGTCTTTCTTTACTTCTTCACCTGAAACCGGAGAAATTGTTTTCCCGATTCTGGCAAAAAGAAGTTTCATATAATCATAAATTTCCGTCGAAGTTCCTACGGTTGAGCGTGGATTCGAAGAAATTACCTTTTGCTGAATTGCGATGGAAGGCGCCAATCCTTTAATATCATCAACTTTTGGTTTTTCTAATTTTCCCAAAAACTGACGGGCATAAGAGCTCAAACTCTCCACATATCTTCTCTGTCCTTCCGCATAAATAGTATCAAAAGCCAAGGAAGATTTTCCGCTTCCGGAAACTCCTGTGATGACGATTAATTTATTTTTTGGGATGAGAACATCTATGTGTTTCAGATTGTTAAGGTGTGCATTCTTAACGAAAATCTGTTTTTTTATATCTATATCTGTTGTATTAGCCATAGTAAAATTAAGACTAACAAAAATACGAATTTTTGACGGATTTTTTTGCTTAAATTAATTCAAATTTGATGCAGAATGTTTTGAATTAAATATATGATTAAGATGAATTTTAGATAAAAGAATACAACAAATCATAGAAATTTAAAATATTAAATATTTTCTTTAAATCAATTATTTAAACTGAAAACATTAAACAGGGAATTATCATAAAGTGAAATTTTTTCTATAATAGAACATTATTGATGGTTAAAATTTTAAACAATTATATACTTTAAATATTGCTCATTAGAGTGAATTATTTCTCAATATTAAATTTTATGATTTTTATACTTTTTTATGACTATAGTATTGTTTTATATCGTAAAATTTGTTAAAATTGCATTCATAAATATGTAATATAGAAATGAGAAAGTTATTCAGAGATCTTGTTACACATTTAATGAGAAAAAGATAAAACGAAATTACTTCCCAAGAAGATGCACCAAAACTGCATCTTTTTTTATGACATCTATCATTTGTATGTCTTCTATAACTCTATTACTTTTGGGCTCAATTAACCAACTGAGAATAATTCTGATAAAATGATTAAAAAAGCCGGAAGTATCTTTTTCCTTGGAATGCTGTTTTTTGCACAGGCACAGGAAAAATCTAATGATATAGAGTCTGTTGAAATTCAAGGGAAACTGATCTCTATACCTTACAAGATTGCCAATCAAAATATTACAGTGATCACCAAAGATGATATAGAAAATTCTCCAGCAAAGAGTATCGATGAAATTCTCCAGCAGGTTGCCGGAATGGACATCAGAAGGAGAGGAGCGAATGGCGTGCAGAGTGATATCAGCTTTCGTGGAAGTTCTTTTGAGCAGGTACTTTTATTGTTGAACGGTATCAGAATGAATGATTCTCAGACTGGGCACAATTCAATGAATTTACCGATTGATCTTGAAGATGTAGAACGGATTGAAGTGATAAAAGGTCCCGGAGCAAGAAGATTCGGACAAAATGCTTACGCCGGAATTATCAATGTCATCACGAAAACTTATGTCGGTAAAAAAGTTAAAATAAGCGCAGAAGCAGGAGATTTTGAAACTTTCGGATTTGGTCTGAATGCTCAGTTGGGAAATGAAAAATTTTCAAATGCTCTTCAGGCAAATTCCAACTCGTCTCAGGGATATATGTACAATACAGATTATGAGATCAGAAATGTTTTTTATCAAAGCAAATTAAATATAAAAGATGGTGACATCAGATTGCAGGCAGGTTTTTCGGAAAAGAAATTTGGAGCAAACGGTTTTTATTCTTCGCCAAAAGCTACCGAGCAGTATGAAGAAACTCAGGCTTCTATCATTAGTTTAGCACATCAGCAAACGTTTAAAAATTTGAAAATTCATTCTAATGTGTATTGGAGAAGAGGTCAGGATATGTATCTGTTTAACAGAGAAAAACCTGAAATCTACAGAAATATGCACATCGGAAATAATGTGGGCGGAGAAGTAAATTCCAGCTATCAATGGGGATTGGGAACGACGGGAATTGGTATTGAATTGAGAAAAGAGTTTTTGACGAGTAACAATTTAGGAGACAGAAATCGTTTTGTCTCGCAGTTTTTCTTTGAACATCACTTTTCTTTCTTAGATAAAAAATTAAATATAAGTCCGGGAATTTCCTGGGCAAATTATTCTAAAGTCGGGAATTTTTATTATCCTGGATTAGATGTTGGGTATAATTTTAATCAAAACAATAAAGTTTACGGAAATATTTCCAGAGTTTCCAGAGTTCCAAGTTTTACAGATCTTTATTATGTAAGCAAAACGGAAGTAGGAAATCCTGATTTGCAGCCTGAAAATGCGGTTTCAGCAGAAATAGGCTATCAATATCAGAACAAAGAATTTTTAGCTAAAATCAGCGGTTTTTTAAGAAATTCAAAAAACTCAATCGACTGGACAAAAAAGACGTTGGACGATCCGACCTGGTATGCCTTCAATGTAGGAGATACCGAAACAAAAGGAATCGAAATGGAGTGGGATCATAAAGTGCTGAACTGGCTTAAATACTCTGTTAGCTATACTTATCTGGATACACAATCAGCTATCACAAACAGCAATGTTTCAAGATATATTCTGGATAATCTGAAGCATCAATTTATTTCAAAATTAGATGTTAAATTCCTGAAATATTTTACAAATGAATTGGTTTACCGATATAATTACAGAGCAAATCTGGGAGATTATCAAATCCTGGATGAAAAATTGAGTTTTACTAAAAAAGATTTTTCGGTCTATGTTTTAATTAATAATGTTACAAATACTTCATACACAGAGAATTTCGGTGTAATGATGCCCCAGCGATGGTTTCATATTGGTTTTTCTTATAATATCAATATTAAATAAATGTTAATTCAGAATTAATTAAAGTTAATATTACGAAATTGTTAATTCATTTACATTTGCAAAAATTTTTTAGATGAAACTGTTTGTAAGTTTGAGTTTACTTTTAAGTGTTACATTTTTCAAGGCACAGGAACATATTTCCAGCTTCAATGCACTGACTATAACTTATAAATTTCATCCGAAATTCTTCTTGTATGCAGAGGGACAGTCAAGGGGAATTGAAGATTATACCTATCCCGATTATTACGAAATAAAAGGTGGATTGGGCTATAATCTTACCAAAAATCACAAGCCTTTTATTGGATTGGGAAGATATGCAACGTATAAGGATCACGCTATCAATAAAGAAGAATTCAGAGTTTGGCTACAGGACGTTATCGATTTCAAAAAAGGAATTGTAAAATTTGAAAACAGACTTCGTGCAGAAAAATCATGGTTTTATGAACCGCAAACGGACAAAAGCTCAGAAAGAATGCGCTACCGTTACCGTCTGAATATTTCAGTTCCTTTGAATGCCAAGAAAATCGGACCGAAAACATTGTTTACCAACGTTTATGACGAGATTTTTATTGTATCACCTAATAAACCTACTTTTGCGAGAAACAGGGTATATGGCGGTTTGGGATATCAGATTGATGAAAACTTTGGTGTTTTGGGTGGTTATCTCTGGCAGAGAGAATTTGAGGCAAAAGGCAACAGAAATGTTCATTTTGTATATCTTGCTTTAAACATCAATATCGACGATACCAATCCTCCGACGAAAACATATCATTTTCCGGGAGCGGATTAAAAAATATAATTTAAATATAAAACAAACCCTCTTTAGAATTTTCTAATGAGGGTTTATTTTTAATATTTATCAATCAAATAATGATAAGCTTTTAAATATTTATTAAATCTTTTGATATCTTTTGAAGTTAATTCGCGGTTTACACGTCTTAAATCCATGTTATCACGAAGATCGTTTAACTTTACGGCAACGGCAAGGGGAGAACGTTCGGTCCTTTTGACGAAATCATCATATTCTTCGTCAGGATCAAATTTTGTAAGGCAGCTTATGGCGAAAATAATATATTCAGGAAATCCCTGATCTCTTAAATAATCGAGACTGAATTCAACGGGATTATCTTCTACAACATCATGAAGAACACCCACGATTTTTTCATCCATTGTCTTCCCATATTCCATGACACGCATAACGTGAGCAATGTAAGGAGCATGATATTTGTCTGTCTGACCTTTGTGTGCTTTATCAGCTATTTTGATTGCCCGGTGGAGCATTTGGTCTTTTGTCATTTTTCTGTGTAAACTAAAGTACAAAAATAAAAAATGAAGCCATATTTAGAGCATATTTTATGAATAATTTCAGATAATTATTTATTAATAAATTCCGGGATTTATTTGCTTTCTTCCGGCTTTGTTGCATTTAGTATTTTATAATCCGTTGTATCTCTCTTCTTATTTTTCATTTTTGAATAAATAGTGTCCTTTGGTTTAGCAACGGGCATTTTGTAAATATTCTTTTCATCATTTTGTGGACTTTCCAATTTCCTTCTGTTCGGGTCGAACTTATTTATTTTTACTGAATCTTTTTTGGGAGGAACAATTTTTTTCTCTTTCTGCTGAGCAAATATTGAAGAGGAAATACAGGTAATTGCTATAAATAATAATTTCATTGTTTCGGATTTTAATAATTAATTATAATGGTTTGAAATTCCATTCGTTATTATAAAACAGTTGATACTGCTTTTTTATTACTTATTTGTTTAAAGTAATTGTAATTTGGATAGATTCATTACGATCATCAATCTCATTTGAAATTATAACTGCAGAGAAATTATGATTTTTTTTGAGATTTCCATTTTTGAAATTCGGCATCATCAGATTCATTAAGTTTGAAATCTAAATCATTTTCATCTTTTGCTCATTACGATGTCTTTTAATCTGCCATTGCAATCATCAAGAGTATCTTTGATTTGAGAAAAAAAGGAAAATATAAAAATTGCCACAAGAATATAAAATTTTGACCTCATCAAATGAATTTAATTTTAAACTAATTTAAAAATAATAAAATAAAAGCGTCCCAAGAAATTGAGACGCTTTAAAATCAAATATCTGTCAAGGACTAATAATGTCCTTTCTCAATATAATGTGCAGCCACTTTTTCAGTTAAAGCGACAACATTCGGATGATTTGTGTATTTTGTAAATCTTCTTAAACCAGAAAGCATCATTCTTTGTTCATCACCTTCAGCGAAAGAAACAATTCCTTCTTTTGCAGAGGTAATGATTTTTTCAACTGCTTTGTAAAGATTTAACTGAGCCATTGCAGCTTCCACAGAATCAGCAGAAAAATGTTTTTCTGCTCTTAAAATTGCAGATTCTGCCATATAGATTTGATTCAAAATTTCAGAAGCATTCAATAATAAATGCTGTTGTTTCTCAATATCCATCATATATTTTTGAAGTGCAGCACCTGAAACCATTAAGAAAACTTTCTTAAGATTGGCAATAATTGCTTTTTCTTCACTCATGAATTCGGAATAATCAGGAACTTCAAATGAAGGAATTCCCATCAATTCTTTGCTGATTGCCATTGCCGGAGATAATAAATCTAATTCTCCTTTCATTGCTCTCTTAATCAACATTCCAACCGCAAGAAGTCTGTTGATTTCGTTGGTTCCTTCGTAAATTCTACCGATTCTGGCATCTCTCCATGCAGATTCCATCGGAGTATCTTCTGAGAATCCCATTCCACCATAAATCTGGATTCCTTCATCGGCTGTATTTTGAGTAAGATCTGAAACAAAAACTTTAAGGATAGAAGCTTCTACAGCGAATTCTTCAACCCCTTTTAATTCAGCCTGCTGATGATCCATGCCACCTGCAACCAATTCTGCAATTTTATCTTCAACATTTTTTGCTAAACGGTAAGAACCCGCTTCACTTACGAAAACTCCGGTTGCCATTTCAGCAATTTTCTTTCTGATTGCTCCAAAAGTTGAAATGGAAACACCAAACTGTTTTCTTTCGTTTGAATATTGAATAGAGTGGTTTAAAATTCTTCTCTGCCCGTCAAGATTGGCAGCAGCTAACTTGATTCTACCAACATTTAAAGCATTCAAAGCGATTTTGAAACCGTTGTTTCTTTCACCCAACATATTTTCTACAGGCACTTTCATATCATTGAAGAAAACCTGACGGGTAGAAGACGAACGAATCCCCAATTTATGCTCTTCTTCGCCGAAAGTTAAACTTTCAGGATTTTCAAGCTCTGAACGGTTAATTACAAAACCTGTGATATTTTTATCATCATCAATTTTTGCGAACAACGTGAAAGTATCTGCAAAACCTGCGTTGGAAATCCACATTTTTTGTCCATTGATGATGTAATGTTTTCCGTCTTCCGACAATTTTGCTCTTGTTTTTCCGGAATTGGCATCAGAACCCGCATCTGGCTCAGTCAAACAATAGGCTCCGAATTTTGTTCCGGTCGCTAAATCCGGAAGATATTTCTTTTTTAATTCTTCGCTTCCATAAAGAAGAGTAGGAAGAGTTCCTATTCCCGTATGCGCTCCATAAGCTGTTGCTAATGAGCCGTTTCCTCCTGAAACATAATCGCACGCAAGCATGGTACTCACGAATCCCATTCCGAGACCGCCGTACTCTTCAGGAACAGTAATACCCAACAATCCCATTTCGCCTAATTGACGCATTTTTTCTTCCGTTAAAGCATAATCTTTTTTCTCAAAACGATCATGTTGAGGAACAACTTCTCTATCTATAAATTCTTTTGCAGAATCACGAAGCATTTTTTGCTCTTCTGAAAGTTCTTCTAAAGAGAAAATTTCATTTGCCGAAATTTCTTTTATTAAAAACTCACCTCCTTTTAGTGTTTTATTAAGTGTAGTCATTATATTTTGTATTTTTTTTAATTATAATAATTCGAAGATAGAAGCCGCACCCTGTCCTGTTCCCACGCACATAGAAACCATTCCGTATTTGTTACCGCGTTTTCTCATTTCATCAAGAAGCTGAACCGTTAATTTTGTTCCGGTACATCCAAGTGGGTGACCAAGCGCAATTGCTCCTCCATTAACATTTAAAATATCAGGATTTAAGCCTAATTCTTTTTTGATAGCAACCGATTGTGATGCAAAGGCTTCGTTTAATTCGATTAATTCAATATTTTTTAATTCTAAACCTGCCTGTTTTAGAGCCTTTGGAATGGCATAAATTGGTCCCATTCCCATAATTCTTGGTTCAAGACCAGCCGCTGCATAAGCTACTAATCTAGCTTCCGGTTCCAATCCTAATTCTTTCACCATTTCTTCGCTCATTACCATTACGAAAGCTGCACCGTCGCTCATTTGAGATGAATTTCCTGCTGTTACGCTTCCACCGTTGGCGAAAACTGGTCTTAATTTAGCCAACCCTTGCAAAGAAGTATCAGCTCTCGGACCTTCATCTACAGAAAAATCAAACTTTTTAGTCTGCATTTTCTGGTTTTCATCCAGGAAATTATATTCAACAGGAATCGGAACAATCTGATTGGTAAATTTACCTTCCTGATTAGCTTTTAGAGCTTTCATATGAGATTCAAAAGCAAATTGATCCTGTTCTTCTCTTGTGATATTGTATTGTTTGGCAACTTCTTCCGCAGTATAACCCATTCCCCAATAATAGTCAGGGTTTGTTTTGGCAATTTCCGTTTCCGGAACCGGTTTGTAACCACCCATTGGAATATAAGACATTGATTCTGTACCTCCTGCAATAATGCAATCCGCCATTCCAGCCTGAATTTTTGCAGAAGCAATTGCAATTGCTTCACTTCCGGATGCACAATATCTGTTTACGGTCACTCCGGGAACTTTGTCTGTATTTAAACCCATTAAAGAGATTAAACGGGCAACATTTAAGCCCTGCTCAGCTTCCGGCATCGCATTTCCAACGATAAGGTCGTCAATTCTGTTTTTGTCTAATTGCGGAAGTTCAGCCATTAATTTTTCAATTACGGTTGCCGCCATTACATCGGGACGAGTAAAACGAAGGGAACCTTTTGGTGCTTTTCCTACCGCCGTTCTAAATCCTTTTACTATATATGCTGTTTTCATTTAATTGTATTAATGTATTACGTAAAATGTATTTATGATTTAAAATGTTTGAGTATTAAGTTTCTGTTTCAATTTTGCTAACATATTTTGTATATGTTTGATTTCGGAGTAAATAGTAATAAAATCATCACCTTTAAAGAATCCCAAATCATTTGCAATTAAAATTTGAGTTTCAAATTCGAATGAAGATCCTAATGCAATATTCAGAAAATGTGAAAATTGAGCATTTGTATCTCGGCCTGCACCTTCAGCAATATTAGAAGGAATTGAATATAAACTTCTTCTCGACTGTGAAATCAATCCGAACATTTCATCCTTTGGAAAATTATTGGAAGCCATGTAAAATATTTTACAAAGTTTCATTGATTTCGTCCAAACTTCTAAATCTCTAAAATTGTGCATCGTTAATACATTAATACTTTTGACATTTTACAAAAAATTCTAATTTCTAAGTGGCTTTCCATTCTGTAACATATACTGGATTCTTTCCAGCGTTTTTCTCTCACCACAAAGCTGTAAGAATGTTTCTCTTTCAAGATTTAATAGATATTGTTCAGTTACAACAGTTGGTTCAGAAAGATTTCCTCCAACCATTACATTCGCTAATTTGTCAGCAATTTTTTTGTCGTGTTCAGAAATATATTTTCCAGTAAGCATTTGATCTGTTCCAACATAGAACATTCCTAATGCATCTTTACCTAAAACTTTTACTTTCTGTTCAATCGGTTGAGTATAGCCATGTTCAGCCAAACTTATCGCCAACATTTTTGCTGTTTTGATTTGTGTTCTTTTATCAACGGCAACAATATCTTTTCCTTTTTCAAGGATTCCCATATCGTAAGCTTCGTAAGCAGAAGTTGCTACCTTACCCATTGCGATATTCATGAAAGCTTCACGAAGTCTGTTGTTTTTAACATCATCGTTGTGGAATTCCCTTGAGGTTCTTAAAGTCAACTCTTTTGTACCACCACCGCCTGGAATTACACCGACTCCAGTTTCAACCAATCCAATGTAAGTTTCTGCTGCTGCGACAACTCTGTCAGCGTGCATCGTCATTTCGCAACCGCCGCCAAGCGTCATTCCGTGAGGAGCAACGACAACAGGAATAGAAGAGTAGCGAACTCTCATCATTGATTTTTGGAAATAAGCAATTGCCATATTCAAATCATCCCAGTCGTGTTCGATAGCCATCATTAAAATCATCGCTAAATTGGCTCCAACAGAGAAATTTGTCCCTTGATTTCCGATCACTAATCCGTCGTATTCTTTTTCAGCTAAATCAATCGCTCTGTTTAATCCATCCAGAACTTCACCTCCTAAAGAGTTCATTTTAGAACGGATTTCAAAGTTGATAATTCCGTCGCCTAAATCTTCAATCGAAGCTCCTGAATTACTCCAAAGCGTTTTATTTTTTCTGATATTATCTAAAATAATGAAAGCATCCTGTCCCGGAATTTTGTTGTATTCACCTGAATTTTTATCAACATAAATGCTTTGTCCTTCATCATTAACTTTATAGAAAGTTTCCACATTTTTTACCCAGTCTGAAACTTCATAGCCTGCATCTTTTGCTAATTCAATACCTTTTTGAACACCAACCGCATCCCAGATTTCAAACGGACCGTTTTCCCAACCGAAACCAGCTCTCATTGCGTCGTCGATTTTGTAAACTTCATCAGAAATTTCAGGAACTTTATGAGAAACATAAGCGAATAATGCGCCTAAAGATTTTCTGTAAAGCTCTCCGGCTTTATCTTTTCCACCAATTAAAACTTTAAATCTGTCAATCGGTTTATCAATATTTTTAGTTAATTCTAAAGTCGGGAAAGAAGATTTTCCTTGAAGTTCGTATTCTAATGTATCAAGATTTAATCCGTGAATTTCAGATTTTCCTTCTGCATTTTTCACTTTTTTATAGAAGCCTTGTTCCGTTTTAGAACCTAACCATTTATTATCAACCATTTTCTGGATGTAGCTTGGAAGGGAAAAAACATCATTAAAATCATTTGCCTCAGCACCACTTTGACGAACGCCGTTGGCAACCATCACCAACGTATCCAATCCAACAACATCTGCCGTTCTGAATGTCGCAGATTTTGGACGGCCGATTACTGGACCTGTCAATTTATCAACTTCAGAAACGGTTAATCCTAATTTTTGAACATTGTGAAGCAAATCCATCATAGAGAAAACTCCGATTCTATTCGCAATAAAGGCGGGTGTATCTTTTGCTAAAACAGTTGTTTTTCCTAAGAATTTTGCTCCGTAATTCATGTAGAAATCAATGATTTCCGGATTTGTATCGTGTGTCGGAATAATCTCTAAAAGAGGAAGATATCTAACAGGATTAAAGAAATGTGTTCCTGCAAAATAGTGTTTGAAATCATCGCTTCTTCCTTCAACCAACATATTTATCGGAATTCCGGAAGTATTTGAAGAAACTAAAGTTCCCGGTTTTCTAAACTGTTCAATTTTTTCGTAAACCGATTTTTTAATGTCTAGTTTTTCAACCACAACTTCAATAATCCAGTCTGTATTTTTTATTTTCGGTAAATCATCATCAAAATTTCCAACTTTAATTCTCTCTGCAAATTTTGGAGAATAGAGTAGAGCCGGACTTGCTTTTTTCAGTTTTTCAAAGTTTTCGGAAGCGATTCTGTTTCTTACCGCTTTGTCGTCTTTGGTCAAACCTTTTTTCTGTTCTGCTTCAGTCAGTTCAAAAGGTACGATATCTAAAAGCGAAACTTCTACGCCAATATTGGCAAAGTGCGCTGCAATACCGCTTCCCATAATTCCTGAACCAAGAACGGTAACGTGTTTGATTCTTCTTTTCATTACTTTATATTTATAATTTATTTTCTGTTATTTAAGTCTGTAGCGATTTTCATGATTTCATTCATTACCTCCTTGAAAGTTTCCAATCTGTCGGGAGCAATTTTTTCCATGATTCTTTTATTGAAATTAACGACAACTTCTTTAGACATGTTTCTGGAATTCAGTCCTTTATCGGTAAGCTTTATAATGACTTCACGTTTGTCTGTTGTAGTTTTTTCCTTGTAGATATATCCGTTGTCCTCAAGAAGTTTAATAATTCTTGTAAGAGAAGTAGGTTCGATGGCCATTTTAGGTCCCAAGTTTGTACTTCTTGTTCCTTCTTTCGGATCTATTTTAAGTAAAGTGAGTGCCTGAACCGCTGTAGAATCGTGTTCCTGAGCTAGATCCGTATACATTTTTGAAACTGCCAACCAGGTTTGCTTCAAAATTAAATCTACGTTTTCTATTTTATCTTTGTTATCCATATATTTATTGAAATGGTGCTATTCAAATGTAGCAAATATTATGCATGCATAGTATTTATTAACGTTAAAATTTGTTAACAATCTGATATTTAACGGATTAAATTGTATGATTAGCATAATACTATGCATGCATAGTATGTGAATTATGTAATGAAATTATGGTATTAATAGATGGTTTTCACTAAATTAACAATTTCTTCAAAAGATTCGCATTCGTGTTTTGAAAAACCATTAGAAATTAACCAAAAGTTATTTTGAAATTCAAAATGTAAAGATGAAAGATCTTTTTGAAAGTTTTTTTGAAGCAAAGAGTATAACATTTCTTTGTGCAACTCAGGTGCTGATATTTTTGGAGGAACAAATTGATTATTGATGTGAAATAAAGATACATTCGTTAGCTCTTCGTGCTGAAGTAATACGTCTTCAACAATTCCGGCATATAAATGATTATCTTTTATATACCAGATTTTATCTGCAAATTCTTTTGCCAAACGCCAGTCGTGAGAAGAAAAAAGGATTAATTTATTCTGTTCTTTGGCTAATTTTCGGAGGGTTTTTAGAATGATTAATTTATTTTTTTCATCCAAATGAGTAGTAGGTTCATCAAGAATAATAAAAGGAGAATTTTGAGTTAAAGCTCTTCCGATAAATGCTTTCTGAAGATTTCCATCAGAGAGGTTTTTGAGCAACGTGTTTTTATATTGAACCAAATCCAGTTCTCCAATAATATGCGAAACTTCTTTTCTGTCTTCTTTTTTAAGTTCAAAATAAAAAGGATAGTAAATATATTTTCCTAGAGAAATAAGATCTTCAACCGTATAATTCTGCGGAATAACTGATTTTGAAAAAACGACTGCAATTTGTTCAGCAATCTCTTTCACGGAAAGATTTTTTATATTCTTATGATTAATAGAAATTTCTCCGCTTAAAAGAGGAATTTGATGGAGAATAGATTTGATTAACGTTGTTTTCCCAACACCATTGTTACCAATTATCAAGCATACTTCCCCTAAATTCAAATCAGCATTTGCATTTGAAATTAGGGATTTATCGTAGCCTATGTTTGCTTGGTTTATTTGTAGGTGCATATTTTAGATAGAAATAAAAATGATAAATAAGATAAAAGGAATAATACTAAAAGTAAAATATAGAAATTTATCTATTTTGACTTTCCATAAGCTATAGCTACCTAAAATAAGAGATCCCCAAAAGGCAGAAGGAATACCAATCATAAACCACCAATTATGACCGAATGAATATATCCAGTGCTTTTCTTGGTTTATCCTAAAAAGTTTTGAATATTCAAGAAAAATAGCACTCACTACAAAAACAATTATATTTGCAATGATTAATTGTTTCTGTGTTATTTTTATATTCATAGTTTAGATTCCTACGGAATGACAATTATAAGGTATTATTTCAAATTGACAATTCACTTTACACTTTATTCTGCTTCAAAAGCATTAATAAAATTACAGGAATCCCGAAAACAGAGCTTATAACATTTAACGGGATTTGTGTTTTTTCTGCAACGATTGAAAATAACAGCATGATCAACATTCCCAACAACATATTTAAAATCCATTGTTGCCAGAGTTTTGCGGGATTGTAAAGTAATCTGCAAAAATGCGGAACAATAATTCCGATAAATAAAATAGGACCTAAAAAGGCTGTTATTGAAGCAGAAAGTAAGGACGATGCACCAATGATCAACAGTTTTAATTGATTCAGATTAACTCCCAGACTTTGTGCATAAGATGTTCCCAGCGAATTTCCAATCAAAGGTTTTATGGTTTTAAAACAAATAAATAATCCTATTAAAACTAAAACTGAAAGAACATAAATCTGATTTTTCGTCACCATATTATTAGCCCCAAAAGACCATAAAATATAATTTTTTAAACTCTGATTTTCTGCATATAACTGAAGCAAAGAAACGATCGCTCCGGCAAAGGCAGAAACGAGAAATCCGAAAATAATTAAATAAGATTTATCCTGAAATTTATTCGACATTGATAATAAAATCAACATTAATAAAAAACTTCCGGTAATGGCAGATAAACTGAGAAAACTATTTTGAAGAAAATCGGGTAGGAGAATATCGTGAGAAAAAAAAATATAAAATGCGACAGATAAACTGGCAACCGAAGTGATTCCCAGAATGTCTGGACCAGCCAAAGGATTCTGAAAATATTCCTGCATAAGAAAACCTGAAGTCGGGATAGAAATTCCCGCTAAAAGCATCACCAAAACACGGTTGATACGAATTTCAGCAATCTGACTGTTCGAAGAATCTTGAAAAAAATCAAGAAAATTTAAACTTAAAAATCCTGTATTCAGATTAATAACCGCAGTTATGAAAATTGCAATTATTGATATGAAAAACAGGATTTTAAATTTATTCGACATTTCTCTGGAAATGATTCGTACTATTATTTTAAGAATGAATTAATTTTTTCATTAAGCATTTCTTCAGACATTGATCCTTCAACTTCATCTGTTTTATTCCCTTTTCTGAAATAAGTAAAGGGAATTCCGTTTCCTTTCCATTTTTCAAAATTAGAAAAGAAAGTATCATCAAATTTGGATTCATCTACTAATACAATATAATTTTCTAATCCGTTTTCTTTGGCAAACGCAGGAACCTTATCTTTCCAAGCGGCTTTATCAAGAATATCAACAAAAGTAAATTTTACAGGTTTTCCATTTAATTCTTCGATTTTTTTCTTAAAATGAGGAATTTCCATCATACAAGGTCCGCACCAGGTTGCAAAAAAGTTTGTTACGTAAAGAGTATCGTCTTTTTTAGATAAATTTGTAACCAACTCCTGCTGAGAAATTTCTTTTAACTCCACTTTTGGAGCTTCAATTGTTTTATTAATTGCTGTGGAATCCATTGATGGAGAATTCTCTGTATTTTTCTGACTTTCTTTTTTACAACTTGTCAGTGCAAAAACAACAAGCGTGGATAAAATTATCTTTTTCATAAATTATTTTTATCTATTTTTGAATTGAAGTATGGAACAACAAATCTATAAAGGAAAACTGACGCAGTTTCACCGGTTAAAAATAGCGAAAAAGGAAGAACTGACCAAAAATACTTTTTCTCTGGAATTTGAAATTCCTGAGACGTTGAAGGAAAATTTTAAGTTTGAAGCGGGTCAGTTTGTAAGTCTGAAATTCAGGTCTCACGGTGAAGATATTATCAACGATTATTCAATGACTTCAGCACCGTATGAGAAAAAAATAACCCTTGGTATTAAAATTAATTCTACTGATGGAGCAACTTCCCAGCTGTTCAAAAATTATAATGTTGGTGATGAAATATTGGTGAGCGAACCGAGCGGACGATTTACTTTAGTTTCGAAGCCTCATGAGTTTCGAACGATTGTTGGTTTTGCTGCAGGAATCGGGATTACTCCTATTTTAAGTCATTTTAAAAATATTCTTCATAACGAACCAAGAACAAGATTGTTTTTATTCTTTGGAAATAAAAGTTCACAGGATTTAGTTTACAGAGAAACTTTAGATAATCTTGCGAGAATGTACGACGACAGATTGCAGATTTTCTATTTTTATTCACAGGAAAAAACAGCAAACAGTTTCTTTTATGGAAGGTTGGATGAGAAAAAATTAGGTTTAATTATCAATCAGATTTTACATTTGGATGATACGGATGAAGAATCTACGATTTGGGATGCGGTGGATGAAGTTTTGATCTGTGGAAGGGGAGAGATGATTAAAACGCTCGCCAACGCTTGTTTTCATCATGGAATTTTGAAAAAAAATATTCATTTTGAACTTTTTGAAGAGTTTAATAAAGATATTTACCCAGTTGAAAAAGAATTTCCATTAATTGAAAATGTAGAAGTAGAATTTATAGTTTCCGGGAAAAAATATCATACAGAATTACCAAATAATAAGGAAAAGATTCTTCAGCAATTGTTAATTCAAAAATTTCCTGTACCTTATTCGTGTAAATCCGGGATCTGCGGAAGCTGTGAGTGTATTTTGGAAGATGGAGAAGTAGAGTTGCTGGAAAATGAATATTTAACAGAAAAAGAAGAGGGGAGAGGACGTATTTTAGCATGTATGTCAATTGTAAAAAGTAAAAAGCTAAAACTTAACTTTGATTTGAGTTGAGAATTATTAAAAACATATTTAATTTAATCTTTGTATCAATAGAAATAGGAATTCTGTTGATATGTCTCGCCAATGCATGGGTTTTTGCCCTTACAGATGGTAGGACTTACAACAAAATTTCAAAAATTCCTCCTAGAGAAATTGCTCTTGTCTTAGGAACTTCACCTAAAATGAGATCTGGTCTTTCGAACCCGTATTTTACCAAAAGAATGGATGCTGCAGCGCTACTTTATCACCATGGGAAAATCAAAAAAATCCTTGTAAGCGGCGAAAAAAGTAAAGGATATGATGAGCCTGCCGCCATGAAAAATTACCTGATTTATCAGGAAGGAGTTCCGGACGATATTATTATTGAAGATCCGAAAGGTTTTAATACCTATAGAAGTATTTTACGTTGTAAACACGTTTACAAAAAAGATAATGTGATTATTGTTTCGCAGGGTTTTCATAACCTTCGCGCATTGCTTTTTGCAAGAAACAATAGTATGAATGCGTTGGGATTTGATGCACAGGATGTGACAAAACCTGAAAGTTATTACAGAAATCAGTTCAGAGAGATTCTGGCAAGAACAGTGGCTGTAGTATATTTCGCATTAGGAATTTCGCCGGATTAGTCGATATATTCCTTTCATTATAAACACATACTCTACTTAAACTATATGACCATCCAAAACTTTTACACCATTGAGATCACCGACAAAGCAGGCTGGGATCGGACGATTAAAAAATGTATTTTTTATGACATTTACCATACCTATTTTTATCATTCTTTAGAGAGCTCATTTCCGTCTGTTTTATTTGTTTCTGAATATAATGATGAATTAATCGTTTTTCCTTTTAAAATACGAAATATAGAAGGTACAGGTTACTTTGATCTTACCTCTGTTTATGGCTATTGTGGCCCGATTTCTAATAGAAATTTTAATGATTTGTCAAAGGAACATTTCGCTTTCTTTCATCAACAATTTTCAGAATTTTGTACTAAAAATTATATAGTTTCAGTATTTTCAAGGCTGCATCCGCTTAGTGATTATAGTAATTTTTTTGATAATTTTGGCGAATTTGCTGACATCAATAAAACTGTTGTTATAGACCTTGAGCAATCTTCGCAGGAACAGATAAAACAATACAGGAAATCTACCAAATACGAAATAAAATATTTAAGAGAAAGAGATTTTTCTATTATTGAAACTAAAAACCCTAAGGATATTGATGATTTTATCGAAATGTATTATAAAACAATGGAAAAAGTACGTGCTTTTGACAGGTATTATTATGACAGAGATTATTTCCACGGATTTTTAAATAATGATGATTATGAAGTGATTTTGCTGATGGCTGAAAAAGACGGACGGTATGTTGCCGGTGGAATTTTTACAGTCGTAGGTAATATCATGCAATATCATCTGGCAACAACTGCAGAAGAAAGTATAAAGGATGCTCCTATGAAGCTGATTCTTGATGAAGCCAGAGTTAAAGCAAAAAATAAAAATTTGCAGTTTCTACATTTAGGTGGCGGATTTGCGGGCAGAGATGATGACAATCTTTATCTTTTCAAGTCCGGATTTTCGAAAAACAGGCTACAATTTTCTGTATGGAAGCATATCACAGACATGGAACAATACAACAAACTTGTAGCCTATATGAATATTTGGAAATCAGTAAATACTTTTTTTCCTTTATATCGAAATTAATCTTGCGTAGATAATAAAACACTCATTCGGTATGAATATTCATTATTCATATCGAAAATTTCTATTTTTAGATTGAATTTTTCAGCAATATGTATAAATTCTGATTTTTCCCACCATCTGCCGATTCCACCTAAGAAAATATCACCTGATTGAACTGCCTTTTCATAATTGGCTTTTCTTTCCGGGGTGTTATAAAAGTTCCATTTGTTTTCATTATTGGGAACATTTGTAAGATAAAATTTGAAGTCTTTAGAAATTGTAGTTATTCTTTCAATGATTTTTTCTAATTCTTCAGGTGTAAAATAAGATGTAGAATCGTTGATTAAAAACTTTTGAATTTCAGGTAACTCTTCTTTAAATATTGTTGTGAAATCTTCCTTTGCATTTCCTTTTACATATTCTATATTGTCATTTGATTTGTATTTTATAGCCGCATCAATAAGTGCTTCGGTAAAATCGAATGCATAAATTTTCTGTACTATCTGGGATAAAGAATAAGTAAGAAGACCGTTTCCACAGCACATTTCCAAAAGAATATCAGAACTTTTAAGATCTAATTTTTCGACAACATCATTTACAAAGCTTTGAAAAACCTCTTTTGAAACAGGTGCTTTATTAACTGTTTTTCCGACTTGAATATAAAGATCGTCTTCATTTTCAGGCTCGATTGCATTATAACTTTCCCAAAATTTTTTCCATTGGTCACTCATAGTATAGTTTTATTTTTTTATTTAGAAAGGATAACCGAATGCAATATTCAAAGTAGGCTTAAACGGCTGGAAATCTTTTACTCTCCATCTGTCGCCTTCCGGTCGGTTAGGATCATACATTTTATAAGCCAAATCTACTCTTAATGTAATATAAGCAACGTTTACTCTAAGTCCGAACCCACTGCCGACACCCATTTGACTGAGGAATTTATTAAACTTGAATTCGTCGCCATAACCAGTATTATAATTAAGAACACTCCATGTATTACCAATATCGGTAAAAAGTGCTCCTTCATACATGTCATTAAATGGAACTCTGAATTCGATATTTGTTGTTAATTTTAAATTATCCGTCATATATGTACGAACTCTTTGATCTACCTGAGAATCTGCAGGTCCGAGACCTCCGAAAGCGACCCAAGCCCTAATATCATTTGCTCCACCATTGAAATAAGATCTGATAACCGGCATATTTGATGAATTCCCGTAAGGAACACCGAGACCTAAAAACTGGCGAAGAACCAACGTATTATTTCCGAATTTATAATATTTTCTTACATCAAAATCAAACTTTACAAACTGTGCGTAAGGAATTCCAAAAATTGTTCTTTCCGGACTTGTTACGATTCCACCGTCATTTCTTTTCTGGTTAAAAATACTGAAAATATTACCTGCCAATTCCACCTTTCCGTTAAAATAAAAAGCATTCGGATAATCTTTTTTACCAATTTCATTGTAGATAAAATTGTAGATCATAGAAGAAATTAAAACATCCTGAGTCTGTCTGTCTTTATTAATCAATGTTCCTCTGAATGCTGTGTAAAGATCTAATCCACTCTGATCTAAACTTCCTTGATAAGCAAGATCCTGAGTGATTTTCTGAGAAACCTCATCAATGGTCAATTGTCCAGCAGTAAATTGCTGAGATATAGCTGGATTAGTTAAGAAATAATTGTCAAAAATCTCTTTTCTTACCGCATCATCATTCACAAAATAGTCATAATAGCCTGATTTGTTTTTCGTTAAGCTTAATTGTGTATTGAAAAGTGTGAGTCTGTGAGAAACTTTATCATTTACAGTAGCAAGATAATTTAATCCCGTATTAAAATTGACTCTTCCCAGACCAATATTATTCTGAACAGAAGCTCCTAACACAATAGATGATGTAGGGCTGTATCTTTTCGGAATTAATTTATAATAATCAAAAGGCAGTAATAATCTTGGGAAATTAAGTGATGTCTGAGCAGAGATTTCATACGCCAAGATTCTTTTATCTATATTTTTTGGATTAACAATGCGCCCAAAAGTTCCTGCCAAACTGGTAGAAAGGTTTTCTGCACCGCCAAAAACGTTTCTTGTAGTAAGGTCTACGGAAGGCGAAATCCCTAAATTTAATAATTGGGAATAATTAATATCGGTTCCCAATTTAAGTTCATATTTCGGAAGCGGTTTCAGAACATACATAACATCAATAATACTGTCGTTTGGAGCCGTTTCACCACCTCGTCTCAATGAATCTCTGGATTTCAGAATACTGAAATTGTTCATTGCTAACAAGTTTCTTTTAGTCAGATCAAATTTTTTCTGATCATAAACCTGCTTGTGTCCCACTGTAATTGCGCGCCACAGAGCTCTTGTGTCATATTTATTATCCGTTTTATGAAAGCGTATTCCTCTTAAGCTGTCTTTCTTAGTTCGTTTAGGATATTCTTTCATTTCATCTACCACTACGACATCAATATTTCCGACGGTAGCCACTTTGTAAGGAGTATCCAAAGAATCTTTGTGAATTTCCAGCGTTAAAGGAACCTGTTTTGTACTTTTAAGAGAATCTGCAATGAAACCGACTTCATCTCCAAAGCTGTTGAATCTGTAATAACCGGAATTTTTCATTAAATCAGTAATTCTGGTTACTTCTTTTTCCAGAACAGTCTGATCAAGAATTTGCCCTTTTTTTACTAAAGTTTCATGAATTTTATGCTGATAAAGTCCTCTTATACCCGCATCAGGAATATTATAATAATAATCTTTAATATAAGTAGGATTTTTATGTGTAATAAAATAAGTTACGGCTGCTTTTTTCGAAGCAGAATCCAAATCGTGTTTAAATTTTACTTCAGCGTCCCAGTATCCACGATAGGTTAATCTTTTTTCAATAGATTGAGCACCTTTTTCTGTTTTTGTCTGATCCAAGATAACGGGAGCAGAACCCCAGCTATGGTATAATCTGTCAAAAAACAGACTTTTACCGACACTGCTTTTCATATCATATTTAATAAATAGAGAATCTCTTAATTTCTGATCTCTCAATTCATTGGGATATGTCATGTATTCATTAAGCAGCGTATCATATTTTGGGTTAGCCGCATTATAAAGCAAAAGACTCAACGGCATGAAAAGAAACTGCCTTTTATTGGGTTTCTGCTGAGCGTAACCTTTTAATTCACTGTCGAAAAACTCTTTCTTATCTTCGAATTCAAAATTGTTCTTAGTAAGCAGATAATCACCATCCGGAACTTTTTTTGTGGTGCTGCAAGCGTAAAGCATACCAACAAATGTTGCAAATGAGATAATTTTATAATATTTTTGAGGAGAATTCTTATAATGCTTACAGCTCATACAATAAAAATTTTACAGTCTTTAGATAAAAAGAAGTTCAGACAAAAATACAATTTGTTTTTGGTTGAGGGTAATAAAATCATTTGTGAACTTTTTAATTCTAACTTTAAAATTAAGGAAATATTTTCTACCGATCCGCAAAAATTGGACCGTACCGATGTACCCATAACTCATATCTCTGAGAATGAGTTGAAAAAAATAAGTTTCCTGCAAAATCCGAAAGATTCTGTTGCGGTTTGTTATTTAAATACTGAAGAAAAATTAGAAGACAAGAATATTCAATTAATATTAGATGGAATTCAGGATCCGGGGAATTTTGGAACTATTATCCGCCTTGCAGACTGGTTTGGAATCGAGCAGATTATTTGCAGTGAAGATACCGTAGATTTTTACAATCCGAAAGTCATCATGTCGAGTATGGGATCTTTCACAAGGGTAAATATAGTGTATACAAATTTGGTCGAGTATCTTTCAACAACAAAAAATGTAAATATTGGAACCGATATGGATGGTGAAAATATTTATACTTTCGAAAAGCCTGAAAAAATTAATTTAATTTTAGGAAACGAAGGAAATGGAATGCGTCCGGAAACTGAAAAATTACTTCAAAAAAGCATCATGATTCCACGATTTGGAAAATCGCAGTCCACAGAAAGTTTGAATGTTTCAATGGCAGCAGGAATTATTTTAGGACAATTGTTTTCAAAATAAAATTTCAATAAATTAAAAATGCTTCGACTCCATTCAGTATGATAAATTATATTTTTATTATCATACTGAATGGAGTCGAAGCATCCATAATATTAACTACTCAGGGATAGTTTAACTTATATAAGTTGTTCCATACTCGAAACACTTTTGTTTTTTTCGTAATGTTCCAGTTTTTGTCTCACATATCTTAAAGCAATCGGAGCAAGATAGATCATTGCAGCGCCTATCAACTTTTTCTTCCAATTGCTGCTTTTTATATTTTTCTTGGCGTAATTACCTACTAAGGCTGTCACTCCGAGCTTTATCAATATATCGACAGCATCTCCTTTAACAGCTGAAGTGGCAATACCAGCAATTGCTTTTTTATTAAAGAATGCATCTTTGATTTCGGAAGTAATCTGTTTAGCAATAACATCCTTTCTGAGAACTACTTTCTCATCGCCGTCTTCATCTACTTTCTCCTTCAGATATTGATCCGTCAAACCATTGGTGAACGCACTTAAACTCTCTTTTGTATTTTTGAATGTAAGAAGATCTTCAAGATCATTGATTTCTGTTCTCAATAATTTTTTCTTTCTTCTCAATTCCTCTAAGCTTTCATACTTTCTGCCCATAGTTTAATGATTTAAAAATTTTATAACCTGATCTGCAACGGCATTTACAATTCTCTTTTTAAAGAGAACGATAACAAACATTATTAAAAAGTAAAAACCTGCCACAATTAAAAATCCATAGGAATGGTTGTTAAGAGCATTACCTATGAGAAATGCAATCCCGAAATTGAACAGAATAATGAAAAACCCGAAAGCAACGAGCAATGCGACAAAATAAGTAATCATTCCTGCTGAAAGCGAAGACTTTTCGGTAGCCTCAATTTTTAGAAGGTCTATTCTTTTTGAAGCATATTCTTTTATAGTTTCTATCATTCGTTTTTGTTTTAAAGTTATAAAAAAAGGAACTTTCTTGTGTAAAGTTCCTTTTTATAATTTACTTAAAAAAATAAATTATTAGTTCTTAAGATCATTTAGTTCAGATTCTACATTTTTTACTACGTCTGTAGTTTTAGAAACGATCTGATCTTTGTATTTATCATATCCGTCTTTTACAGTATGTGCAACCGTACTGGCTGTTTCTTTAAAAGTAGAAGAAATATTTCCATATTGGTCTTTCACTTTTTCTGAAACTTCATCATACTTTTCTTTAGCCTGATCTTTAAGATCATTAGCCTTAGTTTTTATCTTCTTTCTGGTTTCTTTTCCTTCTTCAGGAGCATATAGCATTCCTAAAATAACTCCTGCTGCAGCACCTGCAAGAAGTCCTGCTAAAACACCCGCTGTATTGTTTCCTTTTTTAGACATTTTCTGTTTTTTAATAGTTAATAAATAGTAGTTTTTCTTACCTCTAAGTCTACAATTAATATACCAAAAGAGGTGATGTCCTACTAAAAATTGTTAAAAATCTTTTATGTAAGATAAAATCCTCTCGATAGTTTCTTGCTTATCGATGTTGGTATTATCAATTACAATAGCATCTTCCGCTTGCTTCAGAGGAGCTATTTCCCGCTCACTGTCAATCTTATCACGTATCATCAGGTTTTCTTTCACCTTCTGTTCATTAGCTTCGATACCAAGGGAAAGCAGCTCCATATATCTTCGTTTTGTTCTCTCGTCAATACTAGCTGTCAGGAAAAATTTATAGTCAGCATTTGGCAGAACTACTGTCCCGATGTCACGTCCGTCCATAATAATGCCACCTTTTTCTGCCAAAGAGCGTTGAGATTCTAATAGAAAATCTCTTACTTCTTTTTGTTTAGCAATAAAACTTACATTATCGGAAACCTCATTTGTTCTAATTGCTTTTGAAATATCAATATGATTAAGGAAAAGAACGAGTTCTCCATCATCATTTTTAAATTCGAGTTCAATTTGATCGAAGGAAGAGAAAAGCTGATCTGTATTAATAGAGCCATCCCCGTTTAAGCAATTCTGAAGAGCGAACCACGTAACTCCCCTGTAAAGTGCACCCGTATCCAGGTGGATAAGTGCCAGTTTTTTGGCAATCATCTTAGATATTGAACTTTTTCCGGTAGACGAAAATCCATCGATAGCTATTACAGGTTTTTTCATAACGCAAATTTCAAGAAATTTTCTTAAAAATCAAGAAACCTCAAGAGATTTTCTTGAGGTTTCTGATTATTTTTTGCTAAATATTTTAATTTGAATTAATATCCTGCGTGGCTAGATAGATCCATAGAAACCCCTATTTGGTTGACGTTCGATGAATTATGGTATCTTACATGGGCGTAATCTACACGGAATCTGGCAATTTTAATTCCGAACCCGGCAGAAATTCCTGAAAAATTTCTTTGATCGGCTACCGCCAATTCATTTCCTCTTTTTACATTGTATCCCAATCTGATATTGAATCCTTTTTCCGGGAACAATTCTGCACCAACAGATAAGTGATCGGCAATTTTTCTCCCAACATTTACCTCCTGGCCGTTTACATTATATTCAGAAGAAATATTAAATTCCTGTAAATCGTGTGCTGTAATCGTAATTGCTAAAGGAATCGTCTTTAAAATTCGTGTATACCCTAAATCTATTCTAAAAGGAAGATTTTCTCTTGTTCCGTTGAATGTTTTAAACTGATACCCGAAATTCCTTATAATAACAGAAGCAGTTTCTTTATTTTTCTTATTATAATAGGTTACTCCAAGATTCCCCGAAATCGCAGAAGAAGAGTAGGTGTCGATTTTTGAAGTGATGAAATTCAATCCTCCGCCAATCGTCCAGTCTTCTTCAAACTGATAGGCATATCCAGCTCCGACAGCAACATCAGATGCATTGAATGTTCCATTCTCAAAGCCGCTGTCATCCGTTCTCGGAATGTCTCCATAGCTCATATATCGTGCATTGATGGTAGCCATGTGACCGTTATCAAAGTCTCTGGCATAAGCAATGGTTCCGTATTTGGAGTCCGCAAGGTAAGACGTTGCGTTTACAGAAAGCTGCTGGTCGGAATCTTTATTCAATAAAGACGGGTTTGCAATAGCAAAGGAAATATCATGATCTCTGATAGAAATTGCATCACCACCTAAAGCAGCCTGTCTTGCAGATACAGGAAGATTTAAGAAAGGGAAAACATTTGTTCCCGTTTGTGCATAAGAAACAATTCCTGATAGAAATAATGAAAAAATGACAATTTTCTTCAATTCAGATTATTATTATTGCAAAAATAATCCTTTTTCGTACTTTTCAAAATATTTCTTACATTATTTATATTTAAATATTTAAGTTTTGTGAAAATGCCTGTTGGTTTTAAGTCTAATGGTGTTTTTGGTTTATAAAAAATGTGTGAAGCCTTAATTTTATACTAAATCTAACCCGTTGTGCATTTTGATGTACTTTCGTCACTTCGAGTAGGTTTTTGAAAAAAATCGTATCGAGAAGTTTGTAATTTTGAAGGCAGATCTATTCTCGATACATTTTTTCTCCACTTCATTACGAAAAAACACTCGAATTGACGTATCTAACATTAAAATTTTTCAAAATGCACAACCCGTTAAATCTAATAGATTTTGCAAACTGATGAACTTTTTAAAATAAATGTTGTCATTAGCCCCGATTGAAACGACATCCTTTTTGGTTGCGGGCTCCGCTTCGCTGCGCCCGCAACCAAAAAGATACAGTGGAAAGCGGGAAAAAGCTTCAAATAAAAATAGATCGTGGGTTCTTCCATATTTAATCATAAAAAGCCCTCAGAAATAACTTAAAAAAGAACATTTAAAATTTGTAATCTATAATTAAAAATCAACCCTATTAATGATTATATTTGCAAAATCAAATTCTGAGGAAATTGATCAACTAAAAAGTTATTAAAAATTAAAAATGAAATATAAAAGAATCCTTCTAAAACTTAGTGGTGAAGCCTTAATGGGGAACAGACAATATGGTATCGATACCGAAAGGCTTGAGGAATATGCAGCTGAGATAAAAAAAGTGGTAGAAAAAGGCTGTGAAGTTGCCATTGTAATTGGAGGAGGAAATATTTTCCGTGGTGTAGCAGGTGCTGCAAAAGGAATGGACAGAGTGCAGGGAGATTATATGGGAATGCTTGCCACTGTAATCAATGGAATGGCTTTACAAGGCGCTTTGGAAGATGTAGGAGTAAAAACGAGACTACAATCTGCTATCGAAATGGACAAAGTTGCAGAACCTTTTATCAAAAGAAGAGCTGTAAGACATCTTGAAAAGGGTAGAGTGGTAATCTTCGGAGCTGGAACGGGAAATCCTTATTTCACAACAGATACTGCGGCTATATTAAGAGCAATCGAGATTGATGCCAACGTTATATTAAAAGGAACAAGAGTAGACGGAATCTACGACAGCGATCCTGAAAAAAACGAAAATGCAGTAAAATATAATTCATTATCTTTCGACGAAGTTTATGCTAAAAATCTTAAAGTAATGGATATGACAGCATTTACGTTAAGTCACGAAAATAAATTGCCAATCATCGTTTTTGATATGAACAAAGATGGTAATTTAGAAAAAATTGTAGACGGAGAAAATGTGGGTACTTTAGTAGATTTGTAATTAGGTAAAAGGTAATAGATTTTAGGAATTAGTTTTAATTTAAAATCGTTCATTACCAATTATTTATTACTCATATAATTAATGTGTAACTTATCAAATTTTTATTATATAATGGAAGAATTAGATCTTATAGTAGAATCTGTAAAACATGACATGGAAGCAGCTATTAAGCACTTGGATCATGCATTTCAAAGAATCAGGGCGGGACGTGCGTCTACAAACATGGTTCAGGATGTAATGGTTGAGTATTATGGAGCTCCGACTCCTCTTAATCAGGTTGCTAATGTTTCTGTACCGGATGCGATGACAATCTCTATTCAACCTTGGGACAGAACTGCGATCAACGCAATTGAAAAGGCTATTATTAATTCTAACTTAGGTTTTGCGCCTTCAAATAACGGGGAAAATATTATCCTTAATGTTCCGCCTTTAACGGAGGAAAGAAGAAGAGATTTGGCAAAACAGGCTAAAGGAGAAACTGAAGATACAAAAATCGTTGTAAGAAACGCAAGACAAAACGGTTTGAAAGAACTGAAAAGACTTGAAGGGGTTTCTGAAGACGTTATCAAAGGAATAGAAGCAGATATTCAGGAGCTTACAGACAAACATGTAAAAGCGTGTGACGATCATCTTAAAGCAAAAGAAGCTGAAATTATGAAAGTATAATTTTCAGTTTTTGAAAATAAAAAAGCGGTTTCTATTTGAGACCGCTTTTGTTTTTACAGACACATTAGTTTGTCTTTTTTATCTTTATTTTTAAGAATAGTCAGATACGTTTTCATCAATTCTTTTACATCACAGTTTCCTTTTTTGTTCGGAACTGTTTCTGGATTTACGTTTTTACCGACGGATCTTATCGTAAAATTTTTCTTCAGACATTGTATAGGATTGCTATTTTGTAAATAAATTCTTTGTTGATTGATACTGTCTTTTGTAATTGGTTTTTCAGGAGTCCCGCCGTCAAATTGCCATAAAGTATCATCTTTAAAAATGAAAAATACCTGATCATTTTTTACATAATATTTCGTTACAGAAGAAAAATGACTGTCTGCAAAAAAGTGTTTTACCATTTTTAGTTTTTTATTTTCATAATAAAAATGAACATCACCTTCCAATTCCTCACAGTTGTAATCATAGCTTGTGGAATCTAGCTTTTTAGCTAATAATTTCTCATTAAGAACAGCAAATTCCTTTTTTATTTCATCAATGTTTTGAGGTGTTCTATTTGATTGTGTGGAATCGTTTTTAGCAGTCAAACTATCTTTAGAAAATTCATTATGAATGTTTTTATGGTTTTCTTTCTTGCAGGAAATAATCAATAATAAACTTAAACCGAGAAGTGTAATTTTCATAATTAAAGTGATTTTAGTTGATTTTACATTGCAAAAAATGTGCAGACATAAAAAAACAGCTTCAATTTGAAACTGCTTTTCATGATATTTTTAAAAATTGATTATTTACAATTTTCGTTGTAATCGTAGATCACTTCATTTACAATAGAAAGATTGTCAGACATTGCATTATCGATTTCATTTCTGATGAATTTCCCTAAACCTGATCTTTGTTTGGTGTCTTTTTTCAACGAGCCATATTCACCTTTTGTCACTTTTGCTTTTACAACAGGACAGTCTGCAACAATGATTTTTGTTTTTGCCAAAGTCAATTCTTCTGCTTTTCCACCTTTTTTAGAGTAAATATAAGATGGATTTTCTCTCATTTTTTTTGTTTCAGCTTCTGCCACAGCAATTTGACTTCCTGCAGAGAATGTTGTTGGGTAACCATATAATTTGTATACTTTAATCTTGCCATCTGCTACTATTTCAGCAAACTGATTGCTTTTTGTTAAATTGTTGAAAGCTTTTAATCCGCCGCTCAAACCTCCGTTAGAAGAATTGTAAGCTTCTTTTGTATTGGTGTATTTTATTGATTCAAAATGTCTTTCTGCGTTGTTGTCGATCGCCATGTAACCTTTCAGATCATCAACATCGTAAGTTTTGAATTTCTGTTTTTTCTTAGCATTATCAATATCAGCAGAAGCAATAAACTTTACTTTTTTTTGATTCGTCCAAGGATTCATTTCATCTCCCGCCAATCTTACGATACCTTCAATTTTCTTTCCGCTTTTGTCTATAATATAGCCTGTTTTTTCGCCAACTCTCATTTCGTATTCAGTATTATCATCCTGAGCATATACGTTTAATGAAACTACGCTTAACAAGCCAATAAGTAATAATTTCTTCATGATTAATTTATTTTAATTCCGGCAAAGATATATTTTTCTGAATAAAAATAACTTAAATGATAACCTTTAATATACCACAAGAAAAAAGATCCGGAAAACCTCCGAATCTTTATATATGATTTAAATAATTTCAAAATTATTGATATCTCTTATGTTCTTTATTTTTAACAAATAGATTAATAATCGGTTTAAATAAAGCTTTATACTTTTCAGAATCGAACAATTGAGAATCCGTCAATGCTTTATAAGTCATCCAGATTCCAAATGGGAAAAGAACAATATTAGGAATCCATGCTGCAAGATATGGGTTTAATTTTCCTGACCACGCCATGTTTTCCGTACCCACATTGATGACGTAAAATATAATGAAAATTACAATTGCAATAATAACCGGAAGTCCCATTCCTCCTTTTCTGATGATTGATCCCAAACTTGCTCCAATCAGGAAGAAAATGATACAGGTGAAAGAATAGGTTATAATTCTTTGTTGATAAATTACCACTTTACTGTAATATTTTACGCCCGGACTTACTTCATTATTTTTTGCTTCAACAGTTCCTTTAAGGTTTTCTAATTTGTTGTAAGCATTATAAATCAGATCAAGTTTTTTAACACTTTTTACCGTGTCTAATTTTAGCTGGAGCTTTGGCTTAACCTTTACTCTATTCTTATCAACATCCATATAAGTTACTGCTGAGTTGGTCTGGCTCAAAACGTCATTACCAACAGTTGTAAAGAACTTATCGTTGTCTTTTTTAGTCTTATCAATCGTTTTATTCAATTGATTGAAAGTCTGAAAACGGTAATCATCCGTTATTTTTTCTTCTTCAATAGCTTTGTTGATGATTTCACTAATATCAAAATGCGAAACCAAAGTTCCGAATTTGATGGCCTGATCGGGTTGTTTTAAACGTACGTTTTCGGGTTTTCCGGCAAAATTATCCTCAAAAATATATCCGTCATACAGTTCCAGTTTTAAATATTTCCTATTGGCAGCAGGTACAAATTTTCCTTTTTTTGCGACAATCGTTTGTTGATTATCGTATGCACTTGCTTTTCTGTGAACAAATACGCCGTCGATATTTTCATCATTTGCACCATAAATCCTGTCAAACTTTACCATATATCCCGGAAGCTGATCAATAAATTGTCCAGGTGTGAAATTCAGGGCAGGTTTCGACTGTACAATATTAAAAAGCATATTTTTTGCCTTCCTCTGAAAATCAGGAATGATATTGTTGGAAAAGAAATAAAGCATAATTGACATGACGGTGACCACTCCCAAAAGAGGAACCATCACTCTCGTTAATGAAATTCCGGCAGCTTTCATTGCGGCGAGCTCATACCGTTCTCCGAATTCTCCGAAAGACATAATACTTGCCAAAAGAATGGTTAGCGGTAAAACCATACTGATAACACTCACTCCCAAATAGAAAAGAAGTTTCATGATTTGAAAGTAGGTTAATCCCTTACCCATAAACTGCCCCAACTGAACCCAGATAATGTTTACAATAAAAATGAAAAACAATACACTGAATATGAAAAAAAACGGTCCAAAGAAGGTCTTTATGATATACTGGTCTAATATTTTTAACATTCGCCAAAATTAATCAAAAAGCTGCAAAGTTTTCTTTGCAGCTCTTATATTTTATGAAATTTTTATAATAATTGATTGGATAATCTTATTACAATTCGGTAACAATGTAATTCTTGTATTTTGCTTTATCAAAAACGAACATATTGGCATCCAGATTCTGGTTTTCTTTATATTCTTTGATAGCAATAACAGCGACATCTTTATTGTTGCCATGCTGTTCAAGTTTTACCATTTGTTTTTTTGCTGAATCTACGAAAATATAGACATCTTTTATTCCGTTTGACTTTACCGGTGTCAGTTTAATGAAATCTGCATTTACGCCGTTTACATTTTTTTTACCGTTATACGTTACATTATAATCGTTTCTGTAAGTCGAAAGATAATTGATAGGGGAGAACATCGAACTGCTTCCGTTCGGTTTTGCAATCGTAACCTCGCTGTCTTCTGTATTGATATTGTAGATTTTGCTTCCGTCAAAAATCTGTTCAGTTTCCATGATTTTCAACTTATACTTATTTCCTGAAGCATAGTAAATTCCAGGTTCAGATTTTTCAACCTGTCCGTTTGCTCCGCTTCCGAAAGAAAATTTAAAATAAGTATTTTTCTTAGAGTTATAATTTGCTGTGATATCATCCAGAATTTTCTTTGCTTTCGCATCAATTTTCTGAGCGCTTGCAAATCCCATTGTTCCAACAACAAATCCGCTTAATATCACTTTAGAAATAATATGTTTCATTTTCTTTATTTAATAATCTTTAGACATTTTTAAATTTTAAAAGTTAAATCATAGATAGATTTTCCTTTTATTAATGCAGGTCTTCCAAAAACCGTTCCAATAATTATCTTCTTAAATCTTCTAAAAACTGTTCCAGAGAATGAAGATCACTAATCAAAACTTCTCTAGCTTTTGCTCCGTTGAATCCACCTACGATTCCGCTTGCTTCCAGCTGATCCATAATTCTTCCAGCCCTGTTATAGCCAAGTTTTAATTGTCTCTGAAGCATTGAAGTAGAACCTTGTTGTGTCGAAACTATAATTCTTGCGGCATCTTCAAATAAAGCATCTTTTTCATTAGGATCAAAACTTCCGACACTGCTTGTTCCTTCCTCAGAAACATATTCGGGAAGAAGAAATGCCGAAGCGTATCCTTTTTGTTCACCAATAAACTCTGCTAATCTTTCCACTTCAGGAGTATCGACAAATGCACACTGAAGTCTTAAAATTTCATTTCCGTTAAAGTAAAGCATATCTCCTTTACCGATCAACTGATCTGCACCCGGAGAATCCAGAATTGTTCTTGAATCTACACTTGAAATTACTCTAAACGCTGCTCTTGCAGGGAAGTTGGCTTTAATCATACCCGTAATTACATTTACCGAAGGTCTTTGTGTGGCAACGATTAAGTGAATTCCCACGGCTCTGGCCAGCTGTGCCAATCTGGCAATAGGTAACTCAACTTCTTTTCCTGCGGTCATAATCAAATCTGCAAATTCGTCTACCACCAAAACGATGTATGGTAAATAACGATGTCCATTTTCAGGATTTAATTTTCTTTCTGTGAATTTTTTATTGTATTCCTTTAAATTTTTACAGAAGGCATTTTTAAGCAAGTCGTAACGCTGATCCATTTCTACACATAGAGAATTCAGTGTATTGATTACTTTATTCGTATCAGTGATAATTGCATCATCAGAATCCGGAAGTTTTGCTAAATAATGTCTTTCGATTTTTGAATATAATGAAAGTTCCACTTTTTTAGGATCAACCATCACAAATTTCAATTCGCTCGGATGTTTTTTGTAGAGTAGGGAAGTCAGAATAGCATTGATACCAACTGATTTTCCCTGACCTGTCGCACCCGCCATTAGCAAGTGAGGCATTTTCGATAAATCTGCCATGAAAATTTCATTGGAAATTGTTTTCCCAAACACCACAGGAAGATCCATATCCGTATTCTGAAATTTATGAGAAGCAATCACTGAGCGCATAGAAACCATCGTAGGGTTTTTTCTCGGCACTTCAATTCCAATCGTTCCTTTCCCCGGCATTGGAGCAATAATTCTGATTCCTAAAGCAGATAGATTTAAAGCAATATCATCCTGTAGCTTTTTAATTGCAGCCACTCTGATTCCTGCTTCCGGAACAATTTCGTATAGAGTCACGGTCGGTCCTATTGTCGCTTTAATCTCAGAAATTCCAACGTTGAAATTTTTAAGCAATCCGACAATCTTATTCTTATTTTCTTCTAATTCTTCTTTATTAATAGAAATTTCTTCATTACCGTAATCTGTTAAAAGCTCAACAGGGGGCATCTGAAATTTAGCCAAATCCAGTTTATGGTCATAAAGACCATGTTGATTTATTAGCTCCTTCGCCTTTTTATCTGATTCATCCAAAATATCTATCACGGGAGCAATCTCTACATTGAATTTGATATTTTCTTGAGCAGTATTCACAACTTGAGTTGGAGGAACAGAAGGTGTCATGTCAAAAGCCTGCTCCGGAGTAGAAACAGGAACTGTTGGTTTTGTATTTAAAGTTACATTGACTGAGGAGGCAAAACTATCCTCCCTTTTATCTTCTTCAAATGAAGTATGGTTCGGCGTAACAATAGGATCTAAGTTTGCAGAAACAGGAACTTCCGGAAATCCTTTTGGCACACTAATAGGTTCTGGTTGATGAATCTTCACAGTTGGTTTTTCAACAACTTCGGTTACGGTAACTTTTTCTGTGATTTCTTCAGGTTTTTCAACTTCCTCAATTAATTCTTCATCAGCGTCAAAGTTTTCATCAGAACTTGGAATCATCGATTTTACTTTTCCAATCGTACTTTCGTTAATATCATTTAATTTAGATTTAATAGAACTTGGTCGAAGATTAAATTCTAAGATGAAATATAATAGAATACTTGATGCCAACACCAGCCACAAACCAACTGTACCAATCATTGAATTCAAAGAATCCATGATTTGGTATCCGTAAACACCACTTAAAACACCACCTTGATCTTTCGTAACTGCTGCTGCAAAGAAAATTGGCAGCCAACAGATGAAGAACAGAGAATGACCAACTGTTTTCCATGGTTTAAAAGTTCTTTTTTTAAGGATAATCGTCCCAAAAACAAGGAATAGAAATGCAATAATAAAAGACGCAACACCCACACTTTCAAAAATGAAAATATTGCCCAGCCAGTCGCCGAGTTTGCCGAAAAGATTGGATGATTTTATACTCTTGTCCAGCATGGTTCCTGCCTGACTTTGATCTGCCTTCCAATTCATTAAATAGGAGACAAATGAAAAAGTAAGAACTACTGAAAAAAGTATAAAAGTAAGCCCGAAAAATATACGTGACTTAGATAAAATTCTGCCTTTGTCAGGCGATTCTGTTTGATTGTTTGGTGTTTTTCTATCCATAATACAGTGAAGGCAAATTTAGTGTTTTTCAAAATTAAACAAATGCTTTTTTCCTTAAAAGAGTGTTTATTTATTATTGTTTATGAAAGCTGGCTATTTTATGTATAAAGTTTTTGAATGATTAAAAATATTCAAAATAAAATTAATTTAGATTAAAATAATTCTTAATAAAGGAAGGCGATTTTTCAGATAATTTCGATGTAGAAACTTATTTTCCTCCTTTAGCATATCAATGAATCAAATTAATCAGATAGTTATTTTTTTTTCCTGTCGTTTTTGTATTGAATTTTTAAACTTTTCATAATTACTTTTCGGCTTATTAAGAATGTTTCAAAATAGCATTAATAGGGCTCGAAGTGACAAAAAACAGTTTTTTTTGGCTTCTTTGTGGTTTATCATCCTTATTTTTGCAGGTCAAGTATATAAATCATGAAGAAGCTCCAGGATATTATTATCTCAACCAGAACAATGGCGGTATTGTTACTGGTGTACGCATTTGCAATGGCTTATGCAACGTTCCTTGAAAACGACTATGGGACGCCAACTGCCAAGGCATTAATTTATGAAGCAAAATGGTTCGAACTGATCATGTTTTTGCTCATTCTCAACTTCGTAGGAAATATCGGAAGATACAGACTTTGGAGAAGAGAAAAATGGCCGGTTTTGGTTTTTCACCTTGCTTTTATTTTAATTTTCATTGGTGGTGCGATCACAAGATACATCAGTTTTGAAGGTACAATGCATATCAGAGAAGGGGAAACGTCAAACGAAATTGTAACCGACAAAAATTTCTTTAAAATTCAGATTGAAGAAAAAGGGGATGTTCTTAATTACAAAGATGTTCCTTACTTAATGTCTCCGTTGCACAAAGATTTGCAGGCAACTTACGATTTCCACGGAAAAGAGGTGAAAGTTGTTGCTAAAGAATATGTTCAGAGAAAAAAAGACAGTTTATTAGCGGATTCAAACGGCGCAGAATATCTTCATTTGGTTTCTACAGGAAGTACGGGAAGACAGAATATTTACATCAAACCGGGCGAAACAAAGTCGATTAACGGAACTTTGGTTACGTTCAACAGAGCGATTGAAGGTGCTGTAGAATTCAAAAAAGAAGGCGGGCAATTGTTTATTAAAACTCCTGTAGATGCAACGTACATGACGATGGCAACTCAGGCAACGGGAAATACCGTAAAAGATGCTTTTCAACCTTTGGTGTTGAGAAGTTTATATTCAATCAACGAATTAAAATTAGTTGTTCCTGAAGGTTTGAAAAAAGGAAAATTAATGGCAATTGAAGGTGACAGAAAGAAAGATCAGGCTGTTCCTGATATGCTGACGATTGAAATTCAGGGTCCAAAGACAAAACAATTGGTTGATCTTTCTGTAGAAAAAGGAAATCCAAATGCTTATAAGCAGGTAACAATGGATGGGTTGAATATTATGGTTGGCTTCGGTCCTAAAATTTATAACACGCCTTTTGCCCTTAAACTGGATGATTTCGTTATGGAAACATATCCAGGAAGTACATCCCCAAGTGCTTATGAAAGTCATGTTAAAGTTATCGAAGGAGGAAAACAGACTCCCTATAAAATCTATATGAATAATGTACTAAATCACGGTGGATATCGTTTCTTCCAATCAAGTTTCGATCCTGACAGAATGGGAACAGTACTTTCTGTAAACCACGATTATTGGGGAACTTTGATTTCTTATATCGGGTATGCGTCGTTATTCGGAGGAATGTTTGTGATCTTCTTCTGGAAAGGAACTCACTTCTGGAAATTAAATAAAATGCTGACTGATGTTAATAAAAAGAGAGCGGCAACAGTAATTTTATTGTTATTAAGTTTAGGTTTAAATGCTCAGAAAATTGAAACTCACGGAACAACTGACGGAAGCAGAGAGCACGTTCATGTAGAAGGCGAAGCTCATAACCACACTCCGGAAGCCACTCAAGCTCAATCGTCGCAACAGAATTCTCTTGCGGCTCCCTTGACAAAAATGAAGACCATTTCTCCCGATGAAATTATTGCGAGAAATAAAATAAGTGTAGAGCATGCAGATAAATTCGGATATCTTTTGGTACAGAATTTTGAAGGAAGAATTGTTCCTATCAATACTGAGGCTTTAGATGTTTTAAGAAAATTATATAAAAAAGACGAGTTTAAAGGAACAGACGGAAAGTATTTGACTGCAAACCAATGGTTTCTTTCAATCAATACAGATACACCGAGCTGGACGATGGTTCCGATGATTAAAGTTGGGACTAAAGGAGGTGATGAATTAAAAAATAAAACAAAAGCAGATGAAGAGGGATATACATCATTAATGAACCTTTTCCCTGCGGATGCGAATGGAAATTTAACATATATTCTTGAGCATGATTATAATACAGCTTTCCGTAAAAAACCGTCTGAACAGACAAATTATGATAAAGAAGTAATATCTGTCAACGAAAGAGTTCAGATTTTTAATGAATTTTTCAGCGGTCAGTTTATGAGAATCGTTCCTGTAAAAAATGATGCAAATCACACTTGGCATTCTTGGCTAGACCAAAAAATGGAGCCGGATATGGAATCTCAACAAGTGATGGGACCTTATTTCGCAGAAGTTCTACAGGCTCAGAAATCAGGAAACTGGAGCAAAGCAGACGCTGAATTGGCGAAACTTTCAGAATATCAGCAAAAATGGGGGAAAGCAGTAGTTCCTGCAAAATCTAAAGTCGATTTGGAAGTTTTCATGAATGAAGTGAATCTTAATTTCAAATTATTAATTTTCTATACTTTAGTCGGAGGATTATTATTGATCTTAGGTTTTGTTGAATTATTTAAGCCTAAAAAAGTTTTAAATAAAATCATTAAAGTAATCATTGTATTAGGAATTATTGGATATGCTTTCCATTTCTTAGGATTGATTGCCAGATGGTATATTTCTGGTCATGCACCTTGGAGTAACGGTTATGAGGCGATTATCTTTATTTCGTGGGTTGGTATTACGGCAGGTTTAATTTTATATCGAAACTCAAACGCATTAATTCCTGCGGCAGGATTTATGGTTGCTGTAATTATGATGGGATTTGCTCACGGAGGTTCAGCACTTGATCCACAGATCACACCGCTTGTTCCAGTATTGAAATCGTATTGGCTGATCGTTCACGTTGCCATTATTACATCAAGTTATGGTTTCTTTGCTCTGTCAATGATCATTGCAGTGATTTCATTAGTATTCTATATTATTTCAAATAAAGAGACGTACAAAATTCACCATGATACAACGTTAAAAGAATTGGTAATTGTTTCTGAAATGTCTTTAACAATCGGATTATTTGCATTAACAGTAGGTAACTTTTTAGGAGGAATCTGGGCAAATGAATCTTGGGGAAGATACTGGAGCTGGGATCCGAAAGAAACCTGGGCTTTCATTTCAATCATGGTTTACGCATTTGTATTGCACATGAGATTAGTTCCTGGACTAAGAAGCAAATGGGCATTCCACGTAGCAACAATGTTTGCATTCTGTTCGATGGTAATGACATATTTCGGAGTAAATTATTACCTGAGTGGACTTCACTCTTACGCAGCGGGAGATCCGGTTCCGGTTCCGGCGTGGGTATATATCGGACTTGGAACAATGGCACTGTTATCAGCAGTTTCTTACTTTAAATTTAAAATATTAAACAAGAAATAAAATTTAAATTTTATACATAAAACAGAATCTCTGAAATTAATTTTTCAGGGATTTTTTTGTGACATATTTTTAATATTCAGTTTTAAAAAATCAAAGAAATTTTTACATAATTACTTCTGATTCAAAATTTACTCATATCTTTATGATATCAAAATAATATCAAATTAAAAATTATATCATGGAAAAAGTTTTAAAACCAATGTCAGGCTATCTTGCTTTAGTTATTTGTTTAGTACTATTTATTGCATCGGTCTACTTGTTTATTACGGGTGCAGACAGTGAAAATATTACAAATATTATATTGGCAGTTGCATGCGCTATCACATTTTTCTTCTTTATTAAAGGGTTGATGATTATCCAGCCGAACCACTCAAGAGTTCTGAATTTCTTCGGAAAATATGTTGGAACTGTAAAAGATAACGGATTATTCTTTATTAATCCTTTGTATTCTTCACAGAAAATGTCGCTTCGTTCTGAAAACCTTCAGGGACAGACTTTGAAAGTAAATGACAAAATGGGAAATCCTATAGAAATCGCAGTTGTAATGGTTTGGAAGGTGGGAGACACTTATAAAGCTGCTTTTGATGTGGAGCGTTATTCTGACTTCGTGAAAATGCAGAGCGAGGCGGCAGTTCGTCATTTGGCAATGAGTTTTCCTTATGATAATCTGGAAGATGACCATGCACCGATTACTTTGAGAGAAGGTGGTGACAAAATCAATTCGATTTTAGAGCAGGAATTGACCGACAGATTAGCAAAAGCAGGAATTGTCATTCAGGAAGCAAGAATTTCGCACTTGGCATATGCTTCAGAAATCGCAGGAGCAATGCTGCAAAGACAACAGGCAACCGCAATTGTAGCAGCGAGAACCAAGATTGTGGAAGGTGCTGTCGGAATGGTGGATTTAGCTTTAAAGAAACTTTCAGAAGGCAATATTGTTGAGTTGGATGATGAAAGAAAAGCAGCAATGGTAAGCAATCTAATGGTTGTTCTCTGCGGAGAAAAAGCAGCAACACCAATTTTAAATGCCGGAACTTTATATAATTAATGTTTTAAATATAGTAAAATCTTGCTTGAGTGAAACGCCTTCGAGAACTTAAAACACTCGAAAAGTAAGAAAAAATTTGTGCACTTTGCGTTAAAAAAATAAAAAAATGAAATCAGAAAAAGCTCAGAATCCTTCCGAAAATAAAGGCAAGAAATCTTTTGTTCTAAGGATTGATGAGTCTACTTACAAGCTTCTGGAAAAATGGGCAAATGATGAATTCCGGAGTGTGAATGGACAAATTGAGTATTTGCTGCATCAAAGTCTAACGAATTCGGGAAGGAAAAAGAAAGAATAGCCACCCATAAATTAACCTTTAACAAAAAACAAAAAGCAGAGAAGTTTTCTCTGCTTTTGCTGTTTATATGTCAATTTATTTAATCAAATATTCCTGTAAAATATCCTGCAACCACGCTCCATGCATTTTTCCCTAAGAAATAGATAAGAGTAGAAGAAATAATTCCTTTCACAGTAAAAAATATAATCCCACCGATTCCGAATTTCTTCACCAGCCTTTTCCACTTCGAATTTTTCTTTTCTTCAACAACAGGTTCGTTGATCGTTTTATTATTTTCCATTTCTGAAATTCAAATGATTACCCTACAAAGATAAGCATGTTTATAATCATTCCAAATAAAAAACACGTTAAAAAAATTAAAATTTTGCAGTTCGCATAATATTTTTATCTTTAGAGGAAACGAAAAGTAGAATTTTTATGTCTAAAAAAGTAAAGGATTTTGGGATTGAAAAAACGCTCAAAAATCTAGGAATTAAGGATGAAAATAAAGGAACTTCTGTAGGCGGGAAATACTTTGCAGCAGGAAAAGTGATAGAAAGCTATTCTCCTGTAGACGGCAATTTGATTGCTAAAATAAAGACGTCTGGCGAAAGTGATTATGACAAGGTTATTGAAACGGCTCAAAAGGCTTTTCAGGAATTCAGGGCAATTCCGGCGCCTAAAAGAGGGGAAATCGTAAGACAGTTAGGTCAGAAATTAAGAGAATATAAAGATGATTTGGGTAAACTTGTTTCTTATGAAATGGGTAAATCTTTGCAGGAAGGATTAGGGGAAGTTCAGGAAATGATCGATATCTGTGACTTTGCAGTGGGAGTTTCCAGACAGCTTCACGGGTACACGATGCACTCGGAAAGACCGGGTCACAGAATGTACGAGCAATATCATCCGCTTGGAGTGGTGGGAATCATCACAGCATTCAACTTTCCGGTAGCCGTTTGGGCTTGGAATACAGCATTAGCATGGATTTGCGGAAACGTTACCATCTGGAAACCATCAGAAAAGACGCCACTTTGTGCGATTGCCTGTCAAAATATAATGAATGAAGTAATCAAGGACAACAGTCTTCCGGAAGGAATTTCGAGTGTTTTGGTTGCTGATCATGAAATCGGACAAAAATTAGTAGATGACAAGAGAGTTGCTTTGGTTTCTTTCACAGGTTCTACAAGAGTGGGAAGAATGGTTTCTACAAATGTTGCCCAAAGATTCGGGAAATCTATTCTGGAATTAGGAGGAAACAACGCCATCATCATTTCTAAAGATGCAGATATCGATATGTCAATTATCGGAGCGGTTTTCGGAGCGGTTGGAACTGCAGGACAAAGATGTACTTCAACAAGAAGATTAATCATTCACGAAAGTATTTATGATGAAGTTAAAAACAGATTGGCAAAAGCCTACGGACAATTGAAGATCGGAAATCCTTTGGATGAGACGAATCACGTTGGACCGCTTATCGACACCGATGCTGTGAATATGTATGAAGAAGCGATTAAAAAAGGTAAAAAAGAAGGCGCAAAATTCATCGTTGAAGGGGAAGTGCTGAAAGGAAAAGGATACGAATCGGGTTGTTATGTAAAACCTTGTATTGCTGAAGTTAAGAATTCTTACGAAATCGTTCAGCATGAAACTTTTGCACCGATCTTATATTTAATTAAATACACAACATTAGAAGAAGCAATCACTATTCAGAATGACGTTCCTCAGGGATTATCTTCTGCAATTATGACGCAGAATCTAAGAGAAGCAGAATTATTCCTTTCTCACGCAGGTTCAGACTGTGGAATTGCCAACGTAAATATAGGAACTTCAGGTGCGGAAATCGGTGGTGCTTTCGGTGGTGAAAAAGAAACAGGAGGCGGTAGAGAATCCGGTTCAGATGTTTGGAAATACTACATGAGAAGACAAACCAATACGATAAATTATACGGCAAGTCTGCCATTGGCACAAGGAATTAAATTTGATTTATAATTTATTCAAATTAAAAGATTCAGAGATCTAGATATTCGAAATTACCAGTCACTAATTTCTAAATCTCTGAATTCCTTAATCACTAAATTTTTACAATATGGAACAAACAACAATTGATATACCGACAAATAAAGTTAAAGAAACAATAGGCAGACACGTTTTGGCGGATGGCTTTGATTTCGTGATGGATATAGAAAAATCTCACGGATCTTGGTTGTACGACAAACTGACCAACAGAGAATATTTAGATATGTTTTCGATGTTCGCTTCGGCGTCTATCGGATATAATCACCCTTATTTGGTCGAAAAATCGGCTTGGTTAGGGAAAATGGCAGTCAACAAACCAACGTTGGCAGATATTTATTCTGAGGAATATGCTCACTTTTTAGAAGTTTTCGAAAGAGTAGTGATTCCACAGGAATTGCAGTATGCTTTTTTCATTGAAGGTGGAACCTTGGGGGTTGAGAATGCTATGAAAGCTTGCTTTGACTGGAAAACCCGTAAAAATTTTGAGAAAGGTCTTGATATTGAAGCCGGAATTTGTATTCACTTCAGACAGGCATTCCATGGAAGAAGCGGTTATACATTAAGCTTAACAAACACTTCAGACCCAAGAAAATATCAGTATTTCCCGATGTTTGACTGGCCAAGAATTTTAAATCCTAAATTGACTTTCCCGCTCACAGAAGAAAATTTAGAGGAAACGATCAAAAACGAAAGATTAGCTCTATTGAATATCGAAGAAGCGATTTTAATGAATCCTAACAAAGTCGCTTGTATTATTATTGAGCCGATTCAGGCTGAAGGTGGTGACAATCATTTCAGAGACGAATTTTTATTAGGGTTGAGAAAAATCTGCGATCAGAACGAAATTCTTTTAATATTTGATGAAGTACAAACAGGCATCGGAATTACTGGAAAAATGTGGGCTTTTGAGCACTTTACAGCAAAACCGGATATTATTTCTTTTGGTAAAAAAGCACAGGTTTGCGGAGTTTTAGCCAATAAAGAAAAGTTTGACGAAATTCCTGATAATGTTTTCAGAGAGAGCTCAAGAATCAATTCTACGTTTGGAGGTAATTTTATCGATATGCTTCGTTTTCAGTTGGTAATGGAGGTGATTGAAAAAGAAAATCTTGTGGAAAATGCAAGAATTGTCGGTGATTATTTATTGGAAGGTTTAAAAAAATTAGCAGAAAAATATCCTGAGAAATTATCCAATGCAAGAGGAAGAGGATTGATGTGTGCGATAGATTTACCAACGCCTGAGCAGAGAAATCATTTGCGTGAAGTACTTTTCCATGACGGTTTGTTTATTTTATCATGTGGAGATCAGGCACTTCGTTTCAGACCGCATCTGAACGTTTCAAAGGAAGAAATTCAGATTGCTTTAGACAAAATTGAAAATAATATTAATAAAGTTTAAAAATCAAAATTTGGAATTTTCAAAAAAACTTTATATATTTAGATACTTAAACGGTATAGAAACATGGAAAGAAGTACAAGAGTATCAGTTTTTGAGAGTGACAAACAGGCAGAAATACAGCTAATCAAGTCAAAATTAGATGAAGCGCAGATTAAAAATGCCATAGAAAACAATTATCTTACTTTTACGACAACGCCAACGGCAACTTCGCTAAAAGTATTGGTTAAACTAGAAGATGAAAAAAAAGCATTCGAGATTATCGATAGCTATCTTCAACAAAATGAAAATTAAAAAACAATTTCATAATTTTAAATTTTACTACTTCGAACCGAAAATTAATTTTAATTAGTTTTCGGTTTTTTGATTTAATTAAATAAACTCATGAATTCAGAAATTAATCTGCGGAAGGCAGAGATTAAAGACAGAGATATCATCTGGAATATTTTACAGCAGGCAATTGAAAGAAGAAAACAAGACGGAAGTACACAATGGCAGCAGGGCTATCCCAATCTCGGAACTGTGGAAAGTGACATTGAAAAAGGCTTCGGATACGTAATGACTGTGGATGATGAAATTGCAGTTTATACAGCTTTGATTTTAAATGATGAGCCGGCTTACAGCACTATTGAGGGAGCTTGGCTGAGCGATGGAGAGTTTGTTGTGGTACATCGTGTTGCTATTGACGAAAAATTTGCAGGCAAAGGATTAGCCAAAAAACTTTTTGATCATATTGAAGATTTCACCAGAGAAAAGGAAATCCAAAGTATAAAAGTAGATACCAATTATGATAATATTGCCATGCTCAAAATCCTTGAAAGCAAAGGATATTCTTATTGTGGAGAAGTTTTTTTGGCGGGCGGAATGAGAAAGGCTTTTGAGAAGATTATAATTTAAGTAAAAAGTTAAATCCGTTTTCATTGATTCTTTAAGAAACTATAGATTGAGAAACTCTATTAAGTTTGTTCGTTTAGTTCTGAACTAAAGTTTTACATTTGTCCCAAATTTATATACAATGCATAAGAGTATAGAAATTGATGAAAAAATTTTTCAGGATGCCGTAAAGTTTTATGGTACCGTTTTCAACCTACCTCCATTAGCGTCTAAAATATATGCCTACCTTCTTTTCGATTATGAGAAGGCGGGCATTACTTTTGATGAGTTTGTGGATGTTTTGGCTGCGAGCAAAAGTTCGGTTTCTACAAGCATATCCTTATTGCTGAATGCCGAGCTTATTGTAGATCATAATAAAATGGATGAACGGAAACGGTATTTTTTCATCAATGATGAGTATAAGAGAATAAGATTTGAAAAAATAGTTCAAAAGATGCAAGACGAATTAAAACTAATAGATGATTTAGACAATTTTAAAAAAAATCAGGAAGATGGACAAAATAAAAAAACAGAAGCTTATAAAGCTCTTTTAAATAAAAACATAATACATATTCAGGAATCTCTTAATAAACTATAAAAAATGAATAATAAGCTAGTTATACTTTCTGTTGCAGCACTTTCTTTAGTTGCCTGCAAAAAAGAAGCTCCCAAGCAGGATGGTGCAAAGCCATATCCTGTCGTAAATGTGGAGGCAAAAAATATAGTAGGCTATCAGACCTTCCCGGCTACCATTCAGGGTAGGGTAAACAATGATGTTCGTGCTAAAATACAGGGATATATCACTCAGGTTTTGGTGGATGAAGGTCAGTATGTTACAAAAGGTCAGCCTTTATTCCGTCTGGAAACCAATATTCTAAACGAAACTGCTGCTGCTTCCAAAGCAGGAATCGGTGCTGCGGAATCTAATATTGCTGCTGCTCAGGCAGCGGTAAGTGCTGCAAATGTAGAAGTTAATAAACTGAAACCATTGGTGCAGAAAAATATTATCAGTAATGTTCAGTTGCAGACAGCTCAGGCAAATTTAGCACAGGCACAAGCTCAATTAAAACAGGCTCAGGCTTCTAAAAGTCAGGCAGTTGCCAATTATAAAGGAGTAGAAGCAAACATTGAATATTCTGTGATTCGTGCGCCTATTTCGGGAGTTATCGGGAAATTACCGTTGAAAGTTGGAAGTTTAGTGGGACCAACTGATCAGTCGGCACTAACAACAATTTCGGATACTTCAGAAATTTACGCCTATTTTTCAATGAATGAAAAAGAATATTTTAATTTTCTTGAAAAATCTCCGGGTTCTTCGATGTCTGAAAAAATTAAAAACCTTCCGATGGTCGAATTGCAGCTGGCAAACGGAAGTTTGTATCCTGAAAAAGGTAAAATTCAAGCGATTACAGGACAGATTGATCCTACCACGGGAACTATTCAGTTCAGAGTAAGCTTTACCAATGCTCAGAAATTATTGAGTAACGGCAATAGTGGAACCATCAGATTGCCACAAGCTTATGATAATGTCTTGGTTGTTCCGGAAAGTGCGACGTATGAACAACAGGGCATCGTTTATGTTTATAAAGTTGATAAAGGAGACACCGCAAGAAATGTTGTGATTAATGTGATCGACAGAATCGACAATATGGCTCTTATCAAATCTGGGGTAAATAAAGGGGAAACAATCGTTGCAGCGGGTATCGGAGCTTTAAAGCCGGGAACTGCCGTGAAGCCGAAACCCGTTAAAATGGATAGTCTTGTTCAATCTATAAAACCGAAATTCTAAAATGATTAAAAATTTTATAAACAGACCGGTTCTATCCACGGTAATCTCAATTTTAATTGTGATTCTCGGGGTTTTGGGATTGATGTCGCTCCCTGTTACACAGTATCCTGATATTGCACCTGCAACGGTAAGTGTAAGAGCAAATTATACAGGAGCCAATGCTGAAACCGTAATGAAAAGTGTTGTTGTACCTTTGGAAGAACAAATCAACGGGGTTGAAGGAATGGATTATATCACTTCAACAGCAGGAAATGACGGTTCGGCTCAGATTCAGGTATTTTTTAAACAGGGAGTGAATGCAGATATTGCTGCGGTAAACGTTCAAAATCGTGTGGCGAGAGCAAGCCCATTACTTCCAAGTGAAGTTACCCGTTCGGGAGTTGTTACACAGAAACAGCAGACAAGTGCATTGATGTACCTTTCTTTTTATTCGGAAAATAAAAATATTGACGATGTATATCTTCAGAACTTTTTGAATATTAACGTAATTCCAAATCTTCAGAGAATTAATGGAGTAGGTGAAGCCAACGTTTTTGGGGGTAAAAACTATTCTATGAGAATCTGGCTGGATCCGGCTAAATTGGCAGCCTATGGAATCACGCCAACTGAAGTTACCAACGCAATTAATGATCAGAGTAGAGAAGCTGCTGCGGGATCTTTAGGGCAAAACAGCGGAAGTTCTTTTGAATATATCATTAAATATGTCGGAAAATTCAGTGAAAAAGAGCAGTACGATGATATTATCATTAAAGCTCTTCCGGATGGACAGAATTTAATGTTGAAAGATGTTGCGAAAGTAGAATTGGGAGGTTTATCTTACAGCGGAATTGGTGAAAATGGTGATAATCCATCCATCAGTATGGGGGTTTTTCAAACTCCGGGATCCAATGCTCAGGAAATTATTGAAAACATCAAAAAGCAGCTGAAAGATAATGAAAGTACCTATCCTGAAGGTGTAAAATATACTTTTAACTTTGATACCAACGAATTTCTGGATGCATCTATTGAAAAAGTAATTCATACATTGATAGAAGCATTTATTCTGGTATTTATTGTTGTATATATCTTCTTGCAGGATTTCAGATCTACATTAATTCCGGCCATTGCGGTTCCGGTATCTATTGTAGGGACATTCTTTTTCCTGAATTTATTTGGATATTCATTAAACTTATTAACGTTATTCGCCCTAGTTCTTGCGATTGGTATTGTGGTGGATGATGCCATTGTCGTCGTCGAGGCTGTACACGCCAAGATGGAACATGGTATCTCAAATCCTAAAAAAGCAACCATTGAAGCGATGGACGAAATTACCGGAGCAATTATTTCAATTACTTTGGTAATGGCAGCGGTATTTATTCCGGTAACATTTATTACGGGTCCTACCGGTGTATTTTATCAGCAGTTTGGGATCACTTTAATTATTGCAATTGTCATTTCAGCGATTAACGCATTGACGTTGAGTCCGGTTTTATGTTCATTATTCTTAAAGCCTCACGAAGATCATCATGAAGATTATAAGAACAAAAATATCATTCAAAAGTTCTTTTATAAATTCAATATTGGTTTTCAAACAGCGACAGACCGTTATGGAAGAGGATTTAATTTCCTGATCAAGCATAAATGGGTTACTTTGGTAATTCTTGTGGTTACAGGAGGAATTATTTATTGGGCAAACGGCAGTATGAAAAAAGGTTTCGTACCTACAGAAGACAGAGGAATTATCTTTACCGATGTGCAGCTTCCGCCAGGAGCTTCGATGGAAAGAACTTATAATGTCTTGAAAACGTTGCAGAAAAATGCCATGAAAATTCCTGGAATTCAGAACGTAACGATTTCTACAGGTAGAGGATTACTATCTGGAAACGGTAGTAATAATGGTCTTGCTTTTATTAAATTAAAACCATTCGACGACAGAAAAGGAGACGGTCTATCTTCTGAAGAGATTTCTAAGCAGTTATTTGGTTTGGCAGGTAAAGTGCCTGATGCAAAAGTTGTATTCTTCCAACCACCAAGTGTACCGGGATTTGGTAACAGTGCAGGTTTTGAAATGGTACTTTTGGATAAATCCGGAGGTGATTTTGCTCAGCTGGATGCAAAAACCAATGAATTTATCGGAAACTTAATGCAAAGACCCGAAATTGAATTTGCGCAAACGTCATTCAATACAAAATATCCTCAGTATATGATGGAAATTAATGTTCCTTTGGCAAAGCAAAAAGGAGTTTCAGTGAATGATATTCTGTCAACAATGCAGGGATATATCGGAGGAATTTACGGTGCTGATTTTACCAAATACGGAAAACAGTTCAGAGTAATGATTCAGGCACTTCCTGAAGACAGAATAAATGCAGATAATCTTAACCAGTATTATGTTAAGACAAGCTCAGGAGAAATGTCGCCGATTTCACAGTTTGTAACATTAAATAAAACTTATGGACCACAATCGGTAGGGCGTTATAACTTATTTACGTCTGTGAAAATTACCGGAGCCAATAAAGCAGGATTCAGTTCCGGTGATGCCATTACTGCAGTACAGGAGGTTGCTAAGGAAACGCTTGATCAAAATTATGATGTTGAATTTACAGGTCTTACAAGAGAAGAATTAAGTTCAGGATCTCAGACTTTATTGATTTTTGCTTTGAGTTTAGTCTTTGTTTATTTCATTCTTTCTGCTCAGTACGAAAGTTATATTTTGCCTTTGGTTGTAGTAATTTCACTTCCACTTGGGGTAATGGGTGCTTACTTCGGACAGAAAATTATGGGACTTGAAAATAACATCTACTTCCAGATTGCATTAATTATGTTGGTGGGGCTATTGGCAAAAAATGCGATTTTGATTATCGAATTTGCAGTGCAGAGAAGACATCACGGAGAAACTATTGTTGAATCTGCTATTAATGCAGCAAAAGCGAGATTAAGACCTATTTTGATGACCTCATTAGCCTTTATCTTTGGTTTATTGCCATTGGTATTAGCAAGCGGAATTGGTGCTGTTGGTAACAGATCGATCGCAACAGGTGCTTCAATCGGGTTGTTGATAGGTACTGTTTTAGGAGTATTTGTGATTCCTGTTTTGTACGTGGTTTTCCAGACTTTACAGGAGAAAATCAAGCCTATCAAACAAGAGGACATCAATTTAGCTGAATAAGAAATCTTTAAGATTTAAATAATGAAAAATTTATCAATAATAATAAAAGGAACTGCTTTTTCGGTGCTTACTGCAGTGGTACTTACTTCCTGCCATGTAAGAAAAGAATATGAAAGGCCGAAAAATGTGGTCAACGAAAATCTTTTCCGTACCGATATGCTTCCTTCAGACAGCGTAAATGTTGCGAATGTTTCCTGGAAAGAAATTTTTACAGATCCGATTCTTCAGGGACATATCAATAAAGCTTTAGAAAATAATTTAGATATCAGAATTGCTTTACAGAGCATTGTTTCCGCAGAAGCTTATTTAAAACAAAGTAAAGCGGCTTACGAACCGACTTTAACGGTGGGTCCGGGCTATACTTTTCAGACTCAGTCATTAAATACTCAAACCGGGCGGTTGTTCGGTGACAGAAGATACATCAACCAATTGGATGTTACAGCAAGTGTCGCTTTTGAAGCAGATATTTGGGGTAAATTAAAATCTCAGGAAAAAGCGCAATTAGCGAGTTATCTGGGAAGCGTCGCAGCTCATAAGGCAGTGAAAAGTGATTTGATCGCTTCTGTAGCTTCGTCTTATTATCAGTTGCTGACGTATGATGCACAGAAAAAAATCATTCAGGAGACGATTGAAGTTCGTGAGAAAAATTTAGAAACCACTAAAGCGTTGAAAATTGCCGGAACTTTAACTGAAGTTGCTGTTCAGCAAAGTGAAGCATTAGTTTTGAATGCAAAATCTTTATTGATCGATACGGATACACAGATTCAATTGCTGGAAAATACCATGAGTCTTTTAATGGGAGAACCTTCTCATGCCATCGAAAGATCGACGTTGGAAAGTCAGAATATTCCTGTTGATTTAAAATTGGGATATCCCGCTCAGCTCTTGGCAAACAGACCCGATGTAATGAGGGCTGAATATAATTTAATGAATGCTTTTGAATTGACGAATTCTGCGAAAGCTCAGTTTTATCCTACATTAAGAATTACCGGAAGTGGAGGAATTCAGTCTCTTGATATTGATCATTTATTTAGTGTAAATTCATTGTTTGCGAGCGTTATCGGAGGATTGGCACAGCCGATTTTGAATCGGAGAACGATCAAGACAAATTATGAAGTAAGCTTGGCAAATCAGGAAACAGCCTATTTGAACTTTAGAAAAGCGGTTTTAACTGCGGGAAAAGAGGTTTCAGATGCAATCAGAGTTTTCTCGGTTCAGGATTCTTATATTGATTTAAAGGAAAAAGAATTGAATGCCTACAAAAATTCGGTTGAATATTCTCAGGAATTAGTGAATTACGGAATGGCAAATTACCTTGAAGTGTTGAATGCAAGCGTAAATTCCCTAAATGCAGAATTGAATATTTCTAATGCCCAATATAGTAAAATGAAAGCTGCCATAGATCTTTATCAGGCTCTTGGCGGAGGCTGGAAATAATTTTTAATAAAGTTATCGTAATAACGCATGTTAATTAATTTTAGCATGCGTTTTTATTTTAAACTTAAAAACATGAAAATGGTAATAATACTTTATTTTAAATATAATTTTATTAAAGAAAATTTAATAAAATGTTTGGATTTGTGGTTTAAATACTTACTTTTGTAGCGTTTCAAAAAAGAAAAGGGGAATTAGCTCATCTGGCTAGAGCATTAGACTGGCAGTCTAAAGGTGACGGGTTCGATCCCCGTATTCTCCACAAAAGATTATGTTATAAAACTATGAAGAAACTATTTTTACTTTTATTTACTGCGTTTTTATTTATTGGCTGTAGTTCAGATGAAGATACGATTTACGACTTCATAGGAACGTGGTCCGGAACTTATGATGGTACTGAAAAAGGAGACTGGAATATAGTTGTAGGAAGCGATGGCAAAGTGACCGGAACAATGCATTCTGATCAGACGAATGAAAACTATCACATTTCCGGTAATTTATCTGATACAGGAGACTTAAATGCTTCTATCGGTTCACCTGCAGACGGAGAATTCAGAGGAACTCTTACAAGAGAAAAAACAGGAACCGGAAACTGGACGAATTCAGTACCAACTCCTGTAAGATCTGGTTCTTGGAAAGGTGAAAAGAAATAAAGAATAAAATTTTTTTACAATATCTCACATAAGCTGTCCATTTTTGGATGGCTTTTTTATTGGTGATTATTAGAATTACATTTTTCATTATTCATCAACGTTTTTTGCTGAATATTTCTGTAATTTTTCAATATATTTGTAAGTAAATAGTATGTATTGAAAAGCAAAAGGGTATGAAAACAGTATTATTTAAAGATTTAAGAATAAAACAATTATCTGTTTTGCTTATCTCATCTTTTATTATAATTTCATGTGGAAGTTCTAAAAACGTCACCGCAAAAAAAAATTCAGGAACTAAAACAATTACGAAATCTGAAAATCTCCGAAAACTGGATTCAAAATTCGATGGAAAAGTTTCAAAATCAATCAATGAACTACTTGGTGATGCGGAAAAATATCTGGGGGCACCATATAAATTCGGAGGAAACACTTCATCTGGTTTTGATTGTTCGGGATTTGCAGTAAAAGTTTTTGAGGAAAATGATTTTAAATTACCAAGAAGATCATCGGATCAGGCAGAAACCGGAAATAAAATCGACATAAAAGAAGTGAAGCCAGGAGATCTTCTGTTTTTTGCAACCGCAGGAGGAAGCCGGGTTTCCCATGTCGGAATTGTTCATGATATCGGAAATGATGGTGAAGTGAAATTTATTCATGCATCTACGTCAAAAGGTGTCATCATTTCTTCATTAAATGAAACGTACTGGAACAAAGCTTACCTGCACGCTCAAAGAGTTTTATAATGAATGTTTTTGCTATTGTACAAACTTTTTATTAAATATTAAAATCAGCTTAAACATAATACTTTCAAAAGGTTTTGCTGAACTTTTTTGTATATTTGGCGGAATAATTTTAAACTAGAAAAATGTCGTTACAACAAACTATTGAAAATATCTGGGACAACAGAGAATTATTACAAAATGAAGATAGCCAAAAGGCGATTAGAGAGGTAATTTCTTTGGTTGATAAAGGTGAACTTCGTACAGCAGAGCCTACAGAAAACGGATGGCAGGTGAATGAATGGGTAAAAAAAGCTGTAGTAATGTATTTCCCGATCCAGAAAATGGAAACTATTGAGGTAGGTCCGTTTGAATTTCATGATAAAATGCCTTTGAAGAGAAATTATGCAGAAAAAGGCGTGAGAGTTGTACCGCATGCAATTGCAAGAGAAGGTGCTTATATTGCTCCCGGAGTTATTTTGATGCCGTCTTATGTAAATATTGGTGCTTACGTAGATTCAGGAACGATGGTTGATACTTGGGCGACAGTTGGAAGCTGTGCACAGATCGGTAAAAACGTTCACCTGAGTGGTGGTGTAGGAATCGGTGGTGTTTTAGAACCGCTTCAGGCTGCTCCGGTTATTATTGAGGATGACTGTTTTATCGGTTCAAGATGTATCGTTGTAGAAGGAGTTCATGTTGAAAAAGAAGCAGTTTTGGGAGCGAATGTTGTATTAACGGCTTCAACTAAAATTATCGATGTTACAGGTGAAACTCCAATTGAAATTAAAGGCAGAGTTCCTGCTCGTTCGGTTGTAATCCCTGGAAGTTATACTAAGCAATATCCTGCCGGAGAATATCAGGTTCCTTGTGCTTTGATTATTGGTCAGAGAAAAGAATCTACAGATAAAAAAACGTCTCTTAATGATGCTTTGAGAGAAAATAATGTAGCTGTTTAAATCACTTGCAAATGGCAATTCCTAAACAAATTTTTCAGACTTTCAAAACCGATAAGCTTCCTTGGCTTACGAAGTTTCACATCAAAAGAATGCTAAGGAAAAATCCTGAGTACGAATATCATTTTTATGATGATAACAGAATTCAGACATTCTTTGAAGAGGAGTTTCCACCAGAATATTTGAAAGCTTATAATAGATTGACAATAGGAGCTGCCAAAGCAGATTTTTTCAGATACGCCATTCTTTACAAAAAAGGGGGAGTATATTTAGATGTAGACAGCGGAATTAATAAGCCTATTAAAAAGTTTATTCTTGAAGACGATGTTGCTTTGGTAACGGATGAAATTCCTCATACATACTACGTACAGTGGGGTCTTGCCTATGCCGCAGGACACCCATTTTTACAGCGAACTTTGGAGATGATTTTGGATAATATTAAAAATAATCCACATCCTCATAACGTACACAAAACAACAGGACCAACGGTTTATACAGATGCAGTAAAAGCATGTTTAAAAGAAAATCCTACGATTCCGCATCGTTTTATGGGACCGCATTATGACAACAATATGCAGTTTAAATACAAGCTTGGAAAATTCTTTCTTTACAGTGATAAATCTGAACATTGGAAGCGAAAACAGCTTACTCAAAACATTATAAAGCCTGAGAATGAAGATAGCATTTGATGCCAAACGTTTTTTTCATAATACTTCAGGATTGGGTAATTACTCAAGAGATTTAGTTAGAATTTTATCTAAATATTATCCGGAAAACGAATATTTACTCTTAAATAAAAATAGGTCTGAAAGAGGGTCTGATATTTTAGAAAACCCTAACGTTCATTTTGTTGAAACATCCAAAGGAAGCATGTCTCGACAGTTAAAAATGGGAAAGGATGCTCAAAAACAAAATGCAGATATTTTCCATGGATTATCGGGTGAATTGCCTTTAAAATGGAGTCAAAAACCGATTAAAAAGATTGTGACGATTCATGATTTGATTTTTGTTCGATACCCTCAATATTATTCTTTTTTTGACCGCAAAATTCACTTTTGGAAATTTAAAAAAGCGGCAAATTCTGCAGATAAAATCATTGCTATTTCGGAGCAGACAAAAAAGGATATTATTCAGTTTTTAAAGATTCCGGAAAGCAAAATTGAAGTGATTTATCAAGGGTGTCATTATGCTTTTAAAGAGCAGCAATCCAATGAATTAATTGAAATTACAAAAGATAAATTCAACCTTCCTGAAAGATTTGTTTTAAATGTCGGAACGATTGAAGATCGGAAGAATTTATTGAATATTGTCAAGGCAATTAGCGGTACTAATATTCCGTTAGTAGTTGTCGGAAAAAAGACAAAATATTTCAGTAAAATTGAATATTTTATTAAAAAAAATAAGCTTGAAAAACAGGTTTATTTCTTGGAAGGAGTTTCGATGGATGAGTTGGCAATAATCTATAAGTTGGCTGATATTTTCATTTATCCAAGTTTTTTTGAAGGTTTCGGAATACCGGTTATTGAAGCTTTATTTTCAAAAACGGTAACTGTTACGAGCAATACAAGTTGTCTTCCGGAAGCAGGCGGTCCGGATTCTGTTTACATTGATCCTAATAATTATTTTGACATTCAGTCTAAAATTAAATTTTTGTGGGATAATGAATCAGAAAGGAAACGTCGTGCTGATAAGGCTTTTGAGTTTGTTCAGAAGTTTAATGATGAGCAAATTGTCAATCAGTTGATGAATCTTTATCAAAAAATTATTTCATAAAATTCTTGTAAGTTTAAAAATAAGTTCTACATTTGTACCACAAATTTCAACAATGAAACCAAATTTTTTAACAGTACATCATTATCATCATCATCTCTGCTAAGACGGAATTGATTGATATGTAACTATGTTAAAATCAAAATAATTAAAAACCGTCTGAGTAAACAGACGGTTTTTTTGTTTCTAAATTCTTCCCGGGCAATTTATTTCAATTAATCATTTTTGTTTACTCAGATTTAAATAATCAAAAATGAGTACTTTAAAAATTGCCATACAAAAAAGCGGAAGGCTTTATGAAGAATCTCTTCAGCTCCTGAAAGACTGCGGCATTTTCATCAATAACGGAAAAGATCAACTTAAAGTTTCTGTAGATAATTTCCCAATGGAAATCATGTATTTACGAAATTCCGATATTCCTCAATACTTAGAAGATGGAGTGGTAGATATTGCCATTGTCGGCGAAAATCTTTTAGCAGAAAAGCAGAAAAACATTCAAATTGTTCAGTCTCTTGGGTTTTCAAAATGCCGTGTTTCGTTAGCAATTCCGAAAGAAATTGAAACAAACGACATCAATTATTTTCAGGGTAAAAAAATTGCTACTTCTTATCCGAATACGCTTAAAAATTTTCTGAATAAAAATAATATTTCCGCAGATATTCATGTAATTTCCGGTTCTGTAGAAATTGCTCCGAATATCGGACTGGCTGATGGGATCTGTGATATCGTAAGCTCCGGAAGTACTTTGTTTAAAAACGGATTAAGAGAAACTGTTACGTTATTGAAATCCGAAGCCGTTCTGGCAAAAACCTCTGAGCTGGATATAGAGAAACAGGCTATTTTAGAAAAATTTCTTTTCAGAATTAAAGCTGTTTTAAAAGCGAAAAATTCTAAATATATCTTAATGAATGTTCCTAACGAAAAGATTGAAATAATTTCAAAAAGCCTCCCGGTACTTAAAAGCCCAACCGTTATTCCCTTAGCAGAAGAGGGTTGGAGCAGTATTCATTCGGTAATTGATGAGGAAAGATTCTGGGAAGTGATTGATGAGCTGAAAGAAAAAGGAGCGCAGGACATTTTAATAATTCCAATCGATAAAATGGTGATTTAATATGAATATTTATAAATATCCCGATAGAAATAATTGGTCTGAACTGATAAAAAGACCAATCATAAAAAGAGAAGAACTCTCAGAAATTATTACTGATATTTTCAAAAATGTCGAAAGAAATGGAGATCAGGCTTTAATTGAGTTTAATAAAAAATTCGATAATGCTGAAGTTAAAAATATCAAAGTATCTGACGAAGAAATAGAAAGTTCTACAAATTTAATTAGTGCAGAACTAAAATTGGCTATTCAGCAGGCAAAAGATAATATTACAAAATTTCACGCTTCACAAATTCCTGAAATTAAAAAGATTGAAACAACTAAAGGAGTGATCTGTTGGAGGGAAACCAGAGCGATTGAAAAAATAGGAATTTATATTCCGGGAGGTACAGCGCCGTTATTTTCAACCGTCTTAATGCTTGCGATTCCAGCTAAATTAGCAGGTTGCGATGAAATTATATTATGTACACCGCCCGATAAAAATGGAAATATTAATCCTGCAATTCTATATACTGCTAAACTTTGTGGTGTTACTGAGATCTTTAAAACCGGCGGTGCTCAAGCCATTGCTGCAATGACTTTAGGAACTGAAAGCATTCCGAATGTTTATAAAATTTTCGGACCGGGAAATCAGTTTGTTGTTGCTGCAAAAGAATACTCTCAAAGTTTCGGTGTTGCCATCGATATGCCTGCCGGACCGAGCGAAGTATTGGTGATAGCTGATGAACAGGGAATTCCCGCATTTTGTGCTGCAGATTTACTTTCTCAGGCGGAGCATGGGAGTGACAGTCAGGTTGTTTTTATTTCAACTGATGAGAAAATTTTTAACCAAACTATCGAAGAAACGGAAAAACAACTCATTAAGCTTCCAAGAAATGAATTTGCAAAAGAATCATTGAAAAACAGTTATTTTATTTTATTAGAAACAATTGAAGAAGCCATTAAATTGAGCAATTTATACGCTCCGGAGCATTTGATTTTAGTAATGACTGATTTTGAGAAATATATTCCGAAAATTTTAAATGCAGGTTCTGTTTTTCTTGGAAATTATTCATGCGAGAGTGCAGGAGATTATGCAAGCGGAACCAATCATACACTTCCTACAAATGGGTTTGCAAAAAATTATAGCGGAGTCTCCTTGGATAGTTTTGTCAAGAAAATCACTTTCCAGAATTTATCAAAAAAAGGACTTCAAAATTTAGGAAAAACAATAGAACTTATGGCAGAAGCGGAAGGTTTATATGCTCACAAAAATGCTGTATCAATAAGATTAAATCAAGAAAATGAAAGAATTTAATATCAATAGCTTAGTACGAAAAAATATTCTACAGCTACAACCTTACGTCAGTTTTAGAGATCATAATGAATTTGAAAATCCCGTTTTTTTGGATGCTAATGAAAGTCCTTTTGGTGAATTCAATCGCTATCCTGATTCTACACAGAAAAAATTGAAGCAAAAACTATCTGAAATAAAAAATATTTCAGTTGATCAAATTGCTATCGGAAACGGAAGTGATGAACTAATTGATTTGATTATAAAAGTTTTTTGTGAGCCTAAAAATGATTCAGTTTTGGTTATGAATCCTTCTTTTGCGATGTATGGGTTGTATGCTTCTATCAATGAAAACCAAGTTGTAAAACTCAATTTAAATGAAAATTTTGAAATTGAAAAATATGATTTTTTAAACGTTATAAAAGAGAATCAGTTAAAAATATTCTTTTTATGCTCGCCAAATAACCCAACAGGAAATAGCATAGAAGACATTGAATTTTATATTAAAAACTTCAATGGAATTGTGGTAGTTGATGAAGCGTATATTGAGTTTTCCGGAAAAAAATCAAGTATTGAATTATTGGAAAAATATCCAAATCTTATTGTTCTTCAAACCTTTTCAAAAGCGTGGGGAATGGCGGGTGCTAGAGTCGGTGTCGCTTATTCGTCAAAAGAAATTATTAAATTAATCAATACAGTAAAGTCACCTTATAATATTAATTCTTTAAGTTTAAATAAAATATTGGAAGCAATTAATATACAATATAATATAATTGAAAATATAAAAAATACTTTAAAAGAAATCTTCTGGTTGGAAAATGAGTTTCAGACTATAAATTGTATAAAAAAAGTGTATCCGACCGATGCTAATTTTTTCTTAATTGAATTTAAAGATTCAGAAAAAGTTTATGAAAAATTACTGGAAAAGGAAATTCTGACGAGTAAAAGAAGTCCTCAAATTCCAAATTGTATCCGGATAAATGTTGGAAATAGAGAAGAAAATATTCAATTAATTCAAGTTTTAAAAAGTATTGAATCATGAAAAAAGTATTATTTATAGATCGTGACGGAACTTTAATTATAGAACCGCCAACAGATTTTCAGGTAGATTCTTTAGAGAAATTAGAATTTTATCCTGATGTTTTTCAAAACCTTTCAAAAATAGCAAAAGAACTAGATTATGAGTTGGTCATGGTGACCAATCAGGATGGTTTAGGCACAGACAGTTTTCCTTTTGAAGACTTTATAAAACCTCATGAAAAAATGTTAAAAGCATTTGAAAATGAAGGGATTATTTTTAATGATATTTTAATTGATAAAAGTTTTGAACATGAAAATTTACAAACACGAAAACCGGGAATCGGAATGTTTGGTAAATATATTTATGGAGATTATGATCTCGAAAACTCTTTTGTGATTGGAGACCGATTAACAGATATTCAATTAGCAAAAAATTTAAGCTCAAAAGCAATTTTTATTAATAAAGTTCAAAATGAGTGTGCAGATTTGACGACGGAAAGTTGGAGTGAAATTTATTCATATTTAAAGCAAATTCCACGAAAATCTATCGTTTCTAGAAAAACAAAGGAAACGGATATTGAAGTTGAAGTTAATCTCGATGGAAGCGGAAAATCAGAAATCTCAACAGGTTTGTATTTCTTCGATCATATGCTTGAACAGATTTCAAAACACGGGAATTTAGATTTAAAAATTAAAGTAAAAGGTGATCTTCAGGTTGATGAACATCACACCATTGAAGACACAGGAATTGTTTTAGGAGAGGCCATTCTGAAAGCTTTAGGAAAGAAAAAAGGAATTGAGCGATATGGATTTCTTTTGCCTATGGATGATTGTCTGGCGCAGGTTGCCATCGATTTTGGAGGACGTTCTTGGTTGGTTTGGGAAGCTGATTTTAATCGTGAGAAAATTGGTGATGTTCCTACGGAAATGTTTTACCACTTCTTTAAATCTTTCACCGATTCGGCTAAATGTAATGTAAATATTAAAGTTGAAGGTGAGAACGAACACCACAAGATCGAATCTGTTTTTAAAGCTTTTGCAAAAGCAATAAAAATGGCTGTTAATCAAACAGATCAGAACTTTAATGTACCATCAACTAAAGGAAGTTTGTAAAATGATTGCGATTATAAAATACAACGGGGGGAATGTAAATTCCGTACAAAATGCGTTGAACAGATTTAATGTAAACTCTATTGTTACCGATGATTTTGAACTGATTCAGAAAGCTGATAAAGTTATTTTTCCGGGGGTTGGTGAAGCTTCATCAACAATGAAAATTTTAAAGCAAAAAGGGTTGGATCAGTTAATTCCAACTTTAAAACAACCTGTTTTGGGAATTTGTCTAGGAATGCAGTTAATGTGTAAAAACAATGAAGAAGGAAACACTGTCGGATTGGGGATTTTTGATAGTAATGTGAAGAAATTTCCTGCAAAAGATATTGTTCCGCATATGGGTTGGAATACGATTTCAAACTTTAAATCATCATTCTTTGATGGCATTCAAGCGGAAAATGATGTATATTTTGTCCATAGCTATTATTGTGAATTATCTGAGAATACCACTTCGGTTTGTGATTATATTTTGCCTTTCAGTGCATCTTTACAGAATGATAATTTTTATGCGATGCAGTTTCATCCTGAAAAATCGGGGGAAATTGGATGTCAATTATTAGAAAACTTTTTAAAACTTGAAGTATGAAAATTATTCCTGCTATTGACATTATTGATGGAAAATGTGTGCGTCTGTCAAAAGGTAATTATGAGACAAAGAAAATTTACAGCGAAAATCCGGTTGAAGTTGCTAAAGAATTTGAAGATTACGGAATACAATTTCTTCATCTAGTTGATCTTGATGGAGCAAAATCCAAACATATTGTTAACCATAAAGTATTGGAAAATATTGCTAAAGAAACATCTTTACAAATAGACTTTGGAGGTGGTTTGAAAAGTTTAGAGGATATTGAGGCTGCATTTAATTGCGGAGCAAAACAGATTACCATCGGAAGTATTGCCGTTCAAGATCCTGAATTTTGTTTTGAATTAATTAGGAAATACGGTTCAGAGAAAATTATTCTCGGAGCTGATTGTGAAAACAGAAAAATAAAAACGTCAGGCTGGCTGGAAGAGAGTGATAAAGATGTAATTGATTTTATCTTACAATACCAAGAAAATGGTGTAAAAAATACAATTTGCACTGATATTTCCAAAGACGGAATGCTGGAAGGTCCGTCGACAGATTTGTACAAAGATATTTTGGAAAAAACAAATGTTCAATTGGTTGCAAGTGGCGGTATTTCAGGAATTGAAGATGTTCACCAAATGAAGCAAATCGGATGTTCGGGAACGATTATCGGAAAAGCAATATATGAAGTAAAAATTGAACTGAAAGAATTACAGAAATTTATTGAAAATGCTTAAAAAAAGAATTATTCCATGTCTGGATATAAAAGACGGAACAACGGTAAAGGGAATCAATTTTGAAGATCTTCGGAATGCCGGAAATCCTATTGAATTGGCGAAAAAATATGAAGAGGAAGGTGCTGATGAATTGGTTTTTTTAGATATTACTGCGACAATCGAAGAGCGAAAAACTTTCATTGAATTGGTAAATCATATTGCCCAGGAACTTAGTATTCCTTTCACCGTAGGAGGTGGAATTTCAACGGTTGAAGACGTCAGAAAGCTTCTGGAAGCAGGAGCAGATAAAATCAGTATCAATTCTTCTGTGGTTAAAAAACCTCAGTTGATTTATGATTTGGCTAAAGAATTTGGCAGTCAATGTATTGTGCTTGCAATTGATACTAAACTTATAAATAACAATGATTGGGTTCATATCAAAGGAGGTAGGGAAATCACCCATTTAAAAACATTAGATTGGGCAAAAAAGGTTGAGCAATTAGGAGCCGGAGAAATTCTTTTGACTTCGATGGATGGAGACGGAACAAAAAAAGGTTTTGATCTTAGACTTATAAAAATGATTTCAGAAAATGTAAATATTCCTGTAATTGCTTCCGGAGGGGCAGGAAATATTGAAGATTTTGAAAATGTTTTTAATCAAACCAAAGCAACAGGAGCTTTAGCTGCCAGTATTTTCCATTTTGGGGAAGTGACAATTCAGGAGTTGAAAAGTGAATTAAAATCTAAAAAAATAGCAATACGATGAAAATTAATTTTAGTAAAAATGACGGATTAGTGCCTGTGATTATTCAGGATAAAAGAACACTTCAAGTGTTAATGTTGGGTTATATGAATGAAGAAGCCTTCGAAAAAACAAAAAATGACAGAATTGTTACATTTTTCAGCCGTTCCAAAAACAGACTTTGGACGAAAGGTGAAGAATCCGGTAATTTTTTAACCGTAAAAAATATTGATATCGATTGTGATCAGGATACAATTTTAATTAAAGCGGTTCCTAAAAATATCGTTTGTCACACGGGAAATTTCAGTTGTTTTGGAGAGAAAGATTCTAAAGGATTTTTATATGAATTGGAAGAAAAAATTGCTCAAAGAATTGATGAAAAGGTAGAAGATTCTTATACGTATTCTTTGTATCAGAGAGGAATCAATAAAGTTGCTCAAAAAGTAGGAGAGGAAGCCGTAGAACTGGTAATTGAGGCAAAAGATAACAATACTGATTTATTCAAAAATGAAGCTGCAGATCTGCTTTATCACTTTTTAATTTTACTGAAATCAAAAAATATATCACTAAACCAGATTGAAAAAATACTTTTAGACAGAAATAATTAAAGCCTTGTTTTGCAAGGCTTTAATTTCTATTATATTTTATCTATTAGCAACTGCAAAATGTTGTAATGCTCCGATGGTTGCCTTCCCGATATTAAAAACATACATTACATCTGTATTTGCAAATGTATCATCTTTTGTGTGAGGAAGATCACTCCTCAGATATTCGAAAAAGCCTGTAATTACTTCGCCTTTTTTCTCAAAAGAAATATAGTCACTGTGTTCTGCAGGATCAATTTTTGCCTGTAGAGGAGAATAAAGTGTCGTACAAGTCATTAATTCTTTGGTAATTTGAGTTGAAGCTGCATTGTTTTTAGAGGTTCCGTCTTGGTCTTCATCACAAAAAACGGTATCATTAAACATACCTTTTTTTCCTCCAACCTGATCTAGATTAAAAACCATTTTTATATCAAATTGGCGAGTTTTATCTTTATAAACTACATCATTTACATAATGTTTGCTACCATAAAGCCCTTGCTCTTCGCCGGAAAAATGAATAAATTTAATAGAATAAGCAGTAGGAATATCTTTTAAAATTTTTGCTGTTTCTAGCATAATGGAAGTTCCGCTGCCGTTATCATTTACTCCAGGACCATTAATGCTGTCGAAATGTCCACAGATAATTACATATTTATCAGGATAAACTGTGCCCTTTTTTGTTATGATAAGATTTTTTGATTTTACTCTTCCTATTGAAAAGGGATCTTCTTCAATTTGATCTTCAGAGTAACCGAAAGCCAAATATTTATCTTTAATCCATTTCAAAGCGTTTTCATTTTCTATGGAACCTGTAGTTTTTACTCCAAGTTTTTCAAATTCTTTCAAATTCGAGATAATATCTTCTTTCTTTAACATATTTACACGATCCTGATAAGATTGAATAAAAGTCTGTGCATTCAAACTTAAAGCTGATAAAGAAAAGAGTAGAAGTGTGGGGATTTTTTTCATTATAGTAAGGTTATAGTTTTATTAATCATCAAAAATAGAAATAAAAAAGTCCTGATCAACAATCAGGACTTCCATATTTTAAAAATAAAATTATTTTGCAATAATTATTTTTCTAACAGCAGTTTTATCATTTGCTTTAATAGTACAAAGGTAAGTTCCGTTTATTAAGCCTGAAACATTGATTTTTGTTTCATTGTCATGATTTAAAACTGTTCTTCCGGCTAAATCTGTAATTTCCAGTTTAAAATTTTTCACTTCTTTCGGAAGCTCTATATTTAAATAATCTTTTGCCGGATTCGGATAAATCTTGATTGATTCTAAGGGATTTATATTTGCTTCATTAGTGCCCAATAAAGAAGTAGTAGCTACCGCAAAATGCTGTAATGCCCCCACCGCAGCTTTTCCTACATTAAATACATATGTTGGATCTACATTGGCAAAAGTATCATTTACCGTATGCTCATTATAGCTTCTTACATTTTCATAAAAACCTGTGATAATATCCCCGTTAGCTTCAAAAGGAACATAATCGGATGAATATGCATCAGACATTACAGTCTGAAGGGGTGAGTATAGTGTTGTACAAGTCGCTAATTGCTGTGTAAAAGAAAGCGATGCTGCATTATTGCCTGTCTGTCCGCTCTGATCACTTTCGCATTTAATTGCATTATTAATATTCCCGATTTTTCCTCCTACCTGATCAATATTAAAAACCAATCTTACATTTAATTGACGAACACTGTTTTGAAAAACTACATTATTCGCGTAATGATTACTTCCCAACATTCCCTGTTCTTCACCCGAAAAGTTAATAAATTTAATAGAATATTCAGTAGGGATATCTTTTAAAATCCTGGCAGCTTCCAGAATAATTGAAGTTCCGCTGCCGTTGTCGCTTACGCCGGGACCTGTAACAGTATCATAATGTCCACAGATAATAACGTATATATTAGGATAAGTTGTTCCTGTTTTTGTGAGGATTAAATTTTTTGAAGTTAAACTTCCGTAATTAAAAGTATCTTCCGTCATTTGACTTGCAGTATACCCATACGCCAAATATTTTGCTTTAAGCCAGTTTAATGCATTGGTATTGGCGGTAGAACCTGTGGTTTTTACTCCAAGATTTCCAAATTCCTGAAGGTTTGTTGTAATATTGGTTTGTGAAACCTGGTCTGCTCTGCTTTTATAAGCCTGTACAAGACTTTGTGCCTGCAGATTATAAGTTGCTAATGAAAGCAATAGAATAGTAGTAACTTTTTTCACTTCGGGGTACAGTTTTACGTATATAATAATTAGCAAATGTATATAATAAAAAAATCCTGAGCAAAAAACTCAGGATTTAATATTGATAACAAAAATTCTACATTATTTTACTTGATCTACAACTGCTTTGAAAGCTTCAGGGTGATTCATTGCTAAATCTGCTAAAACTTTTCTGTTAAGCTCAATGTTGTTCTTTTTAAGAGCTCCCATAAACTGAGAGTAAGACATTCCATGTTCTCTAGCTCCTGCGTTGATACGCGTGATCCAAAGTGATCTGAAATTTCTTTTCTTTTCTTTTCTACCACGGTAAGCATATTGCATTGCTTTTTCCACGGCATTTTTAGCTACAGTCCAAACGTTTTTTCTTCTACCGAAAAAACCTTTAGCTAGCTTTAAAACTTTTTTTCTGCGAGCTCTTGAAGCTACGGCATTTACTGATCTTGGCATAATTTAATTGTTTTTTTGAAATGTGCGGTAATTATTTCATTACTCTTAGTGGCTCCATTTCAGGGTTAAATTGTTGAATTTGTTTTGAATTCTTATAAACCGAATATAGATTTATAAAAACTACTTGATTGCTAATTGACGCTTAACGCTTTTTTCGTCCACTTTAGCTACGTAAGAAGTAGTAGTAAGATTTCTCTTCTGCTTAGTTTCTTTCTTAGTTAAGATGTGGCTTTTGTAAGCATTTTTTCTTTTGATCTTACCAGAACCAGTAAGAGCAAAACGCTTTTTAGCACCTGATTTCGTTTTTAATTTTGGCATTGTTTTGCTTTTTATGTTTTGTTATCAATATCTGTCTTTGGTTATTCCCAGACATTTCGGGAATAATAGTTTGCAAAATTACGAAAAAAAATCGAGAGTTAAAAAGAAATTTTAAGTGTTGCAAAGGCGATGAGTCATTAAACTTTTAATATAAATTTATTAACTCAGATATTAAAAGAGTAAACTTAAATGTAATTCTTAAAGCCGTTAAAAACCTCAAATTGCTTTGAGGTTTATATTAAAATTGACAGTTCCCCGTCACTATTGCTTATTTAGCCGGTTTTTTAGGACTCATCATCATAATCATTCTCTTTCCTTCAAGCTTAGGAAGCTGGTCTACTTTTCCAACATGCTCTAATTCCTGAGCCAATTTTAAAAGTAAAATTTCTCCCTGATCTTTAAAGATAATCGAACGTCCCTTAAAAAATACGTAGGTTTTTAATTTTGAACCTTCCTCAAGGAATTTTTCAGCATGTTTTCTTTTAAACTCGTAATCATGTTCGTCAGTCTGAGGTCCGAAACGGATCTCTTTTACAACCACTTTTACTTGTTTCGCTTTTAGTTCCTTTTGCTTTTTCTTTTGCTCATATAAGAATTTTTTATATTCTAATATTCTCGCAATAAACGGTTCAGCTTTATCGGAAATTACTACTAAATCCAATTCTTGTTCCGCAGCAATTTGTCTCGCTTTGTCAATTGGATAAATTCCCGGCTCTACGTTATCGCCCACCAAACGAATCTCTCTCACACGAATTTTATCGTTGATTAAGTGTAAGTCCTCCTGTACAGGACGTCTTTGTGGGCCCCTGTTGTTAAATCTTTGTGCTATTGTATTATAATTTTATTGGTTAATTACTATTTTAAAATTAAAAAATTTAGAGATTTAGGCATTAAGAAATTACTCTACTAATCTCTCAATTTCTAAATTATTTAATCTCTTAATTAAATTTTTTATATCGCTGATTCTTTCTTAAAGTAAGCAACGAAATCTTCCATGCTCATTACTCCAAGATCACCTTCTCCACGTCTTCTTACAGAAATTGTGCCATCTCTCTCTTCATTTTCCCCTACAACAAGCATAAATGGAATTTTATTCAATTCCGCATCACGGATTTTTTTACCGGTTTTTTCGTTTCTGTCATCAATCTGACCGCTAATATCGTGATTTTCCAAAAATTGTGAAACTTTTTTCGAATAATCTACATATTTTTCACTGATCGGAAGAATAATAAACTGATCCGGAGCCAACCATAATGGGAAGTCTCCCGCAGTATTTTCAAGCAAAATAGCAATGAAACGCTCCAAAGAACCGAACGGTGCTCTGTGAATCATCACCGGTCTGTGTTTCTCGTTATCATTTCCGATGTAGTGAAGATCAAATCTTTCAGGCAAATTATAATCAACCTGTATGGTTCCAAGCTGCCACTTTCTACCCAAAGCATCTTTCACCATAAAATCCAGCTTCGGACCGTAGAATGCTGCTTCACCATATTCAACAACAGTTTTCAAACCTTTATTATTCGCTGCTGTGATGATCGCATTTTCTGCTTTTTCCCAGTTTTCATCAGAACCGATATATTTTTCTTTATTTTCAGGATCTCTTAACGAAACCTGAGTCATGAAATCTTCAAAACCTAAAGATTTGAAAACGTACAATACAAGATCAATTACCGCTTCAAATTCTCCTAAAAGCTGATCCGGAGTACAGAAAAGGTGAGCATCATCCTGAGTAAATCCACGAACTCTTGTCAATCCGTGAAGCTCTCCGCTTTGCTCGTATCTGTAAACAGTTCCGAATTCTGCATATCTTTTCGGCAAATCTCTGTAGCTCCATTGTGAAGTTTTGTAAATTTCACAGTGGTGAGGGCAGTTCATCGGCTTCAGCATGAATTCTTCTCCTTCATTCGGAGTTTTAATAGGCTGGAAGCTGTCTGCTCCATATTTATCCCAATGCCCTGAAGTTACATACAATTCTTTAGAACCGATATGTGGAGACATTACAAATTCGTAACCTCCTTTTTTCTGAGCTGCAGAAAGGAAATTTTCCAATTTTCTTCTTAAAGCCGTACCTTTTGGTAACCAAAGCGGTAAACCTGCACCTACTTTTTCAGAAAATGCGAAAATTCCAAGTTCTTTACCTAATTTTCTATGATCTCTTCTTTTTGCTTCTTCTAATCTTTCAAGATATTCTGTTAATTCTTTCTGTTTGGGGAAAGAAATACCGTAAACTCTTGTTAACTGAGGATTTTTTTCATTTCCTCTCCAGTATGCTCCAGCAGCATTTAGCACTTTAAAAGCCTTTACAATATTGGTATTCGGAATATGTCCTCCACGACAAAGATCTGTGAAATCATCATGTGTAACAAAAGTGATTTCTCCGTCATTCAGATTAGAAATCAATTCTACTTTATAAGGATTATCTGCATAAGTTTTTAATGCCTCTTCTTTAGAAACAGGGTATAATGAGAACGTTGAACCTTTTTTAGCATTTTCCAATACTTTTTTCTCAATTTTCTCAAAATCTTTGTCAGATAAACTTTCGTCGCCGAAATCTACATCATAATAGAATCCGTTTTCGATTGCAGGACCGATTGTTAACTTAGCATTCGGATAAAACTCAAGGATAGCCTGCGCCAAAAGGTGAGCAGAAGAGTGCCAAAAGGCCTTCTTTCCAAGATCATCATTCCATGTCAACAACTGTATCGTAGAATCCGTGGTTATAGGTGTGGTCGTTTCTACTTGTTGGTCGTTTACAACTGCGGAGATGGTGTTTCTAGCCAATCCCTCGCTTATAGATTTTGCCACATCTAGCGGAGTAACTCCCGCCTCGAATTCTTTGACGCTATTGTCTGGAAGTGTAATTTTTATCATTGTTTACTAAGAAATTTTAAGTTGCAAAAATACGCATTTTTTATTTAAAATACTACTATACGAGATATTTGAAGATATATTTAATACTAAAAGATGAATTAAATCGTTTTAGATAATTAATAGCTGATCAAACTATTAATTATTAGCAGGTTAAAGCAAAAATAATATCGGTGTCATTTTCTTTTAAATCTAACTTTTTCCTTGATAATCTCGATTACATCAACATTTCTCACTTTAGATTTTACCCAGCCGTGAATATCTATATACAATAATGATCTTCTGTAGTACTCATTTTCAGAGAAAAATTCGAGCTTTTTATCAAATATTTTAAAGGATTCCAATTGCTTATCGGGAAGTAAATTATTTAAATTTTTAAAAAATTGAATACTTTCAAAATGAAACTCATCAGGTTTTTTCATTTTCTTTGCGAACTTTAAAGTTGCTTTAATAAATTCATCATAATCTTCATCGTTTCCTGATTCGTATTTTGCCATTAGAATTAAAATTCTTGTGTGAAAAAGCAAATCTTCCTGAACATTTCCCTTAGATTCAATTATTTTTAATGAATACTTTATCGAAGTCTCAAACTTCTTACTTCCGAAAAACATTGCTGCCATTTTCAGATACAAAATCATATAATGATGCTCATCAATTTTATCCCTGAATTTTTCCATTTTCAGCTCGATTTCAGGAATTAATTTTGAACCGGAAAAGAATTCACCTTTCACAAAGTGAATATTCATTAAAGTATTGTAATGCGTCATAAAAACAAGCAATTGCACATTTTCATTTTGAGTAAAGCTTGAAGAGCTAACAATTTGATTGAACTTTTGAAAACTCTCTTCCAGAATATCGATATTTCCATACAGAAAAAGGATTTTTAAGAGGTACGTATTTCCTTTGATATACCAAACAGGATGACTTACGATCATATCCGGATTTTTGTGAAAAAGATCAACCCATTGAAACGCATATTTTAATGTATATTTATATTCCTGAAGCAATTGGTTTTTCCATACATGCGCTTTGAAATACCATAATTTCTCAGTAAAATTCAATTTTTCAAAAGCTATTTTCTGAATTTGAGCAGTAAAAATTTTCATGATTTCCGCTCGATCTGTATCGTTTTTCACATAACCATGCGTCAGCATTTCGCTGTATAATTTTAACGAAAGATTGGATAATTCGGTTGCATAATGATTCTGTTTGTTTATTTCAGTAGACTGTTTGATGAGTTCATCGGCACGACCTTCAATACTTCGTGTAATAAATTGTGATTCAATTACTTTCTCTAAATCTATGATTTCTGAGGCAATACTTTTTTCATCTAATTCTAGTGCGGTTTGTTTTGTTTTATCTAAAATTTTCAACGCTTGCTTATAAAGCCCTTTCTGGTATAAAATATTTGCAAAATCAAGCTGCTCACGCAATTGTATCCTGTAATTCTGATGACTTGGGTTCATCCTTAAACTCACCAGAATTTGCTTGTACAAATGGGCTTTAAGATTCGATAATTGCTGTTTTGTCGATATTTTTTTATTGATAATGATATTTTCATCATATTCTGACATTTTATCCATTTCTGAAAAAAGAAGTAGAAATTTAGCATCAGCATTAATTCCGAGACGATTAACGTACAGCTTGAATTGGCGCTTTTCAGAAGTTGTTAACGACTTTATCAAAACAAATAAAAAATCTTTCTGCAATTCTGCCATTGTAAATTTTAAAGATTTAAAAATATGATTATCAGTGATATAAGTTTAAAATTCAATATTTTGAGTATTGTAATTTTTTATAAAAACCAAAATGTATAAACGTTTCAACTTTTTAGTTTTGAATCAAAATTAAGTAAAAACTTCATTATGAATTCCGAAAAAATTGAAATTTTTGATACCACGCTGCGTGATGGAGAGCAGGTTCCTGGTTGTAAACTGAATACCGAGCAAAAATTGGTAATCGCAGAGCAGCTCGATGAACTAGGTGTAGATGTTATAGAGGCTGGTTTCCCAATTTCAAGTCCGGGAGATTTTCATTCGGTTTCAGAAATTTCAAAATTGGTGAAAAATGCAAAGGTCTGCGGATTGACGAGAGCGAATAAAAAAGATATTGATACCGCAGCGGAAGCTTTAAAGTTTGCCAAAAGACCAAGAATTCACACGGGAATCGGAACTTCAGATTCTCATATTAAATTTAAATTCAATTCAAATAGGGAGGATATTATTGAAAGAGCAGTTCAGGCGGTAAAATATGCTAAAACTTATGTAGAAGACGTAGAATTTTACGCCGAAGATGCTGGAAGAACGGATAATGATTATTTGGCAAAAGTTTGTGAAGCTGTCATTAAAGCAGGCGCAACTGTTTTAAACATCCCTGATACAACAGGCTATTGCTTGCCCGAGGAATACGGAGAAAAAATAAAATATCTAAGAGAAAATGTAACTGGAATCGAAAAAGCAATTCTTTCCTGTCATTGTCATAATGATTTGGGCATGGCAACTGCAAATTCTATCGCTGGAGCTATTAATGGAGCCAGACAGATTGAATGTACTATTAACGGACTTGGAGAAAGAGCAGGAAATACCGCTTTGGAAGAAATTGTGATGGTTTTGAAACAGCACAAGCACTTAAATTTACATACGGATATTAATTCCAGAATGCTCAACAAAATGAGTGTTTTAGTTTCCGATCTGATGGGAATGCCTGTTCAGCCGAATAAAGCAATTGTGGGAGCTAATGCTTTTGCGCACAGTTCAGGAATTCATCAGGATGGTGTAATTAAGAATAGAGAAACGTACGAAATTATAGATCCTTCCGAGGTTGGTGTAAATGCTTCATCTATCATCTTGACAGCAAGAAGCGGACGTTCTGCACTGGCTTACCGATTCAAACACATTGGTTTTGATGTTACTAAAAATGAACTGGATTTCTTATATCAGGAATTTTTGAGAGTTGCTGATAGCAAAAAAGAAGTAAATAACGATGATTTAAACATGATCATCGAAAAAGTGACAAGAAAAATAGGATAGTAGTAAGATTGAACTATAATGAACAAAGATAAAAAAACACTTTTTGACAAAGTCTGGGATGCTCACGTTGTGGAAACAATTCCAGACGGGCCTCAAATTATATACATTGACAAACATTTGATTCACGAAGTAACAAGTCCACAGGCTTTTGCGGAATTAGAATCAAGGAGTTTAGAAATTTTCAGACCGAAACAAATTGTTGCAACCGCCGATCATAATGTTCCGACAGTGGATCAGGATCAGCCAATTCGTGATGAATCTTCAAGAAATCAGGTAGAACAATTGACGCAGAATTGTCGTAAAAATAATATTGAGCTGTATGGTCTCGGTCATCAATATCAGGGGATTGTTCACATCATCGCTCCTGAATTGGGCGTTACCCAGCCGGGAATGAGCATTGTTTGCGGAGACAGCCATACTTCAACACATGGAGCCTTTGGTTCCATCGCTTTTGGAATCGGAACAAGTCAGGTGGCACAGGTTTTTGCGAGCCAGTGTTTATTGTTGAACAAGCCGAAATCAATGAGAGTGAACGTCAATGGTAAACTGAATAAAGATGTTCAGCCAAAAGATGTTATTCTTTACATTATCTCAAAAATCGGAACAGATGGCGGAACAGGATATTTCTGTGAATATGCGGGAAATGTTTTCGAAGAAATGTCGATGGAAGGCAGAATGACGGTTTGTAATATGAGCATTGAAATGGGTGCCCGTGGCGGAATGATTGCCGCGGATGAAACTACTTTTGACTATATAAAAGGAAGAACTTTTGCGCCAAAAGGTGAAGATTGGGAAGAGAAAGTAGAGTATTGGAAAACGCTTCAAACAGATGATGAAGCCATTTTTGATTCAGAATTTTCTTTCGAGGCTTCTGATATTTATCCAATGATTACGTATGGAACCAATCCTGGAATGGGAATTTCTATTGATCAGAATATTCCGGCTCCGCAGAGTGAATCTGAAGAAAAAGCACTTCAATATATGGGCTTAAAAGCAGGACAATCTGTTTCTGATATTAAAGTAAATTATGTTTTTATAGGAAGCTGTACCAACGCAAGAATTGAAGATTTCCGTTCAGCAGCTAATTATATCAAAGGAAAAAGCAAATCAGAGCACGTTCAGGCTTTAATTGTCCCAGGATCTCAACAGGTTGTAAAACAGATTTTCGAAGAAGGATTGGATAAGGTTTTCAACGAAGCAGGTTTTCAGATTAGGCAGCCAGGATGTTCGGCGTGTCTAGCAATGAACGATGATAAAATTCCGGAAGGTGAATATTGTGTTTCTACTTCCAACCGAAATTTTGAAGGAAGACAGGGGCAAGGTGCAAGAACAATTCTCGCAAGTCCGTTAACTGCTGCAAAAGTTGCTATTGAAGGCAGAATTTTGGCTTTTGAAAGCTAAGCAAGAGTGAATTTTAAAAGTGAACAGTTAATTGTAAATTTTTCCACTTAATAGACATTCACAACTAACTTACAAAAGTAAAATTGACAATTCACATTAAATTATGATATAAAAATAAATGCAAAAATTAGTTATTGTAAAATCCCGTGCGATTCCTTTGCCGGCTGAAAATATAGATACCGACCAAATTATTCCTGCCCGTTTTTTAAAGAGTATTGATAAAAGTGGCTTTGGAGATAATTTATTTCGTGATTGGCGATATAATGTTCATACGAACGAAGAAAATCCTGATTTTGTTTTAAATAATACAAAATATTCAGGTGAAATTTTAGTTGCCGAAAATAACTTTGGTTGTGGAAGCAGCCGGGAACACGCAGCTTGGGCATTAACCGACTATGGTTTTAAAGTTGTTATTTCAAGTTTTTTTGCAGATATTTTTAAAGGAAATGCACTGAATAACGGATTACTTCCTGTGAAAGTTTCTGAAGATTTTTTAAAAGAAATTTTAAATGATATTACAGAAAATCCTGAAAATGAAATTACAGTCGATGTAGAAAAACAAACGATTACGTTTAAAAATAAAACTGAAAATTTTGAACTGGATTCTTACAAAAAGATCTGCTTGATCAACGGTTATGATGATATTGATTTTTTAATAAGTAAAAAACAAGCAATCAGAGAATTTGAATTAAAAACACAAAAAGTATATGAAAACTGATTTTAAAATTGCAGTTCTACCCGGAGACGGAATTGGTCCCGAAGTCGTTGCAGAAAGCATTAAAATTTTAGATGCTATTGCTGAAGCTTTTCATTATCAATTTGAATTTAAACAAGGTTTAGTGGGAGCTGAAGCCATTTATAAAATAGGAAATCCTTTACCGGACGAAACGTTGGAAATCTGTAAAGAATCTGATGCCGTGCTTTTCGGTGCAATTGGAGATCCTGCGTTTGACAATAATCCTAATGCAAAAGTCCGTCCTGAACAGGGATTATTGAAGCTTCGTAAAGAGCTTGGGCTTTTTGCTAATATCAGACCTTTGAAAACCTATTCTTCTTTAATTGAAAAAAGTCCGTTGAAACAGGAAATTATTGAAGGAACAGATATTCAGATTTTTAGAGAATTGGTGAGCGGAATTTATTTTGGTGAAAAATTTACAGACGAAGAGGCGGGATATGCTTACGATATTTGTAAATACAGTAAGGAAGATATTGCTCCAATTGTTCATATGGCTTTTCAGGAAGCACAGAAAAGAAGAAAAAAACTGACTTTAATAGATAAAGCCAACGTTTTGGACACTTCAAGATTATGGAGAAAAATTTTCAAGGAAATTGCTGTCGAATATTCTGATGTAGAACTGGATTTTATGTTTGTAGATAACGCTGCGATGCAATTAATTCTCAAGCCAAAACAGTTTGATGTGATCGTTACAGAAAATATGTTTGGCGATATTATTTCCGACGAGGCTAGTGTGATTGGAGGTTCGATTGGGTTGCTTCCGTCTGCATCAATTGGGAATGAAAATGCGATGTTTGAGCCTATTCATGGTTCTTATCCACAGGCAAAAGGTAAGGGAATTGCCAATCCTATTGCTTCAATTTTGAGTACGGCAATGATGCTTGATTATTTAAAATTAGATCACGCCGCCGAAAAATTGAGAGAATCTGTAGAACATGCGATTGAACATAAATATGTTACGGTAGATCTTAATTCTCAGCAACCCTATTCTACCCATGAAGTTGGAAGTTTTATTGCTGATTATATTAAATATTCTGAGAAGTCGTATTATAATTTTGAAAATGTAAAAATCGGGAAATCAACGATTGTCTAAAAATAAGACTGTCAGTTCTGCTTCGTAAGTCAATAGTCAAAGGTAATTCACAAGCGGAGCAAATTGACCATTATTAATAGGGACATATTTAATTTCTATATTTGCTAAAAAGGTTCTGCCTCAATTGAGACAGAACCTTTTATTTTTCTTCTGTATTATCTGTTTTTCCTGATTTGTTTTTTGAAGATTTCTGAACATCCTCTTTATCAATATCAGGCGGATTTGTCTTTTCAGATGAAGCAGGAATATTTTGGAAATCCTGATTTTGCTTCTTAGTTTCTGCTGAATTTGTAGATTCTTCTTTTTTGTCTTTTCCTTTTGAGTCCATAATGCTTGAATTTATAGTCCTAAAATACCCAGTTTGCCTGTCTGGTCTTCTATTTTATAATTCAAAGCCTTTGCCAAAACGAAAATATTATTAAGATTTTCCATTAATTGTTCACGTCCTTCAGTTCTCAGCTGATTTTGATTAACAGATTTTGTTGCTGCTTCTTTAGCTTTCTGCGTAACGTTTTTAATATCCTTTTCAGAGATTCTGTTGAAGAATGAATCGTCCAGCGTCTGTATTTCCACACTTGGAGTAATTCTAATATCTGCGTCTGGTAATTCCTTAATAATCAATTTTTTATTAACGGAATCAACCTCCATTTTCATTTTATTAAGATCATAAGAAACCTGAGCCGTCGTTTTGGTATAAGTGATAATGCTGTTGCTTGAAACTTCTTTTCCGAAAACTTCATAGCCCATTTTTGTTTTTTGCATAGAAGACATATTTTGCTCCAGAACAACCATTTTATTCATTTTGGAAATCTGGTTAGTCAAAATGTAGTAATCTGATTTTTCAGTTTTTTGGGTAGGATTTAAAAAAGATTTCATTGCCCAAAAAAGCAAAAGTATTACAACAATTCCTGCAACAAACGGTATAATTATTCTTATATTCTTCAAAACTTATTTATTAAAAATTTCTTTGATAACAGATTTATCGTCTTTCTTTAAAATTTCAACCAAATCTCTTTCAATGTATCCGGTTGTAGGCATTTCTATGATTCTTCCGATTTCCTTACCATATTTTTCAACAATAATTGTAGGAACTTTTTGAATATTAAAGCGTGCTTCGTCACCTGTAGGAGATTCTTTCTTACGGTTTACGGCAATAATTGTTAATTTGCTGTAAGGATAGTTTACTTCCTCCAAAATCTTCATTAATCTCGGGAAATCTCTGTGCGAATCTTCACACCATGTTCCCATAAAAACGGTAATCGTGTAAGAATTAATTTTATCTTTCTTCAATTCTCCAATCGCTTTCTGGTCTAAGGCATATTCGTCATGTTCTTTTACGTACCAATCTGCGTAAGGAGCTTTCAAAAACTGATCTTTCAGTTGATTGCCCAAAAGCATTTTACCGTCATTTGTGGTTTCAACCTCACGGTTTACAACAACTTTTTGTGCCCTAAGCTGTTGAGTTGCCAAAAATAAAGCTGAAACAGCAATACTATTTGTAATAAATTTTTTCATACTATTTTTCGATAATTGTCTTCAAATCGGCAGGAGAGTAATATTTATTCTTTAATACTTTATGATCTGCTTTTCTGTAAACGTTGTATTTTTCTCCGGATTTTTCATAAAATGATTCAACCCCTTTTTCTTTGTAAAACTCTACTGTTTCCTTTGCCTGTTCTTCATTATCGCAAGCTTTAGACATATTAGAACGCTGAACTTCGTTGAACAACTCTACAAATTTGCTGCCAAGTCCGAATTCCAGTACCGCACCACTCAAAACGTATTGTAAATCGCACAGTGCATCTGCAATTTCTACAATATCATTATCTGCTATAGCTTGTTTTAATTCGTTTAATTCTTCCTGTAAAAGTTCAACTCTCAGGTTGCATCTTTCGGGTGAAGGAATTTGTGGTGTCTCTACAATAGGAGCTTTAAAAGTTGTGTGGAATTCTGCTACTTGGTTCAGGCTGTCAATTTTATCCATGAATATTTATTATTTAAAGCAAAGATAAAAATTAGAATTTAGAAGTTTACTGGTAAGTGAGAGTTTTTTCCATATCATCGTTTCTTTTAAGTGAGATTAATTTACCAAAGTAAAAAATATTTATTCTAAATGGTTTTTTAGAATATTTTATTGTCATATTAATACTACAAGCTTGTAGTATTAATATGACAATAAAATATTCATATGTATAACATAGAATATATATATTTGGCGCATGAAGTATTTGCGGAATATTCTGATTTTATTTTAATTACTGAATTTTAAATCTGTTTTTATAGGGAATAATTCTATTTAAACAAAATTAAATAGAATATTATTTTTACAATATAATTCATGATGAATATATAGTGTTTAAAATAAATAACCCGCAAGCCTTAATTTTTAAATATGAAATAAATTTGATTAAACGATTATTCTTGAAAATTAACTAAGCCCTAACTTAACTTATCACTATGAAAAAAAACAGACTTTATTTTGCAATCTTCATCTTAGGAGGTTTCGCTGCTAATGCTCAAGGTGTAGGAATCGGTACACCAACGCCGGCATCTTCTGCAATTTTAGAATTGAGTTCTCTCAACAAAGGATTTTTATTACCCCGAATGACTTCGGCAAACAGAGCTGCTATTGCAGATCCCATTGTCGGTCTTCAGGTTTTCGACACCAACACGAACAGTGTATGGGCTTTCGATGGCACCAACTGGAATACTCAGGATATCCGTTTACAAGGGACAAGAAACCATTACAGCTCGGATTCGGGACTTTCTTCTACAGGAGGAACCGACAATGTTGGGATTGGAAACAATTCTCTTGCTGTAAACTCTAGTAATAACAATGTTGCCATTGGTGCAGATGCTTTAGCGGTCAATACAGGATCAGGCAATACAGCGGTAGGACGTTATGCATTGACAGGAAATACAACAGGAATACAAAACGTTGCTATCGGGGTTAATGCAGGAAATACAATCACAACAGGAAACAGAAACGTTGCAATTGGAACCAATGCTCAGGTCGCAGATCCTACAGCACAAGGACAGGTAAGTATTTCCAATATTATCTTCGGAACGGGTGCTACAGGTACAGTAGCCGCACCGGCGGGTAATATCGGTATAGGTACTTCTGCACCCGCTAGCAAGCTTGAAGTAAACGGAGCTTCTACCAATACGGTTGCGTATAATGCAGGTGCTGGAAGAATAATCGATTACAGCCAGAGCAATCTTGCTTATACTACTGCAACTGCAGGTGCTTTTACTTTAAACAACATTAAAAACGGAGGCACCTACAGTCTTGCAGTGAGAGGGAGTGCAGCTGCAACATCTACTTTCACAGCAACAGGCTTTACAGTGAAATACGCCAACAACCGTGCTACCACAACAGGTACTGAAACAGTGTACACTTTTTTAGTAATGGGAACTACGGTATATGTATATATGTCTGCAGGATTTTAATTTAAAAACTTACAACCAGACATTTATGACAAAAAAAATTAAAGATCTCACAGTATTCTTTTTGCTGCTCGGTGCTTCGCAATATAGTTGGGGACAGGCGGCAGGTACGCCTTATATTATCCCGACACAAGATATACCCTTCAGTTTTCTTGCAGGGGGGACAGAGCGTGAAATGACTCTTAATATGGCAACTACTGCTGATGGAGGATACATAACGTTATCTGCCGCTAATTCTTCTGTAACCGGTGACGTTACAGATGCGAATCATGGCACTACAACTACTCCGGATGCATGGGTAGTGAAGTATGACAAGTATGGTAAAATAGAATGGCAGCGTATGTATGGAGGAAGTCTTTTTGAAACAGGAGCTGTAGCTACAGCAGCAATTAAGCAGACTTCTGAAGGAGGATATATTTTTACAATTGCTTCTACTTCTTCAGCATCAGGAGATGTAACCGGAACCGGTAAAGGGGCTGGAGATATCTGGGTAGTAAAAATAACTGCTACAGGAGCTATTACATGGCAGAGATTATATGGTGGTAGTGGAGGTGATAACTCCGGCGGGATTATTCAGACAGCCGATGGAGGGTATTTGGTTGGCGGATTTACACGCTCATCAGCAAACGGGGATGTAACGAGTACCAGAAATTCATTAAATGATTTCGATTTCTGGGCAATTAAAATAACCGCAACGGGAGCCATTACATGGCAGCAGACCTACACCAATCCTGGCCCTGCAAATTCAACAAATGATATGTCTGATTATATGAATAATCTTGAAGCTGCTATTGATGGTTCTGGATATATCATGGCTGGGCGTAGTAATTCAAATTATCGTAATACTTCTTCAAGTTATGATTATTTTATCATGAAAATAAATCTTACCGGGGCTACACAATGGCGAAGACTTTATGGAAGCAGTGGTCAGGATGACTTGCGTTCCATGTATCTTACTTCAGACGGTGGATATATTCTGGTGGGGAATACCGATAGCTCGACTAGTGGCGACCTTATAGGAACCAATCATGGAGGTGATGATATTTGGGTTATAAAAGCAAATGCAGCCGGAACTATTGAGTGGCAAAGGCTTTTGGGTGGTACAGGGATAGATGATGGGCAGTCAGTAATCCAAACTTCGGATGGAGGCTATATGATAGCGGGCATCTCCACTTCTTCTGCCAATGGTGATATTACGGATACTAATAAAGGATCTTATGATATTACCGTATTCAAATTAAGTTCTACGGGTGCTACACAATGGATGAAGTTATATGGCGGAAGCTCTGTAGATGGAGACAATAGAAATAGTTTATCTAATGGAGGATCTCTACTCCCTACCCGCATAAGGGAAACCGACGATGGGAATTATATAGTATTTGGCTCTTCAGGTTCCAGTGACAATGGCGATGTTACTGATACTAATAACGGAGTTGGAGGAACCACTAACTACGATCAGTGGCTCTTTAAAATAGATCAATCAGGTAATATTGTCTGGGTCCCGGATGTAGGACAAAAAAACTAAGATTCTAATAACACAATGAATACACTCATGAGAAGATTTAGGAAACCCTCCTCCTAAATTATTTAAAATCAATTTAGTTCTCATCATAATGATCTGCAAGATAAGTCTCGCAGATCATTTTGTTTATAAAAGGTTTGTCTGCTCATCAAGGCTTTAACCTCTTTGGGAGACCCTGTAGCCCGTTGTGCAAGGGGTTTCGCCCCCTTCATTAACACCCTAAGGGTCTTGATGAACGGTCTGGGGGGGGTGGGCAACGGGGTATACCCCCTTAACCAAGGGGGTATGGGGTCTTCGTCAGGGGGCGTCACCCCTTAATAAAGGGGGTGTAGGGGCTTCGATAAGGGGTAAAATTTATTACATAAAAATTAAGAACACAAAAAAAGACTGCCCGTTTCCAGACAGCCTTTTCTCAAAGTTTAATTGAGTTGGTTGTTAGTTTTTAATGAATCTCTTAGAGGTTTCTCCGATTTGTATGATATAAGCTCCTTTAATAAGTGCGCTTACATCTACGGAGCCTCTTTCAAGTTTTCCTGAGTTAATTAGTTTTCCACCCATATCGAAGATTTTGTAATCTTCATTCGTCGTATTAGAAATATTCAAGATATCTTTTGCAGGATTTGGATATAATTTAATATCCGTCATCAGATTTTTGATGTCTGAAACTTCACCTCTTCCGGATGAAACAATATTTAAGGTATAATCTTCCACCTGTCCGTAGGTGTATGATCCACAAGAAGAAGTAGGTACAGAACTGTACTGCATCATGACTCTCATTCTTGTATTTCCAACGGTTGCAGTTGAAGGAATCGTTATAGATCCTGTTGCCGGAGTTGTGGTAGATCCTGTTTTAGACCAAGCCAGTTCTCCGCTGTCTGTAAAATCACCATCACCATTGTAATCAATATATACAGCATAAGCTTCGCTATAAACCGTAGATGTCCAAACCGGAGTCACAGAAATTGTATAAGCTGAACCTCTTGTCACGTTAGTTGAAATGGCTGTAAAGTTTTCATAACCGCCAGTTCCCGTTGAAGTATTATTGATGGTACCGAATGAAACATTTCCTATTCTTTCATCACCAGTATTTGTTGCTGTTGCTGAACAATAACTAACCGTACTTCCCGCAAGCGTCGTTACAGATACGGTATTGCTTGAAGATGAAATATTTCCTGCCGCATCTTTTGCTCTTACAGAGAAACTATACGTTGTAGAAGGCGATAAACTTGTTACAGTGTATGAAGCTGAAGCTGTAGAGCCTATTAATGAGCTCCCTTGATAAACGTCGTAACCTGTAACTGCTACATTGTCTGTTGCTCCTGACCAAGAAAGATTTGTGCTTGTAGAGGTAGTCCCTGAAGCTACCAGTGTAGGTGCCGTAGGAGCAATCGGATCTCCTCCTGAACCTGCATTTACAGTAATATTTGCATTATTTACATCAAAGAAAATATGGTTTGATCCTTTTACCATGATTCTTCCTGTAGTTGTTGAAGTATTTGGAATGGTTACCGCCTGAGTTCCGTCGTTTGGAGTTCCTGCCAGTAGAGTAGTCCACGTTGTTCCTGAGTTGGTAGACCAAAGAATATCTACATTGGCAGCATTTACGCCGTTGGCTGTAGTTCCTGCAACATTCCAGGTTACGGTCTGAGGAGTTCCGCCTGTATATGTTGTTGCTGAGTTTTGAGAGCTTACACTGAAAGGTCCCGCCGTTCCGTTCACAGTAATTACTGCGTCGTCGGAATTATTTCCCGAACCTCCGGCTCTGTTGTCACGGGCGGTAAATCTGAAGTTGTACGTTCTTGCTACATTAGATAAAGCCTCAACCGTAATTTCTGAGCCTGCCGTTGTTGTTGCACCTGCTAAAACAGAAGCCATTCTTGGGAAATATCTTACAGGAGTTGTCTGCGGCGTCCAGGATCTGAAAGTCGGTCCTGTAGCTTTGGTAGCGCTTGCTGCTGAGCTCGCACCTGTTTGGGAAGAAGAGGCATTATCCATTTGTTCCCAGATATAGGTTAAAGAATCTCCGTTGGCATCCGTGCCCGTTCCTGTTAACATAAACGGTGTTCCTTTCGGAATGGTATAATCTAAACCTGCACTCGCTGTCGGAATTGAATTTCCTGTATTGGTGCTTACCGGGCAGGTTTTAGCTTTAATATTATTAGTAATCTGCTGAATACTTACGGCGTGGAAAAATGCATCTGAATGCGGCTGAATATCCTGAGCCGTAATTCCTGCATATCCCATGATTGTTGAGCCTGAACCGGGTTCCATATTAACGCCCGTTCCTTCATTGCTGTTTGAGAACGTATGGTTTCCGCCGAATTGATGACCCATTTCGTGTGCTACATAATCAATATCGAAATTATCTCCTGAAGGAATAGCATCTGCCGGAGAAGTATAGCCGCTTCCTTTTGATCCGTTGGTACAAACGCAACCGATACATCCTGCATTCCCACCACCTCCGGAAGCTCCGAATAAGTGCCCAATATCGTAATTCGCTTCACCAATTACAGAGGTTAACGTTGATTGTAACTGAGAATTCCAGCTGCTCATTCCTGAAGCTGCAGAATAAGGATCAGTAGAAGCGTTGGTGTAAATTACCGCATCATTATTGGCAATTAAAACCATTCTCGCAGAAAAATCTTTTTCAAAAACTCCGTTTACACGGGTCATGGTGTTGTTCATTGCGGCTAAAGCGTTGGCTTTTGTTCCTCCGAAATAAGCGGTGTATTCTCCTGTGGAAGATAATGCCAATCTAAATGTTCTTAGTTTAGCATCATCCGCATTAGGTCTTGCTACAAGATTGCTTGTATTTGAAACTCCTTTTTGTGCAACATCAATTACAGTACATTCAAATTTATTAAGATCATCTTTTTTATCTGATTTTTTGTAAACGACGTAGGTGGAAAGATCTTTTGTATAAGGCTCAATGAAAACGGCAGATTTATCACCATAAATTTCCATTGAAGATAAACCAAGTGGCGAAATACTGAAATAAACAGTAGAGTTGGAGTCTCCGAAGCTTTCGCCTACATACGATTTGATATCCGGATATTTTGCAGCTAATTGAGGGTCGAAATTGGAATTTTCTCTTACCTTGAAGTTTTCCAGTTTTCCTTCAGAATTTGGAAATGAGATAATAATTTCCGATTTTTCTCCTGCAGCTAATCTTTTTGGAGCTTTTGCCAAAGCGTTTTTTAATCCATTAATGTCCAGATTATAAATCTTCGGATTGTTGATAGAAGATTTGTTTTCAAAAATTTCTGAAGTACTTTTTCTTGAACCTTCAGACCAAAGTCGATCGGTCTGAGCGAAAGAAATGCCGGATACGAAAAGCATTCCAATCACTAATAGTTGTTTTTTCATATATAATCTATTTGATTGTGGAATATCAAAGCTAATAAAAATTATATTACGAAAAACAAAATTTTTTAAGAAAATTTTTGATTATTATTGTAAATAATTATGCAATGCATTGAGTATGATTGAATTTTTACTTTTCCAAAAATGAAAATAGCACCCGCAAAACACGAGTACTATTCACTTATTGATGATATAATTCTAAATTTCTTGAGAAATATTATTTTGTAATATCTCTACCGATTACTAATCTTTGAATTTCAGAAGTACCTTCTCCTATTGTACAAAGTTTAGAATCTCTGTAGAATTTCTCGGCAGGAAAGTCTTTTGTATATCCGTAACCTCCGAAAATTTGAACAGCATTGTTTGAAATTCTTACACAAGCTTCAGAAGCGTACAGTTTTGCCATTGCTCCTTCTCTTGTCATTTTTTGCTTAGCATTTTTCAAAGTTGCTGCTCTTTGGATCAATAATTCTGATGCATCGATTTCTGTTGCCATATCTGCCAACATAAAATTAATTGCCTGGAATTCTGAAATTGATTTTCCGAACTGTTGTCTTTCTTTAGCATATTTTAAAGCAGCTTTGTAAGCTCCTCTTGCTGTTCCTAAACTTAAAGCAGCGATAGAGATTCTGCCTCCGTCCAGGATTTTCATAGCCTGTTTGAAACCTTCTCCAACTTCCCCTAATCTGTGAGAATCGGGAACACGAACGCTGTCGAAGATTAATTCTGCCGTTTCGGAAGCTCTCATTCCTAATTTGTTCTCTTTTTTACCGGAAGAAAAACCAGGCATACCTTTTTCTAAGACAAAAGCTGTCGAGTTATTTTTAGCACCGATTTCTCCTGTTCTTGTCATTACAACCGCAATATCTCCTGAAATAGCGTGAGTGATGAAGTTTTTAGCACCGCTAATAATCCAGTCTTCACCGTCTCTTACCGCAGTTGTAGACATTCCTCCTGAATCTGAACCGGTATTGTGTTCTGTTAATCCCCAAGCTCCGATTACTTTACCTGAAGCTAACTGAGGAAGCCATCTCTGTCTTTGTTCTTCGTTTCCGAATTCGTAAATATGATTGGTACACAGTGAATTGTGTGCTGCTACAGAAAGCCCGATGGAAGGATCTACCTGAGAAATCTCATCCAAGATCGTAACATATTCATGATACCCAAGACCAGAACCACCATATTGTTCAGGAATAACGATTCCCATGAAACCCATTTCTCCTAACTCATGAAATAAGTCTTTAGGAAAAGTCTGACTTTCATCCCATTCCATAATATTAGGTCTAATATTCTTCTCAGCAAATTCTCTTGCCGTTTCCGCTATCATTTTGATATTGTCAATAGTCTCTGTATTCATATAGATAAATAGTTAGTGCCCAAAGATAACCAAATTGGCGGAACGTCCAAAAAAATTATTTGAACCATAGGGTTTTAAGACGCAAGGAATTAATTTTCAATTTTTTACCGGTTGATATTTAACTATTTTTTAATCACATCTTCAGAACTTTGATGAGATTAATTTACTATTTTAGTCCCCCAATTTTTAAAGTATGAAAAAATTTCTCCTACCTATAATTTTAATCTCATCATTTATTTCTGCCCAGATTCCGGCAGGATATTATGATGGAACAACGGGTTTGACGGGCTACGCCCTGAAATCAAAACTTCATGATATTATCGCAGCGAAGAATATTAACTGGAATTACGGTGATCTGCAGAATCTTTTTAACCAGACCGATTTAGACCGGTATTACGATCACGATACAACAAATACTACCATATTATTAGATATCTATTCTGAAAAACCGGATGGACCTGATTCTTACGAGTATACAAGTTCTCAAATGATTGGAAGCGCTGGAGCAGAAGGTTTGGGATGGAACAGAGAACATATGATTCCTCAAAGTACATTCAGTACAAGTTCTAGCATTAGTGATTATCCTATGTATTCTGATCTGAATTTCTTAATTCCGGCAGATGCAAGAATTAATCAGTTAAGAAATAACTATCCGTACGGAATTGGGGGGAATACCAATTTTTATAATTTTACCAATACTTCGAGAATGAGCAACGCTGCCATTCCGAATTATCCTTATACCGGAAGGGTATACGAGCCGATTAATGAATTTAAAGGAGATATTGCAAGAACGTTATTATATTTTGTTGTAAGATATGAAGGGAAATTAGGCTCGTTTAATACAGCTTACAGTACTTCTTCAACAATTACTTCGGCTACGGATCAGTGTCCGTTTGATGGTACAGAAGAAAGAGCTGTAGATTTACCGTATATTGAAATGCTGAAACAGTGGAGTACTTCAGATCCTGTTTCGCAAAGGGAAATTGACAGGAATAATGCGGTTTATTCCATCCAGAAAAACAGAAATCCTTTTATAGATCATCCGGAGTGGATCAATATGATCTGGTCTGAAACTCCAGATACAATGGCACCTTTAGTGCCGTCTTCATTGGTTTCCACTCAGCAGAATGCGCATTTTGTTAATCTAAGCTGGTCGCCAAGTTCGGATACGGATATTTTAGGATACAGAATTTATGTAAATGGTTCGATAACACCTGTTGCAACTACAAAAAATACATCCATTAGTATTGATCACTTAGATCCGTCTACTACGTATAATTTTACGGTTAAATCTTTTGACAAGGGATATCTGGAATCTCCGCAAAGCAATACCGTAACAGCGACCACTCTGGCTTCGGATTCTTATACTTCAGACTTGATGATTGTAAAGTATATTGAAGGAACAGGAAACAACAAAGCACTGGAAATTGTAAATAAAACAGGGCATGAGGTTAACTTAAATAATTACAGAATCAATATTCAGCTTTACAATAATACCAGCGGAAATTATTACTCTGCTGATACATATGAACTGGAAGGTAAAGTTGGGAATAATGAAAGTGTTGTTATTTTGAATCCAAATGCCACTCTTTCATGCTATACAAATGATCAGGCAAGATTTGTTACGGCTTCTGATCCGATGACGTTTTCGGGAAGTCAATATCTTGAGCTGGCTTATAATAAAACAGTTGCTGTAGATGCCATTGGTGCGAAATTCACTTCCAACTCCAATGCAAATGTGTCATTATACAGGAAAAATACGACAACGCAGCCTAATTCTACATTCAATATTTCGGAATGGGATTCTTACACAGTCGATTATTGCCAGAATTTGGGAACTTTATCAACTTATGACGCTGTTCTTGCTCAAAATAATGAGTTTAAAATTTACCCAAACCCTGTAAATGAGAATATCTTCGTTACTGGAAAAACCGAAAATGTGAAATCTGCACAGATTTTAGATTTTTCAGGAAAGGTAATTTATACTGAGAAAAATCCATTTAAAAATAAGAAAAATATTTCCGTTCAGAGTTTAACGGCAGGTTCTTATCTGTTGAAACTGGATGATAAAACTTATCAGTTTATAAAAAAATAAATCAGAAATAAATTTTAGGATGAAGCAAAAATATCCTGAAATCAATCATTTACAACATCATTGATATAAGCAGATTCATTAATATTCATTATCTATAAGTGTATCTGCTTATATTTTTTATTTATAAGTAATTATGCTTATATTTGCAAAATGATAGCGGTCATTACCGGAGATATTATAAATTCACAACAAGCGGAAACAGAAGTTTGGATTACCAAGCTTAAAAATCTTCTCGACAATTGGGGAAGCGCTCCTCAAACATGGGAAATCTACAGAGGTGATGAGTTTCAGTTTAAATGTAATATCGATGAGGTTTTCTGGCGTTTCTTAGCTATAAAATCATTAATAAAAAGTCATGAAAATTTAGATGTAAGAATTGCCATCGGTATTGGTGAGGAAAATTTTTCATCTGAAAAAATCACAGAATCCAACGGAACAGCGTATGTCCATTCCGGAAGATTACTGAACGACCTAAAGAACGACGGACACACCGTTTCTATCAAAACCTCCAACGATTCTGTTGACAGAGATTTAAATATTTTGTTAAAATGGTCTTCAAAAGATTTCGATAACTGGACGGTGGCAACTTCGGAAATTATCCATGAAATGATTATGTTTCAGGATATTACTCAGGAAGATCTTGCCAAAAGATTTGCTATTTCACAATCATCTGTAAGCCAGAGATTGAAACGTGCAAACTACGAGCTTATCGTGGAAACTAACCAATATTTTAAAAAGAAAATTTCCGAACTGTAAGCATGATTTTCATTCAACTCATATTGGCACATCTACTCGGAGATTTTATTCTTCAGCCAAATTCTTGGGTTGCAGAGAAAGAAAGCAAAAAACTGAAGAGCAAATATTTGTACCTTCATGTTTTGATTCACACGGTTTTAAGTTTTATTTTCCTTTGGAATCTTCAACTTTGGTGGGTCGCTGTTTTGGTGGGAATTTCACATTTTATTATTGATGCTTGTAAGTTAAGTTTTCAGACTAATAAAAATAAAAAGAACTGGTTTTTTATTGATCAGGCTCTTCATGTTTTGATTATCGTGGGAGTTTCTTTTTATTTCAATGAATTTAATTTTGAATTTTTAAGAGATCAGAGAATTTTAAAAATAGTCATGGCAGCTTTGTTTTTAACAGCACCGGCTTCCATTTTTATCAAGATATTATTGTCTTCATGGACACCCGTTCCCGAGACAACAGGAAATATACAAACCGAATCTTTATCAAGTGCCGGAAAATATATTGGTATTTTAGAGCGTTTACTGGTATTCACTTTAATTTTGGTGAATCACTGGGAAGGCGTGGGTTTTATGGTGGCTGCAAAATCTGTTTTCAGGTTCAGCGATCTTGCGCAGGCAAAACAGAGAAAACTGACCGAATATGTATTGATTGGAACGCTCTTAAGTTTTGGACTGGCAGTTTTAACAGGAATTTTAAGTAAGTAAAATAATATAAATCTAATAAAAAGTAATTTTAAAAATGGAAAAGTTAGAAATGTTGTACGAAGGTAAAGCGAAACAAGTATTTGCTACCGATAATCCTAATGAAGTAGTGGTGCGTTTCAAAGACGATGCTACAGCATTTAATGCTCAAAAAAGAGGTTCTGTTGATTTAAAAGGTGAAATGAACAACGCGATCACCACTCTTATTTTTGAATATTTGAATGAAAAAGGGATTAAAACTCATTTCATCAAACAATTAGACGAAAGAGAGCAATTGGTAAAGAAAGTATCAATTATTCCTTTGGAAATGGTGGTAAGAAACTATTCTGCGGGAAGTATGGCTCAGAGATTAGGAGTGGAAGAAGGAATTAAATCTCCGGTAACCATCTTCGATATCTGCTACAAAAAAGACGAGTTGGGAGATCCGCTTATCAACGATCACCACGCTGTTTTCTTAGGAGCTGCAACATACGAAGAGCTTGATGAAATGTATGAATTAACTTCAGACATCAACGAAATCTTGATCGATCTTTTCGACAAAATGAATATCATCTTAGTTGATTTCAAAATCGAATTGGGAAAAACGGCAGACGGTGAAATTATCCTGGCAGACGAAATTTCTCCTGATACTTGCAGACTTTGGGATAAAGATACTATGAAGAAGTTGGATAAAGACAGATTCAGAAGAGATCTTGGAGAAGTTACTGAGGCTTACGTGGAGATCTACAATAGATTGAAAGTTGCTCTTGGCAAGTAAACTTGAGAAGTTAGAGTTTAGATATTAGAAGTGAGTATGAAATCGCACCGGATAGAAGATCTTAAAGTTTGGAGTAAATCAATGACTTTAGTAAAAGAAGTTTATCTGGTTACTGCGGAATTACCAATTGAAGAAAAATTTGGTTTACTATCTCAAATCAGAAGATGTGCAGTTTCAATACCTTCAAATATTGCAGAAGGAGCAGGAAGAAATAATAAAAATGAATTTTATCAATTTCTTGGGATTGCGTTTGGATCAACCTATGAATTGCAAACACAATTACAGCTATTAATAGATTTAAATTTTATTTCCGAAACTAAAATAGTTCCTATCAAAGAACTTTTAGCTGAGATACAGAAAATGATTTATTCATTAAAGACAAGTTTAAAATTATAATTGAAGTTAACTTAGACTAATTTCTAACATCTAATAGCTAACTTCTAATTTAGAAAAAATAGAAATGAAAAGTTTAGACATTCATAAAAGTGAATATTTAAAACAATTTGAAACTCAAACCTACGGAAGAAATCTTTTCAGAACGCAGGAAGAAGAAAGGCTGGATGCTCCGAACGAGGAGTGCGGTATCTTCGGAATGTACTCTGATGATGATTTAGACACGTTTTCTCTTTCGCAGTTCGGGCTTTTTGCGCTTCAGCACAGGGGTCAGGAGGCATGCGGTATTTCTGTTTTAAAAGACGGGAAAATTACCAATATGAAAGACGAAGGATTGGTTTTAGATGTTTATAAAGAGATCCATGATCCTGAAACTTTTATGGGAAATTCTGCAATCGGGCACACTCGTTACACGACTGCAGGAGACAAAAAGAAGTATAATTTTCAGCCATTTTTCGCCAAAAACGAATATGACCAGATTATCCTTTCTATAGCGCATAACGGTAACCTTACCAATGCAAAAGAATTAAAAGCCGAACTGGAAGCTGAAGGTGTGGTGTTCAGAGCGACTTCTGATTCTGAAGTGATTTTAAGATTAATTCAAAAAAATCTTGATTTAGGTCTTCGTGGTGCTATTAAAGCAACAATGGAGAAAATTGAAGGTGCTTATTCTGTAGTAGGAATGACAAGAAATAAGTTTTTTGCGTTCAGAGATTTTAACGGGATCAGACCGTTGGTTTTGGGAGCAATCAGCGAAAATTCTTACGTTGTTGCCTCTGAATCTGTGGCTTTAGATGCTGTCGGAGCGCAGTATGTTCGTGATATTTTACCTGGAGAAATCATTTATACCAATGAAAACGAGCCGGGAAAATTGAATTCTTACATGGTAAATGAGCAGAAAGGAAAGCAAAGAATCTGTTCTTTTGAATATATTTATTTTGCAAGACCAGACTCAACATTAGAAAATATCAATGTTTACGAAATCAGAGAAAAATCTGGGGAGAAAATCTGGGAACAGGCTCCTGTAGAAGCTGATTTGGTAATTGGAGTTCCGGATTCCGGAGTTCCCGCTGCGATTGGTTTTTCTAAGGCTTCGGGAATTCCTTTCCGTCCGGTTTTGATTAAAAACAGATACATCGGAAGAAGTTTTATCGTACCGACTCAGGAGATGAGAGAAAGGGTAGTGAACCTTAAACTGAACCCGATTATTTCTGAAATCAAAGGAAAAAGAGTAGTAATCATCGACGATTCAATCGTTCGTGGGACAACTTCTAAGAGATTGGTTAAGATTCTGAAAGAAGCAGGGGTAAAAGAAATTCACTTCAGAAGTGTTTCTCCGCCAATTATTGCGCCTTGTTATTTGGGAATTGATACACCGTCGAAAGACGATTTGATTTCTGCAAACATGACAACAGAAGAACTTAGAGATTATTTAGGAGTAGATTCTTTAGAATTTTTAAGCACAGAAAATTTAAAAGTAATTTTAGGTTCCTCTAATCACTGTTTCGGATGTTTTACAGAAGAATATCCGGTAGAAAAAGGAGAGGAAATAGAATTATTCAGTTAATTATAATGCAAACATAAAGACGAAAAGGTCAGATTCCATAATGAAATCTGACCTTTTTTATTGAAATTAAGATTTTTTTTATGAACTAGAATTTGTAATACAAACCTCCTTGGAATGTATTATTTCTGTTTTTATTCCCATCGTTTTGAAGAGAAGTATTACCATTCGTGTTACTGTCTTTTTTGTTAATATCAGTAAATCCGGCAACATATCTAGCACTAACACCAAAGTTTGGAGTAATATCATATCCTAAACCAAGACCTACACCCATATTAAATCCTGAAAAATAATCCTTAACATCACCAGATTCTGATGTTGTAGTAGTTGTAGATCCATTTACAGTAGTTGTACTAGCATCTTTAGTTTTTGCACTAATTAAGAATCCAAATTCAGGACCTGCTTCCACATAAAATGCAGGTGTTGCTCTAAATTGAAGCATTAAAGGAACTGTAACATAATCTAAATTCAATGTTGCAGAACTTTTTGAAGTGAAATTATTTCCTAAAACTGTACCACTTACGCTATTAGTAACTTTTGATCCCATTTGAGAATACATTACCTCAGGTTGAAAACTGAACATTTCTGAAACTGGAATATTTGCAAAAACACCTCCCGCAAATCCTACTTTAGATTTAGCATCCTCATATCCATCTTTTGAAATTGATGATACATTTATTCCAGCTTTGATACCGAATTGTACAGGGCTTGTAGATGACATATTCGAACTTGAAGTCGTTGTCTGAGCAAATGCTAATGAGCTAGCGGTAACTGCAATTCCTAAAATTAACTTTTTCATAATTTAATTTTTTAAGTATTATTCTTTCTTGTTTTAAATTTTACTACTTGTCAAGTTTTTCATTTGACGTAGAGTTTCTTTCAAATTGCTTGCCAAAAATAATTTTTATGATTAAAATCAATAAAAAATCGCCTATGAAATAAGCGATCTAATTGTTTTTATACTTGAAAATCAATTATTGACTAATTAAATAAAGATGAAATGAAAAGAGTGAAAATTTCCCGATTTCAAATTAAAAAATAGGTATTTTATGAAAAAATTAGATAGAAATAAGCTAAGCATCGTTTAGTTTTCTGTAAAAATTCAGAGATTCAGTAATGTTTTTTTGATGGCATTGATGGTCGAATGTACAAGAACCGATTCCTGAAAGTAGAGAAAAATTGATTTTACTGTCAACATTCTTTTTATCGTTTAATAAAAGTTCAAAAATATCTTCATCCTTAAAATCACTGATATCTAAATAAGGATAATACTTTTGAATATTCTCTATAATGATCGTGGAATCTGCTTCTGAGATCAAACCTTCTAAATAAGCAAGATGCGCCTCAGCAATCATTCCCATTGCTACCGCTTCGCCGTGCAAAATAGGATTTCCCTGACTTAAGCATAAACTTTCAACTGCATGACCTATTGTATGACCGAAATTCAAGGTTTTACGGATATTTTTTTCATGAAAATCCTGTTCTACAACATTTTGCTTAATATCCATTGAAGTCTGGATGTGAGGAATTACGCCTTCAATATCTAGTTTATGAATTTGCGTTAAGTTTTCCCAGTGTGCTTTGTCAGCAATTAATCCATGTTTCAGCATTTCTGCAAAGCCGCTTCTCAATTCTTTAAAAGGAAGCGTTTCTAAAAATTTAGGATAGACAAAAATCTGTTCCGGAAAACTGAAAGTTCCCACCATATTTTTATAATGCATCAGATCAATCCCCGTTTTTCCACCAATGGAAGCATCACACATCGATAGCAGGGTAGTAGGAATATTAATAAACTGAATCCCTCTCTTATAAGTAGAAGCCACAAAACCGCCCATATCCGTAATGACCCCGCCACCAAGATTAATCACCAATGCTTTTCTGTCTGCCTGCATTTCAGTTAGAATTTCCCAAAGTTGATTGGCAGTCTGAATATTCTTCATTTCCTCGCCTGGCTCTATTTCCAGAATTTCAAAACCCAGATCCGTCTCCATATTTCCTAAAAGTGTCGGAAGACAATATTCATGTGTATTTTCATCAACCAAAATAAATATTTTGCTAAAAGATTTTTCGTGTAAAAAGTCATTTAATTGAGAAAAATTATCATCTACTATTGTTATCATTTTCAGATTTTCTTTAAAGTTATATTTAAACTATCTTGCAAAGTTATGATTCTTAATTTTTAACTCGTTATTAAATTAACTATCTTTGCACAAATATTTAGCATGAGCAGAGACAATAATTCAGGAAGACCAAAGAAACCAAGAAGTTCAACAAGAAATAATTCTGATGATTCTCGCGCTTCAAAATCTGGAAATTCCGGATCAAAGCCTTTTAAAAAGTCTTTTCCTAAAGCAGGAGAAAGAAATTCTGACAGCAGAGGATCTAATACAAGATTCGAAAAGAAACCTTTTACAAGAAGTGAAAGAGATTCTGATGGCGCTAATAATTCTGATACCAGAAGAAGCGACAATAGTTACCAAGCCCGTATGGATAAGAAGTTTGGAAAAACTGAACAGGAGTCTTTTATTACCAGTAAAGGTGAGGAAAAAAGATCGTTCGGAAATTCCGGTCCAAAAAGAGGAGGTAGCAGACCTGTAAGTGGCGGAATTAGAAATAAAGACGAAAGAGGAAGTTTAAAATACGGAAAAAGACCATCTAATGGTGACGAAAGAACCGATAAAACAAGATCTTTCGTACAGAAAAGAAGATTAGAAAAAATAGATAAGGATGTGCATAAAGATACCATCCGTCTTAATAAATTTATTGCCAATTCAGGAATTTGCAGCAGAAGAGAAGCTGACGAATTAATCACCCAAGGTTTAGTAGAAGTAAACGGAAAAGTGGTAACTGAAATGGGTTATCAGGTACAAAAAGTAGATAAAGTAGTTTTCGACGGACAAAATATCACACCGGAAAAACCTGTTTACGTTCTTTTAAATAAGCCCAAAGGATATATTTCTACGACTAAAGATGACAAAGCAAGAAAAACTGTAATGGATTTGGTGGCAAACGCTTCTCCTTACCGTGTTTTCCCTGTCGGAAGATTAGATCGTTCTACAACCGGAGTTATTCTGTTAACAAACGACGGACACATGACCAAAAAACTGACGCATCCATCTTTTGACGCTAAGAAAATTTATCATGTAACGCTGGATAAGAAATTGACCAATGAAGATTTAAAGCTTATCGCTGAAGGAATTCGTTTGGACGAAGGAGTAGCGGAAGTAGATCAGATTTCCTTCATTGAAGGAAAACCGAGAAATGAAGTTGGAATTGAAATTCACATTGGCTGGAATCGTGTGATCAGAAGAATTTTCCAAAGATTGGGATACGAAGTGGAAGCTCTTGACAGAGTAATGTTTGCGGGATTAACAAAGAAAAATATTAAAAGAGGTCACTGGAGAATTCTTTCAGAACTGGAAGTGAATAATCTTAAAATGCTTTAATTAAATTTAGAGTTTTAAAGCTAATAATTTTAAGTTAAAAATAAAAAGACGTTGAATTAATTTTCAACGTCTTTTTTATGAACAAGGCTTTAAGTTATCAAAAATTACCCCAAAACAGTCACCCCTTTCTGTATCATTTCATAAATCGCATCTCTGCCATTGTCGGGTTTTACATTAACAGCACGTGTTCCGTTAAAGTGAAGGCAAGTAACATAACCATTCGCAACAGCGTCTGTACAAGTAAATTTCACACAGTAATCCATTGCCAATCCTACGATTTCCACTAACTGAATATCATTATATTTTAAGAAATCATCCAAACCTGTTTTCATAAAGTGATTATTATCCTGAAAACCGCTGTACGCATCAATTTCAGTATTTTTTCCTTTCTGTATAATGTGGGTTACTTTGTCTCTGTTCAGATCTTTATGAAAATCTGCTCCAAAAGTTCCCTGAATACAGTGATCCGGCCACATAAACTGTGGAACTCCGTTTAAAATAATACTCTCTCCAACATTTCTGCCATTGTTGCTGGCAAAACTTTTATGATTTGCAGGATGCCAATCCTGAGTTAAAACAATTTGGTCGTACTCATTTTCTTCCATCAGAGCATTGATGTACGGGATTACCTCATTTGCTCCCGGCACTGCCAATGCACCGCCTTCACAAAAATCATTCTGTACATCTACGATTATTAACGCTTTTTTCATATTTTGATTTCTCGAATTTTTGATAAATTTATAAAAACTTTTATTCAAAAAAGTATCCAAAATTAAATTATCGGACAAATCGGCATTGTATAAATAGATTTCGATTGATGTTTAGTTTTACATATGAAATCTCAATACCTTATCTTTGCACAAATAAGTATTTTTATGTCATTTGAATCGTTAGGATTATCACACAATATTATTCGTTCTGTCAACAAATTAGGATATTTGAAGCCATTTCCGATTCAGGAGCAGGCTGTTCCTGTCATCTTGCAGGGAAAAGATCTGATGGGAATTGCACAGACAGGTTCAGGAAAAACTGCTTGTTTTGTAATGCCAATCTTAGAAAAATTACAAAATGCGGAGGTTAAAAAAGATCGTAATGTTCAGGTTTTAATATTGGTTCCGACGAGAGAGTTAGCAATTCAGATTGATGAAGTTTTCAGGGCTTTTACAGATAATTTAAAGCGTGAAATCCGCACAATGGCAGTTTATGGCGGAGTTTCTATTAATCCGCAGATGAAAGGAATGTTTGGGGTAGAAGTTCTCATTGCGACACCGGGTCGTTTATTGGATCTAATTGATCATAATGCATTGAGTATTTCGGGAATCCAACATTTGGTAGTTGATGAAGCAGATAAAATGTTTCAGCTAGGTTTTGGCGAAGAAATGAATAAGCTTTTCGCAATGATGCCAGTTGTAAAACAGACAACTTTATTTTCAGCGACTCTAAATGATAAAGTTTCTGAAATGAAGGAACGCTTATCCATCAATCCCACGATTATTGAAATCAAAAAGGAAGAAGTTGAAATTGATAATATCGAACAATTAGCATATCATGTTTCTCCTGAAGATAAAGGTCCGTTTTTGCGTTATTTAATTAAAGAAAAGAAAGTTGAAAAAGCTTTAATCTTTGTTTCATCAACAAGATCTGCAGATAATTTGGTTGAAAAATTAAAGAAAAATAAAATAAAAGCGGTTGCCATTCACAGTCAGAAATCTCAGGGTGCCCGTAGAAATAATTTAGAGGAATTTAAAGTAAACGGCGCTCAGATTTTGGTTGCAACAGATTTAATTGGTCGTGGAATTCACATTGAATCGTTACCCTGTGTGATCAATTATGAATTGCCACGTTCACCTTTAGATTACATTCACCGCATCGGTAGAACGGGGCGTGCTGGCGAAAAAGGAACAGCGATTAATATTCTGACGGATGATGAATTGCAGCATTTCAGAGTGATTCAGAAGAAAATGGGGAAGAAAATAACTTTACAAAGAACCGAAGGAATTGATTTACATGGTTATTAATATTTAGAAATAAAATAATAAAGGCTTCAATTTGAATTAATTGGAGCTTTTTTAATTGTACGATATCTAGTTAATTACGATTAATATTTTTTCATATATAAATTCTCAGATTTTTAATAAATTTACAAAAACTAATATCTAAAAATTGTCTTAAAAATCTCTAATAAAAGACAACATTAATTTGCAGCCAATTAAAATGAACGATTTAGAACAAAAGAGGTTTCCGATAGGAAAATTTGAATATCCTGAAAATATCTGTGATATTAAGCTTGATGAATATATTAAAGTGATCAAAGATTTTCCAGGAAAACTTAGAAATTTGATCGAAAACTTTACCGATGAACAGCTTGATACACAATATAGAGAAGGTGGCTGGACGGTAAGGCAGGTAGTTAATCATTTGGCTGACAGTCATATTAACAGTTTTATACGTTTTAAATTAGCTCTTACAGAAGATAATCCCACGATAAAACCTTATGACGAGGCAAAATGGGGAGAACTTCAGGACAGTTTTAATATGCCGGTAAAACCTGCCATGAGAATGTTGAAAGGAACTCACCAAAGATGGACAACATTGTTGAAAGCTATGACCAACAAGCAGTTTGAAAGAACTTTTCACCATCCTGAACACAATAAAAATTATGATTTAAGAACCTGCCTCGCTTTGTATGTCTGGCACTGCAATCATCATTTTGCACATATTGATAATCTGAAGAAAGAAAAAGGTTGGTAAAAAAGAGCCTTCATAATCCAATTTATTTTGAGGAAATCATCAGAAGAATTTCCAATTTATCTGAAAATTCTTCACGAAAATGGGGAAGGATGAATGTTTCGCAGATGATGAGACATTGCAGTTATGTTCTGAATGTTCCGTTGAAGAAAATACAGCTTCCACCGATAAATATGGCTTTTCGGGCGATAGGAATTCTGACAAAAAAGGAAATACAGATTTTTAATAACGGAATTCCTCAAAATATGCCCACTTTTCAAAAACTTATCATTAATTTTGATTGTGATTTTGTTGAAGAGCAGCAAAATCTCCTGAAAACACTTGATGAATATAGAAATGCTTTCGAGAGCGGAAATTTACCTGATCATCATGTACTTTTCGGGAAAATGACAGAAAAAGACTGGGGATTTTTAGAGTACAAACACCTGAATCACCATTTAAAACAATTTAGTGTATGAGTTTTTTTGATAAAATATTTGGCGGAAAAGATGCGTCTTCTGAGCAAAAATCTTTCTGGAAAAAAATAGAATCTGAGGAAGATTTAAAAAAAGCTATTGAACATTCTTTTCAAAATAAAATAGCAATATTCAAGCATTCAACAAGTTGCTTTATCAGCAAAACGGTATTGAGAAATTTTGAAAAGGAATTGGAAAATCTGGAACAAACAACAGATTTATATTTTCTGGATCTTTTAGCTTACAGACCCATTTCCAATAAAATAGCGGAAGATCTTGGAGTAACCCATCAAAGTCCGCAGCTCATCGTTGTAGAAAACGGAAAAGCGATTAACAACGCTTCGCATCAGGATATATCGGTAGAACAAATTTTGTGATGAAAAATATTAATAATTATCTGGCTAAAGTTTTAGATGTTCCTTTAGAAAAGGTAAATATGTGTAGTGTACACTATGAAGTAAAGAAAATTCAGAAAAATCAGTTTCTTTTACAGTATGGTGAAGTGTGCAGATACATTTATTTTGTTGAAAAAGGATTATTGAAAATGTATTCTATTGATAAAAACGGAAAAGAACATATTATCCAATTTGCGCCGGAAAGCTGGCTTACTTCCGACCGAAGCAGTCTTTATTTCAACGAAAAATCTATTTATTACATTGAAGCGGTTGAAGATTCTGAGGTACTGTTACTTCATCCGGATTTTATCAATAATCTGATAGGTGAATTCCCGAACAGCCTCGAAAAAAGCGATATTTTACTTCAGAAACATATTAAAAACCTTCAGGACAGAATCAATTCTTTATTAGGCGAAACCGCTGAAGAGCGATACATGAAATTCATTAAAATGTATCCTGACTTATTATTAAGAGTTCCTCAGTGGATGATTGCTTCCTATTTGGGAATTACTCCTGAAAGTTTAAGCCGCGTGAGAAAAGAATTGGCCCGGAAAAACTTTGTTCCGGATAAATAAAGAGTTTAAAGTTATTCTTACCTAATTTTTTAACTTTTTATAATTTTAATTCACACATAATTTTGAAATAGTTTGTAGTATAACATTCTTTCTTTGTCATAGCAATGTTAATCTTCGTATTTGCTCATATAATATTATAGTGAATGCATTTTCTATTTCCCAAACTAGTTGTGATTAAGATCATATCCCTTCTTAGATATTTTATCTACTTTTGAAGTTCACACTACAAAAATATTTTTTATGAAATTCGTACTTACATCAATGCTACTTGCATTCTTAGTAATCAGTTGCAAAAAAGAATCAAACGTTTCTACAGGAACTACGACTGACTCAACCCAAATTAACAGAAATGATACCATGGGAACTGTAATTCCACCTGTATCCGATAGTGCTACAACCGGTACAGAAGGTATGCCTCAGGCAACTACCGATACGGCAGCGACTAACACATCGAGATAATTTACAATTCATAGATTTTCCTGAACCCGTTTTGTGAAAAAAGCGGGTTTAATTGTATTTATAATTAATATTATTTACAAAAAATTTATTTTTATTAATATATTCAAAAAATTGGGTTCAGTATTTGTATAATGTAATTATTTCCTATGAATTTCACTAAGATGACTTAAAACAAGAGAAACAGTAAACAGCTAAAAATGGTTATCAATGAAGATATTTTGTATTCCGTAGGAGCAAGTATCAAAACTTACGCGCCTTCCGAGGTAATTTTCAACGAAGGAGATTCTCCAAATTATTATTATCAGATAATTTCCGGAGAGGTGAAACTAAACAACTATAATGATGAAGGTAAAGAAGTTAGTGAGGTTCTTCTGAAAGACGGTCAGAGTATAGGGGAAGCATCACTTTTTATAAATAAACCTTATCCGCATAATGCGGTGGTTACTAAGAAAAGTGAAATCATTAGATTGCCAAGAAAGATGTTTTTGGATTTACTGAAATATGTGCTAATATGAATAAAGTACTTTCAGAAAGAATGTATTTAAATATTAATGGCACAAAATTTTTCTTTCAAAAATCCTTTGACGAAACAACAAATGACGGATCTTACTGGTTTAAAGCTGCGATAATAGCAATTAAGTTGATGGAAAGAAATAATGTATTAAAAATAAGAGATCGTAAAATTTATTATTAAAATTTTCTTAAAATTACATATATGGTCTTTTTTTTGCATTGAAATTTCCAAAAATAATTATGAAAACGATAAGCTGCATGAACATTGATAAGGATGTTCTGTACTCCTTTGGGGGAGAAGATAAGAGTTATAAAAAAGGAGAAACTATTTATAGCGAAGACGATCATGCACTTTATTATTTTCAAATTGTAGAAGGGAAAGTAAAGCTTAACAGCTACGATGAAGACGGGAAAGAATTCATTCATAATATTTTAGGTAAAAATCAAAGTTTCGGAGATTCTCTGCTTTTTATTGACAAATATTATCCTATGAATGCAATGTGTCTGAGCCCGACGGAAGTTATCCGGCTTCCTAAAAATAATTTTCTGGAAATGTTGGAAAAACATCCGAAATATTCCGTTGAAATGAATGCTTGTTTGTCTCAGAGACTCTATTTTAAGTCAATCATGATGCAAAGTATATCTTCACAAAATCCTATGACAAGACTGAAAGGATTATTAGATTATCTGAGAAGTTATTACGACAGTGACTGCGAACAGTGTTTTCACATTGAACTAACAAGGCAACAAATGGCAAATCTCGTTGGACTTCGCGTAGAAACGGTTATCAGAGCCCTAAAAAAGATGGAAAAGGAAAACAAAATAAAAATAGAAGACCGAAAAATCCTATATTAATTAAAAAGAGTTTTAAATTTCAATAAATTAAGAGATTTGTAAATTAAAAAAGCAGTGAAAATTTTTCACTGCTTTTTTTGTATAAATTAACTATCAAATTTATATGTGTGCTTTTCCTTCTACACCGTCAGAATTATCAGTGGTTTTTCCTGTAATTGCAGAGGCTACAAAAGAAAATAAGCTAACAAGTTTTCCAGCTTTTGTGTCCCAATAATAAGTTTCAGAAGGTTCTACACGAATAATTGAAACGTTTGGATCATCTTTTCCGTCTTCAAACCAAGCCTTTGCCATCGGCGACCATTTTTCTTCAATAGTAGTTTTATCTTTATAAATGGAAGCTTCACCATATACTGAAAGATATTGGTAATCAGAATTATTCATAAAAAATAACTGAACATTTCTGTCCTCTTTTATTTCAAAATTCTTATTGCTGGTATCACTGCTGATAAACCAAAGATTTCCCTCATCGTCGGTTTCCTGTAAACTCATCGGACGGGAATTGATAGGAGTTGTACCTAGTTCTGTACAAAACATACAGATTTTCGCACTTTCAGACAGTTCTTTAATTTTTTTAATTGCTTCTAAGTGTGTAAGATTTTCTGTTGACATAATATTATATTTTAAGTGATTTAGTTTTAATTTAATTACTGTTATTATTCAAAAACCTGACCACAATTAAAATTTTCATATTCAATTTCAGTAATTTGCTTACTTATTTTCTGAAATTTTTTAATTAAAACTTTTCTGTAAATCACTCCTGACTCCACAATTATGAACATTTTTAAAGCCTTTTTTCTCTACTTTTATTCTTCTGAAACCTTGATAACAATTATTTTATAAAGCAATTTCCAGGATATTTCTAATGGATTTATAATGTTTTGAAAGGAATCAATTTCTCTGCTTTTAATTTTTCAAAAACATTGATGAAAGATTTCTCTGTATTCTGATATTCTGCAAAACCTAAACTTCTACTGTTTGCCATATCACACATCACTTCGAGAGGTCTCCCAAGATCCAAATCAGTATGCCAGGCGGAAGATAATCTGTATAAATTTTCTTCTTTTAAACCATACTTTTGGCTAATATTTTTCCAAATTTCCTGATCGTTTTGCATTTCTTTTTCCAAAGGTTTGATCGTATTTTCGAAACCAACCGCTTCAATTCCAAAATAATCTGCTAATCTATACCAAAGCCATTTCCAACGGAAAATATCACCATTGGTTATATTGAAAGCCTTGTTTTTTGCAGATTCCGTTGTTGAAGCCCAAACCAACTGTTTTGCCAAAACTCTTGCATCGGTAACATCAGAAATTCCATTCCATTGTTCATAAGATCCCGGCCATATAAATTTTCTTCCGGTTTCTTTACAAATGCTTGCATAAACTGCCAGTGTTGAAGCGATATTCATCAGATTTCCGACAGCATATCCTATAACTGTGTGCGGTCTGTGAATACTCCATGTAAAACCGTCTCTTTCTGAAGCCTTGTAAACTTCATCTTCCTGAGCATAATAAAAATTAGGCAACGGAAGCCTCGGATGTTCTTCTCTCACGGGAGTTTCGGGTAATTTTCCTTCTTTTGCATATGCTTCAAATGGTCCTAAATAATGTTTTAGTCCTGTAACCAAAGCAACATGTTTTACCGACTTTTTAGAAGAAAGCACACTTAATAAATTTCTTACTAAAGCACTGTTTATACGAATATTTTCCTCTTCTGTATCATTTTTCATCCAGGTTGTAAAATAAATATGAGTAGGAGAGATGTCTTTCAAAGCATTTTCCAGACTTTCAACATTCAATAGATCGGCTTTTATTGGAACTAAATTCTCAATTGTATTATTAGGATTTTTAGACAGTCCGTACGTTTTCCAGCCTTGTGAAATTAATTCCTGTGCAAGATTATTTCCTGTAATTCCGGTAGCACCAACAACAAGTGCAATATTTTTATTTTCCATAAACTGTAAAATTATTTTCCAAAATTATGGAGAGAATAAAAAACAAAACTTGACTTGAATCATGGCTTTTTCTTGATCTATATCAAGTGTCATTTAAGTAGAATCTTTTTACGGATTCTGCTTACTGTTTCCGGTGATAGACCGAGATACGAAGCAATAAGATTATGCGGAATTCGTTGAATAACTTCAGGATTTTTCTGAACAAATTGAGTATATTTTTCCTCTGCTGTAAAGCTGTTAGAGACAATTAATCTGTAATCTTTTGTAATTAAGCTATTCTGATATAAAATCCTGAAATAACGGTCCATCACAGGAATTTTAATCATCAGATTTTCATAATCCTCACGGCTGATCATCAGTAGTTCGGTCTCCTCAATAGCATCGATCGTTAGAACAGCTTTTTCCTGATTGATAAAACTGTTAAAATCTGAAATCCACCAACCCTCAAACGCAAACATATTGATATGTTCCGAACCTTTTTCGTCCAGAAAATAAGACTTCAATAATCCTTTCGATACAAAAGACAGCTGTTTACAAATATCTCCTTCCTGTAATAAATATTGCTTTTTACGAAGTTTTTTATAGTTAAAAAAAGATTGCAATTCAGATTTCTGCTCATCAGTTACATCAACTTTATTCTGAATATGCGAGAGAAGCGTATCAAACATTTTAAAATATTTAATCAAAAATAATACTTTATAAATTACTGGTTTCAGGTTTAAATTTTTCGTAAAACCAAAACAATCCAAACAGATAAAATGAATGGAGCAATTGTGATTCAGTTGCGGACCAATTTTCAATAGAGCAGCTTCCAAAAATTAAAATACTCATTACAACTAAAGCAGAATATAAAGTGTATTTAATTTTAAAATTAATCAATAAGAAAATGCCAATAATCGCCTCTGCAATGGGTAAAACATAACTAAATGGAATAATTAAAGCCGCTGGAATCATTGATTTTTCCATTGTTGTTACCATCCAGTCGCTAAAAGTCTGAAGCTTTGGAAGACGAACCAACCCATGTCCCAGTAAAGAAACAGCAATAGGAAGTCTTAAAAAGAAAAATGCAGTTTTAAAATCTTTCATAATTACTATTTTGCTTAATTATTTTGTTTTGCCTTGAATTTATACATTTCATTATGATTTGTAATATATGAAATTATAATTTCATCATTAAAATTATCGGTTAAAAATCTTTGGTTAAATTTTTAAAAACAATAAATCTTACGGAAATTTGCCAAAAATAAATTAATGAAGATAATAGATATTGAAAGTTGGAACAGAAAGGAACATTTTGATTTTTTTTCGAAGATGGCAAGTCCTTATTTCGGCTTTACAACAGAAGTGGACTGTACAAAAGCATATGAAAATGCAAAGAAAAACGACTATTCATTTTTTGCTTATTATCTTTATAAATCTATGGTGGCGATAAATTCTGTTGATGAACTGAAGCTCAGAATCGTTGACGGTCGGGTAATTTTATACGACGAGGTACATATTGGAAGTATCATAGGCAGGGCAGACGGCACATTTGGTTTTTCATTCTTCGAGTATTCTAATAACTTTGAAGTTTTTAATGAAAGCTTACAAAATCAGATAACAGCTGTACAAAACTCAACAGGTTTGGGAATAAGTAATGATGTTTTACCGATCAATCATATCAGACACACCACAATTCCATGGAATTCTTTTACCACAGTTCTGCATCCGACAAATTTTGATCCGAAAGAATGTATTCCAAAAATTGCCTTTGGAAAATTCAATATTAAAAATGGACGAAAGTTTATGCCTGTTTCCATAGAAGCGCATCATGGTCTGGCAGACGGAATTCACCTGGCAAAATATTTTGAAGAATTCCAGAAGCAGCTAGATCTTTAATTCTAATTGCAGGAAACCGTAAAATTATTTTGAACATAAAAAACTGCAACGATTTTCTGCAAAATTTAAATTTTATAGAAAATTAATCACTAAATAATACACTTCACTTATTACTAAAAAGATCTAATTCTACAGGAATTTGATCTGTATTTCCATATTCTAAAATCTTTCGATTTCATATAATTATTCTTATTTTAAATATTGATTAGAATCATAAAAAAAAGAGTAAAAAACATATAGATTTGCCCTATTGTAAGAGAAACAGTAGAGCGAAAATTTTATAAATGAAAAAATAAGGCGATTAGGATCTGGCGTGGTATCTATGTGGTATTGCAATTTGGTAAAATTTTAATCATTTTTTATTTCTTTGTCTTCATTTCCTTTTTAAGATCGACACATCTAGTTATAAAACGATAGAAAACACCTTAACCAAAGACTGATTTATTTGAAAATAAATATTACATTAAAAATAAATAATACTTTGAATTTTATTCACGATAAGACGATAAGTACATTGAGTAGAGCCGTACAATCCTGCATGTTAAAAATTAACAGAATTTAGTAGAGATGAGAAATTTATTATGAAAAACGAAAACCCTGAATATAAATTAGAAAATTTAAGTCAAAAAATTGTTGTACAAGATGAAATTATAGCGTTGGCGAAGGAAAATTCTCCGCGTCTGCTGAATAAATTTCGTTTGGTATATCCAGAATTCTTCCAAAAACTTTCGGCTATTCAGCCCAATTTAAAAAATTCGGAACTGATTTTTTGTATTTATTTAAAATTAAATCTTACAACAAAGGAGGTCGCAACCTATACATTTGTAACTCCGAAAGCAATTCAAAACAGAAAGAACAGACTTAGGAAAAAATTAAGTATTCCGTCTCAAATCGATATCTATAAGTGGTTTAATGATCTTTAAACCACCTTTTTTTAGTTTCTAAAATTCGAGAATTGATTTTTCAAAATCATGATATAGCAACACTTTCCAATGATTTTCAATTGCTTCTTTCTGCCATTTCAATCTTAATTCCATAGCTTTTCTTCCATCAAAATCACTTTTGTACGCCAAATGGTATTTTAAATAAGATTCCTGAGGAAGATCATCAGCACCGTAAAATACAATTTCATTATTTTCTTTAATCCAGAAAACCTGCATAAAAGGAGTATGACCGCCAACCACTTCAAAAGAAATTTCATCCGTAATATTTCCTTTGTCCTCGTCCATCCAGAAAATATTATCGAGTTCAATCAACTTTTCAAGCGTATCAAAATCAAAAGAATAATTTCCTCTATTTTCCATTGCAAAATCTAGTTCACGCTTTTGAATATAAATATCAGCGTTGGGAAAAGTGGCTTCAAAACCATTTTCAGTGCGGGTAATTGTTGTTTCTATATGATCTTTATGAAGATGTGAAAGTAATACTTTAGTTACCTGATTTGGGTTAATATTTTCCTTTTCAAGAATTTCAGAAATTACCGTTTTTTCATTTTCATTTTTCCAGCCAATTCCAGCATCCAGAAGTATAACGTCTTTTTCAGTAATAATCAAAAAAGGATTCACCGACATCTTAATTCCTTTAATGGTATCTTTATTTTCTTCGGTTAAAAGAGTAAAGTCTTTTGTATTGCTTGTAGAAAAATTTCCTTCTTTTAATGGTATAATTTTCATGATACAAAGTTCACGATTATTTCTAAATCTGAAAAGCTTATTTTTTCGATGCAATTCATCGTCAAAACCAATGATATTAATAAAAGCTTACTCTTAAAATAAGTATTTTTGTGGTAGAAAATTTAAAAATTCTTAAATACAATTTATGCAGAATTCTACCAGCGGTATTTCTCGTACTGTGATTTGGTTGATGTCCATTATTTCCGGACTTGTGGTGGCAAACAATTATTATAACCAACCTTTGTTGGGACTTATTTCAGAAGAATTAAATGTTCCGGAAAGTGCAGCAAGTAAAATTTCCGTTCTTACCCAATTGGGATATGCAGCAGGATTGCTGTTGATTGTTCCTTTGGGAGATAAATTTCTTCGTAAAAAACTTATTTTAATAGATCTTGTTTTAGTTTTCGGAGCATTATTATGGATGACTTTCGCTCAGGAATTATGGATGTTGTATGTCGCAAGCTTATTGATAGGAGTCACTTCCGTGATTCCGCAATTATTCATTCCCATTGCAGCTGAATTATCTTCTGACAAAGAAAAATCCTCGAATATCGGAACCGTAATGTCGGGATTATTATTAGGAATTCTATTGTCAAGATTCATCGGAGGAATTGTTGGTGAAGTTTGGGGCTGGAGAGCCATGTTCGGAATTGCAGCAGGAATTATGGTTTTAGTCTGGATTGCCGTATACAAAATGCTTCCCGAATTACAGCCAAATTTTAAAGGAACGTATAGGGAGTTAATGAAATCTGTTTTTCATTTAGCAAAAAATCAGCCCGTTTTGCGATTAGCCTCTATCCGTGGAGCAATGGCTTTCGGATCGATGTGTGCATTATTTACAACCTTAGTTTTCCATATGGAAAAGCCGCCGTTTAATGCAGGTTCATCTGTTGTAGGGAGTTTCGGTTTAGCTGGGGCTGTCGGAGCTTTGGCAGCAGCGAAAGTGGGAAAACTTCAACGATATTTAGATTTAAATAGGATAATTTTTTATTCTCTATTAGTCGTTCTAGGAAGCTGGATTTTTACTTATTTTGCAGGAAAAACGTATTGGGGACTGATTGTTGGAGTAATTTTAGTTGATTTAGGTGTGCAATCAAGCCATATCATGAATCAGACGAATTATTTTTAATTAAATCAAACGCGGTCAACAGATTAAATACGGTGTATATGGTTTCTTATTTTATCGGCGGTTCATTAGGAACATGGACGGCTTCAATGGCTTGGCAATATGCACAATGGAGCGGTGTTTGTTTCGTTGGAGCAACAATGGCAATATTCGCTTTGATAGCTCATTTAATATTCAGTAACAGAATAAAATTAGATTAAACTTCAACAATAAAATTTTAACTTTAAACATAATTTCAATTAAAATAAATTATAATGAAAATAGAAATCTGGTCGGATGTAATGTGTCCGTTTTGCTATATAGGAAAAAATAATTTTGAACAGGCTCTTGAAAAACTTCCTTTCAAAGATCAGGTGGAAGTAGAGTGGAAAAGTTTTCAACTTGATCCAACTTTAGATCCTGAAGAAACAAAAACAACTTTCGAATATTTCAAAGAAAAGAAAGGATTTCCCGAAGCTCAGGCTCAGCAAATGATCGGACAGGTAAAACAAATGGGAGCGAGCGCCGGGATTGATTTTAATTTTGAAAAAGCATTAATTACAAACACTTTTTCTGCCCATAAATTATTGCATTTAGCAAAAAAATACAACAAATCCAACGAAATGGAAGAAGCACTTTTCATCGCTCATTTCATTGACGGAAAGAATGTTGGAGATCTTGAAACGTTAATTTCACTTGCCGATTCTTTAGGTATAGATAAAGATGAAGCTAAAAATGTTTTAGCTTCTGAAGAATTCAATCAGGAAGTAAATCAAGATATTTTAGAAGGAAAAAATAATGGGGTGACCGGCGTTCCGTTTTTTATTTTAAATGGAAAATATGCAGTTTCAGGAGCACAGCCTGTCGAACTTTTTGCAAACGCTCTTCAACAAACTTATGATGAAACAGTAACTCCCTTGACAAACATTTCAGACAACGGAGCTTCTTGTGATACAGATGGTTGTGAAATTTAATTGTAAAAGGAATGATTAAAATAAACGACGACTATCAGTTTGCTACAGAAGAAATACTTTTCGTTTTTGCATTGGATTCAGAAGCCGGAAAAGTTTTTAATGATAAGAATAAATTAATTACAGGCATCGGGAAAGTAAACGCTGCGATAGAATTAACGAAAGAAATTCACCGAAACAGACCGAAATTAATTGTTAATCTGGGCTCAGCAGGAAGTAAAAATTTTCATAAAGGAGATGTAGTTTGCTGTACAAAATTCATCCAGAGGGATATGGACGTCAGAGGGCTAGGATTTCAATTATATGAAACGCCACTTTCAGGAATTCCTCCCGTTTTGGAATATGGTTTAAAGAGAAATGATCTTCCTGAAGGAATTTGCGGAAGCGGTGACAGTTTTGAAATGAATCATTCGGAAGCTGTTTATAATATTGTTGATATGGAAGCATATCCGTTAGCTTTGATTGCCATGAAAGAGCAGATTCCGTTTCTTTGTCTGAAATATATTTCGGATGATGCAGGAAGTGAAGCGGCAGATGATTGGGCGGTTCAGGTGCATTTGGCTTCGGAGGCTTTTGAGAAAATTTTATTTGTAAGCAAATAATCATCATTTTATTATTAACAGAAAAAATGAATTAATTATGACTATATTCATAAAAAAGGCTTCATCTGAAGACCTGAAAACGATACAAAATGTAGGAAGAGAAACATTTTACGAGACTTTTTCCATAGATAATTCTGAAGATGAAATGCAAAAATATCTCGATGAAAGTTTCTCAACAGAAAAGTTAACCGAAGAATTAAATACTATTGACTCTCAGTTTTTTATTGCTTGGGAAGATGAAAATGCCATTGGCTATCTGAAATTAAATTCAGGTAAATCACAGACAGAATTACAGGATGAAGCATCTATGGAGATTGAAAGAATTTACGTAAAAAGTGCATATCACGGGAAAAAAGTTGGTCAGCTTTTATACGATAAAGCCCTTGAAATTGCCCAACAGGAAAATAAAAAATATCTTTGGCTAGGAGTTTGGGAAGAAAATATGAGAGCAGTGAATTTTTATAAAAAGAACGGTTTTGTAGAATTTGACAAACATATATTTAAGCTTGGAAATGAGGAACAGACGGATCTGATGATGAGAAAAGTCTTAGATTAAATTTCATAAATTTCAGCATCCGTAAAAACATAGAATCTTCCTTTTTTAGGAAGATTTTTTGTATCTAAGCCTGTGAATTCACTAAATGCAGGAAGCAATAATTGGTTTTCAGTTACCACAAAGCAAGGCAGCTTTATGCTTTTTACAGAGGAATTGATAACAAATCCCGGATGTATATGTCCTGTGATTTGAAATTTTTCCTGCTTTTCTTCAAAATCATGAATAAAAATAAAATTCTCGCTTTCTAAATGTTTTGCTTTAAAATTTAAACATAATTTTGATTCCAGTTTTTTGGAAATTCTGTCATGATTTCCTTCAATTAAATAAAACTGTAAATCATGATACTGATTTCTCCAGCTGCAAAATTCATCTACTTCAGAATTATCTCCTGCATGAATCAAATCTCCGACAACTACAAACTTTTCAGGTTGAAAATATTCTATTAAAATTGATAATCGCTCCAAATCATTTTTAATAATATGATTGGCTAAAGCAATTCCGTTTTTACGAAAATGAGCAGTTTTTCCGATATGTAAATCTGATAAAATTAAAGCTTTCTCTTTTCCCCAAAATGCTGCACGCTGGTTTGTAAGGGTGAAAATTTCATTTTTAATGGATATATTTTTTGTTACTATTTTCATATTTTAAAAAATAATATTCAAGAATTTTCATCATTCTGAATGATGAAAATTTCTATCATAAATTCACAATTGAATCTTTACAATTCACTTTATTTAACTTTCCTTGCCTGCTCGATCAGTCGTTTTATTCTTACGTTCAGGTCTTCACTCGTCAAGGTTTGTCGCAAACTGTCAACTTTTATCGGGAAACTTAATGGGGTAAAAGTATTGGCAAATTTCAGAACTATTTTTGATTTTTCTATTCGTTTAAAGGCTTCAACCAATCTTTGTTCCTGCAATTGCATATTGAAAACTTCGGTATATGCCTGTCTTACCAAAAAATGATTCGGATCATGATCTTCCAGAACCTTGAAAATTAAACCTGCGGAACTCTGAAGCGATTTATTTGAACGTTGCTGCCCGGGAAAATTCTGAATAACCATGCCTGAAATTACCGCAATATCCCGAAACTTCCGTCTTGCCATTTCAGCAGAGTTTATACTTGAAATAACATCCGTCATTAAATTCTCCCGACTTAAAATTTTTTCTAAATTTTCCTCATTTAGCGGAATTTCTTTATCACTGAATAATTCAAAACCATAATCATTCATTGCCATAGAAAATGAAATCGGAACCAATTTGGAAATTCGGTAAGCAATTAAAGCAGCCATTACTTCATGTACCAAACGCCCTTCAAAAGGATACATAAAAAGATGATAACCTTCCCGGTTTTTAATCAGTTCAACCAAAAATTCATTCTCATCCGGAATATGTGAGCGTTCTTCCTGTTTCACCAATAAAGGATGTAAGAATTTCAGTTCTTTCTCAGAAGCTTTCGGATTCAATGCACCAGATAATTTTTCCCTTAAAAAATGACCTAAGTTTGAACTTAAAGGTAATCTTCCTCCCAAATAACTGGGAGCTAACGCTTTTCCTTTTGACAATCGGACAAAAACCGTCATATCTTTTACCATTGCGACTTCCAAAACCCGACCTGCCAGTATAAATTTTTCTTCTTTTTTTAATTTTGAAATAAAATATTCCTCAACCATTCCGATATAGCCTCCCGAAATAAATTTTACTTTCAGCATCGCATCGCTTACGATAGCTCCCATATTCATACGGTGAAGCATGGCAATTTTTCTTGAAGTAACTTTAAACAAACCATCTTCCATCACAACAACCTTGTGATATTCTTCATAGCTTTTTAAAGCACTTCCGCCAATCGTTAAAAAATCAAGAATACTTTTCCATTCTTCATCAGTGATTTCCTGAAAGGTATAAATCTGTTTGATTCTTTTATAGGTTTCTTCAGGATAAAATCCGTCACCAATCGCTAATGTCATTAGAAACTGAACCAAAACGTCAAAACACAATACTTGTGGTTCACGAGGTTCAATGACGTTATTTTTGACAGCTTCTTTCAGTGCTGCAACTTCGATTAATTCTAAAGAATGCGTAGGAACACAGTATATTTTTGATGTTTCAAAAGGGGAGTGACCGCTTCGTCCGGCTCGTTGCAGAAATCTGGCAACACCTTTTGCAGAGCCGATTTGTATGACGGTATCAACAGGTTTAAAATCAATTCCCAAATCTAAAGAAGAAGTAGAAACAACTGCTTTTAATTTTCCGTTACTCAGATTTTCTTCGATCCAGATTCTTAAATGTGCGTCAATAGAACTGTGATGGATGGCAATTTGTCCGGCAAAATCAGGATACGTATCCAACAATAATTGATACCACATCTCGCTTTGGCTTCGTGTATTGGTGAAAACAATTGTCGATTTAGATTCCAAAATAATCGGAACCACTTTATCTGCCAATTTATTTCCCAAATGTCCTGCCCACGGTAAAATTTCAACTTCATCCGGAAAAACAGGAATAATATCAATTTTTTTATGTTCTTTGGCGGTAACTTTTGTCTTTTTTACGTCATAAGGAATTAAAACTTCCATCGCTTCTTCAAGATTTCCGATAGTTGCTGTTATTCCCCATATTTTTATTTTGGGAACATATTTTTTTAATTGAGAAATGCCGAATTCAACCAAAACACCACGTTTTGAACCTAGCAATTCATGCCATTCATCAATAACAATAGTTTGCAAATTCAGGAAAAATCGCTGATGGTTTTTCTGCCCTAAAAGCAATTGTAAACTTTCGGGAGTAGCCACTAAAATTTCAGGCATTTTTTTCACCTGTTGCTGTCTTACTTTAGGATCTGTATCACCGTTTCTTACGCCGACAACCCAATCTAACCCAATCTCGTCCATCGCTTCCTGCATTGCCTTTGCAATATCTTTAGACAATGAGCGGAGAGGAGTAATCCAGATCATTTTTAATCCTCCTTTGTATTTTTCAGGATGGTTCAGGAAATCTGAAATTAAAGCTAAAAAAACGGAATATGTTTTTCCAAAGCCTGTTGGCGCAACGACCATTCCGCTATATCCATTTCCAAACTTTTGCCAGGTTTGGATCTGAAATTTAAAGGGAGAATTGCCTTTATCCGCCATCCACTGTTGAATGACTTTATAGCCGTTGGTATTTTTAAATGTTGACAAATTATTAATTAGTTTATTATTGTATCAATTTTTTAATCTCTTCAATATCATCAATATCATTTACGGTTTTATCTTTCCGCCACCTTAAAATCCTTGGAAATCGCAATGCAACACCACTTTTATGACGGTTACTGAAGCCAATTCCTTCAAAAGCAATTTCGAAAACAAGCTCTGCCTTTACAGTTCGTACAGGTCCGAATTTTTCTATAGCATTTTTATTTACAAATTTGCTGACTTCCATAATTTCTTTATCCGTCAAACCCGAATAGGCTTTTGCAATAGTAACCAATGCGTCGCCACTTTTCACTGCAAAACTGTAATCGGTGTAATAAGCGCTTCGTCTTCCGCTGCCTTTCTGAGCGTAAATTAAAACAGCATCAATCGTTAGCGGACTAATTTTCCATTTCCACCAATCACCTTTTTTTCTGCCGGAATGATAATGTGAATTTTTCTGTTTCAGCATTAAACCTTCGCTGTTAATCTCTCTTGAATTTTCTCTGATTTGATTTAAATCTTCCCAATTTTCAAAATTGATAACTTGAGAAAGCTTAATTTTTTCAGGATTTTCATTCAACAATAATTCTTCCAGCATTGCTCTTCTTGCAGAAATTGGCTTTTCACGCAAATCATTACCTTCCAATTCCAACAGATCATAGCAAAAAACTTCAATCGGAATTTCAGAAAGCATTTTTTTTGTTAACGTCTTTCTGTTTAATCTTTTCTGTAATTCATTAAAATTTAAAACTTTACCCTCATGAACGGCAAGAATTTCTCCATCTAAAACAAAATTCCCCTTCATTGCCTGTATGGTTTCTGCAATTTCCGGAAACTGTTCTGTTACCAATTCTTCGCCTCGCGACCAAATAAAAACTTCATCATTTCTTCTGATGATTTGCCCACGAATTCCATCCCATTTATATTCAATTTGCCATTCTTCCGGAGTTCCGAGTTCTTCAAGTTCTTTTTCTAAAGGATAAGCCAAGCAAAAAGGATATGGTTTTGAATTGTCCGGGTTAATATTTTCCGCTGAAATCAGTTCTTTAAAAGAAACTTCATCAGGTTGCCATTTTCCCATCAGGCTATGCATTAAGGTACTTGCTTCCTGTCCGGAAAACTTGGTTAAGGAATTAATTAATGTTTTAGATGAAACACCAATTCTGAAACTTCCCCCCAATAGTTTATTGAAAATCAAACGTTCTGTATAATCCAGACCATTCCATGAATTGAGCACAAATTCTTTCTTTTCAGCGTCGGTCTTAGTTTTCAGACTGATAATTTCATTCATCCATTCTGAAAGTGTTTTTTCTATTTTTTCGGTTGGCGGAGGAAGAATTAATGAAATGGTCTCCCCTAAATCTCCGACTGAAGAATAGCTTTCCTGAAACAGCCAAAAAGGCAATTGTGTAATTTCCAATGCCCATTCTTTCATGTAATTTGTATTAATATTTCTCTTCGGTCTTTTTCCTGTAAATAATGCGATGAACCACAATTTATCTTCATCAGGAGCTCGTTCCAGATAATCAATGATTGCATCAATTTTTGCGTTGGTTTTATTGGTGCTTTCTAAGGCGTTGATCAGATCTGCAAAATGTTTCATGACTGAGGATTTTCAGTGGTTTCTTTTTCTACTTCATCATCATCGTTGCCGTATAATGTTTCCACAACGTCGGATTTTATTCCGATTTCGTTTAAATATTTAGAAAAAACTTCAGTTTGTCCATGCGTTACATGTACAATTTCCGCTTCAGTAGCTTTTATAGCCTGTAATAAACCTTTCCAGTCGGCATGGTCGCTCATTGGGAATCCTGCATCGGCGCTTCGCCATCTTCTGGCGCCCCGAACCTGCATCCAGCCTGAGCAAATTGCGGTTGCAGCATCAGGAATTTTTTTAATCACATTACTATCCAACAAGGCAGGCGGAACGATAACAATTTCACCCTGAACATGTTTGATATTTTCCCTAAAATCAGGAATTTCGTAATCAGGAAGTACAATTCCCACTTCTTCGAAAGCCTGATTAAGTTTGCCAATAGAGTAATGAACATGAATTTTCCCTAAACTTTCTACCGCCTTCATAATTCGTTGCGCTTTTCCTAAAGAATATCCGATAAAAACAGACGTTTTTTGATTTTCTTTATTTTTCAATACCCAACTTTGCATTTTTTTATTCAGATCATCTACTTCTAACCAATTGTAAATAGGAAGCCCAAATGTACTTTCTGTTACAAACTCATTGCATTTTACCACTTCGAAAGGTGTACTTAATCCGTCATTCTGAACTTTGTAATCACCTGAAATCACACTTACATAACCTTTGTATTCCAAACGAATTTGCGCCGAACCTATGATATGACCTGCCGGATGAAGTGAAAGTTTAACCCCATTGATATTTAAAACTTCATCATATTGTAACGTCTGACATTCGATATCTTCAGCAATTCTTTTCTTTAAGATTGGTTTTGTGAAATGATGACAGAGATATTTTTTCATTCCCCAACGGGCATGATCGGCGTGACCATGAGTAATGACCGCCAAATCTACAGGTCGCCAGGGATCAATATAAAATTTCCCTTGTGGACAGTAAATTCCTTTATTTGTAAATGTGATTAATTTCAATGGTATTACAGATTTTCATGTATTATTCAAAAATCTAACCAATTGTTTTAACAATTAAATATTTTCAGTCTTTTTAGATTTTATATTAAAATTAATGAGAAATTGCTTTTACAGCTTTTGTGAAAATTTCAACTGATTTTTCCATTTCGTCAAAATTTAAATTTCCGAATCCTAAACGCATTGCGGTAAGATCTTTATTTTGATATAATAAAGTTTTCGGAATAAATAAATTATTCTGAGCACAATTCTTTGAAAGTTGCATCAAATTGACAGGGATTTTCCATTCTGTCCAAATTGCCAGTCCGCCCGAAGGTTTTTCAAAATGTAAAAAATTCCCTAAATTATCTTCAATCAACTGAATAAAATAATCCCGCCTTTCCTGATAGATTTTCAATGATTTTTTTAAATAACGGTTAATTTCTCCTTCCGCAATCATTTCACCTAAAACGTGTTCCATTAAAATATCGCCTTGCCGGTCAATAATTCCAAGATATTTTCGCATTTCGATCATCAGATTTTCGGGAGCAACTATAAATCCTGTTCTAAAACCTGGTGCTAAAGATTTTCCAAAAGATCCCATGTAAATGACCATTCCATTCGTATCGGCACTTGCCAGTGGAAGGATAGGGCTTTTATCATAATGAAAATCGTAGTCGTAATCATCTTCCAAAATAATAAATCCGAATTCGTTGGCGAGATTCAATAATTCCAATCGTCGTTGTGCACTTAAAGTTACGGTTGTGGGATAATGATGATGCGGTGTTAGATACAACATTCTGATTTTTTGTTTTTGACAGATTTTTCTTACTTCATCTACATTAATTCCTTCATTATCAATAGGAATTGTAACAATATTTACTCCTGTTTTTTGGAAAATCATATTAACAGAAAAATAACTCAGAGAACCAATCAAAACAGTATCACCCGGATTCAATAGAATTTCAGAAACAATATAGATGCTCATTTCCGTACTACGGGTGATGAGTAAATTATCATTTGAAATCGCTAATCCTCTTGATAAATTTAAGTATTGAGAAAGGTTTTTCTTGAAAAATTCGCTTCCATCGTGATTGTAGTATCCAATTTTATGAGCTTTCCTTTTTAAAGCAGAGCTGTAAAGTCTTGATTGCTGATCAATCTGAGTTAAACGAATATCTGGAGATCCATCATTAAAAACAAATTCACAGTTTGAATGTTCAAAAGGATTATCTAAAATATTTGATTTTTTAAAAGTAAAACCTGTAGTTTTTGGATAATTTTTAAGTTTCTCTTTATTAAAATTATTAAAAGCAATTAGCTTTTCATCATTTTTTCCAATAATGAAGGTTCCTTTATTAGGTACACTTTCTACCCAACCTTGTGCAAAAAGTTCATCGTAAACTGCTACAATCGTATTTCTGTGAACTTCTAAAATTTGACTTAAAGACCGTGTTCCAGGCAGTTTAACTCCAAAAGGAAGATAACCTCTCTGAATAGAATTAATCAATTGATTCGTAATCTGCATAAAAATAGCAAGATCCGAATCTCTGTCGATTTTAATAAAACTTTTATAAGGAATATCAACCGGACTATTCATAATATAAAAACTGGTACCAATGAACCATCCGGCAATATACTACTTTTGAAACAAAACAAAAAAGAATGGAATTCTACGATCTTTTAGAAAAAATAGTTCAACATAATGAAATCCACGCCAAATGGTTGAACACACTTTCTTTCATGGAAAATGCAGGAGCTAGGAAAATATCTGCCTGCGAACATCCTACGAAAGTAAGTTTGATACAACTAAAACATGCAACAGAAGAGCATCGTCATGCTTTTTATCTGAAAAAACAAATTGGGAAAATTGATTCAGAATTTTGTAAAACATATGAAAAGGATGAACTTTTGGCTTCAATGGCGACTCGACAATATCTTAATTCTCTTGACATTAAAGCCTGTAAATATCTTCTGGAAATATTTCGGCTGAAAAAAGAAGAACTAAAATATGCGGCCTATCTTTTTGTTACGTATGCAATTGAAGTTCGTGCCGATGAATTATATCCAATTTATCAGGAAATCCTCACAAAAACATCTTCAAAAATCATGGTAAAGTCAATCATTTTGGAAGAAGAAGGACATTTGGAAGAAATGATTCATCAATTGAATGAATTTTCTGAAGATTGGAAAGTTCATGCAGGAGTTATCATAAACATTGAGCAAAACTTGTACAAAGAATGGATTCTTGCAATTTCTAAGGAAATTTTAGAATTAAAATATGCTTAATAATTTTAACCATTTTAGTGAAAAATTAGAAAAAAGACAGAGGGAAGGGACATTAAGAATTTTAATGCCAAAACAAGAAGGAATAGATTTTTATTCTAATGATTATTTGGGATTAGCAAGAAATAAAAAGTTTCAGAATCTATTGGTAAAACAGGTTTTGAAAAATCCTGAATTACTGTCAGGAAGTACCGGATCAAGATTAATAAGTGGAAACAGTTCTGCTGTTATTGAAACGGAAGATTTCATTGCAAAAGAGCATCAATATGAATCAGCTTTGCTTTTTTCTTCTGGGTATAATGCTAATTTGGCTTTGTTTTCCACACTTCCGACCCGTCATGATGTGATTATTGTGGATGACCAGATTCACCGATCCGTTCATGATGCCTGCAAATTGTCTCATGCGAAAAAATTGAAGTTTGAACATAATAACCCTGGACATTTAGAAGATGTTTTAAAAAGACAAAATGGACAATGCTATGTAGCAATAGAAAGTTTGTATTCTATGGATGGAGATGTTGCCGATATTCATGAAATTGTAAAAATAACAGAAAAATATAAAGCGGGACTTATTGTTGATGAAGCACACGCTTTTGGTGTTTTTGGATATGGTTTAATTGATCAATTTAATTTGCAGGAAAAAGTTTTAGCTACAGTTCTCGCTTACGGAAAAGCTCTGGGAACGCACGGTGCAGCAATTGTTACCAATGATGTCATAAAATCTTACTTAATCAATTTTGCATCTCCATTTATCTATACCACTTCAGCGCATGATTTTCTTTGGATGAGCATTAAAAAAGGATATTATTTTTTAAGGGAAAATTGTGAATTATCAAACGAATTACAGAAAAATATTAAAATTTTTCGGAAACAGAATTTGAAAAGTCCGTCTTCTGAAAACAGTCCAATTCAATCCATTTTAATTCCCGACAATCATCAATTGAGAATGTTAAAAGAAGCTTTATTGAATAAAGGATTTCTGACGTATGCTGTTTTTAGTCCGACTGTAAAAGAAGGAACAGAAAGATTGAGGATTTGCCTGCATAGTTTTAATACGGAAGAAGAAATTTTAGAATTGACAAAAATTATTAAAGAATTTATATGAAATTATTCATAACCGGAATCGGAACTGAAGTTGGAAAAACAGTTTGTTCGGCTATTTTAACGAAATTTTTTAATGCAGATTACTGGAAACCCGTTCAGTCGGGAGATTTACATTTTTCAGATCGTATGAAAATCAAAGATTGGGTTGGTGAAAATGTAGTCTGTCATTCTGAAACCTATTGTTTTGAATTAGCCGCTTCTCCACATCAGTCTGCTTTTGAAGAAAATGTTTTAATTGATTTAAACACATTTAAGCTTCCTCAAACTCAAAATAATTTAATCATAGAAGGAGCAGGAGGGTTGATGGTTCCACTAAATGATAAAGATTTTATGATTGATTTAATTGAACAATTAAACATTCCTGTGGCTTTGGTTGTCCGAAATTATCTAGGCTGTATCAATCACACTTTATTATCAATTTTAGCTTTAAACCAAAAGAAAATAAAACTACAATACTTAATTCTTAATGGAAATTTTCCATACGATACGGAAAGAATCATTTGTAAAAATATTCCATTTGAAACCAAAATTATTAGAATTCCTGATATTGAAAATATAACAATGGAAAATATAGAAAATGTTGTTAAAAAATTAAAAGAAATAAAATAATGAATAAAAAAAATCAACTCAGAAATAATTGGACAAAGGAAGAGATTGAGGAAATTTATAATCTTCCGCTTCTTGAATTAATATATAAAGCTGCAACTGTTCACCGTGAATGGCATAATCCTGACGAAGTTCAGATGTCTACTTTACTGTCAATAAAAACCGGCGGCTGCCCCGAAGATTGTTCGTATTGCGGACAGGCGGCGCGTTATCATACCAATATCAAAGTTCAGGCTTTACTGCCAACCGAGGAAGTAATTAAACATGCGCAAAAAGCAAAAGACAATGGTTCTTCAAGATTCTGCATGGCCGCTGCGTGGAGGGAAGTCCGTAACAATCGTGATTTCGACCGTGTAATTGATATGGTCAAAGGCGTGAATAACCTTGGAATGGAAGTTTGCTGTACATTGGGAATGCTGACTGAGGAACAGGCAATTCGTCTTCAGGAAGCGGGTTTGTACGCTTACAACCACAATTTGGATACCTCGGAACAATATTACGAAGAAATTATATCAACAAGAACTTTTGATAACAGAATTAATACCATCAATAATGTAAGAAATGCTGGAATCACAGTGTGTTCAGGCGGAATTATTGGTCTTGGGGAAACTCATGGAGACAGAATTTCTATGCTTTTAACCCTATCAACGATGCCAAAACATCCCGAATCGGTTCCTATCAATGCCTTGGCAAGAGTTGCGGGAACTCCGCTTGAGGATAACGAGAAAACAAATACCTGGGAAATGGTGAGAATGATTGCAACGGCTAGGATTATCATGCCTTCATCGATGGTTCGTCTGAGTGCGGGAAGAATTGAAATGAGTGAATTTGAGCAAGCTTGGTGCTTTATGGCCGGAGCCAATTCAATCTTTACAGGAGAAAGAGAAACTCTTTTAGTGACGCCAAATCCTGGAGTTTCTGAAGATATGCAATTGTTGAAGACTTTAGGATTAAAACCAATGAAAAATAGAACTGAAAAATTAATGAATCAGTTTGAAAATTGGAGTGCTAACGTTTAGTTTTTTAATTATGAATTTACAACAGCGTGACAGAGCGGTCAATTGGCATCCTTATACCCAAATGAAAACGGCTGGAGATGCAATTCCGATTGTAAGGGGCAAAGGAATTTATCTTTTTGACGATGTGGGAAACAAATATCTCGATGCAGTTTCTTCGTGGTGGGTAACGATTCACGGTCATGCGCATCCTTATATTGCCCAACGGGTTTTTGAGCAGTTAAATACGTTAGAACAGGTTATTTTTGCGGGATTTACACATGAACCTGCCATTCAGCTTTCTGAAAATCTTTTAAAACTTTTGCCCGAAAATCAAGAGAAGGTTTTTTATTCGGATAATGGCTCTACAGCGGTGGAAGTTTCTTTGAAAATGTGTATTCAATATTGGTCTAATCAGGAGAAAGAGAAAAAGAAAATCCTTGCATTTAAAAATGCATATCACGGAGATACCTTCGGAGCGATGTCTGTGAGTGGGAGGAGTGTATGGACAAAACCTTTCGGAGAAATGCTTTTTGAAGTGATCTTTATTGATACGCCAACTTCTGAAAATCTGGAAAGTTTAAAATCAATTATTAAAGATCATTCGGCAGAAATAGCTTGCTTTATATATGAGCCATTGGTTCAGGGCGCAGCAGGAATGTTGATGCACGAGCCTGAAGATTTGTCTGAATTAATGAAATTTTGCCGAGAACAGAATATTTTACTGATTCAGGATGAAGTTTTTACGGGTTTTGGAAGAACAGGAAAACTGTTTGCCGCCAATTATCTTACAGAAAAACCGGATATCATGTGTTTTTCAAAAGGTTTGACAGGCGGAACAATGCCGATGGGAATTACCACTTCTTCTAATGAAATCTTCAGTGCATTTTTGTCTGATGATAAATATAAAACGCTATTTCACGGGCATTCTTTTACAGCAAATCCATTAGCCTGTACGGCAGCTTTGGCAAGTATGGAACTTTTGCTAAAAGAGGAAACTTTACATCAAATTGATTTAATCAACGAAAAACATTCACAATTTGCTGATATGTTAAAAAAAGATGCTTTGGTTGAAAATGTTCGTCAGATCGGGACAATTTTAGCATTTGATTTTAAAACTGAAAATGGAACTTCTTATTTTAATAATATTGGAAAGCTTCTGTATGAAGAATTTCTGAAGAGAGGAATTATCATGCGACCTTTGGGAAATGTAATGTATCTCGTTCCGCCTTATTGCATTACCTCTGAGGAATTAGATTTTATTTATCAGAATATTGTGGAAGTTTTGAGTAAGTTTAAAATTTAGTTTTTAAAATATTAATAGTAAAACTTAATTTAGCAAAAATCGTATACATTGAAAATATGCAATTAGAAACAGAAAGATTATTACTCAGAGATATTACTATTGACGATAAACAGGCGATTTTCGATTATCGGTCAGATGTGGAAACCAATAAATTTCAAAGCTGGATTCCTGAAACACTGGAAGATGTTGAAAGTTTTATTCAGAGAAATAATAAAGAATTTAATCAACCCGAAAGTTGGTATCAGGTTTTGATTACCAATAGACAAACGAAAGCCGTAATTGGAGATATCGGAATTCATTTTTTCGGAATTGAAAATCTTCAGGTTGAATTAGGGATTACGCTAAACAAGAATTTTCACGGGAAAGGTTTTGCTTCAGAAGCTTTAAATCGTGTTGTCGATTTCTTATTTAATGATTTGAAGAAGCATAGAATCATGACTTCCATTGATCCCGATAATGTTGACTCTATGAATTTAATGGAAAGAATTGGTTTCCGGAAAGAAGGACATTTCGTAAAAAGTTTATTCTGGAAAAACAATTGGGTAGATGATGTAATTTATGCATTGCTTCAGGAAGATTGGGTTAAAAATAAACGCTTTATGTAAAGCGTTTATTTTTTTTAAATTTTCAGTAAAACAGAAGATTAAAGAAAAAATATTTTCGATAGCGGTATTTTTCTTGGCGTATTTTTTGGATTTCGGATAATAAATAATTTTATGTTATCCATATTTCTATTAAAATTAGACTGGAAAGAATTATTAATGGGGCAGGAAGAATGGTCTTTTATTCTGGAAATCATTCTTCGTACCATTATTATGTTTTTTACGATTATTATAGGACTCAGAATATTGGGGAAAAGGGGAGTGAAACAGCTTTCTTTATTCGAACTGGTCGTAATTATCGGCTTGGGTTCTGCCGCCGGTGATCCTATGTTTAACAAAGATGTGGGAATCGTTTCTTCGATTATCGTTTTTATGGTAATCATTCTTTTATACACAATCGTTACTTATTGTATTGGGCAAAGTAAAAAGTTCGAAAAATTAGTGGAAGGCAAATCGATTTGTCTGATAGAAAACGGAGAATTTTCTATAGAGAATTTTAAAAAAGAAAATCTGGGGAGTGATGAATTTTTCGCTGAATTGAGATTGAAAGGAATTTCGCAGTTAGGTCAGATTGAACAAGCAATTGAAGAAATCTCAGGCGAGATAAGTGTCTTCTTTTATGAAGATGAAAAAGTAAAATATGGATTGTCCATCATGCCGGGATCTTTGGAAAATCCATTTAAAAATATTAGCAAAGAAGGATTTTACGCCTGTACGTTTTGTGGTCATACTGAAAAAAAGGAATTAGGAATTACTGATTTTTGTCCGAAATGCGGAAAAAATGAATGGGTACCAGCGAGTAATAAAAAGAGAGTAACATAAAAAAAAGGCTCCCGAAGGAGCCTAAAAAAACACAAATGATGAAAAAAAATTATTTCGAGCTACAAATATACTGATTATCTCAGTAAAATATTGTAGATGATATTAATTTTATATTGTTTTAGTCAAATTTTTATCCTGCATTTACTTCCTGTGATGAGGTAAAAATACCTAACGCCAGTAACGTCAAAACACCAACTGCAAAATATCGTATTACTACATTTCCAATATTCTTGGAAACTTCGACTGTTCCTGATTTTCTTTTACATAAAGAAACCGGATTAATATCTGTTTTCATCTCTAAAATGAAACAATTTTCAGACCATTTTTTTCATTTTCCGTTTAATTTTATGATAAATTATAGGATATCAGACTTTCGTTTTTTATAAATTATAAATTAAATTATTCATAACAATTTCAATATTATGATCTTAATCATAAATGTAATTCATAAATACTATTTAGATTTGATAATATTAAAGGCAATAATCCATATTAGCTTTACGTTTTTGAAAACAATGTCCCTCATTTTTGAGGGATTTTTCATTGATAAGAATGTTTGAATTTGTAGATATTATTTAATAAAAGATCCCCTTCTGAAAATCAGAAGAGGATCACAACTAAAAATTAAGAAATTATCTTAGACAATAAACAAATTAGCTATCGTCTCAGCTTCACTTCCTGTTAAGATTTCATCGTAAGCTGCAGATCCTGCTGCTGCCCCGAATGCATTTCCTGTATTAAATCCTGCCTGGTTTAGATTGCCTTCACCGTTATAAACAGGGTTGGTTGCAGCAGGCATATTTCCGCCATCTGCCAATTCTATCCAGCCTTTATTGGCTCTCATTCTTCTTACCTGAGAAGCGTGTCTTGCTTCTACAGAGTGTATTTGTAACGCTGCCTGCAAAACAGCTTTATTAGACATTACATTACCCGCCTGACCTTTATAAGCTCTTACTCCTGTATCTTCAAAAGCCTGAGAAAGAGTCAAAAATTGATTGTAATCAGAGAATGGTGCAAAATTTCCTCCAGCGGTAAAGTCAAAAGTAGGTTTTGCTCCCGGAGCAACGCCTAAAGATGTTAATGTAGCTTTTAAAAAGGCAACATGTGCAGTTTCATGTTTTGAAATCTGCATAAACACTGCTTTATCTGAATTAGGAATTAATCCCGCAGTAGTAAGTCCTTTTGTATAATATTCATCTTCCAGATACTCGAGAACCAATGCCAATTGCAGTGCATCTGTTAAAGCACTTTTAAAATAAGTTCCTGAAACAGTCTTATCAGTGGTTTCTGCTTTTGCAGTAGACATCATTGTTCCTAGTCCTAACGGTATTGCAGCAACTGCGGCTTTTTTACCGAATGAAGAAATATTGGTAAGCGTTTCTAATCTTGACGTTTCTGTAGTAAAGAATTTATCATCAGAAAGTTTATCTAGTAATTTAAGAATGTTCATAATGTAATTTTTTGAAGTGAATAATTAACCGATTCCCTGTTCTTTCCAAGTGAAAGGTGTTTTAAAAAATCCTCCGGCTGCTGTTACGACGTCTTTAGGCTCTTTGGCAAGATCTAATCCGTTTGCGTTAATCACATCATCTCCGGAAAAAGCTGCTGTTCCCGGATTGATTAAATTTCTGATAGCTGAAGCATGTCTTGCCTCTACAGAAACAATTTTGCCGGCAATTACCAGATAATCAGGATTGGTAATGTATTTCCCAGCTCCGTTATACGCTGCAACACCTGTATCTTCTAAAGCTTTTGCCGTAGCAAGAACAGAATTTCTATCGTTAAAATTCACATTTGGATATTGAAATTCTAAGGTTGGTAACACATTAGAAGTAGCTCCGCTGATGGCCGCTTTAAAGAAATCACGGTGAATAACTTCATGATGATAAAGATCTGTGAAAAGTTCTTTCTCTGCAGTTGAAATTCCCGAATAGAAGTTATTAACTACTTTAGTATAAAAATCGGCTTCCAATTGTTCTAATGCATAAGCATAGTTCAAAACTCCGACATCGCCCATCCCAAGGTCAAAAACCTTATTGTCTACGAATTCAAAGTTATCGTCATCACAACCAACCAGTGTAAGTCCGGCCATTGCCAAACCGATACCGCCCAGTTTCAAAAAATTTCTTCTGCTTGTATCCAGAGTTGCTCCCTGGTTAGAAACATTAATTTTGTTTTTCATAATATTATTTTTAATGTTTGGGTTATGTTAAGAGAAAAAGAACAGCATAAAGATTATGCTGTTCAAAAACTAATAAACCTTACGGCATCAAAACCGTATCGATTACATGAATCACACCATTCGACTGATTTACATCAGCTATTGTTACTTTTGCGTCGTTGCCTTTCGCATCTCTTACGTATAGATCTTTTCCTTTTGTCCAGAAAGTTAATTGCTCACCTTCCACAGTTTTCATCATTGCTTTTCCGCCATTTGCTTTTACAGCCGCCCAAACATCTTTAGAACTGAATTTTCCGGGAAGAACGTGATAGGTTAAAATCTTAGTTAGCATAGCCTTGTTTTCAGGTTTTACCAGATTTTCTACTGTTCCTTTAGGAAGTTTTGCAAATGCAGCGTCTGTAGGAGCAAAAACAGTGAAAGGTCCTTTACCTTCTAATGTTTCTACCAAACCTGCTGCTTTTACTGCTGCTACCAAAGTTTTGTGATCTTTAGAATTTACAGCATTCTCAATTATATTTTTAGAAGGGTACATGGCAGCACCGCCAACCATTACTGTTTTTTCTTTCATACTTTGTGCTGTTACCGTTCCGCTGAAAGCAAATGATAAAGCAACCATTCCTAACATTGTGATTTTTGATCTTGTATTCATTTTTTTGATTTTTTAGTTATTGAATTATTTGATGTTGTTCTTAAACTCATTTACGAACTTGGTTTTCATTTAGATTTAAAATTTTGAATATTTTTTATAAGTCGTTTAAAATCAGAGTCTTAATTTTTAATATTTTCAATAAAATCTTTTATTGAATTCAAAAAATGTTGAAAAACGAATTAGTTCTTGAACATTATATACCAAAAACTGTTATTTAATTAATATTTAAAATATCAGCTGAGATTATTTTGATATCTGTTTTATTTTATTATATTTGAAAAGAAAAACATTCGTTATTAAAACAAATTATTCGGAAGAGCAACTTATCGTTTTATTGAAAGAGAAAAACGAAACCGGTTTTCATCATTTGTATGATAACTATTCCGGTGCACTGTATGGTGTAATTATTCGAATCGTTCAGTCAAAAGAATATACGGAAGAAATTATTCAGGATGTTTTTGTTAAAATTTGGAATTCTATCCAACAATATGATTCATCAAAAGGTAGATTTTATACCTGGATGATCAATATCGCCAGAAATACAGCAATCGATTATTTGAAATCTAAAAGTTTCCAAAACGAATTAAAAAACCAACCGCTTCCAGATTTCGTATATAACACTACAGAACTTTCAACGACCAATAATTCATCAGATTATATAGGATTTAATAATGTGCTTGAAAGTCTGGAGGCAGACAAGCAGGAACTTATTAATCTTGCTTATTATCAGGGATATACTCAAAATGAAATATCCGATAAACTGAAGATACCGCTTGGAACGGTGAAAACGAAGATGCGGAATGCGTTAATGAAATTAAAGGATTTATTAAAAGATTATCAATAAATTGAACACTAAAGAATACATATCATCCGGAATTATAGAATCTTATATTCTAGGTTTTGCTTCTCCTGAGGAGGCAGGGATTCTGGAGTGTGTGATGAAGAACAACGCAGAAGTAAAAGCTGCTTTTGAAGAGGCGCAGAAAACGTTGGAGGATTTGGCAACTGCTCAGGCTGTAACGCCTCCAAACGATTTAAAATCAAAGATTTGGAGTAAAATTCAGCAGGAAGAAATTGTTGAAGAAGTAAAACCTGTGGTTTCTACAGATATTCCAGCTGCCAAACCACAGGAAGAGATCAGGATTCAGGGAAACAGCAACTGGAAAGTGTATGCAATGGCAGCTTCAGTTTTATTTTTAGTAAGTGTTGCAGGAAATTTATTCTGGATGAATAAACAGTCTGAAACCAAGCAGGAAATAGCAAAAATGCAGACCGAAAAGAAATCTCAGGATCTGGCAATGCAGAAAATGAACCAGAAAATGAACATGGTTTCTAATCCTGATATGAAAATGGTAATGCTAAAAGGCGTAGAAAAACATACTGATTCTAAAGCAATGGTTTTCTGGGATAAAAATACAAAAGAAGTTTATCTTAATGCTGAAAGTTTGCCGAAAGCTCCGGAAGGAATGCAATATCAATTATGGGCAATTGCAGACGGAAAACCTGTAAGCGCAGGAATGTATACGGAAGACAAAGACAGTAAAGTTGCATTATCTAATATCCCAAATGCTCAGGCCTTTGCCATTACATTAGAAAAACAAGGCGGAAGCCCTGTTCCTACGATGGAAAATATGTACGTAATGGGTACAACTTAATTGAATTTTCACATTTAAAATATAAAGATCAGTTTTTTAAGCTGATCTTTTTTTATAATTATTTTTTTGATCGTTGAGTATTTGTTCCTGTATTCTTTTTCGGTTGAAGTACTAATCTGATAGATGGATTATTGGTGATAAATAATCGTAACCAATTAAATGCCAATCGAATTTTACTACCAAATCCAACCAATGGAATAATGTGAATGAACAGCCAGGTAAGCCACGCAGGAAAACCTTTAAAAGAAAATTTAGGTAAATCTACCACAGCATTAAATTTTGAAATAATTGCCATACTTCCTTTATCATTATACTTAAAAGCTTTTAATTCCTGGTTTTTATCCATGCGTTTAAAATTTTCACCCAAATTTTTTGCATGCTGAATTGCCACCTGAGCCAATTGAGGATGACCTTTCGGATATTTTTCTTCTGTAAGCTGTAATGCAATGTCACCTAATGCATAAATATTTTGCGTTCCGTTTACCTTGTTGTAAGCATCTACTAATAATCTTCTTCCTTTACCAATACTTTCTTCAGGAATTCCTTTAACTTCCCGACCGATTACTCCGGAAGTCCAGATCAATGTCTCTGTTTCTATTGATTTTCCGTCTGATAGAATCACTTTATTATCAACATAATCTTTTACGGAAACATTTAGAATAATTTTTACACCAAGCTTTTCTAATTTTTTATAAGCCGTTTCTTGAGCCATTTTACTCATCGGAGAAAGTAAAGTGGGCAAAGCATCAATTAAATATAGATTTGAAAGTCCGAGCTTGATTTCCGGATATTCTTTTTCTGCGATATGTCTTCCCATTTCCGCAAGCATTCCTGCCAATTCCACTCCAGTTGGTCCGCCGCCGGCAATGACAACATTCTGTAACTTTTGTGCTTCTTTAATATCATGATTTCTGGCAGCTTCTTCAAGAGTCAACAACATATAATTTCTCAAATAAAGCGCTTCATCAATAGTTTTCATAGGAAGTGCACATTTCTGAACATTTTCCATTCCGAAAAAATTAGATTCCGTACCTAAAGCCATTACCAGATAATCATATGTAATAATTCCGGTATCGGTTTCAATAAAGTTTTCTTCAGGAACAACTTTTAGGAAATCTCCCATGTGATAACTTACATTTTTATCATTTGCAAACATTTTTCTGAAAGGATAACTGATATTGGAAGCCTGTATAAAAGAAGTAGCCACCTGATAGATAAGCGGTGGAAAAAAATGATAATTGTTCTTATCAACCAAAGTTATTCTGAATCTTTTATCGTTTACCAAAGATTTTACCAGATTAATTCCGGCAAAACCTCCACCAACGATGACGATATGTTTTTTCATATTTTGATATTGTGATGGTGATATAATGGCTTCAATAATAAAGCCAAAAGAATTAAATAGGGTATCAAATATCTGTATTAATGTAATGAAAATAGACATTTTGATTTTAATTATTCTCAGCCTGCATGATGTTTGCTTTTACATTTAAACCAAATTCTAAATAGTATAATATGAAAACAGACATTTTAACAGAAAAACACAAACTTGGATTAGGTGGAGTAGCCATCGGAACAGCTTTCGATACACTAACGGATGGAGATTCTTATGAAGTTTTGCAAAAAGCATGGGATTTAGGAATCAGATATTATGACACATCGCCTTGGTATGGATTAACAAAAAGTGAAAGAAGATTCGGAAATTTTTTACATGGTCAAAATAGAGACGAATTTATATTTTCAACAAAAGTAGGACGTTTATTTGTAGAAGTTCCAGAAAATGAAGTTCCGCCAACCATGTGGAAAGCACCACTACATTATGATTTTGAACATAATTATACCGCAGATGCCATCAAAAGATCTATTGAAGAAAGTCTGGAAAGATCAAGATTGAGTCATATTGATATTGTTTACGTTCATGATTTATCAGAAGATCAGGTAGGTGATCGTTATCCTTATTTTCTGAAACAGGCTAGGGAAGGAGCTTTCAAAGTTTTATCAGAATTGAGAGATCAGGGAGTTATCAAAGCCTGGGGAATGGGAGTCAATAAAATCGAACCTATTTTGGATTGTATTGATTCTGCCGATCCTGATATTTGCCTTTCTGCTACGCAATATTCTATTCTGGAACATGAAGATGCAGTCGACAGATTACTTCCTGCCGTAAAAAAAGCGGGCGTAAAGTTAGTTTCAGGAGCGGGCTATAATTCAGGGTTTATTAATGGTAGACCGAGGTATAATTATAAAGATGTAATTCCAAAAGGAATGACTGAGAAACGTGATAAAATCAATGAAATTGCGAAAAGATACAATACTAATATTGTTCATGCCGCGCTTCAGTTTGTATTGGCAGCAGATGAATTTGCCGCAATAATTCCGGGAGCAAGCAAATCTGAACAAGTGGAGGACAATGTAAAAGCTTTAAACGAAAAAATTTCTGCAGATTTTTGGAAAGAACTTAAATCGGAAGGGTTAATTTATGAAAAAGCGCAAATCCCAATTTAATTTCATCTTATAAAGTACACTAAAAACCTTTCATTTTGGGAGGTTTTTTATTTTACTTCAAAAAATATGAAAAAAATTCAGAATGAGTGTATTTTGTTTTTCTATATCACTAAAATTACAGTTATATTTGTTCGCTTAAAATTTAAAAGCAATAAAAGTTTTAATAATAACAAATAATTATAAAAAAATGAAAAAATTAATTACAGTGTTTTCTGTTGCGGCAGGACTTTTTCTGACTTCAAACCTTATTAATGCACAGCAAAAAATCGGTCACGTAAATTCTGACGAGATTTTTGCAAATCTTCCTGAAGCCAAGACAGCAGAAGGTACATTAGACGCTTTTACAAAATCTAAGCAAGGAGAAATAGAAAAATTGATCACAAGCTATCAAACTAAACTGAAAGCTGCTCAGGATAAAGAAAAAACAATCAGTGAAGCAAACAAAGAAACGGTAATTAAGGAACTGACAGCTGCTCAAACTGAATTGCAGACTTTAGGTAAAGATATAGAGGGAGCACGTACAAAAGCTGCTCAGGAGGTTTCTAAGAAGCAGTCTGAATTATTCACACCTATTCAGAAAAAAGTAAGTGCTATGATTTCTACAGTAGCGAAAGAAAAAGGATTGGCTTATGTATTTGATGTTGCTTCTTCACAAGGGAATAGTCAAATTGCTTATTTAGATGGAGGAGAAGATATTACACCAACTGTAAAATCTAAATTAGGAGCTACGGGAACAGCTACCAAACCTGCAGGAAAATAATTTTTGAACTTATCGTTTAAACAAAATATCCGGAAACTAGTTTCCGGATTTTTTATTTCGTGCTACACAAAATAATTAAACGCAAAAAACCGGAAATTAAGAATGTATATTTTCCCATTTCCGGTTTCTATTTTTTTATTCTTCTAAATTAATCCAACGGTTTTCGACCCGTAATAATATTATAAAGTACCACTACAATCGCAATGATTAATAAAACGTGAACTAAATAACCTGTGCTCATTCCAGGGACAACGCCCAAAATACCTAAAAGCCATACTACAATACAAATGACTGCGACTAACCATAATATACTTCTCATAATTAAAAATTTTTGTGTGATTCTATAACTAAATAGCATATACTGTGCCTTTTTTGTAAAATTTGAAAATTTTTATTTATTTGATGTAAGGTATAATTCTTGTACAATTTCTTTACACCACAAAATTTTTATTATGAAAAATCAAGAAGAAGTATCTGTCTTAAATGACTTATTGCACGTTATGAACGACCGAATTGAAGGATTTGAAAAAGTTGAAGGTAAAATCTGGGAAGGTTATCCTGATGTAAAACCAGAATACGCAAAAATAATTTCCTTATCAAAAGTGATGAAAAATGAATTAATTAATCTTATCACTGAAAACGGAGAAAAAGCAAGTGACACAAGCTCTGTCTCTGGAGCAATTCACAGAACATGGATTGATATTAAAAATTCTTTTACCATTGGAAATACTGAAGAATCTACATTGGAAAATGTTATTTTCGGTGAAAAAGCTGCCGCTGAAGCTTACCAAAATGGAATTGACAGTGGAAAATTATCTCAAGACAGTCTGGATATTGTTTCTGAACATTTAAAAAACATTAAAGATTCTTATCATCAGTTTAAAAGAATCAGTGAATATAAAAGCAAAAATTAGTTTTAAATACAATCCCATTAAAAAAACATCTTTTATAATTGAAAGATGTTTTTTTTATTAAAGTATTTAATTTAAGATATCATTTCTTTTGTTGTTATTCCCGGTTGTGCATAGTTCATCATTTCCTTCAAAGTATAAACAACTGCTTCACTTACTTTGTGCATTCCGATGTACTCTGATTCGTTTGTAATTGACATAATTCTAATTTGTTACAAAAAAAAGAATAAAAACACTTTTTGATTAATGTAATAAAATGACTAATAAATTTGATTATATTTCAATAAAAACTGAATACGGCAAGCAATTTGCATCGGAAAATCTGAATTTACAACCAAATCACAAAATATTTATTATGAAAATGAGAATCTATCACGCAATGATTGCTTCATCCTTATTTTTTGCAGGATGTTCAGACAATATTGATGAAAACCTGCCGGAAACAGACCAGGGAACAGGACTTCCACCTGTTGAAACGAATGCAGCAAACACCAATTATTCTCCTGCCTTTCCAGGACAAACGAGAGTAAATGGAGTAAAAACCGTTACACCATATCAGGTTACAAGCTTAGCAACATCGCTGTCTTCACCTTGGGGTATTACAAGTATGCCTGACGGAAGATTATTAATAACCCAAAAAGGAGGAACTATGCGAATTGCCACAAGCACTGGAACTTTAAGCAACGCAATTACGGGAATTCCTGCAGTTAATTCTTCAGGACAAGGAGGATTGTTAGGAGTATGTTTAGATCCTCAGTTTTCATCCAATCGTATGATTTACTGGGTTTTCTCTGAAAACGTGGCAGGTGGAAATCAAACTTCTGTAGCAAAAGGGAAATTATCAGCTTCAGAAACTGCTATTGAAAATGCAACAGTTATTTACAGAGCAAATCCATCAGCTAATGTTGGAACTTTACATTACGGAGGTCGTATTGTCTTTGATAATACTGGAAATCTTCTAGTAAGCACGGGTGAGAGATCTGATTTATCGACAAGACCGTTAGCGCAATCGGTTACTGCTGCTTTAGGAAAGATTTTAAGGATTACTAAAGATGGTACTCCTGCTGCGGGAAATCCTACTTTTACACAATCAGGAGCTTTGCCGGAATTGTATAGTATTGGACACCGAAATCCACAGGGCTTAGCAATTCACCCTGTAACAGGAGAATTATGGCAAAGTGAGCACGGACCGAGAGGTGGAGATGAAATCAACAGAGTGCAGGGAGGAGCTAATTATGGCTGGCCAACAATTACTTACGGAATTGAGTATAGCGGAGCAACTATCGGAGCCGGAATACAACAGCAAACCGGAATGCAGCAGCCCGCATATTATTGGGATCCAGTAATTTCACCAAGCGGAATTACTTTTTATAGAGGAAACAACATTCCCGAATGGCAAAACAATCTTTTTATAGCAGCGTTAAGTGGTAAGCATATTGCGAGATTGGTGATTCAAAATAATGTAGTAGTAGGTGAAGAAAGATTATTAGCCGATGAAAATCAACGTTTTAGAGATATTACACAAGGGACAGATAATGCATTGTATGCTGTAACAGATGAAGGAAGACTATATCGTATTAGAAAACAATAATGGAAAAATAGATCATTAAATAAATTATATTCCGCTCCGAAAAAGAGCGGATTTTTTGTTATAATTTTATATAATATTTGATAATCAATATATTATGAATCATGATTCAATTGTTTACGATCGAGTGGGATAGAAGCTCTATTTTCCTAAAGGCATATTCTCAAAAATATATAAATATTATTATTTAGATTTATAAAAACAGTAATAACCTAATTGCTAAACCTCTGTTTAATTGATTTTTAGAGCTGATTTAACGCAAAAAAATCAAATTAACATCCAGTTCTTAATAAGATGTGTGAATGCCTGAAATAAGAGACTTCATGGCTTTTTATTAAAATTTTAGAATTAATGAAAATAATAATTAATCACAAATAAATGAATTATATATTGTTTTATTAAAAATCTTCAGGAAAAATACCGGATGCATATCGCCAAACTTCAAGAATTTCTTCAAAAGGAATTTCATAAGGCTCATAAAAGGTATTGTCAGCAGAAACTGTGATTGAGTTTTTATTTTTTGCTTTAAGTCTTTTATAGGTAATTCCATCGTTTAAAGTCACGAAAACGTATGTATTTCCTGATTTTAAATCATTTATTCCCTCCATATATTTCCCGATGATAAAAGATCCGTTCTTGAATGGCGGCATAGAATCCCCGTCAGCAGGAAAAGCTCTGAACTTTCCGTTTTTCAGAAATGGTAGAGAAATTCTTTCCAGACCTTCAATAAATTCAGGATCACTATATCCTGTCAAATAGCCCATTGATGCTTTTTGAGAAACAATTTCAATACTTTCGTTTCCGTTTTGATCTACTACAACCGGCAACACAATTCTATTATCAGGGAGTTTCAGCATATCTTCCAATGGATATTTTGTTAAATCCACTGATAATAAAAGATCAATACTTACATGAAAAAATCTTGAAATTCTAATTAACACATCCATAGGAGGTTTTGACCTTCCGTTTTCATAAGAACTATATCGTGATGGTGTTATGGTAATCTGCTCAGACAATTTGCGTTGGGTTTTACCTAATTTACCTCGCAAAAGTCTGATGTTATCTGAAAAAATTGACATTATTTAATATTAGAATTGCAAAAATACAAATTGTTTAAACGACACTGACAATTTTAGTATGAAAAAACAAGCTTCATTGTGGATAAATAAATGATTTATAACTAAAACGAAAGTCTTGAATGAAACTGTTTTGAAAATGAAAAATACACTCTATTTAACATAATATAAATTATAGGATTTTATTTTCAAAAATAGAAGTGCGCTTTCTAATGCCTGAGATTCCGCTATAAGATTTCGATTCAGGGAAAATTAAGTACATCTCAATTTCTAATAAAAACTTTTGCGTAATTCATCAACTTAATTTAATTTGTAAGGATCAATTCAGCACGAAAATTATATTTCCTAAAATTAATTACAGACAAAAAAATTATATGGCAGAAAATAAATTAACATCCGAACAAAACAAAGAAATTTTGCAAATCTTAAAAAATCGTTTTGAGCAAAATATGAATCGTCATAGAGATTTGCAATGGTCTGATATTCAATTGAGATTAGAAAAAAATCCTTCTAAAATTTGGTCATTAAATGAAATGGAAAAAACTGATGGTGAACCCGATATTGTTGGTTATGATACTGAATCTGATGAATATATATTTTTTGACTGCTCTTCCGAAAGCCCAAAACGGAGAAGTCTTTGTTATGACTATCCTGCCTGGGAATCCAGAAAAGCAAACAAACCGGAAAGTAATGCTATCGACAGAGCTTCAGAAATGGGAATAGAAATTTTAACTGAAGAACAATATTGCAAGCTACAGGAAATGGGAACATTTGATTTAAAAACGTCTAGTTGGATAAAAACTCCTCCTCATATAAGAGAATTGGGAGGTGCAATCTTCTGCGATAGACGTTATAATAATGTTTTCACGTATCATAACGGAGCAGATTCCTATTATGCCGCAAGAGGTTTTCGTGGATGCTTGAAAGTCTGATCATTAAAAATACTATTGATAATTTAGCACAATAGAAATTGAATTTAACATAAAACCAAGAATATGAAAAAGTTAATCTTATTAAGTTCGTTATCACTTTTTTTAATGAACTGTAATAAAAAGACAGAAACTCCAACTGCAAAAGTTGATACAGATTCAGCTGAAACTACTGAAAAAGTGATTGATACATTAGGCGCAAAATCCTTTTGCTACATGGGAGTGACGGGAAAAGATACCGTTTTTGTAACCATTGATGATAATTTGGGAACAATTACCGGGAAAATGGCAACCAAAAATAGCGAAAAAGACAGCAATAAAGGTGATTTAACGGGTATTAAATCCGGTGATACACTTAAACTTACTTACGAGTTTGCTGCAGAAGGCACAACCGGAAATAAAAATGATATCTATTTCCTACAAACAAAAGATGGTTTAAGTGAAGGAATTGGTGAAAGGGATAAAGAAACCGGAACAAAGTATGCAGACGAAAATAAAATAAAATACACAGGAGGAAATAATTTAAAAATTGCTGATTGTAAACTTGTTACAAAAGGGTTAAAATAAACTTTAATTATTCTCTTTTATTGAAATAATTTGCATGGTATTTAATAACATCAAAGAAAATACTTCAGAAAAATTATAATATTCAAAAGTAAAAAAACAGCCTGATAATAGGCTGTTTTTATTTTATTTATAATTCTTTTTTAATGATTTGAATAAAATTATTCACCGGTTCGTCACCTGTATTCCAGGAAGTGATCAAGCGAATAGCCGAAAAATTTTCATCAATTTTCTTCCATACATAAAATTCAAATTCTTCTGATAATTTTTCAATTAAATCATTTGTTATAATTGGGAAAATCTGATTGGTATATGTATCAGAAAGGAACTGCACTCCCCTTTCTTGCATCGCATTTTTAATTTTCATCGCCTGTTGATTGGCTTGTTTTGCCAAATCAAAATACAGATCATTTTTCATCAATTCCAAAAACTGAATTCCTAAAAGCCTCCCTTTAGCCAACAATGCTCCTTTTTGCTTGATATTGAAAGCAAAATGCTGTTGAAGTTCCTGATTATTAATAACAATAGCTTCTCCAATTAATGCTCCGTTTTTAGTTCCGCCTAAATAAAAAACATCTGTCAATTCGGCGACTTTTTCTAATGTCAGATCACTGATTTCTGAAGTCAAACCATGACCTAATCTCGCTCCATCCATAAAAAGATAAAGATTATTTTCTTTGCAAAATTGAGATAATTCTTCCAATTCTTTCAAAGTATAAATTGTTCCCAATTCTGTAGAATTTGAGATATAAACCAACTTCGGCATCACTTGGTGCGGAACATTTCTATGACTTTCTAACACAGGAATAATGTCTTCAGGTGTCAATTTTCCGTCTTCCTTTTCTATACTTAGAATTTTGTGTCCCGTTGCTTCAATGGCTCCGGTTTCATTATTTAAAATATGTCCTGTTGAAGCAGAAATTGCACATTGATATGGTCTCAAAATTGAAGAAATAACAATTAAATTTGCCTGCGTCCCTCCCGAAACAAAATAAATTTCCGAGTTAGAGTTTTTAATCTTTTCTTTGATCAATTCTTTAGCTTGTAAAGAATATTGATCTTCTCCGTAACCTGCCTGTTGATCAAGATTATGCCGTAAAAGTGCCTTTAAAATATTAGGATGACAACCTTCCGAATAATCGTTTTTGAATGAAAATTTCATTGTGTAAAATTAAAAAAAGTTCATTTAACATCCATTAATAATTAATAATATTTTGTTAGATTTGTAATGAAAATCATCTAACATTTTGAGAACAACATTAACAGAAGAAAATTATCTGAAGGCTTTGTTTCACTTAGTTGACAATGAAGGAAAAGTTACGATTAACGAATTGAGCAAATTTTTAAATGTAAAAATGCCGAGCGTTAACAATATGATGAAGAAATTCGCAGACAAAAGCTGGGTTATTTATGAAACTTATAAACCATTGATTGTCACAGAAAAAGGAAAACGAGAAGCCGCTTTGGTGGTTAGAAAACACAGACTTACCGAAATGTTTTTAGTGAAAAAAATGAATTTCGGTTGGGAAAATGTACACGAAATCGCAGAGCAGCTGGAGCACGTACACTCTACTATTTTCTTTGATAAAATGGATGAAATTCTTGATCACCCAAAATTTGATCCGCACGGAGAACCAATTCCCGACAAAGACGGAAATATTATTGCCCAGGATTTGCAAAGATTAAGCAATTGCACCGTCGGTGAAACTGTTATTTTTGCTTCTGTAACGCTTTCTGATGATGCTTTTTTGAATTATCTAACGGAAAGAAAATTGCTTCTGAATACTAAAATCAAAATTATTAAAATCGAAAATTTTGACAAATCTATAACCGTTGAAGTATCTGGAAAACAGGAAGTTTTGAGTAGGAAAGCGACTGAGAAAATATTGGTTAAGAAATAATTTCTAACTATTAAGATATTGAAGCATCTGAATTTAAATTATTTTAAACTATTTTTCAAAATTTCAGAAACTTTTTCAATTTCTTCTGTGGTATTGAAATAATGTGGCGACAATCTTACAATTCCATGAATATTTTTATTTGTAAAATCAATTAAAGCAGAATTTTTATACGTTGCAGAAAAATATACATTATTTTCTTTCAAAACTTTTTGAATATTTTCAAGATCTCCATCCGGACCGGAAAAAGTAATGATACTGCTCAGATTATTTCCTAAATCCCAAACTTGGAAGCCGCTATTTCTAAGATTTTGTCTTAATTTCTGTGATAATTCTCTATTATAATGTTCAATATTATCTAAACCAATATCATTTGCATACTGTAAAGCTTTTGTGAAACCAAGCAACGAAGCATAAGAAATTTCCCAATGCTCGAATCTTTTTGCGGTTTTAAACAATTCATAATCATTATATTCTGTCCAATTTGCTCCTCTCATATCCAATAATAAAGGCGCATGATTCTGTTCTAAAATTTTATCTGAAACATATAAAAATCCAGTTCCTCTTGGTCCTCGCATGAATTTTCTTCCTGTTGCGGTAAGGAAATCACAACCAATTTTTTCAACATCAACAACCATTTGACCAACAGACTGACAGGCATCTACCAAATATAAAATATTGTACTGCTTACATATTTTTCCGACAGCTTCTACATTTTGAATCAATCCCGAATTGGTAGGAATATGTGTGACAGCGACTAATTTTGGATCATATAGCTTAATAAAGTTTTCCAAATCTTCCAAATCTAATTCGTTATCTGAAAGATTTTTCGTTCTTATGACTTTTACATTTAATTTTTTCTGTAGCGAAATAAATGTGATCTGATTGGAAATATAATCATCTACAGTCGTAATAATTACATCTCCTTCTTCGAAAATAATACTCGACAAAGCCTTGGCAAATGCTTCAGTTGCGCTGGTTGCAAAAGCAATATTGGAAGGTTTACAGTTGATTAATCTTGCCGTTTCATTATAAAATTGTTCCAATAATTCTGCATTTCTATTGGCAACTTCATATCCACCGAATTGTTCTTCCTGATGTAAATAATCAACCATTGAATCTACTACAATGCTTGGCATTAATGAAGAACCTGCATTATTTAGAAATATTTTCCCATCTGATAACCCTCTGATGTCTTGTCTTATTATATCTGTATTCATTTTTATCTGATTTACTTAATTTTCACTAAACAATTTTACACAAAAAATCCCGAAATTTCGATAACGGGATTTATATTTTAAATTGATTCTGTTTTTAATCTAAAACGCTCCAACCTCTTTTCGGATTGCTGTTGTTGGATACTTCCTGTTCGTTAACAATAATATTCTCTTTTCTTTGACCAATGTAATCAAGCTCGCTTAATTTAGAGAAAATCGTTTCTAAGCTTCTTAACATTTGCTGAATGTAAACGAAAGGCTCTCCACAATTATGATGATCGTAATTGGTTTCGGCAACAATAGAAAGTTGATTCAACAGTGTGTGTGGTGCAATTTCGCTCCATTCTAAACTGTAATTTAACATTTCCTCCAATTCGGCAGGAACTATAACCTGAGTCGCATTGTACATACGAAGTGCCAGCTTAGCAAAAGATTCGATTAAAAATACCGGTGGCTGATAAGGCGTAATATTCCTGAACTGGAAATACATATCCCCAAAAGTATTAATCATCGTATTACAGAGATACTTAACGTTTTGTGCTAATGCTGTATTTTGATTTTTATGAGATGTTTTCTGGATGATTTTAAAAGCATACTGTTGTAAATTTCCAATAGATTTTGCAAAACTATTGTAATAATCCAACAATGCAGGATGGCTCTGAATCGACGTACACGGCGGAATAAAATTAGAATCTACCTGCGCAATATTTCCTTTTAAATCTACTTTCCCGATGATTAAATAATTTCCTCCCGAATAACTGCTGTTCAAAGAATTCACAGGCAACAATTCAATATGATGATTCGGTTGTGTGCTTGGATGGCGAGGCGGAATTTCCTCGGGATCAATATCTCCAAACGGAACTTTATCAAACGGATTAACAGAAATTAGGATATAATATTCGCCATCAGCCTGCTCTTCATTCATTGTTTTTGCCAATGATTTTACACTTACTCTTCGGTCATTCAATTCAATCCTATACCCCGCCATTGTTACTGCAGTACAATGTTTTATAACCAGCTGAACATCATTTGTTGCCGTATTATGAACATCAAAAATTGTTCTGTCAGTGAACTCATTTGAGATGGGTAAAAGTCCGTAATTATATGTTGTGATTCCCAATGAATTGGAATCTCTGATGGTATCAATTAAAAAATTATCCTGATCATTAAGATGTCTCTGGGAAACCTTCATCCCGTCAACCCAATTGATGGCAAAATGCTTAATAGGCTGTATCATATTCAATATTTTTAAATGGTGTGTTTATGCTTTTCTTACTCCTTCTTCCTCGTGCTGAATGACTCTTTTACAGATGACAACATCGTTTTCTGCCACTCTGTTTTCAGTAATATCCTGGTCGAAATCAATATATTTTCTAAAACTGAAAAACGATTTTTTTGTATAAAATATCCAATAATACGGTTCTTGCGTATCATCAGAAAGATGAATAATAGAATTTGGATTTTTATGGTTGTAATCATCAACAACTCTGTAAAACCAATCTCCAAAAGTCACGCCAGTCGGCAATGTTTTCGCTTTAATCCTGAATCTGTTGGCATCTTCAAGGTTTTTACTTAATTCAACATTCAAAACCATTAGACGATCAAAATCAGCACCTTCAAAATCCGGAAGTTTCTGATCCGGAGAATATCTCCATGTTTTATAAATATCCACCGGAATACTTATTAACTGAACATAACAATAATGAAAAACCAACGGAACTAAAAAGATAAAAATACTTGTCGCCGCCATGATCGGGTCTCCTGTTCCTTTGCTCATCCATCCGAAAATTAGATAGAAAAGATAACCTCCTGCTCCGATACATGTTATTGAAAGTATAGATTCAAATAAAATGCTTTTTGTAGTCGAAGTAAAATGCTTCTTGAAATACCTGTCGGATAAATTAACATGAATAATCCCTAAAATAAGGTAAATAATTTGTGCAATGAGATACCAGTACGGATTAAACAAATTTCCCGCAAACCCGAAAATCCCCGGAACCGCAAGACATAAGCTGCACAGCAGCACGTAGATGATAATCGTTTTAATTTTAATAGCGGGTTTATTCTTTCTGATAATTCCTAAAATCACCATCATGATAACCGCAAACAAAGGCATTAAAATATACCTTAAAAAGATCCCTTTTACTGAAGAAATTTCCATTAGTCTTTTTTCAAATTTATATTTTTATTGGTAATTGTAAATATAGTTAAAAATATTTTACAGAAACGTAGAGTATCCGAGACGATTGGTATTTCTTTCATCATCTTCCAGCGCAAAAGAATATTCCTTCTTTTCGGTGATAAAATTCTCTTCAACATCTACACTTACAGGTAAAAAATAATCGTACAACGTCTGAAGAACTTTTCTGAAAGGACTTCCGTCAATATACTTTCTCATTTCAGGATAAGGAATCGGTCCGACATTGACTACCCAGTTTCTCTGTCCATCCATATGTTTCCCGCTCGGAATATAGGTGACTCCCAATCTTGAGTTTCCCAACAGCATAGAATCATTATTACTTTTCATTTTTTCTATGATATTAGGGGCGAAGGAAACTTCGACAGGCACCTGTAAAAGTGCAGTCATACATCTTTCAAACCATTTTTTATCGCCTCTTATCTGATGAAAAAACGGTAATATATAAATGAAAATGTAAGCATTTTTTTTGTCCAGCATATCAATTAACGGCCACAATTCTCTCACCGTATGAAGCAAAGAATCTGTGTCGCTGGAGATATCAAAATCAAATTCTTTAAGCAAAGCGCTGATTTCAGTGAAAAATATTTCCAGTTCAAACGGGCGGAAAAATTTTCTGGCGTCCTCTTCCACTTTTTTCTGTTTGCGGATCTCACGGACAACGCTTTCTACATTTTTACGTGTTGCGCCCAACGACGGTGGATGAAACAAACCCTCAGGAAGATAATCATAAATACCTTCCCTATACGTTTCTATAGTAAAAACTTCTTCGTCGAAACCCAAATAATTGCTCGAAATACTTTTAATATCTTTTAAGTAAGCACGGTCATTAATTCCAATTCGGTCGATAAAAATATTGCTTACCGCTCTGTGATATTTCAACAGGTTTACCGCAACAGCTTCCGCTTTAAAATCTGTCTGCAGTTTATTGTAATTCATGTCTAGAATATTATTCTCATACATAGTGTCTTCTGTGATTTTGGCTTTGTAAAGGTAATATATCTCTTATTATTGAAAAAGTATTTTCTCAATATTTTTCATTCTAAAAATACTAATTTATTGAAAATAACAAGAACAATATATCGCATTACCGTAAAAATACGGAAAATAAGATAACAACAAGCGGATGTCAGAGTAAATTTTAAGATTTTGTTAAATTTAAAAATCCCGAATGTAATTCTATTTCCTACTTCAAATTAAACTTATCTTTGCACCTTGAAAATGTTATTTACAATGAAAAGTATTTATTCTAAAATTCTGATTTTAGCATTCATGGCATCTTCGCTTTATTCTTATGCATGGGGATTAACGGGGCACAGAATTATCGCAGAAATTGCAGAAAATCATCTTTCCGGAAAGGCGAGAAGAGAAATTAAAAAAATAATGGGCAGAGAGCGTCTTGCGTATTGGGCAAACTGGCCGGATTTCATCAAATCTGATACAACTGGCGCTTGGAAACAGGCTTCAGCATGGCATTATGTAAACATCAATCCACAAACTGATTTCAAAGTTTTTGAAGAAAAACTAAAAGCTCAGGCAGGTCCGAGTTTGTATACTCAGGTTAAAACATTGTCGAGTCAGATTAAAGACGAAAAGACTTCTGAAAAAGACAGAAAAATAGCTTTGATTTTCCTTATACATATTATGGGAGATCTATCTCAGCCTCTACACGTTGGAAGAGCAGAAGATTTAGGAGGAAATAAAATTAATGTTACTTATTTTGGAGAAAAAACAAATTTACACTCAGTTTGGGACGGGAAATTGGTAGATTCACAAAAATACAGCTATACTGAATATTCTAAATTGTTAGATATTAAATCTGATGAAGAAGTAAAACAAATCCAAAAAGGTACACTGGAAGACTGGTTGTATGATTCTCATCAGATTGCGAACAAAATCTATGCACAGACTCCAAACGATTCTAAATTGGCTTACGATTATCAGTATAAATTCAATGACACCATGGAAAGACAGCTTCTTTACGGAGGTTTAAGACTTTCAAAATTGCTGAATGATTTGTTTTAATAGTTGATTGTCAAACTTAAATTTATATAAAGCGGAACTTTGGTTTCGCTTTTTCTATTTTAAACAGAGATTGCACTAATTTTTTTGACTAAACAAAAAGATTCTCGATCTGATTTTTTAAATCTATTTCTAAGCAAAGAAATAATAAATCGTTGTTGTATAACTTTGGAGCGATAATTTACAACTATTTCTTCAATGTTTATTTAATTTAATTAAATAAAAAATTATTGTAACATGTGTAACCTTTTTACCTTTTCAAACGTATAATATAATAGAAACTCTTTTTTGAGGATAAAATAGATGAGACAATTAAAAATCACTAAGCAGGTAACCAACAGGGAAACTGCTTCATTAGACAAGTATTTGCAGGAAATTGGTAAAGTTGAACTAATTACCGCGGACGAAGAGGTAGATTTGGCACAAAGAATCCGTGCAGGCGACAGAGCAGCATTGGAAAAATTAATTAAAGCCAACCTTCGTTTCGTGGTGTCAGTATCTAAACAGTACCAAAATCAAGGTCTTTCTTTACCCGATTTAATTAATGAAGGTAACTTAGGATTGATGAAGGCGGCAAAAAGGTATGATGAAACAAGAGGTTTCAAATTTATCTCTTACGCAGTTTGGTGGATTCGTCAGTCAATTTTACAGGCGTTGGCAGAACAGTCAAGAATCGTAAGATTGCCGTTGAATAAAATCGGTTCTATCAACAAAATCAACAAAGCATATGCTCACCTTGAACAGGAAAATGAAAGACCACCTTCTCCGGAAGAATTGGCTGAAGTTCTTGATATGAGTGAGGAAGATATTAAAGAATCTATGAAAAACTCCGGAAGACATTTGTCTATGGATGCGCCTTTGGTAGAAGGTGAAGATTCTAATCTTTATGATGTATTACGTTCTGGAGAATCTCCAAGTCCGGATAAAGATTTGATGCTTGAATCTCTTCAGATTGAGATCGAAAGAGCATTAAATACTTTAACGCCAAGAGAGGCAGATCTGGTAAGATTATATTTCGGTTTAAACGGAAAACATCCAATGACTTTGGAAGAAATCGGTGAAACCTTCGACCTTACAAGAGAGAGAGTTCGTCAGATTAAAGAAAAAGCGATCAAGAGATTGAAACACAATACCAGAAGTAAGATTTTAAAATCTTATTTAGGTAAGTAATTTTTTACGAAACAATTATACGCGGAGCTTGATTTTCAGGTTCCGCTTTTTTATTTGTAATTTTTAAAGTATCTTCAACTGATAAAAATGAATATTAAGCATAAAGTTTATCATTCTAAACTAAACAGGGCAAAATGAAGAATCTGTTTATATAACTTTAAAACAGATCTCTTATTCCTCAAAATGACAATTAATAAAACAAATCCCATGAAAAAAATACTTCTTACATCTACTCTATTTTTATTGACAATTTCCTGCAAAGAGAATAATCAGACAAATACAGATATTGTTGAACAAGCCACGAAAAATACAGAATCAAGTTTTTCAATAAAACGAATGAGCAGATCTGAAGCTATTATTGACGGAATTTATGCTGAAAAAATTAAAGATGATCCAAAACTCATCGAATTAGATAAGAAATTTAAGACTTTGCAAAATGACAGTCATATTATGCAAAATCTTTATGATGATATTATAAATTCATCCGAGAATTATTACTCTGACGGAGAAAAAAGAGCGAAAAATATTATGGATTCTGCACTACAGAAGGAAATTTTAAATCTTTTGAAAAACAGTTCGGAAAAATATGATGTAAAAATTAATAAACTGAATGAACTAAAAATTCAAGTAAATCTTAATTTTATAAAACTTAACTCTTTTTATGACATTTATAAAATTAAAAAAACGATTCCTGAGATTGAAAATTATCAGCAAACTCACCCATTAGACACGGACAGTTTGCAGAATTTCATCAATAAACAAAATAAATTATTGAATGAACTGAAAAATTTAAAATAATGAATTCAATTTCAATAATCGGAGGCGGAATTGGAGGTTTAGCGCTTGGAAATATTCTTAAACAACAAAATTTAGATTTCACGATCTACGAATCTGCACCGGAAATAAAACCAATTGGTTCAGGAATTATGATGGCAATCAATGCCATGCAGATTTTTGATAAGCTTGGATTAAAAGAAAAAATTGAAGATGCAGGAAATAAAATTCATGGGATTTCCATAACCGATGAAAATTTTAAATTAATCTCAAAAACCAATGTTCTTGAATTGGAAAAGAAATACAATTCCTGCAACGTTGCCATTCACAGAGCTGATTTGCAGAGAATTTTAGCTGAAAATATAGATTTCGAAAATATTAATTTAAACTCTTCGTTAAGTCAAATTAAAAAGGAAGAAAATTATATTCTCAATTTTGAAAACGGAAATTCAATTGAAAGTAAAATAGTGTTCGGAGCAGACGGAATAAAATCTAAAGTTAGAGATCAAATCATAGAACCCGGGAAAATCCGAAATGCAAAACAAATTTGCTGGCGTGGTTTAGCACAGTTTGATTTACCCGAAAAATTTCATCATGAAGCGTTTGAAATTTGGGGAAAAGGAAAACGTTTCGGTTTTGTAAAAATGTCTGAGAAAAAAATCTATTGGTACGCCGTAATTAATGAAAGAAAACAGAAACGTTACTCAAATTTGATTGATTATTTTTATGATTTTGATCCTTTAGTTTTAGATATTATTGAAAAAACTTTACCGGAAAATATTATTCTTAATGACATCATCGATCTCTCACCTATCCCAAAATGGTATTCTGAAAACCTTTGTCTTATTGGTGATGCTGCTCACGCAACCACTCCAAATTTGGGTCAGGGCGCTTGTCAGGCAATTGAAGATGCTTATATCATTGGTAAATTATTGGAAAACAACAAAGATTTTAATTATATTTTTAATGAATTTCAAAAAATAAGAAGAAAAAAGGTGGATTATGTGGTAAATACAAGTTGGAAAATCGGACAGATTTCTCAATGGGAAAAAGGAAATTTTTTACGAAATTTCTTCATGAGATTAATTCCGGAAAGTATAAATCATAAATTAGTTGAACAAACTATTCGATTGGAAATATGAATCTTTGGTTAAAAAACAAAAAACTGCTTCAAAATTGAAACAGTTTTTTCATTAATATGTCAAAGTAATTCCGGCTCCCCATCCCATTTCATTATCATAATTTCCGGAGACAGCTAACCATTTTTGTAGAATATATCGTAATCCTGTATTGAATTCTCCATCAGAATTTACACTGAAATTTCCTCTCAATCTTCTGGAAAGTGGTATATCTTCCCGACTAAATTCCAATAAAACTTTACCATTTTGGTCAACACTTGCATCTGCTGTAATCAGCATTGGCAAAAGATATTGCATCCCAACGATAAATGCGCCCTGAGTTTTAGACGCTTTTTGCTGTCCGAACCAGGTTTTCTTTCCATAAAAACCCATTCCCATTTCATTTGCCATTTGCCTTTCCATAATTTCATGGTTTTTCTGAATTCTGAAACCCACATATGGTAAAGCCCATTGAAATTTTCCTAAAAATCTTCCAACTTTAAAATTTCCGTCAAAATGATTGAAATCCCAATTTGAATGGAATTCATTTGAATTCGCCCATCTCGGACCAAACATGGTCATCGTTTCTGCATGAATTTTATTACTGTTAATATCCAGCATTGCCATGGAACTCACCATTCTATTGTCTTTCATGAAATCTTTCCAGGCTAATTTCCTGTTTGGAAGCTGTGGATTCGGTGCTGAATTTTCATAACTGAAAATCCTTCCCATTCCCGCCATCATGTGATACAGAATATGACAGTGGAAAAACCAGTCGCCATCCTGATTGGCAGCAAATTCTATCGTATTGGTTTCCATCGGCATTATATCAACAACATTTTTCAAGGGCGAATATTCTCCTTTTGAATTTATCAATCTAAAATCGTGACCATGAAGGTGCATCGGATGCCGCATCATCGAATTATTATACATTGTAATTCTCAGAATTTCACCCTTTTTAACTAGAATTTTATCCGTTTCCGTAACTGTTTTATTATCCAGTGTCCAGAGGTAATGATTCATATTTCCTTCCAACGTAAACTTCATTTCCCGAACATTTTCTGTTGGAAGAATCGTTTTTTCAGGAGATTTTAAGATGTTGTAAGATAGCCTTTTGAAAGATTTTTCTTCCTTCATTTCCATTGCTGAATGATTAGAATGATCTTCTTTTTCAGAATCTTTGGTGGTAATTCCCATCATTTCATTGATATGTTTCGCGGTCATTTTTCGTTGACTATCAGGAAGTTCAGGATACATCACTTCATTCATGTCCATCATTTGATTACTCATCGTCATGTTCATTGGTTTCATATTTCCGCTCATTTCCATCATTCCGTTCATCATTTTCATACCTTCAAAAAGTTTTAATCTGGGTAAATCCGGAGCCTCAATTTTTTCTCCCGACCCTAACCAAAGTGAGGCATGACCAATTCGGTCTTCTGAAGTGGCACGAAACTCAAAGCTTTTATTTTCCGGAATCGTAACTTCAATATCATACGTTTCTGAAACTCCGACAATCAATCGATCAACTTCCACAGAGACAACATCGTTTCCATCATTTCCTACCACTTTAATTTTTCCACCTCCAAAATTCAGCCAAAAATAAGTGGAAGAACCGCCGTTGGCAACTCTCAGCCGAACTTTATCTCCCGCTTTTAAATTTGAATAATCAGAACTTGGAAGTCCATTAATCAGAAACTTATCATAATACACATCGCTCACGTCCATTGCTTCCATCCTCTTCCATTCATTCAGTGCTTTCGTTCCGAAGTTTCCAGATTTTATAGCTTCCCAATAACTTTGAACTGCATTTTTCTTGATCGCATACCAATCTGTATTTGCCATATGAAGTCTTCTGGCAATCTGCATCGGATCATCATCACTCCAATCTCCTAATAATACAGGAATTTCTTTGGTATAATTCACTTTTGGTTCGCCTTCTCTTTTATTGAAAACCAAAATACCGTTCATCCCAATCTGCTCCTGCAAACCTTGGTGAGAATGATACCAATACGTTCCGTTTTGAGAAATTTTAAATTTATATAAATGTGTTTCTCCAGGTTTAACAGGTTTCGTAGTCAAATAAGGAACTCCGTCATGCTCATTCGGTAAAATCACGCCGTGCCAATGAAAACCTGTATTTTCTTTCAGCATATTATGAAGGTAAATCTCTGCGGTATCTCCTTCTGTGAAATATAAAGTGGGCGCCTGCAATTTGCCGTTTACAGCAATTGCTCTTCTGTTTTTACCTGTAAAATTAACGATCGTATCTTTTACATATAAATCATAACGAACCGTTTTTCCTCCAAAACTTACTTTTCCGTTTTCTGAGTTTCTTTTTAAAACCGGATTTTGAGGTTTAGGTTCAGATTGATTCTCAGTCTGAGTTTTAGAAACTAACGAAACTTGAGAATGATCTGTTTTTTTACCCTTAATTTTCTTCTCAACTGTAATCTTATTTTTATTTTCTGATTTTATTTCTGTCTTTAATGGAATCTTCATTTTAGATTTTATAACAACCGTTTTTTTCACCAGCGTCATCCCACATTTCGGACAATCCCCCGCTTTTGAGGAAACTACTTCAGGATGCATCGGACAGGTAAAAATTGTTTTTGTCGTTTGTGAAAAGGTAGTAACAGAGAATAAAAGCATCAGAAATAATATTATTTTATTCATAATATTTCACACTTTTAAAAGCTGTATAGTTTAAATTTAGCTTAAACTATACAACTCATTATATTTAAATAAAATAAGAAGATTAATTAATGGTAGAGTTTACATTCCCACAGGTAAGCATAGATTTTCCATAGTACGGGTTTGCAATCTGTTTTTCGTCGCTCAGCCAACTTCCGTCAGCCATCGGACAATACTGAACGTACACAGGTTTTTCTGAAAGCTTAAATTCTTTCGTTAAAGCAATCATATTATCAGAAAGATTGAAAAAAGTTTCTCTCTGAGATGCAATATTTCTAGCATCAGAAATTACCGTTGCATCTTTTTTTAGCATTGTGAGATTACCTTCAGAAATTATTTTATAATCGACTGCGGAAGCCGTTTTAATAAATTCTGTTGCGGCTTTTGAAGTTTTGTCGGCATCATCTGAAGCTAAAGCAGATTTTATCGCAATATAATTTTGATACAATTTCGTAACCTGAGCATCTTTTTTAGATTGTGCCGAAATTGAAATGATTGAAAATAAAGAAAATACTGCTGTAATGATATATTTTTTCATTGTTTTAAATTTTAGAATTATTTTTTAAGAATAGATTGTTAAAAATATCGCACAATGCGACAAATAGTGACTTTCGTAATGATTTAAAAATCAAACGACTGACGAATTCTAAATTCTAAAATTACAATGATTGATAAAGATTGGAACCGACCAAATTTCAGGCGGTGCATCAATCTGAACCTGAGTAAATTTGGTAACTGAAAAAGATCGATCAACAAAGAAAAAATCGTTATACTGAACTTCCTGAATCTGCTTTAAAAAGTCAATTTTAAGAAAATCTGATTTTTGGGAATCATCAACTTTTACAATTTTCAATTCTGTTTTACAGCAGTCTTTTTTAGTTTTTACACCACATTTGCTGCATACATCATCAACTTTCTGACTGATAGAAGCCAATTCTTTCATGCAATAATGAACGCTGAAAACCGCCCCGGAAGAAAATCCGAAGTAGAAAACAGAGAATAATATGGCAAGAATCTTTTTCATTGAGACAAAGGTAAAAATATCTTTTATATGATTGTTATAGAATTGTGTAATGTTGTTATAAAATTTGGAAAAGAAAAACGCCTGAGAAATTTTCAGACGTTTGTATTTTATTTTAGGAGAGATTTAACTATCTATTATTTGGAACCTATTTAATCTTAAATTCAAGTTTCACATTAAAGAAACGTCCTGTCAGACGAACCGGAACCGGATACATTAGATTGGTGTTAGCATCTGTAATCCATTGATTGGCAACCGTATTTCTGATGTTGAATGCATTAAAAACCTGAACACCCAAAGTTAATTCTTCAAAGTTACCCCAGAAACCGTATGTTTTTTTATTTTCTTTCCTATCTATGAATACTTTTGAAAGTCCTAAGTCAACTCTTTTGTAAGAAGGTAACTTTCTCTGATATTGATAAGGATCTGTAAGAACCGGCGCTCCTGTCGGCAGCCCCATTGCGTAGGTTAGTGTTAAATTCACACGCATTGACGGGAATTTAGGCATATAGTCCTGATAGAACATTGCAAATCTAAACCTCTGATCTGTCGGTCTCGGAATGTCTCCCTGTCCATCAATATTTTCATACACTCTGGCGTAACTCGCAGATAACCAAGAATCGACACCCGGAACGAATTCCCCGAATAATCTTGTATCAATCCCGTAAGCATACCCTGTAGCATTATTTTTTCCTGTGTAACGAATTCTAACATTATCCATATAATATGGAATAATATTATCCATTTTCTTGTAATAAAGCTCTGTTGTTAATTTAAACGGTCTGTCATCAAAATAAAATTCATAATCATTAGCCAAAATCGCCTGAATAGATCTCTGTGATTTTATATTGTTGTTGAAATTTCCGTCTAAGTCTTTGATTTCCTTATAAAAAGGAGCCTGATAATACACCCCTCCGGAAAGTCTGAATAACATATCTGTATCCCAATCCGGCTTGATGGCGAACTGAGCCCTCGGAGAGAAAATCGTTTCATTATTAAAGCTCCAATGAGAAACCCTTGCGCCTGCATTTACAAAAACTTTATTGTCACCCCATAAAAACTTCTGCGAATACTGTGCATAAGCAGACATCCTTGTAGGTTCAATCTGATTTTTTCCTGCAATATTATACATTAATTTTAAATCTCCAGGGCTTCTTGGATCAATAAATTCTTCATGTGGAAGGCTATATCCTGCAGAATCTACCAATCTCCATTCATTGGTAAGGTCTCTGAGATTTTCTTTTTCATATTTAAAACCAACTTCAATATCCGTGTTTACATTGGGAGAAAAACGCGTTCTGAATTGAGTTCCGTATGTTTTTACAAACAAATCATTTCGTGCATGTTCTATTTGCCCGCCCACGTCATAAGATGTAACCGGAGTACCCGTTATAGGATCAAAAGTCTGTAAAATATAGGCTGAAGCGATAGAATAATATTCTCTTTCACGGTTTTGATAAGCAAAAGCATCCAATGTAAATCTCCATTTGTCTGAAGGTTTATAGTTGATGGAAGCTGTACCCATCATATTTTTATACTTATCATCTTCACGACCTGCATAATTTACAGTAAGGTTAATCGGCTGTTGTAAAGAACCAAAATCGATACTTCTTTCTCTTGGAATCATCTCGTAATCATTCTTAGAATAATATCCTATAAATGAAACGGTCAATTTGGGGCTAAAGTGATAATTAAGATACGTCTGAAAATCCATATACTTGGGATTAAAATCGGTATCTTCTTTTAAAGTGTTTAAAACAAGGTTTGTATTTCTGTATCTTCCTGAAAATAAAGCCGTAAACTTTTTATTACCATCACTGTCTTTTCCAGCTCCGAAACCCGTAGTTAATCTTCCTCCGATTAAACTCGCCTCACCGGAAACTTCAAATTTTTCCGGTTCACGGTAATAAATATTTAAAGCAGAAGACATTTTATCACCATATCTCGGTTCAAAACCTCCCGCGGAGAAATTCACTGTTGAAACCATATCAGGATTGATGATACTTAAACCTTCCTGCTGAGAATTTCTGATTAGGAAAGGTCTGTAAATTTCAATATCATTAATATAGATAAGATTCTCATCATAGTTTCCACCACGAACCATATATTGTGAAGAAAGTTCCGTATTGGAATTTACAGACGGTAAAGTCTTGATAATCCCTTCTATACCTCCGGAAATACTTGCTACATTTTGAGCATCTTTCGCTGAAATTTTTACAGTGGTAAGGTCGGTGGTTTTTCCTGTTACCTTTTTCTGGAATACAATTTCCTCAATATCATTGGTTTTTACAGTATCCTTTTTTCTTACTTGAGAGAATACTAAAACGGGAACCATAAGGCTCAATGGTAAAACTAGTTTTTTCAAAAGAAATGCTTTAAAATTTCAAACGTGAATATATACAATTTATTTTAACTTATTTAAACTTTATTTAACATTTAAAACAGAATTATAATTACTTTGAAATCCTTTATTATTAAGGACTTCAGATTTTTCCGTTTAAAGTTGAAAATTTAAATAAATCCTTAAATTATTATAAAATTGCTTCTCTAACTCTTGTTAGTTTCTGTAATAAATCTTCTAAAAGATCTAATCTCAACATATTTGCTCCGTCAGATAAAGCTGTTTCTGGAGTTGGATGCGTTTCTATAAAAATTCCATCGGCACCCACTGCAATTCCAGCTTTTGCAACTGTTTCAATTAGTTCTGGTCTTCCGCCAGTCACACCAGAACTTTGGTTTGGCTGTTGTAAAGAATGTGTAACATCCAGAATTACAGGCGCATATTCTCTCATGGTAGGAATTCCTCTATAATCAACAACTAAATCGGTATATCCAAAAGAATTTCCTCTTTCGATGATGGCAACTCTCGGATTATCAGAGTCTGTAACTTTCTGAACGGCAAATTTCATTGATTCCGGAGAAAGGAACTGTCCTTTTTTTAATGAAACACATTTTCCCGTTTTTGCAGCAGCAATCAAAAGATCTGTCTGGCGAACCAAAAATGCTGGAATCTGTAGAACATCAACATATTGCGCAGCCAAAGCAGCATGATCATTTTCGTGAATATCTGTTGTTGTCGGAATATTAAAAGTTTCACCAACTTTTTTAAGAATTTCTAAAGATTTTTCTTCGCCGATCGTTGTAAAAGAATCTACCCTACTTCTATTGGCTTTTTTGAAACTTCCTTTGAAAATGTATGGAATATTATATTTATTTGTCAGCTCAACAACCTTTTCGGCAATTCTAAGTGCCATATCTTCGCCCTCAATGATACAAGGTCCGGCAATTAAGAAAAAGTTTTTTGAATCTTTGTGATGAATATTATCTAAATACTGAATCATTTTATTTTTAATTAAAAAGTTCAGTAAAAATAATGATAAAGTTCGGTAATGTGAAATTATTTATCTGCTTTGATTGCTATGATAATGATAGTTGTTGTCTTTAACATTATATTTCTAAAACTTCTTTAAAATCTTTTCAAAAGTATTGATATTCCTGCTTGTCAACTGATCTTTTAGGCTTTTTTTACCTAAAATTTTCCCGAAAGTAGAATCCAAAGTATTTCCTTTGGGAATTTGCCAATAGAAAATATTATTCACAATTTTAGCGTATTCATTTTCAGTTTTTGAAGCGTTTTCGAATTCCTGCATTAAAATTTTCTCAATTCCATCATTTCCTACAAAAGTATAGGAATGAAGATCATCATTCTTTTCGAAAGGATTTCCGTTCCAGATGTTTTCTATTTCTTCCTGAGATTTGATAAATAAAAATGCTTCATAAGAAAAATGATCCGACATTGCCTTCTCAAGAATTCTTTTTAATTCATCTGCAGTTTTGTCTGATAAAAAAATAATATTCCCAGAAGCCAAAATTGAAACTACATTTTCCATGCCTGCCTCTTTGAAAACCTGACAGACTTCCGCCATTTTCATATTAGTTCCTTTTACGTTGACGCCTCGAAGAAAAGCACAGTATTTCATAGTTTAGGTTTTAGGAATTAAGGGTTCGGTTTAAAAATATTCAATCAATTCTTTCGTACAAATTATAATCTGTTCCGGAAGGTTTTAAAATATAGATTTTCTCTAAAATTTTGTTATCACTTTTCAAATGATCTTTCACACGGAATTCTTTTAATAATCTATAATGAACTTTGAAATATTCCGCATCTTTTCTTTGGTGCAGATCGTCGTAAGAAAGAAGATATTTCGGTTTTCTTTTCTTCACAGTATTAATCCAGAAATTCGGTTTATCTTTTTTGATTTCTTCCTGAACTTCTTTATCAACCAAACCAACTTCATCAATGGTTTTTAATCCTGAAAAATAAGGAACGTAACCTGCAGGCTCCAATAAAATCCATTGGTTTTTATCTTTTTCATATTGACCTAAAAATACCCCAATTGTTCTTCTGTAATTCCATTCTCCGTTTCCTGTTGCAATGGAATGTATGGTTTGAAATGCTAACATCGGGATGATATAAATTACAATTAATAATGACAGCCAAAGGTTTCTTTTAACTTTCTGTTCCAGAATAAAAATTAAAACAGGAACGAACAATAAGATTTGAGGAACCCAGTAATACCAATCAAAAAGACTTTTTTGTGAAAGAAAAATCAATTGTTTCACCCATCCAAAGATAAAGATCATCCATAGAAAACGGTTTCTACTTTCTCTTTGTCTGATTAAATAAATAAAACATAATAATTCAAAAATCAAAAGAAGAATTGTCAATGGATTAAAATCTCCCGGAAGTTTCAGCATTCCCCAGAAATTACCGAAGTTCAGTTTGAAATAATCTAAATTCTGAGCAAAAGTAAATGGTTTATCATACGCTAATTTCTTAGCAACAATGGTATTATTTACAATTTCACCAAAATAAAACCAATTGAAAGCGACTGCTGCGGAAACGCCTAAAATTCCACCTAAAATATAATTCCATCGGATTTTTTTATTCCAGATTATATCAACCAAAAATACAGTTCCCAAAAAAATGACCGTATCAATTCGGGTAAATAAAATTAAAATCGGAAAAATAATTAAAGCCCATTTTTTATTTTTATTGAATCCATAATAAAGCAGGGACATTTCCAGAAGGAAAAGAATTCCGTATTCCATTCCGAGAATAGAAATTTTTATCGCTGGAGGAAGAATTCCGACTAAAAATATAAAGATGGCTTTGTGCCAGACTTTTTTCAGAACCAAATGTGAAAGCAGTAAGCTTCCTATGGTGAAAAGTATAGAATTGAAAATAAGAATCGGGGTAATGAAATTTTCTTTCCCGAAAATCAGATTAAAAATATAGGAAACAAAAACATAAAGATGTGTTGTAGATGCAGAAATTTTGGTGTTTCCATTAAATCCGATAACACCATAATCTAAAAGGTTTTGCGCTACTCTCCAGGTAATAAATGCATCTTCCTGAATGTAATGGGTAAGTAAAAAAATGAGCTTGAAAACAACTGTAAATAATACAGCGTACATTGGGATTTTTTGATTTTCTTTCTTGATCATTGTGCTTCTTTAGTTTCGCAAATATAATTCATAAATTTTTGAAACCAAATAGAAATAAAAAAACGGAACCGAAGTTCCGTTTTAAATTTTGTTATTATTGTGTTGCTTTGATAATCGAATTGGTAATTTGACTTTCCTTTTCTTTCGAATATGTAGAATCAAATGGTTCCATAATATCAAATAAATACTGATAGAAAGGTGTGATTTTCTGAACATTTTCAGATTCGCTCATCGCTTTTTCTTTGCCCATTTCTTTAAGATTTTCAACAAACGTATTGAACTTCTTATCAATTGGCTCAATTGATTTTACCAAGTAATCGTAAGCTTTATCTTTTTTACCGATTTTTGTGTAACCGTCTGTAACCGCAGAAATTACTAAGGAATATTCCATTGGTTTTGTTCTGATCTGTCTTCTAAGGAAACTTTGGTCATATTTACTCAGACTCATGTAGTAATCGTATTCCTCGAAAATTCCTTTTTTAAGAACTTCCGCTAACTTCAATCCTTTTTGTTCCTGTCCTGAAACGATGTATCCGTACACCATTGAACTTAATGAACGAGGATCGTTATACTTTTCTGCTGGGATTTCTTTAGAAGCTAAATCTAATAATTCTAATGCTTTTCCTTTTTGTCCCATTGTAGCCAACGCTGCTGCAGCTCTGCTTGCAGATGCTCTGTAACTCATAATATTCGAAGTTGCCGTTTCATCAAAATGAGTATTCAGATCTTTGAAATTACCCCATCTGAAGTTTTTCACCACATTATAAAGAGAATTGGCATCAACTCGGCCCATTTCCCCATCCGGAGTCTGTGGCGTATGGATTGGAACTAATCTGTAGCTGAAACCATCAAACTGAAGATATTCGTCAAGATAGAAAATATTTTCGCTGTCGTAGATTCCTCCTGAAGAGAAACTGACCGGTCTTTTCCAGTCGAAATTTGCCAATACATCCAATAAAATCAAATTATTTTTGAAAAGCGTATTTCCTTTATAAGTAATCATGATCTGATTAACCGTATTCGGAAGGTCTGCCGCAGAAATCGTTCCCGATTGTACCGCATTTACTTTATTTACAGGTAAAATGAATTTATTTACAGGTAAAATATTATACTTATCATACTTTTCTTCGCCAAAATATAATTTTAATAATTCATCTTTTGCAGGAGATTTATATTTGATAAAATTCATGGCTTCCTTCAAAGTCATTGAATCCTGAGTAAGATATTTTCTGAATTCTGCAAATGTAGATTCTGCGCCCTGCTCTTTTGCCATAGAGAAAAGTCCTGTCCAATCATCTTTCTTCATCATATAGATCTGGTCGTTGACACCATCTCTGTAATCATCATGCGTCAGCTGACTTGGGATTGCATCTGCATTGTATGTTTTTCTTTTGATCTGATCAATATTCCAAGGAGTTGAAGCTAATGTGAAATTAACCACTTTTACATCATCTCTGAATCTTTCAGTTTCCTGAATTGCCCAAACCGGATACGTATCATTATCACCATAAACGAATAAAATATCTTCTTTCGGTAATGATTTTAAGATTGAATATCCGTAATCATAAGAAGTATATCGGTTGTGTCTGTTGTGAACACTATAATTCTGGAATCCCATCATAAAAGGAACTCCTAATAAAATAACTCCCGCTGCAATATTGGCAGCATTAGATTTTATTTTAGACTGTAAGAACCAAAGAATTCCTCCGGCTCCGAGACCGATCCAGATGGCAAATGCGTAGAACGAGCCGACCATTGCATAATCTCTTTCTCTTGGCTCAAAAGGCTTCACTCCCGTGTAGAAAATAATTCCGACACTTGTGATGATAAATAAAGATAATATAGCGTAGAATCTTCCGAAGTCTCTGTTTAATTGGAAAAAGAATCCAATTAATCCTAATAATAAAGGCAAGAAGAAGAATTTTACCGTACTTTCATTTTTGAATTTTGCCGGCATCTTATCCTGATTTCCTAAAATCGCATTGTCTACGAAAGGAATTCCTGAAATCCAGTTTCCTCTTGTAATTTCAGAATTTCCTTCAAGGTCATTCTGACGACCTACAAAGTTCCACATTAAATATCTTACAAAGTAATATCCGTTTTGGAACGTAATGAAATAATTAAGATTCTGAGAAAAAGAAGGTCTCTGAACGGTAATCAAATTATATGGTTTTACCTTTAAATAATCTGCTGCCGTGATCGTTTTATCTTCATATTTCTTTCTCAGATCATTATAAATCTGTTTAGCTTCAGGATTATCTGCAACGTCTTCATTAGCATAATTGAACTGAAAATCCGGTGCTCCGTACATAGAAATGTAATTTGCCATTACATCTTTATCTTCACTGAACATTCTCGGTAAAATGCTTACCTGAGATTTATTGTAAACATAGTTGATACGGTCTCCCGTCTTTCTGTATGTTCCTGCTTTCTCGTCTTTTTCGAAAATTTCTCCTGTTTTCTGAGTTTTGAAACTTCCGTCTTCATTTTTTTCAATCCCGTCATTATTAAGGAAAGCTGTATAGTTTTGACCGTAAATTGTTGGCCAGTCTCCATATTGTTCTCTGTTATAATAATCCAACATACCGATAGCGTTATCAGGATCATTAAGGTTCATTGGAGGATTTGCATTTGCTCTGATCGGAATAACCATCCAGCAAGAAAAACCAATAGTCATAAATACAACTGATAATGCAATTGTCTGGAATACACTTTTCTTTGCTTTTCTGGCATATTTAAGTCCAAAATAACAAATCGCAACCGTAATAATAAATCCTGCAATTGTTCCTGAGTGGAAAGGAAGATTTAATCCATTAACGAAGAAAATTTCCAATTTCCCGAACATTGTCATAATAAAGGGGAAGATTCCTTTAAATACAATCGCTAAAATAACTAAAGTAATACCGTTTGCCCAAATGAAATTGATCCAGGTAAATTTGTAGTTTCTTGCATAATACACGAAACAAACCGCCGGAATTGCTAACATACACATCATGTGAACACCAACAGAAAGTCCTAAAATGAAGAAAATAAGAATAATCCATCTTTCACTATCCAGAGCCTGATATTCGTTTTCCCATTTTGTAATCAACCAAACTAAAAGTGCGATGAACATGGATGCCATCGAATACACTTCACCTTCTACCGCCGAAAACCAGAATGTATCAGAAAATGTGAAGCACAAAGCTCCTATAACTCCGGCAAAGAGAATAGAAATTTCCTGATGTCTTGTAATCTCATCAAAATCTTTGTTTAAAAGTCTTCTTACAAAGTGAGTAATCGTCCAGAACAAAAACAAAATCGTAAATGCACTGAATAATGCAGACATCCCATTAATAACAATAGAATAATTCTCTCCGTTACCAAAAGCAAACATGGCTGCCACCGCACCCACAATCTGGAATAAAGCTGCTCCGGGAGCATGCGTTACTTCAAGTTTTACCGCAGAAGAAATGTACTCGCCACAATCCCAAAAACTGAAATTGGGTTCTATGGTGGACAAGTACGTGAAGAATGCAATGACGAAAGTCACCCATCCGAGAAGGGTGTTCCATTGCCTAAAAGTCCAATTTTTCATAGTATTAAATCAATGATGCGAAAATAAGGTTTTTAGATCAGTATCTATTGTTTTTAACAAAATTTAAAGCTTTTGGCTCACTTTTTGAAAACTTTCGGATTTATATAACGAAATAAAAATATTTTTATCTATTTTAGAGGTTAGAAATCAAACAAAAGTTTAGAAATTAAATTTATTTTTTTGTATTTTTGCCGACAGATTTTTATTGAAAAATAACAAATAATGAGTAATGTTTACGATAATATACTTGGCCTGGTAGGAAACACTCCTATGGTAAAGCTTAACAATGTGACGAAAGATATTCCTGCAACCGTTTATGCCAAGTTAGAATCATATAATCCTGGACATTCCACTAAAGACAGAATCGCACTTCATATTATAGACAACGCTGAAAAAAAAGGTTTATTAAAAGAAGGTTCCGTAGTTGTAGAAACTACTTCCGGAAACACAGGATTTTCGATTGCAATGGTTTGCATCATCAAAGGATATAAATGTATTCTTGCGGTAAGTGATAAAACCAAAGCAGAAAAAATTGCCTATCTTAAGGCATTGGGAGCTACTGTTTATATTTGCCCTGCAAATGTACCGGCAGATGATCCAAGATCTTATTATGAAGTGGCTAAGAGAATTGCTTCAGAAACGCCAAATTCAGTTTACATCAATCAGTATTTCAATGAATTAAATATTGATGCACACTATCAGACTACAGGTCCGGAAATTTGGGAACAGACAGAAGGTAAAATAACTCACCTTTTTGCTTGTACTGGAACAGGTGGAACTTTATCAGGTTCAGCAAAATATTTAAAAGAGAAAAATCCTGCAATCAAGATTATTGGTGTTGACGCAGATGGATCTATTTTGAAAAGCTATCACGAAACAGGGGAAATCCATAAAGAAGATGTTCATCCTTATCAGATTGAAGGAATGGGAAAAAATTTAATCCCTTCTGCCCTTCTTTTTGACAAAGTAGACGAATTTGTAAGAGTAAATGACGAAATGTCTGCCTACAGAACCCGCGAAATCGCTTTAAAAGAGGCAATTATGGGCGGTTATACTACCGGAGCTGTTACGCAAGGATTGATTCAATATGCACAATCCCATGAGCTTTCAGAGAAAGATATGATTGTTTTAATCTTCCCTGATCACGGCTCAAGATATATCACAAAAGTATACAGTGACAAGTGGATGGCAGAACAAGGTTTCGTTAATAATTGTGTTCACAATTATGATGAAGTTTTTAAAACTGAATTCATCAAATAAATAATAAAATAATTTTATACACATTAAGCCTTCTTTGTAAATCACAAAAGGCTTTTTTACTTAAATATTAATAAAATGTTAGATATTTTTGATCGTATTAAACAAAATCCAGGTCCTTTAGGACAATTTGCTGATTATGCTGAAGGATATTTTGTTTTCCCAAAATTGGAAGGTCCGATTGGTCCAAGAATGAAATTTCAGGGTAAAGATGTAATTTTTTGGAGTGCTAATGACTATTTAGGTCTTTGTAACCACCCGGAAGTATTGGAAGCTGATGCAAAAGCAGCTGCAGAATACGGAATGTTTTATCCGATGGGCGCAAGAGCCATGTCCGGAGAAACGCAGCAGCACCAACAATTAGAAAAAGAACTGGCAGAATTTACGCAAAAAGAAGCTGCTTATCTTTTAAATTTCGGTTACCAGGGAATGGTTTCAGCTATCGATGCATTGGTAACAAGACATGATGTGATTGTTTATGATGCAGATTCTCATGCTTGTATCGTAGATGGAGTTCGTCTTCACATGGGTAAAAGTTTTACTTTCAAACATAACGATATTGCGAGTTTAGAAAAAAACTTAGCAAGAGCGACGAAAGTTGCTGAAGAAAACGGCGGTGGAATCTTAGTGATCACGGAAGGCGTTTTCGGAATGAGAGGAATGCAGGGAAAACTGAAAGAGATTTGTGATTTAAAATCTAAATTCAATTTCAGATTATTGGTAGATGATGCACATGGTTTCGGAACTTTAGGTAAAACAGGAGCCGGAGCAGGCGAAGAGCAAGGTTGCCAGGATCAGATTGATGTTTATTTCTCAACTTTTGCTAAATCTATGGCTGGCTTCGGAGCATTTCTTTCAGGAGATGAAACGATCATCAGATTCTTAAAATATAATCTTCGTTCTCAGATTTTTGCTAAATCTCTTACAATGCCAATGGTAATCGGAGGCTTGAAAAGATTGGAATTATTGAGAACTCGTCCTGAGATTAAAGATAAATTGTGGGAAAACGTTTATAAACTTCAAAACGGATTAAAAGAAAGAGGTTTCAATCTTGGAAATACCAATACTTGTGTAACACCTGTTTTCATTCAGGGAACAACTATTGAAGCTACTCTTTTAGCAAAAGATTTAAGAGAAAATTACGGAGTTTTCACATCAGTTGTTGTGTATCCGGTGATTCCAAAAGGGATGATTTTATTAAGATTGATCCCTACAGCTTCACATACAGATGCAGAAATTAATGAAACATTAGCTGCTTTTGAAGGAATTAAAGAAAAATTAGCTTCAGGAGAATATGCAGAAATGGAAAAACAAATGAATATCGAGTACAAACAAATGTAATTGATTTTCAATTTAAAAATAAATGAAAACCGTTAGAATATCTAGCGGTTTTTTTAACAACAAATCATTAGAGAAATCTAAAAGATTTAAAATAACTTTGCAAAAAATTTACTGTTGAAAGATCTGCTTCTTATCACTCCGCCTTTTACTCAACTTAATACTCCTTACCCTGCGACGGCTTATATCAAAGGTTTTTTGAATACAAAAAATATTTCAAGCTATCAGATGGATTTAGGAATTGAAGTCATTTTAGCATTATTTTCAAAAGACGGAATTCAGCGTGTTTTTAATAAAGAAATTGATCTTCAGCAGATTTCAGAAAATTCAAAGAGAATTTTCACGTTACGGGATGAATATATAAAGACCATCGATCAGGTCATTTCTTTTTTGCAGGGAAAAACTCCCACACTAGCAAGACAGATTTGTTCGATGAATTTTCTACCGGAAGCTTCCCGATTCAACCAGTTGGATGATATGGAATTTGCTTTTGGAAATATGGGGCTCCAAGACAAGGCTAAACATTTGGCAACTTTATATTTGGAAGATTTATCCGATTATATCGTTGAGAATGTTGATTCTGATTTCGGCTTCAGCAGATATGCGGAAAGATTAGGAAAAAGCGCTAATTCTTTCGATGAATTATATTCGAAACTTTCAGAAGATCAAACTTTTATTGATGATTTTACTTTAAAAATTCTTCAGGAAAAATTAAATTTTGTACAGCCAAAATTAATTTGTTTTTCAATACCTTTTCCTGGAAATTTATATTCTGCTTTTCGTTCTGCAAAGTATATTAAAGAACATTATCCTCACATCAAAATTGCGATGGGCGGTGGTTTCCCCAATACAGAATTGAGGGAGATCAAAGATAAAAGAGTTTTTGAATTCTTCGATTTTATTACTTTAGATGATGGAGAAATTCCTCTTGAACTGCTTTACGAAAATGTTTTTAAGTCTGAATTAAATGAAGAATCTCAATTTAAAAGAACTTTTTTAATTGAAAACGAAGTAGTTACCTATAAAAATAATTCTACTAGACACGATTATAAACAGGCAGACATTGGAACTCCAGACTATACTAATTTGCAATTAGATAAATATATTTCCGTTATCGAAATAGCCAATCCGATGCACAGTTTATGGAGTGACGGAAGATGGAATAAGTTGACGATGGCACACGGTTGCTATTGGGGAAAATGCACTTTCTGTGACATTTCCTTAGACTATATTAAAATTTATGAACCTATTTCAGCCAAAATTTTAGTTGACAGAATGGAAGAACTAATCCAAACAACCGGAGAAACAGGTTTTCATTTTGTAGATGAAGCTGCTCCGCCTGCTTTGATGCGTGAAGTGGCATTGGAAATTTTGCGAAGAAATTTGGTAGTAACCTGGTGGACTAATATTCGTTTTGAAAAAAGTTTTACCCGAGATTTGTGCTTTTTATTAAAGCTATCTGGTTGCGTTGCCGTTTCCGGCGGATTGGAAGTCGCAAGTGACCGATTACTAAAATTAATTGACAAAGGAATTTCCGTAGAACAGGTTGCCAAAGTGACAAGAAATTTCACAGAAGCCGGGATTATGATTCATGCGTATCTGATGTACGGCTACCCGACTCAAACGATTCAGGAAACCGTCGATTCTTTGGAAATGGTTAGACAATTATTCGAAATGGGAATTTTACAAAGTGCTTTCTGGCATCAGTTTGCTATGACTGCACACTCACCTGTCGGATTAAATCCGGAAGAATTTGGAGTAATACCAATTAAACAGGAAATTTTATTTGCCAACAACGATATTGATTTTACAGACAAAACAGGAATCGATCATGGGAAATTTAGTTTTGGATTGAAAAAATCTTTGTTCAATTATATGCACGGAATTAATTTTGACCTTTCTCTTCAGGATTGGTTTGATTTTAAAATTCCGAAAACGACGATTCATCCGGACCATATTCATGATTCTCTGCTGGAGGAAGAAGATTTTAAATTTAAAGGAAATTCAAAAGTTATATTTTTAACAAAAAACGTAATCGCTGAGAATCTCATAAAAACAAAAAAGAAATATACTTATCCGTACACGAAAATTACAGTTCATTTAAAAACTAATGTTTTGAGCATAGATTTAGAGCGAGAACAGGCAGAATGGCTAATGAAAATATTTGAAGAAAATTCAACTGAGAATCAGAAAAAAATTACACTTCAACAATTGAAAATAAATTTTGAAAAAAATCTTGAAGATTTTGAATTATTCTGGTTTTCAAAACCTATACAGCAATTAAAAGAAAATGGTGTGATTTTAAGTTTGTAAAAATTTAATTAATAATAAAGAAAACAAAAATTCCTGAAAATAATTTTCAGGAATTTTTGTTATAATTTTTGGCTAAAACCATTGGATATTTCTTATGTAAACAGAATAATTGATGATTTTATTTTTGAATACCATCTTTTGTAACCTCTCCTACGATAACCTTTTCCTGAATTTTAATAAAATTAGGATCTAGGATTGCCATTCGTTCTGCAATCGCCTTATAGGTGGGGAATTTTAAAATCGAAGCACGGCCAGAGATTTCCCTGTAAATAGTAAAAACCTTTCCCCCTGCAGTCTTTAATTGCTTGGTTGTTGTAATATATTTTCCAATAAACTTACTTTTAGCATCATAAATTTCAATATCAACAAAAGTTTTGTCCGTAATTGTATCTTCAGACCCAAAGCTCACAGGCAGATTGGTAAAATAACCAACTGGTTTACCGTTACTTAGAATTTCTCCTACGTTATTTACTGTAATATTTAATTTGTCAATTTTGGTTCTTGTCGTATATGCATCTTTAGTCTTGGAATCAAGTTTTCTTTTTGGATTATTCTTAAAAAGTTCATCAAGATTTTTAATATTAATCCCTCTTTCATCGATAATCTTTAAACTTTTAACACAAGTATAAGCTGCTGATTTTTCATCACCTGAAAATGCAGAAGGAGAAATATAATCTAACTCGAGAGTTTTATCCTGATTATAAATTCTATTTAATTTGATATAACTATCTCTTACAGAATCTACTATACTTTTATCTACAAACTCTACTGTATAAATCGGAGTTTCTTTCAGATCCATAAAAGTATAAACATTTCCTTTATTTGAAAGTTTTGCGACATGAATTCCTTCAAGATTTACAATTCCTCTTTTAATTTTGACCGTCTGAGCATTAAATAAAATTCCTAAAACTGTAAATAAAATGATTAAACTACTCTTCATACAACCAGATTCTTACATAAAATAAAAAAAAGTGTAACCAAAGTTACACTTTTCTTGAAAATATATTTAGCTTTTCATTTAATTATTCGCAAAGGATAATTCCTTTATCATGATTAAATTCTACAACACCGCTTTTGATTGGATAAGAAAAAACAGAGTCTTTTTCATTTTCTTTTGTAAAGTTTTTAGTATATGCTTCATCAATTGATTTTGCATATAGTTTCACTTTACCTCCGATTAATGAAGAAACAATTCCTGCGTGGTTTTTCATGATGTGGAATTCACCATTTTTTCCAGGCAATAATACTGAATCTACTTCACCTTCAAAAACTACGTATTCTGGTGTTAATATTTTTATATTCATTTTAATTTAGATTTAAAGATTTCAGAATTCAGATTTCAGACATAAAAGTCTCATGTCTAGAATCTGACATCTTGTGTCTAATTAATTTATTAAGCGTTATCAGCTAACATTTTTTGTCCTGCTGCGATAGCTTCTTCAATAGTTCCTTTCAAGTTGAAAGCAGCTTCTGGTAAGTGATCTAATTCACCATCCATAATCATATTGAATCCTTTGATGGTATCTTTGATATCTACCAATGATCCTTTAAGACCTGTAAACTGTTCTGCAACGTGGAAAGGCTGAGAAAGGAATCTCTGAACTTTTCTAGCTCTGTAAACTACTGATTTATCTTCTTCAGAAAGTTCTTCCATACCAAGAATTGCAATAATATCCTGAAGTGCTTTGTATCTCTGAAGAATTTCTTTTACTCTCTGAGCACAGTTATAATGTTCTTCACCGATAATTTCCGGAGCCAAGATTCTTGACGTAGAAGCCAATGGATCTACCGCTGGATAAATACCCAATGAAGCAATTTTTCTATCTAGTACCGTAGTTGCATCCAAGTGAGCAAACGTTGTTGCAGGAGCCGGGTCAGTTAAGTCATCCGCAGGTACGTAAACTGCCTGTACTGAAGTAATTGAACCATTTTTAGTTGAAGTAATTCTTTCCTGCATCGCACCCATTTCAGATGCCAATGTTGGTTGATAACCTACCGCAGATGGCATACGACCAAGAAGTGCAGATACCTCAGAACCAGCTTGTGTAAAACGGAAGATATTGTCTACGAAGAACAATACGTCTCTACCTTGTCCGCTTTCTCCACCGTCTCTGTAGTACTCAGCTAATGTAAGACCAGAAAGTGCTACTCTAGCTCTTGCTCCTGGCGGCTCATTCATCTGTCCGAAAACGAATGCAGCTTTTGAATCTTTCATTGCTTCTAAATCTACTTTAGAAAGATCCCAACCTCCATTTTCCATAGAGTGCATAAAATCATCACCATACTTGATAATTCCTGATTCTAGCATCTCTCTCAAAAGGTCATTTCCTTCTCTCGTTCTTTCACCTACTCCGGCAAAAACTGAAAGACCTCCGTGTCCTTTTGCAATATTGTTAATCAACTCCTGGATCAATACTGTTTTACCTACACCCGCACCACCGAACAAACCAATCTTACCTCCTTTTGCGTAAGGCTCAACTAAGTCGATTACTTTAATACCTGTGAATAAAACTTCTGCAGAAGTTGAAAGTTGATCAAATTTCGGAGCTGGTCTGTGAATAGGAAGACCACCTTCCTTAGATATATTTTGAAGTCCGTCGATAGCATCCCCAACCACGTTGAAAAGTCTTCCGTTTACAGCTTCACCGATTGGCATCATAATAGGATTTCCGTATCCAATTACTTCCTGCCCTCTCTGAAGACCATCTGTAGCATCCATTGCGATACATCTTACTGTATCTTCACCAATATGTTGTTCTACTTCTAAGACTACTTTTTCACCGTTTCCTTTTGTAATTTCCAACGCATCATAAATACTTGGAATTGCTTCCACATTTGAGAAGACTACGTCGATTACAGGACCAATAATTTGAGAAATTTTTCCTTTAATTTGGTTTGCCATTGCTAAATTTTTTCTTGGTGCAAATATAATGATTCTTAATAAACCTGCAATTGCTAAAAAAAAGATTTTTATCATGCTTTTTTAATAATTTACCGATCATTTTTTCGCTTAAAAACATTGATAAATTGTTATATCGATACATTGTTACATTATACTTATATTTGCAGTCAAATTTTTTTCGTTTTGAAAGTTTTCAAGAATTTTAAAGATTATACCTCTCAGAAGCCTTTAGCGTTGTCTTTAGGAATGTTCGACGGTGTACATCTTGGGCATAAAAGTATTATTGATGAATTGATAAAAATAGGTTCTGAGAACGGTTTAGAAACTGCAATTCTTACATTCTGGCCGCATCCGAGGTTTGTTTTTAATCCGAATGAAGATCTAAAACTTCTGAATACTTTAGAGGACAAGAAATTTTTGATGGATAAATATTGTATTGAAAATTTATTCCTTAAAGAATTTGATGAAGAATTTAGAAATCTTACCGGAGAAGAGTTTGTACGACAGATTTTAATTGAAAAGCTGAATGTAAAGTATCTAATTATAGGATACGACCATTCTTTCGGAAAAAATAAGAGCGGAAACTTTGAACTCCTTCAAAAATTATCAAAAGAACTTGATTTTGAGGTTGAACAAATGGAAGCTATCAATATTCACGAAAATAATATCAGCTCAACAAAAGTTCGAAATGCACTGTTGTCAGGCAATATTAAGGAAGCTAATGAAATGCTGGGTTACTCCTACTCTGTTTCCGGGACAGTAGTTCATGGAAAAAAAATAGGAAGAACAATTGGTTATCCGACTGCAAATATTGAAACAGATTCTATTAAAATATTACCTAAAAAAGGAGCTTACATTGTTGAAGTATTCGTTAAAAATCAACGATATAAAGGAATGTTAAGTATTGGAACAAATCCTACTGTTAACGGAGAAAAGCTAACGGTGGAAGTTTATATTCTTGATTTTGAAGGAGATATTTACGGCGAAAAAATTACCGTTAAATTCAGAGATTTCTTACATGACGAAATTAAGTTTGAAGGATTGGAAAAATTAATCGAAAGATTGGATGAAGATAAAAGATTAACAGAAGAATTTGATTTCTAATTATTTATAATTTCCTCTTTCGCTTTTTTCGTTAATGACTTAAATACCAAGTCATACGACTGATCGATTAATTTAAAAATCAGCTCTCTTTTTAAACCATCTGTCATTACTGAATTCCAGTGTGTTTTGTTCATGTGAAATGCCCCTGTAATTTGTGGATGCTGCTCACGAAGCTCTGCGCTCCATTCCGGATCGGTTTTTACATTGATTCCTAAAGGTTGTTTTTCCAAAGCCATCAGCAAAAACATTTTTGTTCCTACTTTCATCACAAGCGTTTCATTATCAAAAGGAAAGCTTTCTATAACTCCTTTTTTAGCAAGACAATATTCTAAAATTTCGTTGGCATCCATATTATAATCAGTAATGAACAATTGGTAGTGAGTAATATTTTTTACTTTAATTCAAATTTAGTAAATTTAATAAAGAAAATACCATCACAACAAACGACATTATATGAAAGCTCTCGTAATCGGCGCTACAGGTGCTACAGGAAAAGATTTAGTGAATCAATTACTTCAGGATAAAGATTTTGAAGAGGTTGATATTTTCGTAAGAAAGCCTATTAATCTTCAAAATGATAAGTTAAAAACTCACATTGTCGATTTTGAAAAACCTGAAGAATGGAAAAATTTGGTAAAAGGTGATGTTATTTTCTCCTGTCTTGGGACTACTTTAAAAGCAGCAGGCAGCAAAGAGGCACAAAGAAAAGTAGATTATGACTATCAATATCAATTTGCGAAAGCCGCTAAAGAGAATAATGTCGACGATTATATTTTAGTTTCCTCTTACGGAGCAGATTCTAAGTCAAGAATTTTTTATTCAAAAATGAAAGGCGAATTGGAAGACGCTGTAAAACAACTTCATTTTACAAAAATTACCATTTTTCAACCAGGAATACTGGAAAGAAAAGAATCTGACAGAACGGGAGAGGTTTTGGGAAGTAGAATTATCAAATTTGCTAACAAATTAGGACTTTTTGAAAGCCAGAAACCACTTCCTACAAATATTTTAGCCAAAGCAATGATAAATTCTTCAAAAATAAAAAGTAACGGTTACTCCAAAATAAAACTGGGAAATATATTTTGTTTTGCTGAGAAAAGTAACGAGTAATTCAATGTAACAATATATCAGTTTAATAATAACAAAATTCAAAATTAGTATTACTAAACTGATATATTGGTTAAGTGTTATTTCAGATATTTTGTAATTGCTTCATCTGTAGGTTTTGTTGTACTTACAAAAGAATCAATTAATTTTCCGTTTTCATCGATTAAAAATTTCGTGAAATTCCAAAGGATGGTTGTATTTTTTACTCCATTTAAATCCTTTTCAGTTAAATATTTAAAGATTGGAGCTGTATCATTACCTTTTACAGAAACTTTGGAAGCTAATGGAAATGTTACACCATAATTTTTCTGGCAGAAAGCACCAATTTCCTTATTAGAGCCCGGTTCCTGACCTCCGAAATTGTTAGCAGGAAATCCTACTACTACCAATTTATCCTTATACTCTTCAGCAACTTTTTCAAGATCAGCATATTGCGGTGTGAATCCACACTCTGAAGCGGTATTTACTACAAGGATCTTTTTGCCTTTAAAATCTGCAAAATTAATTTGTTTGCCCTCTTCTAAGGCATCAACTTTGAAATCGTAGATTGATTTTCCCATAAGTTCTTTGGTTTTGGCTTTAGATGCATCGCTCTTTTTCTGAGCGCAACTATTAAAAAATGCCACAAAAGAAAGCAGCACTAAAAAAATCTTTTTCATAACTAAATTTTATTCTTTTAATTAAAACTTAAATGTATTAGCAGGAAATACTTTGTTTATGTCAATTCTATTAAGCAGCATGACAAAATCTCCGTCTTTCTTTGTACTTGCAGACTCAATTCTGAAAGGCATCGACAAATTTCCCACTTTTTTATAATCTGAATAATCTAATGTTTCATCTTTTTTTACTTCCCTCAAAAGCATATAACTTTTAGTATCGAAATAATACATGTTTTTATTAACGTTTTTCGTTAATTCCACTTTGTGACAGTAAATATTTCCGATTTTTTCTTTACCTAAATATTTAGCTTCAAAACCTTTATTTTCCCAGTCAATAAAATCATTATCGAAACTTTCGGGCACATATTCTGCGTATTCCTGAACTTTATTTGCCGCATAGTTCATGGCGTATCCTTTTGTCCCGTCATATCCTTCAATTGCCGTATCTTTTCCACCTATTGTAATCACAGTTTTGGTAAGATTCGGACGTTGCTGATAAATTTTTATCGGATATTCATCTTTAATTCCTAAAATCACTTTCCCCTGAAGCAGTACCGAATTTAAAAGTTTCCAATTGGTTAATCCTCCGGATAATTCGATATTTTTATCAATAATTTCTTTTGCGGTCTGTGCAAAAGATAGCTGTGAACATATCAGGACGAATACAAAAAGTAATTTCTTCATTAATTCAATTTTATCAATTCAAATATAAGGCTTTATTAATTTATCATTGCATTAGTCGGACAATTTACCAATTAATTAGACAGTAATTTCCTTGCTTTTTCAAGATCTTCCAGTGTATCGATTCCGACTCCGATGAAATTAGTTTCTATCAGCTTGATTTTCATACCATATTCCAAATAACGAATGCATTCGATTTTTTCTGAAATTTCCAGAGGTTTCATTTCTAATTTTGAAAACTGAATTAGCGCATGTTTTCTGAAAGCGTAAACTCCGATATGCTTAAAATAATTTACATCATAAGAAATTTCCCGGTGAAAAGGAATCACAGAACGGCTAAAATATAAGGCAAAACCATTATTATCAGTAATAACTTTTACATTATTAGGGTTTTCAATTTCTTCTTTTTCAGTGAGTTGTATTTTTAATGAAGCTAAAGAAATTTCCTGATTTTCATCGTTATGAAAAACTTCAATTAACTGTTGTAATGGTTCTAATTTTAAGAAAGGTTCATCACCCTGAACATTGATAACAATATCACAATCAATATTTTGCACTGCTTCTGCAATTCGGTCACTCCCTGTTTCGTGTTGTCCGGTCATCACAGCTTTTCCGCCATTTTTTATAATTTCATCAAAAATAATTTCCGAATCTGTCGCCACAAAAACTTCATCAAATAAACCCGTTTCCACAACATTTTGATATGTTGTTGTAATAACCGTTTTTTCTCCCAGCATCTGCATTAATTTAGCCGGAAAACGGCTTGCTTCATAACGTGCGGGAATGACTGCGATAATCTTCATTTTATAAATAATAATGATTTAATGTAAATAATTAACCAAAAAGATAATTCCGTAAATCCACGAGATGTACAGAAATGAATAAAAAAATCCGAAAGCGAAACTTTTCAGCAAATTTCCTTTACAATGCTTCGAATTTTTAAATACCAAACGTAAAGCTCGGAAAAAAATCCAATATAATAGGGCTGTAAACAATAAAATTACAACCCAAAAGAAAACTCCGAGACAATATAAAAGAAAAATAAAGACCACGGAGATCAATATCCACAGAATAATTGAAAGGATAATTCCTCCAATTCCGTCTCCTACGGCTGGTCCATCGAAATCAAAACTTCCCATTTCAGGAGTTTTATCCGACATTTTTTTGATTCTTTCTTTTGTTAAAATATTTCCAATATTTTCCTTCAATTTTAGACCATATACAAGCCCAAACTGATAAAAAGAAAGAATGCAACCGCTAAAATTGATGTTGATAAGATTGAATTTTGAAATAAGGATCTGTGCGAACCAGTTCCAGAAAGCCAAACACTGAGAATGACCAAAATAATAATTCCTAAAGTTGAATAACTTAACCATTTGGTTTCAAGAAAATATCTTTTGGGAAGGTTCATTTGCAGTAAAATCAGTTACAAGTACAAAATGCTTCGTGAATATCAATCCACGAAGCATCTTTATTTCTCTAAATTTATTTCAAATTGTTTAATGCACTTTCTAATTTAGGCATCATTGCAGAAATTTCTTCAGTTGCTAAACCTCCAACAGAAGCTCTGAACCAAGGCTCAGATTTTTCTTCTCCGAATGCAGAAAAAGGAACCAAAGCAACGCCAGCTTCGTTGATTAAATAGAATACTAAGTCAGACGAATTCTCGATAACTGCTCCATCAGGTTTTGTTTTTCCGATATAATTTAATTTAATCGTCAAATAAAGTGCGCCCATTGGCTCGATACTGTCGACTGCAAGACCTTTTCCCTTTAAATCCTGAATTCCTGTATGAAGAACCTTTAAGCTCGCTTCCAATTTTCCTTTGAAATCTTCTACGAAAGCATTTACTTCTTCTGGATTTTCATAATATTTTGCAGTTGCTTCCTGTTCAGGTTTTGGAGCCCAAGCTCCAACGTGCGTTAAAAGAGCCTTCATTTTATCCAAAATATGAGCTGGACCGAATCCCCAACCTACTCTAACTCCCGTTGCAGCAAGGCATTTTGAGATACCATCGATGTAAATTGTATATTCTCTCATTTCTGGGAAAAGAGACACAGGATCTACGTGTTCTGCTCCGAAAGTAAGATTAGAATAAATTTGATCATACATTAAGTACAATGGCTTCTCATCTTCACCTCTCTTTTTATTTTCTTCTAAAATTAATTCACAAATTTCAGAAAGTTGCTCTTTTGTGAACATTGTTCCGGTCGGATTCAATGGAGAACAAAGTGCGACCAAAACCGCTCCGCTCAAATGAGGTCTTAAATCATCCGCAATGGGAAGGAAATTGTTTTCCGGAGTTGTCTTTACTTCAACAGCGTCAGCTGAAGTAAGATAAGCATAGTGATTATTGTTCCAAGATGGTGTAGGATAGACTACTTTGTCACCTTCGTCAACGATAGTTTTGTAAACTGCATAGATCAAAGGTCTTGAACCTGCTGTAATTAAAATATCGTTTGGCGAATAATCAAGATTCCATCTGGCTTTTAAGTCTTTAGAAACTTCTTGTCTCAAAGATAAAAGTCCATTTGCAGGCGGATAATTTGTCAGATTATTCTGATAAGCTTTCTGAATTTCCTCCTTCAATTTTGCAGGAATAGGATAGATATTAGAGTTCAAATCACCAATGGTAAGATTTGCAATTTCTGCTCCTTTTGCCTTTAAATCATTTACTTCGTTACCAATTTTTACAATTTCAGAACCTATCAGGTTCGCCGCTAATTTTGAAACTTTCACTTTATTTTTATTTAAATTTATTTACTATTTCTATCCATCATTTTTTTATGGATCTCTTCATCAGGAACTTTTGCATCAAAAAGACTTATCAATTCCTTAGATTTTTTTGCAACATAAGAATTCGGATATTTTTTTATAATCCTGTTGAATTCCTTCCTGTTTTCATCATATAATGTTCCGTCGGAATGCTCATGAGTAGGTGTATTGTCCATCCCTAACAGGTAATCTGTTAAATAACTGTCATATATCTCCTTTGCTCTCGGAAGTAAAAGACTTTGAGGATACTTACTGATAAAATTCTCCCAAAATATCGTTCTGTCTCCCAATTCTTTCCAGGAAATTACTATTCCTGCATCTGCCGAATACAATCCTTCACTTTCTTTTGCCAACTGCTCAATATAGCTGTTATAATCCGCTGTTACATTATCTCTGAATATCGAAAAATAATGATCGGGCACAGACCAGATTTCTGTATAACCTTCTCCTATTTCCCTAAATTCAAGATCTCCTTTTTTAAGCTCAGCAGCCAACTTTTTTACGTTTTCCGGAAACTTGTAACTATTGCTGTTAGAATCATAATAATTAACATAGTCTATCAAAACTTTTACTAAGTTTTCACTTAAACACAGTATATATTTATTGCGAATTTTAATGTAATCTTCGTATAATTTATCATTCTGTCTAGGTGAATTCTGAGCAACTTTCTTTATTATTTTATCTTTATGCCATTGTAAAGCTATAATATAATTTTCTGTTGTATTTGAAGAAAAGCATACCGTATCAACAGGTCTAAATAAACTTTTGGCGTGTTCTGTTTTCGACATAGTATCTATTTCAACTTTTTCCTGAGAAGTTTTTGAAGCTTCTTTTTTACAGGAAAAAATAGAAATCAACAGAATAAAAGCCGCTAAACCTTTTTTAATCATAAAGATAATTTTGAAATTAATCTAACTTCAAATCTTTTCTTACTTCTTCAATTTTTGCTTCCAAAGACCTCAGTTTATCTCTGAAATCAGCTTCGGAAGTAATAGAATCTTTTACGGAAATATAAAATTTAATCTTCGGTTCTGTTCCTGAAGGTCTTACGCACACTTTTGTACCATCCTGAGTATAATAAATCAAAACATTCGATTTTGGAATGTCGTTCATCACTACTTTTTCATTTTTAGAAACGATAAAATTAGTCTGCTCTTTAAAATCCTTGACTTCTTCAACCAACGATCCAGCCAATTCCTTTGGCGGATTTTCACGGAAATTCTTCATCATATTCTGAATTTCTTCCGCTCCGTCTTTTCCTTTTCTTACCAAATTCACCAAACCTTCGTAATACATTCCGGTTTCCTGATAAATTTCGATCAGATATTGGTACATTGTTCTTCCGTTGGCTTTACACCAAGCAGCAATTTCACAAGCCAAGATAATACTTCCGCAAGAATCTTTGTCGCGAACGAAATCTCCCGTCATGAAACCGAAACTTTCTTCGCCACCACAAATGAATTTTTCTTTTCCTTCCACATCACGGATCATTTTTCCGATCCATTTAAAACCTGTCAATCCGGCTTTGCACTGAACACCGAATTTCTGAGCAATATCAAAGAAAATATCAGACGTTACAATCGTAGAACCGATGAATTCTTTTCCGGTGATTTTATCCTGCTTTCTCCATTCATTTAAAATATAATAGGTAAGAATTGTATTACATTGATTTCCATTCAGTAGATGAATTTCACCGTCCAGATTTCTTACTGCAATTCCTAACCTGTCACCGTCCGGATCAGTTCCGATTACAATATCTGCATTGGTAATTTTAGCTAAATCCATCGCCATTTCCAATGCTGCAGGTTCTTCAGGGTTTGGAGAATCAACTGTTGGGAAATTTCCGCTTGGAATCATTTGTTCTTTTACTAGATCAATCTTTTTGAAACCTGCTTTTTCCAACGCTCTAGGAACCGTTGTATAGGTTGTTCCATGAATTGATGTGAAAACTATATTTAAATTTTCTTTTCCAACATTCTGATAGGTAGAATTTTCTATGCAAGCATCAATATAAACTTCATCCTGCTCCTCTCCGATCCATTCAATCAAATCATCATTTCCGTTGAATTTAATTTCATCAAATTTCACAGAATACACTTCATTGATAATCGCTTCATCATGAGGCGGAACAATTTGCGCCCCGTCGTTCCAATATACTTTATAACCGTTGTATTCAGGGGGATTGTGAGAAGCTGTCAATACGATTCCTCCATTACATTTTTTATCACGAACCGTGAAAGATAATTCCGGAGTCGGTCTGTGATTCTTGAAAAGCAATACTTTAATTCCGTTTGCCGTCAAAACATCTGCCACCAATTTTCCGAATTCTTTTGAATTATTTCTTACATCATAAGCAATCGCAACACTGATTTCTTCCCCTTGAAACTGCTTTAACATATAATTCGCAAGTCCCTGTGTTGCTTGACCTAACGTGTATTTATTTAAACGATTGGTTCCGACACCCATAATTCCTCTCATCCCTCCTGTTCCGAATTCCAGCTCTCTGTAAAATGAGTCTTCTAAATCGGGAGAATTGCTGTCAATTAACAATTGAACTGCATCTCTTGTTTCCTTATCGAATGTATCGCTTAACCAAAGTTTTGCTTTTTCTAATGTTGACATATTTGTATTTTGTTCTTTATAGTTTAATATTTGATTTGTTGTAGGTATCTATTTTATTTTGAAGATTTTTCACTGTATTTTATTCAGTCCTGAATTGCAAAACAGTGATTTAATCCAATTTTTTATTCTGTACATTCGTGGTTTTATCCACTTTAAAAGCACGGATTGGGTCATTATAATACACAAATTTAGCTGTATTCTGAATATGTCCTTTTAATGAATCTTTTACGTTGACTTCGGCATAATTTCCATTTTTAGAATCAATTTTCAGATTTTCTATTTTCCAATATGGAGAAATCAAACTTGCTGTGTCAGAGATTTTTATCACGGCTTCTTTTGTTTGTCCTAAAAAGTTGGCTCGGCTTCGGTTCTGCATTTCTACTTCTGCTCTTCTTGTGTTCACCGAACCCATAAATGTAGCATTATTTTTCAAATTAAGCTTAAAATTGTCGATCTTAATTTCGCTTGAAATATTCATTTCTACAGAATCGGAAATTGCTACTTTTTCCAGATTATATTTTGAATAAATTGTTATATTATAAAAATCTACCCCTTTTGTTCCACGTTTTTCTTTGATTGAAAGGGTTTTGTCTGTCACATCAACATTCAGATTATCAGCAACATTCGGATAGGTTTCTATTTCAACAAAATTTTTTGTTCCTCTTGCATAGAATACACGGAACTTTCCTTCCAGATTAAGATTTACAAATTCTGAAACATCTACATCTTTCGTTTCAATCTTTCCTTCCGGTGAAATCTTTCCACAGGAAACCACTGCCATCAACATGAATGTGTAAAATATATTTTTCATATTTAATAAAATATTTTATATAAAATCGAAACTACAACCATACTTTCCACTCCCAATAGCACATAAAAAACTGATATTCTCCAAAGTAAACCTGGTTTTGAATATGAATTTTTAAAAGCATTCCAATAAGTAATTGCCGGGAAAATAATAGAAAGACCGAATATAATTTTGTCGATGAAATCGAAAATCTTTGAAACAGGCTTCCATAAACCAATCAGACTTACAATATCGTCCAACAAAAATAAGATTAAAATTCCTAAAAGACTAACGGTTCCGATGATAAAATGCTCCGCAATATTCAAATTTATTCTTTTAAATAAAAAATAAGCATTTACAGCAAGCATAGGGATGATGATAAATAATATCGTTTTAGAATATTTCGACAAGAAATTTCTTATTTGATAATCATCTTCAATTTCGGGTGGTGCAAACTTTTCGTAGTAATGCATTCCCAATACATTAAAACTGAAAAGAATCAGTAACAACGGTATAAAACTGTTGTATCTGATTCTTTTTCCTGCAATATAATTCATTGCCGTTTGTCCGGGTCTGAAAAAAATTTCTTTTATAGTTTGGAAAAATTTAGCTTCAACATGCCAAATCGATCCGAGAATATCATTTTTGATTAAAGAACGTGGAGTTATTCTTGCTGTGTCCGCCTTCTGTCCGCAATGAGCACAAAACTCATCGGAGATTGAATGACCGCAGTTCAAACAACTTTTTGAATTCATCTTTAAATCACCTCGTCAATATTGTAATTCTTATGTTCCCTGTTTGTTCTGATAATCATTTCGCCTAAAAATCCTGCAATGAAAAGCAAAGTTCCCATAATCATCATCGTTAAAGCAATGAAGAACCAAGGATTATTAGTAATTAAATGTCCGTAAATTCCTCTTGCAACATCAATTAATTTTGAAACTCCCAACCAAAGTGCTGAAAGAAAACCTAAGATAAACATTATAGTTCCTACAGCTCCGAAGAAATGCATAGGTCTTCCGCCGAAACGACTTACAAACCAAAGCGTTACTAAATCTAAGAATCCTCTGATAAATCTTTCTGTTCCGAATTTCGAAGTTCCGTAAGGTCTCGCCTGATGTTTTACTTCTTTTTCCGTGATTCTTCTGAAGCCTGCATTGGCAGCCAAAACCGGAATATATCGATGCATATCTCCATACACGTCAATCGTTTTTACCACCTGCTTTTTGTAAGCTTTCAACCCACAATTGAAATCATGAAGTTCAACGCCTGAAACTTTTCTTGCTGCTGCATTGAATAATTTTGACGGAACATTTTTCGTCATGACATTGTCAAAACGCTTCTTTTTCCAGCCGGAAACAATATCATAATTTTCATGAATTACCATATTATAAAGGTCCGGAATTTCTTCCGGAAAATCCTGTAAATCAGCATCCATTGTAATAATTACGTCTCCGTTTGTTCTTTCAAAAGCTGCATGAAGCGCCTGAGATTTTCCGTAATTTTTTGAAAATTTGATACCGTGGATCTGCGGATGCTGAACTTTTAAATTCTCGATAATACTCCACGATAAATCTGTACTTCCGTCATCTACAAACCAGATTTCATACGATAAACTGTTTGATCTGCAAACATTATCAATTCTTGAAAAAAGCTCTTCCAGAGAGGCCTCCTCGTTCAATAACGGAATAACTATAGATAGGTTCATTTAAATTTAATAAAATTATTCTTGATTTTCTGTTTCCTGATAAACACTTCTTGTTCTGAAAAATGCTCCAAAAAATAACGACAAAACTACGTAAAATATAAGGATTGCTGCAAAATATCCTGAAAAATGACTTGCCGTAAGCATATCTTTTCCTTTAACAGCTTTCGGAGAGAAACTTGGAAGTCTTTCTTTATACTTCTGATCAAGTTCATCAATATCTTTCTGATGTTTCAAAACCTTTCTTGCAGACTTATATTCTTTATCCATTTCTGCTTTTTGTCTCGTTACGTATTGATAATTCAACAGTTTTTTAGCATCTAGATCAACAAAATTCATAAAAGCATAAATACTTACAATCGAAAGAGCTCCACCGATAAACATTGGAATAAATGCTCTTTTGAATGCATCTTTAAAACTTACGACTCTATTGTTGTTCCAGTAAGATTTTACTGACCAGAATGCTGCTCCTGCGTAAATAAGCGGTAATACGAAAGCATTGGCTTTCAACGAAATATCAAAATAATTAACTCCTAAAAAGAAGTAATACACCACGAGAAAAACGATCATCGTAGCACCAAACAGTAAAATTCCTAATGTGGAAGGGCTTTTTATCATATCTAAATTTTTTGAAAATTTTTGAAAAATTATTAAGCTGAATTTCAGCAATGTAGCTCTATCAGCGTATTTTTTCAATTAATTTTCTGTAATAATGTTTTGAAGTTTATAAAATATTCCTACCTTTGCAACGGCAAGTCCTAAACAACCAGCTCCTGAGAATCCTCCAGGGTGGGAACGCAGCAAAGGTAATTGGTTGAGCGGTGTGATTTAGGTAGCTTGCCATTTTTTTTGGTTTAAGTTGAAGAGAGGTAATTTGAAGATTATCTTTTTTTATGTCTAAACTTTCCAACATTTCTATTTGAATTTTCAAATTATCTCTCTAAATTTTATTTAAAATTCGAACTCCTCACCTAATTTTGGTAAAACAAGTTCTACATTTTTATCTGCAAAATGCTTCAATGCAATTTCGTGGTTAATTTCAATGGCTGGGAATGTATCAAAATGACATCCGATCACTTTTGGAGTTTTCAACAATTCTGTGGCTGCAAAAATTGCTTCTTCCGGACCCATTGTGTAGTGACCTCCAATCGGAAGGATAGAAAGGTCTAAATTCCCGTACAATCTTGGAAATAACTCCATATCTGCCATTACCCCTGTATCACCAGCTAAATAAAGATTTCTACCTTCAGGAAATCTGAAAATATAACCTACAGGAACACCTCCATAGCTTCCGTCAGGAAACGAACTTGTATGATGAGCCGGAACCATTGAAATTTTAAGATCATCGATTTTTGCCGACCCTCCTAAATTTACATCATCTGTATTTTTCGCATTTTTGAAATATCCACAAATTTCCGGAACAGCAATAATCGTGGCTTCCGGGTGAAATTGTAATACCTCTTCCACGTCTGCAATATGATCTCCATGCGCGTGAGTTAATAAAATATAATCAATTTTCTGAGCCGATATATCAAAACCTGATTCTGCTTTTTTGTAGTTGTAGAAAGGATCACATAAGATCATTTTGTCTTTATAAGTGAACAAAAAACAGTTTTGTCCTAAATATTGTATTTTCATTTTAAATTTATTTTTGAATTATTTACTATACGAAAAAGTTAAGTCCGAAAGCGGTAAGAACTGCCATTACAAAAGTAATAATACCGACCTGTTTCAAAAACGGATCTAGCTGTTTCGGTTCTTTAATTTCCATGATTTTCCTTCTTAGTTTCGCTATTGGAATCAACAAAATCATTACAATAAAGACATAATAATTTTGAGATTGAAAGAAGCCATTAACTCCAAAAAACATTAAAAGTAAAATTAAAGGAAGCTGGAGTAAAATCATTTCGTAAATCATCGCATTTTTGAATCCTATTCTCAGTGCGAAACTATTTTTACCTGATAATCTGTCGCTTTCGATGTCTCTCATATTGTTTAGATTCAAAACTGCCATGCTCATCATCCCGATCGCTGTTCCCGGCAATAGCATATCCCAACTGAACGTTTTTGTAAACAGAAAATAACTTCCGCAAACCGAAACCAATCCAAAAAATACAAATACGAAAAGATCTCCCAATCCCATGTATCCGTAAGGTTTTTTACCAACTGTATAGCCAATCGCCGCTAAAATACAAGCTACTCCCAAACCGATGAAAATATAAAATTCGTTCATATACTTCGGGATGAAAGCAACGTATAAAAGTGCAACCGTTGCAACAAAAGACAACACCGAGAAAAGAATGACTGCATTTCTCATTTGTTTTGCTGTAATTTTTCCTGATGCCACTGCTCTTGCTTCAGCTTCCGTCGCCCTTTTAGCATCGGTTCCTTTTACACCGTCTCCGTAATCATTTGCATAGTTTGATAAGATCTGGTACAGCAAAGTCACCAAAAGCGCCAATGCCAGAATTTTCCAGTCCCAAACTCCACCTTCACCATAAAGCCTCCATTTTGCAATGAATGCACCCATTATAATTCCGCTCATGGAAAGCGGTAATGTTCTAAGCCTTGCGGCTTTTATCCAATCTTTCATAATTTATAAGTAATGAGTAATTGGTAATAAGTACTGCTAATATTGCTCATTACTTATTACCAATTACTTATGTTAGGATATCCATTTATCTTTTCCGAAATCAGGCTTTCTCTTTTCTAAGAAGGCATTTCGTCCCTCTTTTGCCTCTTCCGTCATGTATGCCAAACGCGTTGCTTCTCCTGCAAAAACCTGCTGCCCCACCATTCCATCGTCTGTAAGATTCATCGCAAACTTCAACATTCTGATAGACATTGGAGATTTTGCCAATATTTCCTGAGCCCATTCGTAAGCAGTCTCTTCTAGTTCATCGTGAGGAATTACTGCGTTTACCATTCCCATTTCGAATGCTTCCTGAGCTGAATAATTTCTGCCTAAAAAGAAAATTTCACGAGCTTTTTTCTGTCCCACCATTTTAGCTAAATATGCAGAACCGTAACCACCGTCAAAACTTGTAACATCTGCATCCGTTTGTTTGAAAATAGCGTGTTCCTTGCTTGCTAACGTTAAGTCGCAAACCACATGAAGAGAATGACCGCCGCCAACTGCCCATCCCGGAACTACTGCAATCACGGCTTTTGGCATAAAACGGATCAAACGCTGAACTTCCAGAATATTCAAACGGTGTCTTCCGTCTTCTCCCACATATCCCTGCTCGCCTCTCGCTTTTTGGTCGCCTCCGCTGCAAAAAGCCCAAACTCCGTCTTTCGAGCTTGGTCCTTCCCCTGAAAGTAAAACAACACCAATTGACGAATCTTCTGAAGCGTCGTAAAAGGCATCGTATAATTCTGAAGTAGTCTTAGGTCTGAAAGCATTACGAATTTCCGGTCTGTTGAAAGCAATTCTCGCAACGCCATTACATTTTTTATAGGTAATATCGTCGTATTCCTTAACGGTTTTCCACTCGATCATTTTTGTAAAATTTTTCCCAAAGATACGGAATTACAGAGAATTTTAACATTGATTTTTGATGATAATCATTGGAAAATTACCATATTCTTTAACAGGAAAATTATTTTTAAAATTGATTTTATTTGGTTCTGAATAGCACCAAAAAAAACCGAAACAAAAATGTTACGGTTTTATATTTAAATTTCAAAAATTTGAAAATTATTTAGCAGGTTGTTTTGCCTGAAGTTCAGCTTCTTTAGCTTTCATTTCATTATACTTAGCCGTATTCTTAGTCGTGTTATAGATATCTTTTAGCGTCTGAACTGCATTAATATCCGTCGGCATAGCCTGTTGCCATTTTTCAGCATAAGGTGTTGCTTTACCAAATCTCTCCTTTCTTGCTTCAATTAGTTTTGTAGCATCGTCCGGTTTAGATTTTCTTAATGCATTGATATCAGCAACAGCTTTTTCATCATCTCCGATTACTGCATAAACCAGATTTTGATAAGCATTAGAGAAATCAGGTTTTAGCTCAATTGCTTTTTGAAAAGAAGCAACCGCCTCATTTGTGGTTTCAGGATTTTTAGACTGAAGAACTCCCAAATTATACCAATTTGTCGCATCATTAGGATTTTTAGCTAGTTGCTCCTTTAAATTCGTCATGAATTTATCCGTGTTTCCTGTAGCGTACAGTACACTTCCCTGATACTCTTTTAATTTTGTACTGTTAGGAAATTTTGCCAATCCTTTTTCAATAAGCGCTAAAGCTTCATCGTTTTTCTTAGCATTGATTAATAAAGTAGATAAGGTTTCATACAAATCCTGCTCAACACTTGGAGACTGCTCAGTTTTAAAATCTGAATAATCTTTTGAAGCTGTTTTCTTCAATAAATCCCAAGTCGTTTTATCATAACTTAACACCTGACCAGATTTATTATCTTTCGCCGTATATGTTGTCTCAACACCAGTATAACCGGAGTTAATCAAATCTGTATATATTTTTGTAGCCTGAGGAATATCGTTTGCCAAAGCATAATTTAAACCTGAGTAATATACATATACTTTATTGTCCTGACCTGTTGCTTTCAACAAGTTGTAAACTTCCATAAACTTAGGTGCTGCAACGGCATAATTTTTTGCATTATACGCATCCATTGCAGCTTTGTTAGCTTCTTGTAGCTTAGCGTTTGCATCTTCCTTCTGTCCGAAAACAAAAGCTGAGGCAACGATAGCCATACCTAAAATTAGCTTTTTCATAATCTATTTTTATATTAATTGTACAATTTTATTCTTCTGAATCAGGATTTTCAGTTTCCTCTGTAGAGTTTTCATTTTCTGCCTGAGGTGCTTCTGTATTGTTTTCCTCATTATCAGTTAGAATTTCTGCTCCTTCTTCATTTTCTTCAGAATCTTCTTCCACTACATCCTTATCCATTTCTACTTTTGCAATCGCTGCAATTTCGTCATTTTTCTTAAGGTTGATCATTCTTACCCCTTGCGTATTTCTACCCATCACTCTCATCTCATCCATATTCATACGGATTGCAACACCGGATTTATTGATAATCATCAATCCGTCTTCGTCTGTTACATTCTGAATCGCAATAAGATTTCCTGTTTTTTCAGTGATATTTAAAGTAATAACTCCTTTTCCACCCCTGTTGGTTTCTCTGTAATCCAAAACGGCTGTTCTTTTTCCATATCCTTTCTCAGATACTACAAGAACTGTATCATTTTCCAAATCATTAACTACAATCATACCAATTGCTTCGTCATTATCTTCCATGCTGATACCACGCACACCAATAGATCCTCTACCTACTTCTCTTACTTTTTCTTCAGGGAAACGAATACACTTACCATTTTTGGTAGCAATCATAATCTGAGAAGTTCCGTTTGTTAAGTAAGCCCCTAACAATTGGTCATTATCTCTAATTTCAATTGCATTAACTCCATTAATTCTTGGTCTTGAATATGCTTCCAATGATGTTTTCTTGATCGTACCATTTTTAGTAACCATCACAACGCTCATTTGATTAACATATTCTGAATCCTTTAAATTGTTGGTTCTGATATATGCTTTGATCTTATCGTCCGGTTCAATATTAATTAAGTTTTGTACCGCTCTACCTTTTGCTGTTTTAGAACCTTCAGGAATTTCGAATACTCTTAACCAGTAACATCTTCCTTTTTCAGTAAAGAACAACATATATTGGTGATTGGTTGCAGAAACGATATACTCCAGGAAATCTGAATCTCTTGTTGTTGCCGCTTTATTTCCTACACCCCCTCTACTTTGGATTTTATATTCAGAAAGCAACGTTCTCTTCACATAACCTGCGTGAGAAATCGTAAGAACTACAGATTCGTTTGGAATAATATCTTCGATAGACATTTCACCTCCAGAATAATCGATCTCTGTTCTTCTTTCGTCGCCGTATTTTTCTTTAACTTCTGCTAATTCATCCTTAATAATCTGGAATCTTCTTGGTTCGTTATCCAAAATATCCTGCAAATCAGCGATTTCTTTCATGATTGCATTGTATTCATCACGAATTTTATCAAGCTCCATTCCTGTCAGACGAGCAAGACGTAGATCAAGAATTGCCTGAGCCTGAATATCAGACAAGTCAAACTCCTGAATAATTCCTTCTTTTGCAGCCTGAGGATTTGAGCTGTGACGGATAATTGCAATCGCTTTATCTAAAGAATCCTGAGTTCCGATCACCTTCATGAATCCTTCTAAGATATGAGCTCTTTCTTTTGCCTTTTTAAGCTCATACTCCGTTCTTCTTACAATAACAACGTGTCTGTGCTCCACAAAATGGTGGATAATATCTTTCAGATTTAATTGTTCCGGTCTTCCGTGTACCAAAGCAATATTATTAACACTGAAAGAGGTCTGAAGTGAAGTATATTTGTATAATAAGTTTAGTACAACATTCGGAATTGCATCGTTTTTCAATTCATAAACAATACGCATCCCGTTTCTGTCAGATTCATCTCTGATTTCGTAGATTCCTACAATCTTGTCGTCTTTTACCAATTCGGCTGTTCTGGCAATCATTTCAGCCTTGTTTACCTGGTAAGGAATTTCAGTAACGATAATTGCATTTCTATTGTGTACCTCTTCAAAGCTTACTTTAGCTCTTAAAACCACTCTTCCTCTTCCCGTATGGAAAGCATCTCTTACCCCATCATATCCATAAATAATCCCACCTGTAGGAAAATCCGGAGCGATAATGTGCTGCATTAGCTCATCAATCGTTATGTCTTTATTATCAATATAGGCAGAAATTGCATTTACCGCTTCCGATAAATTGTGAGGAGCCATATTGGTTGCCATACCTACTGCGATACCTGAAGTTCCGTTTACCAGAAGATTAGGAATTTTTGTAGGCATTACGGTAGGCTCAGTTAAACTATCATCGAAGTTATTCTGAAAATCAACCGTATCTTTATCTAAGTCAGAAAGAATATCATCAGAAATCTTTTTCAATCTTGCTTCCGTATAACGCATTGCTGCAGGCGGGTCGCCGTCCATCGAACCAAAGTTACCCTGACCGTCCACCTGAGGATAACGTAAGCTCCAAGGCTGCGCCATTCTTACCATCGCATCATATACAGAGGAGTCTCCATGGGGGTGATATTTACCCAAAACGTCCCCAACGATTCTCGCAGATTTTAAATATTTTCTATTAGAAAAAACCCCCAATCCATACATACCGTAAAGTACCCTTCTATGAACAGGTTTTAAGCCATCTCTTACATCCGGTAATGCTCTTGAAACAATAACGGACATCGAATAATCGATATAAGATGATTTCATTTCATCAACAATGTTGATAGGAATCAATCTTTCTCCTTCTTTTTGCATAAACAAATTTTATTATAATGATTGCCAGACCCTTAGCTGTGCGTCTGAAAATTATCTATTTCGTTTTTTTATTAACGTGCTAATTTACGAAAAATTTGTCGATTTTTGCCGTAGAATTTATCCAAAAAATCTTAAAAATTCATAAAATATGAGCGTATTAAGTGTAACTTTCCACTGTACAAAAAATAATCTTGAAGAATGGGAAAATTATATGGACGAAACGTTGGTTTTAATGACTGAAAACCTATTAGACGTAGATAAATATATCCTTTCAGAAGTACACAGTGATTATATAGAAGACGGTAAAAATTACAACCTTCTGTTGATCTTCGACAATGATGAACTGAGATCCGGTTTTATAGAAAGTGAACTGGTAAATATTGCAGAAATTATTGATAAGAAATTCGGACAGGAAGTAATGATTTTTAATACTTTCCTTAATCCGAAGAAATCAAGATTATAAATTTAATTAACTATTGAATTTAATAGCTTAATTTTCAAATAAATCAAAAGCCCCGAATAATTTCAGGGCTTTTTTATGTTTCCATTTTATGATCTTATTGTAGATTTTCTCTCAAAGATTAAATCTGTTTTAGAATGATCCGTATTTTTTTCAATCATTCCATGAGGCCTTCTTGGTGGTTCCGGTCGTTTTGGAGGTCTTGGAGGCGGATGACATGCACTTGTGGCGTACGCTAATGCAAATACACCCAAAATTTTAAGTAAAGATTTCATATTTCATTTTTTGATTGAAATAAAATAATCAATGTAAGTGCCAATCTGTAATAAGCCGTACTAAAAAATAAAGCATTGAATAGTTCAATGCTTTATGGTTTGTTATAAATTAACGATAACTACCGGTCTACTCTGATAAACACGGTAAGGTCTCTGAGAATAATGCCTGTGTCTTACAGGTCTGTAATAATGCTTTTTATAATAATGTCCCGGAGGTCTGTGATACACAACCCTTTTATAATGTGGTCTGTGTGGTCCTTTATAATAATGATTCTTAGGACCGTGCCCATGCCCGTGACCTCTTCCTCTTTGAACGGGCGCTGCACTGTAATAAGCAAAGGAAAGAACAAATAGAAACAATCCTAAGATTTTAGTCAACATCTTCATAATATATTATTTTCAAATTACATCAATAAGAGCTACAATATAAATGCCAATAACGCTTTATTATTAGATTATTAAAAATTTTTAAGAAAATTTATTACTTTTTTTGTTAAAAAATTGAGTCACTTCTTTTTTCAAGCATCACAACGTCTTTCCATTCATCATTTAGTTTTGCTAATTTTTTTCTGATCCCGACGGTTCTGAAACCATTTTTCTGATGAAATTTAATTGATGATTCGTTTTCAGCGAAAATATTTACTTGTAATGTCCAAAATCCGTGGCTTTCACTATCCAAAATCATCTTTTTAAGTAAAACAGAACCCAATCCTTTATTCTGATAGTTATTATCCAGATAAATGCTCACTTCTGCAACGCCTTTGAAATTTTCTCTTTTACTGATTAACTTTAAAGCACACCAACCCACGACTTCACCAGATTCATTTTCCAACACCCAACGGCAATCGTTGAAATAATCCATACTCCAGACCTCAGCATCAGGAACTGAAGTTTCAAATGTTGCCATTCCTCCGTCAATTCCTTGCTGAAAGATTTCCAACACTCTGGTTTCGTCGCTTGGAAGCATTTCTCTGAGTTCGTAATTCATAGTATTTAAAGATATTTTCGTTTATTTTTTCTTTTAATTCTTGAAAAATGGGTTTGTTTATTCTTTTTATCCTCAGAAATGACACTTATATTTCCGTCTACTTCCAGAATCGACAGTTTTACGTTTTCAATTCCATCCACTCCATGTTCTCTGATTGCTTCTTCAAGTTCATCTCTATTAATTTTAACTTTATCCAAAGCATTTTCATCTACTACTCCATCTTTTACCAAAATCACAGGATCTGCTTCCATAAAGCTTTTAAACTTCGGATTGGAAAACATCAATCTTTTTAGTGTAAAATTAGCAACAAACAAAACCAAAGCTGCGATCAGCCCGCCCTGCAGTGAGGTATCGGGACCAACCATAGCATTCTGAACCGCATTTGAAATCAACAACAGAAGAACAACATCTCCCGCATTAAGCTGAGAGAGCTGGTTTTTACCAAACAGACGAATGGCAATCACCATGAAAAGATAAACACAAAGAGAGCGTACAACGACATCAAGAATAGAATTCACGAGAGATTTATTATACTGTCAAATGTATTAAATTTTTGTCTTGATTGGAGAAAAGAATAAGATTTTAAATAGTAGACTTCATTTACCATAAAAATCTTTAGTGTGCACTAAAAAACCGCTTGTAAAAAGCGGTTTAAATTATTAAGGACACTGTGCAATGGGAACCGGGCTGCATACCGTTTTGTTTAATCTTTCACAATAAACGCAGTATTGCTTTGGTTGTCCTCCGTACACTGACTTTAGTTCTGTTTTGCTTAGTTTCTTTAAATTTTTCATATTGTTCTAATTTTGGTGAATTATACTTAAAACGAAAACTACTGCTAATTATTATACATTTATTTTTAAAATTTTCGTGATTTGGAATTCAAAACAAAAGCCATACAAATTTGCATGGCTTTATATAAAAGATTTATGAATATTATCTGTTATCAATTTCTACGGTTACGGGCATTACATACGTATATGCAATCATATTTTCATTCACTTTTTTGCGGTCTACTCTATAATCAAGTTCGCTTAAAACGTTTTCAATTTCTTTGCTTACGTTTTTGCAGTCGCCGTTAGAATGAACATTTACTATTTTCCCGTTTTTTGCAATATCAAATTTCACTACTGAATTTACGACTCCCTGCTTATAATCCACTTTTGTAAGGTCGAAGTTGTCCATCAGTCGGGTTCTTATATCATTAAAGGTATTTTTACTCAACTGAATTTCTTCAATTGTATTATCTGTTGTTTGTGCTTTTACTGTATTCACTAAAGACATAATTCCACAAACGAAAATTGAAGCAACTAATATCTGAATTTTATTTTTCATAACTCTTTGGTTTTAAATGTTATATTAAAATTATTTATGATCTCTTTACCAAAGATATATAAAATTATTCATATTAATTTCACATACAGTTAACATTGAGTTAACATTAAAAATTAAAGTATTGATTTTCAGAGTTATAAATTTTAAAAATAATTGAAAATTTAATATTGGAAGTTATTTTTAAGCATAAAAAAAGACTAAACTTAATTAGTTTAGTCTATATATTTAAATCAAATTTGTCATTCTGCAGAAATTTAAACCATCGATGTTAAATTCTTTGTCAAAATTCACAAATATTATGTTTTAAAATTGATTTCAATTACTCCAATTCCCGCTTCAAAAACTTACCCGTCAAACTCTTTTTTGATTTCACAATTTCCTCTGGCGTTCCCTGTGCAACAATCTGTCCGCCATATCTTCCACCTTCAGGACCAACATCAATAATATGATCCGCCAATTTTATTACATCCATATTATGTTCAATAATAATGAATGAGTTTCCTAATTCCACCAATTTATTAATGGCTTCCATCAGAATTTTGACATCTTCAAAATGAAGTCCGGTTGTCGGTTCGTCGAGAATGTACAACGTGTTTCCGGTTTGTCTTTTTGAAAGTTCTGTAGCTAATTTGATACGCTGCGCTTCCCCTCCAGAAAGCGTTGTCGATTGCTGTCCCAATGTAATATATCCCAAACCAACATCCTGTAACGTTTTCACTTTAGCAAAAATCTTTGGAATCGGCTGGAAAAATTCTACCGCTTCATCAATCGTCATATCCAATACATCCGAAATAGATTTTCCTTTGTAACGAACTTCCAGTGTTTCTCTGTTGAAACGTTTTCCGTTACAGGTTTCACAATGAACGTAAACGTCGGGTAAGAAATTCATTTCAATAACTTTCAAACCGCCGCCCTGACAGGTTTCGCATCTTCCGCCTTTTACGTTGAAAGAAAATCTTCCCGGCTTGTAACCACGGATTTTACTTTCAGGCAATTCTGAGAATAAATTTCTGATGTCTGTAAACATTGCCGTGTAGGTCGCCGGATTTGAACGAGGTGTTCTTCCAATTGGTGTTTGATCTACATCAACAATTTTATCAATATTATCAAGTCCTTCGATTTTTTTGTAAGGCAAAGGCTCCTGAACAGCTCTGTAAAAATGTTTATTCAGAATCGGATACAGCGTTCCGTTTATTAGAGAAGATTTTCCGCTTCCTGAAATTCCTGAAACGACAACTAATTTTCCCAAAGGAATGTCTAATGTTACATTTTTAAGGTTATTTCCCGTCGCTCCTTTTAGCAATATATTTTTCCCGTTTCCTGCTCTTCTGATTTCCGGAACGGCGATTTTTCTTTTTCCGTTAATATACTGAGCGGTTATCGTATCAGCATTCAACAGATCTTTAGGTTTTCCCTGCCAAAGAATTTCTCCACCGAATTTCCCGGCTCTCGGGCCAATATCCAAAACCTCATCGGCTTCCAGAATCATGTCTTTATCATGCTCAACAACAATAACTGAATTTCCAATGTCACGAAGATTTTTTAACGAATTAATTAATCTTTCATTATCTCTTTGGTGCAATCCGATACTTGGTTCATCTAAAATATACAAAACATTCACCAACTGAGAACCAATTTGTGTCGCCAGACGGATTCTCTGAGATTCTCCTCCGGAAAGAGTTTTTGAACTTCTGCTCAAACTTAAATATTCCAAACCAACGTCTAATAAGAATTGTAGCCTGGTTTCGATTTCTTTTAAAATTTCATGAGCAATGATTGATTTTTTTTCTGAAAATGTATCCTTTACATCATGCAGCCATTCTTTAAGGTCAGATAAGCTTAGTCCGTTTACCTCAGCAATATTTTTTCCGTCAATTTTAAAACTCAAACTTGAAGGCTGAAGACGCGCACCTTTACATTCCGGACAAGTCTCCTCCGTTGTGAAATGTCTTTCCAGCAAAATCGCTTCGTAAGATTCTCTTTCCTCAATCATTTCTTCCATAAAAGGAATCAACCCATCAAAACTGATCTTGATTTTCTTGGTAATGCCTGCATATTTTAGATCTTTATTGAATTCTTTGTGACAACCGTGGTACATATAATCCAAAGCCTCCTCCGGAATATCCTTAAAAGGAGTTGCCAATCCCAATCCAAAAATTTCAAGAATATTTTTAATCTGAGAAAGAATCCATTTGTTTGATTTAATATCTTCCAAAGGTAACAATCCTCCCTGATTGATCGACAATTTCGGATTTTCAACAAAATAATCGGTGTTGATTTTCTTGATTGTTCCCAACCCCTTACAACTTGGGCAGCTTCCTTTCGGAGAGTTAAAAGAAAATGTATTAGGTTCAGGCAACGCCAATGAGTGGCCGGTTTCAGCATCCATCAAATTTTTAGAGAAATATTCGATAGCCGTACTTCCCAGTTTTTGAATTCCAATCAAACCTTCTCCCATTTCCATTGCCGTTCGCAACGATTTTTCCATTCTGGCTTCGGAAGCGCTTTCACCGATAATCCAACGGTCGATTACGATGTCGATGTCGTGGGTTTTGTAACGGTCAAGCTTTAAATCATATTCAATATCCGTCAATTCGCCGTCAATTCTTGCCTGTCCGTACCCTTTTTTTGCCATCTGCACGAAAAGCTCATGATAATGCCCCTTTCTGGAACGAACAACAGGTGCCATCAACATAATTTTTTCACACTTATAATTTTCTTTGATGGCTTCCAGGATTTGATCTTCTGTATAGCTTACCAATTTCTTCCCTGTCGTCTGTGAATAGGCATCAGAAACTCTCGCATACAAAAGACGCAGGTAATCGTACAATTCCGTAACCGTTCCTACCGTGGAACGGGGGTTTTTATTAGTTGTTTTTTGTTCGATCGCAATTACGGGTGACAATCCTTCGATTTTATCGACATCAGGACGTTCCAAACCGCCTAAAAACTGTCTCGCATAAGCAGAAAACGTTTCGATATAACGACGCTGACCCTCGGCAAAGATCGTATCAAAAGCCAATGATGATTTTCCACTTCCCGAAAGTCCGGTGATAACCACCAATTCGTTGCGTGGAATTTTGACATTAATGTTTTTAAGATTATGTTCTCTGGCTCCGTAAACTTCTATATATTCTGTTGATTTACTCATAATTTGGTGTGACTTTACCTGAAAATCACGATGGGCAAAATTACGGAATTTTATGGACTTTTTTGTGTTAAAAAATGTTAGATTAATTAACAGAAAAGAGAGATTTTTAATTTTAAACTTAATAATTTTCCGCATTATCCTGAGCTACGTTGAAGAATCGTAGGCTTGATCAAAATTTGATTAAATTTACATCTCATAAAACCAACTATGCAAAGACTGCGAGACCATATCGAAGCAATAACTCCACTCACAGACGAAGAATTTGATTATGTCAAAAGTTTTTTCATTCTTAAAAATGTTCGTAAAAATCAGTTTCTGGTTCATGAGGGTGATGAAGTGAAATATGAATTCCTGACGCTGGAAGGAATTTACAAGGTATTTTATATTGACGAAAACGGAAAAGAACACATTCTGCAGTTTGCGAAAAAAAATTGGTGGATGACCGATTATGTCGGATTTTTCAAACAGCAGAATGCCAAAATGTTTGTAGAATGCCTACAAGACGGAGCTGTTGTCTGCCTTACCTTAGAAGGAAGAGAAAAATTATCGATGGAACTTCACAAGATGGAACATTTTTTCAGAGTAAAATTAATGAATGGCTATATTGCTTTGCAACAAAGAATTATCCTTTTACTATCAAGCACACCTCAACAACGGTATGAGGAGTTTTCAAAACTGTACCCTGACCTCATCACACAAATTCCAAAAAAATATGTTGCAGAATATCTGGGAGTAAGCCGGGAAACGCTGAGCAGATTATATTCAAACAATAATAAATAGATAAGTGTGATTTTGATCACACTTTTTTTGTGACTTCACTCCTTCTGTTCAGGCATCGGATCGACCTACATTTGCTATAGAAAAATCAAACAGAATATTAATTAACTAAAAAAATGTAATGTCATGAATGCAAAAGTATTAATCATCGTTTCCAATACGAGCTCAATAGGACCTAACCACAGAAGAACAGGTACTTTTTTATCTGAAGTAGCACATCCTTATGCAGAATTTGAAAAAGCAGGTTATCAAATCGATTTTGCGAGTTTAACAGGTGAATCTCCATTTTTAGATGCTTTAAATTTAGCCGATGATCCTGATAATTTAAAATTCTTAACAGGAAAAGGGTGGGAAGAAATGCATAATGCAACAAAACTGTCTAATGTAAATCTGAATGACTATGATGCTGTTTTTGTTCCCGGAGGTTTAGCGCCAATGGTTGATATGCCGGAAGCTGATGAAATTAAAAAAGTTATTGCCGAGTTTTATGAATCTGATCGCATTGTAGGAGCCGTTTGTCACGGTCCGGTTTCTCTTTTAAATGTAAAGTTGAGTGACGGAAGTTATCTGGTGAATGGCAAAAATATTACCTCTTTCACTACCGAAGAAGAAGACAATTATGCAAGACCGGATGTTCCTTTCGATTTACAGACCGCTTTAACTGAACAAGGTGCTATTTTTCATGATGCAGAACCTTGGTCTGCCAACAGTATAGTGGACGGAAATCTTGTAACAGGTCAGAATCCTGCTTCTGCAAAAGGTGTTGGAGAAAAAATCGTTGCTCTTTTAGAAGCTAAAAAAGCGTAACTTAATTTTAAAATTAAAAAAAATGGATCAAAACGCTGTATTTGTTCATGCCAAATGGCAAGTGAAAGAAGGAAATCTGGATACTGTTCTTCAATTAATGAAAGAAGCTGCAGAAAAAAGTACTCAGGAAGAAGGAAATTTATTCTACAAACTTCATCAAAGTAAAGAAAACCAAAATACGATTGTTTTGTACGAAGGGTATGTAGATGCTAATGCTGTAGAAACGCATCGTAATTCTGAGCATTTCAAAAATATTGTTGTAGAACAAGTTGTCCCGTTACTGGAAAACAGAGAAGTTATTTTAATGAATCGGTTATTTTAATAAGTGTATTTTTATGAGTTTCGGGCAAACCATAGGTTTGCCCGAAACTTTTNTAAACTTCCTCCCTGAGACGGAACTTCTTACGTTTTGAACTAAAATTTTTAAAATAATTATATAAACTCTCACATTTTTTGTGGGAGTTTTTTTATGCATTGTACTGTCTTCTGAATGGAGCAAGCGTAATTTTCGGGCAAACCATAGGTTTGCCCGAAACTTTTATTATTTTAATTTTCTCCAAAATCTGAATCTTCGTTTGTGATTTTCACTAAATATTCAATACCGTCGATCGCTTTTGAAATAATCTGATTTCTCAGGATATTCGCCATATTTTCCCAATAGGCTCTTCCGTAGAACGAATAATTTTGAGGAATAATCTCTACCTCAACCGTTCGGATGAAACCTTCTTTCGGTTTATTGCTGATCATTGTTCCTCGAGTCACTCTTACATCTTTCAATTCGTCTTTCAAAACCATTCTGCAATAATTTTTAACATCTTCCAGAGAAATAATTTTGTCTCTTGTCGTCAAAGCGTATTTATAAGCCTGAATGCTGTCTGTTCCTTTCTGCTCTTCCGCTCCGCCAATCGTTTCTGTTAGAAGAACCAACATCTGTGACTTTAACTGGTTTGAAAGTTCAGTTCCCGGACGCATATGATTTGCCAGCGTAGAATGGGTGATCCAAAACGAAGCGTAGGTATGATCTGTTTTGTCGACAGGTTCCATGATCACATAGTTCAGTTCCTGTTTAATATTTCTTTTTGCATTGTTCACTTTCTGAACCATCGATTTCATTTTGTCCGACATTTCACTCAGAACGCCTTTTACATTATCTCTGTTCAATAAAGAAAACGCAGCAATTTCGTCTCTTGTCAATTCGAGCACATTCGCAATCATATCCACTGCATTTCGGTTGGTAAAACGTTCCATTCCGCCTTTTCTTACGGTGTACAAACCTTTTCGTAAATCATCGTTTGGTGTAAAAGGAATTTCGGTGTAGCGTCTTCCGTCTCCATCCTGAACCTCATCAACATATAAAAAATGTTCGCCTTCATCGGTTACAAGAGGAATATTATTTCCCATAATATCTAAACTGTATTCCGTTTTCTTCCAGCCACGATTATAAATCGGAAAAGCATTCAAAACAAATGAAAAATTATCTAAAATCTCAGCGGAAAACTGCGGCGGAAACTCGAAAGTCAACCATAAATATCTTTTTCCTTCAATAAATTTTGTAATTTCTTCTTTGTAATCAACAAAATCAAGATTTTCAGGAAGCTTTCCCAGTTCGGAAAATAAAGCATTAGAAATTCCCGTGACTTCAATAAATTTGTGATTATAAATGCTTTTTACATCTTCCACCACTTTGTTTCGGATAGACTGTTCACGGAATATCTGCTCGTATCCGTCTGCCTGACTATTTTTATAATACGTTAAACCTTCTTTTACAAATAAAGGATTTCCATTGCTGGAAACAGTGATGTATGGTAATAATTTATAGGTAAAATCTAAATGCTCAAAGGCAGGATTTGAACAGTAAATACTTAAATTTTTAGGAAAATTTTCATTTGAATAGTTGGTAACATCAATTCCGATTGTCACTTTTCTGTAATCTTCCGGTTTGCCCTGAAATCTTGCGATAGGAATTTTATTCAGTCTGTCATCAATTCCGTAACAGGTATTTCCTACAAACATAATGGAAGTCTGAACTTTATTAATTCTGACATTCCCTATTGGTGTAAAGGGAATATTAATTTGTTTATCAGACTCCGATTTTATGGTGGAAGTCATTTGTTTTCTATAGAAAAACTCGGTGTGTTCCAGCAGAATTTCCGATGATTCGTAAGGCTGCGTAAACGCAATCGCATGAGACGGAATCGGGTGTGTATAAATTGACGGGGTTAATAATTTTGCCAGTTTTTCTAAAATTCTGGCGTTTACCGTCTGTATTTCGTTATTCGCTTTGAAAACTTCTGTGCTGAATGCGTCGATCAATAATTTCACGAACGGATCAAGAGACTGCGGACTTTTCAATCCCCAAACTTTAGTTGCATTCTGAAGCATTCTTGCTTTTACAGATTCTTTGGAATATATATTTTGGTCTAAGTTCATAAATTCTGGTTACTGTTACAATCTAATCTATCGACATCGGGCTCAGAAACAATTCTGTAGAAAAGCTGAAGCGCTCTCCCGAATCTTCCATTTTAGCATTGATGGCAATTCTTACTTTCTTTTTTATTTCGGTATGTTCTTTTGTGTCGTAGTTGTGTTCTACAATTTGTATGTGTGCATCAACCTGAGGTTGTGTAATTCTGGGCTCGTATTCCTGTATTTGTTTTTTCAAACTTTTAACAAAAATATTTTCCCAGACCGCACTGGTTACGCCGTTGTCGAATTCCAGATTCCAAACATCGTTTCCGTAATTTTCATCATATCTATTTTCACCTTTTTTTGTCGTAATCAACAGCATAATGTTGTGGGCAATACTTTCACCCATGTCGCAGGTGTCTATACTTCCTCCTTCCGTCATTAATGTCGATGGTACAAAAGGCATTCTGTAATTTGGTGTGTCCATGATTCAGCTTCTTTACATTTTACTTCATCTAATCGTTTACTTGATAGGAAATACCAAATTAATCATTTTTAACGAAATAAAATGACATAATATTTTCAATTATGCTTTATAGTTTTAATTTTTTAAGTGAATTAAAAATATACCTGTCAAAAGTCTTACCGTGTATAGTACAAAAAATGAAAATCCAAAGCAACAGTGTTTGCAATCTGCCCAACTCCTCTTATGATTACAAACAATATTGATTATCAATTCCTGAGATCTCATTTGATGTAAAACAGGGTTGTCTGTGATGTTCGAAAGGTTCTGGAGATTATAAACAACCTTACATTTACATAACCCTAGCCCCGATAGAAACGACATCCTTTTTGGTTGCGGCTGGAGCGAAGCGGAAGCCGTAACCAAAAAGATACAGTGGATAGCGGGATTAAGCTCCAAATAAAAAGCTGCCCGACTCAGTCAGACAGCTTGTGAAATTTATTCTTGAATTCTCTTATTTCGATTAATAAAATAATACACCGGAAGTCCGAGTAAAACCATTACGAATCCTGGCCAGGTATATTGTTGTTTGTAAATTAAAAGTAAAATACAGAAACCTGTTCCGATTAACAAATAAATAATGGGTGTAACCGGATACAACCAGGTTTTATAAGGTCTTTCTAAATTCGGCTTTTTAATTCTTAAATAAATAACTCCGAAAACGGTAATCATATAAAATAATACGATAACGAAAGAGATCATATCCAAAAGATTTCCGTATTGCCCACTTAAACACAGCAAACAAGCCCAAACTCCCTGCATCCATAGTGCATTAGCCGGAACATCATTTTTGTTGTTTTTTTCAGCTTGTTTGAAAAACATTCCATCTTTTGCCATCGTCTGGAAAACTCGGGCTCCCGCTAAGATCAATCCGTTGTTACAACCAAATGTGGAAACCATTACCAACAATGCAATGATAATCGTTCCTGCACTTCCAAAAATAAAGTGTGAAGCAGCTACTGCTACCCGATCGTTTTCTGCAAAAGCAATTGCATCTCTGTCTAATGCATTCAGGTAAACATAATTCACAGCGAGATATAAAATCATTACAGCAGAAGTTCCGTAGATCATAGATTTTACCACGTTTTTCTTCGGATTTTCAATCTCACCTGAAACAAAAGTTACACTTTCCCATGCTACAGAACTGAAAACTGAACCTACCATCGCAGCTGCAATTCCACCTAATAAAGTCATTCCGCCAATAGGTTCCCAACCCTCTTTCAGGAAATTTCCTAATGCATCTTTTTTGAGATTATTAAAAGAATCGTATCCTAAGCTGAAATTTTCCGCCAAATGAGAAAAATCAACGAAAATAAATCCGGCAGCAATTAATCCTAGAATTGCGATGATTTTAGAACCCGTGAAAATATTCTGTAATATTTTTCCGCTTTCTACACCTCTGGTATTAAAATATGTAAGTAAAATAATCGTTCCGATCGCTAAAATCTGAATCCATGTAATTTTAAACTCTCCACTCTGGATGATCGGAGCTGCATCATTTAAAGCTGGAACCAAATAGGCCGTAAACTTCCCAAATGCCATAGCAACTGCCGCAATCGTCCCGGTTTGAATTACGGTAAACAGTCCCCATCCGTAAAGAAAACCCATCTTTTTACCAAAGATTTCTTTAAGATAAGTGTACTGTCCGCCGGCTTTTGGAAACAATGCTGAAAGTTCACCATAACTAATTGCTGCTGCAACAGTCATAATTCCGGTAATAACCCAAACGACGATCAGCCAGTATCCCGACCCAAGGTTTCGCATCATATCTGCGCTGACAATAAAGATTCCGCTACCTATCATCGATCCCATTACCAACATAATGGCGTCCCAAAGTTTTAGTTTTTTCTGCATAGTTGAGTTTAGGCGTCAAATATAAATAAATATAAGATTCGTTTTTTATTTTGTTGGAAATTAAGATCAATTGAAACTTGAACCTTTGTAATCATGTGTCTCAATAAGTGTAAATACGAGAAAAGAAAAACTGTTTTTTATCAAGTTTTTTTAAGATTTACGATTCAAATTTTATTAGTACTTTTGGAAAAAATATTAATATGAAATTTAAAGCAATATTATTCGCAGTTGCGGTAAGTATATCCACTTTAGCTTTTGCACAGGAAACTAAGAAATTTGGTCCGCCGGCAGGAAACGCTGTTGTAGGAGATGTTTATGGAAATACAATTGCTTCTGATACAGAATCCAAAGCAATCTCAGTAGATAAATTAAGCAAAAAACTTAAAAAAGATAATAAAAAAGTTGAAAACGTAGCTGTAAAAGGAAAAGTTACAGACGTTTGCGATAAAAAAGGATGTTGGTTAACGATTCAGACTGAAGATAATTCTCAGTTTTTTGTAAAAATGAAGGATTATGCATTCTTCGTTCCGACTGCATTGAAAGGCAAAACTGTTGTTTTAGACGGAACTGCTGAAAGAAAGATAACTTCTATCGACGAACAAAAGCATTACGCTGAAGATGCTAAAAAACCTCAATCGGAAATCGATGCGATTACCACTCCAAAAGAAGAGATCAGATTTGTTGCTAACGGAATTAAGGTAGTGAACTAATTTTTTATCATTGTGAATAAAGTGAATAATCTATTTGGATTTCTCCTTTCATCAAAATGATATTTAGTATAAAAACAAAAGCGGAACAAATTGTTCCGCTTTTTTAATCTTCTATCTTAAAATTTACTTCCGCATCCAGTTTCGGATATTTATTTTCTGAAACAAATTTCTTTCCGGTACAGTCGATTTCCAGCCAGCCTTTTTTTTGCTTTACATCTCCTACTTCCATTACGAAAGGAACAAAAGATATTTCGTCTTTCCCTTCTTCCATAATTTCTCTGTATTGAACGGCAACATCCAAAATACATTCGTGATCCGTATTTAACTTAACATTTCTGTAAACGATATCGTAATGTGTTTCTCTGTTTTCAGGAATATCAAGATACGTTTCCCAACCTTCAATATCAGAATTCAATTCACTGATTGCTTTCAAAGCATAATATAATGCAATCGTGTAATATTTCCTCGTTCCTTTTCTTGTATAATCTTCAACAAAATGTCCACCTTCAAAAAGAATCGTGGGCATTCCTGCCTTGATAAAATTATCTCCTGTAGAAGTTGGGTAGAATTCATCAGAATATCTTCCGATCTGATTTGGAATTAATTCTTTCAAATGATTGTAAACTTCCGCAATTACCGCCATACATTTTTTACGGTTTTCAGTAACTGTTCTTTCTACATTTTCAGATGGAGCTAAAAAAGATAAAGTTGCGGGATGAATTCCATCTGTGGTAAAAATTGTCCTTTGTTCGTGAAGATTCAAAGCATAATCGTATTTTTTAGAAGATGCAATACTTTTAAGGAATTTTATCTCTTTACTTGCTTCATTGTGAAAGTCTCTGTTCAAATCAATTTCTGCGGCATTCAGTCTTGTCCATTTTTCCGAGCCATCGGGATTTAGCATAAAGATAAAATCAAGCTTGATCTTATTCAGCAATTCTCCCTTTAGTTCCTGAGCCTTATCTAAAGTCAATAATAAATCGAGCATCGCATGAGTTGCGTTCGATTCGTTCCCATGCATTTGCGACCAGGCAAGAATATTAATGTTTCCAGTTCCAACTGTTAATTTATAAATAGGTTTTTCTAAATACGATTTTCCTATCTCTTCAATATGATCTCTGAGATTAGTGTGTAAATAAGAAAATAATTTTTCAGGGGAAATATAACGGTTTGGGAAATCAGGGTTCTGCTGATACAATTGTTCAAAATTCATTGTGTAGTAATTTACAAGAGTCAAATTTAACTATTTTTGATCAAAATAAGAAATTTACATTTGTTATTTGATTAAACATTAGTTACTGCCAAAATGTCTGTGTACAAAATTGACAATTGATGATAACTCAATTAATATTATTTAAATAACTGATATTGAATAATATATAGGATTTATCTAAATAATTATATTAATATTACTTTAAGTCATTACATCTGTATTTAATGCTATTTTTTAATAATTTAATTAAACAAGAATAACTGATAGTGACTAGTAAAAAATTATCGTATACAAATGTAAATTAACTAGTTTTTTTATTTAAATCTTTAAATTTTTGTGATAATTTAATTCTGTAAACAGTTATTATTTTGATTAAACAACTTCAAATAACATTCCAGAGGAAAAATAGCTTATGAGCGTTCACATAGCTCAATTTATATTATTTTACAAAATTAAACCTTCTAAATAGGGCTTGTTTAAGCACTTTAAAACTTTGCATTGCTATCTTATTTCTTGTTATGTAACAGTAATGTAGATCTGTGCAAAAGTAACTTTATAAAGTATATATTGATGTTTATCTAAAGGCAAGTTATCCATAAGTTATCGACGTTATAGTTGAACAAACGCATAATCTGAAACTTATCCATAATAAACTTTTGTAAAATATTTTTATCTTAAATATATAATTAACTGTATAACAGCATTTTAATATGTTTACATTTGTATTTAAGTACTATTTACATTTGTTTATTACATTGATTTGCATTTGTAAATTATATTATTTACATTTGTAACACCATTAAAAACTGCTTTATGAGTTTAAACGAGAGAATTTCCAAAGTTATAGAGTATTCTAATCTTACTTCTTCAGAATTTGCTGATGAGATAGATGTTCAGCGATCTTCTATTTCCCATATTACTTCGGGAAGAAATAAGCCATCTCTTGAATTTATCATAAAAATAAAATCGAAGTTTCCGGAGATTCTTTGGGACTGGTTGGTAACAGGTGAAGGCGAAATGTTGAAATCTGAATTGCCAGAAATTAATAAAATACAGGAAGAAACTCCTCAAGTTTTAGAAGAAGAAAAATCTAAACTTACTTCTCTACCCGACCTTTTCACCATGATGAATAATGATGAAGATTTTGGAGTTGAAGAGGAGGAAACTGAAGCCCCTAAAATGCCTCTTCGAGAATCATCTATACCACACCAAAATACAGTGCAACAAAAAATATCCGATTCTCAGCGATTAGAGAATTCCAATGATCAAATATTATCCCAAGCTATTGGAAATCAGCAAGGTAATATAAAACGTATCGTAATCTTTTATGATAATGGAAAATTTGAGAGTTTTGAGCCATAAAAAACCTGATCAAAGAAAAATTGATCAGGTAAAAAATATTTGAAGAAGAAAACTAAAGCTATTGCTCTATAGTTTTTATCATTATTAACATATTTACTCTTTTACTTTTTATAAAAGTTGATTATTAATTTACTTTCAGAATTGTAATTAAAGAATAAATTTTGTTTCAAAGGTTAATTTTATTGATAGTAATCAAATATAAATAATTATATCGAAATAAATGATGAAATTTTAATAATTTCTACTTTATTTATAATAAAACTTGAAAATTGACAAATATTAAATAATTTAAAATATTCTCTTTTTATTTTTAAAAGCCCAATAAAAAAGCCTCACAATTGTGAAGCTTATATATCTAAAATGAAGAGGTTTATTTCCCTTTTCTTCTATCTAATTCTTTACTGATAAGACCAAGTTCTCTGCCCGTCTGTCCTGCAACAGAAGTATTTTCCTGAGCTCTTCTGGTAAGATACGGAACAACATCTTTTACGGGTCCGTAAGGAAGGTATTTCGCTACATTATATCCTTTATCAGACAAGGCAAAAGTAATATTATCACTCATTCCATAAAGCTGTCCGAAATAGACGTGAGGATTTCCATTTTCCAATGAAGCTGCTTTCATTTTGTCCATTACCAATTCTGAGGAAATCTCGTTGTGTGTTCCAAAAAAGGCAGAAACTTTATCTAAATGATTCATCACAAAGTCAATTCCCGCATTATAGTTTTTATCAGAAGCATCTTTCGTCGGCTGGATAGGATCTGCATATCCTTTTTCTGCGGCTCTGGCTCTTTCTTTTTCCATATAAGCACCACGAACAATCTTATACCCAATAAAATATCCTTTTTCTTTTGCTCTTTGAAGATTTTTTTCCATGTATTCTAATCTTCCGGTTCTATACATTTGGATGGTATTCCAAACGATAGGTTTTTCCTGATTGTACTTTTCCATCATCTCTTCGCAAAGGTGATCTGCTGCATCCTGCATCCAGGTTTCTTCGGCGTCTACCATTACTTTTTTATCGTTTTCATGGCAAAGTTGACACACTTCATCGAACCTTTTTACCACTCTTCCCCATTCTTCTTTCTGACTTGAAGTCAGTTCTGCATTCTTTCCAATAGCTTCATATAAATCTATTCTTCCGAAAGCTGTAGGTTTAAAAACAATAAAAGGAATCGCTGGATTTCCCACAGAAAACTTAACAATATCTTTGATTTCTTCACAGACAGCGTCAAACGTAGCCTCATCTTCTTTCCCTTCAATCGAATAATCAAAAATACTTCCGACTCCTCTTTTGAAAAGCTGTTTTACCACTTTCATACTTTCTTCACGGGTTTCACCTCCGCAAAATTGCTCAAATAAAGTGTTTTTTACAATTCCGGTTACGAAAGGAAAATCATTATGAATGGTAAAATTAAGAACAGAAGTTCCGATTTTTGTAAGTGAAGGCTGCTCGATCATCTTGAACATCCAATACGCTTTTCTTAACTGTGCATCAGACTTGTCTGCAAATGCGACTTTAGTATCGTTAAAAATGGGCATTACTTTTATATAAATTTAGGTTTTGCAAAGGTAAGAAAAGGAAAGGTTTTTTAAAGAAAATTTTCTATAATTTACCTTCAATTCCGTTAAGCATCATTGCGATAATTCCTACGAAAACCCAAAATCTTAAAATATTCAATATCAAAAAGTTACTCTTTTTTGTTTGGTTTAAAAGAAGATAGATGCAAAGAATGAATATAAAAAGCCCACCCGAAAAATAATAGGCCATAAATCCTGAAATTCCTGTACGGAGAATCAGTTTCATGGAAACTATCATGGTTATAATTAATAAAGAAACAATAATAATTTTTGTGTTTTTACTTTTAAAATAATTCGGAATTGTTATATATCCAAAGGCTTTATCAACACTTTTTGTCAACATATCTTTTACAATATCAATACATAAAAGAACTAGGAAAAGAAAGATTGCCATTAACAAAACTTTCTTGGAAAATGTCTCGTAATATACCATCATTCCAAAAAAAGGATACAGCGTTAAACTAACAAAAGTGAGATTATTTAAGATAAAAATCCGACTTAATTTGTGGCTGTAAAACCACATAAAAAACTGATACACCACAAAAAAAACAAAAACCCGATGTGAAATCATCCAAGCAACTCCCAAAGAAATAACACTTAAAAACAAATAAACGTATAAAAAGTATTTCTGTTTAATGAAACTTTGAAGTCTTGTTCTGAAGGGTTTTACGATATGGTCTTTCTCAAAATCATAAAATTGGTTGATGATTCCCCCTGCCAAAATCGTGAGAACTGTACAGAAAATAATTCCGTGAACTTTAAAATCAAAGACAAATTTCCTGAAAGTTTCATCCTGATTAAAAAGGAAAAACGTTGAAACATACAATGCAAAAGTGAGCAAAATGGCAACAAAAAAGCGAGCTCCCAAAAGAAAGCCCACGAATTGTGAAAATCTGTAAAGAAAAGATTTTTTGATATAATTTTTCTGTTGGAAAGTTTCTTTCTCAGAATTCATCCCAACGTGTTTAGAATCTGTAAATCACTTCTTTATGAAAGCCATCAAGCATCTTTTCTGCTTTGTCATAATCTTTAGTGAAACCTAAAATGTAACCACCACCTCCGCTTCCGCAAAGTTTTAAATAATACGCATTAGAATCCAGTCCCTTTTTCCAGATATTGAAAATACTTTCAGGAATCATCGGACGGAAATGTTCATATGCCCAATGCGAAAGTTTTTTAAGATTTCTAAAGAAAGGATTCATATCTTTTTTAAGGAAAGAATCTATACATGCGTTGTTATAACGGATAAACTCTTCTTTTAATGTTTTTCTGAAACCTTCAGTCTTCATTTTTTCAAAGAAAATCTGAATCATTGGTCCGGTTTCACCCGTAATTCCTGAGTCAATTAAAAAGATAGCACCTTTACCTTTTTCTCCGTCAGGTATGGAAACTTTATCTAAATTTTCTTTATTTTCGATCAAAATCGGTAAATTCATATAACAGATCAAAGGATCCATTCCTGAACTTTTACCGTGAAAATAGCTTTCCATTTCACCAAAAACAGCCTTCAGATTTTTTAAATTATCTTTAGAAATATTTTCAGGATCATGTTTTTTTAATGAATATTTTTCGAAAATAGCAGCGACCAAAGCTCCTGAACTTCCTACGCCATATCCTTGTGGAATATTAGAATCAAAGAAAAGCCCTTGTGAAATATCTTGTTTAAATCTTTCTACATCTAACTTAAAATCATCGGACAGCGATAAATCTGCAAGATAATTTGAATATTTCTGCAGATGTTCATTTGATTTTTTCTCGAATTCAGATTCGGACTCCGAGAACTTTAAAGTTCCTTTGTAAAAGCTATATGGAACAACTAGACCCTGAGAATCTTCGATCATTCCATATTCTCCGAAAAGAATTATTTTAGCGTAAAATAGAGGATTCGTCATGTTGACAATAAATTTTTTGCAAATTTAAAATTATTCTGTTGAATATAAGCAAAATTCGAGCCGAATTATAACATATTTTAACACCAAAATTATTATAAACTTTTAATTATTTCTAAAAATCTATATTTTATTATCTTAAAGGTAGCAAAAAAGCCTGACATAATCAGGCTTTTAGTACTTATTTATTTAAAACTTATTGTTTAATTAATTTCTTGGTAACTTTTTCTTTTATTGTTTCTACCGTTACTACGTAATTTCCAGTTAGCATAGAAGAAATATTTACATTGAATTGAGTTCCTTTTAATGCAGATTCTGATTTAATCAACCTTCCTGCTTCATCATAAATTTTGAATGATTTTAAAGCATCTTTTGAAGAAATTGTGATTGCATTTTTTGCAGGATTCGGATAGATATTCACTGAATTATCTTTAGTATTTACATCTTCAACGGCTAAAATTGCACAAGAGAAATTCGCTTTCCAGCCAATCCCTGTTTCTGCCGGGTCTGAAACAAATCTTACCGTAATTGCACCTGACGGATGGGTTGAAGTAAACGTTCCGGGTAAAGTTGTCCCCGTTAAAGCATTTCCTGTTGCAAACATTGGTGAGCTAGTAGACGGACCATTATAAATATACATAAAATCGTAACCGTCTTCTAAACCAAATTCTGTAAAATTCATCGTTAAATTAGAACCTGAAGAAGGATAAAAAGTTTTAACAATAGTCTGGCTGTCGCCATAATTTCCTGTCACACCTCCTGTATCTGTAAATAATATTCCGCTGCACCAGTTTGCATCTGTCAGGAACATCTGTGTTCTCTGATATCCCGCAGAACAATCTGTTCCTACTGATAAAAGATAATACGTTGCAGGTTCAAGACTTGAAAAATTAAATGTCTGTGTTGTTGTATTTCCCGTTGAAACAGGAGTTCCGTCGAATTTCGTTAATTTATATTTCCAAGAAGTGGAAGTTCCATCTGTAAATGCTGCACTCGCTGAATTCTGTGTAATATTTGAAACAGATAATCCCGTTATTGTTGTCGTACAAGCTGTTGTACAATTTGTTCCTAAACAAGGTTTAGATTCTACCGTATTTCTGATTAGCGCAGCAGGCTGAGGACCAAAGCCATTGGTAAAATTAATTCCAACCCCTGAAATTAAATGACAATAACTCATGATCGTACCTTTTACTGTCGTAGAAGGAATAGGACCTGTGCAACCTTCATCTGCTCCCGCAGCAGGACCGCAACCGTCGATAGCTGTGTTGTTTCCGTTCCATGCACAAGCGTGTGTGTGAGGCGAACCTAAACTATGCCCCATTTCGTGAGTCATCGCCATAATCGTCCATGAATAAACAGGAACATTATTATACGTTTGAGATGCACCTGAGTAAGCGTGTCTATTGGTTGTACATAAAGAATTAATGTAAGCAACGCTGGTTGTAGAAGGCTGATTTACTAAGTGAGCCAAATCTCCGTTAAAAGTCTGTCTGTTTGCTCTGAAGCTTGCCAAATTTGCATTCGGAGTTCCTGTATACGGGTCCGCTGTTGTCCAGACATAGATTTCGTTTAGAGCAATTTTCACGTCATCATTGTTATAAAGAGTAGCAATATTGTTATGAATTGCCGTTAACCAGTTCACTGTTGTCGTTGTATTTGATCCGTTATTAACATAGGGAGTATAACAAACTTCATAATAAATTCTTACACAATTCTGAGTCAATACTTTTGCCGTATTTTTTTTATCATCAGGATTATATGAAAATTTCTGTTTATGGTTGTCTGTTAATTCATCCACACCACAAACAAAAGGATTAATACCTGTCAATTTTGAATCTGAATAGCTTACAAAATCAGAAGAATTTTTCACTTTACCTACGATGATATTTCCTAATTCTGGTGTAGAAGCAACTCCTACAATATCATTATCAAAGAAACTGAAAGCTACAATCGATTGATTATCTCCTTTTACAATTCCCTGATAATAAGCTCCCGGATTGTAGTTTACCACTTCACTTTTATTGGTTGTAACTTTAAAATCATTGGTAAAAATTTGATTTTTGTACAGTTCCATTGTAATCATTTTTCCGTCGAAAGGAAAAGATACTTCAAGATATTCAGGTTTTTCTGTGGCTATTTTTTTAAGCTGTTTAGCATCAACATTAATAACCGTAATGTCTGTTGCTGCTCTTTTGTACTCGGGTAGTTTCTCGGAATTTTTGCTTACTGTGAACAAATCATACTTTTCAAAATTTTTCTTTTGAGTATGATATTCTGAAACTTTTTGAGCAACAGGTTTCATATTTTGTGCAAAACCGAATATCGAGCATTGCAAAATGGAGAGAAGTAGAAGTTTTTTTATCATTTTTACTATTTATTTCAATTTGCAAATAAACAAAAAAATTCTAATAGTTGTGAAAATATGCTATCATTTTCACCTAATTTGAAACTTAGAACAAATTAATTGTAATAATATTATAATTAAAATTTATTTAAGGTAAATAAAAAAAGACATTAAAATAATTAATGCCTTTCTATGTATAATTGTAAATATTAAAATCAGTCTTTTAAAATTTTATTGTTTACGAATCTGATTAAGATTGCGCCAATCGCAAAAAATGCAGCCATTGATATAAACGCATACTGCATATTATGAAACTTCTGAATAAACACACTGAAAATAAGCATTCCGCAAATAATTGCTATTTTTTCAAGTACATCATAAAAGCTGAAATAAGTTGTATTTTCCATAGAATTTTCCGGTAACAACTTTGAGTATGTCGATCTGGACATTGCCTGAAGACCACCCATAACCAAACCTATCAAACCTGCCAACCCATAAAACTGAAGTTGCAAATTAGGATTTTCTTTATTCAGAGAATATGCAGATAAGCAACAGATGATCCAGATGATAACTGCAATCGTGATCACATTTTTATTTCCGATTTTTTTAGATAATTTTGAGAACAGAAAAGCTCCAAAAATTGCGATAATCTGAATGACCAAAATTGTAATAATAAGCTTGTATTTATCGACTTCTTTCGGAAAAATCACCGTGCTTCCAAAAGGAACAGCCATTAAAAATATAGTCTGCATCCCAACACTATAAAAGAAGAAACTTGATAAGAAGAATTTCAATCTTTTATCTGAAAAAAGTTTATTTCCTACACTAAATAATTCCCTGAAACTTTCTTTAGCAATGTCTTTATAGAAACTGATATTATCTTTTAACACTTCGAAAAATCCACCCTGTTCTTCGTGTTTTTTGAAAATATTCTTGTAATTTAAAAGAACCAGATCTTTAGGAAGCTTGTCTTTAACATCTCCAAACTGAGGTAAATGTTTAAATGTATATTGTGAGAATCCGAACCACCAAGCTCCTGTTAATAAGAAACTGATTCTGATATAGATCTTAGACTGTTCAGGACCTTTCGCTACCAATTGAATCAATAACAAACAGATAATCAATAAAATTACAGATCCTATATACCCATAAATATATCCTTTTGCAGAAAGTGAATCCTGCTTTTCCGGAGTGGCAATATCCGGTAAAAACGAATTATAAAATACCAAACTTCCCCAAAAACCTACACTCGCTGTAATGCTGAACAGCAAGCCTAAGAAGAAATTGGACATTCCTGTAAACATCGCCAATCCCATACATGATGTTGCTCCCAGATAACAGAAAAACTGTAAGAAAGATTTTTTGTTTCCGATTGTATCTGCCAATGATGATAAAAATGGTGACAAAAGCACAACAAGAAAAAATGACAATGCGTAGGAAAAACTAAGAACGGCATCCGGCTCATAATTTTCTCCGAACACTTTAATCATGTGTCTCACAGGAACTTCCTGGATTTCTTTAGCCGCAGTTACGAATTCCTTTTTGTTGTAAGCTGTCGTTAATATTGTGTAATAAATAGGGAATATTGCAGACGTAATGACCAAAGAATATACAGAATTTGCCCAGTCATAGACCGCCCAGGCTTTCATTATCTTTGGATTATTCTTTATATTCTGAGGTTGTTGATTCTCAATTTCAGACATTTCAAATAAATATTAGTAGCACAAAAATATAAAAACCATTGAACATTCGGCGGTTTTTATTTTGTTTAGGATAAATTTTATTGTTTGGTTAAAGTTCAAAGGTTCTTATGAACTGTTTTCATTTTAATTTAAACTTAAAATGAAAAAATCCGAAAGCAAAAACTTCCGGATTTTAATGTACTTATTTAACTAAATATTACATATTTTCAATAACAATAGCAGAAGCACCACCACCACCATTACAGATTGCAGCGGCACCGTATTTTGCATTTTTTTGCTTTAATACATTGATTAATGTAACAATAATTCTTGAACCTGAACTTCCAAGCGGGTGACCCAAAGCAACTGCTCCACCGTTCACATTTACTTTAGAAGCATCTAATCCTAAGATTTTATTATTAGCCAAACCAACTACAGAAAATGCCTCGTTAAATTCGAAGAAATCGACATCCGTAAGCTCCAATCCTGCTTTTTTAAGAGCAATCGGTAATGCTTTTGAAGGTGCAGTCGTGAAATCTTCAGGAGCCTGAGCGGCATCAGCATAAGAAACAATTCTTGCCAACGGCTTCAGCCCTAATTCTTCCATTTTTTCTTTAGAAACAAGAATTAATGCAGAAGCTCCGTCATTTAAATTAGAAGCATTTGCAGCTGTTACCGTTCCTTCTTCTTTTTTGAAAACTGTAGGAAGTGTCGGGATTTTATCAAATTTTACTGCTTTATATTCTTCATCTTCAGCGAAAATGATAGGCTCTCCTTTTCTTTGAGGAATTTCAACAGGAACTACTTCTTCTGCAAATTTTCCTTCGCTCCACGCCTTTGAAGATCTGGTGTAAGATTCAATCGCGAAATTATCCTGATCTTCTCTTGTAATACTGTAATCTGTTGCACATTTTTCAGCACAAACTCCCATGTGAACATTGTTGTAAACGTCTGTAAGACCGTCTAAAACCATTCCGTCCAACATTTTAACATCACCTAATTTAGTTGCGTTTCTTGCATTATAGTAATGAGGAACTGAAGACATATTTTCCATACCTCCTGCAACGATTACGTCTACATCACCCGCTTTAATTGCCTGTGCAGCCATAGTAACTGCCTTCATTCCTGAAGCACAAACTTTGTTTACTGTAGTAGAAGGTGTCTCAATAGAAAGCCCTGCTCCCAAAGCAACCTGACGAGCCGGAGCCTGTCCCTCACCCGCCTGTAAAACGTTCCCCATATAAATTTCCTGAACCTGTTTAGGATCAAGACCAATTTTATCTAATGCTCCTTTTACGGCAGCAGTTCCCAACTTTGTAGCCGGAACGCCTGCTAAGCTTCCTAAAAAACTCCCAATAGGAGTTCTTACTGCAGAAACGATGAATACTTCTTTCATTTTATAATTCTATTTTTATATTTTAAAATTGAGTAAGCCTTTCGGCTTATATTTCTATTTTTTGCTCTCTTCTATTTTTTCTAATGGCAAATCATATTTATCGCCATTCATGGTACTTTCAATTCTTAAAAAATTATCCTGACTTGCAAATATTCTGTTAGAATAAACATCTCCAACTTTTACAGGATTTTCTTTCTCTGATTTTTCCAGCACAATCACTTTATAATTACATTCATCAACAAAAACCATACTTGATTTTATGAAATCTTTTCCGTCATTATAATATTCTGTCTGAATATTATCTTTTACCGTCATATACCAAAGATTTTTAGGATAATTAATTCTTAGAAAAGTTCCTTCTTTGATATTGATACATTTTATGGGATTATCTAATGGCTTTTGACTTGAAACCTCAGATTTTGGTTTATCCGATTTTTTTTTCTGAGCATCTACCTGTGAAACTCCTAAAAACAATACGGCTACTGAAATTACCTTTAAAAAATTCATATTTGTGTTATTATTTATAATTTGTTATTGTTTTTTGTAAAAATGATGATGAAAGCTCCTAAAAATTCTACTATCCAGCCCCATTTTATTTTTACGATTCCTGCCAGTTTATTTTGCCAAGATTTAAAAGGCATAAAGCTAAAATACTCTGCAGCCTGAACTTTTACAGCAAATAAAGTAAAGAGAAACAAGAGGATTAAGAGAATTCCAAAGATTTTTGTCATTTTTCCACTATTGTTTACAATACCGAAAAGCGCTCCTGCGGATAAAACCCAACAGGTAACTGCCAAATAATGGTCTATTTTCCAATAGTTCCAATTTCCGATGACAGGAACATGAACCAACGGCAGAAAACTTCCTGCAACCACCATTATTAATCCTATTAACTGAATGTTTTTCATATTTCTCAAAGTACCAAAATACAAAAAAAAACACACTTTAAATAAGTGTGTTTCAAAAACAATAATTTATTATTAACTAACAATTAATAGTAAAAATTTCATAATAAAATTTAATAATTTGTAAAAAAACACAATCATTTTTATTAATTTAAAAATTAACATTAGCGATTTCCAATCCTATCTGTAATCCATATTTCTTACTCAACCGAGCATTATCATTAAAAGCCGGGGTGAGATCTTTCTGAATAAATAAATTAAATCCGCCTAAACCAATTCCTAATTTAGCTCCAAAAATAAGATCATTTACGCCATGCATTACTCTTTCACGCTCTACAATTCTTTTACTATATTCGGTAGAATATTTATTATAAATGATATTTCCCGCCTTTACACAACCGTAAATACCTGCGATTAAACTAATCTGGCTTTTTCTGTTATCCAAATATTTAACTCCGTCGTACTCTGTATATTTAGGATTTAAAACCAATCTGAAATCCAATGGAATATACACATACGTGATATTGAATTTGGTATTTTTAAGGTTTCCTTTGGTAAAGTCTGTAAGTGCCAATGTATTATTTTCCTGGCTGAAAACTTTACCATATTTCGGAGTAAACTGATCAGACCGAACGCCTAATCCGACACGATAAAATAACGGACTTCTGTAGCCACCAAGCTGATTTTCATACCTGACCGCAAAACTGGATGCATTGTAAACATTAGCTCTTATGTCAGAATCTTTATTATAAAATCTGAAAGGTTCATCTTTTGAAGTCAGGTTAGCACTCACGAAACTTACCGTAAGATTCCAATTATGAAGATAATCTTTTGGTTCTTTTTTGTTGCCGTTAATTTTCATTTTCAGTCCCGAAATTCCTAATTGAAGTTCATTTCTACCATGGCTTTTTACTGTATCATTTGTACCTAATACTGCATTTCTCACCATTTCTTTCGTTGCATCTTCTAAGTCAGATTTTTCTGCATCAACTTTAGTATTGATAATTTCCTGATACTTAGAAGCTATCTCAGCCCTTTGTTTTTGTTTTTCATCTGCAGTAATCGATTTTGCATTATAATTTTTATCGACTTCATCCAGCTCAGTATTCATTTTTGTTTTTTCTGAAACTACTATACTGTCAATTTTTTGAGAATAAGAATTCAGATAAGGCTTTTCCTGCGCCGAATAATACGAAAAAGCCATTACAGCAGTCATTACAGCAATTTTTGTTTTCATAATTTCTAAGTTATTTTAAACAATAGTTTTTCTTCCGTTCCTATTTCAGAACAGTTTTTTATAGTTGAAAGTTTACACGATTATTTTGTGTCTATGGAATCGGAAAAGATAGTCATTCCAAGCACTTTGAAAGAAGTTAGCCTTGGACCTTTAATTTTACTCATATCTAAAACCCCGAACTTTCCATGTTCTTCGAGATTTTCTTTACGGGTTTTATCAAATTCTCTTCCTAAAAGCAATTCGTCAGCTTTTATATAATTCACTTTTTTCTTTTCAGTAATGACAGGATTTTGAATCTCTGTAACCACTATTTTATCTTCAATTGAAGGGAATTCTTCTTTGGCAGAACTAATTTCATTATTAGCAATTGTTGAATTATTTGCGAATTTATCCTCCACACTTTTATTTTGATTTTCATGAACAAAATCTTGCTGAGAATGAAAAACTTTGACTTTATTATTTTCAGATTGTTCAAAATCGGAATCCATAATTTTTAGGCTTGAATTTATTTTTGAATTTTCAGTTGACTGATTTGATGAAGTCAATTTATCCTGAGAAATATTTTTAATCTCATTTAAATTAAAATACAACAACCCTCCTCCCAGAGAAACCAAAAATGCAATTACAGCAGCATATTTCCACCATTGAAAATATATTTTTGAAGATGTATCAATAACTTTATCCTCAGAAAAATCCATTTGATCAATCTTGCTCCAAAGACCTGCTGAAGGCTTTATTTCAAGCTTTTCGTAATCAGATTTTAATTGATTCAATATTTCTTTTTTCATTTTCTTTTGATTTTAAATAATCTGCAAGCCATTTTTTTCCTTTACTAAGCTGGCTTTTACTTGTTCCTTCTGAAATATTGAGTATTTCTGCAATTTCCTGATGTTTTTTCTCTTCAAATACATACAAATTGAAAATTAATCTATATCCGACCGGCATTTGTGAAAAAATTTCTTCAATATTAATTTCATCAAAGCGTTCTTCAAAATCATCCTCCAAATATTCGTCTGAAATTTCTATATCTGAATACAAAATGTTTTTATTTTTCCTTATAAAATTAATCGCATCATTTACAACGATTTTTCTCAGCCAAAAAGGAAAACTTTTCCAGTCCCGACATTCATTAATCTTTGTGAAACATTTCATAAAAGAATTTAAAAGAATATCTTCAGCATCATGAAGGTTATTGGTATAAGAATTCGCAATGGCAAGCATTTTCGCCGAAAACATTTCGTAAAGAGCTTTCTGCCCTCTTCGATCCTGTTTTTTTGCCAGTTTAAAATTCTCTTCTAAATGCTTCATGTATTGGTTTCTATCTATAAGACGAAATATTTTTCAAATGGTTGCCTGAAAAACAAAAAAATTGCACTTTTTTTGAAAGTGCAATTTAATATTTTAGTAATCAATGAAATAAATTAATGTTTTATTTTTGATATTTCTGCCGGATTGTGTTTGTGTCTGAATAAAACAGCGAATAAAATAGCTAAAATCAGAGCGTAAGCCGCAAAAGAAAGCCAGATGTTCTGCCAGTCTTTTACCATTACGATTGCTGATAATGTTCCGTCAGGATTTACCGCTGAATTAAAACTCTTTTTAAGAATATCCAAAAACGTCTGATTATCAGGAGTCGTTTGTAAATAGGTTGCCAAAGAAGAAACGGTTGTAAATTTGTGTGTAAAAAATTTATCTATTGCCCAACCTGCTGCATAACTTCCGAAAACAGCTCCGAAACCGTTTGTCATCATCATAAACAAACCCTGGGCTGAAGAACGAATCTTCTTGTCAGTTGTCGTTTCCACGAAAAGTGATCCAGAAATGTTGAAGAAATCGAAAGCCATTCCATAAACGACACAAGAAAGGACGATTAATCCTAATCCGTATCCTTCAGGAATTCCGTAAGCAAAGAATCCGAATCTTAATACCCAGGCAAACATCGAAATCAACATTACTTTTTTGATTCCGTATCGCTTTAAAAAGAAAGGAATCGCCAATATAAATAGTGTTTCAGAAACCTGAGAAATCGACATAATAATCGTTGATCTCTGTACTACAAAAGAATCTGCATATTTCGGAAAATGTTCAAATTCACTTAAAAATACATCTCCGTAAGCGTTTGTCAACTGCAAAGCCGCTCCTAATAACATGGAGAATAAGAAGAATAATGCAGTTTTATAATCTTTAAATAATTTAAATGCATTAAGACCTAATTGCTCTGATAATGGCGCCGTTTTATCAATTAATTTCTGTGGAGGACATTTTGGTAATGTTAAAGCATAAATTCCCAATAAAATAGCTGCTACCCCAGCAATGTAAAACTGTCCTTCTGTCGCTTTATTACCCGTAAGATTGGTAATCCACATGGCTACAATAAATCCAACTGTTCCCCAAACGCGAATCGGCGGAAAGTCTTTTACAACATCCAAATCGCTGTTTTTAAGAATCGTGTAAGAGATAGAATTTGCTAATGCAATCGTTGGCATATAAAAACACATTGCCACAAGCATTACTGTAAAAAATGAACCGGGATCTGCCGAATGTGGTAAAATGAAAAGTACAACTCCGTAAAGGATGTGTAAAACCGAAAAAATTCGCTCTGCATTTACCCAACGGTCTGCGATAATTCCGGTGATGGTCGGCATAAAAATGGATGCAATCCCCATAGTTCCGAAAACAGCTCCAAACTGCGCTCCGTCCCAATGTTTTGTACCGAACCAAAAATTAGCCATCGTAATCAGCCATGCTCCCCAAACGAAGAACTGCAAAAAACTGAGGATGGTCAGACGTAATTTTAAATTCATAAGTTAGTATAAAAATATCCCTTTAATCAATTTTCTTTTTCCTTCTTTTGATTTCTTCCTGAATCTCAAGAGCGGTATCATAATCTTCTTCCTTCACAGCTTCTTCCAGTAATTTCTGAAGCTCTTCCATAGAAACTGATCTTAAATTATCTTCTGCTTCTACTGTTTCAGAAAATGACTGATCTTCTTTAGCAACATCCTCTAATTCCAGAAGAATTCCCGCTTCATTCAGTACTTGCTGTGTTGTATAAATCGGGGCATCAAATCTTACTGCCATTGCTACTGCATCTGAAGTTCTTGCGTCAAGAATTAATTCTTCATCATTAACTTTATTTTTAAAGTTGATATTAGAGAAGAAAACTCCATCTACAATCTGATAAATAATTACAGACACCAATTCGTAATTAGCAGAAACGATAAATTTTGTAAATAAATCGTGTGTAAGAGGACGAGGCGGATGAATGTCTTTCTCCAGACCAAGAGAAATGGATTGTGCCTCGAAATTTCCTATAACAACAGGTAATTTTATGTGTGTTTCTTCATGTTCCAATAACAACGCGTACGCCCCGGATTGGGTCTGGCTGTACGATATTCCGCGAATAATTAACTGTTTATAATCCATGGCTACAAATATAAATTATTTTTTTCTTGTGTTTTCACTTTTTTAGACAAAAATAAAAGCCCGAAATGGGCTTTTATATATGAATTGTGAATTAATTTCGTTGTCAATTTTGCTTCATAAGTGAATTTAAAAAACACTTTAAAACTGACAAGTGAAATAAACTGACTATTGCCAATTCACTTTTTTTATCCTTTTAATGCTTTAATTTTCTCTGTTAATGCAGGAATAATCTGAAAAGCATCTCCTACTACACCGTAATCAGCTGATTTGAAGAACGGAGCTTCTGCATCACTGTTGATTACAACAATAGTTTTAGAAGAGTTAACTCCCGCCAAATGCTGAATTGCACCAGAAATACCTACTGCGATATAAAGATTTGGAGAAATCGCTTTACCAGTCTGTCCTACGTGCTCTGTGTGAGGTCTCCAACCGATATCTGAAACTGGTTTAGAACAAGCTGTAGCAGCCCCTAAAACGTTTGCCAATTCTTCGATCATTCCCCAGTTTTCAGGACCTTTCAATCCTCTACCTGCAGAAACTACGATTTCAGCCTCTTTAAGATCTAATTTTCCTGAACTCTGTTCGTGAGAAATTACTTTAGTATCTTCATTAGCCACAGATAAGTTTTTCACTTCTTCTGAACCTGAAACTGAATTTTCTTTAACACCGAAAGCATTTTGAGAAACCGTTAAGATCGCTCCTGCTGCTTCAGATTTTGCATGCATAAATCCTTTTCCTGAGAAAGCTCTTCTTTTCACCTGAAACGGAGAAAGACTTTTCGGAGCTTCCAAGGTATTGGTGATTAATGAATGTCCGTTCATTATTGCCAACATCGGAGCGATAGAAGAAGCATCTGTTGTGTGAGGGAAAACGATGATATTTCCGTTTGCCACTTCATTTACCGCCTGAGCATAAGCTTTAGCCGAGAAACTTTTCAGCCCTTCATCTTTGATATTAATTACATTTGATGCTCCATATTTATATAATAAATCTGAAGAATCTGTTGGGTTTACAGAGATCGCCGTAACGGTATCTCCAGCTTTATCTGCAATAGCTTTAGCATAAGAAACTGCCTCAAAAGCTGCTTTTTTGTAAACTCCGTTTATATTTTCTGCGTATACGAATACTGCCATTTTTCTTGATTTTAAGATTAAAAAATTTAATAATTAAATGATTAGATAACTTTAGCTTCTTCGTGAAGTAATCTTACCAATTCATCCAAATTATCAGGAGAAACCAATTTCACAGCAGCTCTCGGAGGTACACTGTCGTAAGAAACTCCCTGAACTTTCACCTCAGAAGAAGTCGGCTCAACCACCTGCAAAGGCTTTGTTCTTGCAGACATAATACCTCTCATATTTGGAATAATTAGATCTTTTTCGTCTACCAAACCTTTCTGACCAGCAATCACAGCCGGTAATTTCACAGAAATAGTTTCTTTACCTCCTTCAATTTCTCTTACAGCAGTAGCCTCACTTCCATTTACATCAAGACCTACAGATGCATTTACGAAAGGCTGATTCAACAACTGAGCAACCATTCCCGGAACAGAACCACCGTTATAATCGATAGATTCTTTACCACAAAGAATTAAGTCATAACCACCGTTTTGCGCCACAGCAGCGATTTCTTTTGCCGTAGAATAGCTGTCTTTAGGATCAAGATTTACTCTTACCGCATCGTTAGCACCAATTGCCAATGCTTTTCTGATCACAGGTTCTGTAGCAGCATCTCCAACATTGATTACCGTTACCGTAGCTCCCTGAGATTCCTGAAATTTAATTGCTTTTGTTAACGCAAATTCGTCTAACGGGTTGATTACCCACTGAATTCCGTTTTTGTCGAAAGCAGATTTGTCTGCTGTAAAGTTAATTTTCGAAGTAGTATCCGGAACACTACTTATACAAACTAATATTTTCATATGTTGTTCTTATTGATTTTATTTGTCATATGTAACCTTTCGGTTTCATGTGTACTCTATTTATTGTTTCTCTTTTGTATAAAAATTAGGGCATTTTATACCGAGATTTTGTTTAATTAATTTTTGCTAATATAAATAAAAAATATATTATGCATGCATAATACTTATTATTTTACTATTCAGCGCATTAAAAGTATTATTTACCTGGTTGTGAAGCTCTAAACTCAATCTTGCTTGGCAAAACTCTCGGATTCATTTTTAAAATATCCAAAACTAAATTCCCCATATCATCAGGCTGGATCTTCCAAGCATCCTTTTCAGAAGGTACATTTCCGTTAAAATTTGTTGCCACTGAACCTGGCATAATTACCGTTGATTTAATGTTATATTTTCTCAAATCAATCATTGCAGCCTGAGTGAATCCTACAACCCCAAATTTTGAAGCGTTATAACCCGTTCCGTTTTCAAAGAAATTGGCTCCTGCCAAACTTGAAACTGTAATATAATATCCTTCTGTCTTTTTTAATTCTTCAACTGAAGCTTTTAAAGTATAGAAAACACCCGTTAAATTGGTTTCAATCATATCATTCCATTCTTCCGCAGAAAGTTGATCTACGGGTTTGAATATTCCTAAGCCTGCATTAGCAATTACAAAATCCAGTCTTCCAAACTTCTCAATGATATATTTTACCGTCTCCTGTTCACTCTCCAGACTTCTTACATCGGAAACAATTCCTAAAACATTTTGAGAATATTGTTTTAATTCCTGTCCGGCTTTTTCTACATCATCTCTTTTTCTTCCCGAAAATGCTATCGAAACTCCGTTTTCAAGCAAAATTTTTGCAATCCCGAAACCTATTCCTTTCGTTCCACCTGTTATATAAGCGACTTTGTCTTGTATCATATTATTTGATTAAGTTCTTAAAAATAACAAAAACGCCCCAATTGGAGCGTTTTATTAATACTAATATTTGTCAGTAATTTTATTTTTTAATGAATTTTTTAGAAGTTTTTCCTTCTTTAGTTTCAATATTAATGATATAGTTTCCTGACGAAAGATCTGTAACATTTACTTTTTCACCATTCAGTTCAGCATTTACATTTCTTCCTGACATGTCAAAAACTTCTACCTTATTAACTTTCTTATCTGATTTAATTGTTAAATAATCAACAACGGGGTTTGGATAGATTGATATTCCTTCATTTTTGGCAACAGTAGTTTCATCAATCGCCAAAATAGCTGAAGTATTACTAGCTAATACTCTATAGTTATCTATACCAAAAGTTGTTGTTGCATTATTTCCAGTTCCCGGAGAACTATATACATCGAATTCATTCGGGATAAATCCAGCCGGAGTGGAGTACCCGTTAACATTTAATACTAAAGGTGTCCCATTATTAATTACATAAGTAATCTGACCTGTTATTGTGTCATAACTATATCCTACACTAACCCAAGTATTTGCAGGGAAAGTGCTTGTCGTTAGTCCAGTAATATTATAAAAATTACCTGTTAATCCGTCTGTAAGATATGCTAACCCGTTGATTGTCTTAGTAGATGAATTATATCTAATACCGACAATTCCAACAGAATTACCATCCGCATCTTCACCATATATTGCAACTCCCGAGCTATGAACACCAGTAGAAGTTCCAGTATAAATGTCAGCAACACCTTTTATAATATTATTTCCAGCAGTCCTAGTATTCCATGCTACGTCTAATCCATCCTTAAATACATATCTAGATGCAGTGGCAGTAGCTGTATTACCTGTTGTAACTTGCAGATAATTTCCGTGTCCTCCTGTACCTGACACAATTTGGTAGTCTGTAACTGCACCTGTGTATGGATACATTCCCCCTTGACCTGCAACTGTTCCAGTAGTACTTGTTCCGATATTGCCCACTGTATATGAACTATACGTATCAGTCTCTAAAACCTGAGCTGTTAATGACGAAGACACTATAAGTGCCAAGTTTAAAAGTAAAAATTTTTTCATAATATTCTTCTTTAATATTTGATTGCTAAAATAAGAAAAAAATCCCTAAGAATGAAAATCTTAGAGATTAATTATAATAATTATAAATACTATTTAGCATAATTTTCAAAAAACAGTGGAATACTCTCAATTCCTTTGTAGAAATTAAATAATCCGTAATGTTCATTTGGAGAATGTATCGCATCAGAATCTAATCCAAAGCCCATTAATACAGATTTAGCACCTAAAACCTGTTCGAACATCGCTGTGATGGGAATACTTCCACCACCTCTGTATGGAAGAACTTCTTTTCCGAAAGCTGTCTCCATAGCCTGTTTGGCAGCTAAGAATTCTTTTGTATCTGTCGGTAAAACATATGGCATACCTCCGTGATGTGGTGTAATTTTTACTTTTACGTTTTCAGGAGCTATTTTTTCAAAATATTTTGTGAATTTCTCTGTAATTTCTTCTGGAGTCTGATAAGGAACTAGACGCATTGAAATTTTAGCAGAAGCCTTTGAAGGAATTACTGTTTTTGCACCTTCTCCTGTATAACCACCCCAAATTCCATTACAGTCTAATGTTGGACGAATAGATGTTCTTTCCAATGTCGTATACCCTTTTTCACCTTCTACTCCGTTTAATCCGATTGATTTTTTGAATTCTTCAGGATTGTCTTTCAATTTATTCATATCTGCTCTTTCTGCATCAGAAACAGTTTCTACATTATCATAAAAGCCGTCGATAGTAATATGACCGTCTTCATCGATTAACTTAGCAATCATTCTTGAAAGCACATGAATCGGATTAGGAACCGCACCACCATAAAGTCCGGAGTGCAAATCTCTGTTTGGACCTTCAATTTCAACTTCCACATAACTTAAACCTCTCAAACCTGTTGTAACAGTTGGCTGTTCGTTGCTGTAAATATGAGTATCAGAAATTAAAATACAGTCACAAGATAATTTTTCTTTATTTTCATTCACAAAATCACCTAAGCTTACAGAACCTACTTCTTCTTCTCCTTCTAAAATGAATTTAACATTACAAGGAAGTGTATTGGTCTGCATCATTGCTTCAAAAGCTTTCAAATGCATGAAAAACTGTCCTTTATCATCTGCAGAACCTCTCGCAAAAATAGCTCCGTCAGGATGAAGTTCTGTTTTCTCAATATACGGTTCAAAAGGTGGTTTTGTCCATAATTCTAATGGGTCGGCAGGCTGAACATCATAATGTCCGTAAACCAAAACCGTTGGTAAGTTTTTATCTAAAATTTTATCCCCATACACAATAGGATATCCCTTTGTCTGGCAAATTTCCACATTGTCGGCACCAGCATTTTTAAGGTATTCTGCCACGACATCCGCACATTTTAATACGTCATTTTTATAGGCAGGATCTGCAGAAATAGAAGGAATTCTCAATAATTCAAATAATTCATCAACGAAACGCTGTTTGTTTTCGTTGATGTAATGTAATGTCTCTTGCATTGTAAAATTTTATTTTGTTAAAAGTAAAAAAATTGCCCCGCAGGAACAAACAAAAACAGACAAATTTCCTAATACCTATTAATAACTGATAATTAAGAATTTAACATTACCTCAAACAAAAAATGCCCTGCATCTCTGCAAGGCACTCTTTATATGGTGTACTGATAATTAGTGTTCAGCTTTTGGAGCGTGTGCTTCTTCAGGCTTTGCTGTTGAAGTTGCGCTATCCGTTTTAGGAGCTTCCTCATCATGCTTTTCAGCCGTTGCACCTTCTGTATGTTCTGCAGCAGCTTCATGACCATGACCGTGAGCTTCAGCACCACCCTGTACATCTTCAGAATATCTGTCTGCACCTTCTTCAAGCTTAATAATATTCTTATTTCCGCCAGCCTGAATCTTTTTGCAGCTTACAGCAACAGTAGCAAGAGCCAAACATAGAACTAATTTTTTCATATGTAAAATTTATTTTTTAAGGTCATATAAAATCACATTACGTAGCCGTTTATCATCATTTTTAACAGCAAGCGATTTCATGTTTAATTTTTTGATTGCCCAAAATTAAGGATTCCTATTTTTTTCAGCAACATTTTTAGACTGATTTTAATATTATTTTCCCTTTTTTGGATTGTGTAAAAATAAGATAGTTTTTTCCACCGTCTTTTAATCCATATTTTTTCTTGATTTCTTCCGGTTTTAGAGGGTAGTTTTTTGAAATAATATTAAACTGACTTTTCTTTTTAATTTCTTTAGCATCAATCATTTCCATCTCAAAAATCCTTCCCGGAAAATTGGTTTTTTTTTCATTTGAAGTATAAAAATGAGAATTCGGATGAAGCTTTTTTAGCTGAAATTTTTCTGAAATTAAATTAAAAACTCCGGCTTTCAGCATAGAATTATTAGGAATATAAATAAATTTTTCAGGTTCGGCATATTCTGCATGGGCATTTTCTTCTTCTTTGAACGTAAAAGTAAAATTAGATTCGTCGCTTTCTAGATTTATACAATTGCAAATTATCTCATCTGAAATTTGATTTGATAAAAAGACAACCACTTCTTTCACATCATTTTTAACAGCAATAATCTCAATTCTAGAAACCCCTTTCAATACAGAAATCAAGTATTTTAAATCAATTAAAGGCGATAATTTTATGACAACTTCATTGGAAATTGAAAGTAACTTTTCCTGGATTTCAATAATATTCGGTGATAAATCTTCCAGCAAAAAGACTTTGTTTTTATTATTGTCCCTTCTCGCTGGATCAAGGTAAATTAAATCAAAATTTTCATTATTTTCCGTTAAAAAATCTTCCAGTTTCTGATTGATGAATCTTGCTTTTTTATCTAAAATATTCCAATTGTATTCAACAATTTCCAAAAGCTCAGCATTCTGTTCGATAAGTGTAATTTCTTCAAAATTTTGAGACAAATAATATGCATCAATTCCAAAACCACTCGTTAAATCAATAAACTTTTTCCCTTTTAGAATTTCTGATTTATATTCAGCTGTTTTTTCGGATGAAGATTGTTCCAAGCTTAGTTGCGGTGGAAAAATGATTCCTTCTTTCAACAAAAACGGAAACTTCTTCTTAGCCACTTGTTTCCCTTTAATCTGTTGAACGATTTCCTGCATAGAAACTTCGGTAAAGGGAGATTTTTTTAACAATAAAGAATGCAAATCCGTCGTAAGATTTGCATTAATATATTTCTGAACTTCTTGATTTATAATTTCTTTTTCCACAATTTATCTTTTGTAAAAAATATAATCCGTTAGTATCGGTTTAATTCCGTTTTGCTTCAACAGAGAATTGATTTGCCCTCGGTGATACGTTGAATGATTGATTGCCTGAAAAAGCATTTCAAAAATACTGTTTTCAAATTTTGTTCCTTTCGAATTCTGATATTCAACTTTTTGATCCAGATCCGAACTTTCTATAATCTGGATACTTTTTTTGAAATTCTGATGATTAATTTCATTCAAATGTTCAAAAGGATTAATCTGCCACACTTTGAAAGATTCTTCTCCTAAAATCCGTGAATTCCAAACCTGTTGAGCATTTAAAGTATGATTGATTAAACTGATTGCTTTCTCATCAACCTTTTCAAGATTTTCAGAAATCACTTTTATCATCTCTTTGTTGAAATGATAGGAATACTCAAATAAATCAATCAGTTTTTCTGTCATTATTCAAACATTTCAGCCCAACGAACAGCCTTAATTTCGTTTTCGTTATATAATTCCTCAACAGATTTTTTAACTTCTAATTTTGGATATAAATTAACGCCAATCAGTTTTATTTTTCCTTCTTCTACCCATTTTTGTTCTTCAACAGCGTGGTCGTAGATTTTTTTCTGAATAATTCCTTGCTTTAAAAGCTCCATATAACCTCCATTTTCTTCCATCTCAACAAAAAACGCCCATGATTTTTCGGCAATCTGCTGCGTAATATCTTCTACATAGTAACTCCCGTTTGAAGCATCTTCAAAAACATTAATAATACTTTCGTAAGCTAAAACAATCTGCTGTTTAAAAGAAATTTCTTCTGAAATATCGGTACTTTTATCAACAAGATAATTATTACTAAAAACAGCATCTGCGCCACCAATCATTGCAGAAGCCAACTCTAAAGTCGAACGGATCAGATTATTTTCGTTATCGGCAACAGCTTTATTTCTTAACGAAGTTTCAGCAAAAATATATGGAATTTCGTCTAAAGTATATTCTTTGGAAAGTTGATTGAAAACCATTTTAAAAGCTCTCAATTTTGCCATTTCAAAGAAATAATTTGCTCCTACTGCAATTCTGAAAACCAGTTTATTTAAAATTTCAGCACCGTAAACTTCAACCAGTTCTTTCGTTTTAGCCAACGCAATTCCTAATTGCTGATAGATTGCAGCGCCAGCATTTTGATGAAGAGAAATATCTACACAAATATTTCTTCTAAACTCTTTTGCCAATAATTCTTTCACCAACTGATCGTTAATGGTAGCTTCTTTTTCATCAAAAACGTTAATTAACGAAAAATACTGATCTTCTTCTTTAGGACTGATATGTCCAGCCAAATCAATATTATCTACAAAAATTGTTTTCTGCTCAAGATTTTCAACATTCTGATCCAAAATAAACGCAAACACATCTTCTTCTAAACTTTCGTGATATCTTGCAACCAAATGCGTGCTTTCTTCGATTTTTGGAAGATTTACCAAAGCTTTTTGAACAGAATCATAGAAAGGCTTCACCTCAATCCCTTCAAGATTTTCTTTCTTCAGAACTGAATAAATATCATCAGTTTTAAGCTGTTTTTTAACTAAATTTTCCCAGACTGTATTTGACATTGGTTATTATTATTGGTGAATTGTCAATCGTCAATTTTGTTTCACAAGTGAATTTTTCATCGACAAATTTTGACATTCTATATGGATTTACATTTAAAAATTAACACGCAAAGTGAATTGATCATTCAATATTCACTTCTACATTATTTTTTGGCAACATTTGTACTGTCGACTACCAAAATGAAAATCTCTTCATTCGGCTTTTTCATAAAATAATTTTCTCGTGCGTATTTTTCTTTTTCGGACTTATTATTCATCAGTTTCTTGTAGAATGTATCATTCTTTTCGTATTCTGTTTTATAATATTCCAATTGTTCTTCGTATTTGCCGATTTCTCCGTTGAGCTCATTAATAACGAGAAAAGAAGTTTTATCAAAGAAAACCATCCACACCAGAAACATACAGATCGTAATCACATATTTATTCAATACATAAGTTTTGATAAATTTAAGTGTTTCCGATGTCGGTTGAATATCCTTTATTAATTTTTTCTCAGCCATTTTCAGAAGATTTTAATGTTTTCTAAGTGAGTTTTTAATCACGGTGGTCAGAAAATCAATAGCCACCGAATTCTGTCTCATATTGGGAATAATTAGATCTGCTTCATTTTTTGAAGGTTCGATAAATTCCTGATGCATAGGTTTCAGGGTCGTCTGATAACGGTGAAGAACTTCACCCAAATCTCTTCCTCTGTCTTGAGTATCTCTACGGATTCTTCGGATCAATCTTTCGTCGGAATCTGCATGAACAAACACTTTTAAATCAAACTCTTTCAACAATTCTTTGTTCGTTAAAACAAGAATTCCTTCTACTACCAATACATTTCTCGGTTCTACCGTTACATGGTCTCCCGTTCTGGAATGGGTAACAAAACTGTAAATCGGCTGCTCAATCGCCTCATTATTTTTAAGCGCTTTTACATGTTTCAGCATCAATTCAAAATCGATAGACTTTGGATGATCATAATTGAGAGCTTCTCTTTCTGTAAGCGTTAAATTATGATTATCATGATAATAATTATCCTGAGAAAGGATGTTCATTCCTTCAACATCAAGCTGCTGAAGGATCTTGTCAACAACTGTAGTTTTGCCGGATCCTGTACCTCCTGCAATTCCTATTACAAGCATTCTTTTAGAGTTTCTTTATAGTTGGTACAAATATACTATTTTATACGTGACAATGCACTTTGTAAAATATAAAACGTAATAATGAAAATCTTTTTTGAGTAAAAAATAAGCTCCGACAAATTGTCGGAGCTTTTAATTTTATACGATTTCGCTTGTTAATTCCCTTGAAAGCAATTTCTCGTGCATTGGTTTCAAAATATCTATTGAACCGGTTTTCACAGTGCATTTTCCTTTAAAATGAACAAGAATCGTGCATTGCTCGGCCTGTTCTAAGCTATGTTTGCAAACCTGAATCAGAGAATCAATTACATAATCGAATGTGTGTACATCATCATTATGCAAAACTAATTTATAGACTTCATCAGTTTCATCCAAAACGAGTACTTCTTCTTCGTACTGGCGTTTAGGATCTTCATAATCTTTTATGCTGTTATAAAAAATCATTTTTATTGTATTTAAAGTAGATTAAACCTCTCCTATTTTTTCAGCAAGGTCATTAATATTATTCGGTTCTTCATAAACCAATTCTACGAGCTCAACGCTCTTATTATTCATTTTTAAAATCTTAAAATGATAATGATCAATATCAAATTCCTGATTTTCTTCCGGAATATCTGCCAATGCATGAAGAATAAATCCTGCCAATGAATTATACTCGCTTTCTTCTGAAAGAGCAAGTTTTTTAGGTAAAAATTCATTGATTTCGTCCAATGGCTGCGTAGCCTGAACCCAATAAGTATTTTCTCCTATTTTATCAACTATTTTTTCTTCATCATCTTCTTCATCCTGAATTTCACCTACCAATTCTTCCAGAATATCTTCCAGTGTGATAATACCTTCTGTACCACCAAATTCGTCGATGACAATTGCTAAATGCTGTTTCTTCTGCTGAAAAATTTTCAATAAATCTGAAATCTTTTTACTTCCAACCACAAAAAAGGCATCACGCATCAATTCTTTCAAATCTTCATGGTTAATTTCCCCTTTTCTTCTTACAAATTCTCTGATAATCTCTTTTGTATATAGAATACCTATAATATTATCGATTGAATTTTCGTAAACAGGAATACGGGAATAACCGCTATCCATTATTTTGTTAATGATTTCGTTGATATCTTCTTCGAAATCAATTGAAGTAATGTTCTGACGGGGAACCATGATCTGTTTTGCAGAATGATCTGTAAAATCGAATGCATTTTTAATGATCTCATAGTTTTCTTCCTCGATCTCTCCGCTGTCAGCACTTTGTTTTACCAATAGCTGAAGCTCTTCAGTCGAGTGAATTTCCTGTTCTGACGCAGGGTGAATTTTAACTAATCTTAAAAAAGTATTCGACATTAAGTTCATCAACCAGATAAACGGCTTGAAAACAGTATAAAAAACTCTCAACGGAACTGCTGTAGCCATTGTAGTTGCTTCTGATTTTCTAATGGCTATTGATTTCGGGATTAGCTCACCAAAAACAATATGCATTACAGTAATCAAAACAAAGCTGATAACCACTGAAATAGTAGTAATTGTTGTTTGAGCAAACTCTACATTCAGAGAATGCATGATACTTTCCACAACGTGATGCAAAGCGCTTTCTCCAACCCAACCCAGGGCAAGAGATGCCAACGTAATTCCTAACTGCGTTGCCGACAGATATTCATCAAGATGCTTGATAATATGCTCTGCCTGCTTTGCCATAGAGTTTCCTTCTGCGGCTTTTAGCTGGATTTGGGAATAACGAACTTTAACAATTGAAAATTCTGCGGCTACGAAGAAGCCATTAAGTAAAACAAGTAATAAGGCTAGCAAAAGCCTGACTATGTCCGAGTCCATTTAGAAATTATATAATTTATTCTTACAAAGATATACAAAATAAAAATAACAAAAAAAGCATCGTATATCACGATGCTTTAATATTATGTTAAAATAATTCTTTACGAATTTTTCAAAGCTTCTGCTCCTGAAACGATTTCTAAGATTTCGTTTGTAATAGCAGCCTGTCTCGCTTTGTTGTAGAAGATTTTCAGATCATTTCTCAAAGCTTCTGCATTATCTGTTGCTTTGTGCATTGCAGTCATTCTCGCTCCGTGCTCTGATGCTACTGAATCAAGAACAGCTTTGAAAACCTGAGTTTTAATAGATTTAGGAATCAAATTATCTAAGATTTCTTTTCTATTTGGCTCAAAAATATAATCTGTTTCTACTTGAGGTTCTGTAGTTTCGGGCATTGAAATCGGAAGAAGTTGTTCTGTAGTCACTTCCTGAGTAGCCGCATTAACGAATTTATTATAAATTAAATAAACTTCATCAAATTTACCCTCCGTAAAGCTGCTCATTACCGCTTCAGCAACGTGAGCAACAGCATCGAAGTTCAGGTTTTCGTAAACTGCACTTTCGTTAGCATAAACCGTACGGGTTCTTCTTACTGCATCGAAAGCTTTTTTACCGATAGAAAGAACTTCAACCTCATATTGAGAGTTGTTTTGAAACTGTATATTAAGCTCCTTAACAATAGAAGAGTTAAAAGCTCCCGCAAGACCTCTGTTTGAAGTAATAGCGATAAAAAGAACTTTTTTTACTTCTCTTTTCTGAGCGTAAATAGAAACCTGATCAGGATCTGAACTGGAATTTACATTTTGGATAAGTTCCTGTAATTTTTCAGAATACGGTCTTAACATTACGATTGCATCCTGTGCTTTTTTAAGTTTCGCTGCGGAAACCATTTTCATAGCACGTGTAATCTGCATCGTAGATGAAATTGACGTAATTCTACCTCGTATTTCTTTTAAGTTTGCCATATTGGGTTAGTTGTTGGTTGTCGGTTGTTGGTTGTTAGTTTTTAGAAATTTCTATCAACTACCAACCAAAAACCATCAACTAATTTTTAGTTATATTTAGAAGCCAAATCGTTAGCAGCCTGCTTAAGAACGCTGGTAATTGAATCATCAAATTTTCCAGCTTTAAGAGCAGCCATTGTTTCAGGGTGCTTAGATCTTAAGAACTCGATATATTCGATTTGGAATTCTTTTACTTTTCTGATAGGAACGTTTCTTAATAAGTTTTCAGTTCCAGCGTAGATCATAGCAACTTGGCTGTCTACAGGAAGCGGAGAATTTACCGGCTGCTTAAGAAGCTCTACGTTTCTTTCTCCTTTAGAAATAACTGCTAAAGTAGAAGCATCAAGATCAGAACCGAATTTAGCAAACGCTTCCAATTCTTTATATTGAGCCTGGTCTAACTTAAGAGTACCAGAAACTTTTTTCATTGATTTAATCTGAGCATTACCTCCTACTCTCGATACAGAGATACCTACATTGATCGCAGGACGAACCCCTGAGTTGAACAAGTCAGACTCTAAGAAGATCTGTCCGTCTGTAATAGAGATTACGTTAGTTGGAATATATGCAGAAACGTCTCCAGCCTGAGTTTCGATAATCGGAAGTGCTGTTAATGAACCACCACCTTTTACAATTGGTCTTAGAGACTCAGGTAAATCATTCATCTGGCTAGCAATTTTATCATCAGCGATAACTTTAGCCGCTCTTTCCAACAATCTTGAGTGAAGATAGAAAACATCTCCAGGATAAGCCTCACGTCCCGGTGGTCTTCTCAATAGAAGAGAAAGCTCACGGTATGCAACTGCTTGTTTAGATAAATCATCATAAACGATCAATGCCGGTCTACCAGTGTCTCTGAAGAACTCACCAATAGAAGCACCTGCCATTGCAGAATATACCTGCATTGGAACCGGATCTGATGCGTTAGCAGCAACGATTACCGTATATGCTAAAGCTCCTTTATCAGATAATGTTTTAACGATTTGTGCTACAGTAGACGCTTTTTGTCCGATAGCAACATATATACAATATACAGGCTGACCTGCATCAAAAAATTCTCTCTGGTTGATGATCGTATCAATCGCAACAGTAGTTTTACCTGTTTGTCTGTCACCAATAATAAGCTCTCTCTGCCCTCTTCCTACAGGAATCATAGAGTCGATAGCAACGATACCTGACTGTAAAGGCTCAGTTACCGGCTGTCTGAAGATAACTCCAGGAGCTTTTCTTTCTAATGGCATTTCGTATAACTCCCCTGTAATAGGACCTTTACCATCGATAGGGTTACCAAGAGTATCTACTACTCTTCCTAACATCCCTTCTCCTACTTTGATAGAAGAAATTCTGTTTGTTCTTTTTACTGTATCTCCTTCTCTTACTAATTTACTTTCACCAAGTAGAGCAACACCCACGTTGTCTTCTTCAAGGTTTAGTACAATACCTTCTACATCACTAGAAAATTTCACCAACTCTCCGTATTGTACGTTTTCTAACCCGTATACACGAGCAATACCATCACCGATGGTTAAAACTGTACCTACTTCCTCAACATTAGATTGAGTATCGAAGTTGGCCAATTGCTGTTTTAAGATCGCAGATACTTCTGCCGGATTTATTTCTGCCATTGTATGGTTGTTTTTTCTTAATTTAAATGAAAATCTTTTTTAATCTGATTAAGCTTAGACTTTACAGATGCATCTACCTGCTGGTCTCCAACTCTTAAAATATAACCTCCTAAAATTTCCGGTTTTACATTTACGTTCAAATCGAAGTTTGAGTTAGGATTCACCAAGTTGGTAGATCTCAGGATCTGATCAAGATTTTCTTTAGAAAGCTGAGTCGCCGTTGTAAGAGTTACTCTCTGTACACCGTTGATATCTTCAACTTTATTAATGAACTCCTGAGCAATATTTTTTAATTGGTTTTCACGACCTTGCTTAATCACCAATGTAATCAAATTCTGAGAAGAAATTGATAAACCTTTGAAAATCTCTTTTGCTACTTCTACTTTCTTTTTAGAATCAATGTATGGCGTATGGAAAAATTTGTTTAAGTCAACAGATTCAGCCATAATCTTCACCACATCTTTCATTTCAGAAAATACAGTAGCCGTTTGCCCTGATTCGTTTGTGAAATCAAGTAAACCTTGTGCGTATCTTTTAGCTACTTTAGATGTAAGCATGATTAGTTAAGGTTTGATTTGTTTAAATAATTTTGAACTAATTCGTTTTGAGCTTCGCTGTTATCTAATTTTTGTTTCAAGATAGATTCTGCGATGTTCACAGATAAAGCACCAATCTGAGTTTTGATGTCTGCCATTGCAGCATTTTTCTCAGCATTGATTGTTTGCTTAGCAGCTTCGATTATTTTATCACCTTCAGCCTGAGCAACATCTTTAGCCTCACCTACGATTCTATCTCTGATGTCTCTTGCGTCTTTAAGGATAGCATCTCTTTCTATTTTAGCCTCACGAATGATTCTTTCGTTATCTTCTTTCAATGTTTCCATCTCTTTTTTCGCTAATGTAGCTTGGTTAAGAGCGTCAACAATAGAAGTTTCTCTATCATTAATTGATTTTAAAATAGGTTTCCAAGCGAATTTACCTAACAAAAACAATAGTGCTAGAAAAATAACAGACTGAATAATAAATAATCCTGATGAAAACTGGTGAATTAATTCCATTATATTAATGTATAAATAATTATTATTTTTTTCTTAAATAACCACTACTCGTAACCAACCGTTACGGATAGTGGTTTTTGTTTTAATTAGTTTACTGCGAATAGAGCAGCAAACGCAACACCTTCAACAAGTGCAGCAGCAATAAGCATAGCTGTTTGGATTTTTCCAGATTGCTCAGGTTGTCTAGCGATAGCTTCAAGAGCAGCAGCTCCGATTTTACCAAGACCAATACCAACACCTAGTACTACGATACCAGCACCTACAATTTTAGGGATTTCCATAATATATAATTTTAAAAATTTGTTTCTTTTTATTTAAATCTAATTAATTAGTGAGCTGCATGATGTTCGTGCTCGTGCTCCTGTACTGCCATTCCGATGAACAAAGCCGATAACATTGTAAAGATATAAGCCTGTAAGAATGCTACCAATACTTCCAATAAATAGATTACTAATGTTAAGAACGGGAATGCAATACCTGCAGCAACATTCTTAAATACATAGATCAAACCGATCAAACTCATTACTACGATGTGCCCTGCTGTCATGTTTGCAAAAAGACGGATCATCAATGCGAAAGGCTTAGTAATTGTTCCCAATAATTCGATTGGCAACATGATTAATTTCATCGGTACAGGAACTCCCGGCATCCAGAAGATGTGTTTCCAGTAATCTTTATTTGCAGAGAATGTAGTAATTAAATAAGTAAGGATCGCCAAGAAGAATGTCATAGTAATATTACCCGTAACATTGATTCCGAAAGGCATTAGCCCTAATACGTTTAAGAATAAAATGAAGAAAAATACTGTTAAAAGATAACCCATAAATCTCTTATATTTATGACCGATGTTTGGAATTGCAACTTCGTCTCTTACAAAAATAATCAACGGCTCTAAAAATCTTGCAGCACCTGTAGGAACCTGAGACTTTTTATAAGACTTAGCAACTCCTGTAAACAATACTAATAAAAAGACTGAACCTAATAAAAGAACAAGAACGCTCTTTGTAATAGACAAGTCTAAAGGCATTTCATTGGTTGGAAAACCATCTTCACCGTGTTTCAATTCTCCTGACGCATCAGTCTTGAAAATTTTCTCATGGTGCAATTTATAATAAGAACCATCAACTTCAGTAACCTCTCCATGCATGAAACCTTCTTTACTGTTACTCATAAAAGCATGGAATCCGTTGTCATAAAAAATAACAGGAAGAGGGAAACCGATATGATGACCTTCTTTATCCACCATCAATGTAAAATCGTGTGCATCTAAGATGTGATGATCGATGTGCTCTTTTATATCTTTCTTTACTTTGTCTTTCTCTGAAAGCTCTGTAGTAGCCCCCGCCTCGGCAGTAGCCTCACCGTGCTGTGCAGACACTAAGTTTAATACAAAAATACTGTAGAATAAAACTGCGAATTTCTTAAACATTGATAGGTTTTTTTCGTTGTGCAAAAATATAATAATTTTTCTAGTTTCAATAAATAATTTTACTGTTTTTTGTCATGATTAATCAGCTTAATCGCATAGTAGGTAAGCAGCGTTGTCAGAACAAAATAAGGGATTATAAAATGAAATTTATACCCTGGAATGACCTCAAAGTTCAATTTCTTTCTGATTAAATACATTAAAACAAACTTCAGAAGAATCAAACCGATGACAGACAATCCTAAAAACTCCGGAACCACTTTATTAATTAATACGATAAGTGTGATCATCATCATGAACATTACACTTAAAAATAAATAAAACTTTACGATCACAATTTCATCCAAATGAAAAACAAATTTCCACAAAGAAAAATGAATCGCAAATGTTAAAAAAAACAATACAGTAACCAGAATGTTTGGATTAATTTTCATTTCAAAATCTATTTTCTTCCTAACATCTATTAGGCTAATTTTAATTGATCACAAAAATAGACTTTTTCTATCTTATTTTACTATGATTTGATTTATATCATCTCATGAATTTATACCTTATATATAATATTACGTGCAGAAGGGATATATATATTAAAAAATTCCTTATTTTTGCAAACCTATAATTTACAATACATATGTTTAATAGTTTACAGGATAAATTAGACAAAGCACTTCATAATATTTCAGGAAGAGGAAAAATCACGGAAATCAATGTTGCGGAAACCGTAAAAGAGATTCGTAGAGCATTGGTAGATGCCGATGTTAATTATAAAGTTGCCAAAGATCTTACGAAAAGAGTTCAGGATAAAGCGTTGGGAGAAAATGTTCTTACGTCGCTTACACCGGGACAGCTGATGACGAAAATCGTTCACGACGAATTGGTGGATCTAATGGGAGGTTCTCAGGAAGGAATCAATCTTTCAGGAAAACCGTCTGTTATTCTTATTGCAGGTCTTCAAGGTTCAGGTAAGACTACTTTCTCCGGAAAATTAGCGAATTATTTAAAGACGAAAAGAAATAAAAAACCTCTTTTAGTAGCATGTGACATTTATCGTCCTGCTGCGATCGACCAGCTAAAAGTGTTGGGTGGACAAACAGGAGTTCCCGTTTATACTGAAGAAGGCAATATGGATCCTTCAGTTATCTCTCAAAACGCCATTAATTTTGCTAAATCTAACGGTCACGATGTTGTTATCGTGGATACGGCGGGTCGTTTGGCAATTGATGAGCAGATGATGAATGAGATTAAAACTGTTCACACCACCATTAAGCCAAACGAAACACTTTTCGTTGTAGATTCAATGACGGGTCAGGATGCGGTGAATACTGCGAAAGCATTCAACGACACTTTGAATTTTGACGGAGTTGTTTTAACGAAATTAGACGGTGATACCCGTGGTGGAGCTGCGCTGACGATTCGTTCTGTGGTTGAAAAACCAATCAAGTTCATTTCTACAGGTGAGAAAATGGAAGCTTTAGATCTTTTCTACCCTGAAAGGATGGCGGATAGAATCCTGGGAATGGGAGACGTTGTTTCTTTGGTAGAAAGAGCTCAGGAGCAGTTTGACGAAGAAGAAGCCAAAAAACTTCATAAGAAAATTGCTAAAAATGAGTTTGGCTTTGATGATTTCCTGAAGCAGATCAACCAAATCAAGAAAATGGGTAACATGAAGGATTTGATGGGGATGATTCCTGGAGTTGGAAAAGCGATTAAAGATGTTGAAATCAGCGATGATGCGTTTAAGCATATTGAAGCAATCATTCATTCTATGACTCCGGATGAAAGAAGAAGACCTTCTATTATCAATACTCAAAGAAAAAACAGAATTGCAAAAGGTGCAGGAAGAAAAATTGAAGACGTAAATGCTTTAATGAAACAATTTGACCAAATGGGGAAAATGATGAAGATGATGCAGGGACCTCAAGGAAAGCAAATGATGCAGATGATGAGCAAAATGCCAAATATGCCGGGAATGGGCGGAATGTTTGGAAAATAATTTCATAACAAACAATTCAAAATATAAAATCCGACTCAAAACTGAGTCGGATTTTATATTTTTATCTTTAAATAATTAGATTACTTATCAGATTTTTGAGCTTTAGCTTTGATGAAATAAGAGAAACCTACGTTTACACCAAAATTGCTCGTTGTAGTTTTAACTTCCGTTCCAAAATAAGTGTCTTTGTTGTAAAACTGATCAAATCCAACACCTAAATTGATTCCTAAAGATTGAGTTGCCATATAAGTAACTCCTGCTTTTGCTTTCCAAGCTAAACCATCAGTTGTACTATCTCCTTCAAAAAGCAGCGGATCCATAATTGAACTGTTAATGCTATATTTTGTTTTGCTTGAAGCATAACCGATTCCTGCACCTACAAATGGGAAAAATTTACTTCCTGTATTGAAATAATATGTTGCAGTAGGCATTACAGAAAAAGTAGAAACAGTTACTTTATCACCATCCTGCTTAGTTGTTCTGCTGTCGAATCCTAAATCGATTCCTACAGCTAAACCGTCAATTACAAAATAACCCACGGAAGGAGTAACAGAAAAACTGCTAATTTTAGGTCCGTCTAAAGATTCTCCGTTAGCTTTTACTTTCGAGCTTGTAGCGTTAAAACCTAACCCTGTGTTACCACTGATTACCCAGTCTCCTTTAGTCATTTGAGCGTTTGATAAACCGAAAAGTGCAATTGCACCGGCTAATAATACTTTTTTCATAGTTATTAATTTAATTAAAGTTAATGTTCTTAAATGTACAAAAAGCCCTAAGAAAACTTAGGACTTTATTTTTACTATTTTTGCTTACTTATTTAGCGAAAACATACTTAACTCCGAAAGTTACAGAAGATAAGTTTAAACCAAATGTATAGTTGTTTGTAGCATCACCATCTTTTGGTTTGTAGTTATTGTAACCAAACTCACCGATAGTAGCTTCGATAGACCAGTTTTTGTTTAAGAAATAATCTAAACCTGGCTTAACAGTTACACCAACCTGAGTGTATTTAGCTTCTGTAGAAGTTGATACAGTAGTTACTGTAGAACCTGTAGAAGTTACAGTAGAGTTCTCAGTTTCAGTTTTACCAAACTGCATTGGCACTGCCAATTGACCGAAGATGTATAATTTATCTCCTAAAGTCCAGTATTTTCTTACGAAAGGAGCAACAACAAATGCAGGCTCTTTTACTTCGTTTGTAGATACAGAAGTAGCATTAGGAAAAGCAACTGTAGAGATATTAGTTCTTTTTTCTGTTTGATATCCTACTCCTACACCTACTGCTAAGTTTGTTCCTACAAAATATCCAACTGTTGGTAATACGTTAAAGTTTTCTACTTTATTGTTACCGTTGTTAGTCTCTTCTTGAGAATATCCTACTGAACCAGATAAATATGCAGTTCCTTTAGCAATTTGAGCATTTGATAAACCGAAAAGTGCAACAGCACCTGCTAGTAATACTTTTTTCATTTTTTTAAAATTTTAATACTTTCTGACCGCAAATTTACAGTGATGCTGTGGTAGTATTACAATTTGTTAACGTGATTAATATCATTCGTTAATATTAGCAATTTTCGATAAAAAATCTTATTAATTAGAGAGTTTTAGCTTTTTCACAAAATTTTGAATAAAAAAACTCCAATCTTTCAATCGGAGTCAAATATAATTGATTTAAAAAAAATCTTAGTTTAAGAAAAAATTGGCACCAAAGTTAACAGCACCAAAGCTGAATCTGTCGTTACCGTCCCAATAAGGGCCTCTTCCTTTATATTTACTGCTAATATTCTGGAATCCTAAATACAATTCTGCCTTTTTCATCTGATATCCTACTCTTGGCGCAACATACAGACCGCTGTTAATATAATCTCTGGTAGAAATTGCTGCTCCCAAATCTAATCCTACAAAAAGAGGAAGATTATTAAATTTATATTTTCCGGACGCTGCAATAGGTACAAAACCGAAATCATCTACATTATCTTTCCCAAAAAAATGAGAATATCCTGTAGTAACACCAATATCCAGCCCTTTAGTAATATTCCACATATAAGCCGCATCGATACCTAATGTAACGCTTGCTGCATCTGAAGCATCACCCAGCGGAGCACCAATATGCCCACCCAATCTAAATCCTTCCTGCGCCTGCGCAAGACCACCGAACAGTGCAAAAGCACCTACTAATAATAGTTTTTTCATTTTTAATAAGTTTATATATTGAACTGAGAAATATATTCTATCTAAAATCGAAACCAAAGTGTGGTATCATATAATATAACGAAAAAGCGACACAAAATTTGTGCCGCTTTAATTTTTTATGAAAAAAATTCTTAGTTATTTCCGAATTTAAATCCTACTCCCACTTGCGCAAAGCTGTTGGTAATTTTACCACCGCTGTTATCGTTTGATAGGTTTGAAACTCCTAAACTGTATCTTGCATCAAAGAATAATCCGTTTTCCAACATATATTCAACTCCTACAAACGGAGCAAGATTCAACTTTTTGATATCTTTTTTAATATCTACTTCTCCTTCACCGTTATCATCTTCAATATCTATAGAAATAAAATCTGAACCAATTACAGTTTTTTGTTTTGCTGTAAGGATAATTCCGAAGTTAGCACCTGCAGCAACTGATAAACCTTCAGTAATGAAATATTTTGCAGAAACCGGAACCAACAATGTTCCGAAAGTTACTTTTGTCTGTTCACCGAAAAACATTCCTCCAGCGTTTACTCCATCGATCTTTTCTTTACCTCCAAGCTGAGAGTACAAAACTTCTGCCTGAAAACCGAATTTATCACTGATTTTGTATTCTGCCATACCTCCAACATAGAAAGTATACTTAGGATCCATACTTCTTTTTCCTAAGTCATCCTGATTTTCGTCAATTTTAAGTGTAGACATTGCAAAACCTGCTTTCGGTCCGAATCTGAATTCCTGAGCATTTACACTCATTCCCATCACAGCTATTGCAGCAGCGAATAATAATTTTTTCATTGTTAAAAAGTTTTTTTTTAATTAATTCGGGGCAAAAATAGTATTTTTTTTCAAATACAAAAGTTTTAGGTCGTATTTCACAAAAATAAAAGGGCAGAACAATTGTTATTGTTCTGCCCTTTTATTGATTTTATATGATTAATTAATCGTTTCTCTGTCTTTTATCTTCGTCGTTGTAAGCCAGAATAATTTTTCTAACAACAGGGTGCCTTACAACATCTTCTTCTGTAAGGTGTACAAAACCTATTTCTTTCACATTCCCTAAAATTCTCATGGCTTCTTTTAATCCAGATTGTTGTTTCGGCGGCAAATCTACCTGGGTAGGATCTCCTGTGATGATAAATTTCGCATTCATCCCCATTCTGGTTAAAAACATTTTCATTTGGGAATGTGTTGTGTTTTGCGCTTCATCCAAAATAACAAAAGCATCATCCAGCGTTCTTCCTCTCATAAATGCTAATGGAGCTACTTCAATTACTTTTTTCTCGATAAAACCTTCCAGTTTTTCATGCGGAATCATATCTCGAAGCGCATCATATAAAGGCTGCAAATAAGGATCAAGCTTTTCTTTTAAATCACCAGGTAAGAATCCCAGACTCTCTCCTGCTTCTACGGCCGGTCTTGTTAAGACAATTCTTTTAACTTCTTTATTTTTTAAAGCTCTTGCCGCCAAAGCCACACTGGTGTAAGTCTTCCCTGTTCCGGCTGGCCCTATGGCAAAAACCATATCTTTTTTCTCAGTTTCCTTTACCAGTTTTTTAAGATTAGTGGTTTTAGCTTTAATTATTTTTCCGTTGACACCTTTTACAATGATGTCCTGATCAAAAACAAGTTGCTTTTCGGTTTCATCTTTTATGTTAAGAAGATTTTCAACGTCTTTTAGACTTATAGAATTGTTTTTTGAAATAAAATTGACAATATCATCAAGCTTTGTCTTAAATACATCTAAAGCTTCCTGATTTCCCATCGCAAAAATATAGTGATCTCTCCCTGTAATTTTCAGTGTCGGAAAAGTTGATTTTATTAAATTGAAATATTGGTTATTAACTCCATAGAAGATTTTTGAATCGATCTCTTCCAAATCATATGTTAATTCAAACATGCAGTATTTTTATTTTAGAATTTAAATTTAAACTTTTTTTTGAAATTTATATCAAATTCTTTTCCATAATATCTCGGGCTTTCTTTTTATTTTAGATAAATTTGCAATATTCGATTATTTCACAAACTACAATGTCAATTATTACCCTTACTTCAGATTTCGGAAATTTGGATTACAGAGTTGCCGCTTTGAAAGGCAGTATTCTGTCTCTAAATCAAGAGGTTAATATTGTTGATATTACTCACGATATTCAGGCTTTCAACCTTATACAGACCTCATATATTGTAAGAAACGCTTACAAACATTTTCCGAAAGGCACTATTCACATTCTTTCCGTTGATAGTTTTCAGCATAAATCACGGAAAAATATTTTATATAAATCAGCCGGACATTATTTTATTTCGGCGGATAACGGGCTTCTAAGTTTAATTTTCTTTGATATTAAACCTGAAGCGATTTATGAAATCACATTAAATAACAGATTCGACGACATTGTCAATTTCACTTCAACAGACGTTTTTGTTCCTGCAGCTGTGCATTTGGCAAATGGCGGACTTCCTGAAGTTATTGGGCGAAAAATAGATTCTGCAAAACAGCTTTTATTCCCAAAACCTGTCTTTAATGAGTCTGAAAAAATCATTATTGGGGAAGTTAACTATATTGATAATTTCGGAAATATAATTTCAAATATCAACAAAGATTTTTTTGAAACAATTAGCAAAGGATACGAAAATTTCACCATAAAATTCAGAAATCTGGCTCTTTCAAAAGTATTTTCAAGTCATACGGAAGTAGTTTCCGACTGGGAAAGAGAGACCGAATTTCATGGTCAGTCTGCGGCAATATTCAATGACAGTCAGCTTTTGGAGTTAACGATATACAAAGGAAGCAAAAAGAACGGTGCCAAAAGTTTATTCGGAATGAATGTAGGAGAAAATATTTACATTGAATTTTCCTAAAATTTAATATTTCATAAAAAAATCGATTTTTTTTATATATTTGTCAAAATCTAAAAATTAAAAATGGCAGAATACAAATTATTGCTTCCTTCCATGGGAGAAGGTGTTATGGAAGCGACAATTATCACTTGGTTGTTCAACGAAGGCGATAATGTAAAGGAGGATGATTCCGTAGTAGAAATTGCAACTGACAAGGTAGATTCAGACGTTCCGACACCGGCTTCGGGGAAAATTGTAAAGATTTTGAAACAAAAGGACGAAGTTGCAAAAGTAGGTGAAGCCATTGCCATTTTAGAAATTGAAGGTGAAGGTGGAAACACAGTTTCAGAAGAAGTAAAGACTGAAACTCCTGTTTCAACTCCGGATGCTGAAACATTAAAAACGATTGAAGAGCCATTACAGACTACTGCTTCAACAGAGTTTTCGGGAGATATTTACCTTTCTCCGCTTGTAAAATCAATCGCACAACAAGAAAATATTTCTGAAACTGAACTTAAATCTATTAAAGGAAGCGGTTTAGAAGGAAGAATTACCAAAGAAGATATTTTAGCTTACGTAAGTAACAGAGGAAATCAGCCTGTACAGAAAGCTGCTCCGGTACAGGTAGCTTCTACTCCACAACCGGTTGCGACTTCAGCTCCGGCTTCTACCATTTCTGTTGCAGCAGGTGACGAAATCATTCCAATGGACAGAATGAGAAAGATCATTGCTGAAAATATGGTGAAAGCAAAACAAATTGCTCCGCACGTGACTTCTTTCATTGAAACCGACGTTACTAACGTTGTAAAATGGAGAGCTAAAAACAAAGATATGTTCGAAAAACGTGAAGGTGAAAAATTAACTTTCATGCCAATTTTTGTAAAAGCAATTGTAAAAGCAATTCAGGATTTCCCTATGATCAATGTTTCTATTAACGGAGATAATATCATTAAAAAGAAAAATATTAATATCGGTATGGCAACTGCTTTACCAGACGGAAATCTTATTGTTCCCGTTATTAAAAATGCTGACCAATTATCACTCTCAGGGTTGGCAAAAGCAATTAACGATTTAGCCTACAGAGCAAGAAACAAAAAATTAAGACCAGAAGACACTCAAGGTGCAACTTATACGATTTCTAACGTAGGAAGCTTCGGAAACCTTATGGGAACGCCAATTATTCCTCAGCCTCAGGTTGCTATTATGGCAATTGGAGCTATTGTTAAAAAACCGGCAGTTCTTGAAACTAAAGACGGTGATGTAATTGCAATCCGTCAGTTGATGTTTATGTCTCACTCTTACGATCACAGAGTTGTAGACGGATCTTTAGGTGGAATGATGCTGAAGCACGTTCATGATTACCTTCAAAACTGGGATCTGAATACAGAAATATAAGTAATGAATAATCGGCAAGAGTAATTTTGTCGTTTCAAAATAGAAGCCTTCGATTTTTCGGAGGTTTTTTATTAAATATATAATATGATTAAAATTTCTTTGTAAAGAAAAATAAAAAAGCGAATTATTATTACCGTTATTATCATTAAAATAATAGCTTACATATTGTATATTCTAAATATATTCACTATTTTTGCACCTCGAAATAATTAACAAATTCATTTAACATTATGAACAATTACGAAACTGTTTTCATTTTAACTCCCGTTCTATCTGAAGCTCAGGTGGAGGAAGCAGTGAACAAATTTGTAGATCTTTTGAAAGAAAAGAACTGCGAGATCGTTGCCAAAGAAAATTGGGGACTAAAAAAATTAGCTTATCCTATTCAATTGAAAAAGAATGGATTTTACACTTTAATTGAGTTTAAAGGTGAAGGTACTGTAGTTGCTGATCTAGAATTAGCATTCAAACGTGACGAGAGAGTAATCCGTTACCTTACTACAAAACTAGACAAGCATGCTATCGAGTACGCTATCACTAGAAGAACTAAAGTAAAAACAGCTAAGGCTTAATTATTAACCCAAAATTAAAAAAGACAAGACATGGCAATAGATGATATGGCTAAACAAGCCTCAGCTGGAGGAGAATCTGAAGTAAAATTCCTTACTCCGCTTGATATTAATACAAAAACTGATAAAAAGTACTGTAGATTCAAAAAATTCGGAATTAAGCACGTTGACTACAAAGATGCTGATTTCTTATTACAGTTCGTAAACGAGCAAGGTAAAATTTTACCAAGAAGATATACTGGAACTTCTTTGAAATACCAAAGAAAAGTTTCTGCTGCTATCAAAAGAGCAAGACACCTTGCTTTGATGCCTTACGTAGCTGACTTGTTGAAATAAGCCAACAAAAAAAATAAATAAAAGAAGAGAGCTTGCTTTCTTCTTTTGTTGCTGAATAAATAATTTTAATTCTAACTTGATTTTAGACATTCTAAAATCTAAAAAAGGACAACAACAATGGACATTATTCTAAAAAAAGACGTAGAAAACTTAGGTCTTGAATTCGATACAGTAAGCGTAAAGCCTGGTTATGCAAGAAACTTCTTGTTACCTCAAGGTATCGCTCTTTTAGCTACACCTAAAAACAAAGCAGCTCTAGAAGCTACCTTGGAAGCTAGAAAAGAAGAAGAAGCTAAATTAATCGCTACAGCAAACGGTGTAGTAGATCAATTGAAGAAAACTTCTATCACAATTCCTGCAAAAGTAGGTTCTGGTGACAAATTATTCGGATCTATCAACAATGCAGATCTTTCTGCTGCTCTTGCTAAAGCTGGAGTTTCTGTTGATAAGAAATATATCAAAATTCCAGGGAACACTATTAAGAGAACTGGTAAAGTAACTGCAAACATCAGATTACACAGAAACGTTGAATACAACTTCGAATTCGATATCGTATCTGACGCACCGGTAGAAGCTCCTAAACCAGCTGCTCCTAAAAAAGTTGCTGTAGAAGAAACTCCTTCTGAAGAAGCTTAAGATTACGAGATTTTTCTCTAACTATATAAACCCACTTCAATTGAAGTGGGTTTTCTTTTATCACTCTCCTTGACTTTCTCTAAACTAATTAGATTCGATTTAATACGTCTAATCTTTACCCACTAAACGGAAAATAATATTCATTATCCTTTTTCAGATAAAGATTCCCATTATAAATATTTTAGAGTTTTTAGGCAAAAAATTTGCTATAATTCCTGAAATTTGATTTATGAAAATTCAGGAAATCGTATCAAAACAAAAAGACTTTTTTAAAACACAGCAAACGAAAAATATTAAATTTCGAAAAATGTATCTTGAGAAACTTAGGGACCTGATTATAGAAAATGAAAATCTTTTATATGAGGCAATTCAGAAAGATTTTGGAAAGTCTAAATTTGATACTTTTACTACCGAAATTTCTTTTGTTTTAAATGATATTAAATATTACCTTAAAAATTTAAAATCCCTTTCAAAGCCTAAAAAAGTAAATACAAATCTTGTTAATCAAATCGGAACAAGCAGAATTCATCAGGAACCATTAGGAAATATTCTCGTCATCGGGGCATGGAATTATCCTTATCAATTATCACTTTCTCCTATTGTCGCAGCATTGGCAGCGGGCAACTGCTGTGTTTTAAAGCCCAGTGAAATTGCAGAAAATACAATGAAGATCATGGTGAAAATTATTAATGAAAATTTTCCACCGGAATATGTCTATGCTTACGAAGGCGGCATTGAAGAAACGACAGAACTTTTAAAATTAAAATTTGACAAAATATTTTTCACCGGAAGTACAAAAGTGGGAAAAATTGTTTATAAAGCTGCCGCAGAAAATTTAACATCTGTAACGTTGGAATTAGGTGGAAAATCCCCTGCAATTATTACCAAAGAAGCCAATCTTGAAGTCGCAGCCAAAAGAATTGTTTGGGGGAAATTTTTAAATGCCGGACAAACCTGTGTCGCTCCGGATTATTTATTGGTTGAAGAATCAATTCAGGAGCAGTTTTTAGAAATGCTTAGAAAATATATTCAGGAGTTTAACTATACATCGGATTCTGATTATTACACAAGAATTATTAATCAAAAGAATTTTGAACGATTGATAAAATTAATTAATAAAGATAAAATTTACTTTGGAGGAACTTCGGATAATGAAAAATTGTACATTGAACCAACGATTTTAACGAATATTAATTGGGATGATGAAGTTATGCAGGAAGAAATTTTCGGTCCGATTTTACCCATTATTTCATTTACAAATTTTAATATTATTTTAAACGAAATTTTAGAACACGAAAAACCTTTAGCCGCTTATTTATTCACAAATAATTCTGAAGAAAAAGAAAACTTTACTCAAAAATTATCTTTTGGAGGAGGATGCATTAATGATGTAGTTATGCATTTAGGAAATGATAATCTGCCTTTCGGCGGCGTGGGAAACTCCGGAATCGGCAATTACCATGGTAAGTTCGGTTTTGAGACTTTTTCACACCAAAAAGCCGTTCTAGAAAGAACAACATGGGGAGAACCGAATATTAAATATCCTCCCTATTCAGATAAAAAATTAAATTGGATTAAAAAATTTCTTTAGAAAACAAAAAAAACCGGAAAATTTCCGGTTTTTTATTTTAAGATTTTGGAGCCCATTGCTTGAAAAACTCTTTTACTTTTTCAAGGCTGTAGCCTTTTCCTTCTTCCAAAACTTCACTATTCTGAACATGGATCATTTTTCCGTTTTTATCTAAAACAATAAAAACCGGATATCCAAATTTCTTTCCCGGATCCCCGTATTTAGCAAATACTTCTTTATTCTCGTTTTCAGGAGAAAAATTTAAATGATAATATTCGTAGTTTTTATCTACAATAGATTTCAATTCTGGAGTTGTCTGTACGTATTGATTAAAACGAAGACACCAAATACACCAGTTCCCACCCGCCTGAATCATAATATTTTTCTTCTCCTTTTTTGCTTTCGCAATCAAATTCTGGATATCTTTTTCCGCATCGGCTTTCGGATCGTAAGGCTTAGGAAACTTTGCTTTCTCTTCTGCTGATTTTTTCTTGGCATCCAATTCTGCATGATCTGCTTTTACCAATAAGGCTTTGTCAGTATCTTTTGCTTCGGGTTTATCTTTCAACTCCTGAGAAAAAGCTAAAAAACTTAAACCCAAAAATGCTAGTAACGATAATTTTTTCATAACATAAAAATAAAAAAATAATAGTTATTATCATCAAAAATAGAACCATAATTTTATTATCCGTAAATTTGCCTGTTTTATGAATTTCCTTATCAAAATATTATACTTAATTTCTAAGTTACCACTGAAAATTTTATACATTTTTTCAGATATTATGTTTTTTCTGAACTTTTATATTGTTGGGTATCGGAAAAATGTAATTACCCAAAACTTAAAAAATTCGTTTCCTGAAAAATCTGATGCAGAAATAACAGAAATAAGAAAAAAATTCTATCGTAATTTCTCAGATTATCTTGTTGAAACTATTAAATCTTTTGGTATTTCTGAAAATGAAGCAAAAGTCAGAATGCAGCATATCAACCAAGATCTTTTTCACCAGGCTAAGGCTGAAGGCAAAAATATTATCTTGATGGCTGGTCATGTTTTCAATTGGGAATGGATGAATGCGCTGGCAACTATTACTCCACAAAAAAATTCTCATCCGGTATACCGAAAAGTAAACAGCAGTTTCTGGGAAGATCAGATGAAAATAGTAAGAAATAAGTTTGGTAATGAAGCGTTAGAAGCGAACGAGGTAATTTTGAATATTTTCAGAAACAAAAATGATGGTGAATCAATTTATATGTTCGTTGCAGATCAGACACCGCATGTTGCTCATGTTAATTACGGTTTAAACTTTTTAAATCAGAAAACGCCCGCCTTTATCGGTTATGATAAACTCGCCACAAGAATGGATCTTATTTTCATTTATTGTGAAATGAAGAAAGTAAAAAGAGGTTTTTATCAGGTTAATTACCATAGAATTTATTCCGACGGAGAAAAGTTTGTGAAAAATGAAGTGGTAAGAAAGTTTCATCAACTGCTTGAAAATACAATCAAAAAAAATCCTGACAACTATCTATGGTCACACAGAAAATGGAAATACCAGGATTCTATTAAAACTTACGACGGCGAATAAATGACACAACAACCTAAAAATCTTGCAGTTGTCATCTTAAATTGGAATGGTAAAAACTGGCTTCAAAAATTTCTTCCCAGCGTAATCACTTTCTCCAAAGATGCTGAAATATACGTTATTGACAACCATTCTGATGACAATTCAGTTGAATATCTAAAACAAAAATTTCCTACTGTTAAAATCGTTATTAATGATAAAAATTACGGTTTTGCTGGTGGTTATAATGAAGGTTTAAAAGAAATTGATGCAAAATATTATTGTCTGCTAAATTCTGATGTTGAAGTCAACGAAAATTGGATTGAACCTGTTTTAGATCTATTTGAAAAAAATTCATCAATTTCTGCCATTCAGCCTAAAATTTTATCTTTTAATAATAAAAACTATTTTGAATTTGCGGGAGCCGGTGGAGGGTTAATTGATAATTTAGGTTATCCTTATTGCAGAGGACGGACTTTCGATGATGTAGAAGAAGATAAAGGGCAATATAATGATGAAACGGAGATCTTCTGGGCTTCGGGTTGCTGCCTGTTCATAAGATCTAAAGATTTTTGGCAACAGAAAGGTTTTGATGAAAGATTTTTTGCCCATCAGGAAGAAATTGATCTTTGCTGGAGATTAATCAATTCTGGAAAGAAAATATTTTATACAGGAAAATCCAAAGTCTATCATGTAGGAGGCGGAACTTTAAATAAGCAAAGTGCTCAGAAAACGTATTTAAACATCAGAAACAATTTATCAATGATGTTGAAGAATTTACCATTTCCGAAGTTAATTTGGTTGATATTTTTCAGATTATGCTTAGACGGAATTGCATCATTTTATTTTGCTTACAAAAACGGATTTTCACATCTTTGGGCAGTTGCAAGAGGTCATTTTGGATTTTATGCTCAACTTCCAGGAACTTTGAAACGTCGTCAAAAGCATCAGACTACAAAATATTATCAAACGAAATGGCTTATTTTTAAGCACTTTTTAGGAGGTAAAAAATAATTTAAACTTATTTTACATAAAATGGATTTTTGCGCAATAGATTTCGAAACTGCTACTCATGAGAAAAATTCTGCCTGTGAGCTGGGAATCTGTATTGTTCAGGATTCTAAGATTGTTGAAACAAAAACATGGCTGATAAAACCCCCAAGTTATCCTTATTTCAGTAGGTTTAATGTTGCTGTTCACGGTATTCTTCCAAACGATGTGAAAGATGCTCCTACTTTTGATGAGATTTGGTATGAAGTTCAGGAGATGATGTACGGAACTTTAATGATTGCCCATAATGCAAGTTTCGATGCGGGAGTTTTACGGGGATGTCTAGATTATTATGGAATGTTTACACCTAAATTAGACTATTTATGCAGTATTCAGCTTGCTAAAAAATCATGGAACTACCTTCCGAAATATGGATTAAAAAATTTAGCTGAACATCATCAGATCAAATTTAATCATCACAGAGCAGGTGCTGATGCAGAGGTTTGTGCAAAAATCTCCTTATTGGCCTTTGAAAAATTGTTTATCACCAGCAATGAAGAGATTTCTGAATATATGAAATTGAAGATCAAAAAGCTTTAATCCTTTTCAATTTTTTAAGATTAATTACTTAAAAGTTCTGATAACAAATTAAATTTTGGAATATCTATCTCAAAACTTTCCTGTGTTCCTGCGTTTTTAACCAAGTATTTTCCGCTCATATTTCCCACTCCGGAACGAAGCATTACATTTGAAAAATAAGCAAAATTTTCGCCTACTGGTATTTCCGGTGTTAAACCTATTACTCCATCACCGATAATCTCCGTATATCCAAAGCCAACATCAAAGATTAGCCATTTTCTTTTAAGAATTTTTATAGGAAAATCACCATCATTTTCGATTGTTATATTGTATTTGAAAACGTATCTGTTTTCGGACGGAAAACTGTTTTTGCTATCATATTCAGGTATTACTGAAACTTTGATATTTAAGGTCGTTTTTGAAAACATCATCTTAGTATTTGATTACATAAATACAAAAATCTCGCCTTTTTCAGGCGAGATTGTAAACTTATATTATAATTTTATTAAAATCTTATAATCCAAGACCTTTTCTTTCGTCTCCACCCAATAGAATTTCTACCGGATTATCGATACCTTCTTTTATCGCAACAAGGAATCCTACAGACTCTTTACCGTCGATAATTCTGTGGTCATAAGACATTGCAACATACATCATCGGACGAATAACAACCTGTCCGTCAACCGCAACCGGTCTTTGGATAATATTGTGCATTCCTAAGATAGCAGATTGTGGAGGGTTGATAATCGGCGTAGATAACATCGATCCGAAAGTACCACCATTTGTAATAGTGAAAGTACCACCTGTCATTTCATCAACAGTGATTTTTCCGTCTCTTACTTTGATCGCTAAATCCTTAATGTTTCCTTCAACGTTTGCGAAAGACATATTTTCAGCATTTCTCAATACAGGAACCATTAATCCTTTAGGGCCTGAAACTGCAATTGAAATATCGCAGAAATCATAATTAATCTTGAAATCTCCGTCGATAGATGCATTTACATCAGGATATAATTGTAATGCTCTTGTAACCGCTTTTGTGAAGAAAGACATGAAACCTAGTCCTACTCCATGTTTTTGACCAAATTCTTCTTTATATTGTTTTCTTAATCTGAAAATTTCAGACATATCAACTTCATTAAAAGTAGTCAACATTGCCGTTTCATTCTTTACAGAAACTAATCTTTGAGCGATTTTTCTTCTAAGAACTGAAAGTTTAGTTGTTGTTGTAGATCTTGAACCTGTAGCCGTTACAGAGCTTCCTCCCATTGCAGGAACAGCCGCTAATTCAGCATCAGACTTAGAGATTCTTCCATCTCTTCCAGAACCTGAAACCTGAGATGCATCGATACCCTTTTCGTCAAGAATTTTCTTAGCAGCAGGAGACGGAGCACCTGTTGCATACGTTTGAGGAGCAGCAACCGGAGCAGCAGGTTTTGGAGCTTCCTGTTTAGCTGGTTCTGCCGGTTTCTCCTCTTGTTTTGGAGCTTCAGCAGCAGGATCAGTGCCACCACCCGCAGGTTTTGCAGCATCTCTATCAATTAAACAAACCACTTGTCCTACCTGTACCACATCACCTTCTTCAGCTTTCAAAGTAATAACACCACTTTCTTCAGCCGGCAATTCAAGAGTTGCTTTGTCTGAATCTACTTCAGCGATAGGTTGATCTTTTTCTACGTAATCACCATCTTTCACAAGCCAAGTTGCGATTTCAACTTCTGTAATTGATTCGCCTGGTGAAGGAACTTTCATTTCTAAAACTGACATATCGTATTTTTTATTTTTTTATTAATTATTATTTAAAATTAAGCTGTTACAGGTCTTTTTACAGGAGCATCATCTCTGTCGAATACTCTGTTGATTACTGCATTTTGGTTTTTCTCAAACATTTTGTGACTTCCCGGAGCCGGAGCACCACTCGGTACAGGAGAAATTACCTGAATTCCTGTATCTCTGAAATTTCTCAAGATATAAGACCAAGCACCCATATTTTCCGGTTCTTCCTGAGCCCAAACGATTGAAGTTCTATTTGAATATTTAGCAAATACAGCTTCGATTGCGTCAGTCTGTAACGGATACAACTGTTCGAATCTTACCAATGCGATATTTTCAGCATTTAATTCTTCTTTTTTAGCTAATAATTCGAAGTATAATTTACCTGAACACAACACTAATTTTTCAACTTTTGCAGGATCTGCAGTTGGATCGTCTAAGATTGGCTGGAATCCTTTGTTTGAGAAATCTTCAAGCGGAGAAACCACTTTTGGATGTCTTAACAATGATTTAGGGCTCATAACAATTAATGGCTTTCTGAATGACCATTTTAATTGTCTTCTTAGCAAGTGGAAATAGTTGGCAGGAGAAGTGATATTCGCAACCACCATATTTTCATTAGCACAAAGTGTTAAGAATCTTTCCAGTCTTGCTGAAGAGTGTTCTGCACCTTGTCCTTCCGAACCGTGAGGTAACAACATCACCAAACCATCCTGAATTTTCCATTTTTCTTCTGCTGCCGCCAAATACTGATCAACAATAATCTGAGCACCATTTACGAAATCTCCAAACTGAGCTTCCCAGATCGTCAACGTATTAGGAGATGCCATTGCATAACCATAATCGAAACCTAGAACTCCATATTCTGAAAGGTGAGAGTTGAAAACATCAAATCTGCTGTCTGAAACTTCTTTTAAAGGAACATATTCTTCCTCCGTATCTTCAGTTTTTACTACGGCATGTCTGTGAGAGAATGTACCTCTTTCCACATCTTCACCGGAAATTCTTACATTATGACCTTCCACCAAAAGTGTAGCATATGCCAACCACTCTCCAAGAGCCCAATCTAAAGAATTTCCTTCAATAGCATTGATTCTGTTTTCGAAAAGTCTTGTGATTTTATTTAAGAACTTTTTATCAGCCGGAAGTGTTGACATTTGAATAGCCAATTCTTTCAACTTCTCTAAGTCATATTTTGTATCAACAGGAGTCTGAACTGCTCCTCTTTTTCCAATAGGATAATTCGTCCAGTCTTCTGCCATGAAAACGTCCATAACGTTTTTCTCAATTTCTTTAGAAGCATCAAAGTCTTTATCTAAAAGAGCTTTGAATTCCGTTTCCATTTTAGCAATAACATCGTTTGAAGTAACGTTATCTTTCAATAATTGATCTTTATAGATCTCTCTTGGATTCGGGTGTTTAGAAATTGATTTATATAAATTAGGCTGCGTAAATCTTGGCTCATCACCTTCGTTATGACCATATTTTCTGTATCCTAATAAATCAATATAAACATCTTTACCAAACTTCGCTCTGAAATCAGCAGCAAAATGGATTGCGTGAACTACCGCTTCTGCATCATCAGCATTTACGTGCATTACAGGAGATTCTGTAACTTTTGCAACATCTGTACAATACGTAGAAGATCTTGCATCCATATAGTTGGTTGTAAATGAAACCTGGTTATTTACAACAATATGAACAGTACCTCCCGTTTTGTATCCTTCCAAAGTCATCATCTGAGCAACTTCGTACGCAATACCCTGTCCTGCAATGGCACCATCACCATGAATGATGATTGGTAAAATTTTAGAATAATCTTTATACTTATCATCTACTTTTGCACGGCAGATCCCTTCTACAAGAGCAGCAACCGTTTCAAGGTGAGATGGGTTAGGCGTTAAGTTAATGGCAACTTCTTCTCCAGAAGCAGTTTTTATTTTTTTAGATGAACCTAAGTGATATTTAACGTCACCTGAGAATACATCTTCTTCAAATTCTTTTCCTTCGAATTCTGAGAAAATTTGCTTGTAAGATTTCCCAAAAATATTAGTCAGAACATTCAATCTACCTCTGTGAGCCATTCCTAACACCACTTCATCTACGCCTAATTGAGAAGATCTTGAAATTAACTGATCCAATGCCGGGATCAACGTTTCACCACCTTCTAAAGAGAATCTTTTCTGACCAACAAATTTTGTATGCAGATAGTTTTCAAAAGCAACTGCCTGATTTAATTTTAATAAAATTTCAGTCTTTTCATTTGCAGAAAGCAATGGGTGGTTTTCATTAACCTGAATCCACTGTTTGATGAAATCTTTTTCCTCAACATTATTAATGTGCATATACTCTATCCCGATAGAATCGCAATAGATATTTTGAAGGTGCGTGATAATTTCCTGAAGTGTTGCAGGACCTTTCATGCCTGTTTCTACAGCACAGTTGAATTTTGTATTTAAATCTGATTGCTCAAGACCAAAATTTTCGATATCCAGAGTCGGTGTATAATGTCTTCTTTCTCTGATCGGGTTTGTTTTTGTAAACAAATGACCTCTCGTTCTGTACGCCTCGATAAGGTTTACAACTTTAAATTCTTTTTTGATGTGTTCAGGAACTTCACCGCTTGAAGCTGCCTGATTTGCCTGCTGTACTACAGGAGCAGCGGGAGCCTGAATATATTGAACGTTATCCTCATCTCCATAGTTCTCCAACGCAAAATCGAAGCCTTGAAAAAAGGCTTTCCATGATGGTTCTAAAGAGTCCGGGAATTTTAAATACTGTTGGTATAAATCCTCAATTAACTGAGAATGAGCTGCGTTTAGGAATGAAAATCTGTCCATTATTACAGTGTATCTGTTATTAAAATTTGTTTGTAGAATTAAGCTTCAAATTTAATAAAAAAAACCGAGGTGTGACAGCCTTAAACTATTAAAAAAACCATAAAACAAATAAATTTGACAAATTTACTTAAATACTGATAATGAGAGCTTCATATTAACATCCTGATCCTCCATCGGGCGTTCGATAAAAGTCTGACGAATATCATTAAAACGCATCTCGTCTTTCTTTGCCTTCTGAATTAATTGTTGTATAGCCTTCACTCTTCCTTCGTAACTTCCTTTATAGTACATTACATAATTCTGAGTAGGATTCTGTGTCCTGAAACTGAAGTTATTATCTGTAATTCCAAACTTTTTAGACAAAGGAATTCCTAAGAAATAAGATACTTCTTTATCTTTGTAATTATCTGCATCGGTAATCAAGACCGGAAAACCGAATTCGTCATCTTTTTTACCAAGATCCATCGTTGTGTAATTATACACTTTGTTAAAATTCATTACAATATTTTTGTAAAGCGCATCTTTTTTGTTGGAAGTGCTTGCATTAATACCCAACAACAACTTTTCCTCTTCATTCTCAACCATTAAGCTGTCGTATTTTATGGCAGCCATTTGATTGTCTTTTTCCACTTTATTTCCTAACACATTTCTAAGATTTGCCATACTTTTATTAATATTTTCGGCAAATCTGTCTTCTGTCCAGAAATTCTCAACTCTTTGTAAAACAGATAATTTTGGAGTATGTACAATCCATGTAATCTTTGTTTTTTCGGCTGAAAGAGCTTTAAATTTAACATCAACCAAGGTCGGATTTTCATTATTATCTTCAAAAAGCTGATATCTTAAGGTTTTGTTCGGATTTTCATAACGAATGAACATTTCTCCGTCTGTATCTTGTTTCGAATCTACGTAACTAATGGAACTCCCCTGTCCTTCGTAAGGTGTATAATAATCAATATCAATCGATTGAGAACTTGTAAAGAAATTATTCCAACGGGTAAAATGCTGAAGGTTATTGAATTGAGAAAAAACTTTTTCCAAAGGGAAATCCACCTCTTTTTCAATTTTGAAGTCTTTGCTTTCATCCACGAAATAATACATGGAGGCCGCATAAGCTCCTCCCAGCAAAATAATAAGTACCGCTATGATTTTGAAAAAACGCATTACACAAAAGTAATATAAATATGAAGAGTGACCAATATCTTGATCACTCTTGTGTTGTTTTTATTTTAATAGATAATCTCAATTTATCCTATATGCGTTCCCGCCGGTAAAATTGCTCCTTTTTTCACGACCACAATACCGTCCTGCACGGAATGGGTGCCGTAATCTCCATCCTTTAAATGCTTTCCTCCGATAATTCTTACATTATCTCCTATATAACAGTTTTTATCTAAAATTGCTCTCTCGATATAACAGTACTTTCCGATTCCCATATTGGGCTGTCCTCTCTCATCGTTCATTACAATTTCTTTTGTATTCTGATAAAAATCGGCGCCCATGACGTAAGAATTAACAATCGTACTTCCTTTATCTACTCTTGTTCGGTTTCCAATGACTGAGTTTTCGATTTTATCAGCCATGATGATACATCCATCTCCGAAAACTGCTTTACTTACATAAGAACCATTAATTTTTGAAGGCGGTAGCATTCTCGCTCTTGTGTAAATCGGAGAAGAAGAAAACAGATTGAACTGGGGAAGATCCTGGCAAAGATCTAAATTGGCTTCGTAGAAAGACTCAATGGTTCCGATGTCTGTCCAATATCCTTCATATTGATAACTTAAAGTCGTGTATTTCCCGATAGAATTAGGGATAATATCTTTTCCGAAATCATCGCCCGCTCCTTCATCAAACATTTTTTTAAGAATACTTTTCGTGAAAATATAAATTCCCATCGAAGCTAAATATTCTTTTCCTGCAACTTTATTTTCTTCAGAAACTTCAGATTTTAAACCATCTAAAATATCATAACCCGGTTTTTCAACAAAAGAAGTAATGTTTCCTTCATCATCAGAACTTAAAATTCCAAAACCTGTCGCATCTTTGGCATTTACCGGAATGGTAGCAATTGTTACATCACCGCCTTTTTCGATATGGAAATCAAGCATTTCTTTAAAATCCATCTGATAAAGCTGATCACCCGAAAGGATTAAGATATATTCATAATCATATTTCTCCAAATGCTTCATTGACTGGCGAACCGCATCCGCTGTTCCCTGATACCAACTTTCATTTTCTACATTCTGTTCCGCTGCTAAGATATCAACAAAACCTTTGCTGAAAATATCAAAATGGAAAGAATTCTTAATATGTGAATTTAAAGAAGCTGAATTAAACTGTGTTAAAACCAAGATTTTATTTAATCCAGAGTTTAAACAGTTAGAAATAGGAATATCCACCAATCTGTATTTTCCTGCAATAGGAACAGCCGGTTTCGATCTTGTGTACGTTAATGGAAAAAGTCTGGTTCCTCTGCCTCCCCCCAAAACAATGGATATAACATTGCGATTCATAAATTATCCTGCGTTTATTTTATTAGTTTTACTTTTATATTTTAACTATCTGCAATAAGGCAAAAGCCGTACCTTTTCCTATATATTTTCAATAAATATTCACTTTAATGAGATCCAGACTTATTCAACAACATATTTTTCAGAATTATCATTTTCATAATATTGCTTAAAAGCTCTTATTTAAAGATTTTTAGTGTCTTAATTATTGTATAAAGCTATGTATTTTTCTGCTGATTTTTCCCATGCAAAATCAAAATTCATATTGGCGTGTACGAGTTTATCCATGACATCTTTTTGAGGATAAATGCTCAATGCTCTATCCATCGCATGAAGAATATCATCAACTCCGGGATAAGTAAAGTTAATTCCTGCGCCGCCCGTTGAAATATCTTCAACGGTATCTCTTAAACCTCCCGTATACCTCACAATCGGAATTGTTCCGTATTTCATAGAATACATCTGGTTCAATCCGCAAGGTTCAACTCTTGATGGCATCAACAAAAAGTCTGCTGAAGCATATATTTTGTGAGAAAGATGCTCTTTATATCCCAAATCCAATGCGAAATTGGTGTAGGTATAATCATATTCTTTTAATTTATTTTCAATATACTCATTTCCTGAACCCAAAATCATAATATTTAAACCACCATAACTTTGTTTAATGCTTCTCCAGACTACATCAGGAAGAAAATCTGCTCCTTTTTCTGTGGCGAATCTTCCTATAAAAGCAAATAAAGGAAGTTCCGGCTTCAAACCATATTCTTTGCAAAGTTTTTCTTTATTTTTCTTCTTCTGTTCAATGACATTTTTAATCGTAAAATTAAAATCAAGCATTGGGTCTGTCTGAGGATTCCAGACTTCGGTATCAATTCCGTTGATGATTCCGTACGCTTTTCCAAACTCGTCACGAACCAAACTTTCCAATCCTCGGAAACTTACGAAAAGCTCTTCAAGATAACCCTGAGAAACCGTGGTGAAAGCCGTGGCACATTTAATCATACTTGCCAGCGGATTAATCAAGCCGTTCCAATCCATCATTCCCCATTTATAGGAATCGAAAGAAGGAAGAACTGTTGCCATTTCCCAGCTCATCATTCCCTGATATTCGCCGTTGTGAATGGTTCCTATAGTTTTTACACCTTTTAAAAATCTAAATTCGGGACAATTTTCAATCATAAAAGGAACCAATCCTGTATGATAATCGTGACAATGAAGTACGTCGGGACGAATCTGCATAGCACTTAACCAATGCAAAACTCCGTGCTGAAAAGCCAAAAACTGATAGCTTTCATCTTCATAACCATAAGGATTATCACGATCTAACAGCCCCGGAATTTTCACCATATACAATTCAAATCCCAGCACATTGGTTTTCTCTTTAAAAACCTGAACCTGCAGCATATTTCCGTCCTGATGAATGAAGCCGTCAAAAACCGTATCAAACTCATGCTCATGAACAAAAGGTTTGTTGTACCAGGGCATCACCACTTTGGCATCAACTCCTTTTATTTTATTTTGATATTTCGGTAAAGCTCCCACCACATCGGCCAAACCACCCACTTTTGCTATCGGATAACATTCCGTACTTAGATGATAAACAGTCATTTTTTATTTTTTATGCTTAATTCTATGTAATTTATACTTCTTATCTTTTTTCTGCTTTAAAATAATTCCTGCAAGCGGAGGCAATTTTAAACTAATTGATTTCGGATGATTCATCCACTGTTCGTATTGTTCTTTAAAAACTACGGATTCTACGCCACTTCCACTATATTTTTCATCATCAGAATTAAAAATAACGTCCCAGTGAGTTCCTGCATTAACGCCGATCTTATAATCCAGAACATTTGGAGTTAAATTTAAAACGACCATACAGACATCATCCCTTTTTTTTCCTTTTCTCAAATAAATGTAAACGGAATTTTCCACATCATCTGCTTCTACCCATTCAAAACCATTGCTATTGAATTGATTTTCGTAAAATGCTGTTTCATTTCTGTATAGATGATTCAAATCTTTCACTAAAGTCTGCAATCCCTTATGGACGGGATATTCAAGCAAATGCCAATCTAAACTTTGTTTAAAATTCCATTCTTTTGTCTGTCCGAATTCATCACCCATAAAAAGCAGCTTCGCTCCCGGATGTGTAAACATATAAACATATAACGCACGAAGATTGGCAAATTTCTGCCATTCATCACCTTTCATTTTATAAATTAAACTTGCTTTTCCGTGCACTACTTCATCGTGTGACAAAGGCATCATATAATTTTCATTATACATATATACGGAAGCAAAAGTAAGTTTATGATGAGAAAATTTTCTTTCAGAATGTTCTACTTTAAAATAATCCAACGTATCATGCATCCAGCCCATCATCCATTTCATTCCAAAACCGACTCCCCCGTCATGAACAGGCTTTGTCAACATCGGAAAATCTGAACTTTCTTCTGCAATCGTAATAATATTATCTCCAAATTCTTTGTAGACAGCTGTATTAAATTCCTGTAGAAACTTTTTTGCTTCAAGATTTACATTTTCACCGTAAATATTCGGCTCCCACTCTCCTTCATTTCTGGAATAATCGAGATGCAGCATAGATGTTACCGCATCCACACGCAGTCCATCAGCATGATAACGATCAAGCCAAAACATGGCGTTTGATATTAGAAAAGACTTAACCTCATTTTTTCCATAATCGAAAATATACGATTTCCAATCGGGATGAAAACCTCGTCTGGGATCTCCGTGTTCGTATACATGAGAACCGTCAAATTTATATAATCCATTGGCATCCCCCGGAAAATGTGAAGGAACCCAATCTAAGATAACACCTATTCCGTTTTTATGAAGTTCATCAATAAGAAACATGAGATCCTGCGGTGAACCGAATCGTGAATTGGCAGCAAAAAAACCTGTAATCTGATATCCCCAACTTGGATCGTAAGGAAATTCCATGATCGGCATAAATTCTACATGAGTAAAACCTATTTCTCTGATGTAAAGAACAAGTTTTTCGGCAATTTCCCGATAATTTAAAAACCTTTCAGGATTGTCAGTACTTCTTACCCAAGAACCTAAATGCATTTCGTACACGGAAATCGGTGCGCTCAATGTATTTTTTCTCCAACGGTTTTTCATCCATTCCTTATCATTCCATTCGTACCAATTGGTAGAAACTAACGACGCTGCCTGCAAATTTTGCTCCCAGCTTAATGCGTAAGGGTCACTTTTTTCAAGAATCTCTCCACTATAAGTTTCTATGGCATATTTATACAAGGTTCCCCATGTAAGCCCTGCTATAAAGCCTTCCCAAATACCGGAACCATCCCATCGTGGAAATAAAATATGATCCTGAGAATTCCATGTATTAAAATTCCCGATTACAGAAACTTTCTTTGCATTGGGAGCCCATACGGAGAAATAAATCCCCTGAACACCGTCTTTCTCAGCAGAATGTGCCCCAAATTTCTCATACAGCTTATAGTGTTTACCTTCTTTAAAAAGATAAATATCATGATCCGTAAAAAGCGTGTAGGTTTTAACCGAATTCATCACGGTTTGGTTTAATTTTAAATTTCTTGAAACTACGAAAAAATTGAATACATAAAGTTATTCATTGATGAAATAATCATTATCAATTCACTGATATAATTGCTTTCATCAAATGTATTGTTTTTTTATTCGATTTTTATGCCAATTTAAACATTTAAGCTAAAAGATTTTTTATAAATTTAGCAGTTAAACAGATTAAGAGCACAAGATGAGGTTTGAATTATACACCGAAGAAATTGACGACCGCCCTATTTATATCACAGGAAACTTCAACAGCTGGAATCCAAAGGAGAATCATTATGAATTAACAAAAAATGATTCCAATCGCTATTCCATTGACATTAATAACAAAATTCTTCCAGAGGAAATTGATTATAAATTTACAAAAGGCGGATGGGAAAACGTAGAACTTGATAAATACGGAAATATTACACCTAATAGAAAAGCTTTAAAATCAACAGAAAAATCTTCTGATACGGTAGAAAAATGGAGATTAAACTGGGGACCATTCAAAAAAGAATTTTTTCCGATTGCTGAGGTGATTTCCGATGAATTTTATATTCCGCAGCTTGACCGTTACCGAAAGGTTTGGGCGCTTCTCCCCTATGATTATTATGTATCCAACAAAAGCTATCCTGTTTTGTATCTTCAGGATGCACAAAATCTTTTTAATGAAGGAAGCGGATACGGAAATTGGGAAATCGATAAAAAACTTTCCATTCTTGCCGAATACAGACGTGGTGATGTCATTATTATCGCCATAGAACACGGCAGTGAAGACAGAATTAAAGAATATATTTTCGATAACGATAATGTTGCCAACGGCTCGGAAGGTAAGAAATACATCCGGTTCATCACAGACACGTTGAAACCTTATGTAGATCAAACATACAGAACAAAAAAAGACCGTGACAATACCGGAATTGGGGGAAGTTCTTTAGGTGCTCTTATTAGTATTTACAGCGGTTTTCTATATCCTGAAGTGTATTCAAAATTATTGATTTTTTCTCCGTCACTTTGGGTGGAGCCGAATAATAATTTCCCGATGATGAATTTCCGGGTACCTTTTAAAACAAAAATTTATCTTTATGGAGGCGGTCAGGAAGGTTCTAAAATGGTAAAAAGAATTGAAATTTTTGAAGAATATTTAAAACGCTGGGAAAAGAAAAATCTGTTTGATTTTGAATTTAAGACAAGCATAAATCCGGAAGGAACACATAATGAATTTTATTGGTCTCAGGAATTTCCGAGGGCGATAGAATGGCTGTTTTACAACAATACAGAAAATCCCGTGGAAGTAAAACCACAACAAAAAAGCATTAATAATTAATTATGAAACTAATTAACAAAAAAAATAAAGACTACAGGCAGATTTTCCATTTATTCACCGAGGAAGAATGGGCAAAAACGAATAAAAGTTTCAATAAAAATATTTCCACTTTTTTTACAGGTAAAAAGCATGAGGTTTTCATTAATGCTCAGGAAGAGGGAATTGCTTATTTTATCGGTTTAGGAAAATCTGATCTTCAAAATTTTGAAATTCAACAGGTCGCAACGAAATTTTCTCAAACTCAAAAGAAAAATTTACAAGCAGTTCCTACATTGGTTTTAGCAGATTTTATGAATGAAAAACAGTTTGAGGAATTTATAAAAGGTCTTTTAATAGGAACGTACAACTATCCTTTTGAAAAAACTCATTCTTTCTGGAATGTTAAGTTTGAAATTCATTTTGAAAATTTAAGTCAGAAAAAATTAGATACAATAAGCCAAAGGACCGAAGCATTAAGCAACGGACAAACTGCCTGTCAGGATTGGTTAAATAAACCGGCCAATTTAAAAAAGCCGGATACTTTCAGTCTATATCTTAAAAATTTAGCAAAGAAGCACGATATAAAATACACTTCATTTAACAGAAAAAAATGCGAAGAACTTGGTTTGGGAGCTTATCTCTCTGTTAATCAAGGAAGTGCTTATGATGCAGCTTTTACGATTTTGGAGTATAATACTACCGTAAAAAATGCTAAGACTTTCGGATTGGTCGGAAAATGTGTTCTATTCGACACAGGCGGAGTTTCGTTAAAAAATCCCGACAATATGCATTATATGAAATCGGATATGGGTGGCGCGACGGCTGTTTTAGGAACATTAATTTATGCCGCAGAAATGCAGCTCCCGGTAAATATTATCGCTATTTTACCGATCACTGACAATGCCATTTCCGAAAACGCTTTCCTTCCAAGTGATGTAATTACAGCTTATAACGGAAAAACCATCGAAGTCCTCAATACCGATGCGGAAGGTAGAATGATCCTCGCAGACGGACTTTCTTACATGGCTAAAAATTACAAAACAGATTTTTTAATTGATCTTGCTACCTTAACCGGAAGTTCGGTAAGAATGTTTGGAGATACCTGCGGAGCGATGTTTTCTAATAATGAAGAATTAAAAAATATTTTATTGAAAACTGGTGATAAAACCAATCAGCGATTATGGAATTTACCGCTTTGGGATGTCTGGGAAGATGATATTCAATCTGATGTGGCAGATCTGAAAAATATTTCCATGAAGCCTATCGGAGACTGTATTGTTGCAGCAAAATTTTTAGAACAATTTATTGAAAACCATCCAAAATGGGCTCATTTAGACATTGCAGGAGTTGCTTTCGGAAATGTAGGATATGCTAAAGAGAAGGCTGCAACCGGTTTTGGTGTACAATTGCTTGTAGATTTAATCGAAAATTATCACTAAAAATTAGTTTATTACAAAAAATCTCTGTATAATTGGTAAGGCAATTTTCAAATACATACTATATTTTAAATTTTTATATTAAGTAATTAACAAAAATTTAATTTTATTTTTGAAAACCCATTAAAAACTAAAAAACGTTATATGGAGACGAAAACGATAGTATGTATTTCATGCTATTACAAAGGCTATGATTTCATGGATGAAATGCACAAGCTTGGTAATAAAGTAATCTTAGTAACATCTGAAAATCTCAAAGAAAAAAACTGGCCATGGGATGCTATAAATGAAGTATTCTACATGCCTGAAGTAAAACCTTCCGTATGGAATCTGGAACATCTAATTCAGGGATTTTCTCATTTGATGCAGACCAGAAAAGTACATGCTGTGATTGCCCTCGATGATTACGATGTTGAAAAAGCTGCGTTAATCCGAGAGTCTTTCAGAATTCCGGGGATGGGACAGACAACGCATCGTTATTTCAGAGATAAACTTGCCATGAGACAAAAAGCAAAGGATTCGGGAATTAATATGCCCGAATTTACCGCTGTTTTCAATAATGACGAGGTTAATGCTTTTGTGGAAAAAGTTCCTTCTCCGTGGGTTTTAAAACCTCGCTCAGAAGCTTCTGCATCAGGCATTAAAAAAATCAAAACCAAAGAAGAACTTTGGGACGAACTAAATGCTTTGGGTGAGGAAAGACACCTTTTTCTGCTGGAAAGTTTCAAACCCGGAGATGTTTATCACGTCGACAGTCTTACATTTAACAAAAATATCATTTTCACATCTGCCTCAAAATATCTGGCACCGCCAATGCAGGTTTCTCATGAAGGCGGAGTTTTCAGAACAAAAACATTAGGAAGATATTCTGAAGAATTTAAAGCTCTTGATGAAGCCAACACAAAAGTTCTTTCAAATTTTGGACTAATGAACGGCGCTACTCACACAGAATTTATTCGTAGTAAAGACGATGGAAAATACTATTTTCTGGAAACATCTTCAAGAGTTGGCGGAGCGCATATTCCAGATTTAGTAGAAGCTTCAAGCAATATTAATATTTGGAGAGAATGGGCAAAAATTGAAGATGCTTTACTGAGAGGAAAAGATTATACTATTGCCAAATCTACAGATTATTATTCGGGATTAATTATTGCTTTAATTAAAGATAAAGAACCCGATTACAGTCAGTTTGAAAGTGAAGAAGTTGTAAAATTTTTACCGATCGATTATCATGTGGGAATTGTTTACAAATCAAGCGATGCAGCTGTTATACAGGAAAAACTGGATCTTGCAGCCGAAAAAATTCATGCAGAAATGCTGAATATTTTACCTCCCAAAAGCAAACCGACAAGCTAAAATTGTCAATTGAAAATCTTAAAAGAAGAAAAATGCCTCACATAGAACATACAGATTATTACTCACATATTTTAGGAACAAGCCTCAAAGTAGAAATTACAGGTCATTATGGTCATCCGATCATTATGTTTCCGACTTCTCAGGGACAATATACACAAAACCATGATTTTCATTTGAATGGAAGCATTAATTGGTTTATCGAACAGGGAAAAGTTAAGCTTTACAATATTCAGACGATTGATGCTTGGAGTTTTTACGACGATAATATTTCTCCTCAACAAAGAATCAGAAATTACGAAAAATATGTTCAGTTTTTAATTAAAGAGTTCATTCCTTATATCCAAAAACTTCACAAAGTACATCGTGTTGCGGTTGCGGGGGCAAGTTTCGGTGGTTATCATGCAGCAAATTTTGCGTTTAGATTCCCAGATGTTGTTTCACATTTATTCTGTCTTTCAGGCGCTTTCAGCATCAGAAATTTCATGGATGGATATTCTGATGACCTGGTTTATTTCAATTGCCCAAGAGAGTTTGTAAAAAATGACGAAGCCTGGAAATATAAGCATATGCATATTGTTTTAAGCACATCTGATCAAGACATTTGTAAAGATAAAAATCTCGAAATGGCAGATATCTTAAGGACAAAAGGAATTGATTTCTGGTACGATGAACGAAAATGGATCAACCATGACTGGGTATTGTGGAGAATGGTTTTCCCTACATTCATAGGGAATTTCTTTTCTTAAAAACGTTAGACTTACATCAAAATATTAATATAAAAAATTAAAAAAATACAATTATGGCAAAAAAAGTAGGAATTCTATTCGGTATGGAAGATACGTTTCCCTGGGCTTTTATCGATAAAGTAAATGAATTAGGCGGCGGAGAAATCATTGCAGAACCTGTACATATCGACAAGCTGGAACAAGGAGCGGATTACGGATATGCAGTAATTATCGACAGAATTTCGCAGGATGTACCTTTCTACAGAGCTTATTTGAAAAATGCAGCGCTCAATGGAACTTATGTTATCAATAATCCTTTTTGGTGGAGTGCAGACGAAAAATTTTTTAACAATGCTTTAATGTCAAAATTGGGAATTCCGCTTCCGAAAACAGTTTTATTGCCTTCATACGAGAGACCTTCCAATACTTCAGAAACATCTTTCAGAAATTTAAAATTCCCTCACGATTGGGATTATATTTTTGAATACGTAGGATTTCCTGCTTACATGAAACCTCACGACGGCGGTGGCTGGAAAAGCGTTTACAGAGTGGAAAATCCTGAAGATCTTTGGAATAAACTGGGTGAAACTGAGCAATTGGTAATGATGGTACAGGAAGAAATTGTTTTTGATGATTATTACAGAGTTTATTGTCTCGGGCAAAAATATGTTCACATTATGCCTTATGAGCCAAGAAATGCACCTCATTTGAGATATGCAACAACTCACCAGACCGAAGGTAAAGAATTGGAAAAATTATTAAAGACCATTCACGATTACACAATCAAAATGAATAAAGCTTTAGGGTATGATTTCAATACGGTAGAATTTGCGGTAAGAGACGGAATTCCTTATGCCATCGACTTCTGTAATCCGGCTCCGGATGCCGACAGAAATGCTGTTGGTGAAGAAAACTTCGCATGGATTGTGGAACATTCGGCAAAACTTGCGATTGAAAAAGCCAAAGAATATATTCCTGGCAAACCTAATATTTCCTGGGGAACTTTCGTAAAAGATTCAGTAAAATAAACAACTATAAACACATCGAAAAAAAATGCATCAGTTTACTATTGGAATCGAAGAAGAATATCAAATCATCGATGTTGAAAGCAGAGATCTGATCTCTCATGTTTCGAAAATTATTGAAGGCGGAAAAGCAGTTTTAAGTGAAAACTTAAAGCACGAAATGCACGAATCCATGATTGAAATGGAAACCGGAATCTGCCAGAATATTCAGGAAGCAAGGGCCGAGCTTACGAATTTAAGAAGACACCTTATCAATACAGCTCATGAACAGGGGCTTCGCGTTTCCGGAGGTGGAACTCACCCATTTTCAAACTGGGAGCATAATACAATTACAGATGGAGAACGATACAATAAAATCGTAGATGATATGGGAGATGTTGCCCGTGGAAACCTTATTTTCGGACTGCATGTTCATATCGGAATTCCAAATCGTGAAGAAGGTGTGAGAATTCAGAATGTGATGCGTTATTTTCTACCTCACGTGTATGCGCTTTCAACGAATTCGCCTTTCTGGATCGGAAGAAATACAGGCTTCAAATCTTATAGACAGGAAATTTTCGTAAAATTCCCAAGAACAGGGATTCCAAGCTACTTTAATTCTTTGGCAGAATTTGACAGTTACGTAGATCTTTTAGTTAAAACAGGAACGATTGACAACGCTAAGAAAATTTGGTGGGATTTAAGAGTTCATCCATTCTACCCTACTATTGAGTTTAGAATTTGCGATATGCCGTTGAGAATTGATGAAACGGTGTGTATGGCGGCAATTATGCAGAGTTTGGTAGCAAAAATTTATAAACTTCATCAGCAAAATTTAAGCTTCCGAAGCTATAGAAGATTATTATTAAACGAAAATAAATGGAGAGCCTCAAAAAGTGGAATAGAAGCCCATTTGATTGATTTTGGTAAAGAAGAATCTGTTCCCTATCCTCATTTATTAAAAGAACTTTTAGAGTTTATTGATGATGTCGTGGATGATTTGGGTTGTAGAAAAGAAGTCGAATATGCCTGGAAAATCCTTGAAAACGGAACAGGCGCAGACCGGCAGCTTAAGATCTTCCATGAGACTGGAGATTTGACCAAAGTTGTTGATTATATGATCTCAGAGACAGAATATGGCATCACACATGGCGAGACAGCTTTGTAATATTTTTGGTAACTTGGCAGAAAATAATGTAGTATGAAAGATATTCGAATCGCTTTGCTGGATATGAATAACAACAATGTAAATCAAGGGTTTAGAAATATTAAAGAAATTTCTGAAGCTTTTCAGTGGAGTTCCGAAGAAAATGTAAGTATTCAGACTTTTGATGTGAGATTTAAAAATGAAATGCCAAATGTGGAAGATTTTGATATTTTCATATCATCCGGTGGTCCCGGAAATCCTCACAGAGAAGGACTAGAATGGGAAGATAAGTTTGCAAGTTTTTTAACTTCTGTTTTTCAATATAATAAAGAAAATGACAGGAAAAAATATTTATTTCTGATCTGCCATTCTTTCCAATTGGCAAGTATTCATTGGGAGTTAGGAATGATCAACCGAAGAAAATCGTATTCTTTTGGAGTGATGCCTATTCACAAAACAAAAGAAGGCGAAAATGAGTTTTTATTTGAAAACCTTCCCGATCCTTTTTACGCAGTAGATTCAAGGGCTTTTCAGTTTATAGAGCCTGATCATGATCGTTTTGAAAAATTGGGGATGAAAATCGTCGCTATTGAAAAGTTCCGTCCACACATTAATTTGGAAAGAGCGATTATGGCCATTCGTTTTTCGGAAGAAATTTTCGGAACACAGTTTCATCCTGAAGCAAATTCTGAAGGTATGATTGAAAATCTTAAAGACGAAAAGAATAAAAATGCCATGATTGAAAACTACGGAATGGAAAAATATCTTGAAACTGTTGACAGAATGGATGATGAGGATAAAATTATGCTCACGCAAGCTCAGATTCTTCCGAGATTTCTGCAGTCTGCGAAAGAAAATATTTTGAAGCAAATTAAAACTAACGCTTAAAATTATAATACGTTCTCTGACAAATTCAGAAGAATTATTGTAATAAACAACAATATATAAATCGGGCAAAGAGTGTCCGATTTTTTAAATCACAAAAGAAAAAAATATGATTCCAAAATACAGAAAGCAGTTTAATGAGGAATTTTCACAGGAAAAATACGATCAGCTTAAAGATCTTTTAAAGCAAAAAAGTGGATTAGAACCAGGTTTCAGAATTTCTGAAAGTCCGTTTTTTCTTACTAAAGAATTTGAAAGTAAACTGCTGGATGTCACGGAAAGCATTATTGATCAAATTAAAAATATACCATCTGAAACTTTACAGAAAGCTATTCCTGACAATTGCAGGGTTCCGAATGATACCGAAAAACCTCATTTTTTCACCATCGATTTTGGAATCTGCAAAAGTGAAAACGGCGAAATAGAGCCACAGCTCATTGAACTTCAAGCTTTTCCTTCGTTATATGCTTTTCAAAAAGTTTTTGAAGATTCATTTTGTGAAGTCTATCCTTTTCTTTCAGAAATCAGAAACAAAATGCCGCATGAGGAATTTAAAAACTACTTAAAAGAAGTGATTATTGGCAATGAAAATCCCGAAAATGTAATTCTGCTTGAAATTTATCCTGAAAAACAAAAGACAGCGATTGATTTTGCTTTAACTGAAAAATTATTAGGAATAAAAACGGTCTGCTTAACAAAAGTAAAGAAAGAAGGAAAAAAATTATTCTATGAAAATGAGGGAAAACCAATCGAAATTAAAAGAATTTATAATCGTATCATTTTCGATGAACTGGACAGAATTCCTGATTTAAAAGTTGAATTTGATTTCCGTGAAGATATTGAGGTAACCTGGGTTACTCATCCGAATTGGTTTTTTAAAATTTCTAAATTTTTATTACCTTATTTAAAACATCAATTTGTTCCGAAAAGTTATTTTCTGCATGAATTCCCAGACAATGAAGACCTTGAGGATTTTGTTTTAAAACCTTTATTTTCTTTTGCGGGAAGCGGCGTAAATTTAAAGCCAACCAAAGAAATTACGGATGCAATTGAAGATAAAGAAAATTATATTTTACAACGAAAAGTCACTTACGAACCGGTGTTCGAAGATATTAACGGTGAGTTTTCAAAAGCCGAAATCCGTTTATTATATATCTGGCGTGAAAATGACGAACGCCCTATCCTATTGGAAAATTTGGGAAGAATGACAAAAGCCGCAATGGTAAATGTAGATTTTAATAAAAAAGATGCCATCTGGATTGGCAGTTCGAATGCATTTTTTGTTGCAGAATAGATACAAAATACAAACAAATAAAAATTTCGGCGGCATCTTCGATGCC
>NZ_LMQN01000017.1 GCF_001425355.1 Chryseobacterium sp. Leaf405
CGAAACTATAAAAAAAACAAAAAGCCTTGCTAAAAAACAAGGCTTTAAAAATCAAATATCACTTTACTTTATTAGAATAGCTCGCCGGCTACTTTTTTTATGTTATCACTCTTTCCCATCGAATAAAAATGCAGAACGGGAACACCAAAATCCAGTAATTCCTTACATTGATTGATTGCCCATTCTATTCCTATCTGTTTTACAGCTTCGTTATTTTTAGCTCTTTCAACTTCATTAATTAACTCTTCAGGTAAATCAATTTTAAAAATCTGAGGCAGAATTTTCAAATGCTTTTTTGTAGCAATTGGTTTAATTCCGGGAATAATAGGAACTGTAATTCCCATTTCACGAGCTTTTTTAACAAATTCAATGAATTTTTTGTTGTCAAAAAACATCTGCGTTACAATATAATCTGCTCCGGCATCTACTTTTTGCTTCAGCCATTTTAAATCATAATTCATAGACGGCGCTTCCATGTGTTTTTCAGGATAACCCGCAACACCGATACAGAATTTATTATGTTCTTCACATTCTTTTTCTTCATTGTGCAGATACTTTCCTCTACCCAAATCGTTGATTTGGTTCACCAATTCCATCGCACTGGCATGACCTCCTACACTTGGCTCAAAATATTGATGCCCTTTCATCGCATCGCCACGAAGCGCCATAATATTATCAATTCCCAAATACATACAGTCTACCAAAAGATATTCTGTTTCTTCTTTGGTAAACCCTCCGCAAAGCAAATGTGGAACGGTATCTACATTATATTTATGCTGAATTGCAGCACAAATCCCCAATGTTCCGGGGCGCATTCTTGTGATTCGACGCTCCATCAAACCATTTCCTTTGTCAATATAAATATATTCTTCTCTGGATGTCGTAACATCTATAAATGGAGGTTTAAATTCCATCAATGGATCGATATTCTTGTACAAATCTTCAATCCCGATTCCTTTTTGTGGCGGAACAACCTCGAGGGAGAACAACGTTTTTCCGTTTGCGTTTTTTATGTGGTCTGTGATTTTCATTTAATGAATAGTAAGTTTTAATTTTTTTGAAATAGGTTTACTTAAATTCCGTCTGCCAAATTCGGATTCAACCATTTTCTGGCTTCCTGTAAAGAAATTCCTTTTCTTTTGGAATAATCCTTTAACTGGTCTTCTGCAATTTTCCCCAATCCGAAATATTTTGCGTGCGGGCTTCCGAAATAATATCCTGAAACCGCTGCTGTTGGATACATCGCCAAACTTTCAGTGAGATAAACTCCGATATTTTCTTCCACTTTTAAAAGATCCCAAATTGCATGTTTTTCCAAGTGATCAGGACACGCAGGATATCCCGGAGCCGGACGAATTCCCTTATATTTTTCGGCAATCAACTCTTCGTTGCTTAAATTTTCCTGATTGGCGTACCCCCAATATTCGGTTCTCACTTTTTTATGTAAAAATTCGGCATAAGCTTCTGCAAAACGGTCTGCCAAAGCCTTTACCATGATTGCATTATAATCGTCGTTTGCTTTTTCGTATTCTTCCGACAATTCATCAGTTCCGAAACCTGTCGTCACACAAAAAGCGCCCATATAATCTGTTTTTCCTGAGCTTTGAGGAGCAATAAAATCGCTTAATGCCAAATAATCTTTTCCTTTCGAACGTTGAGCCTGCTGTCTTAATGTCAAGAACTTAACCTTTTCTTCATTATTTTCATCAAAGACTAAAATATCATCCGATTCTGTAGAATTAGCTTTAAAAATTCCGAAAATTGCTTTTGCTGTTAATAATTTTTCATCCAAAATTCTTTTTAAGATAACCTGAGCATCTTTGAACAATTCCTTTGCCTGTTCTCCCACAACCTCATCTTCCAAAATATTAGGATATTTCCCATGCAAATCCCAACTTCTGAAAAACGGCGACCAGTCGATGAAAGGTAATAATTCCCTCAAATCCTGATTTTCAAAAATCTGTATCCCTAAATTATTCGGTGTAAAAATTTCTTCGCTTTCCCAATCTATTTTAAAACGATTTTCTCTTGCTTCTTCAATCGAAACATAATCTTTATCTACCTGTCGGTTCAGGAATTTCTCTCTAAAATCTGAATAGTCACTTTTTAAATCCTCAACATATTCTTTATTTCTGTCACCCAATAATGAACTCACAACGTTTACCGCTCTGGAAGCATCATTTACGTGAACTACAGCATTTTTATATTTTAAATCGATTTTTACAGCGGTATGTGCTTTTGAAGTCGTCGCACCACCGATTAATAAAGGAAAGTTAAGATTTTGCCTTTCCAATTCTGAAGCGATATACACCATTTCATCTAAACTCGGCGTAATCAATCCGCTGAGACCAATTACATCCACCTGATGATCGATTGCTGCCTGAATAATTTTCTCAGCAGGAACCATTACACCAAGGTCAACAATTTCATAATTATTACAGCCCAAAACAACGCTCACAATATTTTTTCCAATATCATGAACGTCACCTTTTACCGTGGCCATTAATATTTTACCGTTGGCTTTCTGAGTCTGATCTTTTTCAGCTTCAATAAAAGGTTGCAGATATGCCACCGCTTTTTTCATGACACGGGCAGATTTTACAACCTGCGGAAGAAACATTTTACCACTTCCGAAAAGATCGCCCACAACACCCATCCCGGTCATCAGATTAATTTCGATAACATGAAGCGGTCTTTCTGCCACCTGTCTTGCTTCTTCAACATCTTCTTCTATAAAACGATCGATTCCTTTCACCAAAGAATGCGTAATTCTCTCCTGCAAAGGATAAGAGCGCCATTCTAATTCTTCAACCTTTTCTTTTTTAACCGATTTATTTCTTTCAGAATAATCTAAAAGACGTTCCGTCGCATCTTCTCTTTTATCAAGAATAACATCTTCAACAAGTTCTAAAAGTTCTTTATTGATCTGATCATAAACCTCCAACATTGCCGGATTTACGATACCGATATTCATTCCTGCCTGAATGGCATGATAAAGGAAAACTGAGTGCATCGCCTCTCTCACAGTATCATTTCCACGGAACGAGAACGATACATTGGAAACTCCTCCACTTACCGAAGCATACGGAAGATTCTGACGAACCCATCTTGTAGCCTCAATGAAATCGATTGCGTTTCTGCGGTGTTCATCCATTCCTGTCGCAACCGGGAAAATATTTAAGTCGAAAATAATATCTTCAGCAGGGAATTTTACCTCATCAACAAGAATATCATAAGAACGTTTTGTGATTTCAAGTCTTCTTTCGTAATTATCCGCCTGCCCGACTTCATCAAAAGCCATTACAATAACCGCAGCTCCGTATCTTTTAATCGCTTTGGCGTGTTTTATGAACTCTTCTTTTCCTTCTTTTAAACTGATGGAATTAACCACACATTTCCCCTGAACAACCTGAAGACCGGCTTCGAGAATCTCCCATTTGGAAGAATCTACCATAATCGGAATTTTGGAAATATCCGGCTCAGAGCCAATAAGGTTAAGGAATTTAATCATGGAAGCTTTTCCATCGATCAATCCATCGTCAAAATTAACGTCAAGAATCTGCGCGCCACCGTCCACCTGATCTCTTGCGATATCTAAAGCTTCAGAAAATTTCTCTTCTTTAATTAACCTTAAAAACTTTTTGGATCCGGCAACATTCGTTCTTTCACCAACATTGATGAAATTAGATTCCGTTGTTATAATCAAAGGCTCCAGCCCCGACAGTCTTAAATATTTCATAATTTAATTTACCAATGTATCAATGTAACAGTTTATCAATTAAATTCTTCATTGGTTAAGAATGATGCTGATTGTTACATTGATAAATTATTTAGATTGTTATATTAACTTTTCTTGGTTCGTATTTCTCCACCAAATCTGCAATCGCTTTAATGTGTTCCGGTGTTGTCCCGCAGCAGCCTCCGATGATATTGATCAATCCTTTCTCAACATATTCTTTAATCTGACTTGCCATATCTTCCGGCGTTTCATCATATTTTCCAAAGGCGTTGGGCAAACCAGCATTTGGATATGCCGAAACATGGAATTCTGAATTGTGAGCCAACGTTTCCAGATAAGGCGTTAATTGATTAGCTCCCAAAGCACAGTTAAAACCAACACTTAATAAATTTAAATGCGAAACAGAGATTAAAAATGCCTCTGCAGTTTGTCCGCTCAATGTTCTTCCTGAAGCATCAGTAATCGTTCCTGAAACCATAATCGGAATTTCGATACCTCTTTCTTCCTGAATTTCATCGATGGCAAATAATGCAGCTTTTGCATTCAGTGTATCGAAAATTGTTTCAACCAATAAAATATCTGAACCTCCATCTAGTAAAGCTTCACACTGTTGTTTGTAAGCCATTCTGAGATCTTCAAAAGTTACCGCTCTGTAGCCCGGATCATTAACATCCGGACTTAAACTTGCCGTTCTATTCGTTGGTCCAATAGAACCTGCAACAAATCTTGGTTTATCAGGATTTAAAGCTGTAAACTCATCACAAACTTTTCTGGCAATTTTAGCAGATTCATAGTTTAGCTCGTAAACCAAATCTTCCATGTGGTAATCTGCCATCGCGATTGTTGTTCCTGAAAATGTGTTGGTTTCCAAGATATCTGCTCCTGCCTCTAAATATTTTCTGTGCACTTCTTCAATGGAATGAGGCTGCGTTAATGAAAGCAAATCATTATTTCCCTTCACCGGATGTTCCCAATCTTTGAAACGTTCGCCACGGTAATCTTCTTCCTCGAATTTATATCGTTGAAGCATCGTTCCCATCGCTCCGTCAAGAACAAGAATTCTCTCGGATAATGCTTTATACAATTGTTCTGAATTTTTCATTTTATGTTTCGGCTAAAGCCAATTTTTATTATTTTTTATTCTAAAATGTGATGAAGTCAATTTTTATTAAATCAATCCAAAGCCTGCTTTAAATCTGCAATGATATCATCTACATTTTCTAAACCAACCGAGCAACGAACTAAACCCGCTGTAATCCCGACTTCATTTCTTTCTTCTTCTGACAACTTTGAATGTGTTGTAGAAGCAGGATGCGTCACGATAGTTCTTGTATCACCTAAATTTGCAGAAAGCGAACACATTTTAATCTTATCTAAAAAGTTTCTTCCACCTTCTATTCCACCTTTAATTTCGAATGCGACGATATTACCTCCCAATTTCATTTGCTTTTTTGCGACTTCATAACTTGGATGAGAAGATAAGAATGGATATTTTGTTAATTCTACATTAGGATGGCTTTCTAAAAATTCCGCTACTTTTAAAGCGTTTTCGCAGTGTTTTTCTACACGGATTGCCAATGTTTCCAAGCTTTTTGATAACACCCAAGCATTGAAAGGCGACATTGCAGGACCCGTATTTCTTGCAAAAAGATAAATTTCACGAATCAAATCCTCTCTACCGACCGCTACTCCACCTAAAACACGACCCTGACCGTCAATTAATTTTGTAGCCGAATGCACCACAATGTCTGCTCCATATTTTATGGGTTGTTGCAAATAAGGCGTTGCGAAACAGTTATCCACAATAAAGATCAAATTATGCTTTTTTGCAATTTGTCCGAAAAACTCTAAATCTAAAACCTCAATCGCAGGATTCGTAGGCGTTTCCAGATATAAGATTTTGGTGTTCGGCTGAATATATTTTTCTACGTTTTCAGCATCTTCTGCTTTGAAATAAGTTGTTTCAATATTCCATTTCGGGAAATATTTTGTAAACAACGTGTGTGTGGAACCAAAAACCGACTGACAGCTTACAATATGATCTCCAGCATTTAATAAAGTAGCAAAAGTTGAATAAATTGCTGCCATTCCCGTAGCGAAAGCGTAACCAGCTTCTGCTCCTTCCATTTTTGCAATTTTATCTGTAAATTCTGTTACATTTGGATTTGAAAACCGGCTGTATAAATTTTTAGATTTTTCCTCGGCAAAGCTTGCTCTCATATCTTCGGCATCTTCAAACACGAAGCTTGAAGTAAGATATAAAGGCGTAGAATGTTCATCAAACTGGGTTCTTTCGGTTTGTGTTCTTATGGCAAGGGTTTCAAAGTTGTTTGAAAGTTGCTCGTTGTTAGTTTCTGGTTGAAAATTATCGCTCATAAACTCGTTTATCTTTTATAAAATATCAATTTAAAATCCTTTTGATAAATTGTTAAACTGATACATTATTATATTGTTACATTAATTTATTTCGTTTCACTTACTCTTAAAATATCCCCAAAAACACCTCTTGCAGTTACTTGTGCTCCAGCTCCAGCTCCCATGATTACGATTGGATTTTCGCCATAACTTTCAGTGTAGATTTCAAAGATTGAATCTGAACCTTTTAATTGTCCTAAAGCCGAAGTTGCAGGAACAGAAATTAATTTTACATCAAGCTCTCCTTTATCTTTTTGTAAATCTCCGTGCAAATCTCCGACGTATCTCAACACATGACCTTCTTCCTGATTTTCTTTTATTTTCTGATATTCTTCGTCTAATTCTTCCAATCTTAAAAGGAATTCTGGTTTTGAAACAGAAAGCAAACTTCCCGGAACTAAATTTTGAATATTGATATCGTCAAATTCATTGATTAAATCTAATTCTCTTGCCAAAATCAATAGTTTTCTTGCCACATCGTTTCCTGATAAGTCTTCTCTTGGATCAGGCTCTGTGTAACCTTTTTCCAACGCTTCGTTGATAATTGTAGAAAATTTATCATCTCTTAATGAAAAATTATTGAAAACATAGCTCAATGTTCCTGAAAAAACTCCCTTGATTCTTGTAATGTTTTCTCCTGAAAGGTGTAGTAATTTTATGGTATCAATTAAAGGCAAACCTGCACCAACATTAGTTTCGTATAAATAACGTCTGTTATTTTTATTCAACGTATATCTTAGTTGACGATATTCCTCAATTGGTAATGTATTGAAAATTTTGTTGGAAGAAACCAGGTCGAAACCGTTTTCTGCCAATGCGTGGTAGTTATGAACAAAATCTTTGCTTGCCGTGTTATCAACAACAATAAGATTTTCAAGCTGATTTTCTTTTGAAAACTTAATTAATTCCTGAATATCAGACGGACTTTCGGCTGTCAAAACCTCATCATTCCAATTGCTGTCAAAACCTTTTTTGTTGAAAGCTATTTTTCTTGAATTAGCAACTGCCACCACTTTAAGATCAATTTTTTTACGTCTTCTGATCTCTTCCGATGAATGTAAAACCTGCTCTATCAAAGTCTTTCCAACATTTCCGTGACCTATAATTGCCAAATGAACAGTTTTTGGCTTTTTAGAAATTTCAGATTCGATGATATTTTTTGCTTTTTCGTCCTGCGAAGAAGTGACAACAATATTTACTCTTTTTTCTGATGCAATTTGGTTTAAAAGCAATGGAAAAACGTTATTTCTAGCTAATTCCGCTAATACTTTATTGAAATCTTCTGCGACAAAACCAATGACAGAAACATTATTTATACTGTAAATCTGAGAAACTTTCCCTGATTTTCTTTCTGCTTCAAATTCGTCAATCAGACAGTTTACCGCTTTTTCGGAATCAGCTTCCTGAACTAAAATTGACAACCCGTTTTCAATTGCCTGCTGAGAAATTACCCCAACACTGATTCGCGCTAAAGTAAGCGCTTTAAAAATTCGTCCGTCAATCCCGATTTCACCTAAGAAATCCTCTCCTTCAAATTTGATGATTGATCTGTTTTTCAAAAATTTTATTTCGTTAGCATTTATCTTATTCATTTCTACAAAATATTTTTAATGATGTTATTTAACTGTTTATATTCCATTAAGAAGGCGTCGTGCCCATGAATTGAGGTGATCTCATGATAGAAAACATTTTCCTTTTTCTCTTTCAGCCTTTCAAAACACTTTCGGATTTCAGAAGCAGGGAAAAACAAATCTGTATCTACAGAGATCATGTGCATTCGTGCCTGAATCTTTTCCAATTGAGTTTCATCAGCATTAATATGCATTAATAAGTGATTCATCAGTTGATAAGATTCTAAACTAAATCTTTCGTTTAAAGCATTTCCGTGATAAACCAGCCAGTCTTCAGACTCTAATCTCCGTTTTTCCTGATTATATTTGTTTTGAAATCTATCGTTTAAAGATTGAGGGGTTCTATAGCACAACATCGCATGAATTCTGGCTTTCTGTAATGGCTCATCATTTTGATTTAATAAAAATTTCTGAACCAGACATTGTGCATGAAGCCAATCGTGGGTTTTAAAATCGCAGGCAATAGGAATGAAAATTTCAGTAAGATGTGGATTTTTCACCAACATTTCCCAACCGATTCCGCCTCCTAAAGAACCTCCAATAATGGCGTGTAAACTTTTAATATTTAAAATTTCAAGCCCTTGTAAAAAGATATTCGCAATATCTGAAGGTGTGAAATCTTCGTAATTATCAATAAAAAAATCATCAAATCCGTTTCCGGGAATATTAAAACACAGAACTGTATATTTATTGGTATCGATTATCTGATTTTCACTAATTAATTTCTTCCACCATCCTTTTTCACCTGAAACATCAGAATTTCCGGTTAAAGCATGATTCACCAAAATAATCGGTGCCGAAAACAAGTCTTTCCCGAAAAGCTGATAGCTCAACGAGATATTATATTCCTTTTTGGAATTGGTTTGATACGAAAAATTAATATGTTTAAGTTCTATTTTCAATTCTATTACACTTTATGATAATACAATTGAAAATGCCACAGGAAATGGCTGAAAAAAGATTCAGTAGTTATCTGTCCAAAAATAAATTTGGTAGAACGTAGCACCTTCTTTGCTTGCACAAAGGGTTGCTAAGGTTTCACAGGGTCTAATCCCTCAACCTTTCTTGATAACATTTTCAATATTTTAATGAACGAATGGTGCAAAGATAAAACTTTTCTTTTAAATATTTATAAAAATTTTATTTAACACTGAAAACACCGATCACCAGAAGGTTTTACAAACTATATTAATTATAATTCAAATATAGCGAGTTGGAATTTTTTCTCAAAAAAACTAACTTCGTAATGAAAAGTGACAACATATGATTGCCGAAAAACAAAGATTACAAGATACAAACTGGAAAAACTGGGGACCTTACGTAAGCAACCGACAATGGGGAAATGTACGTGAAGACTACAGTTCAAACGGCGATGCCTGGAATTTCGCCAATCATAATTCTGCAGAAAGTTATGCTTACCGTTGGGGGGAAGAAGGAATTGCCGGAATTTCCGATGCGAAACAACTTTTCTGTTTTGCTCTGTCTTTTTGGAATAAGAAAGATAAAATGGTAAAAGAGCGTTTCTTCGGGCTGAGCAATCCTCAGGGAAATCATGGGGAAGACATTAAAGAAATCTTTTATTATCTGGATAATACGCCGACTCACAGTTATATGAAAATGGTGTACAAATATCCTATCAATGCATTTCCTTATGATGATATTCGTGCTGAAAACGCAAGACGAAGCAAAAAAGAATCTGAATACGAAATTTTCGATACAGGTATTTTTGATGATGATGAATATTTTGATATTTTTATTGAATATGCTAAAGCTGAACATAATGATATTTTAGTTCGAGTTACTGTCTGCAACAGAAGTCAGATGGATGCACCGATTGTCGTTGCGCCAACTGTCTGGTTTAGAAATAACTGGAAGTGGGGATATAATACATACAAAGGACAAACCCATGCCTCCCATGAAAACTGCATTACAATTGAACACGACAGTGTTCCGATTAAAAAGTTTTACTCAAGAAATACAAATTCTGAAAGTGTTTTTTGTGAAAATGAGACGAATTCTCCCAAATTATACGGAGCTCCTTATCCCGGAAATACCTATTATAAAGACGGAATTAACGATTATATTACCTATGGAAGCAACACGATAAATCCTGAAAAAATAGGAACAAAAGCTTCCTTTTTAATTGATGAATTGATAGAAGCTGGACAATCAAAAACGTTTGATTTCAGATTATCTCCTAATGAATTAGATGAGCCATTTTATCAATTTGATGAAATTTTAAATCTGAGAATTGAGGAAGCTGATGAATTTTACACTGAAATTCAGAACGATGTAGAAGATGACGATGAAAGAAATGTACAGCGACAGGCTTTCGCAGGATTACTTTGGAACAAGCAGTTTTATCACTATAATGTCGGAAAATGGCTGAAAGGTGATCCGAATTTTAAAGCACCGAGAGATTTCAGCAATTATGTAAGAAATACCGAGTGGAATCACATGCACAATAAAGACATCATTTCGATGCCTGACAAATGGGAATATCCTTGGTATGCGACTTGGGATTTGGCGTTTCACTGTGTTCCGTTTGCGATTATTGATGCTGAATTTGCAAAAGGACAGCTTCTTTTGTTAACGAAAGAATGGTACATGCACCCCAACGGACAGCTTCCGGCGTACGAATGGAATTTAAGTGATGTGAATCCTCCTGTTCACGCATGGTCTTGCTTTAGAGTTTTTAAAATTGATGAAAAGCAAAATGGAAAACCGGATCTTTTATTTTTAGAAAAAGTTTTCCAGAAATTACTGCTCAACTTTACCTGGTGGGTTAACAGAAAAGATAAAAATGGTAAAAATATTTTCGGTGGAGGTTTCTTAGGACTCGATAATATAGGTGCTTTTGACCGAAATATGGAGTTAAAAGACGGACAACATCTTGAACAAGCAGACGGGACAAGCTGGATGGCAATGTACGCCTTGAATATGATGCGAATTGCCATGGAATTGGCGCAGTATTATCAGGTGTATGAAGATATGGCGATCAAATTTTTTGAGCATTATCTTTATATCTCAGAAGCCATGGAAAATCTGGGTGAAGGAACGAAAGGACTTTGGAACGAGGAAGACGGGTTTTTCTACGACGTTCTTCAATTGGGAAATGGCGACAGCGTTTCTTTAAAACTGAGAAGTATTGTGGGACTGATTCCGATGTTTGCAGTGGAAATCGTTGACCATCATTTATTGGAAAAAATGCCGAATTTCCAGGCAAGAATGGAATGGGTTTTAAAAAACAAACCTGAACTCACAAAACTCGTTTCTCATTGGGATGAGGAAGGTCATGGCAGAAAACATTTGATGAGTATTTTACGTAAAACACGTCTGACAAAGGTTTTATCAAGAATGCTGGATGAAAATGAATTTTTAAGTTTATATGGTATCCGTGCCATGTCTAAAGTCTATGAAGAGAAGCCTTTTAAATTCTCTGTTCACGGTCAGGAAAATACCGTTTATTATACTCCTGCAGAAAGCGACAGCCGGATGTTTGGTGGAAACAGCAATTGGCGCGGTCCGATTTGGTTTCCCATTAACTTTTTGATCGTCGAAAGTTTACAACGGTTCCATTTTTATTATGGAAATAGTTTAAAAGTTGAATTGCCAACAGGAAGCGGTGATAAAAAAAATCTGGATGAGGTTGCACAAGATATCAGCAACAGATTATGTTCTATTTTCTTAAAAGATGAATTTGGACAAAGACCTTTCAACGGTGGAAATTCGAAATTTAATTATGATGAAAATTTTAAAGATTATATTACTTTCTTCGAATATTTTCACGGTGATAATGGTCGAGGAGTCGGTGCTTCGCATCAAACGGGCTGGACGGCGACAGTCGCCAAACTGATGAAAAAAAGATTATAATACAACAGACTTTTTAAGTTCTTATCAAAGATGAATCCTCTTCTTGCGAAGAGGATTTTTCATTTCCTATACAGTACATACTATCCATGCCTTCAATAAAAATTTGCTATATTATAGTTAAAATCTATTTTCAAATTGAGACAATACAACTACTTAATTCAAATACTAAAAAAATTACTATTAAAATTAGACTTATCTTAATCATTTTACAACAAAATACCTATATTAGCACCATAAAAACTAAAAAGTATTTTTATGAAAGGAAAACTACTGCCTATCGCCGGATTGCTTCTATCTGGCGCATTTACCACTCTTTTTAATGCTCAGGAATATCAGCCATTGACCGTTCAAAGCGGGTTTAATGCTGATGTGATTGCCAATGGAGTGGGTCCTTCTGCATCATCAACCAATAATGATGTAGATGGAGTAAGTTATGCATTTATTGCAAGAGATTTTATGTTATCGGCTACAGGAACGCCTCTTTCTTACGGTCTTCCTACGAATGGAATTATCAACTCTGAAGTTACTTCTACCCCCGGCCTAACTTATCAGATGGCACCTTACGGCGGAAATAATTCATTGAGACTTGAAAGTACGAATGACAGCGGAACGATTTTATTCTCTAATCCTCTGCAAGCGATTAATCTATATATGCTCGCAACTGGTGGAAGTGGAGACTGTACCGTTGACGTTGTTGTAAATTTCACTGATAATACATCACAAACCTTCACAGGCATCGGCATTACAGATTGGTATTACGGAAGCAATTATGCCATCCGCGGTATTGGAAGAATTAATATTGACAATGACAATCTTGAATCCGGTTATGGAACAGATCCCAGATTATATCAGATTCCTCTAGCTATTTCTTCGGGTAATTTGGCTAAAACGGTTAAAGGTGTTACAGTAACCAAAACAGGAACAGGTGGTATCCCGAATATTTTTGCCTTTTCTGCAGATGCTTACAATGCTTGCCCTACTCCTTCTAATGTTAGCGCCACTACTACAGCGACTGGTGCTACTCTAAGCTGGACTGCTCCTTCAAGTGCTCCTTCTTCAGGATATCAGTACTATTACAGTACATCTCCTACAGCTCCCACAGCAACTACAACTCCTACAGGAAGTGTAACATCGGGAACATCCGTTACTTTAAATAGTCTTGTAACAGGACAGACGTATTATTTCTGGGTAAGATCTAATTGTGGAGGCTCTTCACAAAGCTTCTGGAAAATGTTAGAATTTACTCCGGGACAGATTTCTGCTACTTATACCGTTGGTGACATTGAAACACAGTATGATGATGCGGGAGTTAATACTTCATCAACAACAAACTGTCCGGCAAGTTTATCAGTAACTATACCTACAGGTTATAAAATAAAATCAACTAAAGTTTCCTATGCCATGTCAACAGCAGGTAATGGCTGGATGGCAGAGCAGAGAAGCTTTTTGGTATGTACTACTAATAGCACAGCAGAAGCTACTGTTAGTTCAGGATCCGGGTCGAGCACTGGAACATATTCTTACAACAGAACAGGTCTTACAATAGCCAATGAACTTAGCGGAACTGTAAACTTCGAGCTTAGAGCATGGAGAACCTACGGAGGATCAGACTGTAGTTTAGATTATAACAAAGTTGATAACAATACATGGAAAGTAACTGTAACAATAGAACCACTCATATTGGCAACAGGTGAAGTAAGTGCAAAAGAAAAAGAAAGAATCGCCTATCCGAATCCTTTTGTTGACACTTTATATATCGAGAAATCTGAAAATGTGAAGAAAGCAGTTGTAACAGACCTTTCAGGAATTGTTGTGAAAACAGTTGAAAACCCATCTTCATCATTATACTTAGGTGAACTTAAATCTGGAATGTATATTTTATCATTAACGATGAAAGACGGTTCTGTAAAAAGTACAAAAACGATCAAAAGATAATTGATAATTAATAATTTACAACCATTATCAAAAGAAAACCGGGTAACTTAGTTACTCGGTTTTTATTTTTATTGATTATTTAAAAGAAATTTAGTCCTGAACAATTTCTCCGTTTACATATACTTCGTAGCCTATTTCAACATTAGGTTCCAAGGTTTTAGAAACCGAACAGTATTTTTCAAAAGATAACTGAGCTGCCTTTTGAGCTTTTTTAGGATCAATAGCTCCTTCTAAAAAAAACTTAACTTTAATGGCTTTAAAAGGTTTTGCATCTTCCACAGGAATTCTCTCACCTTCTACCTCAGCTTTAAAATCTGTGATTTCCTGTCGCTGCTTTTTCAGAATAGAAACCACATCTATTCCGCTACATCCAGCAACTGCCATCAAAACACTTTCCATTGGCGAAACACCTCTTGCGCCGGGCTGCGTTGTATTATCTAAAAGAATTGAATTTCCCTGAGAATTGGTACATTCAAACAGAAAATCGTCATTGATTCTATTAAGTGTTATTTTCATTTTTATTGATTTTTATAAAGCTTTGACCGTTATCGAAGCATTTTTTATCCTGAATTTTTTATCCTGAATTATTTCTGCCACAAAATTATAAAATTCCCCTCGCTTTTATCTCCAGATATTTATTGATAACATCGATATTTAAATTCTCAGGCAACGTATACACCGTATAAATTCCGTATTTGCGAAGTTCCTGAATGATTAATTTTTTTTCAAACTCAAATTTTTCAGCAATAATTTCATCATAAATTTCCTGCATACTTTCAGGGTTTTTATGAATTAATGTCTGCAATTCTGAATTTTTAAAGAAAACTATCACCAATAAATGGTTTTTGGCAATCCCTCGAAGATATTTTAACTGACGATTTAACCCATCAAGCGTCTCAAAATTGGTGAATAATAATAGTAAACTTCTTTGATTTAATGAATATTTTACATCCTGATACAATCGGTTAAAATCACTTTCAAAGAAATCTGTTTTAATATTATAAAGCGATTCCGATATTTTCCTTAACTGTCCCGATTTATTTTCTGCGGCAATCTTATTTTCTGTTTTTTTAGAGAAAGTCATCATTCCTGCCCTATCCCCTTTTTTCAAAATAATATGGGACAAAGCCATCGTCGCATTAATGGAATAATCTAACAAACTCAATCCGTTAAAAGGCATTTTCATTGTTCTTCCTGTATCAATCAACATGAAAATACGCTGTGATTTCTCATCCTGAAACTGATTCACCATCAAACGATTGGCCTTAGAAGTCGCTTTCCAGTTGATGGTTCTGATATCGTCCCCTGGTACATACTCTTTGATCTGCTCAAATTCCATCGTGTGTCCCAGTTTTCGGATTTTCTTAATTCCGCCCAACAAAAATTCACTCTGAATTGCCATCAGTTCATATTTTCTGAGATGAATAAATGACGGATAAGCAGACAAATTAGCATCTTTCTGAAATGTGAATCTTTTGGAGATAAACCCCAAAGGTGATGAAACAAAAATATTTAAACCTCCGAAATTGTATTCTCCTCTTTCTTTCGGTTCTAAAATATATTGGAAAAAACTGTTTTTACCGGATTCAATATTCTTTTCAATCATAAAATCCCTTTTCTGAAACTGAAACGGAATTTCATCGATCACTTTGACCTTAATTTTAAAACTGTAATTATTTTTAATATCTATTTTCACAGGATTTTCGTCACCGTTCGACAGTTTTTCAGGTAAAATTCTCTGTGCTAAAATCCCGTCTTTCTGATTAAAAACAAAAAGGCAATCGACCATTGCTGCCAGAAAACACAATATCAAAAAAATGTGCGCCACGATCATCAACCACGGAAAGAAAAATGCAAAAACATACAGAATCCCAACTCCTATCATGGTAAAGAAAAAGCGTGTATTGATGTATAAATTTTTCATTTTGTTTAGGTTGCAGGTTTTAGATTTTGAGCTTATGAGTAATTTAATCTTACACTGATAATCTATCTCGGAATCTCAATTCCCTCTAAAATCTGTCTGATAATTTCATCGGCTGTCAAGCCTTCCATTTCTCTTTCCGGAGAAACGATTACTCTGTGCCTCAGAACGGCGTAACTTGCTTCTTTGATATCTTCCGGAGTTACGAAATCTCTTCCTCTTAACGCAGCAAATGATTTTGATGCTGTTAATAACGCAAGACTCGCTCTTGGAGAAGCACCTAAATACAAGAATTGGTTTTCTCTTGTATTGACGATAATTTTCGCAATATATTCCATCAACTGACCCTCAACGATGATTTCTTTTACCAAATGCTGATAGTTTTTCAATTGTTGAGCCGTGATTACTTTATTCACAACTTCTGTTTTATCTTCTCTTTTGCTTTCATGTTGGTTTTTGATAATCGAGATTTCCTGTTCAAGATTGGGATAACCTACGTTTATCTTAAATAGAAAACGATCAAGCTGCGCCTCTGGAAGTCGGTATGTTCCTTCATGCTCAATTGGGTTTTGGGTGGCAACGACTAAGAACGGTTCTTCCATGACATAGGTTGTCCCGTCCATCGTGATCTGCCTTTCCTCCATTACTTCAAACAAAGCGGCCTGCGTTTTTGCCGGAGACCTGTTGATTTCATCAATTAAAATAAAATTAGAGAAAATAGGACCCTTTTTAAACTCAAATTCTGAATTTCTGACATTAAAAATAGAAGTTCCCAAAATATCAGAAGGCATCAGATCCGGAGTAAACTGAATTCTGCTGAATCCTACATCAATTGTTTTCGACAATAATTTTGCCGTAATTGTTTTAGCAACTCCCGGAACGCCTTCAATTAAAACGTGACCATTTGACAAAAGCGCTGCCAAGAGATGCTCTACCATATCTTCCTGACCAACAATTACTTTTGCGATTTCGGCCTTTACTTTATCTAAGCTTGCACGCAGTTCAATCATATCAATCCTTGACTGGAACTGATCTTCATTTTTATTAAGATTTATAGAATTGTGACTTTCTACATTCTGGTTTTCAAGGTTTTCCATATTATTTTAATTTAACAACTTAACAATCAAAAATTGTCACATTGTTATATTTTAGATGTTACATTTAAATTATTTCGTCCAGCAATTTATTCATTTTCACCAAATCTTCTTTTATTACAGTAGCGTAAGGATTTTGTGCGTTTTTAATATAAACTATTGCTTCATTAATCATTTCGATTGGCTTTCCAGTTTTTAACTGAAGCTTTTTAGCAAATTCTTCATCGAGATTCTGAGTATCAATTAAAAGTTCCAGTCTCACTTTATTTAAGAAATATTGAGCTTTTTTTGCCATCATATCATGAAAATCGCCTTCCTGTAAATACAGATTTCCGATACTTTTCACAAAATCGACAGAAGTATTTTTTAACGGTTCAATAATCGGAACGATCCGCTGTTTTCTTTTTGCATTGAAGAAAATAAACAAAACCAATCCGCCTAATAAAATCCACCATGCATATTTCAAAGCTGGATTTGAAAGAATAAATCTCATAAAAAACTGAGACTTTTTCGAGTTGCTTTCCGCAAACCAAATCGTTTCCTTGTCATCAAGATACGAAAAAACATCCTGTGCATATTTTACATTTCCGGGTTTCAGCAGATAATAATTGGTGATAAAAAGCGGTTCGCAATGCACAAATATATTTCCTTTTCCGAATTTGGCTTTGATGAAATTTGCCTGATCCGTATTATTTTTTTCAACAGTTTTCCCCAGAACTTCTACGCCGGGTTTGATATACGTAAATCCTTTTCCTGATGGAAATTTATCTAATTTGATGAAATCATTCTGATATTTTTTATCCGTCAGTTTTAAAACGTTTTCGTCTTCAAAAGAAATTTTAGAATCATAATATCCGATACTGTCCGAAATTTTCTGCGGAATATCGCTCACAATAAGCATCGCATTCGCTCCTTTCGAAACTTCATTTAAAATCTTATTCCAGGATTGTGTATCAATATCATTTTCAATGACTAAAATATTATGCGTTTCTTTCTTATTTTCATCATAGTAATCGTACGGAGCTTGATCTGTTTTCTTAATCTTATTTTTAAAAAGATTTTTAATTTCTGCATCAAAAACATACAATCCGAACGGAGATTTTTGATTTGTATTAAAATTCTTACGCCAATCCGTAGTTTCTTTTTTGTTCACTTCAAACAACGCTAGAATAATCATCACAACGATGAAAATGACAGCATATATTTTGAAAGTTTTGTTCATGTGAAAGTTTAATTACGGTTTAAATGACTGAAATTGGTTTTTAAATTTCAGGTAATGGTCTTCATCAATGCTGAATTCTCCGTACCAGACATAATCGAAAATATAAGAAAGTCTAGAAAATTCATCCTTTACATGAGCAGATTTTAATTCCGAAACATAATCTTTATTGGTCTTTTCCGGATTCCAGACAATTAATTTTTTATCACTTAATTTTTTAAGCAAAAATAAAAACTGATAACGAATGGCAGAACGGAAATCACCCGATTTTTCAAATTTTAAAATACTTTCGGGAAAATTAATCTCATGAATATTTTCATGCAGTTCTTCATCTTTGATGTTAATTTTTCTGTTTCTCTTTCCAAATAAGAAATTTCCGTCTTTCCCGATAAGATGTTTAATGATAAAATAAACCAAAAATCCGACAAGAACAATGACAAAAATCCGAATCAGAATTCCGGTAATATTGCCTGATTTTGTGAAAACAGTTTCTCCGAAAATACTTTGCAGTAACCTGAAAATTTTAGTCATCAACTTATCCCAGAAAGACATTCGAGGTTTTACGGTTGTATAATCAAACTCGTTTCCTTTGTATCTTGAAGGAACATTATCTTTGAATTTTTTAGGATAAGCAATATTTTCTGTTACCGGATTTTTAAGCAATACAGAATCTGCACGATACATATTTTTGTAATGCCCCGTTTCCAGAGAATCTATGTATACAACAGGCGGCTCGTTGCTATCTTGCGCAAAAGTGAATCCTGCGGAGAAAAAAATCAATAAAAAGAAAATAAATCTAGTCATTGTTTCCGATGGTTTCTATTTCTTCCAGTTCAACTTTTTGATGAAAATCTGTTCTGCTGTCGTAGTACATCAACCCTGAATTGACATATAAAATATTCATCAGCAAAAACGAAACTAATGTAGAAATGCCGTAAATAAAGAATAAAAATATCCCAAAACCACCTTCTAAAGGATTTTGTTCAAAATAAGCATCTGAAGTTGTCGTCGTAAGGGTTATTAAATAAATAATCATCGGAATCCCTGAAAATATCCCGCTTATGATATAAAATAGGATTAAAAATATAGTTGTTGATCCCCAATATTTTACATAAGGCGAACCTTCTCTTGCGTTTGCGTAAGAAAATTGTGATCTTACAGCGTAGCTTAAACTTTCAAAAAAACCTCTGTTTGAATTAAAATAATCGTAACAGAGAAATGTGATGACATTAAATAAAGTAGGACCGACAAAAAGTACCACCAAAATTCCGATAAATATAAAAACCAAAATGTAAGAAAATCCTAAAAGAACCATAGCAACCGGCATTACCAAAAAAGTTAAACCAAAGTACATGGTAAAAACTTTTTTGATATTATTTTTAAAATCACTTAAAATATCGTCTGACTTAATTTGCAGATTTCCTTCCGCTATTCTTTTCATATAAAAAACAGGAAAAAGAAGATTAACCGTCATTAAAGCTGTGGAAAGAATAAACAGAAAAATGCCTATCAAAATAAACATTCCGATGTTATTTTCTAAATATTGCTCCAGATAATAACTTTGTCCACCGATATTGGAACCAAACATTGCCCCGAAAAATTCTTTGAACCCGAAGACCATCGTAATGACCATTACAATCAACAATAATCCGTTCAACAAAATAAAATTCTTGAGGTAATTTTTCCCGTATAACCTGAAAAAAGTGAAACTGTCGCTTATAAAAGTTCCAAAATCTCTCTTTTTATAAAACTGCATCATGGATCTGGCTGTTAATTTTTTTACTGACGATAAAAGGATAAATACAATAATAAAAACCAATGATAATCAACGATCCGAAGATAATCAATAAGTTTAAAGACCAATGCATCTGTAAAGCGTGTCTTGTAATATACCCTTCAATAATTCCTGCACATATCGTAAATGGAACGGTGCTTAAAAATATTTTAAATGAATTTTTAAATCCGTTTTTAAAAGACTCAAATCTTGAAAAAGTTCTGGGAAACAAAATAGATGTTCCCAAAATCAATCCGCACATTGCTTCCACCACCATTGCAAAGATTTCAAAAACGCCGTGAAGCCAGATTCCTCTTGCGCTGTCTTTCAGTGCTCCGTAATCATAAAAGAAATACTGAAAAGAACCCAACATGACACTATTCGAAAGCAATGCATACAAAGTCCCTACACCGCCTGCAATGCCGTAAATATATAGCTTTGCACCAACTTTAAGGTTATTGGAAATAATTCCAATCGTACTTCCCCAGGTCGAACCACTTTGGTAAACTCCGACGGCATTGCCTTTTTTAATATTTTCAATAGTTGTATTTACATAATCTTCACCCAATATAACATTGGCAAACTCTTTATCATAAACCGCAGAAAGAACCCCAATTGAAGTAAATAAAATAAAAAACAGAAAAGCATACATTAAATATCTTCTGTACTGAAAAACCAACATCGGAACTTCCGTTTCGAAGAAATACAGAATCCTGTTTTTCTCAATTCTTTTGGTCTTATAAATTTTCTGGAAAATCTGAGAAGACAAATGGTTCAGGTAAACCGTCGTATTACTTTTTGGATAATAGGTCTGTGCAAAAGACAGATCATTAATGAGATTAATGTACAGCGAAGACAGGTCATCAGGATTTTTTTTAATTTTCCCTTGAACAACCTGTTCGATTCCCAACCATTTTTCTTTATTTTGTTTAATGAAATAAACCTCTCTCATAATTGTAGAGCTAAAATAGTAAAAATTATGTCTCAAATTGCGATTAATACTTCACAAAATGTAAATATTAATTTCAACATTGCCAGTGTTGGAGATAGGATGCTTGCGTTTATCATAGACCTTTTGATAAAAATTGCTTATGTGATTTTTATCTTCTATCTTTTTTTCAACATTCTGGATTTAGGATATTTACTTACAGGGCTTGATCAATGGTCAATCATGGCGATTTATATTGCGATTACATTTCCGGTTTACATCTATCCTGTTGTTCTGGAAAGCATGATGGAAGGGCAGACTCCCGGCAAAAAGCTTATGAAAATTCGGGTGGTAAAAATAGACGGTTACCAGGCAAGCTTCGGGGATTATATCATCCGCTGGATTCTTAGAATTATTGATACTTCTTTTGCCGGTGTCATTGGTCTTGTAACAATGGCTATTTCTAAAAGCAACCAACGTTTGGGCGATATTGCATCGGGAACGGCAGTTATTTCACTAAAAAACAATATTAATATTTCTCACACGATCCTAGAAAATATCAAAGAAGATTATATTCCGACTTTTCCACAGGTTATCGGACTGAGTGACAATGATATGAGAATCATTAAAGATAATTATGTAAAAGCTCTGAGAGTTGATGACAGACAGATTATTTCTAAACTTTCCGATAAAATCAAAAGCACTTTAAAACTGGAAGTTGATCCTACCAAAATGACAGAGAGACAATTTATAGGAGTGGTGATGAAAGATTATAATTATTATACCGGAAAAGATAACTAAAGTGAATGGTAAATTTTGCTTTGAAAGTGAGTTGTGAATTTTCTAATTCAATTTTTAAAATTGAAAAGAGAAAAGAGAAAAGAGAAAAGAGTTCACTATTCACATTAAAAAAATTTCTTGATTTACATCAAAACAACCTCGGTGCGGTTTTTGTACTTTTATTCTCAATTAAAACTTGAATTATGAGATTTGAAAATAATAAATCAGGAAACGGCGGAGTCATTACTTTAAATAATGAAATTAAAGAAATCGGGAGATTGACGTACACTATTTTCCCTGAAGACAATAAATATATCATTTCCTTCGTGTTGGTTCATCCCGAATTTGAAGGTCGCGGAATGGGAAAATATTTGGTTGAAGAAGCCATCAAATTTGCAAGAGAAAATAATTGGAAAGTCTATCCGCACTGTTCTTATGCAAGAGCTGTAATGACAAGAATGAATGATGTAGATGATATTTTACTTGAGCGTTAAAACTTCATTCACCAAAATTTCTTCAATGTCATCGGGATAATCAACCTTTAAATGTTGGTCAGAAGCTACCCAATTCTGAATTTCTTCCAGTTTCAAAACCTTAGAATTCGGAATCCCCATTTTGTCTAAAGCGCAGGCATTACATTCCTGTTCATATTGATTATGAATTGGGATGACGAATAATTTCTTATCCATAAAAAGTGCTTCGGCAGGACTCTCAAAACCGGCATTACAAAGAATTCCGTCACAGTTTTCGAAGGATTTTAAATATTGAATTTCGTCAATAGGAAAAATTTCAACATTACTTTCCTTAAATTGAAGTTTGGAATATTTAGAAAAAACTTTCCATTCAACCGGAATTTGCTTTAAAACTTTAATGATATTTTCATCTGAAAAACTTGGAAGATAGACCAAATAAAAACCTTTTTTGTCAGGATTAAGATTTCTGATTTTTCTTCTGATGACAGGTTTTTTAATCTGAGGATGATAATTTTCAAAATGAAAACCAATTTTTCTTTCACTTGGAACATAATATTTCAGTATCATTTCTCCGAGAAAATCTTTTTTATCAGGTTTTGGAGTTTCTTTAAACAACATAGAAGCCTGATGACTCAATTCAATCATGGGAAGTTTCTTCAATTTACACGCCCAACCCGTCAGAGGTTCATAATCATTGATGATTAAATCATACTGTGAAAGTTCAATTTCTTTTATTGCTTTGAATGCTTCAAGAAAACTATTATCCGTAAACGTTTTTTTATAGGATAATCCACCTGTTTTATCATAAAGTAATGAAATCCCTTTATGCTGAAAGTTAACGTCGAAATCAGCCTTTAACTGCGATTGATGTCCACTGATCAAAGTATCAACAGATGCATATTTTTTTAAGATCGGAACAATTTCCTGAGCTCTTGCGACATGTCCGTTTCCGGTTCCCTGAAATGCGTATAAAATTTTCATTGTGTGAAATTGGTTACTATTTTTAAAAGTTCGGCACTGTCGATATCCTGAATTTCATCTACAATTTCATCTTTCAAAATATCTTTATGATCTTCATAGTAAAAGATTTTCCATTCCTGATTGTTGTATTCCAAAGCAGAAAGATTCTCGATCCAGTCTCCGGAATTCATATACGTACAAGACCCTTTTTTATTAACTACTTCACGAATTTGCGGTTGATGGATGTGCCCGCAAATCACATAATCGTAATGGTTATCAATTGCCAATTCAGAAGCTGTTAATTCAAAATCTCCAATGTATTTTACCGCCTTTTTTACATTATTCTTAATCTTTTTTGAAAATGAATATTTTTCTCTACCCATTTTCTCCAAAAACCAATTTACAACATTATTGATTACAATTAATAAATCGTAACCTTTTCCTCCCAATTTGGCAATCCATTTTGAATGCTGAACGGATGCATCAAACACATCTCCGTGAAAGATCCATGTTTTTTTATTATTAATTTCTAAGAAAACTTTATTGCAGACTTTTAATTTACCTAATTCGAAATCGGTAAACTTTCGGAACATCTCGTCGTGATTTCCGGTGATGTAGAACACATCAGTATTTTTTGTAGCAAATGAAAGGATTTTCTTAATCACTTCCAAATGAGGTTTAGGGAAGTAAGACTTTTTGAATTGCCAGATATCGATGATATCACCGTTCAAAACCAAAATTTTAGGCTGAATAGAATTGAGATATCTCAGCAACTCTTTAGCCTTACATCCATAAGTTCCCAAATGAACATCCGATATGACAACTAATTCAACGTTTCTTTTCATAGTTTTATGCAAAGAAAGTACTTGAAAATTAACTGTATATGAATGTTATATTATTTTTTATAGAGTTTCCATCAACTCTTCTGTGATTTCCATGTTGTGATACACGTTTTGCACGTCATCATCTTCTTCAAAACGATCAAGCATTTTCATATTTGCTTTGAATTGTTCTGCGTTTACTTCTTTTGTATTATTTGGAATTCTCTGAAGTTCCGAACTTTTTGCTTCAATTCCCAAATCATCTAATTTATGAGATAAAGATCCGAAATCTTCAAAAGCAGTCGTAATCATTACTTCTTCTTCGTCTTTTTCTACATCTTCTGCTCCTCCGTCAATCATCTCCATTTCGAATTCATCCCAATCCATTTTAACCTGCGCTAAATCGATTGTAAAAATTCCTTTTCTGTCGAAAATAAATGCTAATTCACCATTTTTTCCCAAGTTTCCATCAAACTTATTGAAGATCGCTCTCACATTAGCAACAGTTCTTGTCGTGTTATTGGTTGTACATTCCACAAAAAATGCAACACCACCTTGTCCATATCCTTCGTAAGTAATTTCTTCATAGTTTTCTGCATCTGCACCACTTGCCTTTTTAATTGCTCTTTCAACATTGTCTTTTGGCATATTGGCTCCTTTTGCATTAAGGATACATCTTCTCAATGCCGGATTGGCTTCAGGATCTGTCCCACCCGCTTTTACGGCTAATGCAATATCTTTACCTATTTTAGAAAAAGTTTTGGCCATCTTGTCCCAACGTGCCATTTTAGAAGCTTTTCTATATTCAAACGCTCTTCCCATTTTTATTTTTAAATTTTCAACAAAATTAACTAAAAGTCAACAAAAAAAAAATACCCCTAGATAACTAGAGGTATTTATATTTAGAAAAATTAATTATTTTTTCTTTTTAGCAGGAGCTTTTTTCTTAGCTGCTTTTTTAACAGCTGGTTTAGCTACAACAATATCATTTTTCTGGTAAGTTTCCCAATCAGATCCTGAGATTGCTCTTACAACAACTTTTCTGTCTACTTGTCTTTCAGCATCAGAAGCTTTTGCAGGAACAGTCGCTTCTTGAGAACCTATACCGATAGACTTAAGCGTACTAGGGTTAACTCCTCTAGCTTCTAAAGCAGCAACTACAGCAGCAGCTCTTTGTCTAGATAAGTTTAGGTTATAAGCAACACCACCTTTAGCATCTGTAGAACCTACTACTAAGAAATTAGTAGCTTCAGCATCTTTAATAATATCTGCAGCAGTATTTAATTTACCACTAGATTCTGGCTTGATCGTAGCTTTGTTAAAGTCAAATAAGATATCTTTCAATTCTTTGTTGATAACAATTACGTCTGGTTTTTTAGGAGCAGGACATCCGTTGTATTCTGGAAGACCTGGAACAGTAGGACAAGCATCATCTTTATCTAAGATACCGTCACCGTCTGTATCTGGCCAAGGACAACCATTGTTTTCTGCAGGACCTGCAACAGTAGGACAAGCATCATCTTTGTCGATAATACCATCTCCATCAGTATCTGGCCAAGGACAACCGTTGTTTTCAACTGGACCAGCAACATCTGGACACTGATCGTCTTTATCTGGAACTCCATCACCGTCAGTATCAGGACATCCTTGGAATTCTGGTAAACCTGGTGTATCTGGACATAAATCGTCTTTATCTAAGATACCATCCTTATCTCTGTCTCTATTTCCGAATCTAAAGTTAATAGACGCAGAAGCTTGCCAGAAGTTAGCAACTGTAGATTTATCACCTGGAGTTGATACATAGTCTCCTTGTACTCCTAAACCGAAATTTTTAGTTACCCAGAAATTAACACCAGCACCTGTAGCAACAGTAAAGAAGTTTGATTTTCCATTTTCAGTACCATTATCACCGTTAGTTACAGATTCCCCATTAGCATCAGTTCTAGGGAAAGTAAGAGATGAGTAATCATGTCTTAAATAGTTAGCACCAACTCTCAAATATGGGTCAAACCAAGACTCTTCATTCCATAGAAGACCTGCAGCATGAGCTTGGAAACCAAGACCTGTTTGCAACATGAACTCCTTACCCATGTTGAATCTTTTGTTCTCAACATTTCCTACAGTAGTCTGCCAGTCAATAACTAAACCTTTACCGATGTTTCTAGCAACTGTAAGTTTAGATAATGGCGGAGTAATAGAGAAGTTGTTCATATTGAACATTGTCTTCGTCAAATTTTTAGCAGCAAATGTATTACTAAAGTTGTCTCTCTGCGCTAGGTGGTTCTCTGCATGAGCACCAACACCGATCATCCACGGATTGTTGGTAGTCTGAGCGAACACAGTAGAAGCAACAGTAAGTGCCAATGCTGAAATTCCTAATTTTAGATTTTTCATAGAATTAAATGATTAAATAATTGATAATGCAAAATAAATATAATTTTTCTTTATAAACAAAGTTTTTCCGATGATTTTTAACTTTTCTTTAATATTCTATCGAGGTTTCGTTTATTTTCTCTATCTTTTATGCTCTCCCTTTTATCAAAGAGTTTTTTCCCTCTACCAAGGGCAATCAGAACCTTTGCTTTTCCCTTATCGTTGATATATAACTTTAAAGGTATAACAGTGTTCCCAGCATCCTTTAACTTTTTTTCTAATTTTTGTAATTCTTTTTTGTGCAAGAGCAATTTTCGTTCCCTTTTTGTCTTGTGATTATAAAAAGTTCCCAATTTATACTCATCAATCATCATATTAATAATGTATAATTCCCCATCAATAAACTGACAGAACGATTCTGTAATCGATGCTTTAGAAGAACGCAAAGATTTTATTTCTGTACCTGTTAAAACCATTCCTGCTTCATATTCGTCGAGAATTTCGTACTCAAACCTGGCTCTTCTATTAAATATATTAACTGTTTTTTCAATCTTCATGTTAAAATTTCTTTAATGAAATATATAAAAAATACCCCACATTAAAAACTTGAATATTACATTATTACGAAATACCCAATTTCTTTTCGTATTTTTGCGCCAAATTTACAAAACAATATGTTAACAGTATCTAACTTATCTTTACAATTCGGGAAAAGAGTTCTTTTTGACGAGGTAAATATTATGTTTGCCAAAGGAAACTGCTACGGCATTATCGGAGCAAATGGTGCGGGAAAGTCTACATTCCTTAAAATATTAACAGGAAAGCAAGATCCAACAACAGGACACGTATCTCTGGAACCAGGGAAAAGAATGTCTGTTCTTGAGCAGGATCACTTTGCTTACGATCAATATACGGTACTTGAAGCGGTTTTGAGAGGTAACAAAAGATTATTTGAAATAAAAGAGGAAATGGATGCGCTTTATGCGAAAGAAGATTTCTCAGACGAAGATGGTATTAAAGCAGGTGAATTAGGGGTTATTTATGACGAAATGGGCGGATGGAACTCTGAGTCTGATGCACAAACCATGCTTTCAAACGTACGAGTGAAAGATGATATGCATTATCAGCTGATGAGTGAACTGGAGAATAAGGACAAAGTAAAAGTTCTTTTGGCTCAGGCACTTTTCGGGAATCCTGATGTATTGATCTTGGATGAACCTACTAATGACCTTGATATTGAAACAATTTCTTGGTTAGAAGATTTCTTGGCTGATTATGAAAATACCGTAATCGTTGTATCTCACGACCGTCACTTCTTGGATACCGTTTGTACGCACATCGGAGATTTAGATTATGCTAAACTAAACCTTTACACAGGTAACTACTCTTTCTGGTACCAAGCTTCTCAGCTAGCGACAAGACAAAGAGCTCAGGCTAACAAAAAGGCGGAAGAAAAGAAGAAAGAACTTCAGGATTTCATCGCAAGATTCAGTTCGAACGTTGCAAAAGCTAAGCAGGCAACGGCAAGAAAGAAAATGATCGATAAATTAAACATCGATGATATTAAGCCATCTTCAAGAAGGTACCCGGCGATTATTTTCGAAATGGAAAGAGAAGTTGGAGACCAGATTTTAGATGTTAAAGGTCTCGAAAAAACAAAAGACGGAGAATTATTATTCTCAAACATCGACCTTAATCTTAAGAAAAATGATAAAGTTGCTGTATTATCTAAAAACTCTTTAGCGATTACAGAATTTTTCGAAATTTTAGCAGGAAATGTTGAAGCAGATAAAGGAGCTGTTGCTTGGGGAGTTACAACAAACCAATCTCAAATGCCTTTAGACAATACTAAATTCTTCCAGGAAGATATCAGCTTAGTCGATTGGTTGAGACAATTTACTAAAAACGATGAAGAACGTCACGAAGAATTCATGAGAGGATTCTTAGGAAGAATGCTTTTCTCAGGAGACGAGGCGTTGAAATCTTGTAAAGTACTTTCAGGAGGGGAAAAAATGAGATGTATGTTCAGTAGAATGATGCTTCAGAAAGCAAATGTTCTTTTATTAGACGAGCCTACCAATCACTTAGACTTGGAAAGTATTACAACGTTGAACAACTCATTGTCTAATTTTAAAGGAAATCTTTTATTGGCATCTCATGACCACGAAATGCTTTCAACAGTCTGTAACAGAATCATCGAATTGACTCCAAACGGAATTATCGATAGAGAAATGACGTACGACGAATATCTTTCTGATAAAAAGATTAAAGAACTAAGGGAGAAAATGTATTCTTAATCTTAAGACAATACTTATTCAGATAAAAAAATCCTCAAATTTGATTTGAGGATTTTTTATTTTCTATATTAATTTTAAACTATTTCGTAAGTTTTGTTGTTGGTAAAGAAACCGTTCCCGGATCCTTCCAAAGTCCATCTTTTTCTGCTCTTTTCTTAATCGCCTCTGCCCTTTTGTTACTGTCTGGGTGAGAATTAAACATTTTCTGGAATCCTGATTGAGGTGTTCCGCCTTCAGAAAGCAACGCTAATTTTTTAAATGCCGTGTAAGCTCCTACAACATTATATTTATTAGCTTTCATAAAATCGTAAGAATAAAGATCTGCTTCAGATTCCTGTTTTTTACTGTGAGAAGCATCCAAAAATGAATTTGCCATTTTTCCGATTTGGCTCTCGTTAAGCGTAGCAACTTTTGATGAAGCCGAAGAAGCAGCTCCCAATGCCGCGGCTTTCAGATAAGCAGTTTTCATGGCGTCTTTTGTATCCTGATTTTTTACGTGACCAATTTCATGACCGATTACCGCCAATAATTCATCATCCGTCATAATATCCATTAACGAAGAAAAAACACGGACACTACCATCTGCACAGGCAAAAGCATTAATATCTTTCACTTTGTACACTTTATAATTAAGGTTTAAGCCATCCTGAGATTTGTGCTTTGCAAAAAGTTTGTTGAGTCTTATTGTATAAGGATCTTTTGCCCCAGCAACCGGATTGTTTTTATCCATATAATCTACCGACTCTTTGGATAATTTAATAGCATCTTCGTTTGAAAATGTTAGCCCTTTCGCACCGTTACTCACGACTTCCGCAGCTTTTCCAAGATTGATTTTTTGTGCATTAATTGAATGCATTGCCCCGATAAACATCAGGCAGAGTGTAATCTTTTTCATATTATAATTTTAATGTGGATTGCTAAGATAGTTAATAATTTAATAATCTGAAAATTGAATTAAAAGCCCATTATTATGGCTTTTTTATGAATTTAAATCAAGAATATATCTACAAAAATAAATTGTTAGCATGCGTAAAAATATTATCCTTTCAGTTTCATTTTTTAACATCTTCTCTTCGCAATAAACTTTATCTATTAAAATATAATTCCCTATTTTTGTGAAATGAGTCAAAAATGGATTTACAAACCCGAACCTGATGAAGAAATCGTTGACGGACTGAGCTCGTCACTTGGTTTTGGAACTTTTGAATCCAAGCTTCTCGTTCTCAGAGGAATTGACAATTATCAAAAGGCGAGAGAATTCTTCAAACCAAACCTTACCGACATACACAACCCGTTCTTAATGGCAGATATGCAAAAAGCTGTTGAGCGTATTGCGACTGCAATTGAAAATGGAGAAAAAATACTTGTTTACGGCGATTACGATGTAGACGGAACTACCGCTGTAGCTTTAATGTATCTATACCTCAGCAAAATTGTTGAGAAAAAATATTTAGATTATTACATCCCCGACAGAAATTCTGAAGGATACGGAATATCAACAGAAGGAATTGATTTTGCAAAAGCAAACGGATTTTCACTAATCATTGCTTTAGACTGCGGAATCAAAGCATTGGATATGATCAATTATGCTAAAAATTTAGAGATTGATTTTATCATTTGCGACCACCATTTACCTGGCGAAGAAATTCCTGATGCTGTAGCTGTTTTAGATCCAAAAAGAGCTGACTGTCGTTATCCTTTCAAGGAACTTTCAGGATGTGGAGTTGGTTTTAAGCTTTGCCAGGGATTGAATACCATTTATAAACTTCCCGATGCAGAACTTTTCGAATTAACAGATCTTCTTGCCATCTCAATCGCTGCAGACATCGTTTCTATGACTGGGGAGAACAGAGTGTTGGCAAAAATGGGATTGAAGGTTTTGAGAAAAACCAGAAATTTAGGATTGAGATTATTAATTCCGGACGATAAACTTTCTCATTTTGAAATTTCAAATATCGTTTTTGAAATTGCTCCGAAAATCAATGCTGCAGGGAGGATTTCGCAAGGAAAGGCTGCTGTTGAACTGATGGTTTCTGATAATCTGAAACACGCACATCAGATTGTTGGTGATATTATGAATTTGAATGATGAAAGACGAGAACTGGATATGAATTCCACATTATCTGCTTTAAATCAAATCATTGAATCTCAGCAGGAAACAAAATTCTCCACGATTGTTTATCATCCTGAATGGAACAAAGGCGTAATCGGAATTGTAGCTTCAAGATTAATTGAAACCTATTACAAACCGACTTTGGTTTTCACCGACGGGAATAACGGAGAAATGGTCGCTTCAGCAAGATCTGTATCCGATTTTGATGTTCATGAAGCATTAGATATGTGTTCGGAATATTTCCTGAAATTTGGCGGACATCATGCTGCTGCCGGACTTTCGATGGAGAAAGATAAATTTGAAGCTTTTAAAGATAAGTTTGAAAAAATTGTTTCTGAAAAGATTAAAGAACATCAAAAAGAGCCTTCTGTAAGCATTGATTCTGAGATTAGTGTAGAAGATATCAACCGTGATTTCATCAATTTTCACAGGAAACTGGCACCTTTCGGACCTCATAATATGAAACCGATTCTGGCTTTGACCAATCAGAAAATTTCAGGTTATATTAAGACCATGGGAAAAGACAATAATCACCTGAAGTTTTATATAAAACAGGAATCTACCGGTAGAAATATTGAATGTCTTGGTTTTAAATTAGGACAGTTTGCTGATGATTTCCGAACTAAAAGTTTCGATCTGGCTTTCACTTTAGAAGAAAATCACTGGAAAGGAAATGTGACGCATTACCTTAATATTAAGGATGTTAAATTCAGGGATTAGGAAATTTGCATGAAAAAAATCGGTTTATTTTTCGGTTCATTTAATCCAATTCATATTGGTCATTTAATTTTGGCGAATTACATTCTGGAGAATTCCGATATGGATGAATTATGGTTTGTCGTGAGTCCGCAAAATCCTTTTAAAGATAAAAAATCATTACTGAAAGATCATAACAGATTGGATATGGTACAGCTGGCGGTAAAAAATTACCCAAAAATGAGAGTTTCTAATGTAGAATTTTCTCTTCCGCAGCCCAGTTATACAATTGATACGCTGACTTATCTGCATGAAAAATATCCTGACTATTCTTTTAGTTTAATCATGGGAGAAGATAATCTTAAAGGCCTGCACAAATGGAAAAATTCGGAAAATTTAATTAAAAACCATCATATTATTGTTTATCCGAGAGTTTTTGAAGGAGAAAAAAATGAGTCGGAATATCTTCAGCATGAAAATATTTCTCTGATCAAAGCTCCGATTATTGAACTTTCTGCCACCGAAATCCGAAACATGATCAAGCAAGGAAAAAATGTAAGACCAATGCTCCCGACAGAAGTTTTTGAGTATTTGGATGGAAGTAGCTTTTACAAGTAGACTCAAAATTTTATTATTAAAAATTCAGCATTAATGGATTTCATCGAAAAATTCTTTTTAAAATATCCTCAGAAAAAAGTAATTAAATGGTTTAAACAAATATGTTTAGCTGAAGCCATTTCGTGGTTTTTTTTGTTCACCGCCATGATCTGGATTCGTACTGATCCGGAAGGTATTTTCCCGATTGTTTACATCAGTACGATTGGTAGTATTCACGGATTCTTTTTTACTCTTTATCTGCTATTTTTACCTGCTACAAGAAAAATATTTGCATGGGATGATGAAGATACTGTGTTCGCCGTAATCTCAGCCTTCTTCCCATTTGCTACCATTTGGATTGATAAAAAACTCGCCCGATTCGACAGAGAATAAATATACAAAAAGAACCTTTCGGTTCTTTTTTCTTCTTCAATAACTCCGTTTTCTTTTTTTCATTTACTGAAATTTTCTTTTTTAACAACAGGATTATCGTTTTAAAAATTGAAATGTTTATTTCAATTTCCATTTTTCTATAAACTTTCAATTATTTCAATATTGAAATGTAACAAAAGTTCGGTCTTAATTGTTTAATTAAATAACAAAGCTCTTAGTTTTAAAAATTTCAATTAAAATTTTTAAAACTGAAAATCAAATAGTTATAAATAAATTAAAAACATTTTAAGTACTTTGTATTGCATGATACTATTTTTATTATATATCTTTGCAATGTAAAATAATTACAAATACAAGCTATTAAACTCTCTAAAAAAAATAATATCATGAAAACGTCTATACTTATCGCAGCTATATTCTTCAGCGGATTAACCTTTGCACAGGAAAAAAAACAGGATTCAGCAAAAACTAAAAATATTGAAGGGATTACTTTAACGAAACAGGTTTTCAAAAAACAAAGTGACCGTTTTGTATATGATGTTGCCGCTTCGCCTATTGCCAAAGGAAATACAACGTTTGATCTTTTGAAGCAGACTCCCCTATTATCGACAACAGATGATAAAACGTTAAAAATTGTAGGAAAAAATAATGCACTGATCTACATCAACGGCAGAAAAACCAATATGGATGCGGAATCTTTAACGCAATTCTTGAAAAATACGCCGGCAGAAAATATTCAGAAAATCGAAGTAATTACGGTTCCCGGAAGCGAATATCAGGTAGAATCTTCAGACGGAATTATCAACATTATTCTGAAAAAGAAAATGAGTAATGGTACGAGCGGAAACATGAGAATGTCTAACAGCCAGAATAAGTTTAATGCAAGCAATGCAAGTTTCTCTGTGAATTACAGAAAAGATAAACTGGGAGTTACAGCAAATTTAAGCGGCGGAGAAAATATCAATCCACAAGCTTATGTATTAAAAAATGGTATCGGTAAAGTAAAAAACGAATCTGTAGGAAATATTGACGACCCTAATAAAAACCTTGGAGGTTATCTAAATATGGACTATCAGTTAACGGACAAAAGCAATCTGGCACTTTCATGGAATTCCTGGGCGAATAAAAGTTATAATTCTACTATCGATTTATTAAATACATTAACTCAGCCCAACAACGCCGGAATTCTTGAAACAACCTATACAAGAACAAAAAATAAGGAGAACGCTAGAAATTACAACAACTCAGTTAATTTAAATTACGAGGTGAAATTGGATTCTTTAGGAAGTAAATTCAATGCTAATGCAGCTTATCTTATTTACAAAAGATTTCAGTTTTCTGATAATAATACGATGATTTCTGATGTTAAAGGAAGCACATCTGGTTTTTCAAGAACGGGAAGAAAAATCATTCAGGATATTCCACAAATTGTGAACAACTTTTCGGGAACTGTAGATTATATTCAGAAATTTAAAAATGATTTCACATTTTCTGTCGGAGGAAATTTCAATAAAACGAAAACCGATAATGACACCAAAAATTACAATTACGGTTATGATTATGATGTTGCAACTGGTAATCTGAAAGGCATAGACACTCAAAGAGATTTCAATCATTTTATATATGACGAAAATATTTACGGAGCATATATCACACTTGAAAAGAAATTTTCTGATAAATTTTCCGGAAAAGTAGGTGCTAGGTATGAAATTACAAACAGTGTGGGAACTGCAGACAGTTTTAAAAATGACGTACAAGGTCAACAAAAAATTGAACAGAATTATAACAATTTATTACCCTATTTAAGTTTCAATTATGCCATTAATGATAAGAATAACATTTCTTATTCATTTTCGAGCAGAATGAGAAGACCAAGTTTCTGGGAACTGAATCCTGTGAGAAATATTATTACCGAAGACAATTATACGCAGAATAATCCTTTTGTAAAAGCGTCTTCTACTTACAATCAGGAATTGACGTATATGTATAAAAACTCTTATTTCTTAATCTTGAATCATTCGTATGTAAAAGATCAGATCACACAAGTTCCTTTGCAGAAAAAATACTTGGATGATAACAATATGGAAAGAGTAAGACTTGCGTATATCAGAACCAATTTTGGTGACAAACAGGAAATGTCTGCCATGCTGGGAATTCAGAAATCATTATTTAAACAATATGTAACGTTGAATTTCAATGCGGGAGTTCAGCACAATATCAACAACGGAACTTTGGACACAGATCCTACAACAGGACAGGTTTTCGATACTTATACCAACAACAGAAAATCGACAAGCTTCATCGTGACAAGTAACAATACGATTCGTTTAGATAAAAAGAAAACTTGGTTCTTAGGCGTAAATTATTTCTATGTTGACAAACAACAAATCGAATTGGGAATGCTGAAAAGCCTGATGAGTTTAGATTTAAGTATCAAGAAAAACTGGAACGACTGGACTTTTGCAGTGAATGTAAATGATATTTTGAGAACCAATGTTGTGGAAATTGAAGATTATCAGGACAATGGAAATTACAATTACATTAAAAACGATATGTACAAAAGAAACGTTACGGTAAGCCTTACCTACTCTTTCGGAAACAGCAAAGTGAAAAAAGTAAGAGATATCGAAGCCGCTTCTGATGCCATTAAAAACAGAACAAGATAAAACCAATCATTTCATTTCTTCATATAAATTATTTTGTACAACTGCCCGCTGATTTATCAACGGGTTTTGTTTATTTTTAAGGTTAAATTAATAAGCGAAAATATACCCTATTGAAGATGAAAAAGCATTTATTAATCTTTGCAATTCTATTATTGACAATTCTCACAGGCTGTCAACAGAAGACCATTGAATTGGGGAAAAATTCTTTTACCATCGAAAAAAACATTTCTTACGGACAAGATCCGGAACAGAAAATTGATTTATATATTCCCGAAAACACATCTCATCAAAAAGATGTTTTCATCATTATTCATGGCGGCGGATGGCGTGGCGGTGAAAAATCTCAGTTAACGTCTTTCACTTATTCATTGATGAAAAAATTTCCACAGCATATTTTTGTTAATATGGATTATCGACTGGCAACTTCAAACCGTTTCGCACTTCCCAATCAGACAGATGACATTAAAAGTATGATGATTTATCTGGAGAAAATTTTAAAATACAAACCAAAATATATTCTTTTGGGAAACAGTGCTGGCGGACATTTATCGATGTTGTATGCTTATCAATTTAAGGATAATAAAAATATAAAAGCTGTTGTAAATATTGTTGGCCCAGCAGATTTGAATGATCCCGGGTTTAAAAATTATGACGATTATTATTTTGTTGAAAAAAATCTGATCGACCCGAAAATCATTAGAAATAATGAATCATTAATGGATTTTGGAAGCCCGACACATTGGATCAATAAGAACTCAACGCCTACTCTATCATTTTACGGAACTCATGATCAGGTTGTTCCTCTGTCACAAAAGAGAATTTTAGATTCAGCTCTACAGAAAAATAATGTTTATAATGAGTCTTATGAATTTAATGGAACTCATCTTTCCTAGGAAAATGAATTCAATTCAAAATTTCTAATTAATAAAATTGATCTGTTTATAAAAAATATCAACAAAAAATAAGCGCTCTGATTTCTCAAAGCGCTTATTTTATTATTTTAAATCTAATTAATATCCCAACGTTTTCTTAGCTTCAATCGCTGTAGAATTCAATGTTGCAATACATTTATTAAAATTGCTGCCTCTTAAATCCCAGAATGGCAACAATACGATTACAGAAACATCAGATGCAGGATCATAAGCTATTAATGATAAATATCCTTCCGTTGCACCGTTATGCCCGTAACCGATTCCTGGAAAATTCGAACAGCCCAAACCATACCCTGAAGTGGTGGCAGGACCTTTATTCGTTCTCATTAATTCTGCGCTTGAAGCGTACAATACGTTATCCCCTTTCATCAAACTTCTGATATAATCTGAAAGCATCGTCATTGTCCCAATGCCATTTCCTTCTCCAATATGTGCGCTTGCATTTTTCAGATCGGTAACCTCATCGTGAGTATCGTACTTAATAAAACCTTTTACATAAGGGGAAGGTAATTGTTTGTCAGATGCTAATTCAGGAAATTTAATTGCCAAAGGTCGCTTTGATCCCGGGCCGACAATTTTATCATACATAAAATTGCTGTATGTTTTAGCAGAACCCGCTTTTTCGGAGTATACCCTTGCAATTATTTCGCTTAAAATCGCATATCCGGTATTTGAATAATGATAAACCGTATTTGGCGGACCATACGTAAGGTTATGATCTTTAAGAACTTTTGCATAATCTGAGGCCGAAAACTGAAAATCAGGATTGGTTGTCAGTGTATGATCTGCATACGTTTCTCCACCGATATTGTATTGAGACGGATCATTTGTGAGATCATAAATCCCCGCATTATGCTGTAAAATTTGACGGATTGTAATGTCGTTTTTGTGAGGAAAATTCCAGTCTGCAACATTCGGTGTATAAGGAACTGTTGCCCCTGGAATATTTGCGGTGATTTTATCATCAAGATTGAGCCATCCGTCCTGCATCATTTTCAGAATTGCTGTGGAAGTAAAATTCTTTGTATTACTTGCAAAACGGAAATAGGTATTTGGAGTTACGGCAGTTCCGTTTGTTCCCTTCACCGTACTGAAATAAGTTCCTTTAGGAGAAACAACATATACGCTTAAAGAAGGAACATCCGTTCCAAGACTGGTCTGGAGATTGGCATGAACGTTTCTTACAACGGCATCCATTTCGACCTGATAATTTTTTTCATCCTCATCATCACTACAACCCGCAAAAATGAACGGCAGCAATAATGAAAGCGACAAAAGTTTGAGTTTTTTCATAGTTTGTTATTTTAATTTATTTTCTGATGCTAATTTCGTTAAATTTTAGAAATATTTCTATAGTTTAAAATAAAACCTCCCCAAAAGGAAGGTTTAAGTTATATTCAAATTATTCAGATTTAAAAACTTCCGTTCTTTCCGAAACTCCGTTTGCATTGAACGCTTCAATCTGGAAATAGTAAGCATCTGTTCTGTCGGCTCCGGTGAAGAAATATTCATTTTTACCGTACACCATAATGCTACCATATAATTTGTCATGAGATTTTCCCCAGTAAATTACATATCCGTCTGCGTCGGAATTTTGCTGCCATTTCATCCAGATGCTTCTTCTTTCACCATATTTTTTAGGATCGGCTCGCAACGGAACAAAATTCTGAACTTTTGGTGGAACAGCTCCCGCTCCTTTTCCGAAAACTCGGAAACCACTCAATGCAAATTTTCCCGTTGGCATTTTCAGATTTTCCATTTTCAGGAATCTTGCTTTTCCAGGCTTTTCCAGTTCAACATAATCATGAGGAACATCTTTTGTATTTTTACTTTTATCAACAATAACGCTCCATTTTTTACCGTCATTCGAACCGTATATTTTATACTGATGCATTTTGCCCAACGTCTTACCCATAAACTCAACATCCTGATCAGCATAATTAATTTGAATAGCATTAATCGTAGAAACCTCTCCTAAATCCGTCTCATACCATTCTCCTGAATTTCCTGTTTTTGCGCTCCAATACGTTTTAATATCCTCATCCACCGCATAATTCGATTGATAACCACCCAGTGTTGATGAAACCTGAACGGGTTTATTATAGTTCAATAACATCCAACCTGCAAAAAGTCCTTTAGAAAAATCTTTTCCCTGAGCATATTGTGGAAGATAGGTCGGATAATCTCCGTAAGCAGTGTTGCAATACATCACATCATCTTTATCAAATCCGGCAGGCCAGATCCCTAGCCTTCTTTCAAAATTATTTTTAGTGGAAATAAAAATCGTTGAAATATGCCACCAATTTTTGTAATTATCTTCGAAAGTTGCTCCATGTCCCGCTCCTCTTGCAAAACCTCCCGGTTTATAGGAAAACGGATTGTGCTGCTGATATTCAAAACCCTCTAAAGGCTTATCGCTCATATAAACCCCATCAGAATATCCACTGAATTCTGTTGCGGGGGCGCCATACTGCATATAATATTTTCCATTATGCTTCGTCATCCATGCTCCTTCTACGAAAGGTTGCAAGAAAACATTATCGTTGTATTCCCCGAATCTTTCCCAGCCATGATCTTCCGGTTTCAGTCTTAAAATAGGTTTTACAAAACCTTCCGACTGCAATGTTTTGGTTTTAATTTCAGTTCCCAATAACGGCCATTCGTTGCTTGAACCCCAATAAAGATAAAGCTTATTTTTATCTTCATCATAATGAAAAGCAGGATCCCAGGCTCCGACTTTTAATGTATCAACAGCAATTTTCCAATCATCTTTTGTAGGATTTGTACTTTTCCAGATCGGAAAATCCTGTTCCCAAGTCGATCCGAAGACATACAAAGTATCTTTCATTGCCCAAACTGCCGGAGCATTCAGATCGTGGATGTATTTATTGTCTTTGAGGAATTTTCTTTTCACAAATTTCCAATCGAGCATATCGTCGCTATACCAATATCCTTCCTGATTGGTGGAGAAAAGAAACAATTTGTTTTTAAAATTAACAATTACCGGATCGGCTGTAGCACGGTGTTTTCCCTGTTTTGAAAAAACTTCGAACGGCGTGTATCCGTAATCGATATTAATTGGATTACAAAATGTTTTCTGCTGGGCATTCAGATTAAAAAATCCCAACAAAATCATCAATGAAAAGAGGTACTTCTGCATTTTCAAGTTTTTTTATTGAGAACAAAATTAGTCATCTTTTTTGGGTTTCCTCCAAATGAACCCATCCAATAAATAATGCGTCAATTGAGGGACGACTAAAAGCGGAATTAAAAATTGAAACCAGTTTAATGAAATATTTAAATTCAATGAAAAATGCTCATTCCAAACCAATATTTCCCACAAAAATTCTTCAAAAAAAGCAAATACCAAAATAACGATGATAAACAAGAAAATTCCAAAAGTAGATTTGAATATAGAAAAACCATTCAATTTCTGAGGATCTTTTTGTCTAATTTCTCTGATATAAATTAAAGCGACGTACGGAATTCCATGAGAAATGACATTAAGGAAAGTAAAAACAAGATCATTATTAAAATAAACAATTCCGAAATACCACGAAAGATAAGTTCCTATTATTAAAGCTATTTTAGGAAAATTAAATTGTTGGGTCTTAAAGATTTCAAAAGCAGTTTTTATTAACCAAATAATTAAAATGACGAAATATAAAATTGTTATTGCATGAGTATAATCGGGTAGATTTTGAAGCCAGTTAAATTCATTTTCAATAAACCACGTGAAAGCTCTCGGAGTTTTAAACCAATATAGCATTGGGAAAATCGTAGCAGAATAAACTGCAATTGCATCGATTCTCTTTCTCCAATTATTAGGTTCGAACCTTGCATAAATTCTCATGAAACCATATTGCTGACGGATGAAATGAAAAACAGCGATCAAAGCCAAAACTGACCAGAAAGTTAGACTTCCAAATTGGTATAAAATTAATCCCAAAATCCAGCCCAATACAGGAATTCCGTAATATAAAAGTTTCCTTTTCCGGATTTCTTCTTTTACAAAATACGTTTTAAATAAAGTAGAATACAAATGCGCAACATCCACAAAAACAATGAGGAAAAGCCATGTGTAAAAGGAATAATGATTTTCCAAACCTTGAATTTGCTTCTGAAAAAGGAAAATAATCAATAAGATCAAAAAAGGCGGTGATAAAATAAACCAACCGTCAGTTTTTGCATTATGGATCCAAGGCCGCTTCATAACATATCTTTTGCCGTTCTTAAACCCTGATAAAAGGCTTCTTCAAAAATTGAAATTCCTGAAAGATCAGAATGAGCGAAGAAAATTTTTCCGTCAATAGGCTCTTTAGCTTTAAAATTTCCAAAAATCTGATTAGGAACAGGCGCAATCATGGCGTGACCAATCTTGTGAAACTGCATTTCAATAATAAAATCTTCGATCAGGGGATGTGCTTTTTTCAAATCTTCCAATACCAAATCTTTAAGCTGATATTCTTTTAGAGCGTATAATTTTTTTCTTGCTTTTTTGCAGTCGGCAGTTGAAAAACTTCTGTAATACGTAATGACTTTTTCACCCATAATTTGTTCGACATTCTGATGCTGATCGTAAATATACCCCAAACCATCCGAGCCGTAGATCACATTATCCCAAGCTAGCTCTTCGTCTCCGCCAAAATCATTTTGCAGTGTAATAGTCGCCAAGAGCCAAGGAACATAATTAAAATTTTTCGCTTTAGTGTTATTGAAAATTCTTTCGTTAACAAATTGTGGTGTCGAAAATAAAACTTTTTCGGCAATGATTTTTTTTGTCTTTTTCTTAATATTATCAAAGCTTAAAATCTCAACATTTTTATCACTGATTTTAACATCAAAAACTAAATTATTCGGCAAATATTTTCCTTCTGCATATTTTGAAAAATGCTTCGCCAATCTTGCATTTCCTTCCGGCCAGGTAAAAACCTGATCTTTATATTTTTTGCTCCAGTTGTTTTTTCTGCCGGCAAAATAGTGAATTCCCGCCCACGCTGAAACATAATCGATGCCTAAACCGTAATCGTCACGACAGGAATAATCCAACAGCCACAATAATTCTTCTGATGTAAAATTTTGTTGATTAAGCCAATATCTAAAAATAATTTTCTCCAATTGTAAAACCTCATCTTCTCGGCTTGAATCATGAACCGGGATGGCAAACCAATATTTTCCCAAAATATCTTTTTTATCCCGAAAACAATCCATCATTTTAAAAAAACGATCGAATTCTGTTTTTGTTTCTACAGAAACTCCGTTTTGTGGTACAATGTCATTTTGCCATGAATTTTTGAAAAATAATCTTTCCTGCTGCGGAAAAGTCATCTGATATTCATCTAAAATCGGGTCTCCATTTTCATCGTCACCTTGATAAATTCCGCATTCTTTTAGAAACTCAATAATTTCTTTATTTTCTTTATTAGGTAACGGTAAATAATGTGCTCCCAAAGGAAATTTTGAGAATTTATTTTGTCCGTTTGATGAATTTCCTCCTAGATGATTTTCCATTTCCAATAACAGATAATCGTTTTCGTTATTCTGACTGAAAAATCTACAGGCTGAAAGACCGGAAATCCCACCACCCACAATGAGATATTTTGTTTTTATTTCTTCTGAATATATTGGAAAATCTTTTGCCCAAAGTTGATGCCCCAAAATATGATTAGTTCCTGTGACCTTAAGTAATATCGATTTGCCTTTCTTACTGCAATACTGTAAAAAGGGTAATATCAGACTTCCTAAAAATATGGTTTTAAGAAAATCTTTGCGGGAAAATTGAGTTGTAGGGTTTGACAAGATTTAATTATTAATTTGAAATACTTTCGTAGTTGTAATAAGGATTCTTATTACTGTACTTTTCCCCATTCTTCATCAAAATAACGTACTAAAATTTGATTATCCAAACGATTCACTTCAATATCTTTCGTTTTCATGTCTTTAGTAAAATAAGAGAGTTGAGAGAAATTGTAATCGTAGAATTTTAAATTTGTAATTTTTCGGTAAATTTTATTATTGATCGGTTCAAAAGAAGCCATCGAAAATCCCCATTCCCCGAATGAAGGAACATAGGTATGATAGGCAGAAGTAAACGGAAAAATCTGATTGATCGTCTTTTCAATACACCAGAATGACTTTGGAGCAAAATACGGAGAAGTGGTCTGTACAACGATTTTTGTATCTAAAGTTGCAAGTCTTTCAAGCTCTTTATAAAACTGTAAAGAATATAATTTCCCTAAGCTGTAATTGGACGGATCCGGAAAATCGATGATAATAACGTCATATTTTTTTGTGTTTTCTTTTACCCAAATGTAAGCGTCTTTATTAATAACTTTTAATTTCGGATTGGATAATGAATTTTGGTTTAGCTGACGCATCGTTTCATTGGTTTTGAAGAAATTAGTCATTTCTCCATCCAAATCAACTAAAGTCATGTTTTTTACATCCTTATATTTTAAGACTTCACGAACTGCAAAGCCGTCACCTCCGCCGAGAATTAAAATATTGTCAATCTTTTTAGCCATTGACATTGCAGGATGAACCAATGCTTCATGATAACGATATTCGTCAGTTGAAGAAAACTGTAAGTTATTGTTTAAATATAATCTGAATTCACGGTTATTTCTGGTTAAAACAATTCTTTGATAAGGTGAACTTTTAGTATAAACAACATTTTCACCGTACAATTTTTCTTCAGAGAATGATAAAATTTTATCCGAAAAAATGAAAAGAACCAACAGAAAAACAAATGCTCCGATTGATTTGATTCTTAATGAAATCGGTTTTGAGAGTTCTTTTTTAAGATAAAAGCATAAAAATATAGCGATCGAAATATTAATCAATCCAAAAAACAAAGGTGTTTTTACAATTCCTAACTGCGGAATCAATACCAACGGAAATAAAATGGACGCCAACAAAGCCCCGATATAATCGAAGGCAAAAACATTTGAAACCAAATCTTTAAATTGAACTCTGTCTTTTAAAATATTCATTAACAACGGAATTTCTACTCCGACTAAACATCCCGTAAAAAAAACAAAAAGATAAAGAACGGCCTCAAAATGCGCCAACGTATTAAACAAAACAAATAAAACTACCGAGCTTATTCCGCCAATAATCCCAACCAGAATCTCAATTTCTATGAATTTATCAATTAAATTTCCTTTGATGAATTTTGCAAAATATGACCCAACTCCCATCGAAAAAAGGTAAACACCAATGATGAAGGAAAACTGTTTCACAGAATCTCCCAGAAGATAACTTGCCAAAGCTCCTGCTACCAATTCATAAATCAGTCCGCAAGTTGCTATGACAAATACCGAAAACATTAACAGTAATTCAAGAGGAATCCTCTTCTTATCCATGAATTGCTGCACTTATAATAATTGAAATTCCGATGATAAAAGCACCAAAAATAATTGCTAAAGCCGTGTTTTTATTTTGAGCGATCTCGTGCCATGTTTTTTCCGGGGTTAATTTCTCAATAACAACATAGCAAACCAATAAAATGGCAATTCCTAAGAAAGAATAAATGACCGAATTGATAATCGGTAAAAAGTTGATCTGATCCATAGTTTATATTTTTATTTGTGGTAGTATCTGTAGTAGCCTACTCCCGAAGAATGATGTCTTCTTGTAGTTCCATCACGATATTTTTCTGTTTTTTCGCAGTCGCAGAATTGGTTTCCGTTATAGGTGAGATAAGTGAACCATCCCAGAAAAAAAACTCCGATGACGCACAGCAGCCAGTGTTCTTTTATATAATTAATAACCTTCATTTTATGATTGTGGATAAGGTGAATTGGAACTGTTCATCCATTTACTCGATTCAAAAATTTTTCTTCCAAAATAACAGGCTCCGACGAAAATAATCAGTAAAACTAAAACAATCGCAAAATTCCAAAAGGAAACAGGAAGCCATTCGGCTTTTATTTTGACCGTAGGATTAGTATCCGAATTTACCACATAATTGTATTCCGTAGGAACTGCATAAAAAAGAATAGAATCTATTTTCTGAGTTTCTTCAGGTTCCTTTATCAGATTATTGAGTCGCATTAATTCATTCTTAAAAACCAATTTATCCGAATAAGTTGTAATTTGAGAAGTCTTATTATCCTTCATATAAAAATATCCTTTACCATCCTGAATAACAGAATAATTACCATTATCAAGCTGATATCCCGATTTAAATGGATCTGAAATACTACTTTCCTTATCTGCTGAGATCAGGAAATGATATTTTCCGGGAGCCACGCCACAGAAATTAAATTTTTCATTTTGGCTTCCTTCACTCCAGTTTTCCCCGCTTTCGTAGCCGTGATATTCTTCAATATCTTTTGAAGCGAAAGTAGTTTCGCTTGTATTTTCATTTACCAAACCTAACCCAACATTTGCACAGGAATTATCGACATTAGAAGACACTTCAACTTTTAAAGGTGCCGAACCGCCAAATAACTCAAAACTTTTGCTTACTAATTCTCTGTCTTTTACATCTGCAAAATTTACATCTTGCTCAAAAGCCAATTTATTTGTTCTGGTAGAAACAACGTATAGCTGAAGCAGGCAAATCATTAATGCCGTAACAGCCATAATATTTATAGTTTGTTTATAATCAACATAAAACGGCTGTACAATGCCTATCCCTGAATAATTGGGAAGATTTTTGATATTGAACGCTCTTTTAACTTTATACTTTGAAATATGTCTTCCGAAAAAAAATTCGTTTGATCCTTTAGATTGCTCATGAGAAATCATCTGAGTTGCATTGACATATTCTCTATATGTTGCTAATCCGAAATTTAATCTGTCTTCGAAAAAGCCTGCTGCAGCGTGAATGTTGCATTCTGTTGTTTCATACCAACGGTAATTTATTCCGTGTAATTCTACCGCTTTTCCGTTTAATTTTTTCTTTACATCCAAAGCATTAATTGAGTGCAGAAACACCCAGTGACCGTCACTTTCGCTCAGAAAAGCATTTTCTCCTTTTTTATCTTTTAAAAAATATTCTCTCCAAAAAACACTGTTACCATATCTTCTGACGACTATTCCTGTAACACTATATTCCGTATCATCAATAATTCCTTTTTGTCCGATTTCCAGCACAACATTTTCAATAGGCTTTTTAACTATTTTCTCAGAAATATTTTTATTGATATTGATAAGATTCGAGCAGGATTTACAAACATATTCCTGAACAGGAAATGTAATGTCATTTTTATTTTCAACTTTACAGACGGGGCAAACGTAATGCATTTTATCTATAAATTTTGTGTTTCTGAATGGTTTTAGCTTTAAAATATTCTATGACCTCATCAGCAATTTTTTCAACTTTTTCCGTATTGTCTTGTGTATAATTACAAAGAAAAACATCAAAAGTCAATTGCTTAAATTCTGGCCAGGTATGAATACAGAGATGAGATTCTTTAAGACAAACTGCCGAAGTAAAGCTTTGATTTTCAAAAATATGATTGGTAATTCCTACAATTTCAACCTCTTTTGTTTCTAAAATTTCATTCGTAAAACTTAAAAAACGTGCACTGTCTAATAACAAAGCTTCTGACTCCGTTTCCAAAGTCAGAAGAATATGTAAACCTTTATTTGATAATGGGTTCAATTAAATATTTTTCACAAATATATTATTTTTTCGGCAGAAAAACCTCCGCAAGCATACAACGTGCACTGCCTCCGCCATTTACTTCAATTGTATTTAAATCTGAGTAAATAATCTCACAGTATTTTTCAATCGCTGAAATTTGGTTTTCGCTTAAAGATTTATAAGCAGTTTCGCTCATTACTAAAAACTTTTCTCCGTCTTTATTCTGAACCTGAAGCATATTTCCTGCGAACTGCTGCATTTGTTCTTCAGAAATTTCGATGATTTCTTTCCCTGAATTTTTAATGGTTTCAACAACTTTGCTTCTTTCCAGTTCGTTATCGATACAGTCTAAACAGATTACAACGAATTTATCTGCCACACACATCATTACATTAGTGTGATAAATAGGAAGTCTCTCTTCTCCAACCGTCTGGAATGAATGAAAAACAACCGGCGTAAAGCCATATTTCTCACAAAACTTTCTGAATAAATTCTCATCCAGTCTTAAAGAAACCGAACCATAGGCAATTTTATTATCGTGATCGAAAATCATACTTCCCGTTCCTTCCAGAAAATGGCCCTGAATTTCCGGTAACGACCAATCGTCAATTTCAGCAACATCAAATCCCTGATTTTTGATTGTTTCAATAATATCGTCTCTTCTTTCCACTCTTCTGTTTGAAGCAAACATTGGATATAACACCACTTTTCCATCATTATGGAAACTCACCCAGTTATTCGGAAAAATAGAATCTGGAGTGTGAGGATCCAAAGTATCTTTAATGGTAATAATATTGATTCCTTTACTTCTTAATTTCTCAGCAAAAATTTTAAATTCAGACAAAGCTTTAGACTGAATATCAAGACCTTTCTGCTCAATCTGAAAGTAATTGTTTTTTGCCGTTTCTTCGTTGAAGCCAAATGCAATTGGCTCTATCATTAATACTGTATCTGTTGTCTGCATAATTTAAATTTAAAAAATAATATTAAATCCTGAATAAAAATCTGTTAAGCCATAATAACTTAACGTAAGAAAAACTGTATCAATTAAGCCATGAACAATAATATTGATCCAGATATTTTGGAATTTTAAATAAATGAAACCAAAAGCCAATCCGAATAAAAATGTCATGATTAAACCTGAAATCCCCTGATATAAATGCGGTAATGAGAACATAATTGCACTTAGAAGAACTATTAAGATTTTCTTTTCTCCCAACAATTTCTTAAGCTGTGAAAAAGCAAAGCCTCGGAACAGAAGTTCCTCTCCGATTGCAGCACTTATCCACATATTGAAAAGCCATTTGAAATACATTTTAGGATTTCCTTCAATGATTTTAAATGAAGAATAATCTGCCGGTTCGTTACATATTTTACTGACCAAAGGCTGAAAAATAAAATCCATAGAAAGTTCCAAGACAAGATAACAAATTATTATAATTTTGATTTCTGATACTCCTATTTTCTTACAATTAAGGTTTTTGAAACTTCTGTCCTGTAAATAAGTGAACAAAAAAATTACCGCAATAATCACACAAAATGTATATGGAAATTTTGTGAATGGATTATAAATCAAAGAAAACGTTATAACCAAAAGTAACAACGCTATCCATTTATTATTGAGTATAACTTTTAAATTCATTATTATTTTTCATTACTCTCTTATTAAAGGCATTGTTGAGCAACGCAACAAACCTCCCATTTTAGAAATTTCACGGTACGGAATTTCTTCCACGGTCATTCCCCATTCGTTTCTAAGGTGATCGTTCATTCTTGTGAATGCTTTGTCGGAAACTACAATTTCAGGAGAAATAGAGAAAATATTTGGATACATTTCAAACATCTCTTCGGCTGTCACATGGAAACAATTCTCTTCTCCGAAAATATCGATGATTAAGTTATAATCACTTTCATCAACAAATCCTTCTTTATAAATGATGCACTTGTCTTTTCCAATCGGGTTGAAAGTACAGTCTAAATGCAAAATTCCTTCGTACGGAATTCTGTCATTTTTCTTTAATTCTAAATCAATAATTCTCTTTTTCGGAAAATATTCTTTGAGAATTTCTATGGCGTATTCGTTGGTTCTTGCTGTTTTATAATTTCTGTAATCTTCACTGAAACACGTTCCGATAAAAATAAAATCATTCCAAACAATAACGTCGCCACCTTCAATATGAGCTGTCTCCGGAAGGTTGATAATTGTTCTCCAAGCGACCTTTTCGAAAACACTTTTGTAAGCTTCCTGCTCATCGGCTCTGTCGGCAATCACATTAGAAATGATCATTTTATCATCGATAACGAAAGCGACATCCCTTGCAAAAACCTGATTATAATCCTGGATAATATCAGGGCGAAGAACTTCTACATCGTATTTTTTTAAAACTGCTTCAAAAGCATTCATTTCATTAATAATATCTTCTTCTTTCGGATAGATATTATTTTCTATTGAATGATAAGATTTTGCGTCGTAGCTTTCCTCAAGTGTTGGAATTCCTCCCATTGAATTGGGCTGACCTAAAACCACTGATCTCAGCCTGCCCGTTTCGTTTTTTATATTTAGTTTCATAAAGATTTATGCAATATTACAAATATAAGTAAAGGGCTGAATTTAGGAAACTTTTGTAGGATTTTTAGGCATTGATATAATATTAATCTATAAAACTAATGTATAGCAGTTTTTTAATCGAGTTAATGAGCAGACTAAAACATTTATTTGTAGAATTAATAATATTCTGCAGATAATTTTAATTAAAACATATTCTTTATGAATTATTTATAATTAAACTCACTTAATCTTACGGTTTACTTAAAATTAAAGATAAAATCATTCAAATACAATCATTAATTACACTAAAAACAGATATAAAATCTTTTTGTTAATGTAAAAACTCTGGTTTTATCATTCAATATTTGATTGATTGTTCAGTTTTTGATTACTTTTTAATGCTTTAATACCGTACCAAATTGCAATTACACTTACAATTAACTGTGCAGGAACAAATGTCCCCCGGAATAAAGCACTGAAAGAGTTTGCTTTTTTGTAGATAAACGGAACCCATCTTTCCTCAGTTTCATAAAAATAAAGATAATAGACAGTGCTCGCCCTGAAAATCAGCAGGAAAATATTTACTAAAAATATTGTTTTAACGGTTTGCTTGGTCGAAACTAAAATAATTAAACTAAATCCGCATAAGAAACAAATAATCATTTCCATTTGGTAGTAGACAACATTTACCAAACTATAAGTCGCATGATAATCTTTTGGTTTTGTATGAAGCATTTCAAGAAAATCGAACGTTTCAATTAGAAATAAAAGTCCGTAGATCAGGTACAAAAAAATATTAATACGCATTGTATTTTTCACTGAACTTAATGTATCATTTTCCATGCTTTAATATAAAAATTTTCCGTTACATAAAAAAATCCTTTTGTAGCTCCATAGGATTTATATATTAAATATTTCTTCTCCCTTTCTTACTGTCATCTGACCGTTTCGATAGCTTCATTATTTACAAATAAGAAGCACATAAGAAATCAAAAGTTTTCCGTAAAAATATAGGAAAATGGCTATCTTGAAGAAGTTTTGAACAATAATGATCTTACAAAACAAAAACTTTCGATTTTCTCAAAAGTTTTTTCCTATTTAAAATAAAGTTCTTTAAAATATTGCGTCCTCCAAAAAGGAATAAAGATTTTCCAAAATTCTTTTTTTGATATAATACCTTTTTGGTATAATCTGTAAAAATCTGTAATTCCTCGATAAACAAAGTACAGCAATATCATTAAAGCAAAAATATTATAATGCCTTTGTTTAGCGACTAAAAACATTATAACCAACGGAAATAATATACATAGATAATAAACTATTATATTCTTCATAAATTCTATTTTTATTAATGATGACAAGAAGGTAAACAACCTCCTGCTTATTGTTAATTATTAAAAATTAAACACATCATAACATACTATTCTTTGAAAGTTTCTAGAATAAAAAATCCTAAAGTAAGCTTTAGGATTTTTATTTATAAATAAGATACTTGATTATCTGTTTACCAGATCAATATAGTCTCTTTTTTTAGCACCTTGGTAAACCTGTCTTGGTCTTCCGATTGGGTCTCCTTTCAATCTCATTTCTTTCCATTGAGCAATCCATCCCGGAAGTCTTCCCAATGCAAACATTACGGTAAACATTTCTGTAGGAATTCCTAACGCTCTGTAGATAATTCCTGAATAGAAGTCTACGTTTGGATATAGTTTTCTTTCGATGAAGTACTCATCTTCAAGAGCTACTTTTTCTAATTGCATAGCAATATCAAGCGCTTTGTCTTCAATTCCTAGAGCAGCCAATAAATCGTCAGCAGCTTTCTTGATGATTTTCGCTCTTGGATCGAAGTTTTTGTACACTCTGTGTCCAAAGCCCATCAAACGGAAGCTATCATTTTTATCTTTGGCTTTTGCTACCCATTTGTTAACGTCTCCACCATCTTTTTCGATTAATTCAAGCATTTCGATTACTGCCTGGTTTGCACCACCGTGAAGTGGCCCCCAAAGTGCAGAAATACCTGCAGAAACAGATGCAAAAAGACCTGTGTGAGCAGAGCCTACCATTCTTACAGTAGATGTAGAACAGTTTTGCTCGTGGTCTGCATGAAGAATTAATAATTTATCTAAAGCTTCAGTTATCACCGGATTGATTGCAAAATCTTCGTTTGGTAATCTGAAAGCCATTTTGTAGAAATTTTCTACATAGCTTAAATTATTATCTCCGTGATTTAATGGAAGACCTTGTGTTTTTCTATAGGTCCAAGCACAAAGGTGAGAGAATTTAGCAATCAGTAATTCTGCTGCAAGATCCATCTCTTCTTTAGAATTTACATTAACAGCTTTCGGATTAAAAGCCGTTAAAGCAGAAGTTAAAGTAGATAAAACTCCCATTGGGTGAGCAGAACGAGGGAAAGCATCGACGATTTTTTTCATCTCCTCTGCTACGAAATTATATTTTTTGATATTACCGTTGAAGGTATTGAATTGATCTGAAGTCGGTAATTCACCGTGTAATAAAAGGTACATTACCTCTGTGAAGTTAGACTTTTCAGCAATCTGCTCGATAGGATAACCTCTGTAGAATAATTCTCCTTTATCTCCGTCTAAGTAAGTGATGTCACTAAGTGTAGCTCCGGTGTTTTTGTAACCTAAATCTAAAGTGATAAGACCGGTTTGGTCTCTTAATTTTGAAATATCGATTCCTCTGTCTCCGATAGTACTATCCACGATTGGATATTCATACGAATTACCTGCGTAATTCAATATTACTTTGTTGTCTGACATTATTTATTTATTTTGTTTCTAAATATACTACTAATTACAAAATACGGCAAACTAAAATTATCGCTTGCCGTTATTTATAAATTCGATGAATTATCTTTTGATTTTAAAAGCATCCAATCCCGGGAAATAAGCTGTATCACCTAAAGCTTCTTCAATTCTCAACAATTGGTTGTACTTCGCCATTCTATCTGATCTTGAAGCAGAACCTGTTTTAATTTGACCACAGTTCATTGCTACTGCTAAATCAGCGATTGTACTATCTTCAGTTTCACCTGATCTGTGAGACATTACTGAAGTAAATTTATTATGCTGAGCCATTTGTACTGCTGCCATTGTTTCAGAAAGAGAACCAATTTGGTTTACTTTAACCAAGATTGAATTTGCAATTCCTTCATTAACTCCTCTTGCTAATCTTTCAACATTCGTTACAAATAAATCATCACCAACCAATTGTACTCTGTCACCGATTTTATCAGTTAACATTTTCCAACCTTCCCAGTCGTTTTCCTGCATACCGTCTTCGATAGAGATAATTGGGTATTTGTTTGCCAATTCAGCCAAATAAGAAACCTGCTCGCTGCTTGTAAACTGAGCCGCATCCGGAGTCTGGAATTTTCTATAATCGTATACTCCGTCTTTATAAAATTCTGAAGCCGCACAGTCTAATGCGATCATTACATCATCACCAGGCTTATAACCTGCTTTTTCAATCGCCTGAAGCAAAGTGTCCAAAGCATCTTCTGTTCCCTTGAAAGTCGGTGCAAAACCACCTTCGTCGCCTACCGCCGTAGACAAACCTCTTGAATGAAGAATCGCTTTCAGATTATGGAAAATCTCAGTTCCTTTTCTCAATGCGTGAGAGAAAGAATCTGCTTTTACAGGCATTACCATAAATTCCTGGAAAGCAATCGGCGCATCTGAGTGAGAACCTCCATTGATTACGTTCATCATCGGAACCGGAAGTGTATTAGCATTCACACCACCAACATATTTGTATAAAGGCATTTTCAATTCATTTGCAGCAGCTTTCGCAGCAGCTAATGAAACACCAAGAATTGCATTCGCTCCTAGACTTCCTTTGTTGCTTGTTCCATCCAATTCAATCATAATCTGATCGATTAAATTCTGATCAAAAACCGGAAGACCCACCAATTCTGGTGAAATTACTTCTCTTACATTTTCTACAGCTTTAGAAACTCCTTTCCCCATCCATTCTGAACCACCATCACGCAATTCAACTGCTTCATGTTCACCCGTAGACGCTCCGGAAGGAACTGCAGCACGTCCCATCGCACCACTTTCCGTGAATACATCTACTTCAACTGTAGGATTTCCTCTTGAATCCAAAATTTGTCTCGCTTCTATGTAAGAAATGTAACTCATTGTTCTTTTTTTATAGTTTAGACAAATTTAATGAATTTTTGAGTTTTGAGTGTGGTTAAGTGCTAATTTATACGTTTATTCTGAGTTAAATTTTAGTTAATATTGGGATTGTGGTAATTTATTTACTCGTTAGTGTCTTTACAGTTAATTGAATTTAAATTCTATACATTTTATAGTATAATTTGTTTTGATAGAAACACATATTAGTTACAAAAAAGTTTCTTTTGTAAACCGTATTAAAACGATGATGTAATATTTAATTAATAACCAATTATAAATCTATCCCAAAAAATAAATGAGTTCCGTTTTCCGTAGTCACTTCACAACGTCCGTTTTGTTCTTGCATTCTTCGTTTCATGTTTCGTAATCCGTTTCCTTCAGTCTTTTCATCATTGATACCTATTCCGTTGTCGGAAATTTTCATCATGAAGTGTTTATCTTTCTGGATAAACGAAATTTTTAGTTGATCGGATTTGCTGTGTTTGTAAGCATTATTCAAAGCTTCTTTTAAACATAAAAATAAATTTCGCCTTTGTTCCGTAGTGATTATTGTTTCAAAGTTTATATTTTCATCTTCTATATTCAATTGAATTTTCGTCTTCTTAAGAAAGTTATAAGCATACATTTTTGAATAGTCTATAAAACTTCCTAATGTATCATTACCGGAGTTTAGACTCCAAAGCATTTCTCTCATGGACAAATTCATTTCTTCGGAAGTTTTCAAAAGTTCATCAATGTCACTTTTTAAATCTTCATCTTCCGCCCGTTGTTTTAAAAATTCAGCCTGAAGTTTTAATGCCGAAATTCCTGCTCCGAGATCATCATGCATATCATGGGAAATTCTTTCACGTTCTGCTTCTATGGATTTTTGTTTTTCAAGTTCTTTTTGGAGGAGCTGGTTTTGGTGTTCGGATTCTTTGAGTTGTTTTTCTCTTAGATGTAATAATTGCCTTTTATTGTACATCAAAACTACAAAAATGATAAAGCAAACGAATACCATCATTATTGAAATTGTAATAATGTAAGCCAACTTTATATCATCTTGAATATGAGTCATCGATGTAATTTTCTTTCATATTTTATCAAGGCTAAATAAAACATACTATACATACATATATTAATTATATTCTGCCCCAAATGTAAAAATTCGAGAAATTCATTGTCAACTTTCGCGAAATAAAACATAGGTATGACCCTAAAAAGGAAAAAACAACTCCACATTAATAACCCTGTTGAAATCCAAAAATAGGGATCGCTTGTAATTTCATATTCGTCAAAACTATTTATTTTATAGTAAAACCAAAGCAGCGAAACACCAATATAATATAGTGAAATCAATATGCCTATAGAAACATCAAAATCCGATTTATAAAAATTTGTACAGCACAAATAAAAAAATAGTACACTAAAAAATATTAAATTAAACAATTTCAAATAAATTCTCTTAAAATAGATTCTGTAAAAAAAATAAAATAATAAAATACTTAATAGACAATAAAAATTATACAAAATTCCTTTTGGACTTTGTTTACTGATTAGCAAAACATAAGAATATAGTTCTAATCCCGCTGTAATAATTATATAGACATTTAAAAAGTTCTTGGCTATAAAACCATTATATCTAATTGAAATAATAGATCTTATAGCCAAAAACAATAAGAGTAAATAGTATATAACTTCGATTATTTTAGATAATATCATGGTCTAAGTCCTCCCATATCGTAATATCTATCTTCCGAGTTGAACACCAAAGTCATCTGTCTCTCTCTAAATTGAAAATGCTCACGGTAAACCTCAGGCCTAATCGTTAATGACGAATCATATTCTGAAATAACTTTTTCTACATCACTTATTTCACATAAGTATACTTTAAATGTATCACATCTTCCATTTTCATCTACCAATGTTTTTTTAATATCATCAATATGATAATAAATGAACTGAGTATTCTTTCCATTAATCGAAAAGTAGTCTTTCAAAATTTTATGACTATATTTTATATAAGAATCACGCAACTTTTTTTTATCAGCATATGTTATATTTAAGTTATCTAATGTCAATCCTTTTTTTACATTAATGACCAAATAATTATATTCATTTTCTACTATTTTATTCCCTTTAACAAGTGACGCAACTGCATATAGAATATTTCCATTACCAACAGTATTCATTTCCAAGAATTCGTTATCTTGATCTACTTCAACAAAAGTGAATACTAAGTTATCTGCACCAATCTCATCCATTTTTGTACAAATATCTTGCAATAATGAGTATTCCATTTCATAAATTCCATCTACATTAAAATTGACATTATTTTTCAACAGTATAGGAAACATTCCATCCTTAGCATGTTTTATAAAGCTTTTCGCCATAAGTTCATCAATAAATTTTGTCAGCGGATGTTCTTCTATAATTTCTACAAGTTTGTTCCCTATAGGACCGCTTAGATAGTTTTCAGAAAGTTTTGGTACAATTTCTTTCGGTTCATTTAAATTGTTCATGATTTCTTAGTTTTTAAAATGGTTAAATTTATTAATAGCCTCCACTTTGTTGTTAACGTGGAGTTTTCTGTAAATGTTTCCAACGTGTTTTTTTACGGTATCAATGGCTATGAATTTCTTATCGGCTATCTCCTTATACAATAAACCCTGAGACAAAAGTTCCAACACTTCTTTTTCCCTTTCTGTCAATTCATCAAAACCTTTTATTTCCAGTAATTTTCTTTCAAAATGGCTTAAAACTTTTCGGGCGATGGAAAAACTCATGGGTGCGCCACCGTTGTAGACATCACGAATAGAGGAAAGAATTTTATCCATACTTTCTCCTTTCACAAGATATCCCATCGCTCCGGCTTTTAAAGAATTGAAGACTTTTTCATCATCTTCAAAACTTGTACACATAATGAATTGGGTTTGTGACATTTCTTTTTTAAGCTTTTTGATAATGTCAATTCCGAGCATATCCTGTAATTGAATATCCATCATCACTACATCCGGAGAAATATCTGAGAGATCCTTTAGTGCTTGCTTTCCGTCGAAAAGCTGGGCAACAACTTTCATGTCATCCTGATAATTGATGACTTTCTTCAACGCGTTGTTGTAGTTTTTTTCGTCTTCTACTATGGCTACGGAAATGCTCATGTTATGTAATTTTGTTTAAGACAAATATCACGAGAAAACAAAGCAGAAACAATTACACATTCGGGTAATCTTAAAGTTTTGAGTTCACGGTTGTTGGTTTAGTTTTGTTTTTATTAAATTTAATGAAAAATATTTTATTACAGAAAAATAATTAATTATCAATACATTAAAAATAAGTACTATGAAAAAAGGACTCATCATAGCAGTTTCAACAGTGGCATTGTCGGTGATAAGCTGTAAAAAGAGCGAAAGTGGAAATAAAAGTGTTATAAAAGCAGAAGATTCAACCATTATTCTGGCTGATAACGGTAAAATAGATTCAACGATAGGATACGATGTGGATGTAAATGGAAAGAAGTCACTAAAAACAGATTACGTTTATAAAGCGACTGATGGTACTTTAGTAAAAGTTGTTTACAATTACAAGGAAAATACGATGAGTATTAGAAATAACAACAAAACTTTTATTCTGAACAAACTAAAATCTACCGGAAACGAAACTGTTTATGAAAAACAAGATATGAAAGCGAAGGTAAAAAAGGACAGTTTAATTTTAAATCAAGGAACTAATATTATAGAATTAGTGAAAACAAAAATTTAAGACATAAAAAAACCGTTCAGAATCTGAACGGTTTTTCTTTTATATCTGAATGAATATTATTCACCAGCTTTTTCTTCAGTAGAATCTGTTGCTTCTGCCTTAGGCTCTTCAACTTTTTCTTCTGCTACAGGAGCTTCAGCAACTACAGCTTCTTTTTTAGCCGTTGTAGTTCTTCTGCTTCTTCTTGTAGTCTTTTTCTCTTCAGCATTAGGATTGTAAAGTTCGTTGAAATCAACTAGCTCGATAAGAGCCATGTCAGCAGCATCACCTTGTCTGAAACCAGTCTTGATGATTCTTGTATAACCGCCGTTTCTTTCTGCGATTTTAGGAGCTACTGATCTGAAAAGTTCAGTAACAGCCTCTTTACTTTGAAGATATGAAAAAACAATTCTTCTATTGTGTGTAGTATCTTCTTTTGCCTTTGTTAATAGAGGTTCAACATATACTCTTAAAGCTTTTGCTTTAGCTACAGTAGTGTTGATTCTCTTATGCTCAATTAGAGAACAAGCCATATTAGAAAGTAAAGCACTTCTATGAGAAGCTGTTCTTCCTAAGTGATTGAATTTTTTACCGTGTCTCATTATTAATTATTTATCAGCGTCTAACTTATATTTTGCAACGTCGAAACCGAAGTTAAGACCTTTTGAATGCACTAATTCTTCTAGTTCTGTCAAAGATTTTTTACCAAAATTTCTGAATTTCATCAAATCAGACTTACTGTAAGAAACCAATTCTCCAAGAGTTTCTACTTCAGCTGCTTTCAGACAGTTTAGGGCTCTTACAGAAAGATCCATATCTGCTAATTTAGACTTAAGTAGTTGTCTTGTATGAAGAGTTTCCTCGTCATATTGGATAGATGCTTTTACAGCTTCAGTTTCAAGTGTGATTCTCTCATCAGAGAACAACATGAAGTGATAAATTAATATCTTAGAAGCTTCTGTTAAAGCATTTTGAGGGCTGATAGATCCATCAGTCTCTATATCTAATATAAGTTTTTCGTAGTCTGTCTTTTGCTCTACACGATAATTTTCAATGCTATACTGTACTTTCTTGATTGGCGTAAAAATAGAGTCAATCGCAATAGTACCTACAGGTGCATTGTTTGACTTATTTTGTTCTGAAGGCACATACCCTCTACCTTTTTCTACGTTGAAAGTAATTTCGAAAGTTACATCACTGTTTAGGTTACAAATCATTAAATCTGGGTTTAACACCTCAAATCCAGTCATTGATTTTCCTAAATCACCAGCAGTAATAACCGTCTGACCCGAAACTTTAGCAACAACCTGCTCAGTAGCCTGGTTTTCTGCCGTAGCTTTTAATCTCACCTGCTTAAGGTTAAGAATAATTTCGGTAACATCTTCGATTACTCCTGGAATAGTTGAAAATTCGTGCTCTACACCTTCTATTTTGATAGATGAAATAGCGTATCCTTCCAGAGAAGAAAGCAATACTCTTCTCAAAGCATTACCGATAGTAAGCCCGAAACCTGGTTCTAGCGGTCTGAATTCGAACTGACCTCTAAAATCATCAGAGTTAAGTAGGATTACTTTATCGGGTTTTATGAATTGTAAAATTGCCATATTATTGGGTTGAGCAAAAATTTGATTAAAAAATTATTTAGAGTAAAGTTCCACGATAAGATTCTCCTTGATGTCTTCCGGAATTTGGATTCTTTCAGGAGCAGAAATGAAGGTACCTTCTTTCTTCTCATCGTTGAATTGTAACCACTCATAATTTGCTTTAGAAGCTAATGCATCAGTAACAACTTCAAGAGACTTAGACTTTTCTCTTACAGCGATTACATCACCAGCTTTTACCAAATATGAAGGGATGTTTAGAATTTCTCCGTTCACAGTAATGTGTCTGTGAGAAGTTAACTGTCTAGCAGCAGATCTGGTTTTAGCAAAACCTAATCTGTATACTACGTTATCCAATCTAGATTCGCAAAGTTGTAATAGAACTTCACCAGTTACACCTTTACTTCTGTGTGCTTTATCAAATAGGTTAGCAAACTGTCTCTCTAAAATACCGTAAGTATATTTAGCTTTTTGCTTCTCCATTAACTGAACAGCATATTCAGATTTCTTTGCTCCTCTTCTTTTGTTAACGCCATGTTGTCCTGGCGGTTGGTTCTTTCTTTTTTCGAAGTTTTTATCATCTCCGTAGATTGCAGCACCAAACTTTCTAGCAATCTTAGTTTTAGGTCCAATATATCTTGCCATAATGGGTAAATTCTAAAAATTAAACTCTTCTTCTTTTTGGTGGTCTACATCCGTTGTGTGGCATAGGAGTCACATCAACGATTTCACTTACTTCAATTCCAGAATTGTGAATAGATCTGATAGCAGATTCTCTACCTGCACCTGGACCTTTTACGAACACCTTTACTCTTCTTAAACCAGCTTCGTGAGCTACAGCAGAGCAATTTTCAGCTGCCATCTGAGCAGCAAATGGAGTATTCTTTTTAGAACCTCTGAAACCCATTTTACCGGCAGAAGCCCAAGAGATAACCTCTCCGTTTTTATTTGTTAAAGAAATGATGATGTTATTGAAAGAAGCCTGAATATGAGCTTCACCAATAGCCTCAACTTTTACTTTTCTTTTCTTAACTACTTTAGTTTGTTTTGCCATAATTCCTAACGATTATTTACTAGCTTTTTTCTTGTTAGCAACAGTTTTTCTCTTTCCTTTTCGGGTTCTAGAGTTGTTTTTCGTTCTCTGGCCTCTTAAAGGTAATCCAAGTCTGTGACGTATTCCTCGTTGGCATCCTATGTCCATCAATCTCTTGATGTTCAATTGCACTTCAGATCTAAGCTCTCCTTCCACTTTTACGTTTTCTGAGATATAAGTTCTGATTGCAGCCAATTCATCGTCATTCCATTCGTTGACTTTCTTGTCTTCGCTGATACCGGCAGCTTTAAGGATTTCAGAAGAAGTACTTCTTCCTACTCCGTAGATGTAAGTTAAACCGATAACGCCTCTTTTGTTTTTTGGTAAATCAATACCTGAAATTCTCGCCATAATTTAATGTTAACCTTGTCTTTGTTTAAATTTTGGGTTTTTCTTGTTGATTACGAATAGTACACCTTTTCTGCGTACGATTTTGCAATCAGCACTTCTTTTTTTAATTGATGCTCTAACTTTCATTTGAAAATATTTATTTTTTACTTAGTCGAATAAAACCTTACGACATTATTCGGATAGTATTTATTTTTTAACAATAGCCAAATGGAGATCAGACGATTCCATTTGGCGGTTGTTTAATATCTAAATGTAATTCTCCCTTTTGATAAATCATAAGGAGACATTTCTAATTTTACCTTATCACCAGGTAAAAGTTTAATATAATGCATTCTCATTTTACCAGAAATATGAGCGATAAGGATATGCCCATTTTCTAGTTCTACACGGAACTGAGCGTTCGAAAGTGCTTCCGTTATAACGCCGTCTTGTTCAATATGTTTTTGTTTTGCCATAAATTAATATCCAGTCGTTCTTGATAATTTAGACTGCATTAAGCCATCATAATGATGGTTCAGCAGATATGTATTAATCTGTTGAACAGTATCTAAAATTACTCCCACCATAATCAATAATGATGTTCCCCCGAAAAATAGAGCGAACGAATCTGTCTGAACAAAGCTTCCATGCACTATTGCCGGAAGGACTGCAAAGATAGATAAAAATATTGCACCTGGCAAGGTAATTTTTGATAAAATATCATCTAAATAATCAGCTGTCTCTTTACCGGGTCTTACTTTCGGTACTAAACCTCCATTTCTCTTCAAATCATCAGCCATTTGGTTTACCGGAATCGTAATTGCAGTATAGAAAAACGAGAAGATAATAATTAATAGCGCAAACAATACATTGTATTGCCAGCTAAAAACATTCTTGAAACCTGCAAGAAAAGTATTAGACTCATCTACTTTTGTTAATAAACCGGGAACGAACATCAATGCCTGAGCAAAGATAATTGGCATTACACCGGCAGCATTAACTTTCAATGGAATCCACTGTCTTGCTCCTTGCATAAGATTTCTGTTTACACCTCCTCTTGCCTGAGCTCTGCTTACATACTGAATAGGGATTTTTCTGACAGCAACGGATAATACCACCGCCAAAAGAACAACCAACATCCAGAAAATTACTTCAATAAGGATCATGATAGACCCCATTCCTCCTTTTCCGTTCTGCACTGCCATCTCCTGAACGAATGCTTCCGGTAATCTTGAAAGGATTCCCACCATAATAAGGATAGAAATACCGTTCCCGATACCTTTGTCGGTGATTTTTTCACCCAACCACATTGCGAATACCGAACCACCTACCAAGATTACAATACTTGGTAACCAGAACATGATAGAATTTGGCTCTACATAATATGCAGAAGAGAACTGAGCATATGGTAAAAATAATTGAGTAATAGAAGTTAAATAAGAAGGTGCCTGTACAAGACAAACTCCGATAGTTAACCATCTGGTAATTTGATTCAATGTATTTCTACCTGACTCTCCATCTTTCTGAAGCTTCTGAAGATAAGGAATAGCCATTCCCATCAACTGAACAATAATAGAAGCAGAAATATAAGGCATGATACCCAACGCCATTACGGAAGCATGACTGAAAGCTCCTCCCGTAAACGACGAAAGCAAGCCAAGGAGACCTGCTCCTTGCTTGTTACCGCCTTGATTTTTATAATGCTCTAAGAGATCTCCTACTTCTGCAAGGTTAATCGCAGGAAGAGAGATATAAGATGCGAATCTATACACTAGGATAATACCTAAAGTGAAGAGAATTTTATCTCTTAGTTCTTTAAGACTCCAAATATTTTTAAGTGTTTGTATAAATTCTTTCATTAGTAATTATTATAAGGTAATTGCTTTTCCACCTGCTTTAGCAATAAGCTCTTCAGCAGATTTAGTGAACTTGTCAGCAGAGATTGAAACCGCAGATTTCAATTCTCCTCTACCCATAATTTTCACTAATTCGTTTTTAGTAATTATACCGTTCTCAATTAAAACTTCTCTTGTAATATCTCCAGTGATAGATTTATTTTCAATTAAAATTTGAATTGTATCAAGGTTAACTCCTCTAAACTCTTTTCTGTTTACGTTTTTGAATCCGAATTTCGGTAATCTTCTTTGTAAAGGCATCTGACCTCCTTCAAAACCGATCTTCTGAGAATAACCAGCTCTTGCTTTCTGTCCTTTGTGACCTTTCGTAGAAGTACCTCCTTTTCCAGTACCCTGACCTCTACCAATTCTTTTTGAATTGAAAGTAGATCCTGCAGCTGGTTTTATGTTGTTTAAATTCATTTTAAAATTATTTTAAAAATTATTTTTGAACTTCAAGTAAATGACTAACTGCAGCTATCATTCCTAAGATAGAAGGAGTAGCTTCGTGTTCTACAACTTGGTGAAGTTTCTTTAATCCTAATGCTTCAAGCGTTCTCTTTTGGGTTTTTGTTCTTCCAATAGCGCTTCTTACTTGCTTTACTTTGATTGTTGCCATTGTTTTATTTTTAACCGTTAAACACTTTACTTAGTGAAACTCCTCTCATTCTAGCAATTTCTTCTGGTCTTCTGATATCCAATAACGCTTTGAAAGTAGCTTTCACCACGTTGTGAGGGTTAGAAGAACCTTTAGATTTTGAAAGGATATCGTGAATACCAGCAGACTCCAATACCGCTCTTACCGCACCTCCGGCAATAAGACCTGTACCGTGAGAAGCAGGTCTCAAGAAGATATCAGCACCACCGTATCTAGCAGCAGTTTGGTGAGGAATAGTGTGGTTCATTACAGGAACTTTAACAAGGTTTTTCTTAGCGTCTTCAACTGCTTTAGCAATTGCAGAAGCCACCTCCTTAGATTTCCCTAAACCAAAACCGATAATACCTTCTTCATTTCCTACAACAACGATTGCAGAAAATCCGAAAGCTCTACCTCCTTTGGTTACTTTTGTTACTCTGTTAACAGCTACGAGACGATCTTTAAGTTCTAATCCTCCCGGTTTTACTCTTTCTATATTATCTAGTCCTAACATATTTTCCGAAATTTAATGATTAGAATTTAAGTCCACCTTCTCTCGCACCATCAGCCAGAGCCTTAACTCTTCCGTGATATACGAATCCGTTTCTATCAAACACTATGTTTTCAATTCCTGCAGCAATAGCTTTAACAGCGATAGCTTTACCTACAGCAGCAGAAACGTCAGTTTTAGTTCCGTTAGCATCAACACCCTTCTCTCTAGAAGAAGCCGAAGCTAAAGTTTTTCCACTGTGATCGTCGATTAACTGAGCGTAAATTTCCTTATTACTTTTATATACAGATAATCTTGGCAATTCAGAAGATCCAGAGATTTTTCCTCTTACTCTTCTTTTTATTCTTATTCTTTTTTCTAATTTACTTAATGCCATAATACTTATAATTTATTAAGCAGATTTACCAGCTTTACGTCTAACAATTTCTCCTACGAATTTCACACCTTTTCCTTTGTAAGGCTCAGGTTTTCTGAAAGAACGGATCTTTGCAGCTACCATTCCTAGAAGTTGGTTGTCGTGAGACGTTAAAGTAATAATTGGGTTTTTACCTTTTTCAGTCAATGTATCAACTTTCACTTCGCTTGGAAGTTCTAATACGATACCATGAGAGAATCCTAAAGCTAACTCAAGTTTTTGACCTGCGTGTGAAGCTCTGTATCCTACCCCTACTAGTTCTAGTTTCTTTTCGAAACCTGTATTTACACCAACAATCATGTTGTTGATTAACGCTCTGTATAAACCGTGAAGCGCCTTGTGTTGTTTAGAATCAGATGGTCTGTTAACGTTAAGTTCACCATCTTTTTGTTCTAAAGTAATTCCTGCTGTAAGCTCCTGAGAAAGTTCTCCTTTAGGACCTTTTACAGTTACTACACTGTTGTTCTCAGTGACAGTAATACCAGCTGGAATTGTTATAATTGCTTTACCAATTCTTGACATTTTCCTGTGATTAAAAATTAATAAACATAGCAGATTACTTCACCGCCTACTTTTTCTTCTCTAGCTTTCTTGTCAGTCATTACTCCTTTAGAAGTAGAGATGATAGAAATACCCAAACCGTTCAGTACTCTTGGAAGTTCAGTAGAACCTTTGTACTGTCTCAAACCTGGTCTAGAAGCTCTTTGGATAGACTTGATAGCCGGTTTTGTAGTTTGTTTGTCGTACTTTAAAGCGATTTTGATCGTTCCCTGAACAGCGCTTTCTTCAAACTTGTAGTTTAAGATGTACCCTTGTTCAAATAAGATCTTAGTAATCTCCTTTTTGATTTTTGATGCAGGAATTTCCACCACCTTGTGGCCTGCGCTTTGTGCGTTCCTTACTCTTGTTAGGAAATCTGAAATTGGATCTGTTACCATTTTTCTTTTATAAATTATTGGTTAAAGAACAATCAGTTTTGTAAAGACTTGAAGAAGAAAATATCAGACTTCAGAAAACTTCGGTCTGATATTTTTATCTTTAGTATCTGAACAACTTAATTGTCCCGAATTTTTAATTAGTAATAATTACCAACTAGCTTTTTTAACACCCGGGATAAGACCGTTGTTTGCCATTTCTCTGAAAGTTACTCTGGAAATACCAAACGTTCTCATGTATCCTCTTGGCCTACCTGTTAATTTACATCTGTTGTGTAATCTTACAGGAGAAGCATTTTTAGGCAATTTCTGAAGTCCTTCATAATCACCAGCTTCTTTTAAAGCTTTTCTTTTTTCTGCGTATTTAGCAACTACTGCTTCTCTTTTGCGCTCACGCGCTTTCATTGATTCTTTAGCCATTTCTTAGTTCTTTTTGAAAGGTAAACCGAAGTGAGTTAATAATGCTTTAGCTTCTTTATCTGTTTTAGCAGTTGTAACGAAAGTGATGTCCATCCCTTGGATTTTTTTCACTTTGTCGATTGCGATTTCAGGGAAGATAATTTGCTCAGTAATACCTAAGTTATAATTACCTCTACCGTCGAAACCATCAGCTTTAATACCAGAAAAATCTCTAATACGTGGTAAAGCAGAAGCGGTAAGTCTGTCTAAGAATTCATACATTTTGTTTGCTCTTAGCGTAACTTTAGCACCTACAGGCATTCCTTTTCTCAATTTGAAAGCAGCTTCGTCTTTCTTAGAGATAGTACCTACAGCCTTCTGACCAGTGATGTTCGTTAATTCTTCAACAGCATAATCAATGATCTTTTTGTCAGCAGTAGCGTCTCCTAAACCTTGAGATAAAATGATTTTCTCAAGTTTTGGCACCTGCATTACTGATTTGTATCCGAATTCTTCCATCATTGCTGGAACAATCGTTTCTTTATATGCTTTTTTGGGTCTTGCTATATATTCCATGTGTTATTTAAAATTATAAAGTTTCACCCGTTTTTTTGTTGATTCTTACTTTCTTATCTCCTTCGATTTTGTAACCGATTTTGATAGCTTTTCCGTCTTTATCAACTAAAGCTATGTTTGAGATATGAATAGAAGCTTCCTTTTCAGTAATTCCTCCTTGAGGATTTGAAGCTGAAGGCTTAACGTGTTTTTTAACGATGTTAAGTCCTGCAACGATTACTCTAGGGTCTTTTCCTTCTTTTTTGATCACTTCAATAACTTCACCAGTTTTACCTTTGATATCTTTTTTACCAGTAGTAATGATGACGTTATCTCCTCTTTTTATTTTTAACTTTGACATTTTCTTTTAAAAATTTTAAAAATTAAAGTACTTCAGGAGCCAATGAAATGATTTTCATATATTCTTTGTCTCTCAACTCACGAGCAACAGGTCCGAAAACACGCGTTCCTCTCATTTCTCCACCAGCGTTAAGTAATACACAAGCATTGTCTTCGAATTTGATGTATGAACCATCTTTTCTTCTTACCGCTTTTTTTGTTCTTACTACAACTGCCTTAGATACTTGACCTTTCTTTGCGTTTCCTGATGGTGTAGAATCTTTAATAGTAACTACGATTTTATCACCAACTGAAGCATATCTTCTTCTGGTACCTCCCAGAACTCTGATAACCAATACCTCTTTAGCACCTGTGTTATCAGCAACTTTTAATCTTGATTCTGTTTGTAACATTACTTAGCTTTTTCAATGATTCTTACTAATCTCCATCTCTTGCTCTTGCTCAAAGGTCTAGTTTCTTGGATAAGAACTGTATCTCCTTCTGTGCATTCGTTGTTCTCGTCGTGTGCAGTATATTTTTTCGTTTTCAAAACGAATTTACCGTACATCGGGTGCTTTACTCTCGTAGTCTCACTTACAACAATGGTCTTTTCCATTTTATTGCTGGAAACTATTCCGATTCTTTCTTTTCTTAAGTTTCTTTCCATAATGTATGAAAATCTTATTGTTGTTTGTTAGTTAACTCAGTATTTAGTCTTGCGATTGTCTTTCTCAAATCTTTGATTTGGATCGGGTTTTCAAGCGGGCTGATTTTGTGAGCCAATTTCATTTTTGAGAATTGAACTTTAGCATCAGCTAATTGAGCTTGAACTTCCTCTGCGCTTAAATTTTTAATATCAGCTTTTTTCATTGTATTCAAAGATTAAAGAGGTTTAACAAAATCGTTAGCAACGATAAATTTGGTAACGATTGGTAATTTCTGTGCAGCAAGTCTAAGAGCTTCCTTAGCGATTTCGTAAGGTACCCCTCCAACTTCGAACATAATTTTACCAGGTTTTACTACAGCTACCCAATATTCCACAGCACCTTTACCTTTACCCATACGTACTTCCGCTGGTTTTTTAGTAATTGGCTTATCTGGGAAGATTTTGATCCATAGTTGACCTTCTCTCTTCATATATCTTGTCGCAGCAATACGAGCAGCTTCAATTTGTCTTGCAGTGATCCAAGCACCTTCTGTCGCCTTGATTCCGAAAGTTCCATAAGCAAGTTGACTACCTCTTTGGGCACTCCCCTTCATCTTCATCTTATGAACTCTACGGAACTTGGTTCTTTTTGGTTGTAACATAATTTCTAAATTTTAGATTTTAGATTTTAGATTTTAGATTTTTTATATTTTAAAAAAGTAACGGTAATTTAAAATTCAAAATTTCTATCTAAAATTTTTAATTATTATTGTTATTATTATTGTTCTTTCTAGGTCCTCTATTGTCTCTTCTGTCTCCTCCTCTGTTGTCTCTTCTATCTCCAGACGGACCTCCTTTTTTCTGTTGTCCCACTAAAGGAGAAAGTTCTCTTTTACCGTAAACTTCACCTTTCATGATCCAAACTTTTACTCCTAGCTTACCGTACTGAGTAAGTGCTTCACCGATGTGGTAATCGATATCTGCTCTGAAAGTAGACAAAGGAATTCTTCCGTCTTTGAAAGATTCTGATCTTGCCATTTCAGCACCGTTCAATCTACCAGAGATTTGAACTTTGATACCTTCTGCACCCATTCTCATTGTACCAGCGATAGCCATCTTAACAGCTCTTCTGTAAGAGATTCTGTTTTCGATTTGCTTAGCGATGCTGTCAGCAACTAATACTGCGTCAAGCTCAGGTCTTTTGATTTCGAAGATGTTGATTTGAATATCCTTTTTAGTCAATTTTTTCAACTCTTCTTTCAGTTTATCAACTTCCTGACCTCCTTTACCGATGATAAGTCCCGGTCTAGCAGTAGTGATTGTAACTGTAACTAATTTTAATGTTCTTTCAATATAAATTCTTGAAATACCACCTTTAGATAATCTAGCTTCAAGGTATCTTCTGATTTTGTAGTCTTCAGCGATTCTGTCTCCATAATCGTTTCCACCAAACCAGTTAGAATCCCATCCTCTGATGATACCTAATCTATTACCAATTGGATTTGTCTTCTGTCCCATACCTTGATTAATTTTCTTTTGTACCTAAGATTAGCGTAATGTGGTTTGATCTTTTTCTGATTCTGTACCCTCTACCTTGTGGAGCTGGTCTTAGTCTCTTCAATTGTCTTGCACTGTCTACAAAAATTTCTTTAACGATAAGGTTTGCCTCTTCAATATCAGCACCTTCGTTTTTAGACTGCCAGTTTGCCATTGCAGAAAGTAATACTTTCTCCAATTTGTTTGAAGCGTCTTTTTTAGAATATTTTAGAATGTATAAAGCTTTATCTACTTCTACTCCTCTGATGATATCAGCTACCAATCTCATTTTTCTTGGAGAAGAAGGGCAATCATTATGTAATGCTTTTACTACATCTTGATTTGTTAATTTACGTGCTAATGCACTTTCTCTTTTTCTTGATCCCATGATTATCTGCTACCTTTGTTTTTGTTACCACCATGACCTCTAAAAGATCTTGTTGGAGAAAATTCGCCTAACTTGTGACCTACCATGTTTTCTGTAACGTAAACAGGGATAAAAGATTTCCCGTTGTGTACAGCAATAGTTTGCCCTACAAAGTCCGGAGAAATCATCGATGCTCTAGACCAAGTTTTGATAACTGTTTTTTTATTAGCTTCTATATTTGCCTGAACCTTCTTATCTAAAGTATGATGAATGAATGGTCCTTTTTTAAGTGATCTTGCCATAATTATTTACGTTTAGATATGATATGACGGTTAGACGCTTTATTTTTCTTTCTAGTTTTGTAACCTTTAGCCGGCATACCATTTCTAGATCTTGGGTGACCTCCAGAAGAACGTCCTTCACCACCTCCCATTGGGTGATCAACCGGGTTCATTACTACTGGTCTTGTTCTTGGTCTTCTACCTAACCATCTGCTTCTACCAGCCTTACCTGATACAGTTAATTGGTGATCTGAGTTAGAAACTGAACCGATCATTGCCATACACTCAACAAGAATCATTCTAGACTCTCCTGAAGGCAATTTGATGATTGCGTATTTTCCGTCTCTTGAAGTAAGTTGAGCTGAAGAACCAGCACTTCTTGCTAAAATAGCACCTTGACCAGGCTTCATTTCAACACAAGAGATAACAGTACCCAATGGAATATTTTTCAATTTCATTGCGTTACCTACATTAGGCTCTACGCTTTCACCTGAAACTACTTTTTGATCTACTTTAATACCGTTTGGAGCGATGATATATCTCTTCTCTCCGTCTGCGTACTCTAATAAAGCGATAAATGCAGTTCTGTTTGGATCGTATTCTACAGTTTTTACCGTTGCTTCAATATCAGATTTGTTTCTTTTGAAGTCGATAATTCTGTATTTCTTTTTGTGTCCACCTCCGGTGTAACGCATGGTCATTTTACCAGTTTGGTTACGTCCACCTGACTTACTAATACCAACTGTTAGAGATTTCTCTGGTTTGTTGGTAGTAATTTCCTCAAAATTGTTTACAACTCTGAATCTCTGTCCTGGGGTGATAGGTTTTAATTTTCTAACAGACATTACTATTATTTATAATTAATAATTAATTTACAGCAAAAATATCGATAACATCACCTTCAACAAGTTTAATTACCGCTTTTTTCAATTTGTTTGTCTTTCCTACTTGAAGACCTTTTTTAGTGTATTTCGAAGAAACCTTCGGAGCATAAATCATTGTATTAACGTCTGCTACTTTTACACCGTAAGCCGCTTCCACAGCTTTTTTAATCTGGATTTTATTCGCCTTAGGATTAACTAAGAAAGAATAAGAACCTCTTAAATCCGTAAGGTAATTAGCCTTTTCTGAGATAACTGGTTTAATAATAATAGACATGACTTATTTCTTTAGATTTTCCTGGAATTTTTCAACTGCACCTTCGAAGAATACAACCTCACCTGCATTTACAATATCGTAAGAACTTACTTCGTTGAAGTTCATTACTTTTGTTTTAGGTAAGTTTCTTGAAGACAAATACACATTCTTGTTAGCTTCAGGAAGAATAAACAAAGATTTTTTACCGTTCAATGCCAAAGCATCCAATAATGTAATGAAATCTTTAGTTTTAGGAGCATTTAAGCTCATATCTTCTAAAACTCTGATGCTGTTGTCTCTCATTTTCTGAGATAAAACAGATTTTTTAGCTAATCTCTTAAGAGCTTTGTTCAATTTGAATCTGTAGTCTCTAGGTTTTGGTCCGAATACTCTACCTCCACCTCTGAAAGTTGGAGATTTAATATCACCATATCTAGCAGAACCTGATCCTTTTTGCTTCTTAAGTTTCTTAGTAGAAGCAGTAATTTCGCTTCTTTCTTTTGATTTATGAGTTCCTTGTCTCTGTGCTGCAAGGTACTGCTTAACTTCTAAGTAAACCGCGTGCTGATTTGGCTCAATTCCGAATACTGTTTCGTCTAGAGTTACTTTTCTTCCGGTCTCTTTTCCTGATGTATTTAATACTACTAGTTCCATTTTCTGATAATTACATAAGAATTTTTAGCTCCCGGAACAGCACCTTTTACTACTAAAAGATTTTGTTCTTGATCCACTTTTAATACCTGAAGGTTTTGAACAGTTACCTGCTCACCTCCCATTCTTCCAGCCATTCTCATCCCTTTGAATACTCTTGAAGGGTCAGATCCAGCACCGATAGAACCTGGAGCTCTAAGTCTGTTGTGCTGACCATGAGTTGCCTGCATTACACCTCCAAATCCGTGTCTTTTAACAACACCTTGGAAGCCTTTACCTTTTGAAGTACCTGTAACGTCTACATATTCACCTTCAGCGAATAAATCAACTTTTACTTCATCTCCTACTTTTACTTCATCAACGAATTCTCTGTAGAATTCTACTAATTTAGCTTTAGGAGCAGAACCAGCCTTTTTGAAATGGCCAATTAACGCTTTACCTACGTTCTTCTCACTCTTGTCATCGAAACCTAATTGAACTGACTTATAACCGTCTTTTTCAATGGTTCTGACCTGTAAAACCGAGCATGGACCAGCTTGAATAACTGTACAAGGAATGTTTTTTCCTTCTTCGTTAAACAAAGACGTCATACCGATTTTTTTACCAATAATACCTGACATTGTTTATGTATAATAAAATTTATCCTTTATTTTCGTCATTTCCCGGAGGCTGAAGTAATTTCTACTTTTGAATATAGGCATACTACGCCCGTAAAATGAGTGTGCAAATGTATGAATAATTTTATAACTGACAAATATTTACAGCAAAATATTTTGATTTTTAATCATTTAGATAATTTTGAGAAAATTCAGGTGAAATTTCCTTTAAAATATTTTTGAATTACAGAAAATTTAAAAATAAGTTGATTTTTACTTTATAATTACACTTACTCCAATTTCTTCAAGATTATTTTTATCTTCTTCCAAAATCTCGTGATCTGTAATCAGATAATCGATTTTATCCAAAGAAGCAATTTTACCGAAGCCTTTTACATTCAGCTTTGAAGAATCTGCAAGAATGACTACTTTTTCAGAACACTCAATCATTAATTGATTCAAATGAGCTTCTGCAGCGTTTGAAGTACTGATTCCGAAATCCATATCAATTCCATCGACACCGAGAAATAATTTATTACAAGAGAATTGTTTCAGAATACCTTCAGAAATGGAACCGACAATCGAAGTAGAACTTTTCCTTACTTCCCCACCCAACTGTATAATATTAATATTCGGATTATTGCAAAGTTCAATAGCAACACGTAAAGAAGAAGTTAAAACCGTCAGCGGACCGAAATTTACCAGCATTCTTGCCAGATAATGCATCGTTGTTCCTGAAGCCAGAATAATACAGTCATTTTCCTGAATTAATGCCAACGCTGCTTTTGCAATGTTTTGTTTTGCTTCTACATTAATATTTTCCTTCTCACCAACATTTTTTTCATACGCATACCGTACGTGCTTACTCGCACCTCCATGATTTCGGAAAAGCAATCCTAAACTTTCAAGATAATTCAAATCCTTTCGGATGGTAACCGACGAAACATTAAATTTTTCACACAAGTCCTGAACCAGTACATGATCTTTTGCGTCTAACTCATTTAATATATCATTATGTCTTGGCAGCAGCTTTTCCATTTTGTTCCGTTTCTTCAAAAATACCAATTTTATTTTGATTCGAAAAATTTCATTTATTTTCTTTTTGGTTTCATTTTTAATTTATACATTTGAAAACGAAACATAACGAAATATTATGAAACGAAACGAAGAACTCAGCAAATTAACCACCGTAAAAGAATGGGACTTTCTAATCATTGGCGGAGGAGCGAGTGGTTTAGGTTCGGCATTGGACGCTACAAGCAGAGGATTTAAAACGTTACTGTTGGAATCTCACGATTTTGCGAAAGCAACTTCCAGCAGAAGTACAAAACTAGTACACGGAGGAGTAAGATATTTGGCACAGGGAGATATTGGTTTAGTAAAAGAAGCTTTAAAAGAAAGAGGTTTACTGGCAAAAAATGCAGCGCACGTTGTGAAAAACCAATCTTTCATTATCCCGAATTATACCTGGTGGGGAGGAATTTATTATAAAATAGGACTTTCGGTTTATGATTTTCTGGCAGGGAAATTAAGTTTAGGTAAAACAAAATATATCAGCAAATCTAAAACTGTTGAAAAACTTCCTACGATCGAGCAAAAAGGTTTGGCAAGTGGGGTTGTTTATCAGGACGGACAGTTCGATGATGCACGATTGGCAATTAATTTAGCTCAGACCATAACTGAAAAAGGAGGAACAGTAGTTAATTACGTTAAAGTTATTAATCTGATTAAAAATGATTCCGATAAAATAACAGGTGTTATTGCAGAAGATCAATTCACGAAACAACAATTCGAAATCAAAGCGAAAGTGGTCATCAACGCAACCGGAGTTTTCACGAATGACATATTAAATATGAATAACCCAAAACACGGGAAATTCGTTGTTCCGAGCCAGGGAATTCATTTGGTCCTGGATAAATCTTTCTTAAAAAGCGACGATGCCATCATGATTCCGAAAACTTCAGACGGCAGAGTTTTGTTTGTTGTTCCTTGGCATGATAGAGCTTTGGTAGGAACAACCGACACTTTACTGGAGAACGAAAGTTTTGAACCAAGAGCTTTAGAAGATGAAATTAAATTTGTTTTAAATACCGCAAGACAATATTTATCTAAAAAACCAACCCGTGAAGATGTAAAATCTGTTTTCGCAGGACTTCGACCTCTTGCAGCTCCGAAAGACGGAAGCAAAAGCACGAAAGAAGTTTCGAGAAGTCACAAAGTAGTTACATCCGAAACCGGGCTGATTTCGATTATTGGTGGAAAATGGACAACTTACCGCAAGATGGCAGAAGATACAATAGATGAAGCAGTAAAAGTTCATCAATTAGGAATCACAGCTTCCAAAACAGAGCATCTTTCGATTCATGGAAATGTGAAACCTGAAACGGTAGACAGAACCAATCATCTATATGTTTATGGTTCAGATATTCCTGAAATCAAAAAACTTCAACAGAACAATCCTGAATTTTCAGAAAAAATACATCCTGATCATCCATTCACCATAGCAGAAGCAGTCTGGGCAATACGAAGCGAAATGGCACAAACCATTGAAGATATTCTTGCCCGAAGAGTTCGTCTTTTATTTTTGGATGCAAGAGCAGCGATCGACAGTGCGCACAAGATCGCCGGAATCCTTGCAAAAGAAAACGGGCACTCCGAAGAATGGGCAAACGAACAGGAAAACGAGTTTATCGAATTGGCGAGAGGATATCTACTGACTCCTTACTCTCCAAAATCCATCTAACCTTAATTACTATCACAGCATGAGTGAAAAGTTAATTCTCGCTCTGGACCAAGGTACGACTTCGTCAAGAGCCATTTTATTCAACCACAGCGGAGAAATAGAATTTGTTTCTCAGAAAAGTTTTGAACAGATATACCCTACTCCGGGCTGGGTAGAGCACGATCCCAACGAAATCTGGTCTTCTCAGGTTTCAGTAGCAGCAGAAGTAATTGCAAAAGCAGGTATCTCAGGAAGAGAAGTTGCCGCAATCGGTATTACCAATCAACGTGAAACTACCGTTGTCTGGGATAAAGAAACAGGAGAACCCGTCTACAATGCAATTGTCTGGCAAGACAGAAGAACGGCAAAATACTGCGACGAATTAAAAGAACAAGGTCATGCTGAAACGATTAAAGAAAAAACAGGTCTGGTGTTGGATGCCTATTTTTCAGCAACAAAACTGAAATGGATTTTAGATCATGTAGAAGGCGCAAGAGAAAAGGCGGAAGCAGGAAAATTATGTTTCGGAACCGTAGATACTTTCTTGGTTTGGAAATTAACACGTGGAAAAATGTTCATCACCGATGTTTCGAATGCAAGCAGAACGATGTTGTTAAATATTCATACGCTGGAATGGGATAATGATCTATTGGAATTATTCAATATTCCAAGAGCTATTTTACCGGAAGTAAAACAAAGCAGTGAAATTTATGGTGAAACAGCTACTACTCTATTTTCGACTAAAATTCCAATTGCAGGAATTGCCGGAGATCAGCAGGCAGCTTTGTTCGGACAAATGTGTACCACTCCGGGAATGGTAAAAAACACTTATGGAACAGGTTGCTTCCTTTTAATGAATACAGGAAAAGAAGCCGTTTCATCGAAGAATAATTTATTAACGACCGTTGCCTGGAAAATTAATGGAGAAGTTAATTATGCTTTGGAAGGAAGTGTTTTCGTAGGCGGAGCAGCCATTCAATGGTTGAGAGACGGTTTAAAATTAATTAATTCTGCAGAAGAAGTTAATACATTAGCTCAATCTGTTGAAGATAACGGCGGTGTTTATTTTGTTCCTGCCTTAACAGGTTTAGGCGCGCCTTATTGGGATCAATATGCCCGTGGGACAATCGTCGGGGTAACGCGTGGAACAACAAATGCTCACATTGCAAGAGCAACATTGGAAGGAATTGCTTTTCAGGTGTATGATATTGTAAAAGCAATGGAAGCAGATGCCGGGAAGAAAAGTCCTGAATTGAGAGTTGACGGCGGAGCTTCTGCAAGTGATATTTTAATGCAGATTCAATCAGATATTTTTGGTGCTAAAATCACAAGACCGAAAACACTGGAAACTACAGCGTTGGGGGCAGCTTATCTTGCCGGATTGGCCGTTGGATATTGGGAAAGTGTTGATGAAATTCAGTCTCAATGGATTGTTGACAAACATTTTCAACCTCAAATGGAAGAAGAGAAAGTTGAAAAAATGCTTAGAACATGGAAAAAAGCCGTTCAGCGTTCTCAAAACTGGATCGAAGATTAATCACATTTAAAACACATTAAACTATGACTCCATTTATAGCAGAAATTATCGGCACAATGCTGATGATACTTTTAGGGAACGGCGTGGTGGCAAACGTTGTCCTGAAAGGTACAAAAGGAAACGGTTCCGGATGGATCGTGATTACGACAGCCTGGGCATTGGCAGTTTTTGTCGGTGTTACCGTTGCAGGACCAGTCAGCGGTGCACATCTGAACCCGGCGGTAACTTTAGGATTAGCCATTGCAGGAAAATTTTCCTGGGATTTGGTTCCAACGTATATTGCAGGAGAAATGATCGGAGCAATGTTGGGCGCTTTTCTTGTTTGGCTGTTTAATAAAGACCACTTTGCGATTACAGAAGATGAAGGGGCAAAACTGGCTTGTTTCAGTACAGGCCCGGCAATCAGAAAACCAATTTCCAATATGATTAGTGAAATTATCGGAACCTTCGTTTTGGTATTTGTTATCTTCCATTTTACAGATCCTAATCTTAGTTTTAATAATGATCCGAGTGCAAAAATCGGTTTGGGAACAATAGGTGCTTTACCTGTCACATTTTTAGTTTGGGCAATCGGTTTGTCTCTTGGCGGAACAACAGGTTACGCGATTAATCCGGCTCGTGATTTAGGACCAAGAATAATGCATGCTATTCTTCCGGTAAAAGGAAACAGTGATTGGGGATACGCCTGGATTCCTATTGCAGGGCCAATAATAGGAGCAACACTCGCAGCTTTACTCAATCTTGCTTTAAGCTAACCACAGAAAGTTTATACAATGAAAAAACTCTTTTTTATATGCCTGATTGCATTAGGCACAGGAAATATTTTTGCCCAGGAAATAGCTGAAGAAAAGGAAGACAGCAGATTAGATTTTACAGCTAATATTCAGAATAATCACCTTTGGCGAGGTTTAATTATCACCGACAAGCCTGTTGTGATGGGAAATCTTTCTTATGCTTTAGACAAAGATAAAGAATGGAAAGTCGGAATTTGGGGTGCTTCTTCAATGACTGACGATAAAGATGGAACGCATTACAAGGAAATCAATTATTACGTTCAGTATTCCAACGGACGCTTATATATTGGTTTGTGGGATTTATTTAATTCAAGAAACATTAATACAGCAGTTGCTTCGGATGATATTTTTAACTATTCAAACCGGAAAACTGCTCATATTATCGATTTAAGAACCAACTATACTTTCGGACCCGTGTTCCCATTGAATATTGAAGCAGATATTATGTTGTACGGAGGCGCAAACGCCGGAGAAGTAGTTTTGGAACCAGACGGAACGTACAAAAAGAATAAATATTCCACGTACGTTCAGGCAAGCTATCCCGTGATTAAAGATAAAAACGTAAATCTTAATGCTTTTGTAGGAGCAGGTTTTGCTTTAAATGATGAAAGATTTCTGTACGGAAACGGAACCAATAGCTTCGATATCGTAAATTTGGGTGTGAAAGCAACCAAATCTCTGAAAATCACAGAACATTACAGTCTTCCTGTTTCTATGATGGCTATGTGGAATCCTGCGAATAAGTTTGCGAGAATCCAATTGGCGGCAACCGTATTTTAAAATAAAAATTGTTAGTAATTTAGAAACCATCTCATTTTTGAGGTGGCTTTTTGTTTTTCAAATTTTTCATATAAAAGTCTTTATTAAAAGTACACACCGTGATTTTACGGTTTAATTTTTGCTGAGATATTTTTAATTTTGAAAAATTTCGGTCATGAAAAAAGTTATTAGTTTATTTATTTTATGCATCAGCATTTTATCTTTTGCTCAATCTAAAGCACCATTCACTGGGAAAAGAAGTTTTAACATTGAAGATGGAGCCAGCGGTTCGGGAACTCCTTCATATTACTTAAATGCAAAAAGTAACGGTGATATCTATTTTGGTTTCGTTCAAATCAATCAGGCGGATGGAAAGGAAACAAAAGAAGAAATTAATGCCGGAAAATACAATCCGAATGTAATGAAAGTTCATTTCAAGACATACAACGAAACTTTTTATGTGAAATTTAATAAAGAAAAAATTTACCTTACCGACGAAAAAGGAAAAATTAAAAAATCTGATGACTGTTGTCCCGTTTCTGAATTGGCAGAAATAAACTGTGATTGCGGAAGCAAATTATACAAATAATGAAAACTTTACAGTTCCTTTTCATCTTGTTTTTTGCCGTTTCCTGCAATAAAAAACGAACTCATCAATACACATTCTATTATTGGAAAACAAAACTGGTATTAGATAAAAAAGAAAAAGAAGCTTTACAGAAAGTAAATGATCCTTATCTATATATACGTTTTTTTGATATTGATAAAATTAATGGAAAATTTCAGCCTGTCGGAGTCATTACAAAAGATAAGAGTTTTGAAACAGACAAGCAGATTGTTCCGACCGTTTTTATCACCAACCGAACTTTTCTTTACATCAGCAAAGAAGAAATTACTTTTCTTGCCCAACATATCTATGATTTAATTCAAAAGAAAACTTTCGAATATCATTTAAAGATCAACGATGAAATCCAGATTGACTGCGACTGGACCGCCGGAACAAAAGATGATTACTTTACATTTCTGAAAGCATTAAAAAAGATTTCGCAAAAACAAATTACCTGTACGCTTCGTCTCCATCAGGTAAAAGATAAAATACAGACAGGAATTCCGCCTGTAGAAAAAGTATACTTAATGTGTTACTCCACTTCTTCACCGTTGGAAAATTCGGATAAAAATTCAATTTTGGATGTTCCTATTTTAAAAAGTTATTTGTCGGAAATTGATAAATATCCTATTAAAAATATGGAAGTGGCACTTCCGATTTATTCCTGGGGAATTGTGACAAATCATTTAGGAAAACATAAACTGATTAATGCTTTATCTGAAAAAGATTTAGAAAATATTAATTTCAAAAAAATATCAAATACAGAAATTGAAATCCTGAAAGACGGTTTCTATTTTGGAAATTATATGAATAAAGGTTTCAGAATAAAAGTGGAAGAAATCTCTGATGATCAGTTAAAAAATGTTGTTAATTTCCTAGAGAAAAAAATAAAGCATTTCAATATCGTTTATTATCAATTAGATAGTAAATTTGTTACTGAGCAGAATTTTAATTTTTAAAATTCCGTACAAATATTAAAACTACACACTCAAAAAACACCATCAACAATATGAAAAAGTACCTTCTTTCACTGGCAGTTTTATCGCTGTTTTATACGAAAACCGAAGCCTGTGCGTGGTCGGATCCGGATTATGAATATTTTAATTTGTTTACGCAAAGTATCATTAAGGATAAATCCTATTTACCGTTTCTTCACAGCTATTCGACAAGATTTTACACAGATTTTAAAGCTTCACAAATTCCCGATGAAAATATTGATTCGTGGAAGAAGTTCTTTAACAATCAGTTAAGCTATGCAGAAACCGATTATTTGGTGAATAAAATGAACATCAACGATCTTAATGCATTAAAAAAAGGAACTCCGACCAATCAATTACTGATAAAACAAGGTTCCGGATTTTATCAAAAATATCATGAAGGAATTGATTATCTGATCGAGGCAAAATATCTGGAGCCGTACATGAGAATCAATTATGTGGAAAGTCCTGATTCATTTTACTATGAGCGGTCAACTGCCGATAAAAACGCTACCAATCTCGATTATAATAAAACAATTGCAGCATTAACTTCTTTGTATAACGCTGCGAAAAATCCCGAAATCAAACAACGTTACGGTTATCAGTTGGTTCGTTTCAATCATTATACAAGAAATTATGATGCCGCTGCTCAGGCCTTCAAAACCTATATTCTGCCTATAAAGCTGAAAGGCGCTCCCTACATCATGGCTTTGGATCAGCTTGCGGGAGCGCAAAGAGGATTAGGCATGAACAATGATGCTAACTGGAATTTCTTCCAGGTTTTTAAAGACAGCAGAAGCCGTAAAGAATCGGCTTTTGTTTCAATGAAACTTTCAGACACTGCTTCTTTTAATAATATTTTAAAGAGAGCCGGAACAAACGATGAGAAAAATATGGCTTATTTTCTTTTAGGTTATGAAGATTTCAACAACCCGATTCCTATTATGGAAAAGATGTATGAGATTGATCCCAATTCGGAAATCCTTAAAGTAATGGCGGTGAGAAGCATCAATGAGTTGGAAAGGAATTATCTTCCGATTTATTACTACACCAATACTGATGATCAATCAACGGCTCAGGTTAATAATTCCACAAAAACATCAGATCAGACAAAAGCTGAGACAGCTGCTGAACAAAAAAAAGAAGAACTTTCTTTCTGGCAGAAAATCGTACGATTCTTTAGAAGATTTTTTGGGATGAAAGATAAAACTCCTGAAGAAATCAAAGCCGATCAAAGTGATGATGAATTATTAGACAATCCTAACAGAATTCCTGTCTTTACCAAAACTAATTACTATTACGATGATAAGACAAAAGACTATCTGGATGATTTAGAAAAATTTACGGCTAAAACCAAAGAAAAATCGAAAGATGAATATTGGCAGATTGCAGATGCTTATCTTAAATTTCTGAAGAAAGATTACAAAGCGAGTACTGAAATTTTAAATGATATTAAAACTTCAAATCCGGAATATCAAGAGCAGATCAAAAGAATGAAAGTTCTGAATGATATTGTTTCCCAACCCAAAATTGATGCTGCTTTTGAAGATCATCTAATGAAAGATTATGCAGAATATTTTGTTGATAAACCGGAGGTAAAAAAAGACAGTACAGAAACCAATGAATATGATTATTATGGTGAAGTTCCTTCTACCAAAGACTTTTTAAAAGATATCCTAGCGAATCGTTATTTCCTACAGGGCGAAGACGGAAAATCTTTCTTAATGAATAATAAATTATCTGATCTTCAATATAATCCGAATTCAAGTCTGGTAAAAAGTGTGGAAGACTTTTACAGAAAACCAAATAAAACACAATTTGAACAACAGATTATTGCCAAAAACTTTAATGATGTAGGAAATATTGATGCTTTTTTTGCGGTAATTTACGGCGACAGAGCCATGAGACAGGCTGATTTTGATAAAGCTAAATCATATTATTCAAAAGCTCAAAGTTTCACAGGAATTCCAAGATCGGAATGGAATTATGATGCTAAAAAACAGACTCCTCTTAAATATACCCCTGATGTTTATAACGGATTTAATCATATTTCTGATTTGGTTTTCGGTCATAATGTTTGGGAAAGCTATCAAAGTTCAGAGGACGAAAGCATGGAAAAAGAAGATTATTCACAATTTCCTTTTATTAAACCAACGATGAATAAACTAGAATTAGCAGATGCGCTCATTCAACTGAAAAAGATTGGAACAGGAAAAGATGAAAAATCTGCAACAGCGAATCAGTTGATCGGGAATTTATTATATAATACTTCGATTTTAGGATACTACAGACAGTTATTTGTAATGGATATCGACAATACCAACGGCGGAAAATATGATTTTTGGAGCACCGATCGTAAAAATCCTTACCAATATTATTATAAAAATTTCTTAGATCGAACCTATATCGAACCCGATAATTTTGATCTTTCTATCAATTATTATAAAAAAGCCTTGAATGCTTCAATTAACCAAGAACAAAAGGCAAGAGTACTTTTCCAAATGGCAAGTGCCGAACAGGGAAAATATTATCAGTATGAAGCTAAAAATCCGTCAAAAGTTGATTATTCAGATCCTAAGTACAGCGAGAAAAGTGATGCTTATCAAAAGAATCTTGATCAGATTAAAAATCAGAAATACAGAACCTATTTTGCGATGTTGAAAACTCAATATGCACAAACTGAAACCGCAAAAAGTCTGATGGGAAGCTGTTCTTATTTCGATTATTTTATGAAGTAATATCTTTCAGTTAAAAATAAAAAAGGAATCAAATTGATTCCTTTTTTTGTTTCTGTTGCTGTAACCACTCTTCATGTCTTTTCCTGAAAACCCTATCCTTATGATCCTGATTTCGCTGGGCCGCATCGATAGAATGTGACGTATGGATGTCATCATCTTCCTCTGCAAAATCCGCAAGTTTTTCGTAATAGCAATGCAACTGATCGAGTTCTTTTTCTGTTAGATCTTCAATATCAACGATTCTGTTGCTTGCTTTTTCATTAGCTGCTATTAATTCATTCAATTTAATCTGAATTGCTTTTGAATCTTTATTCTGAGCTTTCTGAATAAGGAAAACCATTAAAAAGGTAATAATCGTCGTTCCTGTATTAATAACCAATTGCCAAGTCTCGGAATAGTTGAAAACAGGACCCGAAATCGCCCATACTAACACGATAATCACAGCTCCTATAAAAGCATAAGAACTTCCTGTAAATTTTGTTGACCAGTCTGAAAATTTCTCAAAAATACTTTTATCTGAATTAGCCATTTTTTTATTTTAATTGTAATGATATTCAATCAAAAACTCCGCCGAAGTAATACGTCCCTAAATATTAATAAACAAGATTATCTCTCATTTTTATTTGTGAATATTTGAATTTATAGAGAATTAAACAATCACTTTATAAAAACAAAAATCCCTCTTCTTGCGAAAAGGGATTTATATGTAAGATGATAAGCCAAAGGCTTAATTATCACACTTTAATTTCAACGTCAACTCCTGAAGGAAGTTCTAATTTCATTAGAGCATCAACAGTTTTAGAAGAAGAAGAGTAGATATCCATTAGTCTCTTGTGAGCTGATAATTGGAACTGCTCTCTTGCTTTCTTGTTTACGTGCGGAGATCTCAATACTGTGAAGATTCTCTTATTCGTTGGCAATGGAATTGGTCCGTTTACAACAGCACCAGTAGCCTTTACCGTTTTTACGATTTTCTCAGCAGACTTATCTACCAAGTTGTAATCGTAAGATTTTAGTTTTATTCTGATTCTTTGTGACATTTCTTGTACTTTAAAAAATTAACCTTTTGCTTTAGCAATGATTTCTTCAGCAACGTTTTGAGGAGTAGCCTGGTATTTCTCTAATTCCATAGAAGAAGTAGCTCTTCCTGATGAAAGTGTTCTTAGAGTAGTTACATATCCAAACATTTCAGACAATGGAACTGAACCTTTGATAACAACGGCACCGTTCTTTTCTTCTTGTCCACTGATTGTACCTCTTCTCTTGTTAAGGTCACCAATGATGTTACCCATATATTCTTCTGGAGTTACAACCTCCAATTTCATAATAGGCTCCATAATTACTGGCTTAGCAGCACGTCCTGCTTCTTTGAATCCTAATTTTGCAGCTAATTCGAAAGAAAGAGCATCAGAATCCACTGCGTGGAAAGATCCGTCTTTAAGAGTAACTTTAATACCTTCAACTTCGAAACCAGCCAAAGGACCGTTCTTCATTGCAGCTTTAAAGCCTTTTTCAATAGCAGGAACAAATTCTCTAGGAACGTTACCACCTTTGATCTCATTGATGAATTCTAAACCGATTTTACCTTCGTCAGCAGGTCCTAGTTCAAATACAATATCAGCAAATTTACCTTTACCCCCAGATTGTTTTTTGTAAACTTCTCTGTGTTGAGCAACTCTTGTTAAATTTTCTTTGTATTCTACCTGAGGCTGTCCTTGGTTAACTTCAACTTTAAATTCTCTCTTCATACGATCTACAAGAATATCAAGGTGAAGCTCACCCATTCCTGAGATAATCGTTTGTCCAGAAGCCTCGTCAGTTTTAACCTGGAATGTAGGATCTTCTTCAGCTAATTTAGCTAAAGCGTTACCCATTTTATCCTGGTCAGCTTTTGTTTTAGGTTCTACAGCGATACCAATTACCGGGTCAGGGAAAACCATCGATTCTAGAACGATTGGGTTTTTCTCGTCACACATTGTATCACCAGTTTTGATAGATTTGAAACCTACAGCTGCACCAATATCTCCTGCTTCAATATATTCTACAGGATTTTGCTTGTTAGCGTGCATCTGATAGATTCTTGAGATTCTTTCTTTATCTCCTGAACGAGTGTTCAAGATATAAGAACCAGCATCTAATCTTCCAGAGTATGCTCTGAAGAATGCCAATCTTCCTACGAAAGGATCGGTAGCAATCTTAAATGCTAATGCTGCGAAAGGCTCATCTACAGATGGTTTTCTTGTAATATCAAGATCTGTTCTTGGGTCTGTACCTTTGATGTCATCTTTATCCAATGGAGAAGGCAAGTATTTACATACTGCATCCAACATAAACTGTACTCCTTTATTCTTGAATGAAGAACCACAAGTCATTGGGATAATAGATAAATCGATAGTAGCAGCTCTCAATGCAGCATTGATTTCTTCTTCTGTAATTGAATCCGGATCTTCGAAGAATTTCTCCATCAAAGTTTCGTCATATTCAGAAACAGCTTCAACTAATTTCTCTCTGTATTCCAGAACTTCAGCCTTCATGTCTTCAGGAATTGGCACTACTTCGAAAGTAGCTCCTTGTCCTGCTTCGTCCCAAACGATAGCTCTGTTTTTAATTAAATCTACTACACCTTTGAAATCTTCTTCAGCACCGATTGGTAAAACGATTGGAACTGCGTTTGATCCTAACATAGTCTTAACCTGGTTTACCACGTTAAGGAAGTCAGCACCTTGACGGTCCATTTTGTTTACGAATCCCATTCTTGCAACTTTGTAATTGTCAGCAAGTCTCCAGTTTGTTTCAGACTGAGGCTCTACTCCGTCTACTGCAGAGAATAAGAATACCAAACCATCCAATACTCTCAAAGATCTGTTTACTTCTACTGTGAAGTCAACGTGTCCCGGTGTATCGATGATGTTGAAGTGATAAGGTTTAGTTTCTGCTACAGGTTTACCTTGGTCTGTTGGAAAGTTCCAAGAACAAGTAGTTGCAGCAGAAGTAATTGTAATACCTCTTTCTGCTTCCTGCTCCATCCAGTCCATTGTAGAAGCACCATCGTGAACTTCTCCAATCTTGTGGTTTACTCCTGTATAGAATAAAATTCTTTCTGTAGTAGTAGTTTTACCGGCATCAATGTGCGCAGCAATACCAATATTTCTTGTAAATTTAAGATCTCTACCCATTTCAGATTAGAATTTAAAGTGTGAAAACGCTTTGTTAGCTTCCGCCATTTTGTGAGTATCACTCTTCTTTTTGTAAGCAGCACCTTCTTCTCTAGAAGCAGCTACAACTTCGTTAGCCAATTTCAAAGCCATTGACTTATCGTTTCTCTTTTTAGAGTAAAGAATTAACCATTTCATTGCCATAGAAATTTTTCTATCCGCTCTGATTGGCATAGGAATCTGAAAGTTAGCTCCACCTACTCTTCTAGAACGTACTTCTACGTGAGGCATAACGTTAGTTAATGCATCTTTCCAGATTTCAAGGGCTGTTTTTTCAGTTTCTCCTTTTTTAGTTTCTACGATTTCTAATGCATCATAGAAAATTTTGAATGCGATTGACTTTTTACCGTCAAGCATTAAGTTGTTTACGAATCTCGTTACCAATTGATCATTAAACTTCGGATCTGGTAACAACGGTCTTTTTTTCGCTTTTGTCTTTCTCATTGCTTCTGTACCTTATTTAATGATTATTTTTTCTTTCCTTTTGCAGGAGCTGCAGCAGCTTGTCCTGGTTTAGGTCTCTTAGCTCCGTACTTAGATCTTCTCTGAGTTCTTCCATTAACACCTGCAGTGTCTAATGCTCCTCTTACGATGTGGTAACGTACTCCCGGTAGGTCTTTCACCCTTCCGCCTCTAACCAATACTATCGAGTGCTCCTGTAGATTATGTCCTTCGCCCGGGATATAGGCGTTAACTTCTTTACCGTTAGAAAGTCTTACCCTTGCAACTTTTCTAAGTGCAGAGTTAGGTTTCTTAGGTGTAGTAGTATATACTCTCGTACATACACCACGTCTTTGTGGACAAGAATCTAGGGCAGCCGATTTGCTCTTCTTGGCAAGCGTGGCTCTTCCTTTTCTTACTAATTGTTGAATAGTAGGCATTTAATTGCTTTTTATTTTAGGGTGCAAATTTAATAATTATTTTTGAAATAACAAACACTCAGAGATAAATTATATTTTTTATTAAAAATTAATAAACAGACACTTACACTTACTCAATGATTGTGACCTGCACATTTTTATCCCAGTTAAATTTTTTGATATTTTCCTTTAGTTGCTGGAGATTCCTGTTATCAATAGAATAGATTGTCACTTCATCTCTCGCCACGGTAATAGGATTTTTAATTTTTACTACACCTGCTTTCTTCCAGTTTTTCGGCACAAATCCCTGAAGCCAAATCTCATATACTACAGCAACTTGATACTTATTATCGATACAATATTGAGTCAGAAAATTCTCAAAACTTTTATCAAAATGTTTTTTATTTTCATTAAAACGAATCGTTTCTTTTGATCCTAAACCAGCAATATCAAGCAAATGAATATCCGTATAATATGATACTGCCCCAATATCATTGGCTACAATTTTAGAATCATTATAATAGGTGTGTAAAAATTTAGCGGACTGAACCTGCTGTTCATAAATATTTTTACCTCCGTTCAGAATAACAGCATGTGCATAAAAAGTTTTATAACCCAACAGTATCAAATTCATCAAAATCAGAAAAGAAAGAAGTTTTTCATTTTTAATATACTCCTTAAAGTTTTCAAAAAGACCTTTTACTTTCGGAATCAGCGCCATTGAAAAACCTGTCAGAATATAAGCCTCATATCGAAAACCTCCTTTCAGATCAGCAAACATTGATTGGCAGATCATTAATAAAGAAATAACAATCAGAAGAAAATTATCTTTAATTAATTCCTGAAAATTTTTCTTTTTAAAATCTCTGAGAATAAAAACAAGACACATAAGAATAGGGAAAAATCCAAGTTTATAGAAACTGACATTCAATAAAAAGTTATCAAAAATAATAACTTTCATCTGATGAAAAAATTGAGAATCAAGACTCAGTTTAGTTCCCTTCACTACAATAGAATTCGGGAAAAAGTAACCATCTTCCTGATAATTAAAATAACAAAAAATCATTATTGGTAAAAAACCGACTAATAATACAGAAATTGCTTCTTTCCATCTTTTAATTAATATAAAAACAAATGCAAGAATCACAAAGTAAAACATACTTTCGAAACGCACCAATCCCATAATTAACAAGGAAATATAAAACCCAAAGACCGCCGATTTATTTTTAAGATTTGAAAGGCACAAAATATTTAATGCTATTAAAAACGCATGAAAAATATGCTCCATTCCCGCTAAAACCTGTAAGTGCAAAACAGCAAAAAATAAAGTGAAAAGTAAGGCAATTATAACATTTTTAACATTATTGAAAATTCCTGAAAAGAATTTAGACAAAACAAAAACAGTCGCGACCCCGAAAAAAGCATTGAAATACAAAGGAAGCTGATCGTTATTCCCAAAAATCTTAATCAGAACACTTAAAAGATAAGTAAATAACGGAGAAGAAGATGTTGAAGAAAACTGATATCGTGTAATTCCCCAAACGTCATGAAGTGCAAAATTTTTCGCTACTGCAAGATGAATGTAGGCATCATCTATAATATACGTAAAATGACCTTCCGTTTTGGAAGCTGATAAAAAAAAATAACCGACACAAACCCCAAGAAAAATTGTCAAAGACCACCAAAAACTTTTTAAACTAATATTTGATGCTGACTCCATATTTTAAAATTTATTATAAACATCTCAAAGATAATTATCATCAATCATGAAACCTAATCTTCGGCACAATATTTACTTACTTTTGACCCATAAATAATAAACGTATGAAAAACGCAAACATTATCTGGCTCAAAGAGGAAGATTGTAAAACTATTTCGGAAAAGCTGAATGTACTTTTAGCAAATTATTCCATTTTTTATCAAAATACGAGAGGATCTCACTGGAATATTAAGGGAGACCAATTTTTTACCCTTCACCCGAAATTTGAAGAATTGTACAACAGCCTGGTATTGAAAATCGACGAAATTGCCGAAAGAATATTAACATTAGGAGCAACACCGGTACATAATTATTCAGATTATCTAAAAGTTTCTACGATTAAGGAAAGTCAGGAAGTAATTGATGGGACGAAAAGTGTAGAAATTATCCTTAATTCTTTCAAAGTTGTAATCGACCTACAAAGAGAACTTTTGGACATTACGGACGAAGCCGGAGACGAAGGTACAAACTCACAGATGAGCGATTACATCACGGAACAGGAAAAAGAAGTTTGGATGTATAACTCCTATCTCGGGAAGTAATCTTAAAAAAATATCAGAAAATATTAAAAAAATCACCTTACATTTAGGTGATTTTATTTTTAATTATTAAATTTGCGTATAAATTACACAATTATGCACGACGTACGATTGAATTCCATTTTAGATAACGACTTTTACAAAATAACTATGCAGAACGCAGTGGTAAAATTATTCCCAAGTTCCATAGTAAAATATGAATTTATCAACAGAGGTAAGCATCAGTTTCCCGAAGGTTTTGATGCCGCTTTAAGAGAAGCTGTCAACAAAATGGCTGAACTTAAACTGACAAAAGATGAAAAGAAATTCATGGCTAAAACATGCCCTTATATAGATCTTCCGTATTTAGATTTTCTTGAAGGCTATCATTTTGATCCTTCTGAAGTGAAAATCCATCAGGATGGAAGCGATCTTTCAGTGGTAGTGGAAGGACTTTGGTACAGAACAATTCTTTGGGAAGTACCTTTGTTAGCTTTAATCAGTGAGCTTCATTACGAAATGAACCACATGGAAAGAGATTCCAACGAAGTGGTAATGACCAAAACATTGGAAAAAGCTGAAGCGCTGGCAAAGCTCGGAGTAAACTTTGCAGAATTCGGAACCCGTAGAAGACATTCTCATAAAGTTCAGAACTTGGTAATGGAAGCTTTAACACAAAAAAAAGAATCCACATTTATAGGAAGCTCAAATGTACATTTTGCTATGAAATATAATGTAAAACCTATTGGGACTCATGCTCACGAATGGTTTATGTTCCACGCTGCAGAATATGGATTCAAAATGGCGAATGAATTAGCATTAGAACATTGGGTTGATGTTTACAGAGGCGATTTAGGAGTTGCACTTTCAGATACGTATACAACCGATGTTTTCTTTCAGCAGTTCGATAAGAAGTTTGCAAAATTGTTCGATGGAGTTCGTCACGACAGCGGCGATCCTTTAGAATTTGCAGACAAAACAATTGCCCATTATGAAAGACATGGGATCAATCCTTTATTTAAATATATCATTTTCTCCGATGCTTTAAACTTGGAAAAAGTAGAAGAAATCACCAATTACTGCAGAGGAAAAATCGGGATTTCTTTCGGAATCGGAACCAATCTAACGAATGATGTAGGGTTGAAACCTATGAATATCGTCATGAAATTAATTGGGGTTCAGGCATCCAATCAAGAATGGATTCCAACGGTAAAACTTTCCGACGAACACGGGAAATATACCGGAGATCCAAAAATGATTGAACTGGCAAAAGAATTTTTAAGAATTAAAGAATAATCATTTTATAACACAGTCGTGATTTATTTTTTAGTATTTTAGCTAATAATTTTTAAGAATTATAAATCTCATTATGAGAATATTACATTTTAAAATTATTAGTCACTAAAAAATTATCCTATGAAAAAAATCCAATTAACTAAACTTTCAAGACAATCACTTAAAGATGTTTACGGAGGAACGCTTTACCCCGCTTTGGAATGTTATTCTGACAGAGAATGCGCAAAATACGGAGAAGCTCTCATCATGTGCCCAAACGGAGCCACTTCAATGACAAATTACAGCTGCATGGGCGGAAAATGTATGCTCAATACCGGATTTTGTCCTCCATTAGTAATTGAAGAACCAATTACATTAGTACCTTAATTGTTAATTTCTCACTAATTAATCAATATACAACCTCGTTTTTAAGACGAGGTTTTTTCTTATCTTTAATAAAACTAAAACCACTATGAAAACCATCGAAGAAGTTCTGAAAAAATTAGACGAGATTATTATCTGGGCTAAAGAAAATCAAAGTCCGGTCGGGTATTTTGCTTGCACATACAGAATTATGACCGCACAGGTTTTGAAAGGAATTCAACAGAAAAAATTTGAAGATAATCTTAGAATGACTCAACTTGACATTGCCTTTGCAACCCGCTATCTTGACGCTTGGGGTGCTTACTCAAAAGGACAGAAATGCTCAAATTCGTGGTATCTTGCTTTTGATGCTGCGAAAAATAAAAATCTCCTGATCTTACAGCATATTTTTCTGGGCATGAATGCCCACATCAATCTCGATTTGGGAATTTCTGCCGCTACCATTATGCCCTATCGGAAAATCAATCCTCTGAAAAAAGATTTTGAAAACATTAATAATGTCATTGCTTCTATTAATCAGAAAGTTCAGGATTCGTTAAATAAAATCTGCTATCCGGTGGAATTAATTGATAAAATTTCGAATGGAAAAGATAACGTTATTTTAGATTTTGCCATTTCTAAAGCAAGAGAAACTTCATGGGCAACCGCAGTCATGACTTCCAACACCCCTAACTTTTTAAGAGAATCTGTTATCGGAATTGTAGATTATGCTGCTGCAAAAGTAGCTTCCCAAATCTTAAATCCTAAAATTCTGACTCCCGCCCTCACGAAAGAACTGAAAAAATGTGAGAGTAACGACATTGTCAAGAATATTGAAATTCTGGCTTCAATAAAAAATATTTAATCAAAATATTCAAGGAAATATGCACAACTTATATTCTACGGTTTCCCGTAAAAGAAATCAGATGATCTTTTTGTAATTTTGAAAAATGGAGATGACATATTTAATTATCGGATGTATTGTTGGAGGAATTCTTGGCGCAGTTGTTCAATATTTTGCTTTGAAATCGTCGATGGTTTCAAGAAATTCTTATAATGATCTTAATAATTTATACATAAAGAGCAATTCGGATTTAGAAAATGCTTATCAGAAAATTGAAGAACTCAATCAGAATATCAACAGAGAAAAACAACTGAATCAGCAGCAGACCGATTTCTTCAATGATCTTAAAAATGAGTTTGCCAAAGTTTCTGCCGAATATTCAGCGTTGAATTCCCAATTGGTGGAGCAAAAGCAAATCAATACAAAGCAAAGTTCTCAGATTGAAAATCTTCTGGCGGAAAAACAGATTATTTATGCTAAAAACTCTGAGCTTTCGGCTAAAAATGAAGGGCTACAACAATCATTAGATACTCAAAAGGAGGAAATTACGAAAATTCAGGACGAATCTAAACTTCAGTTTGAAAATCTTGCGAATAAAATTTTAGAAGAAAAAACTGAAAAATTCACAACTTTAAATCAAAATAATTTAAAAACAATCCTCGAACCTTTTCAGGAACGAATTGCCGAATTAAAAAATCGTGTTAACGAAGCATACGAAAAGGAAAATAAAGAACGCTTCTCTCTTGCCGAAAAAGTAAAAGAATTGGCAGAACTGAATCAGCAAATTTCTGAAGACGCCAAAAAACTGACCCGAGCTTTAAAAGGCGAAAGTAAAACGCAGGGAAATTGGGGTGAAATGATTTTGGAAAGCATTTTGGAAAAATCAGGTTTGGTAAAAGGCAGAGAATATTTCCTGGAACATGAACTTCGTGATGAAGACAACAAAGCCCTTTTCTCGGAATTTTCTGGTAAAAAAATGCGTCCTGATGCGGTCATAAAATATCCGGACGAGAGAAACGTAATTATTGATTCCAAGGTTTCTTTAACTGCATTTACGGAATTGGTTGATGAAAACGATCAAGATATTTATCAGATAAAACTGAATCAACATTTATCTTCCATTAAAAATCACATTACTCAATTAAGCCAGAAAGCTTATGATGATTACGGAAAGTCTCTGGATTTTGTGATGATGTTTATTCCTAGTGAACCGGCTTATATTGCAGCAATGCAAGCAGATCAGAATCTCTGGAATTACGCTTACGACAGACGAATTTTATTATTAAATCCAAGCAATTTAATCACTTCCTTAAAATTAATTGCCGATCTCTGGAAACGTGAATATCAAAACAAAAACTCCATGGAAATCGCCGAAAGAGGCGCAAAACTTTACGACAAATTTGTAGGTTTCATTGATAATCTGGAGAAAGTCGGCAAAAATCTGGATCAGGCAAAAAATGTGTATAATGATGCATACAAACAGCTTTCAACAGGAAATGATAATTTGATTACCCAAACTCAGAAACTAAAATCGTTGGGAATTAAAAATAAAAAAGATCTTCCTCAGAGCTTAATAGACAATTCACAAATTTATCCGGACACTTTGGAAGAATAAAATTTCAATTAAAATAAAGTAAGCCTCGATCAGTGATCGGGGTTTTTCTTTGCTTAAAATTTAATTTAAAAGAATCCAAAAATAATTTTTACCTAATTTTGCAAAATGTTAATAGAAAGCTTCCAGAACGAAAAGGTAAAATATATCACCAAACTTCTTACAGATAACAGATTTAGAAAAAAATCGAACGTTTTTGTAGTGGAAGGACAGCAGGAAAATGAAAGGGCACAGCATTTTGGTTTTGAACCTGTTGAATTTTTTATTTGTGAAAAAATTTTCCAAAAGGATCTTCCAAAAGGAAAAATCCATTTAGTACATGATAAAGTGTATGAAAAAATTGCTTATCGTGGGAGTTCTGAGGGAATTATAAGTGTTTATAAAACTAAAGAAGCAGATCTAAATTCATTTGTACCTAAAGAAAATTCTACCATAATTATCGTAGAAGGCGTTGAAAAACCGGGGAATTTAGGAGCTATTTTAAGAAGTTGTGAAGCTTTTGGTATTGATGCGCTTATTGTTTCTGATGGAAAAACAGATTTTTACAATCCAAATGTAATTCGTTCTAGCGTTGGCTGTCTTTTTGGAATGCAAGTTTTTCAATCAGAAAATCAAGAAACATTGAATTTTCTACAGAAAAATAATATCAACATCTACACAACGATAATGGATGAATCTGCGGAAGATCTTAGCAAAAGAGATTTTAAACAGAAATCTGCTGTGTTATTTGGAACAGAACATTCGGGTTTAAGTGATTTTTGGATTGGGAAAGGAAAGAATACATTAATTCCGATGGCAGGAAGCATCGACTCTCTGAATTTGAGTAATGCTGTTGCAATTACTTGTTATGAAGCTTTAAGACAAAAGAAGAATTAGCCATAAATTTAAATAATAACATCGAGAATAAAGCATAAAAAAACCGTTCCACAAGTGAAACGGTTCTTTTATTTTCGAGTAAGAAAAATTATTTCTTAGCAGCTTCTTCTTTTTTAGCTTCTGCTTTGATTTCTTCTTTAGCAACTTTAGCGTCAGCTTTAACTGAATCTTTAGCAGCGTCAGCAGTTACATTAACTGAATCTTTAGCAGCGTTAGCTGTAGAATCGATAGCTGTAGTAGCAGAATCAGAAACAGCAGCAACTGAATCAGTAGCACCTTCAGTAGAAGTAGCTTCAGTTTTTTTACAAGCAACTAGAGAGATTGCAGCGATAGCAGCTACGAATAATGACTTTTTCATAATAAATTAAATTTAATTTTGTTAATATTGTTTTATAAATCTTTTTCTCTGTTCGGTTATTTGAACAAGACAAAGGTAGAACAGATTAAAAATTTGTTTAGGAAAAATAATTGTAATACCTTTGTAAAATAGTTTTACAAATTAATACTATTGAAAATCAACAATTTAATTACTTTTAAATAAATTGACAGACTTAGATCTATTACACTTTGAGCAACTGAAAAAGGATGTACAGGCTCAATATTTGAAAGAACATACTCCTTCCTATGACGATATTTCGAAATGGAAGGGAATTGATATTATATATTTCCAGGAAGATCTTCGCAAAAAAGCAAAAGGAAACATCAGCGAAAAATCTTTTTACACCTACTTTAAAAATTCACCTGTTACAAAATTACCGAGAATTGATATGCTCAATTTACTGAGTATTTATACGGGTTATGATTCATGGTACGGATTTAAAAAGCAACATCTTTTTGCAGGAGAATTACTTCAGGATGATGGTGATCTGAATGAAGATGAAATCAAGGAAATTGAAAAAATAGTATCTGATGTTACAGATATACCTAAAACTGAAATTACACCTCAAAAAACAGAGCTAAAAACATCAGAAAATATTGATTTACAAAAATCGATTACTGATAATCAATCAATTAATAAAAAAACAGAATTATCACCTTTATCAGAATCTGAAATAATAAAACCCAAGAAAAGTTTTTTCAAAAAGAATGCGTGGGCATTCATTACTGCCCTTTTGATTATTATTACCGGAATTTTAGGTTTTAAAGATGTACTTTTCCAAAAAACATATACTTATTGTTTCACCGATGCCGACAGAAATCAAAATGTTCAGAGTACGATTGAAATAAAAGTTATCAAACAAAATGAATCTCCTCTATTTTATAGAATAAAACCCGGCGAATGTTTCCATTATCTTACAAAAGATAAAAACCTGCGGATGCAGATCAGCTCTACGGTTTACGAAAATCTGGAAATCAACAGGAATCTGGAGAATGCTCCTGAAGAGGAAACCATCGAACTGAAACCTGACGACTATAAAATGGCAGTATTTTATTATTCGACAAAAGATGTTTCGGGAAATCCTTCGGAACAGATTAATATTAAAAGACGACAGCTTGAAAGCCGCATCAGCAATGATGCCGTTATTTCTCAAATATATGATAATGAGATCTATGGAATTGAAACTTTAGACAAGCAAAAATATATTACTCTGGTTACAACGCCTACAACCTCTCTTAAAAACCTTTCTGTTATTGAAATGAAAAAAGACAAGAAGGGAAAAATAATTTCCATTAAATTTAAAATCTCAACAAACAATGAAAACAATAAATAAATTTTGGATTTTTGTCATGTTGATGGGCTTATTCACTTCTTGTGTAAAAAAAGAAGCTCAGACAGTCAGCGATTTAGATAAATTAAGAAACAGCAATAACAGAAAAACTTACCCAGCCGTTCAAATGGACAGTGTTCAGGTTATTAATGATATCACAACGCAAAAAGTTCAGCAATTATTGGAACTTTCAACTTTATATTTATCCGGCAATAGGAACACGGAGATTGACACAACGATTTATTCTCAAATGCAGGGTTATTTTCATGAGCCGGATAGTTTAACCTTCAAACCTTTATTTAAAGAACTGGAAAGTTTAAAAGTAAAATCGGTAAAAGTGAACAACCTGAAAGTCTATAAAGAAGTTTATAATCAGGATACACTGGATCTTGCCAAGTTTAATGTTGAATATTTTGACAATAAAAATAAATCTCTGGGAACTTTTGAAAAGAACGCACAATATACTTTGCAATCTTATCCTGTGAAATTCAAAAAGGAATTCAAATTTTACTTCCTGAATTTTTATTCTAAACCTAAAAAAGACAGCACTTCAGTTGGAGTAACCAAATAGTCTAAGGGAATATCATTTTCCCAGACATCATCGATATTTTCATCGGGGTTAAAATAATTAACTCCGATTTTTTTTGTCTTAACGGATATACTTTTAAAAAAACCGTCATAAAAACCTTTTCCATAGCCTACTCTATTTCCTTTTGAATCACAATAAAGCAGCGGTGTAATAACAAGATCAAAATCAAGAACCCCTGAATCTTCATTAGAAATAGGTTCAGAAATTCCCCAACCGTTCACTTCAAATTTAGAATCAGCAAAAATTTCAACTGAAATCAATTGTTTATCTACAATTTTCGGAACAAAAACCCGGATATTTCTGCTAAGAAAGTAATCAATAAAAATATCAGTTCTTATTTCATTAAACTTTTCAATCGGAATAAAAATATGTATTTTCTGTCCGGAAATTGGTTTAAAATAATCGATAAAAGTATTAAATATCTTTTCCGATAACAAGAAAGCCTCATCGGTTGACAAGGCTTTTCTTTTTTGTTTATATTTTTTTCTAAGCTCGGCTTTTAACATAATTATTATGCATTTAAGCTTCTAAAATTTTATATAATTTATCTGACAAACGAATTCTGAAAGGAATTTCAAAAGTGATCTGATCTCCTACTTTTGCCGTTTCACATGGACCTCCATTCGCAAAAATCTCAGTAATGGTAAATTCCTGTTCGCCCGTTGTTGGTCCTGAAACTAATACTTTATCACCTACAGAAAGTTCTTTATTTTCAATTAAAAACTGTCCGATTTTTGATTTTGAATAATAATGTTCGCCTTTTCCAATCAAAACTTTTTTTACTGCTAATTTTGCACGAATATTTTTCGTTTCTGCTTTTGCTAAAGTTTGCGTTGATAAATCTCCGGAATGTTTGAATTTTAATGCATCAGATTTTCCTTTTCTGAACACTTTATTTCCAACTTTTAATCCTTTTCTTAATGCAACCTGCTCTTCCCAAGGCAAATGAATTGTTTCCAGACATTCTGTAGAACACGTATTTTCCATGGCAGCTTTACACTCATCACATTGGATAAACAATAAATGACAAGCATCATTCGAGCAGTTTGTATGATTATCGCACGGTTTTCCACATTGATGGCACTGTGAAATGATATCGTCTGTAATTCTCTCTCCTAATCTATGATCGAATACAAAATTTTTCCCGATAAATTTACTTTCAATATTTTCTTCTTTGATTTGGCGTGTATATTCAATAATTCCACCTTCCAATTGGAAAACATTTTTGAAACCCTGATGTTTGAAGTAAGCACTCGCCTTTTCACAACGAATTCCTCCTGTACAGTACATCAAAAGATTTTTATCTTCTTTAAAATCCTGTAACTGCTCGTTAATAATCGGCAAACTTTCTCTGAAATTTTCCACATCAGGAGTAATGGCACCTTCAAAATGACCGACTTCACTTTCGTAATGATTTCTAAAATCTACTACAATCGTATTTGGATCTCCAAGCATATCATTGAATTCCTGTGCTTTCAAATGAATTCCTTTGTTGGTTACATCGAAAGTATCATCATTCAAACCATCGGCAACGATTTTATTTCTGACTTTTATCGTCAACTTTAAGAATGAATGATTGTCCTGATCAACAGCAACATTCAATCTGATTCCTTTCATAAAGTCGTATCCCTCCAAAGTATTACGAAAATCGTCAAACTGGTCCGCAGGAACACTCATTTGAGCGTTAATTCCTTCGTGTGCAACATAGATACGACCAAGAGCATCAAGTGCATTCCAGGCTATAAATAAATCGTCGCGAAATTTTTTAGGATTTTCAATGTTGGCATACGCATAGAAAGACAGAGTAAGACGATCCTTACCAGCTTCATCAATAAGTTGAGCTCTTTCTTCTGCGCTTAAGGTGTTATACAGTTGCATGCTATAAACGTTTTAAGTGAGAATATTTTTGCAAAGATATAAATTTTTCGTGAGTGTTTTGTTTGAGATAAATTGTAGCTATTATGAAATATATTATGTTTTCAGACTCTGAGCAACAATCTGAAATTTAGAGTCTGGAACCTCAAAGGATGATTGGATTTATTGATTGTACGAATTAAATTTGTGTTTTTAGAATCCAATGTTACTTTGAGGGATGATTAGTTTTAAAATTATTATCTGGATATTTGATAAAAATCTATGGTAGGCATTACTGTTTGGTTGGCAATGCCAATGTATCTGAAATCCACAATATCTCCAGGCGAAAAGTAAATTGCAGCTGTACCTTCAGCCTCTATCGGTGTACCTGCTGTGCTTCCTGCTGCCAGTGTTCTTTTAAGAGTACCATTCACGAAAATTCCGATGCGTCCAGACTGAGAGGTTGAAGGCAAGAGTTCTGTGATATATGATGCATTGATCTGATAAAGCCCAACTCCATTGGGAGAAATCGTAAAGCTGTCTGTAGCAAGATCAAAGTCATTGGCTGTTTTTCCAAATGTTTTAGTGGTAAAATCAAGTTTCGTCCAAGTCCCGGTTGATACGCCATCAGGAATTGCTTGGTAAGTTGTTCTTGTAACAGAAAAATAGGCTTCAGCATTTTGTGCTCCGATAGTAGAGTTTTTGCTCACCCAGCCTGTCCCGTCCCAATAGTATTCTCCAACACCTTTAGCGGGATAAGCTGTTGAGCCTGATGTGAGATCTGGGTTTGTATTGTATACCGTCATTCCATGAGCAGCGGGGCTGTTGAATGTTCCGTCCAGAGGAGCCCAAAAGAGAGTGCCGGAAAGGAAAACCTGAGGCAGTCGCAAGCCTTTTCCTGTACTATTAAGCTCTAATAAGCTTCCGAAAAAAGGTGTTGAGGTTCCAATGGCAGTTCTTCCCTGAATAATCATTCCGTTGGTGGGCGCTGCAATTCCTGTATAACCCGCACCTATTGATTGATTACCATTAACTGTTAAAGTATTCGTAGGTGTTTGAGTGTTAATGCCTACATTTCCTGTTTGAGCGTTAAGTATAGCAAAATATCCTACTATACTTAATAAATAGATAATTTTTTTCATGTTTTTTTTCATTTGTTTCTGAGCCAAAAGTAATTTGTTTTTAGAAAGTATTAATAATAAATGTAGTACCAATAACACTACACGCTTGTACTAAGAATACTACAATAAAAAAACACCGCAATTTATTTGCGGTGATCTATGAGACAACTCTATGAAAAAATTGATTAGTATTTTATAATAGGCATCATAGCTACATTTCGTGGACGAGATACTCCATATGCGTAATCGCTTCCATTATCGCTTACATTAATTAATTGTGTATTTGTAGAATTATCGCTATTTCCGTTGTTTGCCTTTACTGTGTTAGGGTAATTTGCTGTATACACATCATTATACAGAAGATCCCAACCCAATCCGTTTACCAATGTAGGCATTAATGTTCCTGTACTGGCAACAACGAACGGAATAACGGAGTCCATATTAGGTCCTGCTCCTCCGGCAATGAATGATCCTTTTTGCCAGGTTCCTATTACTCTTCCGGTATCTACCCCTCTGCTATTATCATATCCACGGATAAATTCTCCTCGCAGATCAGGTAAATTAAAGGTTGTGCTTCCATTACCTATTCCATATCTTGTTCCTAAAACAGCAAATAAATCTGCATAAGTAGTTCGGCTAACGGCAGAACCATCACATTCAAGATATCCGTCCGGGAGAACGTTTGTGGCATAATAAAGAACTCCACCGACAGGAACACTTCCTGCTGCAAGGGCAGCTACTTCTGCTTGTGCTTTGGCTTCTTTTATTTGTTTTTTAGATGAAGCTAAAGTCATTAATTGTACCCATTCGGTTCCGTTGTTAATGTATAATCCCGGAGTAAGGTCTCCAACTTTTGCAGTATTGTAGATTACCATTCCCGCAACATGCTCTTTTAATGGAGCAGGGCTGTCGGAGGATTGTAAACTAATGCTTGGGAATTTTACTCCTTTATTAACGCTGGCAATATCCAAAGCGGCATCTGCATTTGGATATATTGTACCAATTCCTAAGTTTCCATTGGCTGTTACCACTACGTCGTTAGACTGTTGTAAGTTCGTTGGTTTGTCTTTTAATGGGTTGTCCTTTCCTCCGTCAATATGTAAGGTTGCTTGCGGATTAGTTGTATTAATACCGACCTGAGAATAAGCTAGAATACTTCCCTGAAGAAGGATTCCTAAGATTAAAGTTTTTTTCATTTGTTTGTTATTTATTAATTACAGTATTGTATTTAAGGGAATTAAAAAATTGCATTTGTGTAACTCTTCGTACGGTGAAGTTATTGGTTTTGCAAAGAATACAAAGAATAAAGTTTGTACTAATATTACTACATACTGTACTAATAATATGACAATTACTATTTTTTCGTAAATAAAGTGTACGATTTCAACAAAAACCAGCCCGAATTAAGTTCATCAGATGTCGATTGGGCAGAATTTGAAAAAGATTACAATTCCCGCCTTCATTATGAAAGTATGATTGCCAGACTCGAAAGCCTTGTCATTAGGCTTAAAAATGCCAAAACACTTCATGATTACGATAATTATCAGGCGGCACTTACAGAGTATTGGTTTACTGCTTTTAAGGCGGGAACTGCTTCCCCGGGATTTGGAGTAAAACAGCTCTAGCTGAAACAGTTTTTCAACAGAACGGCTAAGCCGGGTAAAATTACTTCCGAACCAAAGGGAGAATCCATTTAAAATTTTTCAAAATACATTGTATTAAATAAGCCCGGAATATAGGTTCCGGACTTTTCTTTTGGTGTGATTGAGTAGTCTGTTGCACTCCGGCAGTTCTCCGATGTGGTTCTGTAGTGAAGTGTTGAGGTTTCGAACTGCAAGTCTGAGGCCATTTAGCCTAACTTTGACGTTCCGTACACCAACATTGGGCTGAAGAACCTCAAGACTGGGCATCAGCAACCCGAAATTTGGGGTTCGGAACTTCAAATTTGGTCTCATGAACGTCAACGCTTTACTGTAGAACCTCAAGCTTGCAGTTCGAAACCTCATCGGAGCAGTTTTACAGATCGTTGTTTCGTTATTTTGATTGGTGAACCGCAATAATCATATGACAGGAATATAATAAAAGAACTATAATGAATTAGGATAACGTATTCTGACATGATTACTAAAATGATGTAAATAAAAATACCACAGTAGGGAACCCGTGGTATTGAAAAGAAATTAAGTGTATGATCATTAAATTCTATGATTTATTATGCGACAACTTAATATGCTGAATAAATTTTTTTATCTTAATATGTTCTTAAAATCATAATTCTGAAATTGACTTATTTCTGATATTCTACGAACATATAACCTTGTCCTCCGAAGCCTAATTGATCTCCGTCAGCTGCATGAAAATTAACTCTGTAATAAGTCTGGTCAGTATAAGAAAAGAACATGAATTGAATATGACCATCGTTATAACAGTCTACGCCAAATACTCCCGGAATGTTATCGAAGGTAGTTCCTATTGAACTAGCATTATTGTAATGTAGTGCAGTTGGACCGGAACCTTGTGATGTCATATATTGCCCATGAACGATTCCAATATTAGCAGCTCCGGTAATTGATCTGCCCTGTATAGTTGTATAAGGAAGCGCTCCTCCTGAAGAACAGTTTCCCGGTATTACTTTAAATTCTAATGTTCCTATCTGAAGTGTTGGGCTTTCTGTAACCGTTGCATTAATAGGAAAAGAAACAAATCTTGTTTGTATTGGAATCGTGCTCTGTACTACTACATTTCCTGAACCATCAACACCCAGAGCTGCTGAATTATTAGTAGCCGGTGTTGTATTGTTAATATTGGATAATTTCAATCCTGAAGTACCGTTTGTACCCGATGCTATTTCCAGTTTTGCAGTAGGTGCCAGTGTACCCAACCCCATATTTCCTGCATTATTTATAATAGCGTCATTGGCGGATTGTACAGCACTCGGTACACCTGTCGCAGGGTTGTCTTTAGCACCATCTATATGAAAGCTGCCTTGTGGATTTGCTGTGTTTATACCAACCTGAGCGAATAATTGCGTTGATATGGAAAACAACGTGAGTAAAATTGTTTTTTTCATTTTGTATGTAAGTTTTAAATGTTAGTACTGACTATTTGAAAAAAGATAAATCGGTAACCCTGCAATATCAACTGCACAATGTATAATCTTTAGAAGCTGTTTTCTGATCAACTACAGATGAAAGGCTTTGTACATATATATGTGTTTTTAGAATCTATCTACTGAATTCTTGTAATGATGTAGTTGGAATCGGCCAAATATCCGTTGGTTCCTGAAGTATTATTATAATAAACTGACATTGTTTCGCCCGCTGCCATAGTTTGAATGGTAAAAAACGCAGCTCCGATTGTACCATTAATAACAATTCCTACCGCCGTACTTTGTACGATTGTGGTTTCATTCTTTCTGAAAGAAAATATCATTCTATTTCCGGGATTATTAGTATTAATCATTGCGCATGAAAAGTCAAAACGGTAAACTCCTGCTGTAGGTGCTGTAAAGATCCCCGCATTTGTCAAAGCTGCTGCCGGTGCACCACCATATCCCGCTGTTGTAGTATAACTCACGGTTCCTGTTGAGCCTTCTCCGCCATAGCTGAAAGTGGTAGGATTTACGCCATTTACTACATACAATCCAGTATATGTATTTTCGGTACCCATGGATATAACATTTCCGCTGCTGTCTACACCAAGGGCAGTTTTAGTGCCTGTAAATGCCGGGGTACCGCTATTTAGATTAGAAAATTTCAATCCCGAGGTTCCTGTTGTACCCGATGCAACTTCCAGTTTTGCAGTAGGTGTTCCAATACCAATACCTACATTTCCGGTTCCTGTAAATCCTAAGTTGTTTCCGTTTAAGTTTACATTTCTTACTCCTGCAAGGCTTCCATCAGCATTATAAATATTGGCTCCGTTTCCTGTAGCCATTTTTACCCAGACTGTTCCATCGAAATAATAAAATCCTACAGCATCTATATTGGCGGTTGTTCCGGTTGCAGTTCCTGTAGCGATGTTATTGACGTAAATCATGGTAGAAACAGGAACCGAAGTCATGCTTTGGGCACGTTGTCTGTCTACTCTCGGAATCAAAACACCGTCTACTGTATTAAGGGTTCCGGTGGGTGCTTTAGCAGTAATGTCAAGAGTTGCGGCAGGTGTTGGTGTATTAACACCTACTTGTGCGAAAATCTGTACCGAAAGTGACACCATAGCTAATAAAAATAATTTTCTCATTGTATCAAGGTTTTAAATTTAAGTAATAATTAAAATCAGATAGAAAAGACCATACTTATCCCGGCTTACTAGAAATAGCTTATGCCTTAAGATTCTGAAGTTATTTTCCTGAACTTCAAATTTGTGTGTTTGGTGAAATGGTGGAAAAGAATGTTTTCTATGGTTTATTAGAGTTATTCTTTTTAAAAGATTTAAGAGTTAATATTCTGTTAATCTCTTTGTAAGCAGTGAGGTTATGAGTCTTTTTAATGATTATTTTTTTTAAAATCCTGTGTCAAAAATATATGAATTATTATGGCTTTCATAATAATGTTTGAACGAATGATACTACATGTTTGTACTAAAAATACTACAAAACAGTCCCTACATATTCAATAGCTTAATTGTAGTCATAGTATGACAGATTTGTAGTATATATATTACAAGTTATATAATTGGAAAACTTAATGTAATAGATACATTTGCATTGTAGTTAGTATAAGGGTTTATTTGAAATAAAGCTACACACAGTGAGGACACTTATTAGTGATAATTGTCTTTTTTTTCATCCTGATCTGTCGGATGTGAGGTCCGGCAGATCTTTTTTAAGAATATTTTTTCAAGCAGCCAATAAGGCAACGATTCTAAAAGCATTAAAAAACTTATCATAAATTGATGGTACTTACATCCCAATAATCCATCAAATGGAAACATCAGATCAAAAGATCTGATGTTTATTTTTTTACGAAAAATTTTTCTTAGTTATTTTTTTGGAATATTGTGGCTGCTGTTGTATATTTTCAGAAGTTCGATGAGGTTGTTTACTTCCAGTTTTGCATACACTCTTCTTTTATAGGTGCTTGCGGTAGTCATTTGGATATTGAGTGCGTTGGCGATTTCCAGATTTCCGCTTCCTTCTGCAAGAAGCCTGAAAACCTGAAGTTCTCTTTCCGATAGAACATCATTCACGTCCTTTTTATGTTGATGTTTAGAAAACTGCTTTATTAATTCGGGAGTATAATAAAAACCGTCTTCAAAGACTGAGTTTACCGCTTTTATTAATATTTTTTCACTGCTCATTTTATTTAAGAAACCTTCTGCGCCTTCCCGGATATACTCTATTGCAACATTTTCTTTATAGGATGAGAACACGAGAATCGGAAGATCTTCCTGAATCGTTTTCAGTTCGCGGATCATGTATTTGAAAGTACTGCCTTCCATGTCTATATCAAGAATCAGCAGATCGAATTTCGCTTCCTGAAGTTTATTTTTTACTTCGTCGTAGTTTTCTGCGTAATCGCAGGAAATGTCTTTAATGTGGCTTTCCAAAACCAATGCAGTGCCCAGCCTTACCACAGAATGGTCGTCGGCGATCAATATTTTTTTAGTCATAGTGTGTTATTTTTTAAGATGAAGTTTTACAATAGTTCCTTTCGGTATATTTTCATGGAAAGTAATTTTTGCTTCTAACTTTTTAATGAGTTGAATTACCATATGCAAACCCAATCCGTAGTTTTTAAATACAAAATTTTCTGTTGCTAATCTCTCGGATACCTGAGAGTAGTATTCTATCTGAGTTGGAGTCATCCCCTTTCCATCGTCAAATATACCAATTTCTACTTGGGTGTTTTCTTCTCTTGTTTTAATGAGTATTTCGCCACTTTCTGTATTTTTTACGGCATTGTCTATCAGATTATGAAGAATTGCTGAGAGTATATTTTTATTTGTTTTTATCATCAACTCAGAATCACACAGATTCATTATGGTGGTATTTTGCTCTAAAGCCATCTGCTCAAAAAGAAGCTTTTTATCTTCCAGTATTTCAAAGATAGAGCAGGCTTCTTGGTCTAGGATATTTTCTTCTTTATACAGCTCATTGTATTCTTTTAATCCCAGTGTAAACTTAAATAGCTGTTCGGAAGTTTTATGAATACTGTCAAAATATTTTTTCTGAGCATTGATATTATCTGCTTCACTTAATTTTTGTGACATCAGGGAAATAAATCGAACAGGTGTCGTAATATCATGGCTGATGCTTTCCATAATCTTCTGTTGATATTCAGATTCGTTTTTCAGTCTGGTTTTGGTCTGTTCAAGGCTTTCGCTGGTTTCTTTCAGCTCCAGATTTTTGCTGTCGAGATTACTTTTTAATTTTTTATTGATACTTCTCAGGAAATTTGTCCGCAGCTGTATAATGATCAAAATGCTGATAATTCCTATTAATGCAATGAATGTTTTAAACCAAAGTGTTTCGTAAAAAAATGGCTGTATCTCAATGCGTATTTTTTTATAGGCAAATTTTCCATCTTCGGAAGTCAGGAATCTTACATGGAGGTAATAATTTCCGGGGCGTACATTGGCTAAAATATATTTTCGGTCGTTTTTAGCATCTTCCCATTTATCATTTTCGCTGTTTTCGAGTCTGGTTTCCAGATAAATATTTTCGCTGTTATGGTAATATGGGAAATCAAAATAGATGTCAGCAGCATTATAATCACTGCGTAATCGAAGCGTGTCTTTAAAATTAATATTATTTTTGCCGTTTTTGGCTCTTTCTATAAATAATTGATGAGGTTTAGGATAATGCGTTTTAATTTCATTAGGATTAAAAAATACAAAGCCTTCCATTGATGGAAATACAAAATCTCCATTTCCCAGAATATTCCCACTGGGATTTGAGCTTCCGTTGAATTCATTATTCAGAAAGCCATTTTCTTTGGTATAACGGTAGTAGGTGATTTTTATGTTTTTGTCTTGAACATAATCCAATAATGCTTTTTTAGAAACTTTGAATAATCCGTTATTGGAAGAAATCCAGAAAAACCCTTTTTGGTCTTCCAAGATATGATGGGCGTTGGCAACATTTCCACCTTTGTCATAGGGCATTCCAATTATTTTATATTTTTTAATAAGAAAAAAACCTTTTCCGTGTGTTGTAAACCAATAATTGCCGTCTTTTGTCTTTTGAATTTCTTTTACAACCAATCCTTTGGCTATGTGCCTTATAATTTTATGCTGAGAAAGTGAAACAATAAAAATTCCGTTACTGGTTCCTACATACAATTGATTATTACCTGCATCTTGTACAAAATTCACAAAATCTTTAAATCTGAAAATATTTTCTGCTTTTTTGAAGTGGTCATCAGGAAATACATTCAGATAATAATAATTGAATGCGGCATCTGCCATATTCACAGCATATTTTTTATTGATCTTAAAAATGCCCTGAACATTTCTTTCCGGGAAACTAATAGAATCTTTTTTGTGATAGTTTGAGTTCTTAAGTATTCTGTGAATTTTGTTAAATTCTACATGTAAGAGATTAGACGAATTATCATACAAAAGATAACGTCTGTCGTATTTTGTATTTTCAGAAAATTGTCTGTCAACTTTATCTTTGAAAAATTCGAATCCCTGTTTGGTAATAATAGAATGAGAAGTAAACGGTTGTGCTTCATATACCACTTCACCAGTAAACGGAACATTTTTTTGTGGAACATAAAAATTGGAAAGACTGATAATATTCAATCCTTTTACCACATTTCCCAAATACAGTTTATTGGATTCTGCATCGTAAAACATACAATACAATAATTCTTTCTCAATTTTTCTGTATTCTATGAGAAAGGTGAGTGTTGGTTTGCCATTTTGTAATTTGCCGAGGTATATATTGCCATTTTTGATTACAAAAACCTGTTGGGTTCCCTGATGCCAGTATATTTTTGCTTTAGGGTCATTGTAAAGTGAAGGCTGATTGTCATATGAAACTGTTCCGTTTTTTATAATAATCGTTCTTCTGTTTTTAGGATCACCGACGTAAATAGTATTTTCGTGAACAAAAACATTTCTTAGGAGTTTGAGAGGAAATTTTTTTAAAATTACTTTTTTCGTTTTATTTTCTAAACCGTACTCAACTTGTTTGCCGTCGAAAAAGTACGTTCCTGAATTTGTTTTAATGTAATAATAATCTATATCAGGATAAAAAACGGAACTAAAGCTGTTCTTGTAGAATTTCTTATACTGTTTTCCGTCTATTAACGAAAAAGTTCGGGATATATTTTTATCAGGTATAGTTTTTACTGTTCTGCCGGAGATCAAAACACATTGTTTTTCCCAATTGTTGAAAACAATAAATTTATCTTTTTCATAAATAAGAAAGTCTTTAAAGTTTAGATTCTCAATTTTGAAATTATTATACAAAAGAAAACTGTTTCCGTCAAACCTAATAATTCCGCTGTCTGTTGCCAACCAGATAAAGCCGTATTTATCTTTTGTGATGTCTTTTACACTGTTTTGAGGAAGTCCCTGATCCATGCCATACCATTGGGATGTATAATGCTGAGCACTAAACATCAGTGGGAAAAATATAAAAATAAAGCAACGGAACTTCATTAATAATATTTGGTTATGTTAGTTTTATTTCTGCAAAGGTATCTACAATTTGTAGTAATAATTCTACAAATTGTCAATTAATTATTACATTTTAGTATAATTAATTTTAATAAAAAATAATTATCTACGATGAATTCGCTGATGTCTTTTGATAGTAAATCAAAACCTCCCGGTTGGAGAGGCTTTGTTATTTATTTAAAGTTGTTGTGTATTTACTATAAAGACTTACTATACAGTCAAGTGAACTCTATAAAGAATGAGAGTCTGTTTTTTTTCATTAGTTGTATTTATAAGAGTACAAAGATAAAGGAATTACCTATTGATTAAATAAAACAAAATATAGTAAAAATCCTACATTCATGTACTAAAATTACTACACTAAAAGTCTGGAAATAAAAAAGCTCTAATAATAGAGCTTCTTAATGAGTAATTGGTAGTCTATAGGAGAATCGAACTCCTGTTGCAAGGATGAAAACCTTGAGTCCTAACCACTAGACGAATAGACCAAATTTTGAGGTTGCAAAAGTAAGGATTAACTTTTTAACTTCAAAATTATTTTCTTACTACCTAAAGACTTTTTGGATAACCGAATTTTTAATTCCTTTAGCCTCAAGATCTTTCTGTAGTTTCACTGCATCTTCCAATGAATATAATTTTCCGTAGGTATAGTAGAAAACTCCGTTTTCTTTATTTCTTTCAACATCTTTCAGGGTTTGCATCACATATGAATTACCATTCAGTTTTTCACCTACGTAGACTTCAATCGTATAATACCCTGTATTCAGTTTTTGATTAGGCATAAATCCTACCGCATATGCATTTCTGAATCCTGCGTCTTTAGCCGTTTTAATATTAATATCTCTTACCGAAGCAAGATTGGTAACACCATAATAATATTTATAAAGTCCGTTTTCTTTAATTGGAAGAATATAATTCAGTCCTTTTAAAGCAGGATCACCATCATTGTATTTTGTAGGAGAGCTCAGCAATAAAATTCTGAAATCATTTTTTAAAGCAATTTCTGCCAATTTATCCGGTTCCGGTTTTTTAGTGATCGTCTGAACTCCTGATTTCCTGTCGATTGCTTTTTTATAATCAATAATTGCTTGGTAGATACTTACGGAAATTTCCTGTTGTCCTTTTTCTGATGCCAAATAGTGACTTTCTTCAGGGTGATTGATAAATCCTGTTTCGATAAGCACAGAAGGCATCGCGTTCATACGCAGAACGTGAAGGTTTTTCTGCCAAACTCCTCTTGACGATCTCTTATCTTTATTCACAAAATTATCTTCAACCAAACCTCCTAACAAAAGGCTAGATTCAAGATATTTGCTTTGCTGAAGTTTCAGGGCAATTAAAGATTCCGGGGAGCTTGCATCGTAAGAACCGAACGTTTGCTTATCTTTTTCGTCCAAGAAAATCACATCATTTTCTCGTTTTGCTACTTCAAGATTAGTATCATTTTGATCCGGTCCCTGTACATAAGTTTCAGTTCCGTAAGCAGTTGGTCTTTTAGAAGAATTACAGTGTATGGAAACAAAAAGATCTGCCTTACTTCTATTGGCGAGATTTGTTCTGTCGGATAATGAAGGATATTCATCGATTTTTCGGGTATAGATTACTTTGAAATCTTTATTTTTTTCAAGCATTTCACCAACTTTCAGAGTAATGGCAAGCGTAACGTCTTTCTCTGCAATTTTCCCAATATCTGCATAGCTTCGGTTGGCTCCATGATCGCTTCCTCCGTGTCCTGCGTCTAAAACAACGGTAAATTTCTTTTGTGAAAACATAAAGTTATTAAGAAGGAGAAGGAGAAATGATAAAATTATTTTAAAATTTACTTTGTGCATCTTACAGTTTTAAAAATTATATTAATTTTGAGCCTTGAATTATATACATTAAATATAACATAAATTGGTCAAAACCGTCTCCAAAAATATATTACAAATTTTAATTATCCTAATTTTTAACAATTTTTTAGCACAACAAACTCCTGAAAAATTGCCTGAAAATACGGTTAATGATACTATTCCCAAAAAGGATACCATTGTCTTGAAGAAAGAATCATTAGAAGATATTCTTCAGACAAAAGCAGACTTCCAGCGCAGGGATTTCCAGAAAAAGATGATTTATCTGAACAAAAATGCGCAGGTAAAGTATCAGGATATGCAGATTGATGCAGATTATATCTCTATTGACGAGCAGAAAAATCTTATGTATGCCAGAGGAAAACAAGATTCTTTAGGTAAAATTATTGAACCTGTAATCACCACTCAGGCGGGAAAAAAATATGAGACCGATGAGTTCAGTTATAATACCAAAACCAGACAGGCAATTGCTTTCAATGCAAGAACTGAAGAAAGTGAAGGGGTAATTGTCGCTGAAAAGACAAAAAAGTATAATGACAGCGTCTTTGCGATGAGACGGGCAGATTATACGACAGATGATTATTTCATTAAGAAAAAAGATACGGCAGCCGATTATTTTCTGAGAGCATCTTATATTAAGTTAATTAAAACAAAAAACAAATCTTCCATTGTTTCCGGACCTATCTGGCTGTATATCGAAAATATTCCGACTCCTTTAATTATGCCGTTTGCGATCTTGCCGTTTTCGAGTAAAAGATCTGCAGGTATTTTGATTCCAAGTTTCGGGGAAAGACAGGATGTAGGATTTTTCTTAAACGGAATAGGATACTACCAACCCATCGGTGAGCATTTTGATATTAAAGTGCTGGCAGATATTTATACAAAAGGAAGCTGGAACTTAAGACCTGAAACCAATTATATCAAAAAATACCGTTATTCCGGGAATTTCTCTGCAGATATCGGTACCGCCGTACGAGGTATTAAAGGATTGGATGATTACGGAAAAACACGAACATACAGAATTGCGTGGAGGCATTCACAGGATGTAAAAGCTAACCCATTTCTTACATTCTCTGCTTCTGTGGATATTGTAAGTACCAAATTCTACAACAATACGCTAAATAACAATTATATTTTAAATCAAAATGTATTAAATACGCAGCAAAACTCCACTGTTACGCTTACGAAGAGATTTTTAAAACTTCCCGCAACGATCACGGGAACGGCTTCTTACTCTCAGAATTTTGCAACAGGATTGTCGGATCTTCGTTTGCCACAGATGAATATTGCGATCAATCAGTTTTATTTATTTAAATCAAAAACAGGCGTTAGACAAGGATTGCTGGAAAATATTACAGTAAATACGGGAATCAATTTAACCAACTTTGTACAAACCGACGAAGGAGAACTTTTCAAGCAGGCAATGTGGGATAAAATGCAGACGGGACTGAAAAACAACATCACTTTAGGAACCAATACAACGGTTGCAAAATATTTTACATTCAGTTTAGGAGCTAATATTGATAATGCATTAACGACAAAAACGGTTGAGAAGTTTTATGATCCTATCCAAAATAAAGTCGTGACAGAAACGGATAAAGGTATCAACGGATATTCTACATTTTCAACAACGGCGAGTCTTCAGACGACCTTATACGGAATGCTTAACTTTAAAAAAGGTTCTGCTATTGAAGCGATCAGACACATGATCACACCAAGTTTAGGGTTTACATATTCTCCGGATTTCGGAACTTCAAGATTCGGGTATTTTAGAAATTATTATGATGCAAACGGAGCTTTAACACCATATTCTATTTTTGAAGGCGGAATTATAGGAAGCCCTTCAACAGGAATGGTGGGAGCGCTTGGCTTCAATATCGGGAACAATATCGAGATGAAAGTAAAGTCTAAAAGTGATTCTACCGGAGTAAAAAAAATCAAGATTTTTGAATCTTTAAACCTTTCAGGAAGCTATAACTTTGCAGCAAAAGATCACCCTTTTTCTATTGTAACCATCAACGGGCAGTCTTCTTTCTTTAATAATAAATTGAGTGTAAATACAAGTTTATCATTAGACCCGTACAAAATTATTTATCTTCCGGGACAGGATGCGGGAATCAGAACTGAAGATTTCGGAGGTTTCAGTGTACAGGGTTTCAATGTTCAGATGTCTTATCCTTTGAGCAACGAAATATTCGGAGAGAAAACAGATTACGGTAAAAAATATAAAACAAAAGGAGAAATCAGGAATGAGAATTATTATTTTGATGATGATAATTATGCACATTTCGATCAGCCCTGGACATTAAATATAAATGCCAATTATGCTTTCACGAAAAGTTCCGCTTCAAGAACACCGACAAGATTAGCATCAGTTGGTTTGGATGGAAGCTTAAAATTAACGCCTTTCTGGAATATCAACGGAAGTACGCATTATGATATGGTAACGGGAGATTTGGCGTATACAAGAATCGGTTTTTCGAGAGATCAGCGAAGTTTTACGATTAATTTTAACTGGGTTCCTTTCGGACAGTATAAAGTGTATGATTTCTTTATCGGTATAAAAGCCAATATCTTAAGTGACGCATTGAAGTATAAAGACAGAAGTTTTACACAACCTAATGCTCCTTTTTAATATCGGATTGATATTTGATTATGTAAATAGAATATAAATTTTATATTTGCACCCAAAATAAATTCTAATGAAAAAGATAATCAATACTGTAAATGCTCCGGCAGCTATCGGACCTTATTCACAAGCAAATATGGCGAATGGTGTTTTATACATCTCTGGTCAGATCCCTGTAGATCCTGCAACGGGTAAATTGGTAGAAGGAATTGAAAAAGAAACGCACCAGGTAATGAAGAATCTTGAAGCTGTTCTTACAGAAGCAGGAATGACTTTTAAAAATGTTGTGAAAGCTTCAATTTTCCTTAAAAGTATGGATGATTTTGCAGTAATGAATGATATTTATGCATCTTATCTGGATGCAGAAAGCTATCCGGCTCGTGAAACGGTACAGGTTTCTTGTCTGCCTAAAAATGTTGATATCGAAATTTCTATGATCGCACATCAGGATTAATGAACTTTATAAGAAATACTTTTGCGGTTATTGTAGGTCTTGCGATTGCAGGGCTCATTATTACTCTTGGGATAAGAATATTTCCGCAATGGATTACTTTCGATGCTTTTGCTCCGTTTGAGCATTGGCAGAGATTTCTTCAGAGTATGCAGAACGATGGTGCTTTCTTCGGATTCCTTTTGTTTATTTCCGGTTTGGGAACTACAGTGGGAGGAGTTGCGACGGCTATCATTGTTAAATATGCCAAAGTGGCTTATGCGATACTTATTGGGTTTATTATGCTGTTTATAGCCATGCTGGATGTTATTATTTTCCCATATCATCCAACGTTTTATAAAATCTCAATTTTTCTTACTTTCTTTCCTTTTTCTTGGATCGGAGGTAAGATTGTAGCAGTTATTTATGAACGGAAAAAGAAGAAAAAAATCTCCGAAAAAATGAATAAATCATAAATAAAAAACGCTGCAGACTGCAGCGTTTTTTGTTGATATGAAGAAAAATTAGGGTCTTTATTAAGGCATTTTAAAACCTCTAGTATAAATCTGTCCGTAAGCGTCTACAAATTTTACCGATACATTTCCTGAATATTTGTCAAGAACTTTCTCAACATCTTTTTGAGAGTTTACCGGTTTACCATTAATTTCAACAACGATATAATTATCTACAATTCCTATTTTGGCAATCTCGCTTCCTTCAGTAACATTTTTAGCAACCACACCGCTATTTAAACCATAATCTGTTTTAAATCTTTCACTTAAAGGCTCAAATTCAGCTCCGATTTTTTCACTTACACTAAGGTCAGCTTTTGTTCTTGTAGAAGTTCCTCCTTTTTGATCTCTTAACGTAACTGTTGTCGTAGTATCTTTACCATTTCTTGAATAGGTAACCTGTACTTTATCACCAGGGCGTTTGCTTCCGACAGCCATTGAAAGATCAGCAAAATCGGTGATCGCAATATTATCAATCTTATTAATGATATCTCCTTTTTTCAATCCTGAAGATTCCGCACCGCTGTTTTCTCCAAATCCGGTAACCAAAACTCCTGAACCTACTTTAAGATTGGCCTTCTCTTGTTTGTTATAAGCAGCAACTAATTGATCATTGGAAAGATCTAATGAAGTTACTCCCAAGAATCCTCTCTGTACAATACCGAAGTTTTTAATATCTTCAACAATTTTTCTCGCTAAATTCGCCGGTACAGCAAAGCCGTATCCTTGATAATAACCTGTAGTAGACTGAATGGCAGAATTAATACCAATCAAATCTCCATTTGTATTTACCAATGCTCCCCCTGAATTTCCAGGATTAATCGCCGCATCTGTCTGGATGAAACTTTCAATAGGATTGGCAGCTTTTCCCTGTGAGCTTAAAATTCCGATACCTCTTCCTTTAGCTGAGACAATTCCCGCCGTTACTGTAGAATTTAATCCCAATGGATTTCCTACGGCAAGTACCCATTGTCCAACATCGATATTATCTGAATTAGCAAAATTTAAATATGGTAATCCTTTCTCTTCGATTTTCAATAAAGAAATATCAGTGTTCGGATCTGTTCCTATTAATGTTGCGATGTAAGATTTTTTATTGCTTAATACAACTTCAAGTTTATTGGCTCCTGCTACAACATGATTGTTTGAGATAATATAACCGTCCGGCGAAATAATTACCCCTGAACCCATACCTGAAGGCATATTATCAGGTGTTTGCTGTTGTTTCTGTCTCTGTTGTCCTTTTCCTCCGAAAGGATCTCCGAAAAAGAAATCAAACATATCCTGCTCAGAAGCTCTGCTTGATGTTCTGGATTGATAGTTTTTGATCGTTACCACAGCCGGAACCGTTGTTTTTGCTGCTTTCACGAAATCATCGCCTACCGCTCCGGAATTCATTCCTGCAAAAGAAACACTGGATGCCGATTTTGTAAAGTATGACTGGTCTCCGTTGTTGGAATCATGATTGAAATATTGTAATGCTCCAACGGTAGTAGCTCCTGACATAACGCCTACTACTGCAAATGGTAATAGTTTTTTTAAAGTACTCTTCATTGTATATCTTTTCTTTTTTAATTGTTAATTCTTGTGTTATTGTAAACAAATTTAATGCTAAATAGGTATGCGATTAGTATGTAATGTTTCAGTTTTAACTAAAATTTAACGAGAATAACATTATTTTACAGGTTATGTCATAATTATTCAAGTCAATTAACAGAACTTAAAATTATATTAAATGACATTTTGACATATTGTAAGATTAACTAAGTCATACAAAAGTTAAATTTGATATTTTATATGTCAAAAATTCTACCAATTAAGAGCTTTAAATTTTATTAAGTAACCCGTTGTGCATTTTGATGTATTTTCGTCACTTCGAGTAGGTTTTTGAAAAAAATCGTATCGAGAAGTTTGTAATTTTGAAGGCAGATCTATTCTCGACTCGAATTGACGTATCTAACATTAAAATTTTTCAAAATGCACAACGCATTAAGTAATAATTTTATAGCCTAATTTAGTTTTATCTACCACAACATTTCTTTTGATTTACTTTTTTCCTACATCAAAGCCGTTGAATGACAATCTTTATTCAAATTTTCACCTTACTCTTTAAACAGGCTCTTAATAGTATTTTAATTAAAAATATTTATAAATCCCACATATTTCAAAACCTGATGATAAATATTACAATTTTGTCATTTTTTTATTACACAGATGTAGTAAAAATATTACGTGATTTAAAAATAAGATTACAATAAAACCAATACTTTTGGAACTGAAAACAATACTAAGCATGAAAAAAATTATTACCCTATTAGGTACGGTAACTTGTATCTCTATTCTTAACGCCCAAGCCGGCAATGTAGGTATCAATACTCCAACTCCCACCAATACCCTTACCGTAAACGGAAATCAGTCGATAGGTTTTCGATATCAGAATGTCAATGCTCCCACAAACGGAATTATTATTGAAGGAAATACAGGAATCGGTACTTCTACTCCACTATCAAAACTAGATGTAAACGGGCAGACAAAAATTGGTGATGGAACTATCACTCCCACAGCTCCTCCCTCCAGCGGAAGTATTCTTGAACTAAACAGCGAATCTCGAGGATTACGACTGCCTCAGGTTGCTCTTACAAGCACTACCCAATATTCTCCCATACAGGGATCGGGAACAGATTTTTCATCAAAAGGAATGACTATTTTCAATTACAATGCCACAGTCGCATCAAGCAATACCCTGTATCCCGCAAGAGGAGCCGGAGAGTATTATTGGGATGGCACAGGTTGGGTTAGCAAAAATTCTTACGGACCGCAGGCTTCAGACAGCTATATGTCTGTTTACAGCACAAGTAATCAAGATATCGCCGCCAATACATGGACTACTATTAATTTTACAAATAAGTATTATGATAAAAATAACAGTGTAGCCCTACCTACTTCAGCGTTTTCTATTGCTAATAACTCTACAGGACTTTATCAGATCAATGCATCCTATACAACCGACATAAACATGTCATCAATTCGAAGGGGCAGAATAGGGATATTTGTTAACAATATTCTCATAAAAACTTTTGTCTACAGCAATGCATATCCCTCTTTACCTATCGAGACAAGTGGAGGAACCGCTTTATATCTGCAGGGAGGCGATGTAGTAACATTTAAATTTTACGCAGACGGTATTGGGGTAAAACTTGCTACCATAGACCTCGATATGTATCAGGTATCCAGATAATATATAAGCATGTATGATTAAAATTCCCAATAATCATATTTGATTCTAAAAACACATTCTATTCATAATTAAGTAAGGTAGTCAAAGATCTAGGTCTTTGGCTTTTTTTTGGATTAAAATCGCATTAAAAAGGTCAATAATATCAGCCCAAATCAGTAAAAAAAATAAAAAAAATCACTAACTTTTTAAAAAAATTTAAAAGACATTCTTAAATTACATCAACAATGTCATAAAAACTCATCGTGAATCTTTAAAAACATAACAGAAGAATGCACTCAATTGATTTTCAACACTCAAATAATATGAAATATAACTATCAAAATTAAAACACTGAACAGAAAGAATTAACAAAAAGGGATAATAACATCAATCGAGAGAAGATTTTTTTCATAAAAACGCTCAAAAACACGTACACTATTTTGTTTCAAAGAAAAAAATATTATATTTGCACCGCCTTAACGGGGAATAACTCCTCTTTAAGACAACAAAATTTTATATCATGCCGGATTTAAAAATACAAGAAGCAAAATTGCTTTTTAAGAAAATCCACTCTAACCCAAAAAGTTACGATTTAAGAATCAATGAAGACGGGATTACAGGCAGAGATGATAAAATAAGTTTCAGACTTTACAGGACCAGAGAAAGGGTCGATTTTGAAGTAACGATTGACGGACTAACCTTCACCAATATTACTGGAGAATGGAACAACGCAATGATTATGCTAACAAGCACGATCAAAAAATTAGAAAGAGAAGAAGAGAATTTTAAAATAGAACAGGCAATAGATAAACTCCGAAAATATTTATCTGAAGAAAATTAAAAATTTCTAAAAATAAATTTGGTAGATTAAAAAATAGTTTATACTTTTGCACTCACATTTGAACGATATGGCAAATCATAAATCAGCATTAAAAAGAATCAGACAAAACGAAGTTAGAAAAGTTCGTAACAGATATTACCACAAGACTGCTAGAACAGCTTTGAAGGTGTTAAGAAATGAAGAAGATAAAGCTGCTGCTACAGAGCAATTGCCGAAAGTTATCTCTTTGTTGGATAAATTAGCTAAGAAAAATATTATCCACAAAAACAAAGCAGCTAACTTAAAAAGCAAATTAACTAAGCACATTAATAAACTAGCTTAATAAGTATAGATGGCCCGTTCGTCTATCGGTTAGGACCTCAGATTTTCATTCTGGTAAGAGGGGTTCGACTCCCCTACGGGCTACAAAACTTAATTACTACTAACCGGGTAATTAAATAAGAGTTGATACTTATAAAAACAAAAAACTAACCCTGTAAATATTTTCACAGTTTGGTAGATGGCCCGTTCGTCTATCGGTTAGGACCTCAGATTTTCATTCTGGTAAGAGGGGTTCGACTCCCCTACGGGCTACTTAAAAGAGATTTCAATTTGAAATCTCTTTTTTTATTGTACTATATTATGATTACTTCTCACAGTGTAATCAAATACTTCATATAAACAGCTACGGCTCATTAAAACTAGGAAAATAAGAATGACGAACCACAAGCTGTAAACTGCATAAATCATTGATGAGTTAGTTTGTGTCAAACATTAATCTTATGGCGGTCTTCTGAATTACTTATTTTTTGACGCAAAGTTTTATTTTTCGTTATGAATATTTTAAAAGAGCAAAGAGTAAATCAATTAAAATTGATTTGACGAAGCGAACGTTTACAGTAAACTTAATCAAACAGCTTCGCTGTTAAACTTTGCTCCTTTAAATGAAGAGTTTTTGAATAAACCTTCGTTAAAATTATTCGGTTAAATTCCAAAATTAAGGAAAATACTGAAACGTGATTTTGCTTCAATGTCACCTCCCGCCAAATTGGAATAAGCAGGAAGCATCATTTCACTTCCCAGACTGAATTTTTTGTAAGAAGCCTCAAAGCCGAGCTTTCCGTACAAAGCACTTCCTGCCGTATTGGGTAACACCTCATCAAATTGTTTATTTCCGTTGTAAACTTCTCCCTGCATTCCCAATTTTCCAGAGAAAATTACTTTTTCATTTCCTACAATCCGATAAAATCCTGTCGCTACATAATTCCACTGATTTCCGAAATGATACTGTTTTTTATTTTCTGTTTTAATAGTGTAATCGGTATTTAACAAAAATGCGACTTTATTTTTCTGAAATTTATAATTCAAAACCATCTGATAATCCCAGCTTCCTGTTCCCAACTGAAAACTAGGATTGACGCCTGAAATTCCTTTTTCATCAAATTTTCCCAAAGGAACTTTCAATCCAACTCCAGCGTTTATTTGGTGAATATTCTCATTTGAATTGAATAGCTGATAAATTCCCATCAAATTCAAATCTCCGATTCCATTGATTTTAATATTGCCCTGCATTGTTTTCTTTTCATGAAAATGAAATGGCAAACTTGCATAGACACTCAACTTTTTAGTCAGCGGAATTTTTGCCCAAAGCTGAATGGTATTAAAATATTGATCCTGCGTTAAATTTTTTACGAACAAATTTTCTTTTGCTTTATAATATTGGGCAAAATATTTAATTCCGATAAACTGAGGATTCAGTAAAGATTCAAAACCGGAAGATCCGTTTCCGGCAGCGCAACCGCAGGCATCACAGTCATCAAAAACGATTTGATTAACATGATCCGGAATAAAAAGGCTGTCGCTGACTGTTTTAGCTTGATTTAATGTAAACAAAATCAAACTTATAATTAAAAATATTTTTTTCATGTTCAATAATTATTCTGCAAATTTTGGATTAGAGATAAAACTTTTATCAGACAACGTTTTTAGAAAAGCAATAATGAGCTGTTTTTCCTGTGTATCCATTGCAATTCCGATATGCCCGTTTTGTTTTAACTGAGGATCAAGATTGGGTTGATTTTCCACGTTATTAGAATAAAAATTCATGACAGCATCCAACGTATAAAATCTTCCGTCGTGCATATAGGGAGCAGTATATTCTACATTTCGAAGACTTGGAACTCTGAATTTCATATTGTCATTCCAGTCTAAAGTCACCCGATATCTTCCTCTGTCGTCAAACTGAGTATTGTAATACATTCCCGTATTCCTGAAGCTTTCATCGGTAAACAATTCTCCGCTGTGGCAGGAAGCACATTTATTCTGAAACAATGCCATTCCCTGAGTTTCTTCGCTCGTAACAGCAACCTGCCCTTTTTTATACTGATCATATTTGGAATTCGCAGAAACCATTGTGACCATAAACTGAGAAATCGCTTTCAGAATTCTGTCTCCGGTAATATTTTCATCTCCAAAAGCAGCTTTAAACATTTTCTTGTAATTGTTATCTGAATTTAATTTTCCTACGGCTTCAGGCAATGAGCTATCCATTTCAAAATCAGTCGTAATGGGTACTAATGATCTTTCATCGAGATTATGACTCACTCCATCCCAAGTGTAATTTTTTAAGAAAGCCATATTCTGAATCGGCGGTGTATTTCTTATACCGAGCCTGTCATCAATTCCGTGGCTTACAGTATGCCCGTGATGCGTAAACGCATATTCCTGAATATGACAGAAACCGCATGAAATAGTATTGTTTCGGGAGAGTTTTCCTTCATAAAAAAGTTTTTTTCCTAATGCTACTCCATTCACAGTTACTGGATTTCCTGTGACATCAAAAGTCATTTTGGGGAAACCGGAAGGAGTTTCTAATGTATACGCCTCATCTTTCTGCAAAGGTTCTATGATTTCATCAGAACATGAAGAAAATGTCAAAAGAATAAAGATGAAAGAAATCAAAAGAGAGCTGTGATGCCTTCTTTCAGATTGTTTTATATTATTATTAATCATTGTGTACATGGTCTACTTTAAACATTTTTGTTATGTTGTCAGTAACTTTCACCAAATGCTGGTTTGAACCCATTGCCATATCATTGGAAGAATCTAAAACCAGCGCAGTCTGTCCGCTTAGATATTGATTCAAATCTGCCAGAATATGAATAGCAGGTGTAATACTTTGTGTAACTCTTGCTGTCGTCGGAAGATCAAGCGTAATTTCACGATAGAGATCTGCTGTATTATTAGCCGTTACATTTCCCATATTTCCACAGTGATTCATAAATTCTGAAGTGGGTGAAGACGTTCCGTATTTCCCCTCTAATTTGGTAAAAATATATCCCGCTGCCCAGGACCAAGCCATTCCCGCAGCTTTTGCTTTCTGCCAGAAAACGCCCTGCCCTTCCTGTCCGATCAGATAAGCCGACTGGTTGATACCTAAGCCAATTCTGATCTTTTTGTAATTGTTTTTAGGAATTTCAGTAAGATTGAGATAATTAATTCCGACAGCAGCTTCCGCCTGATCTACAATAAATGCCCCTTTGTCCGGATCGTTGTAGTGGTATTTGAATTCACCTCCGTTCTCATCAATTAATGTAATATTACTAATTACATACTTTAAAGTTGAAAATTGAAATTTCTGTCCACTGGAAGAAGTCTGAGTCGTTTGGTTTAAGACAATATCTCCGAGATTATTAAATCCATTCTCAAATTTAAGCTGAAGATTTCCTGTTGTTTCAGATGATGAATCTTCTTCATCGTTATTTCTACAAGACGTTAAAGTGAAAAAAGTAAGAGCAATAAAGAATAATGATAAAAATTTATAAATTTTCATTGTTGATTTTTTAGTGATAAATATGTTGAAATGCCCCACCGCGATAGGGATGGAAGCGGTTATCCTTTTTTTGGATTCTGACGTAAGGAAGAATCTAAAAAAAGATATGAGCGGACAGCCCGACCCAAGCGGTCGGAAAAGCTGGGGCAAGGGGATCGCCCAAAAAGATAAAATTATACACTAAAAACCGGTGGTCGGAAAATATTCTTCAGAAACAGAAAAGAATAGTCTGTTGTATAAGTAAATTTGAAATTAAATCGAGAAATCTTCTCCGTATTTTGAATTTCTGTGATTTCAGGGAGAACGTAAATATCCAGTAATTTCTGTCCTGATCTTTTTGTTTTATTTAAAGGTGAAGAATCGGTATCATTAGCTTTTGCGAGTTGTTTCTTCAGGTAACATTTTCCGTTACAGTGAAGCTCGGAATCGCTTTTATTAATACACAATACTTCGGAAATATAATCATAATTTACAGCATATTCCACCAATGGCACCAAAGGTCTGAATACCACAAATAAAGTGAGGAATATGCTGCAAATAAAGTTCATGAATTATTTTTTGGTAATCGCTTCTTCGTATCTTCTGCTGATTTCTTTCCAGTTGGTCACATTCCAGATCGCAGTTAAATAATCGGCTCTTTTATTCTGATATTTAAGATAATAAGCATGTTCCCAAACATCAATTCCGAAAATGGGTGTTCCTTTTTCTTCCACAACATCCATCAACGGATTATCCTGATTCGGCGTTGAAGAAACAAACAATTTTCCGTTTTTATCGACAGACAACCAAGCCCAACCAGAGCCAAAACGGTCTGCCCCGGCCTTAGCCATTTTTTCTTTAAAAGCATCCATACTTCCAAAAGTTTCCGTGATTGCTTTTGCTAATTTTTCTGATGGCTGCGTATTTTTTTGAGGAGTAAGAACCGTCCAGAACAATTCGTGGTTGTAATGCCCCCCTGCATTATTTCTGATCGCCGGACTTAGTTTTGAAACATTCGACATGATCTGAAACAACGTCTGTTTTTCCTGTGGAGTTCCCGCAATTGCCTTATTCAAATTTGCCACATATGCCGCCGCATGTTTTGAATAGTGAATTTCCATAGTTTTTGCATCTATATTCCCTTCTAATGCATTGTAAGCGTAAGGCAAAGGTGTCTGCTTAAACTGTCCGAACGCAAACTGCGCCGCAAATACTGCACTTAAAGCAGCAATTTTCATAATCTTCATAACGTTTTGTTTTTGTGTGGTTAAATATTATTGTAATAATTTCTTAATATCCTCAATTAATATTTCTCTATCTGGATGGTATTTTCCCGTTAATTTTGGAGTTTTCCCTTCCCTGTCTTCATAATTTAATCCTGAGTAATACAGAATCGGCACATTTTCTTTATTATATCGACAACGGATATTTCCATCCTGGTCAACAAGCGCAATCATTCCGCTGTGGTTGAGGCTTTCACTTTCATCTTCTCTGTCACCAACATAAATATTAAACTGATCTGCAATTTTACCGATATAGTCTCTATTTCCCGTTAAAAAATGCCAGTTTGGAGATTTTACACCAATTCTTTGCGCGTGTTCCTTCAATAATTCCGGAGTGTCATTTTCCGGATCGATGCTTATGGAGATGATCCCAAAATTCGGATCGTTAATTTCATCCTCGATAGCTCTCATATTGGTATTCATCACCGGACAAATCGTAGGACATTTGCTAAAGAAGAATTCCACCAAATAGACTTTTCCAAGCATATCCTTATTGGTAATTTTCCTATTATTCTGATCAGTCAGTTGAAAATCCGGAACTTTCATCACCGTATAAAGATTCTTTTTGAAGTAGCCCATTCCAATACCGATCCCTAAAAAAAGCAAAGCAATAATTACAATCGGAATGATGACTTTACTTTTTGTATTGTTTGGTTTCTTACTTTTGGACATACTTCTCCGGATTTTTTTTGAATTCGTCTTTACACAGTGAACTGCAAAAACCGTACGTTTTATTTTTATACACCGCTGTATCTTTCATTTCCGGTTCTGTAGGCATGTGACAAATAGGGTCTACTGCGTTCGCAAATTTTACCGTTTTTGTATCTATTTTTGCAACTGTTTTTGCTTTCTTATGCTTTACTTTGGGTGTTTCCTGGGCACACGCCATTAATGAAACCGACAATAATGCCGTTAAAATAATTTTTGATTTCATTTTAAATTAAATTGAAATTAATAATTGGATTGAATGGAAATTGATTGATTTTTAAACTAAACTTAATATTGAACTATTTTTATTTAAACACAACGTTCGCTAAGATTTCATTTGCAAAGACGTTAACAGTCAACAATAAATACTAATTTTCAATATTAAATTTAATTAAGAAATTAGTTTAAAATAAAATTAAGCTAAAGGAGGATGAAATATTCTAGAGAAATATTCTGAAGCGTGAAGATTGATATAATCCGAAGCTGGATTTTTTGCTGGAATATCAAATTGGGTTGTATCCGTAAAAGATTGTATTTCGTTGGATAAGAAAACATCTAATCCTGCAATTTTCACATTTTGATTATTATTGGATTGCTTTTCTGTTTTCGCCAATTCTTTTTCAATGTAGCATTTTCCTTTACAGGTAGATTGAGGAACATTTCTGTTTTCGCAAAGGTTTTTTACGATATAATCATAGTTTACAGCATAATTGATCAATGGCAAAACTGGTCGTAATGCAATCGTAAAAATTACGAATATGGAAATGAAAAACTTCAATTATACTTTTGTACCACAAATATACTACTGAAATTGTTTCTATAATTCATTTATGATGAAAGTCATTGATATTTCTTTCCGGCAGCTTGCAACTCACTGCAGGAAAATTTAATAATATAAAATTCTAAAATTTCATCCGTTGAATTCTAACTGCATTTAAAATTGCCAGTAATGCAACGCCAACATCAGCAAAAACTGCTTCCCACATGGTCGCCAAACCACCTGCGCCCAAAACCAGAACAACCGCTTTGATAGCAAATGCTAAAATAATATTCTGCCAGACTATTTTTCTTGTTTGCTTTCCAATATTGATTGCCACTGGGATTTTACTTGGCATATCGTCCTGAATAACAACATCCGCAGTTTCAATCGTCGCATCGCTTCCCAATCCGCCCATTGCAATTCCGACATCGCTTAAAGCAACAACCGGAGCGTCATTCACACCGTCTCCGACAAAAGCTACGGTTTGATTTTTAGCTTTAATTTCTTTTACTTTATTCACTTTATCTTCTGGAAGTAAATCGCCGAAAGCATTTTCAATTCCCAATGTATCGGCAACATGCTGTACAACCGAAGTTTTATCACCACTCAACATAGTGGTTTTTACGTGTAATGCTTTTAATTTATTGATGGTTAATTGTGCATCAGCTTTGATAGAATCTGCAATCGTTAAGTAACCGACAAACTTTCTATCGTACGCAACAGCAATTACCGTGTAAACAATGTCTTCAGATTTAGTATCATAATTAATGTTGAATTTATCCATCAATTTGAAATTTCCAACTAACAATTCTTTTCCGTTGATGATTGCTTTTAAACCATGCCCTGCAATTTCTTCTACATTTTGTAATTCTATGGAATGATCGATTTCTCCGACGTATTCGTGGATGGCTGTTGCAACGGGGTGCGAACTTTTGCTTTCCAAAGCATTTATGAATTTTAAAATTTCATCTTTATTAAATTCATTGTTAAAATTCACTTCCTGAACTTTAAAAACACCTTCCGTCATCGTTCCGGTTTTATCCATTACCACATTTTGAATATTCGCCAAAACATCAAGAAAATTACTTCCTTTAAATAAAATTCCGTTTCGGCTTCCCGCTCCGATTCCTCCAAAATACCCTAACGGAATAGAAATCACCAACGCACAAGGACAGGAAATTACCAAAAAGACCAAAGCCCTGTAAAGCCAGTCTCTGAATATATAATCTTCAACAAAAAAATACGGCAACAGGGTGATTCCGACTGCAAGAAAAACGACAATTGGTGTATAAATTTTTGCAAATTTCCTGATGAACAATTCTGTTGGTGCTTTTTGAGATGTTGCATTTTGCACCATCTCTAAGATTTTACTCAACTTGCTGTCTTTGTAAGCTGTCGTTACTTTTACCTGACTGACGGTATTCAAATTAATCATTCCGGCTAAAACAGTTTCACCTTTTGCTTTGGTATCGGGTTTACTTTCTCCTGTCAAGGCAGAAGTATTGAATGAGGCAGTTTCAGATAATAATTCTCCATCCAATCCTAATTTTTCGCCTGATTTTAACTGAATAATGTCTCCAATATCTACTTTTTCAGGTTTTACGGTTTCAGGTTTTCCATCTTTTAAAATTGTAACCTCATCAGGACGCTGATCGAGCAACAATTTAATATTGCTTTTCGCTTTTGTCACCGCCATTGCCTGAAAAACTTCACCAACAGAATAGAAAAGCATTACAGCAACACCTTCAGGATATTCTCCGATACCGAAAGCGCCGACTGTAGCAATTCCCATTAAGAAAAACTCAGAAAAAATATCACCGTTTTTGATACTCTCAAAAGCTTCTTTTAAAACAGGTAATCCAACAGGGATATAAGCTGCTAAATACCACACCAGACGAATCCAGCCGGTAAACCAATCGGTTTTTATATAATGATCTAAAGCGATACCTATTAACAGTAATCCAAAAGAGATTATCGCCGGGAGAAACATCTGAAACGTAGATTTATCTCCTATATCGTGAGAATGCTCGTGGTCATGAGCTTCATGATTGTGGTTGTGTTGTTTCTTTGGTTTTGTACTGCAACATTCTTCCATAACTGAATAATTTAATCAAAATTAGGCTTAAACTTAATGCAATACTATTGCAAACTTTCCAGACAGTTTTCACAGATTCCTTTGGCGAAAAGTCTGATTTCATCAATCCTGAAATTGGTCTGAACATTTTCGGGAAATGAAACATCTTCTCTACAGGTCGTCTGTTTGCAGATTTTACAGTAGAAATGAAGATGCCAGTCTTTATGAGTACTTTCATTACAACCGTCGTGACAAAGTTTATATCTTGTTGTCGTATTTTCCTGAATACTGTGAACAATTCCTTTTTCTTCGAAAGTTTTTAAGGTTCGATAAATGGTTGTTCTATCGGCATTTTCAAAATGATTTTCAATTTCAGACAAAGACAAGGCGGCTTCCTGAGAACTCAAAAAGTCATACACCAAAATCCTCATGCTGGTGGGTTTGGTATTTTTGTCGATTAACTTGTTTTCGATATTTTTATTCATGACTGTTGAAAATAAAGTAATGGTGTGCGATCGGTTTAATTCAAGCTGAAATTAGTAGTTTTGTATTTCAAAATACTGATTTTAACTTTAAAATCATATTAAATATAATGAATAACAAATATTCTGCCTACTTATTTTTCTGTATTGTACTGATCGGGATTCTGTATTTTTTCTCCATCTCAAAAGATCCGATGTTGGGAGACAGTCTCGTTTTTAATTTACAGATGTCTGAAGGTTTTATATTTAGTTCCAATGCTACTAACCATCTTTTGTACACCAATTTTTTAGTGCTTTTACATAAGATGATGCCTTTTATACATATTCATTTACTAAGTGTAAGCGTGAGTATTTTGTCTGGTGTATTATGCTTATTTTATTTACAGAAATTGCTTAAAGTTTTTGATATTTCAGATAAATCAATCTTAATGTGTACACTCATTTTAGGACTTTCTTTTACTTTCTGGAGAGTTTCCGTAATTACAGAAGTGTATACATTTTACATACTTTTTGTCATTCTGTTTTTATTGAATTTATTTAAATTTTTAAAATCTCAGAAAATAAAATATTTTTATTATTTATCAGTTTTCCTGGGAATTCTCTTCTTAATCCATATTCAGACTATTCTTTTCGGACCGCTTTATATATATCTGATTATTAAGAATTATAAAATATTAAAACAGCATATTATTTACGGTGGATTTATTACTTTTTTACTTGCTTTTATCTTGATTATTCCTGTACTGATGGGCAAACATGGATTTATCAATATTTTCACCATGGAGATTGATAAAGGTTCTATTTTTCAGACTTCTCTCCCTATTATTTTAAAAAGTCTTATCAGAAATTCAGGATTTTTCATTTACAATTTCCTGTTTTTCAGTATATTTATTTTTTTCGGACTTAAAAATAAAACCTATCTTAATTATATTTTGATTGGCATTGCTCCTTTTTTGCTTTTTTGTCTAAAGCATGATGTTTCGGATTCTTACGTTTTTCATTTGGTTCCTTATGTATTTTTGATGATTTTGATAGGACGGGGATTAGATTATTTTCCTAAAATCTATTTCGCTCTTCCTTTATTGCTTCCTATTTTTTATTTTATTTCATTTAAAATTGTAGAACAAACATCTGTTGGAGAAAATTTTGAAAAAGAAAAAGGATTTAAAGGTGGAACACGATATATGCTTTTCCCGATGCTGAACGGAAATCCTGACCTTGATTATTTTTTAAAGCAGTACGAAAAAGATTCATTATATAAAAAACCGGAACTTAAAGCAATGCATCCGTTGGTTTTGAAATGGAAAAGTATTGAAAATAACCATTGATTTATTTGCGTCAAGCAAAGTTTAATTGAAAAAAGTTCTTACTTTTATTCTATGAAAATTTTAATTGTGAACGGTCCGAATCTTAATCTTTTAGGAACCAGAGAACCAGAAATCTATGGAACTGTTTCGATGGAAGATTATCTTGAAACTTTAGAAACCCAGTTTTCTTCTTTTGAATTAGATTATTATCAGTCAAATATTGAAGGAGAAATCATTAATAGGCTGCAGAAAGATAATTTTGATGCATTGGTCATTAATCCCGGAGCTTTTACCCATTATTCTTACGCCATTGCTGACTGTTTAAAAAACATTCAGAAGCCTAAGGTTGAAGTTCACATCAGTAATATTTACAAAAGAGAAGAATTTCGACAAAAGTCTGTAACCGCTGCAAATTCAGACGCCGTTTTATCCGGCTTTGGTATGGATGGATATCGATTGGCCATTTTAAGTTTAAGTAAATTTTGAAATTTGTAGATGCTTCGACTCCGATTAGCATGAAAATTACATAAAAAAATCCTCATCAAATTGATGAGGATTTATATTTTAGTTAGTTGTTTGTTCCTGCAACTGAGGACCTGAAGCAATTAACTTTTTACCTTCTTCCGTATTGCAATATTGTTCGAAGTTTTTGATGTATTTTGCAGCAAGATCTTTTGCTTTTTCTTCCCATTCAGCAACATCGCTGTAGGTATCTCTCGGATCTAAAATTCCTTCAGAAACGTTTGGCAATTCTGTAGGAACTTCAAGATTCATAATCGGAATTCTTGTTTTTGGAGCATCTTCAATGGAACCATCGATGATTGCATCAATAATTGCTCTCGTGTCTTTCAGAGAAATTCTCTTTCCGGTGCCGTTCCAACCCGTATTTACCAAATATGCTTTAGCTCCGTGCTCTTTCATTTTTCCGATCAATGTTTTTGAATACATTGTTGGATGTAATGTTAAGAAAGCTTCACCAAATGCCGGTGAGAAAGATGGTTCAGGTTCTGTAATTCCTCTCTCGGTTCCTGCTAATTTTGAAGTATATCCGCAAAGGAAATGATATTGTGCCTGATCTTCATCCAAAACAGAAACCGGAGGCAATACTCCGAATGCATCTGCCGAAAGATAGACAATCTTGCTTGCGTGTCCCGCTTTTGAAGGCAAAACAATTTTATTAATATGATAAATCGGATAAGAAACTCTCGTGTTTTCTGTAATTGATCCGTCTGTATAATCAGCGATTCCGTCGTTCACGACAACATTTTCAAGAAGTGCGTCTCTCTTGATAGCTCTGAAAATATCAGGTTCTTTTTCTGCTGAAAGGTCAATCACTTTTGCATAACAACCCCCTTCATAATTGAATACACCGTTATTATCCCAACCGTGCTCATCATCACCTATCAAATATCTTTTCGGATCTGCTGACAAAGTAGTTTTTCCTGTACCCGAAAGTCCGAAGAAAAGAGCAACATCGCCTTCTTCACCTACATTTGCAGAACAGTGCATTGATGCCATACCTTTTAACGGAAGGTAATAATTCATCATCGCAAACATCCCTTTCTTCATTTCTCCGCCGTACCATGTTCCACCGATGATCTGAAGTTTTTCAGTAAGGTTGAACATCACAAAGTTTTCGGAATTTAATTCCTGTTCCTCCCAGTTCGGATTGGTAGTTTTAGAACCGTTGATTACTGTGAAATCTGGTTCTCCAAAGTTTTCTAATTCATAATGAGAAGGACGGATGAACATATTGGTAACGAAATGCGCCTGCCAAGCTACCTCAACGATAAATCTTACTTTTAATCTTGTATCTGCGTTGGTTCCACAGAAAGCATCTACAATGTAGATTTTTTTGGCATCAGAAAGTTGGGTAAGCACTAATTCTTTACAAGACTGAAAAATTTCCGGTGTTGTAGGCAAGTTTACTTTACCATCCCAGAAAATCGTGTCTTTTGTAACCTCATCCTGTACAATGTACCTGTCTTTAGGCGAACGGCCTGTGAAAATTCCTGTTTTTACCGATACTGAACCAGATTCCGTAAGCTCAGCCTTTTCAAAACCCTGGTTTTCAGGAGAAACTTCAGCCTGATACAATTCTTCGTAAGAAGGATTACAGACGACTTCGTAATTTCCTTTAATCCCTAATTTTTCTAAATCTTGGATGATTTTAGTGTGTTTCATTTTACTTATATTTTCTATTTCTTTTTGACGTTTAACAAGATTAATATTAATTAATTGTTAAAAGTGGTTTAAATATAATGATATAAGTAAGAATAGCAAATAAAATATAGAGTTTACAATTGTTTGATTATAAGCAAATTAAGTCTTTCCATTCAAAGATAGTGCGAAAACCTTTTCCCCAAAAATAGTCCTCAAAGCCATCAAATTTTGAGCTCATGATAAAATCTCCGCCCCAGGCGCCCAAACTTTTCACAAAAACAGGGCAATCTTCAAAAAACTTAGCCTTAACTGTGGGAATTTCAAGGAAATTCGATATTTTTTGCTCATGAATTAACATTAGTTCAGAAAAATTTTCCAATTCATTACATAGTAAAATATTTCTTGTAAGATTCGAAAATTCATCGACCAGTTTTTGAGACTTATTTTTTGACTTATAAAAACTGATTCCTTCACGGCTATCCTGCTTCTGATTTAAATGAATAAAAATCAACTCATCTTTAAAAGAAGGACTGAAATTCACCTTCTCATATTTAATCTCAGGAACACTTTGGTATAAAACAGCAGATTTCTCCTTTGCTACCGCAATATCATACCCGCTTCCACCCAAACTTATCGTATTTAAATAGAAAGGATCGATCTCTGCCCACTCTGCAAGATTGTTCATTAAAGTAGAGCTGCTTCCCAAACCATAATCCGCAGGAAACTGAAGATTGGTCTTTAAATGATAGGTAAAATCGTTTTTGAATTTAATTTTAGAAAGTGTCTGAACGTTTTTTAATGTCTTTAAAATGAATTCAGCACTTGTAGGAATATTGGTTTTTAAGATATGCCAGTTTTTATAATCGATAACAGCTTTCAACCATAATTTGTTCTGATGATAAGCTTCCCAAAAAATCAGGAATTTGTTATCATTTTTTTCTTCAAAAAAAAACTCTTGTCCAAGCTTTGTGGGTACAGCAAGGACAAGAGCTCCGTCTATTGCGAAATATTCTGAAGTAAGCATCAGCTTTCCCGGTGAAAATATTTCGCCCATAATTTTTAGTTTAATTAAATCGCAGATGCAACATCTACGGAAGAATCAATTTTCTTGATTAATCCCTGAAGTGTTTTTCCCGGTCCAACTTCAATAAAGTTTGTTGCACCGTCTTTAATCATATTCTGTACAGACTGCGTCCATTTTACAGCACCTGTTAACTGTGCAATAAGATTTTGCTTAATTTCGTCAGGATTCGTAACTGCTGTAGTTGTGATATTCTGATATACAGGAATCGTCGCTTTTCTGAATTTTGTCTGCTCTATCGCCGCCGCCAATCTCTCTTGTGCAGGCTGCATCAATGGAGAGTGGAATGCTCCGTTTACAGGCAATAACAGTGCTCTTTTCGCTCCTGCTTCTTTTAATTTAGCACAAGCTTCTTCAACCGCAACTGTTTCTCCGGAAATTACCAACTGTCCCGGACAGTTATAATTGGCAGGAACTACAATCCCGCTGATTGTTGCGCAGATTTCTTCCACTTTAGCATCTTCCAATCCTAAAATTGCAGCCATAGAACTTGGATTGGCATCACAAGCCGCCTGCATTGCTTTTGCTCTTTCGGAAACCAATTTCAGACCGTCGTCAAAAGACAATACTCCGTTGGCAACTAATGCTGAGAATTCTCCCAAAGAATGTCCTGCAACCATTTCGGCTCCAAGACCGTTTACCGCTTTCAACGCAGCAACCGAATGTATAAAAATTGAAGGTTGGGTAACCTCCGTTTTTTTAAGATCTTCATCCGCTCCATTAAACATAATAGAAAGGATATCAAACCCTAAAATTTCGTTGGCAGATTCCATCAGATCTTTAATGTCTTTTCTAGAATCGTACAATTCTTTTCCCATTCCTACGAACTGAGAACCCTGCCCTGGAAATACAAGTGCTTTCATGTATTAATTTAAAATATTACGCAAATATAAATATAATGTTAACAATATTCTTTAAACTGATTCAAATCATTTATGGAACCAGTCTAATCACACGATAACCTGTATTTACATAAGCTCCGTTTGCTTTAGCTTTTACAAACTCAAATTTGGTAGCCAACTGAGTCTGAACTTTATTAATTTGTCTGAAGATTTCTCCTTTTTTGTTTTCTCTGGTCAACATATCGTTTACGACATCAAAACCTACAATCGCATATCTAGGAGGAGTTTTACAGTATTTACTTTTGTATGCAGCAAGAATTTCTTTTTCAAAATTTCCTTCTGTATTGATTTTTCTATCCATCAGATAAACCAGATTTGCCTGACTTAAATCATCTACTCTTCTCTCGAAAACAGGAGCATAATACATACTAAATGCTTTTACACCCTGAACTTCTTTTGACAAAGCAATTACTTTATTGGCAAAAGCTTCACCTGCGGCATCATTATCAGACGCCAAAATTGCGATTACAGGAGCAGATTGCCCCGTCATCATATTCTGATCAAGCTGAATGTCTGCAGGAGAATTTACGACTACCACATTTGCATTTTTTACTGCTTTTTCAATTCCTGCCTTAATATAATTTGCATTTTCCTTTTTACTGTCTGCAACTACATAGATTTTCTGATCAGAATAAGCGGCTTTCACTTCATCTACAATTTTATCTGCATAGGTTGCATCACTGGTTTCAATAATAACCAGATTGCTGTAACCATACAGTTCCGGAGAGTTGGCAAAAGGTGCAACAATCGGGATTTTCTGATTTTTGGTGAAATCTAAAACGTCAACAACATTCGACTTAAAAAATGGCCCGATAATTAAATCTGTATTATCAGGATTTATCTGCGTTAATGAATTTCTGAAAGATGCTTCGTTTCCTGAATCCACTATTTTTATATCTAATTTTTGTCCGTTTCTGGCATTTCTTTCGATCGCAAGTTTTGCACCTGTCAGGAAATCTATTGCCATTGCTCTGTACTGGGTTTCACCTGTACTGTATCCGAAAGGAAGCATTATCACAACGCTTAATGCATCACCGTTTTTCTTAACGTAAGCAGGATCCAGTTTTTTAATTTTCAACACCATTCCAGACTTTAATCCGTGAGATAATTCCGGGTTTAAAGCGATTAACTCATCAATGGTAATTCCGAATTTATTAACAATAGAAAAAACCGTATCGCCAGACTGAACCGTGTAGGTCACATAGTCGTCTGCTACCACTGTATTGGTATTGGAAGAAGATCTTTCGTTTCCGGAATCTACTTTAGCCTTTGAATTTGTTTTCTCTTCAAAAACTGCAGTTGCCGTATAAGTTGCTCCAGATTTTTTTACTTTAATAGATTCTCCCGGTTTTAAACCTTTATCTTCCAATCCCGGATTTAAAGCAAAAAGTTCTTCTTTGGTAATATTGAACTGTTTAGAAATTCTGTAATAATTATCCTTTTGCTGAATAACATATTCATTATCTGAAACCGTGGTTTTTGTTGTATTTTCAACAGGTTTTACAGTTGTTGTCACAACATTCTGCTGATCTCCGCCATATTTTTTTATATTTTCTAAAGGAAGAACAACTTCATCACCTATTTTTGTATGAGAATCCAATTCAGGATTTAATTTTCTCAAATCAGTTTCAGAAATATGGTACTGTTTTGTGATTCCGTAAACCGTCTGTTTAGGCTGAAGAATAATTTTCCCCAGCTGAGAATTGTTTGTCGGTTTTGCAGCGACCACAGGCTTCGGAGTTGAAGCAGGAGTTTTATCGTTTTTAACCGTCAAAACATCACCAAGTGCCAGCTTTCCGTCTTTTACTTTAGGATTCAGCTTCAGCAGTTCATCTACCGTTATTCCGTACTTTTTGGCGATATTATACGGAGTATCTCCTTTGATGACGGTGTGTGATTTCTGAGCTGAGACACCCAAAAACAGACATAAACTTGATAGAACAAAAAACCTCTTTAACATATTTGATGATTATGGTTACAAAAATACTTCTTTAAAATTAAATGGCAAGAATTATTAGTTTCGACTCTCTTATTTCCATTTCTTCTAAACAAGTCTCAAGCCAAGAATATCCATAATCTGCGAAAAATACGCTAAAATTATAAACCCTTTCCTGCCATGTTTTAGAAGGATGTACATCTAAAAAGATATTTTCCAGTCTTTCTAATAATTCGTTTTGTTTTATTTTTTCTGCGTGAAGAAGGCGTTTTTTAAGTCTTTTAAAAGATTTCAACTGACGAACTTCTTCGGCTTTCACCATATTTCCAAAAGATTTTTCGGTGGTTTCGGCGATTGTTTTTAACTCAGAAAACTGGTTTAATAAAATATTTTCTTTCTCATTCAGCAATTTCAGAATTTCGTTATTATCTAATACCTTTCCGTTGGTAATTGTTGTGAAGTTTTGAAAAAAATCTTCAATTTTAAGATCTAATTTTTCAATTTTATTTAAAGTTTTTTCCTTTAAAAATAACATCGAATTTCTGGGAATCAGAATTGGGAAAGGAATATTGATTTTGGTGAAATAATCTTTCAATTCAAGCCAATACATAATCTCTGCGTTTCCACCGATATAAGCCAGATTTGGCAAAACTGTTTCCTGATAAACAGGTCTCATTAATGCATTCGGGCTGAATTTTTCAGGAGAATTTTCCAATTCATTTAAAATTTCTTCTTCTGTGAATTGAATATTTTTATCAACAATATTATAATTCTGTCCGTCGAAATCTATTCTGTCGCGCGTTTCTGAAAGATAAAACAAATTAATTTCACGCGGATTAACCTGAACTTTCCCGTATTTCTTTGTTAACAAGTTTACTTTTTCCTGAGAAGTTTTATGCAAACTGAAATTCAGTAATTCGTCTCTGAAAGTATCTTTTATCTGATTTTTTAATTCCTTAGAATCTCCATCAATAATCAGTAAACCAAAATCTGAGAACAATCTGTTCACCAAAATCTGAATCGCTTGTGTTAAAGTATTTCCCGGTGTATACGCTTCTTTCAACATTAAAATCAACTCCGTTCCAAAAATAGAATCCTTGAATTCTTTCTCAAATTCTGAAATGAAAAAAGTATCGTTGATTTTTATTCTTCCGACTGCCCCACCCGATTTTTCATTGATTTCGTAGTAATTATTTTCGGTTTTAAAATGATTGATTTCGACAAAATCATGATCTTCCGAAGCCATCCAATAGACAGGAACAAAATTAAAATCAGGAAAATTTTCCTTTAAATAAAAACAGGTTTTAATCGTCTGTAAAATTTTATACACGAAAAAAACAGGTCCTGAGAAAAGATTCAATTGGTGACCGGTAGTAATCGTAAATGTATTTGGACCTCTTAAATTCTCTATATTTTCGATTTGTTTTGAAGAAAGTGTAAGACCGGAAAGTTGCTTATCAAAAATACTTGACAAAACATTTCTTTGATCTGATGTAAAAGAATTCTGCTTTAAATGAATCTGCTTTTTAAAATTATCTAAAGAAAATGTGCTTTCTTCAAACCCCTCAATATCGTGATTCAAAAAATCTTTTATTAATTGAGGAATGCTTTCTATATCGTGAAATGATATTTTATTGATTGTTTTCAACTTTGATTAAATTTTAGTTGAACAAATACCAAACAATCCCAATATTTAACCTGAAATCATACACCGGATAACTTGGAAATGCGTAGGCTTTATTATTTGAAAAAACAGTCCCGATCTGTTGTCCTTCGATGAAAAAGAACATTTTTTTAACTTTTAAATTAAAATAAATATCGGCAATCGGCTGTCCTCCAATTGAAAATGAGTTGGAGTTTGGTAAAATATATTCGTTAATAATCGGGAAATATTGTCTGGACGCAAATTTTGAAAAATAATAAATCTTAATTCCCGCCTGAATTTCTCCCGCTTTTTTAAATGCTTTTGACTGATAAAAAATATTGGCACGACCGATGAATCCGGGCATTGGCAACAAATCTTTATTGGTAAGTGCATTCTGAAACTGCAATCTTGTATTCAAATGAAAACTTCCATAACTGAAAGTTGCATCACCTCCAATCTGAGAAATATTCAGAGAATTGGCACTTTGTCTCGGCATTGCTGCAGCATCAAAATAGGTGTAATTATCAATTCTGAAATAATTGGCAAATAGTTCTGTCTTAAACCATTTTAGATTAATACTTCCACCTAATTCAGTGACCGCCTGATTTTTAGCATCCTGAAGATAATAATTGAAATTATTGTAATTCGAAGTATTAATTAAATAATTGAAAGATGGGTAAACACTTTGAAAATTACCTTTAAGCGTAACAAAATAATCTTTAATGGGCTCAAATTTCAAATTGTTTGTCGTTCTTACATAAGTTCCGAATCGGCTTCCATTGGAAAATTCTGCAAATGAATTCAACTGAAATTTATCGAAAAGTCTGATCTGTAAATTCCCAACCGCTCCAATTCTACTTTCTTTTAATTCTGTCGGAATTTCTAAGAGTGGTAACACAATTGAACTGCTTCCAAATTTTAACATCTGATAACGCACTCCCGCATCAAGCTTAAATTTTTCATTATCCCAAACCAAGCTCACTGTATTGCTGAAATTGTCGGAATACTTTTTTGACTGAAGCGGCGCACCTTCAACGAGTTCTGCAGGACTGTCGTACCAATAAGCTTCTGCTGAGGTTTGATTATAGTAATATTTATTTCCCTGATGAGAAATCGTGTGTCTGATTCTGAAAGGGTATTTTTCCGGATTAAAAGGTGTAAACTGATGCGTCAGATAATATCTTCTGTAAGAAAACTGTGAACTCGATGCTGCAAGATTTACCTGCATATTCTGCCTGTTGCTGGAGTTGCTGTCACCATTTAAGAAGAGACTGTCTACAGCAATTCCTCCATTTTCCTGATTGTTGACATTTTGATGTAAATAATGTGCGAACAATTCGTAATTTCCACTTTTGGAAACATAATGACCTGAAAATAACGTATTATTATTTGCGGCTAATGTATTTCTGTACATTCCCTGAGAACGCAATCCCATATATTCCACCGCAAAGTTGAATCTTTTCCCAATATTTTGAGTATATGTAGACTTCAAAGCAGCCCCGTTTTTCATTGCATTATGATAAACGAAAGTTGCTGTTGGTGTTTTAACATCATAGTAATGAATATCATCAATTCCTAAAATTCCGTATGATTTGTTGGATGGCAATAATGATAAATTCTGCTCGGCATCGACTTCATAAGATAACGGATTAAATCCAGCACCTATGTTAGCAACCTGAGCTCTTCCAAAATTATCTCTGTTGTTATATTGTGAGAAAATATAGGTTTTATCGAAAGTCATTACAGTATCAAATACCTTTTTCTCTCCAAACTGTTTTTGGTACAGATAGTCATTAATTGTCGGTTTAAAGATTTTTAAAGAATCTTTCTTTCCAGAATCGATTACCAAAGTGTCTTCTTTCTGATCCGGAAGTTTGTTGGAATCTGTCTTATTCACAACCTGTGCTTGAGCCGTGAGACTGAAGAAGAGTATTATTGAAAGTATATACTTCATGCTTTATTTATATTTTCAAACTTCAAAGTCAAAACAATTTGCATTGAAATTTTGTAAGGCAAAAATAAGAAATAATAGGGAATAAAAAACCCACATCTATAATGTGGGTTTATGTAAAAAATATTCAATTTAATTTTGATTATTAATAACCAGGATTTTGTTGAGCATTCGGATTAGCCGAAGTTTCTTTTACTGGTATAGGTAAAGTATACTTATAACTATTATTTGGAAGATTAGTTACTGGAACTGTATCATCTATTTCATTTCTATCCATAGTAACACCTGCCAAAGTAGCCAGTCTTTTTAAGTCTAAATAACGGTGTCCCTCTAATGCTAACTCAATCCTACGCTCTTTTAAAATATCAGAATATGCAAATTGTGCATTAGTATAAAGAGGAGTTGTTGCTAAATTTGCGTAATTTCTCGCAACTCGTACTTGTTGGATCAAATCATGAGCCACAGTTAGATTACCTGCTGCAACTTCAGCTTCAGCTAAAATGAAATACATTTCTGACAATCTAAATACTTTGATATCATTTCTCGTTGCCGCACTTGTTTTACCCGGATATTTATCAATAATTAATGCATCGTCTAACGGGTCTTCATTTGGATCCTGATAATTGGGATTTGGTTCTGAAGATGGATCCACATAAGCGTACTTTCTGATATCTCCAGGGATATTCTGAAATAGATTGTATAGATTTCTTCCCCATACCCACATTGGTACTCCATTAATACTAGATTGATTAGTATTCCATCTAGTTCCGATACTTTGTCCGGCTCCTAAAGGAAGTCTATTGAGAGAAAATATAATTTCTCCCCTTGCAGAGTCATTCCATAAGTTTCTGTAAGGATTAAATGAAGATGCAGTTGCATAGAACGCAGTATTCCAAGTTGCTGAACCTATTGCAGGATCACCAGTTGGTTGAGATGGTGTTGCAACAGTAAGAGAAAGCCCAGAGTTAGTAATCACATCTTGAGCATATTGTTTTGCTAAAGCAGTATTTCCTCTATATAAATTAAAACGAGCACTAAGTGCATTAACAAAACCTCTACCTACAATATATCTAGACGCAGCAGTATTTGAATATGTTAATATTGCTCTTGCATAATCTAAATCTGAATTAATCAGATCATAAACATCTTGGTTTTTAGCTCTTGGTAATTTTGCATCAGTAGCAGGAACTCCGGGTACAATGATTACTCCTAAAGCATTAGGATCTTTCATATTAGTGGAAAAATAAGATTCCAGCTGAATATAGCAGAAAGCTCTTATGGCTCTTGCCTGAGCAATAATACTGTTATATGTACCTTGCTCAACCGTAGAAGTAGGTGTAATGCTTTTTGCACCTTCTAACAACCTATTTACTCTATTAATAACTCTATAATTATTAAGCCAAATACCATCGCTAGTTGTTGTACTTACAGTACCACCACCAACAACCTGAGTAGCAGGATCTAAAAAATATCTATGTAATTCGAATTCTTGGCCCCCACTTCCGAAACCTGGTTTCAGCTCATCAGTAAAAACTCCAGTAAAATATATTTCATCGATCGGATCTAATTGACCGTAAATAGATCCGTTCAACACGTCATTTAAATTTGAAACACTCGTATATACTTCTTCTTCCTGTAATTCACCAGCTTGCGTAATATCAAGTGCATCACGACAACTATTCAACATTATAGATGCTGATGATAATGTTGCCACAATTAAAACTGTATTTATAATTCTTTTCATAACTCTATCTATATATTAAAAATCAACATTAACTCCAACTGAGACTGTTCTAGGATTAGGATATACATTCAAAGAATAATTGGTAATTGGCTCTGGATCAAACCCTTTCCAATCGCTCCATGTATATAAATTTTCTGCTTGTACAAATACCTTGATTCCTCTCACTGGTAACTGACCTAACTGCTCTTTAGTAAAACTATATCCTAAAGAAATATTTTTAAGTCTTATAAAATCTGATTTATATAAAAACCTATCAGAAGAACCATCTAGGCCAGCATTTGCAGCTCTTAATGCAGGTACATCAGAACCTGTATTTTGGGGAGTCCATGCATTTAATAAATTAGAAGATACATTAATATTATTAGCAGCATAATTAGGATTCATAACCCATGAATATAAGTTATCATAGATGTATCCACCTTGTTGGAATGAGAATAATGTATCTAAAAACCATCCTTTATGCTGGAAATTGAAACCAAAACCTCCCGTAAATTTAGCATAAGGTGATTTACCTGTTAATACTCTATCTGCCGAGGTTGGAGTCTCAGTAGAATTTCCATTCTTATCTAAAAATAACATGTTTCCATTTGCTGAATTAACTCCAAGATATTGATATAATTGATATTGGCTAGCTGGCCCTCCAATAGCATTAACAATATCATCTGATAAATCCTCATTGCTCATTGACACAATCTTATTAGAATTATAAGATGCATTTACAAAAACTGACAATTTAGTATTTTCTGTTTTTATTGCATTGTATCTGATTAAACCTTCAATTCCCTTATTGTCAAGAATTCCATCATTCCCTCTAAAAGAATACGTTCCTGTTATAGCAGACCTCTGCAAGTCATTAAACATTCTCGTCGTTCTTTTTTGATAGTAATCAATACTACCTTCTACAATGCCTTTATAATTATAATCTAAACCAATATTTGACTGTTTTACCTGTTCCCATTTTAAATATGGATTAGATAAGTTTACAAAATTATATCCTAATAAATTTTGATAACCCGAAACCCCTGAATAAAGATCCAAGAAATTATTAGGAAGTAAAGCCAAAGGATTTTGGTTATTCGCAGAAATACCTAAATTTTGATTTCCTGTTGTACCTATAGAAGCTCTTATTTTAAGTAATCTGAATCCAGAGTTCTCCATAAAATCTTCTTTATCTATGTTCCATCTAACAGCCGCTGACCAAAAAGTTTCCCATCTATTTGTCGGCAGAAAACGATAAGATCCATCTCTTCGCACAACTCCACTTATTCCATACTTGTCTTTGTAATCATAATCAACAGTTCCGAAATATGCCAATGTTCCTGCAGTTATCTTTGACGCAGATACAGTTGGTCTATAAATATTGGGTGTATCTGGATTAAACGGAATATATCCTGTACCAGCACCAAAAGACCATTGTAATGGATTTAATCCATTTTGTACCTGTTGATTAGTCATTACATGTGCCTTTATATAATCCATATAGGCAGCCGCAGAAATCGTATGATCACCAAATGTCTTATTAAATGTAATATTAGTAATATTATTAAAAGTTAAGTCTTGAGTTGTTGTAAATTGCTCAAATCCTCCATATTTAGCTCCCTGCCCCGTCGCAACAGAAATTGCTAAATATCCTTGTGGTGATCTGGCAAATATTCTTTCATATTCTTTATATTCAATACCTGTTCTATTTCCAACACTTAACCAGTCAGTCAATTTATAATTGACATTAGCATTAGCAGAAATACTTAATTCCGTAAATCTATTTTTAATACCACCATTAATATTATCCTGAAGAATATATGCTCTATTAGCAGCACTACTTTGTCCTATAGCATTAAATAATTCTTGTCCATTAGCATATGGAGATGGAGCTACATATGTAGGCGATAGTACCCCCCCAAATAATGGATTTTGCAAAACGTTACCAGCAATACCTGTATTAGTTTCATCATCTAATTGATTTCTTTTAGAATACCCTAAGCCAATTATTGAACCAAATGTTAATCTCCCATCTTTGGATTTCCCATTTAAATTATTTCTTAATGTAAATCTTTTAAAATCGGTTGATTTTATAGTTCCTTCACTATCTAAATATCCTAATGACAAATAATTATTAATATTTTCACCTCCACCAGTAATCGCTAAATTATGTTGTTGAGATACACCAACTTTCGTAAATTGCTTATTCCAATCAGTATCTATCGCCCAATTATCAATTTCATCTTGTGTTTTAGTATTTCCAAAACCGCTTTTTAAATTTTTTTGAACTTGTAACATCTGTCTTCCACTAGACATATTATAATCAGTCTTAGGGAATGTAGAAAATGACGTTAAAGCATCATAAGATACTCTTAGTCCAGAATTAAATCTTCCTCCTTTTGTTGTTATTACAACAACACCATTCGCAGCCCTATTACCATAAATAGCAGTTGCCTGAGCATCTTTAAGAATACTGAAAGTTTCAATATCATAAGAGTTAAGGTTTCTAAACTGGGAACCAGAAGTAATCACTCCATCAACTACATACAACGGATCAGTAGAGCCATTTAATGAACTCATACCTCTAATTAAGATATTGAATTTTCCAGAACCTGGAGATCCTGATGCAGAGTTTACGACAATTCCTGGTGCAGTACCTTGAATTGAATTCAACACAGAAATGTTGGGTCTATTTTCTAAAGTTTCAGATCCCACCGTAACAGATGAAGTTGTCGATTTAGCTTTTGTTGATGTTTTACTGTATCCTAAAACAACTACCTCTTCAATCTTCACCTCTTTAGTTGAATCGTTGGTTTTCTTCTGAGCTAATACAGCTTGCCCCGTAAAAAACAAAACTCCAGCCGTTATTACACGTAATTTCACATTCATATTAACAAATTTTAATATTAAAGAATAGCAAATATGTTAATAAATTTTAACATCACCAATTTTCTTAAACCTAATCATTAAGCGTATATTTTGATAGATAGATTTTTACATACGGTAATAATAATGATTAGTTGAATCTTTATTATTATGTACTTAATTATGAACAGACATTAAACATCTTTAACTAAATTTTGTCATTATGGTGTTTATTTATTTAGAAGACTTATAAATTACCACAAAAGCAATGCGTAGCATTGTTTATCTTTATGATAGTCTACATATTATTTTAGTATTTTTATAATATTTATTAATTATAATATTATTTTCAATGAAACAAACACTATTTCTCTTAACATTTATAGCATCCAAATTACTATTAGGTCAACAAACTTTATCCGTAAACAAAGTAACCGGTGACCAATCAGTTTTTTCAGGAATCGTTTCTACTACAGGAAAAAATTTAAGTTATGATGAAATACAAGGCTCTCCATATTTAGATAAAAATTTCTATCAGGCTAGAGTTGCTACTGATTATGAAGAAGTACCTGTAAGATACAACAGTTATAAAGATGAAATTGAATTTCAAAAAGATGGCAAAGCGCAAGTTTTGCCTAAAGATGAAAAATTTTCAAAAATAGAAATAAAGTCCCCAATACAAACATTTATTCTTTTAAAAGGACAAGATGACATTGCTGGATATTTTATAGAATTAGTAAATGGTAAAAATTCCCTTTATAAAAAAGTAAAAACAATTTTTAGAGATGCTGTTCCAGCGGCTAATTCATATGCTTCTGATAAGCCTGCACAATTTAAAATACAAGATCCGGTGTATTATATCAAAATAGAAAATTCATTTATAAAGAAACCTAAAAATCAGAAAGAAATTTTAGAACAATTTCCAAACAGAAAAGAAGAAATAAACACATTTTTTAAATCCAATAAAATCAAATTTGATAAAGATGAAGATTTGATAAAATTAGTCACATTCCTCAATCAAAATTAAACAAAAAACCACCCCAAATAAGGGTGGTTTTTTGTTTATATCAAAAATTAAATTATTTTAATTTTTTCTTAACAGCTACTTCTTCATATACTTCAAGAATATCACCACTTTCAATGTCGTTATATCCTTTTAAGTTCAATCCACATTCGTAACCTTTTGTAACTTCTTTTACATCGTCTTTGAAACGTTTTAAACTTTCAAGTTCACCATCGAATTTAACGATACCATCTCTTAGTAGACGTATTTTAGACTGTCTTGTAACTTTTCCGGTAAGAACCATACAACCTGCGATTGTTCCCACTTTAGAAATTTTGAATACCTCACGGATTTCAACGTTACCGATTACCTGCTCCTGAATTTCCGGAGAAAGCATTCCCTCCATTGCTTCTTTTACTTCGTCGATTGCCTTATAGATGATAGAATAAGTTCTGATCTCAATTTCCTCACGATCTGCAAGTTCTTTTGCATTAGCCCCGGCTCTTACGTTGAATCCGATGATAATCGCATCCGACGCTGCCGCTAAGTTAATATCAGATTCAGTAATTTGTCCGACACCTGAGTGAAGAATTTTAACACTGATTTCTTCTGTTGATAATCTCTGCAATTGATCAGATAGTGCTTCCACAGAACCATCCACGTCACCTTTAAGGATAATGTTCAATTCTTTGAATTCACCTAAAGCGATACGTCTACCCAATTCTTCAAGTGTCGTATGTTTTTTAGTTCTGATTGATAATTCTCTCTGAAGCTGCTCTCTCTTATTGGCAATAGCTTTACCTTCACTTTCGTCAGCATATACACGGAATTTATCACCTGCTGTAGGTGCTCCGTCTAAACCTAAGATCGTTGCAGGAATTGATGGACCAGCCTCTTCAAGGTTTTTCCCTCTTTCATCAAGCAAAGCTTTCACTTTACCATGATTCTTACCGGCTACTACATAATCTCCAACTTTTAAAGTTCCGGATTGTACCAACATTGTTGCCACATAACCTCTACCTTTATCTAAAGATGCTTCAATTACAACTCCTGTTGCAGCACGTTCAGGATTAGCTTTTAATTCAAGCATTTCTGCCTGTAACAATACTTTTTCTAATAAAAGATCCATATTATTACCCATTTTAGCTGAAATTTCCTGTGCCTGTACATTTCCACCCCATTCTTCAACTAAAACCGGTGGGTTTAAGCCTGAAAGTTGCTGACGGATATTATCCGGATTTGCATTTGGTTTATCAACCTTGTTGATTGCAATAATCATTGGCACTTGCGCAGCCTGAGCGTGAGCAATTGCTTCTTTTGTTTGAGGCATTACATCATCATCCGCAGCAATTACAATAATTGCAATATCGGTAATCTGTGCACCTCTTGCTCTCATCGCTGTAAAGGCTTCGTGACCTGGAGTATCTAAGAATGTAATTCTCTGACCATTTTCCAATTTCACATTATAAGCACCAATATGCTGCGTAATCCCCCCTGATTCACCCGCAATTACGTTAGTTTTTCTAATGTAATCCAATAGTGAAGTTTTACCGTGGTCAACGTGTCCCATTACAGTAACTACAGGAGCTCTTGATACTAAACTTTCTTCAGTATCGATTTCATCTTCTGCATCTGTTTCTTCAAGATCTGCATCAGAGAATTCGATTTTGTATCCAAATTCGTCAGCTACCAATAATAAAGTATCCGCTTCCAATCTTTGGTTCATGGTAACCATTACACCTAATGAGAAACATGCAGAAATTACTTCTGTAGGAGAAACATTCATTAAACTCGCCAATTCACCAACAGTGATGAATTCCGTTACTTTTAATGTTCTGTCTGCTGCATCAATTTCCTGCTGACGCTCATCCTGTTCTCTGCGGTAATTTCTTTTGTCTTTTCTGTGTTTAGCAGATTTAGATTTACCTCCTTTATTGGTTAATTTTTCAAGGGTTTCCTTGATCTGGTTTTTAACTTGCTCATCCGTTAACTCAACAGGCATGGTTCTCTGACCTGGTCTGTTATTGTTTCCAAAACGGTTTCCTCCGCCTTGTCCGCCCTGACCTGGTGGACGATTTCCCTGACCACCTTGACCTGGTGGACGATTTCCACCTTGGTTGTTACCAAAACGGTTTCCTCCGCCTTGTCCGCCCTGACCTGGTGGACGATTTCCTTGTCCACCTTGACCTTGAGGACGGTTACCTTGTCCACTCTGTCCCTGAGGACGGTTTCCTTGGTTGTTACCACCTTGGTTATTGTTGTTATTTCCGCCATGCTGATTATTGTTTCCACCTTGTTGGTTGTTATTACCACCAGGTTTTTCAATTCTCTTTCTTTTCTTTTTAGCTTTAGGCGCAAATTGTGTTAAATCAATTTTTTCTCCAACGATTTTAGGACCGTCAAGTTTTTGATAAACAGTTTCAATTTTTTGAGGCTCTTGTGATTCCTCTGCTGGTTTTTCAGCTTCTGCTTTTACCTCAGCCGGTTTAGCCGCAGGTGCAGGCGTTGGTTCCGCAACAGGTTTTGGAGTTTCTTTTACAGGCTCCGCTGCTACTGGTTTTTCAACAGGTTTTTCTTCTGCTTTTTTCTCCTCCACTTTGGGTTTATCTTTTTTAGCTGGTCTATTTCTAGATTCTATCTGAGACAAATCTATTTTATCCAAAACTTTAAATTCCTGTTTTTCAGGAACTGCTTTTACTTCAGGCTCAGGTGTTGTTGGCACCACTACCTCTTCTTTCTTTTCTTCAACAACCGGTTTTTTCTCCTCAACCACAGGAGCTGGTTTTTCAACAGGAACTTCTTCAACCTCAGGTTTTTTAGACTCTAAGTCTATTTTACCTAAAATTTTAGTTTCTGGTTTATTAGCTTTAGCTCTTATTACTTCAGGGGCTTTCTCAATTTCCAATTTTTCTTCCGGAACTTTGGTAATCACCACCTCATGGGATGCTTTACGCTGTTCGCCGTCTTTGGCAAACTCAGCCTCCAATGCAGAATATGCCGCTTCTTCTAATTGAGCGTTAGGATTGCTTTCAACCTCGATACCCTTAGCCTGTAAAAACTCTACTAATCTGGACATCGAAATATTGAATTCCTTAACCGCTTTATTTAATCTTATTTTTGGCATCTATATTATTTACTGTTTTTTTTAATTCTTAAAATTAAAGTATTTCTTTTTTACTGTTTATTAAAATTTATTTAAAAATCTTAATCTTCAAACTCTTCTTTCAGAATACGTTTAACGTCTTCAATGGTTTCTTCTTCAAGATCTACCATATTAAGAAGGGTTTCAGTTTCTTTATCCAAAACTGATTTTGCAGTAGTAAGACCTACTTTTTTAAATTCATCCAAAATCCACTGCTCGATATCGTCATTAAATTCTCTCAAATCTACATCGTCATCCTCGCTAGCTTCTCTATACACATCAATTTCATATCCTGACAGCCAAGAAGCCAATCTGATATTCTGTCCTTGCTTACCGATTACTTTAGAAATATCTTCAACCGGCGTATATACTAATGCATAGTTTGTATCCTCATTGATGTCAATTTTATTGACTGTTACATTTCCTAAAGCTCTTTTCACCAAGATTTCAGGGTTTTTCGACCACTGAATAACATCGATGTTTTCATTTTTCAACTCTCTTACCACGCCGTGAATTCTTGAACCTTTCACCCCAACACAAGCTCCTACAGGATCTATTCTGTCGTCGTAAGCATCTACTGCAATCTTCGCCTTCTCACCAGGAATTCTTACTACTTTTTTCAGCATAATCGTTCCGTCCTGGATTTCAGGAATTTCCAGCTCCAATAATTTCTCTAAGAATTTAGGTGCAGTTCTGGAAATAATAATCTGTGGTTTTGAACCTTTAAAGTCTACTGTTTCTACAATGGCTCTGATATTTTCACCTTTTTTGAAGAAATCAGAAGGAATCTGGTTCTCTTTAGGTAAAATAAATTCGTTTCCTTCATCATCCAATAGGATTACGTGTTTGTGACGAATATGGTGAATTTCCCCGATTACAATTTCCCCGATTCTGTCTTTAAACTGCTCGTACAACATAGCATTGTTGTGTTCCTGCAATTTCGTAGCCAAAATCTGTTTCAAAGTAAGGATATTTCTTCTTCCTAACTGAGCAACAGGAATTTCCATTGTAAAATCTTCTCCCACTTCAAAAGTAGGATCAATCTTTTTTGCTTCAGAGATTTCAATTTCCAGATCATCATCTTCCGACATTTCGTCTTCTACGATTGTTTTATTTAAAAATATCTGAAAATCTCCTTTATCAGGGTTTACAATCACATCAAAATGATCATCCGAATCAAATCTTTTTCTCAAAAGTGTCTTAAGAGAATCTTCAATGATTGCCATAAGATCGATCTTGCTGATCCCTTTTTCGTCTTTGAAATCACCAAAGGATTCAATCAACGCTATATTGTCCATCTTTTCTTTTTTCTTTTAAAATTTAATTGTCACTAATGCTTTCTTAATCTCAGAGTAAGGAATTTCTTTTTCCTCCTCCACATCCACTTTTCCTTTGCCTACTTCTTTCGGCTTGCGATAACGCAGAATAAGTGTGATTTTTTCTTCATCCACTTTTACCAGTTCACCGTCAATTTCTGCAGAGTCATTTAATAAAACTTCAATTTCTCTACCTATATTTTTAGCAAACTGTCTCGGAGTTACGAGAGGTTCGCTTAATCCCGCTGACATTACCTGCAAGCTGAAATCATGCTCCTCACGATCCATATTGAATTCTATTGCACGGCTTGCATCAAGGCAATCCTGCAGAGAAACCCCGTTATCTCCATCTAAAATCACCGTAATATCATCCCCTGCAGAAAACTTTAAATCAACAAGAAATAAATCTTTTCTGGTCTCAAGGAACTCATTTAATAATTCTTCAATTCTTTTTCTAAACTCCATACGTTATTTAAAATCTTTGATTTACCGTACGAAAAAAGGCTTTCTTTCGAAGGCCTTCCCATGTTTTCCCATAAATCCAATGCAAATATACGACTTTTTCTTAAAAATGCAAAACATCTTATTATCAAGCGAGTAAGTTAATTTTTATTTACATTAAATTAAAGACTGTAATGATGGTATTTTTACTATTTTTGTCACTTAATTTAAAAACATACATTTTGAATATAACGATTGTAGGAACAGGTTATGTAGGTCTGGTTACAGGAACCACCCTAGCAGAACTTGGCAATTCAGTATACTGTGTAGATATTGATGAGAAAAAAGTAGAAGGTATGAAAAACGGCGTAGTTCCCATCTATGAGCCGAACCTTGAAGAGATGTTTCTGAGAAATATTCAGGCAGAAAGATTATTTTTCACGACTGATTTAAAAGAAGCATTAGACAAAAGCGAAGTGATTTATCTGGCTTTACCCACTCCTCCCGGAGAAGACGGTTCCGCAGATCTTTCTTATGTCATAAAGGTAGCAAATGATATCGGTAATATGATGACAGATTATAAAGTTGTCGTTAACAAAAGTACTGTTCCCGTTGGTACGGCCGATAAAGTAAGAGAAGTTATTTCTTCCAAAACTCAAATTCCTTTTGACGTAGTTTCCAATCCTGAATTTCTAAGAGAAGGTTTTGCCGTTGAAGACTCTATGAATCCTGCAAGAGTGGTAGTAGGATGCAGTTCTGACACAGCAAAAGAGGTGATGGCAAAAATTTATCAGCCATTTACCAATATTGGGATTCCTATTATATTCATGGACGAAAAATCTTCTGAATTAACAAAATATGCAGCCAATTCATTCTTAGCCGTAAAAATTACGTTCATGAATGAAATTGCTAACTATTGCGAAAAAGTAGGCGCAGACGTTGATAAAGTAAGACTTGGAATGGGAAGCGACGACAGAATCGGACACAGGTTCTTATTCCCAGGAATAGGATACGGAGGAAGCTGTTTCCCTAAAGATGTGAAAGCATTAATCAACTCAGGAAAGCAGGAAAATTTTAATTTCCAGATTTTAGAAGCGACAGAAAATGTAAATATTGCCCAAAAAGTAATCTTAGTTTCAGAAATTGAAAAATATTTCGGAGGAAACATCGAAGGAAAAACAATCGCAATGTGGGGATTAGCTTTCAAAGCAAATACAGACGACATTCGTGAAGCCTCTTCATTAGATAATATCGCTTTATTGTTAGAAAAAGGAGCAAAAATCATTGCTTACGATGCCATTGCAGAAAGTAACGTTCAAAAAACCCTAGGTGATAAAATTCAATATGCGAAAAGTATGTATGAAGCGTTAGAAAATGCAGACGCTTTATTTATCGCAACAGAATGGCCTGAATTCAAAAATCCAAATTTTGAATTAATGGCTGATAAAATGAATAATAAAGTAATTTTCGACGGAAGAAATATGTATCCGTTGGAAATTCCCGAGCAGAATGGTTTCTTTTATAAGAGTATCGGACGTAAAACAATTGTAAATTAAAAAAATGAAAAATATAATCATTACAGGAGGAGCTGGTTTTATCGGCTCGCATGTTGTAAGAGAATTTGTAAAAAACAATCCTGATTCTACGATCATCAATCTTGATGCGCTTACGTATGCAGGAAATCTTGAAAACCTTAAGGACATTGAAAATGAGCCTAATTATGTTTTTGAAAAAGCAGACATTACAAAGCCCGAGGAATTAAGAAAAGTTTTCGAAAAATATAACCCAGATGCTGTAGTACACCTGGCGGCAGAAAGTCATGTAGACAGAAGCATCACAGATCCGATGGCGTTCATTAATACCAATGTAAACGGAACTGCCAATCTTTTAAATCTTTGTAAAGAATTCTGGACATTAAATCCGGATCACACGCACGGAAGATTTCCAAATGAGAAAAGGACAAATTTATTTTATCATGTTTCAACAGATGAAGTATACGGAAGTTTAGGCGAAACAGGATTTTTCTTAGAAACAACTGCTTACGATCCTCAATCACCGTATTCCGCTTCAAAAGCAGCTTCTGACCATTTGGTGAGAGCTTACGGAAATACATATGGAATGCCGTTTATCGTTTCAAACTGTTCAAACAATTATGGTCCGAATCACTTCCCTGAAAAACTAATCCCCCTTTGTATTTCAAATATTCTTAATGGAAAACCATTGCCAATCTACGGTGATGGAAAATATACAAGAGACTGGTTATTCGTAATCGATCACGCCAAAGGAATTCATCAGATTTTTAATGAAGCTAAAACGGGAGAAACGTACAATATCGGAGGTTTCAATGAATGGCAGAATATCGATTTAGTAAAAGAATTAATTAAACAAATGGATGAAAAGCTTGGTAATCCCGCGGGTCATTCAGAAAAATTAATTACTTATGTGAAAGACAGACCGGGTCATGATAAGCGATATGCTATTGATGCGACTAAGCTAAACTCAGAACTTGGATGGAAACCATCTGTGACTTTTGAAGAAGGTTTAGCACAAACCATCGATTGGTACCTGGCAAATAAAGAATGGCTGGAGCACGTTACGAGTGGTGACTACCAGAAATATTACGAGAAGCAATATAACTAAAAGATGAAATCCGTTTTATTTTTCTTCTTCATGCTTTTTTCAACACTGGGATATTCTCAGGGGCGAATTGCACCACCGGCAACGTCAAATCTTTCAAAACAAAAATTGATTGACGAACTTATAGAAGTTGCCCATTATAAGGAATCTGTGCTGAATTATTCAAAATTTTATCTCGAACTTAAAATGTTTGATTATAATGTTGAGCCTCCAAAACAACTCCTTACAGAAGAAGAAGCAAAATCTATCATCCGTAATTTTAATTTCGGTGGTTTAAAAACTTCATTCTACAGTGTATTTTCATTTATTTCAGAAGAAAATTTGAAAGAATTAATCATTTTTTACAAAAATATAGGAGGTAAGCTCTCAAATAATAATTCGATATTTTTAATGAGTCCGACATTGGATTTAAATATTAAAAACCAGCTGGATTACGCTATAGAAAATCTCAAAAAACAACAAAAATGAAAGGAATAATATTAGCCGGAGGTTCCGGAACAAGACTTTATCCTCTTACTATCGCCGTAAGTAAGCAATTAATGCCTGTTTACGACAAACCAATGATTTACTACCCATTGTCAACGTTATTGTTGGCGGGGATTAAAGATATTTTAATTATTACAACTCCACACGACCAGGAAGGTTTCATCAAATTATTAGGAGACGGTTCACAAATCGGTTGTAATATCGAATATATGGTTCAGCCAAGCCCGGATGGTCTGGCTCAGGCATTTATTTTAGGAGATCAATTTATTGGAGATGATGCTGCAGCATTGGTTTTGGGTGATAATATTTTCTATGGTTCCGAAATGGGAACTTTGCTTAAAAACAAAACAAATCCGGACGGAGGTGTAGTTTTCGCTTACCACGTTTCAGATCCTGAAAGATATGGTGTTGTAGAATTTGATGATGATTTTAAGGCAGTTTCTATTGAAGAAAAACCTTTACAGCCAAAATCAAACTATGCCGTTCCCGGATTATATTTCTATGATAATGACGTTGTGGAAATTGCGAAAAATATCAAACCTTCCCCAAGAGGCGAACTTGAAATCACAGATGTGAACAACGTTTATCTTCAAAAAGGAAAACTGGAAGTTGGTGTTCTCGACAGAGGCACTGCCTGGCTGGATACAGGAACATTTGATTCCCTTAATGATGCTTCAGAATTTGTAAGAGTAATCGAAAAAAGACAAGGCTTCAAAATTGGATGTATTGAGGAAATCGCTTTCCGAAACAAATTTATTAACGAAGAAAAATTATTAGAAACGGCAATTAAATATGGCAAAAGCGGATATGGTCAATATCTGAAACAATTAGTTAACAAATAATAGATTTTTTAATAAATCGTAAAACTATTTGCAATAAAACCAATAGTTTTTGTTAATAATAACAAATATTAATATATTAGTTGTTATTTTCCTATTACGTATGAATAATAATTCATAAAATTGGAAATATCAGATAATATAATTATTATACATTTGCATTAAATTTTTACACAGATGAATGAACCACAACAAAAGTGGACCGAAACGATTGGCGCCGACCATTCCTTATTTGACCTAAAACTCAAAGAAGTATGGAGATATAAAGATCTTGTTTACATGTTTGTAAAAAGAGATTTTGTATCAAGTTTTAAGCAAACAATCTTAGGACCAATTTGGTTTTTTATTAATCCCATTTTAACGACAATTGTTTATTTAATTGTTTTCGGAAGAATTGCTAAACTTCCGACAGACGGTGCTCCTCCATTACTTTTCTACCTTGCAGGAATTACACTTTGGAATTATTTCTCATCATGCCTTTTAGGAACTTCTTCTACATTCGTAGGAAATGCCAGTATTTTTGGAAAGGTATATTTCCCAAGGTTGGTTACGCCTTTATCAATTGTAATTTCCAATCTTATGCGTTTTGGAGTTCAGTTTTTATTATTCATTATTGGCTGGGTTTATTATTTATCTAAAGGTGAAATACATCCTAATCTTTGGATTTTAGCCACCCCATTTCTTATTATTCTGATGGCACTTTTTGCTTTAGGCGTTGGGATGATTTTCTCGGCACTGACGACAAAATACAAAGATTTGAGCATGCTGTTAGGATTTGGTGTAAGTTTATATATGTATGCTACACCCGTTATTTACCCAACTTCAGCCCTGCCCGGATTCTTTAAGAATTTATCATTTTACAATCCTTTAACAGGTATTTTTGAATGTTTCAAATATGCATGGCTAGGCGTTGGAGATTTCTCTCCGCTCATGTTGATCATCAGTACTTTTATTATTCTTATTTTGTTGGTAATCGGTACATTCATTTTCAATAAGGTGGAAAAGACATTTATGGACACTGTTTAAAAAATTTATTAATTCCCAAAATCAATTATACAAATGCTGGCTCTAAAAGCAGAAAACATATCAAAACAATATCGCCTCGGTCAAGTAGGAACAGGCACTCTATCCCACGATCTCAACCGATTCTGGCATAAAGTGAGAGGAAAAGAAGATCCTTATCTTAAAATCGGTGAAACCAATGACAGAACGAAAAAAGGGAATTCCGAATACGTTTGGTCGCTTCGTGATATTAATTTTGAAATCAAACAAGGCGATGCAATAGGTATTATCGGAAGAAACGGAGCCGGAAAATCAACTCTTTTAAAACTTTTAAGCAAAGTAACAAAACCCACCACAGGGCAAATATATACCAACGGTAGAATTGCGTCCCTTTTGGAAGTCGGAACAGGATTTCACCCAGAAATGACAGGTCGTGAAAATGTTTTTCTAAACGGCGCAATTCTGGGAATGACCCGTAAAGAGATTTCAAGAAAATTTGATGAAATTGTAGATTTTTCAGGAGTGGAACGATATATTGATACTCCTGTAAAAAGATATTCATCAGGAATGTACGTCCGTCTTGCTTTTGCAGTTGCCGCTCATCTGGAATCTGAAATTCTGATTGTAGACGAGGTTTTAGCGGTAGGTGATGCAGATTTTCAGAAAAAATGTCTGGGAAAGATGAATGATGTTGCAAAAGGAGAAGGCAGAACCATACTTTTTGTAAGTCATAATATGACCGCTGTAAAAGAGCTTTGTAATAAAGGTATACTTTTAAGTCAGGGGACATTGGCATACGAAGGAGATATGCTGAATACTATTATCGAATATCAAAAAAGCAGTTCAACCACAAGTCATTATCATTATAACGGCAATATTAATGAAGCTTTGGGAAATGAAAATATCAAAATAAAAGAATTTTCTGTACAACCTATTCACGGTAATTTAATTGATATAGATTCAGGAGTTCATGTAAAGCTGGTTTTCGAGAATTACTGTCCGAACATCACACTTGACACCACTTTTGAATTAAAAAATTATGAAGAACTGGTTATTTTCCATGTTGGATCTTTTGTTGCAGATAACAATGATTCAAAAGTGGGAGAATATATTGTAGAATTTGATATTCCTTCCGGCTCATTGAATGCAGGAAATTATTATTTTAAATTATATTTCGGAAAAGACCAAAGCGTTCTGATGTACGGAATTGACAATATTGTAGGATTTGAAGTAGAAAATGTAAAGGTTGGAAACAAAATGCATATTTATCCGGGTGTAATAAGACCTAGTTTTGATTATAAAATTAATTTCCATGGAAAATAATAAAGCTCGATACATAAACCTGGATAAAATCGGTAGTTCGTCACTGGGCTTTATTACCGTTGCCGAAAATTTGAAAAATGTTCCTTTTGAAATTAAACGGGTATACTGGACGTATTATACTCCACAAGACGTCATAAGAGGAGGGCACGCACACAGGAATCTTGAACAGATCATCGTGGCTGTTTCCGGTATTATTGAATTTAATACGGAAGATAAAGAAGGAAATAAGGAAACATTTATTCTGGACAATCCGTCTACGGGCTTGTATTTGCCGAAACTGATTTGGCGTGATATAAAATTTTCTCACAATGCCGTTCTTTTATGTTTAGCTTCAGAGTTTTATACTGAAAATGACTATTTTAGAGATTATAATGATTTCAAAAAATATAAATAATGATTTTTCATAAAGAACAAATAATAAATCCTGATAGTTTCAGACAACCTTCTTTTTTTATCAGCCCTTTTACTACTGCTGATTTAAAAAGAAATGCTGATATTGTTAAAAACAGTTCTTTCTGTGAAAAAACAGTCAGCAGCTACAACGATTTTTTCGGACAGCATGAATATTTTTTAAGTGGAAAAGAAGCCATTTTTAAAGCTCTGAGCCATTATGATCTTACAAAAGAAGATGAGGTTCTCATTCTTACTCCGTCTTCAAACCTATATGTGAGCAGCTGTGTCACAAATGAAATTGAAAAAATATGCACTTGGTCCAGAGAAAAATCAGACAAAACTAAACTTATATTTGTAATCCATGAATTCGGAAAGATTTTTCAGGATATGGAGACCATAAAAAATTATAATCTTCCGATTATTGAAGATTGTGCGATGAGCCTGTTTTCTAATAATGCTGATCATCATATTGGCAGTTACGGAGATTTCACCATTTACAGTCTTCCTAAATTTTTCCCTCTACAGTTTGGTGGAATTCTGAAAATCAATAAACCAGATTATGTAGTTATTGAACATAAACCATATCATGATTATCTTCAAAAGCTGGTCATGCATTATCTGGATGATGCCACAAATATTATAAATAAAAGAAAAGATAATTATAATTATCTACTATCTGCTTTAAGAAGATTGGGTTTTAAAAACTTTACAGAATATTCTGAATTTGAAACTCCTTCTGTCTTTATGTTTGAAAATAATGGTTTACATCTCTCAGATTTTAAAATCTTTATGCAGAAAAACGGTGTCGAATGCAGTATATTTTACGGAAAAGATGTCTTTTTTATTCCCGTACATCAAGCTTTAGGAGTATTTGAGATGGATTATATTATTAACCTTATTGAATTTTTTATCCATGAAAATAAGTAATATTTCTTTAGGTGAAAATGTCATCATTGATCCTTCTTCATCAATAAATAATGTAAAAATTGCAGACAATGTTAAGATTGCAAAACTTTGTAGTATTTACGGTTCAGAAAACAACCAATTGGAAATTGGAGAAAGTTCTTATGTAGGAATGTTCAGCATTCTTAATGGTTTTAAAAAGAAACTTACCATCGGCAAGCATGTTTCGATCGCTCAAAATGTGAACATTATGACTGATTCCGGACCTAATGCAAGTGAAGAAATGCAAAAAATTTTCCCGCTGATTGAAGGCGAAATATCTATAGGCGACCACAGTTGGCTCGGAGCTAATGTCGTCATTATGCCGGGAGTACAGTTAGGTAAATTCTGCGTGGTAGCTGCCAACAGTTTTGTCAACAAAAGCTTCCCGGATTACTCGATGATTGGTGGAAATCCTGCAAAACTTATAAAAACACTTCCAAACCCCGATGAAATTTGAAATCGTAAAATACAACAGTTCCCATAAAGACGAATGGAATTCATTTATATCAACTTCAAAAAGTGGCTTTTTCCTTTTTGACAGAGATTTTATGGATTATCATTCTGACCGGTTTACAGACCATTCTCTGATTATTTTTAATCATAATAAAATCGCAGCCGTGTTTCCGGCAAATGAATTAGACAAACAGATCGTTTCCCACGGAGGACTTACCTTTGGATCATTAATTATTTCGCATTACGCAAAAGCCAGCGAGGTTCTGAAAATCTTTAGCGAAATAAAAAAATATTATCAGGAACAGTCTTTTGATGAAATAATTTACAAGGCAATCCCTCATATTTTTCATAAATATCCTGCGGAAGAAGATTTATATGCATTGTTCCGTCATGAAGCTTTAATTTTCAGAAGAGATATTTCATCGGTTATCGACCTCTCCAATCCGATCCGTTTTTCCGAGACCAAAAGACAGTTGGTGAGAAAATGTGAAGAAAAAGGAATTACTGTTGCTGAAACTAACCAATTTGAAGAATATTGGAGTCTGCTTGCGTCCGTTTTACAAAAATTCGATGCAAAGCCTGTACATTCCTTAAAAGAGATTACTTTACTTTCAAAAAAATTCCCGGATAATATTCGATTGTTTGAAGCAAGAAAAGACGGAAATCTTCTAGCAGGAATCGTCATTTTTGATTTTGGAAATGTAATTCATACCCAATATATGGCGGCATCGCAGGACGGAAGAAAACTAGGAGCTCTTGATTTTATTAATTATACGCTTATCAATCTGTTCGGCAACAAAAAATACTACAGCTTTGGTATTTCTACGGAAAGCCAGGGGAAATATTTGAACGAAGGCTTGATTCAGCAGAAAGAAAACATGGGAGCCCGTGGAATTACTTTAGATTTTTACTCCATTAAACTTTAAATTATGATTAAATTCCTTGATTTACAAAAAATCAATCTACAATATCAAAACGAAATCGAAGCAAAACTTATTGAAGTTTTCCGTTCAGGATGGTACCTGATGGGTGTGCAGCTTTCAAATTTCGAAAAAAACCTATCTGAATATATTGGGGTAAAAAATGCTATTGGTGTTGCCAATGGTCTTGATGCTTTACGACTTATTCTGAGAGCTTATATGGAGTTGGGTATAATGAGTGAGGGCGATGAAATTATCGTCCCTTCCAATACGTATATTGCATCTATTCTTGCCATTTCAGACAATGGTTTAATTCCTGTATTGGTAGAACCGGAAATCAATACCTATAATATTGATATTTCTAAAATTGAAGAGAAAATTACTCCGAAAACAAAAGGGATTCTGATCGTTCACCTCCAAGGAAGAATTATTTTTTCTGATCAGCTCAGAGAAATTGCATCAAAACACAGTTTAAAAATTATTGAAGATAATGCGCAAGCTATCGGCGCAGCGTGGAGCGGCATTAAATCAGGGAATCTTGGCGATGCTTCAGGTTTCAGCTTTTATCCAGGAAAAAATCTGGGAGCATTGGGGGATGCGGGTGCTGTAACAACCAATGATGACGAATTGGCAAAAACCATAAGAGCATTGGCAAACTACGGATCCAATCAAAAATACGTCAATATATATAAAGGCTTAAATTCCAGACTTGATGAAATTCAGGCTGCGGTTTTGGATGTGAAGCTGAAATATATAGATAATGAGAATGCCATAAGAAAACAGATCGCAAAACGTTTTATTGATGAGATAAAAAATCCTGCAGTTATTCTTCCGGAATATCCTGCGGATGAAAATGAACATGTGTGGCACGTTTTCGTTATCCGTTCTGAAAAAAGAGATGAATTACAGGATTATCTTACAGAAAAAGGCATTCAAACTTTAATTCATTATCCTATTCCACCGCACAGGCAGGAAGCTTACAAAGAATGGAAAGATCTGTCTTTCCCTATCAGTGAAAAAATACATGCTGAAGTGTTGAGTTTGCCGATTTCACCTGTAATGACCGAGGAAGAAATACTTAACATTATTGAAACTGTAAATACATTTTAAGAATGTCCAGATTACCGGAAAATAAAAAATATCTTAAGAAAACCCTGAAAATCGCTGAACTTCTTTATAATTGTGGAAGGTACAACGATTGTCTGCTGTATATAGAAAAAATTTCGCATTCTGCTTGGTTTAATTTTCCGGGTTATTATACCATAAATGCTCTTGAATCTATCATCAGAAATATTGCTCTGAAAAATATAACGTTTGAAGAACAGATTGTCCCTGAGCATCAGGAAGACAGAACATTACATGTTTTTTCGGAAATATATCCTGTGGGTGGACATTCAAAACTCATGTTTAACTGGATTGAAAATGATGATTTCAGTAAGCATTATCTTTTAAGTACAAGACAAGATCTTGATTCTATATCTGAGATTGCAAAAGTCTACAATTTTGTTATCGACGGTAATGTGTTTACCTATGATAAAAAGCTTACGCCCATCGTAAAAGCACAGAAAATAGCAAATACTCTAAGCGAAAATAATTTTAGCAGGATTATTTTACACATTCATCCGAATGATGCAATTCCGTCTATGGTTTTTTCGTCCGAAAAAATAAAAAGTCCGGTTTTCTTTCTTAATCATGCTGAGCATACATTCTGGCTTGGTGCTCCAATAATTGATTTTTTACTTCAAATAAGAGCTACTAATATCCAGAAAGATTCCGACAACAGAAATATTCCGGCAGATCACCAGTTTTTTCTTCCAATTCCTGTCAACCAATCATATAACCTTAAAAATGGGGATAATAAGATTTTTAATATTGTATCTATGGGTACAGAATCTAAATATGAACCCAATGAAGAATATAATTTCCTGGAAGAGGCTTTACAAATTGTAACAAAGTTTGACCATGTTATTTTCAGTATCATCGGGATTTCAGCAAATAATCATAACAGAAAAAAATATCAGCATGAAAGGCTTGTTTTTGTTGAGCCCACCCGTAATATCAGTAAATACATAGAAATATGTGATTTATATGTAGAAGGATTTCCCGTGCCATCCTTCACTTCTCTTCTTGAATCTGCTCTGACCGGAATTCCTTACGTTCTGCATTATAATCCTTCAGACGTCTATAAAGTTTTTGAATTGACAGAGAAAGACGGATTTACTTATCCTAAAGATATTCAGGAGTGGCATAACACCATAGAAAAAATGATTTCTGATGAAAGTTACAGAAAACATATGACTAAAATTCAATGTTCATACGTAAAGGATCATTTTTCTCTGGATGCATGGAAAAATAAATTAAATACGATAAAAAAGAGTACAAAAGATACAAAACACAGCACTCGGGATATTCCTGACCATGAAGTTTTCAGGGATGGAAAAGATGAAGAAATTGTTTCAGTGATAGGTGCACAAAAAGTGGATCACTACAAATTTACAGAGCGTCTCGGATTTTTTCCAAAGCTGAAGGTAGTCATGTTATCTTTTAATAATCCTTCGTGGGTAAGAATTTTATCAAAAAAAAAGATATTGCGATATTTAATCTTAAAATATATTTAATGCTATCCATCATTATTTCATCATATCAACCGTCTTATTATGACCAGCTTGTTAAAAATATAAGCGATACGATCGGCAGTGGCTTTCAATATGAAATCATTCAGATATGGAATCCTAATTTGATGAGCATAACTAAAGCTTATAATCTTGGTGCATCGAAAGCTCAATATGAAAATTTTCTTTTTTTGCACGAAGATCTCATTTTTCACACCCATGAATGGGGTGAAAAATTAATTTCTCATCTTGAGAAATTTAATGTAGGAATTATAGGAGTTTCCGGTTCTTCCTATGTTCCTATCGCTCCGTCAAGCTGGACGGTTTCAGAGGAATATCAACAGACAAATATTCTTGAAAGCACTAAAGAAAATCCAATTCAAATTCATACATGCACAATGCAGAATACGATGAATAAAGTATACGGAGTAGATGGTGTTTTTTTAGCCTTAAAAAAAGAAAATTATTTAAACTATAAATTTAACGAAGAACTAAAAGGTTTTCACGGTTACGATTTAGATATAAGCTTGAGGGTATCAAAAACTCTCCAAAATTACACAATTGATGACATCCTAATAGAACATTTTTCTATGGGAAATCTAAACAAAATCTGGTTTGACACTAATATATCTATTCGGGAAAGGTTGGGTGCCTCATTTCATAAGAAAAATCCTGAAACAGAAAAGAAGGCTTTTTTAAGTTTTGTTAGCAGATACTTTCAACACTACCCGATAAATAGGAAGAGTATTTTATTTACATTAAAATTTTATCCATTCAAATACCTTAATATAAAAGGACATTACCTAATTTTAATAAAATATTTTAATTACATACGTTATTCTTTTGATATCAATAAGAAGAATAATACCATAAGATAAATTAATTTTTTAATAAGACATCACAATGAAAAAATTTTTAAACACCCACAATCAAGATTTATTAAAGTTTGCAGAAGATCATGCAGCAAAATATAAGAACAATGCACCATTCCCCAGTATTTCATTCGACAATTTCTTTAATCCTGAATTTTTAGAAGAAGTCTTACAAGAATTTCCCGATCTTTCGAAACAAGATTCAATAAGTTTTAATGATCCTCTTCAAAAAAAGTTTGCCGGTAAGGGTGAAAAATCTTTTGGACCTAAAACCAGAGAACTCATGTATTTCTTAAACTCAGAACCTTTCCTTAATTTTGTAAATAAACTGACAAGTATAGAAGAGGTATTATATGGTGATCCTTATTTTTCAGGAGGAGGGCTTCATGAGATAAAAAAAGGAGGACTTCTAAAAGTACATGCCGATTTTAATAAAAACCCTATCAATGGTTTAGATAGAAGAGTTAATATTTTGGTATACTTAAATAAAGATTGGAAAGATGAATACGGAGGTCATTTCGAATTATGGAATCAGGAATTAACGAAATGCGAGACAAAAATAGCTCCTACATTCAATACAATCGCAATGTTTTCAACCACATCCAATTCCTATCATGGTCATCCTGATCCTTTAAATTGCCCTGAAGACAGAAGCAGAAAGTCTTTAGCATTATATTATTATTCAAACGGAAGACCCGAATCTGAGGCTATTGCGTTTAAAGAAAATCACAACACCCTTTTTGTGCAAAGAAAAAACTCTGCTCAAGATACAACCGCATGGGATGAAAATACAAAAAGAAAAACACAAGATTACAAAAAACCATCTCTGATGAAAAGAGTGTATTACAAATTTTTTGGAAATTAAATATTTTTTTAATTAGATAATTTTATAAATAATTAAATATTTATGATAATTGGTTCCGGCCTTGTTGCAAATTCATTGAAAAGCATAGACTCTGAAGAATATTTATTTTTCGCTTCGGGAGTCTCTAATTCCCTCGAAACACGAAATTCAGAATTTGAGAGAGAAGTTTCACTATTAAAAAACAGTATAAAAGCCCATAATAAAAGTAAACTGGTTTATTTTTCCACGCTGAGTGTAAAAGACCAATCAAAACAAGACAGTCAATATGTTTTACATAAACTTCACATTGAAGAATTTATAAAAAACAACTGTGAAAATTATCTTATTCTAAGGATAGGAAATATCGTAGGAAAAGGCGGAAACCCGAATACATTATTTAATTTTCTTAAAAACCAGATTACCAATAGCAGTCAGTTTAAAGTTCACAGTAAGGCTAGAAGACTTTTGTTGGACATCGATGATATAGCAAGCTTTCTTAGCACCAATTGTCTTTCCATCAAAAATGAAACGCTGAATTTTGCTTATCCCTATTACTATGATCTGAAAGAAATTATTGGTGCCATTCAGGAGCATATACAAAAAAAAGCAGATTATATTGAATCTGATGAAGGTGATTTTTACAAAGTACATTTTAATGAGACAACGAATTCTTTCTTTAAAGGAATTACTGCCGATCAATATTTAAAAACTTTAGCTGAAAAATATATTTAATCAATGCAAATTCCTAAGATCTATATCATTATTATCACCTACAATGCAATGAAATGGGCAGAGAAATGTTTTACAAGCGTAAGACATTCCAGTATTCCTCTACATTGTATTGTTATTGATAACGGCTCTACAGACGGAGCTCAAGAGTATATTAAAACTCATTTTCCGGAAGTGGATTTTGTTCGGTCTGAAAAAAACTTAGGCTTCGGAAAGGCAAACAATATCGGAATAGAGAAAGCATATAAAGAAGGTGCCGATTTTTTTTATCTAATGAATCAGGATGCATGGTTGTATCAAGACAGCATGGAGAAAATGCTGAAAGTTTACAATGACTATCCTCAACAGAATGAAATCGGAATTATAAGCCCAATGCATATCGACGGATCGGAAAACCATATGGATATTTACATGGATCGCTATATTGCACAAAATACCGAGAAAAACAGATTGATTTCAGATCTTTATATGCAAACTTTGAAACCATATTATGAAGTAAAATTCATTAATGCTGCCCATTGGTTTATTCCAAGAAATACGGTAGAAACTGTTGGTGGTTTTAGTCCCTACTTTTTTCACTACGGCGAAGATAATGAATATGTAAACCGCATTCATTTTCATCAGAAAAAAGTTTTACTGGTACCTTCTGCCAAAGCGGTACATGATGGTGTACAATCCTTTCATAAGATTGATTTAAAGAAATATCCGGATATGCGTATAGAAACCAATATCATGAATCCGGGGTTATCTCATGCCTTGCAACTTGAAAAGAAGTCTTTAAGACAAAGTATGATTAAGAATTTTATTGTTGGAAATATGGATCAATATAAAATATTGTCAAAGAAAAAAGCAAAAATCTCCAAAGAGGAAGAAATGCTGAAAAGTCTTCGAGATCAGGTGGCTCAGAAAGGACCTACTTTTCTTAAATTATCGTAAATTACCTTGACATATTAATGATGAAAAATAAAATATTATGTGTGGAATCGCCGGAATAATTGCCAATAACGCCAGAAATTACCACGAAGAATTAAAAAAAATGACCGATGCCATAGCGCACCGTGGTCCCGATTCTTCTGACTTTGAATTTTATGAAAATGCCGCTTTAGGACATCGCAGACTTTCCATTATTGATCTTTCTGAAAACGGAAAACAGCCGATGCTTTCCTCTACAAAGAATGAATGCATCGTTCTGAATGGCGAAATTTACGGTTACCAGGCTATAAAAGCGCAATATCCAGAATATCCTTATCGCGGAAGTTCTGATACGGAAGTGATTTTGGCAATGTATCAGAGAAAGCAGGAAAATTTAATTCATGATCTTCCCGGTATGTTTGCTTTTGCAGTCTGGGACAACGGCAAGCAGGAATTATTCTGTGCAAGAGACCGGTTTGGTGAAAAACCATTTTTCTACGCCATCGGAAAAAACAACGAATTTATTTTTGCGTCAGAAATTAAAGCTATTTTAGCATCCGGACTTATTCAGCCAAAAGTAAATCAGGAAGCGATTTCCTATTATTTGCAGTATGGTTATGTAAGCACATATCACAGCATTTACGAAAATATCTACACTCTTCCTCCCGCTCATCAATTGATCTGGAAAGACGGAAAGTTTACTATATCAAGATATTATAGCCTTCCGGCAAAAGATAGCGTTTTAAGTTTGTCTGATGCTAAAGAAGAATTTACTTATCTTTTAAAAAATGCAGTAAAAAAACAATTGGTTGCTGATGTAGAAGTTGGCAGTTTTTTAAGCGGTGGATTAGATTCATCCTCTATTGTAGCTTTAGTTGCAGAGTTTTTACCAAAACAGACCACCATCAGTTTTGGATATGATCATGAAGGCAGCGAGCTGAAATATGCCAAAGAAATTGCCGATAAATACAAAACAAATCACATTGAAGTTCATGAGAAAAAAGAAGATTTAGCAACTTCACTTTTAAAAATTTCTCCTTTTTTTGATGAACCTTTTGCAGATATTTCTTTCATTCCTCATTTTGAGATTTGTAAAAATGCTAGAAAAAATCTTACCGTTGTCCTTTCGGGAGACGTTGGTGACGAATTATTTGGCGGATACAATTTTTACCGAGTTGAAAATCAGCTAAGAAAACATTTCAGTTACAAGAATATTATTGCTAAGTTTGGACTCAATTTATATCAAAAAGTAAGACCAATTTCCTTTGTTTCACAAAAGAATATGGCACATGAAAACATTTTGGATTTTCATCAGAATTTTGTAAGAAATTCTTTTAATCAAGAAGAAAAGAATGCGTTAGGAATTGCCTCAACCTATTCTCAGCCTTATAGTTTTAACCCAAATCCGGATTCATTGAATGACATCATGAGAGTTGATCTGGAGGGTTACGTTCCAGGTAATATGATGGTAAAATCCGACAGAATGGCAATGGCAAATTCTCTTGAGGTAAGAACACCCTTTCTTGATCTTGATTTTGCTGAATTCTGTATCCAGCTTTCTGAACAGCTAAAAATTGATAATGAAAATGATAAAATTATTCTCCGTGAAGCCATGGGATCTTACTGGACAGAAACCATCAGAGCCCGTCACAAGCAAGGTTTTGGAATGAGTGTTAAAAGCTGGTTTGAAGAAGAAAATTTAGTTAATCTCTCCAATGATTTATTAAAAAATCCTGATCAGAAAATATTCAATTATATTGATTTTAAAGCAACACAAAAGTTTTTAAATAAAGATCATAAGCACTGGAATTTACTACAGTTGGCTCTTTGGGCGCACAATAACCAAAATGTATTATAATACCTGCCATTGATCCAATATAGTCTTATGAAATTAAATAATTTACAAATCTTAAGGGCAATATCAGCACTGCTGGTTTGTTGTTTTCATTTTAAGAATTATATAAATTTTGAAGAATTGAAATTGGGTGATATTCTTTTTAAAAAAGGAAGCATTGGCGTTCCTATCTTTTTCGTTATCAGCGGATTTATCATGGTTTTCACAACAGAAAAGTTAAATTTTAATAAAAATAATTTAAAGCAAATAATATTGTTTTATAAAAAAAGAATCATAAGAATTGTTCCGCTTTATTATATTCTTACGTTATTATGGATGATAATAGGCGGGAATTTTTTTTTGTATTTTACTGATAAAGAATTATATACAAGATTTATTCACTCGATTTTATTTTTACCACAAAAAGACATATTCCCAATTCTATATTTGGGATGGTCGCTGAATTATGAAATCTTTTTTTATCTGATTTTCGGGATTTCATTACTATTTAAAAAGAACAGATATTTCTTTATCATTATATTTTTTATCATCACCAGTATTTTAGGGTTAATCTTTACATTTAATAATGGTTACTCAAATATGGTGACAAGTCACCTCAACTTATATTTCATCATAGGAATTTTATTTGCTCTACTGTTGGAAAAATTTTCTGTTCCCAAGAAATGGGCAATTCCTATAAGTATCATTGGTATTGCTTCCTTTATTCTTTTTTTATTAGATTTAATTTCCATAGATAATGAACTGCTTGTTATTCCTATAATCTCATTGTTTGTATTCTCTTTTTTACTTTTTGATTATAGTTTTCATTTTAAAGGAAAAAAAAGTCTTGTTTTTTTAGGCGACATCTCTTACTCTTTATACCTTTCCCATCCTTTTGTGGATATTTTTTTTAGAAAATTTAAAGTAGATGGCTATCTTAATCTTCCTTATTTTATATTTAAAATTATCATCGTAATTATTGTAGCGGCATTTCTATACCATTTTGTTGAAAAGAAAATAACCGAATATCTAAAACTAAAATTGAAAATATGAATATGGAAATCTCAGTAATCATCCCCGTTTATAATGCAGGTCAGTTCTTGGAGAAATCTGTAGAATCTGCAGTACATTTTGATGAGGTAAAAGAAATTATTTTAGTTGAAGATAAATCCACAGACAATTCGTTGGAAATTTGTCAGAAATTAGCTTCTGAAAACCCTAAAATAAAATTATTTCAACATCCTGACAAAGGAAACTACGGCGCCGGAGCAACCAGAAATCTTGGACTTGAAAAAGTAACAGGAAATTTTATTACATTTTTGGATGCCGATGATTATTATCTTCCCAACAGATTTGATGCTGAAAAAAAATTATTCGAAGATCCAAAAATTGACGGTGTTTTCGGAGCAATCGGAATTGAATATTTGACAGAAAAAGGAAAACAGGAATATCAGTCAAAATTTAAAGATTCATCGCTTACAACCGTAAATTACCATGCAGAAGGTCAAGAAGTTTTCAGAGGTTTATTAAGCTTATCAACTAAAACTTTCGGTACATTTTTCCACCTGAATGCTTTAACAATAAGAAGAAGTGCCATTGAAAAGCATAAACTCAGATTCAACGAAAATCTTCGTGTACATCAGGATTCGGATTTTATCATTAAATTAGCATATCACTGTTATCTAAAATCAGGAATAATTGATGAAGCCATTGCTATAAGAGGGATTCACGATGATAACAGGATTACAAAAATTATTCAATATTCACCGCAATATAACCAAAGACAATTGTTGTATTGGACATCTCTAAACGATTGGGCGAACCAAAACCGTCTATCTTCAGAGGAAAGAAAAAGAATTTATTTGACGTATAAATCATTTGATTTATCTCAAAAAAAAGGACTTTTAAAATATTTCTCAATTGCTTTGGAAGGCATCAAAAATCCGGAAATATTGAAGACAAAGTACCGTTTTAATTATTATAAATGAAAATTTCCGTAGTTATTCCTGTATATAATGCAGAAAAATATGTTGAAAATGCCGTAGAGTCTGCTCTTCAGTTTGATGAAGTATGTGAAGTTATTCTGATTGAAGATAAATCGCCTGATAATGCACTGGAAGTTTGTCAGTATCTATCAGATAAATATGAGAGAGTGTCACTTTATCAGCATCCCGACAAGGAAAACCATGGCGCTTCGGCTTCACGAAATTTAGGGATAGAAAAAACAACAGGAGATTTTATAGCTTTTTTAGATGCAGACGATTATTTTTATCCGAACCGTTTTGATGCAGAAAAAGAACTTTTCAAAAATCCCTACGTAGAAGGAATTTATGGAGCATTGGACGTTCACTATTATTCTGAAAAAGCAAAAGAACAGCATTATGATTTTTTTAAAGATCATTTAACGACTGTTTACCAAAAGCATGATCCCAAAGACGTTTTCCCCGGGCTTATCTACCTGAGAGGGAGTTTTGGGCAATTCAGTTTAGACACTCTAACGGTAAGAAAAGAATCTCTGCAGAAAATGAATTCTTTTTTTAAAAATTCATTAAGACTTCATGAAGATACCGAGTTTTTGTTACGCCTCTCCTATTATCTCCAACTGTATCCCGGAATTATTGACAAAGCCATCGCAGCAAGAGGTATACACGAGGAAAACAGGATTACAGAAGTTAATTCAAAAAAAATAAGCCCTTCATTAACGCGAGCAATCTTTTGGAAAGAAGTAAATGATTGGGCTCAGAAGGAAGAAACTATCCCTCAAAATATCAAAATACATTTAACAAGAATTGAACGCAGTTTTATGATCGCAAATGCCTCAAAAATAAAAAAATGGGGAATGATTATCAAATACTTACTAACAGATTATACAAGCATAAGATCTGGTTTGTATAATATAAATTTCAGACACACCATATTATAAATTATTAATAAACAACACAATTGTTAATAATAAAATAAATATTTAAACCGATGAAAATATCTGTAATTGTTCCCGTTTACAACGCCGAAAAATACGTAGCTCAAGCTGTAGAATCTGCTCTCCAGTTTGATGAAGTGTATGAAGTTATTTTAATTGAAGACAAATCTCCTGATAATGCCCTGGAAGTTTGCCAAAGACTGGAGCAGCAATACGAAAGGGTAAAACTCTTTCAACATCCTGATAAAGAAAATCATGGTGCCGGACCTACACGAAATCTCGGGCTCATGAAGGCAACCGGGAACTTAATAGCCTTTCTGGATGCAGACGATTATTACCTGCCCAACCGTTTTGATGCAGAAAGAAAACTTTTTAAAGACCCTAAAGTAGAAGGTGTTTATGGAGCCTTAGGGGTCCACTATTATTCGGGAAAAGCTAAAGAACAGTATTATAAGCTTTTTGGAGATAAATTGACAACGGTTTATAAAAGACATGAACCTAAAGAAGTTTTTCCGGGTCAGATTAATATGACAGGAAGCTTCGGACTTTTCAGCATCGACTGTTTAACCATAAGAAAAGAGGCGCTGGATAAAAAACTGAGTCCCTTTTTTAAAACCCATTTAAGACTTCATCAGGACACAGAATTTCTTTTCAGACTTTCTTATTACCTCGACCTTTACCCCGGAATTTTAGATAAGGCAGTTGCAATAAGAGGGGTTCATGAAAACAACAGAATAACTGCAGTAGACGCAAAAAAAATAAATCCTGCCACAACAAGAGTACTTCTTTGGAAAGAAATAAATGATTGGGCTCAAAATGAAAATACAATGCATCAGGATGTGAAAAAACATATCAGCAGGATGCACCGCAGTTTTGAAATTGCACTTGCCCCTCCTGTTAAAAAATGGAGTATGATTATTAAATATCTGATTACAGACTATACAAGCATCAGGTCTGGGCTATATAATATCAACTTTAGAGAATATTTATTTTAAACTTTTTTTGTCTAAAAGTATGGAATCTGCAATCCGGGAAGTGAAAAATTTTCCGGATTCTTTATACATATGGTTTCCGTCTGTATATTCATAATCATTGGATCTGGAGGAAAAATCGAAATATCTCACACCATTTTTGTCCGAAATAGCTTTAATTTTTTTGTTGAAATCCGGTGCGTAAGAATTTTCAATCGCCATAATTTTTTCGCCTGTAGGAATTCTTACTAAGTAAACCGTCCCTTTATTTTTAAGAAATTTAATAATATCTTCAAGTGCAGTAAGTCTTACCTTAGACATACTTTGAGTTTTCGCAACATCTTCACCGAAAAACTTTTCTTTTTCAAGTTCTCTTTTCGCTAAAGAATCCTTTTGCATGGTAACGTTAACTTCCAGCCAACCGTCTTTATGTAAAAAAGTATTGGATCTGCCTGATTCTTCTCTTTCTGTATAAATTTTGAACCAGCTTCGGGAATAATTTTTAAGAAGATATTCGTAATTAGGAGACTTATCGTAAAAATACATATTCTTTAGCGGAGAATGTTCTTCCGGAAAATTTTTCAGTTCTTTTATGGTATTATTTAAGGATAAATTCCATGGATCAACCGTCAGAATGAAAATTCCATTTTTTGTATCAGGATGAATTTTTCTTTTTATTGCTTCCAAATAAACCGGTCCGTAAGGCGACTGTACAACATTCAAGGCAAAATTATCAAATTTCAGATGAAGCTTTCCCTTCAGCACACTCGGCAAAATAGCCTGAGAACCTCTGGAATCACCCAAAATAATATTATGTGGCTTCTCTACGGCAAAGTGCATATAATTATCGTCGATATTTCCATCTGCGAATGACCCCAGCAAGCCGAATAATAAAATCCCGCCTACCAGATAGAATGATAGTTTGAATAAAAACTTTTTCATCTAAAATTGAAAATAAATAAATTCATTATTACCGAAATTAGCATAACGCAGAATAATATAAATAATTCCTACATATAATATTCTTCTCACCCAAGGGTTAAATCGTTCTATTTCCAGACCATGTACTTTTGTTCGGTTTACCCATTCAATAATTAACATCAAAAGAATAAGTACCAAAACTTTATAAGGTAACTGATGAGGAATTGAAAATAATGTAGAACTGAATATTCTCCTGATATAATCAATCGCCTGAGATACTGATTCTGATCTGAAAAAAATCCACGCAAAACATGTTAAAGAAAAAGTAATCAATATCTGGAAAATTTCTTTTAGTGAAGGAATAAATCTTCCCATTGCCACAACTTCAAGATTCTGCCGATTCTTATTCGAAATCAATAAAGGCATAAAATATAATGCATTCAAACCTCCCCAGACAATAAATGTCCAGTTAGCACCATGCCAGAATCCCGAAACCAGAAATATGATAAAGGTATTCCGTATTTTCATCATTAATCCGCCTTTGCTTCCGCCCAACGGAATATAAAGATAATCTCTGAACCATGAAGAAAGCGAAATATGCCATCTTCTCCAGAATTCTGCAATATCTCTTGAAAAATATGGGAATGCGAAGTTTTTCAACAATTCTATTCCGAACAATTTTGAAACACCCAATGCAATGTCTGAATATCCTGAAAAATCTCCGTAAATCTGGAAAGCAAAAAGAATTGAACCCAAAGCAAGGTTACTCGCACTTTCGGTTTGATAATGGGTAAATATTTCGTTCACCAAAGGCGCACAATTATCTGCGACAACCATTTTTTTGAATAATCCCCACATAATTTGACGCATTCCGTCTGCTGCAAGCTCATAATTGAAATATCTTTTCTTCTGAATCTGCGGCAAAAGATGAGTCGCCCTTTCAATGGGTCCTGCAACCAATAATGGGAAATAGCTTACAAATACCGAATAATCAACAAAATTCCGTTCTGCCGTAATTCTTTTCTTATAAATATCGATCACATACGACAACCCGTGAAATGTATAAAAGGATATTCCGACGGGAAGTACAATACTTAACAGCCAAGGGTTTACTTTAAAACCGACATTAGAAAGAAGGTCTACAAAACTTTCAACAAAAAAATTATAATATTTGAAAAATCCTAAAAATCCCAGATTTATGATAATACTGAGAGCCAGCCAAAACTTAGCTTCACTACCCGTCTTACTTTTTTCTATCTTTAATCCCGAAAAGAAATCCAGCCCGATAGAAAATACCAGCAAAAATAAAAATCGCCAATCCCAACAAGCATAAAAATAGAAGCTCGCTACAAGAAGCAGTATATTTTGAAATTGATACTTTTTGTTAAAAACAAACCAATATAATATAAAAACTATTGGAAGAAATATCAAAAAACCAATTGAATTGAATAACATATAATACGATTAAAAAGTTATTAATGTATTCTTCTGAAACTATTTTGAAAATGTAAGGTAAATCTCAGTTGAAAACCAATGCTACAGCCGGAACTCAACTTTGAATTCCATGGAAGCACCTGATTATCTTTACAATATACGTGTGATTATTTTACGAAAACCCCTATATATTTCCCTTCGTATTCTACGACAGTTGTTTCAATACTATTTTTTTCACAGAAATCCTGATATGCAGAGTTGTCTCCGATATCATCACTAATGAAAACTCCGCCTTTTCTCAAATGCTTGTAAAGCTCTGTATAAGCCCAGAATCTTCCATTGTAACTTTTATCTGAATCATAATGTACAACATCAAAGCTTGTGTTGTCTGTAAAAATTTTAGGTAAAGATTCTTTATCAGCAAAACGGAATAATTTCCAATTTGGTTTTAGGTTTTGAGGAACAATATACCCTACGTACTGATCGCCATCCTGAGCCAAATAAGGCATATCTGAACTATACAACGTTCCACCTCTTTTTTCCAAAGAAAGCAATGCTGCCAAAGAAGACCACCCGTAAGCAACTCCTGTTTCTACAGCACTTTTTGCGTTGGTAAACTCACAAGAATAAAAAATTAATTCCAAAGCTCCCGCACCACCCATTTTGATCGGGCATTCGTTTTCTTTTCTTTCAGATTCTTTAAGGATTTCAGAATAGGTACTTCTAAAAGGGGTAATGTCTATATTGAAAAGTTTGGCAACCGCTTCTTTTTGGGAAATAGATTTCGAAGCTGCCCAGGAATTTGTTTTTTCTTTCCCTTTAAAGGCATTGCCTCTGTTTACGGTGTTTTTTACGATCTTCCTGCCCAACTCGGGATACAGATCCGGTCTTTTCAGATAGGCAATAAATGTCTTGAGAACTCTTGATACTTCACTCACTGTGTTAAATTTAAGACACAAAAATAAAGATTTTTCTCTTATCTTTAATATATATTTATATTTGTAAAAATTTATTAACACAAAAGGATGAAATTTTCTGTTCTAATCGCCAATTATAATAATGGAAAGTTCTTTAAAGATTGCTATAATTCAGTACTTTCTCAGGAATTTAAAAACTGGGAAGTTATAATTATTGATGATCGTTCTACAGACAATTCCGTTGAAATCATCAACAGTATTATTGCTGATGACCCTAGATTCAAACTCTACGAGAATGCAACGAATTCCGGAGTTGGTGTTACAAAATCAAAATTAATCGAACTTTCTACAGGTGATATTTGTGGTTATCTTGACCCCGACGACGTAATAAAACCCAATGCCCTGAAAAGTGCTATGGAAGTTCTGGAAAAGAAAAAAGACGTAGTTCTCACCTATTCCCGGTTGGTAAAATGCGATGAAAAACTGAATCCTCTTAAAGAATTTAAAGGTGCAATGCAGATTCCCAATGGACAAAAACTTTTCTTTAATTTCCCGATACAGATAGCTCCGTTTGTTGCCTTTAGAAAAAATATTTACATGAATACTCCAAGGATAAATCCGGAGCTAAGAATTGCCGAGGACCAGGATTTATATTATAAAATGTACGAAGCGGGAAAAGTGCAGTTTATAGATCAGACCAATTATCTATACCGTGCTCATGCAGGAGGAATTTCGCAAAACGAAAACAAACAGAAATCATATCAGTATTATGCCTTTGCCATCTGGGAAGCCATGAAACGCAGAAATATTAAAGAAATTAACGGAAAACCCGTTCCAGAAAATTATGCTGATCCGAGAGAAATTTTCGATTTACTGGAATATCAAAATAAACTACCATTCAGATTAAAGAAAAAAATATTAATTATAGCACAAAAAATATTTGGATAAAATGCCGGAAAACAACAAGATAAAAGTTTTATTCAGGCACCGTTCTATGGAAATGGGAGGTGTGGAAAAGGTAATTTTAAGCATGCTCAATCATCTTAACAAAGATAAATTTGATCTCACCCTTTGCCTGAATATCAACCAGGGAGAACTTCGGAACGAGATTCCGAAACATGTGAGAAAAGTTTATCTTACAGATGGAAGAGAAGACCTTTCAGCAAATTCAGTGGTTCAGAAAGTACAATTGGTAAAGAGAAAATTGAGACTTCAGAAAGCTTTGAAAAGTCCTACTGTTGCTCAGAAAATCCTCAATGACAATTACGATATAGAAATTGCACCGACCTACGCTGCTTTTTCTGCCGTTCTGAATTCTGTAAATAAAAATTCAAAAAAAATTGGCTGGTTTCATTCAGATATTACGTTACCGAAACTTCAACCGCTTGTTCCTGAAATCTTAAAGCAAATTCCTCAGTTCGACTATTTTATTTTCGGTTCGCAGCAGACGAAAGATATTTTAATTGAAACCTATCCTGATCTTAAAATTCCTGAAAATCAGGTAATTTTAAATGCAATTCCAATTGAAGAATTAAAGCAAAAAGCACAAGCTTTTAAACCTGATTTCCCCGAAAAGCCTGTTTTTGTTTCTGTAGCAAGACTTCACAGCAGAAAGGGATTTCATAAATTAATGGAAGCTCACGCCAAATTATTAAAAGACGGTTTTGATCATCATATTGCCGTTATCGGTGACGGTGAAGAAATGGGAAATCTTAAAAAACAGGCAGAAGATTTAGGCGTTACACAAAGTTTTCAACTGCTAGGCTCTTCTATGAATCCTTATCCAGAGGTAAAAAATGCAGATTTTTTCATCCTTCCATCAGAATCTGAAGGCTGGCCGTTAATTATTGCAGATGCTTTGATTCTTCAAAAACCTATTATTTCAACCAATGTTGGAGGAATTCCTGAGATGATTGAACATGGAAAAACAGGTTATCTTATCAATTACGAAACCGACGAAATGTATGAATCTATGAAAAAATTTCTTACAGAACCTGAATTAATTGCTGAAATTAAAGAGAACCTGACCAATATTGAGGAACAATTTGACAATCAGAAGATCTTCAATTCAGTTGAAACAATCATCACTAACTTAGTTAAAAAGTAAATATGCTTCTAATCTATCGTATCATCCTGAAAATTCATACGATGTATCAGTTTATGATACAGAAAATTTATCTGAAAATCTGCTTAGCAAAAGGATTAAAAGTAGGTAAAAATGTTCGTTTTGTAGAAGTTCCCCAGTTTGGAACCGAATGTTTTTTAATAGAAATTGGTGATGAAACTACTTTTTCTAACAATGTGCGGTTTGTAAATCATGACGGAGGTCAAAATGCCTTACATTTTTTTGATAAGTATAAAGATGTGAGAACTTTCGGAAGAATAAAAATTGGCAAACGATGCCTTATCGGTGCAGATACAATAATAATGTTGGGTGTGGAGATGGGCGATAATTGCGTTTTGGGAGCTGGGTCTATTTTAACATCATCTATGCCTTCCGGAACGGTTTATGCAGGCGTTCCCGCAAAATATATTTGTACTATTGAAGAATATGGTGATAAATTACTGGCAAACAATGTAATGTATCCTCGTGAGTTGGAAAAAGACAGACCAAAACTAGAAGCATATATTAAAGAAAATCTCCCTCATAAATACAAACCTGTAAGAAAATAAATGACCGAAAAAAAGAAAATCCTCATTCGTATAGGCTCTCTGCGTCACGGTGGAGCAGAAAAAGTGCTTGTAACATTTTTAAAAAATCTCCCTCAGGATAAATATGAAATCGATTTATTATTAAATCTTTATTCAGGAAAATATTTACCGGAAGTTCCGGATTGGATTAATATTTTACACCTCCACAAAGGAGAAATGATTACAACAAACCGTCCTCATGAAATCCCAAGAAAAGTGGCAAGAGTGCTTCATGAAAAGTCACTGAAAAAATTCCCTAATCTGCTTTACAAAAAGAAACTAAAAGGTAAAAAATACGACATTGAGTTTGCCGCAATCCACGGAATGCGTGACGAAATTCTTGGATCTCCATTAAAATCGTCAAAAAAAATTGTCTGGATTCACAATGATCTTTCAGAAGTAAAAGGATATACCAACGATGAAATCAAAAAGTTTTTCGGTTTTGATAAAATTATGGTGATTTCTGAAAAAATTGAACAGCTTTTCCAAAGTTTAGCCAAAAATGATATTGAAAAAAAGAAAATCGTAAGAATTTATAATCCTCTGGATACAGAAGAATTTTTAGCTAAAGCAGAAAAAATCACCATTAATTATAATTTTGATAATACAATTCCCACTTTTGTTTCTGTAGGAACAGTTTTCCCACAGAAGGGCTTCGATAGACTTTTAAGAGTTCATAAAAAACTATTGGATGAAGGATTTCAACACACAGTTCTGATCGTAGGTGACGGTTATGATTTTGAAAATATTAAAAAACTCAAATCTGAACTTAGTGTTGATGCAACAGCGACAATGCTTGGCTTTACAGATAACCCTTACCCTTATTTCAACAATGCAGATTTTTATATTTTGAGTTCAAGATACGAAGGTTTTCCGACAGTACTTTTTGAAGCTATTACGTTGAAAAAGAGAATAATTTCCACCGAAGTTTCAGGAGCAAAAGAAATGTTAAATGATGGTAAATTAGGTTTAATCGTAGAAAATTCTGAAGACGGAATTTATAAAGGAATGAAAAAAGCTTTATCTGAGCCTGAATCTTTCCAAAAATATTCTGATCAGTTGAAAGATTACGAAATGCCTTTTAATCTTGAAAATTCAGTGAATAAAATAACTTCAATTTTAGACGAATTATAATTCCGTTCCATAAAACCTAAGATTTCTTACCTTTATTGTATGGCAGACCAACATTCTACGCTTCAAAAAGATTTTTACCGTGAAAGCGGAAAATGGCTTCCCACTTTTGAGATTTGGGCAAAATGCATCAATCCCAACCTTCATTTCATTTATGTTTTAAGAAAAGCCCAAAAATACCAAACAACACCGGTTTTAAAAACTATCTGGAAATTTATTTTGCGACATTATCAGATTAAGTATGGTTTCCAGATTTACCCTGAAACCGAAATCGGTGATGGCTTTTATCTGGGACATTGGGGAAGTCTTGTCATTAATCCGAAAGTAAAAATCGGAAAAAACTGCAACATTGCTCAAGGTGTAACCATTGGTCAACAAAACCGCGGAAAAAATGCCGGATTCCCTATAATTGGCGATGAAGTCTGGATCGGTACCAACGCAGTCATTGTGGGAGGAATTACTATTGAAAATAATGTTTTGATTGCTCCTAATTCTTATGTTAATTTCGATGTTCCTGCGAATTCTGTAGTGATGGGGAATCCCGGAAAAATTTACTCTAAGGACGATGCTACAGAAGGATATATTAATAATAAAATTTAAAAATTTTTCCACTTTTGTTAGAATTCCGATAATCTTTCCTACATTAGATAAGAATTTTATGAACAATATTGGACATCCCAATATATTCACATAAAAACACAAAAATAAATACAAATGATAGAAAATAACAACGATGCTTATGCGTCCTCAATCGGTGGTCGCCTGAACCACCCTGACGATCTTAAAAAACACTTTTCCGGGAAGACGTACCGCCAGTTCTCGGAAGAAAAACACAGTCCCCAGGTTTACAGTTTTATTTATATTGACGGGAAAGAATTTAAAGGTTC
>NZ_LMQN01000018.1 GCF_001425355.1 Chryseobacterium sp. Leaf405
TTATTTTCAATAGTTAAACCTTCGTGTGCCAATTCTAAAGTTTCAATGGCAACCTCATTACCTTCGGCTTTCAGATCTGTTGACTGTAATTTTAACGGGAATGCATTTTTCACTTTCCATGTAACTGCAGGTTCTCCGTTTTCGTCCAACAACGAAATAGTGATTGATCTTCTCTCTACCGTATTCAACTGAACGGATTGGAACCACTCAAAAAACTCATTATCAGCCTTGAAAGTTCCTCTTTTTAAAGTGATGTTATTGAAAACTCTCAATCCAGGCATTTTAATTTTGCTGAAATCCGGACTTGCGCCATGTCGGTATTCAATTAAGCCGGCTTCAATATTCAACCCCGATACTTCCTGAAAACCTACTTTTGTTCCGCCCCAATCTACTTCAAAGGCAAACTTTACTAATGGATATGTACTCATAATTCTATGTATATTTATTTGTTATTTGGTTAATTTTATGATTCTTGCAACTTGTGTGAAAAACGAAGCACAATAAATTCTGCAGGACGTACGGCAGCCATACCGATCTCGATATTCATTCTTCCTTCCAGAATATCCTCAGCAGACATGGTTTTGTTCAAACCAACGCTTACATAATACGCTTCTTCAGGCTTGCTTCCTGCCAATGCACCGTCTTGCCACTGTTGATTAAGGAAATTCTCGATCATTGTCTGTACACGGATCCAGGTATTAGCCGTATTTGGTTCGAAAACGAAACGTTCTGTTGCTTTTTTCACAGATTCTTCCACCATGTTGAAGAAACGGCGTACAGAAACGTATTTCCATTCGTTGCTGTTTCCGTCCAATGTTCTTGCGCCCCAAACCAAGGTTCCTTTTCCTGTGAAAGTTCTGATGGCGTTGATGGATTTTCCAGCCGTTGCATCTACGTTAAGATTTTCCTGATCCTCGTGAGAGATTTTTACTGTCGGAGCTACCACATAATTAAGTCCAACATTCGCAGGTGCTTTAAATACTCCTGAAGTGCTGTCTACTTTTGCATACACTCCCGCCATTGCTGATGATGGAACCATCACTACCTTTCTAGAGACTACTTACCTGGATCTTGGACGATGTTTAAACCAACGATCATTGATGTGGGTNGGGCGAACAGCCCAACCCTTGGGACCTTCTCCACGTGAGAGATTTTTACTGTCGGAGCTACCACATAATTAAGTCCAACATTCGCAGGTGCTTTAAATACTCCTGAAGTGCTGTCTACTTTTGCATACACTCCCGCCATTGCTGATGATGGAACCATTACTACTGGTTTAGATTCAATTGCTTTTTTAGCCTGGTTATAAAATTCAGAGTTCACAGATTTCAATCCTGCTAAAGTTGTAATCCCAAATGTACCGGTAACTAAAACATCAGCCTCGTTAAAATCATAACTCAAAACTGTTTTTAATTTTGGATAATAAGCCGCTCCGTATTTTAAGCCAGTAGAAACTACTTTATTTCTAAAAGTACCATCATCTCCAAGAACATCCATAATAATGAATCTGTCTTTCATCAATTCTGCATGATCTAAAGCACTATTATATAAAGAATAAACCTTGGAAATAGCTAAATCAGACTGAGCATTTGAAAGATCTACAGCATTATCCGCGGCAGCTTCAGCAATAATTTCAGCGGTATTAAAAACGGTATTAAAAGCAGCAACAACAGCCTGAACAGCATTTTTAGCATCAGCAATAGTAGCATTCGGAGCACTAGCCGCGATTTGAGCGGCCGTTGCAACTGCCTGAGCAGCCTGAGCCGCCGCAATCTGACGAAGATCATTTGGATCAGTAACTTCATAGCTATCAGCCATTGTAATAGCAGCATCGACAGCAGACTGTAAATCAGCACCACCATTAGCAGCAGCAAAAACAGCCGCGGCTGCCACTTTAGCTTCATTAGCGATGCTCTCATTTTCTTGTGCAATTTGAGAAGCCTCTTCTGCAGAAGTAACATCGGCATCAGCAGGAACCAAACCTTGAAGGTCCGGGAAAACGATAAGTGTAGGCTCATCTTCTTTTTTTAACAGCTCCAAACCGTATAATAAAGTTGCTTCTTCTGCTGTAGAGGTTCCTACAGTCACTGCATCGTTATAATCTCCTACTGAAACAATGTAACAAGGGCCTCCGCCATTCGCAAAATACATTTGCATGGCATAATACATTTTGAAGTCGCTTACTTTAGTTTGTGTTGCTGTTGCAACTCCATCTGTAAAAGCTACAGCAAAATTTTCCGGGTTTGCTTTTCCAAAAAGATTTTCATATTCCAACATTGAAGCGATTCTCGTTGGTTTGTTTTTAAGTCCTTCCGCTGTGTACCCGATAAATGCGGGAATAGCTGTTTCAACTTGCGCTACGGAAGGTGGAAATTTTGTATGTTCCTCCACATAGACTCCAGGGGTTTTGTAATTCATTTTTGTTGATTTTTAAATTAATATTAATTATTCCTCGAAATACGACTTCGAATGTTCGTTTGTGATTGATTATTTTTTATGATTTTTGTAGTTTGTGTGAGAAATTCAGGACAATAAATTCTGCAGGGCGTACCAGTGCTATTTCGATTTTTACATTCAAAATATTATTAGTCGTATTTTCATCTTTGGATCCGTCAACTTCCACTTTATAAGCTTCTTTCGGAGTACTTCCTGCCAATGCACCGTCTATCCATTGTTGGTTAAGAAAATTTTCCAACATTGTTCTTGCCCGTAAGTATGTGGAAGGAATATTGGGTTCATCAATAAAATGTCTGAGTGCTACGTTGATCGATTGTTCAATCATATCACAGTAACGACGTACATGCACATATTTCCATTCATTATCTTCTTCATTTTCTTTATCTTTCCCATCAAAAGTTCTCGCACCCCAAACCAAAGTGCCTTTTCCTGTAAATGTTCTGATGGCATTAATTGATTTTCCTGAAACATCAATATTTAAATTCGACTGTTCCTGTTCTGAAACTTTTTCTGTGGGAGCCATTACATAATTAAGGCTGACATTCGCAGGTGCTTTCCAAACTCCTCTGGTACTGTCTACTATACCGTATACTCCTGCCATTGCCGATGATGGAGGTAAAACAACTTTCACCGACATGATTTCTTTTTTTATTTGATTGTATAGTGCCGAATTAGATAATTCCAAATTTTTAAGTGTCATCCCGTTGGCTACGCTTACTTCATCTTTAACGGCAAGAATTGCCATTTTTAATGCTTCAAACTCTCCGCTGAAAACAGGTGCATCTGCGTCTGAATTATCAGGGATTACCAAATCGTCTATCGTTCCATCATATATCGCTTCCAGTACGGCTTTTGCTTCTTCAATTGCATGTATTAAATTACCTTTTGGGTTATCGGTTTCGGTAGATGTTCCGTCGGCAGCTTCATTTACTTCTTCTGCAATGGCAATAGCCTGGGCTAATAAATCGGCAAGTACAACAGCATTTGCAGATTCACTTGAGATTTCATGACTTGCTAAGCTTTTTAATTCGTCTAATGCAGCAATTTCACCTGCATAAAAACTGGCGCTGTCTTGTCCTTGTTTTTGCAAACCAGTGTGAATTATAGGGGTTTCTGTCTCATCAAATGTATAATTCAAAACGGTTGTTAAATGAGGAAAATAAGCAGCAGCATAAGTGGTGAGGTTTATTTCTTTCCGAAGATTACCAATGGTATTGAGATTATTTGATTGAACGACAGAATTTCCGTAGTAAGTATCTACTATAACGAACCAATTTTTCTTTCCGGATTCTCTTTTATCAATTGTTTCATTATAAATAGTATAAAAATCAGCCTCTATTAACGACACCGCATCAGGAAAAATGATAAGCTTAGGATCATAAGAATCCTTAATCATTCCCACACCCCTGCTTAAGTCGATAAGATTAACTTCATCGGAGGTATAATTTCCTACTGAAACAATTTGGCATGAACCACCACCATTAGCAAAATACATTTGAAGCGAATAGTACATTAAAAATTGCGCTTCCGGTACTATAAGTTCTACTCCTTTATCTTGTGTATCTTTAAGTTGGATATGCTCTTTTCTCGGTTTTCCAAAAGATTTTTCATATTCCAAAAGAGAGCTGATATCCAATGGTTCAGTATGGTTAGCAGGTGTAAGCTCAGTATACCCAATGAATACCGGAATAGCTGTATCGATTAATGAAACTGAATGAGGAAGTCTAGTAATTTCTTCAACCGAAACACCTGGTGTTGTTGGATTTGGCATGTTTAAAATTTGAATTAATGGTTATTAGTTTTTATTTATTGATATGATTAATCGACTTTGATACTTTTTATATTAACTTCGTCAATTAATTCAACTTTGACAGGATCTTTTTCAGCAGCAATTTTTATCACACTTATTTTATATAATGCAGAAGGCATTACCTTTCCGCCCAATAATCCCCAGACATAACTTAACTGCTCAAAGGGAATAGAATGCAATTCGATTCTGAATTTGAAATCATTATATTCCAATACATTATTTGTCTGAAATATTTCAATTACTTTAGAGATATTAGACAAAGATTTATCATACGTACTTCTGTTGGCAGCGATCATTACATATAGATTTAAATAAGCAGGAGCGCCTTCTAAATCATATCGAAGCGGAACTTTATCTACTACTACTTTGTTGTATCTCGAGGTATTTTTCATTGTAGATTCTTCCTCAACGCTTAGCAGAGTAATCACTACTTTATTGTCAAGACCTGAGGTATCGTCATCATGTTTTGCTATGTTATCAACAATAGCAATTTCGCCAGTTTCCTGACCATCCTTTAAACCATTTACGGAATCATTCAGTTTATTTTTTAAAATTGTTAATACTTCCTTAATCATAATTTTTGCTCTTTATTATTATGGTGCAAACATACAATCAGACTCAATCAAAAGACAAATATTTTGAGGGGTCAAACCTGTCTTTGCAGTAAATACAATTTTTATATTTTTCATAATTTAAAAAAAATTAAATTCACAATACTTTAATAATCAAAATATTACATATACAAATTAAGACAATAACTCAAACTAAAAATTATCTTAATCTAACCATGGTGAAATTTGAATACTCCGGCAGAATCTAATTTTGATATAAAAAACCACTTATTTCAATACAAAGTGATGACACAACCAAACCGCAATTTTTTTTTCGATTTTAAATGCGTTTTTTAAATCAACAGCTATCCTAAGCAATCAAATTTAATTATTGATTGTTTTTGAAATATCAGGCATTAAAAGTATCGCCCATTATAATTTTTTTCATAAAGTATCACTTTTATCATCAAACACTTTCTCAAAAACCAGAAATCTGCATCCTTAAAAAGTGATTTTGATTTTTACTGCAAAGACAGAATAGAGAGGCTTCATAATTAGCCAGATGGATTTTCTTCCTCTAATTTTGACCCCAATAATTTTAAAAACTTATTCACATGAATATCAAAAAACTTTTTGGCAAGCGCAATGAAATCATTGGCGGCCATTTTAATGAATTACGCTCAAAAATGGGTATGACAAATCAAAATGAAGAAGACATTTTCTCTTTACGGGAAGAAATTTGTAATGCCTGTCCTTTAAAAAACGGGAACAATTGCAATGCGATGAAATGGATGAATCCTGAAACACTGGAAGTTGCAGATTCTCCAAAAGATGGGTTCATCAGAGGTTGTGGCTGCAGATTGAGCGCGAAACAGAGATCAAAGTTAAGTCTTTGTCCTGCCAGTTTTTGGGGTGGAGAATTTGACAATAAGTAAAACAGTTGAACAATTACCAACACTGCATAATTAAAATCTATTTAAAGTGAAGCAAGATCATATAATTCAGAAAGTTTTTGTTGAAATTACAGTCAACAACAAAGAAAAAGCATATCGTATAAAAGATGATATCAGCAGCTTTTTGTCTATTACTGTTTTCCCGGAAATAGAAAAATACATCAATAGCATAGAGCATCAATTAGCGGGTCATACTTTGCAAATTCCTCGGTTAGAAATGAATCTCGAGGTAAAAAACAGCTCGCTGAATACTGAATTAAAAGATAAAATTGCTGAACTATTTAAAGAAAAATTATCAGAAGTAACAGGTTCCGGTGAAACATTTAACAGGGAAACACAAAAAGATTCTAAAGCATATTGGGTTGACAATCAAGAAAAAATGGTGCAAACCTTTATCTATTTTTTAGAAAACGGCTCGATGCCCTGGTGGAATTCAGATAAAAAAAGCATCAATTTTTTAGAAAAAACAGTATTTGAAACCTTGATTTTGGCCAGCAACTTTCAAAAAAGCATCATTCCCGTTTTATCAAAGCAACATGTTCAGCATCGAATCATTAATCAACTTTCAGACGAGCAAATAGCCCAGTTGTGCCTGACTGTTTTAGAAAAAAATGAATTAAAAATCAATTTGGGAGTTGAGATCCTACGTTATATATCAAAACTGAATCATATTGACAGAATTATTGTGTGGCGATTGGTTTTACGCATTTTATCAGAATATTTGAACTCATCAGATGTCCATCTTCGGGAATATCTTTTACAACAAATTTTAAAAAGTAATACAGCAGGATTGTCAGAGGTAAGAGACAACCCTAAAAATTGGAAAATTATTGTTAAGGTATTTCCTTTTATTAACGAAAACAAAATTTTAGGAAGTCGTGAAAGTACTGAAGAGAATAAAGCATATCAACCAGATAAGCCTGAAAATATAAAAGCTCCTACTGAAACAATTCATCAAAAGGATGTAATCATACCTGATGTGTTGGGCAAAAACGATGGTGACTATATTCAAAATGCAGGACTTATTTTGATACATCCTTTCATCAAAACTTTTTTTGAACATTGCGATCTTGTACATCCGGAAACTCAGGAACTCATTGATCCTGAATTGTGTGCGCATTTACTACATTATATCGCTACCGGAAAAGCAAATGCCCCCGAATACAACATGGCTTTTGAAAAATTCTTATGTAATATTCCAATAAATCAAACCATTAACAGGCATATTAAACTTTCGCGTAAGCATAAGACACAAGCTAAAAATGTAATAGAAAGCGTACGGCACAACTGGAGCTCAATGAAAAACTCATCTGCTGCATTATTGCAAAATGAATTCTTCCAGCGGTCGGGGAAATTGGTTGTCACCGATCAGGATTATACTCTTACCGTGGAACGAAAAACACAGGATATTTTACTCGAGAAACTCGCCTGGGGAATTGGTCTCGTAAGATTGCCATGGAAGGAAAAATTCATGTTTGTGAATTGGTAATAAATTCTCTACGACTTGCTCATCAAGTGTAAAATCTATTATGCTAACATGTTTTTATTTTGAACATAATGACAAGGCATTTCTCTAGTATCATTTCAAAACCTCAACTCTAAATCAAATTATGCAATCTCCTATTAACAATGAAAAATCATTAATGAAAGCAAAGATTAATGAAAAAACAGAAATTAATCATTCATTTCAAGCCAATGAAGTAAATCATTATTCTTTAAATGAAGAAATGAAATGGCTGCAATCAGTTATTGAAATGCGGTGTCAGGAATTGTTTTTAGAAGATGAAACAGAATTGAAAATTGCTTATGGAATACCAGCACCACCAGCATCTGGTGATGAATCGCCTTACTCGGTAACGATAAATACCCACCAACTTACGGTTGTAGACAGAATAATTTTAGCACTGGGAATTGCTTCGGCTCATTATCCTTCGATGTTAAAAACATTTGTACAAATAGAAGAAAACAGTAATGCGTTTGCGATTGAAGCAGGTGGTGAATATAATAAAGTCAGTCGCAGTTTTAAGCCTACTTTCCAAACTGCACTTTTTTTGCTTGCAGGAAAAAATGTATCACTATGGTCGCAATATAGTTCACAACTGATAAATGGAAGTATTTTACTAAAAAATGACATTATTTACAATCGTTCTTCAACAGAATTCATTCATGGAAAAATTGAATTGGATACCGCTTATCTAAACTATTTTTTATCGGGTAAAAAACCACAATTAGACCACGGTTCTTACTTCCCGGGAACACTTTATAAATCTGATCTTACAATGGATGATATTATTTTAGAAAATAATGTCCGAGAACAGATAAAACCTATTGCACACTATATAAAAGCATTGGAAAACGGATTTTTTAAAACCAACGAGCACAGTTTTAAACCCGGTTTTATCGCTTTATTCTACGGTGCACCGGGAACAGGAAAAACGATGTTGGCGGGAATTCTTGCTAATTCGTATGGAATTGATATGTACCATGTTGATCTTTCACAAGTGGTGAGCAAGTATATTGGTGAAACCGAGAAAAATCTTGAAGTTTTATTTAACAGATTACAGGGTAAAAATTGTATGTTATTTTTTGATGAAGCTGATGCTTTGTTCGGAAAACGTTCTGATGTAAAAGATGCTCATGATCGCTATGCTAACCAAGAGGTGTCTTATTTATTACAGAGAATTGAAAAATTTGACGGATTAACAATTTTGGCTTCCAATTTCGAAAACAATATGGATGATGCTTTTAAGCGTCGTATAGATGTTTCCATTAATGTAATAAGACCAACAGAAACGACCAGAGAGTCACTTTGGGAGCATTATTTACCTAAAAATATAACCTTTGAAAGCGATGACCTTTTAAAACATTTGGCTAAAGAATATTCTTACACCGGTGCCAATATCCGCAACATTATGAAAAATGTAGCAATGGCATTGCATGATCGTAATGAGACCATTATTACGCATTCATTACTAAGTACTTATTTAACGATAGAAAATGAAAAGGCTTTTGGGAAAAATCAGTCTCGTCTCAGTCCATTTATCCAAAAATCAGAATAAACTTTTAGCACAAAAAAATGAATTCAACTAATAACCGACATCATGAGCCGACATAAAAAAACATTTGCGCCGAGGACAAACCGTTCCGAGACACAAAATATCCATAACAAAGAGGATGAGGAAAGATATGAGCAGATTACGAATCAAGACGCTAAAATTTCCCTCACAAAAACAGAAGTTACTCAAATAACATACATTCCATTTAAAAACAGAGCATTTCATAAAGTAGAGAAAGGATTGTCTATCATTAAATTATTTAATAATGGACTACACGTCTCCGCTCTCAATAGAGCTCTCAAGACATTAGATCACAAAGTTCCTGAAAATGAGACTTTTTTTGGGGATAAAACAAAGAAGGCACTTATGAATTTTCAAAGTGATCATGGTATTCAAAAATCTGGAATTTTTGATAAGAAAACCTTATTGAAAATGGATGAGGTGCTAGGAGCATCAAAAAAACAGGAGAAAAAAGATCAGCTTTCAGTTTCTGAGCGTGCTAAAATGCTATACGAGGCTTTTGAGCACAAAAAATTATGGATTTTTGGAGCTACAGATGAAGATAAAGTTTTTAAAGCTTTAAACAAACTTTCTTATGAAGACAGACAAGAACTCATTACATATTATGACAAAAAATACAAACCAAAAAGGAGAGCAGGATTAGTAGAAGATTTATATGAAGAATTAGAAAGCAATAAAGATTTATATAAAGCTATAAAATTGTTGTATGCAAACTTTGAAGAGCCACAACAAGAACCTCAACCAGCACCACATCAAGAACTGGAGCATACCCCCAAAGGTCAATTAATAGAAGAAGTTGTCATATTTGCTAAAAGACCATATCCATGGATTAAATCTAAAACAAAATACACACTGGAAGGAGAACCAATAGAATTTGAATGTGCATATCAATATGAAACACCTATCATGTATGCCACGGGAAGCAAGCCAAAAATACCCGAAGTTGTTCGAAAAGTATTGATACAAAAAGATGATACGGTATACAGTCTTTTAGATCGTCCTGATTTTGTAGAAAATATAAAAACTTTTAGACAAGACGGAACTGTAATTAGTGAATTTTCAATTAATACTGAAGAATCCGGCATTTACACATTTGTGTTTATTATAGAAAATACTATCACCAATGAATTCAGTGCTTACACTAAAAAACATCAGGTTAAAACACTTGAAGAGGCAGCATCTGATAATTTAAAAAAGAATAAGATTCAAAATTATTCAGATTTCAGGCAACAAATAGCATTTGTAGACTTTAATCTTTCGAAAGGAGCAGTTAAAGAGCAAAAAAGAAATCCATATTTCTTTATTAAAACCGAATCCTCTACTAAAAATCCTGAAGAAGTTGGAACTTTATATTCTGACTATATTCCTCACTTATATTATTCAATTAAGGGAAAACCAATTCCTAAAGACCATCATTATTTTTGGTTTGCAGAAATCAATACCCCGAAAGAAATGGCGGATGGAGTTAGCGCATTGCTAGTTGTTGAATATGCTAAAAATGCAGTTGTACACGGCTATAAAAGAGGAACGTATTTCGGTAAAGATGGCTGGGATATGAATTCGTCACAAACAACAGCTGCTTTTTTAGGTTCATTTACAGGTGTTTTTACAATACATTGCCTGGAATTAGATAAAAAAAACCATCTGGCAGGGCAACAAGCATCCTACCAACAAGTGATCTTGCCAAAAGAAGATTACAAAGCACTTCAGAACATTAGAGAATACAAGAGAAATATTGATAAAAGTTTTAATACCATTATTCCTAACACAGCATTAGCTTTAAATGCCATTGTAATAAACGAAAAAACTACAGAAACACTATCTCTCAATTTATTTTTAGGAAAAAGCAAAACAAATTCCAAAAATTATGTATTAACAGATCTTACGCCAGGTATACTGCACAAGCGTACCTATGAAGGAAGTAATATAAAAGATTTATTTAAAGAATTTGACCGCAAAAACACCTATCCGGATGGCATATTAGCCTATGAAATTCCGGTAAATACACTCGGGTATCCTAGTATGAAAGGTAATTTCACTACCGATGGAGAATCTATGTGGGAATCGCTTTCTACTAAAGCGGGTTGGGCTTCTTTGGGTTTGGCAGTAGCAGGATTGGCGACATCATTTACACCGGCAGCTCCTATCGCGCCTTTATTATTTATAGCTGCAGGAGCTACAGGAGCAGTCTCCGGTACAGCCAGTATTATCGATAAAGTACAACAAGGCACGCTTACCAAAGAAACCCTGACTTTGGATGTCATCATGATAGCTTCCAGCTTTTTAGGGATGGCCGGGTCATTATCAAGCATCGTTAAAGCATCATCTATTTTAAAAATATCCGCAACAGGGATGCGTTACATCATTATAACCGATTTTGCCCTTAATGGTACTGCCGGAATTATGATTACATTTGATGGTTTAGAAAGTATACAAGCCATTAATGATAATAAAAACTTAACCACAGCAGAAAAAATAGATGCTACGGTTAAAATTTTGGCTCAGTTGACATTAACTGCAGGATTGCTGGTATTGAGTAGTAAAAATTTAAAAGGAGCAACATTAGAGAACGAGCAACTGCCAAAGAAGAAAAATAAAACTTCAACACAATCAAAAAAACCTTACAACCCAGAGCAGCATTCGGAATTTATTGATACGCCTCACAATTTGACAGACGGTATCTTACCAAAACTGACTGGTTTCAAACAACAACTTGAAATAGCATCTCTCAGACATCATTTAACGGAAGAGCAGTTGATAAATTTCAAAAAAGCTTTGGAATCAGCTGATCCTAAAGTTTTAAATGAAATAAATAATCAAGATAAATTAATTAACTTTGTTAAAAGCTACAAAGATAATCCGAAAGTTTTCACTCAAACTGTAAAAAGCTATGAAAAATTCTTGGGAGAATATGGATGGTATAAGTTTTGGAAAAAAATGCCCGACTTTGGAAAATCATCAAAAACTATTGATTTGTTAAAAAGTGAAAATAAATTATTACCTATCGGTGATGCAACCCATCATGATCTTGCCACTGTTCATGTTTTTACAGTAGACGGAGGATTAGTAAACACTCCGGCACGTTTTGAGCCTTCTTGGTGGGGCGAATATAACAGCCAAATATATGAAGATTTAAAAATTGCCTTAGATAAACTTAGAAAAGTGGAAGAACGAAATATGAACGGAAAAACAGTACTTAGCGGACGCATGGAAAGTTTAGATTATTTTGAATCAACTTTAAAAAATGGAAAAGGCAAAGAAGTTCCTTTCAAAGGGATGGTTTCTGCTACATTAGATGAAAAAGTAGCAAAAGGATTTATAGAGCTTTCAGCTAAAAATGTAAAAAAAGGAGAAAAAGTAGCTATTATTAGAAAAATAGAAACTGTAGAAGGTGTTTATATTGATGATTTGTCAGATTGGGGTAAAAACCTTGGTCCCATACGACATTCTGATGCAACCCCTCCTTCTACAATGATACAAGAGGAAGTACTTATGAATGAAGGATATTTCCGCCAAACTTCTAATCCAAAATATATAAAAACCATTGACGATATAGAGTATTATGAAATAGAATATTTAGAATTAGTAAAACCATTAAAATAAAAAATATGATTTTCGCAACAGACTATTTTAACCATATCAAAGATGAATTGCCTGAGTTTAATTTAAAATTATTATTAAATATCGAAGATTTGAACAATTCTATTTTTGACGAAGTATTTACTATACTTAAACCAAATCAGCAAGAACAATATATTGCTTTTAAAGATTCTGAAAAAGCAAAAAAGTACAGAACAGAGAGAAATGACCAATTACCTTATGTAGATTTTAATAATTTACCCGAGATATTTGACGATAATTTACTACAAAAAATTATGCTGTATCAAAAAGACGGAGAAACTAGAAGAGCAATAGATGATTCATTATCAGAACAGCACAAAGATCAAATTGCCAGATTTGAATCCAAAATATACGAAGAAGAAAAAGCCAAAAGACGAGCTTTAATGACCGATGAGGAAAAAAGAAAAGAAAAGGAATGGTGGGATAATTATAATACAGATCCAACACCACGTTTTATGGGTAATGTGGGAGAGCCGGATACAGTTACAAGTTATATCATAAAATATGGTGTAAATCCCTTAACCCGAGAACCTGAAACCATTGAAAGTTTTAATGAAAAGTATACCATTGATCCCCAAACAGGAGATCCTGTTCCGAAAGATAAGAATGAATAATTTCATTACACAAAAAAGTAAAGATCTTTATAAATAACTTGTAACGGGGCTACCTCAATTTTGAGATAGCCTCGTTTTATGTAGTGAAAATCAATATGACTAAAATTAATATAACTGCTAAGATAGAAAAGAATGGAGAATCATTCTTGTTCTATATAAATATATTCAATATATCTGAAGAAACTTTAAAGTTCAACCTTTCTAATAATACGGGTGGGCTTGCAAGAGAAACAATTCATTTATATGATAAAAACAAGAATAGATTGAATAAAGGAGTCAGCTACATGACCCCCATCAATAATGTCACCAGTCTAACTTCAATCGAAACAGGAGAATCCACTCAGGTTATTTTAAAAGCGAATCTTGAGGAAATAGAGAATGACCTATTTCTTGAATTTAAAGGAGCTAATTTTAATGTTAAAAAGGATAAAACCTACTATTTTCAAATAGAATATCTTGATACAAAATCAGATATGATCCCTTTCAATATTGATTAAAAAAACACAATTTTGAAAAATAATTAAATAAAAGAAGAGATATATAAACGATAAAGTAATTAAATATGAAAAAAAACGAAATAACCAGGAAAAAATTATTTGATGGAGATGAAGAAAAATGTTTAAAAGAAATTTTTGAAATTGAAAATCAGGAAATCAAATTAATTGATTTTTACAATAATCCATTAAGAGATTTAAAAAAAGAAATAGATGATGAAAGTTTTGATACAATCGTCAGAGAAAATGAATTTACTGAAAGAAAAAGTTTCATTGAAAAATATGTATCTGAGGAGGGATTGGAAATTCATTATCTAAAAAAAAATGATCTCATATATCTATTTTCATATGGAGAATATCAATCAGGGAGATATATGTTATTTTTAGAAGGTGTTTGGCATTATATGAAATAATAAAGCATCTGTTTAATATAAATAAAGTAATATTAATGAACTGATCATAAAAAATTAAAAGTAGTAGAATTAGAAAAACTATCAAAGTAAAAAAGGAACACTAACAAAAAAACTAATAAAGCATCTCACAAGGATATAAAAACCACAACAAAAGTTGTATTTTTCTTAATTATATCGGCTTTACCTATTCATATTCATAAGTCAAGTATTTAATATTGTTTATGTCTTAAAGAGTATATAAATTTTTCTAAAAAAGATTTTCAAGTTCATTCCGTACTTACACTCAAACCATAAATTGGTAATTTATACTCTACAGCAATTTTCATATTCTTTGTTACTTTGATTTAGTAATAACCAACTAAAACAAATTACCATGTCAGAAGTAAACGTAAACTCAAAAGGTCAGCTTCAATTAGGCGCAGGTGCTCAATTCTGGGTGTATCTTTCACCACAAAACGATACCGCCAAAATGATTTCAAATTGGCGTGTAACATTTTCACAAGGAAACTGGAGCGAATCTATTTCAAGTGAAGATCCAACCAAGCAGATTCAGACCCCAAATCTTTCCGGGATTTTTGAAATAAAAGTAGAATTGTTGAGCGGTTCTACAGGTACATGGCGCCAGATACCCCCTCAGGCAGGAAGTTATAATGAAATAGGCTGTAATTCTAACTGTGCTTCAATGGTAGGAATTGTTGCAGACAGTACAAATCCCCCTCCGGGATCAATTAACGCCCATTTCTGGACAACCTGGGACGCTATGTGTAAAGCAGGATAACCAACAAGAAAATTAATCACACTATAACGACAAAAAGCTTACTGTTATCCGGGTAAGCTTTTGTTGTTTATAACCTTTGATAGCTTAACATAACAAAAGAATTATTACTCTACTCCCTCTTCACATTCATACTAAATAATACCATTAAAAAAACTAATTATGTCAGAAAATCCAGAAAACAAAATAGAATTACCGGTAATCAACTTACCGGGAGATCAGTTTGCCCATACCGATGCACCTACAGAATGGTGGTGGCATGTTGGCACCTTAACAGCAGAAGACGGACGGGTTTTTGGCTTCGAGGTTAACGCCACAGGAATGTTGTCAGAAAAAATATCCTACGCATTCACACAAATTCAAATACTGATGTCAAGAATCAGCGCAATTATCAAAAAGTAAATCCAATACTTCCCCGTCCCAATGATTGGGCGCAATATGATACCTCTCAACCCTGGTTTGTCAAATTAGGTCAAAGTGGTACTGACGGTTTAGTTTCAATGAACGCTATTAACGGGAATCCATTAAATATGTCTGTACAAGCAATCTTTACAGATGTGAATAATAAAGGTGTTGAAACCAGTTGTGAGCTTAATCTTAATTTATTTCAACAAGGTCCACCCCTATTGGTTTGGGGAACGGGTTGTCATGAAGTAAATCCAAGTGGAACAAGTCCTATCACCAAGAATAATTACTATTATTCATTAACATATCTACAAGCAAGCGGAACAATAAAAATTGGGAACGAAGAGATCAAAGTGAGCGGATTAACGTGGATGGATCATGAGTATGGTGCTTTCCCACAAGGATCGCCAACCAGTAAAGTGATATGGCTGTTACAGGACATCCAACTGGAGAATGGGTTGCATCTTTCCAATTACACTAAGTTTGGAGTTTATCCTGAGGAAAATGTTCCAATGTCTTCCAATGCGACATTATTAATAGATGGAAAAAGTCATTTTATTAAGACCATCACTACTCCTTTGGGACCTTTATTCGTAAGTGACAAGGGAGTTACTTACTTTTTAAAATTTAAGATAAAGCTTGAAGGTCATGATCAATTGAGTTTTATAGTAGATAGTTCTTACGGGGATCAAGTATTTAGAGACGGTGAAGGTGCAGATGTTTACGAAGGAGTTGGCACCGCCGAACTAATATATGATCTTACACAAAAAGAGAAAATAGTACTTTCTAAAGGTACCGCTTGGATAGAGCAGAATTTAGGATAAATAAAAATATAACCAAAAAACAATATAAATATGAGTTTAGAAAATAATGTAACGAGCCCTTGGATTGGCGGATTCGAAGAATCAAATCCTGCTTTTGACTATCCAAAACCAGATTTAAGTTCTCTTCCGATGTTAGATAATATGGCCAATATTCCAAAGTTGCAGAGACAGATGAAAGCAATGTGGCCTGAATTCAGCTGGCTCACAGATATTACAAAGGATAACTCCAGATGTTTTCAAATGTTTGCACCGGATATTTCACGAATTGGCTATACCGCCGAAGGTCGCGTGTACTCGATTATCTGTCCTCAACAAGGTGCTTACCTAGATAGCGTTGGTATCAATCTTAATGTTGAGGTCACAGTTACCGGTCAGCGCGGATGGCTAAATGAAACAACGAAAGAATTGGCTGCTGATCTAACGGTAACAGGAAAGATATGGTTCTCTCCCAATAATAACCACCCATTATTAAAGCTACTTTTTGCATCCTGCGATCACCTGAACTTACCATTTAAAAAGTCAAGTGCAATAGAAGTTCAGACGTCAAATATTGGTAATTCCAACCCTATCTTTCCTCTGCTAAAAGGTACAACCAATCGTTTTTCCAGTCCATCGTTTGCAGATCATCAGGATGTAGCGTACACTGTTGGTAATATTGATGTTCAAATAAACAATCTTAAACTCACCGATAATGATATTGTTGATAAATTCAATAAAATTGTGCTGGGTATATTTAATATTCTTTCCGGGAATATGTTACAGGATACAAATATACTTTCATGGAACGTCTGGTTTGATAACCCATCAGTCGTAGATCAAGCAGAATGGCAGGCACACGCCGAATATTGGAGAGAATCTTTGGATGTAGACCACCGATCACCGGAAGGAAATGGCACGCAGGCAAAATACTACGACGGAACACTTTTGAAAATCAGTAAACTTCAGGTATTGGAACAATTATTTAAGTTGCTTTGGGAAGTATTGATTCCTAATGCAGAAGCCTTTGGATTAGACAAGAACGAACTTACTCTGATAGCAAAAGCTACTGTCAGCGATATGCAGCTGGAATTGGAACAACTTTGATAATAGATTTACAACCTATTTCATAAGTTTTTATTTATACTGACTTAAAAAAAGAGGAACTTAGAGATCACTATTTTACAGGTAGTCTCTTTGTTCCTCTTTTCTCATGATATAAGCGAAGAAAATTTTATACATATCTAAAAATAATAATTCTTGGACAAAGCTATTGAGATGAGTACCGCTAACATTAAAAAAAAAGATGAAACGTACAAATATTTGGAAGAAGCTGCTTTATTTGAAAAATTACAGAAAATTATTACCTTTATATGAGACTACTCTAATCACATGAATACAGATCTCTTAAAATCTTATATCCTGAAGACGGTTTCTATTGATGAAAAACAGGCCGAAGAATTTTGCAGCCTCTTCATACCCAGAACAGTGGACAAAAAGGAAATCTTACTAAAGGAGGGCGAGATCTCAGGATTTGAAGCTTTTGTAACTAAAGGTCTGTTCAAAGTCTACCATGTTAATCAGGAAATGGTTGAGCATATCCTTTACTTTGCCATGGAAGGCTGGTGGCTTGCTGATATCGACAGTTTCAACCATCAGCTTCCTTCACAATTGAATATTGAAGCCATTGAGAACAGTGAGATAATGATGATTAAAAGATCCGACAAAGAATATGCCTACGAGCATATACCCGGAGTTGAAAAGCTTTTCCGTGTAATGACCCAGCTGTCACACGTAGCACTGCAACGGCGTATGATTGAAAATCTGAGTATTCATGCTGACCAGCGCTACCTTAATTTTATCGAAAAATACCCGAAACTCGCCCAACGCCTTACCAATGTTCATATCGCTGCTTACTTGGGAATCAGTCACGAATTCGTAAGCCGTATTAGAAACAAGATCGTTCATAAAAGGTTACCGTAATTTATTGACATAGTTCAATCTCCTGATGATAGATCTCCACTTAACTTTGTTCCTGTCAATTATAAAAATAACAATATGAACAATGTAGATATTATCAGAAGTACCTATGAAGGCAAAAATTCTGAGGAGAACGGCCGCAATCTTGAACAACACGCAGATGCCCTTATAAGCTGGACCGAAGCAAAAGGCTTTCCCTACGGAGGAACCTATGTTGGGATGGATAGCATTGCCAAGAATGTTTTCAGTAAACTGGGGAGTGAGTGGAAAGACTATAAATTTACCCCGGAAAACTATCTTTCTGACGGCGATCAGGTAGTTGCATATGGAACTTATAGTGGAACAAATAAAACAACAGAACTTTATTTTGAAGCCAGAGTAGCCCATCTTTGGAAGCTGAAAGACGGAAAGATTATAAGTTTCGAACAGTTCGTCGATAGCAAAACGGTTGCTGATGTATATGCCTAATTTATGTTAATACAAAAAATTAAGAACAACAATTAATTACTAAAATAATATGGACAATCAACAATCAAATTTTAGAGTAGTAAAGGCAGGTGCTTTAAGCCTTGAAGTATTCAATGCATCAGAGGAGAGTTTTGGTGTGGAATCGGTCATTATATCAGGCGAAAAGGATGCCGTATTGGTTGATGCGCAGTTTACACTGGCAGACGCAGAAACAGTAGCACAAAGAATTCTGTCTTCAGGTAAGGAACTTAAATCGATCTATATCTCTCATAATGATCCGGATTTCTATTTTGGGCTTGAAGTATTAAAAAAATATTTTCCTAAGGTTACGGCCTATGCAACTCCAACCGTTGTTGAAAAGATTAAAGCTACGTCGCAAAAGAAATTGGAAGTATGGGGCGGCCGCCTAGGTGACAAAATCACTTCAAACATAGTGCTGCCACAGGTTCTTAATGGTAACCAAATCGATATTGAAGGTCATACATTACAAGTGGTGGGTCTGGAGCAGTTTCCGGAAAAGACATTTCTTTGGATCCCAGACGCAAAAGCAATCGTTGGCGGTATCAATATATTTGGTGATACTTTCAATCTTTGGATGGCAGATGCGCAGTCAACAGAAAGCCGTCAGCAATGGATTGATGTGTTGAATAAAATTGTTGAATATGCTCCGGAAATTGTAATTCCTGCTCATGCTAAAAATTCAGATTCTTTCGATATAAGATCCGTACAGCATACCAAAGAATATATTGAAAACTATGAACAGGCACTTAAAACAGCAAAGACTTCCGAAGAACTGATTCAATCAATAACAAGCAAATATCCAAATCTCACATTTGATACGGCATTGCAGTTAGGAGCTAAGGTGAACACCGGTGAAATGAAATGGTAAATTTAAATTAACTACCATTATTATCTATTTTTTCCTGCTGACTACGTTTTTATTCAGTATTAAATGATTGATTTAAAAAAACTTACAGGATTAAAAAACATAAAAAGGTCCGTTTTCATGAGTTATGAGACGGACTTTTACTTTTATTTATAGATGGTTATAAAGGTCTTGTTTCTATAATAATAAAATGTGCCACCCGATCCTTGATTAACCATTTTCCGTTTTGGTTGATATAAAAGTCTTCATATTTTACATTATAATCCGTCAAAACATCCTTTCCTTCTACTTCTCTTACCATTTTCAGTTGCGAGAATGAAATTCCGGTAGCTGTTTCTCCGTTGATTTTTACCCTATGTTGGCCATTTAACGTAAAATACGTTTTCACTTCATTGGCATGACCGTTGAAATTCTTCTCCATATCTTCTCTTCCCGAAACACTGGAAATTAAATTCCCATTCATATATACATTATACGTAAGGTCTGGCGTAAACAAATCCATCACCTGCGGGATTTTTTTCTCATCGCCCAAATAAGCATAATTATCAATTAAGTTTCTTAAATCTTCTTTTGTTTTTAAAATTTCTAAAGTCATTTTGTTAATTTTAAATTAATTTATTGCTGAAAAATATTGTTGTACTATTGTGTTATGTTTGTTTCTGTTGAACCAAAAAATATTGATCGATCACGTAAAAAAGCAGTTATCCAAACTAATAGTAACGGAATAGCGGGATTCAGCATTGAGCCGTCATGCGACAATTCGGTTGCCATTGCGCCTGAAAAATAGCAACTTATTAAAATGAAGCCAAAACGCATCGTTTTCGGAAATGCGAATAAAATAATAAAGGCAATTTCCATTATCCCTAATGTTGTTGCAGAATTGGGTAAATTGAATTTAACCAAACCATCTACTGACCAAGGCAAATGCATGGCTTTCATCAAACCACTTAACCCTACTATAACCGTAACCAAAACCGTAAGTCCGGTTGTAATTTTCTCTTTTATTGTATAATTTTATTGTTCTCAATTTTCATTTATTTATTACTCGACAAAATTATATTATATTTGCTTACATTTTATTAGTTGTTACTTATAGGTTAGTAACTAACAAAGCAATGAATTATGAAAAAATCAACAGAAATTCAAACAGATAACAGAGAATTTACCGAAGAATGTCATACGATTTTAACAGCAGTTTCGGATGCACTATATGTGATTGGTGGTAAATGGAAATTGATGATTATTATCGCAATGGCTAGAGGAAACAAGCGATTTACCGAAATTCAAAGGCAAGTCACCGGAATCTCTGCACGCGTACTTTCCAGCGAATTGAAAGATTTGGAACTGAATGGTTTTATCGTCAAAAAAGTAGAAAATGGTTACCCCGTAACTATTGAATATGAATTGCTTCCGTACAGCCAGACTTTAGAAGAATTAGTTGGTGCAATGACGAGATGGGGAATTCAGCATCGTGAAAAGGTGAAAGCTGAAATGTCCAAATAAGGTCTGCAAATTTATAATAAAAAGTAAAGATGCTCCTACATCTTGATAATGTTGTTCAGATATTAAAATACGGACGCGGACTCCAATAACTTGTACGATCTTTTAAATCCAGTACTGACATTTTGCCTGTTGTTTATCTTTCAATGAAATTTTGCTTTTCATCGAATTTTGCCTAAAGTAAACGCATCTCTATCTTCTGGTAAATGGTTTGGTATAAACGTTTCATATTCACATACTGCAGAAAAATACAAATTTCATGCTTTACAGTTAATTAAAATCTTATTAATTTTTTAATTAAGAAGATAAACATCAATTTTGAAGTCTTTAATTGACTAATTTAGCATTGGATTTAAAATGCATTAAGATTTCTATGAAAAATATTTTCTTTTTATTACTTATTTCAGCTGTACAACCCGTATTTTCACAAACAAAATTAGAAAAGGCAATAACCAATCTTGAGAATAATTACGAACAGGAAAAAGTATACATACTTACCGACAAATCGCAATATGTAGCCGGTGACCAAATCTGGTTTAAAAGTTTCGTATTTGATGGTTATAATCGTTCTACTTTGTCTACTACTTTATTTGTGGAATTATACAATGCTGATAAAGAATTAATTGATTGGAAAACGATACTTCTTACCAATGGTGAAGGCAATGGAGATTTTAAACTTAAAGAAAATCTTCTGGAGCAGGTTTATTTTGTAAGAACCTACACTCCCTATATGACTAATTTTAGTGAAGATTTCCAGATTGTTAAAACGATCCCTATTTATAATCCAACTTCCACTGAGACATTAGAAATTGCTAAAAGTTCAGATTGGTCTGCCAAAGCTTTTCCGGAAGGCGGAACTTTCGTTAACGGTATGCCTACGAAATTTGCAGTAAGATTATCAAGCAACATTTCTTTACCGGAAACTTGGAACGGAAAAATAATAGATGTACAAAATCCAAATGCACCGATCACCACATTTACGTCTTTTGATAAAAATGTGGCATCTTTTAAAATAACTCCAACTTTAGGAAAGAAATATCAGGCAATTATTCAGGATAATGCAGGAAAAAAGCAAACCATAGATTTGCCGGAAGTTGCAGACAGCGGTCTCAATCTAAAAGTTATAAGTTCTGATGAGGGGATTAAATACAGTTTAAAAGGGGTTAATTTAAAACAACAGCTTCAGAATTATAAAATTGTAGGAACCATCAATAATCATCTTGTTTACAAAGCAAATATCAATCAGTTAACGAATGAAGCTTCAAGTCTTATTCCTACAAAAATCAGTAATGGAGCAAACGGTATTTTCCAATTGGCAATTTTTGATGATCAGGATAATCTTGTTGCAAAAAGGCTCTGTTTCATTAAACCTAACAATTTAAAGATTGATAAAGCAGAAATTATCGGTCAGAATCTGAAGCAGACACCGAGATCTTTCAACAGCATTGATCTTTCCCCAGAGTCGCATTTTAAAAATTATACCGTTTTAGTAAATGAAGATAATGGCAGCAACAACCAGGAAGATGAAAATATTTTAAGCAGCCTGTGGCTAACAGGAGATTTTACTTCAAAAATAGACCGTCCGGCGCAATATTTCTCTACAAATGCCAACACTGAGGCATTGGACGCTTTATTAATTTCTGAAAACTGGAAAAGATTCGATTGGAATACAGTACTTAGCGGATCTGTACCGACCATTAAACCTAATGCTCAAAAATTTCTTTCTTACCGGGTAAAACCTCTTAAAGATAATGCTCTAATGAAAGATACTGCTGTAAATTTAGTGTTGAAATTAGGCGAAAACGAACCTACTTTCAATCCATTTAAAACAGATCAAAACGGATATATTTATCTGAATAATCTTAACTTTGATGAACCTTTGAATGTTTCATTATTTGTTAATTCTGAAAAGAGCAAAGAAGCCGGTACAGATAATTTATTTGTTACGGTTGAACCTTTGGTAAATCCAACTCCATTTAAAGGCAATTTACCAACTACAAAATACAAATTAATTCCAGCCGCTACCAACAGAAAGCTTTCTCCAACAATTTCCAGAGCGATCAACACTCAGAAAAACATGGAAAAACCGGAGAAATTTGATGTACAAATTGAAGAAGTAAAATTAACAGGAAAGAAAGCAGATCCAAAAGAAGAGCTAAATAAACAACTTTCCAGCGGAATGTTTACATCGATGAATTCTACGATATTTGATTTCGTAAATGAAGATCAAAATGTCTTTGGATCAAATAATATATTAGACTGGTTACAGGGAAGAGCTGCCGGTTTAACATTTCAGAGAAATAACTCCGGCGTGAATGTTCCTTACATTCGTGGTCAGCAGGCTAAGCTGTATTTAGATGAGGTACAAACCGATCCTACAATGATTGCCAACCTTCCTGTAAGTACTATTGCGATGGTGAAAATCATTAAGGAGTCTGGGTTAGTAGGTAATGCAGTCGCAATCTATACCATGAAAGGTAATATGAAATCTAAAAGTAATGAAAAGCCGACGCAGAATAAAAATTCATCTGTAGTAAGAGGATATGATAAACCTTCAGAATTCCCAATCGAAATGCTGGATAATGACGATTCTCCAAAGAAAATTGAAAGTGATACCAGAGAAACACTTTATTGGAATCCCAATTTGTTTGATAGTGATTATGTTCCTCCAAGAATTAAATTTTTCAATAACGATACCGCAAAACAATACAAAGTATTGATTATAAGTTTCGATGAAGATGACAATTTACTTTATGATCAGAAAATTTTAAAATAATATTTACCAACTTTTTAATAAATCACCAAATAAATTTAAGTTTAAAATTCATTAATCACCGTAATTCACTACAAATCTGACCGATAAAATCTTCAAACCCAATATTATTTAAAGAAATATTTTTCCTTATCATTTGGGGTTGTTCCCGGTTGCCACAATAATGACGAATCTACATTTATCTAAAAATTTGTATCCTTATAATGTACAATAGAAAGATTCTTTAATATTTCTGCACTTTGCTCAGGCGTAATATCACGTTGAGGTTCAGCCAACATTTCGTAGCCGACCATAAATTTTTTAACTTCGGCATTTCTCAGCAAAGGCGGATAAAAATGCATATGAAAATGCCATTCAGGATGAGATTTTCCATCAGTTGGCGATTGATGAATTCCCGCTGAATACGGAAAAGATATTTCAAAAAGATTGTCATATTTTATAGTCAAACCTTTTAAAATTGAGGCTAAAGAAATTTTTTCAGATTCAGAAAAATCAAGAATATTTTCAACTTTCCGTTTGCTTACAATCATTGTTTCGTAAGGCCAAACTGCCCAAAAAGGAACAATTGCAACGAAATCTTCATTCTTTAAAATTATTCTTTCATCGATTTCCAGCTCTTTTTTCACATAATCCTCCAAAAGAGAATTTCCGTTCTTGTCAAAATACCTTTTAAGATTTTCCTGAGTTTTCAATATAACTGACGGAATTGATGACTGTGCCCAAATTTGTCCGTGCGGATGCGGATTGCTGCAACCCATCATCTGTCCCTTGTTCTCAAAAATCTGAACGTGATTAATATAATCCAGATTTCCCAATTCTTCATATTGCTGCTGCCAAACGTCAACGACGTTTTTGATGTCATCAACTTCCATTTCAGGCAAAGTAAGACTGTGATTTTCTGAAAAACAGATGACACGATTGATTCCTCTTTCAGGTTGTAATGAAAAAAAATCAGAACTTTCTTCAGAAAATTCCACTTCATCTTTCATTAATGAGCCAAAATCATTATTGAATACAAAAACGCCTTTATAATCTGGATTTTTGTCACCATTGACACGAATATTTCCCGAACACAGGTAGCAGTTTTCATCGTGATTTGGAAGTTCTTTTTCTTCCCTTTTTTCGGTTTGTCCTTGCCAAGGTCGGCTGGCACGCTGTGGAGATACCAAGATCCATTCATCCAAAAGCGGATTGTATCTTCTGTGCGAATGTTTTTTTTGATTAAATGACGAGTTCATTTTCTTTGTATTCATTAATTCCATCCGATATTTTTACTCTGTAGACTTTCATTTCGATGTCGAAAGCCGTTTTATATTTAGCCATGATATTTTTAATAACTTCATCCACATTTTCATCTTTAATCAGATTGATGCTGCATCCGCCAAAACCACCACCCATAATTCTTGCGCCTAAAACGCCATTTTCCTTCAACGTTTCTTCCACCATAAAATCGAGCTCGTCGCAACTTACTTCAAATTCAGTCGAAAGTCCTGAATGGGTTTCAGTCAAAAGTTTTCCTAAATATTCTGCATCACCTTCAGATAAAGCTTTCGCGGCTTTTTCCACTCTTTTGATTTCTTTTAAAAGATAAAAGCATCTTTTGTAAGAAATTTCTCCCATTTCTGCTCTCAGATCATCCAACATATTAAATGTAAAATCTCTGAATTTTTCAATTTCCGGAAATCTCTCCCACAATATTTTTTTGCCCTTATCAACATCATTTCTTCGGTCATTGTAGCCGGAGGTAAGATGTGTATGTTTCACACAACTATCAAATAAAACCAGACTGTAACCTTCAAGATTTGCTTCAAAATACTGATGTTCCAGAGAATTGCAGTCGAGCATTATCACTTGGTGCTCTTTCCCTAAAACAGAAGAAAACTGATCCATAATACCGCACTTTACACCTACGAAAGTATGTTCGGATTTCTGACCGATTAGTGCCAGTTCTTTTTTTGTTAAATTTAAATCGAAAAGTTCGTTAAGAATAAATGCAAAACCGCATTCCAAAGCTGCCGAAGACGACAAACCCGAACCCATAGGAATCGTGCTGCTGAAAGCAATCTGCAAACCGCCGATTTCTTTTCCTGATTCCTGAATCGCATTGAATACGCCCAGCAAATAATTAACCCAAATCTGAGAAACAGGAGCCTGCTTCTCTTTAACATTAAAACTGAACGAATCATTGAAATCTTTGGCAAAAAAGGTACAGATTTGTGAATCGTTAGTCTTTTTTACCGCAAAATAAATATGTTTATCAATCGCCGCCGGAAGTACAAAACCATCGCTGTAGTCTACGTGTTCTCCAATAATATTGATTCTTCCCGGTGCGAGAAAAATACGTTCCGGTTCCGATTCAAAAGTCGAACGAAATGCTTCTTTTGTTTGATTAATTAAATTCTCCTGCATAAATAACTGCAATATACTTCTTGATTGATTGTAAAGGTAATAATATATATTTTTTGTATCTTAATTTTTCATTGAAAGTGAAGAGAAATATTTCTTATATAATCTTTTAAGTCGTTCTATTTACCCAGATTTAAAACTTTTATCACGTACACGAATTGTTCGTTATGAGATCTGCATTTTTTGTGAATCTTTGATAAACTGCTCTAATCCTGAATCCGTTAAAGGATGTTTCAACAATGATAATATCGGCTGAATCGGGCAAGTCACGACATCTGCACCGATTTTAGCGCAGTTGATGATGTGCATTGAGTGGCGAACGGATGCTGCTAAAATTTCGGTTTCATACATATAATTGTCAAAAATCAATCTGATTTCCTGAATCAAATTCAAACTGTCTGTAGAAATATCATCCAGTCTTCCCAAGAATGGCGAAACGTAGGTTGCACCGACTTTTGCTGCCAAAAGTGCTTGTCCGGCAGAGAAAATCAAAGTACAGTTGGTTTTGATTCCTTTGTCTGAAAAATATTTTAAAGCTTTGATACCGTCTTTTATCATTGGGATTTTCACAACGATGTTTGGATGAATTTGCGCCAGAATATCGCCTTCTGCAATCATTTCTTCATAAGTTGTTGAAAGAACTTCTGCTGAAATATCACCATCTACAATGTCGCAAATGTCTTTGTAATGTTGAAGAATCGCCTCTTTTCCGCTGATTCCTTCTTTTGCCATTAGTGACGGATTAGTAGTTACGCCATCAAGAATTCCTAAATCATTGGCTTCTCTAATCTGCTCTAAGTTGGCAGTGTCGATAAAAAATTTCATATGTAGATTTTATTTGTTATTAAATATTTTATATAAGTCTTAACTTATTATACAAACAACTTCCTGTCTTAAAAAATTCAGAAGTTATTTAATTGTGATGACCCATGTTGAGTTTGATTTTCTTCAGATCTTCCAACTCGTGAATCGGTCTTTCGATATCATAAGGAATCGGTCTTTTGGAAAACGTCTGGAAATATAATAGACACGCATCCTTCCACCAAACGGCATCTTTTGACTGGATTTTAAGTTTTGACTGAACATCTGTGAATCTTTCACTATCAATGTAAGGTTGCATTTTGTCCCAGACTTTTTGATAATCTCTCACTTCATGAACGCCTAAATCGTATTTGTAGCACAATTCTTCCCACATGGTTTTTCCATCTTTCATTTTGTAATCCCACGGAACGTGATGAAACCATAGAATCAGATTTTCAGGAGTCGTTTTGATGTTTCCATACATCCCATTAAGTGGCGGAAAATATTGTGAAACGGCATCGCTTCCGGTTTTTGTCCTGTCGAATCCAAGTCCTTCTGCATTGGCTTGATGGTAATAAACAGGCGACCAATCTGGTCTTCCTCCTTTGTAATCGCCCCACGGTTCGGGACCATAATGATGATTTCCGGCGAAAATATGGTGTAAACCCAGTGGCATCATATAATCTACAGCGGTTTCACGGGAAGTGAGCATCATTTCTTTGACAGGATTGACAAAGTTTCTATCATCTGTAAAAGTCATTTTAATCCACTCGTCGGCAATCTGTTCTGAGGACAAATCATGATTCCAAGCCAGTCGTCCAAATGCATACCAATTGGATTGTGCAAAATGATGCCCCGTCCAATTTGTGTCTTCACCGATATTGGCAACTGCTGAAATTGCCGTTAATTTTACAGGTCTTAATGTTCCGTCTGTAATCTTTGCAATTGTCGAACCTTTTCCATTGGAATACGTATCGCTATCTAATGTTTCTTTGAATAATGGAGCAAGATAGACTAAATGATTTGCCTGTCCCAAATATTCCTGAGTAATCTGAAATTCAACCATTTCCGGTGTCTTTTTCAATGCTCCAAACAGTGGATTAAATGCTTCACGAGGCTGAAAGTCAACCGGTCCGTTTTTGATCTGGATGATGACGTTATTTCTGAATTTTCCATCCAAAGGTGTGAATTCAAGATAAGCCTGTTTTGCTCTGTCTTCTTTGCTCGGACTGTACACAAATGCTCTCCACATCACGATTCCGCCATAAGGTTTCAGAACATCGGCCATCATATTGGCACCGTCGGCGTGCGTTCTTCCGTAATCCTGCGGTCCGGGTTGTCCTTCGGAATTGGCTTTCACCAAAAATCCTCCAAAATCGGGAATTAATTTATAAATTTCTGAAGCTTTGTCTTTCCACCATTTCTGAACGTCCTTATTCAACGGGTCAGAATCTTTTGTATTTCCTAATACTTTCGGCGAAGAAAAATTGACAGAAAGATAAACTTTGATTCCGTAAGGTCGGAAAATATCAGCCAAAATCTTGACTTTTTTCAGATAATCTTCACGAAGCATATTCGGAGAAGCATTCACATTATTCAGAACCGTTGCATTGATTCCAATTGATGCATTTGCTCTTGCATATTCTTCATATCTCGGTGAAACGGTATTCGGCAAATCCTCCCATTTCCAAATTGAATGTCCGGCATATCCACGTTCAATCGTTCCATCGAGATTATCCCAATGATTAAGAATTCTTACATCAAAAGATGGTTTTTCCGTAATGTTGAGATTAGTAGTTAAACTATTCGTTTGCTGAAGCCTTAAAATATGATAAACACCGTACAACAATCCGATTTCTTTTCCGGCAGAAATTACCAGTTTATTCTGAACAGATTTTATCGTGTAACCATCTTTCAGGTTTTTTAAAGATTTGTCCGTACGAAGTTCGACTTCTTGTCCCTGCCAATGATTCGTCAGCTCTTTTTTGGCAATATTGAATGTCGGGCTGTTGCCTTTCGAAATGATTTTATTTGACGAAATCCCGTTTTTTGCTGGAAACCGAAGCCAAAGCTGACTGCCATCTTCTGCGAAAATCATAAGCGGAATCATTAAAAATAACAAAACGTAAATTCGGAAATGTTGCATTCTTAAATTTTTAAAATTATTTAAGTTTTGGCTAAAGCCAAATTGTATATTATCTTTTTAAAACGGGCCAAAGCCCGCTCCTATTGATTTTCTTCCAACCCTTCAATGGTTTTTATTTTTCCGTTTTCATCATATTCAATTTCAACGACTTTCATACTTCTAAGCCAAGTTTTGCCTTCGCTAGGAACAGAATCATGGAAGAACAGATACCATTTATCTTTGAACTCAACAATGCTGTGATGGGTTGTCCATCCCACAACCGGCGTTAAAATTTCTCCCTGAAATGTAAATGGTCCATAAGGATTATCTCCGGTTGCGTAACAGATTAGATGTGTATCTCCCGTTGAGTAAGAAAAGTAATATATTCCGTTGTATTTATGCATCCATGATGCTTCGAAAAAACGGTGTTTGTCGCCGTGAAGCAAAGGATTTCCTTCTTCGTCAAGGATTAGAAGGTCTTTCGGTTCTTCGCCAAATTCCAACATATCATCGCTCAATATTACCACTTTTGAAGGAATTGCCGGTTCATCATCATTCGGCATAACTGCAGATTCCAGTGCTTTGTTATTTCTGTAACGTTGCAATTGTCCGCCCCAGATTCCGCCGAAATACATATAATGTTTTCCGTCGTCCTCAAAAAGGCAAGGGTCGATGCTGTAACTTCCCAACATCGGATGTTTTTCCGGAACAAAAGGACCAGAAGGTTTATCGCTCACTGCAACACCGATTCTGAAGATGTCATTTTTATCTTTCAAAGGGAAATACATATAATATTTACCATCTTTAAACGCCACATCGCAATCCCACAACTGTCTTCCAGACCAAGGAATATCCTTTACAGAAAGGACAACGCCGTGGTCTGTTACTTCGCCATTTTCAACATCATCTAAAGAAAAAACGTGGTAATCGTTCATATCGAAATGATCTCCGTTGTCATTTTCTTCAATGCCACTTTCACGGTCGTGTGACGGATAAATGTATAATTTGCCTTCGAAAACGTGTACGGAAGGATCTGCCATATAATCGCTTGGGAAGAGATATTTTGCTTTGTTCATTATTTAGAAGTTAGATTTTAGACTTATTTCTTTTTTGTTAATTGAATGATTTTCTCAACAACAGGTTTTGCCTTATAATTTCTGTCGAAAAGAAGCGGATAATCGGTTCTGCCTTTTACCGGAAAATCATTTTTCCAGGATTGATTGTCTGTTACTCCCCAAAGAGTTACTCTTCGGATCTTGTCCTGATGTTTCAAAAACAAGTTGAAAAAATCCAAATAGCGGTTTTCCCAATCTTTTTCAACATTTTCGGGAAGTCCTTTGGTGTATGGATTCATTTTGGCTTCATACTCCACTTTGTCGGAAACGTTGGCAGAAGTTCCCCAAGGAGAAGGAAGCGGACTGATTTCCATTTCAGTGATATTCACTTTTACGCCTGCTGCAGCGTAATCTGTGATTGCTTTTTCGTATTCTTCCAATTTTGGCGTGTCCAATCCTACGTGAGTCTGCATTCCTACACCATCGATTCTGATTCCTCTGGATTTCATATTCTTAACAATTTTAACAACTGTTTTTACTTTTTCCGGAAACCATTCGTTATAATCATTATAATACAATTCAACATTGGGATCAGCTTGCTGTGCATATTTGAACGCAAGCGGAATGAATTCTTCCCCCAGAATTTCGTAAAACTTACTTTTTCTATAAGTTCCGTCTTCCATAATGGCTTCGTTGACAACGTCGTAACCTTTGATTCTACCTTTATATCTGCTGACAACGGCTGTGATGTGGCTTTTCATTCTCTGTTTTAAAACTTCGGGTGAAACATCTTTTCCGTCTTTGCCCACAAAAAACCATTTTGGTAATTGTGAATGCCAAATCAGGGTATGACCAATGATGAACATTTTATTTTTCTCTCCAAACTCTACGAATTTATCGGCATCTTCCCAGAAGAATTTTCCTTCCTGCGGTTGGATGAACATTGATTTCATACAGTTTTCCGCAACGATGGAATTGAATTGTTTTTTAATAATGTCATCGGATTTCACATCGGTTCCATTAATCTGCGGAAGGCTCATTGCAGTTCCGATGTAGAATTTATTTTTGAAGGCATTTTTCAGGGAATTGTCTGACGATCCCGAATTTGCGGTTTTGCAAGAGACGGTAAAGGCTAAAATTCCTAATAATGCGACTATTTTTTTCATAATTATTTTTTTAAATCTAAATTTTAACAGCGAATCTCTCGCAGCCCGGCTTGAACGGAGCTTCTTTTGTGAGGAGGTACGACGAGCAAAAAAGCGGGAGTGGAAGACGGATTAAACTGCCCAAATTTTCTAATCCTGTAACTTTCTTCTGTCTTTCAGTTCCTGCTCAATTTGAGTTTCCATTTTTTTGTTGATTTCATAGAACATCAATAGTCCACAAGCGGCAAAAAATGGAATTGCAGGGTAAATACTGACCAGCATTTTAGCACCTGCTGCAACAGTTTCAGGCTGAATAACATTTTGCGCACCTTCTGAAGAAAGATAGCCGTAATTTCCGATAATAGAGGAAACTAGTGAACTTCCGATGCTCAAACCAACTTTCAACCCGACCATCATTGCAGAGAAAATTATGGCTGTTGCGCGTCTGTTATTTTTCCACTCGGAATAGTCAGCTACATCGGCAATCATTGCCCAAAGAAGCGGTGTGCTGATTCCGTAAAAAAAGCCGTGAAGAATTTGCGAAAGGAACATTAATCCTACCGATTTTGGCGGATAAAAAATGAATGCCACAATAAACAATGTTGAAATGAACAATGATGCGATGAAAGCATCTCTTTTCCCGTATTTGTCGGCAAATCTTTTTGAAAAGGTAATTCCGACAATCATCATAATGATTCCACCAGCATTGAACAGCCCGAAACCTGCTGAACGAGGGTCTTCACCGAAGAAATTCATCCCGACAGAATTGAAGAAATTGGTTATTGGCGAAATGAAATTTTTAAGGGAAGTTTCATCTACATAATTGTTGAAGTAATAAACATAAGAACCACCTTTCATTGCCAATGTAATGAAAATCAACGCCGTAACAACCAACATAATAATCCACGGTTTATTTTTCTTTAAATCTTTCAAATCGGCTCCCAACGTAGATTCCTGTTCCGGTTTTGGAATCACTCTTTCTTTGGTGGTAAAAAATGTAATGAGCAACATAATGGTTCCGATAATCGCCAACCATGTCATTACGATTTCGATTCCGACTGCTTTATCGCCGTTTCCTGCGGATAAAATAATTGGCAGCATAAATACCTGAACGAAAAACTGAGCAAACATTACCGCTACAAAACGGTAAGACGAAATACTGTTTCGCTCTTTCATATCGCCTGTAATAACGCCACTCAACGCAGCGTAAGGCAAGTTATTAGCCGCATAAAGTAACAATAAAATACTGTACGTTACCGCCGCATAAATCATTTTTCCTTTGTAAGAAAAATCGGGTGTGCTGAATGCGAAAAGTGCGGCTGCACCTAACGGAACTGCAGAAAATAAAATCCACGGACGGAATTTTCCCCATTTAGTCCTGGTTCTGTCTGCCAATGCGCCAACCATCGGATTGAATCCGAAACCGGCAATCAATCCAACAACTAAAGTTATGACAGAAGCATTTTCGGGTTTCAATCCGTAGATATCTGTATAAAAGTAAGCTAAGTACGTTACCAAAGTCTGGAAAACCAGATTGGCCGCTAAATCTCCCAAACTGTAGCCGATTTTTTCAACGACAGATATTTTTTGAGATGTATTGTTCATATAATTGTTGATATTTTTATAATTAATTTTTAAACGCAAAGTCCGCAAATATTTTTTGACTACTAATCGTTTTTAAGTTTCGCAAAGGCGTAAACTCAGCAAAGACTTAAAGATTATTCTGTAGTAAAAGGCGATGCGGGAAGTCCTGTTTTATTTTTCAGGTTTCCATCCGGATTGTCTGCCCAATCGTAGCGAACTGCAACCGGATTTTTAACCGAATCATTCCAGACTACAAGCTTTTTACCTTCGATTTTAGCTGTTGCCAAAACCCATTTTCCATCAGAATTTTTTATGGCAAAGCCTTTCAACTTAGAAATTGGTGCAAAATCATCACTTCCATTTTTAAAAGAAAGAATAATTTTATTGCCTTCGATTTTCATTGACTGATAAACTGGTCCGTCTGAAATTACATTTTTGTCATAAGCGATTTTCATTGCCTGTAAAGCGAGTCGGTCTCCCACTGTTTTTTTGTTTAAAGGGTGAATATCATTCCACTCTCCTATATCGATAATTACAGCCAATCCGGTATTCGGAACTTTTAGCGAAACCTGACTTTGTTGCTCTCTCAATTCTGCCCAATTGCTTTCAACCGGTTGAGATTTTGATTCCATAAAATTGGCTAACTGAACGATGAAAAAGGGCATTTCTTTGTTATTCCATTTGCTTCTCCAGTCTGTAATCATTGTAGTCAGCAAATCGCCGTATTCTTTTGGTTTTCCTGTGTTACTTTCGCCCTGATACCAAAGTGCACCTGTGATATTGTAGTTAATTAAAGGATTAATCATCGCATTGTACAGACCAGTCGGCTTCCAACGGATGAAGGTTTGTCCCGGAGCCATTCTGTCGACTTTTGCCCCGATTTTATATTTCCATTCAGATTTTAAATCTATTTTTTGTCCGTCGATTTCAAGGTAATACGGTTTATCTGCGATGAACTGCCCCTTTTCGCTTCCGTTGGAAATTCTCACAGCAATTACGTTTTTGCCTTCTTTCAAAACTCCGGCAGGAATGTCGTACCAACGTGGCGGATATTCATAAGTCACGTTTCCGACTTTTGTGCCGTTGATATAGGTCACATCAGCATCTTTAATTCTACCAAGGTTTAAAAACGTTGGTTTTCCAGCCTGATTTTTTGTTAAAATAATTTCTTTTCTGAACCAAACCGAACCATCGAAAGAACCTTCTTTATCTTCCCAGGAACCCGGAATCTGCATCGTTTTCCAGTCAGAATCATTCAAATCAAATTTTTCCCAATGCTGATTGAGTCCGAGATCACTTTGGTCTAATTCTCCATACCAAGCTTTGCTGAGAGCCTGTTCATTAGATTCAGTTGATTTGATTAAATCATCATTCTGCCACTTTTTAGCTTCATCCAGATATTCAGGATATTTTTTCAGAGAATTTTCATCCATCCAGGCCTGAATTGGAGAACCTCCTAAACTTGAGTGAATAATTCCAACCGCTACCTTTTCTTTTTCACTTACATCTTTAGCAAAAAAATAAGCAACACCTGAAAAATTTAAAATCGTTTGAGGATTTGTAGCTTCCCATTTTCCACCGTCTAGTTCGGTTTGAGGCGATTTGAAATTATATTTCTGAGGAACCGTGAAAAAACGAATATTTTGGTTATTCGCATTTTTGATTTCGTTGGCGTATAGCGGAGTCAATCTGCGCATCGGCAGTTCCATGTTCGATTGTCCTGAGGCCAGCCAAACTTCGCCAATCATAATGTCTTTAAGCGTCAATTCATTGATGGTCATAGTGTACGGACCGCCCGCTTTTTGTTCCGGAAGAACGATTTTCCAGTTTCCCTTTTGGTCTGCGGATGTTTTATAATTTTTGTTAAGGAATTTCACTTCTACTTTTTCATTGGCATTAGCTTTTCCCCAAATATTCAGTTTTTGATTCCTCTGTAAGACCATTCCGTCTGAAACCAAAGCCGGAAGCTTAACTTTTGCATTGATCAATGAAAAGCACAACGCGCCGATGAATAGAATTAATATTTTAAAAAAGAGTTTATTTTTCATAGCAAATTTGATTCTGCAGTTATTTTTAGTTTTTATCTGGCGTTTGATTCAGCAATCTTACTTCGATGATTTTCGGAGTTAATGATTTTTCACCTGAATTAAATTTGATATTCAGTATATCTTTATGGATTTCAGATTCAGGAATCGGAATTAATAAAGTTTGTGGAGAACTGCCCATTTTTCCTTCGAAATTTTTAGAGTAGGCTTTAATTCCGTTGATTTCTGCATTCAAAGTACGATTATTATTGGCATCAAAATATGTGATGTAAAGATATTTTGCACTCTTCTCCTTATTTTTCATCTGATAACTGAACCATCCTTTTGCCTCACGGAAATGGCGATCTTCCATATATCCGGTGTTGGAATCTTTGCTGTTGAAAAAGTGGTCAGATTCCGGCTGTTGCTCACCGAGCTGAATTTTATCTGTCGTAATATTGTTCAGTTTTCGGATTTCCGTTTCTTCTTTGGCTTTCTGTTTCTGAATCAATTCGATTTTATCCTGAGTTGCCTGCGGAAAATAAATAATATAACGCTGCTCGTGAATTTTATAGAATGGAATCAATCTCAATCCTTCTGCAAATTTATTTTGAGGATAAAGACCATTTAATTTAAATATCAGATCTTCTCCATTCACTGTTTCCAGATGATCAATCACATCTGAACTTCCCAAAATAGTCGGAATATCATTCAACGGAATCTGTGGTCCGTGCGCAATGTGACCGCCACGGCTGTCATCGCCAAAAAGTCCGTTCTGATTTTCTGTTCCGTACGTTGCGGCTAAAACGATTGGACCATATTTGAAAGCATAATAATCCGATTTGTCAGGAAGCTGCTCTGCTGAAAGGTGCATGGGGATTTTCATTTCGACCACATCGCCCTTTTTCCATTTTTTTTTGATATTGATATAACCTTCGGAATCGACAGGAATATTGATATTTTTTGAATTAACGGAAACGATTATTTGTGAAATATTAGACCATTCCGGTGCTCTTAGTTTCAGATTGATTTCAGAACTCGGAGCGAGGTCAAAAATTAATTTTGTAGAAGGTGTCTGCGGAAAATTATTTTCCTGTCTTAACACCAATTTCTTTTCAGACCATTTTAAAACAGACGGAATAAACAGATTGATATACAAATCATTATCCGAATATGCATAAATCATTTCACCATATTTGGCGTGATTTTCCATTCCGGAACCTACGCAACACCAAAAACTGGTTTCCGGCTGAGAATACACTCGGTAATGACCGGGGCGCATTGGCGTAAAGTATACGAAACCGCCTTTTTCAGGATTTTGAGTGGAAAGAATATGATTGTACAGAGCTCTTTCGTAATAATCCAGATAAGATGACTTCGGATTGGTAGCAAAAAGATCTTTGGTCAGCTTCAACATATTGTATGTATTACAGGTTTCGGGACCTTCGATACTTTTAATCATTCCACTGAAATCATTGATGGAATTGAAATGTTCACTCACACTGTTTCCCCCAATAATTGCGGAACGTTTTTGAGTTACATTTGTCCAAAAAAAATCCGCTGCACTGCTCCACTCTTTGTTGTTTTCTAAATCGGCAATTCTTTTAAAACCTATGACTTTCGGAATCTGCGTATTGGCGTGAATTCCCGTCAGTTTATCTTCGTGAATCAACAATGGATTTAAAATCGCCTGATGCGAAAAGCGGTGCGCTAACTTCAGATATTTTTCATTTTTAGTAATGTCGTAAACATCTGCAAAAACCTCGTTCAGTCCGCCATGTTCGCTGTTCAGCATTTCCTGGATCTGCTCATCGGAAAGTCTGGAAACTTCATTTGCCATCCAATCGGTAAGCTTAATAAGCATTTTTTTTGCTTTTTCGCTCCCTGCGTACCAATAAGCGTCTCTTAAACCTGAGTAAGTTTTGTGAATATTATACAGCGGAACCCAGCGGTCATTCAACCCGAAAGTAGCTGCTCGAATATTTCCTTCAGCAATTTCTTTCCAGATTTTTTCCCCGTTCGGAACACCTGAAAGATAGCCGTTTCCTGAAATATTCTGGCAACGCTTCAGCTCATCAATCATATAATCTAGTCGCTGTTTCACTTTTGCATCACCTGTAGAAGCGTACATGAGTGACAATGCAGAAATATAGTGTCCTCCAATATGCCCGTCCAATCCAGTATTTTCCCAATTTGGGTAATTTTCTTTTTTTGGATTGAGCCCCGCCTCTTTCAAATATGGAGCCAGCAAACGGTCTGCATCCATAGACATTATATAGTTTTCGTCAGTCTGCATCGCTTTGCTGAAAACGCTTTCTGATAAATGAACTTTGTTGAGAGGAAAGTAGCTAACATTTTTCTTCACCTGCCCGAAAGCAAGAGAAGTAAAACTTACGAGTAAAATCAGAGATTTTTTGTTCATAAATAAATGTTATTTCTACATTTCTAAAATAAAAGAAAGTATTCAACTGGCAAACAACTTTAAACTTTAACGATAAAATGATATACAAAATCACTTTTTCAATTAATAAAAAGTATCTCTAAAAAATGCTAGCTTATCATAAAAAACAAGATTAGACAAACTAAAGAAAATCAATTAAATAAATATAATTTAATCACTATCAAAATGAAGATCATCGATTTAAAAGAATCGATTAAAATACGTGTGTAGACTTATCGTATTTCAAAAGATATGTCAGATAAACTTTCATCTGAAATTCACGTAAAAAATTTTAACATAATTTTAACATTAAATTCACATATAATTCATGGTTATTTGGCAAATAAATCGATAAAACGATGAAAAATTATTCCCAAAATAGATACGAAAGCTTTTAAATTATCAAAAAGAAAATTAAAACAAATAAAGTGTTCGCTGCACATTTATTACACTGTTTTGTTTATATCTACCTTAAAAACAATTAACTTTGTAGAAAATAATTTTTGATGGAAGAGAATTATCTCAATTATCCCAAACATTTTATTGCAGTTGACTGTATTATATTCGGTTTTGACGGAGAGAATCTGAAAATCCTTTTAGTGCAAAGAAATTTCGAACCAAAGAAAGGTGAATGGTCGTTAATGGGTGGTTTTATTGATGATAAAGAAAGTTCTGACCAAGCTGCCAACCGTGTCCTGAATACCTTAACCGGACTTGAAAACATTTATCTAGAACAGCTGAATACATACACTGAAATTGACCGTGAACCAACTGCCAGAATTATGTCGATTTCTTATTATGCTTTAATTAATATTCAGGATAATATTCAGATTAACGAAGAATATAATACCAAATGGTTTGATTTGCAGGACAGACCAAATCTTATTTTTGACCACAATGATATGGTAAAAGATGCGATTCTGAGACTGAGAAGAAGGGCTTCCACACGACCTATAGGTTTTGAATTACTGCCCGAAAAATTCACTATGAAAGACCTTCAGAACCTTTACGAAGCGATCTTCGATGAAAAATATGATAAGAGAAATTTTACAAGCAAAATCAACGGAATGGATATTCTCATCAAAACCGAAGAAAAAGATATGACATCCTCTAAAAAAGGATCTTTTCTGTATCGTTTTGATGAAGTGAAATATCAGAAGAAGATTGGAGAAGGGTTTACTTTTAAAATTTAAAAAATTATTTTTTTCCCATCACACCTAAATGAGTATGTTTGAAATCATCCTCAAATTTCAATCCGTATCCGAAAATTCTGTCCATCGAAGAATGCGCCCATAAGATAATTCCGGCAAATTCTACAATTGAAATTTTCAGCCAGAATCCGAGAATCAAAACTATAATTGCAAGCAGTTTATGATGGAAAAAATTGTACATCCAGGCTCCAATTTTTGGATTGATTACATACCCAACCATCGAAAAATCCGGAAGCAAAAGGCAAAGCGGAAAAAGCCACCATTGAAATTCTAATTGACCAAAAAGGAAAATAGCGAAACCAAATTGTCCCAATTCTTCAAGCAGTAAAAGATTTTTCATTGTCATTTATTTATTGGACAAATCTCTGACAATTGAAACAACATCCTCTTGACAAAAATCAAGAATTTTCTGTCTGCCTTTTTCTTATTCTGCTAAAAGTTTCGGGCGACATTCCCAAAACTGACGCAATATACTGCAACGGAACCTGATGAAATAATTCTTTGTTCTGTTCAAAATACTGATTGTAGCGTTCTTCAGCAGTCATTGAAAGATGCGAAAAAATCCGGTTTTCCATCATCGCAAAACATTTGATTATAAATTGTTTCTCGATTTCAATCCATTTTGGAAATTCATGACAAAGTTTTATATAATCTGTTTTGGAAATGCTTAATAATTCAACCTCGGTGAAAGCCTGTATCGTCCATCGATTAGGTTGATTAAAGAAAAAACCCATCAATTCTGTCACGAAAAAACCTTTTGTAGAAATCCATTGCGTTATTTCTTTCCCATCTTCCGTTAATGCAAAAACACGAAGAATTCCTGATTTAACAACACTCAATCTTTCACAAATTTCACCCGATTCTGTAAATATTTTATTTTTGCTTAATTTTTCCTCCTTAAAATAAGATTGAATAACCGAAAGTTCTTCAGTAGTGAGAGATCCAAAATATTGTTGGATTGATTCATTGAAATTTTTCATGTTGCTGTTTCTAAATCTTGAATCAAAATTAAACAAAAACAGGACACCATTCCGGAATCCTGCATTCATTTATTTTCTATTAGGTTTACCAGAACCTTACGTAAAGTGCAGTCAGTAAAAGTAAAGTAACTACAATCAAAACCAACGTTCTGTTGTCAACTTTGAACATTGTTGAATCAATTGCAAATGCTTTTGGATTGACTTTCGGACCAGCAAGACTTATCAGAATCATCACCAGAATCGTAAAGAAGAATGACCATCCCATATTAATCAAAAACGGAATTTCTGTAATGGTGTGAACTACTCCATTTTCTAATTTTTCATAAGTAAATGCGGTGTATAACCAGGTTTCTTTACCGAAAATATCTACTGCAAAACTGTTGAAGAAAATTGCTAAGACAAATCCTAAAATCACACCAACCAAAGCCGCAGCTCCAGTCGTTCTTTTCCAAAACATTCCCAAAAGGAACATGGCAAAGACACCCGGACTTATAAATCCTGTATATTTCTGGATAAATGTAAATCCTCCTTCGCCACCGATTCCCAAAACATCGGTCCATGTAAACACTAAAGCGACAAACATCGCAATGATAATTGCCCAACGTCCTGTTCTCACCATCTGGATTTCGGTTGCATCTGCTTTCAAATATTTTTTATAAATATCCAATGTAAAAATCGTGGAAATACTGTTCACTTTTCCGGCTAAAGATGCTACGATGGCTGCCGTCAAAGCTGCTACAGCAAGACCTTTCAGACCTGTCGGCAAGAATCCCAAAATGGCAGAATAGGCACCGTCTTTCACACCGTTGAATCCCGGCAAATGTCCTTTCGTGTACAAAACATAAGCAGCGATTCCCGGAAGCATCACAATGATTGGCATAAACAATTTTAAGAATCCTGCGAATAAAATTCCTGTTCTTGCGGTTTTCAAATCTGCTCCTAAAGCACGTTGCGTGATGTATTGGTTGCAACCCCAATAATTCAGGTTTACAATCCATTGTCCTGCAAAATACATTGCCAATCCGGGTAAAACCACATATTTCTGAACATCTAAATTTTCAGGCATTGCTAAAGTTGTGGTTGTTTTTGTAGGTTTGTCAAGCATCAATTTAAAATGTTGAGGAGCCTCGTTCATCAACGTCTGAAAACCTGCAAAAGCATTTCCTACAGTCGCTCCGTTAATTCTCTGGTCAACAATCTGAAGCGCCATATACACTGTAGCAAAACCGCCGATAATTAAAACTGCTACCTGAATAACATCGGTGTAACCAATTACTTTCATTCCGCCAAGACCAATTAATAAAGCCATTAGAAGCAATCCGATCATAATGATGTGAAGATTGTCTCCGCCTAACAAAGTATCAATTGCCAAAGCACCCAGATAAAGAATTGAGGTAAGATTCACAATGATATACAAAAACAGCCAGAATACCGCCATAATCAAAGAAACCGATTTGTTGTAACGGGTTTCAAGAAATTGAGGCATTGTGTAAATCTTATTTTTAAGATAAATCGGAATGAACCAAATGGCAATAATAATCAATGCAAGTGCGGCAATCCACTCATACGCAGCAACGGCAACTCCAACAAAAAAACCTTCGCCTGACATTCCGATAAACTGTTCGGCAGAAATATTTGAAGCAATTAAACTCGCCCCGATAGCCCACCAAGTCAATGAACCTTCCGCCAAGAAATAATCTTTACTGCCAGTTGTTCCGGATTTCTTTTTATTGTAAATCCATATTCCATAACCGGCTACCACCACAAAATATACAAGAAATATGATGATATCTATTGTTGCTAAATTTCCCATAATTATTTTTTAACTGAGAATTTATAAATCGTTTTTGACTGATATTTTTGTCCGGGTTTCAATTCTGTTGATGGAAATGAAGGCTGATTTGGAGAATCCGGAAAATGCTGAGTTTCCAGACAAAAACCTGTTCTGAATTCATTTTTTCCACCAGTCTTAGTATCGAATTTTCCATCCAAAAAGTTTCCGGAATAGAACTGAACGCCTGGTTCATCAGTTAAAACTTCCATCATTCTTCCTGATTCAGGATGATAAACTTTTGCAATGCTTCTCAGTCCGCTTCCGTTTAGAATCCAGTTGTGGTCATAACCTTTCCCTTTTTTCAATTGATCGTCTTCTGCATTGATATCTTTTCCAATAGCCTTTGAAACCGTAAAATCAAACGGACTCCCCTTCACTGCTTTCTGTTCACCAGTTGGAATCAAAGTTTCATTAACGGGTGTGAATTTATCTGCATTAATCTGCAATTCGTGATCAAGAATTGTTTTTGAGAAATTCCCTGAAAGATTGAAATACGAATGTTGCGTCAAGTTAACAACCGTCGGTTTATCGGTTTCCGCTTCGTAAGAAATTTCCAAAGCATTGTCGTCTATTAAAGTATACAAAACCGTTGTCGATAATTTTCCGAGATAACCTTCTTCGCCATCTTCGCTTATATATGTCAGTTTTAAAGTTGGAAATTTCGCATCTTTTACAGGTTCAATGTTCCAGAATTTGGTATGAAAACCTTCTTTTCCGCCGTGAAGACTGTTCGGTCCGTCATTTTTATCGATGTCGTAGATTTTGCCTTCCAAAGTGAATTTGGCATTTGCAATTCTGTTTCCGTAACGGCCAATCAAAGCTCCGAAATAATAAGGATTTCCATTGAAATAATCTTCAGGTTTTGTAAAACCTAAGACTATATCTTCGTATTTTCCGTTTTTGTCGGGAGCGGTGAGTGAAGTGATGATTCCGCCAAAATTAATGACTTCCACCTTCATCCCGTTTTTATTGGTCAGCGTAAATTTTTTGATAGAATCACCTTTTGCCGTCACTCCGTAATCTGAGACCTGTATATTTTCCATTTTTTCTTTTTGAGGCTGATTATTATTTTCTTTTTTATTGCATCCGAAAATACTCAAAAGTGCAACAATAATCAGGTTATAACTTATTTTTTTCATAGTCTGAATAGTTTTGCAGGTTTAACGATAATAAATCCCGTTCCAGCGAAGCGTATTCTTGAAATCACGAATTTTCGTGTCTTCATCAATAACTACAGATTCAATTCCTGCAATTTCTGCGAAATCTTCCAACTGTTCTGCACTGATATTTTCGCTGTAACATGTGTGATGCGCTCCTCCTGCTAAAATCCAGGCTTCAGCGGCAGTATACAAATCCGGAAGTGGTTTCCAAAGTACCCTTGCAACAGGAAGTTTTGGAAGTTCTTCAGTAATTTCTAACGCCTGAGTTTTGTTGATTAACAGTCTGAAATGATTTCCAAAATCCATTAAAGCAGCATTAAGCGAATTGATATTTCCTCTTGAATTGAAAACCAAACGAACCGGATCCGCTTTACCGCCAATTCCCAACGGATGAATTTCGCAAGACGGTTTATCTACTGCTAAAACTGGGTCAACTTCCAACATATGCGAACCTAAAACGGACGGATTTGATGGATTTAAATGGTAGGTATAATCTTCCATAAAAGCGTTTCCGCCTTCCAAACCTTGTCCCATTGTTTTCATAGCACGAACCAAAGCGGCAGTTTTCCAATCGCCCTCACCTGCAAATCCATATCCTTTTTCCATTAATCTTTGAACCGCAATTCCAGGCAATTGCTCCAATCCGTGAAGGTCTTCGAAAGTATCAGAGAAACCTTTGAAATTTCCGTCTTTCAGGAATTTTTCTAAACCTAATTCGATTCTTGCTGCAGCTTCAAGCGATTTTCTGTTTGCACCTCCAAAGAGAAGAGATTCTGCCATTTTATATAAAGATTCATATTCTTCCACCAACGTTTTGATTTCTCCATCGCCAATAGAATTGACAACGCTGACCAAATCTCCGATTCCCCAAGTGTTTACCGAAAAACCAAACTTGGTTTCTGCTTCCACTTTGTCGCCATCGGTCACGGCAACGTATCTCATATTGTCTCCGAAACGGGCAAATTTTGCACCTTGCCAATCGTCCCAACCTGCTGCAACTCTGCTCCAGTCGCCGATTTGTTTCTGAACTCTTTCTTCAGCCCAATGTCCAACAACCACTTTTCTGTTTTTGCGGAGACGGCTTACCATAAAACCAAATTCCCGGTCGCCGTGCGCTGCCTGGTTGAGGTTCATAAAATCCATATCCATCGTAGACCACGGAATGTCCTGATTGAACTGTGTGTGCAAATGCAACATTGGTTTTTGCAAAGCGGTCAGTCCACGGATCCACATTTTTGCGGGTGAAAACGTGTGCATCCAGGTTACAATTCCGATGCAGTCTTTGGCGAAATTAGCAGCAGTTAGTATGTCGAAAATTTCTTCCGTGGTTTTTACTGTTGGTTTTAGAACTACTTTTACAGGAATTTGTGAAGAAGCGTTTAAAGCTTCCACGATTTTCGCTGAATGTTCTGCAACCTGGGCTAATGTTTCAGGACCGTATAAATGTTGGCTTCCGGTAATAAACCAGATTTCTTTGGTATTGAGAGATGTTAACATATTTTTAGTTGATTGTTATCGGTTTTTAGTTTTATGTTTGTCATTCCGAGAACGAGAAATCTCTATTGATTATACTTAATTAAGATTCTCTTCACTACATCACGTTTCTTTCAGAATGACAGACTTTATTTAATTCTATTACTGTCCGTAATAGGCGTTTTTGCCGTGTTTGCGTTCGTAATGTTTTTTGATTAATGAATCCTTTAGTCGTACAGCATCCGGGTTGATTTGTTTTGTACGATATGCCATTTCTGCAATCGTTTCCAGAACTTTGCTATTGTAAACGGCTTTGTCGGCATTTTTTCCCCAGGTAAACGGCCCGTGATTTCCGATAAGAACCATTTCCACTTCTTCGTAAGACAACTCTTTTTCTTTGAAACATTCCAGAATCTGGATTCCGGTGTTGTATTCGTAATTTCCTTCGATTAAATCATCACGCATTGGCGGCGCGCACGGAATATCCGAAATTAAATGATCTGCGTGTGTCGTTCCGAAAATCGGAATGTCCATCTGAGCTTGCGCCCAGGCGACGGAATAGATGGCGTGCGTGTGCGAAATTCCACCGATATTTTCCCAGTTTTTATAGAGATAAGCGTGGGTTTTGGTGTCGGAAGATGGTCTTAGATTTCCTTCAATGACGTTAGCATCGTAATCTAAAATCACAATATCTTCAGGCTTCAGCAATTCGTAAGGAACGCCGCTTGGTTTAATGGCAAAAATTCCTTTATCACGGTCAACAGCACTGACATTTCCGAATGTGTAGACGACCAGCTTCAAGGCATCGAGCTGCATATTGGCTTCGTAACATTCTCTTTTCAGTTCTTTATAGATGTTCATTTTATTGAAATTGAAAGATTAAAAATTATATAGATGACAAAATCTTTACAGCGAATTGCCCGCAGCCCGGCTTGAGCGGAAATCCTTTTTTTGCGTTGGGAAAAGCCTTGGCAAAAAAGATTGGGAGCGGAAGACGGATTAAGCTGCCATAATCATTTTAGTTTTCGGTTGTCAGTTGATGGTTGTCGGTTTTAAAATTGTCATCAACTACAAACTGCAAACCGTCAAATTTTTCTTTGATTTGATATGATTTTCAGTGAAATCTGCGAGAATTTGATATTGATTCATCAGTTCTGCATATTTTTCTACGTGTTCTATTTGTGGGAAATATTCGGCTTCGAAATCGGAACCCATTTTCCGGCTTGCTTCCTGAACATTGGGATAAATTCCTGCTGCAACTGCTGCGTAAATGGCGGCACCCACAGCCGGCGCTTGGTCTGATTCTGCCACTACAATCGGCATATTGAGAACGTTGGCCAAAGTCTGCATAATGAATGGTGATTTTCTGGCGACACCGCCGATTCCGATCACTTTTTCTATTTTTACGCCTTCTTCTTCGAAACGGTCAACGATTTTTTTGGAACCGAAACAAATCGCATTCACCAAAGCTTTGAAAATATGCGGTGCTTTTGTGCCCAATGACAGATTGTTGATGGCCATTTTCAGTTCCTGATTGGCATCAGGAGTTCTTCGGCCGTTAATCCAGTCCAGAGCGATTGGAACAGATTCTGACAGTGGAATTTTTTCTGCCTCTTGCGCTAGATTTCGAATTAAATTGTTTTCTAATTCTTCCTTCAGCAATTGTTTTTGTTTATCATCAATGATATTGGAATTCATTAAAATATTTTGAGTCGGCCACATCAAAATGTCTTTAAACCAAGCCAAAACATCGCCGAAAGCGGATTGTCCCGCTTCCAATCCCATTAATCCAGGAATTACTGAACCATCGACCTGTCCGCAAATTCCTTTGACGGTTTTGTCGTCGATAATTTCATTGGGAGCCACCATAATATCACAGGTTGACGTGCCCATAATCCTAATCAGTGTATTTTCCTCGACTTTTGCACCCACTGCTCCGGAATGTGCATCGAAAGTTCCGACTGCGATGACAGTATCGGTTGTTAATCCTAATTTTGTTGCCCATTCTTCATTCAGATTTCCTGCAATTTCATCTGAAGTGTAGGTTTTATCATACAATCGGTCACGAAGTTCTGCTAAAGATGAATCCAATTGACCAAGAAATTCTTTGGAAGGAAGTCCGTTCCACGACTCGTGCCACATCGCTTTGTGACCCGCAGCGCAACGGCTTCTCTTAAATGTTGCTAAATCCTGGTTATCGGAAAGTAAGAATGTAATGTAATCGCAATGTTCCATCCAGCTGTATGCTGAGTTTTTCACCGCTTCATCTTCTCTGCTGATATGAAGAATCTTTGCCCAAAACCATTCGGAAGAATATATTCCGCCTTCGAATTTAGTGTAATCTTCTCCACCCCAGTTTTTCGCCAAATGATTGATTTCTTCAGCTTCAGTGATAGATGTATGGTCTTTCCACAGCACCATCATTGCATTGGGATTTTCTGAAAACTCTGGCAAAAGTGATAAGGCAATTCCATACTTATTCACAGGAAGTGGCGATGAACCTGTCGTATCAATACAAATACTGACGATATTTTCCGGTGCTACTCCACTTTCTTTTACAACGGTTGAAATCGTTTTTTTCAAACCTTCGATATGGTCAAGCGGATGCTGTCGAAACTGATTAACTTCGGGTTTACAGAATTTGCCGTCTTTCCATCTTTGATAATAGCTTACTGAAGTGGCAAGTTCTGCCCCATTTTCGGTGTCTATCAAAACCGCACGAACCGAATCTGTTCCATAGTCTAAGCCGATAACGTACTTTTTCATTAACAAAAGTGATTAATTTGATTATTATTTTTAGCTCTTTTCAAAATAACAGATGCAATGAATTACATTACGCAAAGAATTGCCGATAAGTTTTACTTTATCCTAAAAAAAGCTTCTGTTTTTTGTTTTTGAGCTAAAACAAATATAATAATCTATTTCAAATAAATGTAATATTTACACTTAATTTTAATTTTTCCTTTGTTAATGGTCATTTGGAGTTATTTAATTTTTAAAATAACCAGAGAATTTACAGGAATTTCAACAGAAATTTTCCCCTTTTTGATACTTTGAATTTCCTGTTTTGGAGTGATGGTTTCCGACTGGAAATTATTTTCATCGGAAAGTCCTAAGGAAGTCAATATAATTTTCGTCATCTGACTGCCCGATTTTATATTTTTCGGATTGATTTCAACCGAAGTTTGTTGCACGTTTGAATTGACAATTTTGATAATGATCTCACCTTTTTTACTGTCTTTCACCGCCGATGCATAAAGATTATTCTGACCTGTCAAAGCTTTTCCGTTTTCTAAGATTTTAATTAAATCGGTTCCTTTGTTATTGGAAAATAATTTCTGAACATAATAATTCGGAGTTGCGTAAGATTTCAGATTACTGAACCAAATCAAATCCGGCGTCCACTGCCAACCGTCTGCGTGTGCCAAAAGCGGTGCATAGGAAGTCATTGTCACAACATCAGCATTACGTTCCAACCCAGTCATAAAAGCGGCTTCGGAAAGTGCAGTTTGCCAGTTGTTTTTGTTATCCGGCTTGACAACGCCAACAGATTGCGCCGCATATTCTCCGGCAAAAACTTTTGGTCCTTTTCTGTCGTATTTATCGTATCTGTCTGCATTTTTTAAGAACCAATCAGGAGAATTATAGTAATGTTCGTCAACGATTTGTGCATTCAGTTTTTTAAGTTCTTTCCAGCCATAATCGAAGAATTCTCCGTCAGGCGACGGTCCGCTTCCTGAAATGATTTGGATGTTCGGATATTTAGCATGGATGGCTTTTTCAAAAATTTTGTATCTCTCAATGTAATCTTCGCCCCACTGCTCGTTTCCAACACCTATGTATTTCATATTAAACGGTTTCGGATGTCCCATCTCAGCACGGATTTCCCCCCATTTTGTGGTGGAATCTCCGTTTGCAAATTCAATCAGATCCAAAGCATCCTGAACGTATGGATTTAAATCTTCCATTTTCACCAATTCTGCGGTGTTGAACTGACACGCCATTCCGCAACTTAAAATCGGAAGCGGTTCTGCACCCAAATCTTCTGAAAGTTGGAAATACTCAAAAAAACCAATTCCGAAAGACTGCCAGTAATCAGGCGTGAGACGGTGAGCAAATCCATTGTTCCATTTGTTGATGAGATTTTCTCTGTCTTCCACTTTTCCGACTGTTTTTTTCCATTGGTAACGTTCTGCCAAAGTTCTTCCTTCCACAATACATCCACCGGGAAAACGTAAAAATCCGGGTTGCAGATCGTATAATTTCTGCACTAAATCTTTTCGCATTCCGCCTTTTCTGCCTTTCCAGGTATTTTGTGGAAACAGTGAAATCATATCCATATTCGCCACACCTTTTCCTGTGAAAGTGAGCTGTAATGTTGCTTTTTCAACCGTCAATTTCGGAGAGAAAACCAAAGTATATTTCTGCCAGCCTCCGCCTTTAATAATTGTTGAAACGGTTGAAATTATCTTTCCGTTTTCATCAATGAGACTTGCATTAACCGCTGATATATTGCCCGAAACGTTTTCTAAATTAAAACTGAAATCATATTTTTCATCCTGATGAAGCCCGATTCCTCGGAAACCTTCATTTTCCAGAGAATAGTTGTTATCATTCCAAACCGTGATTCTTGCGTAGTTTTTATTGGTTTTAGACTTGTCGGTTATAATCGTCAGAAATCCGGAATCCAGATTCAGAGACAATGTTTTTGTGTTGAGTTGTTTCCAACCGGTTAATGGCTCATCAAACTCGAAACTCCGGTTTTTGATGAGTTCTGCGTACAATCCACCGTCTGCGGCAAAATTGATGTCTTCGAAGAAAATTCCGTACATCGTGGGCTGAATTTTGATGTTGGTGGAAGTTCCGTCCAAATCGAGAAAGTGCTTTTTTACATTTACATTTTGAGCTGAAAAGAAGGCTACACTTAAAGCAAATGCGGTTGCGAATATTTTGGATTTTGTTTTCATTGTTTAAAAGATTCAGGATCGTTTTCAGAAATTACTTAACCTGTAATTGTAGACTTTTCAAACCTGATTCATCAGAAGTTCCACCGTAGAAAATGGTATAGTTTCCTGTTTTTGAAGCTAAATCATCCACTTTTTCATCATAAAATTTGAACGAATCATTAGAAATAGTAAGCTGAAAATTTTTCGTTTCACCGGCTTTGATGAAAACTCTTTCGAAAGCCTTCAAAGTCTTTACAGGAGCGGAAAGATCGTTATTTCTTTTTATGTAAACCTCAATTACTTCTTCACCATCACGTTTCGAAATATTTTTAACAGGAATGGTAATCGTTAGATTTTCAGTTGTATTAATGGTGTTTTTGTTCAATTTGGCATCATCATAATTAAATTTAGAGTAACTTAAACCGTGACCGAAAGCATACAAAGGTTTTTCTGTCATATAACGGTAAGTTCTTCCCTGCATATCATAGTTTTCAAAGCCCTGATGTTTGCTGGTTTTTGACAGATTGTTATCAAGTTGTTCCAGATTTTTATAAAATGTAATCGGTAATTTTCCTGACGGATTGTAATCGCCCGCTAACACATCCGCAACGGCCGTTCCACCGGATTGTCCGCCGTACCAAGCATTTAATAATACGTCATAATTTTTTTCATCTTGTGCCAAGCCAAGTGAACTTCCCGTACACAACACAAAAACGACAGGTTTTCCGGTTTTTCTTAACTCTGCCAACAACTCACGCTGAACTTTAGGGAGCTCGATGGATGTCTTGTCGCCACCTTTGAAACCTTCTGCACTCACTAACATTTCTTCACCTTCAAGACTTGGCGAAAGTCCACCTGCGAAAATGATAACATCAGCACCTTTCACTTTTTCCTTTACTGAAGCGTAATTCACAGGGTCTTTTCTGTAAACATCGAAAGTGATACTTACATATTTTCCTTTTTGAGTGTGACGCAATTCAATGTTATACTCCTTTCCTTTTTCCATTTTTACAGGAAATTCTGAAGGATGTCTTGCATCAGGACCTTTTCTGGTTGCGATTTCTTTCCCATCAACAAAAAGTGTGTAAACATCTGATGTTGAAGCAGAAAAGATAACATCACCAGTGTATAAACTTTTAAAAACACCGGAAATAATTGCCGAAGTATTTTCTCTGCCAACATTAGGTGCAAGTTGAGTTCCTCCAAAACTGTTATAGCTGATTCCTGTTTTATTGACTGAAATATTGGCAGATTTTCCTTTGAATTCATTGTTATTAAAAAACTCCACTTTCATTCCTTTTTCGCCGTTTTTCTGGCTTAAGAAATTTTGGTACAATGAAGTTCTGGACGATGGGTCTGCCACTTCACTTCCTTTTTCATAAATGATTTCGGCATTTGGGAACTTGGTTTTAATTCCATCTAAAATCGTTACAATCGAGGAAGGTGTTCCGTTGTAATTTCCTAACTGCATCAAGCTGTCATCAGCGTTTGGACCGACAACCGCAATCTTTTTGATATTTTTGCTTAAAGGCAAAACATTTTTATCGTTTTTCATCAGCACAATTGATTTTTGTGCCATTTTCAATGCCTGTTTTTTATGTTCTTCAGAATCTACAACGGTGTATGGAATGGAATTCCAGTGCACTGAAGATTTCGGGTCGAGCATTCCTAATTCAAACCAACCTTTCAAAATTCTTCTCATTGAAATATCGAGGTCTTTTTCTTTGATTAAACCGCTTGCCAACGATTTATTTAAATTATTATAGGTACTGCCACACTCCAAATCTGTGGAATGTTTCAGAGCATCTGCTGCCGTGCTTTTTTCGTCAGGATGCGTTCCGTGGTATTGTTTCTGATAAAAATCTGCCAACGCCCAACAATCGGAAACGACCATTCCGTCATAATTCCATTTTCCACGGAGAATTTCTGTCAATAAAGTATTGTTGGCGCAACAAGGCTGTCCGTCGAATGCATTGTAGGCGCACATCACCTCCCTCACATTTCCTTCTAAAACTAATGCTTTGAATGCTGGAAGATACGTTTCGTATAAATCTCTTTTGGAAACTTCTGCGTTATAAGAATGTCGGTTCCATTCCGGACCGCTATGAACGGCAAAATGTTTGGCGCAGGCGTGGGTTTTAAAATATTTCGGGTCATTTCCCTGCAGACCTTTTACTGCTGCAACGCCTAAAACGGAAGTCAGATAAGGATCTTCGCCATAGGTTTCCTGACCTCTTCCCCATCTGGGATCACGGAAAATATTGATGTTCGGTGTCCAAAAAGTCAGACCTTCGTAACGTCCTGTTTTGTTGGATTCATCGAAAGATTTATTATATTTTGCCCTGGCTTCATCAGAAATCATTTCAAATGTTTTCAAATGTTCAGGAACATCCCAGGTTGCCGCCATCCCGATTGCCTGAGGAAAAACGGTAGCTGTTCCTGCTCTTGCGACGCCGTGAAGTGCCTCGTTCCACCAACCATACGCCGGAATTTCCAAACGGGGAACAGCTTTGGAATTATCCATCATCATTCCTATTTTTTCGTCAACCGTTAATAATCCGAGAAGATTTTCAATTCTTTGTTCGACGGGAAGATTTGGGTTTTGGAAAGGATATTTGAAAGTTTGTGCCGATGATATGGCAAAGACGAAAATCGATATATTTAAGAAAAGTTTTTTCATGAGATTAGTGAAAATTTCTAAGTTAATGTTTTTGTAAAAGCAAGCAGATTTTGCCTTTTTGCAATAAAACAAATATAAGATTCCATTTTAAATAAATGTAAAAATAACACTTATATTTACTTAAACGTAAAGCCACCAAATTGATTTTGATGGCTTTGGAGAATTAATTGATTTAAATATTACTGTTTAATAAATTTCTGTGAAATTATTTTCGTGCCTTTAGAAGAAACCTCGATGAAATAAGTACCTGCAGAAAATTCGTTGATGTCGATACGATTTTTTCCTGCTGTCATTTTCAATCCGAATTTTATTACTCCACCTCTTGAATCGAAAATATTTGCAGTTGCGTCTGTTGCTTTTAATTCAACAAAAATTTCTGATTTTGCAGGACTTGGATATATTTTAACCTCATCTTTTTGTAGATTGTTATTTTCTACGGCTAATACAGAGAAATTAAGAGGAAGCATGGCAGCTGTATACACATTTTCTTCTGTAAGATATGCACGGAAAGGATTAATCATTGGCTCACTTCCCGCCGAAACTTTGTAAAATCCCGTCACGCCTCCTTCTGTTTTTAAAACGTAACTGTTAGCCGGAACCCTGATGGTTTGATAAACGCCATTCATCTGGTTTACCGCAATTGCTTTTGGCGTAGAAACATTACCCGTACCTGTAAAAGTAACATTTCCTGTTGCATTGATAAGTACCGGGGTGTTTGCAGGAATTGTTCCGCCCGAAATGGCTGAACATGATATTCCTGTAGAACCTGGTGACATTAGATAAACATTCACGCCTGAAGGAATGTTTGCTTCAAAAGGCAACAATAATACTTCATAACCGCCGAAAACTCTGCTGTAAGTAGCTGCAGTCGCCGAAAAATTAAACGGAACCTGAAAATCTTTCCCTGAATCAGATAACGTAAGCATGTTGCAGATATTTCCGGAAACGACGTTTGTATTGCTGTTAGCTACAGAATTATTAACATAAAACAAACTGTTTAGATTTTGAGAAGCATTTATCCAATTTGATGTTGAATTAATTCCGGTAACATTTCTAAAATCTAATGACGTGTAATATTCATTTTCTAGTGCATCCATCAGATTACTATCAGTCGAAGTGTATGCGGATTCGAATTTTGAAGCTCTTTCGTTTCCTACATTAAAGTAAACGTCACCCAAATTTAGTGTTAAAACAGAACTGTAGTTTCCGCTTCTCAAACCGATAATTCCTTTACATCCAAATGGAAGAACAGACCTTGAAATATCAAATACCAAATTGAAACTGCCTGATCCCGGCGCCGGAAATGCAACACTTCCGTAATTATAATTTCTCAGTGTACCATTACTGTCAACATAATACAAAGTTGTGTTTGAAGAACTTTGGGAACCTGTTGTTGTATAACTTAAAACATTAAATATTAGTTTATTATATCTATCATTTAATGCTATATACCCATTCGATGCAGTAGTATTTGAACTGATAAGAGGTGTAGAATTATAAAATGTAACCGTCTGACCAGATAGCTGATAGCCTGTCCCAAAAGCCGGATTTGTTGTAGTCTGTGTTTCAATTTTATTGTAATGGACCTCGGTTCCCGTCATTGTTGAAACAGGTCTATCTCCACTTTTATTAAAAACAAACGTCATTACACTCGAAGGGCTCACAGTAATTTGCGGTCTGAACGTGTCAGCAGGAAATGTAAATGGAACTGAAGCCATATCCGAAGTTTGCGAAGTCGTCGTACTTGTTCCTGAATTTGTAAAAAACGGTAGATCTGCTTTCAGGTTATAAGTGTTCGCAGATGAATTGATGACCACTAATGTAATCTGATTTCCGTCCTGCGAAATATAGGATGATCCTTCTAGTGAACCGTTGACTACTTCCCACTTAGCATCAATTCTTCTCTTACCTGTTGTTGTTTTTGCAAACTGAGACAAAATATATCCTCTTTTTGTCATCTCACCGGCAACAGTTCCGTTGGTTCCGTCACCCATCATTCCGTAATATCTTTTTGAAGCGTAATGAATCCAAGCGTTGATATTGCCCAACATTGCATTATTCACACTTCTCGCAAAAGTAAAACCGTCAATTACCCAGCTAAAATCTCTTGCTGGAATACTGGAATTGGAATTCCAGTTGATCAGATATTCGGTCTGCCAAATTTGTTTATTATTATTTTGAAATTGCTTGTAAACAGACTGCATATTTCCATACTGATGTCCGCCATAAACTTCAAAATTAGCCATCGTTGCCGTATTCAAAAAGGCGTTGGCGTAATTATCTGTAAAACCTACACTTTCCGGAGCGATAACGTTGCAGTTAATCAACTGACCGTAATCTCTCACAAAAGCTGCAATCTGCGTCGGTGTCCAGATGCAGCCTGCATATTGCGCCATCTCATCCGGCTCGTTTTGAATGGAAATATAATCGAGCGTCACGCCGTTTGTCGCAAGATATGTCACGAAACTATTAAGATGCAAAGCGTAATCCTGATAGTGTTCAGGCTTCAAATATCCTATTTGCTGTATGCCGTTTGCGTCAACAAAAACTGCATTTGAATTATTATTGGTTTTCCACGCTGCTGGCATTGTCCACGGGCTTGCAAAAACAATCAGTCCCATCGCTTTCGCCTGCTGTGCCGTTGCTAAAACCTGTGGCCAGTTGGCAGGATCTTCCGGAATATACAACCTCAGCATGTTGTACCCCGCATCGGTAGCGCCGGTTCCCCAAAGTTTCTGAATTTCTGCGGGTGTCATATGATTGTACGCAAACTGCGGACTGCAGACAAATCCTCCAAATCCTGTAATGTTCTGATAAGTAATATTCTTATCAATTTTTACTTTTGCGTTCTGTGTACTCTGTGCATTAAAATTCTCCATGAATACAATACTTGTCATAGCAGCAAGTACTAAATTGACGATTTTTCTCATAGTAATAATTTGATTTTAATTTGACATAGATTTTAATTTAACTCAATATGTTATGATTGGTTTTTATGATTGGTGTGGAACTTTTATTTTTCTGCTGAAACTTCACTTTCCGGAGCTCCCAGATAACTTGGTTTTAATCCACCTGTATTGATTAATATTTTCTCCAAAACAATTCCCGGTTCCAAAACCCTGAAACGTAATGTATGTTTTCCTGGTTGTGAAATCTGATGTTTCGTATTAGATTTGATGATGTGTTCAGATTGCCATCTTCCCAATTCACCTTTGTAATGACCGTTGAAATTAACAATCTCCGGCGTTTGTCCATCAAAAGAAATTTCATAACGAAGTCCTTTATTATGATTGAAATTTAAAGTCGGAGCTAATAATAACTGAACTTCAAACTCACCTTTTGATTCAAAATTAATATCATATTCCAAATAGATATTTTCATCAGATTTCGGATAGGCATTTTGAGGAAAAGTCGTCACACCGGATTTGGTTTTCCCTAAATCAGGAATCACTTCCCAATGGATTCGGTCTGAATTATTCATTCTGGCGAAATTCTCAGCTTCAATGGAAACGTACCCGTTTTTCTCCTGAAATACTTTATTTTTGGACGCATTATCATCATAAACGTAAGTCACTTCCGGCATAATATTTTGTTTTCCGTCCGCCCAGGTTTTATAACCAATTTTCATTTGATCCATCATATGTTGCCACTTTCCGCCCGCAATCACATTGTTGTATTGATTGTCCAGATAGGCGTTTCTGTCAAAATATTCTTTCACTTTATCCGCGTAATAATTAGCTTTTAAGTCATATTTGGACGCCAATTCCCTGTTTTTGGCAACGGCATAATACATTTCATACAAATTACTGCACGCATCAATCGGATACAAAACCAGTTGATAATAGGCATCCTGATATTCTGCCGGAATCTGCTCTTTCAATCGCAAAGCTTCCAAAGCCAACGCTCTGTAATCATTTAAAACAGTTTCAAATTCATTATAATTTTCAAGGCTGAATGTTTTGCTGTCCAATGTTTCCGGTGTTACACGGCGATTATATTTGGCATAAAGATTAATCATTTCGGCAATTTCCTTTGCGTATTTCTCGCCAAACTGCTGGGCTGACCATTTTTCAGTATATTCCAAAAGGTTTTTAGAATTAAATTGTTTCGGATTCCAAGCCATTTCCAGGAAAAAGCTGATAGGGAATTCCATCGGTTTTAAGTCGCCAACATTCACAACCCAAACCTTATCAACTTTGTGTTCGTAAGAAAGATTCATCTGCTCCCAAACTCTTTGAATCGGACTGATGTTTATCCACTTAGAATTTCTCGGTCCGCCCACATAATCAAAATGGTAATACATTCCGTAACCGCCCTTGTGCAAAGGTTTTGAAAGGTCCGGAAGTTTTCTTACATTACCCCAATTGTCGTCACAAAACAGTAAAATTACATCATCCGGAACCCGCATTCCTTTGTCGTAATAATCCTGAACTTCTTTGTACAAAGCCCAAACCTGTGGTGTTTTATCAGCTCTTCTTCCTGTGACATCAGCAATGATTTTCCGCTGGTCATTCACCACTTTTTCGAGAAGGGAAATGTTCGTTCCCTCTCCCATTGCTTCGTCGCCGTCGCCACGCATTCCAACTGTTACGAGTTTTTCCCAGTTTTTGCTTCTCTCCAATCCTGATTTCCAGAATTCTTTCAAAACTTTCTCATTTTTAGAATAATCCCACACATTCGGCAGGTTATTTTTCTTGATGTATCGGTGCCAATCGGTCTGCGCCAAAGCCATCGGTTCGTGGTGAGAAGTTCCCATCACAATTCCCATTTCATTCGCCAAAGGTCCGCTTAAAGGATCGTCGTCATAGAAGGCTTTTCCCCACATCGCAGGCCAAATGTAATTGCCTTTCATTCTTAAAATCAACTCAAAAACTTTCTCGTAAAATTTAGCATTGATTCCGCCAAAATTTGCTCTTGCCCAACTTCCCAATGAAGGTTCCTCATCATTCAGGAAAATCCCACGGTACTCCACAGCCGGTTCTCCATCGGTATACATTCCCTTTTTAAAGTATAAATTTTCCTTCGCTAAAATTGGAACATCTGCCCAATAATACCAAGGCGAAACGCCAATTTGCTGAGACATTTCGTAAATCCCGTAAATCGTTCCTCGCTTGTCGCTTCCCGCAATTACAATCGCTTCAGAAATACCTGGAAACGGATTGCTGACATTCTGAATGATATATTTTTCATTCTTTCCTGTTAAAGATTTTCCGTCGATTTTCTTTTGTTTGATTAAATCATCAATCACTGATTTTGTTCCGACAGTTCCGATGATAATCAAAGGCGAATTCATTCCTGAAATCTGATTTAAAATCGTCGGCTGAGTTCCCGTAACTTTCTGAAAATCGGATTGTAGATTTTTAACAGCTCTCAAAATTCCATTATCGATTCCGAAATTGGTAAAAATGGAGAGATTGACTGATTTTTCTTTTAAAACAATGTTCTCTGATTTTTTTTCTGTGCTGATGAACGGTTCTGTCGCATCGATCTGCAAGCAACATCCGAAAAATGTGACGAGAAAAAATATTTTTATTCGATTCATAATCTTTTATTTTTATTAATAATGAAATCTTAAAGGTTTAGACTGTTAATTAATTCCTTAAGACAAAACCTCCATTCGGCTGAATTTCTACGTTGAAATCACCCTTTTCATTTACTTTCAATTCTTTTTCAGAAGAATTTCCCTGCACATCATCATTGATGAATTTCACCGTTTTTCCCATCAACATCGGAAGATTGATTTTCAGTTTTTTAAGCGTTTTTTCTGCATTGATTCCCGCAACATACCATTGATTCTGATGTCTTCGCGCAATCACAGAATATTTCCCGGGATAACCATCGATGAAAACCGTTTCGTCCCAGAGCGTCGGGATTTCTTTCATAAAATCAAGCTGAAGTTTTGGTACATCTGTTAGGTTATTCGGCATCACGGCAAACATCTGCACTGGATTTTGAAACAGAACCACTGTTGCCAGCTGGAAACCGTCTGTAGTGTGTCTCTTATTTTTGTCTTTGTTGGATTTTGTTAAATATTTATTGAGGAAAGTCCCACCAAATTCCATACTTCCCACCGTGTTTCTGATGAAAGGATGCAACGTTGCAAAAAATGCTTCCTGCTTGCGCACATCTTCCGAAAAGTAAAGCATTTCTGACGCTAAAACCGCTTCGCTTCCTGCATAATTCGGGTACATTACTTCCCAACCTCTCGGCAAAGTTGCACCGTGGAAAATGATGAACAAGCCGAAATCATTGGCATCCGACAAAATATCTTCATACAATCGCATCGTTTCCTGTTTATCACCACCGAAGAAATCGACTTTCAGGCCTTTGACACCGACCCCTTTCAGCCATCTCATTTCTTTTTTTCGTTCAATTGCCGAACTCATTTTATTTCTTGGTCCCATCGGGGCATCGTTGGCAGAACCGTTGGAATTGTACCATAATAACACACCAACATTCTTAGATTTTGCATATTGAATGAGGTCTTTCATTCTTTCTTTTCCGATATTTTTGTCCCAAAGCGCATCTATCAGAATGTATTCATAACCAAGTTTTGATGCTAAATCGATAAAAAGACTTTGGTCTTCATAATTCATACTGTTGTCCTGCCAGAGAATCCAGCTCCATGTAGATTTTCCGAAACTGTATTTTTGAGAAGGTTCATACATTGGTTCTACAACGTCAAAAGGAATCGTAGTTTCAACAATTGGTTTCAGAGAATCACCAATTGTGATGGTTCGCCAAGGTGTTTTTCCCGGAAGCGAAATAGATGCTCCCGTACTTCCGAAACCATTGTTTTCTGCCATATTCGGATAAGCGACTTTGTATAGATTTTTTTCTGAAGTCGTATCCAGATGAGAGGCGCAGTACAAACTGTTCACACCCGTTTCAGATAGTAAAATCCAACCATCATTTCCAACGTGAAATAAACCCGGAAAAACATAACCATAATCGGCTTTTGTTCCCAATTCTGCATCAGCTTTGTAACCGCTTTCGTAACTTGGTGCAGTTCGGGCAAAACCTGTCATAGGTTTCATCATCGGGGAAAGGAAAGTCGTGGTATGAGAAGGAAATCTGTAACCCGTAATTTCTGACTGAACAACAGCACTCAGACGGTCTTTCATTGGTTTAATCTCATATCTAAAAGCCAGATTATTATTGCTAACCTGAAATTCAATTCCAATATTGAAGTTATCTACATTAGTAAAATTGACTGTCAAAGTATTAGCTGTATAATTGACTTGCGATTTTTTGATTTTTTCGTTTGTATAATTTTTGGAAATTTTGTCTTTTTCGCTTTCAATGAATTTCAAATTCTTAGAAAAATCAGATTCATTGGTAATCAAACCTAACGGAGATTTATCCAGCATTGATTTTCCCTGAAAAGTTACAGAATACAACGCATTTCCATTTTCAGAATAAACATTCAGTTTCAGTTTTCCATCAGGACTTGAAATTTCTGCAACCTGCGCCGAAAAAGTATTGAGCGAAAGAATGCTCAGGATGAATGATAGTTTTAAAATAGATTTGGTCATAATTAATGAGTTTCAAGAAAAGTCCAAGAATCGAAAAACATAATATCTTTTTCTGCTTTTCCGTTAAACACAAAATATACATCATGAACGCCGGTAATTTTTTCCTTTACATCGGTTTTCACGGTTTCCCAACGATCATCTCCCCCGGTCACCGGAACTTTTATCGTCGCAATTACTTTTCCGTTGAGGCCGTCTAAACGAACGTCCATCGTCACTTCACTGTTATGCGTCGTTCCCACTCTCGCAGAAAAATTAGTTGCCCCCTTTTTACCGAAATCAACATTTTTCACACTTGTGTAAGCACCATTTTTTTTAGCTTTTATGAAAACGCCTGCCTCTTTATTCTGATAAGATTTCACATTTTCCGACCACGCAATCATTTCTGCCTGATTGAAAGCGTATGGATTGACCGTCGCAATGGCTTTGGTAATTCCATTCGTCATTTTGAAAGGCGAAATAGAACCGTCTTTGTTAAATTCCATTTCCTGAACGCTCACTGAACGGGTAAATCCGCTTCCGCCGGGCAAAGCTCCGTTGTGGTAGAAAAAGTAAGTTTTTCCTTTAAAATCAATAACTCCGGGATGGTTGGTAAATGATTTTCCTTCGGTTGGCATTACGATTCCGCCATATTTCCACGGACCTTGCGGACTTTTGCTGGTAGAATATCCGATAAATTCAGGAAGCGGACCGCCCGGCCAGAAAAGGTAATACAGATTTTTTCGCTTGTAAAGCCAAGGTCCTTCTTCATATTTTGTCGGTCTTTCAGGGTTTTCTTTTCCGTCTCTTTTTCCGAAAGATTCTGTAGTCATCGGAACTTCAACAATATCGCCGGAATAGGAAATCATATCCTGATTCAGCTTGACATATTTCAGTTTCGGATTTCCCCAGTACATATGCGCCTGTCCGTCATCATCCACAAAAACTGTTGGGTCAATATCACCCCATTCACTTTGCACTAAAGGTTTCCCAAGCGGATCGTGAAAAGGACCAAACGGACTGTCGCCCACGGCAACGCCAATCGCCCCTTTGTTGTTGGTTTTGCTAATCATCGGAACATACATAAAAAATTTACCGTCTCTTTCGATACACTGCGCCGCCCACGCATCACGCTTGGCCCAATCGAAATCTTTATAGGAAAGAATCGTTCCGTGGTCTGTCCAATTCACCATATCGTTGGTGGAATAAACTTTCCAGTCATTCATCGTAAACCATGTGGAATCATCTTCATCGTGCGTGGTGTAAACGTACAGCTTACCGTTATAGACCATCGGCGCCGGATCAGCGGTATAATTGGTCTGAATAATGGGGTTTTGGGAAAACAATATTCCCGAACATCCTATTATACAGATATTTATTATTGATTTTATTAATTTGTTCATATTAATTTATTTTTTCTGAAAACTCCAATGGTCGAAATTGAAAAGCTTTATTACTACCGTGATATTTTTACCTTTAAATAAAAAGGGGTTTGCAACATTTCCATCCATTGACACAATTAGGAAACCGTTATTTTCATTAGAAATAATATTCCTGTGATTCCTGAATTTTGCCGGGCAGAAGCAATTCTACTGGTGAAAAACACAGTAAAATAAAAATTTTGATTTGGTGGATTTTCAGGTTTACATTATTCTGATTTTAATAAATCGTTTACTTCCTGATTTACAGGTTTAAAAATCATTTGGGAAAAGATGTATAAATCATTTTTCCAAACTTTGAAATCGTGTCCTCCGGGTTCTATGTAAAAAATATGAGGAATTTTATTTGCTGTCAAATAATCGCTGGTTCTTTTGCTGAAAGACATCAAACCGTCCTGGTCGCCACACGAGATAAAGAGCAGTTTCAGTTCTTTTGCTTTTTGAGGATTGGGAAGCAATTGTTGAGGCTCTTTTGTATTTGGTGCCGAAGAAAAAGCGCCAACCCAAGCAAATTTATCGATATTTCCCAATCCAAAATTCAGGGTTTGTCCGCCTCCCATTGAGAGTCCCGCAATTGCGCGATTTTCTCTGTCTTTCTTAACAGGATATTTTTTTTCGATAAATGGAATCAGGTCGTTCAACAAATCTTTTTCAAACGTTGCAAAAGCTTCTACTTTGTCTTTTGCCATAATATTTCCAGTTGCTCGGTCGTCTTTCATCGCTCTTCCGTTGGGCAAAACGACAATCATTGGCGTGAGTTTTCCCTGTGCATACAGATTGTCTAAAATAATTTGAGGCGTTCCGTTTTTGTACCATTCTTTTTCGTCTCCACCAATGCCGTGAAGAAGATATAAAACGGGATACTTATTACTTTTTTTATATCCAGGCGGCGTGTAAATTAATGCTTTTCTTGTGGTTCCAACAGTTTTTGATTCATATTGAACGGAATCGATTTTTCCATGTGGAATATCTTTTTTCTCAACATCGAAACCTTGCGGTGCCTGTCTGTCTGCATTTTGAGCGGAAACAAACAGTCCCGACATCAAAAAAACGAAAGTCAATATTAGTGAATTTCTCATATTTTTTTATTTGTAATTTTTACACTTATTAATTTAGACAAAAAAATAATCCCGATAAGATTTTTTATGATGAGGAATAACGAGCAAAAAAAGCGGGAGTGGAAGACGGATAAGCTACCCAAAAAATTAACTCTTCTTTTATTATTCTGAACTTTTATTCACTCTGAAAAAATCAACATCTACAAAACCGCCAAGATTTTTGGTCGCATAATTGAAAATCGCAAACTTAGATCCCATAAAAAATCGCCTGTAATCAAAAATCATTTTGTAATCTTTCGCCATTTCCGTCCAGTTTTTTTGATCGGTACTGTATGAGAAATCTGCCAAATCTTTTCCGAGGTTAAAATCTGCATCAATTTTGAAATAAACTTTGTCTGAATTTAATAAAATTATCTTCTTTTCTTCTTTTTTGACGCCTGTAACCGCCTTTGTTTTATTATCTAAACTGACTTCATTGGTTGAAAATACGACAAACTTTTTATTACCTTCCCTCACCACCGACAGAATCCCGGAATCACCGTTAAATACACTGAAACCTGCTACATCACCGTCTTTCATCCCCTTGACATCCAGAGCAACAATACCTGTGGATTTCGGCCCTTCCATTCTTTGGGTCAAAGTATTTGGAGCGAGGTAAAGATTATCGACTATTCTACTGGTTTTCAGTCGTAAAAATCCTTTTCGGTCAGACAAAGACCACGCTTCGTTGACCGGATTATGATTCCACTGCCACTGGATTTTCATTTTTTTGTCAGAAAATTCGTCGTTTTCCACCAGATGATTTTTCGGTTTGAACGTCGGAAGCGGAACTTCTCCTGTCAAGGGAACTTTTCCGTTGTCACCCAAAACCGGCCAGTCATTTTCCCATTTCACGGGAATCAAAATCGGAACACGTCCTACTCCATTTCTGTCCTGAAAAATCAGGGAATACCAATTGTCGTTTTTATCGTCGATCAAAGCACCTTGTCCGGCGTACGAAAATCCAAGAAATTTGTCTTCCAGAATGACTTTTTTCTCGAATGGTCCAGTCACTTTATCGGCTCTGTACACTTCTTGACGACGCTTTCCACCTCTCGGCCAGGAAATCATCATCATATAATATTTTCCGTCTTTCTTAATGATTTGATTGCCTTCCAACAATCCGGTTTCTGAAGTATCTTTCTGAAAAACTTCCGTTCCATCCTGATCTCCTATAATGGTTTTAAAATCCGGACTCAACTCAAAAACTTTGTTGGAAGTGAATACGTAAACTCTGTCGTCATCATCGAAAAGCAAAGACGCATCGTGAAAATGTCTGGTTCTGGTCAGCAGTTTCCAATTTCCTTTTTCAGGATTGTCGGAAACATAAAAATAAGATTTAAAAGGCTCATCATTAGGAGAAAATAAAACATAATATTTTCCTTTGTGAAAACGGATAGACGACGCCCATTGTCCGCGTCCGTAAACGCTTCCATTAAGCAAATCGTATTTAGAATTATCACTTAGTCTGTCAAAAACGTAACTTGACATTTCCCAATTGACCAAATCTTTGGAATGCATCACCGGAGCACCCGGCATCAGATGCATCGTGGTACTTATCATATAAAAATCGTCACCGTTTCTTGTGATTGACAAATCTGGTGCATCCGCCCAAATAATCGGATTTTTAAATTCCGTCGTCTGCTGTTTTCTAACAGTATTTACCTGAGCTGAAAAGAGATTCAGCCCGATACATCCGAAAAGGGAAACTATATAGAATGGTTTATTAATTTTCACGGTTTGGTATTTTGGTTTGGTTTTAAGTTTTAATTTGGCACAATATCATTCGAAGACGTGCTGTATAAACCTATTAAACTTCCTGTGAAACCACCTGCAACATCCGTTGAAAGAATATCACCTGAAACCGGTCCACCCAAATTTTTGAAATTTTTACCATCCAAAGAATAATTAAAACTGATATTATCTTTCTCGCCAACAGCCTGGAATTTAACAGTCTTTGACAGTGAAATTTTCTCACTCGCAATCAGTTTTGAACTTCCTTTTTCGGTTCTTTCCAACACAATATAAAAGTCTTTGTCTTTCTTCGTAATTCCGAAAACATAGTTGAATCTTTCGCTTTGGTAGCAAGTGATTCCGGCTAATTCTTTTTCAGATTTCGGTTTGTAATCTAAGGTTACGGAAGTTTCAAAATCTTCGTGCTGTAATCTGTGGAATAATGAAGAAACCGGAGCCAACGCTTTGATATTCGTTTCCATAGGATTTACTTTCACACCATTTTTCGTAACAGTGATGAAGTTTTCACGAGGTCCACGCATGGCAATCCAACGGAAATCAAGATTCTTATCAGTCAGTTTATCGTTGTAGGTAAAGTTTCCGTTCGGGAAAAACCCGTGTTGTCCGTTTTGATTTTTCACCCCTTCCGGCATTTTCAATTTCGGCTTCATCGGAACCAAACCATTTTGAAAAACAGGATACGTTCCGCTCCAGTCAACAGGAAGAATAAAAGTTTCGCGACCTTTGTTCACACGATTGTTGACATTCGGACGAATCGCCAAAAACACGCCGTACCACTGTCCGTTCGGACCTTCCACCAAATCTGCGTGACCCGCCCAGTCTACTTTTTCTTTTCTGTCTTTCGGGAAATATCTTTGTGTAAGAATTGGGTTATTTTTAGCCGGAACAAATGGTCCTTTCGGAGAATCTGCCATAAAAATAACTTCGCTGTGGTTGCCTCCTGTACCACCTTCTGCACACATCAAATAATATTTTCCTTTGAATTTGTATAAGTGCGGACCTTCAATCCAAATTGGTCTTTGAGAAAGATCAACACCTCCGTTGACGATAATTTTATCTGAACCTGCTACAACCTGGTCTTTTTCTAAATCGTAATCCCACATTTTAATGACGCGGTGACCATTGTACTCCTCTGTTCCTTTTGGTGGGGCGTCATTGTGAACGATGTAGGCTTTTCCATCGTCATCGAAGAAAATGGCAGGGTCAATTCCGTCGAAATTCAGTTTCTGAACTTCGCTCCAGCCTTTTGCAGGATCCTTAGTTTTCACGACCATATTTCCAACTCCGCCTGCAATCTGCGTGGTGATCATATAAAATGTGTCGTTGAACTTATTGTATTTAATGTCCGGTGCATAAATTCCCTGAGAAACTCCACCTTTTTCTATTTTCAACTGAGAAGGTCTGTCGAGAACGTGACCAACCTGCTTCCAATTGACCAAATCTTTAGACGTAAAAATCGGAACCCCGGGAAACATTGAAAATGAAGAATTAACTAAATAATAATCATTCCCTTTTTTGGTAATACTTGGGTCTGGATAGCAGCCTTGCAAAATCGGAGAATAGAATTCGTCTGATTTTAAAGGATTGTCGCTGTATATTTTGTCGTTTCCACGGTAGTTGAAATCCGAGAAAGTCTGTGCTGACATACTGCTCACAGACAGAAAAGCAACTGCTGCAAGAATGTTATGTTTTAAATAAATCGAATGCATTAGTTTCTGTTTCATTATTATATTTTTAATTGTTGTTTTATTTGAGGTATTTATTTCCGTCAGAATAAGATGAATGAATTTAATTATCGTTTCTTCGATACTAATTCAATTTTTTGTGAATTGCAAAACAAAAAAATTAAAAGACCTTAACTAAAAAAATAGCTAAGGTCTTAACTATATGAAGAAAATTAACTAAAATTACACTCCACTGAATGCACTGAAACCGCCGTCAACAGGCAGTAATGCTCCAGTGATAAAACTTGCGGCATCTGAACAGAGAAACTGTACGGCTCCATTCAATTCTTGCACTTCACCAAATCTCTGCATTGGTGTTTTGGCGATTACTTTTTTGCTTCTGTCGGTTAAAGAGCCGTCAGGATTTATTAAAATTGCACGGTTTTGATCACCAATGAAAAATCCTGGTGCCACTGCATTGACACGAATTTTATCTCCATATTTCAATGCCAAATCTGAAGCCAGCCATTGGGTAAAATTGGTAATTGCAGATTTTGCAGCAGAATATCCCGCCACTCTTGTGATTGCAGAATAAGCCGCCATCGAAGAAATATTAACAATACTTCCGCTTCCCTGCTCTGCCATTACTTTTCCGAAAACATAGCTTGGATAAACTGTTCCGTTGATGTTGAGATTGGTTACCTCATCCCATCCATCTATATTCATATTAAAAAAAGACTGCTCGGGAGATAAAGTCGCGGTAGGAATATTGCCTCCTGCGATATTCAGCAAAATATCTATTCTGCCATATTTTTCAATAATTTTCTTTGAAGCAGCTTCAAGGTTTTCGATATTTAAAACATTAGCTTCAACAGCCAAAGCATCACCACCTAAATCTGTTAATTCTTTAACACGAGAATCCAAAGTTTCCTGATTTCTACCGAGCGCCACAACTTTAGCTCCAGCTTCAATAAAACTTTTAGCCAAGCTTCCTCCCAAAACTCCTGAAGCACCTGTAATAATTGCAACTTTATCTTTTATGCTAAACATTTCTTTCATTTTTACTTTAAAATTTATTACAAATATGCCTCTAATTATTTTTTTGCAATTCTGATTGCACTGTTGCCATTACACCATCGATTTGTCCTAACGCCAACATTCTTCCCAAGAAAGAATACCCAGGATTGTAGCCTTTATCAACATCTTCTGTCAGCAATCTTCCGTGGTCGATTCGCATTGGTAAATCCGGATTTTCTTTTTCAAATACTCGGATAACGTCAATTAATTTTCCTCTTCCACCCAAATGGTGCGCCTCAATAAAATCGCCGTTTTCAAAAACGTTGGTGCTTCTGAGGTGAACAAATTTTGTTCTGTGGGCATATTTTTGAGCTAATTTTGGAACATCGTTCTGAAGATTGGCACTTAACGAACCTGCGCAGAATGTTAATCCGTTGTGTGGATTATCGACAGCGTTCAGGAACCAGTCGATATCGTCTTCATTGGTCACGATTCTTGGCAAACCAAGCAAAGCAAACGGTGGGTCGTCTGGATGAACACACATTTGGATGTTCCATTCTTCACAGACAGGCATTATCTTTTCGAGGAAATATTTTAAATTTTCTCGAAGTTGATTCTTGTCAATCCCATTATATAAAGCCAACAAATTATTAAACTTTTCAATCGGATTTAAATCTCCTTCTTTGATATTTCCATTAACAAATCCCTGTGTTTTTACAATAACTGAATCTATCAAATCGTTGTTATCTGCTTCTGTCAGAGTATTTTTTAATTCCTGTACTTTTTGGAGAATTTCGGGATTATAATCGTTTTCTGCTCCATTTCTTTTCAGAATATGAATTTCAAAATAGGCAAATTTGGCTTTATCAAAATATAAAGATGATGAGCCGTCTTCCCATTCGTGAAAAAGGTCTGTTCTGGCCCAATCGAGAACTGGCATAAAGTTGTAGCAAACCGTGGTAATACCTGATTTTCCCAGATTTTCGAGACTTTTGATATAGTTTTCTATCAGTTGGTCTCTGTCTTTGCCTCCGTATTTGATAGACTCGCTCACGGCAAGGCTTTCAACTACAGACCAACGAAGCCCGTGACTTTCTATATAGTTTTTATAATCATTAACAGCCTCTAAACTCCAGATTTCTCCGTTAGGAATATCGTGCAGTGCAGAAACAATCCCTTCTACTCCAATTTGCCGAAGAGTTTGTAATTTAATTTTATCATTTTTTCCAAACCAACGCCAGGTTTTTTCCATAATTGTCTTTAATTTTTATTTATTAAACAAAGCAGGTGTATCTGAACACCTACTTTGTTGTTAATATGAATGTAGAATAAAATTAATTAATATCCAGGATTCTGGTATTTTGCTTTCTCTTCAGCAGATGCTCCACTCATCGCATCTATCTGTCCTTGTGGAATTGGTCTCAGGTAGTGGAATAGCTGAATATTACGTGTCACTGTCTGTGGCGTATGGTTTCCATAAGCGGTACCTCCAATTTTGTAAGTAGCAGCATATTCTCCCCATTTCTGCGTACGTACCAAATCATACCATCTGTAAAATTCACCATAGTATTCACGGGATCTTTCTGCAAGGATATAGTCAATCGTAATATTTGAAGGAGTTGCTGCGATCATGGCTGAGCTATTATCAGCAATATAAGTAGTATTTTGAGCATTATTAAACTTCCATTTTCCTGCTCTTGCACGGATGACATTAATCAGATCTCTTGCACTCATTGCTCCTGATGCTCCTTTTACTGCTGCTTCTGCCGCTATAAAATAGAACTCAGAGAATTTTGCCACGTTGAAAGGTCTTGTCAAACCTGCATTTGGATAGCCTAATCCATTTGGATCATCCGTACGGTAGGTTCCGATTTTCCATAGTCCAGGATAAACAATTCTGCTTATTCCGTTTGGTGCAACTACCCAGTCTGCTCTTCCAGGCAATACTCCTGCACCAACACCGTTTTGTCCTGCATCTGAAGGATAAGTCGGGGTTTGGGAGTCATCATTAAGAAAGCTTAAAACAGCTCCTCCCGGCTGCACAGGTAAACTATTGGCGTTATACAGAACAGGATTAGTAATGCCTGCTTTGTCCCAATTACCCCTGTAGGTAGCTACGAAAGTTCCATCATATCTTGAGTCTGTTGTTTTATCAGCAAATGTATTCTGAATAACACCGATTGTAGGGCACATACGAGCCCATGGACGTCCCAGCGACTGTGTTGCAGCACGCTGTACAGAACTTACAGCCGCCCAGCTTGTTGCAGAACTGCTGCTTTTCAGGTTTGTATAATTCCATGTCTGCATCCAGGCAGCAAAATTATCAGGAGCCCATCCAGAACCGAAACCAACAGGATCTGATTCGTTATAAAATACGCTGGACTGAGTATGATCTGCATATAACATACATTCGTTATTTCTGTCGTTTGAACCCACATTTACATCATAGAATGTAGGTTGTAAAGAATATGGACCAGGAGTACTAATTCCCTGCATAGCTACATCATAAGCCTGTTGAAAATACCATTGTGCATTATGACCATCCGGATCAGTTCTAGGAGTTTCCGGATAAGTTGGAATACCGTTAGGATTCTGCAGCCACCATCCATAAGAAAGATAAGCTTTAGCTAAAAACAGTCTTGCTACATTCTTAGTTACTCCTCCAGTTACTCTAGGAGAAGCGGGTAAATTATCTACTGCTTTTTTCAAGTCAGGGAAAATTGCTCTTGTATAAACCTCCGGAACAGTATTTCTTTTAGAAGTTGTTACAGCATTGACATTGAGTGCAAGCTCCCCGGCTCCCAAATCCAATGGTACTCCTCCATAAGTCTGAACAAGCATAAAGTAATCAAATGCTCTGAAGAATCTTGCTTCCGAAATTAATGCTTCTGCCACCCCAAATTGTGGACCTCTCTCTACAATTCCATTTGCTGTATTTATATAAGGAAAAACGGATCCCCAAATCATACTGGGTGGAAAAGAGGCCGACGTAACATTACCATTTCCTGAAAAATCCAGTTCCTTGAAGTTTCCATCCGCACTTTGCGCCCAGGTAGATTCGTCGGTACCATTCTGGCAATTACTCATAAAGTAACCATTACCATACAATAAGCGTAAACTTCTATATAAAGATGTAACACCTGCTGTAACCCCATCGGGAGTGTTGAAATAATCAACTGTATAATTTGATCTTGGCTGCTCGTCCAGAATCTCATTACAGCTGGATAAGCAAAGTGATAAGAAGAATGCTCCTATAACTATTTTTTTATTGAACTTGATCATGATTTTGTAATTTAAAAAGATAAATTGATTCCCATTAGATAATTACGCGTAGACGGATTATTAGCTCCTATAATCAGCTGACGGCTGTTATAAGGAAGACTGCTATTTACCGCCTGATTCTGGTTACCGTAAGAATTCGGTTCCGGATCCATTCCGGATTCTTTATGATAAGGAGAGAACAGAACAAGAGGGTTAGTCACTGTGACATAAATTCTAAAACTATTCAACTTCAGATCATTCAAAAATTCTTTACTGACATTATAACCAAGCGTTATTGTTCTTAGTTTAAGATATGATCCATCGAAATAAGCAAGTGTAGAGCCATATTTTGGGTTGTCTCCACTCATCATACCTCCTGGCTTTGGATATCTTACATTGGGATTATCTGCTGTCCAATAATCTACATCTACGTTATTACCTCTTCCTGTCAATCTATTAAGATAACCTGACGAGCCATAAATAGAACTAATTAAAACTCCGCCATGTTGAAATGCACCTACTGTACTCAGCTCAAAGTTTTTATAAGAAAATTTCATATTAAAACCACCTTGCCAGTCTGGAGCTGTATCAATAATTTGTCTGTCGGTTGCATTTATTGCTCTTACAGGAGTACCATCTGCATTGTAACCTCCGGTGTAAAGAACTTTAATCATACCCACGTTACCACCTGGCTCCAATGTATTAAGATATGGATCACCTTGTTGCCACAAACCAATATTTTGATAATCGTATATAGCGTTAATATTATGCCCTACAAACCAATTGTTAATTTCATCACGTGTTGTTCCTGAAGATAAGGCTAAAATCTGATTTCTGTTGGCATACCAGTTTATACCTGCATCCCAGCTAAAACCATCCGGATTATTTATGATACTACCGTTAAGTGAAACTTCCCAGCCTTTATTTTCTATTTGTCCTATGTTATTAGTTACTCTATCAATACCACCTGAAATCGGAAGTCTTGTATCAGCTAAAACTTTCTCAGTTTTGGTTCTATAATATTCTACTGTTCCCGTAATTCTATTATTAAATAAGCCAAAATCAACTCCGAAGTTATTGGTTTTAGAATACTCCCATCCCAAACCAGTATTTGGCGCAGTTAATATATAAACTCCTGTTGTGTTTGAAGATCCAAAATTATAAGGAGTTACCTGCAAAGATCCTAATGTTGTATAGGGAGCAACCGCCTGATTGGAAGTTTGTCCCCATCCGTATCTTAGTTTAAATTGGTTAATAAATTTCATGCTCTGCATGAAAGATTCACTAGCCAGATTCCAACCTAAGGATATAGCAGGATACGTATGCCACTTATTACCAGGAGCTAAAACAGATGCACCATCTGCACGGAGTGTAGCCGTAATCATATACTTATTATCATATGTGTACATGGCACGACCCATATAAGACAAGAGTCCTCTTTGCAGATAAATCTGATCTTCAGGTTTTACAGATATATCGGCCTGTGGTGATTGTCCCAGATTATAATATTGGAAAAAGTCTGCAGGTACATTTTTTGCACTCATGTAAGAGCTGATATACCTATTTCCTTCTGCCGAATATAGAGCAACTGCATTAATTTTATGCTTACCGAAAGTTCTATCGTAAGTCAATAAATTCTCTAAAGTCCAGTGGTAAGTCTGATTATTTCCTTTTCCAGCACTGGAAGGCGCTGCTGCATTTACATTAAATACACCTACCCCTGCATAGTTTCCGCTATTGGAAGTAAGATAATCTAATCCGACATTCAATCTGTATTTCAAACCAGTAATAGGCAAGCTTACTTCTCCGTATATATTATTGTATGAAGAAAAACCTTTGCTTTCATCCACATATTTATCACCCAGATTTTCAAGGGTCTTTCTTACATAAATCCAAGATTGATCAACATTCGACGCAGTACTCATTGTTCTTTTAAAACTACCATCGGAATTATAAGGATTGGCTAAAGGAGAGTAACCTAATGTTGGTGCTCCCGATACGCCGTTTCCTTCAGATACGGTATAGTTTGTATTGGTTGTAAATCCGAATTTAAAACTTTTACCAACCTGCTGATCCAAACCAATTCTTAATGCAAATCTTTCATAATTCTGAATTGGGATTAGAGCATCTTGTTTAAAATAGGATAAACCTACGTTATAATTACCTCCTTCTGTTCCTCCGGAAACTCCCACATCATGGCTCGTAATCATAGCCGGTTTGTAATACAATTTTTGCCAGTCTGTATTGGTACCCAACGTTTCATCTGTTCCTAATCCATAAATATTTCCGGCATCAACTCTAAGTTTTGCCAATTTAGGACCATCCATCATAGGATATCTTGAGAACAATGTCTGAACTCCTGTAAATGAATTATAGCTGAATCTTGGTTTTTGTCCTTTAGATCCTCTATTGGTAGTTACTAAAATAACTCCATTAGCACCTCTTGAACCATAAATGGCTGTTGCAGAAGCATCTTTCAAGATATCTATACTTTTAATGTCATTAGAACTAATATCCCCCAATGATCCTACGAATGGAATACCGTCTAAAACAATCAAGGGATCATTAGTTCCTGTTAAAGATCTCGCTCCTCTGATTCTGATCTGCATGGCAGCGCCCGGTTTTGATGAAGTCTGAGAAATATCTACCCCCGCTGTTCTTCCTTGAAGCGCCTGAGTGATGTTTGCTGAAGGTACTTCACGAAGAACATCCCCTTTTACGGTTGCGACAGATCCCGTTACAGCTTCTTTTCGTTGAGTACCATATCCAATAACAACCACTTCATCTATCTTCTTCTCTTTTGTTACCGTATCTTTTTTAACCTGGGAATAAACCATGGCTGAAGGCAATAAAGCCATCGCAAAAAACAATGCTGCTTTATTACTGCCAAAATAAAATCGGTTCATAATTATTATTTTTTAATATTAGGGTTGAAAATAAAAAAGGCTGTAGATAGTAATTCTTAAAAATCCTTATTGTTTAACAGCCTTCTACTTTTTTTAGATATACATATTCACAATAGCTTCAAACAGTTCCTGCTTTCCGCTTTTTGGTTGAGGTTCGCGAATTTCGTGGGCAATTCTCTGAAGATCTTCCAATGTAAGAGAACCTTCCTCGAAGGCTTTTCCGTTTCCGTTGTCGAAAGAAGCGTAACGGTTGGTTCTTAATTTATTGTAATCAGAATTTTCAAGGATATCTGCGGCGGCTAAAAGTCCTTTAGCAAAAACATCCATTCCTGAAATATGAGAAATAAATAAATCTTCAGCATCAGTAGAATTTCTTCTGATTTTAGCATCGAAGTTCACTCCTCCATTTCCTAAACCGCCAGCCGGAAGAAGTACTAACCAAGCCTGAACCATATCATAATAATCTACCGGGAACTGGTCTGTATCCCAACCATTTTGATAATCTCCTCTGTTGGCATCAATACTTCCTAAAAGTCCTGCATCTACAGCCACCTGAAGTTCGTGCTCGAATGTGTGACCAGCCAAAGTTGCATGATTTACTTCGATATTTAATTTAAAATCTTTATCTAATCCGTAATGTCTCAAGAATCCGATTACTGTTTCAGAATCGTAGTCGTATTGGTGTTTTGTAGGTTCCATTGGTTTTGGCTCAATCAGGAAAGTTCCTGTAAAACCTTGCTGACGCGCATAATCTCTCGATATCGAAAGGAAACGTGCCAAATGGTCTTTTTCACGCTTCATATCTGTGTTTAAAAGGCTCATATAACCTTCTCTTCCACCCCAGAATACGTAGTTTTCGCCTCCAAGAGCAATTGTTGCATCAATAGAATTTTTAACCTGAGTTCCGGCGCAAGCCAACACATCAAAATTAGGGTTGGTAGAAGCTCCGTTCATGTATCTTTCGTGTGTGAAAACATTTGCCGTTCCCCAAAGAAGTTTAATTCCTGTTTCAGCTTGTTTTTGTTTGGCATAGTCTACCACTGTCTGAAGATTTTTCTCGTATTCTTTCCAGTTGTTGGCAGGATCTACCAAATCAATATCGTGAAAACAGTAATAGTTGAAGCCCATTTTAGACATAAATTCAAAACCTGCATCCATTTTGTGCATGGCTCTTGAAACTGCATCATTCCCGATATCCCAAGGATGGTGAATAGTAGGTCCTCCGAATGGATCGCTTCCGTTTGCACAAAGCGTGTGCCACCAAGCCATCGCAAATTTCGTCCAGTCTTTCATTGGTTTTCCCATGATGATTCTTTCTGCATCATAGTAGCGGAATGCCATTGGATTCCTGCTTTCTTTTCCTTCAAACTGAATCTTATCGATACCTGTAAAAAACTCTTTTGTACCCGTTAAAGTGTTCATATATATTTGTTTTAATTTTTATTTACTATTAAAATTAGGTGTAAGAATTACATCCTCACCGATCTAAAAAGGCCAGTAAGCATAATAAAAACTGTATGTTGGTAAGGTTATACTATTTTGTTAAGATGCTGTTTCCATCTTGAATAGGCTTCAAGATATTGTTCTCGTTTTTCTAATTGTGGCTCTATCACTGCAATTCTTTCAAGCGAAGCAAAAGCTTCTTTAGAATTTGCATAGAATCCGATTCCCATTCCCGCAGCTCTGGCTGCTCCCACTGCTCCGTCTGTATCATAAAGCTCAATTACAGCATTGCTTACGCCTGCAAGTGATTTCCTGAAAATTGAACTTAAAAACATATTGGCATTTCCGGCACGAATTACCTGAATATCCATCCCGATGTTTCTCATGATATTCATTCCATATTCGTAAGAAAATACTATTCCTTCCTGCGCTGCACGTAAAATATCGCCTTTTAAATGAATATTGAAATTAATCCCGTGAATAGAACAGTTGGTTTCTTTATTTTCCAGCACTCTTTCTGCACCGTTTCCGAAAGGAATAATGCTCAATCCTTTTGCACCAACCGGTGAAAGCGAAGCCAAATCGTTCATCTCTCCGTAAGATGATAATGAAGTGGCAAAGTTATGTTTTAACCAGGAATTCAGAATTCCTGTTCCGTTAATGCAAAGTAAAACGCCCAGTCTTGTTAATTCTTCAGTGTGATTTACATGAGCAAATGTATTTACTCTTGATAAATCATCATATTCAATCTGATCCAGCACTCCATATACAACCCCTGAGGTTCCCGCCGTGGAGGCAATTTCTCCCGGATTGAAAACATTCAGTGATAATGCATTATTTGGCTGATCTCCGGCACGATAAGAGATTGGCGTTCCTTCTTTCAATCCTAATTCCTGAGCTGCTGTTGCAGAAACCGTTGCCTGAATTCCGAAAGTGGGTATGATTTCCGGGAAAAAGCTTTTTGGAATACCAAAATAATTGATGACATCTTCTGAAATACAATTGTTTTTAAAATCCCAGAAAATTCCTTCCGATAAACCTTCAACCGTCATTCCGATTTCTCCTGAAAGTCTCATGGCAATGTAATCTCCTGGAAGCATTATTTTATCTATCTTATCGAAAATTTCCGGCTCATGTTCCTTTACCCAAGCTAGTTTTGAAGCGGTGAAATTGCCCGGTGAATTTAATAAATGTGATAAACATTTTTCTTCTCCGATTTCCTTAAAAGCTTTCTCACCATATTCTACAGCACGGCTGTCGCACCAGATAATAGAAGGTCTTAAAAGGTTCTGATCTTTATCCACCAATATCAAACCATGCATTTGCCAGGTTATTCCGATACCTTTGATATCTTCAGGATGTATTCCTGACTGAGACATTACCGATTCATGGGCAAGTTTCAAATTCGTCCACCAATCTGAAGGATTTTGCTCAGCCCAACCAGGTTGTTCGGCAATGATTTTCATCTCTTTTTTTGGTGAAAAATCAGAAGCCACTACCTTCCCACTTGATGCCTCTACAAGACAAACTTTCACAGAAGAACTCCCTATATCGTATCCTAATAAATACATAGTATTGAAAATGATTTATTTAATTAATTTTGAATTATTTTTTTTGTAAGCCTTCCCATCAAATTTGTAAAATCTTGCAGCACGATGTGAGACATTTTCTTCAATTTCGTCTAATGGTATGATGAAGCTGAACGAAGAAACTTTTTTATGGAAATTTTTAATATCTATCTTTTTTTCGCTCAATGCACAATACAACTGATACAATTGTCTGATGGTAAATTTTTTAGGTAGCAATTCGAAAACAATTGTAAAATCAATTTCTATCCATCTTCTGATTTCAACAAGAGACTCCTGTATGATGATATTATGATCAAAAGGCAGAGAAGGTATTTTATCAATCGGATACCAATCGGCATTGCTGTATTTTGAACTGTTGATTTTATGATCAATTTTACATAGAGATAGATAAGCAACGGTTATGATCCTGTCGATATTATGTTTGTACTCTTTGCCCATCCATTTAATATCATTCTGATTGCTAGAACGCATTGGGTCGGCATAGCATTTAAATTGTTTCAGGATCATTTTTTTTATTCCTGTAAGCTCATACAGTACTCTGCTGGCAGCATCATTAACATCTTCATTGCTAAAAATCAAGCTGCCAGGCAATTTTCTATGCACTTCTGCAGGCGATTCATCAGAATGACGCTGAACCAACAGTATATTCAACTTATTATCTAAGTCGAACCCAAAAATAACACAGTCTACCGAAACATATGTATGTATAAAATCTGGAGTCATAACCAACGTTAACATTTACGTAACATGACAAATATAAAAATTCAATTGATATAAAAAAATAAAATCACATTATATATTAAATATCAACTGGTTACATAACGATTTTTTATGATAAGAATTGTATTGTTTTTATGATAAGGTTATCATTATTTTAATGAATATAGATACTCAATTGTCTAATATCAAACACATTAAATGTTGATAAAACACTTAATAAATTAATTTTAGTTAAATTATGGTATATGATAACATTTGTAATGAAATTAAGGAATATTTATTATCAAAAAGTTAATAATTAGAGTTTTTGCGTATATAAAACCTAAAATATCTTAATAAATTTTCACCAAAATAGGTCATTACTTATTATATTTTAATTCATTTTTCATTTTAATAAAGAATTTTAGGAATAAACACTATTCCTTAAAAACAAAGAATCTATTCTTCATTAAAAAGCTTTATCGAAAAATAGATTTTCTATCTTTAATGGTTGATTTCAAAGACTTTATATTAACTATTTCCCTATAAAAAGCTATAATTAAATACAATGATAAAACTAATAATTAATAGAATATGACTTCATGATATCGGCAAAAAGCATCCTAATAAGGTAAATAATTCGCTGTTAACTTACCCCAGCCTAATTTGTTTTAAGATAATTTTGTCTTGGTCTACAATAAAATATCGCCATCCATTTGAACGACGATATTTTTTAAAATCAAATAATAGTAGGCTCAACTCCAATTATTTTATTTTTAGAGACTTTAATATTTTATGGAAAATTTCGTTATTTTCATACACTCCGATAAAGTTTTCAGAACCGGAACCGTAAGAAAACACAGGAATCAACGTTGCTGAATGATCATCTGTTGTGAAATCTCCTTCTATAGTGCTTGTTGCCATATCTCCATGTGGAATACTGAAACCTCCCGTTTCATGGTCTGCGGTGATAACGACCAAAGTTCCCGGATTTTGATCTGCAAACTGAATGGCTTTCGTAATTGCCCTATCAAAATCGATTCCCTCAGTTAAAATCGTTCCAACATTATTGGCGTGACCTCCACTATCGATTTGTGCTCCTTCGATCATGATAAAAAAGGGTTTTTTCTTACTTTTTAGAAACTCAAGTCCACTTTCTACCGTTTCTGCGAGAAGATTTCCACGACCTTTTACAACTTGCGGGACACCATTATCAGAAAAGTAATACGCCAGATGATCTGCTTTATTTTCTGCAATTTCTTTAGGATTTTCTGCAATTTTAAAATTATTCAACCCTGAAACTTTAGATTTTCCTCCCGCTGCAAAAAAAATTAGCTTTGATTTTATTAAATCTCCCGCAATTTCCTTTTCCATTCCTCTGTCTTTTTGATGGGCATAGAATGCAGAAGGCGTAGCCCCAACAATTTCGTCGGTTGTGATAACTCCTGTATTGAAACCTTTTTCAGAAAGAATCTCAGTCATATTCGGGATTATTTTTCCGGATGGATCTACTCCGATAAACCGATTGTTGGTTTTCTTTCCCGTTGCAAAAGCGCTGGCCCCGGCTGCGGAATCGGTAGTGAAATTATCGGCTGATGTCGTTTTGATTAATCCGATATTTTTAAGCTGAGTTAAAGTCAATTGTCCTTTATTAGCCAAAACCGAAGACGAAATCTGCGAAAGGCCGTTTCCGTCACCGATAAGAAGAATCACATTTTTTACTGGAATATTTTTATTTTCATATAAAAATTTAGGCTGATAAACTTCGCTGGTTAAAGTATTTTTGAAAGTTCGCTGCTCAAGAGTTTTAAGATATTCTGCACATTCTTTCGGATGATCGGTATTGATGTAATCTACTCCCGCATGTGCAAAAAATTCCCACGAAGTTTTACCGTCCGGAATTCCCCAAAACCTGAACGGCTTGTTAAAAGATTTTGCTTTTTCAATGACTTCCGTAACTTTTGGAAGATCTTCTACAGCCAGACCGCCCTTTCCATTCCAGACAGAATAATCCTTAAAATTTAAACTGACCAAACCAATTTTCTGCCATTGTTGCGGTGTAAGATTTTGCAATGACTGATAATCGAATTTTATAAAATCAGGATATACCAAAAATTTTTCCGGAGACGGTTTATTTCCGGAAATAATAAAACTTACATTTTTTGAAGCCGTAATTTCAGGATATTTTGAAATCTCGGAAACGATCTTTTTTAAGGTAGATTCTCCTTCAGTTTTCAGATCAATTAAAATCTGAATCGGCTGATCTTTGATAATGCCAAATTCCAAAGCTTTTTCAATGGATTTTAAATACAAATTATCAAAAGTCTTTTGCTTCTGAATATCTTTTTGTTCATGCGAAACATATAGCTCATTATCAACAAGGTAAACATCGGCTTCAATAGACTTTGCACCTGCTCCCAATGCATACCAGAAAGGAACTTTTTGTTCGTAATCGTTGTGTGAATGCGCAGAATAATTTTGCGAAAATGCTAAACTTCCAACCGTTAATGCAACGACAATATTTATTTTTTTCAGACTTAAAAACATACTCATTTACTTTATATTAACTCCTGATTTTTTTAAAGCTTCCATCAATTTGTGATAGATTGTGTTATTTGGATACACTCCTGAAAATAACTCTTCACCTTTACCCATCGCAAAAACCGGAACCAAAGCTGCGGTATGCTGCCCATCAATAAAATTAATTTGAACTTTATCTTTAACTTCTTTCATTTTTCCGCTTTTAGGATCTTTTTCCATGAATTTTCCGATGCTCGCCCCGCCCGTTTCGTGGTCTGCCGTAACCACCAATAATGTGTTTGGATTTTTCTTAATAAAATCCATTACGACACCAATTGTTTTGTCAAAATCGAGAACTTCTTCTACCATCATTTTAGCATCGTTGGCATGACCGCCCCAATCGATGAACGAACCTTCCACCATTAGAAAAAACGGCTGATTCTTTTGAGAAAGAAAATCCAACGCAACTTGAGTAGCTTCAGGAAGGAAATCTTTTCGTCCCTGCACTTTATTAGGTAATTCGTCCTGTGCCATCAGATATAAATTTCTTTTTCCTACCACAGGTTTTGAAAGTGAAACCGTATCTATTCTATAATTTTTCTTTGTTAATTCCTTCAGCAAGTCTTTTTTATCTTTTCTTTTATTGAAAAATTTTAATCCTCCACCCGCAGCAAAATCAACATCAGATTTTATAAAATCTAAAGCAATATCTTCATGAAGATCGCGGTCTTTTACGTGAGCATAATATGCTGCCGGAGTTGCATGAGTAATACTCGTTAAGCTTACTAACCCTGTTTTATATCCTTTATCCTGAAGCTGTTCTAAAATTGTAGGAATTGAAAGAGAATCTTTGTCTACACCAATGGCTCTCTTGTAAGTTTTCTGTCCTGTTGACAAAGCTGTTGCCCCCGCTGCCGAATCTGTAATCCTGTCGCTGGTGCAGGAAGTTTCTGAAAGACCAACGTATTTAAAATTCTGAAAATTCGGAGTTCCATTGCCGAAATAAAATGCAGAAGTTACCTGCGACACGCCCATTCCGTCTCCGATCATGAAAATGACATTGATTGGTTTTTGTGTTTGGGCAGAGATTAATGATTCGAAAAGAAGCATGAAAAGAACAGCAACACTCCTAAAATTAAGGCTTTTATAAATATAATTCATAATGATTATTATTTTAATAATTAATGATTTCAAAAACAACGGGCAAAATTATGCATTATATCAAAGCAAAAAGTAGAGTTCAAAATACGAAAAACCAATATTAACAGTATTCTACCTTACTAACAAGCAATTAAGCAAAACCATTTAACATTAATTTTACCTAAATTTAATTTTTCGCAAAAAAATTTACATTTTATTAATTTTAAAAAGAAGTTACTTAACGGTAAATTAACGGAACTTGGGTTTTATTGAGGCTAATTTTGCACCAAAATAATTAAGGAATGAAGCGTATTTACCTCGTGCCAACTGTTCTGATGAGTTGTGTCAGTTTAACATTTGCACAAAAAAAAGAATCCGACACCATCAAGAGTGACGACAAGCTCAAAGATATTGAAGAAGTTGTCATGATCGGATACGGATCTCAGAAAAAGTCTGATGTTACCGGATCCGTAGGTTCTGTAAAAAGTGAAGATTTTAACAAAGGTCTTGTTGCCAATGTAGGACAGTTGTTGCAGGGAAAAGTTGCCGGGGTAAATGTTGCCAATGTAAGTGGGGAGCCGGGAGCTAACCAGAATATTGTAATCAGAGGGGTTGGAAGTTTACGTTCGGGGACTACTCCGTTGTACGTAATCGATGGTTTTGTAATCGATAACAGCAATACCGGAGTCGCCAATAACCCGATGAACTTCATCAATCCTCAGGATATTGAATCGGTAGATGTTTTGAAAGATGCTTCTGCTGCGGCAATTTACGGAGCAAGAGGAGCCAATGGAGTTATTGTTATTACCACTAAAAAAGGTAAAAAAGGAAGAACTCAAATGAACCTTTCATCCAATCTGACGATTTCCAGTCTTTCGAATAAAATGGATGTTTTCAGTGCAGACGAATTCAGAAAACAAGTGACTGCAATCGGCGGAAAACTGGATGATATGGGAGGAAATACTGATTGGCAGGATGAATTAACGAGAACAGCCGTTTCTAAGAATGTTAATTTCTCAGCATCGGGAGCCACAGAAAATTCCAATTATTATGCAGCCTTAGGATATGAAGATCAGGAGGGTATTTTATATAACAGTAATCTGAAAAGATACTCCGGGCGTGTCAATGTTTCACAGAAAGCTTTTGACGGCAGAGTAAATATCGATTTCAACTTAAACGGAACCAGAACAGAAAATAACAGACCAAGCGTTACCAGTATGGTTTCCAATATGCTTACCTGGAATCCTACTTATCCTGCATACACCAACGGTTCTCCAACGGCTGTTTTCAATAACGGTTCCTTCAATCCGCTTATCCGTCAGGAGATTTATAAAGATCTCACCAATAATAACCGAATTTTAGCTAATTTTTCTCCTTCAGTAGAAATTATTAAAGGTTTAACTTATAAATTAAACTTAGGCGTAGATTATTCTTCGGCAGACAGGATTATTCAAAATATACCTCATGCCATTCCATTAGAAATCGGAAATTTAAATCTGAATAATTTCTCTAATAACAATACGCTTGTTGAGAATACGTTAACGTATAAATTTAAACTGAACAATCATCATTTTAATGTATTGGCAGGACATTCTTACCAAAGATTGATGCTTGTTTCACGAGGATGGTATTACGAAAACTTCCCAATCAACGGTATTGAACCACAATATCAAATTCCAGCTGCTGGAAAAAACAATTCAACAACATCAATTACTGCCAATAAAAACGAATTACAATCGTGGTTTGGAAGAGTGAATTATGATTATAATGATAAATATCTTTTAACAGCGACTTTAAGAGCAGACGGATCATCAAAATTCGGAGAAAATAACCGTTACGGGATTTTTCCGTCAGTAGCGGCAGGATGGAATATCAGTAAAGAAGACTTCCTTGCCAATGTAAGCGCTATTAGCAATTTGAAACTAAGAGCAAGCTGGGGAAAAACAGGAAATCAGGAAATTCCAAGTAAAATCACCAAGAGAAGCTATAAATCTGATTCTAACGGAACTGCACAGGCAACTTATCCTCTAAATGACAGCGGAAATTATCCTGTAGGTGTGTATTTGGTAAGAGTGGATAATCCTGATCTTCAATGGGAAGTTACGACGCAAACCAATATCGGTTTAGATTTCGGAGTCTTGAATAACCGATTAACAGGTAGTGTAGATTTCTTCAGAAAAGTTTCTGACAATATTTTGATGGAAATTAACCCTGTAGACCCTATTGAGCCGGCTCCTACTATGTGGAAGAATATCCCTAACATGACCATTAATAATGTAGGTTATGAAATATCTTTAAACTACAACAGTGATCCTAATAAAGCATTTACCTACAGCATCGGAGGTAATACTTCATTCATTAGAAATAAAGTAAAACATTCTCCTTACCGGGTAATTTCTACCGGTGAGGCACAGGGTCCCGGAACTACGAATGCAGTAATTAACGGATATATTAATGATCAGCCTATCGGGACTTTTTATGTAAGAGAATTTTTAGGATTAAATGCAAACGGAACCAATATTTTCAGAGATGTAGACGGTGACGGGATTATTACAGACAATGACAGAGTAGCTGCCGGAAGTGCATTGCCGGATTTTACTTATAATTTATACTTAAAAGCAGCTTATAAAAATTTCGATTTAGGATTAAATTTCAACGGAGTTGCCGGAAATATGATTTACAACAATACCGCTTCTACTCTATTTTCACGAGGAAGATTAGGTATTTCACAGAACACCACAGATGTTGCCACCCAATTTCCTAATGAAAGCGTTAACAACACCAATGTTATCTCTACGAGATACCTTGAAAAAGGAGATTTCTTCAGACTTAATAATGCAACGCTAGGATACAATCTTAACCCTAGAATCTTAGGAATCGGTGAACACATCAGAAACATCAGATTCTCTGTAACAGCTCAGAATGTCTTTGTTATCACTAAATATTCAGGGTTTGATCCGGAAATCAACACCGGTCTTTCTCAAGGAGGAATCCAGTCATTCGGTATCGACTATGCCACTTATCCTAAAGCCAGAAGCTTCGTATTCGGTGTAAACGTAGCCTTTTAATTAATCATTAAAAAAGAAAACAATGAAAAATAAATTTTTAATTTCTATACTAAGTTTGAGTGCTCTGGTTGCCACGGGATGTACAGACCTTTCAGAACAAGTGATTGATGAATCGCTACAAGTACAGGCAGAAAATGTTGTAGAATCGGTACTTGCGCCAGCTTACGGTCCGCTTCCTGATGCATTTACCCATACAAAAAATTATGGGCTTCAGTTAATCAGTTCAGATCAGGCTATTTTACCTCCAAGAGGAAGCGGAAATGACTGGTACGACGGCGGAAAATATATTGAACTTCACCAGCACACGACCACAACTACCAATGTTGTTGTACAGCAGACATGGGATGCATTCAGACTGATGCTTTCCAGAACCGTTACTGCTATCGACAAACTGCAACCCTTAGTTTCAACAGATCCAAACGCTGCAAAAGCACTTTCTGAAATGCGTGCATTGAGAGCGTATTACAATATGTTAATGCTTGATTATTGGGGAATTGCATTCAAAAAAGATAATGCGGGTGAGAATTCTCAGATTCTAAGAAAGCAGGAAGCTATCAGCTATATCGAAAGTGAATTTCTTGCTGTCGTAAATGATCTTGATAATACAAAAGGTCCAGGAAGAATGTCTCAGGCAGCGGTAAACGGATTTTTAGCACAACTTTATCTTAACGCAGCCGTTTACAGAGATCCTTACGGAACACCCGTTTTCTCAGCAACGGATATGGATAAGGTGATTGAATATACCAATAAAGTCATCAACAGTGGAAAATTTACTTTATCTCCTGAATATTTTGCCATCTTTGATGATAACAATCACACGAATAAAGAGTTAATTTTTGCCATTGACCAACGTCAGGATCTTAACACGTCTCACAACAGATTAGGTTATTGGTCATTATCTGGAAGTCAATATCCATTAGCCGCTTTCCCGAAAGCCAATGGAACAGACGGACCAGCCATTACTTCTGATTTTTATCAAACCTGGGTACAGGCTTACGGAAGTACAGATCCCGCACAGGCAGACGCTCGATTTTATAAAGAAAATTTTACGGTTCCTGCCAATTTACAGAATTTAACCGGAGTTACTCCTGCTAATGATTCTGATCATTATTTTCTGGTAGACGGCGCTACTTACGAAATCAACAGAGGAATTCAGAGAGGAATCCAATGGGGATTGCGAAATGCATCAAACGGACAACCTTTCAAGATGGAGAGCGGAAAATATAAAATCTATCCGATCATCGAACAGAGAAATGGATATGTTAGTTATGTAAATCACACCTTAGAAATCGATCTTGAAAATCCAAATAACAAAGATTATACGGATGGGTACAGAGTTTCAAAATACCAGTTCAGCAGAACATCTGATACCGGGAGAAACAGAGGAAATGCAGATATTGTGCTTTTACGTTTCGCCGATATTTATTTGATGCGTGCTGAAGCCCAGTTAAGAAAAGGCAATGCAGCAGCGGCTTTAGCAGACGTAAACCTCGTAAGAGCTTCCAGAACAGCAAGACCTTCCGTAACTCCTGCAGCTTTACCTTCAATTAATCTCAATACACTTTATAGAGAAAGAGGTTTTGAATTCTACTGGGAATATTCCAGAAGAACAGATATGATTCGTTTCGGACACTATGAAGATGCTTATACTTCAAAAACCAACGCAGATGTAAGAAAAAGGCTTTTCCCTATTCCGCAGTCTGCCATTGATGGAGCATCAAGTGCTCCCGGTTATCTGGTTCAGAACTCAGGCTATTAATATTTTTTACTATACTTTCATAAAACTGCCGACACAATCGGCAGTTTTTTTGGCTATAGATACTTTCAGGAATACAAGATTCTCCGTTAATTTCCTCATAGAATTTAACTTCTAATATCAGAAATAAAGGATTTATAGAGTCTGTAGTCACTGACACAATGTAAGGCTGACCTCGACTGTCTCTTCCACCACCTATTAAAGTACATCCGTATTCTTAACCTTATTGGTAAATTTTTCTATATTATTTTTGAAATATATTTACTCATTTTTAATGAGTCGGAACGTAAGATTGATTCGTGGTTTCATAGGTTTGGCTGATTTAGCAATACGATGTTCCCAATACTGTTGAAGGTCACCCTTCATTATAAGCAATGAGCCATGCGGAAGCGGCAGACTGTACTTGCTTTGATGATGATCTTTTTTTCTGAAATCAAAGTTCCGGGTTTCCCCTAAACTTATTGACGCTATTACAGGACGCTTTCCGTAACGGCTTTCTTTATCTCTGTGCCACGCAACCGAATCATTGTTATCCCGGTAAAGATTAAGCAATACTCCATTGAATTGATAACCAAATTCTTTCTCAATCCTTACTTTTAGAGATAATAATTCCGGAGTCCAAGGATTAGTGGTTGATATATTATTATCTGCTGATTCGTAAGATTCTTTATCATCACCAAACCAAGCGGTCAGGCGGGGAGTCAGAATTTCTTTATCATACATTTTCTGGGTATGCTGTTCCCATAAAACATTATGTAAAAGTGTATCTTTAAGTGTATCAGCTTCTTCCCTACTCAGGAAATGCTCCTTATATTCCAAAAGATCTTTTGGAAATTCATAAAACTCTTCTGCTTCAAATAAACTCAGCTGTCCCATTATATTTTTAAAATAAATCCCATTTAATGGGAATTTTTCATCATTTATGTTTTTAGCTTCCTTTCGGGGAAGTTTTTTATGATTATAAATCAAGTTTTCCGAAATTTTTAAGCTTGTTTCGGTTGAAAAAGCCTGAATTGCTATTATAAAAGTAATAATCCTTATTCATATTACAAAAATTAACCATTCTAAAACAGTTATTATTATTATTATTATTATTATTATTATTATTATTATTATTATTATTATTATGTAATATTAGAATCTCTTCAAAATTTCATTACTGAATGATGATTTATATAGTTTTTCTAAAATCAATATATAGCAAAAAGAGACCGTTTAAAAGCAACAATCCCCCCTATTTTTCTGAATTAATAATCCTTTTTAACATTTAGCTATTAAATTCATTATGTTAATAGTTATTTTTTATTGTTTTATTTGAAAATCTATGATTACTTTTGAAGGATCAAACAATTCTAAGTATGAATAAATTTATAACTACTTTTTTATGTAGTCTGATTGGAGGAACTGCTTTTGCGCAGTGGACTCCAACTGCATTTGAAGGAAGATCTGAGAAATCTTCTAATGTGAGAAGTTACTACAAGCTGGATGTAAATGCAATCCAGAATCAGCTTAAAGATGCACAGGAGATGGGTAGAAGTGCCAAACCTGTAGAAATTTCTTTGCCTACTTTGGAGGGTAAAGTTGAAAAGTTTGCGGTTTATAGTTTTCCGGTTCTTGTAAAAAGCCTGGCAGATCGCTATCAATTAGGCTCCTATGTAGGGGTGGGTGTTGATGATCCTTCTAAATATGTTAGGTTTTCCGTTGCTCCGAATGATTTTCAGTCTATGATTATCAAAGACGGAGTATATCAATTTATTGAGCCTGCCAACTCTGACAAAACAGTGTATGGAGTACATCCTAAAACTAACAAAACTCCGGGAGGTTTTCTTTGCAGCATGAATGAAAGTGTTTTGTCTAAAAAGCAAATCGATGCTTTATACTCTAAAGGGCAAACTTTCGATAAAAATCCTACAAATTTTGCCAAGTCTTCTGATCAGAAATACAGATCGATGAGATTAGCTATGTCTGTAACCGGAGAGTACACTCAGTTTCACGGAGGTACTGTAGCAGGTGCTGTTACGGCAATTAATGCTACCATGACCAGAGTAAACGGTGTATTTGAAAAAGATTTTGCTTTACATTTATTTGTACAGGATTTTCCGGGGGTTATTTATACCAACGCAGCAACAGATCCTTATTCTGCAGCAGCAACAGGAGCCGGTGGTGCCTGGAACCTAGAATTACAGAATACCTTAACTGCCAATGTAGGAAACGCAAATTATGATATCGGTCACTTGTTCGGAGCTTCCGGAGGAGGAGGTAATGCAGGGTGTATCGGATGTGTATGTACTGACCCTACGACAGCTGAGCCTGAAGGAAAAGGTTCTGGATTTACTTCTCCGGCAGATGCTATTCCGCAGGGAGATAATTTCGACATCGATTATGTAGCACACGAAATGGGTCACCAGTTAGGTGCTAATCATACCTTTTCTATGAATGTAGAAGGAACCGGAGTGAATATGGAACCAGGTTCGGGATCAACAATCATGGGATATGCGGGTATTACGGGAGCTACAGACGTTCAGGCTCATTCTGATGCTTACTTCCATGTGGCAAGTATTTTACAGGTTGAAGATAACCTATCTACTACAACTTGTGATATTGAAACCACAGTAACCAACAATCCTCCTGTAATCGGAGCTCTTTCAGATTACACGATTCCTAAAGGAACTGCATTTGTACTGACAGCAACTGCTACAGATCCTGAAAACGATCCTATGACGTATACTTGGGAGCAGTTTGACAGTACAAACACTCCGGTAACAGGTGTTACAGGAAATAATACAACTGGTGCGTTATTCAGATCATGGACGCCTACCGCTACTGGAAATACAAGATATTTCCCTAAGTTATCTTCAGTATTAGCCGGTAACCTTACTGTTCCTGCAGATTGGGAAACAGTATCAAACGTAGCTAGAGCCACCAACTTTGTATTAACAGTAAGAGACAACAGCCCTATTTCAAATTCACAGCAAACGCAGAGTGATATTGTAACAGTAACGGTAAGCAATGACGGACCTTTTAAAATAAATACTTCGCAGGTTTATCATAATACACCGTCTAATATAACATGGGATGTTGCGAATACTGCTGCTGCTCCGTATAATGCTGCAAATGTAAAAATTGATTATACAACGGATAACGGAACAACATGGACTGTATTATCAGCTTCGACTCCTAATGACGGAACTCAGCCCTATACTTTCCCGGTTTCTCTGAACGGGCAAAATATTAAAGTAAGAATTTCGGCTATCGGAAATGTTTTCTACGCAGTAAAACAAATGACGGTAACTTCAGCTGCAGTGTGTGACGGAAGCGCTCCTACAGGAATTGTAGTAAGCAATGTAACTTCCACCGGCGCTTCGGTAAACTGGAATACCGTTGTTGGTGCTACTTATCAGATAAGATATAAAAAATCGACAGAGACCGTTTGGCAACAAACAACTTCTGCTACAAACTCTGTCGTTTTAGCAAGCTTAGAGGAAGGTGTGAAATATGATATACAGGTAGCTGCTGTTTGTTCAGGAACTACAGGAACATATTCTACTAACATTCAGTTTATTACCGCTTCTTCTGTCACTTATTGTGCATTAACATCCGCTGATCCTTCTGAAGAATACATCTCGAATGTAACTTTATCGAATGTTAATAACAATTCAGGATCAAGTACTTATACTAATTACGGACCTGATCCTACAAAATTAATTAATCTGGTAAGCGGATCATCAAATACAGTTTCCGTAACTAAAACATGGCCTGCAGATATTTATCCTGAAGGTGTAAGAGTATGGATCGATTTCAACAGAGACGGAACATTTGATACAACAGAAATGGTATTAAATTCTGCAGCTAGTACTACCCCTACAGTGAGCGGTACATTTACCGTTCCTACAACAGCCATTCAGAATAAAACCCTGAAAATGAGAGTTGCTCTACGATATAATGCCTCTCCTGCTGCATGTACATCTTATACATACGGTGAAGTAGAGGATTATAATGTAATGATTGTTTCCGGAATATTGGCAACAAATGAAGTGAATGCTAATAATGACGGAATCCAACTATATCCAAACCCTGCGTCAGATGTCTTGAATATAACAAAAGTATCAGACAAAGCAGTTTATAAAATCTATAGTGCTGCTGGTCAGTTGATAGACAATGGAAATATCAATTCAGGAAAAATTAATGTTTCTGGCTTGATAAAAGGCGGATATGTTATTACGATTGAAGAGAAAGGAAAAGATTTATTTAAATCTAAGTTCATCAAAAAGTAATATAACCCTAAATAGTAATAATGAGGCTGCCTGAAAAGGCAGTCTTTTTTTATTCTTAATTTTTATTGAATCAACTCTTTAATCGTGTCTTTTAATCTATTATGTAAAAACTATTAAACATATCTTAATCAAAACAACCTATTTTTGAAGCACATCTCCGAAATTATATAATCAAAACTTTGTATATTCGCAGCGTTTTTTTTAAAGAGAACTTTTTAAACAGTTTCAATTATTTTTTAAATTAAAAATTATTCAGGATGAAGAAAATCTATTTTCTAATACTTTTATTTTTATTTGCTATATCATATGCGCAAACATTTGCTATAGACCAAACATTCGGAAGCGGTGGATATACCAAATATCAATCTTCTGCCAGTACCTCTGTTGTTATGCTGCCAGATGGACAATTTATTACAGCCACTACATCGAGCAACGCTGTTCAGATCAAAAAGATAAATCAAAACGGGATCATTGATACCGGTTTCGGAACAAAATATGTGGATATGGATCCCAACTCAACCGTTAAAACCGAAGCTGTAAAGAAAATTATCTTACACAACAATAAAATAACTTTGGTCGGGAGAGTAAATGCAACTCCTAATCACAGTGCTTATGAACTTTTCGTTGCAAGAATAAACCTGGACGGAACAATGGATACGACTTTTGGCACCAATGGTTTTACAACATTTACAGTAGGATCTAACAGTACGGCTGTGGATGCTGTTATCGATTCAAATGGTTTTCTTTATTTTCATGTAACTCAAAACAGCAGCAATTTTATTGCAAAAATTAACTCTAACGGAGCTATGGACAATAGTTTCGGAACCAATGGAATACTACCGATCAGCTCATTCAGCTGTTATAAAGTTGAGGTTCAGAATGACGGTAAAATTATGTTAGCTGGTTTTAAAACCAATACGACTTCCAATACAAGAGAATCTTATCTTGAGAGAAGACTCCCAGATGGTACATTAGATGCAGGATTCGGCAACAACGGAATCGTTATAATTCCCAATACTACAGGAACTATTGCAAAGAATTTCAGTTATGATTATGCAAATAATTCTATTACTATTCTTCATCAGACAAGTGATTCCTCGCTTTATACAAGGCTTTTCCTGTCTAAAATCAGAATCTCAGACGGATCTCTAATTTCAGGCTTTGGCAATAATGGGGTAACTTCCAACTATTTATATACGAATGCCTCTGATATTATGATTGATAAATTCATCGTATTGCCTAATTCAAAAATGATTGCCGTGGGAAACATGAGTAATTTCTTCGGGAGCAACGGTACTTTTATTGCGCAACTATTTGTGGCAAGATTTAATGCTGACGGAAATGTAGATAACAGTTTTGCAAACTACGGATACCAGATGTTTTTAACAACTCCGCCCAATACATCGGTGCGGGCAGATTATCTGAATAATATATTCATTACCAATGACGGATCTCTGGTGATCGCTTATTCTGGCAACAGTGCTACACACGGGTATTCTTCTTATCTGATTAAGCTGAACAACGCCTATTTAAGTGTGAAGTCAGCTTCTGCTAAAAGCGATAATCAACGATTAATTCTGTATCCAAATCCGGCATCTCAATTCATTTCGGTTCAGAATAAAAAACATGAAAATAATAACTTTGAGTATGATATTATTGACCTATCGGGTAAAATGATTCGAAAGGGTGAATCTAAATTTAATTCCCAAATTAATGTTCAGGATTTAATGTTAGGAAACTATATTATTCAAATCCGCCATGAAAAAGAAGATAAGCAGTCCTTACAATTCATAAAAAAATAATAAAAAAGTCCTGTTTTTATAACAGGCCTTTTTGTTTTCGAAAGAATTTTCAAACAAATATCTCAGTATAGCTTCTTTCCAATTACGGGTTCCCGTAAAATTTTTCTACTGTGTTGATTTAGATTTGTACAAGACAATATTCTAATAACAACAGTATGGCATGGACTTATAGAAAAAGGATAAAAATTGTACCAGGAGTACATTTAAATTTCAGCAAGCGGGGCATTTCAACAAGCATCGGAGTAAAGGGAGCAAGTTTAAATTTCAGTTCATCCGGAACGAGATTAAACACAACTATTTTAGGATTCTCAAATTCAACCAGAATTTCAGGTTCTTCATCACAACGATCCCCACTCTCCCACCCTGATCCGTTACCTACTTACAATTCAGTACTTTCCGACAATATTTTCAGTGCAGATATACATCAAATCACCTCACAGAATATGTCTGGCATCAAAGAATCTATTTTAATTGCCCAAAGGCAAAAAGCTGAACTTCAATTAGATCTACAAAAAATAAAAAAAGCATTAGTCTTTTCTAAAACAAAAAAAATCTTAAGCTATATTTTGGTTTATGGTTTAATCAACAAAAACACCGTACAGAAAATTGATCAAGATATTGCTGCTCAACAAGAAGCAATTAAAGAAACAAAAATGGTGATTGATCATTCTGCAGTTGACATCGACATACAGTTTGATGATCCTACCAAGAAAAAATACGACCATTTATGCAGTGCTTTTAAGAATTTAAGTACTTCTCATCGTATTTGGGATATTACCGGAGCACATTTTCAGGATCGTGTTGCCGCTAGATCTAATGCCAGTACGTTGGTCAACAGAAAGGAAACTAAGGTTGGTTTCAGATCACTTTCTATCATTAAATCTAATTATGAAGCGCTTTACTTTCAAAATATAAACGGAGCAGATCTTTACTTCTATCCCACTTTTGTGTTGATGTATACCAATGACCTTAATTTTGCAATAATAGGAATTGATGAATTTAACCTCATCAATACATCTGCACATTTTACTGAAACCGATGCTGTTCCACGGGATTCAAAAGTCATTAAAAAAACATGGGCAAAAGTAAATAAAAATGGTTCGCCTGATAAAAGGTTTAAAAACAATTATCAGATTCCTGTAGTACAATACGGAAGACTTCATTTTTCTACCCGTACAGGTTTGAATGAAGAATATCAAATGAGCAATTTTGAATTTACACAGGAATTTGGATATGCATTTCAGGAATACAAGATTCTATGCCGGGCAATTGATTCAAATAATTAATCAATGGCTTTCTGAAACAGCGTTTTTTGCCTACTTTTACATCATAATTTATAAATGATCTATGAGAAAAATTGCATTTGCAGGAGTAATGGCTTTAGGAGGATTTTTAACAGCCAATGCACAGTGTAAAACTGTATCTACTCTTACAGAAAACTTTGATACCTGGAAAGAAATGAATAAATGCTGGACCGCTCAACAGGGAAAAGCAATGCTTTACGCCAGTGATAAAAAAATCATATTTTATTCGATGACCAACCCGGGAGACAATATGTATCTGGTGACTCCAAAAATTAAAGCAGGAAATTATACGTTAGATGTTGATGTTTCAGACAACGGAGGAGAAACGAGCTTGGAATTGTTCAAGATCAACAATATCTCAGATACAAAATCGTACGTTTCTATCTCTAAACCGACAAAAATAACAGGAAATAAAAAGGTATTTACTATTTCTTTAAAAAAAGATGCCAATTTGGGACTGAAAGTTTTGCTAAACGGAGTACACCAAGCAGTTTATTTAGATAATTTTTCTTTGAAGCCAAAAAAATAGATCGTTTTACACCGATTAAATTTATAAAAAGGAAAGCCTATACTTTCCCTTTTGTTGTTAATACTTTCTCCTTCAAGAATGTCAGAAATATACTTAAACCAAAATAAGCTGCCTTTTCAAGCAGCTTATTTAATCAATACGTTATTCATTAGAATAAATCTCTTACGCTGAGATTCCCTGTTGCTCCCTGTGGAAGAAAAACAACTTTTCTCTTAATACCTTTTGCTTTTTCAAGAGCTTTAAGAGCCTTTTGGCGTTCAACTTCTCTGGTAAAATGAGAATTAATATTCTCTGCTTGTGTAGAAACTTTCATATTATACTATTTTTGATTGGTGTGATGATAAATAAGTTAAAAAAACTTAAAATCTACTCAACTAAAAGCGTACCGTTTTGTTAGAATTCTCTAATGTGTGGTATGTAAAATTTTTTAATAGAATATGATGAATTTAAAACAATCCAATAGATTAGGTTAACAATAATTTAATCGCAAAAAATCTATATCTGGCACAGCGTTTGAATACTAATTTCCGACTATTAGAAAAATAGCTTTTAATAAGGGAACACTACATATTCCCGGAGAAATTCGGGAATATTTATTTAAGAAACACCATCACTTACAATACTTATTTTTTCATTTTAAATCCTTGGTTTCGACTGAGGATTTTTTATTTTATATGATTTACAAAATTACTTTTGCTTTCTTTTTCTTTCTTAAATCACGGATTTTTAACGTCAATAATTTTCTCAAATCCTCATGATATTTGTTATAACTCTTGATGCTTTTCTCAAGTTTCCTTTTGTTAATAAGATATTCCTGATAGAGATCAGACAGTTCTGAGGCTCGGGCAACGGCTTCACAGGAAATTTCATCAGGATCATCGACCGTTTCTTTCAATAAAAAACGGTAATATTCTATTCGTTCGGTAAGGCTGTTGTGAAATTTTGGTTCTATTCCCTGCATGGCAGTAATTTTTATTTAAATGATAATCCTGAAAATTCTGCAGCAGTGCCGTCACTTTGAAATAAAATTTTCACTTTTCCTCCATCAATCTCTGTATTCATTGACTTTAAATATATTTTACTTAAAACAGAAGAAAGTAAAACTTCGTCAGGATCGCCTAAATTACGAAGTGGTAAATTAACATATTCATTAACAGCTATTTGCGGAGTAACTCCATTGATATATCCGCCTTCTCCGTTTGCATTAAAGACTTTGTAGATAACCGGATGAATCTGCCAGGTAATTTTCTTCGGTTTTCTTTTATCTTCAATAGAAAATCCAGCCATATCTTTTCCTAACGTGGCTTCACCTGCCTGAACAACCTGCATATAAGGTTTCAGATTATTAATAACAATTTCTGAAGCAGATGCCGTACTTTTTGAGGTAAGAATATATACTTTATTTAAATCTAAAGAATTAGAACGCAATGTATTAAAATTAAGCGCACTGGGATCATAAGCAATCTGTTGTGAAAAAGTTCGTTTGACTTCGCCCCCGTTTTTATTTCCTTTATAGGTAATAAATTGAGAATTTGCTGAAATTCCTGCAGGGATCATTGAACAAAGTGCTGCTGCCGATGAAACCGACCCACCGTAATTATACCGAAGATCCAAAATCAATTCTTGTACTCCGGCGGTCTTAAATTCCGCAAACTTCTGATATAAAGCGGAAGTCATTCCGTCAGGAAAATCGTAGATATAAAGATAACCTGTTTTTTTGCCGTTTTTTTCAAAAATCTTAGACATTAATGGCTGTTCGAGTGAATATCCATAATAAACGGTTACATTTTTTTCATTAATAATCGATCCGTTCTGCCAATTTCCAACAGTCAGTTCAAGAACCGTTTGATTGGGAATGGATGCAGTCAACTGTTCTGCATTGGAAGCTGTAATTATCTGTCCGTTGATTTTTTTGATCATCATTCCCCGTTCCAATCCGGAATTAGATGCAGGTGAATTTTTTAACACTAATTTGATGACCGTCACCACTTCACCATTTGTTAATTGAAGGCTGGTGTAATCAAAACCGAACATATTTCTTACAGACTTTGGATAAGTGGAAGTATCAGCAGTGTTGACTATGAAAGAAAAACGATCCTGAGGTGACAGTAAACTTTTAAAAAAATCCTTTACCGGAAGATGATAATCCGGTTTTACAGGCATTTGTCCTGCCCAATAATAGTATCTTTTCATACTGTCCTGAACCCAAAGATTGGTGTATTCCGTGGTTCCTTCCTCAAAATTCGGAGCTTCATCGTCTGTACGATTGCATGAAACTGTGAAGATTGAGACCAGTATTAAAATAAAGAATTGAATGTTAAAAAAGTTTTTCATACCTCTTAATCATTTATAAATAATCTGCCACATCAATATCTCCTTTTACCACTAATACGCCGTTTTCCAGTTTTTCCTGAAGCACGATCATATTGGCACCGATATCTTGTTTTAAAGTCGCTTTAATGATAATTGAACCCGTATAAGGTTCGGTAGTTCCCGGTTTGTATAATTCTAAATAAACAGGAGCCGTAGCACTGAAATAATTATATATTTTCACAGTTGTAAAATCCTTTTTCCCGATGTTGTCGAATTCGGCAAGAACGACTCCGTTTTCTCTTTTCAGAACACCTTTCACGCCTTCCAGAGATGACCCTGAAAATTCACCCAAGTTGGGGAAAATGAATTCAAATCCTACTTTTCCTAAATTCACCTGTGGTTTTACGGCATAAGTCTTTAGAAAAATTCCAGGCAAATTGAAGAAATATAAGTTTTTATAATCATTAAAATTGTCGTAATTAATTGAATATTTGGCAATTTGAGCACCCGTCTGATTATTGTAGATAGCGAGTTCATCGGTTTCACCTTTATCCAATACAAAATTGATCTTGGTTTCTATTTTCTCTGTATAAGAAGGTGTTCCGTTGATAGAAATCGGCTGCCCGTTCAACCTCATCTGAATAACATCAGGTTTTGAATATCCTTTCACATTTACTTCAGCAGCTTTCTGGTCTTTATCGTAAACCTCTAAAGTGCTGTTGTCTGTACATGAAAAAAATATTGTGAATAATAAAATTGCTAGAATGTTTTTCATCTTATTTACTATTAAATCATAAAAAAATCAAGCGTATAAAAATTGCCCGAGCCTGAGAAGCACAGGGCAATCGCTTAATTACAAAAATCTAAGTTGAAGAATGTTTACTTTGAGTTTTCATGGTTATCCTTACTGAGAAGGAGTCGGTTATTTTTTAATAAATTTCAGTCTTTCCGTAGCTTTTCCATCGGATACTTCTGCAACATAAGTACCTTCTGACAATGCATTCACATTGATGTTTTTTGAATATTTAGACATAAAAACTTTCTGCCCTGTCATATTGTAAATACTTACCGTCGTTGCATTTTCTTTCAACACAGGGTTAAGTTGAAGCTGTAAAGAAGCAGACACAGGATTTTCCATTACTTTGGTAATACTTTTATTGGTTTTTGATTCTTTTGCATCCAATACAAATGAAGATGCATAGATTCCGATTTCATCTATGTTTATATTTTGAATATTAAGTCCATTGGCGATTCTGTTTGTCCAAAAACCGATATAAATTTTCTTTCCTGCAAAGCTAGAAAGGTTTACAAGACTCTCAACAGACTGAGATAAATCTGTAGAAGGCCAAGGATTAGCCGTATTTCCTACAATAATTGAGTAGGGACTGGTAACATTAGCCCCATTTCCATCTACCGTCAGTGCCTGAAAATCTGCCAAGGTCGGCACAGGTTTTTGAGGAGTGCTTATGTAAATCCATAAATCACGACCAACCAGCGTATGTGTTGTTCTTTGTCTGGAAATATATGCTGCCAGAGTGATTGTACCTGAAGCTCCGGTTAGATCGATTTCAGGAGAGACAACCCAATCATTTTCTGTGGTAAAACCTGTTGCTGTACCAGTAGGAACCAGATTAATAGAATATCTTAATGCTCCAGAAGAGCCATACACCAAAGTATTTGTAGTTCCGTTGTAATAAATATTGCTTCCCTGCTGCCATTGATTATTGTTTCCGTTTCCGTCATAGAATGTCCATCCTTGTAAATCATTAGGTATATCAAAAGAATTAATCCAAACAGGAACTTGTGAAAATGCTAATAAAGGTAGAAGTATTAAAGAAAATAAAATTGTCTTTTTCATTACGAAGTATTTAATTAAGTTTTAAAAAAAACAGGAAATAGTGAAAAATCACTACTTCCTGCGAATAAATTATTCAGCTACAGAGAAATCATATTTAGTCCAAGAAGCAAAGAAATTTCCACAATTTCTTCCTCCAAGATCAACAGTTCCTGAATTGAAGAATGGCTGAGGCATTCCCCCGTTAAGAGTAGTTGTTGTTCCACCAGGCACTACAAGATTCGGTGTTGATGTAGATCCTACTCTTGAAGCAAAAGCAAACCCGCTATTATGTGCATAAGACTGTACATTTGTGAAGGTAAGATCTGAAAGATTTACAGCAGCTCCACTCACTGTTTCCAATAATACTCCTACAGAATATCCTGTAACAGTTGTATTAGTAAGTGTTAATTTACCGTTTCTTCTTACATGAATTGCATTTTCGTACAATGATCCAAATGTAGAAATACTGGCTCCCACAATCGTAAGATTATTGATTACTGGGTGAGTGAAAGGAGAAGCAGAAGAACCAGTTCCGTCGTTATCCAACTCAATACCGTTAGAATCCGGGCTACCTCCGCTTTGGCTGTGCGTAGAATTCTGATCAGCTAAAGCTAAAGCACAATTAATTGTTCCGGAATATCCGAAATCAAAATCGAAGTTATCATCATCAGCAGCAAAAGATATAAGGTTTGATGCATTTACAGTACCTCCGAAGAATTCAAAAGAATCATCTTTACCGTAAGCAACCTGAATGTGATCTAAAGTCGTAGCATTTCCTACTCCTCCTAACGTTAATCCGTTGATTTCATTTCCTGAATTAGGAGAAAGAAGATCATATCCTGCGAATTCGATACGTACATATTTCATAACTCCACTATTGTCAGAAGAATTTGTACCTCCGTACTGATAATCAGTACCCGACAATCCTTCAATTACCGTAGTAGTTGGTTTGTTTGTAGGTGCACCCCCTAAAACGATAACTCCTCCGAAATCTCCAGGACTTGCTGCTGTATTTTCATCTCCATCCAATAATTTATAACTTGTGAAAATAATTGGTTGTGTTGAAGTACCTTCAGCATTTATTTTACTTCCTCTTGAGATAACCAAAACTCCTGTAGCTGTGTTTGCAGCACTTGGTTTTGCCTTAACGAAAGTTCCCGGCGCAATAGTTAAAGTAGCTCCGTTTTTCACTGTTACAACACCGTCAAGTTCAACAACACCACTCCATGTTGTATTGGTAGTAATAGTACCACTTACTGTAGTAACAGGAAGTGAAGAAGCCGTTAAATATTCCGCAGAAGCAGACTTCATTTCGAATGGAGAAGTAGAATCTGCTAAATTTTCGTTCTGACAAGCTATAAGAGATAAAGCTGTAGCTGCGATTAAAGTTAATTTTCTCATTGTTAAAGTTTTTGATGATCAAGTCAAATTGTTTTTATGTTTCCAGACTTGAGTTTTTTTTTAATATTTAGAAATACCCGCCTCTGTATTTCTGCGATTTGGTTTTTTTTACTCTATATTACATGAGGAGCTGTAATGAAGAGTTCCCTATTTATTACTGCTGATATTCGGGAAAATATCTGCTTTGATTCCTGAATCTCTACTGTGCTGCGCATCATCAGTATTATGATTGATTCATGCTCAGGATATTGAACCTGTACGTTGCAATGAGCTCTTTTCTTCTTTATTTATTTTTATCGTTAAAAAGTATAGTTCACACTTACACCGAATGTTCTTCCGTTATAAGCTCTGAATAATACTCTATCTATATCTTTATCATATTTCTTAGTAGCACCGGGCAAAAGTTCAAGATTTTCTCTCTCAGTCTGAAAATCGCTTCCGCCGCCTTTATAAACAGAATAAGAATTGAAATTGTTGTAAAACTCTTTCACCCTGTTAAACAAATTTCTTACGTTGAATTTTATCTCTAAATTCTTATCTTTTAATAATTTATATGAAATCTGTGCATCGGCAACAGCATAAGGTCGCTGTATTTCTTCTCCGATATAAGCATATCCTACCGTAATATACTGATCACCTTTTGCATTGTATAAAAAGCTAAGTCCCAGACGGTCTCCATCATATAAAAGCCCCAAATTATAGGCATAGGGTGTCTGACCAAACAATGGACGTTCAACTTCATAAGTAGCATCGGTATCTTCTGTTTTATAGCGATCTTTAAAAGCCACTACTTTGGTCTCATTATAGGTAAAGTTTCCGCTGATAAAAAGGTGTTGCAGAAATGTATTTTCTCTTATAAAACCCAAACTTTTTCGTGCTTCCACTTCAAATCCTTTCAATTTTGCATTTTTAGAATTTCCATTATAGAGAAATAAATTACCCTCACTTGAAATAAACCCTTCACGTTCTATCGGGCGGTCAAGATCTTTATAATATATTCCTGCCGAAATAATTTCTCCTAACCCCGGAAACCATTCAAACTTAAAATCATAGTTATTAATGACTGAAGAAGTCATTTCTGTATTATAAATCAATCCATTAGCAACCGGATCAAAATAAGGCAATCCCGTTCTTTCATTAAACTGAGGTCGAATGACAGATCTGTTATACGCCAATCTTACATTGATCTTGCCGGAAGGGCTGTACGTAAAATTGGCAGAAGGCATCCACTGCCAAGGTTTGTCTTCAATGGGTGCTTTAGTCACATTTTTAGGATCAGAAGGATCAAGTTGCTGTGAAATAAGATCATATTTAAAATATTCGGCACGTACTCCCCAAACCAGTCTTAACTTATTTTTCCATCGATTATCAAACATCACGTAAGGCGCATGTTGAGTAACTTTTCCTTCGTATTTATCGTCTTTGTAAAGTGCTTTAGTCTGCCAGCCAATTCCGCCTTGCGTGTAATGAGAACCATCAAACCAATCGGAAAGCAAACCCGACATCAACAGATAATTTTTTTCACTATTCGGAACATTTCGGTTTTCATCTACTTTCAGGAAGAATTTCTGCTGTTGGTTTGTATTGTTTTTTATGGCACCTGCATACCCTACTTTAATATCAGTTTTAAAATTTCCGACATCCATTTTCCATTTCAATGAAGTTCCGAAATTGTAATCTGTTTCTTTATTTCCGATGTATCCTCTTGAAAAATTACTCCCGGAATTGTAAATCTGATGGTAGGTTAAAATTTCACTTCCCACAAAATCATAATACGTCTGATATTGGGTATAATCTTTAGTATCTGAAATAACGCCGGTTCTTGCAGCAAACCAGTTGACTTCCACATTATTTATTTTATGATTTCCTTCTACTTTATTTTGCAATAAGGTCTGATATACAGGATAATTCGTATTATCTGTGTAAGGTTTGTCTAAACTACCAATCTGTGAAGGATCATTATTAGGAATAATACCATTATAAAAATAATTGTAGGAACCTTCTGCCATCGATTGCTGACCGCTTCCTCCGGTATATTCATTCCATCCCGTAACTCTTGTAAGCGTCTGATCGTAAATATGGGTATAAGAGTTACGGAATGATATTCTGTTTTTGCCCAACTGCAACCCGAAATTTAACATGGCTCCTATCGTAGAATTATAACTGTAAGATGCTCCTTTATTTTTAAAATCAAAAAATCTTACGGGTGCTTCACCCAATTCCTGCCAATTGTTTACAAGTCCTGCATTATCGAGCCATCCGCCTCTTCCTGTGTGGTCTATATCAAGCTTGTTCTGCTCGTTTCTTATTGTAAGCGCTCCGGCAACTCCCCATTTGTTATTATTTTTCATTGGAAAACTTCTTCCCATTGCCAGCTGCATATTGGAATTCATATCTGCTTTTGTTTGATAATTTGTAAAATTATCATTCGTAAAACGCCTTGATTGTTCAAAAAACAAAGGATTGTTCCAATCTGTAAACTCAAGCCCCATTGGGAAATCCCTCGTTCCGTCATCATATCCGAAATAATCATATTTCCCTCTTTTACGGGTAAGAAAATCTTTAAAAGTTGTAATATCATTGTAAGAAGTTCCCATTGTTACCGTGGTAAAATTTTCGTTGGGAATATCTTTTGTCTTTACCTCCACATAACCTCCTGCGAAACTGGCATTCATATCCGGAGTTGCGGTTTTGCTTACCACTACACTTTCAACCATTGCTGTAGGAATAATATCGAAAGAAAAATTCTGATTGTAAGCTTCCGTGCTTGGAAGATTGATTCCATCCATGGCTGCCGTGTTCCAGCGCTCTCCCATCGAACGGACAACCACATATTTGTTATCAATAGTTGTCACCCCGGTTATTCTTTTCATTGTTGCGCCTAAATCATTATCCGGTGTTTTGGAAATCTGTTCCGCAGAAATTCCGTCGCTCATTTGTGCTGCTTTTTTCTGTTGAGTCAGTAATCCTGCTTGTGTATCGGCTTTTCGGGTTCCTGTGATAACCACTTCTTTTATATCCGAAATTTTATCCGAAACAGGTCTCATGGCAAAAGAAACCGTATTCGTTTCATTATGATTAATTGTCAGTTTTTCAACACGTAAAGAGTTGTATTTCGGAGATTTTACCGTTAATGTATAAGATCCTGAAGGAAGTTCGATAGTAAAATCACCATTATTATCCGTCACGGCATTTTTTCCCGCAATATTAATTTCCGCTCCTACTACAGGATTTCCGACTTCATCAACGATTTTCCCTGAAATTCTTCCGTTTCCCAAAACAGAAATACTTTGTCCCTCATATTTTATGGAAATAAGATCGCCTTTCATACGAAACACAACAGGAAGTCCGTTTGTCATTTCTTTCAGGCAATTATTGACCGGAATATTTTCACATTTTATTGCTCTTATTTTTAATTCTTTAATATCTGCTTTAGAATAAGCCAGTCTCATTCCCGTTTTACCCGCAAATTCCTCCAGCACTTCGATCAAAGGTTTCCCCACAGGAGCAGAAAACGACACTTTTTGTGTTAATTCCTGAGCTTCTGCTGCTACCGTAAAAAATAGTGCTGCAATGGTAAAACTACACTTCAAACTTTTCATTTTCAAACTCTCTTTTATTAAATTTTATCTGATTATTAGTTTTTTATTTATTTTTCAGAATATAGGTTTGCTTTTCCTTCTGAACTTCCAGTCCAAGAATAAATGCCAGTGCATCAATATTTTCATCAGCATTTCCATTGGTAAAATCGGCAGTTATCTTCTTTTCTGCCACTTCTTTAGGATAAATAATATTGATGTTGTAATTTTTCTGCAAAACCTCAGCAACTTCTTTCAAACTGACATCATTAAAGCTTAAAGACAATAAAGCCGGCAATGTTTTATTCAACTTATTCTCTCTTTTAAATGAAATCACTGCGGCAGTACGGGCTACTCCGAAATTGGTCCATTTCTGATGAGGTTTCAAAAAAGTTATTGGAGTTCCTGCGTAAGAAACTGCGACTTTTCCTTCATAAAGATCTACCGCTTTATTGTTTCCGGTTTGGGTAATTTTAAAAACAGTTCCCAACACTTTGGTACTGAAACCATCTGCATGAACGATAAAAGGATGTTTTTTAGATTTTGCCACAGAGAAAACTGCATCTCCTTTCAAATTCACCACTCTGGTGTCTGCCGGAAAAGATTTTTCAACAGTAAGCTCCGCACCGGGAAATAATGTCACCACCGAACCATCTGCCAAGTGAACTTTTTGATTTGCATATTCGGCAAAATATACATCCGGCTTAAAGAAAGTATTATAACTAAAAACTCCTCCTAAAGTAAAAAGAAGCAATATAGCGGCTGCGATTTGGTAAAAATACTTTCTAAAGCCGTTAGAATGATATGTAATAGCTGTTTGGTTAAAATAAGGTTCCAGAGAAAACAAGACTCTCTCTTTAGATTCTTTTATATGATTCGCATCCAGATTTTTTTCTATACTGATTTTCAATTGATTTAGAAGATCGGTTTCTTTTTCTGAAATTTTTTCTTCAGAAACTTCTCTTTCCCAAAGTTTGAAAACAAATGCCTGAATATCTTTATATTTTAAGTTTTTCATAAATGACTTAGTATACGTTCGCCGTTACATCTATAAAACAGAGAAAAAGAAAAACTTCCCCAGCCTTTATTTAACATTGTATTCACATTAGAATCAACTTGTTAATATTTTGGGCAGTTTTCGACGATTTCTAAACATTTACGTCATAATTTGTCCCCGATTTTCAGAAATAATTAATGTTGAATTCCTTAAAGTTCACAAAAAGTTAATTTTCCTTTAGGTAATTTTGCATCAATGAAACAGACAGATCACAAACTATTGAAAAAAATAAAAACAGGAGACCGACCTGCTTTTATGAAACTATACGAAAGGTATTGGGATGATTTGTACCGCTTTGTTTTTGTAAAGACCCGAGACAAAGAACTGGCAGAGGAATTATTGCAGAATCTCTGGATAAAGGTTCTGGAAAACACAGAAAGTATTCAAACCGACGAAAACGAAAGCGCAAAAGGCTATTTTCTAAAGCACCTTCATTTCAGAGTTATCGATTATTTTAACAGTCAGAAAAAAGAATTATCGACAATAAGTATCGATGAATCTGAAACTTCTATCGATATTACCGATACAGAATATTTTGAAATTCTTGAAGAGCATGAAATTTCCGCTTTATTTTCTATGATTGATGAGGTTGTCTCAAATTTACCTATCACTGAACAGAAAGTGTATGACATGAGAATCCGCCAAAATAAGTCTGTTGATGAAACAGCCGAAGCTTTAGGTTTAAGCAATAAAACGGTAAGTAACAAACTCAGCAAAGCGATCGGTGAAATCCGTGAACAGCTGAATCCTGAATATCAGTCTTCCAAGAAATTTGTTTCTGTTATGGTTTTAATGGATATTTTATTAAGACATTAGTTTACAACCCATTTTTCAGGATTTTTAATAATTCTGTTTGTTGAATTACATCATTTTTGCTGTTAATTAAATTATAATTTGCCTGAAGCCAATTGTTTCTCACAATAAAAAAAGTATACGCATCCATTAGACCTTCTTTGTATTTCTCTTCAGATTTTTGAAATGAAAGTCTCTGATTTTCAAAGTTTAATTCTAAAAGATGATATTTTTCCTGCGCATTGGTAAATTGTGCTTTAATCGAATTAATGGTCTTTGTAAGATCATTAATAATTAATTCCTTATCGTAATTTGAATTGATGACATTCAATTTTGCAATCTCTACATTATTTTTGATCTGAAACTGATTAAAAATCGGAATGGAAAGTCCAAAAAACACAGATTGGTTTTTATTCTGAACAAACTGATCCGAAAAATTAATCCCTGACACATTATCTTTTCCTAAAGATTTATTGTAAAAAGTTGACCAGCTGTAATTTCCGTTAAGCGTCGGCAAATAACTGGATCTTTCAATAGAAACTCTTTTCTGCTGTGCATTGATTTCTGCAACAATTGCTTTATAGGACGGATTATTTTGCACCAATTTATTTGTAAAATCAGAATCTGAGAAATCTCCTTCCGATAAAATCTCTTCATTATTCATGATAAAATCTATAGAATCTTCCGTAATATTTAATGCATTATAAAGGTTAATTTTTGCCAAATCACGTTGATTTTTTGCTGAAACCCACTGTTCCTGTAGCGTTCCTAAATTTGCTTTAATATCGTAAATATCACTTTTTGAGCGACTTCCAATTTCGACTTCTTTTTCAGTTCGTTTAATCTGATCTTCAATTCCGGCAATTTGCGTTTCCAGAACATCCAGCCAGCTTTTACTGTTCTGATACACAAAAAATGTTTGAATCACATTCAATTGCACTTCATTTTGAGCTTGCTTAAGTTTATAAATATTTGTATTTCTATTAAGTTTCGACAATGAAATATTCAAATAATTTCTCCAATTGAATAACTGAATATTTGCCTGTGCAATCAACTGATCATACTGGGTATTCAAAGCTTCCCTCTGATTATTCGACTGATTGATAGATGATCCGAAACTATAACTGTGATTAACCGCAGCCTCCACAGAAGGAAGTAAAATCCCTTTTGAGGCCGCAATCTGTCGGTCATTTTTCTGAATATTTACCGTTGCCTGTTTTACCAACGGATGATTTTTAGAAGCATAATCAATACATTCTTTGAGTGTCCAACTCTGTTGAGCCTGAAATAGATTTATTATTAGAATGAAGAATATTTTTTTCATTGGAAAATTTTACTTTAATGATGTTAAAACCACCCCGTCAAAAATTCTATAGAATTTTCGCCACCCCTCCAAAGGGAGGAGAATTTTATTTTTCTTATGGATTTCTCTTTAGTTTTTCGTCTCAAACTTTTGGACTATTCATACTTAAAGTATTTTACAAGATTCATTTTTGTTGCTTTATATGCTTTGATGCTGACCACCGAAAATGTCAAAATCAATAATAAAATCATACTCAGAATAAATGGAAAAATTGGCATATCAATTCTATAAGCAAAATCCTTGAGCCATTCATTCATCGCATAATATCCGAAAGGAAAACTTACTAAAACTGCAAGAATACAGATGATCAGGAATTTTTTAGTCAAATCCCAAATAATTGTTCTTTCGTCTGCTCCTAATGTTTTTTTAATGGCAACATCTTTCAGTTTTTGATCAATAACAAGTGACGACAATGCAAATAATCCCAATAATGCAATCACTAAAACTACCACATTCAATGTTGTAAAAAGCATTTGCTGCTTCTGGAATTTCTCGAAAGTTTTGGCAAATCTTTTATCTACAAATTCATAATCGAAAGGATAACCGGGTTCTGCTTTTGTAACCCAAAATTCTTTGATCTGTTCTAAAGTTCCCTTAATATCACTTCCTGAAAGTTTAATCTGAAGATTACTCATATTTCCTTTCGACCAATTTCTATCGTAATTAAAAAACAACATCGGCTCTACAGGCTTGTCTACTCCATTCACATAAAAATCTTTGATAATACCGAGAATTTTATATTTTCTCTTTTTCTCTTCCCAGCCCGGATATACTTCTTTTCCCAAAGCATTTTGATGATTCCAGCCCATTTTCTTAATAAAAGCTTCATTAGCAACAGCCCCGGAAATCGTATCGGAAGCTCTGTTCCAATCCAAATCTCTTCCTGAAGCAAATTTTATATTGTAAAAATCAAAATAATTACGATCAATAGCACCGTTTATCACATTTTTTAATACTTGTAAAGTATCTGTTGCTTTTTTTACTGTTGAAGAATTTACAAACCCACTTCCAATGGAAATTACCGAGCCTGTAACGGATTCTACGCCTGAAATTTTTGCAACTTCAGCTTTAAGACGAAGATATTTTTTGAGATTATAATTGTTTTCCCAATCTGTTTTTTTGAAATTAATCTGAATTACCTGATCTCCTTTAAAGCCTAACTCTTTATTCAACATCAGCTTTACCTGAGAATGAATAATCAGCGAACAAATAATGAAAAACGAAGAAATAACCAATTGCAGCGTGAGAATAGAATTTCGCAGCCAAACCCCATTTTTACTTCTTGAAAAATTACCTTTCAATGTATTAATCGGTTTAAAATTTGAAAGATAAAATGCCGGAATAATTCCCGAAAGAAAAGCAAAAATCAATAATAAAATTCCGGAGTAAAGAAAAACTCTGCCATCAGAAAGTTTTATCTCTTTTCCTAAAAATGTATTGAACGTTGGTAAAAGCAGTTCAACGGCTGCTAATGCCAAAATATAAGCGACAATACAAATAATTAAATTTTCTAATAAAAACTGAATGATAATTTTCGTTCTTGAACTTCCAATTACTTTTCTCACCCCAATTTCTTTAGCTCTCTGAGATGCCTGTGCTGTTCTCAGATTAATCAGATTAATTCCTGAAAGTAATAAAATCAAAGCAGAAAGTCCAAGTAAAATCATAATCGATTTTTTATCGCCTTTTGAAATTCCTTCGCTTTTTGCATCCAGTTTCATTTTTGCAATGGGTGTAAGATGAACTTTCATCTTATTTTTTTCTTCATATTTTTCACCCCATTTTTCTGCAGAAATTTTCTCATGTGCAGAAACCAGATCCGACATTTTCTTTTCCAGATCCTGAACATTTGTTCCCGGTTTTAATATAAAATATCCAACATAGGAATAATTCGTCCAGCTTTTTTTACTTTCTTCCGAAGAAGGATGCCTCATGACAAATCCCGGTTTGTAAACCGAATTTACTTCCGGAATTTGATAAACAGCAGTAATAACATAGCTTTTATCATCAGAATCATCCATTTTAATCAGCTTTCCAATACAATCTTTGTATTCATCACCGAAAAGTCCTTTTGCAGTTTCCTCAGAAAGAGCAATTTTATTGTTTTCACTGATCGCATTTTTGTAGCTTCCAGCAACTTTCTTGAAAGGAAAAAAATCAAAAAATGAATCTGAAACTCTCGCATTGGAGGTGAAAACAGAATTATTTCCCGAAGAAAGTTTTACTTTGTAATCTTCCCAACTGTTAGCAATTGTATAATCTTCTATTTCAGGAAACTTTTCCTTTGAAACAGCCAATTCGGGATAGCTGGAAACGATCATTGTTCCGAATGAAGGATTTCCTGTTTCTACCAAATAAATATTCTCATTATTCGGAATCCAGTTTTCATAAGATTTTTCGTCCTGCCAATGAATAAAAATCAATAAAAACACACACAAACCAACACTTAACCCCAACACATTGATAAGAGTGGAAAGCCAGTTTTTTTTATAATTGATGAAGGCAATTTTGAGCCAGTTTTTTAACATGATTTCTAGTTTTTAGTTTCTAATGTTTAGTGTTTTGTTAATACTGAACACTAAAATTTACTCATATTTCAGATATTTTACCAGATTCACTTTTGTTGCCTGGTAGGCTTTAATGCTTACAACAACGAACGTTAAAATCAATAATAAAATCAAACTCAAAACGAATGGGAAAACCGGCATATCGATTCGGTAAGCAAAATCCTTCAGCCATTCATTCATCAGATAATAACTAATCGGAATACTGATTAATACAGCAATTAAAGTGATCCAAAGAAATTGTTTCGTCAAACCGAAAATCAATGTTCCATCAGATGCGCCGAGCGTTTTTCTTATAGCAACGTCTTTCAGCTTTTGTTCAATCATTAAGGATGACAAAGCGAATAATCCTAACAATGCTACGATTAAAACCATTGCATTCAGAATCGTGAAAAGAGTCTGCTGCTTCTGATACGTTTCAAATGTTTTTGCAAATTGTTTATCTATGAAATAAGAATTGAGAGGATAACCCGGTTCTACTTTGTTCATCCAGTAATTTTTAAGCCTTTTGACAGTTCCGTCGATGTCATCTGCTTTTAATTTTAATTGAATATTTCTTACCCCAAATCTTTTCCAGCTTGTCTCTTTATAATGAAAAAATATCATGGGTTCAACTTCACTTTTCAGACTTCTGATGTTGAAATCCTTTACAATTCCAACAATATGGTATGGTTTATCATCAAATCCGGGTCTGATTTCTCTTTTCATTGCCTGATCATCCGTCCAGCCAAACTTTCTCACAAACGCTTCATTAACCAATGCATTATCAATAGTATCTGAGGATAATTTCGGATTCAACCAACGTCCTTTATGGAGTTTAACACCCATAAATTGAAGATAATTATAATCCATAGAACCGTGGCGCCCCTGAATACTCGTATCCATATAATCCATATTGGAACTGCTCTGATTGCCTGTTCCGGGTGGCGCTTCGGAAAACGAAATACTTTCAACTCCGGGAATTTTTGCCATTTCGGTTTTCAGTCTTTCATATTTTAACCATGGTTTTGTATTGCCATAATCACCAAAGTCAATTTGATAAATCTGATTTCCATTGAAACCTAAATCTTTGTTCATCATATATTTAACCTGTTGATTGATAATCAATCCACCGATAATAAAGAATGAAGAAATAATCAATTGTAAGGTCAAAATTCCGTTTCGAAGCCAAATGCCGTGTCTGCTTCTTGCGAAATTACCTTTCAAAGTTTCGATTGCTTTGAAATTGGCGAGATAAGTTGCCGGAATTAATCCCGAAACCAATGTTACCACCACAACCATCAGGAATGAATAAAAGTAAATATGCCAGTCGCTCATCACAATTTCCTTATTGTAAAACTTGTTGAAGTCCGGCAAAAGAATTTCAGTTAATGCCAACGATAAGATGTAAGAGATGAAACAAATCAGAAATGTTTCCAATAAAAACTGAACAATTAAATTATATTTAGTACTTCCAATTGCTTTTCTCACGCCGATTTCTTTAGCACGCTGAGAAGCCTGAGCCGTTTTTAAATTAATAAAATTGATGGCTGATAAAATCACAATCAATACTGAAAGTGTAAACAAAATGATTATTGATTTAAAGTCCGGTTTACCGAACCATGTAGATTCTGCGTGCAGTTTTATTTTGTCAAGCGGCGTAAATAAACTTCCTGCCGGACCGTATAATTCCAGATATTTTTCAACGGTAACACCAGAAGGCTTAGCATTAATTTTTGCTCTGTATTCAAAAATATCTTTATAAAACTTTTGTTGTAAAACTTTTTGATCTGTCCCGGATTTCAGCAAAAAGAAACATGCATAATTGAAGTTTCCCCACATTTCTTTATCATTTTTAATTTGTTCATAAGGTAAAATGATAAACTCAGGCTTCATCTGGCTGTTTTCTTTTGGCAATTCGTACACCGCCGTTACTACAAAATTATTATTATCAAATTTTATATTTTCTCCTGCTACATCGGTTCTGCCAAATAAATTCTTAGCTGCCTTTGTCGAGATTGCAATCGTATTTCCCCCTTTCAGTGCATTTTTATAACTTCCGGAAACTAATTGAAAAGGAAATAAATTGAAAAAGTTTTCAGATACAGTCATTCCATCCTGTTGAAAGACTGTCTTTTTCTTTGTCGTCATTTTATAACCCAGTCCCGAACCGTTGATTAAAACATAATCCTGAACTTCAGGAATCAATTTTAAGGCACGATCTGCAAACGGAATAGAAATAGCGGCTCCGTAAACATTGTCTTTTTTATTATACGTCTGGAAATAATAAATATTATCTTTTTTCGGATTCCATTTTTCGTAGGATTCTTCGTCATTCCAATGCATCAGGATGAGCATAAATCCGGTCAGTCCAATCGTCAATCCAAATAGATTAATGATAGTGGAAAGCCAGTTTTTTTTATAATTAATGAAAGCGATTTTGAGCCAATTATTGAGCATAGTTAATGGTTCTTGTTTGATAGTTGTTAATTAATGATTGATAGTTTTTTAAATCGGAAGGCTTAGAATAATGATTCTACAGTTGATTCTCTATCAACTGGCAACCGACAACAATCAACCAGGTTTTTACTCAAAGTTTTTGACATCTGCTTTTTCGAAAACATCTTTTCTTTGTTCAGCATGTTGTTCCGAGAAAATCTCACCATCTTTCATATTCACAATTCTAGAAGCATAACCCGCATCGTATGAAGAGTGCGTAACCATCGCAATCGTAGAACCTTCCCTGTGAAGTTCAGCCAGAAGATTCATTACTTCATTTCCATTGGAACTGTCTAGATTTCCTGTCGGTTCATCAGCAAGAATCAGTTTTGGTTTTGTAACTAATGCCCTTGCAACCGCTGCTCTTTGCTGCTGCCCCCCCGAAAGCTGCTGTGGATAATGCTTTGCTCTGTGAGAAATATTGATTTTCTCCATAATTTCCTCCACTCGTTTTTTTCTTTCGGAAGAAGAGATTCCATTGTAAATTAAAGGCAATTCAATATTTTCATACACTGTTAATTCATCAATCAGGTTAAAATTCTGGAAAATAAAACCAATATTTTTCTTTCTGATGTCTGATTTTTTCTTCTCAGAAATTCCTATCGTTTCAGTAGATTCAAATTGATAAGAACCTGAAGAAGCACTGTCTAACAATCCGAGAATATTAAGAAAAGTAGATTTTCCGCAGCCCGAAGGTCCCATTATCACTACGAATTCTCCTTCTTTAATATGCAAGCTTACATTATTAAGTGCATTGGTCTGAACGTCTTCAGTTTTATATATTTTGGAAAGATTTTGAATATTTATCATTGTAATGTTGTTTAGAGTATATTGTTTTTAAATTTAAATTAGAGTTTTCATATGTGAGTATTTATTTTTTAATATCTAAAATTTCATACTTTTTAATTTCGGAATAATCTGAAGTAATCACCGATTCTCCTTGTTTCAGCCCGGAAACCACTTCATAATACAAAGGATTTTCTCTTCCCAGACTGATGTTTCTTTTTTCGGCTTTATTGCCTTTCACTACGAAAATCCATTTTCCGTTGGTGTCTTTATAAAAATTCCCTTTCGGAATCATCGTTTCCTGTTTGTCCTCAGATAATTTCAGTTTCACTCCAAAGGTCATCCCTATTTTTAGACTTTCTATTTTCGCATCAATAAAATTAAGTTCAACAGAAAACTGTCCGTCTTTCACTTCAGGAAGAATTTTTGTAATCATCACCTGATATTCTTTTCCGTTGTTTTCCAGGCTTCCTTTGATACCGTTCGTTAATTTATTGATATAATATTCGTCCACTTTTGCCACCAGTTTGTAACCGCCCATCAAGTCGATTTTGCCAATACTTTCTCCCGTTGTAAGGTTCTGCCCCAACGAGATATTGAATGAAGACAATCTACCGGAAGCAGGCGACATAATAAGAAAATTATTTTTGTTGGTACGAAGAATATTCAAACTTTTTTCCATCTGATTAATAGAATTGTTAATGGCTGCAAACTGAGCACTTCTTGAAGTTCTTTCATTTTTGGATCCATTTTCAACAATTTGCTTTCTTTGTTTCTGATAATTCAGATTTTGAAATGCAATATCATAATCAGTTTTCTTTCCGATTTCTGCATCGTATAGTCTTTTCTGAAGATTAAAAGTTTGTAAAGCAGTGTTATACTCATTTTGAGCTTGCAGTACTTCTTTATCCTGATTAAATTCCTGGTTTTTAAGCTCCAGAAGCGAACTTCTCATCTGGCTGACTTGCTGCATAATTCCCGTTTCCTGATTCAGATAATTGAATTCCGTATTCGGATTGTAAACCTGTGCGATGGGTTGCCCCTTCGTTACCATTTCCCCGTCTTCGGCAAAAACTTCCTTTACTGCACCGCCCTCCAAAACATTCACCAAAGAGGAATTAAGAGATTGTGTTTGTGCTGTTACCATCAGCATATCTTCAAATTTACCTTTTGTAACTTCATCTATTGTAATATCTTCCAATTTTACATTATACGTTTTTTTCTGATTGAAAAAATACCATCCGAACACCGAAACTGCCGCCGCAGAAACCAAGATGATTGCTATAAATTTTAATTTAGATTTCTTTTTTACTATTTTCGTATCCATATTTTAGATAACCATTTTACTTACAGATAATTACACAATATAAATGCCGCAGTTTTATAATCCTGTAACTCTCTGAAAATGTGATTCGATTTTAATTTATTAATTTTAAAACTGTTCATTATCGGACACTTTTTGTACGAAAACGAACAAATTTAGTTGAGGGTTGTCGAATGTTTGTTGCTTTGAAATATAACTATCAACTAAAATTGTCACTTGACAACCAAATAAAAGAAATGCGAAAAAAAGAAGCTCATATTTTAATTGTTGATGATGACGAAGATATTTTATTTTCGGCAAGAGTCTGGCTCAAAAAGTTTTTTACGGAAGTCAGCTGTCTCAGTCAGCCCAAAAATATTCTGAAATTTTTATCGGAAAAGCAAGTTGATGCCGTTATTTTGGACATGAATTTCCGAAAAGGTTTTGAAAACGGACAAGACGGATTGTATTGGATGAAAGAGATCAAAACGCTGGAACCTCAGCTTCCAATTATTCTGATGACCGCTTACGGTGAAGTAGAATTGGCAGTTGAGGCATTGAAAAACGGTGCTTCCGATTTTATTCTGAAACCTTGGAATAACGAAAAACTTTACGCTTCTGTAAATCTTGCAGTCGATATTTCCCGAAAAAACAAAAAATTAAATCAATGGGAAAATGTAAGCATCAAAACCAATCAATATCAGTTAGGAACAAAATCTCCTGCGATGCGGGAAATAATGGATCAAATTGAAAAAGTTGCCGCGACCGATGCTAATGTATTACTTTTGGGAGAAAACGGAACGGGAAAATATGTTTTGGCAGAACATATTCACGAGTTGTCGGAAAGAAAAAACCAACCTTTTGTGCATATAGATTTGGGAAGTCTTTCTGAGAATCTTTTTGAAGCAGAATTATTCGGATATAAAAAAGGAGCGTTTACCGATGCTCATCAGGATTATGCAGGAAAAATAGAAAATGCAGAAAATGGAACGGTTTTCCTTGATGAAATTGGAAATCTGCCACTTCATCTTCAAACCAAGTTATTAAGTTTAATTCAGAACAGAAAATTATCAAGAATCGGAGAAAGTAAAGAACGATTATTGGATGTGAGATTTATTTTTGCAACCAACGAAAATCTTAAAAAAGCCGTTGCAGAAAACCGCTTTAGAAAAGATTTGTATTACAGAATCAATACGGTTGAATTACAGATTCCAAGTTTACGAGAACGGATTGAAGATATTTCAAATTTAGCCCATTATTTTTTAGAAAAATACAGGCAGAAATATCACAAGCCTGATTTGGCTTTGAATGACATTTTAATTTCAGAATTAACAAATTATTCGTGGCCGGGAAATATCCGTGAGCTTGATCATTGCATAGAAAGAAGTGTGATTCTTTCTCATGAGAAAAACCTTAAATTGCTGATGCCTCAGGACGAAGAAATGGAAAATACAATTGTAAATCTGAACATCGAAGAAATGGAAGAAATTCTGATAAAAAAGGCATTGAAAAAACATCGTGGAAATATTTCGCTCGCTGCAGAAGATTTAGGATTATCAAGAGCAGCTTTGTACAGAAGAATGGAGAAATTTGATCTGTAAAAAATGAAAAAACAACAAATATTCTGGTTAATCTTTATTATTCTGGCGATTTTCAGCGGAATTTTTGCGTTTGATTTTTACTCACAGAATAAATGGATTAATTTTTTCCTATTTGCATTGATGAGTCTCATTTTCATTGTTTTAGCAAAAAATTCTGCTTTGTCTTATGTTCAGAAAACAGAAAAACTGCTTTTGGCGATTCAGAAAAAAGATTTTTCATTATTTCCGAAAACCGAAGAAAACAGTTTAGTCAACAGTGCAGTAAAACTTTATTATCAAAGCAAAGAAGAACATCTTTCTTTATCTTCTTATAAACTTTTGTATGAAGAAATTTTGAATCAACTGGAAATCGGATTGATGATTTTATCTGAAAAGGACAATCACTGGGAAGTTTTTTATGTAAATCCTGTTTTCTTGGAAATTCTGCAAATTCCAAAATATAATTCCTGGGAGCTTTACGAAAATAAATCGCCAGGCTTTTACAAGATCATCCAACAAACCAATTACGAGAATTCTCAGGAGTTTTTTGATATTTCAATTAATGAAAATACCAAACAATCGTTTTCTTTAAGGACTAAAAAAGTTCAGAATGTAAAAAATCGGTTCTGTATCATCAGTCTTGAATCTGTTCAGAAAATTATCGAGCAAAAAGAAAAACTCGCATGGAATAATCTGATGAAGGTAATTTCTCATGAACTTCTGAACACATTAACACCGGTAAATAGTTTAATTCAAAATCTGGAATATATTGCCAATCAGGAAATTATTGAGAAAGAAGATCAACAGGATATGAAAGAAAGTCTAATGATTATCAATTCAAAATCGAAGCAATTACTGAATTTTGTTGATGATTACCGACAGGTTGCAGAGTTGCCAAAACCTGCTTTCAAGAATATTTCGCTAACTGATATTGTAGAATCTGCGCTCGATTTCCTTAAACCTGAATTTGAAAAAAATCAAATCATAATTATTAATTCATTGGAAAATCACATGATTTCTGCCGATGAAAAAATGATTGAGCGCTGTCTGATTAATCTTTACCTGAATGCAATTTTTGCTGTTTCAGACACTCTGGAAAAAACAATTAAAACTGAAATTAAAACATTTAACAAACGTATTGTTCTAAGCATTGAGGACAATGGAATCGGAATTCAAAAGGAAATTCAGGATAAGATTTTCCTGCCATTTTTCACGACAAGAAGCGGCGGTTCCGGAATTGGTTTAACACTCAGCAAAAGTATTATTGAAGCACATAAAGGTTACGTTAATTATAAATCTTTGGAACAGGGAAGCCGCTTTGAAATTTGGTTTTTGAGTTAACAACAACTCCTTTTTTATCTAAACTCTGTAAGTTTTTCATTTCCTAAATCATATTGGTAGATTTTATGATTTTCAACATCAATATAAATCCATTGTATGATGGTAAAACGATGTTCAAACTCACGACCAACGCCTAACACAATGTAAGCACGGTTATCTTTAGTTCGCTCTTCAATAGAATATTCGATTTGTTCTTTGTTTTTGATAGCTTGCTGAATCAACGGATTTCTCGAATTTGCAATATAATATTCTGCTAACAGGTATAATTTATCCAGATAATCTCCCGAAAAACTTTCTCCGTCCCAATGATATTTGAGTTCTTTTTTATACTCTTTTCTAAATTTTGATACTTTTCCGTCTTTGATTTTCTTTACTGAAATAATCCATTTTGCAATTTCCGGCGTTTCTCCGTCTCCCGCAATATAAATGGTATCATTTTTCCAGTTAATTTGTATCTGATCGCCTTTTAAAAGGCTTCTATCTTCATTTTTATCATTAATAAAACCATACAAATCTTTGTTTTTATTCGCATTCAATATCATGTAATCTCCATCATCATTGTAAGAATCAAATTCAAAAATATCCTGATGGATTCGCTGTTTTTTTTGAACTGTATCTATTTTTACACTTCCTGCAACAAGCGAATCGTGAGCAATTTCATTTTTTGCAGCAATCTTTTTCTCTTTGCAGGCTAACAAGATAAAAGGAAGTAAAAAAACTTTATAAAACAATATTTTTCTCATGATTTAATTTTCAATTTTATGTTTTAGATTACCACTAATTTTTATTTTCAAATATAAAAATTCTTTGATGTCTTAAATGTTATAATTCTACAGAAAACTTATTACACTATTTTACTTTAACAGTACAATCTTCTTTTTCTTTATTCAAATGTGAAATAATTTATTTTTTTAAGTACATTTGTAGCCAATAATTTTTAAAATACAAGCAATGAAAAAAATCTTAACCTATTCCCTTTACAGCATTTTCTGCGGCACAACAAAGAAACGTTCATTAGTCATTAATTCATTAATTCAGGTTATCTAAACGGTAAAATAATAATCGGTAAGAAAAAATTAACATTTATTTTAAACTACAACACAATTTTATCCTATTTTCTTTGATTAGCAATTGATTTTTAAGTAATTATAATGTTTCATAACCGTGCTTTGCTTTGCATTGATATGCACAATATTGTATTGCATTTTATATAAATAATTAATATTCATACATTTATATTAAAATTCATCATTAAGTGACAATTCTTATCATACGCTAAACGCCGATGGATATTAAAAAAAATTGCTACTTTTGTGCAAAGAAATAAAAAATTGTTTTTTTAACGTTTTTATTGTTAATTTAGATAGACCAAATTATAAAACATTAAAAATCACCACATGAGAAAAATAATTCTACTACTTACATGCATGTTCGGTATTTCGGTTTTTTCACAGATCAAAGTATTGAAAAATGAAACTCTAGTGGAAATTGGTAAAGATAATTCTGTAGGTTTATACAAGAAGGACGATAAATTTACGATCAATTATCAGGATCTAAATACCGCAAACCTGAATACATTCCGTTCTTTTTCTTTTCAGAATTTAGATGGAGATGTTTCTGATCTTTATAATCTGATTGTCGGCGGTTTTGTTACTCCTCCCGAAGCGAATATTGTTTTGGAACTTCCCAATGATATTATTGAACTTCATTACGAAAAAAACTTCGGACAACCTACAATGCAGTTTATTCAATATATCAATAAGAATAAGAAATATGTAGGAAAATCACAGTTTCTGAATAAGAAACAGGTTGATAAAATTTTCGGAAAAGAAAACGGAAAAGCCGCATCTTACGAAAAGCCCGGTGCAATGAATAATAATCAGCCGAAACAACAGGTAAACAGTGCTGCTGCTTCATCACATGGAAACAGTAAGAACAAAAAACCCAGAAAATAAGTATATTTTTATATATTCACTCAACTCATTCTCACGAATGAGTTTTTTATTTTATTTTTGCAAAAAGATCATTATACATTATGTCTCTTCAAATAAATCATTTATCCAAAAAATTTGGTGAACAAACTGCTCTTAACGATATTAATATCACCATTAACAAAAACGAAATCATCGGACTTCTCGGACCCAACGGTGCGGGAAAATCTACGCTGATGAAATCTATCGTTGGAGCTTTAAAAATTGATGAAGGCGAAATTATTTTTAATGACAAAAATATTACAGAACACGAAATTGAAAGTAAAAAAAATATAGGTTTTCTTCCTGAAAACAATCCTTTGTATCTGGAAATGTTTGTAAAAGAATATCTTCAGTTTGTTGCTAATATTCATAAAATTCCACAGTCAAGAATAGATGAGGTGATAGAATTGGTTGGAATTACCCCTGAAAAATCAAAAAAAATCGGACAGCTTTCTAAAGGATATAAGCAAAGAATTGGGTTGGCTCAGGCCATTATCCATCAACCGGATTTGTTGATTTTAGATGAACCGACGAACGGTCTTGATCCGAATCAAATCATCGAAATCAGAAACGTTATCAAGGAAATCGGACAGGAAAAAACCGTTTTACTTTCCACACATATTATGCAGGAAGTAGAAGCGCTTTGTTCGCGTGTGATTCTTATTCATAAAGGGAATATTCTTCAGGATTGTCCTATTGATGAATTTAAAGGTAAGTTTGAAAGCTTGGAAGAAGCTTTTGCAAGTTATACTGCTTAAAAATAAAAAATCGCCCGAAAAAATTTCGGGCGATTTTTATTTAATTATATATCCGATTGGTGCAGTCAACATGAAAAGTTCATATTTTTTATAATGAAGCCAAAATTAAGAATTGTTATCTGTTTTTTCTTCAATGATAGAAACTTTTTCTACAGTTTTCTTTTGTATCTGGTCCAAAAGCTGAAGTCCCAACAATCCGCTGATTCCGCTGTTTGCAGAATCTCCGCTCCCTCCGATCAAAACTTCAGGCATAATTCTCACATTCTGACTGGCAATATTTTCCATGATTTTTAACTGAGTAAAATTATTTCCTCCCATTGCCTCTACAGATAATTTGTATGATTCGGCATTCGATTTACCAATTGCCAGAATTTTTTCTGCTTCAGCATTACCTGTCAATGAAATTTGTTCTGCGTTTGCTTTTGCCAGCAATTCAATTTTTTCGGATTCGGCTTTAGCAAGAAGTCTTGTTTTTTCGGCTTCACCGGTTGCCAAAAGTTTCAGTCTGTCTCCTTCGGCATTTGCCTGTAATCTTACAGAATTAGCATCTCCGGTTGCTTTTTTCACAGAGGCATCGGCTATTCTTTCGGCAATCCAAACTCCCTGATCTGCTTTTACAATTTCTTTCTGCATATCGGCAACCGCCGTTTCTTTTTCCAAAGCCTGACGTGTTTCCTGAGCCAGCATTTCTGTTTCGTAAGTAATTTTCTGCTCTTCTGCCAGCTTTCTGTCCGTTAAAGTTTTCATTAAGCTTTCCGGAGGAACTATTGCCCCAATCAAAGTATCAACTGCATTTACATTATACTGCTCCAAAACGCTGCTGATATGATCTTTTGCAGATTGTTGTCTTTCTTTACGTGTTCCTAAAAAGGCAATGACATCACTGTCTTGCGCAGAGTTTCTGAAGTAATTCCTAATAGTTGGTTCCAAAACCTGACTTACAAGATTAATCATATTTCCGAAACGTGCAATCACTTTTGGTGCTTCGTAAGTCGGAATATGAATGATCTGAGAAACATCAAGATTAAAAGGGAAACCATCTTTACTTCTCACCGTAATTGTTGAAAGGTTTTTGTCTAGTTGGTGAGATTCGCTTCTTTCGTAAGCCCAATTTAAGACTAAATTGGTCGTCGGAACAAGCTCAACCTTCATAATATAAGGATTAATCGGATATTTTCCGGGACCAATCGGTTCTGCCCAAACTCCTTTATGACTTTTTTCGACGATATTACCATGCTTAAAATCAACTCCGCTTAAATCTTTGCCATCTTCGCCAACATAACTGATAATTACCCCTACATGACCAATCGGGATTTCCGTCATTTTCACCATTTCAACTTTTGTAAACCAAGGATTAAGGAAATACGATCCCGCCAAAATTACCTGCTCCTGAAGACCTTTGTAACCTCCACTGTTTAAAAAAGTATCAACATCCTGAAATTTATTATGATTTTGAATGATTTTGCCCGCAATCTGACCTTCTTCCAAAGGACTTCCTTCCATTGTTGTGATGATTCCTACTGCATTATCAGGAATTTGCGTCATATCCGTTAATTCAATTTCAAATAATAAAGTATTTATTCTGTAAGAACCTGGAGCAATAATTGCTGTTTGTCGACCTTTTCTTCCGCCATTTCTTAAAAAAGCTTCAGCATCCTGAAAAGAATCACAGTCTACTTTTCTACCGAGAATTCGTCCGGTTTCCAGTTCCATACCGTCTTTTGCGAGTAACAATCCTATTTTTCCTGTAGGAATTACGATGAAAGCTTGAAAATCAATAGAATATTGCCATATCCATTTTGCAAAATACACTCCCGGGGCTAATGTCTGAGCCTGAAATCCTGCCTCTCCGTTGGTTGCGATAATTCTTCCTTCCGGAAGTTCCTGCTTACCAACCAACACAAACTTTTTGGTGACTAGTCCTATTTTGTCCTGCGGAACAATAATTAACCCAAAGAAAATTCTTAAAATGAATTTATAAAAAATTGCGCACACAAGTGCAATTACAGCCGGAATCATCCAGCCATGAAAACCTAATTCCATAGTTCGTTTGTTTTTATGTTTGATTAAATTTGAAAACAGCGATTGTGCTCTATTTTTCAGAATATGCAAAAACAGAGTACGAATTATTTGATAATTCTTTCGAAAAAATTAAGCAACTGCAGGAGGAGAAGTATTAAAAATCGTGAATATGATTTCGGATACTTTTAATAGAAAAAACTTAAAATTAATTAGTTTCATTTCAATGATAAAGGAAAGAGATCCTTTCGTAGTACAAATGTACGCAAGAAAAATATTCAGTTGTTTCAAAAAATTAAAATATTTTTCAACAATTGATATAATCAACTGCAAATCAATATAATTATTTTTAAAACAGGTAATTTATTACTCGAAAACACTTCTTTTTTACATTCTGAAAATTGTATAAATTGAAAAAAAAAGATTATAAATTGGCTTTAAATTTGATAAGATTAAACACCAACAATAAACATGAAAAAAATGATTAAAAAAGTTTTATTCGCAGCGATTTGTATAGCTCAGTTTTCATTAATTCAAGCGAATACTATTAGTGAAACTCCAATTTCAAAAGTAAACTATCAAAAAGAAAGAGTTCCAAAATCGGTTATTATCAAGACTAAGAAATTTAAAGTACGAATTGATAAACAGCCTAATGGAAACTATCTTTATCAATCTTGGGGTGCCAACACAAAGATTACAGCCAAACCAAGTATGATTATCAGCAATGGAGAATATATTCCTGATGGATCGGGAGGTAATTATTATTTTGAATTCAACAATAACGGAACTATTTATCAGGTTTGGAGAAATTATCTAACCGCTTCCTCCAAAAAAGCTCCGTACACATTAGTCGTGATCGATACAAACGGAAATACGGTTGTGAGAGAAGACGCACAGGTTGTAAAAAATTAAATAAAAACTCTCGCTTCTGAAGTGAGAGTTTTGTTTTTATGTTCCTGCCTGTTTTAATTCTGTGTAAAAATTACTTTCGGCAAAACTTTCTTTGGCAGTTTCGTATCCAATATTGAAAATTTCTTCCAAACGATCTTTTCTCCGCTCAAAAGTTCCGAAACTCGAAAATTTTTGAGATGAAATAAACCAGTCGCAATACTCGAATTTAACTTTCTCAATCCTGTATGACAGAAGATCATAAGAACGTGAAACGATGGCTTTAATAGACTTCAGATCATGGATTTTAATATCATGAGGGGGCGAAACAAAAACCCCAATTAGTTTATCGCATTCCTCTCTGATAATATCTGCCGGAAAATTATTTAATACTCCGCCATCGCAGTACATTTCGTCGCTAATAATGTAAGGAGTGGTAATCCCAGGGATTGAACATGATGCAATTACAGCATCCACCACCTTAAAATTTTCATCGAATATTTTTTCGGTTCCGTTTACCAGTTCGGTGGCAACAATCTTTACTTCTTTATCCAAATCTCCCAATTTCATATCTCCGAAAATAGGATTAAGATAATTCCTGAAGATTAACGAAGAAACCAACCCCGCCTGATTAAAGGTAAAATGTTTCCAGTTGAAAAAATAAATAGAGTTGAAGAATTCAAGAATTTCTTCAGGAGTTTTACCGATAGCATGAAGGCAACCGACAATGGAGCCTGCGCTGCAACACGATAAGACATCTACCTCGATATTCTGTTCTTTCAGAAATTTTAAAACTCCTGCATGTGCAATACCTTTAGTTCCACCACCCGATAAAACCAATCCTATTTTCTCAAAATTCATTTATTAAAAATAAGAAAACAAGTATAAATATGGTACTAATTTTATTAAAAAATATTTAAAATTTAATTACTCAATGGCAGATCTACTGTAAAATGATTCTTTTTAAATGCGTAGCTTCCAATAGCATGGTTTGAGACCGCATCTCTTGAGATTTTCAAAACATATTTTGCCGGAAAAGGATTATCTCCGTATTGAAATTCCTCTTGGAAAAGTAAAAATAATGAGCTAAATACAGCGCATAGAATTGTATTTTTTTATAGTTATTTATTAAAAAAGCTCAGATAAAATCTGAGCTTTACATATAATATTTATTAATATTTGAAATTAAATATGAATAACTTCTCCGTAAGCAGCTGCAGCAGCTTCCATAATAGCTTCAGAAACCGTCGGGTGCGGGTGAATTGACTTAATGATTTCGTGACCTGTCGTTTCCAATTTTCTGGCAACTACGGCTTCAGCAACCATATCTGTAACCCCTTCTCCGATCATGTGGCAACCTAGCCATTCACCATATTTAGCATCGAAAATAACTTTAACGAAACCGTCTGTATTTCCGTTTGCAGTCGCTTTTCCGCTTGCAGAAAGAGGGAATTTCCCAACTTTGATCTCGTACCCTTTTTCTTTAGCCTGCTTTTCCGTAAGACCAACAGAAGCAACTTCAGGGTGACAGTATGTACATCCAGGAATATTGCCATAGTCGATTTTCTCAACGTGAAGACCTTTGATTTTCTCAACACAAGTAATCCCTTCAGCAGAAGCAACGTGTGCCAACGCCTGCGTCGGGATCAAATCTCCGATCGCATAATATCCCGGAACTGAAGTTTCGTACCATTCGTTTACCAATACTCTGCCTTTATCTGTCTGGATTCCCACTTCTTCAAGACCGATGTTCTCGATATTTGCAGCAATTCCAACAGCAGATAATAAAATATCAGCTTCAAGAACGATATTTCCTTTAGCAGTTTTTACAGTAGCTTTTACGCCTTCTCCGCTTGTGTCAACACTTTCTACAGAAGCATTTACCATAATTTCAATTCCTGATTTTTTAAGCGATTTTTCTAAGTGCTTAGAAACATCCTCATCTTCTACAGGAACGATGTTTGGCATAAATTCAACAACAGTTACTTTTGTGCCCATTGTGTTATAGAAATCAGCAAATTCTACCCCGATAGCTCCAGAACCTACAACAATCATAGATTTCGGCTGCTCAGGAAGAGATAATGCCTGTCTGTATCCAATTACTTTTTTACCGTCTTGAGGCAAGTTCGGTAATTCTCTAGAACGAGCTCCTGTAGCGATAATAATGTGAGTTCCTGTATACTCAGTTACTTTACCTTCTTTATCTGTAACAGAAACTTTTTTACCTTTCTGTACTTTTGCAGTTCCTAAAATAACATCGATTTTGTTCTTTTTCATCAAGAACTCAATCCCTTTGCTCATTTTGTTGGCAACACCACGGCTTCTCTGAATTACATTTGGAAATTCAAAGCTACCTTCTACTTTATTTAAACCATAATCTTCAGCGTGATTAATATAATGGAAAACCTGAGCCGACTTCAACAAAGCTTTCGTAGGAATACATCCCCAGTTAAGGCAGATTCCACCAAGACTTTCTTTTTCTATAATTGCAGTTTTAAAACCCAATTGTGCCGCTCTGATTGCTGTAACATATCCACCAGGACCACTTCCGATGACAATAATATCGTAATTCATTAGCTTAAAATTTTTATGCGAATTTAAGGAAAAATATTGGATTTTTGTGTTTCTGAAAACAGTTCTTAGAATGCTTTCCTGTTGTAATTTCAAATCGAATGACAACAAAAAAGAGAACACCGAAGCATTCTCTTTTATATATTTTATCTTGGTAACTTTTGGCTATCTGGCAGCTCTCAGCAGTTTCTTTTCATTCTGATATCGTAAATTCAAAGCTCTTAGCTGTTCTTGTTTCATCTTTCTTGTAGCAATCGGATGGTTCATAATCATTTTTTTTTCGTTTCTGTATCGTCTATCCAATTCGCTTGCCTTACTGTTTGCCAACTGTGCTTTTGAAGGATGCGGTGGTGCAGGCGGACGTTTTTGGCTATAAGCATTAAATGATAACCCTAATAATAAAACGGTTGTTATAAATAACTTTTTCATGACGTTTACTTTTTTGAATAATTTTAATCAATATTTTAAAATCACTTAAATTCATTCGGTTTCAAAGTAAACATTACATATATCGTACCACATTTTTTATTAAATTATTCAACCTCAATATTCTGCTTCAACGGGAGGTTTTTAGAGGAATTTCCGACCATAATTCTGTAAGTCCCTTTTTCAACAATCCAATTCATTTTTTCATCTAAAAACTGTAATTCTTTCACAGGAACTTCAATCACAATCTGTTTTGATTCTCCTGGTTTTAACTCTGCTTTTTTCAACCCTTTCAATTCAATAATTGGTCTTGAAACTGAAGCCAGCAAATCTTTTACATATAACTGAATAACTTCACTTCCTGCTTTTGAACCTATATTTTTCACAGTAACTTTAGCAATAATTAGATCATTTTCAGAATATTTTGGTTGATTCAATTGTAAATCAGAAATTTCAAAGGTCGTGTAACTCAACCCAAATCCGAATGGATACAACGGTTCGCCACTTAAATCATAATAATCATTGCCACGTCCTGTCGGATGATGATTGTAGACTAAAGGCAACTGACCTTCCTCGATCGGAAACGTAATCGGCAATTTTCCTGAAGGATTTTCTGCTCCGAAAAGGACTTTGGCAACGGCATTCCCACCTTCTTCTCCAGGATACCAGACATCCAGAATCGCTCCGACTTTGTCTTTCCAGTTGGTCGTTTTTATCGCAGAACCACCTATCAAAACAACTGTCGTCGGTTTATTTAATTTTGAAATTTCCTGAATAAATTTTTCCTGATTTCCGGGAAGACTCAACGAAGAACGGTCCTGAAATTCACCTTCATGAATTCCGGCTGTAACGACGATGTAATCTGCGTTTTGAGCTAGTTTTAAAGCATCATTAAAATCTTTTTGGTAATCATTTAAACCATAATTCCAGATGAGTTCGATATTTGCTTCGCCTCTGTTTTCGTGAAATTCTACAGCCAAATTATATTTTTGACCTTTAATAAAATCTATTTCAACAGTTTTGGTTGAATAACTTAGTTTTTCCCATTGATCAACGACTAATTTTCCATTTAAATATAATCTGAAACCATCATTTCCTCTTAAACCTAATTGATATTTTCCTGAATTTGGAGCTTCTAATTTTCCTGTCCAGTGAATGCTGTAATTATCGGGTTGCAATTTTTCGGGATTTGGAGAATATAATGTCCATTTAAAATTCAATTGTTCGTCTTGTTTTTCAAACGCAGGATTTCCTTTTAAATCTGAATTGGAAAAATATTTTCCTTTCAGCCCTTTTTGATTTTCAGAAGATAAAAACTCAGTTGGAACCGTTACAAAACTTTTCAAATTCCAGTCAATTCCTTTTGAATAATTTACTTCAATATTTTTATTTTTAACAAAATTTTTAATTCCATCCAAAATACTTACTTTCTTATTTCCCGGTCCGGAATAACCGCCTGATCTGGCATTAACGGCATCGGTTCCTACAACTAAAATCTTTTTGTAATTTTCCGAAATCGGCAACGTTTGATTATTATTTTGAAGCAAGACAAAAGATTCAGACGCAGCTTTTTCCGCTAAAGATTTATGATTAATTTTCTTTAATTCCTCCATATCTTTATTGGAAACGTAAGGATTTTCAAACAAACCCAGTTCAAATTTCGCTCTCAACACTCTCGCAACCGCATCATCGATTCTTTCCTTGGAAATTCTTCCATCCAAAAACGGAGGAATAAATAATTTATAATGTTGATATTCTGTCTGGAAAATCACATCAAGTCCGGAATTTATAGCTTGTGCAGAAGCATCGTCGTAATCTTTTGCTGTAAAATGGAGAACATTTGCCCCGCCAACTGCACTTGCATCACTGATCACAAAACCTTTGAAGTTCCATTCATTTTTTAATTTTTCGGTCAATAGCCAATGATTTGCCGTTGATGGTCTTCCATCCAACAAATTATAAGACGTCATCACTGATCGGCTTTTTCCCTGATTAAAAGCTTTCTGAAAAGGAATCAAATGCGTTTCTTCCAAATATCTTTTGCTCCAATGAATCGGATAAGAATCTCTTCCACCTTCGCCTACATTTGCTAAAAAATGTTTTGGCGTTGTAATAATTCCCCGATTTTCAAACGAACTGACAAAATTTACACCCATCACAGAAGTCAAAAACGGATCTTCGCCATACGTTTCCTCCGTTCTGCCCCATCGAACATCGCTTGCTAAATTCACTACTGGAGTCAAAATCTGACGGATTCCTCTCAATTTCGATTCTTTGGCAATTGCTGCCGAAACCTCCTTCATCAAATCAGGATTGAAAGTTGCTGACAAACCAATCGCCTGTGGAAATGCCGTCGCACCTTCACGCATTAATCCATGTAAAGCCTCATCAAAAGGGATAATTGGAATTCCCAATCGGGATTCTTCCACGAAGTATTTTTGAATCGCATTAATTTTTTTTGCTAATCTTTCTGCATCTTCATTTGCATTGTATTTTAATATTTGCCCTGCAACTCCACCTCCCTGATTTCCTGCGCTTACTTGTAAACCAAAAATTCCGTGGGAATACTGACCTTTCGGAACGTTGTCCAAATCTCCGGGAATCATGAAGCACTGCCAGAATTTTTCTTCGGGTGTCATACGTTTCAATAAATCCTGAACTCTTACCTCTATTGGTTGTTTTGAGTCTTTGTATAAGGGTTTTTGTGCAGCAATGAAAACAGAACTCAACAATGAAATTCCAATCAATTTTAATCTAAACTTCATTATTGTGTAATTTGAATTACCGTTGAATATTTTAATTGATTTCTTTCTTTTGGTAAATTAATTTCAATTGAATTACCTGATTTTTTCCATTTAATTTTATTAGTCAATCCTAAAACCTTCACCGATTTTGGCTTAAAATTTTCTGGAATTGCAAAGCTTAAAGACGATGGAGACTGATAATTTATTTTTTCATCCAAGTGAAAAATATTCACCATTTTACCGTCTTTGCTTTGGGTATAATAAAAATTTCCGTCGTGGAAAGGTGCAACGGTTCTTGTTGCAAAAACTGCAGACTGATTGTGCTCCATCCAACCGGAAATTTCATTTAATCTTTCATAAACAATCGCATCGTAATCGCCGTTGGGTCCGGGCGCAATATTCATCAGGTAATTTCCGCCTCTGGAAATGATTTTCACCAACGTTTCAATAATTTTTTGAGACGATTTATAATTATCATTCGGGACATATGAAAATGAATCGCCCATCGTAATACAGCTCTCCCAAGGGATCGAAAGTGCTTTTTCCGGAACGGCCTGTTCGGGCGTTACATAATTTTCCCATTTTCCGGGAACAGTACGGTCCACAACAATAATTCCGGGTTGATTTTTTCGAGCCATCGTCCCGATTTTATCCATATCAATATCCTGTTCGACTTTAATGGTTCTCTGCCATTCAACATTGGGGTCGATTGTGTGAAATGGACGAACCCAGCCTCCGTCTAACCAAAGAATATCAATTTTACCGTAGTTTGAAGTGATCTCGTTTAACTGATTAAAAGTAAAATTCTTAAAACTGTTCCATCTTTCAGGATATTTTTTAGGATCATAATTCACATTTCTGTCTTTTGGTGGAAAATATGACCACCAATAATCATCTGAATGCCAATCGGGTTTTGAAAAATAAGCTCCGATTTTAAATCCTTTTTTTCTAAAAGTATTGAAAATCTCTTTCGTTACATCCGCTTTGGGATTTTTGGAAAAAGGAGTTTTTGGAGAAGTGATTTTGTAGTCAGACTGTTGGGTATTGAACATTGCAAAACCATCGTGATGTTTTGTTGTAAAAACCACATATTTCATTCCTGCCTTCTTCGTCGCGTCTGCCCATTTTTGCGGATTAAATTGAGTCGGATTGAAAGTCGTCTGTAGATTTTCGTAGTTTTTTATGTATTCGTAGTACGCTTTTCCGTGTTCGGGTTGTCTCTGCGTCCACGATTCGTCTTCCGGACAAAGGCTCCAGCTTTCAACAATTCCCCACTGGCTGTATGTTCCCCAATGCATGAACAGTCCGAATTTTAAGTCCTGCCAATTTTCAAGATTCTGAACAACAAGCGGATCTGTAGGTTTCTGATAGCCATCGGAAACATTGTGAGCCTGAGAAAAAAATGTGGATGATATAAGTAATGATGAAAGAAAAAAGGTTTTAGTTTTTGATCTGATTAACATCGACGTTTAGTTTTTGCTAAATTAAACTTTAACAGGAAATTTTCTACACAAAACGTAAAGTTTTTAACCTGAAATTAATAAAACAGTTTTATGTTTTAATCTAAACACATTGTTTTAACTTTCACAGGTTTCTGTTTTAGTCTAAACAACCTGTTTTGACTCTCATGGATTTCTGTTTTAATCTAAACAGCCTGTTTTAACTCTCATAGGTTTCTGTTTTAGTCTAAGCAACCTGTTTTTACTCAGGTGATAAAAGATTACAGCAACCATAATTTATTTTTTAAAAGCTTTTTTCTATTGAATTAAACTTTTAAAAGCTTTTTCGATATCCGGATAGGTAAATTCAAAACCACTTTGTAGTATTTTTTCGGGATAAACATTTCTACTTTTTAATAATAATTCGGTTTCAGTTCGCAGAAAAATGGATGCTATTTCCAACTGCCAAACTGGAGCATTTAAACCAAGCGAAATGTTCATTTCTTTTCTTAATTTTCTCATGAAATCTTCGTTGAACAAAGGATTAGGGGCAGTAATATTAATTTCACCAACGATGTTTTCATTATTGATAAGAAAATCAACGGCTTTGCAAAAATCATCAATATGAATCCAGCTTAACTTCTGATTTCCTCTTCCCTGTTTTCCGCCTAAGCCTAATTTGGTAATCAATTTTAATTTCGGAAAAGCCCCGCCGTTTTTGCCTAAAACGATTGAAGTCCGTAAAGCAACTTTTCGTATATTTTCATTCTTAACCGTAAAAAATTCTTTTTCCCAGCTTTTACAAATATTCATTGAAAAATCGTCGCCGATGATTCCATTTTTTTCTGTATTTAAATGTGTTTCTGAATGAATATAAATGGTTGCAGAACTTGCATTCAACCAAACTTTAGGCTTATTGACAGATTGATCGACAGCTTGTTGAATCACATTGGTACTGTCGATTCTTGAATAATAAATTTCCTTTTTATTTTCCTCATTATATCGGCAATCAACAGATTTTCCTGTGAGATTAATAAGAACATCAGCATTTTCAAGTACGCCTTTCCATTCCCCCAAAGTCTTTGCATCCCAATAAATTTCGTTTTCACGTTTGGGATTCCGCGTTAAAATATACACTTGATTCCCTTTTTCCGTAAAATATTTTTCTAAGTTTTTTCCGAGAAAACCGGTTCCCGCTGCGATGATTATTTTCATTTTGGTTTTATTAATGGTTGACTGTTGCTAGTTTTAAATGCTTCGACAAGTTCAACGTGATATGCGAATATCAAATACTAATACTTTAATTATTTTCTGCAGTTGATTTTATTAACTGATTTCGTTCTAACAAAAATTTTTTCATATAACTTTTAAGAAATAAAATATTGAAAATTTTTCCGATGAGTCCCAAAGGAGATTGAAATTCGAAAACATCTGTCATGATTGTATTTTTACCTTCCTGCCTGAAAATATGTTGATGTTTCATCGATTTGAAAACTCCTCTTTGCATTATATCTTTGAAATAATAAGGTTTATTCATACAATTTTCGTCGTTAACGTTTGATATAATCCCAGATGCTTTGCTTTCCATGTCACCGTTTCTCCTTCTTCAATTAATCCCGAAACTCTTCCTGCGATTGCTTTTTCATTAGTTTTTGAAGTTGATTTCTGATGCAAATCGATGTCTCTTGCTAAATCAAAAACAGTTTGAATATCTGCATTAATTATTGTGTTTAAATGTAGGATTGCCATTTTTTAGTTTTTAAAGATTAGTCCAAACTAAAATAGCTACCACAATCATTCTGAAAATCATCCAGGAAAATGTCGGAATAAAATTTAACTGTAAGATTCTGCATCTCCGAATATGTTCCAGAAACATGATGAATACTACGATTGCGAAATAAATAATTGAGAAAACTGAACTTAGATTTAAAAATAAAGAAGGAACTAAAAGTAGTGTTCCGATCAAAGAAACAGTCATCATATTTCCAAGATAATTCCAGACTTTGTCTTTTAAATAGGTTTTTAAAAATATAGTCTGCCAAATAATCTGTCCGAGACAAATTGCAAATTCTCTCCAGAAATTCTGACTTAAACCTAATCCTAATTTTGTTGAAAAAACACTTAAAATATATGCCGAAAAAATAACAACAAAAGCAATATATGCTAATCTATATTTTAAATTAAAATCAGGAACACAAGCTTCTTCCGTACTATCTTTCTTTGAAGGAATAATCTGCTTTCTATTGTAAGAAACAAAAGAATACAACTTTTTGAAAAACCAATAAAAAGGTTTTATTCGGGCAATCTTTTCTAATGTTGGAAATGAATTTCCGATGATTAATAATAAACTATCTAAGCCGTAAATTACTGTATTTTTTTCATGATCAACCAAAGCTATTTCGTTTTTCGCACGGTTAAAATCAATTAGGTTTTTATTCTTAAAACTTAATTCTGTAAAGGCTTCTCTTCCGCTTTCATCCAACATTCCGGATTTGATGAAACCTTTTGAATAGATATTGCACATCGGGCATTCGTTGTCGTAGATAAGTATGTGATTTTTGAGGGTTTTCATGATAAATATTTTTTAAAGATTCAAGAAATCTCCTTTTGTTCTTTTGTTTTGTAATTTGAACGTGAAATACATCCAGATTTTAAATATCAGTGCTTTCATTTGTAGTAATTTTATCTTTATTCATTGAATGTTTGCGACCTTTCAAGAAAAGTAACAGATTTAGAAGCATCATAATTCCTAGATAAATTGAGAATCCGCCAATCTTTTTGCTAAGTGCGACAACTAATCTTTCTGCGGTTTCGATTTGAAAAAACTCAATAATACAAAGAGCAAAACCGATATTTAAAAGGTAAAAACCAATCTTAAATAATGAGTTTGTCGCCATGGCAATGTCTTCTTTCTGATGAAAAATATCAATCATAAAAGTTTTAGAATTTTTGAAAAGAAATTGAGAAACTAAAACCGTAAGCGTGATTACAATGGGTAAATAGATCATGTACGCTGAAAAGTTGTACGTCTGAGTAAGAATTGTTGCTGTCATGATAGTTTATTTTAATGTTAATTTTTTTCTTAAAATGTAAAGAGTGAAAATGTTTGAAAAATGTAAAAAACAGAGAATTAAAACTATATAGCCAATACGGGTAAAAACAGTTTCCAATACCTTTTCCATCGTTGTAATTTTCACCCAAAAACTCAGGCTTATAGCGATATAACCGAGATTTACCAGATAATAACTTGCTAACAGTATTCTGTTTACGGTTAAACAAAAATCTTTGTCTTTAATGAGATATTCCAAATATACTTTTCCGGAATTGAAGCATCTTCTCCCAACATCAATCGTGATGTATGAACTGATTGAAAGAAAAAGTATATATGAAATTATATTAAACATTTTATAAATATTATATTTTCAATAATTTTTGAAAGTTTATTCGAAATAAAAAAGGAGTTTGAAGTCCTTTCCTATTTTAATAAATTAGTAATCTTCCCAACTAGCCAATGATCATCGCTTTTTATCGCTAAATCCATTATATTGTTGATTTTTCCTGTTACGGAACTGAAATCTTCCATGAGTTTGATAAATTCTTTTGCGCCTTCAGAATCTTTATCCTCAATATTTTTAAGCTCTTCTAAAAAGGAAATTACAGGTTCAATTTCCCTTTTTCTACGTTCTTTTGTAATTTGTTTGAACAAATACCAGACATCTTTTTCGGCTATAAAGTATTCTTTTCTATCGCCCTTCACAAATTCCTTTTTTACAATTCCCCAATCGATTAAAGCACGAAGATTCATATTGGCATTTCCTCTAGAAATTTCAAGCTGTTCCATCACCTCATCGGTAGAAAGCGCTTTTCCACTTGCCAACAGTAAAGCGTGCACCTGCGCCATTGTACGATTGATTCCCCAATTGGTAGCAAACGTTCCCCAAGTCTGAATGTATTTTTCTTTAGCTTCTGACAACTGCATTTTGTTTTCTTTTAATTTCTATTACAAATATAATTATATTTCTTGAATTTTCAATAATTTTTGAAATTTTATTTTATTTTTTTTCCTCCTATAAAAAAATCTTTGTATAAAACTATACAAAGATCATGATGTCAAAAATATTACAATCAAATCACAGCTCAATTTTAGTTTTAATTCCTTCATTCCAAAACTTAGATTCCGGGGTATAATACAAATAAACATTGCTTGCTTTTCCGGTGTATTCACCCGCAAATTCAACTTTTAAATCGAGATTGATCACTTTTGTCTCGTTTGCCTCCAAATGTTCCCAATATAATACCAGATAATTATCAAAAATTTCAAAATAAGAAACCTGTTTTTTATCAATCATATCTTTTAGCAACGCATTTTGCAGCGTCAGTCCAGCCGGAATTCCGATTTTCGCTGTAATCATTGGTAACTGTCCATTGACTTTATTCTTAATGGTGATCATCATTCTATTGGTCTCACCTACTTTCGAGTGTTGAGATTTCAATTTAGTTTCCATTGTTAAAGGAATATCAGAACTTTTTGGTGGTTCTAAAGTATAATATTGATACTCCAATTTATAAGGTAACCCTTTTTTTGAATTTGGATAATTAATCAGAACTTCATTTTCTCCATTTTTAAATGCAGATCCTGAACTCATGGTTGAACTTATTTCGGCTCCATTAGCTGTAATGATTGGTTTTTCAACACCATACAATTTTTCGTTTTTTGAAAAGAATCCCGACAGTGCTTCCAATGCCAGACTTGTTGCCTGTGTAGAACCAAATCCGTAATATCCATTATAACCGATGAGTTCGTCCGCAACTTCAGCGATTTTCAATTGATTATCCTCAGAATTTTTTTGCAATGCCATCAAATAAAGCGATAATGTTTCTGCATTTGCCGACATTCTTCCGGAACCTGTAAAAGTGGTTGCAGGCTTGATATTTTTATTCTCAAATTGCAGATTCAGCATATTGATAATTTTCGCATAATCTCCCTCTTTTTTAAGGTAGGAAGAAGTATTCGCCATCAATGCGAGCTGATAAGAATCTTTCGTCGCCATAGCTCTGTTCAAAGCAACCGCATAAGAATCTTCAAGTTCATTTTTTAATCCAATTTTCGACAAAGCGTATAACACATACATATTTCTCGACCATGAATATTCTGAAAAAGGTGCATTTATCTCATAGCTTTTTCTCACATCAAAGATTCCGTTTTTGTTTTTCTTTGAAAGAATAAACATTTTAAGATTTTGAATCAGTTTTTCATCAATTTTAATTACTTTCTTCAGATCGGTAAACTCAAGCAGAGCCAAAGCGGAAATAGAAACATCGGATTCCGAAGCATTAAAATAGCCAAATCCGCCATCTTTATTTTTATAATTGAGCATTTTTTCGAAACCTTTTTTAAGATTTTTAACGGCGGTTCCCTCTAGGTCAGCTTTCAGTTTCCCACTGGTTTTCAGATAATCCAAAATAAAAATATTCGGATATACCGTTGAAGAAAGCTGTTCAAAGCAGCCGTAGGGTTCCCTTTTCAGTCTTTCCATATCTTCAAACATACTTAAAGCAGAATTTTCGAAAACGTAATAAGAGGAAAAGAAACTTCGATTGATATATCCCGGAATATTAATTTTGTTATTTTCTGAAGTATTTCCAATGATCGAATAATAATGCGGAAAACCTTTTTCATCAACATTAAAAGGAAGAATCATGGTTTCTCTAAAATCGCTAGCTCTTACCGTAAACTGGATGTTTGAACTTACGACTTCATCTGTCTGGATTTTCACCAATAATATTCCTGATTCTAAAGGTTTCAACGTAATTAAACTGTCTGATTGTATTAATTTGACATGATCCGGAACCATCACATCCATCTTCATTGTCTTTGTTTCCGAAGAATTATTTTTAACAACAACAGGAATCGTCATTTGATCTGTTCTGGTTACATACTGCGGAATTTTAGCATCAATAGAAATAAGACTTTGAGCAGCATAGGTAGTTTCATCTCTTCCTAAAAGTCCGTTTGCCGAAATTCCTTCTGTCAAAATTCTGAAAGTGGTATTGGCATCAGAATTATAAAATTCAACAGTTGCTTTTCCGTTTTTATCTGTTTCTATCACAGGATTCCAATAAATATTTTCTCTGTAATCAAATCTGTACGATGTGTTAGTACTTTCGTAAACGGGATATGAAAATTCTCGTCGACCGGTATAAGACACAAGGCTATCGTGCGGAATGGCTTTTACAGCAATATAAGATTTTGGGGTAATATCAAAATTAATTGATCCGTTTCCGTATTTCGAAGAAGTGATGAGAATAACTCCGTTGGCTCCCTGACTTCCATATAATGCAGTTGCGGCAGCATCTTTTAAAACAGTGACAGAATTGAGGTCATTTGTATTCACATTGATATTAAAATTTTCGACAGGGATGCCGTCTACCACAAACAATGGTTTTTTATTGGTCATTGACCGAGACCCCCTGATCATTATGTTTCCGCTGGGTTGATTGCTGACAGCTGAAATTTCAAGACCTGAAACTTTTCCCTGTAAAAGATAACCAAGAGTATTACTTTGAATTTCTTCTGTTCTGACAATTTGTGACGAAGAGGTCAATGCATCTGATCTCTTTTTTATTCCTAAAGCTCCAGTTATCACAACTTCACCAATATTCTGCTGACGTGAAATTTTATCAACGCTTTTTCTTACCGAAGATTTATTGATGAGTTCTTTTTTCTTTTCAGTTTGTTTTTCTACGGCTTCCTTTACAATTTCTTCAACGTTAATATTGCTAATTTCAGATTTTGTTAAGGGATTAATATTGAGTTTATAAGCTAAAATTCTGATATTAACTTTATGTCTGGGTTTAAAAGATTTTGCAATGATTTTATAGGGTTTCGCATTGCTGAGATCAGAAAAATAGAATAATCCATTTTCATCTGTTACCTGTTTCACCATTTTGTTGGTGCCATTATAACCATCTTCTACAAGAAAAACTTCCGCTTTTACAGGATTTTTATGTTCATCTTCCACCACTCCATAGATTGGATTTCGTTTTTCAGGGAGATATTTGTATTTTTTTGTGTTATTAATTTCAGGAAGCAGTTCAAAATATCTGTAACCGTTCGTGAGCATAACGAGATCTAAGCTTTTCTTTGCTTTCTCTTCTTTTTTATCGAAATAAAACTGTGGTTTTTCAATTTTACCACGCAATTCAGAATCCATCAAAAGCCATGACACCAAATGATTTTGCTTATCATCAGCATACGTCCAAAGTTTGTCATCAACCACACTCAAAGCCAGATTTGCAGGAATTGGCTTATCATTTTCGTCTATTGTTTCAATTTTCACAACAACTTTTTCACGAGGCAGGTAGTTTTGTTTTGAGGGTTTTATTGTTACCTTCATCTGTCTGCTTTCATTCGCAAACACAATACGTTCCGCCAAAGGAATTTCATGATCAGAAACGGTAAATCTGCAAATTCCTACAGGCAAGTTTTTTTCAGAAAGTTCAACAAAATTGTTTCCTTTTTTAACTAAAACCTTTTGATTAACAGTATCTTTTTCTCTGAAACTTCCCTTTATAATTATTTCTTTTTCATCCGTTGAAATCAGTTTTAATTTTAACTGACCATTTTCTTTATTTATATTAAAAACAATTCCTTCATTTTTTGCTATCGGAAGCGGATAAACCTTTACAATATTTTCCGGTTTTATTATTCTTGCATAATAATTTTCATCTTTTTCAGGAGTAAAAGAAAAATTTCCCATTCCAAAATTGTACGCTGAAATTTCTACTATTTTTTTATCATTTTGGTTAAAAATCGCGATTGTAGCATCTACAGGTTTTTCAAATTCGTCTACCACTTTAAAAGCAACATTCTGTTCGATTCCATTGATGAAAGTTCCGCCTTCAGGCATAAATTTCACTTCCAGATTATTCAAAACAATCGGAATATTACGAGAAATAGATTCTGTAAAACCGTCAAAATTCACTTTAATATTCAACAAAGCATCAGAAGATTTCAATACCGCAGGAAATTTAAATTTCAGTTGATACTTGCCTTCTTTATCCGTTATTAATTTCCCTTCTGAAAACATTTCGCCATCGTGCATTACCGTATAAGAAGCCTCATAGAAAGGAATCGGAAGATTGCTGAGACTTCTCATCGAAAAATCTGCCAGAACTTCGTCACCTGCGCCATATCCTTTTTTTGGAAAATCAAGCTTCATTAAAATTCTTGGAGAAACAATTTTCTGCAGAGTAATTTCTTTTTCAAAAGCATTTTTTCCTTCTTCATTCTGCATCCAATTTGTAAAAGCTCTGATCTTGTAAATCCCACCTTTCATTCCGTTTCCGAAATAATATGATCCTTCTGCGTGACCGTTTTTAATTTCATACTTTAACTTACTTACGACACTTCCGCTGGGATCTATCAATTCAAAATTGACGACTTTGCTTAATTCAGATGGAAGATTACTTTGCGCATTAATCACGTAAATTTTAAAATCCATCGTTTCGCCAGGCTTATAAAAAACATGGCTGGTCTGTACATACGTCTTCTCTTTCTGAAAATCAAGAATAGTATTTTGCGCTTTCAAGTATATACCCGAAAAAAATAACACTACCATATATATTGTAAATTTAAAATTCATATCATTAAAATTTAAATGAAACCATACATCCGAATGTTTTGAAAGACGGAAGATTAAAGAAATCAAGACCTTTTCCATTTTCCAGATCATAGAAATTCTGGTTAGGATCTGTACCTTTAGCTGCCTGCCAAAGAAGAATATTATTTACATAAAAAGTAAGAACCAAAGAAGTTCTGGTTTGATTGACCGGAAGATTTGCCGACAAAGAAATAGTATTAATCCTCACGTAATCTGCCTTTTGAATATAATTTTCTGCAACGCCTAAATAACCATATCTCGTCCATTTATTCTGCAAAACACTCTGATTAGGATTGTAAAAATCTACAGGAATCTGATTGGTATTTCCGCTGGAATTTACACCTTCAAAAACAAAATTCTTACTATCTCTCTGATCGGCAGAAATTTGAGAACGACCATAATAATCCAAAGCCGCCTGCGTTCCGTTCCACAATTGTCCACCTTTTTTCCATTCCCAATTAATATCCAAAGTCAATCTTTTAAATGTAATATTATGATTGAATTTCATCACAAAGTCCGGTGTCGGGTCTGCAATAATCTTCATTCCGTCTCCCTTTTTCGGATACCCGAATTCATCAATTATTAATTGTCCTTCATTATTTTTTTCAAAATAACTTCCCATTACCGCACCCAGAACCTGACCTTCTGATAATGTTTTGTAAATATCATTAAAACCTGAAATCGGCAGATTATTATACCCTTTTTCTACTCTGTCTACAATATCTCTATAGTTGAAAAATGAAATTTTATTCTCAAATCTCAAATTTTGATTCACAGGAATTCGATATGAAAAATTAAATTCATATCCGCTGTAGGTATGATCTGCAAGATTTTTCAGCCTTAGTTGATTATTTTCATAGATTGGAAATATATCGTTGAAAATTTTCTTTTTAAAATATTCACCTTCGAGAGTGATTCTGTATCCCAAATCCCACTTAAAACCCGTCTTTAATTCTTTAATATTGATATTGGAAAGGTTTTTAAAAGTTTCAGCTTCCATGACCGGAAAATATTGATAAGAGGTTTGTGCATTGAGCAAAGTCGTAGCATAAGAAGCGTATGATCGGGTAATTTCAGGTTCTGAACTTAGCTCTGTATAAGCGCCCAATATTTTGAAATTGTGCTGCCTGCTCCAATTAAAAATATCTTCAAAAATGATGTACGCATTAGCTTTTGGAAGCCAATATTGATTTTTAAGTGATGTATTCGAAATATAAAATGAATTGGCAACGTCCGCCCCAATTTTCAAATCATTTTTGTTAATTTCAAGATTATAGTTAAAATAATAATCCTGAGAAGTTCTTTGATATGTATTCCTACGATTCGTCAGACTATTGAAAACATCAGATTTTCTGTCATTTATAATAAAATTAAGGTTCACAGTACTTCTGAAATCATAATTTCCGAATGAATAATTTCCCGAAATTATAGAATTATAAATAGAATTATTCTTAGTTCTTTCGTTCTGCAGTCCATTTGAAAATCCGTACGTTGAAGGTTTGTAATAATCAAAATTCCAAAAATAATCGTCTTCGTAAGACTGACTGATATTTAATTTAAAATCACCAAAATTTTTAGCAGCATCAAAACTAAACTGTCTGCGAAAATTCAGTTGATGATACTTATTCTCCTGATCATAAAGAAACGAAGGATTGTCAGCAAAACGGCTGTAACTTCTCTGTGAACCGTTTGACAATTGCGAACCCTGTGAATTTGAAAAAGAAACCGGTGTCAACAAAGAATTTTGATAAACTCTATTAAACAGCCCTATTCTATTGGAATTTGTCGCTTTATTTTCTTCATAATTATAAGCAAGATTTACACTATATCCTTTAAAAGATTTACTAAATCTCGCTTTGAAAAAATTATTAATGTTAAACTGATCTTCAAAATACATCTGATCTTTTTGCTGACCTAAATCCAACGAAAAACGGAAAATTTCCTGATAATCTTCTTTAACAATGGCATTTATTTTCAGTTGATTATTATAGCTAACTGTAGTTTTAAATAAGTCATTACGATATGCTTTCGCCGGAGAAATCCCGTTAGAAATAGTAACCAATCTCCCGTTTTGATCATAGTCATACGGAAGATTATCGAATCCTAATGTAGAAATATTCGGCCCGAAACTGAACATTTCATCTGTTTCGGGACTTTTCCAAACCAAAGAACCATTTTCCGATCTTCCCTGAACGTATTTATTCTGTGTTTTCGGGATAGCATTGCGTTGTTTTATATCAAAAGACGTCGTAAAAATACCATTGAAGTTCAGATTTCGCCGATTAATTTGTTTGATTCTATAAACTGTATCATTTTTCTGTCTGATATTTTTTACTTTATCAAAATACTTGGCAGATTTTTTATCAAGACCAATTTTAGAATTTTCTATGCTGTATACATCGGTATCTTTTTTAGAAATCAAACTGTCGTAAGATTTGCTGTAAATATTTTTAACATAATGTTGCGGCACCTGACTTTGCAGAATATCTTTAAGCTCTCTCAGGTTATAATTCCGAACGACTTCCTTATTTTTACCATTATTCCAAACTAATGTATCAAAGTCTTTTGCCGCAATAATGGCAAAACCTTTTTCATCCGTTAACTCGTATATACCACTGTTTTTATTAAAAATCTTTAAAAAATTCTTTGGTTTATTTTTAGCATCTAAAAATCTTCCCGAATAGTACAGTTGAGAATTTTGAGAAAAAAAACAGTTAATCGAAAACAACGGAAGCAGTAAATAAATTTTCTTCATATCATAATGTGATTAAAAATGAAACGTAAAAATAACCTTCTGAAGAAATTATTTTCTCAGATTTTATTTTTTGGATGGATGTTGATTTTAAATATTCAGGGATTATTTTTTAGCTGACTGTTCTTTAAAAATTTTCATCAACTTTCGTCTTTCTTTTCTGGAAATATCTTTTGTTTCAACGACGACCGCTCCGTTTGTGGCTTTAACTCCGAAAAGACTAGTTGCCTGTTTCCCTTTAAAAACTTTGATTGATTCTACTCTTTTGGGATCAATTTTTGAAAAATTTTCTCCATCAGAAACTTCTCCGTTGATGATGAACAAAGGACCTGAACTTCCTTTCAGTGTTCCCTGGCAACTGATCGAAATATCTACTTTACCTGAACCCGGTGTACCGGAAATTGAATTAATATTAACGCCTGCTGCATATCCGTTTAATGAATTCAGATCAACTTTATTTCCCACTTTTTCTGCAAAAACGGAATTCATTGCAACAGGTTTATTATTTTTAATGTTGGTTCTATTATACATCAAAATTTGAGGTTCATCTGTATTTTTTGCCAGTGTGTTCATTGTATTGGGATACGTTACTTCGGCAGTATCCGTAACCATATTCATATTAGACACCAATTTTTTATCTGAAGAATTCCATTCTACTGAACTGATCGAAGATGTTTTTTCTTTCTTAATTCCTTTCGCAACGACCTCTTCGAAATTTTTTTGCTTTAAAGTGTCCATCATCTTATTTTCAAATACCGCTGGCTGTGGAATTTCATGAGAATATTGCGGATCGTTAATTACATGATCAGGTATAGAGATAGATGGATATTTGTAAGCAATTTTCGGCGGAGGCGATGGTAAAATTTCACTTTGAATATTCGCTTTTACCGTACTGTCAATTGTCTGAATATGTTCCGAAATAGAAGGCACTTTATCAGAAACTACATTTTCAGCAAGAATTGGTTGTACAATTTCAGCATTATCTTTTTTAGTTGTAAAGTAGAAAATACCTGAACCGATCAATAAACTTGCGGCAATTCCGTAAGGAATCCACATCGGAATATTTTTTTTCTTTTCCTGTTTTTTATCTAATTTTTCCTCAACTTTTGCCCAAACTTTATCAAAACCCGGAAAAGTCGCAGGTTCTTCTACAGTTTTAGAAGCCTCGTTGAAAGTTTTATCTATATTATTATTTTCCATTGTTGTACAAGTTTAAATATTTTGATTAATCAAAAGTTCCTGAAGTTTTTTTCTGGCAAAATTGAGCTGAGATTTTGAGGTTCCTTCGCTGATGGAAAGCATGGTGGCAATTTCTTTATGTGGATAACCTTCGATGGCAAAAAGATTAAAAATTGCCCTGCAGCCTTCCGGAAGAAAGTTTAAAAGACTTAAAATATCTCTTTCAAACGAAATATTTTCCAATGAAGAATCAGAAGAAATCATGTGATTTTCTTCTAAAGAAATATACAGTGCTTTATTGCTTCTCAGTTTCTGCAAGCATTCGTTCACTGTAATTTTCTTTGCCCATGCATCAAAAATATCAGGGTTCTGAAGCTGATTAATTTTAGTAAAAATCTTATAAAAAGTATCTGCTAAAACTTCTTCAATATCTTCGTCACTCTTCAAATAACGTTTGCAAACCGTGTATAGCTTGCCCGCCATCTTTTCGTAGACTTGCCGCTGCGCATTGCGATCGTTCCGTTGACATTCTATGAGTAGCTCTCGTTCCATAATCTGGATTTATAATAGTATAGATGCACAAAAATTAAAAAAGGTTGGAAAGGTGGTAAACTTTTTTTCAAAATAATATAAATTAATAAGGAAAGCAAATCTAAAATAAGATATGCGGAAGCTTTAAAAGTAAGAAAATCAAGCGATTTAATAATGATGTTACTAAAAAGAAATATTACATCGTCATAATGTATAGTCACAATGCTAAAATGTAAAATCACATCACTAGAATATAAAGTTTCATCATTAAAATATAAAATAACATCGTTATAATGTAATTACAAACCTCTCGATACGATTTTTTTTCAAAAACCTACTCGAAGGGACGAAAGTACATCAAAATACACAACGGATATTTAACTTTTTGTTTTGTAACGAATCTGTACTATGAACGACTATTCATATAAATAATCTTTTTACAGTAATGAAAAATATCAAAATTACGTCATTACTTTTTGTTTTGTCTGCAGGAAGTATGATGTTTGCACAGGATGACTTAATCAACAAGTTAAAAAGCAATCAGTCTCAAAATGCTAATTTTCAGTTCACAACGTTGAAAGACGTGGGTGCAACTTCGGTGAAAAATCAAGGTTCTTCGGGAACCTGCTGGAGTTATTCGGGGAACTCTTTCCTTGAATCTGAAATGCAGAGAATGGGTAAAAAGCCTGTTGATCTGGCTGAAATCTTTACGGCAAGAAATTCTTACCATGATAAAGCAAAATTATATGTTTTAAACAGTGGAGCCATCAGTTGGGGAGACGGAGGAGAATTGCATGATGTGGTGAATATGTACAAAAAATACGGAGCAGTTCCTCAGGATGTTTACACAGGACTAAAATCCGGACAAACATTGAATAATTTCTCTGAAATGCAGGGAAAACTGAAGCCTGTTTTGGACAGTCTCGTAGCTGCTGCTTCGAAAGGAAAATTATCTGATAACTGGATGTCTTCCGTGGATGCTATTTTAGATGAATATTTAGGAAAAGTTCCTACTAACTTTACCTATCAAGGGAAATCTTACACGCCGCAAACATTTGCAAAGGAAGTTGTTGGTATTAATGCTGATGATTATGTAGAACTTTCTTCTTATAAAGATTATCCGTATTACCAGAAATTCGTAGTTCCGATTCCTGATAACTGGAGCCATGATTCTGATTGGAATGTACCGATGAAAGACTTAACGGCAATTATCGATAACGCCGTAAACAAAGGATATTCTGTAGGTTGGGCAACGGATGTTTCTGAGCCGTATTTCTCTTATAAAAATGGAGTTGCGTATGTTCCTGATGTTGATTTAGATCAAATTACAAAAGATAACAAAGGAACGTTATTCACTGAACCTAAAAAAGATAAAACTATCACAGAAGATATGCGCCAGAAAGCACTGAACAATCTTTCTACAACCGATGATCACGGGATGCACATCGTAGGATTGGCAAAAGACCAGTCTGGAAAAGAATATTATATGGTGAAAAATTCTTGGGGTGTAACGAATGATTTTGAAGGATATATTTATGTAACAAGACCGTATGTTGAGTATAAATCAACTGCGATTTTGGTTCACAAAGATGCACTTCCGAAGAGCATTAAAAAACAGTTGAAACCAACAAAAAGTATTGGATTGTAAGAATTACTTTTTGCCTTTCAAAAAAGGCATTTAGATATTTAATCTGTTAAACAACCGTTCTCAATTTTTTGGGAGCGGTTTTTGTTTTTCTTAATTTAAACTATTAAGATTTGTATTAATGGTTTAAATTCAATAAAAATTAATTTAGTTTAAAAGCTAAAAAACCGCTTCAAGATTACTCCTGAAGCGGTTTCGTAAAATAATTGATAGGTAAAAATTTAAATATAAATAATGTGAACCGTGAATGGGTTATTCTGTCTTGCAAGTGAATAGTGAGTCGTCAATTAGAAAAGTCGTAAAATAAAACTGACTGCAAAACAAACTCGCCATTTACAATTCACAATGTTTAGTAAAGCGTTGCTAAACTTTCAGCCGAAAAGTTTAAAAGATCTTCTGTATTTCCTTCTTTAACTTTCTTCACCCATTCCGGATCCTGTAATAATGCTCTTCCAACAGCAACTAAATCGAAATCTCCTCTTTCCAGTCTTCTTGTTAGTTCCGATAAATCTGCTTTTTCAGTCCCTTGCCCTGCAAATGCTGCCATAAAATCTCCTTCCAGCCCTACAGAACCTACGGTAATGGTTGGCTGACCTGTGATTTTCTTAGCCCAACCTGCAAAATTTAAGTCAGAACCTTCAAATTCAGCTTCCCAGAAACGTCTTTGCGAACAGTGGAAAATATCAACTCCCGCTTCTTTTAACGGTAATAACCACTCTTCCATTTCTTCCGGAGTATTCGCCAATTTAGCTGTGTAATCCTGTTGTTTCCATTGAGAAAGACGGATAATAATGGTGAAATCTTCACCAACCGCAGCTCTCATTGCTTTTACAATATCAACGGCAAATTTGCTTCTTTCTTTCAACGTTTTTCCACCGTATTCATCGGTTCTTGTGTTGGTGACTTCCCAGAAAAACTGGTCGATTAAATAACCGTGCGCTCCGTGAATTTCCAACACATCGAATCCTAAATCTTTCGCAGATTTTGCAGAAGCCGCAAACTGAGCAATTGTATCCTGAATATCTTCTAACGTCATGGTAGAAGCCTTTTCCATATCCATCAATGGATAATCTGCTGAACTTCTGGTATCTCCAACGTGCCATATCTGAGGTCCCATTTTACCACCATTTTCATGAACTGCGTCAATTACATTTTTCCAGCCATTTAATGCTTCTGTTCCATAGAAATCAGGGATATTCTGCATATTTTTTGATGCAGGTCTGTTGATTACGGTTCCTTCAGAAATAATTAAACCTACTTCTGCTTCAGCTCTTCTAGCATAATAATCTGCAATATTTTGGGTAGGGACTCCGTTATCAGATTGTGCTCTGGTCATCGGCGCCATTACGATTCTATTTTTAAGTTCTAAATTCTTATATTTAAAAGGATTGAATAGTGATTCTGTACTCATTTTTAAAAATGTAAATTATATTTGTTACACAAAGTAACTAATAATAGTTCATATTTGTATCTTACAAATAAAAAAAGTGGTAACTTCGCAGTAACTTACATTAGTAACGTAAAAGTAACGTATGGTAAAAAGTGAATTGATGAAATACAGCTGCCCTTTAGGCAAAGCAATGTCTGCCCTAGGAAGCAAATGGAAACCGATTATCGTATTGGTAATCCAAGACCGAAAATTACGTTTTGGAGAACTTGCTGTACGAATTAATGTGATCTCAAGAAAAGTTCTGACAGATCAGTTGAAAGAAATGCAGGCTGACGGTTTGGTGATTCGTGAAGAGTTTAAAGAACTTCCACCAAGAGTTGAATATTCGCTGACAGAAAAAGGATTGGCATTATTGCCGATTTTATATTTGCTTGAGGAATGGGAAACGAAATATCATGTGTATGATCCTGAGAAAGAGAAAGACTGTAAGACTCTTTTGGAAGAGAAGAATGTGAAAAAAGCTGTTGTTTGATGTTTTTTAATTTCTTAAAATATAAGAATCTTACTTTTTCACCACCAACATATTTGCAAAAAACGTAATTTTATTATTTTCTATAATCTTCAGACCTGCCTCAGAAATAGCTTTCTTCCATTTTCTTTGACTTAAAAAATGAAAAGCTCCAATATTAAAGAAGACAAAGTTTGTAAAATCTCTGAACTGTTCTGAAACAATAATAACACCTTCATCTTTCAAAATTCTTTTCGCTTCTTTAAAAAACAAAACTCTTTGGTTATGATCCAATATTTCATGAAGCGCCGTTATTCCAAGAATTACATCCTGAGATTGATCTTCAAGAGGTAATTTATTTGGAGAGATTTTTATTTCTTTTGGATTTGGAGGAAATACTTTTTTCGAAGTTTCGATTCCTTTTTCCTTTTCGTGACGATTTCCAAAGATATCACAAACCGTTAAATTTAAATCTGGATATTTTTTCTTCAACTCTGTTGATAAAGGATCAAAACTTGCGTGAACGAGAATAACATTTTTAGTTTTTTCCCAATCTATTATTCCTTTTAAACTATTTAATTCATAAAGATCGGAATTGTCGTATAAAATATAAGATGCAATAATTGAAGCAATTATATTTAAAACGATAAGAGTGCTTAGAATTCTCAATAATAATTGAAACCAATCGATATGAATATAGAAGGAAACAAGTAATAAAATAGCTGAAACCACTATTCCTAAAAGGATTTTATGGTGATTGAAGAGAATAACTAGTTTGGTTATTTTCATAAACATGTTTTTAAATCTAATTTACAAATTTCAAATAAAAAAACCGCCTTCCAAACGAAAGCGGTTTCAAAATTTATCTAAATCTCAATTAAAATATCGCAGGATATTTCTGAGGATTTGTTTCATTAAATAGTGCGTAGATTCTTTCAACCATATCATCTGAAGATGGCTTGCTGAAATAATCGCCGTCACTTGCATACGCAGGTCTGTGGTCGTTTGCAGCGATCGTCAACGGATCAGAATCTAAGAACCTGAACGCTTTTTGTTTCTCCAAAATCTGTTGAAGAATAAAGGCTGAAGTTCCTCCTTCCACATCTTCGTCGATTACCACTAATCTGTTGGTTTTCTTCACAGATTCAGCAATTTCATGAGTTAAATCAAATGGAATTAATGACTGAACGTCAATAACTTCCGAAGAAATCCCCAATTTTTCCAATTCTTCTGCTGCTTCCATTACAATTCTCCAAGTCGAACCGTAAGTCACCAACGTCACGTCTTTTCCTTCTTTTGTCACTTCAATTTTTCCGACAGGAACAGTGAATTCACCCAGGTTATCGGGTTGCTTTTCTTTTAATCTGTATCCGTTCAGACATTCAACAATCATGGCTGGATCGTCGCTTTGAAGCATGGTATTGTAGAATCCGGCAGCTTTCGTTAAGTTTCTTGGAACTAGTACCAAAATCCCTTTTGAAAGGTTTAAAATTCCCGCCATCGGCGAACCTGAATGCCAAACACCTTCTAATCTGTGACCTCTCGTTCTGATAATTACAGGAGCTTTCTGACCGCCTTTTGTTCTATATTGAACTGTCGCTAAATCATCACTCATTCCCTGTAAACAGTACAAAATATAGTCTAAATATTGGATTTCGGCGATTGGTCTTAATCCTCTCATCGCCATTCCGATACCTTGTCCGAGGATCGTAGCTTCACGGATTCCAGTATCGGCAACACGAACGTCACCGTATTTTTCCTGCATTCCTTCAAGACCTTGGTTTACGTCACCGATATTTCCGGCATCTTCACCAAAGACTAAAGTTTGAGGATATTTTTCAAAAATTTTATCGAAATTATTTCTTACCACTACTCTTCCGTCCACATCTTCGGAACTATCTGAGAAAATTGGTTTGATTTCCTGTACATTTTCGGCTTTCCACTGAGACTGAGAATACAAATGAGAAGAATAATTATCTTTTTCAACCTCAAAAATCTCATTATATTTCTGCATTAGTTGGTTTCTCTCTGCAGAATTTGTTCCTCTCGTTGCTAACAATGCTTTTCTTGTTAAATGGAAAACGTCTTTCTTAGCTTTTGAAACTAATTTATTGAAATGATTAATATAATTCTCAATTTCAGCATTCTGACCTTTAATATTTTCAACTAAAGGCAATATTGAACTGATTAAATCCGTAATTGTTTTCTGATAGCTTTCCCAAGCTTGTTTTTGTCCAGCTTTTACCGTTTTTTTAGCTTCTTCATCAATTGAATCTAATTCTTCTGTAGTTGCTAAAACTTCTTCCTTACCATCAATTTCGATTGAATAGTCTAAAATCCATTCTCTGAATTTTAATAATCCGTCAAATTGAGATTCCCAAGCCAGACGTTCCTCATTCTTATATCTTTCATGAGAACCTGATGTCGAGTGACCCTGAGGTTGGGTAACTTCAATCACATGAACTACAACCGGTACACTTTCAACCCTTGCAAACTGTTCCGCTCTGGCATAAGCATCCAACAAAGCAGGATAATCCCAAGCTTTTACCTGAATGATTTCACAACCTTGAAATTCTCCTTCTTTTCTCTGGAAACCGCTCAACATTTCAGCGATATCTGCTTTTGCTCTCTGTTTCATGGTAGGAACAGAAATTCCGTAACCGTCATCCCATATCGAAACAATCATCGGAACCTGAAGCGCACAAGCCGCATTCAACGTTTCCCAGAAATGACCTTCTGCTGTAGAAGCGTCACCAATTGTTCCAAAAGCGATCTCATTACCGTTGTTAGAAAATTTTTCAGAACCTTCAAATTGTACTGTTTTATATACTTTAGAAGCCTGAGCCAATCCTAATAATCTTGGCATCTGTCCGGCAGTCGGAGAGATATCCGAAGAAATATTTTTTTGCGCCGTCAGATCTTTCCAGCTTCCATCTTCATTTAAACTTCTTGTTGCAAAGTGCCCGTTCATCTGTCTTCCGGCGGATGCAGGTTCTCTTTCAACGCTTGTATCTGCATATAACTGAGCAAAGAAACTGCCAACCGATAAAGCATCTATCGCTAATGCAAAAGTCTGATCTCTGTAATATCCCGAACGGAAGTCTCCATTTTTGAACACTTTCGCCATAGCCAACTGAGGAAGCTCTTTACCATCCCCAAAAATACCAAACTTAGCTTTTCCCGTTAAAACTTCTCTTCTGCCCAAATAAGACATTTCACGAGAAATTCTTCCTAGTTTATAATCTTCAAGTATCTGATTTTTAAAATCTTGAAAGGAAATTTGCTGAGTTTCAATATAGGTTGTCTGCATAGCCAAATATTAAATATTATTTATGTTGAAGTATTTTGCTAATATACACTTTTTAAATTAATTTTAATTTTTAATAATCTTTTTTAAAAATTTGATAATAAAAGAAATTGTGTTTATCTTAGAATAAATTTGTAAATGATGGAAAAAAAATCAACCCATATCCTGAATGCATCGAGTAATCTTTTAGGTTTTTCATTGGTAATTATCACTTCTCTGAAAATCACTAAAATGAGTCACAGCACATATCTGGACGAGTTTGCGGGAATTGCCTGTTTATTTTTTGCCTTCAGTTGCTTCTTCTCGTTTATGGCAATAAGATCAACGCGCGAAAAGCGCATAAACAGATTTGAGAGTATTGCGGATTATTTATTTTTAATCGCTTTATTTTGTATTGTATTAGCCGTTATTATTGTAACAATTAAAGTTATTTAATTTAAAATTTTCTTTCAATTACATAATCCAACATAATTAGTAAAGATTTTTTCGCCTCAGAATCAGGAAATTCGTTAAGAATATCTTTTGCTTTTTGTTGGAAATCTTTCATTATTTTAATTGCATACTCTAACCCACCTGAAGTTTTAACGAAATTAATTAACTCTTTTACACGCTTCTGGTCATTATTATAACGCTTAATCGTATTAAAATAGTATTTTTTATCTTTCTCGTTGGCAATTTTCAAGGTATGAATCAAAGGCAATGTCATTTTTTGCTCTTTAATGTCAATTCCCACCGGTTTCCCGATCACATTTGAACTTAAATAATCGAAAAGGTCATCTTTAATCTGAAAAGCCATTCCCGTATACGTTCCGAACTGCATCATTTTTTTCGCCAAATCTTCATCAGCATCGTTGGACAACGCTCCGATTTCACAACAGGCTGCAATTAACGTAGCCGTTTTCTGACGGATAATTTCATAATAAACATCTTCCGTAATATCCAGTTTTCTGGCTTTCTCCAACTGAAGAAGTTCACCTTCAGACATTTCTCTGATGGTTCTGGAAATGACCGCTAATAAATCGTAATCTTTATGATCGGTAGAAAGCAAAACCGCTTTCGACAATAAGAAATCGCCTACTAAAACTGCAATTTTGTTTTTCCATAACGCGTTGATTGAAAAGAAATTACGACGTTTAAAACTTTCATCCACTACATCATCATGCACCAGAGTTGCTGTGTGAATCAGCTCAATCATGGAAGCTCCACGATAGGTTTTTTCATTGACATCACCAATCAATTTGGCACAAAGAAACACAAACATCGGGCGCATCTGCTTCCCTTTTGTCGTAACGATAAAACGAGTGACTTTATCTAATAAAGGTACTTTACTCTGCATCGATTCATAAAACTTTTGCTCGAAAAGTTTCATTTCTTCATTGATGGGTCGTTTGATTTCTTCTACAGTATTCGCCACAATCTTCGAATGATGGATAAATAATTATTAATGATCACAAAGATAATTTTTTTCAGTCAATTTTAAGGGAAATTAATGTTTGAGTTTATCTTTAGGAATAAAATAAAGGCTCTGTTTCTCACCTCCCAGCGGAGAATGAAACTTTTCTCCGGAAATATAAATACCTGTTTCATCAACCGCAATACCTTCAATCTGACCAATTGACAAGGCACTTCCCAAATAATATCGGATCGGATTTTTTTTAAAAAAGATTCCCGATTCAGACTCATTAAAAACAGTTAAAAAAACTCCTGTATTCTTTGTATACCCTATTAAATAAAGCTTTTTATCAAAATAACAAGCGTCAGTTACAACATAATTTGTTTTAAAAGTTTCAACTTTCTCTGCTTTTTGCTTTTCCGAACTTTCAGGATTAATGATATAATGGGTTGTCATTTTTGAAGACCATTCTTTTGTGAAAAGATGAATTTTTCCATTCAAATAAATCATCGCTTCAGCATCAAAATCTGTTAAAGTATATTTTGGAATAAATTCTTCCTGATTAGGATATTCAAAGGAAATTATTTTAACAGAATCATTTTTTAACGAATTTGCTTGAAAAGGAATTTTGTAGATTTCTAAGTCTCGCCTCGTTCCTCCGTTATTTCCGAAATCTCCGATGTAGAAATTCTTTCCGTCATTTGTAAGCGCTTCCCAGTCTTTATTTTTACCATTAACTTTTAGCACATTTACAATTTCCCCAGTTGTTTTATCCAATTCAAAAAGCTCAGGCGAATTTCCGCTGTCGTTGAATGTATATAATTTTCCATTCATTAAACTTAACCCGGAAGTTTCCTTAACTTTTTCATCTAAATAATTGACTCTGTACTTTTTAATTTTAAAAACTTCTTTCTGCTGAGAAAATGATTGACTGGAAATTATTATGGTAAGAAATAAGAAAAGGTTTTTCATCCAGTAAAAATAAAAATTTATTTTTAGAGATTTTAAATGAAAACTATGCAGATTTTTTTTGGATCTGATCTTTTTTTCTTGTTTTCTTTGCCCAATAATCTTTTTGATATTGCCTTACCGTTTTTCCTGTTCCATCATGTCGCCATCCCGGAGAATTGAAAATATAATTGATTCTGTCTGAAAATTTTAAATCCGGCTGCTTAATATCTTTCCAAATCTTTCTCCATTCGTACAAAAGAACAGTATCCGGTTTATTGTCGGGCATTTTTGGATAAATTCCGTATTTGACAGGAACATTTGGATCTTCTTTTTCGAAAGTTCTGAAAATTTTATCCCAGATAATTAAGCACATTCCCATATTTCTGTCCAAATACTCAATGTTACAGGCATGATGAACACGGTGATGAGAGGGCGTAACCAATAAATACTCCAAGATTCCCATACTTTTTACAGTCTGCGTATGAACCCAAGTTCCGTACACCTGAGCAATGGCATACACCACCATGATATGCCAGGGATTAAATCCCAGAAAAGCCAGTGGAGAAAAGTATAAATATCTGTATAAAGGCTGTAAAACAGGACTTCTGAAACCCGTTGTCAAGTTGAAATATTCTGAATTGTGATGTGTAATGTGTACTGCCCAAAATGCTCTGGAATGATGATCAACATAATGCAAAACATAATAAGCAAAATCAGTTATGACAAAGCAAATTAACCAATACCAAATCGTAAATTCCCATGAAAAAAGTCGGTGATGGTAAAAGAAAAACATCACACCCATTGCGAAAACTTTCATCATAAGATCCAACGCAAAATTCATTAAAGCAAGGTAAATGCTCGTTACAACATCTTTTCTATTATAAAGTTTAGCTTCGGAAACGTGACTGTAAATCAATTCAGCTAAAATAAAGACAGCAAGGATCGGAATCGACCATGAGTATACATTTTCTAGTCCGTTTTCGCCCAAAAAGTAATCCGTCATTGCTACTTGTTTTGTACAAATGTAGAATTTTAAGAAACTGTTAAGAAAAAGTTTTTATTTTTTAATGAAATTTTAATCAACCGTTTTGTTCGCAAGCTGTCCGCAAGCAGCATCAATATCTCCTCCTCTGCTTTTACGGATCATCACAGTAATGCCTGCATTTTCAAGCTGACGAACATAATTTTCCTCTGCCTGTTTGTTACATTGGTCATATTTTCCGTCACCAATTGGGTTGTATTGAATTAAATTAACCTTGGAAGGAATCTGTTTACAATATTTGATTAAAGCTTTGATATCATCATCGCCATCATTAATACCTTTCCAGACACAATATTCAAAAGTGACCACAGAACCTGTTTTTTTGTACCAATATTGCAGCGCTTCCATAATATCCGTTAATGGAAATTTATCCGAGAAAGGCATGATTTCGTTACGCTTAGATTCTATTGCAGAGTGAAGCGATAAAGCCAATTTTACACGCAATTCATCATCAGCCAACATTTTAATCATCTTTGGAATTCCGGATGTAGAAACGGTAATCCTCCTCGGAGACATTCCCAATCCTTCCGGCTGAGTGATTTTTCTGATCGCTTCCACTACATTTTTATAGTTCATCATCGGCTCCCCCATTCCCATAAAAACGATGTTGGTAAGCGGTCTGTTGAAATACATTTTGCTTTGGCTGTCGATTAAAGCAACCTGATCCACGATTTCAGCAACTTCAAGATTTCTCATTCTTTTGAGTCTTGCCGTTGCGCAGAATTCGCAGTTTAGCGAACATCCAACCTGTGAGGAAACACAAGCGGTTGTTCTTGTTTCTGTAGGAATTAATACTGATTCTACCAATAAACCGTCGTGTAATTTTACACCGTTTTTGATGGTTCCATCCGTACTTTTTTGAAGCTGATCAACAGAAACAGGATTAATGGTATATTCTTCGGAAATTCTGTCACGAAGAGTTTTCGAAAGATTCGTCATTTCATCAATCGAGTGAAGATTTTTACTCCACAACCAGTCATACACCTGTTTCGCACGAAACGGCTTTTCTCCCAAAGTCACAAAGTATTCTTTGAGCTGGTCTAGTGATAAAATTCTGATATCTTTCATTGTAAGGTTTTAGATTATAGGTTTCGGGTCGCAGGCAATTACTACCTGCAACCTTTTACCTTATATCTTATTAAAGAATTAACATTGCATCTCCGTAAGAGTAGAATTTATATTTTTCTTTTACTGCTTCTTCATAAGCCTGCATAATGAAATCTTTCCCTGCAAACGCTGCAATCATCATCAATAATGTTGATTTGGGTGTGTGGAAATTAGTAATCATACAGTTAGCAACTCCGAAATCGTGAGGAGGATAAATAAATTTATTCGTCCAACCGTGGAATGCAGAAATTTTCTTATTAGAAGAAACCGAAGTTTCAAGGGTTCTCATTGTCGTTGTTCCTACAGCACAAACTCTTCTGTGATTATCAACAGCGTTATTAATAATATCCGCATTTTTCTCATCGATGAAGATCTCTTCAGACTCCATTTTATGCTTAGAAAGATCTTCAACTTCAATTGGGTTGAAAGTTCCCAAACCAACGTGAAGCGTAACTTCAGCAAAGTCGATTCCTTTAATTTCCAATCTCTTCATCAAATGTTTTGAGAAGTGAAGACCAGCCGTAGGAGCCGCAACAGCACCTTCTATTTTTGCATAAATCGTCTGATATCTTTCAGCATCTTCCGGTTCAACATCTCTTTTGATATATTTTGGAAGTGGCGTTTCTCCTAATTCTTTTAATTTAGATCTGAATTCTTCGTAAGAACCGTCGAATAAAAATCTCAATGTTCTTCCTCTTGAAGTAGTGTTATCGATAACCTCAGCAACCAAAGATTCATCTTCAGTGAAAAATAATTTGTTACCAATTCTGATTTTTCTTGCCGGATCTACCAAAACATCCCAAACACGAGTTTCTTTATCAAGCTCTCTCAACAAGAAAACTTCAATTTTAGCTCCTGTTTTTTCTTTATTTCCATACAATCTTGCAGGAAAAACTTTCGTATTGTTAAAGATGAATAGGTCTTTCTCTTCGAAATAATCAACGACGTCTTTGAATAATTTATGCTCAATAGTCTGATTTTTACGGTCAAGAACCATTAATTTGGCTTCGTCTCTATGCTCAGAAGGATGTTCTGCCAATAATTCTTCAGGAAGATCAAAATTAAAATCTGATGTTTTCATTTTTTAAATTACGGTTTAAAAATTTATTGAAATTACGAGATGTAATTTGCGGAGTGCAAATATACGACATTCGATACCCCTTTGTCAAGTATTATTTACAATGAAATAAAAAACCGTGATATCACGGTAATTTGCAACGGTAAAAATTCGTATTTTGGCGATGCAAAAAATCATAAACTATGAGTAAATATTCAATCGAATCTTTTGTGAATGAAACAAAAGAAAATCCACAAGAAAGAGATTATTTCGAACTGGAAAAACCTGCACTTTTAGAAATCAACTTGAATAATCAATCGGTCTGGACAAAAACAGGAAGTATGGTGGGTTATGTTGGAAACATCAATTTTGAAAGACAGGGAATGCTGGCTGGTGGTTTAGGAAATCTTCTTAAAAAAGCAATCAGCGGAGAGGGCGCAAAACTGATGAAAGCGGAAGGAACCGGGAAATTATATGTTGCTGATGAGGGGAAAAAAGTTCGTATCCTTTACCTAAACAATGAATCTGTTTGTGTAAACGGGAACGATGTTTTAGCCCATGAACAAAGCATTAAAAGTGACATCACCATGTTAAAAAGCATCGCAGGCGTAATGTCTGGCGGACTTTTTCAAGTAAAACTTTCAGGAACGGGACATATTGCAATGACTACTCACGGCGAGCCTTTAACATTATTGGTAACTCCAGATAGTCCGGTTTTTACAGATCCTAATGCAACGGTTGCATGGTCCGGGAATTTAAGTCCTGAACTTAAAACTAATGTCTCTTTTAAAAGTTTAATTGGAAGAGGAAGCGGCGAAGAATTCCAAATGAAATTCTCAGGAAGTGGTTGGGTATTGATTCAGCCGTATGAAGAGGTTTATAGAGTTGAGAAGTAAATTTTATATAAATTTTAGCAGGGATAATTTTATTCCTGCTTTTTCTATTGGTTTTTAAATTTTAATTGATTTTTAGAAACTTTAATTTCAAAATCTTGAGGTTCTACGGCAATTAATTCAAGTTTTATTTCATAATTTTCAAATTTATTAGATGCAGATTTAACAATATAATTTTCTTCAAACTTAATTTGTTTGTCAATTTCATGAGCATCAAATAGGGCTCTTAAGGCAATATATGATAAATCATTTTCAAATTTTTGTAATTCTACATTTGCTTCTTTTCTCGTTTTTTTTAATTTATTATTTTTAAACTCTTTTATTTTGTAATAATCAGAATCATTTTCATTTTTAATGAATTGAAAATTGAAGGTTCTTCTTTTAATTTCTTCTTCAAACTGATTTTTTACATCAGGAAATTTCACAGAATACTGATAGATAAAATCCTCACTTTTTAAAGGAAATTTGATATTTTTAAGTATAAAGTGATGCTCAACATTACTTGTAAAATCATGAATTTTAGCAACAAAGCCCTTATCCTGTCCATTAGTAAAACGAATTGCATAAGAATGGTCATTAGAATTAATAATTTCATTAGAAAAGTGTAATTCAGGAATATTATCACGCCTTATTTCGTTTTTATAATTAATATAATAATCAAAATGATATTCCTGAGAAAAAATAGTAACAAAAGCAAAAAATAAGAATAACGATATTAGTTTTTTCATAAATGCATTTTTATCTTCTTCCATTCCTCTAATTTCTTTTCAAAAGAAACTGTATGAAGTGGACTTGTAGAAGGCAGTAAAAATACAGGAATTTTATAATTCTTTCCTAAAATTTTCTGTAGATTTTTATACGATTTTCCTCCGTTGCAGAAAATAGTTTTAATATTCGGATGATTTTCTAAAAGTTCAGCAATTTGATTGGCTTCTTCATTTTTTATTTCAGAATCTAAGCTTCCTTTTCTTTCGCAGGAATCAATGACATCCCAAAGTGCGATATGATTTTGCTTTAAAACCTGAATTCTTTCGTCATAATTTTCTGTAAATTTTTCATTAAACAATTCAAAAATAATTTTCCAGAATTTGTTTTGAGGATGACCGTAGTATTGCTGTTTTTCTAAAGATTTTACTCCCGGAATTGAACCTAAAATTAAGATTTTAGAATTTTCATCAATAATTGGAGGAAAGGAGGATATTCTGTTTTGCATGACTCAAATTTATTTAATTTTACATAAACAAAAAACGGACTATAAAGTCCGTTTCAATATTTTTAATGATACTATTGACCATCCCGTCAAAAATTCATTCTGAATTTTCGTCACCCCTTTAAAGGAGGGGAATTCTGAGATTAAGGTTTACAATGTTTCTTTCAGCCAGTCAAAGAATTCTCTCTGCCACACCAAACCGTTTTGCGGATGAAGCACCCAGTGATTTTCGTTCGGGAAATACACTAGTTTTGATTTCAATCCTCTTAATTTTGCTGCCTGGAAAGCTTCCTGCCCTTGTTCATAAGGAACTCTGAAATCGATTCCGCCTTGAACGATCATGATGGGTTTATTCCATTTATCAACAAAATTACTTGGATTGAATTCTGTGTAAGCCCTTGGAAGTGGTTTTTCCCACGGTGAACCCAAATCCCAATTCGCAAACCAAAGTTCTTCCGTCGTTAAATACCAAGATTTCATATCAAATAATCCATCATGAGCAATAAACGTTTTGAATCTATTTTCATGAATTCCAGCTAACATAAATACGCTGTAACCGCCATAGCTTGCTCCAACAGCCGCTACTCTCTCACCATCAACATACGGTAAAGTTTTTGCAAAATCGGTTGCTGCCAAATAATCTTTCATCGGCTGTCCACCCCAGTCTCTTGAGATCTCTTCGTTCCATTTTGTCCCCCAACCCGGCATCCCTCGACGGTTTGGTGCAACGACAATGTATCCGTTGGCTGCCATTAAAGCGAAATTCCATCTTACACTGAAAAATTGTGTTAATGCAGATTGAGGCCCGCCTTGGCAATATACCAATGTTGGATATTTCTTATTCGGATCGAAGTTTGGTGGGTAATGGAACCATACTCCCATTTCTTTTCCGTCTGAAGTTTTTACCATTTTCAACTCAGATTTTCCCTGTGCTAATTTTGCGTAAGTTTCTTTATTAGCATCAGTAATTTGCTTTAAATCTCCGTTTTTAAGGTTAACTGAGAATATTTCTGAAGCATGATTAATATCTGTTTTTGAAACCAATAATGAATTTTTATGATCTGCAAAAATTTCATTAATATCAAAATCACCTCTTGTAATTTGCTGAACTTTAGCATTTTTAGGATCTAAAAAAAATAGTTGCTTCGTCCCTCTGAAAGCTGCCGTAAAATATATCGTTTTAGAATCTCCGCTCCAGAAAACATCTCCTGAAACACTTTCATCCCAACTGCTTGTAAGGTTTGAAATTTTACCAGACTTCCAATCCATGATTTTTACATCATTTTTATCTGCTTCATAGCCGTCTCTCGCCATACTTAGCCAAATCAGAGATTTTCCATCCGGACTGAATTTTGGATTTACATCATAGCCTTTATTCGTTTCAGTTATGTTTTTTGTTGTTCCTGATGCTAGATCGTATGCAAAAATATCCGTGTTGGTACTTGTTGAGTACTCTTTACCGCTTTTCGGCTTTGTAACATATAAAAGCTGTGCAGAATCTGGACTGAAAATAAAATCTTCCGCTCCACCGAAAGGTCTTTGAGGCGAATCCCACATTTTGCCTTCCAATAAATCTTTAGCAGAATCAACAGCAGCTGAAGTATTTACCACAAAAACATGGTTGTATTTTCCTTCATTAAAGTAATCCCAGTGTCTGTGATTCAAGTCTGTATAAACCTGTGCAGTCGTTTTTGGAGTATCGGAAAATTTATCTTTTCCCATTACTTTTTCTACCAAAACCTGCTTGCTGAACGCTATTTTTTTACCGTCTGGAGAAATTACAATATTATCAACTTCACCGATTGTATAAAATTCTGTCCATGTTTTTCCGCTGTCTTTGGAAAGGAAAATTTTGTTTCCTTCCTGAGCGTAGATTCCGTTTTTATCCCATTGAATAAGAGATTTTTTACCAAAATCTATTTTAGTGGACTGATTATTGAGAACGTTTAAGAAATAATTCTCACTTTTTGTTTTTTCTGTTTTAAGATCTGTTTGCCCCACTTTATAAATAAGCGAAGACTGATCGGGAGAAACTGCCTGTACCCCAACTTTTTTCAAAGTCCATAAGATTTCAGGCGTCATTACTTGTTGTGCATTCATTAAAAGCGGAGCTGCCAAAGCCAGCAGACTGTACTTAAGTTTCATAAATTCCTATTTAATTCAAAGATTTCCAAAGGTATGTAAATGTGTTTAAACTTCAAATTTAATGATGGATTTAAATTACTATCCTTATTTTTACGTTAAATTTAAGACTAACAATTATGAAAAAAATTCTATCTGTTTTACTGGGTTTTTTCTCAGTTTGTGCATTTTCACAAATCAATATCTCTCCTCAAGTTACGCATTATCATGACCCTTATCAGATAACCGTTTCAGCGACCGGAACAATTTATTATACAACAGACGGAAGCACACCGACGTTAAGTTCTAGCTCTGCTACTAACAGTGTACAGATTTTAATTGATGATAATAAAGAAATCAAAGCTTTTGTGGTGAATTCGGGAACAACCTCACCTGTTATCAGTAAAAAATATTATACCGGAACAATTACTCCTGCGAAAATTTATTTTAAACCTCCCTCAACGTGGACAGCAGGAAGCTGTGCAATGGTTACCATGATTAATCCGAATGCTATAAACGGCTTTGTAATTGACAGTATCTGGCCGGGATTCCCCATGACCAGTACAGGTTGCAACGGCTGGTACACATTAAACAGAAATTTTGAAAGTGGTTCGGTAACTTTCAATAACTGTTCTCCTTTTGTAAATATTCCCGGAAGTGTTTATACGAACGATATTGCAATGGGAAATTTGCTGTATTACGATTTCACAGACGGAGCGATCAACAATCCTCCGGCTTGCATTCTGGCTACAAAAGAAGGCAAATTAGAGCCGATAACTTTGGTAAAAGTATATCCTAATCCGGTTTCAGATATTTTAAAAATCAATTCTGATACAAATTTTACAGAGTATGAAATTTTGGATGCCAGCGGAAAAATAGCTTCTAAGGATAAATTAACCTCAAAAGAAATCAATATTAATCAGCTGAGTTCAGGAAATTATTTCATCAAACTGAAAGATAAACAAAATACGATTTTATTAAAATTCATCAAGAAATAAAAACAAAAACCGTCAAATAACTGACGGTTTTTTATATTTCTCGAGATGAGTTTTACGTTAATCTTTATCTGCAAACATAGAGTTGGCGAGAGAAGTAATTACTGAGAGCAAAATACTGAAAATAAATGCCCAAAGGAAACCGTCGACCTTCATACTGTCGATGAAATAATCTGCTATCAGGATGATAATCGCATTGATAACCAATGCAAATAATCCCAAAGTAATAATTGTTAAAGGCAATCCGAAAAGGTTCAGAATAGGCTTTACGAAAATATTTAAAATACCTAAAACAATGGCAAAAATGATGGCCGTTGAAAAACCGTCAAAATGTACTCCCGGTAGAATTTTAGTTAAAAGATAAGCAACAATGGCTGTTATAAGAAGTCGGATAATTAGGTTCATAGTATTTAATTTTTAATGTTTATGGGGTTACTGAGCAAAACTTATTCCATTTAATCTACCACATTTATTTAATCTTCATCATCGTTACCAATGAAGTCGCAACATGACTTTCAGATTTTCCGTTTTCATCGATTGTATAAATTTCTGTTCTTATAACAGAGATTTTTGCACCCCCTTTTATGACATATGATTTTGAAACCAAAGCATCACCGATTGCCGGTCTCAGATAATTGACTTTCAATTCAACCGTCACCACATAGCAATCTTCTTCATAATGACTTACCGCTGCGTATCCCGAAGAAACATCCACTAAAGAAGCGATCATTGCACCGTTGAACATTCCCGCTTTTCTGGTCATTAAATCCATTTTTGGAATTTTCATAGAAATAAAATCGGTTTCGACTTCCAGTAATTCTGCCTTGTAAAATTGTAAAGTTTCGGAACGGTTGAAACTATTGGTGATCAATTGTTTTTTTTCTGGAGACATTATTTTAATTTAAAGCAAATGTAATACAACCTTAAAGATCGTGAAAATTTTCACTTACTATTAACTCATAAAATAAGAAACAGTAAATTCGTTTACCAGAAATAGGTTAAAAACTATGAGCAACGATTTAATATATCAATTCATTAAACCAGAAAAATCACTTGCCGATTTTGTATTTGGCTATTCTTCGTTGGAAAATCTGGAGACATTTAAAGAAGGTGTAATCATTCCCAACGGAAAAATTGATTTGCTTTTCTGCAAAACTACCGATAATCAGTTTCAAATTGTGTTAATGGGCTTGGAAACTAAACCTAAACCAATGCCTAAAACGGAATATTCCACTTTTTTTGCGATTAGTTTTGATCCGCTTGCGTTAGAATATATTCTTCATCAGTCTATCGCAGAATTTGTAGATGGTGGAAAAGAATTGCCCGATAATTTTTGGGATTTCAGCATTGATGATCTCGACGATTTTGACCAATTCTGTAAAAAAGCTTCAGAAAAAATTACATCATTATTACCTGAAAAAATTGATGAAAGAAAAAGAAAATTGTTTGAACTTATTTTTGAAACGCATGGAGAAATCAATGTTAAAGAGCTTTCAGAACAAATCATTTGGAATGAACGACAGATTAACCGTTATTTCAATAAACAATTAGGAATTTCGTTAAAATATTACTGTAAAATATTGCGTTTTCAGGCTTCTCTTCATCATATCAAAGACGGAAATCTTTTTCCGCAGCTTAATTTTACCGATCAGTCTCACTTCATCAAAGAAATTAAAAAACTTTCCGGAGTTTCTCCTAAAGAACTGTTTAAAAATCAAAACGACCGATTTTTACAATTTTTAGTGTATCATACCTCCTAATTTTGCAGCATAAAATTTAAAATTATGCTTATAAAAAATAAATCAGTTGCTATTGTTGGCGGCGGTCCGGGTGGATTAACACTGGCAAAATTATTACAGTTAAAAGGTACTGATGTAAAAGTATTTGAAAGAGATATTGATAAAAATGCACGGGTTCAGGGATCGCCTCTTGATCTTCATGATAATTCCGGATTGGCGGCAATTCGTAAGGCGGGTTTGTTAGAAGAATTCAAACAAAATTATCTTGTAGGTGCCGACAGAGAACTGATCATGAATGAAAATGCGGAAATATTTTTCAGCGATCATGAATCAAAATCTGAAGAAAATTTCGGGCACCAGCATTTCCGCCCGGAAATAGACCGTGGTACTTTACGAAAAATTTTACTGGAATCTCTACAACCAGAAACTATAGTTTGGGACAGCCATTTTATTTCAATGGAAAAACATCATGAAGGATGGCTTTTGCATTTCAAAAACAATACAACAGCTTATGCAGATATTGTGATTGCCTGTGATGGTACCAATTCAAAAATCCGTCCTTATATTACTGACAGTAAAGCTTTCTACACCGGAATCACAATGCTTGAAGGTAATATTATGAATGCAAAAGAAACTGCTCCAAAAGTTAATACATTACTGAAAGGTGGTAAAATAATGGCTTTCGGGAACAATAAAAATCTTCTGATGGGACAAAAAGGAAATGGCGACATCGGCTTTTACGCAAGTTTCAGAACTGATGAAAATTGGGCAACAACAAGTGGTTTAGATTTCAGTGACAAAAATCAAATGCTGAGTTGGTTTAAAACTACTTATCCTGAGTGGAACAACGTTTGGCTTGAGTTGTTTGAAAACTCAGAAACTCCTTTTATTCCGCGCCCTATTTACTGTATTCCTTTGGATCAGAACTGGGAAACACAATCTAATGTAACAATGATTGGGGACGCCGCCCATGTAATGCCTCCGTTTGCGGGAGAAGGTGTTAATATGGCAATGCTTGATGCTTTGGAATTGAGTGAATGCTTAACCTCTAATCAATACGAAACTTTACAGGAATCTATTTCAGAATATGAAATCCAGATGCGAAAAAGAGCCGCAATTGTTGCCAAAGAATCTCTTGATAATGGCGAATTGATGCATTCCGAAAATGCTCTTGAAAATATGCTGAATTTCTTTAACGCAACTCATTAATAATTAAATAAAAAAGTAGAAACAGTTTATTCCGTTTCTACTTTTTTATTACGCTGAAGATAACTTTATAAATTAAATAATAATTACATTAAACTGATCATCAAAAGATAAAATACCTTCCGTTACACTTTCAGGATGTGTGCTAAAACCTTTCAATTTTGAAGTTTTTGATTTCAATACCAAATCCATCAATTGTTTATCCGAAAGTTTTTTACCGAAAATTTCAAATGAAACTTTAAAGCCGCAATTTTTAAAATCAGAACAGCCGACAGCCGTTTTTCCTTTCATTAAATGATGGTCTTTACACTTCGGGCATTTGGTTTCTTCCCAAGCCTGAAGTTCTTTTTTCACAGCCGGTTCGCGCTTTTTCTTTTCTTTATCTGCAACTTTTTCCTCTTCCTGCAACGTAATTGCTTTTGCCTTTCCGTACACCACTTTTTTGGTAAGTTCGGTTACCATTTGAATCAATTCTTCTTTGAACTGATTGGCTTCATAGTCGCCACTTTCTATTTTACGAAGCTTAGATTCCCATTCTCCGGTCAGTTCGGGACTTTTCAACAACTCGTCTTCAATGGTATCAATCAACTGAATTCCGGTTTGGGTGGCAATCAGGTTTTTTCTTTTCTTTTCAATATAATTTCGCTTGAAAAGCGTTTCGATAATATTGGCACGGGTCGAAGGTCTTCCGATTCCGTTGTTTTTTAGTAATTCACGAAGTTCTTCGTCTTCAACCTGTCTTCCTGCGGTTTCCATTGCTCTCAGCAAAGTTGCTTCGGTGTAAGGTTTTGGCGGTGATGTTTTCCCTTGGTGAATCATCGGATCGTGCGGTCCGGTTTCTCCAACAGTAAATTCAGGAATGGTCTGTTCTTCTTCCTTGTCTTTTTCTTTATCCGTGGATTCTTCTTTTGGCTCTTTGGCATAAACGGCTCTCCAACCAGGCTCCAGCACCTGTCGTCCGCTTGTTTTGAAAGGAATTGTTCCTACTTTTCCTTCCACTAAAGTATTTGAAATCTTACATTCAGGATAAAAAACTGCGATAAAACGTTTGGCAACAAGATCATAAATGAGCTTTTCTTCTCGTGTTAAATTCTGAGAAGGCGGAATTTCGGTGGGAATAATAGCATGGTGATCAGTCACTTTTGCATCATCAAACACAGCTTTCGACTTAGGAATCGGCGCTTCCAATAAAGGTGCAATCAAATCCTGATAAAAATGCATTTTGCGAAGAATTCCATCTATTTTAGGATACAAACTTTCAGATAGATACGTTGTATCCACACGAGGATAGGTGACGTGCTTTTTCTCGTAAAGACTTTGAATATACTTTAATGTATTGTCCGCGGAATATCCGTATTTCTTATTGGCTTCTACCTGAAGTCCGGTCAAATCAAAAAGTCTCGGATTTTTTTCTTTACCTTCTTTAATTTCAAAAGAAACAATCTCAAAAGGATTTACTTTAAGATATTCCAAGCCTTTTTCAGCACGCTCTAACGTTTTTAAACGGTCAATAGCAGCATTGAAAATAACGTCACGGTATTTGGTTTTGAGTTCCCAATATTCTTCGGTGTTAAAAGCATCGATCTCCTTCTGACGCTGCACCAGCATCGCCAACGTTGGAGTCTGCACTCTTCCGATAGAAAGAACCGCTTTGTTTCCGCCAAACTTTTTGGTGAACAATCTGGTGGCATTAATTCCCAATAACCAGTCGCCGATGGCTCTTGCATTTCCTGCGAGATACAGATTTTTGTAATCCTCTGCAGGTTTTAATTTCTGGAAACCTTCTTTAATCGCCTCTTCGGTAAGGGATGAAATCCATAACCGCTGAACCGGTTTGTTGCATTTTGCTTTCTGCAATACCCAACGCTGAATGAGTTCTCCCTCCTGCCCGGCATCACCACAATTAATAACCTCATCACATTCTCCAACTAATCTTTCAATGACTTTAAACTGATTTTCAACGCCTTTGTTGGGAATTAATTTGATTCCGAAATTATTGGGAATGATCGGCAGCAAAAAGAGATTCCAGGATTTGTATTGCGGACCGTAGTCATGAGGTTCTTTGAGGGTGCAGAGATGTCCGAAAGTCCATGTCACGCAATAGCCGTTTCCTTCCATATAGCCCTGTTTCGGCATGGTAGCGCCCAATACTTTGGCAATATCTCTGGCAACACTGGGTTTTTCGGCAATACAAAGTTTCATGAATTTCGGAATTATGGAAAGGGTTGCAAAAATCGGGATTTTTTTTGGATTTTGGATAAGGTTGTCTGGTATAAGTTATGAATTATAAGTTGTAATGACTGACCGATAAAGTATTATCTATGAATTAAAATTATTTTTTGCGGCAGGATATTTATACTTACTCCTTGTTACTTTATAGATTGTCTTGCAAGTTTTGTAAACGATCTTAGGAAAAGTATAAATCAGGATGCTTATATTATAGTTGGGGATGCAAGGATATTAAATGAGATTACAAAAAATATAAATTGGGATGCTAATTTTTATATTTTAGGCTTTTAGAATATTACTTGTGGGTGCAAAAATACACATCGGGGTACTAACTTTATATTTGTGCTTGGGAGAAGGTCAAACTGTATCTGCATTAATAGAAAGTTTACCCCAATTGGTTAAAAACATCAGCTTGTAAAAAATAAAGCGACTCATTTGTCGCCTTATTCTTTACTGCTTTATCATTGTAAATTCACCTATTGGCAATGAAAATTCAGGTTTTGAAGGCACAGGATTATCTACATTAATGATTTCACTACTAATATTTTGAATTCTACATTGCATTACTTCTTGTCCATTAATAACTGTCCTACGCATAATTAAATCAGCTCTTCTACTGGAAATTTTATCTTCAATAACAACAACCAATCTTTTTTCATTAGGATTACATTGAGGGCACTTCCATAATCTACTATTGATATTTTTAATAATATATTTTGTTGCAATATTATGTTTTAAAAATTGATCAGAATAGTTAACATTTAAATTAGACAATGTATTTGTTTTCTCAACACCATTTTCAATATATTGATATTCTCCAATAATCATATCTTCAAAGTTTAAGCCTACAGGCTGCTTTATCATTTTTTTTAATATGATTTTAAAACTTGTATTTCCATTAGAATATATATATATA
>NZ_LMQN01000019.1 GCF_001425355.1 Chryseobacterium sp. Leaf405
AGGCGGAGATTTAATAGAAGAAATCGGAGGAAGCTATAAAATTTATGCCCAGGAAGGCTACGAAATTACTTCAGGAAAAGAAATTGTTTTTAATGCTAACAACGGAGTAAAGTATGCAGAACCTGTAAACCCTCCTGAAGTAGAGGATAAAGAGGATAAAAAATGTTATTGTAATAGGGATTTTACAGAAAACGAAATTAAAACAATTATTCAGACATTGCGAGAAACTGAAAAAATAAAGATCACATCTTTATTTTACGATGAAAACTGCCCATTACCTGAATCCGAAAAAACTTATAAAAGACTATGTGATGAACTTAACGATACAATGAAAAAACATAATATCAATACGTGTATTAGAAAAATTCATTTTTTAGCACAATCATATCATGAGTCATCCAGATATGGTACTACGTTAGAATATTCCTCTGGTAAAAGATATAATCCAGGAAATCATAGTGATGCCAAGAGTATGGAGCATAATATAGATGGAGATGGTCCTAGATACAAAGGTCGAGGGATCATCCAATTAACTTGGAGGAAAACTCAAAAAAAGTATCTCTTTTATATATTAGAAAAAGAACCACAATTATTAAATAATAAAAAGATAGACGAACTGTTTGATAGAAAGCCCCTCTACAAAGAAAAGTATATTTATTATAAGGATAAAGTAGATAGTAGTGGTAAAAAAATATTAAACAAAAATGGGAAACCGATTAAAGAGAAAGTTATAGAAATGGTTGATGTTGATTCCGCATCACTTATTGCAAGTAATTTGCATTTTGCTTTTGGCTCAGCTGGATGGTATTGGGAAAATATTGGAAAAACGGTACCGACAGGGGAGAATATTAACTTAGTTGCTGATACAGATGATGTTTTAAGAGTGTCACAATGTATAAATGGAAAAGTAAAAACCCCTTATGGACTTAAAGAACGAAAAGAATTTACAAGAAATTTAAAAATATTATTTAAATATGACGAAGAATGTATCTCTAAGAAAAAGTAAAACTATTTTATTTTTGTTTTTTTTTATATTAAATAGTGCACAATATAAAGTAATTGCCAAAGTAGATTTGAATTTAGATAAAATAAACGACAATGTTTATAAGGATTCTATTAGTAATAATTTTATTTTTGAATATGGAAAATTAAATCACAAAAAAAAAAATGATTCTATATTCTTTTTCTCAAACTATAACAAAGAAGCTGGTAGTGTAAATTTTAAAATAATAAAAAATATTATTACTGTTAAATTCACATATGCACCCAAGTATCTTGACCATGATTTGTTAACTTTTACCTACGACAAACAAAAAAAAGACTGGTTCTTGTCAAATCTTTTGAGTTATAGAACTGATGCTTTGAGTGAAAGATTAATGACTGAAAAATGTCATTATAAAGTCCCAAAGAAATTAGATTTTTCTTTTAAAAAAAATAGGTTTGATGATATACAGGAAAAAATAATTGATAACAGAAAATATTTATCCAAATGTTCAAAAAATTACCTTGAATAAAAGGATTTTATTATGGGTATAAATATCTAAAATGTAAAAAGTTATGTTTTTTCCATAAAATCAATTTAAAGAAGAAAAAGGCAATAGGACAAAGGAAATGGGAGATACAGCAGCGAGAGATTCAACAACATTTATTTATCATATTAAAAAAGATAGAAAATATTTTTAAAAAAATCCTAATGATTTTCCTAATTATAAAAAAGGTGATTTTTTAACACCAAAGACGGTTTGGAAAATAGTTCAAGATTCTCCGAAAAATGAAATCCATCCTGTATATATACTTGAAAAAGAAAAAAATAATGAAAAAAATTGTTCTTTCATTGTGTATTTTTATTATTGATTAATTGTCAAAAAAAGAAAGTCAGTATTAAATTATTAGATTATTTTGATATCAGTTGGTCATCATATTCCACTGTTTCTGGAATGGAATCTGGATAGTGAGACCTTCGCTGAAATGATTCTATTTTCTATTATAATCACAAAATGTATAAAAATGGAAAAATGTACTATTTAGGTGATTCATTAAAAAATAATGAGATAATTAAAAAGTACAATCTAAAAATAATAGAAAACTCATTTTTTTTTGGATATACCACAAATAATTATAAAGATCATTTTTCATATGAGGATATTTTTTTTAATAAAACAATCACTTGTGATTCTGGATATGTGACAACTTTAAAGTCTAAAAAAAATGATATTTATCAATTTATTGACTTAAAGAATAATCCAATGCTATTACAAGTATATTCTAAAGGAAAACGTACAAATTCAATATTGAAAAAAAACATCCAGAGGAAAATAATAAATATGGAAATGGAAGATCTAAATCTCTTTTGTATGATGTAGACAAAGATGGAGAAGAAGAATTTTTAGTGATTTTTGACAATTCTATTGATTATGTTCTGTATGCACAAGTTTATAAGATTATCTGGTAGTTTATTTATATTTTCATTTTATCCCTGAAATTGGCGAAGAAGTGTTGGTTGGTTTTGAATCCAATAATGCCGAAAAACCTTTTGTGATGGGAACGCATTATAATGGGAAGGAAACGAGCGGGTATCATACTGCAGGAAATGACAAAAAAGCAATTCATACAAGATCGGGAACAAAGATTATCTTAAATGATGCAGAGGGTTCGGTTTTTATAGATGATCCAAGTGGGAATACGTATCTGATGGATGGACAGGGGAATATTAATGTGAATGCGCCGAAGAATATGGCGTTTACGGCGGGAGAGAACATAAGTATGACAGCAGGAATGAATATCACTTCAAGTGCCGGAATGAATATTTCTGAAACGGCAGGAGCAAGTCACAGTAGTTTTGCGGGTGGAATGATGATCCAGAATGCGACACTCGATTATATGCTTAACGCGACTAATATTGTGAAAATAGCAAGCGAAAATTATTCTTATGAAGCAAATGACATTCATAAAAATGCAATAGAAACTATAGATATTTCTGCAGGAAAGGATTATATTCAAAATAGTGAAACAACCATACATAATCTTTCAGGAGAGAAAGGTCATAATGCATAAATTATAAAGTATGGAGCCAACAAATAAATCTGGACAGATTCGAGTTTTTACCAAAAATATTATTGGTAAAGCTAAAGAGGAAATACTCGAAGAAAGCAAACAGACTAAAAATAATGCAGGGCTAAGACATATCCAAAATGGCAAAACTAATGGAGTAAATCATGGAGCAAATCACGTAAGAAAGATATCTTTAGAATTAAGGGTTTTGAAAGTTGAAGGTCCTTTTGATGAAAAGAATAAGAAAGTTCAAATAATTGAAAAAGATAAATGGTATACTTATAAAGCTACTAAATTCAATAGAGAACCTACAAAGAATGAACTACAGAATTTACGATGGGGAATAAAGTATGATGACGATAAAATAAAAGAGTTGAAAGAAGTTTCATGTAAAGGTTACAGGGATATAACTCATAAAGTCTTAGATAATAATAGTGCATCTAAACTTACTATTTACTCTTTTTTTAAAGCTCCAAATCAAGATGTAAATACCTGGGCGAATTTAAAAAAATGTACATGTAATTGTTTAAATCCTAAAGAAAATTTTCCCTATACAGAAAATACATTTAATAAAATTAAAGAAATAGCCACTTTAATTAATTACTATTCAAGTAAATATTCTGTGCCTGCGGTAGCAATTGCAGGATCAATTGCTGACGAATACAATATTATAAATGAAAGTGATAGTGGAAAATTTATAAATTGGTTACAGGATGATATAGTAATAAATTTTATGCCCAATTTTGCGATCGAGTTTGATGTTTATATAGGTGGCACTTCAAAACTAAACAATGCAACAAAACATGATTTAGGTATTGGAAATATTAAACTTGAAACAGCCAAAAAATTATATGATCAATATAAAACAGAATTTAAAAGAAATGATTTGAATTATAAAGATATTGTTAGCTATATACAGTCAAATGAAGGAACAGTTCATTTAGCCACTTTAGTAATTAGAAAAGCGCAAGGGTTATTTGAAAAATATGTTTCAGAATATTGTAATTGTAAAAAAGAAGCTGTTTATGTAACATATTACAAGCAAGGAGATTTATACTTGAAGAAATTCTTAGCGGCAAAAAAAAATAATCCCAAACATAAGATATTGCCAGGTGAGGGTTGCAGAGTTAGTTTACAAAGAGAAAAAATTATTAATTCTTTGACTTAGATTAAAACGAATTATGCGAAATTTTATAATTTATTCCATATTAATACACATCATATCTTTTTTATTTTTTTCATATAATAAAAAAAAGCACCCTTTTTTTCTTGTATTTATTAATATTTTTATTTTAACTCTAATTCTCATTTCATTAGTTTTTATTGTCAAATCAGAGATTGAGATATTATCTACTTTGTTTATATGCATATATATAATTGGTCTCAATCTCTTAAATTATTTGATCATTAAAAATAAAATAGTTAAAAATAGCTATTTGAAATTTAGTTTAATTTTTTATCTCCTTTCAAGTCTTTGGTTTTTTCTATTATCTTTTATAGTTGTTATCATAGGCATATTGACAGGAGTTTCCGGTTTATGAAAGAAATGAAATATTTGAAATTTTTTGGATTAAGTATTTTTTATTTATGGATACCATTTGCGATTTCTTTTTTATCAATGATTTCATTTTCAAATGAACAATTATCTAAGTGCTTAGAATGCTCATATTTTAAAGAGATACTTTTCTTATCATCACTTGTATTTATAACTAATTTTTTACTTGTTTTTCTATTAAACAAAATGAAACTTAATAAGTTTTATTTTCAGTTATAATAACATTATTTATTGTTGTTTTTACTTTTTCAAATAATTTAAGCGTATTTCAAGATCGGGTTTCTTCTTGGTCTTCTTACAATTTGTCTGAGGAAATAATATCAACTTTATTTCAGTCTTATATTTATTTAATAATTGGAGGAATTATCATTTTTTCTTAAACAAAAAGATCTACAGTATTCTAATATAAACCCATTAATTCTAAATTTAGAACCAATGTTCATTTTCACCCTTAAATTTTGGAAGAAGTTCTGGATGGTTTTGATCACGATTATTTCTGGGATAGTAATGGAAATGATGATATGTCTAGTAAAGCATTAGGTGCTATTATAATATTAATAAATTCATTACAAGAACAATTTCCTAACATAAATGTACTAGGAGGACATCAGGAATGGAAAAATAATGTAGGAGAACGAGATGCCCAAGAAGAATATGGGATGAATTATATAAGATTTTTACGTCAAAAGTTAAACATGAAATCACCTAAAGAAACTGGACATGGTTAAAAAAAATAATTTTAATTACAATATTAATAATTCTGATTAGGCTATTTGGAGGTATATATGAAGATGATGAATTTGGTGAAAAAAATAGTCAGACGTGGAAATGGTATTTTTATTCTCCAAGAGGTATGAGTGATTTAAAAATAAGTGACATGACAGAAAAGCAAAAATATGATCAGCAAATGTATGATCATTATGTTACAAATAGGCTGGTAGCTTTTCCAATTTGGAGATAAGATAGAAAATAAATTTGAAACACAATCTCAATAAGACTAAAAGATTAGAAATCCTTTATATTAGCGGAAAAGGTTTTTATTTTATTCCTGAAATCAGTGAAGAAGTGTGGGTTAGTTTTGAATCCATCAATGCCGAAAAACCTTTTGTGATGGAACGCATTACAATGGCAAGGAAACGAGCGGGTATCACACGGCAGGAAATGACAAAAAAGTAATTCATACAAGATCGGGAACGAAGATAATTCTGAATGATGCAGAGGGTTCGGTTTTTATTGAAGATCCGAGTGGGAATACGTATCTGATGGATGGACAGTGAAATATTAATGTGAATGCGCCGAAGAATAGGACGTTTAAGGCGGGAGAAAACCTTAGTATGATGGCAGGAATGAATATCTCAGAGACAGTGAGCGCAAGTCACAGCAGTTTTGCGGGTGAAATGATACAAATGCTGTTGAAGATTATTCTTTGATGGCAGTCAATATTATGGAAGTGGCAGAGGGAGAAAGAAAATCCAGAGCTAAAGAGATTAATGAAAACTCTGGAAAGCATACAACTAACTCTCAAGGCGAAACAAATGTTCATGCTCAGAAAGAGTTGCATAAAAATTCCGGAGAAAAATCTAATTTTAATTAAGCAATTGCAGGTGGAGTATATTGAGAATTTCATAAAAAATCCCCAAACACAGTTCAGGGATTTCAGTTAATTTTTTATTTACCGAAGAATATTTTATCCTGTTTTCGCTGATCGTTATAGATCACCTGAAAATTTACCGGCATATTTTGATAGAGAAGCTTCCAATGTGTAATCTTAGCATGTTTTTTAAAGCTTTCGAATGATCTCACAAAAAGATTTTCAATAATATGTTTAACATACGAATCTCCGATTTTATGGATCATATCCATCAGTTTGATATGATGGGCAATGATGCTTACTTTAGACTCCAATAGAAGTTTTTTTAGATAATTAATTGTTGCTTGAATTACTCCTGCGAAATTATCCTGTACAGATAATTGTGTGATTTCTTGGCGAAGTGGTGGATAGAAAAATTTTAAATATTCAACAGCTATTTTTTGATTAATAGTTTTCATATTTACATTCATCATAATTAATATTTTTCAGACACAGCTAAGGATACTAAAACTGTACCAAATTATATAATAGCAGCAATAATAAATACACCGATAATCACAGCGATGTGAGTTGCCAAAATTTCTATATTATGTCTGTTTGTAGTAGTTCTGAAGGTTTTCCAATCGGAAATTTTTCTTATTTTTGTTTTCATAATGTGTTGATTTTGAATGTGTTTTTATTTTGTTGGATTTTATCATTCCGTAATGAAATACATTAAAAATGTAATAAAACTATATTCCGTGACTGTAAATCTGTCTTGAATACAATTTTTGCAGATCATTTGAAATATGACTAAAGATCAGTTTACGATATTCGGGGCTGCAAAAAGTGGTAGAATTGTCCAGAGAATATATGAAAGTACACTCAACCGCGTATTTTAACATAATATCTCCGTTTCGATAAATATCATTCATCTTTTTAAGGCTTTTGAATAACAGATTCCGTTCTTTCTGCACAATCATAGTTTTTATCCTATTGGTAAAAGCATTAATTACACTGTAAGAACTCTGTATTTTCTTTTCTTCTAATTCTTCTTCGATATTGGGAATAATCCCTGAAATTTCCTGAATGGCTTTTAAATAATTCATTATAATTGTTTTGAAGGTAATGATGCCAAAAATATTCCGTTAGATTTTTATTTGACGTAATGATTTGGAAATGAGTATTTTGATTTGTTTCTGTTGAGTTTTTATTATTAGAAATGATCTCAGATTGATAGGGTTTTTATCAGAATGAAATGCTGTTGATTGTTTGAGATTATTAATATCTTTGCAATCCAAAAATATACAAGAGATGTTTTCAAAAATAGTAGTACACAGAGTCGGAAATAAAATCAATGGAGAATCGCTTATTCTTTCTCAGGAGGAGTTGCAGTTGGAAGAGGGAATGGCAGAATTGCTGGAAGATTATTTTTTAGGTTCGTTCAAATCCGAAGAAACGTTTAATTTTTACAGTGATTCTTATTTGGTAAATAATCCGGTGTACAGTGCTGTGTCAGAAATTTTTGATGACAAAGCAAAATTCCTTTGGGAATCTGAAAATATTGCAAAGCATCTTTTCGAAGCGGCCGAAAACCCAAGAGTTCAGGGCGGAGAATTATTCATCGTATATTTTGAAGATGAAAGAGAAGGAACAGAAAGGGTCGACAAAATTGGAATTTTTAAAACCGAAAAAAGAGAATCTTTCCTGAAAATTTCTCCTCAAAGCGAGACTTTTGATATTGAAAAAGATCAGGGAATTGGTTTGTCAAAAATTGATAAAGCGGCTTTAATTTACAATAATCATAAAGAAACCGGATATGTACTTTCTGTGGTTGATAACAACAAAAATGGTGATATGTATTATTGGTTTGAGGATTTTTTAAAGGTAAAGCAGCGTGATGACGAATATTTTCATACACAAGAAGCTTTAATGGTGTATAAAGATTATATTACCAAACAATTGCCTCAGGAATTTGAAGTTTCTAAAGCAGATCAGGCAGATTTCTTAAATAAATCAATCAATTTCTTTAAAGAAAAAGAAGAGTTTAAGCTGGATGAATTTGCGAGTGAAGTATTGGGAGATGAGCATGTGATCGAGAGTTTTAATAATTTTAAAACAGATTACGAGCAGGATATGCAGATCAATATTGCCGAAGAATTCCCGATCAGTGAAGCTGCGGTGAAGAAAACCCAGAGACATTTTAAAAGTATCATTAAGCTAGATAAAAACTTCCACATCTACATTCACGGGGACCGTCAGAAGTTAGCGACGGGAGAAGATGAAAAAGGAAAATATTATATGCTTTATTTTGATAAAGAAGTGTAATTTTATTTGAAAATTATCTTCATATGGAACAGCCAAAAATAATTGATCTTTCTAAGCCCATTCAGTATAATGCGGGAGATCCGTGGTTTATGAAAGTGAAAATTAAACATAAATCACACAAAAAATCACATTGGCTGATTCGTTTGGCACTGGGACTTCCATCAAAATTATTTCCTAAAAACTGGATCGGTTGGTCAGACGACAAGATTCAGAGTATGGGGCTGCATTCTACTACTCATCTTGATGCACCTTGGCATTACGGTCCGGTGGTGGAAGGGAAACCTGCCAAAACCATCGATCAGATTCCGTTGGAGTGGTGCTATGGAGATGGAATTGTAATTGATTGCTCGCATAAAGAAGATTTCGTTGCCATTACGGTTGATGATCTCAAAAAAGATTTGGATAAGAACGGAATTACCATAAAACAGGGAAATATTGTACTGATAAGAACTGACCGCGACAAATTAATGGGAACTCCGGATTTTCCCGACAAAGGAACAGGAATGAGCCGTGCAGCAACAGAATGGCTCATCGATCGGGGAGTAAAAGTAATGGGAATCGACCAGTGGGGCTGGGATCTTCCCCTGAAATTTATGGCAAAAAAAGCCAAAGAACTCAACGATCCCGAATATTTTTGGGAAGGTCACAGAGTTGGTATCAATAAAGAATATTTACATATGGAACAGCTTACGAACCTTGCCGCACTGCCTGTTTCGGGATTTAAAGTCTGTGTATTTCCGTTGAAAATTGTTGGCGGATCGGCGGCTCCTGCAAGAGTTGTTGCTATTATAGAATAATAAGGCAATAATTCTGAAATTTCAGTAATTATTAATAAATTTAATATTTAACGAATAACTTGAATTACTTCTCTTAAAGTCTTTGTTTTGTGAATTTTCGTGGTATCTGTTTTTGTGTAAAAAAGCATAATACCTTTAAAAAAAGTTTTATATTTGATTGGTCAAAATATTATATGAATTTTGTAGAATGTCATGAAGAGCCCATCCATATTCCGGGCTACATACAAAGTTTTGGTTATCTGATAGGCATTGATGCAGAATCTCGTTCCATAACTTTTTTTAGTAAGAATATTGAGGAGATTTTTACTGTCGAAGATGCGGAACAGCTTTTCGGTAAAAGAATTACGGACTTTCCCGAAAGTTTTAAAAGCATTATAGAATCCGATATTTACACGTCTTTAGACAAGTTTACAAGAAGGGATAACGAAACGTATTTTGATAAAATTTTTATTTCCGGAAAAGAATACCATTTTTCTGTTTTCAAAAGCAAGAATAATATTTTCCTTGAATTTGAGAAAGTTATAAATAATCCCAACAAACGAATTTCTAATAAATACGACAATTTTTATGTCATCGATGATGAGCAGGAAATTTGGGAACAGCTTTTAAATACCCTGGAAAAAATCGTGAATTATGACCGGATGATCGTGTATAAATTCATGATGGACGGGTCCGGAAAAGTAATTGCAGAAAATCGTAAAGAAAATATAGAAAGCTACCTTGGTCTGCATTATCCGGAATCTGATATTCCGAGACAGGCAAGAGAACTTTACCTTAAAAAAAGAAAAAGAATTTTCAGTAACGTATATTCTGAGCCCGTTCCTATTTTCAGTAAATTGGAAGGAAATATAGATCTTACTTATTCAGGATCGCGTGCGATGTCGCCTATTCATGCACAGTATATCAAAAATTCTGGGTCGGCATCCAGCTTCAGTGTTTCTATTATTATAGATGATCACCTTTGGGGGCTGGTAACTTGCCAGAACACCGAGCCTAAGCATATTGATCTGGAAGACAGAGTGCAGGCAGGTATTTTTACGGCATTGGCATCAAATGCTTTTTCCTCATTTAGATCTAAAAAAGAGCTTGAATACCGTTTAAGTTTAAATGACAGAACAACCAGATTAAAAGAAGAATTCATCAAATATAATTACGTATTTGATGCATTAGTAGAGAATAAAAATAAAATTAAAAATTTTCCTGAAGCTGATGGTTTGGCGATTATTTCAGATGATCATGTGGTAACAGAAGGTGTAACTCCCGATCGTCGGGTAATTGATAAAATCATTAAATGGGCGCATGAAAATGTTGAAGAAAATATTTATCTGAGCCGCAATTTTTTAGGAAAGTATGGTGAATCATTAGGGTTGGATACATCTTCCGCAGGAATCATAATTTTCTTTGTTGAAAAAGAAAAAAATGAAATCCTGATCTGGTTCAGGAAAGAGTTTGATGAACACATCAACTGGGCAGGAAATCCGGAGAAAAAGATAGATGTGGTGGCAAAAGACGGACAAGAAATGCAGATGGTCTCGCCAAGAACTTCTTTTCATCTTTTTACCGAAAATATCAAAGGATGCTCCAAAAGGTGGAATTCCAAAAACATTGCGGCCGTACAGGCGGTGCGTGATGTAATTCTGGAAACTTCACATAAAAATTATACGGCAATCAAGAAGCTGAATGATGAGCTTAAAAAGGTAAATGAAGAGCTCGACAGCTTTTCTTATACCATTTCTCATGATTTGGGAACACCGCTTACGGTGATGAAACTGAATGCACAAATGCTTTTAAAAAGTATTACAGATACTTCTGAAAAAAGCAGAAATAAGATTAATTCTATTATCGATGAAATCGACAGTATGGCTGCAATGATGCATGATGTCCTGCAGTTAAGCCGTGCAAAATATAGCGAAATTGAGCTGGAGAGACTGAATACAGCTCAGACGATTGAAAAAATTGTTGAAAATGCTAAAATCACTTTTAACAGTGCAAAAAGTGAAGTCGTTATTAAAGATTGTCCCGATGTTCTTGCCGATAAAACATTGCTTCATCAGGTATTTTTAAATATCATTAATAATGCCATCAAATATTCTTCACAGCAGGAATTACCTAAAGTAGAGATTTCAGGAACGGAAAAAGGAGATCATGTGATTTACAGGATCTCAGATAATGGAATTGGAATTCCTAAAGATCAGCAACATAAAATGTTTAAGATCTTCAACAGAATGGATAATGCGAAGAAATTCAAAGGGAATGGGGTAGGATTGTCTATTGTGCATAGAATTATGAAAAGAATCGGCGGAAATGTAGAATACGAAAGCGATAATAACGGAACTTGTTTCATTTTAACGTTTCAAAAACCTAAATTTGCGGAACTTTAATTCAAAATAAAGAAACATGGTATCTGAGTATTTAAAACAAAACACCGCGGAGTTTCATGATGCAGCTGAAAAATTATTTAGTTCCGACAAAATTTTCAGTAAAACATTCACTTTAGAAGACTACAAAAAAATCATCAACACCAATTATTTGATGTTGCTGAATTCAGAAGATAAAATTTTCAACAGCCTTTCTGATAACTTCTCTGAAAAACTTCAGCTAGACAACAGGAAAAAACTTCCTTTAATTGAAAAAGATCTGGCAAGCCTTTCTCTTGAAAATAAAACTGCTGCTCACAATCTTGAATTTGATAATGAAAACGAAGCGCTAGGAGCAATGTATGTGATTGAAGGTTCTACGTTGGGGGGAAACGTCATTGCAAAACAGCTTTCTAAAACAGAAGGTTTCGATGATATAACCTTCAATTTTTTTGGATGCTACCAGGAAAATACAGGACCGATGTGGAAAAACTTTAAAGAAGTTCTTGATACAGAAGTTACGGAAGAAAAATACGACGAAGTATTATCCGGAGCTAAAAAATTATATACGTTCTTATTAAACGTTAACTAATTTTTTTCAATACAATACAAATATTACTTTTGAAGATAATTAAATTCCTGAAAGATTGCCCAATCTTTCAGGAATTGTTAAATTTGGGAGTCAAATTTTTGAACTAAACTTTACTAATAAATTTAAAAAAAGTATACATTATGAAAGTAACCGTAGTAGGTGCAGGAGCTGTAGGAGCAAGTTGTGCAGAATACATCGCAATGAAGAACTTCTGTTCAGAGGTAGTTTTGGTAGATATCAAAGAAGGATTTGCTGAAGGTAAAGCAATGGATTTGATGCAGACAGCATCTCTTAACGGATTTGATACAAAAATTACAGGAACAACAGGAGATTACAGCAAAACTGCAGGTTCTCATGTAGCTGTTATTACTTCAGGGATTCCAAGAAAACCGGGGATGACAAGAGAAGAGCTGATCGGTATCAACGCAGGAATCGTAAAAGACGTTACTGAAAACTTGGTAAAACATTCTCCTGAAGTGATCATCATTGTGGTTTCTAATCCAATGGATACAATGGCTTATCTTGTACACAAAACTTCAGGTCTTCCTAAGCACAAAATCATCGGTATGGGTGGTGCATTAGATTCTGCAAGATTCCAGTACAGATTGGCAGAAGCATTGGGAGCTCCAATTTCTGATGTAGACGGAATGGTAATCGCTGCTCACAGCGATACAGGTATGCTTCCTCTATTGAGCAAAGCAACTAGAAACGGTGTTCCGGTAACTGAATTCTTAGACGAAGAGCAACAAAAATATGTAATCGAAGAAACAAAAGTAGGAGGGGCAACGCTTACGAAATTGTTAGGAACTTCTGCTTGGTATGCGCCGGGTGCTGCAGTTTCTGTAATGGTTCAGGCAATTGCTTGTGACCAAAAGAAAATGATCCCTTGTTCTCTGATGCTTGAAGGTGAATACGGACAAAACGACATCTGTCTTGGTGTTCCTGCTATCATCGGGGCAAACGGAGTAGAGCAAATCGTAAACATCACCCTTACTGCAGACGAGCAACTGAAGTTTGCTGAAGCTGCTAAAGCGGTAAGAGAAGTAAATGGTGATTTGAAATTTTAATATTTCAAGCTTTATATAACTGAAAGAATCCGTCTCACAACTGAGACGGATTCTTTCAGTTATTTATAGAAAGTATATTTTATGTAGTCGTTTACTCCGTCACTATTGTAGTCATAATTATCGGGAGTAAGGATAACCAATTTACTGGTTGTAGATTCCAGAACGGTTGATATAGATCCGCTGATGTTAATTTTCTGTTCAGTCTGGTTGTAAGTGTAATCTACAGTAGCAGTAGATTTCTGGCAATTGGTGCCAATACTGTTGTAATCGTTTAGATAATATTTGCCATCATTTCGGAACTCATAAGTACTTTGTTTTTTGCAGTCGTCAATCACTTCCTGCCCTAAAACTGTGGTTTGGTTGGTTCCGGAAATAGTCGTTTTAGACTGTATTTTCCAGATTCCTATAATATTGTTTTGATTTTGAGATGGTTCATCATCATTACTGTTACAAGATACGGCGCCTAAAGCAATAATTCCCAATAAGATTTTTTTCATGATTAATAATTTTTTGTGAACATAAGAAAAAAAATGGACTTCAGAAAATTATTCCATAAAATTATTTTGCGGTCTAATCGTTTGTAATTAAATATTCCTGTCTTTTATCTCCTTCTTCAGTTTATTCAAATTATTAATATTTACAACCAATATGGGAATAAATGCCATTGGCATTATTGAAAAAGCATTGAATCCTTTTGTTGAAGTAAATATATTAGTGAAGAACATTAAAACCATTGCCACTGCAAGCATAATGGTCATGGTTTTTACTTTCTTTTCATTACTGATTAATTCTTCGTTGGTGTATTCGGTTATCGGTTTATTTTTTAAGTCTGAATTTTTCATGAATTTAATTTTCTGATGAATGATAGGATTAATCAATTGCTTTTCGGTATTTTAAACAGAAGAATAATTACCCATGCTTGAAGAATTGTCTGTGCAATATTAAATGTTGCCAAAACGAGATTGGTTTTTATTGTTGTAATAACTTCCGGAAGTGAAATGAGTCCTAAAAGAAATAAACCTCCCAAAAGATATTTTACCCAGCTTTTTCCTTTTGAAATCAAATATCCTATTCCAAAAATAAAGATTAAAGTGGCAAAAGCTATGAAAATATTAGAAGGGCTGTTCAATAATTCATGCAGCCAAATTATATTGGTAATTGCCAATGCTCCGCTAAGATATATGAGATTGGATGCTTTAATATAATTAGGATTAATTTCTTTATCCTGTATATTATTTACACTCAAAGATTGAATTCTTTCTATTTCCTGAGAGCTGAGCACTCTCCCTCTTTCTTTGAGGATTTCATAGGCATATTGAATAGCTTCGGGAACAAATCTGCTTTCAGGCTGAATATATTTTTCAAGTTCCTGATCGGACATTTTTTTGAGAATATTTTTATCTGCGCTCATTTAATTTTTAATTCGCAATATTAGAATCACGTAAATATAAAATAAAAACTTCAAAATTATCTTAATTAAAAACTGCCTGAATTCCAATGGAGAAAGATTGGTTTTATTCTTACGGGTTGTTTAATAATAGCTAAGTTAGTTGATTTTTCTTTGTCCTGAACCAAGAAAGATTTCGAAAAGTCTTCAACTTTCAGGAATGTAGCTGAATCTACTTTTTGTAGTCGAAAAAACTTTACAGTTGTGGCAGAGTTTATACAAACTATTCTTTTTCATTTGGATCAACTTTTTTTATCATGAATATAACCATTAAAGTTCCAATGATAAATCCACTCAATAATCCTCCAATATGTGCAGCGTTATCAATACCACCTGTTAATCCCATTAATAAATTAATTCCAATAAAGACTATTATACTTAATAAGAATGCTTTACTGAATTCGGGAGTAAAGATTTTAAATACCATAAATGAAATAAAAAGTCCATACATACCAAATATTGCTCCTGAAGCTCCGATACTTACAGTTTCATCATGCCAGAAAAGACTTACTAAGCTGGCAAGAATTCCGTTCAATAAATAAATTAACAAGAAATATTTCCTTCCTAAAAGCGGTTCCAGAAAAATTCCTACAAATAATAATCCATACATATTGGTAAACAAATGCATTATTCCACCATGCAGAAATGTACACGTTAGTAATCTCCACCATTGTCCATCTTTTGTTAATGGACCAAAATTGGCACCCCAATTCAGCAGATCCTGTCCTTTAAAGGAAATGAAACCATATCCCATAAAAAACATGAGAAGAAAAATAGCAATATTAATGTATATTAGGATTAACGTTATAAAATACCCTTCTTTAGGAATTAAAAAATCGAGAAATTCTTTGACTTCTCTTTCAGCTTCCTTGTCCGGTTTTCCTGCTTTTATTCTGTTTAGATGTCTTTCATCAATCTTTGGAATTAATATCATGATCAGCCAGACAACAGATCCAATCAATGAAGATTTAATAATCCATTCCAGTTGATCTCCGTTTCTTGTTTCAAAAGGTTCATTGATTCCTTTTAAAATAATGGGATTTGGAGAAATAGTCTTTTCAAAGAATTTGTTGTTTTTAACTGCATTTGTAAAACCGTGCTTTTCATCTGAATTTCCTATGTGGTCTAAATATTTGAATTCTGAAAGATTTTTTGATCTAAAATCAATTTCACTTTTGTTGGTAAATTCTCGAAATTTTTTTTCTTTTTCATCCGGTTTTAATCTATTGCTGATTTTTTCAGAATATTCTACTCCGAGCCATGCTTTAGGAATCGAGCCAATAGTGTCATTGGGTTTTTCAAAAATTGGAATAGCAGCGTAAATTTGCATGCTGAAGTTTTCATTGTTTCTGCCACTTACTTCTGCATCCAGAAAAATTCCAGGACGATTTTTATCAATATAATAAGATTGTAAGGTGTAATATTTTGTAGGATCAGATTTATTAATTTCAGAAATTGTTTTGAGTTGTGTTAATTTTCCGGATGCTTTAATGATATAGTCCTGCGACATAACTGATAGAATTGTAAGAGCAATCCAAGCTACAATACAATAAAGGTCAATTAAACTGTCTTTTGAGGTTTTTAGATTTAAAATTTTCAGTTTTGGTCTCAAATAAAACCAAGAAATTAAAGCTGCAAGAGAAATGGGAATTCCGAAATTGGTAATGATTTCTTTTGGCTGAAATAGTTCGAATTTTATGAAAATAAGCCAATGAAGAAAAGTATATCCAACTAATAAACTAATTAAGCTTATAAAAAAAGGCTTAAAAGTAATGTTTAATTTGTCGTACATTGATGATTAGAAATTTTCTTCAAAGATCTACATTTTATAAATTACTAACCAATATAAAAGAGCGGAAAAATCACCTTTGAAACAGATGTTACCACATTTCTAAATGTAAAATTTTTAAACTTTAGTTTTACCGACTTCCGACGGCGAAACTCCAAATTCTTTTTTAAACACAAATGAAAAATGTGAAAGATCTTCAAAACCAAGATCAATATAAATTTCGGTTGGTTTTTTATGTTCTTTATCCAATAGAAAATAAGCTTCATCAAGACGTTTTTTCATCAGCCATTTTCCGGGACTTGTATTAAAAACTGCTTTAAATTCCCTTTTAAAAGTGGATAAGCTGCGTCCCGTCATAAAAGCGAAACGCTCTAAGCTGATGTTGAATTTAAAGTGATGATTCATAAACAATTCCAGATCAATCTTGTGTGGAACATTGAAATTGAAAAATATATTTTTAAGATCAGGATTGTTCTTTAATAAAATCATCAGTAATTCTTCACGCTTGATGTCTACAAAAACATCATCCAGCTGCTCCGTTCCGTTGTAGTAAGGTTCTAAAGACTGTACAAAATTATGAATCAGCTTATCTTCATGAATGAACAGAAATGAATCTGTATTATTTGTAGGCTCAGCCTGATAAGGATGGCGTTCCAGAAATCTCTTTAGAAATGCTTCATCAAAAGCGATAATTACTTTTTCAAATTCTCCTTCATCTTTATATTTCGTATATCGCACCAAATGGTTTTTACGGGCAATACAGTAATCGCCGGGTTTCATCGAATAATGTTTGTAACCGTCGTACGACACCATCGAGCCTTTCAACAGAAACAGGAAGAAATGCTCCGGAATAAATTGCTCCGGAGATATTTCTGGTCCTAAATGACAGGATTGAAGGTTATTGAATTTCAATGTATAATGTTTTTATAAATTTAAATAAAAAGAGATCCTGAATCTCTTCAATTCGAGTAAGTTTTGAAAAAACTGTACCGAGAATTTTGAACTTATTGATTCTCGATACAAAATTATTTTTCACTTTGTTACAAATAATTTTTACTCGAATTGACGGAATATTATGAATTTGCCATTAAACTATCTGCACTCGCCAACAAAGCTTCTTCACGGCTTCTGGGGTTCCAGTTAAGGACTGTTTTTGCTTTTTCATTGGACATTTCTTTATAGAACTCCTTGCCGATAGGTTCCAGTTTCTTAATGTTGGAAGTATATTGCTGTCTTTCTTTTTTGAACAGTTCTGCAACATCATAAAAACTCATTACACCTTCTGAAGTAGCGATAAAACGTTCTCCCGATGCATCCGGATGAAGCATTGCTTTGATATGAATATCCACAACATCTCTCACATCCACAACGCCCATCGTGAAAGTCGGGGTGTATTCCATATTTCCGCTAAGGATACCAGAAACAGCTATGTCTAAAGAAGCTGAGGTGATTTCGCCAAGCGCAGGACCGAAAATTCCTACCGGATTAATGACAGCTAATTCCAGCTCGTTTCCTTCTTTTTCGATAAATTCCCAAGCTGATTTTTCAGCAATCGTTTTAGATTTGATATAAGCGGGAAGTTCCGTATTTACATCGGTCCAGTCTTCTTCCGTGAAAATGTGATCTTCGTTATTGTTGCTGTAACCAACTGCTGCAAAAGATGATGTTAAAACTATCCTTTTAACTCCGGCATCACGAGAGGCTCTCAATACCCGTAAAGCACCATCTCTTGCAGGAATAATGAGTTCGTTTTCATCTTTCGGATCCTGAGCAGGGAAGGGCGAAGCAACATGAAGTACATAATCACAGTCTTTTACGGCTTCGTCCCAATTGTTGTCGGTGGTAAGATCTGCTTCCACAAATGAAAGATGTGAAAAATCTCTCAATCCGCCTTCTTTCAATGCTTTAATGACATTTTCTTTTTTTGCTAATGAACGGAGGGTTGTTTTTACTTCATATCCTTGCTGTAATAACTGCAGAACGGTATGAATTCCCAAAAATCCTGTTCCTCCTGTTACTAAAACTGTTTTATTTGTCTGTACGTTTTCCATTTTACTTAAATTTTATTGGACAAAGTTCAGGTTTATTTTGGATTTGGATTTTGTTGTGGAGTTCAATTTTTGATTGTTGTGGAGGTCAATATTTTCATATATCAACAAATTTAAAAAACTTATATTATTAACGCATTGTGCATTTTGAAAAATTTTAATGTTAGATACGTCGATTCGAGTGTTTTTTCGTAATGAAGTGGAGAAAAAATGTATCGAGAATAGATCTGTCTTCAAAATTACAAACTTCTCGATACGATTTTTTTCAAAAACCTACTCGAAGTGACGAAAATACATCAAAATGCACAACGGGTATTATTAAGAAAAATCCCCCACAAGAAAACCTGCGGGAGATAAAATATATGGAATCAATTCCCCATTAGGAATGATGAAAATTTTTAATTGTTGAAAGTCGCAAAAGCGCCTTCTGTAGCAGCAAAGAAACTGTTGTGAACAGATTCTGTATCTCCTACGTGAATTTCATAAATATTTTCCTGAAGAGCCTTCACCAAATCGTTGGCAACTTGAGATGCGGGAATTCCGTTTTCCAGACCACCAATTTCGGCTGAGAAATCTGTAGCAACCAAAGGTGGCATCAATTCAAAAACCTTTACGTTGGTTTCTTTTGCCAGTTCGTATCTTAACAGTCTTGTGTGAGAGTGAAGTGCCGCTTTAGAATCTGAATACGTCGGAAGATGAGAACTTGGAACAAGTCCAACAATAGATGAAACGTTCACAATGGCGGCTTCGTTTTGTTGTTTTAATAAAGGAAGAAATTTATCAGTCATTCTGATGGGTGCAAAATAATTTGTAGTAAATTCTGCCACCGCTTTGTTGTAAATATCGCCACCATTCGCAAGATTGTAAACGTAAGCATTTCCGGCATTATTAATCAAAATGTTGATTCCTCCAAAAGTCGTTTTTACTTCTTCATACAGTCTATCGATATCTGCTTCATTCGTAATATCTGCCTGAATCGTGAAAACGTTTTCTAAATCTTTTGCTGCTGCTTCCAGTTTTTCTTTTGTTCTTCCAACGATAATGATTTTATTCGCTGGACTTAATGCTTTTGCAATTTCTAAACCGATTCCTGAACCTCCGCCAGTGATCAAAATTGTGTTGTCTGTAATGTTCATAATAATTTGTTGTTGTTGTTTAAATTTTTAAATTGTACTAATTGGTACAAAATTGTGTAAATTTTTTTATTGCAGTATTTGTAAATTCATTTTAATTATAGAAGCAAGAATCGCAGGAGAATTTTCCATACGTCTTGTGACATGAACTCCGTTCCAAAGATTGGTTAAATGCCAAGCCAGAATTTCAGGATCTTCCTGGGTTGTCAGTTGCCCATTTTGTTGTGCTTTTTTAATAGCTTTGGCAAAAATTTTCTGTAATCCTTTTAGTAATTCTACCGTAATCTTTTTAATATCTTTATCTTTTTCAGAAAGTTGAACTAAAGTATTTCCCAAGTAGCAACCTCTTTCAATATCACAATCTTCAGTTTCGGCAAGAGATAAGAAAAACATTTTGATGAATTCAATCTGATCTTCCGAATTTTCAATAGCCTTACCGATTTTGTGACTGAAATTATCAGAAAACTGTTTAATGGAACGAACATATAATTCCTTTTTTCCACCTTTAAAAGCCAGATAAAAACTTCCTTTCCCGATTCCCATGGCATTCAAAAGCTCCTCTGCAGAAGCGGTATCGTAGCCTTTATTTCTAAAGACTTCGGTTGCTTTTTGGATTGCTTCCTGCTCGTCGAATATTTTTGGTCTTCCTGCCATTTCTTTATTTTGTTGAGACAAAGGTATGTAATTGTACCAATTGGTACAAAATAAAATTTAAAATATCTTTTATAGTTTCTGTCGATAAAGTATTAGAGTACATCAAAACTCATAAATAAAGCCGTTTCTGTGGAATCGTTGTATAATTTTGTATTAATTCCTGTAAAAATAAAACCTGCCTTCTGAAAGAATTTTATTGCATAATAATTGGTGTTTTGTGTTTCCAATTCTACGATTCTGCATTGCAGTTCTCTGGCTTCCCGGTTGATTTTTTTGATAAGAAGTTTGCCAGTATTCTGCCCTCTGAATTTTTCGCTGACCAATATGTTTTTAATGAAAAGACTGTTATTCCAATTTCGAAAATCACAGACCGCCCAACCAATTAATTCATCATTTTCGAAAGCTCCGAAAGAATGTCCCTGAGAAATAATTGCATTAAGATCATTAATATCGTCGGAATCGAAATCCCAGAATTTACTGTACGATTGATTTTTTTCTCTTAGATTGAATTCAAAGGATTCACCGATTTCAATTGCGGAAACAACGAGTATTTTATCAGTTTCATAACCATTTAAACCCCAATCTAAAGTTGGATTTTCGGTTAGTATTTCTAAGTTTCGGATCTCCATTAACTTAAAGATCTAATGATTTTGAGTGAGAAAAATTTCCTTTTGTAGCGTACAGAATGATCTGAATTAAAACTAAAATAGAAATCACGGCAACTCGGATCAGTGCATTTTCAGAAAATCTATTTCTGATCACCTCCATGTAATTGATCTTTTCGATCGTAAATTCTTTAAGCTGGTTGATACTGGTAAAGCTGTTTACTTTTCCGATTTCTGAACTGATTTCAGCTTCATTCAGTGTTGTTGCTACGTTAATGAGGTTGATGTTGCTTATAAAAAGCCAACCGAACAATAGTATTGAAATGAATAATAAAAAGGGTCTCAGCAGTTTCATTTGTGTAAGTTTAAGGATTGATATTTTCAAATTTAGTTAAAATCTATTAAAATCTTTTAAAACTGATACATTTTAATATAATAAATTTAACTGATTGGATGTTTTTCATCTCTAAAATGGAATTGCCAGCATATTTTTCGAAATATTATAATCAAAAAAGAGACGTATCTTAAAGTATTATAATGTGTTCTGAAATTCGTCGTATAACTTTTTATGCTTTTGATAGGAAGTCGCTTCTTTTTTGAATGCTGTATTTAATAATATTTACTGTAATTTACCGATCAACTAATGCAATCGCAGCCATTAATTTCAATTTTTCAGCATGAGAATCGTAAAGTGAAGAATCAAAATTAATCAAAATTTCATATACCAAAACTTTCAAAACCCGTAAATTTGTAGCTAATTAAAATTTTACCGGATGCTTAGGAAAATTTCGATTGCGGCGGCTACATTCTTGTCCGTAATTACAATCAATGCTCAGAAGAACAAAAATACTCAGTTAGAAAGACCGAAATTAGTAGTAGGTTTGGTGGTAGACCAGATGAGATGGGATTATCTATATCGTTTTTACAATAAATATGGAAATGACGGTTTTAAAAGACTTTTAAACACAGGATATTCTCTGAATAATGTTCATATTCCTTATGTGCCCACAGTTACGGCTCTTGGACATACTTGTATTTATACAGGTTCGGTTCCGGCGATTCACGGGATTGCAGGAAATGACTGGACGGATAAGGAAACAGGGCAAAATGTATATTGTACGACCGACGAAAATGTAAAACCTGTCGGAACTGCCAATGCAAAGGTGGGAAGCCATTCTCCAAAGAATCTTTGGTCGACAACGGTTTCAGATGAATTGAGATTGGCAACAAACTTTCAGGGAAAAGTGATAGGGGTTTCTTTAAAAGACAGAGCTTCTATTTTGCCTGCGGGTCACACGCCAAACGGTGCGTATTGGTTTGATGATTCTACGGGGAATTTCATTACGAGTACTTGGTATATGAACGATTTGCCGCAATGGTTGAAAACTTTTAACGCTCAGAATTTACCGGATAAATTGGTGTCAAACGGTTGGAATACATTACTCCCGATCGATCATTATACAGAAAGTGCACCAGACAATTCTTCTTGGGAAGGTTTGTTGGGAAGTTCAAAAACGCCCACTTTTCCTTACAATAATTTGGCTGCAGATTATCAGGCTAAAAAAGACAATATCAGATATACCCCTTTCGGAAATACCTTGACGTTAAAGCTGGCTGAAGCGTCTGTAGAAGGAGAAAAATTAGGAAGTGATGATGTGGTGGATATGTTGGCAATTAATTTGGCTTCAACAGATTATGCAGGTCATAAATTCGGTCCAAATTCTATTGAGGTTGAAGATGTTTATTTAAGATTGGATAAAGATCTGGCGGAGTTTTTCAATTATTTGGATTCAAAAGTTGGAAAGGGGAAATATACAGTTTTCCTTTCAGCAGACCACGGTGGAGCTCATTCTGTGGGATTTTTACAGGAACATAAAATCACCACAGGTTTCTTTGGAGAAGATATGGATAAAAAGATTAATCAAAAGCTGAAAGATAAATTCGGGGTTGATAAGCTGATTAATGCCATTGATAATTATCAGATTTATTTTGATAGAAAACTTTTAAAGGAAAACAAATTGGAGCTGAATGATGTGAGAGATTTCACCGTTAAGGAAATTGAAAATGATCCTAGTGATCTTTACGCTGTTTCTGTTGATAAAGTTCAGGAATCAACCATTCCGGAGCCGATTAAACAAAGAATTATTAACGGAATCAACAGACAGAGAAGTGGTGATATTCAATTGATTTCTCATGATTCTATGCTTCCGCCATATGCAAAAACAGGAACGACGCACAGTGTCTGGAATTCTTATGATGCTCACATTCCGTTGATTTTTATGGGATGGGGAATTCAGCATGGAGAAAGCAATAAACCTTACTTTATGACAGATATTGCACCTACAGTTTCTTCATTACTAAAGATTCAGTTTCCAAGTGGAAATGTCGGAAATCCTATTACCGAAGTAATCGGAAAATAATTTCAAGTAAAGAAAAATATAAATCCTTAACTGTAATGGTTAAGGATTTTTTATTAGTAATAAATTTTTCCGTTATCGATTTTTACGATTTTGTTTTTCTCCATCTTTTTTATGGTTCTTATAACAGTTTCTATCCGCAATCCTGTAAGAGATGCTAGCTGCTGTCTTGTGTAAGGAACCGCAAATGAAAAAGGTTCTTCAAAACCGAAATAGCCTTTAAGGTGAGTCATCAGTTTTTTCATAATAGTAAGCGGATCCATCAAGGAAAGCGGTGCACTTATAACATATCGGTAATGCATCCGATCTGCAGTATACGTGTATAAATCAATCAATTTTTCCGGATTTTGAATCATCAGTTCCCGGAATTTTTCTTTTTCCAGTTTTATAATTTCGCAATCTGTAACGGCAACAGCATTTACGGCATAATTCTTATCGTGAAAGACATACGTTTCAGCTACAGAATGACCGTCAAAGGGGAGTCCGTGGATAAATTCTTTACCATTTTCATGAAAATTAGTAAGTTTAACTGTTCCGGTTTTTATCTGAAAGTAATATTTTACGTTACTTCCTTCTTCAAAAATAATTTCACCAGAATTATAGTTTTGTAGTCTTGCTCCATGGGAAAACAGTAGGTTTTCGCAAACGATCATATTTAGCTGTTTAATTTTTATAAAAATACTAAATAAACGGATTGCCAAAAAATGAAAAGATACCACAAAAGGGAATGTTAAATACCATGTATTATGTTAAATTATTAAAGCTTTATGAATTATAATAGGGTATTTTTAAGAATTAAATGTCTTAAGCTTGTTATATGATATTCTTAGATAAAAAAACTCGCAAAAAAAATCTGCGAGTCTTGATTATTCTAAAAATGATTATTCTTGTTCACTTTCTTCATCCTCCTCATCTTCATATTGTTCCAGAAAATAAGTAAATGTAAAATCTTCCTTTTCTTCTTCAATATCTTCCAACGTAAGCAAAAGATCTTCAAAAATTTCCAGTTGATCTACTGTCATGTTTACAAATTCTATGTGAAGCGGCATTTCTAATTCTCCGGTGATCACATCAGAAAGAGCATCCAGATTATCCCCGAAATGATCAGGAAGCGTAAGCTTTTCCCTTAATTGTGCATAGAAATCCTCAAAATCTCCTATGTCTGTAAAATCTATATATATTGTCTTCATATCGAACTGAATTTCCAGTTTTTATTAATTAAAATTTGTTTACATTTCTTACAAAAATCAGTTTCTTCATCGGTCGGATTTTTACCTTCCGCAGATCTCATAAAACACATTTTTACGGGGCAGTGCTTTAAACCTTGAGTGTGACCAAGCTCATGAATGGCTATTTTAAAAAACTGCTCGTCTGATTTTTTTTTACTTAATCTGAAACTTGATGCAACACATGCTCTCCCAGGTCTGAACCCAAGACCCATTACTCCAAAATCTTTTATTTTCCCTTTTGTTATACTTATATCTTTTGATGTCAAGCCAATGGTGACAAAATTTTCTTTTGTTTTCTTACTCAGGAATGAAATAATAGAATCTGCTCTGTAGCGGTTTCTTTCTTTATAATATATATTTTCAGGAAAATCAATAGGTTTCAGAATTTCTACATTAGGATAGAATTTTTTAATTTGATTCACCACAAATTCTACATTTTTAGGGCTAATATCCTTAAATGGCTGAACCAAAATAGTAATGGATTTTTCTTCCTTTATTGTTTTCTGTTCTTTGTCTGAACAGGAAACAATGAAGGTTAAAAATAAGAGGATATAATAAAAACTACTGCTTTTCAAAACTTTTATAATGGTTTTTAGTCAGATAAACCTCGCCATTTTTAGTAAAAACAATTCGGTCTGCATTTCGGTTTCCGCAATGATAATTGACATCAGCTTCAAAATATTGTTCACTTTGGGGCAATGTTTTTTCTCTGTTGCTAAAATGATCTCCACCAATTGCTTTTCCCGGTAAAACTTCACAAAGATTTCCCTTTGAAGGATCCCAGCCTTGATTTTTAGCTTCGTTTTTTGTGATGTAATAACTGGGAAGTTTATGATTTTGTTTTACATAATTGATCACAGTTTTTTCTTCCGTTAGAGAATATATTTCACTGCTGTTTTGTATTGTGTTGCCTTTTTTCGACTGATAATTAGATGCTGAATTTTCCTTTTTATCAGCAATAAAATTCTTGTAAACATACATCACAGACATTCCGAAAAGAAGTCCTAAACAGATAAAAAACAGAGACCTTATTTTACCATTCATATATTAAAATGTAAATTATTAAATGTGAATTTTTCTTCGTAAATCAACTGTGAATTTAAAATAAAACTGAATATTTGAAAAAATTCCCCGTTGACAATTCATTTGTAAAACAAAATTCACCTTACAGCCTCCATTCCTCCGGAATATCACAAATCGGAATCGGAACCATTTTATGTTTTGCAGCTTTATGCATTCTGTCGAAAATCATGAAAACTTCTTTGTCACGACCTTCATAATCTTCCGCTGCTTTCGTTCCGTATTCTTTCTGAATTTTTTCCAGTTCAGGGTAAGTTGCCCCTATTTGATCTTCATCGGTTCTTTCCGCATCCCAAAGTCCGTCTGTAGGAATTGCATTTTGAATACTTTCGATAAGATTTAATGCTCTTGCCAGTTCGTACACTTCAGTTTTGTAAAGATCAGCAATTGGCGAAACGTCGACACCGCCGTCACCATATTTTGTGTAGAAACCGATTCCGAAATCTTCCACTTTATTTCCTGTTCCGCAAACCAGCAATCCGTGAAGCTGTCCGAAATAATAAAGATTTAACATTCTGAAACGTGATCTTGTATTGGCCAATGCCAGATTATTGCTCCATCTTCCTTCTATATGATCTTCAACGATATTTTCAAAACTTTCGAAAACAGGAGTTAAATTGATCGTTTTTCCCTGTACATTCGGGAATCTTTTCTTTAAATCTTCAATATGATCCTGCGCTCTGCTCACCTGATCTTCTTTTTGACGGATCGGCATTTCCAACAGTAAAACTTCCAGTCCCGTCATAGCGCAAAGTGTGGAAACCACTCCCGAATCTACACCTCCCGAAACACCGAGTACATATCCTTTCACATTAGATTTCTCTGCATAATCTTTTAGCCAGCTTACAATATGGTCTATTACTTTTTGTGTCTGCATTGTTTATATTTTTATCTGTTTTAAATAAGAAACTTCAAAATTAAAAGTTTCATCAGTATATTAAAGAAATTTTTCCTGTTTTAATTCATACCAAAAGCAAATTCCGTCGGGTTCTTTAAATTCCCCTGTCTTTTCGAAGCCTAATTTTCTTAAAATATGATTAGAACCATCATTTTCTGAATGAGCATGAGCATAAATTGTATCAGCTTTTAATTCGTTAAATCCAAATTTGAGAGAAGCTTTTGCTGATTCCAGCGCATATCCTTTTCCCCAATATTCTGGTAAAAATCGATAACCAAGATCGTAAATATGATTGTAACCGGTGATTTCCTGAGTAATCAATTTCAAACCGCTCCAGCCTATCAAAAGTCCGCTTTCTTTTTCAATTACAGCCAATCTTCCAACTCCGTTTTTGACGTATTGTTGCTGAATCATTTCAATAACTTTTTTAGAGTCACTCATGTTGGTAAGAACGGGCATTCCGATGTATTTCATGACTTCTTCGTTCGAGTCCAACAAAAACAAGCGGTCAACATCTGTTTCTTCAAATTTTCTTAAAATCAGGCGATCAGTTTCTATGTACATCTGTTGGTCTTTGTGGTGTTGGTGTTGATGATGGGGAAGGCTTGTTCACTACTTGCTTTCCTCTTTTTATATCTGACTCCTGCAGCGGATTATTTTTAAAATTTAAAATCTCTAAAGCAGGATTTTGTGATACATCCAGACTTTTGATATGATTGTTTTCTATATTTAATGTGGTCAGTTTTTTTAGTCCGCTTACATCAATGCTTGTTAAACTATTTGACGGTACACTCAATTCAACAATTTCGGGGGTATTTTTTAAAGAAATCTGCGAAATTTTGTTTCCGCTAAGATATAAAGCAGATAAACTTCTTAGATTTTCACCTTTAAATGTTAATAAATTACAGGCTTCACAAGAAAACAGCGTAAGATTATCCAGATTTTTCAAATCGAAACCAATAATAATAGAACCGTCAAGAACAACAGTCTGTACATTCTTAAAAAGATTAATATCTTCCGCTGATCTTACCTGTATTTTATTGGAAACGAATAGATTAATTACTTTGTCTGCTTCGGATTGATCGATGCTGCCATCTTTATTAAGGTCAAAATTGGTAAGAACAGCTCTCTCAAAATTATTATCAGTGAACGTCAGTTTTTGTGCATGGAAATAGGAAACGGCAAATAAGGAATAAAGGATGGGAATAATTTTTTTTTTCATCATTAAGTTATGTTTAAATCATTATTTTTGTAGACTTTAATTTCATGTAAAAATATGAAGATTTTCAAAACTATCGCATTTTCTTTACTATTAGTTTTGGGTTTGAGCTCTTGCAAAAAAGAATCTCAGAACCAATGGAAGGTAGAAGTCACAAATCCTGCCGAAAAGGTAGAGATAACAGATATTTCCAAAGAATTTTATGATCAGAGCTTACCGTTGGATCAGTTTAAAACTAAATTTCCGTGGTTTCAGGGAACGGTAAGTGATGCAGATTTTGTGAAAAGAAAAACAGATCAGTCGGAAATTAAGATTTACAAAGAAGCAATCGGGAAAATTGATCAGAAAAAGCTTCAGTCGGACCTTCAAGATTTATTTTCTCATATCAAATATTATTTCCCACAATTCAAGAGTCCGAAAGTATTTTTGTTCTCTTCTGTTTTACAGATGGTTCAGGATCCGATTTTTTATGATGCAAAAAGTAATCTCTTGTTTATAGATGTTACAGGTTTTATGGGAGACGGAAATCCGAATTATAAAGGATTGGAATTGTATTTCCAGAAATCGATGAATCCTAATAATATTGTTCCAAAAGTTTCTTTAATTTTTGCTGAGGGTTTTGTGAAAGAATCTCCGGATCATCAGAAATTTATTGATCAGCTGATCCTTAACGGAAAAATTATGATGCTTCAGGATGCTTTTTTACCAAATTATCCTGATTATCTCAAAATGAATTATACGCAGAAACAATATGAGTGGGCAACAAATAATGAAGCCAATATCTGGAATTATTTCGTTGAAGGTAACCTGATTTTCGGTGACGATCACCGATTAGTAGAGCGTTTCATTACGCCGGGACCGTTTTCAAAATTTTATACGGAAATCGACAACGAATCTTCTCCACAAATTGGAATTTTCACGGGATGGCAGATTTGCAAATCTTATTTTAAGGAAAAACCGGATACAAAATTGGTAGATTTCTTAAAATTAGACGGAACGATTATTTTTAATCAAGCTGGATACAAACCAAAATTAGATTAATTCTACTATAAAAAATACTAATCCTTCAAGAAATTGAAGGATTTTTTTATTTTAAATATTTAAAAAGGCACTACTTTGTATTGCATATTACTATTTTAGTTATATATTTGAAACCAACAAATAATAACCTATGGAAAATGTAATCCAGATTCAAAACTTAAATTTTGAGTTTTCCAAAAATAAACCTATTCTTAAAAATATCAATCTTTCGGTTCCGAAAGGAAGTATTTTCGGTTTTCTCGGAGCTAACGGAGCCGGAAAATCCACGACAATGAAAATGCTGATCGGAAGTATTCCCGACGAAAACAATTCGATTCAGATTTTTAATGAAAAACTTTCAACTCTTTTTCCTGAAGGTTTTAATAAAATAGGAAGTCTTATCGATACAGCGGCTTTTTACGATCATCTTTCGGGTTGGGACAATCTTTTAATTATTTCGAAACTGAGAAATCTCCCTGAATCGGAATGCGAAAGAGTCTTGCATCTTGTCAATCTTTGGGAAAGCCGGAATATGAAGATGAAAAGATATTCTTTAGGAATGAAGCAGAGACTTTCCATTGCTATGACCTTGTTGGGAAAACCGGATTTGTTAATTCTTGATGAACCTGTAAACGGGCTCGATCCCAACGGAATGCTGGAAATGCGTGAACTTTTTATTAAACTTAACAAAGAGGAAGGCGTAACGATTTTTATCTCCAGTCACTTACTTCAGGAAATCGAAAAAATGATTACCCATTTGGCAATTATTTCTCATGGTGAAATTCGTTTTACGGGAAGTATTAAAGATTTAAATGAAATTTACAGATATAATCACATCAGAATCGGATTGAATAATGCTTCAGATTTTATCGCTGTAATTCCAGAAAATTATTCACCAAAAATCTTGGATGAAAACACGGTAGAAATTACTGCAGAATCCAAAGAAGACATCATTCAGCTCGTGAAAAAACTGGTTCAGAATAACGCTGAAATTTTCGAAATTAAAAACAGCGCAGGATTAGAAGACTGGTTCATGGAAATTACTAAAAACTAAAACACAATGAAAAAATTATTAACAGCAGTCGGCACAGAATGGCTGAAAACGAAAGGTCTTGGATTAGTTTATATTGCGATTGTTTTAGGGGCTTTAATTCCTTTATTGGGATTTGTACCGTCATTTTTCAGACCGGAAATAATTCAGGAAGATACCCTTAAATTTTCCATTTTTGAAGATGCGATCGGTGGGGAAGCGTTGAAATATTTCACATTTTTCGTTCTACTTTTATTCATCATTATTGCAGCAAACAGAATTGCACAGACCGATCATAAAAACAACGGCTGGCAACTAATGGAGACACAGCCTGTCAGTAGATTTCAGTTGTATTTTTCGAAATATATCATCTTAATTCTATTAAGTTTTCTGTGTGTTGCTTCTTATTTTATTGTTAATATTATTCTGGCATTAGCAGATTATTATATCCATCCGAATGAGGTAAAATTGATGGATTTTGATTTTATATGGATTATTAAAACTTACATAAGAATCTGTATTACGATTTTAGGAATTGCAGCTCTACAACTTTGTGCTTCTGTAGCTTTTCCTGGATTTATCTGGTCTTTTCTGGTAGGTTCTTTGGGAATTGCATCCAATATTACTTCTTTGGTTCAGAAGCAGTCGTTTTTCTTTAATCCTTACAGTTCGTTATATACATTTTGGAACGCTCCGGAAATTAAAAATCTGAACAGTTTTATTTCTTATTCCGAATATATGAGTGTTTTCTGGATGATTATTTTTATGATTATCGGCTATTTCTGGTATAGCAAAAAAGGGTTTAAAAATGCTTTCCTTAAAAACAAAAAGCAGATTATTATTTCATCGGTTTTGTTCATGGTTGGAGCCGGATTTTTATATATGTTTCAAAAGCCAAAATCTTACAAAAGCAATGGCACTGGAATTATAATGACCGGAAAATTAGAAACTGATCTTAAAATCGATTCCATTAAAATTTATACAACAGATTTCCACAAAAAAATTGGTGCGGCGGCAGTTAAAAATAATAGTTTCAGTTGGTCAACAAAAGAAAATCTCCCATTGGATGAATATTTAATTGAAATTGGAAATAAGAAATTGATTCTTGTGATGGCAGGTGGAGACTGGTTTGATCTTAATTTTAAACTCAACAATACCAAATTGGTTTCTTACATCAAATCCAATAGAAAAGCGGACCAAAAGTATCGGGAAATGGAAGATTCTTTCGGGCGGGAATTTGGTTATGCGCTGGAAGATCAATCTTACAACAACGATCCGAAAAAATTCTATGAATTGGCACAATCCGATTGGAAAGAAAATAAAAGAATCCTGAATGTTTTCGCAGATCCTGCAAATAATGCACTTTCTGATGATTATAAAATGTACAGAAGACAGTTGATGGCAATTCAATATTTAAATGAAATCAATAATTACAGAAAAATGACTTCGTGGAATGATCCTAAATTTGCTCCACCAAAAGATTTTATTACTGAATTAAATCAAAATATCCAAAAACCGACACAACTTTTAAGCAAAAATGATAATTATCTTCAGTTTAAGCTTGATAATTTATTGACCAACAAAGACCAATCAATCGATGCTGACAGTATTCTCTTTGTGAAAATTAATCAACTTCCAAAAGGTTTTGAAAAAGATCAGTTATTGTCGAAACATTTGTCGAAAACGATGGAACTTCAAAGCGACAGTGCTTCAAGAAACAAATTATTTGCTTCGGAAATCAATAAAGTTAACAGCATTGATTATAAAAAAATGTTGTATTCAAAGTTGGAACAGATTAATATGTCTCAAAAAGGTTCTGTATTTTCAGATCTTGCTTTTTTAAATGATAAAGGAAAGACGGTCAATCTTTCAAAATTCCGAGGAAAATATGTAGTGATTGATCTTTGGGCAACTTGGTGTGCACCTTGTAAAAAAATCCGTCCTGTTTTCGAAACAAGAAATAATCAGTATAAGTATTATAGTAATATTCAATTTATCTCTGTAAGCTTAGATCAGGATCAGTCGAAATGGAAAAATTATTTAAAAGCAAAACCTTCCAATATCCCTCAATTTTGGCTGAATAATGCTGAACAATTCATGAGAATGTATAAAATTCAGTCAATTCCAAGATTTTTAATTATCGATCCCGACGGCAAAATATTTAATCTGAACACCCCTTTTCCTGATGAAGATAACTTCGTAGAAATTTTGGATAAACTGAAGAAGTATTAACTTTGCATCAAATTTAGAAACAAATAGAAAGTTATGAGAAAAACTCAGATTACGATAGATGTAGAGCTTGATGAAAACCACATCCCTGAAACAATGACATGGAATGCTCAGGATGGAGGTATTGAAAAAGAAGACACAAAAGCGGTGATGATTTCCGTATGGGATGAAAAAGCAATGGAAGCTCTTAGAATTGATCTTTGGACAAAAGAAATGCCGGTTGACCAAATGAAAATGTTCATGCATCAGATTTTAGTTTCTCTTGGAAGCACGTATCAAAAGGCAACAGGAGAGGAAGATGTAGCAGAATGGATCGAGCAGATCGCTGAGGAATTTGCGATTAAATCTGCCATAAAAATGTAAAAAAAAAATAAGTGTAACAATCTAAAAGTCTAACAATATAACAATCATTGATAAACTGGTAAATTGATACATTGGTAAATTATACAATTATGAATTTTAATACAAAAGTAATACACGGCGGACAACATCATGAATCTGCAACAGGTTCTGTGAATGTTCCGGTTTTTTTAACATCTACATTCGCACAGAAATCTCCGGGAGTACATTCCGGTTATGAATACTCAAGAGCGGCGAATCCTACAAGACAGGCTTTGGAAGACTCTTTGGCAAGCATTGAAAACGGAGCAAGAGGGTTGGCTTTCGGATCAGGTCTGGCGGCAATCGACTGTGTTTTGAAATTACTAAATCCTGGTGATGAGATAGTGGCAGTGGATGATTTGTATGGGGGAACGTACAGAATGTTCACCAGACTTTTCGAAAAATATCAGTTGAAATTTACGTTTGTGAATTTTGATGATGTTTCTAAAATTGCAGACGTTATTACAGATAAAACGAAATTGATCTGGGTTGAAACTCCGACAAACCCATTAATGAAATTGGTTGATATTAAAGCTGTTGTGGAAATTGCAAAAGGAAAAGATATTTTGGTTGCGGTTGACAATACTTTTGCAACACCTTATCTTCAAAGACCAATTGATTTGGGAGCAGATATTGTGATGCACTCGGCTACAAAATATTTAGGAGGTCACTCAGATGTTATTGCCGGAGCTCTGATCGCAAAAGATGCTGAATTGGGAGAAAAACTTCATTTCATTCAGTTTGCGAGTGGTGGGATCTTAGGTCCTCATGATTCTTATTTAGTATTGAGAGGAATTAAAACGTTAGCATTAAGAGTTCAGAGACATTCTGAAAACGGAATGGCTGTGGCGAAATATTTGGAATCTCATCCTGCAGTTGCTCAGGTAATTTATCCGGGATTAGAATCTCATCCACAATACGAATTGGCAAAAGCCCAGATGAAAGATTTCGGAGGAATGGTTTCTTTCACGTTCAAATCGGGTAAAAAAGAAGATGCTATTAAATTTTTAGAGAAAGTAAGGGTGTTCACTTTAGCTGAATCTTTAGGTGGAGTAGAATCTTTGGCAAATCACCCTGCTTTGATGACTCATGCTTCAATCCCGGCCGAAAAACGTGCAGAATTGGGAATCACAGACGATTTGGTTCGTTTGAGCGTAGGAATCGAGGATGCAGAAGATTTAATTGCAGATTTGGAAAAAGCTTTTTCTTAAAATAATATTTAAAATAAAATATAATGAGAAAGATTCAGATTTTGTTGTTTTTAATTCTAAGTCAAATTGCCTGTTCTCAGGTTAAAAATACAGATGAATTGTACAAAACGGCAAAAAAATTAGACAGTCTGATATTTGATGTCGGATTTAATACATGTGATCTTTCTCATTATAAATCAATTGTAAGCAAAGATCTAGAATTTTATCATGATAAAGGAGGTATCACTTCGGGCGAAGAAGCATTTACAGCCTCCATTAAAAACAATATTTGTGGCGGACCAAACAAAGTAAAGCGTGAACTGGTTTCAAATACCCTGAAAGTTTATCCTTTATATAACCAAAATGTTTTGTACGCTTTCATCGAAGAAGGTGAGCATGAGTTTTCCGAATTATATCAGGGAAAATGGAACAAAGGGAGCCGTGCAAAATTTACCATTCTCTGGATTTTAGAGGGTAAAGACTGGAAAATGAAACGTGTTCTGAGCTACGATCATCATTTATAAAATCAAAATATTACTATTACTTATGAATGATTTTCAAAAATATATTCAGAGATATTTAGATTTAATTCCATCTGAAAACTGGTTAGAAGAACTAACAATTTCACAAGAAAAAACTGTTAAAATTTATTCAAATCTTACTGAAGAACAATCGCTTTTCGCTTATGCAGAAGGAAAATGGACTTTAAAAGAACTGCTTTTGCATTTATCTGATACAGAAAGAATTTTCCAATACAGAATTTTAGCTTTTGCAAGAGGTGAAAAATCCGAATTGCCAGGTTTTGATGAAGAAAATTATGCTGCCAATTCTTTTGCAAATGAAAGAAGTTTAACATCTTTATTGGAAGAATATCAATTGATTAGAAAATCTTCTCAAATCTTCTTGGAAACCGCAGATTCCTCAGCTTTAAAGAATATAGGAATTGCCAATGGAAATCAAATCTCATCCGAAACAATCGGTAAATTGATTGTTGGTCACAATATTCATCATTTGAATGTGATTGAGGAAAGGTATTTGTAGAAGGTGTAGAATTTTTTAATTTTATTGTCATTGCGAGGAGCGAAGCGACGAAGCAATCTCATTAATTTTTAAATAGTACACAAATGAAAGCCGGATTTATCTACATTATGACCAACGAAAATAATACTGTTCTTTATACAGGTGTTACATCTAATCTTCCAAAAAGAATTCAACAACATAAAGAAAAGTTTTTTGAATTGAGCTTTATGTCTAAATATAATATAAGCAAACTTGTTTATTGGGAATCATTTCAAGAGATTGGTGATGCTATTTTTAGAGAAAAACAAATTAAAGCTGGCTCAAGGCAGAAAAAAATAAATTTAATAAATTCACTTAATCAAGAGTGGAGAGATTTAGCAGAAAACATTAAGGATATTATGAATCCTTTTTGAGATTGCTTCGTCGCTTCGCTCCTCGCAATGACATAAAACAATGGAAAACATAATTAATATACTAAAATCCGGCGGCACAATTTTATATCCTACCGATACCATCTGGGGAATTGGTTGTGACGCTACAAATATAGAAGCCGTCAATAAAATTTTTGACATTAAAAAACGTGAAAAAAACAAATCGATGATCATTCTGGTAGAAACCGAAAAAAGATTGCAGGATTTGGTTGATGTTCCGGAAATGGCTTGGGAAATCATGGATTTGAGTGAAAAACCGGTAACGATCGTTTACGAAAACCCAAGAGGATTGCCGAAAGAATTACTCGCAAAAGACGGAAGCATAGGAATTCGTCTGGTGAAAGATATTTTTTGTAAAAAATTAATCACAAAATTAAATAAACCGTTAGTTTCAACTTCTGCTAATTTCAGTGGTGATAAAAGTCCGCTAAAATTCTCTGATATTTCATCTGAAATCATCAGTTTGGTAGATTATGCGGTAGAAGAAGAAAGAGAGAAAGTTTCGCAATATTCCGGTTCTTCGGTAATAAAAATCTGGAGTGACAATAGAATAAAAGTTCTTCGCGAATAAAAGAAAAGATTTTAATTATCTTTGCAAAATCATTTAACCATTAAGAAGTCGGAAATTTAGTTTTAAAACTTAAAATCTGATTTCTTAATGGTTTTGAATTAGATAAACGTTTGCAACTTGTATCCGTTGAGTTCTAATATCTAACATTTAATATCTAACAATCTGTCAAAAAAAATGTTCATTAATCTTAATCAAAATAGAAATCTAAAACTTTTCAAACTCATTTCTGAAGTGGCATCTGCAAACAACCAGTCTGTATATATTGTTGGCGGCTACGTCCGGGATTTACTGATGAAAAGAAAAGCTTCTACGGATATTGATTTTGTGACGGAACAAAGCGGAATTGAACTTGCCCAAAACGTAGCAAAGGAAATTGATCCCAAAATGAAAGTTTCTGTTTTCAAAACATATGGAACAGCGATGATTAAATATAAAGATCTGGAACTGGAATTTGTCGGTGCAAGAAAGGAAAGTTATACTGAAAACAGCCGTAAACCCGAAGTGGAAGGAGGAACAATTGAAGATGATCAAAAAAGGAGAGATTTCACGGTTAATGCCATGGCAATTTCTTTACACAAAAACAATTTCGGTGAATTAATCGATCCTTTCAATGGAATAGATGATTTGAAAAAAGGAATTTTAAGAACACCTTTGGAGCCTGCACAAACCTATTCTGATGATCCGCTGAGAATGATGAGAGCGGTTCGTTTTGCTTCGACTTTACATTTTACAATTGAAGAGAATTCTTTAGAAGCAATCAAGCAGGAAGCAGAAAGAATCAAGATTGTTTCGATGGAAAGAATCATGGTTGAATTCAATAAAATCATGCTTTCCAAAAAACCTTCTATTGGCTTAAAATTAATGGAGCAGACAGGTTTAATGAAATTAATTATCCCTGAATTAATTGATCTGAAAGGTGTAGAAGAGGTTGAAGGGCAGACTCATAAAGATAATTTTTACCATACCTTAGAAGTGGTTGATAATATTTCTGAGAATACAGATAACTTATGGCTTCGTTGGTCGGCTTTGCTTCACGATATCGGAAAAGCTCCGACGAAAAAATTTGTCGAAGGAACGGGCTGGACTTTTCACGGACATGAGTTTTTGGGTTCAAAAATGACAAAAACACTCTTCCAAAGACTAAAATTACCGTTGGGACCAGACATGAAATATGTTCAGAAAATGGTGAAATTATCATCACGTCCAATTGCCTTGATTACAGATGACGCTTCAGATTCTGCGCTGCGAAGATTATTATTTGATGCGGGAGAAGACATGGAAGATTTGTTCACGCTTTGTAAAGCCGATATAACGACAAAAAATTCTAAAAAGCAAGAAAAATTCAAGAGAAACTTTGAATATGTTGCAGTTAAAATTAAAGAAGTTGAAGAAAAAGATCAGGTGAGGAATTTCCAGCCACCTATTTCCGGAGAAGAAATTATGACAATGTTTAATCTTAAACCTGGTCGTGAAATCGGAATTTTAAAGGAAAAAGTAAAAGAAGCTATTTTGGAAGGCGAAATCGGAAATGATAGTGCAGAGGCAAGAAATTTTGTAATTTTAGAAGCTGAAAAGTTGGGGCTAACACTTGCTTAAAATGTTTTTCGGGACATTTGATTACATAATTTTAACAATCATTTTCCTCTTCAATTTTGGAGTTTGGAAATATAAAATAATTAAAAAACGTAACTGGATAGTAAATCTAGTTACGTTTTTGTTCTTCGGGCTCGTTTTTCCGATCTTTTCTATTCATTTTGAAATTCAAAAAGCTATAAAAGGTCAGCCATTTGTCGATAATTTTACACTTCTATATACTTATTTCAGGTTTCCTATTTGGTGGATTATTGGAAGTATAGAATTTTTGATTCTTAAGAAAATTATCAAAAAATAAAAAACCTCTTTCAGTTAAATTTGAAAGAGGTTTGCTTTTATAATCTGACTGGATTTATCTTGATATTACCAGTTTTAGATTTTGTTTAGTGACATTGTTATCAGTTTGAATGATATAATTTCCATTAGGTAAATCAGAAATGTTGAATATCTTGTTAACTGTTTTGCCTTGTTTTACCAATGATCCGCTAACACTGAAAATTTTCAAAACAACATCTTTGCCTGTATTGATTTTAATAAAATCTGATGCAGGATTAGGATAAATACTGATTTTATTTTCTGGTTGCTGAGTTTCTACAGTTGATAAATTAGCCGCAGTAAATTCATTGATTACACCCACTGCATCCAAATCAAAACCTGATGAACCAAAAGGTGTAGGGAACGGATCTATTGCAATATTTCCAAAACTGTCATACGTTCTATATCCTTCGATATTGGTACCTACCACATCAATAATTTTTACGTGAGTGATTTTTGTTTTGTCCAAAAGCGGATTATCAGGAAGATCACTGATGTCGAAAGGCGTTCCGTAGTTTGAAATATACTTTCCTGCGAAATTATTAAGGTATCTTGCATCCATAGTTGCATAACCGGAACCTCCCTGATCTGGAGCATTTTGTATATAATCTGAAGGATATTCATTATGAGATGGAAAACGGAAGAAATTAATTCCGTCTGAACTTACTTCTACAAAGGCTAACTCTAAAAATGCTTTTCCTGTGACATTTGAATTAAAACCGTTTTCAAATACGGCAAAATCAAAATTTGGTCCATTGGTAATTGGTTTTGAGAAAGTAAGGATAGCTGTACCTCCGTCTCCTAAACAAACAACAGATCCGTTGGATGCTCCTATTGCATTGGCATCAACACCAACATTGGCAAGTGCTCCTGAAGTTCCGTTAATCTGCTGTGGACCGCGTACAATGGTAGCGCCCGTTGCCCAAGATTTAAAAAGAGTACTCGTACTGATAATAGCCGTAGATCCTGCAGCACCAACCTGTGGAGCATAACTTTGGGCATTTATAAGATAAGCAGAAAAAAACGAAGCTGTTATAAATAAATTTTTCATTGTAATTAATTTAATTTTTCACCAATTATTTAACGATGAACTTTTCTGTTTTCTGAGTGTTTTTAACTGAAATCTGAATAATATACGCTCCCTTATTCAAGTCTGAAATTGCAATTCCGTTCTTATAAGTTCCTGCTTTTACAAGTTTTCCTGAAATATCAACAATTTGATATGAAGCCGCATCTGCATTTTTAATGTAAAGTACATCTGATACAGGGTTTGGATAAATTGAAATTGCATTGCTCAGCTTATTTTCTGCAATCGCAAGGTTAGCAGGTGTGAATAAGTTTTTATAAACATTATTGGCACCGATAGTGGTAGAGAATGTATTTAACAAAGTTCCTGTTAAACTATATACATTCACAGTAGAACTTGGGCCGAAGCTGTTTGCATTCCCTTGGAAAATTTTTCCGTCGATCGCTGCGAAACCGTAGAAATCACCATAACTCGTGCTCGGAGTTGTCGTAAAAATAGGAGTACTGCTGAATGTCGCTAAATCTGTGTTTAAAGAATACACACTGGTAACTCCCGCAATATAAAGTTTTGTTGCGTCTGATGTAAATTTAAGAGCCTCATAATCTGATGGAGGTACTACCGTAGCATTTGCGATGCTTGCTGCTACCGTATCTGTAGTAGTATTAATTTTATAAACCGTTGATCCTGTTAATCCTGTACATAATGCGAAAATATCATTTCCAATGACCGTAATAGACTGCAATCCGCTGCTTAGAGTGATGGTTTTAATAATGGTGTCCGTTGAAGGATCAATCACCTCAATACTGTTTCCTGCACGGTACGATGATTTGTTTACATATACTTTTCCGTTTACCGTAACGATTTCTTCAGGATTTTCACTTAAAGGAATACTTGTAATATATGCTAAAGTTGTCGCATTGTGCACCGAAACGTGTGCAGAAGATGTTCCCCAATTGCTGGTATATATTTTTCCGTTCGCAATGGTTGTATATCTTGGCTGTACAATGTTGTTGGTAATCTCTGCAGATTTTACAAAACTTGCTCTGTTGGTTACCACTACTTTGTTGGAATTGTTTAAAACTAAGTAAGATTTATCTCCATTGAAATAAATAGACTGTAAAATATCTCCCAATGCCTCGTCGTTGTTGGCTAAATGGTAAACATTATTGGTAACATTATTGTTAGCATCGATGTAAGAAATTTCTCCTGTCGGAGAGCCATAGTTTCCTTCGTTAGCAACGATATAACCGTTTGAATACTGTGCAGATGTCAATACAAAACCTGCAACGGCAAAACTTAGCGAAAGAAATTTAGAGTAAAAGTGTTTCATTGTTGTTAAATTATTTTAATTATTTATATAAAAAAGTTAGGTGTCCGGGTATATCTCCGGTTTGGACTTTCCATTTCAGTTTTCCGAATTTGTTGTAGCAGAAAAGCTCGCCGGATGAGGTGTAATCTTTAGCATCGCCAATAAAAATATCTCCATTTTCAGGATTGGCAGCGATGCCATAAGGTATCACAATATTGTTCTGTGTTCCGTCGGTAATGAAATTATCGCTCATGGTAGCAAACGTATCGGTATTAATGATTCCGTAACCGTTTGCAGTTCCTGAAGAGGTGTAGATATAACTGAAATAATACAGTCTGTTTTCGATAATAGAGAAATCACTTACGGGAATATTAATTTCCTTTACAACCTGATCGGTTTGAGGATTCAGTACATATATTTTAGGCGAAATATTTGAAAAATTTCCGCGTGAGGTTATCCAAAGTTTTCCGGTGTCGTCTTTTTTAATTTTACTTAAATTGATCGCCACAGGAATTTTTTTAATCTCCGTAAAAGTATTCAGATCAATTACGGAAACGGTATTGTCATAATCAGGATAGCTGTACCCTCCGGAATTGGCAACGTATAATTTATCTCCAATAACTTCAAGCTCATCGGGTTGTTTTCCGACATATACCTGACCGACAATCTGTAACGTGTTTACATCTACTTTCACTACATAGCCAGGCTGGGAAGCTCCCACCGCACCGCCGTAAGAAGTAATGTAAGCATAATCTTTATGGAAATTAATGAATCGGCAGTTCTGCACCGGAATTTCACCGATATGTTTCGCCGTTTTCGCATCCATCACTTCAATATAATTGGAAACATTAATGACAGCATATAATTTGTCCTTATAAACTTTTATATCATTACCGACATCACCAAGACTGTTAACTACGGTTGGATTCTGAGCATTATAATAATTTTTGGTAAATGTTCCTGTCGTATAATCAAAGTAATCAATCGAAGCCTTGTTGCTTCCCATATTCCCTTCGTTGAGTACATAAAGACCTTTAATATCAATATCTTCCGGCTCCTGCACTCCGGAAACACTCGCTCCGTAGTTCACATAATCATAATCTTCTCTACACGAAAAAATAGTAAGAATTAAAAAGAAGGCTGATAATAAATGTAATTTTTTCATAATAAAATCTTACTGTTAAAACATTATTCTTAAGTTAACACGGTAGTTTCTCCCCGGCATTGCATAATTCTTAATCACACTGTAATTCTGATTCAGAAGATTATTGACTTCCAGTCCCAGTCTGAATTTCCAGTTTTTCAGATTAAATTCTTTCGTCCCGGAAATATCGCTGCTGTACCACGGCTGTTCGTAGTTTTCAGGAATATTTTGAGACATATTATAACGTTCTCCCACATAGATATAACTGTAGTTGAGTTGCCAATCTTTATACGTAAGTCCGAGCAACATACTGCCGTTATTCTTTGCGGTATAAGGAATTTGATTTCTGTAATAAGACGTGATTTCGCTTTTCGTGATATTTAGCGCTTGCGTAAAAGTATATGTAAACCTGCTGCTGAAAAGAAGATTATCCGCAATCAGCCAGATTGCCTGTGCTGAAACATCGGCTCCTTTTATTTCTACTTTACCGAGATTCGACATTTCCCAACGGAAAGGCTCTCTGGCAACCGCAACAATTTTATTATGAACTTTATTATAATAAGCATCAGCAATGATGTTGATGTTTTTTAATATTCCTTCTTGAAAATCTTTATTAAAAGTAAATCCTAAATCATATTGATTGGTAAATTCCGGCTTTAGCTGAGAACTTCCAATATCTGCATAGTACAGATCGTTGAAAGTTGGCATCCTAAAAATTCTTTTGTAAAATCCGTGAATTTTAAAGTCAGCCGCAAACGGTTGATAAGATGCAAATACGGTAGGTGTAAATTCCGAACGGTTTTCAGGAATTGAAAAATTTGTATTCTCGATTTTTTCCTGAACAAAAGTTCCCAAAATACTTCCTTGTAATTTAACCTTTTTAAGATCAAGTTGTGTTGCCAAAGCAATCAGTTCTGTATTCCTTTGTGGGTAGGCAAATTGCCTTAAATTCGCATCTAATGTATTGTATTGATAATCTGCAGATAGATTGATTTTCCAGAATTTATAAGGAGAATATTGATGAGCCGTTGAAAAATAAAATTCCTGCTGTTTATAAGTATTGTCAATTAGAATCGGAGTTCCGCCGGGATTATCATTGTAATAATGAGTATAATCATCCGCAAATTTTGAATTAATCAAAAACTTATATTTTGGAGAAATTTCTTTTTCAAAACTTCCCTGCACAAAAAAGTTTGTATCCCATTGTCTGCTCGAAGGAATTGCTCCATTCTTAATGATAGCTCCGGGTATGCCTCTTTCAGAATCGTAATAATAGGTTTTCAGTTTCCAGCTTCCATTGTTTATTTTACCGAAAACTCCAGCTTCTGCCCGCAAAGCTTCTATGTCGCCGTTTTCCCTGATTCCCTGGCGTTCCCAACCCAAACTTCCGTCAGGTAAAGCTACCCTCTGGTAATATTTATATTTTCCGTCTCCCGTTAGATATTCAGTATTTAATGAGAGACTGATCTTATCACTCAATTTTTGTTCAAATAAGATGGAAGGATTCACAACACCGAAAGATCCTGAGCGGTAATTCAGGTTAACATTAGTCTTTTTTGAACCTTTAAAAACAGGAGTTCTGCTTTGTAAATATATGGATCCCGATGAACCGAAATCTTTTGCTGCCTGAAAAATTTCACTTTTCTGACCGTTGTAAAGAGAAATCGATTCTAAATTATCTAAAGAAAATCTTCCTAAATCTACCGTTCCGTTTTGAGCATTTCCAATCGGAATTCCGTCATAGAATACACCAACATGCTGTGATCCCATCGCCCGGATATTAACCGTTTTCATCCCGCCGATCCCGCCATAATCCTTGATCTGTATACCGGAAAAATATCGCACAGCATCCGCTACCGAAGTACTGTTGAGTTTTTCCAGTTCCGTACCCGAAAGTTTTTGAGATGAGATAACTCCGGTTTCCTGACGCTTCATATTGATAATAATACTCTCAATCACTTTTGTATTAACAGTATCATTCTTGCTACTTTGCGAAAAAATAGAAATAGGAGTTGCCAACAAAAAAATCAGCGCAGGAGAGTAAAAATGTTTATTCATTCAATTCTTATAAAAGCTCTTAAACAGCTTAATGAAATGATATGAATAGATGGAAATAACCTATATTGCGAATACAAATAGGGTTAATCCGACTATGCCTCACTCCACGAAAGCTTCATCTATGATCAGTTTAAAAGGTATCTGACTTGCAATATTTTATATATTGCTCACAGTAGCGGGTCTGCTTTGGATTTTCACCAAATTCCCTTTTTAAACTGTTGCAAATTTAAGTTTTTAATTATTACTTGGCAATGAGAAATTGTTAAATTATTCTTTGATTTTTTGAAAATTCTATAAAGTGAAAACGGAATTGAAATCCTAAAAATATTATGAATTCTGTATTTTAAATGAAATTATACTGATAATACTACAAAAACGTCGAGTCAAAATAAAACGGCAACAAATCTTTAATTGCATGCACTTTAAAGACTTCTTCATTCATACTTGAAAAATAAAGGTCAATATTTTCGTTTTGTTTTGTTTCATATTCCATTAAGCTCTGTCTGCAGGCACCACATGGCGGAATTGGAGGATTTTTCTCATGGAATTCTTTCGGACCTCCTACAACGAAAATCTTTTTAATCTTAACATCCGGAAAATTAGCGGCAATCCAGAAAAGAGCCGTTCTCTCAGCACAAAGCCCAGAAGGATAAGCGGCATTTTCCTGATTGTTTCCGGAATATATTTCACCATTTTCCAGTAAGACAGAACAACCTACCCAAAAGTTTGAATAAGGCGCATAAGCATTTTCACGAGCCTGTTTTGCTCTTTCGAATAATTCTTTTTCAACATCACTCAGTTCGCTGCTATTCTTAAAATATTCGTAACTGATCAGAGTTTCTTTTTTCATATATTGTGGATTCAAAAAAGGGGAGTAAATTTACTTCTTTTTCATGAGGTGGGCAATATAATCTCATTCTTCAAAATTTTAACAAAAAAATAGTAGTATCAAAATGTTATATACTTCAATCAAATTCAGAAATGTTGAGTTGAAAAACCGTTGGGTAATGTCGCCAATGTGTATGTATTCTTCCGAGAACGGACTTGCCAATGATTTTCATTTTGTGCATTACGGAAGCAGAGCACAGGGCGGAACAGGTTTAATTATAGTAGAAGCATCAGGTGTAGAGCCTAACGGTAGAATCACCAATCACTGCATGGGAATCTGGAATGATGAACAGGCAGAAAAATTGCAGAAAATTGTGGAATTTGTTCACAAAAACTCCGAAAGTAAAATAGGAATTCAGTTGTCGCATTCAGGAAGAAAGGGTTCGACATGGAATAATGTTCAAATTCCTATTGAAGAAGGTTGGGAAACAGTTGCGCCAAGCCCGATTCCTTATCATCCCACGGAAAGAATTCCTCATGTTTTAACGGCTGAAGAAATTAAAGAACAGGTTCAAAACTTTAAAGATTCTGCAAGAAGAGCAGTAAAAGCTGGTTTTAATGTGATTGAAATTCATGGAGCGCATGGATATCTTATTCATCAGTTTTTATCACCACTTTCAAACATCAGAACCGATGAATATGGCGGAAGTTTTGAAAACAGAATCAGATTTTTAATTGAAATTGTGGATGCTGTTAATGAAGAGCTGAACGAAAATGTTGCATTGTTTGTAAGAATTTCCGGAACAGAATACGCAGAAAATGGTTGGGACATTAATGAAAGTGTGGAATTAGCAAAAGTATTAAAGAATCATTCTGTTGACTTGGTTGATGTTTCCAGTGGTGGAAATATTCATGGTGTGAAAATTCCACTTTTTGAAGGATATCAGGTTCCGTTATCTTCTCAGGTAAAAAATGAAGCAGAAATAAAAACTGCGGCGGTGGGTCTAATTACAAAAATAGAGCACGCAGAAGAAATTCTACAAAAAGGAGACGCTGATTTAATTTTTATTGCAAGAGAAATGTTGAGAAATCCATATATTGCGGTTCAGGGTTCTTTTGAAACAAACGAAGAATGCTTTTTTCCTCATCAGTATTTAAGAGCGAAAATTTAAGTGTATTAAAAAAATAATATGAAAGTTGAAGACTTCTTGTTGCCTTGCCCCATCAAGAGATTTTTCGGAGTAGAGTGTCTTGGCTGCGGAAGTCAGAGAGCAATTTTGATGGTTTTCAAAGGTCAGTTTTCAGAAGCTTTTCATCTTTATCCTGCAGTGTATACATTGTTGATTTTCTTTGGAATTTTGGTGGTAAGTTTCATTGATAAGAAAAGGAAATATGGTAATATATTGATTGCTTTGGCTGTAATAAATTTAATTATAATGGTCACTTCATATTTTTATAAACACTTTTTACATTAGATAATTTAAAAAATAAAACTAAAAAGATCGCTCATGGCGGTCTTTTTGCAATTAAAAATGTTAATGATTCTTAAAAATTAAATCAAAAATCGTAGAATTACTACAGAATGTAAAACTCAGTGTTAAAAATTCTCTCAATTAAATTCTGAAACTTATATTTGTGGTACCATCATAATGAAAGTCGAATATTAATGAATAAAATTTACAAGTATGGCAGCAAATTCTAGAGGAATTTTAAAATTCAACGGAGGGGAAGGACAAAAATTATTAAAACTGAACTACAGCGTTTCCCGATCTACGGATGTTTCGGGTAGAGTAGCTTCAGATCCTTCCAACGCAATTATCAAAGTAACAGTAGAAGCAACGGAAAAATCAGATATTCTGGAAAGTTTACTGAACGGAAAATATAAACCGACAAAGGGAGAAATTTCTTTTAATAAATCTCACGAAGAAGGAACGTTGATCACATTAAACTGGGAAAACGGTTATGTGATTCAGCATGAGGTAGATTTCGATGCTATTGACAGTAACAATATGTTGATCAGTTTTGTAATCAGCGCAGAAGAGATCACTTACGGAAACTCTGAGTACAAAGGACTTTGGCCATCCAGCTAAGTCTTTATTAAATTAAGAATGAAAATTTTTAATAAAAGGTTTTCAACAGATATTCTGAAATTATTTTCAAAAGGGAAATCGTTATCTCTGATTATGAATTCCCTTTTGCTGAATAATTTTTAGTTTAAAAACACACATCAAACACAAAATTATGTCATCCACACCTGAACACAATGGGAGTGCACCATTCCGTCCGACACAAAATGCAGACGGAATTTCTGCAAATCATCATATTGGAATTAACCGTCTGGTTAAGCTTTCGGTTGTTATCGAAGGTAAAATTATCAAGCACTACAAACATTTTACGCTAAAACAAAGTGCACAACGTCATCATGAGTTTAAACTTACGCTGGCTCACGATGCTTTGGGTGATCTTCAAAACCATACGTTGGAAGAAGCGAATAAATTTCTTGGAAAACGTTTAACAGCGGTAATTTCCTATAAAGATATTGAAAGCAGCCCGGAAAGAACTTTTGTTGGAGTTATCACAGGGGTAGGTTTCAGTCAGGAAAAGATGAGCTTGGGAAATATTGTACTTTCTGGTTATAGCCCAACCATTTTATTGGATGGAGCTCCTCATATCCAAAGTTTTGGAGGAAATCAACCAGTGAATATGGGAATGATTGCCGAAGAAGTTATCAAACAAGGAATTGATAAAAGCAGGTTTGATGTAAGAATTGATACCAATGATTATTCGCAGATTATTTATAGCAGTCAATACAACGAAACCCATTACAATTATCTGGCGAGAATGGCTGAAGCGTATGGCGAACAGTTTTATTATGACGGTGAAGTTTTACATTTTGGAAAGCTTCCGGCTCAGAATAAACCCATTCAATTAACCTACGGAAGCAGTGCCAATGATATTAGAGTAGAATTAAAGGCTGTTCATACCAAACCGCAATTCTACGGTTACAACAGCAACAAAAATGAAAAGCTGGTCTCAGGAGAAACTCCGGTTCAACATGTGAGTGATCTGGCAAAAACCGCTTATGCTCACAATGACAAAATTTATAAAACACCTTCGCTTCAAGTTGCTCCAATTAAGGCTACAACGCATTTAGATGTGGAATATTCTCAGAAAAGTACGGCGGGAAGTGCTTCTGTAAATGTTTTTTCTATTGCAGGAAACACGACGGTTCCTTTTTTGCATCCAGGCTGTATTGTAGATGTTCAGATGAGAAAAATGGATTCCAATGAAACATCTTATTTTACCAAAATAATGGCAACGGAAGTTACCCATGAAATCGATACTATCGGTCATTATCAGGGTACTTTTGAAGGAATTGCTGCAGATACCGGATTTTTACCAAAACCCGATTTTACGGTTCCCAAAGCAGAACCGCAAACGGCAGTCGTTGTCTCCAATACGGATATTGAGGGACAGGGAAGAATTCAGGTGAGGTTCGATTGGCAGACGAATGATACCACGCATTTTATCAGAATGATGAGTCCTGATGCCGGTGGAACAGATCAGATAACCCAAAACAGAGGATATGTGGCAATTCCGGAAGTTGGAGATCAGGTGATGGTGAATTTCGTTCACAACCATCCAGACAGACCTTTCGTCATGGGCGGAATGTTCCATGGAGGAATTGGATTAGGTGGCGGAATTAATAATCATCTTAAATCTATCCAAACCAGAAGTGGAATCCGAATTTTAATGAATGATGAAGAAGGAAGTGTAAAGATCGTTGATCCTAGTGGTAATATCTATTTCATGGATGGGAAAGGAAATATTAGCTTAAATGCTCCTAAAAATTTCACATTATATGCGGGAGAAAATATTAATATCACTGCCGGAAAAGAGATTGTTGTTGATGCAGGTGAAAGTATTTCAAGTACTGCTAACCAGAATATCAATTCTACAGCAGGAAATGACATTGTTCAAAATGCGGCGGGAGATATCAGAGAATCTTCGGATACCAGAACAGAAATGGTAGAAAAAGAATTCTCCCGACAGTCTGAGACTTCTAATGAAATAGCCGGAGAAATTTCTATGTTTAGCGAGTTGGAAAATATGACCATGCAAAGTGGTAAGATTGTAGAATTCAATAGTGCTGAAAAATCTAAACTTTTCTGATATGGCCATAAGAAAGACTGCGAAAAATTTAATAATAACCGTCAAAGACTCTTATTATTTGAGTGCGGGGAGTAAGGTTGAAAAGATTGCAAAAAAAATCAATGTAGAAGCAAAAAAAGAAAATCTGGTTCTCTCATGCAATAAAAAAATAATGTCTCATGGCAATAAGTAAACTGAAAATACTGATCCTTTTCGTTGTATACAGTTTCTCGCTGATAAATTGTCAAAATAAAAAGATGGAAGAAAAATATAGTTGGCTGGGAACAGTCTCTGCACCGCAGGAATATCCGATGGAAGTGTATAAAGGAGCTATTATTGCTGATGATTTTACTTATGGCTTTGATGCCATTTGGGGAACACAAAACACAGGCTGGGGAAATGAAGGCGGAACAATGAGTGTAGAAATTCAAAAAATGGGAATTCCACATAAACTGGAATTTACATGGTATTCTCTCGTAGAGAATAAATTTTACACCGGAAAATGGGATTTAAACAAAGAAAAAATAAACGATCTGTTTACAAAAGGTTTTATAGATCAGGATAATAATAAAAAAACGACCTATACTAATTTTATAGTTGGTCTGGCTCCAAAAGGTAGAGTGGTTTTATGGATCAATGGTTCGGGAAACCAGAAGGAAGTTGGTGTTTTTCAGGCTCATGATACTATTATTACTAAAGAAAAAGCATACGAAAATGCAAAGTATATGCTAAAGGAAGGTTTTGCAGACCGAATGTTAAATGACGCATCTTATGAGACATTTAAACCTGATGTAAGAGCAAAAATAAAAGAACAAGGGTATCCTGATCCAAATCTGTATGATGTTTATAGAGAAAGATACAATTGGAAACCTATGGTCATCTTACCTGAAGGTGCAGAATGGATAGATTTTGGATTTAAGAATTATAATGGTGAGCAGGAAAATCTTTTCGCTGAAAGTTTACACAATGACACGTATCAAAAAAGAGCGATTCCTAAATTCTGCGGTTTTTACTGGCGGGATAAAAGTAAAAACAGATATGCCGTGTGGATAGACTCTTTTGATGAGAAAGAAATTTTTGAGCTTTTTCAAAAAGGCGGGAAAGAAGAACAAATAGATTTTATTATTAAAATTAATGAAGATAATACCAAAGTATTACTGTTGTTAAAAACTGAAAAGCAAGAAGTTCCTATTACAAAAGCAAAGATCAGATTATCTCAGAAAATAGAATAGCTGATCCTTATTCATCAATTTTAAAATAAGAATTATGCCCAATAATATATTTGGAGATTATACACCAACCATAACCAAAGAGGAAGTGCTAGACATTACTCTCGGGATATTTTTTGATGGTACTTTGAATAATAAAACCAATACCATCGAAAGAATTGGCAAAACTGACGCATACAAGAAAAAAGGAGGGAATCCTACCGATAATAACAGTTACAATAACGATTGGAGTAATGTAGCACGTTTGTGGGACAATTACGATAAAAATTTTGGCATTTACATAGAAGGGATTGGTACGGAAGACAAGGAAAAAGATTCAATGTTGGGCTATGCCTTCGGAACAGGTCCTACCGGAATTCGCGGAAAAGTAAAAAAAGGCTGTGAAGAGATCGTGAAAAAAGTGAAGAATATTAAAAGTGCAAAAAAAGCAGATAAAATTACTGTACTTACTTTTGATGTTTTCGGTTTCAGTCGTGGTGCTGCAGCAGCTCGAAATTTTGTTCATGAAATTGGTAAATCAAAATATAAAGCGACCTCAACAACATATTCAAACGAAGGAATGACTGTTACAGTTCTTTCTGACAGTGATGGTGACGGAGTAGAAGGTCCTGATCTTCCAAAATGGGGACATTTAGGACTCAAACTTCAGGAAGCCGGAATTGTAGTTGATGTGTTGAAGGTCAGATTTTTAGGTATTTATGATACCGTTTCTTCTTATTCAAAAAGTTTTTCTGCTACCCCGAATTTTCATAATGATGTGGAAGAATTAAGCCTAAACGATATCGGAAAAGCACAGACCGTTATCCATTTTGTAGCAGAAAATGAGCACAGAGAAAATTTTGATCTTACCCACGTGCATGTAGGTACAGAAAGAATATTTCCTGGTGTACACTGTGATGTAGGCGGTGCTTATGAAGACGGAACAGAGACGTGGGAGGAAGTTGAAACATCTTGGACAACCACAACAAAATTAAAAGAATTAAGGAGCCAGCTTATAGCAGATGCCTGGTACAAAGAAGATCAGCTTACTATTGTCACAGGCTTTTATCATTCATTAAGGGGGACTCGGGATTTAGTTAAAAGATACAGCTATGTTCCCTTGCATTTTATGGCAGAGTATGGTGTTCAGAAAACAGTTCCGTTGACTATCAAAAAATTGATTGATGAAAAGTATTCTATTTCGGAAGATCCTTTATTGGTAAGAGTAAAAGATCGTCTCAGATCTTATGCAATGGGAAATGGTAAACAGTATACTTTTAAGCGATATAAAGAAGTCGAGAACGAATATAGGGGCGCTGCAATACCGGAACAAAAATATGCAGACTATCAAAGAGAAATGAAGGAGCAGGATGATTTAAGGATTCTTAGAAATAAATATCTACACTGGTCTGCAAGAAGAGAAGGTATTGGTATGGACCCAACATCAGATAGAGTAAGAGTATTGCATTAATTTATTAAATGAAAAGACACCTGATCATAAGAGTTGCATTATTATTAATAGGATTTCTATTAATATACATCTATGCCCACTGGGATTCTTGGTTTCATTCTCATCAATCAATTGGAGGGAACGATGGAATGTCGATTCCCATGGATCTTGTTTTGAATGTCGGCTGGATGACTGTTTGGTGTTTTTTGCTTTTTATAGAATTGCTTGTAAGCTTTTTTACCTCCCGAAATAAAGAAAATAGAGTTACCAATATAATTTTGATCATGGTGAGCATTATTTTACTTGCCTTGTATATTTTCAGTATTAAATAAAACCTTTCAAAAATCTGTTTTTGTTGCAGGATCATTTTAAATGCAGAAATTTAATAAACATATCGTCCAGAAGAGCGAAACTTTAAGAAGTGTTGCTTCTCTATACAACTTATCCGAAGATGCTTTAAAGTTATTTCATAATAACAATTGCAGTGTTAAGGATATGATTTTGATAGATTTTACCAGTCAAAAGGAACTTTTTATTCCAAGAACTGCTGTTACCGACAAAAAACGATTGGTAAATTTCGGTCGGGGAAATAGCTTAGCTTTTCAACCTGAGCATTCATTATTAAAATATGGAGTTACCATTAATATTGAAAATGGAAACCATAAAAATGAGCTTAAATATGAAACTTCTGTACGTTGGTTGAAAACTGAAAATAATCTGCATTTTTTTGAAATAGACAGAACTTCAAATCTATATCTGAATGAAGAAGAAGTAAATGAAATAGCCGATCTGTTGGCTTATAAGACCTCTAAAGTTTTATACCCGCTGCAAGTGAGTGTAGATGAAAAAGGGAAATTCAATGATATTGAAAATATTTCAGTGTTTAAAGAAAGGTGGTCTAAGGTAAAAGAGGAAGTTTATAAAGAATTTGACGGTGAAACAGTAGATGAATATTGTCTTAAAATAGAGAAAATATTAAGTGAGCCTGATACGTTAAGTCTGCTTTTAAAAAATGACTATTTCATTCGAACATTGTTTTTCGGAATATATCAGAGTTTTGGTCAAAATTTTAAAATTGAAGGTATGCAGACTTTCCCGATCGTGAATAATTCGGTAGAACCAAATTATCAGATTGAATTGGAAATAGATCCATTGAAAGATGAATATGATTTAATAAATATAGAAGGATACGGAAACTTACATGACGAACGAAGTGTTTATGATTTTATTAATAAAGCACCTTTTTCATTAATCGTAGAAGATAATCCGGAAATGAATAATGAAGGAAGTTGTAGAATAGTACATTATCTGAACGGAGAAACTTTGCTTCCCGAATCAGTATATCTGGAATGTAGTATTATGCTGCAGGAGGAAAAAAAGATTACTGTAGCTATTGCAGTGATTAATGAAAATTAAGAATTATCAAATCACGAAAATATAAAATAAAATGGCAGAAAAACATATTGTAGTACAAGGTGCTATGTGCAAATGCCAGTTTGGACAGGCTCCGGATAAGCTTAAAGTGCTTACCCATAAGAAAGAATATGCTAATGACAAAGATGCTTCCAAAAAGCTGATTGTCACAACAAAAGAAATAGGAGCTGCAACATTTGAAAAAAATACTTTCGGAAACTGTACAAAGATGGGAGTTCCGCCTCCACCTTGTAAAATAATGGTTACCGAATGGCAGAATTTTTACGATAAAGTACAGCTCAGCAATGGAGGATTTATCATTTTGGAAGACAGCAAAGCGATTTGTGCAGTTGCGGGTACACCCTGTATAGAAATTATAGATAACGGACAAAGAGCTGAAGCTTGCCAACAAAATTTTAAAAACGCAAATAGGGACGTGCAGCAGCAGATCAATCCATTAGTAGATTCTGAAAGTATGCAGAAGAAAGAAATGATGTACGACACTTCAGGAGACGCAACTAAACAAACTCTAAACTATTAAAATGGGAAAAGGAGTAAACAAGATCGATATAGCAGTAAACGAGGTCAATGCAAGGGTAATAAGACGATCGGGAAACCGCATTTGTGTTGAAGCTGGCAAACTGGTATGGTTTAAAGTTTCCGAATGGATGTCAGGAACTACAGATGCTGATAAAAAGAAAGGTACTATCTGGATAAGGCAGGACTATACCAGAGAAATGATCATTAATAAAAAACAGATTGGACCCAGTCAGATATACGGTTATGCTTTTAAAAAAAAGGAATGTGGAGCATCAGCATATTATTATATTGAAGCTACACTTTTCGGCAATAGAGATACTAAAAATATTACAGGACTTTATGTAAAAGGATTTACTCCGGCTTTACTTGTCAGTAGCAAATGGTGTTTGCAAAATGATGGAGCGGATCAACGTGACCATAAATTTTCATTTGGAGAGAATGTCTTTCTGGGGCTGGAAACAGAAGGTTTGAATCAGCAGACGCTTACCATAGAAGTATATCGCCTAAACAGTGAAGTTACGTTTGGCAAAGTTGCTGGAAGAGTATTTGACAGAAATTATGATCCTACAAAAGATGACCAGCAAACCAAAGTATTTCAGAAGCAGGCTAAAGTCATTGATGGAGAGGTTAATACGGAGTTTACCATTCAGCCATCCTGGAAAAAAGGAAACGAGGACAATTTATTTTATATTAAAGTAAAAGATGGGAACCATTATGTACAAGACAACAAGAAACAGATTATCCATGGAAGATATCTGAAAGTTAAAAACAATGTTGTTCCCATAAAAAAGGATATCGTAAAACTCACCAACAATGCCCCGGTAAAAGTAGATGCGGCTGATAAAGATGTTAAAGTAAATCACCTTTGCACATTCAAGCAAATCAATATAGATGATAATGGTGAGACTTTCGAGGTTTTTAAAGAAGGGCAGACTACGTTCAAAAAAACTTCTCCTGTGGTGCAATATACTACGGCAAAAGTTCATTTTAATTTTGATAAATCTGATATCCGTCCTGAAGCCCAGGATACTTTAAAATTTCTGTTAGATTTTTTGCTCTACAACCAACATTTAGACATGACCCTTTCGGGACATGCAGATGACAGGGGAACATTAGATTATAACCAGGCACTTTCTGAAAGAAGAGCGCAGGCGGTAAAGAATTTTTTCGCAAAAGGAGGATTAGATAAAAACAGGATAAAAACAAGAGGGTATGGAGAAGTAAGTCCTGTAGCTTCTGGAAAAACAGAAGAAGCCTATAAGAAAAACCGAAGAGTAGAGATCGAATTCAGCTATATAGAATATAATCAGAATGCGCTTTTTTATGAAATGATTGCCCCCGATGCCAACAAAATGAAGGAGATTAAGGTGAATGTTCTAAACCGTTCGGATAAAGGCTGTTTCAGGAAAGAAAAGCATAATAAAAATATAATCTATGTAAATGAAACCGACAGTAAAGATCTTGTTCCAAAAAATGGAAATAGTGTAAAACAAATTGTTTTCTCCCAACAGTCTGGCTTTCCTAAAAATTACGCATTGCTATTGGGGAAATTTTTGAATCCTCTTTCAAAGATCTATTATCAGTTTGCGTTTCATATTAACAGTTGTGCGTATTATTCCGACAAAGATAAGGCAACACTGGAAGTAAGGGTTTATCCGGATGTGGTATGGATAGGGCATTTTCAATACAATGGAGAAGAAACCGTAATGTCTTATTATTTTCATCAGAAGAATTTTGAATTGGAACAAGGGATTTCTGATGTTCTTAATGAGTTGAAGGCGACTACTTTTTATAAAATTTACAGATTAATCCCTGCAAATTTTATCGTTGAGCATACCTTATTAAAATATATCGAAAGCCAGGCAAAAAGCTATTTTTACGGAATTCATACTTATCATAATCGTAATGTAGAGAAAGCTGGACAAGAGCTTTCTCTTTCTGGTACGAAAACGAATTTAATAAAACAAACTCAATATACGAGATTTGCAGCAGCAGCTGTGATTTACGGTTTTGTAGTTGTAGGTATTATTATCGACTTATTAATGATTTATCTTACAAGAGGTAAAAATATAAGCACAAAGCTGGAAAAATTTGCTAAAATGGCAAGAAAGGCTGAAAGTATTCTTAAAAGGATGGATGACGCAGGTGTTGATTTGATTCCGCCAGCTATTGCTGTGAATGCAGGAATGTATTATCAGAAGCAAAAAAATGGAAAACTTGCTTTAGTGTATGAAGCTAATCTTAAGGCTGATCCTTTGATTGCTATTAACTTTAAGAGAGAATTTGATCTCGTACAGTTAATAACAAAAACAATACAGGATATTAAAAATGCAAAACATCCTAAAGGCTCGGAAAACAAGTTAAATAAAAATAAAGAGAATAACAGTAAAATTGAAGAATATTTTAAAAGCTTAGGTGTCTCTATCAAAGGAAGTATAACAGTAAGAGGAGATCTTATGTTTGAACAAAATATGCGATTTAATTTTCTTACTAATAGTTATAGCTTTACAGATAAATTAGGAAACTTAGTACAGAAGGCAGAAAATCAATCTATAATAAAAGAACAAATCAGTTTTAAAGCTGATATAAGTTTAAAATATAAGAAAGAGTTTCGATTTGATCCCTTTCAAACAAAGATTGATGGAGTTGTTAATGTAGAATTGAATGGTATCTTAGGTGCAAAATTGATGTATGGAGTAAATAACAGAGAGGGAAAAGGTCTTTTTGTAAAAAAAATAATATATTGTTCAGGAGTAGAAGGTAATTATTTTGGCAGTTTAAAAGTTTCTACATTTATTGGGAAAATTTTGGATTTAGAAACAAATGAAGGAACACCCACTCCATTTACTTTAATAGAGCCATTTGAACTTCCTCTATATGAAATAGAATTGTTTAAACAATAATGTAATAATACATATGAAATATTTAGTATCACTTTTAACCGTATTAATTAGCTTGCAGAGCTGTTCTCAAAAAAAAGAAAATATGATTGATCAAAACTCAAACATTACTGCAGAAAATATATCAGATGAAATTTTGAAGCAGGTAAAACATTATCCAGTAGAGCCAATGTATGTAATATCACATGAGGGAAACTATTGTTATTATGAAATATTTTTAGATGATATACCTGTTTTTAAAAATTTCGATAATATGGTACCTGAAGGTTTTGATATTAATAAAGTGATTTTTAAAAGTGGAAAACATACTTTAAAATATAAATTGTATCCTTTTGGAAATCAAAATAAATATAAGCAAAACTATCCTACATTAACAGATGAAACCAGTCTTAATCTAAAATTGGGTTCATATGATCTGAAGAATGATGAGACATCAGACAAAACACTAATGGAATACAGCTTACCGACCATAAAAAATGAAGTGACAAAAGGGTATGTAAAACAAAAGTTTGTAGGCGCAGGAAAGACATTTTACGAAGGCAGTATAGATATTAATGTTACCGTTCCCTATCAAACACAATCTCCATTTGAAGATGCACAGGATTTGAGAAAAATGGATGAAAAGGTACTTGAGGCAAAACTCCTTAAAAAATATAAAGAAATTTCATCAATCTATGGGAATGGCGATCAGGATAACATTGCAAGATTGGAATACAATGCATTAAAACATTTATATGTTTCTAATTATGACAATAAAGAAACAATCACTAAAAATATAAGTACACTTTTCAAAGACATTTATAAGAATCCAACTTTTAAAATGCAGCCTATAGAAAAATATAAGCTAGAATTTTTTGCTAATGGAAAATTAGTAGCTTTAATGATGGATACAACGGATAATAATCTGCGTGGAAATACAGCACTTTGGGCAAAAGTAAATTATGATGGAGGAACAAGAGGTATATTTTTAAACAGATATTTCTACATTCCTCAGGGTAAAACGGAGTTTATGGCTTACTAAAATGATAATTAATATGATAAAAAGTTTTGCTTTAACAGGGATTTTATGTCTAACAATACTGTCTTGTTCGGAGAAGAAAAAACTGGCTAATGATGAATTCAGAACAATAATATCCAAATATAAACTTGAAGGAGATACGCTGAAACACGTCACCTCATTTCTTCAAAAAATGGATGACCAAAATACAGAAGTAGGCGTTTTTATAAATAAAGATCTCTATTTAATCAGTGATTCCTGTTATGCTGCCAATAAAAAATTCTGCGATTCTATGAGTATTTATCAGAACGAAAGATATGGTGATATTTTCGACAGCATTGTAAATCCTAATGTAAAAAAGTATGAACAGCGTTTTAAAATAGATCAGCAAGAATATTTTGTAGCAAGAGAATTTTTCCTTTCCCATCCTGAAATTGTCCGTTATCTGAATAAAAAATATAATATGCAGATGTGGGATGGAGTATCATAAAAACTAATAAATAGAAATGTTTTTTTATCTAATTCCAATTAATTATTATAGATTGAATTAAATTATATATCAAGGTATTGAAAACAAATACATAAAACGTAAGTAATATAAAAAAGAAACTAAAGTTAAAAAGACTTCTCTTATATTAAAGAGAAGTCTTTTTTTGTCATTTCGAGGAGTGTAAGCGGGCTTCTGTTGAGCTTGTCGAAGTAAGCCAATCTAAATACAATCACTTTAGTTTGTCATTCGGTAGAATCTAAATCTAATTATCAAGTATGATTCTTACTGTACCACAAATTTCAATGTAGTATGATCCAGTTTCAAAAGATAAATTCCCTGTTCAAGATTTTTAATTTTGATGGAATTTCTACTATTTTTAAAAGGTTGATCGATCGTGTGCATCACCTTTCCCTGAAGATTATAGATTTCAGCTTTCTTAATATTTTGAGTTTCTCCTTTCACAAAAATTTCATTATTTGAAATAGGATTTGGTGAAATCTTCAATGTATTTTGATCTGAATTTAATTCAGAAGAAAGATTCTGTGCCTGTCTTGCAGTTCCTGAATAACATGTCCAACTTAAATTATCAATCGCAACTCTGTTGCTGGATGAAGTATTTTCTAACGTCACCGCAACATTTCCTGAAATATTAATATTGTTAATGGTTGTCGTGGTTGCATTCGTATTATAAGGAATTGTTCCGACTGTTGTACCATTCACTTTTACATTGAAAGTTCCGTTTGATCCTGTGAATTTTAATTGAGTTGTAACAGTCAATGAACCAATTCCATTGGCTGAACCGCTTGAAGTTAATGAACCGTCTCTTACCGTAATGGCTTTTGTCGAAATCGTCTGATCTGTTCTTGCATCGGTTGCCGTCCAAGAAATTCCACTATTAGTCCATGTTCTTGTTGTATAAGAAGCGGTACTTGCTGTCGGAATATTTTCAAAAGTTTCATTAACGCAACCTGTCGTAGATGGAGGAGTGGTTGTTCCGCCACCGCCCGTAGAACCTGATCCCCAAATTGAATTCACATAATTTGGATTGTCAATAAACGGATTTCTGTTCCCCTGATACGTGTAAGAAGCATTATTTCTGTTGATTTCCGCCTGAGAAACGGGATCCTGATTATGCCAAGCCAACAAAACATTCAATTCCCATGTCTGCAATCCCGGAAATGTGGAACTTCCCAACATATTTCCCGAAGAAAAAGTGGAAAGTTTGCTTTGATAGCGGGTTACAAAATAGAAAATCATCCTTGCAACATCACCTTTAAATTCATCAATTGGTTCAAAAACTGTCCCTGCATATCCTGAAGAGGTAGAATTGCCAAGTTTCGAACCGTTTTTGGAAGTAAAAGTTGCTGTTCCTACTTTCCCAAAAGGATAATTTGAACGCATTCCATTTACTTTTCCGTCGGTCGCTCTGATGAAATGAATATCGGAAACCATGGGTGAAGATTCATTAAATAAGCTTTGAGGAACGATATGTTCTCTGTTGTAGCAATTTCCTTCCACAGAATATGTTCCGCATTGGTTGGTTACCGGAGTATATTTGTAAGGATCTGCTCCGATTGGTTTTTCAGAATAAATATCTAAAATAGAACCGTCATTTTCATAATTTTTGTCGATGTCGGTGGTTTTGTAACCTGTCCAAAGTCCGCCATATCCTTTGTCCTGATGACCGTTGGTGATAATGGTGCTTAAAGCTGTTTTCAGATTGGCTCCCGACAGTCCGTTCGCCGAATTATAATATCCCGACGGAGCTTGTGCATTGGCTAAAATAGAAGCAAATGCAATAATTAATAATGGTTTTTTCATGTCAATATTTAGGTTTGGTAAGATTAATATAAATTTATGAATAAAAAATTACGGAATTGTTAATTTTCAATATTTGTTGAATTAAAGTAAAATGATATTGCTTCATAATGAAGTATTAATAGTTATAATGGATATTTTTAGTTTAAATAAGTAAATAGACTGTATTAACTTTTTATTAATTGATATATGTCATGAAAATTTAGAATACTCTCAATAATAAAATAATTTATTTTTGTGCTTATATTTATTTAGAATGATTAAAAATTTATCTTTTAAAATTGGTTTTCCTTTATTAGGAATTTTGGGTGGAGTTTCTTTGAATGCTCAATGTACTGCTGTAAGCAGTTTTTCTGAAAATTTCGATGCATATTCATGCTGCAGTATGGGAGTTGTACCCACTTGTTGGGATAGTGTTTTACTCAATGGAGCGAGCCAGATTATTTCTTCAACATCTCCAGCTTCAGGTACGAGTCAGATTTATCAAACCGGTTACGGAACGGGAAAAATTTCAATTGTGGTAATGCCTCCGATTACCAATATCAGTGCGGGAACTCACAGGTTTCGTGTAAAGATGAAAGCCAATTCTGCGGGCTACCTAGAATTTGGATATATTAAAGATAATCTTCCTGACACTTTTGTGATGCTTGAGGCAATCAACATCAATAATACCAGCTATAACGATGTTGCTTCAGAAAGAATTTTTACGGTTCCGACTTCTGTTCCAGACGGAATGAGATTAGCGATCCGTAATCCCGGGACTTCTTTTGCCGGGCATTATTGGGATGATGCAGTTTGGGAACCGATTCCGAATTTGGCGACAAATGAAATTAGTATTGCCTCGGGAGTAAATGTTTATCCAAATCCTTTTAATGATACTTTAAAAATTTCCGATATCAAAGATGTGAAATCGATTACAATTGCTGATGCCGTCGGACGGGTGATAAGAACTATTGAAAAACCATCAACCATATTAGAATTAAATGACCTTCAAAAAGGGATGTATTTTGTAAATCTACATTTCAAAGATGGAACGGTAAAGTCGTTCAAATCACTGAAAAACTAATGTTAAGCTTAATCCTAAAAAAGGCTGTTAATCACGATTAGCAGCCTTTTTTATTTAATTACTTATTGATTTTATTTCGCTTTTGTATTTAAAGCAGTGTCTGCAATTTGGTTTAATAATTTATCGCAATTTTTTTCTTCTTTTAAAGTCGCCATAAAATTCTTCAAACATTGCTTTTCTTTCAACACTTTTGCAAAGGCTGCAAGAGTTCCGTAAGTAGCGATTTCGTAGTGCTCAACTTTTTGCGACGCTGCAATAATTCCTGCATCACGCACAGCACCAACCTGAGTTTCCTCCATAATGCTTTTTCCTTCATCCAATAATCCCTGCATAGCATCACATTTTTTGGCTTCAGCTTTCACACCGATAGATTTGAAACATTCTTCAAGTCTCATTACATGCACTTTAGTTTCTTCAAGGTGGCTTGCAATTGCTTTTTTAAGATCCGGATGAGTGGCATTTTTTTCCATTTTCGGCAATGCTTTTGTCAACGCTTTTTCTGCCCAGTAAATATCTTTTAATGCATCTTCAAATAAATCCTGAAGATCTTTTGCAGCATCTTTTTTAGCCGGAATTTTCGAAGAAGATTTTGCCGGAGTTTTTTTTGCTGATGTTTTTGGAGTTGCTTTTTTTGTTGAAGGTGATTTAGTTGCCATAATATTTATATTTAGTGATTTTTATGGCTTACTATATCCAATTATAAGACCAAAAATCATGATTGATACCACAAGACCGACGATTTTTAAAAATTAATTACAAAATAAAAAAAGTCAACACAAAATTTGTATTGACTTTACTATATCTGATTTTAAAAATCTTACTTTCTCATTGGAGGGTAATTTTTCATAATTTCCGCCATGATTTCCGGGATTTGTTTTTGCTTAGCTTTAGGTCTGTCTACAGAAATTCCGCTTCCGATTCCCTGCCAAACCAATTTATTTGATTTCGCATCTACCATGTCTACAATAATTGCCCCTTCATTGTAATTACTGGTCCAAGTTCTGTTCATTCCGATTCCCCAACCGAAAGATCCGCCCCATCCCCACATTCCGCCGTAAGGATTGGTTGTGTTGATATCGGTTACTTTCTTATGATTTGCTTTTACATTAATGATCAGATCCGGATTTTCTCCTGATTGAAGACCTTTGCTTTGAAGCTGTCTTGACAATTCATTCAAAACCCTGTCTTTATCAATATCATTCAGTTTCAGATCATCAACTCTTAACTTATACGTTTTATATGATGTGAAATTTGCCGTGTCAGCATAATCAGAACGCACGTTGAAAGGACTACAAGATGTTAAACCCATAGTAGCCGCAGCTAACAAAATAAAAATATATTTTTTCATTTTATTTATTTTTTTTATCGTTTTTAATGAATGTATCGGTCTTTTTATCGTATCCGTAAGGACAATGTCTACAGCCACTTTTACAGCAATGCCCTCTTTTCAGATGGAATTTTTCTGTAAAAACCTTGTACCCCTGCTCATTGTAGTAAAAGTCTTCACCTTCTTTGATGTCAAAAAGTGCCATAAGTTAAATCGCTAAGTCAAAAAACTTTATATTTGTTATCATGATAATTATATGCCAAAAGCCCTTAAAAATATTAAAAATTAATGGCATTGCTCTTTTCCCTTTTATCTTCATTAGGAATCCCGAAGATAAGAAAAATAACATATTGATCAATCACGAAAAAATCCATTTAAGACAACAGCTGGAAATGTTGATTATTTTCTTTTATCTGTTCTATATCATTGAATATTATTATTGGCTTTTTAAGTTAAAAGACGGTTTTCAGGCTTATAAAAGAATTTCATTCGAAAGAGAGGCTTATGCAAATGAGCACGATCTTAATTATCTCCAAAAAAGAAAATTCTGGAATTTTAAAAAGTATCTATAATTTTAGGAATTAGTTTGTAAATGAAGCACTCAAATTCCCCTCTTTTGGAGGGGTGGCGAAAATTCAAAGAATTTTGACGGGGTGGTTTGTGTAGGTAAAGTATTCACAATCATCTTTGAAACCCATGAAATCTGTGGGAAAAATCTTCCAATATCATTACAGATTTTTACCTCAATTTCGTTCATTCAGAATGACAAATATCATACAATTACAAAACAAAAACAGTAATTTTGTAGAATATGATTTTGAAGTAAAATGCTATTAGAACTTCCGATACAAAAAATTCCAATTCAGGAAATTAAAATCAAAAAAAAAGTAAGGCTTTTCATTAAAAGAGAAGATCTCATTCATCCTCAGATTTCGGGAAATAAATACTGGAAGCTATTTTTTAATATTAATAATTATTTAACTGAAAATCCTGAAAAACCTTTTATCATAACTTTTGGAGGAGCTTTTTCAAATCATATTTCAGCGGTTTCGGCAGTAGGAAATTTAGCTGGAATTCCAACTCTTGGGATTATAAGAGGAGAAGAATTGAAAGATAAGTGGCGTGATAATCCTACGTTACTTTTCGCCAAAAGAAATGGGATGAATCTGAAATTTGTTACCCGTGAAGAATATCGTCACAAAGAAAAATTAACCGAATTTCTACAAAAAGAGTTTTCTGGCGCATTAATTGTTCCGGAAGGTGGAACCAATGAGGATGCGGTAAAGGGCGTAAAAATGATGCTCAATAATGAAACAAAAGATTTTGATTATCTTTGCACAGCAGTCGGAACGGGAGGAACGGTTGCCGGGATTTCAAAATATTGCGAAGACAATCAGAAAGTTATAGGTTTTAAGGCGGTTGACGATGATTCTCTTGAAAATAGAATATCTGAATTAACCTCGAAGAAAAATTTCAATCTAATTGATTCAAGTTTCGGTGGTTATGGTAAGATAAAAGATGAAAACATCCGTTTTATCAATGATTTTAAAGAAAAATATGAAATTCCGTTGGAACCGATCTATACAGGAAAAATGATGCAGAGAATTTTCGAATTAATAGACGAAAATTATTTTCCTGAGAACAGCAGAATTTTGTGCTTTCATACCGGCGGTTTGCAGGGCATTGAAGGGGCAAATTTGCTTTTAGAAAAACAGAACAGAAGTTTAATTATATAAAGTAAAATTGAAAACATGAAACACTAAGTGTTCCATCTTTCATTTTAAAACAATAAAAATTATAAGATGAAAAGACTTTTCTTACTCGTAAGCCTTTTAGTTTTATCAAAATTCTCAGCTCAGACCTGGGCAACTGAAGACCAATACATCCAAAAATTTGCAAAGTATGCGGTAGAGGAAATGGAAAAATACAAAATTCCCGCTTCTATCACACTGGCGCAGGGACTTTTGGAAACCGGAGGCGGACAAAGCCGATTGGCTCGGGAAGGCAAAAATCATTTTGGAATTAAATGTAAAGAAGATTGGACAGGGAAAACCATGAAGCATACCGATGACGCTCCTAATGAGTGCTTCCGTGTGTATGACGATCCGAGGCAGTCTTACGAAGATCACTCCATATTTTTGGCCACAAGAAAATATTATACAGGACTTTTCAATCTTGATATGAAGGACTATAAGGCTTGGGCAAACGGTTTGAAAAAAGCAGGTTATGCGACAAATCCAAGATATGCCTCCATATTAATTGGAAAAATTGAACGGTATAAATTATATGAATTTGACAATACGAATTCAAAAGAAGCTTTATATGCAGTGCTAAAATTGTATCCAAATTTGAAAGATGACAGAACTTTCATGGCGCAATTGGAACCTGAAAAATATACTAAAAAAGCAAAAGACCCTGTAACTGTTGTAGTTCCTTACAAGCAAACCACCTACGCTCAGCAACAGAAAAGAGTAGAAAGAATTAAGACAAAAGCAGAAATTCTTAATACAATTTTAATTAAAAGTCATCCAAACGATGGTTTAAAATACATCATTATTCCCGAAGATACCGACGTTCAGTATATCGCTAAGAAATTTAAAATAAGCGAAAGCAGATTGATAAAATGGAATGAGCTGGAGAGTGATGTTCTTCAAAAAAATGAGATCGTTTTCTTAGAATCTAAAAATTCTGACGGAAATACTCCAACTTACAAAGCCGAATCGGGGGAAGATATGCATGATATCGCCCAGAAATTCGGAATAAAATTAAATAAATTATATGCAAAAAACAGAATGGATGAAGGACAACAACCTTCTGCCGGACAATTGATTTATTTGATTGATAAAAAACCCAGAAACTAATTTTTGTTGATAGTTGATAGATGTTGGTTGATTGTTAAACTGACAACTATTAACTGCCAACCAACAACTACATATGAAATACCAAAGAAGTTCAGCTTTATTCGAAGAAGCTTACCAATACATTCCCGGCGGGGTAAATTCTCCGGTTCGTGCATTCAAATCGGTGGGAGGAGTTCCTGTTTTTATGAAATCTGCAAAAGGGGCTTACCTTACAGATGCCGATGACAACACCTATATCGATTACATTAATTCCTGGGGACCTGCTATTTTAGGGCACACCCATCCCGAAGTGTTGGAAGAATTAAAAATTCAGGCAGAGAAAGGTTTTTCTTTCGGAGCTCCGACAGAACTGGAAACTGAAATTGCCAAATTCATCACAGAAAATGTTCCGAATATAGACCAGATCAGAATGGTTTCTTCAGGAACCGAAGCTTGTATGAGTGCGATTAGACTGGCAAGAGGTTTTACGGGAAGAGATAAATTTATAAAGTTTGAAGGCTGTTATCACGGTCACTCAGATTCGTTTTTGATTAAAGCGGGAAGTGGTGCGGCAACGTTTGGAAATCCGAATTCTCCGGGTGTAACGGCAGGAACAGCTAAGGATACATTGTTGGCAAGATATAATGATATTGAGCAGGTTGAAGATTTATTCAGACATAATCAGGGAGAAATTGCTGCTATTATCGTCGAGCCTGTTGCAGGAAATATGGGTTGCGTTCTTCCTGAAAATGAATTCCTTCAAAAATTAAGAAAAATCTGCGATGAAAACGGAACATTGTTGATTTTTGATGAAGTAATGACAGGTTTCAGATTAGCTTTTGGAGGTGCGCAAGAATTGTATAATGTGAAAGCTGATTTGGTGACTTATGGAAAGGTAATCGGAGGCGGACTTCCGGTAGGTGCTTTTGCCGGCAGAAATGAAATTATGGATCATTTGGCACCAAAAGGAGCGGTTTATCAAGCCGGAACATTGAGCGGAAATCCTTTGGCAATGAGAGCCGGATTGAAAACTTTGCAGATTATTAAAAATGATTCTGAATTTTTTAACAGGTTGGCAAAAACAACAGAAACTTTGGATTTTGAAATTGGAAAAATTTTAAATGAAAAAGGAATTGCACATAAAATTAACAGAAAAGGTTCGATGATGTCTGTATTTTTCCATATCAACAGAGTTTCTAATTTTGACGAAGCTCAGGATGCAAATCATTCATTATTTAATAATTTCTTTCATCAAATGCTTAAAAACGGAATATATCTTCCGCCAAGTGGATATGAAACGTATTTCATCAGTGATGCAATTAAAGAAAAGGAAATTGATATGACACTGGAAGCTGTAAGAAAGTTTGATTTTTCTTAAATTCAATCAGAAAAAAAATTAAAGGATGAGGTTTTTGCTTCATCCTTTTCTATTTCGATTTAAACTGAATCTGAACGAATAAATGAAAAAGTTAATACGAATGACAATCTCAATTTTCCGGAATGAAATATATTTGACTCAACTCAAATTACTCTGAAAGATGCAAAAAATTATAAAAAAAGGAGAATGGAAATATTCCGGGAGCACTTATCTGCCAATACTTTTGGTTGAGCAGAATTGGGATCATTTTTACGAAGAAGGGTACAGTCGATTTTCATCCCAAATTAAAAGGGGAGAATTGATTTATTATCTTCATTTCGGAAAATATTGTATTAACGAATATGGAAATATTGCTTCAGACAGCAGTTCACAACCGTTTTTATCTGTAAAAGAAGCGATGGATTATGTAGAAAGAAATATAGAAAAACTGAATTGGACTTCTGAAGATATTCAATAAAAAAGCATCAGAAAATTTTCCGATGCCGTTTATTTTTTATAAAACTGAAATTTATGTTATTGCAAACCAGACCAGCCTGTCGCCCAGGTCGGAGTTAGCTTTCCGTTTCCTGCACCTGTTGCGTCTGCTTTTTCTGTAAATGTAGTATCTACAATCGGAACATTCGTACCCGCTGTGGATTTTAATGAAACTTTGGTTGTTGTATCCTCAAATAAAGCATTTGTAATTTTTTTCTTACCGTTAAAGTACGTTACAGATGAATCACTTTCAATATTAATACCAGCTGCCCACTCAGAAGTAACGATATTATCGATTGTGGCATACGTTCCTGAATACATCGTAACGGCATGAGATTCTCCACTTGTACCTCCGATAAATGTTACATTTTTAATAATAGGGTTTGATCTCGGAGAAGCGTTGGGAGAGGCAACATTGTTAATTCCTTTTATTCCTGTATTTCCTGTTCCGTCTGTTTTTCTTTTGGTATAAATATTAGATCCTGTTCCTATCCATCCGTCTGTCCAGACAAAAGCATCATCTTCATTGCCGATAGAAACTATATTGGAAACATTCACTGTTCCTCCATATAGCTGAATTCCGTCTTCTGCATTGTTTAGTAAAGCAATATTTTCAACTACGGTATCACTTCCAACCCCGAAAAGAGAAAGTCCGTTGAATTTTTTGCCGGTTGCAAAATCTGCTCCGGCATATTCTATTCTTACATACATTAAAGAACCTGAATTATCTGTGGCGGCAGTTCCGCCGTAAGTTGTATTTCCGATCTCGGAAGAACCAGTAGTTCCTGTATTAATCGGAGCTTTTCCGCAGATTACGATTCCTCCCCAGCTTCCACCCGTTGTTTGGGAAGAGGTGAACAATACCGGGGAAGCGGCTGTTCCGTTGGCGTATAATTGTCCGCCCTGTTCAACAATGATATAAGATGCCGCTGCTGCAGTTGCTACGATTCTTGTTCCGGCAGGAATAATTAATTTCCCACCGTCTTTTACTCGTATACTTCCGTTAAGAACATACACTTTGGTAGCATCAAGCGTAACTACCTGTCCGTTTGTAATATCACCTTTAAAATTATTCGGATCCTGAGCTATTCCGACAGGAACGATACGTGCAATTTCATCATCATCTTTACTACAGGAGTATATGGCTAATGATGAGCTGATAACAAGAGCCGCAAGGAATAATTTCAAGTGATTTTTTTTCATAATAATTTTATATTTTACTTTCAAATACGTCTGCTTAGAAGAGGTTTTTATTTGAAAAGACCAAATTACTGTTTTTATATTTATTTTCCCAGAACAATATTGGATATGAACTCAATTCAGTAATAAATTACCATAAACAAACGATCCTCGGAAAAATATTTCCGAGGATCGTTTTCAATTTGATATGAAGAAACTAATTACTATTTTGTAATAGCGACTTAAAGTCACTAAGTTTATTATAAATTAAAGTTTGTCCAACCTGCGTACCAAGTATCTGTAGCATCTTTAACAGCGCCTCTGTACGTTACCGGAGTAAACCAGCTTGTTAATTTTGCGTGAGTGAATACACCACCTGTTAATAAAGCTGATCCGGAAGCAGGAGAGAAGTTTGGAGTTGTTCCTGCAGGAGCCCATGCATTTGTAAATTTAGCATCAGCTGTATACGTTAGTGTAGAATTTCCGTTTGCAGCATACCAGTTTGTAAGATCTGTTAATGTAAATGCTGTAGGAGTAGATGTAGATGCTCCGAATTTTAAAGGAGTTACATTTCCTGCCAAGATATTATTCTGGAATACTAAACTTGAGTTACCGATATTGTTGTCTGTAGGAGTACCTTTTGTAGCGTCGATAAATAAACCAACCGGGAATCCTGTGAATACAGAGTTGAATACAGAGATTGCAGAATTTCTTCTGATCTGTAAAGCATTCTGGAATAATGAATTGATTGTTCCTGCGTTAGTAGCAGTACTTGAAGAGTTAATTGGCCCAATGATCGTCATATTTGAGAACGTAGCTCCTGTCTGTGGTGTTAGAGAAGAACCGTTAGCATCATTATCAGACTCAAAAGCATTAGAACCAGAAACGTCAGCAATCTGAGAATCTCTTACCCCAATACCGAACTGAACTTTTCCTGAAAAACCGTTGTCTGTATCAAAATCATCATCAAGACCTTTGTAAGAAATAAGGTGAGAGCAGTTTACCGTTCCTCCGAACCACTCAAAACTATCGTCGTTTGCGTAAGCAACTTCTACATAATCTACCGTAGTACCGTTACCAACACCTCCAAAAGTAATTCCGTTGATTTCCTTGTCTGGTAAGAATGCATATCCTGCGTATTCTACTCTTACATATTTTAAAATACCACTGTTGTCAGCAGCATTTGTTCCTCCATAAAGACCTAAACCTTCAGTGTTGTTGATACCCCCTTCAATTTCTCCGATTCCCGGCTGTCCGTTGAAAGAAGCATTCGTAGGAGCAGCTCCCAAGATTACTAAACCTGCCCAGTCACCTCTTTTAGGGCTTGGTTTTTCTGAAGTGAAGATAATAGGGTTCGCAGCAGTACCTTCTGCCATGATCTTACTTCCTCTTGTAATAATTAAAGATCCGTTTTTATCTGCCTCACCAACGATTTTGGTTCCTGGCTCGATTGTTAACGTAGCTCCGTTTGTTACATATACTAATCCTCTTAACTTATAGGTATTGTTAGCTTTAAGGGTAAGATTAGATGTGATTTTTCCTGAAAGAATAAGGTTTTCAGTCGTTCCGTTTCCTGAACCTCCGTTTTGAATGATCGTTTCCCCATCTTCTTCTATATTTCTACATGCAGTAACGGTTGTTGCTAATGTACCAAGTACTAAAGAGTATAATACAAATTTTTTCATGTTATAAAGACTTATTTTTTATTAGATATTCGTTTAATTAATTTTTAAAAGCTGTAGCCAAGTGTTAAACTGATGTTAGTTCCTGTTACTCTGTCTATAGCAAGTGCATCTGCACTGTCGTATTTTTTGTTATTGTTCAGATCATGATAGAATCTCGCATGACGGTTTAAGATGTCTGAAACGTTAAGTTTGATTTCTCCTTTATTCTGCCAGATTTTTTTAGCAACCTGAAAATCAAGAAGTGGTCTTGGAGCTTCCCAGATTGGTGGGATTTGGTCATTTCCTACATAAAGAATTCTTCTTCCGATCATGTTGAAAAGTACAGTTGAAGTCCAGCCTGTTTTTTCAGTGTCATACTGAAGACTCAGGTTTACCGTGTAAGGAGATTGCCCCTGCATTGGTCGGTCTGTCTTCGTAGCCTCGTCGGTTACCTTGTTTTTAATTAAAGCGAAGTTACCGCCCAATGTGAAGTTTTTAAGAGCACTGAAGAAATCCAGTTTTTTTCTGAATTCCAATTCAGCTCCGTAAGCATCGGCTTTATCTACATTCAAATAGTTGAAAGTGTTACTTGTACCAACACCAGACTGGTTGAAATATAATTCGATCGGATTTTTAAAGTTTTTATAGAAACCTGCGAAAGAAAGGATTTCTCCATTTCTTGGGTACCATTCCCAACGGACGTCTGCATTAGTGATTTTAGTTCTCTGGATGTTTTTATTACCCACAACTGTAGCTCCCAAATCGAAATCGTAATAGGCCAGCGGAGAAACTTCTCTAAATTCTGGTCTTACAACAGTCTGCGAACCTGCAACACGTAGATTCATGTTATTGGCTAACTTGAATGTCATGTTTAAAGCAGGTAAAAAGTCGGTAACACGTGTGTTTACAAAACGGTCGTCGCTTCTTTTTGTACTTCCTACCAATTGGTCGAAGTTTTCAACTCTTAATCCCCAAACAGCTCTGAACCATGATGTGAAGTTATTGTCCATTTGTAAATAACCTGCGTTAAGAATCGTATTGGCAATATATCTGTACTGGTTTCCGGCGATTTCGTCGAATGTAAATTTGCTTCCGTCTGTTCCGAAGTTTTCAGCATTGAAAATGGTTTCGAAAGGCTGAGAAAGTAATCCTTGATTGTAACCTTCTAACCTTACTGAGAAAGGTCTTGAGTTATATATTCTGTCTTTTACCTGGAATAAATATCCTCCTTTTAAGGTTTGTTTTTGTCCGAATAGTTCGAAATTTTTAGATACATCACCACCTGCATTATATAAATAATCGCTAAGTGTAGAGTAGAATACACTTCCTGATTTTTGTGAAAGTCCGTTTGAAATTAATGCTAAATAAGGACTTCCGTTAATATCAGGATACTGGTTGTACTGAAGACGTTGTAATAATGGAATATACTGATCCAAAATACCGAAACTTCCGTACCAGTTGAAAGTAAGACCGCCCAAAGCATCTATTTTATGAGTACCGTTTAAAGTTGAATTATAGAAAGTAGTTTCTTTAAATCCAATCTCTCTTGCGATAATGTTGGTTCCGTTGATAGGATCAAATTCAAAATCTTTTCCCGTTCTGAAAGACATATGATTTACCGTGTTATTGGTAATGATATTCTTCAGGGAAATTTTGTTGTTGCTGTTCAGCTTTAAAGTAAGGTTTAATAAACCTCCTAAAATAACATCGTTTTGATATTTTTCAGTGTCATAATTAAAGTTGGTGTCAGCCAGCTGATCGTTGATCGTGAAGAAACTGTTCTTAGTTTCAGTTCTTCTTTTATTGTTACTGTAATTTAGAACGGCAATTACTCCTAAATCTTTTCCAAAAAGTTTTGTGTTGAAACCTCCGTCTAACTGTAAGTTTACGTTTTCAGGAAATCCGATAGAATTATATCCTAAATTTTTTACATAGGGTTGACCGATTGCTGTTTTACCGGCATCATCCAAAATCGTGAAAGAGTTTTTCGCCGGCATATTTGCGGGAAGCTTTCTGTAGCCATCATCAATTCCTAAGAAATCCCATTTTCCGCCTTTCTGCATTTTAAATTCCTGTCCCATCGTGATAGAGTTTCCTCCGACACCAACTTGTAGGTTAAAGAAATTTTTATTAGGAATATCTTTAGTGTTTACCTGGATCAATCCACCTGCCCATTCACCGCTGTATTCCGGAATAAACGTTTTGTTGATAACCAATGTTTCAATAACGTTTGCAGGGAAAAGGTCGAAAGAGAACGTCTTTCTGTCCGGCTCTGTACTTGATAACTGAATACCATTCAACATTGCCTGATTGTAACGGTCTGATAAACCTCTTACAACAATGTATTTTCCGTCGAATAAACTTACTCCCGAAACTCTTTTCAGAACTTCTCCTGTATTTCTGTCCGGGCTTCTTTTAATAGCTTCAACACCGATTACCTGAGAAACTACTCCAGAATTTCTTTGCAAACCAATAGTAGATGCAATTGTTTCTTTTCTTGCGTTGGATTTTATGACAACACCTTCAATTTGTTTTTCTTTGGTAGAGGGTTTATCCAAAACAATATCAAGATGGGTACTTGCATCATTCTTTACAATTACCTCACTTATTTCTTTTCTATTGTATCCGTTGGAAGTTACCGTTATAATGTAGTTGGTTCCTGGGGGAAGATTGAAAGAGTAGTTTCCGGAAATGTCAGTCGTCACTTCCTGATCATTTACCTTTACTTTTACTCCTTCTATGGGAGTATTATCTTTCTCATCCAATATCCTACCTTCTAATACATGGCTTTGTGCAAAAGCAAAGCCTGCGGAAAACAAGGCAAGCAGCATAATGCTCTTGTGGAATTGTTTTTTCATTTTACTTTATCTTACTATATTCTTTCGGTGCAAAGGAATAAAGAATTGACGGGGTAAATGGTTTAGCGAAATTTAATTTTTTCTTAACTAAACATTAACAAAACGATATTATTGTTAACTTTATATGAACGATCCCCCTTTTGTTAAACTGTCATTAAAATATTATTAACTTTGAGCCGTAAAAATTGAAAATGAACCAAAAGAAAATCCTCTTAATAGACGATGAACTGGATATTTTAGAGATTCTGTCTTACAACTTAGAAAAAGAAGGCTACGACATTCACACCGCTACAAATGGTAACGAAGGTATTGATAAAGCCAAAGAAATTGTTCCGGATCTTATCCTTTTAGATGTCATGATGCCGGAAAAAGACGGTATCGAAACTTGTCAGGAACTTCGTAAAGTAAAAGAACTTCAAAAGACATTAATTGTTTTCCTTTCTGCAAGAAGCGAAGAGTTTTCACAATTGGCAGGTTTCCAGGCTGGTGCAAACGACTACATTGTAAAATTGATCAAACCGAAAATCCTTATCTCTAAAGTAAATGCATTATTACAGTTAACTTCTCAGGTTTCTGATAATGCTAAATTAATTGAAATCGGAGATTTGGTGATCGATAAAGACAACTTCAGAGTTTCCAAAGCGGGGCAGCAGTTTTTGCTTCCGAAAAAAGAATTCGATCTTTTGTATTTATTGGCTTCAAACACAGAAAAAGTTTTCAAAAGAGAAGAAATTCTTGAGAGAGTTTGGGGAAATGATGTAATCGTGGGAGAAAGAACCATCGACGTTCATATCAGAAGACTGAGAGAAAAATTAGGAATCAACACGATTCAGACATTAAAAGGAATTGGGTATAAACTTATCGTTTAATACTCAATTTCAATTAATTATCTTTACTTAACCATTAAAATGTTGTAAAATTGAAATTTTACAGACTTACACTCGTCGCCTCTTGTCTTCTGACATTGGTGATGTTTCTTTTAGTAATCATTTTCGATTCGCTAAAGGATCTTTATGACCAGACCCCTTTCTTCAAAATAGGATTGTTGGTCTGTCTCGTCGCTATTTTTATCATTAATTATCTAGTTCTCCAGCTACTTTTTGCCTATTACGGTAAAAAACAGATTCGTGGGCTTTCGCAGATTTTGCCGCAGGAAATTGTACATGCGAATGATGAAAATATTACCATTAAAGAATTAGGCGAAAGATTTTCAGACTTAAATCAGCAGAAAGTTACCGAACTGGATACGATGAAGGAAATGGAAAGCTACCGTAAAGAATACATCGGAAATGTTTCTCATGAACTTAAAACACCATTGTTTTCTATTCAGGGTTATGTGGAAACACTCAGAGACGGCGGGGTAGATAATCTTACCATCCGTGATAAATATCTTGAAAGAATTGATATTTCTGTAGAAAGATTAATTGCTATTGTTAAAGATCTTGATATGATCAACAGGCTTGAAGCTGGCGAGATTAATCTTACCGTTTCAAGATTCGACGTGAATGTTTTGATCAAAGAGATTTTTGATTTATTAGATCTGGAAGCGGAAAAGCACAATACAACATTACAGATTCAGACGCTTCTTCCGCAGATTTTTGTGGATGCTGATAAACAGAAAGTTTCGCAGGTTTTTATTAATTTAATTTCAAACGCCATTCACTACGCCAATCGGCAGGAAGCTAAAGTTGTGGTAAAGACTAGCGTTCTTAAAAATAAAGTCCTGATAGAAGTGATCGACAACGGAATGGGAATAAAACCCGAAAGTTTACCAAGAATTTTCGAAAGATTCTATCGTGTGGAAACCAGCAGAAGCAGAAGAGAAGGCGGATCCGGACTGGGATTGGCAATTGTAAAACACATTCTGGAAGCCCATGACGAAAACATTACCGTAGAAAGTGTATACCTTGAAGGAACCAAATTCAGTTTTATGCTCGAAAAAAGTAAATAATTTCGCAAAATGTAAGGAAAAAAAATATTTTAAAAAATCCTGAAATATTTTTTTGTCACCTCTCATTTATTTTATATTTGCAAGAGAGATTTATCATAACAAAGGCAAAAAGTAATTTAAAAACTGATGGTTTATAAAATCCGCGTAATATTAGATGCGAAAGAAGATATCTTCCGAGATGTCGAAGTTAAAGGAAAACAGACGCTATGGAACTTGCATTTAGGAATTAAAAGTGCATTCAGCTTACAGGGAGAAGAGCTTTCTACATTCAATCTGCTTGAAGAAGACGGAACGATTGTAAAAAGTGTTCCGCTGGAAGATATGAGTGATGACGGCGATGGAGAGATTATGTCGGATGTATACATCGATGAGGCTTTCGAAAATGTAGGAGATAAAGCACAGTTCCAGTACGGACTTCTTGACCTTTGGGAATTTTTCTGTGAATTGGTAGAGGTTATCGACGAAACAAAAGGAGTTAATTATCCTATCACGGTTTACAGATTTGGAAATGTTCCGTTGAAGGCGCCAAGCAAAAGCGGTAACGGAGGATCTAAAAAGAAATCGGCAATGCCTTTAATGGATGATGATTTCGGTTTTGATGATGATTTGGTGGTAAGTGGTAACTTTGAAGATGAAGATGACGACAATTTTGATGATGAGGAAGAAGAAGACTACAACGATGATGTTTTCGATGACGAAGATGACAACGATGAAAGATAATTAAAGTATAAAAATATATGCCCTGAATGAAAATTCGGGGCTTTTTTGTGTGATAACTTTATGATAGATTTTTTCTTCACTTTATTAAAAAAAATACTCGACTTGACGAATTTAATATCAAAAATTTTCAAAATGTACAATCGGTTACTCATTTAAATTTCAAACAACTTTAATCCTCAAATAATCATTCTTTTCAGCCACAATCCCTATTTTTGTTGAAAGAGAATTAATAAAAATATTAATTTTATAAGTCACCATTGGTTTGGGAATTGTTTCCTTTACCATTCAAAAATGAAAGAAAAGCATGACAGATTTACCTAAAAACTGGAAACATACTACAAATATCTACGAAGTTAACGTAAGACAATATACAAAAGAAGGAACTTTCAAAGCATTTGAAAAAGAAATGCCAAGATTGAAATCGATGGGTGTGAAAACACTTTGGTTTATGCCTATTACACCGATTGCTCAAGAAAACAAAAAAGGAAGCTTGGGAAGTCCTTATGCAGCATCAGATTATACTTCTGTCAATCACGAATTCGGAACTTTAGATGATTTCAAACATCTGGTGAACGAAGCGCACCGATTAGGATTTAAAGTTATTATTGACTGGGTAGCAAATCACACGGGTTGGGATCATATCTGGACAAAAACTCATCCCGAATTTTACCTGAAAGATCCCGATGGCAGTTTTCACCGTGCTTCAGGGATGGATGATATTATCGAACTGGATTATACAAATCAGGAAATGCGTCAGGAAATGATCGATGCCATGAAATTTTGGATCAGAGAAACTGATATCGACGGTTTCCGTTGCGATTTAGCTTCTTGGGTAGAGGTTGATTTCTGGCAGCAGGCTCGCCCTGAAGTTGAAAAAATCAAACCGCTTTTCTGGTTAGGTGAATTTGATGAATTAGAAAGTCCGGAACACGGAAAAGTTTTCGATGCAAGTTATTCTTGGAAATGGATGCATAAATCAGCCGATTATTATAAACAAAATGAACCTCTTTTGGAGTTAACAGATCTATTAAGAAAATATTCCGCAATTGGAGACGGTTCTATGAGAGCTTGGTTTACCACAAACCACGACGAAAATTCATGGAACGGGACAGAATACGAAAAATATGAAGTAATTACAAAACCAATGGCTGTATTTTCAGCAACATGGAATGGTATTCCGCTGTTGTATTCCGGACAGGAACTTCCCAATATGAAGCGTTTAGAGTTTTTTGAAAAAGATGCAATCGAATGGACAAACAATTATGAAATGGCAGGTTTTTATAAAACTTTATTAGATTTAAAATCATCAAATCCGGCTTTAAGAGGCGGAGATCCTGATTTAACAACCTATCTTTTAAATACAACTGCTAATGATAAAATTTTAGCTTACATAAGAAAGAATGGCAATGACGAAGTTCTGGTAGTTTTAAATATGTCAAAAGAAGCTGTTAATTTCTCCATCGAAGATGATCATTTATCAGGACCTTTCAAAAATGTTTTTGATAAAACGAAAAGAAATTTTGATGATGAAAAATATTTTGATTTCAATATTTCAGATTATTCAGTTTTTGAGAAATAAATTCTACATTTTTATTTTTAGATAAAATTAAAAACGCAGATTGAAACTGCGTTTTTTTATGGAGTAATTTCAGGATTATAGAAAATTTATTTAATACATTTGAAAACTTAATGTAGATTTTATACATGGAAAAATCAAAAATTTTAGAACTCATCAAAAATAAAATCACCGAAAAAATTCGAAATCTGGAAAATCTCATTGCCGAAACCAGAGCTTCAAGCAATGATATGAAAAGTTCGATGGGTGATAAATATGAAACGGGTCGTGAAATGTTACAACAGGAGATTAATAACCTTCAGCGTCAACTGAACGAAATGTTAAATCAGCAATCATACATTCAGAAAATTAATGGAGAACCCTCACTGAAGGTACAAAACGGAGCTTTGGTAAAAACCAATAAAGGACTTTTTTATATTTCTGCCTCGTTGGGGGAGATCGTTTTTGAAAATCAGAAAATCATGACAGTTTCTGCAGAATCGCCTTTGGTAAAAGCTATGGCAGGATTAAGTAAAGGACAGGATTTTTCTATAAATAATGTCAATCAGACCGTTGAAGAAATTTGGTAAATTTATTTTAAAGATCAAATTTTGTATTAAATAAATATATTTTTAAAATAATTAATATTTCATCCAAAAATTTAAGAAAACTTTATTGCTTACTTTGGAAGCAATTGCTATTTTTAATCGTAAATTAGATAAAAGTTAATGTAATAAAAATCATATTAAAATTTTATCAATATGGGAATTTTAGACAATAAAGTAGCACTTGTGACAGGCGCAGGATCAGGAATCGGATTAGCAATTGCAGAATTGTATGCGAAAGAAGGGGCAAAAGTAATTGTTTCGGACATCAATGAGGAACATGGAAATGGAGCGGTAGAAAAGATTAAATCACAGGGTGGCGAAGCATCATTCATAAAAGCAGATACGTCAAATGCAGAACAGGTGGAAGATTTAGTTAAATCGACTGTAGAAATTTACGGAAAATTGGATATCGCCTGCAATAATGCAGGAATTGGCGGCGAACAGGAATTAACGGGAAATTATACTTTAGACGGCTGGAGAAAAGTGTTGAGTATAAATTTAGACGGTGTTTTCTACGGCTGCAAATATGAGCTGGAACAAATGGAGAAAAACGGAGGAGGAGTGATTGTGAATATGGCCTCTATACACGGAACGGTTGCAGCACCGCTTTCATCGGCTTATACGTCGGCAAAACACGCTGTTGTGGGGCTTACAAAAAATATTGGTGCAGAATATGGGCAGAAAAATATCCGTTGCAACGCTGTCGGTCCGGCTTATATTGAAACACCTCTTTTAGAAGCTATCAGTGGAGATATGAAGGCAGCTTTAATCGCAAAACATCCGATGGGAAGATTGGGGAAACCCGAAGAAGTCGCAGAATTGGTATTATTCCTAAGTTCTGAAAAATCTTCATTTATGACAGGAGGCTATTATCTTGTTGATGGAGGTTATACCACAGTTTAATTAGATAATTTTCACAAATATAACATACAAAACGGGTTTTTATAGAGCCCGTTTTTTTATTTAAAAACTTTTCCCGCCAATATATTCCATCAAAGAATCTTTGTAATTCGGGGCAATGGTAATCTGCTGTTTGCCAATCACGATATGATTTCTTTCAATCGCTTCAATTTTATTTAGCGCAACAATGTATGAACGGTGAATTCTCATGAAGTTTTCAGACGGAAGTTCTTCTTCCAGTTTCTTTAAACTCATTAACGTTAAAATAGGTTTTGGCTGATCTTTTAGGAAAATTTTCACATAATCTTTCAATCCTTCAATAAAAAGAATTTCAGAAAAGTTGATTTTAATTTGTTTGTATTCAGATTTTATGAAGAAAAATTCCTGTTTTTTTTCTGTTTTTTCTAACGAAGGTTGAAGACTCTCAAAATAATTTCTGGCTTTCGTTGCGGCATTTAGAAATTCCGTATAATCGAATGGTTTCAACAAATAATCTAAAGCATTCACTTTATATCCGTCAATCGCATATTGATCAAACGCTGTTGTGAAAATGACTTTGCTTTTTTGTGGAAGCAATTTTGAAAATTCCAAGCCTGTAAGATCCGGCATTTGAATATCAAGGAAAAAAAGATCGATTTCTTTTTCGTCTTCGAGTTTCTGCATGGCTTCAATGGCACTACTGCATTTGGCTTTCAGTTCCAGAAAAGGAGTTTTCAGGACATAACTTTCAATTAAGTTTAATGCCATTGGTTCGTCATCGGCAATTAAGCAGGTTAGTTTTTTCATATCAATTGGTTATAATTTTCACTTCCGCAATATACATTTCATTGTTGAGGTGAGAATGAAATTCATGCTTTTCAGGATACAGCAAATTAAGTCTTTTTTTAAGATTTTCGACACCGATTCCTGACCCGCTTTTGTCGGCATCCGTTTTCGGAAAATTGGAATTGGAAGCCGTAAAATGAATTTCGGTTTCTATAATTTCCATTTTAAAATGAATATCAGAATGTTGAGTTGCGGAAATTCCGTGTTTAAAAGCGTTTTCAACGATTGAAATAAAAAGCAGCGGGGCAATTTTCATCTCAGGAATCGTTTTAGGAAAATTAGTATAAACCTTTGTATTATCGGTAAGTCTCAGCGACATCAATTCAATATATTTATTTAAAAATTCTACTTCTTCGGAAAGACTTATTGTTGGAACATCAGTTTTGTACAACAGATGTCGCATCAGTTTGCTCAAACTGTGAATGCTCTGTTTCGCTTTGTCGGGCGCAAAATCTATCAAAGAATAAATATTATTTAATGAATTAAAGAAAAAATGCGGTTGAAGCTGATATTTAAGGTGTTGAAGTTCAGACTGAAGTTTGATATTGTCGGCTTCAATTTTCATTTCCTCGGCTTTCTGAATTTTTTTTCCGGCGTTAATGGCAATCGAAAATGCTACCGGAATCATGTAAATCAGCGTATCCATAAAATAAAAAAGTGAAGCCGGAGGTCTTTTTCTGTCCGAAGGATTTCGACGATGAGGTTCCAGAATGTCAAAAATTTGATTTTTGAAAAATATTAATGCTAAAATCAAAGAAAGATTAACCACAAAAAACCATACTTTTTTATCGTCGTAAATATATTTTACGAGATATAAATAGTTGGCATAAAATACCACAGCAAGGAATATTAACTGCAGCCAAAAATGACGGAACAGGTCTTTCCAATCTGCATCCGAACCCACAGAAAAAGCTGCAGGAAGAAAGAATAAAACCAGCCAGATCAAAAAATGCAGGCTGATTTCAACGTTTTTATTTTTTAAATTGACCATTTTTTACAGTCTTTCATTTTAAAATTTATATTTCTTTAATCCTTCAAAAAATCTTGATTGATGAAACTTTTCAAGAAGTGAATTTAAAATTTTTTCTACCATTTCTTCTACATTTTTATTGAACAATTTTTCTAAATTCTTTTCGATTTCAAACAATTAAAATTATTTATTCATATCTCAACGCATTAATTGGATCAGATTGTGCTGCTTTTCTCGCAGGATACCATCCGAAAAATACTCCTGTTATCGTACAGACCGCAAATGAAATAACGATTGAAATCATCGTAATAGTAACGGGCCAGCCTGCAAAATATTTAATGCTGAAAGTGGCGATAATCCCGATTACAACCCCTAAAATGCCTCCGGTAATGCTTATGAGAACAGATTCTATCAAAAACTGCATCAGAATATCTCTGTCTTTTGCTCCGATTGCCACTCTCAGACCGATTTCCTTGGTTCTTTCTTTTACCGAAACATACATGATATTCATAATTCCGATTCCTCCGACAAGTAATGAAATACTTGCGATAGCAACCAGTAAAATTGTCAGCATTTCGCTGGTTGAGCTGAACATAGAGATAATTTCCTGTTGAGACGAAACGTTGAAATCATTATCCTGATCAGGTTTTACTTTGTGCTGTTTTTCCATGACGGATTTAATCTCATTTACTGCAGCTTCAGAATCTTCTTCACTTGAAGATGAAGCAACAATTGACTGAAGATAAGTCTGTGCCAAAATTCTTTTCTGAACCGCAGTGTAAGGCGCAATGATAATGTCGTCCTGATCCTGTCCGAAGGTATTTTCACCTTTTTCCTTTAATACTCCAATGACTTTGAACGGGATATTTTTAAAACGAATCATCTTCCCGATCGGATCTTCATTGGGGAAAAGATTTTCCTGAACGGTTTTTCCAATAACCGCAACTTTTCCGAAAGATTCAACATCATCATCGGTAAACATTGAGCCTTTATCAACGCCCCAATCACGGATCTTCAGATATTCCGGTGAAGTTCCGTACATGGAAGTCGGCCAGTTTTTTGAACCTGCAATACTTTGTCCGCTTCCGTTCACTAATGGTGAAATGTCTTTGATTAATTTTACCTGAGCTTTCAACGCTTGATAATCTGCTAAAGTCAAAGTTTGCATCGCGGAAGGATCCGAACGTACACCGCCTGTCATACCTGCACCGGGACGAATGGTAATGAGATTGGCTCCCATACTTGAAATATTTTTCTTGATACTTTCCTTTGAACCTTCACCAATTGCCAACATTGCAATCACGGAAGCTACCCCGATGATAATTCCGAGCATCGTAAGCATGGCTCTGGTTTTATTAAGGATAATGGCTTTCCAGGCTATTTTTAATAAGTTTGAGAAATTCATAACTTTAATTTTTGGTTTAAAAAATCTTCTGCAAATCTGCCTTCTATTATTAACACTCTAAAAACAACTTCGCTTTTCAAAAAAATCTCCTTCATGTCAGATTTGCAAAAGATAACAACATTACATCCTCTTCATTGTAGCTAATTAATATAAATTGATGGACTTATTCTGTGCCTACTTTTTCTTTAAAAACCTTTTGCAAATCTTTCAATCTAAACATTTAAAAAACCACTTCTAATCCTACTTCATGTCAGATTTGCAAAAGAAAAACAGCATTATTTCGTCTTCATTGTAATAAGCTAACTAATATAATATCCAATTTTATTCTGTTTTGGGTAACTTTTCAAGTTCTGCTTTGGCAATGAGCCTGTCGGTTACCAGTTTATCTTCTTTTATCATTCCGTCCCGAAGAATCACGGTTCGTTTACTGAATTTCGCAATGTCTTCTTCATGGGTCACAAATCCGATTGTAATTCCTTCATCATTAAGTTCCTGAAAAAGATTCATGACTTCGTAAGACGTTCTTGTATCAAGGTTTCCTGTCGCTTCATCGGCCAATAAAATAACAGGATGATTGACCAAAGCTCTCGCAATTGCAACCCTCTGTTGCTGACCTCCCGAAAGTTGGCTTGGAACGTGTCCCATTCTGCTTTCAAGACCGACTTGCTGTAAAGCTTTTACAGCTCTTTCTCTTCTTTCTTCCGACGAAATCGTTGAATTATAAAGTAAGGGCAATTCAACATTTTCCAAAGCACTTGTTCTTGCTAATAAATTATAGGATTGAAAGATGAAACCGATTTTGGTATTTCTGATTTCGGCAAGTTGGTTTTTGTTTAGATCTTTCACTAATACGCCGTCCAGTTCATACGTTCCGGAAGTTGGTTGGTCGAGACACCCCAAAGTATTTAAAAACGTAGATTTTCCTGAACCGCTGGTTCCCATAATGGTCACAAATTCTCCTTTGTTAATGATTAAATCGATTCCTTTCAAGGCATGAACAATTTCGTCACCCATTCGGAATTCACGTTTTAGGTTTTCTATTTTGATGATGGGTTTCATTGTTTCTATTGTTTTTGGTTGTTACAATTAAGTTTGAAAATACAAAACACTAAATATCAAATACTACATTAATTTAGTTCTAAAGAGGTGGACTTTATGTCGAATCTTATTTTTTATTGTTATTTCCCGGTCTTTTCGGCATAAATGGGCTGCTCCCTTCTGAACCGGATTTTGCGACAGCTTCAGTTTGTTCGTCTAATGAAGTCACGATCTGTTCATTTCCGGTTAATCCGCTTTTTACTTCTACATTAATTCCGTCGTTGATTCCGATGGTAATTTGTTTTTGAGAAATACTTCCGTCATTATTTTTAATCCAGATATATTTTTCTTTGCCTTTTCCGGTTTTCACTTCAGGAGTTTTAGCATTGATTTTATTTTTCTGATAATATTTTTGCAATGTTTCCGTATCCGGACTAAAACTTATTGCCGATGCCGGAACTGTATTTGTTCCTTTTAATTCTTTCGTGAAAATTGTAACTGTCGCCGTTAATCCGGGTTTTAATTTCTGTTCAGAATTATCAGCATCAATTAAAACCGTGTACGTCACAACATTTGATGAGGTTTTCGGACTCAAACGCATTTCTCTTACAGATCCATTGAATTCCGTTTCTGGATAAGCATCCACCGTGAAAGTCACACGTTGACCAACCTGAACATTTCCAATATCTGCTTCATCTACATTCGCCTGAACCTGCATTTTCGTAATATCTTTTGCAATCGTGAAAAGGGTAGGAGTTGTCATACTTGCCACAACGGTTTGTCCTTCCTGAACTTCTTTGCTCAAAATAATTCCGTCAATCGGAGCGTAAATATTAGCATAACTTAGATTGGTTCTCGACTGCGCTAAAGTGGTTTTCTTTTGATTCACCGCTTGTTGTGCGTTTTTCACCTGATAAGATGCCTGCTCATAATCTGCTCTGCTTATCACACCTGATTTGAACATATTATTCTGACGCTGGAAATTCTGTTGCTGATAATTAAGTTCATTCAAAGCTGAATTATACTGAGCCTGAGCATCATTTACCGATTCCTGAAGGTTGGTTTTATCGATTTCAGCTAAAAGCTGTCCCTTTTTTACCTGAGAGTTATAATCAACATAAATATTTCTGATCAATCCTGAAACCTGAGTTCCGACCTGTACTGTGTCGACAGGTTCTACGGTTCCCGTCGCCGTAACAGAAGTGGTAACATCCTGTTTGCTGAGTTTTACAGTCTGAATAGTGATCTGCGCTTCTTTATCCTTTGAGAAATACTGATACGTTAAAACGATCACAACGGCTGACACCAGAAATATAATAGAATTTCTGAAGATCTTTTTATATTTTGGATTCATAATTATATATTTTTCTGTTGCTATTAATTGGTTGTTAATATTTTATCCTGATAAAAATTCAGGAGTTGGGTGTATAAAACTGCCATATATTTTGACTGTAAGTACGTCTGTTCGTTGGTCAGATAGGTGTTTCTGCTTACTGAAAGTTCTGTTGTCGTCAATCCTCCGAATTCAAATTTTTTGTTGGACAGGTCGTAAGAAAGTTTAGCATTGTCTCTCGCTACTTTTGAAGATTTTTGCTGAGCCTGATTGGCGATTGCATTCTGCCAGGCGGTTTCAATGCTTGAATACAGTGTTTTTCCCGCGCTTATTTTATCCAATTGATTTTGCTTAATATCAATTTTAGCCAATTCGACATTCGTATTGTTCTGTTTTTTCGAGAAAATCGGAACGTTAAGCGAAAGCCCGACAGATTTATTAAAGTTATTCTTAAGCTGATTAAAATATGAAAAATCCTGAGTGCTTGTGAAACCTGTATTCAGACCTGCTGTTGCGGAAAGTGTTGGCTTGTAACCCGCTTTTGTAATCTCTAAGGCTTTGTTTAAAATTTCATTCTGAGCATCATAAATTTTAAGATCAGGAAGATTTTCTGTTGCCTGTGCAAAAACCTGCTGTTTGTCAGGAATCGTTTCTTCAATATCAGGAAGTGATGTTTTTTCAATTTCAAAATCTACATTGGGATCAAGCTCCAATAATTGTTTTAATTTTAAAACCTGTTGATTGTAAAGATTCTGACTGCTTACTACCGTATATTGGTTCTGTGCATTTTGTGTTTCTACGTCTGCGAGATCCAGTTTTGAGATCGCTCCGTTTTTATATTTAGTCTGCGTAAGTTTTAATTCCTGAGCGGAAGAATTTGCGGTGTAGTTTGCAATTTCGATTCCTTCATAATAATATAAAGACTGTAAATATGCTTCTAAAACATTCAGAACGATGTTGTTTTCCGCCTGCTTTTGATATAAAGAAGATTGATCTAAAATCATTTTATTCTGCTCAATCTGTAGGTTCAGTTTGTTTCCCTGATAAATTGCAACGTTTCCGCTTATTCCAAAACTGTTTGACAAAATATTCTGATTCACGAAACTGCTTGTAATGGGGTCAATACTTGAACCGTTAGTTAATCCCAGCGAAGAAGAACCGTAAATCGTCGGAAGTTTATTGTTTTTCTGCTGTTGATAATTCAATTGGGCAGTGGTTTTGTCGAGAGCGGTCTTTTTTACCGTAATGTTATTTGCTACCGCATAATCCAGACAATCTTGAAGCGACCACACTTTTTGAGCCGGAGCAAGGATTCCGATGAAGAGCGCTATGATTAGGTATTTTCTCATTGTCTTTCTGATTTACAGTGACAAAATTCCTTCATCCATGAAAGAAAGTCAAAACTATTAGACAAACACAGCGATTTTATAGAAGTATTGCTTTTTTCTATCGTTACAGATTTTTATTTTCCAATTGTAAAAGAACTTTTTTAATTAAAAAATCCTTTATTTTGCAAAAAATCAACGGCGGTTTTTACCAATAAAAATTTCAGAGAAATGCAAAATTACTTAGACCTTTTACAACATATTTTAGATAGCGGAACAGAAAAAACTGACAGAACGGGAACAGGAACAAAGAGTGTTTTCGGCTATCAGCTGAGGTATGATTTATCGAAAGGTTTTCCTTTAGTTACGACTAAAAAAGTGCATTTGAAATCTATTATTTATGAATTGCTCTGGTTTTTAAAAGGAGATACCAATATCAAATATTTAAAAGATAACGGAGTTTCAATCTGGGATGAATGGGCAGATGAAAACGGAGATTTAGGTCCTGTTTACGGAGCGCAATGGAGAAGTTGGAACGGTGCAGATGGAAAAGTTGTGGATCAGATTACAGAAGTAATCGATCAGATTAAAAAAAATCCGGATTCCAGAAGATTGATCGTCTCTGCCTGGAACGTTGCTGAAATCCCGAATATGGCTCTAGCACCTTGTCATGCATTATTCCAGTTTTATGTAGCTGATGGGAAACTATCGCTTCAATTGTATCAGAGAAGTGCCGATGTTTTCTTAGGAGTTCCTTTTAATATTGCAAGTTATGCTTTATTATTGATGATGGTGGCGCAGGTTTGCGATTTAGAAGTGGGAGATTATGTTCACAGTTTTGGTGATGTTCATATTTATAATAATCATTTTGAACAGGTGAATAAGCAATTATCAAGAGAAACAAGACCACTTCCTACCATGAAATTAAATCCTGAGGTTAAAGATATTTTTGGTTTCGATTTTGAAGATTTTACATTGGAAAATTACGATCCGCACCCGGGAATTAAGGCGCCTGTAGCGATTTAGAATTAAAGTAAAATATCTTATATTCATTCAGTTTGCCGTTCCGTAGGAATCTAAGCTAAGTTTTAAATATTGTTGTCGAAATTCCTACGGAATGACAAACCTTGAAAATATTAACTAAATAATATTAAAATAAACCTAAAAGTGAAGTCTAAAACTTCACTTTTTTTGTAACATCTCCTGAAATTTTTCAACTTATTGAGCAAACTTAAAAAGTATGTTTAAAAAGTTACTTTTTCTTTCAGCGCTTGGTATTTCAACTGCCGTTTTTTCTCAACAAAATGTAAAAGAAAAATTGGGAAGCTACTTTGATTCTCTGTTTGTGCATCATAAAGTGATGGGAAGTTTTGCGTTTGCAGAAAATGATCGACCGACTTTTGTGAAAGTAATCGGATTTGCAGATGTTGAAAAAAAGCAGAAAGCTAATATAAATACGCAATATAGAATTGGTTCCATTAGCAAAACGTTCACGGCAGTTTTGGTCATGAAAGCAGTTGAAGATAAAAAGATTTCTTTAGACAAAAAACTTTCAGATTTCTATCCTGAAATTCCTAATGCAGACAAAATTACCATCGAAAATTTATTGCAGCACAGAACGGGAATTCACAATCTGACGGATGAAGCCGAGTTTGCACAATATTATACTAAGCCTCAAACTGGGAATGACTTGGTTGCTATCATTAAAAAATATAAAAGTGATTTTGAGCCGGGTTCAAAGCATGAATATAGCAATTCAAATTTCATTTTATTAGGACTAATTCTTGAAAAAGTATATAAAAAATCCTATACTGAATTAATTAAGACTAAAATTGCAAAACCTTTAAAATTAATCTCAACGGGAGTCGGAGGAAAAATTGATACTTCAAAAGATCAGGCAAAATCTTATCAGTATTTCAACGGAATTTATCTTGCTGCTCCGGAAACAGATATGAGTGTCCCGATCGGAGCAGGAAATATTGTTTCAACGCCAAGAGAACTTTTGATATTCATTTTAGGATTGGAAAACGGGAAATTAATCAAAAGAGAAAACGTTGATAAAATGAAAAATTTTATTGATGATTATGGCTATGGTCTGGTGAAATTTCCGTTTGAAAAATATTCGGGATTTGGTCATAATGGAGCGATTGATGGTTTCAGATCAGAATTGGTTTATTTTCCGGAGTTGAAAACGGCAGTGAGCTTCATAACCAATCAGGAAGATATGGATTCTGACGACATTTTCGATAAAATGATGGCTGCAGCCACAGGTAAAGATTTTAAAATGCCGGATTTTAAAGGTATTGTAGTTTCCGCAGATATTTTAAAAAAATATGAAGGGAATTATAAAACCAAGGATTTCCCTTTAGATATCAAAATCTTTATAGAAAATGGAGTGTTAAAAGGTCAGGCAACGGGTCAGGACGCTTTTCCTTTGGAAGCTGTTTCTGAAAATGAATTTAAATTTGACATCGCAGGAATTAAAGTTAAATTTAATGCAGAAAACGGAACGATGGATTTTGCTCAGGGAGCTAATCAATTTACCTTTAAAAAAGAATAAATGAAATATCTAAAAATCAATACCGAAGAAACTGCTAATCTTGAAGCATTGAAAAATGCAATTCTTCAGATGAAAGGCGTAGATTCTATAGAAATCATCGACGATGAAAACACTGAAAGTGAGCTGAAAAAAGCTTTTCATAAAACAAAAGAACAGTTTAAAAAAGGAGATTACGAAACGGTAGTCAATGATATTTTCGACATTTTAACAAAAAATAATTCTAAAAAATAATAATGAAAAAAGCTATTTTATCGATTGCTCTTTTGGGTGGGATCTTCTTTTCCGCAAATGTAGCAGCACAAACCGAAACTTCAGGCAGAGAAAAGGTCTACAGAGCCACTCACACGAAAGTAACGGAACTTAAACATACTAAGCTTAAAGTAAATTTCGACTATCAGAAGGAACAGATGAACGGAGAAGAATGGCTGACTGCCGCTCCTTTTTTCTATCCTACCAACGAACTGACACTTGATGCAAAGGGAATGTTGATTCATGAAGTAGCTTTGGATATCAATGGTAAAAAATCTCCTTTAAAATACGATTACAAGGATGATGTGTTGAAAATTACTTTAGATAAAACATATCAGAAAAACCAAGATTACACGGTTTACATTAAATATACTTCCCGTCCGAACGAAGTGAAACAGGAGGGAAGTGCAGCAATTAATGATGCAAAAGGATTGTATTTTATTAATGCTCAGGGAAAAGATCCTGACAAGCCGACGCAGATCTGGACGCAGGGAGAAACAGAATCTTCTTCTGCATGGTTTCCTACCATCGATAAATCTAACCAGAAAACCACTCAGGAAATCTACATGACTGTTCCTGATAAATATGTCACTCTTTCTAACGGATTGTTGAAAGATTCTCAGAAAGAAGCCAATGGATTAAGAACAGATCATTGGGTAATGGATAAGAGACATTCTACCTATCTTTTCTTTATGGGAATTGGTGAGTATGCGATTGTGAAAGACAAATGGAGAAATATTGCGGTAGATTATTACATCGAAAAAGAGTACGAACCGTACGCAAAGCAGATCTATGGAAACACTCCGGAAATGATTGAGTTTTTCTCTAAAAAGCTGGGTTACGATTATCCGTGGGCAAAATATGCACAGATTTCTGGAAGAGATTATGTGAGTGGTGCAATGGAAAATACAACAGCAACACTCCACGGAAGCGATATTTTGCAAAAACCGGGACAGTTAATCGACGAAAATACATGGGAAGATACCATTGCTCACGAACTATTCCACCAGTGGTTTGGCGATTTGGTGACTGCGGAAAGCTGGAGTAATCTTACGGTAAATGAATCTTTTGCGAACTATTCAGAATATCTTTGGAACGAATATAAGTATGGAAAAGATCAGGCAGATTATCATCAAATGAAGGATGTGAATAATTACATTCATAATCCTGGAGATTTTAAGAAGGATTTGGTACGATTCGATTACGATTCCAGAGAAGATGTTTTCGATCTGGTAACCTATCAGAAAGGAGGCGGAATTCTTCATATGTTGAGAAATTATTTAGGTGATGATGCTTTCTTTGCCGGAATGAATGATTATCTGAAAACAAACGAATATCAGAATGGAGAGGCGCATCAGTTAAGATTATCATTCGAAAAAGTTTCAGGAAAAGATCTTAATTGGTTCTTCAATCAATGGTATTTCGGAAGCGGACACCCGAAAATCAAATATTCTTATACTTTCGAACCTGTTAAAAAACAAGTTGCCGTAGTTATTGAGCAAATTCAGGAGCAACCGTTTGAGTTTCCTTTGGCAATCGATGTTTACGATAATGGAAAACCGAAAAGATATAATGTCTGGGTAAATGCAGAAGGGAAAAGTACTTTCAATTTTGATGTTTCTAAGAATGCAGACTTAGTAAATATCAACGCAGATGGTATTTTAGTGGCAGATATTACCGATACAAAAACGCCTGAGCAATATTTAATGCAGTTTACAGTTTCTAAGGAATTCAAAAGCAGATACAATGCATTAAACGGAATTAAAGATCAGGTTGGCAAAAATCCGGCCGCAACAAAATTATTGGCAACAGCGTTGAAAGATCCTTATTTCAGAACTAAAATAAAAGCGTTGCAGTTGATGGATTTATCAAATCCAGAACAATTCAAAGCGTTGGGTTCTGATGTTGAAAAACTTGCTTCAAATGATCCTAAGACATTGGTTCAGGCAGCAGCCATTTCAGCATTAGCGAAAACGAAGGATGAAAAATATATGCCGATCTTCGAAAAAGGAGTGAATGCAGTTTCAAATTCCGTGAAAGGAAATTCGATCAGTGCGATTGTTACGGTAGATCCTGCGAGAGGAAATGCTTTAGCAGAGAAAGTAGATCTGGAAGGTGCTTCGGAGACTTTATTAGGACAAATGTTACCAATTGTTGTAAAAAACAAAGTGACTTCTCAGATGTCGAATATTGCTCCGCTTGTGGCATTTTATCCTTTTATTAAATTCCAGAATCCTGAATTGGGGAAATCTGCGGAAGAAGGTTATAACTGGATTATGTCTTCAGATAATCTGAAAGCGACAGAAAGTGTTACAAAAATTATAAATCAGGCTAAAGGACAGATGGGAAATAATCCACAGGTTAAAATGATGATAACCCAGATGTTGAAAGATGGTCTTGCCAAGAAAATGGAACTTCTGAAACAGAATCCTCAAAGTGCGGCAAGCATCAACAAACAAATTGATGTAATGAATAAAGCCATTGAAGATTTTAAATAATTTTCGGATAAGATTCACTAATATTTTATGATAACCGCTATTTTAATAGCGGTTATTTTTATTGCTTAAACGATTTTTGTTATTATTAATTCAAAATATTTTAATTTAATATGATTATTTTGTTTTATATTGTTAAATTTGTTGTCTAATTAATATTTTTAAATTTATATATATGAAAACAACTTTATTTTCTATGAATGTAGGAAATCGCTATTTTTTACCGGCTTTATTGGCTTTTTTATCAATAAGTTCCAGAGCCCAAGTCTCTACATTTCCTTGGACGGAAACTTTTGAAGATAGTTCGCCGACGAGATCAAGCTGGACGCAGATTTACGAAACCAATACCATGAGCTGGACTTTTGCATCTTCGGCAACATTAGGAAGTAATGGGGTCACGGCTTTTGCAGGAACAAAATTTGCCAATTTTCCTGCTAATTCTTCTACTGCAGATAAAACAAAACTTGTAAGTCCGCCATTAAATACAGCAGGAATTAGTGATCCCAGATTGAATTTTTATGTCATCAATCCGCAGCAGGGAGCCAATGCCAATTGGATTAGAATTTATTATCGTCTTTCACCTACAGATTCCTGGAATATGATGATGGGTTTTCAGCCGCCCTTTAGTTCTTGGTACTTATTCGGTAATATTGGGATACCTACAAACGTTTACCAGATCGCTATTGAATGTGAAAATGCACAGGGATATTCTACTTTAATAGATAATTTTAGCATTAGCAGTGGTGTTCTTGCAGTTAAAGATGTTATGAATCCTTTAAAATCATCGATCAGATATTATCCAAATCCTGTAAAGAATACATTGAATTATACAGGTAGGGAAAAGATTAATGAAATTACTATTTACGATGAAACAGGAAGAAAAATTAAGACTGAAAAGGCAAATTCAACAGACGGAAATATCGATATCTCTAATTTGAACAACGGAATGTATATCATTTCAGGAAAAACCGACGGCGGAACTGAGACTTTTAAAATAATTAAAAACTAAAAACGCAAAATAATAAGCAAAAAATTTTATTTAATTAATAATTTACACCAAGGCATCTTTTTATGAGGTGCCTTTTGTTATTGATTTTAATTTAAACATTTCTTAAAATTTGGAAAGAATCATGTATGATTAAACGTTTACATTTTCTAAATTCGTATTAAAATTAAAGTAATATGACTTTTGGAATTGAGGCAGCAAGCTTTTACGCACCGTCTTTATATTTAGAAATTAAAGAGTTAGCAGAAAAAAGAGGAATAGAACCCGCAAAATTGGAAAAAGGTTTGGGGTTGCATAAAATGGGATTTCCCGATGTACATGAAGATGCAGCAACTTTTGCAGCAGAGGCGTTGTTGAAACTCATCAAAGATTATAATCTTAATCCAAAAGAAATATCAAGAATTTATCTGGGAACGGAAAGTGCCTTAGATGCAGCAAAACCAACCGCTTCTTATGCCATGCAGATGGTTGAAAAAGTCTTGGAAAATGAATTTGGCGAGAGATGTTTTAAAAACTGTGACGTTGTGGATCTTACATTTGCTTGTATCGGAGCCGTTGATGCTCTTCATAATTCATTGGATTTTGTGAGGGTAAATCCTGACAAAAAAGCGGTTGTCATTGCCAGCGATTATGCAAAATATGAGTTGGCATCTTCCGGTGAATATACGCAAGGCGGTGGTGCCGTTGCTGTTTTGGTATCTTCAAAATCTGAATTAATTGAAATTGAAAATAATTGGGGAGTCGCTACAGAAAGTGTTTTTGATTTTTTCAAGCCGAGACGTCATTTCAACAAGGAAGATTTAAAAAATGTACCAGAAAATTTTCCTGAAAAAATTGAAGTTTTTACGGATGAACCTGTTTTCGACGGACAATATTCCAATCAATGTTATCAGGATAGAATCAAAGAAGCATATAATCATTACAAAGAAATTACAGGGAAAGATAAGCCTTATGAAAGTTGGAAATATTTGATTTTCCATCTTCCGTATGCTTTTCATGGGAAAAGGGTTTTCACAGAAATTTACAGTTTGGAAAACTGTTTGTCTTACGAAATTCCTGAAGAGCAAAAAGCAGTGGCAAAATCTGAGGATTACATTCAGTTTATCAATGATAAAATTGAAAAATCTCAACGAGCTTCTTCGGAAATTGGAAATATGTATACAGCTTCGATTTTTATGGCTTTACTTTCTGCGCTGCAAACTTCTTTCAATGAAAATGAAGAATTAGCAGGACAGGAAATCGGATTTTTAGGATACGGAAGCGGTTCAAAATCAAAAGTTTTCGCTGGAAAAGTCTCAGAAAACTGGAAAACAGTTGTCACAAAATGGGATTTATTTGAAGAATTAAAAAACAGAACAGCAATTGATTTTGAAACTTATGAAAAACTCCACAGAAAACAATTGGAAAATTCTGTTAATTCTGATTATAAAGGATTTGGTTTGAAATCGGTCGAATTAGAAAATCCAGTTTTGAAGGGAGCAAGATATTATGATTATCAAGATTAAAATTATAAATTATAGCATCTCATTTTTGGGATGCTTTGTTTTTAAATTAAAGAATTATGCGAAATTTAGTTTTTCTGATTACCATTTTTAGCTTTTTGTCTTGTTCAAAGAAAAATAATGATTATTCGATTATGAATACTTTTTTTGATGAGCATAAAATAAGATTAAAGAATCTTTCATCAGAGCCATTTTATCTAAGAGAAGGACTCAAATATTGGGAAGAAAAAGAGTTTAAAGATTTGAATTTTGAAATTGTAAAAAATGAAAAATATACAATTGATACTTCTTTGGTAAAAAATAAATTTATTGATTCAAAAGTTTATTGCACATCAAGAATATCAAAACCCTTATTTTCAAAGGATAGGAAAAGACTGCTTTTGGCCGTGGAAGAAGATTGCAAATCTGATAAAAGTGTAACGATATATCTACTTAAAGAAATTGCCGGCAAATACATTTATGAAACTGACATTAGTTCAATAAGAACTTCTGTTGATTAGAATTAAATATTAAACATAATTTCGTTCTGATAAATTTTTGGTGTCACTCCAACCAATTGTTTAAAAACTCTCGTAAAATAATTAGTATCAGAAAAACCGGTCTGGAAAGCAGTTTCTTTAATGCTGTTCTGACTTGCCAGAAGTTCTTTAGCTCTGCGGATTCTTTCCCGTAAAATAAAATCATTGGGGGAAGTTCCCAGTTCATCTTTAAACATTTTAAAGAAATTGGATTTGCTTACATACGTCAGTTTGGCAATGCTGTCGATTGATAATTTCTGATGAAGATTTTTCTTGATATAATCTACTGCAAAACCTATCCTCGACCTACTTTTAGCAATGTTTTTTTCTACCATACTTCTTGCCTGGGTCTGCATTAGTCTGATTAATAGTTCTTTCAACGCAAAATCTGCCATAATATCTTTCTGCGAATTATCATCCATGGCAATTCTCATGATATTGTTGGTTGCTGATGCTAAAGATTTATTGTTAAAAATAAAATATTCATCCAATTCGATATTCCATTGGGAAGATTCATCCACTTTGGGAAAATGATAATTCAAATGATTTAAGGAGTTTTCGATAAATTCGGGGTTCAGGCTTAAAGAAATACATTGCGATGGGGTTTCATCGGCTTCAGGAAAATTAATAACCATTGTCTCGCCAGGCGAAACCAATACACTTTCTCCCGGGAAATAATCGAAATAACCTGTCTTATTATCAATTTTCATGTGTTTTTTCCCACGAAGCATAGCGGTAAATGCAATGGTTTCAAAATGCAGTTTTACGTCAAAAGCAGCTTTATGAGTCTCATATATGCTGAATTCACAATTATTTAGATTGAACTTTGTTTCATTCTCAACTAAGTGATTTAGCTGATTTTCTCCCTTTAATTCAGGTGTATTCAATAAAGTCTTGTGATTATTCATTTCCAAATATTTTGTTTTTGCGTGCTACTCAAATATAGAAAATTATCAACGGATAGAAATGTTAACAAAAATATAAAATTCGTGGTATGCACAATTTTGATATTTTTTTGTACGATTTTGCTATGCGAATGTCACAGGTAAATGTAATTTGGTTGTAGATAAAAATTAAAATTATATCAATATGAGCACTACAACACAACAACAATCAGAGACATTATTACAATGGCCTGAAATTAAAAACAGATATGATAATTATATTGACGGAAAATTTACAGCACCCGTAAACGGGAAATATTTTGACGTCGTTTCTCCAATTGATGGGAAAAACTTCACACAAGCGGCTCATTCGTCTAAAGAAGATTTGGAACTGGCAGTTAATGCGGCTGAAAAAGCATTCCAGACATGGAAAGACACTTCTTCTACGGAAAGAAGTATTATTTTAAATAAAATTGCCGACAGAATCGAGCAGAATTTAGAATATATCGCAACTGTTGAAACGATCGACAACGGTAAAGCGGTAAGAGAAACATTGGCAGCAGATATTCCTTTGGCAGTAGATCATTTCAGATATTTTGCTTCGGTTATTCGGGCTGAAGAAGGTTCTCACAACGAGCTTGATAAAGATACGGTTTCATTAATCGTTCACGAACCGCTTGGCGTAATTGCACAAATCATTCCGTGGAATTTCCCGATCTTAATGGCAGTATGGAAATTAGCCCCGGCTTTGGCAGCAGGAAACTGTGTTGTCTTAAAACCGGCAGAAAGTACCCCGATTTCTATCATGGTTTTAATGGAATTGATTGGTGACCTTCTGCCGCCGGGAGTTGTAAATATCGTCAACGGTTTCGGTGCAGAATTGGGAAGAGCTTTAGTGACGAATCCAAAAGTGAACAAAGCTGCATTTACAGGTTCTACGGCAACAGGTCGTCTGGTGATGCAGTATGCAACGGAAAATATCATTCCTGTAACATTGGAACTAGGTGGAAAATCGCCGAATGTTTTCTTCAGTTCGGTGATGGATGCAGACGATGCATTTTTAGATAAAGCAATTGAAGGAGCTGTTCTTTTTGCTTTAAATCAAGGGGAAATCTGTACCTGCCCGTCAAGATTATTGATTCAGGAAGATATTGCAGATGCTTTCATCGCAAAGGTAATTGAAAGAGTAAAAGCAATTAAAGTCGGAAATCCGTTGGATAAAACGGTGATGATGGGTGCGCAGGCTTCTCAGATTCAAAAAGATAAAATCCTTTCTTACATCAAATTAGGAAAAGAGGAAGGAGCAGAAGTGCTTGTTGGAGGTGATGTCAATAATGTTGGTGAGGGCTTGGAAAACGGATATTATATACAGCCAACAATTTTTAAAGGAAACAACAGAATGAGAATTTTTCAGGAAGAAATTTTCGGACCGGTTTTGGCATTTACAACTTTTAAAGATGAAGAAGAAGGTATTAAAATTGCCAACGATACCATTTACGGACTTGGAGCCGGAGTTTGGACCAGAGATGCGCACCAGTTGTACAATGTTCCACGTCAGATTCAGGCAGGCAGAGTTTGGGTAAACCAATATCATTCTTATCCTGCGGGGGCTCCGTTTGGAGGATACAAACAATCGGGAATCGGTAGAGAAAATCACAAAATGATGTTGGATCACTATCGACAAACTAAAAATATGTTGATTTCTTATAACAAAAACAAATTAGGTTTCTTTTAATCTTTAAATATTAGGGCGTGCCCGTTTGCCTCAGCTTACGCCGAGGTAAAACGGTCAGGCTATCCAGGGCTCTACTTCGTTTCGGTGCTTCGCACCGGCTCGTTTCTCGCCGCCCTTCCTATCCTTCACGCAAAATACAGCGTGTCAATTGTATGTTGGAAAAAAAAGAATTGAAAAGCAGAATTAAATCATATACTGCTTGTGCAGATTAAACAATGTTGAGTTTTTATAGTCCGGCAGAGAATTATTTGTCGGACTTTTTTAACTTTAATAAACGAAGTTATTGTGATGAAGCAACTTCATTAAAAATAAACATCCAGTTTGTCATTCCCTAAGGACCAAGCAAGGATTGTTAAAATAATTTAATAAGTGAATCTGGATTCCTATGGAATGAAAATGTTCTGTTAAAATCTTTATTAAAAGAAATCAAAATGGAAACAAAAATATCGAGAGTATCAGTTACGGAAAAAGCTTTAGAAGTAATCTGGGAGCTCGAAAAAAAATATGGTGAACTCATGTTTTACCAAGCCGGAGGCTGTTGTGAGGGAACGCAGCCACAATGTTTTGAAAAAGGCGGGTTTTACCCAAGGATGAACGATGCCATGATCGGAACCATTAACGAACATGAATTCTGGATCGATCGCGATTTATTCGAATACTGGAAATATTCACACTTTACGTTAGATGTTACAGACGGCTTCGGACCGGGTGGGTTTTCTCTGGAAACGCCTTTAGGAAAAACATTTAAAGTTCATTACAAACTTTTTACAAAAGAAGAATATGAAAATTTAGAACCTGTAAAACGTAGCGAATAATTTATTTAAAGTTTTTAAATTGATTATTCTTTTGAGCAATAAAATTTAACTCCCTTTCAAAATCGTACTTATCTCTTTTAATACTTCTTTTCAGTCCGAAATATTGAACCATTGTTAAGATTGCCGGAAGAGCAATGACAAAATAATTAGTACTTTCCTGCATGATTTGGATAGTAATAAATAGGCTAATAACAGGTATAAATACGAGAGCGAGAAAATGAGAAATAAGTGGCGTAAATTCTATTATAATTGATGTTTTATTATTTTCTTCTGAAATATTTCCTTTGATAATAGAATGCAGAATGTTAAAATCGAAAAAATGACGTCTTCTTTTAATGGTAAAATCATCCTTATTTATAATTCCAAGATATTCAAATCTTGTAGGAATTCCGTTATCGGGAATTAGTGAAATGAAAGTCGTATTTGTTTTATAGGTAATTTTCTTCAGACTTTCTTCAAATTCAGATTTACTCATATCAATATCAAAATTGAGACTATCATAAAGTCCGATATTTTTATAAAAAGAATTCATATAAATTTCAATAAAATTTAAAATAATCTGAGAAAATTAGTGCAATTAGTTTTAAGAAAAAATCAAACTTTCACAAACCGGCTCACAAACATCGAAGCGACCAATTGTCCTACAGCATTTAAAACTGTTGCTAAAGGATCAACCAATGTTCCGATAATCATTACCGCCGGAATCGCTTCCTGTGGTAATTGGTAAACCGAAATCATCAGCATTTCTCCGATATATCCACCGTTGGGAATTCCGCCAGCCACGATGCTCACAAAAACGGTGATTCCTAAGGCCAACAATAAATTCATCGGATCAAAAAAATTTCTTCCGATAATTAAAAATGCTACATAAATTTTAATAATTGAAGACATCGACGAACCGTTTTTATGCAGCGTTGTCCCAATCGGAACGACAATATTAGAAATCTGGCTTGGAATTCCAATTTTCGATGCAGCCTGTAAATTGGCAGGCATTGTTGCAAAACTGCTGCATGTACTTAAAGCGGTTAAAGTTGGATAAATAGCATTCGTCCAGAAACTTTTGACTCCATTTTGTCCTTTCGCCATAAAAGCATATAACGAAAAAAACACGAAGAAATACACGATTCCTGCAATATAGTACAGTCCTAAAGGTTTAGCATAAAATCCAAAAAGCTGAGGTCCCAACGTTGCAACCTGATACGCAAAGTATGCTCCCAAACCAATGGGTGCGACTTTCATGATTAATAAAAGCAATTCTTTCATCACTTCATATCCTGAAGCAATAAATGATCTGAAAGCCTGTCCTTTTTCTCCTGCCTTTCTCGCCGAAAAGCCGGTCATAAAAGAAAAAATTAACAAAGCCAGCATATTTTGTCTTGAAAAAAGCTGAGTAAATTCTCCTACCGTAAAGAAACCAACGATTCTGTTTCCCCAACTGTCATTATTGGCAGCTTCTTCTACCATTTCCTTACTTCCTGAAACGCTAGAAACCGGAAATAAATACACCGCACAAATCGTAAAAACAGCAGCGGTTAAGATGAAAAATAGAAAAGTAAAAGCCATCGTTACCATGATTTTTCCAAACTTTGATTGCTGTTCTAATGATGCAATGGAGTTGGAAACGGCAAAAAATACCAAAGGCACGACACTCACAAAGAGTAAATTCAGGAAAATGTCTCCTAAAGGTTTTAGATAATCAACAATATCCGGGGCAACAATTCCGATGATGCTTCCAACCGTGATTCCTAAAAGTAAAAGTAAAATTCCTGAATAGTTTTTCAACACTTCTTTCATGCGTGCTTTTTACTCAAAGATAACTTAATTTTTAACATTCCGTTATATATTAATCAGTCATAAAATTCTTAAATTTGAGTAAACATCGATTCTATGGCTTATATAGATTACTATAAAATTTTAGGCGTAGACAAAAACGCAACACAGGACGACATCAAAAAAGCATATCGGAAATTGGCGAGAAAGTCGCATCCCGATCTTAATCCGGACGATAAAGAAGCTGAGAAGAGATTTAAGGAGCTGAACGAAGCCAATGAAGTTCTCAGTAATGTGGAAAACCGTGCAAAGTATGACAAATACGGTGAAAACTGGAAACATGGTGAAGAATACGAAAAAGCTCAGCAACAGCAACGACAATATCAAAGTCAGAGTGGAAATTTCGGAGGCGGATTTTCCGGTGCTGATTTTGGAGAAGGTGAAGATTTTTCAGATTTTTTCCAAAGTATGTTCGGCGGAGCGGGAGGAGGTTTTGGCAGAAGTTCAAGAGGAAGCGCTTCCGGGAAGTTTAAAGGACAGGATGTTCATGCAGAATTGAATTTAAGTTTAAAAGAAGCAGCAACAACGCATCAGCAGACTTTTGACATCAATGGTAAAAAAGTCAGAATTACAATTCCTGCAGGAGTGTATGATGGGCAGCAGATTAAGTTAAAAGGTCACGGATATCCGGGAGTCAACAATGGACCGAACGGAGATTTGTATGTCACTTTTAATATTTCTTCCGATCTGAATTTTGAGAGAATCGGGGATGATTTGAAAACAAAAGTGACGATCGATCTGTACACTGCAGTTTTGGGAGGAGATGTAAAAGTGAATACATTGGATGGAAATGTTAATCTGAAAGTAAAACCCGAAACACAAAACGGAACGACTGTACGATTGAGAGGAAAAGGTTTTCCGGTCTACAAAAAAGAAGGCGAATTTGGAGATCTGTTTGTGACTTACGACGTAAAATTACCAACCAATCTTACGGAAAATCAGAAAGAACTTTTTGAACAACTTAAAAATTCCTAAGTCATGAGTGAAAGAATATCGCGAGAAGAACTCGTAAAAATATACAAAATTGAAGTTACTTTTTTTGATGAATTGGTGAATTCAGGATTATTAAATATTCAAACTGAAAATGAAATCCGTTATTTGATGTACGAAGATTTACCTAATTTTGAAAGATTTACAAACTGGCATTACGACTTGGAGATCAATCTTCCCGGCTTAGAAGTTATTCATGAAATGTTACAAAAAATGAATGATTTGCGCCAAAAAAACCGTGAACTGATGAATAAGCTCTCAGCAATCAATGATACATATGAAGAGGGATAATGTATTATAGTTAATAGCGAATTTATTCAGGATAGAATGAAAAAACTATCTTTGCGGACAGAAATTAATAATTATGAGTGAAGAAAAGGTTATTGTTTTACAACCTAAAAGAAAGGATTTCGAGGAAATATATTTCAGTGGAAAACAGGGAAGTTTGTTTTTTTCATCAACAACCAAAGGGAAAATGATCACAACAATTGTTGTTGGATTAATTTTACTGATTATGTTTTTCTTTAAAGATGATTTCACAAAAGAAAAATCCGGAATTTTATATTTTGTCAGTTTCCTGTTTTTGCTGTGTGCCGTTTTTCTTTCTGTGAGCATTAATAAAGTTTCGAGATGGAAAAAGCAGGTTAATCATTATTTGAATAAGCTAGAAAACTGTAAAATCTATGAAATAAGATTTGATGATAATTTTTTCACTGTAAATATCGACAACGAAAAAGAAACCAGCGAATGGAAAGATTTTAACTATTATGACAGTAATAACGAATTTATTTCTGTTGAAGGAAAATACAGTTATATGCTTCCGAGAAAATCAATGAGCGAGAAAGATTACAGCTATTTAAAACAGGTTTTAAAGAAAAATATCACAGAATAACATAAAAAACTCAGAGCAAACACTCTGAGTTTTATTTTTTATCATGAAAAATTGATTAATCTAACCAACCCATTTCTTTCATCCACTCGTCGTTGTAGATTTTCCCAACGTATCTTGAACCGTGATCGTGTAGCAAAACCACAATCACATCGTCTTTCGTGAACTGATCTTTCATCTGAACCAAAGCTGCCATCGCACTTCCCGCAGAATATCCACAGAAAATTCCTTCTTCTTTAGCTAATTTTCTTGCGTAAATGGCACCGTCTTTATCCGTAACTTTTTCAAAATGATCGATGACAGACATATCATAGTTTTCAGGAAGAATATCTTCACCAATTCCTTCTGTGATATACGTGTAAGCATTTTCTAACTTGATTTCTCCCGTTTCGTGAATCTCCTTTAAGATAGATCCATACGTATCAACACCAATAATTTTGATATTTGGATTTTTTTCCTTGAAAAAAATTCCACAACCTGTAATGGTTCCTCCGGTTCCGGCTCCAACTAAAAAATTTGTTAGTTTTCCTTCCGTTTGCTCCCAGATTTCAGGAGCAGTTGACTCGTAATGAGCTGCTCTGTTCGATAAATTATCATATTGATTCACATACCAACCGTTTTCCGTTTCCTTAGCCAGTCTTTTTGAAACTGAATAATAAGAACGCGGATCTGTAGGTTTAACGTCTGTCGGACAAACGATTACCTCAGCCCCTACGGCACGAAGAATATCACATTTTTCTTTTGACTGTTTAGAGTTGGTTACAAAAATACATTTGTATCCTTTGATGATCGCTGCAAGAGCCAGTCCCATCCCTGTATTTCCTGAAGTACCTTCGATAATGGTCCCTCCGGGTTTTAATCTTCCATCTTTTTCTGCGTCTTCAATCATTTTCAGAGCCATTCTGTCCTTCACAGAATTCCCAGGATTGAAAGTTTCCACCTTTGCCAAAACCAATGCCGGAAAATCTTCGCCCAAAACTTTATTTAGTTTTACTAATGGCGTATTTCCGATTGTTTCAAGGATGTTGTTTGCGTATTTCATAAATGTTTTTTAAAAAAAGCATTGCAAAGATACATCTTTAAAATCATTGTCAGAATTAAGATTCAGGTAAAGAATTGATACTTAAAGTATAAACAATGAACAGGAAAAGAGAATTTGTAAAAGAAGAAATAGTCATTCGTAATTTACATTTCAGAGTTCATAAAATTGTATTCGATATTTTTTAGGAGCTATTTCCCGCTCTCCGCACTCGCTATTTTTAGGTTTAGGCTGCGGCGGCTTCGCCGCAGCCTAAACTTAAAAATGAGCTCAAACAATTGCTGCGATCGGGGCTAGGACTTTAGACCGTAAAATAAAATTACAATGAATTTCTAAAGATTCACGAGCGAAGCAAATTCACCCTTAATAATTCGCTAATTATACTTAATCGCCTTTACCGGAGAAATCTTACTGATCAGATAACTAGGAATAATCAAAGCCAATCCGGAAATAAATAAAATTCCTACAGAAATTGAGATGATAGCAATCGGGTTCAGATCTACAGGAACGGTGCTTACGTAGTAATTTTCAGGATTCAATTTGATAACACCAAAGAATTTCTGAATTAAAATCAATCCAAGACCAATCGCATTTCCATACAAAAGTCCGGGAATCATAATAATCAAAGTATAATTGATAAAAGTCGCTCTAATTTGAGAATTACTCGCTCCCAGCGTTTTTAATAAACCGATAGAATTTGTTCTTTCAATAATCAAAATCAAAAGAACCATGATAATGTTAATTACCACAACAATTAGCATGATGATGATGATCAAAGCAATATTGGTATCAAAAATACTGATCCAATCGGTAATCTGTGGGAATTTTTCGGTTGCTTTTTCGGCATAATTTTTATAACCGATCAGTTTTTCAATAGTAGGGAAGTCTTTATCGATGTCGTTTACATTTTCAAGGAAAATATCGATTCCGCCCACTTCATCAGGTTTCATATCCTGAATTTTTCTGACGTGGTTAATATCTCCGATCACAAACTGATCATCAATCATTTTAATATCAGTTTTATAAATTCCGACCACTTCAAATTTTCTATAAATAGGTTTTTGATCTGCTTTCGAAAAAACTGTAACAATACTGTCTTTTACCTTTAAATGAAGATCATTTGCAATTTTTTTTGAAATGGTAACGCCATTATAATATCCTTTTTCAACAATTTGAGGAGCTCTTCCCGCAATCAGAAATTTTTTAAATCGTAAGCTGTCAAAATCTGCTCCGACTCCTTTGAATATAATTCCGGCAAAATTATGCTCATTACGCATGATTCCTGTTACGGCAGCATATTTCTGAACGGTTTCAACATCAGGAAGCTCCTTTATTTTAGGAATATTTAAGCCCTGATTATCAAGAACAGAAGTGTTATAAGATGAATTAGATCTCGTTGATCTCACAGTAATATGTCCGCTGAAATCTGCCAGTCGTTCTTTAATCGCCTTCTTTGAACCGAAACCTGTGGCAACGGTAATGAGAGAAACGATAATCCCCAATGCCACAGAAAGTCTGCCGATGAAGATGATAACCCTCGAAAGGTTATTTTTGTTATCTTTGGAAAACGCTATTTTTCTGGAGAAATATAAAGGAAACTTCAAACTTATGAATTTAGATTTCAAAATTAAAAATTTACTTCTTATTTGCCTAATTTTTTTAGGAGTATTCAATCAATATTATTCTCAGACTCAATATAAAGCTGATTTTAAAACCGGGGCCGATCAACCGGAGCTGTATTTATCTTTATTAAAAGGAAAAACAATCGGAGTTGTTACGAATCAGACTGGGTTGATGAGTAACAGAACTCATGTTGTAGATTTTCTGGTAAAAAACGGAATTAAGATAAAATCAATTTTCGCTCCTGAACACGGTTTTCGTGGTGAAGCCGATGCTGGTGAAAAAGTAAAAAACGGAGTAGATATAAAAACCGGAATTCCGATTGTTTCTTTATACGGAAATAACAAAAAGCCCAAGCCGGAACAGTTGAAAGGAATTGATATTGTTGTTTTTGATATTCAGGATGTTGGAGTCAGATTTTATACATATATCTCAACGTTAACCTATTTAATGGAAGCCGGAGCCGAAAATAATGTTGAGGTAATGGTTTTAGACCGACCAAACCCGCATGACGGCTATACAGACGGACCTGTTTTAAAGAAAAAATTTACAAGCTTTGTCGGAATGCATGAAGTTCCTGTGGTTTATGGTTTAACAATTGGAGAATATGGCAAAATGGTCAACGGCGAAAAATGGCTCAAAAATGGAGTTCAGGCAAAATATACTGTAATTCCAATGAAAAATTATCATAAAAAGCAGCGATATGCAATTTTAGATAAACCTTCGCCGAATTTGCCAAATGATAAATCAATTAATTTATATCCAAGTTTGTGTTTTTTTGAAGGAACACAGGTTTCTGTGGGAAGAGGAACCGATTTGCCTTTCCAGATTTACGGATCGCCGTGGACGAAAAATTTACCGTATCAATTTACACCCAAACCGACTTCGGGAGCAAAAGATCCTTTTTTGAACGGAAAATTGTGTTATGGTGAGAATCTTTCCGATTACTCGAAAGATTTAAGAGAATTGAATTTGGAATGGGTAATCAATGCTTATAAAAATTATAAAAACCCTGATTTGAATTTCTTTCTTCAGAATGCTAAAGGAAATCTTTGGTTTGATACATTATCAGGAACCGATGAGTTGAGAAAGCAGATCGTTGCTGGAAAATCAATTTCTGAAATTAAATCATCCTGGAAATCAGATTTAGATAAATTTGAAAATATCAGAAAAAAGTATATTGTTTATGAAAACTGATATGGAAGTGAATTGTCAATAGTTAACTTAGCTTCGCTTGTGAATTTTAAAAATTGACTGTATAACTAAATTGACGATTAACAATTCAACCTATAAATTAATCAAAATTTTGCGGCGGATTTTTATCATTCTTACCTTTATTCAAAATGAATAATCCAATTGACAAGCCTATAACTCCGGCTCCGGCGGTCATTAAAGCTCGTTCTAATTTATCTGCCTGATCATTTCCAATATAATTCATTAAAAAAAGAATAGCAAAAGTAATAACGCAAATGATGATGTGATTTCTTCCGAATAGCTTCATAATATTATTTTAATTTATAAGAAATCATTACACCTCCTCTGTACGGCATAATTTCGCCGCTTTTATTATAGCTTGAAGATGTTTTATCGTAACGTTCTCCCGTCGTACGGTCATATCCTTTATAAAAATCCTGAGAACTTCCGATGCTAGCATAGATATCAATATTCCACTTGTCTGAAACCTGAAACTGATATCCTCCCGTTACACCAAATATAACAGAATATCCTTTCTGATAAAGATTTGAATTAACATAGCTGATTCCGGTACTTTCATTGATGGAAATATCATCATTCCAATAATTCCACTTTTGGGCAATAAAACGGGAACCTGCAATATTAGCTCCGACATACCAATGTTTAAAAGCTTCATTGAAATAATATCTTCCTTCTACCGAAATAGAATAATACTGCAACTCATGTCCTCCAAAAGATTTCCACGGAGAAATAAGTGCATCTGTCTGAACTGTAATTTTTTTACTTAATTGATGTTCCAGCCCTACATTTACCACTCCGATTGGGATTAACAACGCATTTCCTTTTATATAAACACTTGTTTCTTTATTCTCTTGCTGTTCCTGAGCATTTAGATTTCCTAACAAAAATAAAGTAAGAAATCCGGTAATATATTTAATTTTCAACATTTGCTATTTGATTTGTTTTAATAACTCATCTGCCAAAGTAGAATCTTTTTGAGCCTGAGCTGCTATATTTTTAGACATTTCGGCGTAGGTTTTTGCCATGTCTTTGTTTCCAGTTAAGAAATAAAGTTTTGCTAAAATAAAAGTATTCTCCGATGTTTCGCCTCTCATCACAGATTTTTCTGCCCATTCCGCTGCCTTTTTTAGTGAAGAAGGAGTTTTGATATTCTCGGAAAAAATCCAGGCTGATTTTAATAATTCGTTAGGTTCAAAAGCTTCAGAATTTCTGTAATAAGCCAAAGCTGCTTTTTCGTATTCAGGGAAATTGGCGTTTTGTTCGTAGTAACTTAATTTGGTTTGATTCAATTTCACCTCTGCGTCATGCTTTCCCACCAACGGTTCAGCATTTGTCATGAAATATTCATCGTTGATTTTTTTGTTTTGCTGATCGATAGACTGCTCTACAATTTTCCCTAATTTTATTTGATTATCAAATTCCTTGTAAGTCTCTTCCGGTAAAAATTTAATAATTTCTGATTTTCTTTCTGCGAAAACTTTGTAATTTTTATCTTCAGTAGATTTTAGAAAAAACAATAAAAACCCGACATCTTCTTTTGTAAATTCTCCTGTTTTCTTCTTATTTTCAAAATATCTTTCAGAAGCTTGTTTGGCAAATGCAAAATCTGATGAAGAGTTCAATTTCATGATATTAATCAAAAACTCAGGATCTTTTTCACCTTTTGCAAAACGTTCTTTTAAAGAACCTTTTTTATTATTGGAAGAATTAACATCCTGCGCCATGGTAACAAACATTCCTCCTTCCATATAGCCGAAATTCTGAGAAACGAGTTCGCCGTCTCCGTTTAAGAAAAGATAAGTAGGGTAGGAACGAACACCAAATTTTGTGGCTATTTCTTTTCCTTCACCTTTTTCCATATCGAATCTTGAATTGATGAAATTGTCATTAAAATAATCTCCGACAGTTTTTTGAGTAAATGTATTTCTTTCCATCATTTTGCAGGGACCGCACCATGAGGTATAGGCATCAATGAAAAGCAATTTGTTTTCTTTCTTCGCTTTAGCTACAAGATCTTTAAAAGGCAGATCCTGGAACTGAATGGCTTCCTGTGCAAAAGCAACAGCGGCAGAAAATAGAAATAAACCAGAGATAATCTTCTTCATTTTTCAAATAAAATTAAAAAAGCGAATATACTTATTTTCAACGTAAAATAGAGTGTGATTATTTTGGTATTAACTAGGATTTAACAGTAAATGTTAAGTAAGAATTATAAAAAAACAAAAAAGTCACCTCAATTGAGATGACTTTAAGTGGTTTCTCCAGGAATCGAACCAGGGACACATGGATTTTCAATCCATTGCTCTACCAACTGAGCTAAGAAACCATTTGGTTTGTACTTCGTTTTGAAGTGGTGCAAAAGTAATAATAATTATTAGATCCTGCAATTTTATTTTAAAACAATTTTGAAGAAAAAACCACCATTTTACTGGTGGTTTTTTGTGGTTTCTCCAGGAATCGAACCAGGGACACATGGATTTTCAATCCATTGCTCTACCAACTGAGCTAAGAAACCATTCTTATTACTTCGTTGTTTTAAAGTGATGCAAAAGTAGTAAGTTTTGATATATGAAGCAAGTATTAATAGTACTTTTTTAAACAAAACTTAAAACCTACTGATTTTCAGCTTGATTATTTTCCTGCTCCTTTCTTATCTGGTCGCTCATTTCCTCTAATACAGGTTTAATCGTACTTTCGGGAAGGTCACTAATTCTGATATACATCAGCCCGTCGATTGCATCATTGAAATTAGGATCAACATTAAAGGCAATCACTTTTGCATTTTGCTTGATGTATTTTTTAATTAAAACAGGTAATCTTAGTTCAGGTTCAAGATCGTCAATGATTTTATCTAATTTATTTAAATCAGATTCCATTTCATCAAAAAACAGATTTTTATCTCTGTCACGAAGTTTAACCTTATATTCATTTCTTGGTGTAATGTATTGAGCAACAGCGGAATCGTAATAATTTGAACGCATAAACTCAATCATCAATGATTTCGAAAACTCCGAAAATTTATTGGAAATACTTACACCACCCATCAAAAATTTATGATCAGGATTTCTTAAACAGACGTGTACAATTCCTCTCCATAAAAGAAATAGTGGAAGTGGTTTCTGCTGATATTCCTGACAAATGTAAGCGCGCCCCATTTCAATCACTTTTTTAAAGAAAGGATGGATATCCTGTTCAAATTCAAATAAAGAACTTGTGTAGAAGCCTTTAATTCCTGATTTTTTCATGACTTCTTTACCTAAAGCCATTCTGTAAGCTCCAACCAGTTTTTCTTCGGCATTATCCCAAAGGAACAAGTGGTGGTAATGTTTATCATATTCATCTAAATCGAAAGGAAGATTGCTTCCTTCGCCAACCGCCCGGAATGTTAATTCTCTCTGGCGACCGATCTCCCTCATAATAGAAGGAATTTCTTCATAAGATGTAAAGTAAACTTCATAATTTCCATTACTGAAAAACATTTTGTCGGTGCCCTTCAGTTTACTGATATCTTTAAGAATGTCTTCTTTTGGAGTTTCGTCGATGATATTCTGAACAATATTTTCTTCTTTTAATAAAGGAAATTTTACCGATAAATTCTTAAGATTAATGCTCTGGGCAAGTGACTTCCTCTTCTCGTAGTAAGATTTCATCATATACACCTTACGTTTCAGAAATTCGCCTAATTCTTCGATAGTTTCCATCTCGTCCATTGCTTTTACGGCAATCTGACGTCCAATTCTGATTCTGATAGGTTTTTCCCTGTCATTCATCATCTCTGCAGGAAGCATGATGGTTTGTAAATTCGGATGGATTTTTGCAACCTGATAAAACATTCTGCTGTTCTTCGCATGGAAATACATAGGAACCACCGGCACTTTTGCCATTCTTATAAGCTTCAATGCCGGTTTTTCCCATTCTCTATCTAAAATTTCACCGTAAGGATTGTTCTTATTAGAAACTTCTCCTGCCGGGAAAATACCTACGCAACCTCCGTTTTGCAAATGCTTTAATGTTTCGCGCATTCCTGAAGAGCTGCTGTGGACTTGTTTTCTATTTTCAAAAGGGTTTACAGAAATTACGTACGGTTCCATCGGTTTGATTTTTTCCAGAAGGAAATTACCCATTACCTTGAAATCCGGACGAACTTCCGATAAGATTTTGCACATTAAAATCCCATCAATCGCACCAAGTGGATGATTGGAAACCAAAATAAATGGTCCCGTTTTTGGAATTTTTGCCAAATCTTCTTCAAAAGCTACGTAGCTTAGGTTTCGTTCTCTCACAAATGAGTCGAAAAAATCTTTACCTTCCTTATCTTTCAGTTTATCGTACAGTCTGTTTACCTGGTTTATTTTAGCAACGCTCATCACAGCAGATGCTACAGGATTCTTTAAAAATCCTATTTTACTTAAGCCGGAAGCTTGAATCAGATCGTTTTTCGAAATTAAACTCATGTGTGTTTAGTCGCAATTAGTTTTTAATTTGTTACCATTTGAAGCGTATTCTTAGAAATTTGTTCCAATAATACACTTTTTTCCTGGTAAAATTTATCAATGTTCTCCATCTTCGCATTTCTTACTGTAAATAAAGATACATTTTTTACTACTTCTGTTTTAAAAACTTTTTGTAGTTCTTCATTAAGCTCATCAATTGTACTGAATTTATCCTCCAGACATAAAGCTAAAGAAATTGCGGAATTCTGCATCAGAGAAACTTTAATTTTGTTTTTTGATAAAAATCCGAAAACTAAACTCATATGATCTTCAGCAATGAAAGAAAAGTCTCTTGTTGAGATTTTCAGCAATGTTTGATTTTCCTTTAAAATATAAGATTCTTCACTTTGATTTTTGTCTGAAGCACCCACTTTTGTTCCTGCTTTGGTAGGATCTACGAAAGATTTTACATAAAAAGGAATATTTTTCTGTTGAAGTGGCTGCAGGGTTTTCGGGTGAATGATACTTGCTCCGTAATACGCCATCTCAATCGCTTCTTCGTAAGAAATATTGGAAAGAAGAGTAACATCTTTGAATTTTCTCGGGTCTCCTGTCATTACGCCTGGAACATCTTTCCAGATCGTCATAGCATCTGCATTTAAGCAATATGCAAAAATTGCAGCAGAATAATCTGAACCTTCTCTTCCCAGTGTTACCGTAAAATTATTATCATCGGAACCGATGAAACCTTGAGTGACATAGCAGATTTCTTTATTTAAATTAGAAATAAATTCTTCAGTTTTTGTCCAGTCTACATTACCTTCTCTGTAAGAATTATCTGTTTTCACATAATCTCTTGCATCCAGCCATTGATTGGTAAATTGAATTTCATTTAAATATTCACTTACAATTTTAGTAGAAATCATTTCCCCACAACTTACAACCTGATCGTAAACAAAACTGTAATTAGGTGATTTGTTTCTTCTTAAAAAAGAGTCAATATCATCGAAAAATAAATTAATCTCAGCAAAAACAGCATGATTTTCAGGAAATAAACCTTCCGAAATTTCAATGTGTTTTCGTTTTATCTTCTCAATCTCAGTTTGATAGTTATCTTTCTTGAAATAAAGCTCTACCACTTTTTCCAATTCATTAGTCGTTTTGCCCATTGCCGAAATTACCAGCAGGCATTTCGTAAATCCTTGGCTTTCCAGAACCATAGACACATTTTTTACACTTTCAGCATCTTTTACTGATGCTCCACCAAACTTGAAAATCTTCATTAATTTGTTAATAATAAAATTGTTAGATAAAAATTTATGAGAGTTTTTTACGGGTGTCAAAATTATAAATTTACAACGAGATATGAAATAGGGTAATTACGGGTTGGGCTTAAGATTTTATTAAAATTAAAAATAAGTACGAAATTTTAAGATTGATGCAAAATTTTGGGGAATATTTTATGATAAGATAATCAACTGCGATTAGAAATAAATTTTGTATTTTGTTGATTAACAGTTCGTAAAGTCTTTTATTAATAAAGCTTTTATATTGTAATAAATTTTACGAAATTTGGGGAAAACATAATAAGTAAATATGTCAGATCAACCATTACAGACTTTAGGAGAATTTCTTATTGATAAACAGGAAGATTTTCAGTACTCTACAGGTGAATTTTCTCGTCTTTTAAGCGCAATAAGATTAGCTTCGAAAGTAGTAAACAGGGAAGTAAACAAAGCAGGAATTGTAGACATCACAGGTGCTGCCGGAAACCAAAATGTTCAGGGGGAAGAACAGCAAAAACTTGATGTAATTGCCAATGAGATTTTTATTACAGCCTTATCACAGAGAGAAGTTGTCTGCGGGATTGCTTCAGAAGAAAATGATGATTTTATTGATATTAAATGTGGTGAAAACGGTCATTTAAGTAAATATGTTGTCTTAATTGATCCTCTTGACGGTTCCTCAAATATCGACGTAAACGTTTCTGTGGGAACTATTTTCTCAATTTACAGAAGAGTTACCGAGCCCGGAACTCCGGTTCAGTTAGAAGATTTCTTGCAAAAAGGGATTAACCAAATTGCAGCGGGATATGTTATTTACGGTTCATCTACAATGATTGTCTATACGACAGGGAACGGTGTAAACGGATTTACATTAGATCCGTCTTTGGGAACGTATTATCTTTCTCACCCAAATATGCAGTTTCCGAAAACGGGTAAAATTTACTCTATCAATGAAGGAAACTATATTAAATTCCCTCAAGGTGTAAAAAATTATCTTAAATATTGCCAGATGGAAGAAGGTGACAGACCATACACTTCAAGATATATTGGGTCGTTAGTTGCTGATTTTCATAGAAATATGCTGAAAGGAGGAATTTATATTTATCCATCATACGGGCAGGCTCCAAACGGAAAATTGAGATTGTTGTACGAATGTAATCCGATGGCATTTTTAGCTGAACAGGCTGGTGGAAAAGCCACAGATGGTTTCAGAAGAATTTTGGAAGTTGAACCTACAGAACTTCACCAAAGAATTCCATTTTTCTGCGGAAGCGTAGATATGGTCGAAAAAGCAGAAGAATTTATGCGAATTGACAGCGTAAAATAAATGAAAGCAAAATATTCCAGATATTTATTACAATTCAAGCGCCCGAGTGGAACATCTCGCGGCGTTTTGCATGAAAAAGAAACTTTTTTCCTTGAAATTTCAGAAAATGGAAAAAAAGGAATAGGAGAGTGTGCGGTTTTCAGAGGATTAAGCTTTGATGACAGACCTGATTATGAAGAAAAGCTGCAATGGCTGTGTGAAAATATTCAAAAAGATTATGAATTTTTAAAACAAGCATTGAAAGAATTTCCATCGATTTGGTTTGGATACGAGCAGGCTGTTTTAAATTTAAAGAATGGCGGAAATCTTTATTTCCCAAGTGAATTTACAGACGGTAAAAGTCCAATTGTGATTAACGGATTAATTTGGATGGGTGATGTTAATTATATGGAAGAACAAATTCAGGATAAACTTGAAAATGGTTTTCACTGTATTAAACTAAAAATCGGTGTCGATTGGAAAGCCGAACATGAAGTACTTGAAAAATTAAGGCAAAAGTTTTCCAAAGAAACTTTGGAACTTCGGGTTGATGCTAACGGAGGTTTTACCAAAGAAGAATCAAAAATTGTTTTGCAGCAATTGGCAGATTTGCATATTCATTCCATCGAGCAGCCATTAAAAGCCGGAAATTGGAATGATATGGCAGAATTATGCGCCGAAACTCCAACTCCGATTGCTCTGGATGAGGAATTAATAGGAATTATTGATTTTAAACAAAAGAAAAAATTGCTGGAAACAATAAATCCCCAATATATTATTTTAAAACCCGCATTGGTTGGCGGTTTTATGGGCTGTGATGAATGGATTTCTCTTTCCGAAGAACAAAATATCGGCTGGTGGATTACTTCTGCGTTGGAAAGCAATATCGGGCTTAATGCCATTGCACAATACACTTTTATCAAAAAAAATCCGATGCCGCAAGGTTTGGGCACCGGATCATTATTTGTCAATAATTTCGAATCAAATCTAGATTTGAAAGGCGAATTATTGTATTTTAAAGCATATTAAGATGTAGGGCACGTTGGGTTAGACTCATGTTCAGAATCCCAGACTCTGCAACATCTTGCAAGCGGATTCCAATTGTTACATCCTAATGGTACAGCTCCTCCTTTGATTGTTTTTAACTCGCTGTTTTTAAGTTTTTTCAGATTTTTCATAACGAATATTTTAATTTGATTGTAATGTAAATATCAAATTCTTTTTCGTTATACACAATATATTTAACTTAAATTAACACACTTTTCAGGGAATTATTTAATAAGCAGATAACTCCCAAAGTTAAAAAAAACTTTGAAGATTACTGTATACATCATTAAGGAGAAGTAGTAGTTGTTCTATTTGTTAAATGGTAAACTTATTTTTAAATCACATCCTCCACAAATATTGCCTTCTTAAGATACTTTAATAGACTTGAAAATTTTTTTTTAACTGTTTTCATTACTGTTTATTTTAGTATTTAAATGATTTAATTTTCATTTGCAACCTTCATGCCATCCTTTTAAAGTACATGAAAAAAATCTGTTTATAAAAAATTTACATAGGATTCTAGTTTTCATAAACCCCAGAAATTTCCTAAATTTGCAAATTGTCGGATAATGCGACAATCTAAAGCGAATTTTAATGGAAGAAGAAAAAAAATCACTCAATTTTATTGAGCAAATTATCGAAGATGATTTGGCAAACGGACTGAAAAACGATCAGATCCGTTTCCGTTTTCCGCCTGAACCAAACGGTTATCTGCATGTAGGTCATACAAAAGCGATCTGCATCAACTTCGGTTTGGGTGAAAAATACAATGCTCCCGTAAACCTTCGTTTCGACGATACGAATCCTGAAAAAGAAGAACAGGAATTCGTAGATTCTATTATGAAAGACGTTGAATGGTTAGGTTTTAAGTGGGATAAAGTGTTGTACGCATCCGATTACTTCCAGCAGCTTTACGATTGGGCAGTGCAGTTGATTAAAGAAGGAAAAGCTTACGTTGATGAGCAACCGTCTGAATTAATTACCGAGCAAAGAAAAAATCCTGCAGAACCGGGAGTTGAATCTCCATTCAGAAACCGTCCTGTTGAAGAGTCTTTAGATTTATTCGAAAGGATGAAAAATGGTGAATTTGAGGAAGGAGCAATGTCTCTTCGTGCAAAAATCGACATGATTTCGCCCAATATGAATATGCGTGATCCTGTAATGTATAGAATCTTAAAAAGACCGCACCACAGAACGGGAACGACCTGGAAAATTTATCCAATGTACGACTGGGCACATGGTGAATCTGATTATTTAGAGCAAGTTTCGCATTCATTGTGTTCTTTGGAATTTGAAAATCACAGACCACTTTACAATTGGTATTTGGAGCAGGTTTATGATGAATCTAAAGTAGCACCAAAGCAGAGAGAATTTGCAAGGATGAATGTTTCTTATATGATTACTTCCAAAAGAAAACTACAAAGGCTAATCGCCGAAAATGTAGTAAATGGTTGGGATGATCCGAGAATGCCTACGATTTCCGGAATGAGAAGAAAAGGTTTTACTGCTAATGCTATCAGGAATTTTATTGATAAAGTAGGCGTTGCGAAAAGAGAAAATTTAATTGAAATTCAATTATTAGACTTCTGCGTTCGTGAAGATTTGAATAAAGTGGCAAAACGTGTAATGGCGATCGTAGACCCTATCAAATTAGTTATTGAAAACTATCCTGAAGGACAGGAAGAATGGCTAACCACGGAAAATAATAACGAACAAGAAGATGCGGGAACAAGAGAAATTCCGTTTTCGAGAGAATTATATATTGAGCGTGAAGATTTCAAGGAAGAAGCTGGTAACAAATTCTTTAGATTGAGATTAGGAGGTGAAGTGCGTTTAAAATCTGCTTATATCATTAAAGGTGAAAGAGTAGAGAAGGACGAGAATGGAGAAATTACAACAATCTACGCATCATATGACGAAAAATCTAAGTCAGGAAGCGGAACTGAAGAAAGTTTAAGAAAAGTAAAAGGTACCATTCACTGGGTTTCTGCAAAACATGCCATTCCTGTGGAAGTGAGAAATTACGAGAAATTATTCACGGTAGAACAGCCTGATGCTGAGAAAGATGTAGATTTCTTGAATTTCATTAATCCTGAATCAGTCAATGTCATTCAAGGATTTGGTGAGCCTAGCTTAAAAGATGTGGCAGTTGGAGAACCTCTTCAATTCCAGAGAATTGGCTATTTCACGAAAGATCAGGATTCTACGGATACAAACTTTGTATTCAACAGAACGGTAACATTAAAAGACTCCTATAAGCCGGAGTAAAAATTTATTTATATCAATAAATGAAACAGGGCTTAATTTTTTAAGTCCTGTTTTTTTTCGTCAATTCGAGTGTTTTTCGAACTGAAATGGAGAAAAATACACCGAGAATTGGTAATATAAAACTAATTGGGATAAAATTCAACAACTTCTCGATATGGTTTTCAAACCTCTCTAAGTGACGATATTAATTATTAAATAGTAAAAATTGTGAAACTTATACATTCATATACCAACTCATTCAAAGGACTTTCGAAAGAAAGTTGGATGCTTGCGTTGGTAATGCTCATCAATCGAGCTGGATCGATGGTACTTCCGTTTTTGGGAGTTTACATGACCGATCATTTGAAATTCAGCATAGAAAATACAGGAATTGTTCTCAGCTTTTTTGGAATCGGTTCCGTGATTGGTTCTTGGCTGGGAGGATTTATTACAGACAAAATTGGGGAATACAAAGTACAATATCTCAGTTTATTATTGAGTGTTCCATTATTTTGTTTAATTCCACTTTTTAAAACTGAAGTGGGTGTTGCGGCTATTATTTTACTGCAAAGTATTGTCAGTGATGCATTTCGTCCTGCCAATTCTGTGGCAATTACCAAATATGCAAAACCTGAAAAAATTACGAGAGCATTTTCATTAAACCGAATGGCTGTCAATTTAGGATTTTCCATTGGTCCTGCGTTAGGTGGGATTTTATCGGCAATCTCTTACGAATTTCTATTTTTTAGTAATGCGTTGGCAGCTTTATCAGCAGGAATTTTATACATTATATTTTTCAGAAAGCGTAATAAATTATCAAAGCTAAAAGCAAGAAAGGTTAAAGAAGTTATTGAAATTAAAAAAGAAAATTCACCTTATAAAGATGGTAAATTCCTGATTTACTGTTTCCTTTGTATGTTATTTTCAATCTGTTTCTTTCAGTTATTCAGTACGTTGACTATTTTCTATAAAGACACGGCACATTTAAGCCAACAGAATATCGGTTACATTTTGGGATACAGCGGATTTTTGGTGGTTCTGCTCGAAATGGGATTAGTTCAAGTTGCCGAAAAGTATTTTAGTTTAGCACGGACGATGTTTTTAGGGACATTAATTTGCGGACTTTCGTATGCCATGCTTGGTTTCGATTACAGTATTTTAACCCTGATTATTTCGATGAGCCTGCTTTGTGTCGGGGAAATTTGGGCTTTACCGTTTATGTCAACAATTACAGCCCTGCGATCAGGAACAAACAATAAAGGAGCTTATATGGGATTGAATGGGATTTCTTTTTCCATTGCATTCATCGTAACGCCGTATGTAGGAACTTTAATTGCTGATAAATTAGGATTCACCATTTTATGGATCGGAACCGGAGTTGTGGCTGCAATTATTGCCATCGCATTTTACTTTATCGTTCCTTGGATGGTGAAAGATAAAAAGTCTGAAGAACTAGAAATTAATTAATTTTTTTATATGAAAGTTATGAGATGTCTCATAACTTTCTTTTTTTATTGCTTAGAAATAATATCCCTGACAATCATTTCTGCATGAATTCTTGAGTTTTCTATAAACCAAAGATGCGTATCTTTTCCACCACAAACCACTCCTGCTAAATAGAGATTTTTAACATTGGTTTCCATTGTTTCCGGATGATAGAGGGGGTTAAGACAATCGCCCTGTAAATCAATTCCTGAATTCTTTAGAAAATCAAAATCGGGAAGATAGCCTGTCATAGCGAGAACAAAATCATTTTCAATTTCATTAACTTCCCCATTTTCATCTTTAAAAATGATGGAATTTTTTTTAATTTCAATGATTTCAGAATTAAAATGGGCTGTAATGCTTCCTTCTTCAATTCTGTTTTCGATATCAGGTTTTACCCAATATTTTACATTTTTTGAAATTTCGGAATGTCGGATAATCATAGTCACTTCGGCTCCTTTTCTATAAGTTTCTAAAGCTGCATCCACCGACGAATTACTGGAACCTACAACAACAATTTTCTGTTTTGCGTAAGGATAAGGCTCAGTATAATAATGTTTTACTTTTTCTAAATTTTCTCCCGGAGTATTCATTAAATTCGGAATGTCATAGAACCCCGTTGAAATAATTACGTTTTTGGCGAAATATTTTCCCTTTGAAGTTTCAATTTCAAAAATATTTTTTTCTTTGGAAATTTTTTCAACTTTTTCATATACATTAATGTTGATATTTCTCTGTCTTGTAATTCCCTGATAATATTCCAATGCTTCCTGTCTTCCAGGTTTTGGAGCGGTTGAAATAAAAGGAATTCCCGCAATTTCTAATTTTTCGGCAGTAGAAAAAAATCTCATATACAAAGGATAATGGTAGATCGAATTAACAATCGTTCCCTTTTCAATAATTAAATAAGAAAGATTATTTTCCTGAGCTTCCAGTGCACAATTCAGCCCGATTGGTCCGCCTCCGATAATTAAAACATCCAAAATTTCCATTGAACAAATTTACTTAAAAACCTTTAGAAAAATGTTGAACGAAGCAAAAGAACTTGTCTATCATCAGCATTTTTTGTGGCATCGGTTTTGGTTGTTTCTATCTATTTTAATACCTGAATATGAAAAAAATAATTATTTTATTCCTTGGTTTAACGATCATCGCCTGTAAGAAAAATCCCGACACATTTGTCAATAATAAAACAGATTCAACACAAAATATAAAATCGGACAGCTTAAGTACTGATCAGAATAGTACTGATAAAGAAAATACTTTAAAGCAAATTAATGAAGAAGTTGTACAGAGTTTAAAAGATAAAAATTACAGTAAGTTCTCAAATTTTATTCATCCTGAAAAAGGGGTAAGATTTTCGATGTACGCTTTTATAAATCCCAAAGAAGACAAAACATTTTCCAAAGCAGATTTTGTAAAATATCAACCCACCAAAACAATTTTTACTTGGGGAGCGATGGATGGTTCCGGTGATTTATATAAAGAAACAATCAATAATTATCTTACAAAATGGGTCTACCCAAAAGATTTTTCAAAAGCGCAGGTTTCTGTCAATGAATTTCAGGGAAAAGGAAATTCACTTAACAATTTGAAGAAAACTTATCCCAAAGCAGATTTCACAGAAAACTTCATCAACGGTTCAGGAGCCAATGCAGAGATGGATTGGAAGTGTCTCCGTTTGGTATTTGAAGAATTTCATGGAAAATATTACTTGATTGGAGTGATTAATGATCAATGGACAATCTGATCCAGTGTTTCAACTAATTTTTTTGTCAGATTTTTTCTCGAAAATTGCTCAATATTTTGAATATTTTCAGAAAGGTCTCCATTTTTCCACAATTCAAATTTTTCTAAAATAAAACTTTTAATCGTTTGATAATCATTATAGCTAAAATGTTTTCCGGCTTTTGTTTCATCAAGAATTTTAGCAACATCAGCTTGATCAGGACCAAATGAGATGATTTGTTTTCCGGTTGATAAATATTCGAAAATTTTTCCCGGAATAATGCCCTTTGAAGATTCTTTCGGAAAATTGGTTATCAGTAAAATATCAGAATTTTGCATTTCATCAATCGCCTTGTCATGAGAAAGATAGCCCAAATTCAAAATCGTATTTTTTAAGCTTGAATTTTCAATTTCGGTCAAAATTTTATCATCTATTCTTCCGGCGAATTTCAGATTAAAATTTTCAGCAAAATCTGAATTAGTTTTAACTAAATTATCTAATGCTTTCCAAAGGTTTTCAGGATTTCTCAATTGCTCCAGAACACCGATGTAGCTCAATGTAAATTTACGCTCGAGGGTTTGATAATCTGAATTTTTTTGATTTTGAGAAGCATCAGTTTCATCAAATCCATTGGTAATACAAACTGCATTTGCTCCGTTTATACGGAAGTTTACAGCGTCTGTATAACTTGTGGCTAAGGTAATGTCTGCATTTTCAAAGACATTACTCTCCAATTGACGGTGTTTTCGGTCTGAATTTTTAGTAAGTTTTAAATGTTTGTAGTAAGAAATTTCAGTCCACGGATCACGAAAATCTGCAATCCATTTTACATTGGGAAGTTTCTTTTTTAAATTTAAACCGATCAAATGCAGAGAATGCGGCGGACCTGAAGTTACGACCACATCGATTTTATTTTCTTTTAAATAGTGTTCAAGAAATTTCACAGAAGGTTTTACCCACAAAACTCGGGCATCAGGAATGAAGAAATTTCCTCGTACCCAAATCGAAAGTTTAGATTTCCAACTCTGATTTTTTCCGACATCAAACTGCCCGGCTTTGAATTTTTTATTGCTTTTGTTGAGTTTTTCTGCTAACTGATAAGGCTCCCAGATTTTGGTTTTTATGATTTCTAAATTTTCAGGAACATCTTTTATTAAGCTTTCATCCAACAAAGGATAACTTGGATTTTCAGGAGTAAAAATGATAGGTTTCCATCCGAATTCAGGTAAATATTTTGCAAATTTCAGCCACCTTTGAACACCAGGACCTCCCGCAGGAGGCCAGTAATAGGTGATGATTAATATTTTTTTTTGTTCCATTAGTAATGTAAACTATGCATTTTTATCTTTCCGTAGGAATCTAAGTTAAGTTTTTAAAATGATTTTAGCTGTTATTTATTTTGATATTGAATTCGTCACTTCGAGTAGATTTTGAAAAAAATCGTATTGAGAAGTCTGTATTTGAAGATAAATATATTCTCGATACATTTTTTCTCCACTTTGTTACGAAAAAACACTCGAATTGACGAATTCAATATAAAATTTTCAAAATATAAAACGGATTATTTTAATAATAATTTAGATTTTAAACGACAATTAAGTTTAAACTTTTTCTATTACGATATCTTTCTTCTTATTTTTAGTCATCCAGAAAATTCCGAAACCGCTTAATAATATAAATAATGCGAATGAAATAAGGGAGATCCATTTACCGGTTTCAATGACTTGTGGTTCAAAAACCATTCTTACATTATGATTTCCGGCAGGTACATGAACGGCACGAAGCAAATAATCAGCTTTTATATGTGGTACTTCTTTTCCATCAATAAAAAACTTCCAGCCGTGAGGGTAATAGATCTCAGAAAATACTGCCAATTGAGGGGTTTTAGACTGAGATTTAAACTCTAATTCGTTAGGCTGATATTTCGTTAAATTAATAAATGCAGTTGAGTCTGCTTGAACAGGTTTTCCGTCAAAATAGTTTTTATCAGAAGTCGCAACAACAGCCGTTTTTTTGCTGTTGATTACTCCGATTAATTTAATTTCCTGATTAGGAGAATCTACAAATTTTAAGTCACTCACGAACCAGGCATTTCCGTTTGCTCTTGGGTTCGGAATTGCTTGAGGTTGCTCCGGACCACCTAAAACAAGATATTTTGCATTTAAAAGATTCAGAATATTAGGAACTTTTACGGAATCCATTACCTGAAAATATTCATTAATAACATCGTCATATCTTCTCAATTTCACCGCATGATAACCACCGATGGAAGATTTGAAATAAGAAGTATTGGTCTCGCTGAATGTTCCTAAAATATTGTTGAAAATTCTATAATGAGTTTTATCTTTTTCAGCGATTGTTTCAAGAGTCTTATTTACATGAACACTTGATAAAATAGATGCCAGATTAGGATTTTCTTCAACTTTTTCTTCTAAAAGAGCTGAACTTTCTGTCTGAAACGGATTTTCTGCAATGGTTTTATCGACATAGTTTTCATCGTTCAGATATCTTTTATTTACTGACCAAAGATCAAAAATACTTACAACTCCAATAATAACCAAAGCGATATTCTGATTTAATTTCTGTTTTAAAACCATGAATAAAGCTGCTGCTGCAATGGCAACATATAAAAATGCTTTAATGGCATCAATTTTAAACATTTTAAATCTTTCATCCACCAGATAATCTAATAAGAAAGGAGGAAGATATAGTTTTTCGTTTTCTGTATAGAAACCTAGTAAAGATTTTCCTGCAACCAAAAGAATTAAAATACATCCTAATGTTCCACCGCCTACATATAGAAGAATTTTCTTTTTGTACTCTTCCGTTAAAGTTGAATCTGTAAAGAATCTGTACAACCCGATAATCGCAATTAAAGGGAATAATAATTCTACGACAACCAAGATAGAAGATGGAGCTCTGAATTTGTTATAAAAAGGAACAAAATCGATAAAGAAATCGGAGAAAAACATAAAATTGCTTCCCCAAGCTAAAAAAACTGTCAAAATAGAAGCTCCTAAAATCCAGTAACGATATTTTTTCCATGCAAAAAAGAATCCTAAAACGGCTAAGAAACAAACAATGGCTCCCTGATAAGCGGGTCCCGAAGTTCCCGGTTGGTCGCCCCAATAGGTTAGACTTCCAAATCCTTTTGAAATCCTGTCATATTCAGCTTGAGAACTTACATTCTGCTGAACCAATTCCTGAATTTTCGCCATCATTTCTTTTCCTTCCGGCTCCTGACTTCCGCCACCCATTAATCTTGGAATGAAAAGGTTTAGTGTTTCCAGTTTTCCGTAACTCCACATCAGCATACTTTCTTTATCCATTCCTGAATTTCCTTCAGTATGACTATCATTGGTTAAGATCTGTTTCCCACGAACGGTTTCTTTTATATACTCAGAATTCGCCATGATTCTTTGGGAATTCATTCCAACTCCGATTAAACAGGCAGCAGCAATAATTCCCGAAGAAATAAGGAAATGCTTCATTGGTGTTTTTTTCTGAATAGTACGAATCAATTCAGATAAGAATAAAAATCCTAATGCGAGGAAAAGATAATACGTCATCTGTGGGTGGTTCGCTGCGATCTGAAGCCCCATAAATAAGGTAGTGACAATAAATCCCCAGATGTAACTTTTTCTAATATAAACCAATAAAATTCCGGCTAATAGTGGCGCAAAATATTCAATGGTATTTATTTTTCCGTTGTGTCCTGCGGCAATAGCAATATAAAAATAGGTGGAAAGCCCGAAAAAAGTGGCTCCTAAAAGTGCATATTTCCAGTTTCTGACAACCACCATTCCCAAAAGGAAAAATCCGGCAAATAGTAGAAATAAATAATTGACAGGTCTTGGTAAAAAGTTCAGATTGCTGTCAATTTTTTTAATAATATCCCCTTTAAACTGACTTCCCATCTGATACGTCGGCATTCCTCCAAACATGGAATCGCTCCAATACGTTTCTTTATCGGTATCGGCTCTGTAATCAAGAAGTTCCTTTGCACCGCCACGATATTGCACAATGTCGTGCTGGAAAAGCTGTTTGCCTGTAAAAACAGGGGTGGAGTATAAAAATGCTAAAACTATAAATACAACTAACGAAATTGCAATATAAATTAAGTTTTTATTTTTAGCCATGTTGATGGTTATTATCTTTTGTTTTTAGGAATGATTACCTTTTGTCTTTACTTTCTTTTACTTCCTCGTAGTCCACCGTCTCTGCGTCCCACTTGATGTTTGGGTTATTCTTATTTGAGTTTTGTATGTCTGGCTTGTTATTATTTTGATTGTTGTTATTAAATCTGTAGCTGTAGAATGTCTTAAAGAAAATTCTCTTCAGAATATTCCACACAAAAAAAATAATAATAGCGGTGAGTACGAGCTCAAGAATATACTTCATAATAGATTGTATTTAAGATTTTGGGCTTTACAGTTAAGAGTTTTTCAATGATTAATTAAAAATCTTTCAACTTTCAAGCCCTAAAGCTTTTTAATTATTTTCCGGTAGGATTTACCATTACAGAAGAATTTGAAACACTTGTCATAGACTGCGATTCTTTTCCGTTTGAAATCGTTTCAATTTGTGTAGTTTTCACAGAAATATTCTGATTGGTGATCCAACCGGTATTCTGGTCAAACTTAATGGTTCCGTTTTGTGACAATTCGCTGCTCAAGCTGTGTGTAACTTCTCCCTGATTTTGTTTTTCAGTTTTCTTTGGAATTCCTCCGGTTACAGAAATTTCAGCAATACCATTTCCTACACTTCTCAAAATATAGTTAGATGTTACTTTAATTTTTCCCTGTGCATCGGCATTTTCGCTGTTTGTCCATTTCTCTCCGATTTTCGCTCCTTTTTTAGGAATAATCGTCAGATTTTTCATGAACTGATCTTTTAAGACTTTTTCATTAAAAGATTCTTTAAGACTTGCTACTACGCTTTCTTTCTGATTTTTATCTTTTATAATAGAACCCACAGAATTCGCAACTTTCGTGTAAACAGCATCAAAGCCTGTAATTGAAATTACATTTCCTCTGGTGTCCATTTTCATTGCTAATTTATTTCCTGTCAATGCTCTGTTGATATTCCAGATCATTTTCAGATCCTCTTCTTTAGGAATTGGCAATTTGGTATCTACCACAATCGTTTTTCCCTGTGAAGTCTGAGAATTTCTTTTGGCAATAAGATTTAAAGTAATATCATAAATATCTCCTTTAAGATCATTTACAGTGAAAGACATTTCGTCCGTAGACTCACTTGTTCCGTTCATGGTTTGACCTTTAGGATCAGTCATTGTTTTCGTATCTCTCTGATACGTTGTCAAAGGATAAGTTTTTCCTTTTTCTAATTTAAAAGATTGTTTGAAAATCCCTGCAGAATCTTTTATTGCCGGGTTTTCTTCCACCTTAGCCACAGAATCAGCCGGAACTTCTACAGTGATTGTTTTTCCTGTTTTAGGATCGAATTTTGTGATTTTTGCTGTTTCTTTTTTATTACAAGAAACGATGGCTATAGTTGAAATTAGTGCTAATGCAGCTATGTTTTTCATTTTTAAGATTTTAAGTGTTGATGGAATTAATTTCCTTTAGTAAATTTCTGTCTTACCGCTTCATATAAAATCGCTCCGCAGGCTACAGAAACATTCAGAGATTGAGTTTTTCCTTCGATCGGAAGCTTGATTTTTTCGTCGGCGTGATGAAGAACTTCTTTAGAAATTCCTGTTTCTTCATTACCCATTACAATGGCGCAAGGTTCTGTGAAATTGACATCATAAATTAATTTTTGAGCCTTCTCACTTGCTGCAAATACAGAAATTCCGCTTTGTTGAAGATAATCTACAACGTGAGCCAGGTTCGGTTCTTTACAGATTTTGATATTATAAAGTGCTCCTGCTGAAGTTTTAATAGCATCAGAATTAATGGGTGCACCACCTTTTTCAGGAATAATAACGGCATCAACTCCTACACATTCTGCCGTTCTACAGATTGCTCCGAAATTTCTCACATCTGTCAAACGATCCAAAATCAATAAAAACGGAGTTTTCCCTTCTTCAAATAATTGAGGAACAATATCTTCCACTCTGTGAAAAGGAACATCCGAAATAAAAGCTACAACACCCTGGTGGTTTTTTCTTGTAAAACGGTTCAGTTTTTCAACCGGAACGTAATTGGGACGAATTTTATTTTTAGCTAAAACGGCTTTTAATTCCGCATAAATTTCTCCCTGTAATGCATTCTGTACGAAAATTTTGTCAATCGTTTTTCCTGCTTCAATTGCTTCTATTACAGGACGCAGCCCGAAAATAAAGTCGTCTTTTTTATCTGTCATTTTATTATTTTAAATATTGAATAGGTATTCACTCTTATATCAATTTGGTGAAAAATCACATTCCACCATTAGATTTCGTAGTAAAGTTGACTATTTAACTATCTTCCTTTTTCTCCTAAAATTGCTCTTTTTTGAGACAAAATGTATCCATAATGCAAGCCCTCATGCATATTGTTGAAAATTATGGCATCCTGAATGCTTTTCAAATCCATCCCGAAACTTGTAGTATAAGGCGTGTAGTCTGAAAAGAAATCGCTGTCATAATCTTTCATCAGAATTTTTGAAGTTTCAGTTAATAAAAATTCTAAATCTTCCACTTCTGATTTCTGAACATTCAAGTTCGGTAAAGTTCCTTTTTTATAGGTTTCAATCCAATAATTATCAATTCTGAAAGGATTTCCGCTTAGGTAATAATGCAAAAGCTGCTGAGTAGCAACTGTATGGGCAATATTCCAGTAAAGATTATTGTTAAAACCATCCGGGATCAACAAAAGATCTTCGTGAGAAGTGTTCTGTAGTATATCTAAAAGGTTCTTTCTGACTTGTCTGTGAGCTTGAAAATGATAATTCATTTTGCAAAAATTTTAATCACCAAAAATAGTTTAATAAACTGAAAATGACAATTTTTAAAGGTTAGATTAAAGCAAAATTTATATATTTTTATGAAAAAACAGATTAATGTTATTGAGTTTTAAGGTTTCATCTATTGTGAACCTCGCATTGATGCTGGAATATTTAACAAACTTTAACTCAAATATGGCATTAATTGTGTTGATTAATGCAAGTATTTATTGGAAATTTACCCATTATTTTAAATTAAGCTATGTCAGAGATAAATCAAGCTGAAGATATTCGTCAATTGACGGAAAAAGTGAAAGAAGCAAATTACTTTTTTTCTCTTCTGAGACAGGAAATCAACAAGGTTATTATTGGGCAGGAATATATGATAGACCGCCTTTTGGTAGGTCTTTTAGGTAATGGACACGTTCTTCTGGAAGGAGTGCCGGGATTGGCTAAAACCTTGGCAATAAAAACTCTGGCAGAAGCTGTTCATGGTGAATTTTCGAGAATTCAGTTTACACCGGATTTACTTCCTGCGGATGTTGTAGGAACTATGATTTTCAATATTAAAGACAACGATTTTTCGATAAAAAGAGGTCCTGTTTTTGCCAATTTCGTGTTGGCAGATGAGATCAACCGTGCGCCTGCAAAAGTGCAGTCTGCTTTGTTGGAAGTTATGCAGGAAAAACAGGTGACAATCGGTGATGAAACCATGAAGTTACCAAAACCGTTTTTGGTGTTGGCAACGCAGAATCCAATCGACCAGGAAGGTACTTATCTTTTACCGGAGGCGCAAAGTGACCGTTTTATGCTGAAATGTACGATCGATTATCCAAAATTTGAGGACGAAAGAACAGTGATGAGAATGGTTTCAACTTCACATCAGCCAACTGTAAAACCTGTAATCTCTCTTGAGCATATTGTTGAAGCAAAAGAAATAATCAATCAGATTTATCTTGACGAAAAAATCGAAAAATATATTCTGGATATGGTTTTTGCAACCCGTTTCCCGGAAAATTACGGTCTTGCTGAATTAAAAAATTACATCAGTTTCGGAGCTTCTCCAAGAGCATCAATCAACTTGGCAATTGCTTCCAGAGCATATGCATTTTTGAAAGGACGAGCGTTTGTGATTCCTGAAGATGTGAAAGAATTGGCGAAAGATGTATTAAGACACAGAATTGGATTAACTTTTGAGGCAGAAGCGGAAGAAATTACATCTGAAGAAATTGTCAACAGAATTTTAGCGAAAATTCAGGCTCCGTAATGGGTGAAGTAATTATCAGAAAAGCAGTTGAGCAAGATTGTGCTCCGATGTTGGAGTTAATCAAAGAATTGGCTGATTATGAAAAGGCGCTGCATGAAGTTACATTAACGTTGGAACAATTTGTTGAAGACGGGTTTGGAAAGTCACCGGTTTGGGGAGCTTTTGTAGCAGAATTCGATGGAGAAATTGTAGGAATTTCACTGTATTACGACAGATATTCAACGTGGAAAGGGAGAAGATTATATCTGGAAGATTTAGTAGTGACGGAAAAATTGCGAGGTAAACAAATCGGAAAGGATTTGTTTGAAGCAACCATAGAGTACGGGAAATCAAATGAATATAGCGGAATGGTTTTTCAGGTGTTGAATTGGAATGAACCTGCCATTAATTTCTACAAAAAGTACAGTTCGAAATTTGACAATGAATGGTATAATGTTTCGATTGAATTTAAATAATGTAAAGATAGAAATGTGTAAGTTTTAGAAATGTAAAATCGTAAACTCACACATTTAAACACATAATATGCAGATAAAAGATATTGTAAAAAAAGTCAAGCAGATAGAAATCCGAACTCGAAAGAAGACGGAAGCTTCTCTGATGGGACAATATCACAGTGCTTTTAAAGGTCAGGGAATGACTTTTTCGGAAGTGCGTCCGTATCAGTTTGGCGATGAAATCCGTAGAATCGATTGGAATAAAACAGCCCGTTTCCGTGAACCCTTCGTAAAAGTGATGGAGGAGGAGCGAGAGTTGACTATGATGATTTTAGTTGATATTTCCGCTTCTATGGATTATGGAACTAAAGCTCAGTTAAAAAGAGAATATGTTGCAGAAATTGCAGCAAGTTTAGGCTTTTCTGCAGCAGGAAATAATGATAAAGTGGGGTTAATTTTATTTGCCGATAAAGTGTATAAAGTAATTCCTCCACAAAAAGGTAGAAAACATATTCTTTCGATTATCAGTAATATTCTAACGGCAGATTATATTCCTGCAGTTTCAAAATTGGATAAGGCAATGGAATATATGATGGGGATTTTCAAAAGAAAATCGTTGGTTTTTCTTCTTTCAGATTTTGAAGATGAATATGATTCTAAAATGTTGAGAGTGGTTTCAAAAAAGCATCAGTTGTTAGGTATGAGAATTTTTGATGAAAAAGACAATGAAATTCCTGATGTAGGATATACCTTATTATACGATGCGGAAACAGGACAGCAAGTTTGGGCAAATACATCCAGCGCAAGATGGAGATATACTTTTGCCGAAGCTCAAAAACAAAAATTAAGAACTTTAGAAGAAGATTTTGCCAATAGTTCTGCAAGTTTTCTGAATGTAAGTACGGGTTCAGATTATTCGAAATTATTGTATAATTATTTTCAGAAGAAATAACATCAATTGAAATGGGCTTTAGCACATTTTAAAATTAAAGATAAACATTCGGCTTTAGCCAAAATTTATAATTTAAATTGAAAAAACTATTATTTATATTTTGTTTTATCATCTGTGCAAATGCTTTTTCGCAGATACTTTCTTCCAGCATTGAGAAGAAAACTATTGCTTTGGGAGAAGTCAATCACATTGTGATAACCATTAATAATCTTAAAAACGAAAAGGTTTCTGCAGCTCCGGAAAATGAATTGTTGCCGTTTCATTTTGAAGAGGTGAAAGACAGTATTTCGCAAACGCAGGATATTTATTACCGAAGAATTGAATTTGCTGTTTTTGATGAAGGAAAATTTACTATTCCTGAGCTTGAATTTAAAGTGAATGGTAAAGTTTTAAAAACAATTCCTTATGAGATTGATGTGATCAATACGGCTCAGAAAGCAGATCAGATTAATGATATCATGAATAATAAGGAGGTAAAGCTTGAAGTAAAAGATTACTGGGAGCTTTATAAATTCTATATTTTGGCAGCAATTGCTCTTATTTGTCTGATTATTGCGGTTGTGATGTTTATTAAATATGGCAGAAAGTCGAAAAATTCTCCGGTTGTTGCAACCAATCAGACTTTGAAAGAATTAGATTCCCTGCAAAAGAAAAAATATGTGGAAAATGGAAATTATCGTTCATTTTATGTTGAATTGATTGATATTTCACGAAAATTTATCGCAAAACAATACCGTTTACCAGCAGATGTTTTGTTGACGGATGATTTGATTGATTTAATGAAGAAAAATAATACGATTTCTCAGGAAAATGAAAAAGTTGTGGAAGATGTATTTTTAAGAGGTGACCTTGTGAAATTTGCTAAAACTTTTCCTGACCAACAGGCGATGGAGAAAGATTTGGCAGACATCAGAGATTTTGTGAAAAGATCATCAAAAGATTTGGAATTTGAAAACCTGAGAAAAGATGTTTAATTTTGAGTTTTACAGTCCATGGTTTTTGGCACTTTTCTTTTTGTTTATTCCGCTTTTATTCAGAGATGTAAGTAAGAAGAAAAAGAAAGGAATAAAAGTTCCGACGGTCAAAAATATGGGCGATAGTGGCGGAATTCATATCGTTATGTTCTTCCTGAAAGTCTCAAAATACATCATGCTTTCTGCGTTGATTATTGCCATGGCAAGACCGAGAACTTTCACAATTTCTCAGGATAGAGACGATACAAAAGGGATTGATATCATGCTATCTGTTGATGTTTCTCTAAGTATGTTGGCGAAAGATTTAACACCTGATCGTCTGACGGCTTTAAAAGATATTGCCATTAAATTCGTTAATAAAAGACCCAATGACAGGATTGGTTTGGTTGCATATTCCGGCGAAGCATTTACAAAAGTTCCTGTAACTTCAGATCATCAGGTCGTTATTGATGAACTACAAAACTTAAATCCATTAGAGCTTCAGCCCGGAACGGCAATGGGCGAAGGACTTTCGGTTGCAGTAAATCACTTGAAAAACAGCAAAGCAAAAAGTAAAATCATCATCTTAATGACAGATGGTGTTAATACAATTGAAAATGCTATGCCGCCCGCAATTGCAACAGAATTGGCTAAAAATAACGGAATTAAAGTGTATTCTATTGGAATCGGTACAAACGGATATGCGTTGATGCCAACACAAACAGATATTTTCGGTGATCTTGTTTTCACGGAGACAGAAGTTAAAATTGATGAACCTGTTTTAAAGGAGGTTGCTCAAATGACTGGAGGTAAATATTTCAGAGCGACATCCAATAGCAGCTTAGAGGAAGTATATGATGAAATTAACCAATTGGAGAAATCTGATGTAAAAGTTTCTAAATTGTTCAATTATCAGGAATATTTTAAGATTTTCCTTTGGATTGCATTGGGAATGCTGTTTTTAGATGCGTTAATGAGATGGGTTTTATATAAAATTTTAAGCTAATGAGTTGGTATTTAGGAAATTATTGGTATTTATTACTGCTGTTGCTTTTACCGCTGTTAGCTTTCTTTTTGATCCGCTTTTTGAGATGGAAAAAAAAGAAAAGAGAAATTTTTGCAGACAGCAGATTTCATGATAATTTATTTGAAAAAAAATCTGGTTTTACGAAATTTTTTCCTGCTTTATATTTATTGGCAACATTATTTTTAATTTTTTCCATTATTGATTTACTGAGCGGTTCAGAAGAAATCAAAACTAATCAGAAACTGAATAATGTGATTTTCATGCTCGATGTTTCCAATTCGATGAATGCGGAGGATATTAATCCGAGTCGTTTGACAGAAGCCAAAAATCTCATGATTCAAACGATGCAGAAAATGAAAAGTGATAAAGTAGGAATTGTAATTTTTGCAGGACAGGCAACATCAATTATGCCTTTGACGACAGATTACAGTTCAGCTGAAACCTACATCAACGGAATTGAAACAAACTCAATGCAGATTCAGGGAACAGATTTTTTAAACGGAATGAAAATCGCTGTTGAGAAATTTAAAAATGTGAGCAAAGGTGCAAGAAAGGTAGTTTTGTTGAGTGATGGGGAAGATAATGAAGGTAACGATAGTGAGGCTGTAAAATTAGCGAACAGAGAAGGTATAACGGTGACTTCAGTGGGAATAGGTTCAGATGAAGGAGCGCCTGTTCCGGAATATACTTTCGGACAGTTAATGGGATATAAAACAGATGTAAACGGGCAGACGGTTATCTCAAAAAGACAGACAGAAGCACTGAAAAAAATGGCTCAGTCTACAGGAGGAGAATATATAGACGGAAATAATATCAATGAAGCTCCGGATAGAATTAATGATGCTTTAAGTAAAAAATCCGGATCATCGGAGACGTTGGTTAAATCACAGAATGCCAATCATTATTATCAATATTTTCTGGGTGTTTCGATATTTTTCTTTTTCATCATTTTTATTTTTAATCCAAAAAGAGATTTTAATGTATAATTTTCAGATTCTTAGTTTTAGAAGAAGATCATTACTTTAACCCAACTTTAACAAATAAAACCCTGTTTATTAACATATAAAGGAATAATTTTGTACAAGATGAATACTAAAATCTTTTTTTTATCGTTTATATTTGCTTTCATGTTTTCGGATTTTCTGTTTGGGCAGAAAAACTACAGAACGCTGGTATATGAGGGTAACGAAAAGTTTAATGGTAAAGATTATGATGGAGCGTCTTCTAAGTATATGGAAGCTATTAAAATCAATCAGAAAGATTTTACGGCACACTACAATTTAGGGAATGCTTTGTATAAGAATAAAAAATATGAAGAGGCAAAGGCTGAGTTTGAAAAAGCACAGAAACTTTCTCAGACAGTTCCGGATAAAGCGGCAGCTCTTCATAATTTAGGAAACACTTATATGCAGATGAATCAGGCAGAGAAGGCTGCAGATTATTATAAGCAATCCTTGAAACAAAATCCTTACAGCGAGGCAACAAGAAAAAACTTTGAAATTGCCAAACTGAAAGAAAAGGAAAACCAACAGAAGAAAAACCAGCAGAATAAATCAGGTAAAGGCGGAGGCGGTAAAGATAAACAGCAAAATGATGATCAAAAGGGAGATTCTAAACAGGATCAGGGACAAGGTAAACAAAACCAGGGAAAGAGTCCGCAAGGAAACGATCCTGAACAAAGTCCCAACAATGAAGGTAAAATCCCAAAAGACCTTGAAAATCAAATACTCGATAAAGTAAGCGAAAAAGAAAAAGAAACTGCCAAAAGAATTTTAAATAAAAATTCTTATTCGATGCCTGAGAGCAACGAGAAAGATTGGTGATGAAACACAGATTGACCTACATATTGTTCCTTTTGGTATCCGTAATTTCTTACGGACAGGTGAATCTTACTTTAGAGACCGACAAAGATGATTATAAAGGTAAAGAGATCGTAAATCTCACTGTTGTTCTGGAATTAAATGGGAGCGATCTCGTTCAGCAGACGGGCTTTCAGCTTCCTGATTTATCTAAATTCAATATAATTGGCAGTGGATCTGTCACCAATACATTTGTAGATCCCGAAACCAACACGGTTGTTATTCAAAAAGTATCGAGAATTGCGCTTGAACCTAAGCAGAAAGGAAAAATAAAGATAGGTTCTGTTTTAGTAACGGTTAGCAATAAAATTTATAAAACAGAGCCTTTCAATATTAATATAAAAGATATTGAGAAAAAACCTATTGCTGCCGCCACTGCTTCGAAAGATGTTTATTTAAATATGGAAATTGAAGATCGTGATGTATATCAGGATCAGCCTACCATCGCTGTTTTGAAGGTATATTCTAAGAATATGGATAACTTAAGAAGAGTAAAAAATATTCATCTTCCTGAGCAGGATAATTTAAATGTGTATCCTGTAAGTTTTTCGAAATCGGAAATTGATCCTGCAGATAACGGGAATATGTCGTCGCAGATTCTTGCGGTATTTATGGTTTTTCCAAATGAAGCGGGATATGTTGAGGTTCCGGGAGTTTCGGCTTCTGTGAATTCTTATTCTCATAAAAATAAAATCGTCTCCAATAAAGTAAAAATCAACGTTAAAAAGCTTCCTGAGGGTTCTCCTGAATATTTTAGAAATGCAGTTGGGAATTTTAAAGTAAGTGTTGCAAATACTTCAAAGGAAAAAGCTGAAGTCAAAAAACCGATTAACGTTTTAGTGAAAGTTAGTGGTGACGGTAATCTTAAAAATATGGAGTTGCCTAAAATTGCTGCATCTCCTGATTATGAAGTGTTTCCTCCGAAAATTACTTCAAAAGTTACTGTTGGAACGGGAGGAATGAAAGGCGAAATGCTGGCAAATTATATTATTATTCCTAAAAAGGCGGGTGAAATTACTATTAAAACAGAACAGTTTGCATTTTTTGATCCTTCAAGTAAAGAATATGTAGATCTTGGGCAGGAAAAATTAGTTGTGAATGCATTTTCACATGAGCAGATTCTGGAAGCCCGTACTACTGTTGAAAAAGTAAATGAATATACGAATACATTTTTAGAAACTGTTAATACACCGGTGTTAAAAACAACTTCATTCAAAGTAAAAGAAAAAAGTAAATTTCACTGGAATGTACTTCTAATCAATATTGCGATTTTATTAGGATTATTTATAGCATTCATTTTATTTAAGACTTGGCAAAAAAAACGTGGTTTGGTTAAAGAAAATACACCACCGAAACCTTTAGGATCTGTGGCAGAAACTGAAACTGAAATCAGAGAAAACCTTAAAACTGATATTAACGATTATTTCAGCTATCTTGAAAATCTGAAAGATAATGGTGATTATCAAACATTTTTCCAAACATTAGATGAACTGGATTCTGAAATAAGAAATCAATATTCTCAAAGCTCAGCAGAAGATTTCAAGAAACTTTTAGAAAATTCTAAAGGAAGTTTTATTGCTAAAGAGTATGAGAAAACGATTCAAACAATACAGATGGAAAAGTACGCTCCTGTAAAATCTTCAGAAGGTATTGATGAACTTTTAAAGACTGTTGTTAAATTGTATTCACAAATTAGCAAATAATCAATTTATTTTCATATTTTTGCGAAATTATTAAAAATTGAAAAAATGGAAGTTTTTGATCATTTTTCTATTAAAGAGATTGTTACCTGTTTTATGGTACTTTTCGCAGTTATTGATATAATCGGCTCGATTCCTATTATTGTAAGTTTAAAACAAAAATTTGGAGAGATTGAAGCAAAAAGAGCTTCTTTAACTGCAGGTGGAATTATGTTGGTCTTTCTTTTTGTAGGAAATAAAATTCTAAAATTTATTGGAGTTGATGTAAATTCTTTCGCTATTGCTGGAGCATTTGTGATTTTTATTATCGCTTTGGAAATGATTTTAGGGATTGAGATCAATAAAAATTCGGAGGCAAAATCAGCATCCATCGTTCCTATTGCTTTTCCGCTAGTTGCAGGAGCAGGAACATTAACAACGACCTTGTCGCTGAAAGCTGAATTCCATGATATTAATATTATTTTTGGAATCATTCTCAATACAATTTTCGTATATTTGGTGCTGAAATCTGCGACATGGCTGGAGAAGAAAATGGGAGATGCTACATTGTCTATTTTACAGAAAGTTTTCGGAATTATCCTGTTGGCGATTTCAATTAAATTATTCACCGCAAATTTTGCCCAATTAGTGCAGAATTATATTAATTTTTAAGAGTTATGCAGAAGTTTTATAAAGTATTTTTAGTACTGTTTATCGTTTTCATCGCAATTAATCTTTATGCGCTTGATTGGAGATCTGATATTTTATCTGAGGATAATCTAAAGTTTGTATTTTCAATTGCTTCAGCCGTAATCGGCCTTATTATTTTATTCGTTATGGATACCTGGAGCAGAATCGGAGTGAAGAAATAAGTTTAAAATTACACTATTTTTATATAAAACCTCTTTCGGAATGAAAGAGGTTTTTTTTAATTTATGCACACGCAATTCCACATTCAAGTGAGCAGAGTAATACGCCTGTTTCTGTAGGTTTACTATAGCATCCATTTGTACGATGACAATTTGTTACGCATTGAGTTGTTGTTATAGGATCAACAGAAGCAGCCAATCTTCCCGTTGGACCGGACAGAAGTTTTTTAAGATTCTTAACGGTTGAATCAGAAAGTTGTTGACGACCCTCGTCTGAATAATAGGTTGCTATTGGCTTTTCGTTTTTATCCAATATTACTTTAAAATAAAAGCCTTGACCTAGTGAATTTTCTTTATAAATTACATAAAATGACTCACCTGTATTTTCGGAAATTTTAGTAAGTATATTAAACGTTTTATTCTTTGGTTCTTCATTTTTTCTAAAAGATTTAAAATACTGTTTGTCGTCTCTGTCTGTGTACTGGTTGTTAGCCTTACTTGTAGCAAAGGCAAATAATAAAAGTGCGAATGCTAATAAAAAGTTATTTTTCATATTATTTGTTTTTTAAAGTTCAATTCTGTTTTCTTTTTTATATTCTTCAATCATTTTTTTCTGTGTTTCATTGAGCAGTTTTCTTACGTCAACGATATTACCGTTCGCATCTTTTTTTTCATAGATTTGAGTATTATTCATCAATTCAAACATTCTTTTCATTGGTTCTTCAATATGACTTTTTCTCATCTTTACAAATTTTGATTTTGAGGTTTCGATATACTTTCTTTTTGAAATACGATCATCAATCGTAATTTTCTTTTCTTTTGAAATACCAACCGCTAAAAAGTGGTGATCTTTTTTTTCATCATATATCTCAAGAATTAAACCTGGCAATCCAAAAAATTTATACGGTCCATCCTGAATAGGAATTTCTGGTGTAAAATACGCTTCATAATTTCTTCCTGCATACTCTGTAGTTGCCAAATACGCCTTGAATCCTAATATTTCTTTGCTCTCTTTGCTTATTTTCCATATGAATTTTGGTTCTTCAATATATTTGTATTCATGTTCATCAAATTCATCAGAATAATAAATAACTTCTTTAGATGAGAGCTTTTTTCGAATATAACAGCCGAGTAAATCAGCGGGTAATGCTTTAAAATTAATCTTTTTACCAAGCTTCTCGTCTGATGTCATAATAGAATCAGCTAAATAGGGTGCCTCACTAAAAAATGTAGAATAATTTTCTTCAATATTCAAAAAAGTATTTTGTGAAACTATTCTTGTGCTGTCTTTCATAACATGCTTAGAATAATCATATTGTATGACAAATGATTGTGCTATTGTAGGACTTGAAAAGCAAATGAAAATTATAAAAAGTATAATAGTATTTTTCATTTCTATGCGCCTGCACATTCTAATACACAATCTAAAGCACAAAGCGCAGTTCCTGTTTGTGTAGGTTGGTCATAACATTGCCAAGTTTTTGTGCAGTTAGAAACGCAATTTCCCACAGTAAGCACTGGACCTATTGCGCTTCGTTGCAAAGAATTTGAATTTGTGATAATTTCTAAGAGATTTGACTTTATTTTTTCTCTATTATTTACTATTAAGTTTTTAAACTCGCTACCGTTATCCAAAACTTCAATAGAAAAAGAGGTGACTTTACCTAAGAATCCCTCTCCGACAGAAATTTTCAAATCATAGATTTTATCATTATATTTTTTATGAATAATAACTGTATGGGTTTTAACCTCTTTCAAATCATTTTTGTAAATAAGAACATTATTATTGGAATAATGAAAGCTGAAAATTAATAACGTTAGAAATAAAAATAATTTTTTCATAATTGTTTAATTTTTAAATGTTTTTTAATTAATTTTTTACAAGTTTATGTTTTCGCGAGAACATATTACAAAACTAAAAAACAAATCCCTAAGTATACTCATCAAAATTGATAAAAGATTATTCAATTTTGAACAATTTTCATCCACTTTTGAAAGTTTTTTATTTTGTACATTTAAGAAACTTTAGATACCTTTGTTTAAATACAAAATTGCATGAAAATAGGTCAAAAACTGAAAGGAATGAGAATTGAAAAAGGATTTTCCACTATAGAAATTGCTGAAAAATTAGATATTTCAGAATCTACTTATAGAAGATATGAAGCTGACAAAAGTTTTCCAGATGTGTTTATTTTGGATAAAATTGCAAAAATATACGATAAAACTTTAAATGATATATTGCCAGAAGGACTGACCGTCATAAACAATAATAATGGAGAGTATTCTAATAATGCAGGTTATATAGTAAATCAATATCTTTCAGAAAAACTTATCGAGCAGTATGAAGAAAGATTGAAAGAAAAAGATGAACAAATTGCTTTACTAAAAAGCCTTTTAGATAAAAAATAGTATCAATTATTTAATATAAAACCTCTTTCAGACTGAAGGAGGTTTTTTTTGTCAATAAAGATGAAATTTCTAAGAGATTACCAGATTTTTCAAAACTGCTTCTGATTTCAATTCCGTTTCAATCCATTCTTTTTCAGGGTTGCTTTGGGCTGTAATTCCTCCTCCTACAAATAAATGTACTGAATCTTTGTAAAGTTTAGAACAACGAAGATTCACAAAGTACTGAACAGTTTCTTCAGTTTCAATTTTAATATAACCTGCGTACAATTCACGAGGAAATTTTTCAATTTTTTCAATTTTTTCCTTACAAAACTCTTTCGGAATTCCACAAACTGCCGGAGTAGGATGTAATTCCTGAATAATTTTATCTAAATTTTCTGCTTTTATATGGGCTTTAAAATCTGTTCTAAGGTGTTTTATATTTCCCGAAATATGATCATACGTTTCCGATTCTTCTAGATTTTCAGAATAATTATGCAAAATATTTCTGATATAATTAGAGACAGGTTTTTGTTCTTCAATTTCTTTTTCCGACCAATTTTCTGAAACAGGAAGTGTTCCGGCCAGACTCATCGTTTCAAATTCATAAGTCTTTTTATTGAATTTCCCTAAAACTTCTGAGAAGGCACCCATCCATGAATTCTCACCATCATTAAAGATATATCTGAAAGCATTAGGATAAGATCGGCAAAGATTTTTAAAGCTTTTATTTAAATCAATTTCATTAAAATCTGTGAAAATTTTTCTTCTTGAATAGACCATTTTGGGAAGTTGATTTTCATTGATAACTGAAATGACTTTATTCAGATTTTGTAAGTATTCTTCCTTCGTTTCTACTAAAAATTGATTTTTATCTTCTGTTAAAGATTTGCTTGAAATTATTGTTTTATCAAATATTTCCGGATTTATTTCGACAATATTTCCATTAAAATCAATTTGACTTAAACCATCAAAAGAATAAAAATTAATATGATTTTCAGTTGAATTTTTGTCTGTTGAATATAATTTTTCGTCGAATGGAAGTTTGAAATAAATCATTGAATATTTTTTTTTAAAATCAAAGTTTAGAAATAATATATGAAATTCCTACATTGATTTTCCTTTCTGCAAAGGTATTATTAGTCTTAAAAATGTCAAAATCGAAATCACTGTTTTTTAATGAAAAATTCTTTATCTTGTACTGTTGATATTCCATCGAAATAAGGAAACGTTTTAAAATTCTGTATTGAACACCCATAGAAAATCCAAAATTGGTGTTATTGCTTTTGAAATCATCCAATTTATTCAAAACCCCATTATCAGGAACTAGAAATTGCATCTTGTAAGAATTTCTATTAATTAAAAATCCTGCGAACGGACGAATATTTTTCCACTCATAAAATAATTTTAGCTGCAATACGTATTCGAAATTTTTATTATTAAATCGCTGAAAAAGTAGTGGTTGGGCATCTTTGGAAAAATAAAATCCGTCAAGATAGGTTTCTTCTTTATTGGCATCCAAATCAAATGTCGAGTTCCAACGATAAATATTTGCCGAAAGCATCAATGAAAGTTGAGGTTTAATAATACTTTTTGAAATCCACATCCCAATATTTTCACCGAGTTGAGATTTATTTGCTATATCTTTTGCCAAAGAGCTATTTTTTAAACCGATTCCTGCTTCAATTCCGTATTCAAAAATTCTTCTCTTTGTTATTTCTTTGCCAGGTTCGGAGAGAAAAGATTTATTTTTAATTTCAATCTCATTGATTTTGGGTTGAGAAATTGTAATATCTTTTAAACTGAGCTTTATAGGTTTTTCCAAATAAACAGTATCGTAAACAATTACTTTTTCATACACGTAAACGGTATCAACTTTTTTTCTCTTTTGTGCAAAAGAAAGATGTACTAAAATAATGGAAAAAAGAAGAATTATTTTTCTTAAAAACATGGTTGTTTATTTTATCTTTCTATGAATACAGTATCTCTTTTAATGATTTTTTTCACAATGATAACCTTTTCGGGAACGTCATTGATGGAGTCCTTAAGAATAATTTTCCGTGTATTTTTTCTTGTTTTTATGCTTTTTTCTTCTTCTATATTTGGTTTTTGAGAAATCATTTTTGCATTATTATTTGTTTGATCTGAATGGAAATCAGAAGAAATATTTTGTAAGTCTGAATCTGATGTTTCTTTATTTTCATGAGTCTGATTTCCTGATATTCTATCTTCATTATTTTCAATTGATTCCGTAGAAATTTTTGAGGGATTTATTGTTGAAAAAGAGTTTTTAGGGTTTACTAAAAAAACAGATAGTACAATAATGATTAAAAAAGTAATGCCAACAATTGCATTTTTTTTCCAGACTGGATTTGAGGTAGAAAAAGATGGATTACCAACCTTAATATCTGATGGGATTTCTAAATTTTTGCTTGGAGTAATGCTGAAATCTGAAAACTTACTTTGGAAAGTCTGTGCCCAAAGTAATCCGCCAAACCCGAAAATAACAAGAAGCTGTGCTGCTTTCTTTTTGGGTGTGTTTTGGTTGATAATATTGCTTAATAAATAATTCTGAATCGCTTTTTTGGCTCTCAAAAGATGAGATTTGGAAGTATTCACCGTTATTCCCAGTAAATTTGAAATTTCGGCGTGTGAATGATTTTCAATAAAATACAAATTGAAAACAGATTTATGATGGGGAGGAAGGCTGTCTATAGACGACAACAATTCTTCATTCGTAAAATCGTAAATGAAGACATTTTTTTCTTCGAAAGTTTGATGTTCCATTTCTGAAAAAGTATCTGGAATTTCGGATGATTCTGTAGTAACAAAAATATCTTTGCTATTGCTTCGAATATGCTGTAAGGCATTATTCACAACAATTTTCTTGAGCCATGCAAAAAGTGCTTTTTCATCATTCAGCTGATGATTTTTCTGTATTGCCGTTATGAAACTGTCCTGAACAATATCCTCTGCTGTATAAATATCCTGTATATATCTACGGCAAATCCCCAAGAGTTTTGGGGAGTAATTGCTGTAGACTTTTTGCCAGTCTATTTTATTAGTGTTTTGCATCATGTTTTAAATTCAAAGACTGGATTTAAAGTAAGTCTATTTGTCTTTTCTGTTTTTGATTTTACCATGATCCTGCAATAAAGCAGAAAGAGAGCAAATTTAATGAAAAGGATAAACGAAATAATTTTTTTAAGTTTTTGTTGTTTTTATATATATAAGATGAAAAGATTCAAAAAGGTTGCAGTTAATTTGAAAATTAATGCTGTGTCACATAAATTGAATTAAATGCATTCCCAAATAAGTTAGTAGTATTAGTAATACTTTGGGTTTCTATATTATTAATATATACTTTGCTTGCAAATGAAGAGGTGGGTTGTTGCTTAATTATATAAATATTATTATCAAGTACAAACATATCCTGAATTGTAGAATAGTTCGGATCTAAAGGAACAGTTGTCTGAATATTGTTTTTATAGTAATAATTATTCAAATAAGGAGATCCTATTACATATAAATCGCTGGAATTTGCTTCACTTACAATTTTACCATAAGCAAGATTAGGGCTGACATTACTATCTACAAGAACCTCTGTATTAGTAGATAATTGTCTGTAGTAATAATTCTGATTTTTAATATAAAGAAAATTAATACCGTTTGTATTTTCACTGAAATTTGCAACCCAGCTGATGTCCGGAACTGAATGGAATGTGGAATTTACATAATATCCGGATTGGAAACTTGCACCATCATATATAATTGCAGAAATATAAGGCTGATGATTGAAAATATTAAGTTTTGAAGTTGTATAAATAATGTCGCCGTAGGTATTAAGAACAGTCTTTACACCGTTTTTCCAAATACAAAAAGCGTATCTTTGATTAGCTATTGGAGAAGAGGTGTCATAATATCCAATAAAATAATTGTCATTATTATCGATAGCCATATCAAGTATTTGGTACTGTGCAAATGAAGGTATTCCTAAATATTGCCCGAGATCTTCTCTTACATTGTTTTTCCAGTGATAATAGCTTCCGTTGAAATTATTACGATTTTTTCCCAAAACGTGAACATCATTATTTTCAACAATGATCTTGTTAGCGGTAGTACTGTCGGGAGAAAAAAGATTTGTCTTCACATTATTTTTCCAGTAACAGGCTTTGTAATTTTCCATCCCGGCAACATATACGTCATAAGAATTTGTTTTCTTTTCCAGAGCTTCCATGTCATCCGTTTTACAGGAAATCACAAACGTCAATAAAAATAAGAAAGGTAAAATAAGAGTTTTCATTGTTATTATTTTCTTATAAGATGTAAAAAAAGAAAAAGGTTGCAGTCATAAAATAAAAAAAAGCTCAATTTTTTTGAGCTTTGTATTTTTGGTGAAAATTAAAATCTTATCGATTAATAATATTATTGGTCATTGTGGTATGATTGATCAACTGACCTTTTTCATCACGGATCTCAATTTCAGAAACATGCATTGTTTTTCCTTTTCTGATAAATCTTGCAACTGCGGTTACGATACCGTCTTTTTTGCTTCGTAAATGATTAGAGTTAATGTTAGTTCCTACACCAAAATACTTTTCGCCATCAATAAAAATATTGGACAGGCTAGAACCCATTGTTTCTGCTAAGACACAGCTTGCACCGCCGTGCATAATTCCGAAAGGCTGGTGGATTTTTGGTGAAACAGACATTGTTGCGGTTAAGGTTTCATTTTCGAGATCGATGTCTGTGAATTTTATATCAAGAGTTTTCGCAAATGTTTCTTCACCCCAATTGTTGATGAATTCTAATATCTGTTCTTTGGTTTTATCTTTTGTATACATAATTATATAAGTGATGAGGGATAGGTAATAAGTAATCTGAGTTATTTTTAATTTTTAACTTCTGAATCTGTTCCCATAATATTCGGGTTCCAGTTGGCAGGAATTTTAGGAGTAATATCATTTTTAATATAATAATCCTGAATTTCTTCCATGATTTCTGAAAAAGGAACTGAAGCAATTCTTTCGTAAGGAATAGTATATCCTAAATAAACGATATTTCTTTTGAAGTCTCCTGCTGCCAAAACGATAGGAACTTTTGCCGCCAACGCCATGTGATAGAATCCTTTTCTCCATTTCGGAACCCAGGCTCTTGTACCTTCCGGGGTGATTACCAAACTGAAATCGTCTTTTTCAAATTGTTTTGCCACAAAATTTACAAGATCATTTTTCTGACTTCTATCAATTCCTATTCCGCCCAAACCTCTCACGACGCTTCCGTACCAGGCTTTAGTATGAGCATCTTTAATGATGATTTTTAACGGTTTTTGTAATGACCAATAGGCAAGATTTCCCAGAATATATTCCATATTGTGAGTATGGGGTGCCACAACCAGAATACATCTGTTCAGGGTGTTTACATCGCCTTGTAAGACGACCTTCCAACCCAGTAATTTCAATAATAATTTGCCAATCAGTTTTCTCATAAAATTTGAATTAAAAACAAAAAAGTATAACCAAAGTGGTTATACTCTACAAATATATTGAAATATTATCGCTCTTAAAATAAACTGCTGATTAAATCAACAATCTTCATTACAATTTCTAATGCTAACTGTACCATAATTGTTTATTATTTATTGAGTGTTTGGTTATAATTTTTAGTTACACAAATATAAAGTTTTTTATTGATATGCAAGCTAAATATTTACGTTTTTTTTGATTCTCTGAGAGAAGAAGAGTGTGAATTTCAAACGGTTGGGTTATCCATTCACACCTTCAGCCACTCTCTGAAGTTAATTATTTAGTTTGTATAGAAATTGAGTTTTTATCTTCATCAACTTTAATGTCCAGTTTGCCGCCTTTCATTTTTTTGATGTTGTTTTTCATCGAATCAATTACTTTGTCTGCCTGATTGCTCGGTACTTTTTTACCGTTTACAATAATGCTGTCGCTGTCTTCATCGTCTGAATTATATTCAATGGTAGAACCGTTTACCGTGATTTTGTTTTTCTCAATTTTAATGTTTCCGTACTCATCTCTTTCCTGATCATTATCATCGACACCGTCTGCATTAAGATCTCCGTTAAAACTAATCTGATCTTGTTTCGCAGGAATTACAACTGTTTTAGTTGGAACTACCAATTCATAATTAACATTATAATTTCTGAAACGCTGATCGTAAGGATATTTTACGAAATTCGGAAGAATAATTCTGTTGTTTACAATTTCTACCGGAACATTCATATTCAATGGAAGATTATATCCTTTTGCTTCTTTTTTAATGATTAGATAAGGCGTTTTAACATTGGCTTTTCTCGTTACTTCTACATAAGGTCTGTCTTCTTTGTATACAGAAACTTTATCTGAGTAAAGATCATTGTCGTATGCTGTATAGTTTTGAGGAATGCTCACCTGTTTCATATCAACATAAATGCTGTCTGACTGTGTGTTGATCGCAACTTCTTCCGTATCTTCTTTGTGACCTTTCAGGAACGCTTCTCTTTTAGCCATACTCACTCCAAAATAAGAACCCAATCCAATTAAAATCAAGAATAAAGCTCCGATTACCCAACCAATATTTCTCAATTTAGTTTTTGGAGAGAAAATTTTAATACTCAGCAAACTGAAGATAATAGCCGGAATTAATGATCCTATAATCATGATTGCCGTTAAGATTTTATCTAAACCATTATCATCAAAGTAAAATTTAATTTCATTAGCTCCTGCAAAATCAGAATCCATTCCGAAAAGTCCGAACAATACGAATATTCCTACAATACTTCCAACTGCCATCATAACGAAAATTCCGCCGATGATATACTTAAAAACATTCCACACTCCGCTTCCTGCGTTGTTGATGTAAGGTTTGTTCTCAGTGTAAATTTCTCCGACTCTCTGAGTAGATTCGTTGGCAAACTGTACCAATTTATTAGACTCACTTTTAAGATTGTCGAAGTTCATAGGCTTTCCCTTCATTTTCAGGAAATCTGCTGCTGTTTCTGCTTTTGGTAAAACAATCCATAAGATAGCATACAGCAAGATAATTACCCATGCACTTCCTGCTGCAGGAATCATTATCAAGAAAAGAATTACCCAGATGGCTCTCATTGCTGTAATATCCATTCCTATGTAATGGGCTAAACCTGCGCAAACACCTGCAACTTTTTGTCTTTCAGGATCACGGAACAATTGTTTCTTGTCTGTATAATCAGTTCCTGAAAAAGTAGACTTTTTAGTGTTTTTTTCAGAATAATACGCTTCTTCCTGTTCTTCGATTTTTTCCGGAGATCCGATCTGTGCGATCACTTTTTCTACATCAGTATCGTTGATCACTTCACGTTTTGCCATGGTATCTCTGAAGATTTCTACCATTCTGATTTCTATGTCGTGCATTACCTCATCAGCTTCCGAAGCATCCAATGAGCTTCTCAGTGCATTCAGATAATCGCTGAGCTTTATATATGCGTGTTCTTCTATTGTAAAAGAAAAACCTGCGAGTCCTATTGAGAGTGTCTTGTTCATAGCTTTGTTTTTTAATTTTTTTGAGTAATTTGGTTGACTGAATCTGTCAGTTCTTTCCAGGTATTTTGCAGTTCGGATAAAAAAGTTTTGCCTTTTTCTGTGATCTGGTAATATTTTCTGGGAGGTCCTCCGGTAGATTCTTCCCATCTGTAAGAAAGGAATTCCCCGTTTTTTAATCTTGTTAAAAGAGGGTAGAGTGTTCCTTCTACTACATCCAGTTTCCCTTTTTTCAGTTCATCTATTAAATCGGAAACATACATTTCACGATGGTTGATGAGACTTAAAATACAGAATTCCAGAATTCCTTTTCGCATTTGCGCTTTGGTATTTTCGGTATTCATCTTTAATAAGTTTTGTTAATTAGTTATATAATTCTCGAATTTCGGAACCTAGCTAGATGTACCTATTTCGATTTTACATTACAAAGATATGTAATTAAAATGGTAATATGCAATACAAAGTAGTGAAATTATTTTATTTGTATGTTTAAAGTATTGATTATCAATTAAATAAATTTTATTTAAAATGTAAAACCATTTTTATTTTAATTAAAAACAGGATAAAAATTTTAAAATTTCTTACTTTTATATCGGATTTGGTAGGGTAATTTTCATGAAATTTCTTATGATTCATGAAATATTCGATGCTACATCTGTTAAATATTAAGAATAGCAATGAAGATACAGAACGAGATTAATTTTATTTTGGCAGTTGATGCCTTAAAAAATGTACAAAGAAGAAACTATAATGCAGATGATTCCAGACGAGAAAACACAGCGGAACATTCGTGGCAGATTATTATTTTAGCCCAGATTCTTTTCCCATATGCTAAAAACAGAGCAGATATTGATTTGTTAAGAGTGATCAGAATGCTTTCGATTCATGATTTAGTTGAAATTGAAGCCGGTGATACTTTTTTATTTGATGAAGCGGCAATGGTTGGAAAATTTGAAAGAGAAAAAATTTCTGCACAAAAAATATTCGGAATTTTAGATGAACCTTTACGCTCCGAGTTCTTTAATCTTTGGCTTGAATTTGAAGAAGAAGAGACTCCTGACGCAATTTTTGCCTGTGCTATCGACCGAATTATGCCTTTTATTCTCAATTCCCATACCTCAGGAAAAAGTTGGACGGAAGCCGGCGTTACAGAAAAACAAATCAGAAATATGCTTGAGAATGCTATTGTAAGAGCTTCGGATGAAATGGGAGAGGCTTTTCAAATGTTGTTGATTAAGAATCTCGAAACTGAAAAGGTTTTGAAATAATTTTTGA
>NZ_LMQN01000020.1 GCF_001425355.1 Chryseobacterium sp. Leaf405
CCCGTTAAAATTACAGTCAACAGATCTGAAAGCCGAAGGTAATGAGGTTGCCATTGAAACTTTAGAATTGGCACACGAAGGTTTAACTATTGAAAATAACTAATCATGGCTCTTTTATATCCTCCAACCAGTTTTTCTTTTATTGTTAACGGGATTTCAACAACAGAGGGTATTGACTCCAGATTTCAGTCTATATCTGGTTTATCAACAGACATTACAACCGAAGAATACGCCGAAGGTGGCGAAAACAGATTTGTTCATCAGCTTCCTTTAAGACCAAAATATCCTAATTTAGTGCTTAAGCGCGGATTAATTGTAAGTTCAGGATTGATAAGCTGGTGCAGAAATGCTATGGAAAACTTCGAATTTGAACCCAGAAATCTGATTGTTTCTCTCGCAGGAGGGCTGCAATCTACAGCACCCTTAATGGTTTGGAATGTAGTAGGAGCATACCCGGTGAGATGGGAAGTTTCAGAATTCAACGCAGAAGAAAGCAAATTGGCTATTGAAACCATAGAACTGAAATACAGATATTTCACTATACCCTCATCGTTAGCAAGCTTAGGCTTGTAATTTCTAATCGAATCTAAGCACCTGGAAGTGTGTTAGTCTAAAGATAACTTTTAGCAAAATATTTTTTCATAAAAAACAACGGATTAGTCTATCACAGGACTGAACACACTCTTTATGTGCTTAGATTTTTTAAAATAAACAGATTAAATCATTGATTTTTAATATTTTAAAATTAAAAATTGATTAAAAACAAACGAAATGCCAATAGAAATAAAAGAACTTCACATTAAAATAAATGTGGACGAGAAAACAGAAGCAGCAACAACTGAAACATCAGTAGATGTGGCAAAAATTATGCGGGCAGTGAGTGAAAGTGTAGAACAGGCAGTAAATATTCAACAACGTAAAAAAGAAAGATAATGGCAGGTACAGGAAAAGTTACGATACAAACTTATAAAGATAACGAGTTTGGTGACAAACAGAGTGTAGTTTTTACGGCCCTCATTAATCCAACAGGCTATTCTTTAACACATAAAGTTGAGTATAATACTGAAAACCCAGAAGGAGCAAACGCAACTGATTCAAAATTTATAAAAAAATCTCCTCAAACCTTACAATTAGAATTTTTATTTGATGGTACAGGAGTAACAGAAGCTAATCCAGGTAATAAGCTTTTAAATAAGATAAAAGGAAAAGACTCTTTTAGTAAAACTGCTGTAGAAAAACAATTAGAGGATTTTTATAGTGCAACAGGAGATTTTAATGGAACGATTCATAAGCCGTACACAGTTATTGTTACTTGGGGGAAATTTAAATTTGAAGGATCACTTACTGAACTAACAGTAGATTATAAATTATTCAATAGTGATGGAAGTCCTTTAAGAGCCATAGGTAAAGCAACTTTTTTAGAATCAATTAGCAAAGAACTTGCTGCAAGGATGGGTAATAAACAATCCCCAGATCTTACTCACAAAAGAACAGTACAAGATGGAGATACACTCCCTTTAATGACTGCAAGAATTTACGGAGATTCCAAATACTATTTAGAAGTAGCAAAAATCAATGGCCTTATCAATTTCAGGCAGTTAATTCCAGGACAAGAACTATTCTTTCCTCCTATAGAAAAAATATCATAACATGAACAATAGCGGATACATACAAACAGCAAGACCTTCCGATTTAATTACTTTTAAAGTAATGTCAGAAGGAACAGAATTGCCGGGTAAGTACGGTGTGAAAAGCATTGTCGTAGAAAAAGAGGTCAATAGAATTCCTTACGCCCGCATTGTGATTTTAGACGGAAGTGTACCGGAACAGGATTTCAAATTAAGCAATGAAGAATTATTAATTCCCGGAAAAGAAATTGAGATTACAGCCGGATATCATTCTAAAGAAGAAACCATCTTTAAAGGAGTTGTGGTAAAACACAATATTAAAGTCAGAAACGGATCTTCTTACCTCATCATCGAATGTAGAGATAAAGCTGTAAAAATGACTTTAGGAAGAAAAAGCAAATATTTCTACGAAAGTACAGACAGCGATATCATTGAAGAACTGATTGGCAATAGCGGTGCCACTGCAGATGTTGAGGCTACTTCCAATTCACATAAAGAACTGGTTCAGTACCAAGCTTCTGATTGGGATTTTATATTAACCAGAGCACAGGCAAACGGAAAACTTTGTTTTGTTGAAGACGGCACTGTTAAAGTCGCAAAACCCAATTTTAGCGGTGAAACGGTAGAAACGGTTGTGTACGGATCATCGGTACATGAATTTGACGGAGAAATTGATGCAAGAGATCAATTCAATAAAATTACTGCCAAAACATGGAGCTATACAGATCAGGAATTAACAGAAGTTGAAGCACAGGATCCTGCCATTAATCTTAATGGAAATCTTTCTTCCGGTGATTTGGCAGACGTTTTTGGAATTGAAGATTTACAATTGAAACACGGCGGAAATCTTACCCAGGGTGAGCTGCAGGAATGGGGTGATGCAAAAGCAACTTTTCAACAGTTAGCCAAAACAAGAGGAAGAGTAAAATTCCAGGGAATCCCATCTGTAAAACCGGGAGTTTCATTAACACTACAGGGAGTAGGAAACCGATTTAACGGAAAAATATACGTTACTGGTGTTCGTCATGAGATCGTTGACGGAAATTGGTTGGTTGATGCTCAGTTCGGGCTTTCTCCAACATGGTTTTCAGAAGCGTATGATATAAGTGAAATGCCGGGTTCAGGAATTATCCCTTCAATCAGCGGATTGCATATCGGTGTCGTATCACAATTAGAATCTGATCCGGATGGTGAAGACAGAATTTTAGTACAAATACCGATCATTAATAATGAAGAAGAGGGAATTTGGGCAAGAGTGGCGACCCTTGATGCAGGAGAAAACAGGGGATCTTTTTTCAGACCAGAAATTGGAGATGAAGTGATCATCGGATTCATTAATGACGATCCCAATGACGCAGTTGTGCTCGGAATGTTAAATAGCAGTGCAAAGCCGGCTCCTATTGTGGCTTCTGATGATAACCACGAAAAGGGATTTGTTACCCGAAGCGAAATGAAAATGATTTTTAATGACGACAAAATTTCTTACACACTTGAAACACCAAAAGGCAAAAAAGTAATTGTAGACGAAGATGCGGATATTATTACAATAAAAGATGAGCATTTTAATATTCTTACGCTTAATAAAGACGGTATTAGCATAGAAAGCGGCAAAGACATTAAGATGAAAGCAAAAGGCGACATCACTATGGAAGGAATCAATATCAATATAAAAGCAAGCGCCCAGTTCAAAGCGGAAGGCAGTTCGGGTTCTGAATTAAAATCAGGAGCAGTGATCGTAGTAAAAGGATCTCAGGTAAAAATTAATTAATCATCATGAAACCGGCAGCAAGAATTACAGATATGCATACCTGTCCTATGGTTACAGGAAACGTTCCGCATGTAGGCGGACCCATTATTCCTGCGGGAGAACCTACCGTACTTATCGGAGGAAAACCTGCAGCAAGAGTTGGAGATAAAGCAATGTGTACAGGTCCGCCAGATACTATTGCAGCAGGATCTTCAAGTGTTTTAATAGGCGGAAAACAAGCCGCAAGAATGGGAGATTCTACAGCTCACGGAGGGGTAATATCCGCAGGTGAACCTACTGTTTTAATAGGAGGATGATATTGAAAGATACTATCATCCGACTAAAATAAAAAACGTAAAACATCCATAACAAAACAGATAGAATAACTAAAACTCTATGTTACAGATGCAGGATGTTACAATCAAATATAACAAATACCATATGAAAATAAATACAGATTTTTTAGGAATAGGCTGGAGTTTTCCGCCTGAGTTTAATCAGAATGAAGGAAAGCTGGCAATGACCACAGATGTGGAAGACATCAATAATAGTCTTATGATTCTATTGTCAACACGTCCAGGTGAACGTGTAATGTTCCCGAATTACGGATGTGACCTGCAGGAAATGCTATTCAAGCCTCTGGACCTAACACTTATCACTCAAATGAAAGGTATCGTGGAGCGTGCTATTTTATATCATGAACCTAGAATAAATATTTTAAGTATTGATATTGACACTCAGGAAGAACTGGAAGGTGAAGTTTTGATACAAATTGACTACGAAGTAAGAAATACGAATACAAGAAGCAATATGGTTTTTCCTTTTTACAAGGGAGAAGCTACAGAAATATAATCAATTACAGGATGTCTGTAGCCATTTTTAAATACTACCAAACACTACATAAGTATTGCATCTGACCATAGAAAGATAAATATAAACAAATGAAAAAAACAGATACATTTTCACATTATCGTGAAGGAAAATCACAAATGCAGCGCTTTTTAGCAGAATTAGATCCGGGCAATCTTGAATTACACGATTTCGATTTGTTTGATTGGCTGTTATTCGCAAACAATTTTGCACAGCGTGTCAACTATTTCGATAAAGATGATAATACAGCACCGCAAGGAAACTGGGGAAATTTCTTCCTGGGTGATGATGCCAATGCCATTCCACGTAGAGAAAGCGTTGAGTACAAAAGTATGAAAAAACAGGTTACAGATCTTATTTCCCAGTTTGAACAGGATAGCAACCTGACGCCTCACCTGACCTTATTTGTTTGCTTTTTAAAATTATTGGATTTCTCAAAAAAAGCCTTCAATAATTTAACAAAAAGGCACTTGGATTTCTATTATAATGAAATTCTTCAAATTGAAAAAAATGATGCCAAGTCAGATAAAGTCTATGTGATTTTTGAATTAGCCAAAAAAGCAATTCAGGAAAAAATTCCAGGTGGTACATTGCTGGATGGCGACAAAGATGCCAATGGAAAAAAACGCGTTTACAAAACAGCTGAAGAACTTATTGCCAATCAGGCAAAAGTAGTTGAAATCAAAAGTTTTCTGAATGATGTCGAAAAAAGAGAGCTGAGAATGGCTCCGATAGCCAATTCCGCTGATGGTCTGGGTGATAAATTACCGGAAGAAAGCAATTACTGGTGGCCGTTCGGATATAATTCTGACGAAACAGCTTCAGATAAATCTATGTACAAAGAGCTGCCGAAAGCTAAACTCGGTTTTTCAGTAGCATCTTCATTATTTGATCTAAAAGAAGGTGAGAGAACCATTACTCTGAAAATCGATTTTATTAAAAATTCGAGTCAGAAATTACAGACTATTCGAACAGAAGATATTAAAAATAATATCAAAGTGTTTTGTAGCGGTGAGAAAGAGTGGTTATCAGACATTGTTTTAGAATGTAACAGAAACGATGAAAATCAGCTGGAACTTTCTTTTACATTGCCTAAAAATTTTCCTGCAGTTGTAAAATATAACAAGGACGTTTTGTTAGAAACATTTCAGACCGATTTCCCTGTTGTAAGATTCATGATAGAAGGAGAAGATTACTATGATATCTATGAAGCTCTTTCAGAAAAACGTGTACAAAACATAGAAATAGCGGTTGATGTAAAAGGGGTGAAATCTGTTCAGATAGAAAATGACAGCAGTACATTGAATGCTGAAAAACCTTATTATCCATTCACGGCACAGCCTATTAAAGGATCTAATTTTTATATTAAATGTCCTGAAATGTTTTCCAAAAAATGGCAGAATGCAGATATTACCATCAATTGGAAAAATACCCCGAATTCTATAACAGATTTATATAACGGATATGTCATTCAACCGAATCAAAATATCAGTTTAAAAGATTTTGAGGGATTAAAAACTTCATCAATTGTGCGTTCTGATGCCTATTTTACTGCAGATACCGCTTTATTGGAAAAAGAAGTATGGCGTGAAAAAGGGAATGATATTGAGTTGTTTAAAAAAGCAGAAAACGGTTATAAAACTCAATTTTCCATTTATAATACGACTGAAAATTCGGGAACAAGCGAGTCTATCAGATTAACGCTGAACCAGTCGGCACTACAGGATGTGTATCCTAAATTATATACTCTGGCATTATCCAGCAGCCCTGCGAGTGAAAAACTGATTCCGAACGAACCCTATATTCCTTTTGCGGAAGATATTGAATTGAATTACAGTGCAAAGGAAAATGCTTATTCATATTTAAGTAAAGATGGTGGCGGAGAAGCTTCAAAAAGTAACGGCGTACAATTGTATCATGAAGATGCATTCGGGCAATACGAAAAAGAAGTTGAAAACAGAAATATTGTTCCTGTACATGACAATGGAGGTGAACTGTACATTGGTTTGGAAGCAATGCCGCAAGCTACAGTTTCATTATTAATTCAAATGCTGGAAGGAAGTGAAAACCCTTTAGCAGATACTTTCAAGGAAAAAGAGTTTATAGAATGGGATATTCTTTCCAATAATACATGGATTGATCTCTCAAAATATATGCTGCAAAATGAGACCAGAAGATTTCTGGAATCGGGTATTGTAAAGTTTAAAATTCCTAAAGATATCAATACAGATCATACAAGATTTACCGACGGATTGGTCTGGATCAGAGCGAAATCCCAAAGAAGTTATGATGCGGTATGCAAAATCCAGGGAATATACACTCAGGCTGTTTTGGCAACATTCCAAAATCAGGATAATGATCTGTCTCATTTAAATAATGGTCTGGAAGCAAACACAATTTCTAAACTCATCACCAGAGTTCCGCAGATAAAGTCGGTGAGCCAGCCTTACAATTCGTTTGACGGAAAATACAAGGAAACCGATACAGAATTTTACAGACGTGTAAGTGAAAGATTAAGACACAAGCACAGAGCCATTACGCAATGGGATTATGAGCATTTGGTATTGCAGGAGTTTCCGGAAGTGTTTAAAGTAAAGTGTTTAAATCATACCTCCGAAAAATCATATATGGCACCGGGTCATGTAACATTGATGGTAGTGCCGAATATTAAAAATAAAAATGCTTTTGATGTCTATCAGCCGAGAGTGAGCCGAGCGAGTCTGAATAAAATTCAGAATTATGTAAATGAATTAAATACAATGCATGTAAAGGCGCAGGTAATTAATCCGAATTATAAAGAAGCAAAAGTACAGACAAAGGTGAAATTTTTTGAACAGTATGATGAAATATTTTACCTGAAACAATTAGATGAAGATATTAAAAAATACATATCGCCCTGGGCTTTTACAGATGCTAAAGATATTGATTTTAATGTGGAACTGAATGTTAATCATTTAATTAACTATCTGGAGCAGCTGTATTATGTAGATTACATTGATGAGATCAAAATATTGGTGAATAATGTTGTACAGAAAAAATCTTTAATAGAAGTAGATCCAAAATCAATCTTGGTTTCTGCTAAACAACACAGTGTAGATAGTACAAATCAAGTATGTATTTAATTATAAATAGAATAGAACATAACCATGTCAGAAAATAAGCACATTAGTATACCAAAAAATATAGAAACCGGAGATCAGACCGATTTTCACTTTCTACGCAAAACGGGTATTGAATACATCGAAAAATTAGGAGGAAAACTTTGGACAGATTATAACTCTCATGATCCGGGTATTACCACGCTGGAAGTTCTGAGCTATGCCATAACCGATCTTGGCATGAGAATGAACATGAACATAGAGGATATCCTGACCTCCGAAGATACAAAGAAAGATATTCATACCCAGTTTTTAAAAGCTACAGAAATTCTTCCGTCAAGACCTTTAAACGAGCTTGATTACAGAAAACTATTTATAGATATCAACTTTACATCCGGTCATAAAAGACCGATCCGTAACTGTTGGCTGGTTCCTAATAATGAAGCATTATATGTTGATTGTAAAACAGGGCAATTAGACTTTAAACCAATCGGAGATAAAACGCAAAGCTTTAATATAAAGGGATTATATGACCTGTATGTTGATTACGCCGAAGATATTGATGATGAAAATAGCGGATGCGGAAAATCGAGCGTCAATCTTCAGATATTAGACCGCTACCATAGCAATAGAAGTCTTTGCGAAGATTTGGCTGAAATTAAAGAAGTTGAAATTCAGAAAGTGGCAGTATGCGCCCGTATTGGTCTTGTAAACAAAGCCGATGAGGAGCTGGTGCATGCTAAAGTATTAAAAGCAATTAATAATTATCTGTCTCCCGAGGTTCATTTTTACTCATTAAAACAAATGCTTGAAAAAGGTCTGGCGACAGATCAGATTTTTGAAGGTCCGCTTTTAGACAATGGTTTTATTGATACTGAAGAACTTAAAAACAGCCAGCTGAGAAGAGAAGTACGTCTTTCTGATATCATCAGTGAAGTCATGAAAGTTGATGGTGTTAAAGAAATTCATGAAATTTCTATTGCGGGTTGTGATCATGTGATCAAGCAGACCAACGATTGGCTGATTTGTATTGAAAAAGGCAGAAAACCAAAACTTTGCGAGCTTAGTTCGTTCAGCTACAGTAAAGGTTCTCTTCCGTTGAATATAAACGACAAAAAAGTTCAGGAATACGTACAGACGCTTAAAAGAGAAGAAGAAGTACTGAGAGATGATGCCAGACAAAATAAAGAATTGGCATTACCACAAGGAACATCTTATGATATAGCCAACTATGCCACTATTTTAAATGAGTTTCCGGATACTTACGGAGTGGGAATCTCAGGAATTATAGGAAATCTGAGCCCAGAGAGAGAAGCTCTGGCAAAACAAATGAAAGGATATTTATTGTTTTTTGACCAGATTCTTGCCGGATACTTTAAGCATCTTGAAAAAGTAAAAGAAGTATTAAGTGTAAATGGTGATTTAAAAAGAACTTACTTCACACAAGCCCTGAAAAATATTAAAGGTTTTAATGAATTGGTTTCAAATTATCCTGCGGAAAGTGACGAGCTTACAGATTCTCTGTATGAAGAATTAGACAACAGTGTAGAACGCCGAAATGAAGTATTGGATCATTTAATTTCTCGTTTTGCAGAAACGTTTAGCGACTACACGTTCTTAATGAAATCATTATACGGAAAATCTGCCGACGAAATTGTCCTGAATAACAAACAGAATTTCTTAAACGAATATACATCTTTAAGTAAAGATCGCGGATTGGGTTATAATTACACCTTGTTTGCAGATTCAGATATCTGGAATACAAAAAATATTTCCGGTGCACAAAAAAGAATTGCCCGTTTGTTGGGGATTAAAGACTATAAACAGAGAAATTTATCCCAATCGCCCGTCTTAATTATTAAAACATTAAATGGCAATAAAGCAAATTACACCTGGAGAGTAAAAGATCCCGGAAACAATATTATTCTATCATCGATTAACACCTATCAGATAGAGTATGCTGCTACCAAAAACCTGAATGAAGCGATTTATCAGATTATCCAGATCGATCAGGAAGACCTTGAAAATACACTTGACAAATTAGGATCATGTGAAGATAATACGTGTTTGGTCGGGAACATGAGAATCCGTTTTTCAGGCGGAGGTAATTATTATTTTGACGTCGTAGATGATTCACAAGAGAAAAATGTAATTGCTACTCACAAAAGAAACAATCCTTACCCGAATCTGGAAGCACTGAAAGTGGGAATTATGGAGACGGTAAGGTATTTCAAAGAAGATTTTACAGAAGAGGGTATTTTTCTCGTTGAGCATTTATTATTAAAGCCGACAATTAAAGATTACAAACTTATGGGAGGTATCGGCTGCATGGAGATAGACCGTACTTTCAAAGTCATGTATGACATTGAAGATTTGGCTGAAACAGATCCGGTAGAATATTCGGAAACCTTTATGTCTTCCTGTGAAGAAGATTGTGAAGAAGATGTTTTTGATCCTTATTCTTACCGTGTGAGCGTGGTTCTTCCGGGGTATGCTTACCGTTTTCAGGATCCCGATTTCAGACGCTATGCCGAAACTGTTATCAGACAGGAAATTCCTGCCCATGTTTTAGCAAAAATCTGCTGGGTGGGAGACCGATTGACCGAAACTCAGACCGCTAAAAGTGATCTGTCTGAATTTGAAGTTGCTTTTAAACAATACCTGTCAGATAAATCGAAAAATAATACCGCAAATTTAGGAAACAGCATCCAGGATTTACTGACTGCTCTTACCAATTTGAATAATATTTACCGACCGGGAAGACTTCTGGACTGTGCAAAAGATGATAATGACAGCTTAGACGGAAAAATCATATTAGGACAATCAAACATATAAAAATTGACAAACAATGAATACTAAATTAGATAATGTAACCACCCAATATAGAAAGTTCAACGAAAACCAAGCACTAACTGATGGGCAATTAAACGAATTTATTGATTATTTTGAAGATCAGGACAGACTCTCAAGAACCAGGTTAAGTGGAGTGGGGTTGGTATGTGGTTTTAAAACGGAATCCATAGATGCAGACACAGCCATTGTTATTACACAGGGTGCCGGTGTTACCACAGACGGAGATTTAATAACACTCCGTCAAAAATTAGAAAAAATATCAGATGTTACGATCAGCTTTGATGCTAAAAGTTACAAGTATTATAAAGATTACATTGATGAAGTTGAGTACAAACATTTCCGTATGGACGGAAAACAAATACCTCTTCTAGAATTAATTACCCAGGATGAATACGATAAGTTACAAAATGGCGGAGGTTTTAGAAGTGTAAAAGAAATAGGAAGTACCATCTACGATAAGGTTGTCATTCTTTATTTAGAAAGTTATTCTAATGATGAAACACCATGTAAAGATGCAGATTGTGATAATACCGGTGCTGAGCAGGTGTCTAATCTTAAAGTACTTTTAGCAGATTCAGAAATTGTTTCAAATCTTATCACTAAAGGTGAAGCAAAAGACACTATATATAAAATTCATAATGATTATCAGGTTCTTTTTGATCAGATGCCTAAAATAGAAGCTAAAAGAGTTATTCTGGATGCAAGTGTCGTAAAAGCTTCGGATTTAAAAACAAGATTTCTTAATGCAAGTAATACCATTGCAGACTTGAGTAAAGGTTTTGGGGCAATTGCCGGTACATTTAATGTGGGTGTTAACTTCGGTGGGCTAGATCTTACGGGTAAACTGACTTCTTTATTGTATCCCACAGCTTCAAGGCTGGAAGATTATCAGTATCGATATGATCTCCTGAAAGATTTAATTGATACATACAATGAAATAAAAGGACTCGTTTTGCATCTTAATGCTGAATGTTGCCCAGCTATAAACTCATTTCCGAAACACCTGATGCTGGGCCGTGTAGGAGCAGCACTTGAATTAGGTGAACATACTCTTTACCGTCACAGTTTTTATCATTCGCCTGTTACTACTAATAATGATGAGAATTACGAAAGAGTGGTAATGCTTGCTAATCGTTTTGTGCAGAAAATAAATGGATTTCAATCGTATATCGGACCTATTAAAATCACTCCTTCCAATTTGTATGTAAGATTAGGTGATAAGGCTATTCCATATTATTATAATGTAGATAAGCTATTATTGAATAAATGGAACTATGAAAAAACAAAAACAGACAGGGAAACTTACAATTTAAGTTATCATACAAACAATTTAGCAGGAGATGACTTTGTTCAGAATCCGTTAAATTATAATATTGATAATAATGACTTTTACAGAATTGAAGGTCATTTAGGATTGCCTTATAAAACAGCATTACAAAACATCAATGATCTGAAAGCAAAATATGGATTGGCTTTTGACGTAATTGCACTGGTTTTACAAAAAGGTGAAAAACCTACGGTACCGGTTAAAGAAGCAGTGTCAATTGATGATCTTAGAAAACAGCTGGTATCTATTTCCAGTGATATCAGCAACCAAAACACCAATTCACAAAGTACGTTATTCAATATCTCCAAATTAGACGAAAAATTAAGATTACTAAACAAAGCTGAATTTTCTAAAGATGGGGATGCCGTTACTGTCGTAAAACAGGATCCTAAAAAAGACGACGTTGTAAGCGAGCTTTTAAGTGAATTTCTGGAACGAAAATCAGGCTTGGAGCATGTAGCTGGTGTAGAACCGGGCGGAACTTTTGTTTTAATTTATGCATCAGAAACAAATAATCAGGTTTTGGCAGATTTCTCATTACCTTACTTATGTTGCTCTAAGAAAGAACCTGTATTTCTGGTATTACCGGAAGACAAAGTATGTCAAAACGATGCTCCGTTTGCTCTTACAATTGTTCCGCTGGATGGTCAGGTAAAAGCATTTGTAAATGGTACTCTAATATCTGCAGTTACACAATCCGGAGGTCAGAGCTTCTTTAATCCTAGTTTAGTGGGTGCGGCTTATTTTGGACAGACGATTACTTTTACGGTTAATGATGATGCTGTGGAAGCACAGATGGTTGTATATGAAGAGCCAAATATCACAGTAACGGCAGGTACTCCAGTAAATGGAGAAAGCCCGACAAATCCAACGGCTACCGTGGTCTTTACTGTTTCAGGAAATAATCTCTCTGGGCTTGAGTACTCTTGGAATTTTGGAGACGGGAAATCAGAACAAATTAAGAATCCAACAGCAACTAATGGTTTAGTAAAACAAACTCATGTATATAATCTTACTGCCGGGAAAGAAGATACCTTTAATCCAGTACTAACTGTTAGCAACGCTAATGGTTGTAGTAAACAATTTATACTGACACCATTAAAATTAACAGGACAATCAACTGTTCAATGTCTATCTAGTATGGAAATCATAGTTCAGTACAATCAAAGTTTAGGTCCGTGTCCTGGTGGACACACTTGTAACAGTGCTAAATTTAATTTAATGGCGAACGGTATCGTTAATTTAGGCTTAGTCAATTTAAATAATGCAGGAGCAGTTCTGCAACCTGGGCAAAACCGACCTAATAATGAAACTTCCGGACCAAATAGAATTAATTCATTTTTGATATCACCTGCTCAGGCGCAAAGTATTGCAGACACAGATCCGAATGGAGATGGATTTATATCATTCTCTCTTGTTTGTGCTGAAGCTACTTGTCATACCGGTGTTGCCTGGACAACTATAAAATTAGGAGGAAATATTATTTATAACGGATGTCCAACGAATAACTTTTTAACGATTAATCCTTGTACAGGAAAAATAAAATCTTAAGACATGAAATTAATTGATCAATACGAGAAAGAAGGAAATAGTATACAGGTAGATAGTTTATTAACAACAAAGGATGCTGTTATTGACATAAAACAAATTTTTATCCTTGGAAATAATGTATATGTAAGTTTTGATATGGAACATGAAAGGATTTTAATTACCGAAACAGCAGATGTTTTTATTCAAAAAAATAAAGAGTTTTTAAAGACTTTAACAAAAAAAGCATACAGCAAGATTAACTCTTGTAAATGCGATAGTTGTCAATGATTGAATTCTCAAAAAGAGAATATAAAAACCTTCTTAGTTAGAATTCTAACTGAGAAGGTCTTAAAACTATCTTAATACATCATTAAAAAATTAATAATAATGAATAATCAATTAAGTAATATATCAACCCAATATCGCAAATTCAGCAAAGGACAATACATAGAACATACGCAGTTCAACGAATTTTTAGATTTTTTTGAAGATCAGGATCGTTTGTCTAAAGTAATGCTGGAGGGAGTCGGTATTGTGTGTGGTCTCAAGCCAGATCTTATGTATACCAATAAGATTTTGAGCAGTATAAAGCTTTCTCAGGGTGTGGCACTTACAACCGACGGAGATTTATTAACCTTACAGACTACAAGTGAGGTGAGTAAAGATTTGTATGTGAGTGATTTAAAAACCGTCAATATAGAAAGTAAGAATTATACACATTTTAAGATATATGATAATTTCAAAATAAAATATCCTGCCTTTCATGAGAATAATGGCGAAGGCAAACAGGTTGAGCTTTGGGAATTGGCAACAGAAGAAGAATCGACAACTGATTTTCAGCCTATTGGTAATCTTCCAAATTTAGCAGACAAATATTTGCTGCTGTATTTAGAGGATTATGAAAAAGAAGTAAAGCCTTGTAGAGGAGTAGATTGTGATAATCATGGAATCCAACAAATTAGAAACCTCAAAGTATTAGTTACGACAAAAGAAGGAATCACCAATATTCTTGGAAATGATCGCATTCAGCCTCATCCTTTGTTTATTGAGAATGTATTGAACACTGAAAAACAAGAACGGGTTATTGTAGAACGTCTTATTTTAGAAAAAGGATCCGAAACAAAATTTTCTTCTTCCGATTTAAAAGGATTGTATGCCGCTGCTTTAGAAAAAAATAATTATGGTGAATTTGTGTTTGAGAAAATCAATAAAATCACTGAAATATTAGGAGGTCAAAGTGTTAATCATGCAATATTTAAAAATGTTTTGCAACAATGTTTTACACAATCAACGGGATTTCAGTATGCTTATGATGTTGTAAAAGATATAATGGATACCTATTCTGAAATTGTAAAATTGCTTCCTAAATCATTTACTAACGGTTTTCCCGATTTGGATTCTTTTCCTAAACATATTATGCTTGGGAAGTTAACATCGGAAAATCAATTAGATTCATTTAGACATCAGTTTTACAATTCTCCTGTTTTAGATGATGAAAAAGCAACAGAAAGAGTAAAAGCATTAATGAATCGTTTTGCTTTACAGGTAAAGAATTTTAGGTATTCTACTACTTTTGAAGAAGGCGCGCAAATTAAAATTATTCCTTCGCAGAAATTAAATCCTCTAAGTAACAAAGCTGTTCCGTTTTATTACACAATCAGTGATGAATTTTTGAAAACGTGGAATTTTGATAAAACAAGCAATCGGTCATCTAAGAATAATTTAGGATATGGTATCAATTTCTATTCACCCAATACAAGCGTACCAGATGATTCTTTACAATATAATATAGATAAAAATTCGTTTTATACTATAGAAGGACACCAGGGGATGGATTATCAGGTGGCATTTCAACAGATAAAGCAAATCAGAGACAGGCAGCAGCTGGGATTTGATATTATGTCTCTGTCTTTAACGGAATTGGTAGGTAACAAAGATCTGTCTAAAGCATATTTTAATGAATATGTAGAAAAACACCCGGGATTAGAGCATAAGCGTGGGGTAGAACGGGGCGGCACCTTTATAATGGTTTATGAGAATATCATTGGAGGCTCAAGAGTTATTGCCGATTTTTCACTTCCATATATCTGTTGTACACCGAAATCTGAAATTAAATTGAGTTTACCAAGTGCTGTTATTTGTGCTAAATCCGGTCGTATACCTTTTACTGTATTTCCTTCGAATGGAGTGGTAAAAGCTGTTGTGGATGATAAATTAAATGGAGGTGTAGAATTAATCAAAGGATTATATTTCTTTAATCCGGGAGTCGTAAGTAAAGAATTGCATGGTCAGGAAATTACCTTTACGGTCAATGGAAAACCTACTGATTGCACTATCAAAGTTACTTCACAACCGGATGTGAAAATAGTGGTTAGTTCTGTTATTTATCCGGAAGCCGGCTCTACAGCTACAACGGTAAACTTTACCGTTTCCGGACAAAACGGACAAAATTTTGCAGACTATGATTACAGCTGGGATTTCCTGGATAATGGGGGCTGGATTAGTTTAAATCCGGATTCTAAGGGAAATATTAGCTATACTTTCTACAATTTTACTCCGACAAGAATTCCGACGATAAGGGTAAAGGTAGGGGATAGTGGATGTTATCAAACCATTGCAATAAGCGATTGGTATGAAGTTCCTTCAGTTGCTTCTGTTGTCGTAAATAATATTATCTTTTCAAATAATGTTAATTGCTGTGAAGCCAGTGCTCCTTCTATTAAACTTGATTTAAAAAGTCCTCAGGAATTCCCTTTATCGGAATCTTTTACATTAAGCGGAACGGGTTCCGGAGCGCCAAATCTTCTTTATTCATGGGAACAGACTGCTGGTTCTACGGTAACACTGTCAGGATTTACTAAACCTGATCTTTTAGTGACAAACTTCATTATTGGGATATATAAATTTAAGCTTACGGTCGTTGATGCTGACAGTGGAGCTTTTATCACTAAAGAGGTTCAGGTTTCTGTAAAAGGATAATTTACTGCATTTTAAAAGGGGTGATAGTAATGATTTAAATTAAAATCACCTCTTCAATATCAATAAAAATTAATAACAATAAAAAAATAATATAATGGCAATAGCAGAATGCAAAATTTCGTTTGAGATAGATTATACGTCTTCGGTGCCGGTAACCAATACAGCTGCAACGGTGTCCTACGGAATTCAAGGATCGGGAAATTCAACTGTTATAAACAATGTAGATCCAGACAGTGTGGTAGCGCTTCCTGTTATCCCGACTCCCGGCGACTACAATTTGATGGTGAAATTGTCTGCTGGCGGAGTTGATGCTGCAAACACGAGTTCCTTTACCATAGGGAATTGCAGCTCTTGTGAAAAACCGAAAATTAACAGTGTGCAAATACAGAATAATGGTCAAATAGTGATGAACTATTTAGTAGATCCTATAAACCTTGCCACTCCGGAATATCAGATAGCAACAGACCCGGATTTTAACGATATTATTCAGTTAAAAATAGATTTTAATTATACGCAAATTGAAAATGTTTTTATGAATAACGGAAATTTTACTTTTTCAAAAGATTTATATATTAGAGCAAGAAAGCATTGTTTCGATAAATCTACTGGCGCTTCCGTAGTTTCAGGATGGTCGAATGTGGTTACTTTTAAATCTGGAAGATGGATTCTTCAAAAAGCTCCTTATGCTTTCGATGCTTATTGTGTATCAGGTAAATTTGAAGACCCCATTACCACAGACGCAAAGATCTGTTTCGGAGGAAATACACTGCTGAAAACAATACATCTTGATACCGTTACCCCGCAGGTGGGAAGTTTTATTTATTTGATTGACGGAAATACCCCTGCGCTACCTCCAAATTTAAATAGTTTTGATACAGGTGGGGCAAGTAGCGGATTCAACGAATATGGAATAAAATGGATAAGATTTGCAAATGATAACGGATATACTATTTATAATGTAGAAAAAAATGGACAAATCATCGGTATTTCACAATATAATTGTACTGCCTAAATGTTCATCTATAAAACTAATAAAATCCTCAATTTTGAGGATTTTATTACATCAGACAGCTTTTACATTATCTTCTGTTATTTTTACGTCTTGTACTGATAATATTGAAAAGTTTCGCAACATCCTGAAGATGGATTTCGAAATCGTCGTAATATTCATTAAGAGAATGAAGAGTGATAATGCCTTTCTCAACATCGTGGTTGATGATTCGCTTTACTAAAATTCCTTTCTCTTTGTGAACGATTACAAAATCCCATTTATCGTAATGCAGCTTACTCATCCAATAATCTTGTCTGATGTTTCTGCATAAAATAATATCGCCTTCCAGATAGCTTTCGTACGATCCGTCATCCATGCTATCACCTTTTACTTCAAAACACATGTACTCACCTCTGTGCTCTATATCGGCAGTGAAAGGAATTGTGGGTAAGCTTTCTATATATTCTTCATCTGCAAATCTGCTCAAATAGCCGGCCTGTGCATATTGATTGGCAAGCGGAACATTCATTATTTTTAAATCTGATAGAACAAGTGGAGATGCACTGTCTTCATTTTGCTTCTCCTGTTGATTCAGAAGCAGATTGGTTACGAAATAAGCAGTTGTTTCCGGTATCTTTCGTTCGCCTTTTTCCCAGTATTGTACGGCTCTTGTGCCAACTCCTATAGATTTTGCTATATCAGCCTGCTTCATGTTTAGTTTCTTTCTGATTTCTTTGAATTCTAAATAGTTCATTTTGATATATTTATGGTTGTTTGTGTAAAAAAAATAGAAAAATGTTCATAATTATTTTTTTAAAAGCGAACAATGTTCGTATATTTGTTCCGTAGTTAAGATGAAACACTGCAAATATACAAAATTATATTGATTGTTTACATTTTGTTTAATGTTTAAAAGCATTTTTAAAATTAGGTATCTATTTATAATCAATGTTTTGAGTTCGTTTTTGCTACTAGAGTGATCTTTTTGGTTAGATTTTATTTTTTTGTTTTATCTGGCGCTGATAGGAATTGAGAAATATTTTCTGATTTTAAAAATGTACAAAGTGCGCTTTTTAACTCTGTTTTTTGAATATTTGTGCATGTGTTAGTGAATTAAATGCGTTTATTTTTATTTGTTTAAAATAAAGCATTCATTTTAAATATTGCTTTTGTTCATTATAAAAAATAAGCCGGATAATGTAGATAAACATTACTGTTTAAACATATAAAATATCGATTAATTATAGTTATCAGTAAAGATTGTTCTGCGTGTCGTGCACTTTTAAAAAACAGATTACTTATCGGTAAATAAGCCTATTCACGAATGGTCGGTTTACTAAAAGTAAAATTTAGAAGAATATGTTAGGGTATTATTTCTATCAGATTATACCCGGTATTAACTTTCTAAAAAATCAAAAACTAAATAATGTAATTAGACATCTGTTTAAGGGCTTAAAGTTAGCCTTTAGGGTTTCCTATGGACTTAATCAAACGGGAAAATTAGGAAGCACGAAGATTTGTTTAATTCAAAAATAAAACTTTTAACATAAAAAACTTTTAACCAAACAATGAAACGTAGCAAAGAATTAGTAGAAAAAAGAAAAGATTTTGTCATCGATTATGTAAAACGTAATCAGGATAAACAGATGAAGGTGATCGTAACCGAATTAACGGAAATGCTCTTTCTGTCGGAAAGGACAATATATAACATCATTCTTCAGGCATAGATTGTAAAAAGGATATAAACTAACCAATAACCAAACCCAAAATCAGATTGATGAAAGGGTTATCCGAAAGTCTTTCCCAAAATTTATTTTACAGATAAAAAATACTAAGGTAAAAAACGGTTTTGCTTTTAAGTTCTGTGTTTAAAGTAAAGAATCAGCTTCAAGAAGAACCGTTTGCCCCATTAAATTACATCAATTTTAAAAAATTAAAAAATAATTATTCATTTAAAACTTCAGAAACCATGAAAAATAAGAGAAGAAGAAAAATAAAAAGAAATAGAGAAAAATTACAAAATCCCAGAAAAGACATTAGTGATCTTATCGATGAATTAGCGTATGCAGACGAAAAAGAAAATATGCAAAAAAGCAAAAAAATTTTAGATGATATGTACATACTGGATCTGGAATAACACGACTAAAAGTTGTGGAAAAATCAAAAATTTTAATAAATATATAAGGATGAATTTAGATACTATAAAAGCTCTTTTAATCGGAACTGCCATTGCATTTTCAGGAGGATTATTAAGGGTCTTAATCTCAATACAGAATAAAGAAAAAAAAAAACCGTGGGAACACTTTGTCACCTTGATGATAGTTGTTATCGTTGGTTTTACAATGAGTTATTTAATGAACAGAGCCGAGCTGCATGATAAATGGTACTCAACAGGTGTATTATTTGTGCTGGGTTATGGCTATGATAAGTTCCTAAAGATGATCACTACAAATCTCCCCAACTGGATTGATAAAGCAGTGAACCTTTTCATTGAAGATCGATACGGTGTCAGAACAAACAGACAGCCTGAAGAAAAAGAAGAACAATCATTGAACCTTCCTGAAGATCAGATAGAAAAATAGCAGGGAAAATGAGATGTGTAATAGAAAAATCAATTAAATAAGGATCATAAAAGCTTATAAAAGCACATTACTGCAACTACAGAATCCATCGCTCAAAAAGTAAGGTATTCTCCCCAAAAAATGTGATTTTTGAACCAGCTAACATGAAAACTCAAAACAAACAGAAAACAAAACTTGGAGTGGCTCATCATACCTGTTTCTCAATACCATACCACTTCTGATTACTTACATTCTTTAAAAAAATCTACCATACACGGGTCTGATTTTTCACATTCAACAGGTATATAAAACGCAATTGTAATAATTGCGTTTTGTATGTCTTTTAAATTAATATGAAATTAAAAAACTAAGTCAATGAAAGCAGCAAAACCTGTAGAAATAGACAACAAAGCCCACCAAAGCCAGAACAAAAATAAAAAGGCTAAAAAACCGGTGGTTGTACCTCTGCCGCCAGTGGCAGAAGTTGCTAATATACAAACGCAAAAGTCTGAAGAATCGGTCGTTAATGCCGGATTCTCAAGCCCAATTGTCAATAGCATGAACTTAAATGCAACCATAACACCGGTTCATGGTTTGCAAACTATTTACGATCAAGGGTCGGAAATTATGTCTAAAAAACATCAGGAAAGTTTGGCGGAAACCGGAGATATCAATCATCCCGACACCAAAAAGACTGAAAAAGATTATTTAACAACATTAAATACAAATCAGGCTCAGAATTATAACGATCTTAAATCCGGAACTTATCTGCCGAAAACACTAGAAGAACAAGTGGTGGTTCATCAACAAAGTAAAAAAATTGAAGAAACAAATCCGGCAGTAAAATCAACAGAGAAAAAAGAAATCCCGATTAAACCGGATGCGGATCAGTCCCAAGCAGTTAATCCTGACAAAGCTGAAGCAGCCGAAATTGAAAAAGTGTCGCCAAATGCAAATAGTAATCCTGAATTTACGGCATTAAGCGGAAAAATCGGCAGTACGGCTAAGCAACAAAAACAGCACGAACCATCACATAAAGCAACAAATGATGCACAGGCTGCAGCACCGTCTCCTTCCAACGAACGCCAAAGTATGGCACAGGCAAGCCAGGTAAATTTCATGGGTGCACAGGATCCAGGAATGTTCAGGAAAGAAGATTTCAAAGCTTTGCTGAGTGCAAAAATACACGGTATCGAGCTTCCTGCTAATGAAAAGGAGGCGGATGAGTTCGAAAAACATAATAATATTCAGGAAGTCAATCAAAAAGCAGTCGGCGATGTGAAGAAGGAAAAGAATGTCGCAGCAAATGATATTGCTTCTGCAACCGCAGCAAAACCGGATATTGCGGCACAGCCTGATCGTAAAGTTGCAAAAATGCCGACACCGAATATTGGTAAAGCTCCGTCTACACCAAATGCTGCTAAAGCGATGCCTGTGAAAAGAAACGCAACAAGCGTAGAGCAGCCTATAAAAGAACAAACCGCAAGTATCGACAGCGAGATGAAAGCGAATGGAGTAACCGATAAGATGCTGGAAAATTCCAATGAACCTTCGTTTACGGATGCTTTAGATCAAAAGAATAAAGCCAAAACCCAAAGTGTTGAAGCAACTCAACAGTTTAGAAATAATGAAACTAAGGAGTTGTCAAAAACCCGTCATGATGCACAATCACAAGCTGCACATCATATCAGTGGAATGCATGGTGCAAGAAAAGGCGGATTAGGCAATGTGCATGGCGAGCAAAAACAAACGTCGGCTAAAGACAGCCAAAAACGAAAAGAAATTGCCGATCATATTAATGGAATTTATGTAAGCTCCAAAGCAGATGTAGATGGTATTTTGAAGAATCTGGATACATCGGTGGCAAAACAATTTGATGATGGCAGTCAAAAAGCTAAAAAAGCATTTGAAGATCATGTTGATCAGGAAATGAAGGCTTATAAAAAGAAACGTTACGGAGATGCGTATGCGAAATATGGAGCTTTAGTTGCGGCTGGAAAATGGTTATGGGACAAGGCTACCGGCTTACCTAAAGAAGTCAATAAGTTTTTTGACAGCGGTAAAGACTTATACATTAGAGTTATGGACAAGTTTATTGATAAAATTGCCGGTCATGTTACCACTCAGCTTAACGCAGCCAAAACCAGAATTGCCAAAGGCAAAAAAGAGATACAGACGTATGTCGACAGTTTATCGCCGAGTTTAAGGAAAATAGGGAAGGATGCCATTGCAGAGATCCAAACCAAATTCAATGCACTGGAAGAAAGCGTAAACAGCAAAAAAGATGCATTAATCGATGTTTTGGCTAAAAAATATGCCGACAATATTGCAAATATTGATACCCGAATTGCTGATTTAAAATCACAAAACAGCGGATGGGTAAATAAAGCTCTTGATGTGCTAAAAACCAGTGTGTTTGCTATTATTATTGAAATTAAAAATACGCTTACGAATTTATTGTCTGGTGTTATCAGTGCAATTCAGGCGATTATTATGGATCCTATCGGATTCTTCAAAAACCTTATTGCCGGAGTTTCGCAAGGATTTACCAATTTCGGAGCCAATATCTGGACGCACCTTAAAACAGGCTTCTTCGGATGGTTAACCGGAGCCATGAAAGGTATTTCTTTAACCATGCCTGAAGATGTATTCTCTTTAAAAGGAGTTTTCTCTATTACTACACAAGTGCTTGGTTTAACCTGGAACGGAATCAGAGCCATCGGTTCAAGAGTGATCGGAGAACCTGTAATGAAAGTTCTTGAAACAGGTTTTGAAATGGTACAGATTGTCCGTAAAGAAGGTGCTGCCGGACTTTGGGAGCATTTGAAAGACCAATTTGCCGATCTCAAAACTACTATAATGGATACCATTATGGATATCGTACAAAATCAAGTGATTCAGGCAGGAATTAAATGGGTAATGGGCTTACTGACTCCGGTAGGAGCATTTATAAAAGCCGCAATGGCGATTATCGATGTAGTGAAATTCTTCATCCAGCGAGCAGCACAAATTATGGAATTGGTAAAAGCTTTTACAGAAAGTATAAAAGCAATTGCGAGTGGAAATGTAGGCGCAGTTGCTAAATCTATAGAAAATGCATTAGGAAGAGCTATTCCTGTATTGATTGGATTTTTAGCATCGTTATTAGGAATTGGCGGATTGGCAGATAAAGTATTGGGCGTGATCCGAAAAATACGCCAGCGTATTGAGAATGCAATTGTGAAGTTCTGGAATTTTATTAAAGGGAAGGCAGGGAAACTTTTGAGTAAAGTTGGTGTTGGTAATAAGGATAAGAAAGGCAAAGCTAAAAAAGAGAAAGAAACCCGTACGCAGGAAGAAATGAAACATGACTTGCATAAGGGAATTTCAGAGGGAACAAAACTTCTGAAAGATGAAAGTCTTGATAAAAAGGAAATCCAAAAACGATTAGATGTATTGGAAGAAACTTATGATTTGAAGGAACTTAAGATTGTTACAACCAAAGTAGATAAAGAAGGAAAGGAAACTTCTCACATTGAAGGAGAAGTAAACCCTAAAGAGAAAGGAGTTGATGTTACAAGGGATTTAGATAATAAGGAACTAAAATACAGTACTCGGAAAATTGCTTTTGTGAAAAATGAAGAATACGACATAGACAAAGGAGAATATCCTGAAAAATTCAGAAATGACATGCTTGAATTTATTACAAATATACCAAAACTGAACAAACAAAATGATAATAAGTTGAGAAAAGACATGATTTCAGAGACAGGTATTCGTAAATGGGAAATCCATCAGGGAGCTATCTATTCTCCGTTTGTGGGAGAGTATCAACAGGCATTAAAAGAAATGCGTAAGAAAATTAAAGGAGAATATATTATTACCACAGAAACGGGTGGCTCCTTTTTGGGAGATGCTGTAACTAAAGACACCTCTATCAAAAATGAAAAGATACAAAAAATGCCACGAGATATAGCAACAGGTAAAAATCATAAAACCCAACAACCTGAAGATATAGTGAAACATATTCACCAAAGTATGAAAAAAAATAAAAATGCTTATATCTCCTTTACAATTGTGGAACCTATTATATCTGGTAGTTCAGTTCATGGTATCTTAAATGAAATGATTGCACAAGAAGTACTAAACATATATCCAAATATAAAAATAAAACTTGTTACAATACAGGAAACATTAGGTGTTAACAGTGAAGGAGTAGAAAGAAGTTTAAATAACAAAGTATTAAATATGAATAAGATAGCGAAAGCTAATAGGGTTCATATTAATTATGCACAAACCAGTTACATTTTAGGTGAAGATATTCCCAGCCAAACAAAGTATGATGGAAAGGAAAAAATCATAATATTTAACGCAATGAATGAAACAATGGTAGCATATCAAATTACTCCCCTTGAAAACACTACCACGAGGGACATTGTCATTGCATTAGGCAACGGTACATTTAACGGAAAATTGGAGGGTATTTTATAAATAGTATATTTGATATCTTAAAAATAATATTATGGGAAGAATAATCATAAATCTAAACAATCCAAAATCAAAATATTTTATTACTCAGAACAAAGAATTAATTAATAAGTATTTGTCGGGTATTCAGGATAATAATATAGTCAATGAATTAATAAATAAAGTCATACACGATGAATTAATATTATATGTGGAAGAAGAGTTTATGTATTTTAGTTTGTGTGAAACAAATTATAATACCATATCTCAAAACACTTTTGTAGAACTACAAAACAACACACTATTACCACAATTTCTTCAATATTCAGAGAATATGTATGTAAATTTTGATTATGAAAATGATAAATTTATTAATTCTGAATTAGGCGAGAATTATCTAAAAAATAATATTCCATGTTTGGTTCATTTAGATAAGAATATTTTAATTTTCTATATTTTGGATGATGATGCATCCTCCATTATATCTCAATAATCATATCAACAATTTTATTGAACAATAATAACTAAATATGAAGCGAAATTTCTTTAAAGAAATTTCGCTTTTTTTTATTTTGAAATAAAGCTATTGCAAGTGGAAATGTAGGTGCAGTAGCCAAATCAATTGAAAATGAATTAGGTAAAGCCGTTCCAGTTTTAATTTGCTTTTTAGCTTCATTATTGGGAATAGGCGGATTAGCTGATAAAGTGGTTGATGTTATCCGAAAAATACGCTAGCGTATTGAGAATGCGATTGTGAAGTTCTGGAATTTTATTAAAGGAAAGGCTAGAGGATTGCTTGGGAAGATGGGAGTCGGAAAGTTTAATGCTAACAAAAAAGATAAGAAAGAGAAAAAAGGAAAAGACTTTCGTAATACTGAAGAAAAGAAAAGGGATTTGGACGATGCGTTAAAAGAATCTCATAACTTGTTAAAATCAGGTATGAATCAAGCTAAGATAAAAAGTAAACTACATGATATTAAAAATAAGTACGAATTAAAAGAATTAAGAATTATACTAGAAGAAAAAGTAGAAAAAGGAATAAAGGTTCATGTACATGGCGAGGTAAATCCTAAGAAAGATTCGCCTACAGAGATTTTAAGAGTAGATGATTTTAATCCTAGTGAAGGAAATAAAATACTTTTAGTTGGGGAAGCGAACTTCAGTTTTTCATTAAGTTTAGCCAATACTTTAGCTCTTCAAAACAGAATGGTCGCTACATCTTATGATTCTGAAAATACGAAATATAAGGATAAAGATAATAATATAAAGGAACATAAAAAATTAGGTTCTATAATAGAATATAATGTAGATGCTACAAGTACAAGTTATGAACCTAATCATTTTGAAATAATTGTATTTAACTTTCCTTGGATAAAAGAAGAGACGAGAGGAGGTACAACAAATAATAAAATGTTACTTAAAAGTTTTTTTAATGAAGCAAATAGAATAATAAAAAAAGGGGGCAAAGTTCTTTTAAGCCTTTCAGATGAACGTTATGTAAGTAGGTGGAAGCCAGAAGAACAGGCTAATAGTTTTGTTTTAGAGTCTAAAAAATTGTTTGATAGTAAAAATTTCCCAGGATATGAGCATAAAATGACACAAAAAGATAGATCTGCAGGTTCAATGGAAGATGGAAAAGGTGTAACTTTAATTTTTAAAAATAAATAAAATATTTTATGATTAATAAGATTATTGAGGTGGATAACCTTATGCAAGATATAGCTACAAAATATAAAGTTAAAACAGGAAATGATAAAAAGATAGAGCATTTTTGGGAAAAAGAAACAATAGGTATAATGAAAGATGCCGAATTTATAAAAGACGATGCCTATTTTTATTTTTTAAGCGAATATGGAGGATGTAATATTTATGGGAATAGTTTTGATGTTGGGATTTTTGGTTTTGATGATTGGCTGAATCCAAGCCTTCTCACATCTCCATTACTTAATAAATCAGATGTATATTTATTAGCAGATCTTATGTGCCATAATAAAGATGAAAGTACTTTTTATGGTTATCATGCAACACAGAAAGATGAAAATTCAGTATGGCTTTCTAATGAATTGGAATCAGGATATAAACCTGTTTATAAAAATTTCATCGATTTTTTAAGATATATTTTAGCCATTGAAGTTGAAGAATAATATGATAAATGGTCTTATTTATCAAGATGATTTTTTAAGTATTGAAGAAGAGAAATTAATTTTGTTAGAAGTAGATAATACAAAATGGGATACAAATTTAAAGCGGAGAGTTCAGCATTATGGATATATTTATGATTATAAGAAAAAAAATGTTGATCAAGATTTAAAAATAGGCAACTTGCCTGATTGGCTTCTTTCATTGGAGGAAAAAATTAGAAAGAATTTTAATCTTGAAAATTCTTTTGATCAGGTTATTATCAATGAATATGAACCCGGGCAGGGAATATCAAATCATATAGATTGTATACCCTGTTTTGAAGATATAATAATTTCCGTAAGTCTGTTATCTTCTTGTATCATGCAATTTTCAAAAGATGCGGAAAAACATGAATTACTTTTAAATCCTCGAAGTGTTTTGTTATTAAATGGAGAGGCCAGATATGATTGGAAACATGGTATAAAAGGAGTGAAAAATGATAAGTGGTTAAGTACTATAATTCCTCGAAAAAGACGAATATCTATAACTTTTAGAAAAATAAAATAATAAAACTTCGATATTTTAACCCTTTAATGAAAAAGCGAAATTCACCTTGGTGCCGCACGAATCCTTTCGTGTGGTATTTTTATTATCCAATAATTTCTTAAAAAGTTTTTATTTTTATGAAAACATAATTGATGAGTCGTAATTATAGTTCTACAATCCTAAAGGATTATATTTCATAAGTTTGCTATTGTAGGTTGGCTGGATGTTTTAGAAGATAATTTTATGGAAAGAGTCAAAGAATTTTATGGAAATATTGGCAAAAAATTAAATAAAAATGAAGATTTTAAAGATGTAGCTAATAAACTTTTGCAAAGAGAAGCGGATATAGAAATCAATTTTAAAAATGGGAAAAATTTATCCGCAATTTTATTATATAAAACAACTCATATACATTCTGATAAAGCCGTTCATAGTGTTGAACTACAGGCAATGCTACAAGAAATAAAGAGCTTGTATTTATGGGATATGATGGAGGAAGAGAAACTAAGAGAGCTCATTGGAATCATGCGATTGAAGATATTAGAAATACCATTTATATTAGAGGTCACATGTTGAATGACAATATACACGGACCTGGTGCAACATGGAATTTAGTACCTATCACAAGAGTGGTGAACTCGAATATGGAAGAGAATGCAGAAAAGAAAGGAAAACAAGTATTAGAAAAAAATAAAAGGCATAGAATTATGTGGTACAAAAACCACCATTGAAGATTATCATGATGCTAGCAAGAATGAAAAGGATCAATATTTTCCTAAGTAAATAAGGGTTGAATGGGCAGAATATATTAACAAAGATGGTGATTATGATGTAAACGGTGTAAAAATGAATCCAGGTAATAAAACTTTTGTGCAAGGTAAGCCAGCGATGCCATATAATATTAATGATTTAGGAGAAAAACTATTAGTTGACAAATTAAATTTAAATCCTAAGTTTACTAATGCCGTAACTGAAGAACGAAAAAAGAATGGAATGTTTGAACGAATTGATTTTTTTGAGGAAAGAATGGAAAATTATTATTCAAACAGAAAAGATAAAGAAGTTTTAAACTCAGGATTGAACAACATTGATAGCTTAGAGGGAACTAATAAAATAACATTTTAATACAATTTATTTATGGAAATATTGCAGAAATTAGAAAAGCTTATTATTACAATCGGTAACAATGATAAAATAAAGGTAGATAAAAACAATATAGAAGAAGTACAAAGCGGTGTTAATTTTTTTAGTGAAAGAATGCTTGCTCGTGCAGAGGAACGAATGAAAATTATTATTCCTAAAGAAGATTATAAATTCGATGTCATTCGATCTTTAACATTAGATTGGTCTTCCACTACGAATGAGCCTGACGAAGAATATCTTTGGGGAGGATTTCAATTATTGAGCTTGATAGAATCTTTAGGGGGGTATAAATAGTAATATCTTTGAAATAAAAAATAATAGAAATATGACAATTAGTAAATTGATAATTGATTTAAACAATCTTTTTTGGAATTTTTTTGATCAGCAAAAACAAATAATCAATGAATTTTTAGACGGAAATAATGATTCTGAGGTAGTTAATGATTTTATTAAATTAATATCTAAAACAGAATTAACATTACAATTAGAAGAAGATTTTGATTATATGGATTTTTATAGAATGAGCTAAATAGAAGTAAATAAAGATTTTTTATATCCTTTAAAACAAAATAATCTTTTACCATTGGATATTAATTATAAAGGTCATTTATATGCTAACTTTAAGTATATAAACCAAGAATTTACACATCTAATAACTTCACAAAAGATATCTAAGTTAGGTTCGGATGGTGTTCCTTGTATAATTAATATATTTAATAATATAATGACGTTTTATTTTTTTGAGTGGGATTATGATCAAGCTTAATAGTAAAGCTGTTTAAAATCTTTGTCTAAATAAGTTTGAACAGATTCATTTAAAAAATAATATTATTGGAAGAATAATCATAGATTTAAACAATCCAAAATCAAAATATTTTATTACTCAGAACGAAGAAATAATAAATATTTGTCGGGTATTAACTATGTTAAATATAGTTAATGAATTAATATTATATGTGGAAGAAGAGTTTATGTATTTGAGTTTGTGTGAAACAGATTATAATACCATATCTCAAAGCACTTTTGTAGAACTACAAAACAACACACTATTACCACAATTTCTTCAATACTCAGAGAATATGTATGTAAATTTTGATTAAGAATATTTTAATTTTGAAATAAAGCCATTGCGAGCGGAAATGTAAGTGCCGTAGCCAAATCAATTGGAAATGCATTGGACAAAACAATTTCTTTAATGATTCACAAAAGCAGATTGGGTTTTCGTATTGAAGATTAAAAATGTGGCGACGGATTAGATTACCACTATGGAAACTGACTTTTATATAATATTGTTGATTGTTTTTTATTTCACTAAAATTGCTATATTGTGGCAGTAAATCTAATTAAAAAATAATAACCGTTAAAATTTTAAAACCATGAAAAAAACACTATTAATTTGTTCAATCTTTTTTAACCTTTCTATTATAAGCGCACAAACTATTGAGTCAGGAAGCCGTAATACAGCAGGTTACATCAAATCAGACGGAACAGTTGAAAACAAAAGCCATTCTACAGTTGGCTATATCAAAAGTGACGGTACGGTTGAAAATAAAAGTCACAGCACCATTGGTCGTATCAAAAGCGATGGGACGATAGAAAATAAAAGCGGATCTACGGTTGGTTATGTTAAAAAAGACGGAACAGTAGAAAACAGCAGTCATTCTACTATTGGTTATATAAAGGACAATGGTACCGTTGAAAATAGCAGCCATGGTACCATTGGCTATGCCAGCGGAGTGAAAAAAGAATGGGCAGCGGTGGCTTTTTTCTTCTTTAAAATAGACTAATGCAATAAACTATCCTGATTGGATAAGTTAAAAAGGTAAGGCTTGGATTTTATAATCTGAGCCTTTATTGTTTTATAAGCATGAAATTATTGACCATAGTACGTTTATCTGAATAGGCTTGTTCTAAGTTACTGCAACTACAGAATAGAGAGGGCAAAAAACTTTAATAAGAGTAAAAAAATCAGGACTTTTGGACTGTGAATTATTAAATAGTAAATAAGCAAAAAGTAAAAGACATAAGAATCTGACTGCTCACTTCAGATAATATACATACCAAATCAAATACATTCCCACGTAATTGTAAAATCATTTTGATGACAGAGTAAATAAAGTGTGAATGAAAATAATTTAATCTCAGTTTTGGTAGTAATCCATATCTGTACAGATAATAAATTTTTACAGAATCATAGAACTCATAATTCATAGAACCTAATTTTTAACTTAAATACCAAACTAAATGGCTAATCCATTAAATACAATCTTAGGCTGGTTTCAGACTGGCGACTTCCCAAACGAAAAGCAATTTGCTGAATCGGGAATTTCATTTTATCACAAAGGTGAAAATATTCCTATTGACAATATTGAAAATCCGAATATGGGATTACAGGATAATACTTTAGATGTTGGGGAATTGCCCACGAATACAACAATTAGTCCGGCTTCCAATTATCTGATTTTCTGGGATGGTAATGATTTTGCCGCTTCGAGCGTGTATTACGATGGAGCAAAGTACGGTATTGATACCACTACACCCAGCGAAATGCTTCATCTGAACAATGGAAGACTGCGCACCAAAGCAATGGTTTTTGATGAAAATACGGAGACATTGCCTCATCAGATCACTTACAACAATGAACGTTTTTATGGTACCGATCTTACGGGAACTGCACGAACTTTTATGTTTAAAGACTTCGCTGATTATAAGTCGCTGTGGGAAGGGTTTACCAATGCTCAGAAAATCAATTTACAACTCGACTTTAATTATCTTGAAACGACCGTTTGGTATAATGGAACAGCAATGACCAATGAGAAGGTTGATGATAATATTTTCATCAAAAAAGGAGGTAAGTATTTTCAAAAAACAATTCCTAAAGATATTCTGTTAAAGATTGGAACGATATCCGAGTTACGTCAAACAAATGCCTATTATGAAGGTCAGGAAATTGTGTTATTGGGATATTATGAATCGGGAGACAAAACACCTGTAATCTATAAATTTTCTGTTCAGAATTTTACTAGTGCGGTTGATGATGGTGGATTGACGATTAAAACGGATAGAGGGGTTTGGATTGCTGCTGAAAGTATCACTAAAAAATGGTTGGATGTTGAACATTTTGGAATATTCCCTTCTAAGACCAACTCTTCAGATATAATTTTCGCTTCTGCGCAAGTTAAAAAAATGGCAGAGCTTGGTCTGAAAATGAAATTCAATAAAGGTGATTATTATCTTAACAATATAGAATTTACAACTAATATTGGGTATGTATATATCAAAGGTGAATGCGAAAGAAAGGTTAATTACCCAGGTGCTTCTAGAATATTAACACAGGGAAATAATTTTATGTTATTTAATTTTACTCAAAACGCAGGTGTATTTTTATTCAACATCATTTTACAAAGTGTGGGAGCGACTGGCAGTTGTTTTGAAAAAATTCAATCATCTGGCGACTCAGATTTCTCTATTTTAGGCAAAACATTTTCAATAAGATTATTTGAAAAAGGATTTTATACGCCTAGTTTTGGTACAGGTATTGACATTCAGGATTTTATCTTTGAAAATAATAAATATGGTCTTTATTGCGGTAAAGCCACCAATATTGCCAGGATAGTAAAAGGTAATTTCTTTGCTAATCAATATGGATTGAAAGTAGGAGGGTATAACGCTATTGTCGAGCAAGTTCAGGTATCGGTCAGATATCCTTTTTTGCCTGCCGGAGAAAAATGTATTGGTATATCTACTGATTATGCAACTATTAGAGATGTATATAATGAAGAATATGGAGGTACTTCTGGGTTATCTCCGGATACTCATATATTAATTCAACATAAATTAACTTATATCCCCAATAGCAACGAAGGATTTTTAAGGTTGGAGAGAATAGGATTTCCCAATAACGATTTAATAACACACTTAGATATTGACCATACGGCAAATATAATAGGAGTTAATAAAATATCAATAATTGCTGATGCTGAAAGAGAAATCCCAAGAGTAATAAAAACAGGACCTACTGTTAAATTTGTACAAGGTATACAAGTTAACGGTAATAACATCACAAGAGCATCGGCGTCTGGTCTACTAACTACACAATTTTATAACTATGTAGAGGCTAAAATAATAGCTCCTTTTACTGAAGGATATACAGCTTACACAGATTCAGACATAAATTCTAGCCAAATAAATATAGCAACTACTAATATAGATGGATATGAGTATATGTTTGGCACAGATACCACTGGTAGTGCAGTAAATGCTAAATTATTTGATCAAACGAGAAAAGCGATTAGACCAAACGCAGGATTGCCATTTTTAATCGAATTTGACTTTACATTAATGGTGTCGTCAGAAATGACCGTCTGTTTAGTTTTAAACAATTCAGCAAAAACAGAAAGATTAGGTATATTCAAATCAGTTCAAATAGGATCTACCGGCAACTATTTAGTAAAAATAAAAGGTAGCACGATAGAAACTAAAGGGTCAAGTGCTCCTTACACGGTGTCTTTAGGTTTTGATTCAGCTTTTACTGTTCCAAATACTACAGATTTATCGAATATGAAAGGATATTACCATGTAAGAAGTTTTCCTCTTAATTATTATTCCGCTAGAAATAACAGGAATGGATTAGTATAAAAATTCACCAAATTAATTTGTTGATAAAAGCTTTATACATTATGATTAATGGTTGGTAAATTATTATATCATTATTAATAAATAAAGACTCACTGCAACTACAGAATCCATAAGGTGAAAAACTTTTATGAGAACAAAAAAAGGATGAATTTTGAACTATAAATCATAAGCAGTAAAAGAACAATAAATACATGGAAGGAAACGAAATAACCACGAGAGAAAAATTAAAAACCTATTTTGAAACAGGTAAATACCCAACAGAAGATCAATTTGCAGAATTGATAGATTATTTAAGGCTTAAGGAAGATGTACTGACTAATAAAGAAATGGTTGCTCTGTCCAATAGCTTGGCATCTATTGATAATGGATATATAGAATATAATATCATTAATACTGGAGATTTGAAATTTCCTATCGTAATAAGTTCAAATGATGAAGAGGATCAGATGCTTGCAATTAGCAAAAGATATGACAGAGAGGAAAAACGATATTTTTATGGCAATGCACCTTATTCTATTAGGACGAAAGAATTTCCGGCGGAAGGATTGGGAGAAAATGAATATTATTTTTTGAATTCCCAGATAGATGGAACGTTCGGAATGAACAGGCTCTTTGGAAATAATCTGGATACAGTTCCGGACGGATTTGAATTGGGAATGGTGGAAGATAAAAAGTTTTATTTACAAATAAGCAAACAGAATTTTGAACAACAAATAAATATTTTACATACAGGTTTTACGTTTGTTAATAAAACAGAAATATCTATTCAATATGCAATATATGGAAATTTCTGGTCCAATGCATATACCTCTAAAGATATTATTACTGATCATTACGATTTATGGGATTCTCTGGCTTGTATGTATAGAGCAGATCTTACTGAAATTAATAAATCCATAGAATGCAGGGTTTATGATGCAGATGGTGGTGGGCTTTTAATGACAGCTCATTTATTGCCGGGGCAGAAAAATCAAAATGTTTGGGCTGGCAATGTTATAGAGAAGCTCAGAAATATCAAAATCGTATGTGATTATGCAAGTGAGGCAAAATGAAACTAAAAATATCTGAATACAATTACATCTCAGAAACTTTAGTGTATCTTAAATAGAGGTTGGAGAACTACTATTTCATCATTAATAAATAAGAGTCACTGCAACTACAGAATGAAGAGCTTCAAAAACTTTTATAATAACTAAAAAAGGATGAACTTTGAACTTTCAAACTACGTGACAATCACCTGGTTTTTACAGAATAGCAAATACTGCAACTACAGAATAGGAAAGGCAAAAAGCTTTGGTAAGAACAAAAAAAAGATGAATTTTGAACTTTAATTCATAAGGCACAAAAATACAAGCCGCTTCAATTAATATAAAAAATTATTTGGAGATCATAAGACCGGCGAAATATAATCAATTACATGATTAATTAATAAAATAGACACTCAATCGAGTAAGATCCTCAATAACGGGAAGCCTTTTACTCTTGAAATATTGGAATTTTCTGATGTGTAAATATTAGAATCTCACCCAGGAAGTAAAATAACATAAAATCTATACTATAGAATCTGTTGTTTTCTTTCAAGAGCAGATTGATTCTTTAAAAAGTAGGAATTTCAATGATAGGGAAACTTTCTAAAAACAATTGGTTACGGCAATTGGGTAAGACTCTCAAATGTGAGCTACTTTTCGATTGAGGTTTATTTTAATAATAAGTCAATAGACATTTTCAAAAAAATCAGCAAAAATAAAAACATCAATACAGTAATTGTATACAGTAATAGAAACCGCAATTAATTACACGAAGGACATAAGCCACAAAACATTAAAATATTATGGAAGAAATAAATAAATTAACCCAAAGACAGGAGCTGAAAACCTATTTTGAAACAGGTAAATATCCAACAGAAAGTCAATTTGGTAGATTCATAGATAATTATGTCCATCTCAATGAGTTTAATTTTGGACTGGAAGTAAAATCAACGGAAATTCAGAATAAATATTATCATTTTTACGTTGCCACAGATCTTGAAACATCGAGTAGAGGACATTTAAACGTGGAAGATAATAAAGAAAATCCACCAGAAGAGATAGAGAAATTTAAGCATGTTTTAAGTAGAAAAGTGGCTTATAAATGTTTAAATGTAAAATTATCAAACGAATTAGATTTAGATAAATATCAGCCCAAGATTATCATAAAACGTTACAAACAAAAAAAGAGGCTGAAAAGCGGTTATGTAAAAAAGGCCGGCTTTTATCAGGAACTTCAGGAAGACGCAAAATCCTGGGGCAGAGAGTCCGAATATCCGGTGAAATCTCATGAAATGGTTCTTGATATTAATCCTATTAATTATTTCAGACCTGGTAAAGACTATAGGGATTTTTATCCGGCAGGTACTTTTAACAGACCCGGATCATTCAGATATACAGTGCATCACAGAAAACCATTTTCTCTTATCCAAATGCTTTTGGAAATTGATATTAATGGGACAAAATTCAGATCAAACCCTTTGAATATAAAAATTATTCTGGGACGTGAGGATGATTTAATTAATTATCTCATTAATTAAAAAGATAACCTCAATCGGGTAAGATACTCTATCATAGGAAGCCTTTTGCTTTTGAAATATTGGAATTTTTTAATGCAGATCATTAAAATTTATCCAAAATGTAAAATAATAGGTTTTAAAATCTTTTATTTTCTTTCAAGAGTAAGGTTGATTAAAAAGTAGGAATTCCGTTATGTGAGAAGCTTTCCAAAACAATTGTTCCGACAGTTGGGTAAGACTCTCTAATGTGAGCTGCTTTCCGGTTGAGGTTACTTTTAGTAATCAATTAATGTACTTAAAAATTTAAAGAGCAAAAGCTTTATTAAATACTACAATAAACAGAAAACACAAATTTATTAAAAGAAAAACTAAATGTAAATAAAAAATAATAACCAATGAAAACAGAACATTACAATTATTTATACTTATTTGTGAGATACTTTTCGGTTGAGGTTTATTAAAACAAACCAAAAAATAAATGCAAAACATCTTCAGATGTAGCACATTATATTTTAAAACATCGAGTAAGATACTCTTAAACAGGAAGCCTTTTATTTTTGAAATATTGGAATTTTTTGATGCGCAGGTATTAGAATCTCATCCATGATGCAGAATAACAGATCATTAAATCTATTATTTTCTTTCAAAAAGAGATAACAACTCCGTAAGAACGGAAGATTGATTCTTTAAAAAGTAGGAATTCCAGTAAGAGAAAGACTTTCGAAAAGCAGCTGCTCGGGCATTTTCAGTAAGACTTTCCAATATAATTTACATTTTACTTTTAGTAAATATTCTTAAAAAAATTAAAATCAAAAAAATCTTTAATCACAGCATTAAAAAACTAAAAACCAATGGAGGGAGAAAAAATACAAAAATTATTTACTCATTTAGAAGACGTTATTATCTGGCGTATAAACAATTCTGCGGAAGATTTTACTACAGGAGCACCTGAATTTATAACTAATAACCATGAAAACTTTCAATTAGGAGACTATATTTCAGGGAAAGAGCTTGCCCATCAGGAAGTTATTATTCTTTTAGTGGCTTTGCTACCAAGATTAGATCCGGCATTGCTGAAACGTATTTATTTGGATTTTCCCAATAGTATGTTGTTTGACTTTTGTTCAGTCAACGATAATGGCAGGCTTTTTTATCCAACCATTCAGACGGTTCAATATATTTTAGGAGGCGACAGCATTTCAGAAAGATTAAAAGCACTGGGTTATTTCGGTTCAGATTCTGTTTTGGTTAAAGATGAAATTATTGTTTTTCCGGGTTCAGCTTACGATCATACACCTGCCAATAGTCAGATAACTGTTCATCAGGAAGCTTTTAACATGATCGTTTTCGGATCAGAATTATTGCCAAAAATGAGTAACGATTTTCCGGCAGAACAATTGCACACCCGCCGATCTTGGGCAGATTTAATACTTCCTCAAAATACGCTTCAAGAGCTTCAAAGTATCGAAGCCTGGTACAACAGCAGGCAGATTCTTATGGAAGATTGGGATATGCAGAAAAAACTTAAACCAGGTTTCAGAGTGCTGTTTTATGGCGATCCGGGCACAGGAAAAACGCTTGCAGCAAGTCTTTTGGGAAAATACACAAACCGTCCTGTTTTTAGAGTTGATGTTTCTATGTTGGTTTCAAAATACATCGGAGAAACAGAAAAGCAGTTAGCTAAATTATTCGACAAGGCAGAAAATAAAAACTGGATCTTATTTTTCGATGAGGCAGATGCTATTTTCGGAAAACGAACCAATGTAAAGGATGCTCATGATAAATATGCCAATCAGGAAGTTTCTTATTTGTTACAGCGAATAGAAACGTTTTCGGGGCTTATTATTTTGGCTTCCAATTTTAAAAATAATATGGATAAAGCCTTTACGCGACGTTTTCACAGCTGCATAAAATTCAATAATCCTAAGCATGAAGAACGTCTGCGTATCTGGCAACACAATTTACCCGAACAATTACAGCTTGAGGGCATTGATTTAGACGAAATTGCTCAACGATACGAACTTACCGGTTCCAATATTATGAATGTAATACAGGATGTAAGCTTAAAAGCGATTGCACTGAAAGATCATGATTACAAAGTAAATGTCGAAATGTTGTTGGAAAGTATCAGAAAAGAGTATATGAAAGAAGATAAAATTTTCTCGTAAAACAAATGTGTAAGTTCGAGTGTTTTTCGTAATGAAATGAAGAAAAATGTATCGAGAACTTCATTAAACTCTACTTTTCCTGAAACAGACTTAAATCTATTTGATTTGAGCAAACCAATCGTTTATAACCAAAAAATATTCCAACAAAATCTCTTTAAAAGAGTAAAAAAATCACAAAACCGGAGATGTAAACCCGTTTAATTTTAAAAATAAAGCCATGAAAGCAAAAATTCTGCTACTGATCATATTCAGTGGCCTTCTAATGGGCTGCTGTAGAAGCAAACAGAAAATTACTACCGTTTCCAAAGAAAGTAAACAGGAAACTGAAAAAGTGAAAGTTGATTCTTTAAGCTTACAGAGAGTAGAATCTGCTCAGAGTTCGTATGCCGGTGTTTCATTCAACGAAAAGAAAAATGAAATATCAGGGGATCTATTGATTAAAGGAAAATCTGATCTATCCACTCCCTTTGTTTTTCACAATGTTGTTGGGACTGATACCATCCAGAGTATTTCTATTATGGGAAATGCAGAGTATTCAATCAATAATCATTATGCAAAGACATCAAACAAAAAGACTGAAAATAAAAAAGAAGAAGTTACAAATATTTTTCAGGATGCAGCGCAACATGCTGTTTCAAAAGAATTGATCAAAGAAAAGACTTCGGTAGTTTCTGAAGAAACAAAAAAAGTAAAAATAACCGGTTTTGAAATCGCAGTATGGGTTTTCGTTACCATCTTGGGAATCACTTTAATACTCCTCTTTTTCATCTATAAATATTTTAAGAAATGAAAACATCACAAAAAGGAATAAATTTAATTTTATTATTTGAAGGTTTCAGTTCCAAACCTTATTTGGATTCAGCAGGAATACCGACAATCGGTTATGGAAATACCTATTATCCCGGTGGTAAAAAAGTGACGATGAAAGATTCTTCAATTACCAAAGAAAGAGGTGCCGAATTATTCGCTACGGTTCTGCCAACTTATGAGAAAATAGTTAACAGTAACATTAAAGTTTCCCTCACGCAAAATCAATTTGATGCACTGGTATCGCATACATACAATACCGGAGGTTCTGATACTTTATTTTCTCTCATTAATAAAAAAGCAAATTCAGAAACTATTAAAGATTGGTTTATTTCAAGATATATTACCGCTGGCGGTAAGGTTTTGAACGGTTTAATCAAACGTAGAAAAGCGGAAGCTGATCTGTTTTTTTCGAAATAAGATTTTGTAAAACACTTAAAAAAAAATAGAGGAAAAAAATGAAGAATTTAGATAATTAATTTAATCACAAAACAAAATTTTATGATAACAAAAGATAAAGTCAAACCTAATTTCCAATAATTATGGCAGTACCATTAACAACAATATTTAGCTGGTTTGAAAAAGGTGATACTCCTACACAATCTCAGTTTCAGGAAACTTTCTCTTCATTCCGTCATATAGAGGAAAAAATTAAAATGGCTGATGTAGAAGGTTTAAATCAAACTTTTACAAATCATCTAAATGATGAGAATGCACATGATTTTGTGTTGGCAAAACTTAACGCTTCCAATCTTACTGCTGCCAATGTAGATGCATGGAAAGAAAAATTAAAAATCAATTTAGCAGCTACTGTAGACGGAAGTGAAGAGACCGGAAATGTCTATACGAAAGAGCAAATCAGGCAAATTATGAATATGTTTCAGGCAAAGGATAATGAATTGCTTGAACGTATTAACAGCATTAATAAAATCCTTGCTACTGACGATGTAAATCTTGATGAACTTCAGGAAATCGTGAACTACATCAAAGAAAACAGGAAGCAGATAGAACTACTTAAGGAAGGCCTCATCGGTAGTTCGGATGATAAAATCAAACTCTTAAAAAGTTATTCAAACTGGGGCGCAGTCACTTATCAAAATCAGTTTAATGATTTGGTATATGATAAAATTCAAAATATTGAAAACGAAGTTGCTTCCGGAAAAAATACACACGAACAGAGGGTTCAGGGGGACTCTGTAATAAAACATGATCTTGATACATTAAACTTTGTAATTGATGCCTACGACACCGTTACAATGTTTACAATGCCCCTGAAAATAAGACGAATAGATGCAAAAAATATTGAAGTGCTATTCGACTCAATACCCCCAAATATGATTCAGTTAACAATTAAAAAAATATAAATTATGGATATTAAATATGCTTATTACAGAAGTTCTGTAGGATACAAAATAGAAGGGAAAACCGACAATGATATTTTAACAGCCGGTGGTAACACGCGGTCGATCAGTTCTTTTTGGCATGATGGGAATTTAAATCCGTTAGATTATGTACCGAAAACACGAACTTTAACAATTAATGGTACCGCTTATGATTTGTCGGCAAACAGATCATTTACAACACCTGATACAATTACCCGTTTAAAAGGGGGGGCTTCCGGTTCTTTAGTATCTGGAGATATTACCCTTGCAGCAGGTTCTAATATAGCGATTAATCAAACTGGGAGTACAATCTCATTATCCGCTACCGATACAACCTACAGTGCAGGTAATGGTTTGACATTGGCGGGAACCACATTTTCTTTGCCAATTACTACTTCAGGTACCGGGAATGTGGTTACTGGAATTAATCAGACAGCCAACGGGATAACAGTGAATTTGGGTTCTATGCCCACTTCATCAGATTTGGCTAATTATGTTCCGTTATCACAAAAAGGGGCAGCAAATGGAGTTGCTGCGCTGGATGCATCAGGACAGGTGCCTGCATCTCAATTGCCATCTTATGTGGATGATGTTTTGGAAGGATATTATAGAGCTGCAGACGGAAAGTTTTACAAAGAAGCGGCATATACTAATCTTATCACTGGGGAAACAGGCAAAATTTATGTATCTCTTGATACTAATAAAACGTACCGATGGACCGGAACAACATTCGTTTATATCACTTCCGGTGCTGTAGATTCTGTTAACGGTCAAACTGGTGTTGTGGTTCTTAATAAGTCTCATATTGGTTTACCGAATGTCGATAACACCGCCGATACAGCAAAAAGTGTTCTTTCTGCTACAAAATGGACTGCAGCAAGAACTATAACGCTTTCCGGAGTTACTGCAACAACACAAACAATCGACGGTTCCGGAAATGTTGCAATCCCGGTTACCGCTGTTCCTGCGACATTACTAACAGGAACTGCATCAATCAGTACTACCGGATCAGCAGCAAAACTGACAACAGCGAGAACTATTTCTGCTACAGGTGACGGAACGTGGAATGTTACCTTCGACGGTTCCGGAAATGTTACTTCAGCATTAACATTAGCCGATACTGGTGTAGTTGCCGGTAATTACGATCAGGTTACAGTTGATTCTAAAGGTAGAGTGACTACTGGAAGTAATGTTTTAAAATCATACAGCACAGCTATTTCCGGAACCGCAACTGTAGGACATAACTTAGGAACTAGAAATGTGGATGTAACAATGTATGATACTGTGACATTTTACAAAATCGATGGCAGAATAAAATTAACCGATCCGAATAAAATAGATATTGAGTTTGATTCTGCTTTGCCGAATCCAGTATCAATCACTGTAACCAGAAAAGACTTGTAATATGAGTGATATCAAATATTCCTTCTACAGCTCCTCGAAAGGCTTTAAAGTTGTAGGAGGTACTGCTGCCCAATTTTTAAAGGCAGACGGTTCGGTGGATATTAATGATTATGCAACGTATAATTTAGGAAAATCATTAACAAGGATCGGAGTAGGAAATAATTTTGAAAGGGTTCACAATAAAGTTTATAATGGCTCATTTGCCGTCACCCAAACAGGAATATTATCATTCAGTGTTACCCCACCGGCATCCACTGCAACTATGTTTGATGTGACTATTAAAATGTATTGTTATGCAAATGGTACCTTCGCAGAGTTGAGAATAAGCTTTTATAAAACCTTATCAGCCGGAATACATGCAACAGCGGGAAAGGCGGGTCAAATATGGTGTAGTGAAAACTTCATGACGGATGTAGTGAATGTAGGCTTTGATCCGGAGGGTAAGATGGTGATTAATATTGGAGAACCTACTACAATTTGGGGAAATTATCCATCTTATGAAATCGAAAGGATAGACACTAAGTACACCGGCGGTGCATTAGATTGGGCGAGCGGTTGGGCATCATCCGTTATAACTGATACCACTGGATTTACATTGGTTAATATCCCATTACAGCGATTAGCTTCAAGAGAGTGGGCTGCTACTCAATTAGCTTCAAACTATATTACTTCAAATTCTGCTCAATCTGGATTAACAGGGAATAAAACAACATCAGGAAATTTAACATTAAATGGTGCCGCAGCTAATAGCCTAACCATACTAAGGCCGGATAATACTATTAACAATAGTATTGCTATGGGATTCAATACAGCAAGTCATTATATAGGATTAGCTGATAGTAATACTTTTGCAATAGGAAACAATCCTAACTTAGCTTTGCCAAACAGATATTTTTGGATTGATAGTCCTACTTTTTCAGCTAATTTACAAGGACAGGTTGGCGGTTCTTCCTTAACTGCAAGAGACCGAGGTGGTTTTAGTATTTCTACAACAACCAATACGTCAAGAGCAGAAATGATTTTAAGACATAATTGGTCTGCGAATAACCAAACTTTTGGTATTGGCGGTACAAGCAGTTCAACAGTAGCTTCAATGGCTAGTTGGGGACTACATAAATGGCTCAATAATAGAACTGTTAATGGTAATGATGGTTTTTTTGGGTGGGAAGGTGATACCGATGTATTAAAAGCTACTGCATTAGGAGGTATAGGTACAAGAATGGTTGTTGCAACGGCAAGTGGTGTTTTACAAACACAAGCAATACCTGCTGTACAGAATCTATCAACCAATACTACAAACGCAGGTACTATTAATATTTCGGGTGGGGGGACATCAGCTACTCTACAGACGATATTGCCTATAAGCAGACCTGATGCATTCGTTCGTTCTTTAAGGATGGAAATGGCACCATATTTTACATCAGCTGGTTCTGCTAATTATCCAACGAATTTCGGGATGGGTATGAGAGTTGAGAGATTTTCGTCTGCTGCCGACCAAAGAGGGTTTGATATTTTTTCTGGTGGTTTGGCTAGTCAGATTTATTTCAAAACATTCTCAGGGTCAAACAATGAATCTAATTGGGAAATGTTCGCTTCTAGGGAGTGGGCAAATGGTCAATTTTTATCAAATAGCGATCTCTTAAATTATTATACTAAATCTGAATCATTAAATCAGTTTGTAGGAAAAAACGGTGTTGAAACTATTGCTGATACAAAAACCTTCACTCATAGTCCGGTTATTCCGAATGCAACATTAAATAGTCATTCGGTTAATTTAGGACAGTTAAACTCAAAGCTCTCAGATTATATACCTAATGTGTTGATAGGAATACCTAACGGTGTTCCTAGCTTAAGTGCTGCTGGGATAGTGCCTGCTCATCAATTACCATCAAGTTTTGAAATCACATTATCAGAATTTACAGGAAATTTTGGGGAAAAATTAATGCAGGCTATTAATTCTGCGAATAACGGCGATACTATTAACGCACTTAATACACCCTTCGATGCACCAGATTCGTATACGATTAATTCCAGTATTAATATTACTAAACCAATTAATATAAAATTTCCTGCCGGAATTATAAACTTTTTGGGTTCAGGCAATATATTTAACATCAATGCATCCAATGTAAGATTTTATGGAACGGGAAGAAGCTCTCGTGAAGATCTCCGAATTGTAACGACCAATATTACTTACCCTAATGGTAATGGTGGTTATCATTTTTATGCTCGAGGTCAGAACGTTATCACAGTATCCAATATGGATATAACGGGAGTTAGAACCACAAACTATGATGCTCAGCAGGATAGTGCTACCAAACCTATCGACGGATCTGGAGGTATTTATATTGAAAAATCAAATCCCGGAACGACCGGAGGAGGTAATACAATATCAAATATCATCCTTGAAAATCTTCTTATTCATGGGACCAGAGCACATGCTATTTATTTAGATACACCTATTTTAGGCAGCATAAAGGATGTCAGAATATCTCAGGGCGGCGGTCACGGTATTTTCATAAACGGAGGAACTTCCATGAGAATTGAAAACTGTTATGTATCATCAACCCATAAAACAGCTTATGCTCTTTACGCTCATTCGTATAGTGTTATGAATGCGTGTGCTGCAGAGTTTAGTGGTAATGGTTATTGGCTTCGTGGATGTTTCAATGTCACTCTTCTTTCATGTGGTGCGGAAAGTAATGGAAATAGGGGTGCTACTGTGCCCAATACAAATATTACGACATTAGCCGGAGACGGTACTACCGTTGTGTCTATTTCAGATGTAGGTTCTGATAACGTGGGATTATTTAGAGGAACGAGTTATGTAATTACGGGTGGTCAGGGTATTAATTTAATCAACTGTGCATCAACTAATGCAGGCAGACCATCAGCAAGTAATGGAACTACAGTCAACTCTAGGGATATTCTTGTAAGAGGAAATGCCCGAAATGTTTTTATTGGTTCACCGAGAACTTCTGTAACCAGTGGTAATATATTTGCAGGTAGATTTAATATTTCTTTTGAAGGATTTAATGGAGAGTTTCCAAAAGGGCAGGTTATGTATAATCCGGCTACTGATGGTAGTGTTACACCGGCTGTAGCCAATCAGTATATAAGTAATGTGAATAATGATGCTAATGCCGCACCAGTTTTAATTCAACCGGGATCTGATGTTTTGGTGATGTCAGACAATAAGATCCACACACCCATAACTGCTAACCAGATAACAAGTGTTGAGGGACTCGTTGGGAATGCATCTACAGCTACCAAGTTGCAGAATAACAGAAGTTTGTCTTTTAACGGAGATGTAAGTGGATCAAACACCTTTGACGGGTCTGCCAATACAAATTTTTCTTTGTCTTTATCCAATACAGGAGTTATAGCTGATTCTTATAAAATGGTAACGGTTGATCCTAAAGGTAGAATTACCGGAGGTTCTAATCCTACTACTTTGGGTGGCTTTGGAATAACTGATGCCATGTCTACCAATCACATTGCTAACGGAATAACATCAACACAAATAAATAACTGGACTAATGCTTATTCATTTGCAAATAATTTTACAACCAATAATCCGGATTTAGCTGCTATTGAAGCCTTAGCGGGAACAGATGGTTACTTAAGAAAAGATGGAAATGGACAATGGTCATTAACTCAAGCTAGTTATACGCTACCAGTTGCGTCATCTTCTGTTTTTGGAGGTGTTAGATTAATAAGTGACGCAGTACAAACAGTTGCAGTAGATTCTTTATATTCTGCAGGAAAAAGAACGTATGGGGTCCAAATGAATTCTTCAAAACAAATGGTTGTTAATGTACCATGGGTAGATACCAATACTACTTATTCAAATGGTGAAGGAATCAATCTGACAGGAACTCAATTCAGTGCTAACTTTGGTACAGTAGCGGGAACAATAGCTCAAGGAAATGATCCTAGAATTGTTAATGCAATAAAATTGAACACGGAATTCACCATCAATACAAATTCAGGATTAATTCTTTCGGATAATTATTTTGGAAGTGAATCAGGGATTATAGATACTCAGCAGGGTAGATCTTTAGCAACGAAAATAAAAGAATATTATTTTTATGGTTCTAAGCATAGTGGATTTGAAGGTTTAAATTTTAATTCCAAAAGAGAACTCTTCGGAATGGGGAGAGAAGCTAATTACAATGATAAATTAACTGTAGAAGGATCTGTAAAAGCCAGTCAGAATTTTAAATCGGAAGAAGAAAGACCGGATACTTTATTTATCCCTAATGGCAATACGGCTACTTTAAGAGATGAAATTGTTAATGATGAATCAGATTATGCGATTAGATTAGATCCACATGAATATCTAATAGATTCGTATAGTTTCCTGGAAGTAGATGACAGAAACAGGATCATTCATATTATTGGAGAATATACCAAAATGGCTGTTGATTTCAGAAATATTTATCCTAAACAACATATAGTCATTTATAACTTTGATAATGACGGTTCGATGGAAGTAAAAATATATGGCAAAACCATATATAATATTGAGCCACGTTGTTTCCTGAGATTGTATGTGACAAAATCTTTAAGGGTAATTGCTGAAAGACCACAACCATGTGATGTTGTTTTATAAAAATATATGAAATAACGAATAAAAAATGGCGCCACTTATTTTAAGTGCCGCCATTTTGCTATTAAAATAAATGTAAATTTGTCTGATATTCTATGAAAAATGAATCAAATCTTATCTTCCGAATTCAGTTCCTCCCCAGAATTATTGGATAAACTTAATCAAAACAGTATCCTGAAAACGTATCAGGAAGGCGAAATCATTTTAGATGAAAATGCGTCCATCCGCTCTATTCCTATTGTAATGAAAGGTTTGTTGAAAGTTATCAGAACGGAAGAAGACGGCAGGGAGATTTTACTTTATTATATCAAAGCTGGCGAAAGCTGCATTATGTCTTTTCTTGGCGGGATGCACAATGAGAAAAGCATTGTGAAAGCCGAAGTAGAAGAAGTGTCTGAAATTCTTTTTCTGCCTATCGACAAGGTTTCACTTTTCATCAAAGAATATCCAGAATGGCTGGATTATATTTTCAGATTGTATCACAAACGCTTTGAAGAATTACTGGATATCATCAATGCGATTGCCTTCAAAAAAGTAGATGAAAGATTACTGAATCTTCTCAGTAAAAAATCTGAAATCTCCCAATCTAAAACCATCATCATTACCCACGAACAGCTTGCCAATGAACTTGGAACAGCCAGAGTAGTCGTTTCAAGACTGCTGAAACAATTGGAAGATTCAGGGAAACTAAAATTGGGAAGAAACAAAATTACACTCTTAGATTCAATATAAATTTCTTATGTAACAAAAGTAGCGGTACAGCTTCGTCATTATTTCCATTTTTGCTTCATAAAATTTAAAGAATGGAAGTTTTTGGGTATATCGCATCGGTTTTTATTGGCATTTCCTTGGGATTAATTGGCGGTGGCGGAAGTATTCTTACCGTTCCCGTTCTGGTTTATCTCTTCGGCGTTGATGCTTTTCTGGCGACAGAATATTCCCTTTTTATTGTCGGAATCAGCAGCCTGTTTGGTTCTGTATCTTACTTTAAAAAAAGTTTGGTTGATTTTAAGATTGCTTTAATTTTTGGCGTTCCATCCATTATTTCCATTTTCCTTACCCGCAATTTTCTTCTTCCTTTAATTCCCAATGAAATTTTTAAAATAGGAAATTTTTTGATGACCAAAGATATTTTCCTGCTTCTGATTTTTGCAGGATTGATGATTATTGCCTCCTATAAAATGATTCAGAAAAGGGCAGAAGTAGCAATAGAAGCTTTTCCTTCAAAAAAGAGCAATCCCATTTTGGCGGTAGGAGAAGGTTCTGTTGTCGGAATTTTGACCGGTTTGGTAGGAGCAGGAGGCGGTTTTATGATTATTCCGGCATTGGTCAATTTACTGAAAATCCCTATGAAAGTGGCCATCGGAACTTCACTCGTCATTATTTCATTCAATTCTCTTATCGGATTTTTTACTTCAATGAATAATGTCAGAATTGAATGGAGCTTATTGGCAACCATCTCCGCAATTGCCATCGTCGGTATTCTAATCGGTTCACAGTTATCAAAGAAAATTGATGGCAAACAGCTGAAACCTGCATTCGGATGGTTTATTCTAATGATGGGAATATACATTATCGTAAAAGAACTTTTTCTTTAAAATTCTTATGTAACAAAAGTAGCTGTACAGAGAAATGCAAACCCGGAAATTTGTATGAGATTAAAAAATAAAAAAATATCAAAATGAAAATAGAACAGATTTATACAGGATGTCTCGCTCAGGGCGCTTACTACATCGTTTCAGATGGTGAAGCAATCATCATTGACCCATTAAGAGAAACTCAGCCTTATATCGACAGACTGGAAAAGGATAATGTAAAACTCAAATACATTTTTGAAACCCATTTCCACGCAGATTTTGTAAGCGGTCACATCGATTTAAGTGAAAAAACAGATGCGCCAATCGTGTACGGACCAACGGCAAAACCTGAATTTAAAGCCATTATAGCCAAAGATAACCAGATTTTTGAAATCGGAAAAATCAAAATTAAAGTTTTGCACACACCCGGACATACAATGGAAAGTTCCTGTTTTTTACTAATTGATGAAAATGGGAAAGAAAAAGCACTTTTCAGTGGAGATACTTTGTTTCTCGGCGATGTTGGTCGTCCGGATTTGGCTCAGAAAGCGGAAAATATGACTCAGGAAGATTTGGCAGGGCTTCTTTATGAAAGTTTATATCAAAAAATACTGACTCTAGATGATGAAATTATCGTTTATCCGGCACACGGAGCGGGTTCTGCCTGCGGAAAAAATATGCAGAAAGAGACAGTTGATACTTTAGGAAATCAAAAGAAAACCAATTATGCCTTGAATCAAAAAGATAGAGAAAGTTTTATCAACGCCGTGACAGACGGACTTCTTCCGCCGCCAGCCTATTTTGGGATGAATGTGGCGATGAATAAAAAAGGCTACGATAGTTTTGATAAGGTTTTGTCTAAAGGTCTTCACGCACTTCCACCTGAAGAATTTGAGCAGAGGGCAGAACATTCAGGAGCATTAATTCTTGATGTTAGAAATAATGATAAGTTTGCGAAAGGTTTTATTCCTCAATCCATTAATATTAGTTTAAACGGAGATTTTGCACCTTGGGCCGGCGCTTTGATCGTCGATGTAAAACAGTCGATTCTTATAGTTACAAATGAAAACGAAGAAGAGGAAACGGTTACAAGATTGAGCAGGGTAGGTTTTGATAACGTTGTCGGCTTTCTAAAAGGTGGTTTCGAAGTCTGGAAAAACAGCGGAAATGAGATTGATACTGTCCACCGTATTTCTGCAATGGATTTTGAAGATGAAATCAAAAATAAAAAAGTGAAAATTATTGATGTGCGAAAAGAAAGTGAGTACCGTTCGGAACACGTGAATGAAGCTTATAACAGACCTTTAGCGTATATTAACGAATGGATGACACAAATTGACCCCACCGAACATTTTTATCTTCACTGCGCAGGCGGTTACCGAAGTATGATGGCGGCAAGCATTCTTCAGGCAAGAGGTTACCGAAATTTTTCCGAAATTGAAGGCGGATTTAATGCAATTACAAAGACTGATATTCCTAAAAGTGATTTCGTCTGTCAGAGTAAAGTTTTGAAATAATTTAAATTAAAAATATTAGTAATGTTAGATATCATAAAAGAACCCTGGCCGTGGTATATTGCCGGTCCGCTAATTGGTCTTACTGTTCCCGCTTTGCTGATTTTAGGCAATAAATCTTTCGGAATAAGCTCATCATTGCGGCATATTTGCGCAGCCTGCATTCCGGCAAATATCAGTTTTTTCAAATACGACTGGAAAAAAGAATCCTGGAATCTGTTTTTTGTGTTAGGAATTTTCTTCGGCGGAATGCTTGCCGAACAATTTCTGATGAATCCCGGCGAAATTACAGTCAATCCATATCTTAAATCAGAACTGGCAACCTATGGAGTTACTGATTATAGTAATCTTGTCCCAACCCAACTGATGAATTTTAAAAGTTTATTAACGTTAAAAGGTTTTATCCTGATGGTGGTCGGCGGATTTTTCGTTGGCTTCGGAACTCGTTATGCAGGCGGCTGTACCAGCGGGCACGCCATAATGGGACTTTCCAATCTGCAATGGCCATCTTTGGTGGCAACGATTTGTTTTATGATTGGTGGTTTTTTTATGGCAAACGTGATTTTGCCACTCATTCTTTCACTCTAAAAGTATTTAATAATGACAAAAGAAAAAGACATTCGTCATAAGAACGGTATTTGCACTAACGAAAGCCATCTTCAGCACAAATGGTATCACAATCTTAAATACCTTATCGTTGGAATTTTATTCGGAATCATATTTGTGAAATCGGAAGTGATCAGCTGGTTCAGAATTCAGGAGATGTTCCGTTTGCAGTCGTTCCATATGTACGGCATCATCGGAAGTGCTGTGCTTACAGGAATGATCTCAGTTTTAATTATCAAAAAATTTAATATCAAAACCATTTACGGAGAGAAAATTTCCATTGCTCCTAAGACTTTCAACAAAGGACAAATTTATGGAGGCTTGATCTTCGGATTTGGGTGGGCAATTACAGGTGCCTGTCCGGGACCACTGTTTGCGCAGATCGGAACAGGCGCATTGGCGGTAATAGTGACGCTGACCAGTGCTGTAGTGGGAACTTGGGTGTATGGATATTTTAAGGACAGGCTGCCCCATTGATGAATTATTTTGATGAATTAATATTTTAGGAATCCATTTGGCATAAATTATTACTCAGGTTCTTACTGATTGATCTAAATTGACAGCTAATAATTACTCCTAAAATTCAACGGACTTAGTAACAATGGTGATCTTTAGAGATTTTCGAATCGACAGAAAGCCAATCTGGAAATAACTTTTCAAATTGGCTTTCTTATTATGTTGAGATAATCTGCCACTTAAAAAAAACAGTTATTCTGTTACCTTTCTCTTATGGTTAATCCCCCAATCTTTCATAGCATAAATGAGAGGAGTCAAAGTGTCGGCATAAGGCTCGAGTTTGTAAGAAATCTTTATTGGATAATCATCAATAATAATCCGCTTTAACAATTTATGTTGTTCTAAATCTTTAAGTTCTTTCGCTAAAACTTTGGGCGTAATGCCAGGTATACTTTCCTGAATATCGGTAAAACGTTCATTCCCGACGCCTACGGAAATAATGATGGGTATTTTCCATTTGCCGTTGATGACATCCAGTGTATCTCTCACCGGTTTGATGGTATCCAGACAGTCGCAGTGTATTTTTTTTTGAGCCATTTTTAATGATTAAGCTGTCGCCAAATTTACATTAATTTCCTTCATTACTTCTGCAAACAGCTGAGCCGATTTGATACGGTCTTCAGATGAATACATAGATGAGACAGCAATCAGTTCATCGGCACCTGTTTCGCTCAGAAAGTTGACTACCTGTTTTTTAACGGTCACCTTATCGCCCACAAAAGAATATTTCAGCATTTGATGTACGCTTGGATGGTTAAAGATCTGTCGCCATTCTTCGGTCATTTCAGTTGGAGGTTGTACTCTTTGCATTTTTCCAGTCAGCATCCCGTAAAATGTTCCGATCAGCGAAGTGAATAATTTTTCTGCTTCTTCATTGGTTTCCGCCATAAAAACATTGATGCCTGCAATTTTGTAGGGTGCACCTAAAAATTCGGAAGGCTGAAATTCCTGCTCATAAATACGCAGTGCATTGTGCAGATGCGTGGTAGCGAAATGGCTGTCAAATGCATAAGGCAGCCCTTTTTTGGCTGCTAAATGAGCACTGTCGGTACTCGAGCCCAGTATATAAATGGGAACTTCTGTCCCTTCTGCCAGGGGAACTCGAACATTCGAAGTTCTGTTGGCCTGAGAAAAATAATTTTCAATTTTCTAAATTTCATCAGGAAAAGAATGTGCTGCTTTCATAAAGTCAGTTCGTATGGCCTGTGCAGTTGCTGTATCCGTACCTGGTGCTCTATCCCAATCCCAGATCAATACGGTTAGGATATAGCTGCGCCAATGTTCCAAACTGTTCTGCGATGATTAATGGGGAGTGGTTGGGTAACATAATCCCGCCGGAACCGACTCTTATCCGGCTGGTATTTTCCGCAACATATCCCAGCAATACAGCGGTTGCAGAGCTTGCAACTGTTTCAGAATTGTGATGTTCGGCAAACCAGAATCTTTCATAACCGTTTTCTTCTGCCACTTTAGCGAGCGCCAGACTATTATTCAATGTTTCTTTGACGGTGGTATTTTGTGATACCGTTGCCAATTCCAAAATGGAATATTTTATATTGTTTTTCATTTTATGAATAATTTTCTCCCAATTTCCGGTAGTTTAATTTTTCCTGTGATTATATTTTTCTGAATTTCGGTCTGGGCAATTCGAGGTTCCCTCTCAGCGTGTCTGCTTCATATTCGGTGTGAAAAATGCCTCTTTCCTGTAAAATCGGTACAACCAATTCTGCAAAATCAGCCAGTCCTGTTGGGTAATCCTGGTTGACAATCAGCATATCCATTGCACCGGCCTCATACCATTGCTGTACCTGGTTGGCCACCCGCTCTGCCGAACCGAAAAATAATGGTGCAGGCATCGCCCGGTATCTGTTTAATGACACCTGTTCAAGATATTTTTGTTGAGCTTCTGCATCGGTTTTCGCTACAATTGGGTTCTGTGCAGTGGCCACTATAAAATTTTCAGGTGCTCTGTTCTTTTCGGTTAGTTTGGTTCGCAGCGCATTTGCAATGTGTAAAGCCTGTTCCAAGCTGGAGCCGGGTATGAAAGCGCCATCGGTGTAAGTTGCCGCCATTTCTACAAATGCAGGTGAAGCTCCCGCAGTATACAAAACTGGTCTTCCCTGTACCGAGCGGCTTAGATTTAATGGTCCGTCTACCGAAAAATATTGGCCACGGTAATTAATCGTGTGCATTTTACCGGGAATTAAAAACTCACCCGTTTCTTTATTCCTTGGGAAAGCATGATCTTCATAACGTATCCCAAAGGCCGAGCACTATTTCTAAAAATTCACGCTGCATCGGATACTGGTCGGCTTTTCCCAAATGTCCCCGGCTAAAATTGACCATCCCGCCGGGATTGGAAGTGACGGCATTCAATGAAGCCCACCCTTTGCTGATTTTATCAAGAGATAAAGTCTGTCTTGCAATATTGTAAGGGTCTGTATACGAAGTTGCTGCCGTAAAAGATACTCCTATTCGGCTTGTTTTCATCGCAATGGCCGACATAATGGTCACCCCGTCGAACATACTTAAATAATGCGGAATATTTCCCGGCCCAACGTGGCTTACATCAAAAAGAAATAAGGTCTCAAATTTGGCATCTTCGGCAATTTTTGCCTGTTCTATATAAAAATCCAGGTTTTCGCCCGCATCAGCAGGCATATCTTTGTGCATCCACGAGGTAAAATTCCAGCCGGTGCCGGCAATTCCGGCAGATAATTTAAGTTTCTTTTTTGTAACCATTATTATTTTAAATATCGCCCTTTAGCATCATATTTTATTATACAAAAATAAACAGAAATAGGTTACTAAAAGATAGTGCTTTCCTAAAAGAAAGTAAGGTTGTTAAAATGGCATCCAAAATCAATTCTACTTTCCTTCAGGAAAGGACTATAAAAAAGAAAGCGAATATTGGTAAATTTGCACTATTACAAATAGTAAAATAAATTAAAATGAGGATAGGAATAATAGGTACTGGGGCCATTGGTGGTATAATTGCTAAAAAAATGGCAGAAGCCGGTCATATTGTAAAAATTAATAATTCAGGCGACTTGACTAGACTAAATAAAGTAGCTGAAGAATTGGGTGTAACAGCGGCCAGTCAGAAAGATGTTGTGAAAGATGTTGATGTGATCATTCTGTCTGTTCCAACTTCGGCAATCTCCACTTTACCTGAAAATTTATTAGCGGAAGTGCCGGAAGATGTGATTATAGTAGATACGTCCAACTATTATCCATTCCGTGATGAGGATATTGAAGAAATCAAAAACGGAAAAGTAGAAAGTATCTGGGTATCTGAACAATTGGGAAGACCAGTCATCAAGGCGTTCAATAATTTACTGGCCGAAACACTTGCAAATGGCGGGAAAAATCCAGGTGAAGACCATAGAATTGCAATGGCCATTGCAGGTGATAACGTTGAAGCAAAAAAAGTAATTGCCGGATTGGTCAATGATGTAGGCTTTGATGTCGTGGATTCAGGCAGTCTTTCAGAATCTTGGAGGCATCAGCCGGGAACGCCGGCTTACTGTACGGAATTGGATATTCAAGATTTAAAAAATGCGTTGAAGGATGGTGTGAAAGAAGATGCTCCATTGATAAGAGATAAAGCCGTTGCTGAACTAATGGCACTGTCTGATTATCCTTCTCATCCGGATGTTGTTAAATTTAACAGAGAATTGTTCAATAAAAATCCTCACACAAAATAAATTGTGTAGCTATTTGGATTATCATCATTCACTTGATTTGAATTTCGATGCTTACAGTAATGGATATTGTAAAAACGTTTCATTTTTGCCTACTTTTGTATCATCTTTGTAACTGAGAATTGGCGGAACTTTGTCCATATCAAATATTTAAAATAATATTATGGCAAAAACAATTTTTATAACCGGTGCATCAAGAGGATTCGGAAGAATCTGGACAGAAGCATTTTTAAGACGCGGCGACAATGTGGTTGCTGCCGTCCGTACACCTGAAGCACTCGCAGAATTAAAACAGGAATTTTCATCAAACCTTTTGGTTGTAAAACTGGATGTTATAGATAGAATAGGAAGCTTCGAAGCTGTTGAGAATGCAAAAGGCCACTTTGGCAGGATCGATGTGTTGATCAACAATGCAGGTTTCGGTCACGTTGGAGCAGTTGAAGAGCTTAATGAAAAAGATGTCAGAGCACAGTTTGAGACCAATGTATTAGGTTCATTATGGATGATGCAGGCCATTCTGCCCGTAATGCGTGGGCAGAAATCAGGTCACATTATTCAGCTTTCCAGTGCATTGGGAATCAACACAGTACCATTAATGGGGCTTTACAGTGCTGCTAAATTTGCTGTGGAAGGTCTTACGGAAACGCTTGCCGGCGAAGTGAGCGGTTTCGGCATTAAAGTCACGATTGTAGAACCGGGTGGATTCTCAACTGATTTCTTTGGGAATAATTCTTTGGCACTTAGTTCAACAATTTCTGATTATGATACGATAAGAAAAGATTTTTATGAACACGCAGAAGACCAGGATTCCGGGAATCCAAGTGCGACCGTTCCCGCAATTTTCAGTCTTGTTGATGCAGAAAATCCACCTTTGAGACTGCTCTTAGGAAAAAATACTTTCGCCTGGGTTCAGCATACTTATTCGGAACGTCTTAAGACTTGGGAATCCTGGCAGGATGTTTCTGTAGAGGCTCACGGATAAGACAAATACAAAAATAAGCAAACTCCTTTTTTTGAGTTCTGCTGTAAATTAAAAAAATGGAACATTTCACCAAAATCAGCGACCTGCATAATGCTTTTGGCATCAAACCACCGGAAAATCCACTTTTCAGTTTGGTTTATGGAGAAAAAGAGATGTGCAAAGGAGACAATAAACTTGAATTTTCTTCAGGATTTTATATCATCGGATTTAAAAAATTGAAGTCGGGTAGTATGTCTTACGGTAAAACCAAATATGACCACGATCTCGGATCGCTCTCTTTCATTAAGCCCAATCAGAAAGTTGCGTTTCAGAATGTGATGCTGGAGGAAAAAGGGTTTCTGATTATCATTCACGAAGATTTTTTACCCGGAACTTCCCTTTACCACGAAATTAAGAAATACGGGTATTTTGATTATGAAGTCAATGAAGCCTTACATCTTTCACCTGCGGAAGAGGAGATCATCTGGAATCTATATTTCAATATGGAAAAAGAGTATCACAATAATACCGATGAGCTCAGCAAATCTATCATTATCAGTCATTTGGATTTATTCTTGAAATATGCTCAACGTTTTTACAGAAGACAGTTTATCAACCGAAAACCGTTGACCGGCTCAACGGTAACAAAGTTCCACACGTTGCTCAACGAAAATTTTGAAGAAAGAAAAACAAAAGAGATCCGTTTGCCAACCGTGTCGCAAATGGCAGAAAAACTGAATATATCATCACGCTATTTAACTGATCTTCTTAAAGAAGAAACCGGAAAAACAGCCCTAGAGCTTATCCATCTGTTCCTGATTGGTGAAGCCAAGAATTTACTCACAGAAGGAGAACTGAATATTGCTGAAATCTCACATCTTTTAGGTTTTGAGAATACCACCTATTTTTCAAGGCTTTTCAAAAAAGAAGTGGGAATTTCACCCAACCAATTCAAAGGGAATCTTCTTAACTGATAATTAAACATTTAACTCTTTTTTTAGTTACAAAAGCAGTTAAATAATAAAATAATTCTAAAAAATATTTAAAATAAAAACAATGGCAAGTAAAATAGCATTAGTAACAGGCGCAAGCCGCGGGCTGGGTAAAGATTCAGCTTTACAATTAGCAAAAAAGGGATTCGATATTATCCTTACCTATCAAACCAAAAAAGAATTTGCGGATGAAGTAGTAAAAGAGATAGAAACGCTTGGACAAAAAGCATTTGCATTGTCTTTGGATATATCTACTACTTTAGGTTTCGACCAATTTGTAAGTGAGGTACAAAATATTTTGGATACCCAACTTGACTCTGCAAAACTAGACGCATTAGTAAATAATGCAGGAATTGGAATCAATGAAAGTTATGAAACGACGACAGAAGAGATTTTGGATAAAATGACCAATATTCATTTCAAAGGACCTTATTTCCTGACACAGAAATTATTGCCTTTATTAAACGATGGAAGCAGTATTGTAAACGTTTCTTCCGGATTGGCAAGATTCTCAGCTTCCGGATATTCTGCGTATGGAGCTATGAAAGCTGCGCTGGATGCGCTTTCGAGATATCAGGCTTTGGAACTCGGAAACAGAAAAATACGGGTGAATGCACTCGCTCCGGGTGCCATCGAAACTGATTTTGATGGTGGTGTTGTACGTGATATGTCGGATGTAAATAAATACTTAGCGGCAGAAGCAGCTTTAGGAAGAGTAGGCTTACCTGATGATATTGGAAGTGTTGTAGCGTTCCTTTGTTCGGATGACTCCAAATGGATTAATGCTCAGAGATTAGAAGTTTCTGGTGGATACAGAATCTAAAAGATCTTAACCTTAAATAATAACAGCCCGTTCAAAACTTTGAATGGGCTGTTGTAATTTGTTTCTTATTTAAGTAAATATTTTTCCTTTTTGCGGGCAATTATCTTTATTATTAGAATGTTGTTACAAATTAATTACAATAGCCGCTTCTCGGATTAGTGCTGCTTCCGCAAGGAAACTGATATTTTACTTGCAGATACTTGGGTATAGGATTATCAGTGACTTCCAGTGGAGTCATGGATTGTCCGTTGTAGGAAGGCATTGTAACTTGTGCAGTCGAGCCATTACCTAAAGCTACATTTTTGGCATTGGAATTTCCATTAAAACTGTAATCCATCATGGCATCTAAAAGACGGTAGACTCCATAATAATCTAATGCATCAAAGGCACTGCGGGAGCTTGGCATAGCATGATCCGTTACGTAATTATATCCGTTAATGGTGGATGATTTAAAATAGATAAAATCTTTTTCAGAATTGGCAATATTGATGTTTTTAAAGATATCAATTGCCATTCGATGGTCATTAACATCATCTTCGTCGTAAACTTGTGTTATCATTTTGGTATTGGCTGGAAAATTCTGCAATTGTTGTTGAGTGGTTAAAGGACTGTTCCAGTTAAAGGAATACCACGGTGCCATGGTGAAAAGAAAACGGCCATTCTGCCCCCATCCTTTTTCTGTAAATGCTTTGTAGGCAAGATCGATGCTTGCGCCACCACCAAAAGAATGTCCCATAAAACCTACTTTTTGGGTATCAATAATGTTAGGATAATCTGCGGCAGCCTTTATGAATCCTTCCCATAGGGTCTGATAGCGGTGATCAATACTAATATCTATCGTACGGTAGGGTACAAATACCACCACATAGCCTTTCTTTGCAATAAAATTATACAGCTCTATATTATAATCTTTATCCTCACCGCCAAACGGATGAGAAAAGAATATGGTAGGTCTGGGGGAAGTGATCCCTTCCGGATAAAAAATTGAAACTTTTGTCCCTGCATATTGAGGATTATTAAAAGTAACTTCTGCTACTTCATAGTTCCCATCTGCACCGTATCCTGATGTCGGTTTTTGTATAGGTCCCTGAAGGCTGTTACCGGGTCTTGCCTGTAAAGCAGTTTCATCATTATCGTTATTACTGCTCTGAGAGCACGCTGAAGTGGTAATGAAAATGATCATTACCCATGGATAAAATAGTTTTTTCATTTTCTTTTTTCTTTAAGTTTTTGAACCATCTGATCTTTAAGCTCCTGATATTTTTTATATTGTTCTGCATCCAGAATTTGGCTGAGTGCATCAGATTTTTCTTTCTGAAGGGCTTTCAGTTTTTTGAATTTAGAGATCTTACCTTCATTACTTTGAATAACGGGGTCATTCTTTTGAGCATATTGAAGATTAAGAGCAGCGACCTGCTGAACTTGCGTAGTATTTAAGGCTAATTTAGTTTTCATCCACTCGGTCTGCATCTTTGCGCATTGTTCCGGAGTGCTGTCCTTCAATTTTTTTTTCTGTGCCGATAAGCTTGTAAAAGCTATACATAGAAAAGCTGTTACAAGTAGAGTCCATTGTTTTTTTTGTTTTAAAAGCATTTTGGAAAAATTTAGTTTTTAATGAAACAAATGTAGCAATACCCATTATATCCGTTAAGATAAAAAAGGGTGAACCTGCTAAATTCCGGGGTGAAATTATTATTGATCCAACCATTTTCTAAATTGCGTTGCCTTTGCTTTGCTAACAATGACTTGTTCCTTAGGCAATGGATGTATTTTAACAAGCAGTCTTCCATTAAAAAAATATTCAACAGCATCTATAGCATTTTTGTTGATAATAAACTGGCGGTTAGCCCTGAAAAATAGAGTGGGATCCAGCTCATGTTCCAATTGTTCCAGTGTAAATTCTGCTATATATTTCCTTCCATCCGTCATATTTATATATACAATCTCGTTAGCGGTGTAAAACCAATTGATTTTGGCAGCCTCGATTGGGATAAGCCTGCCGCAATAATGAATCAGAAATGATTTTTTATATTGCTTTGTCGCAGATTGTAGCTCTTGCAGTAGGGCTGCTGTTTTGGTCTGTTCGTTTTTAACATCAGCAGCAATAAGGGTATTGTATTTCAGAAGAATTCGTTGTATTTCATCCTTGTCAAAAGGTTTTAAAACATAATCAATACCATTGTTCCGAAAAGCTTCAATGGCATAATCATTATATGCCGTAACAAAAATAACGGGTTTTAAGATGTTTACCTGTCGGAAAATTTCAAATGACAATCCATCCGAAAGCCTTATATCAGAAAATATCAGATCATAAGTCTTATCATTTACGGCGAACCAGTCCACTGCTTCTGATATACTTTGTAGTGTTACAATAATCTTAATATCCGGATTAATATCTTTCAGGATGTATTCCAGATTTCTTGCAGTTGCTGCCTCGTCTTCAATGATTATAATATATAAATTTTGTGTCATCACAACGGAAGTTTTACGATGAAATATTCTTTAGTCTGATGTATTTCTATCTCATGACGAGTTTGTAACTTGTATCTTTCATTCAGGTTGGCGAGTCCAAGTCCGGTTCCTTCTGTTCCACTGTTGGTGGGCTGAAGATTGTTTCGGATAATGAGCCATTCATTTTCTTCATAAATATCTACCCTTAGCGGATATAAAATTGTAGCGCTATTATGTTTAACAGCATTTTCTATTAAGGGCTGTAGTGACAAATGAGGAATCTGTTTATCTAAAATACCTTTGTCGATATTGATTTGAATCTGAAAGGTGTTTTCAAGCCGCATTTTTACCAACTGGATATAGGATTCCAGATGCTGAAGTTCTTTCTCCAGGGATACCAGCTCGTTACCTGAGTGTATCAATGTATATCTGAAAACTTTAGACAGATGCAAAATATACGTCTGGGCAAGCCCGGGATCTTCCCTTACGATAGCCGAAAGGCTGCTTAGTGTATTGAAAAGAAAATGTGGATTTAACTGCTCCTGAAGCAGTTGCAGCTGAGCCTGAAGGTATGCGGTATGCAGCTGTTCATTGATCAGGTCTTTATTTCTGCTTTCGCGCATCAGAAGTACAAGGCGGATAACGACGGCAATCATTATACTGCTGAGTAAAAAGCGTGCAAAATATCCTCTTATTCTTCCTCCTGGAAGTTGGACGGTTCCAAACAGTAAAGAATGGATAACACTTCCCAGTATAATGGTTGTCACAACTAGCAAGGTATTGATTGCATATAATTTAAACCACTCCCTATTTTCCCTGAATACATTAAAAAGCTTACCCCGTGAGAGATTAACATGCAGGAGTACCAGGCAGAAAATCATATTGTACAGAAACTGAAAACTATATTCCCAAATATTGAATTGCCAGTAACGGGCAATAATCCCATCACCATTAAGAGCCATCAGTTTTGCTGAATTGACCATCAGAGTAATCAATAAAGCACTATAAAGATATATTTTTCTTTCATTAATCATTAATACAAAGAAATGAAAATATTAAATCCGATGACGAAATAGGGCGCTGAAACTGGAAAATTTGAGGGTGAAATGATTATACATTAAATTTTGATACTCTCTTATGGCTAAATTCCTAAGGCTGAAATCGAAGATTAGACGCAAGCTTTTTAAACTGTGAACTGTAATTTTTTCTGATTTTTTCCATACTCTTAAAGGTAAAGTGTAGAAGAATTATACCCTACTAAAGTTATCAACTCCAATTTTTCCTTACCAAAAATATTGAATCAGTGAAAATGGTAAATTATTCAGTATTCTGTATAAAGTTTTACTTAAGTTAATCAATGAAATTTGTATTGTTCATTTATTTCAACCGAAATATTTGACCGATCAATTGATTTTTAACCCAAATAATAAATTATATGAAAAAATTGTCATCATATATTATCCCCTTGATCGTCCTTCTGGGAATTTTACAAATTGGATGTGCAGAGAAAAAAGACCTCAATTTTATATTTCCTCAAGGAAAACAGGGAGCCAAAGAAAATTTCACAGGAAATGCCTGGAATACAGAGCTGGTTGCCAACGACAGCATTTACAGCACCGTGGTCGGGAACGTCTATTTTGAACCTGGAGCAAGAAGCAACTGGCATACCCATCCTGCCGGTCAGATACTGGTTATCACAGATGGTGTTGGGTATCACCAGATCAAAGGGCAGGCGCGACAAACAATTAAAAAAGGAGATGTGATAAAATGTCCGCCAAATGTGATGCATTGGCACGGTGCAAGCCCTGACAGCGGGATGTTGCAGATGTATATTTTACCAAAAACAGAGAAAGGCATCGTAACCTGGTTGCAAAAAGTAACAGAGGAGGAATACAACAGTATCAATTGATTTTTAATTAAAAAAAATATTTAAAATGAAAGATAAAAATCAACTATCAAGGCGGAAATTCATTCTGCAAAGTACAATGGCAGGGGCAGGAATAATGCTTGCCAGTCCAATTTCACTTTTTTCACAATTAAACAAATCAAACAATATGAGCAATATAAAATCTAAAGGCTACGCAGGAAGAGACGAAAAAGGAAAAATAGAACCTTGGAATTTTGAACGCAGACCGGTAGGCGACAGCGATATTTTAATTGATATAAAATTTTCAGGTATTTGCCATTCTGATATTCATACCATCAAAGGACATTGGGGTCCGCAAAAATATCCGCAAGTTCCCGGTCACGAGATTGCAGGCATCGTAACTGCTGTTGGTAAAAAGGTAACCAAATTTAAAGTGGGCGATAAAGCAGGCGTAGGCTGTATGGTCAATAGCTGTATGAAATGTGACAGCTGCAAAAGCGGTGAAGAACACCATTGCGAAGTGGGAATGACAGGTACTTACGGTTCGCACGAAGCGTCATCGCCCACCGGAATTACGCAGGGTGGTTATGCCAACAACATCGTGGTGACAGAACATTTTGCCATTAAAATCCCTGAAAGTATCGATCTGAAACATGCTGCGCCATTACTTTGTGCAGGCATTACAACCTATTCGCCAATGATGAAAGTGAAATTTAAAAAAGGTGACAAAATTGGGATTGTAGGAATTGGCGGTTTGGGACATATTGCTGTAAAATTGGCGGTTTCAAAAGGTGCGGAAGTATATGCATTTACCACTTCACCTTCAAAAGTAAATGACATAAAAAGTTTTGGGGCGAAAGAAGTAATTGTGGTAAAATCTGCGGAAGATCTGAAACCTTATAAAGCCAAACTGGATTTCATGATTTCTACTGTTCCTTATGCTTACGAAATGTCGCCGTACATTGATTGCGTCAAGAAATATGGATTTTTCACACAGGTCGGGCAACCGATCAACGGTGAATTGACCATCAATAATTTCAATATGATTTTCAACAGAGTGAATTTCAACGGTTCGCTGATTGGCGGTATTCCAGAAACTCAGGAGGTGATGGATTATTGTGCCGACAACAAAGTGTATCCACAGATACAGGTCATTAAAGCATCAGAAATCAATGATGCGTGGGATAAAGTAGTCAACAAAGAAGCGAGATACCGGTATGTGATTGATGCTGCAACTTTTTAATGTATCAATTGAGTGAAAATCTTTCTGTTGAATCATTAATTAAGAGGAAGTCTATTAACCCATAAAAAAATAAACAGATGAAATCTATTGCAGTACTTTTTGCCGTAATGCTCACCTTTTCCTGCTGTGCAGCAAGCTGCAGCAAAGAAGACGAAGCTACACCCGCTCAAAATAACGGCAACCATAATAACAACCCCAATCCTATAGGCACCAAAATGAAAATCACCATCGGAACCGCCGTTTTTACAGCCACCTTGTACGACAATGCCAGTGGAAATGCCTTCAAAGCATTATTGCCACTCAACCTCAATATGACTGAACTGAATAGTAACGAAAAGTACTATGATTTACCCAACAGTTTGCCTACAAATCCTGCGGTTGGCGGGGCTATCAAAGCCGGAGATTTAATGCTTTACGGCAGCAATACTTTGGTGCTTTTTTACAAAAACTTCAATACCTCTTACAGTTATTCAAGGCTTGGACTTATCGATAATCCCGCCGGACTTGAAGCGGCTTTAGGTAATGGAAATGTATTGGTGAAATTTGAAATTAATTAAACTTACATCAAATGAAAAACGTCTTAAAATCAGTGGCCGCTACAATAATATTGGCCGCCATACTAATGTCGTGTGATAATAAAAATCAGAAAAAAATGAGTACAGATAAAAATTTAAACCAAATATTCCCGAAAGGAGAAAAAGGACCGGACATTAATTTTACAGGAAACGCCTACAATACGGCTTTGGTAGATGCCCACAGCACCTTCACTACTGCTGTGGGTAATGTATACTTTGAACCCGGCGCCAGAAGCAACTGGCACAGTCATCCCGCAGGTCAGATTTTAATCATAACCGATGGTGTAGGTTATCATCAGATCGAAGGGCAGCCGATTGAAATTATCAAAAAAGGAAGTGTGGTAAAATGCCCGCCCAATGTTCGCCACTGGCACGGCGCAAGTGCTGATGTAGGTTTACAACAGTTGTACATTGTTCCGAACACCGAAAAAGGAATTGTGAAATGGGAAGAAGCGGTAACGGATGAGGTGTATAATAAAAGGCAGGCGAATTAATCATCATAAAAACGAAAATTCGCAACCTTTAATTGTAAAACAGATCTTTAAAATAAAGTCAAAATGAAAAAAATCATTCAATCATTCTTTTTTCCTCGACCTAAGAGGGTGGAAAACTGCTGTGAAATATAAAACAGATTAAAATTAAAAAATTAATAAATCAAAAAATGGAAAATAATATCAAAGATAAAGTAATCATCATCACCGGCTCAAGCAGTGGAATGGGTGAAGCAGCCGCAAAACATTTGTCTGCACTTGGCGCAACGGTAGTATTAGGTGCCAGAAGAGCGGATAGAATTGAAAAATTAGCAGAGGAAATCAATAACGATGGCGGAAAAGCACTTGCCGTGGTAGCCGATGTAACGAATTTAGAACAAGTGAAAAACCTTGTTGATACCACAGTTCAAAAGTTCGGACGTATAGATGTCATCATTAACAATGCAGGGGTAATGCCATTATCCTTGGTGGAAAGCTTAAAAGTTGAAGAATGGAACACAATGATCGACGTGAATATTAAAGGCGTTCTCCATGGTATTGCCGCCGCTCTTCCGTATATGAAAGCGCAGAAATTCGGGCAAATCATCAACACGGCATCCGTGGCAGGTCACAAGATATTCAATGGTTCTGCGGTTTATTCTGCGACCAAATTTGCTGTCAGAGCATTAACAGAAGGCTTAAGAATGGAAGTAAAACCTTATAATATCCGAACAACAATTGTTTGCCCAGGGGCTGTTAAAACAGAATTATTGGAACAGATTACCGATGCAGATGTACGTAAAGCGAATGAAGATTATGTGGGAGAAGTAGGTATTAGCCCGGACAGTTTTGCCCGAGTGGTAGCTTTTGCAATTAGCCAGCCGGATGATGTGGACATCAATGAAGTGATATTCCGCCCGACAGCGCAGGAGCTTTAAAATAAAGAAAAAAATCATGGATAAACAAAAAACCGGTGCTCTCACTTCAAAAGAACAAAATATCGTAAAAATTGCCGCTTTTACTGCAATAGGTAATATTTTTAATTTGAAAGTTGCTTTTAATGAGGGATTAAATGCAGGACTGGCGATCAATGAAATCAATGAAATCTTAATTCAGCTTTATGCTTATTGCGGTTTTCCACGAAGCCTGAACGGGATCAACACTTTTATGTCGGTGATCGAAGAAAGAAAAGCCAAGGGCGTTGAGGACGAATCTGGTGACGAAGCATTAGAAGTAGAATCATCAGATAAATATTTACAAGGACAAAAAACACTGGAGAAATTATCCGGTGTATCACAATCTGGTCCATTAACAGGTGCGAATGCATTTGCGCCGGGGATTGATGTTTTTTTGAAAGAACATTTATTTGCCGATATTTTTGGAAGAGGTTTGTTAACTTATGCCGAGCGGGAATTGGCAACCATCACAGTTTTAGCAACGATTCCAGGTCTGGAAGGGCAATTGCAGTTTCATATTGGTGTAGGACTGAATGTTGGGTTGACGGAGAAGCAATTGCAGGATGTTTTTAAAATTATCGGAGAAAATATTATCGAAACTCAAGCAGAAATAGCCCGAACCGTTTTAGTGAAAGTAATGCAAGCAACTCAATAAAATCACAAATCACGAAGAAGTTAAAAATTTAAAATAAGATATGCTTACATCAATATAAAAACAGATAAATATCTACAGTATATCTGTTCAGAAAATTGAATGATAAAAATTTTAATAGATTTCTGTAAAAACTGTCTTAGGTAAAAATGTGCTATATCCTGCTACTTTTGTATCCGTCAGGTATCATTTAAAAACCGAAATTTGCATTGTAAATAATAGGTTAGAATGAAACATTATAAAGACATCAGCAGTTTCAACAGGGACATCGGGGTGGAAAGTCCTGAACATCCGCTATTCAGTGTAAGTTTTGGTCATAAAAGTGACGGAAGTATTGAGGATATTGTCTTTACGGCTGATTTTTATCTCATTTCTTTTCAGACATTTATTTCAGGAAGCATCACTTACGGGAAAAAAGAATTTGATCATGGTCGTGGGAAAATGATTTTCTTCAGTCCTAATCAAACCGTTACCTTTAAAAATGTAAAGGCGGAAGAAGGATGTTTTTTAATAGCCGTTAAAGAAGATTTTCTCTCAGGCACGGCTCTTTTTACGGAGATGAAAAATTATGGCTATTTTGATTACGAAACCAATGAGGCCTTATATCTGTCACCCAGTGAAGAAGAGACCATCTGGCATCTGGCCCGCACAATGCATAAAGAATCTTATAATAATACCGATAATTACAGCAAGCAGATTCTGCTGGCTCATCTTGGAACATTGCTTACTTATTCGCAGCGTTTCTACAAAAGGCAATTTATCAACAGGATTGAAACAACCGGTGCTTATGCCGGAAGATTTCAGCAATTGCTTGATGACTATTATAATGAAAATAAGGAAAAGGTTTTTGGTCTTCCAAATGTTTCCTATATGGCAGAAAAGTTCAATGTATCTTCCCGTTATCTGAGTGATCTTCTCAAACAGGAAACGGGTAAAACGGCTCTCGAACTGATCCACATTCATATTATAAAAGAAGCCAAAAACCTTTTGGCAGAAGGTAAACTGAATATCTCGGAAATCTCTTTCTCTCTTGGATTCGAAAACCCAAATTATTTTGCAAGGCTGTTCAAAAAAGAAGTAGGGATTCCGCCCAACGCTTTTAAAGACAGTAATTTAAACTAATTTTTTTTTAAATATTTTTCTTACCTGCAGGCAACTGGGGTGAGCCGCGCTTTTGCCTGAAATCCAAACAATAATCAATTATAATATTAATAAAATTAAATAAAATGAGTACATCAACACAACAATTATTTGAACCTTTTGTATTTAAAAACGGCGTAAAGACCAAAAACAGAATTGCAATGGCACCAATGACCACCTGGGCGAGCAATGACGACTATACCGTTGCAGACGATGAGATCAGGCATTACGAAGCCAGAAGCGTAAATGTCGGTTTGGTCATCACAGGCTGCACAAGAGTGACGGCAAATGGCATAGGTTTTCCCAATGAGTATGCTGCTTATGATGATTCTTTTTTACCGGGACTTAAAAAATTGGCTGCTGCGGCGAAAAAGGGTGGAGCGCCTGCCATTCTCCAGATCTACCACGCCGGAAACAAAGCGGTATTGGATCTTATTCCTGATGGTATTCCGGTAAGTGCAAGTTCTGTTGCTTTGGCGCCTTCTGCATTTTATGCTGGCGGTACGGTATCTCACGAGCTTACACACGATGAAATTTTAGAAATCATAAAAGCATTCGGGAAGACAACCCACCGAGCGATAAAGGCTGGATTCGACGGAATTGAACTGCACGGCGCCCACGGGTTTCTACTGCAGAATTTCTTTTCGCCCTATTATAACCAACGCACCGACTATTGGGGCGGAACTGCCGAAAAACGAATGAACTTTGCCTTGGAAGTTATTAAAGAGATTCAGAATGTTATTGAAAAATATGCTGACCGGCCATTTCTTTTGGGTTATAGAATATCACCTGAAGAACCCGAAAGTTACCGGGTAAATGATACATTTCCATTGATTGATACGCTGATCGATTCCGGAATTGATTATCTGCATATTTCATTGGCAGATCTGCTTCATCAGAAACCAATGGGTGAAGAAAATGGCGATTCAACCATCTTAAAATTGATTCTTGATCACGTTGGTGGAAGAATTCCGGTTATTTCTGCGGGAGGAATCAAGCAGGGCAGCGATGCTGTAGAGGCTATTGAAACAGGTTTATCTTTGGTTGCTGTTGGTCACGGTTTAATCATTAATCCTGATTGGGTGGAATTGGCAGCAAACGGAAAAAAAGCAGATGAGGTTTTAAAAATGTCGAAGGCCGACGAACTTGCCGTTCCTAAAAAACTTCAAGCATTTATTAAAGTTGCGACGGGATTTTTTCAAGTGGAAGAGTAAAAAAATGTTGTAACGGGATATAGAATTGACATTACGTATGACCGTAATTATAATATTTCCAAGAAAAAAGCCTCGCAATACAAAGTTGCGAGGCTTTTTCAATATGATCAGAAATGAGCTACATTATCTTTGATACAGCCATCTACTGTAATTTTTCAAATACAATCTTTGGATTTTCATTATTGATAATTTCATCTTCAAAAGATTTCCAATCAGATGAAGAGATTTCTGCTTCCTTCGCAATCTCAACAAAAAATGCATAATCAGTTTTACTATTTTTAGCTTCTAATGCTTTCTTAATCATTTTGTAAACTTTTTTTTCTCCAACTCTCTTTTCCAGAGCTAAAAGCATTATGGGAGCATACTTATATCGGTACGGCTCATCGATGTTCTCTGGTTTTGTGATCTTATTTAAAGGGATAAATACCTTTCCTGCCAGCGATTTCTCAGCATTTTTTATATAGGTTTCAGTTGCCTGTTTACCATATTCCTGTTCGGCCGCTTTTATAGAAAGATATTCCGGAAATGATTCCAGAAAAAACCATTTTAAAGATGAGTTGGGGTGCAATAGAGTTCCAAAATAATAATGCCCTAATTCATGCGCATAAAATGAATATTTAAAAATATGGTTGAATTTTTTTGTTTTGACATCAATTTCATTGTTGAATCGTCCGCCAGCCACAGCAATACTTGGAAAGGTTACAAATCCCCAGGATCTGTCGGGACCATAAGGTTCAACTGCCTTATGTTGGATGAAAGTGATTTCTTGTTGGTAGGGAATATTAAGTTTGCCGGCATAAAATGCTTTTATCGATGATATCTGCTGATTAAATGATTCTGCAATATCAGTCTGCATTTCTGCATTTAAAAAGCTGCTTTCTGAAAACTTTTGTATCTGATAATCACCTGTAAACAGCATCAGTCCGACTGCCTTATCACTTTTGAAATGAGCTGTGGGACCAGGTTGTGCTTCCGAACCGTTAAGGAAAATTGTTTTACAGTCCAAACATTCAACATTCAGGTCATAAGTAACTTCATCCAATTCCCGTTCATTTTTAGTGTCATACATGACAGGATACCATTTGCTTTGCTCAGAAGCCCTTAATGTTTTACCATTTAGTGCGATAACGCCCTTGTAATCATAAAAGTTCAAAGGGTCTGTATAGATTGGAAAAGCGCCTGAATAGGTAATGTTAATTACTTTGGGAGCAGCAACATATTTTTTTCCATCATGAATTCGATAACTCAAATAATCATCACCAGGTAGATTATTATATCTTAGTACATTACCACTATCTCTAAATAATTTAATATTCATGCCTCTGTTCAGATTAATGCGGAATGCAGTATCTAGTTTGGAAATATTGGATACATTGAGATCGGAGACGATAAGACCATCTTTCATCGAGATGCGAACCTTTCCACTGATATGAGGTGCTGTAGAATTTTGCGCAAAGATCTGATTGTAAATGAAAATCAAGAATATGAGTGCAAGGATCTTACTATAGCCGTTTTGTTTCATAGTTTTTTTATAGTTTTATTACTAATTTTAGATTTATAGTTGAACCTAATTTTTAAAATCCAGCTTTATACAGGTCTAAAAACGATGGTGCCGACAAGTTAAGGAAATCTACGAGAAAATGGGATAAGATCACCCATCTTAAACTGTTTGTTTTTTTGTAAGTAATTGACCAGACAATTCCCATTACAAAAGTTGATAGTGCTACTTCATATCCACGGAATAACTCTGACTGTATTCCGAAGACCAGATGATTTGCTGAGAAAAGAGTGCTGCTAAACAGGACAGACAAAAGCTTATTCCAGCTCCTCGTATAATTCAGCAAAAGTCCCCGCCAGTAGAACTCTTCCATCCAGGGATTGATGAGAGCAATCAGTATCCAGGGCAGCCAAACCGTCCAGTCATTCAAAAGGTGATTAAATTTTAAAAATATAGGGAGCGGAAGTAGCCCTAATATAACCGTAATTATAATCCATCCCCAATTTGTGTTGCGATTTTTCAACCACTGTTTCACAGAAGCTGTACCTCCATATTTCAATACAAAAAACATAAACATACACCATTCTGTTAATATGATCGGAATAAAAACCCATTTGCCAATCAAAGAACCAAAAACCAATGCTACAATAATATTGGTTGTGATAATAATAAACGGTGAGAAGATAACAAATTTCGAGTGGTACAAAACATTTGAATGTGGATGGTAATTCATTTTTTTTCTACAAATGTATTGTGCTCAGGAGTACTGTACGTCCGTACTTATAGATTAGGACTAAGAAATTAGGAATTAAAATTTTTAAACTGAGATGGGGTCATTCCGGTTTCCTCCTTAAATATTTTATTGAATGTTGATTTGGAATTAAACCCGGATTCAAAGGCTATACCAAGAATAGAGTAATGGTTGAACGCTGTGTTTTTTAGTTTTTGCTTTACTTCTTCCACACGGTATGAGTTGACAAATTGGTAAAAGTTGGTATTCAGATTCTGGTTGATGACCCGGGATAACTGATTGGTGGATACATTTAGCAGCGATGATAATTTTACAAGACTTAGCTCCTCATCCAGATAAGGTTTTTCGAGAAGCATATATTCCAATAATTTTTCACTTAATATTTTTGACCTCTCATCAATCTGAATAATTTCTTCTTTCACTTTACTGCTCTTAATAATCCCGGAATCCTGAACATAAATAATACTTTGTCGTAAACTGAAAAATACCATACATAATAAATATAAGGTCTGTATAGTTCCTATAATTTTAGAAATACTGTTTATGGGAAGATAATTCCATCTCGTAGAAAGCGATAAAATGGTGATGATGGTAATGAAAAGAATAATAAGAGACAGGAGAATATACTTTAACCAATTGAAATTTATTTTTTCAATTGCGGAGTAGAAGTTAGGCAGCATTTTCTGATATTTTTTCAATGTAAAAAAACAGAGAATAATATAAACAACCGGAATGATCGCCATCGGAATGGTCAGAACATTCAATATGAATTCATTTTGAATAGCAGAATATGGCAGATGATTCTTGAATAGGATTTCATGAAAAAATAAGGAAGTGACCAAAAAACACACATTGTACAGCAAATAAAATACAGCGTGTTTAATAATATGCTTTATATTAAATTCCAGCCCAAAAGTTAATCCGAGAGTATATAAATACAAAATACAGATGCTAAGTGTAGGCAGTGTGAAAAAAAAGGATTGAAGCTTTTGAGGAATGATGTCTGATGATAAATAATAAAAAAGGTTTGCTGCTGTTAGCAACAACCACAGTACTAAATAATGATCGGAGCTCCTCCTATGCTTTTTTGACATAATAAGCAGAACACATAGAATAGCCGCTATAATGCCGGAAAATATCATATTATCAAAAATGAAATTGTTCACTACAAATTTATGCTGTAATTAAGTAACGTAACTTACAAATAAATTGATAACTATAGTGATCTTTATGATTAAATTTTACTGAGATGTCGTTTAATTGGTGAACTTTTTCCAAAATTAAAAAAGAGCAATATTGTAAATTAAAAAAGAATCCATCTGTAATTTCTTAGATAGAAAGATTATTCTACAAATGTTTATCTTTTAAAGATGTATATTTACGTTGAGCCAAATCAATCACGTATGAAACTGAATATTTATTATAGTTTAGCCCTACTGGTATTTTTGTCCTGTACACCGGATGGGAAGAAAGAGAAGGCTGTTCTGTCAGAGAAAGTCGGTCATAAGGTTCCTGTCAAGAAAAAATTTGACCTTTTCAATATCACTTTCAAAGAAACCCTCAAAGACGCAGGCTTAAATGTCAAGGAGGATAGACAGTCTGCAGAAACACTGGAAGGATATGGCACTTTTGTAAGTTCATCCCCTTATATTTTGATTTTTGACCATCAGTCCCTTTATGGGAAGAACGCTACAGATCAAAACCAATTGGTGATGCATTACAGCTTGAATGAAAAGGTGATTTCGGCAATCGAATTGCATATGTATACATCTGATGCTTTAAAGAAGGTAGATTCGGTACTGATAAACAAATTCGGTGAGCCGGGTTTTACGGACAGTTACTCCAAGCATCCCGGTCTTGCTATAGATAAAAATGGAACGATGATGGATGGTCCTCGAGCTGATATTACTTACCAGGTATGGAAAAATACAAAGACCGGGATTTCTTATCATCTTCTACGAAATATGGGTTCTCATGGGCTTCGGTTTGCAGAACTGACGGTCATTAATGATAAAGGAAGTGATGCAGATAGCTGGATCAGATTTAAGAATTACGATAAGTATCCAAAAAAATTCAACTAACACATTAACTATGAATAAATTCTCGGCAGTATTACTGACACTCATCTTTATAGGCTGTAATAAAACGACCCTTGATCTCGGTAAGATTGATTTCAGCCAGCCAGCTTCAGTATACCTTAAAGGGTCTAAAGGTGAACTGCAATACGGACACTGGGAACTGGCAAAAAACGATGCGGCACAAGACGACCCGAAATTGAAGCTCGTAGGAAGGTCAGAGATAAGTACGGTTTACCGTATTACAAATTCTTCAGAAAAGAATCAGTTTTCTTTCCTTGGCTATCCTTCCATTGAAATGATGGGAATTGAAATGGTAGAGTATAAAAATAAGCTGGTATTTTATAGTATGTACCCGGAAGGAAAAAAAACTCCTGAAATCCTTTTAAAGCTTAAGGAGAAACTGGGCAAACCGAGTGGTGTAGTCCTTGATACCCTGGGAAAGACCAATATACTTTTACCGCCCATATTAAAGACCCTCCCTAAAAATGACATCAAATACTTCACAGATGAATATGGTGATCAACAGGTTTCTTTTCCTGAACATTATATATGGAAAAGAAACGGTATGCTTTACCAATTCACACTCTTGAAAGGTACAAAGATTGTTACCAATAAGATAGTAGCAATTGATATCAATGCTTTTAAGGACAGGATTATATTCGGGTATCATATGCCGGATAAGGATCCGATATTAGGAAATTATTTGAATTAATAGAAAAGTTGGGCACTGCTTAGCTGCCAACCTTATTGATAATAGGATTTGTCCTTGTAAATAAATTTAAAACTAAAAGAGAATTATGATCACAACGAAAAAAATGAAGTTAAACGGATATCTAAGGATCATTGGGCTCATCCTATTTAGCTTAGTTTCGCAACAGTCTTATGGACAAAAATTTGATCTGCTTTCACTCGAACTTCCAGTATCGGAGAGTAGTATCACTTCAAAAATTAAAATAGAAGACCAAAAATTTCAGTCAGTTAATTTAAGTGAATATCTTTCATTAGAAAAGGATGCGCTGAATTTTAATGGAAGATCGCTGTACGGCAGTATCGATAACAGTCCTGATACATCCTATCTTGCCAATGGAGTAAAATTTTACATTGATAAAAAAACAAATCTTGTAGAGGCGTATCGTTTGGATATAAAAACTACTGCAGAAACTCGTCAATTGGAAAAGTCGCTGGTAGATAAATTTGGAAAAACTTTTTACTACTACAAAGATAAAGATATGAATTTCAGGATCTGGGAGTATAATGGCAGCACTTATTTTTTGGAAGTGAATGCAACAAGCGTTTATAATGGCCAGCATACCATCTCCGGAAATCTATGTGTTATCAGCAATAGATCAACGGAATTCTACAATAACTATTTGGCAGGTGGTTTTGGTTATTACGCTGATTATCTGAGAGCGAAGAAAAACACTAAGAAAAAGGGATATACCTATAACGACTTCTTAAATGAAATGAAAGCAGAAGACAGAGATTATTATCTGAAAAAAGTTGTCAGATAAAGTATAGTATGTTGGTAGTCATTCGATTGTATTCTACATGATGTTGCAATGATTCAGATATTGATAAATATTTTAAATGTTATTTATTTTAGGTCGTCGACAAGAAATATATTGCTTTTTCTTTAAAGATTGAAAGAAAAACGATTTACTTATATTTGCCCGCAAAGCAAATTCATATGTTCAAAAAAGTAAGTACTGTATTTATCTTTGGATTTTATACAGTTTTTTGTTCGGCCCAACAGGTTCGACCTTCAAAATCATCTGAAATTTACCGCGAAATCAAAACGCTTAAACACCTGCCTAAAGTGTTGTACCTTGCGGCTCATCCCGATGATGAAAATACAGGATTACTTTCTTGGTTAATCAACGATCAAAATGTGGAAACGGGCTACTTGTCTTTAACCAGAGGTGATGGCGGTCAGAATTTATTAGGCACAGAGCAGGGTGCTGCCTTGGGTTTAATCCGAACACACGAGCTTTTGGAGGCAAGAAAGTTAGACGGTGCCCAACAGTTTTTTACCCGAGCAATTGATTTCGGATTTTCTAAAAATACGACTGATACTTTTAAACAATGGAATGCAGACAATATTACAGCAGATGTGGTTTGGGTCATCCGTCAATTCCGTCCTGATGTGATTATTTGTCGTTTTCCACCTACTGCTGCTGCGGGTCACGGACAGCATGCTGCTTCGGCAGTGGTGGCAGAAAAAGCTTTTAAACTGGCAGGTGATAAAACCGCTTTCCCAGATCAACTGAAATATGTGAATGTTTGGCAGCCAAAACGCATCTTATGGAATACTTTCCGATTTGGAACCAACAATACAACGGCTGAAAATCAATTGAAAGTGACCGTGGGACAATATGATGCGCAACTGGGAATGGGTTATGGTGAACTGGCAGGATTAAGCAGAAGTTTACATAAAAGTCAGGGTGCCGGAACACAGTCTGTAGCCGGCATCAAAACTGAATATTTTTCTCACGTTGCAGGTGAACCAGCCAAATCAAGCCTTTTTGATGGATTGTCTAAAACGTGGACTTCACAAGGGAATTCTGATATTGACCAGTCATTAGATAAAATTATTTCTACTTTTAACTTTAATAATCCAGACCTTAGCTTGTCTGCATTGCTTTCATTGAGAAAAAAGGTTTTGGAACTAAAAGATGCAGATCTGAAAAGAGATAAACTTAAATCTCTTGACCATATTATTTTAAGCTGTGCCGGATTTATGGGCGAGGTGGTTACCAATCAGGCTGAAGCGGTTGCTGGAGATCATTATAATTTCAGACTAAATGTGATTTCAAGAGCTGAAAATCCTGTCGTTTTAGAAAATGTAAAATGGTTAAATCAATCAGAAAATTTTAACAGAAAACTTTCAAAAGATTCTTTAATTACCATTCAGCATGATATTCAGATTCCTGCTAATGCAGCACTCACAGAACCTTATTGGTTGGCAAAACCAGCTGTGAATGCGGCAACATTCTCTGTTCCTAATGATACTTTAATAGGTTTACCCGAAGTAGAATCACCCCTAAATGTTTTGGTTGATTTAAAAATCGATTCGGAGAAATTTCAGGTTAAACTGCCTTTATCTTTCAAGAAATTAGATCCCGTTCGTGGAGATGTAGTTGAAGCTTTGCGTATTGTTCCTGCTTTGGAACTGAAATTTACTCAACCGCTTTATTTAGTTAAAGAAAATGAAGATTTACCTGTGAGTTTAAATGTTAAGGTTAATTCCAATAAACAGTTCAATAATGGTAAAATTAATCTGATTTATAATGGACAAAATTTAGGAGGTGTTGATGTAAAATCACTCAATGGAAAAGATACGACCATAGATTATTTGATTCCAAAAGCTAAACTTGCCTCAATAAAATCAAATCAGTTGCAGTTGGATGCCAATTTTGTTTCAGATGGAATCACGTATAATAAAAAACAAGTATTAATTCAATATCCGCATTTACCTTCTTTACAGTATTTTGCGCCTGCAACAGTAGCGGTTATGAAAGGCGATATTCAGTCTAAGGTTAAAAAAGTGGGTTATGTACAAGGTGCAGGAGATTTCATTCCTGAGTTTCTACGCATTGCTGGTATTCAGGTAGATGTATTAAAGGATGAAGATTTTTATGGCAATTCAAATGAATCTGGAAACGGCAGTCAAAACAAGTTGTCACAGTATGATGCCATTATTTTTGGTGTTCGTGCCAATAATACAGAAAAAAAACTGGGTCGCTGGATGCCATTTTTATGGTCTTATGTAAAAGCCGGAGGTAATCTGGTGATGCAGTATAACACCAATCAGGATACAACCGTTGATCAATTGGGAGTGTATAATTTTACGATTGCCAATAAACGTGTTACCGAGGAAAATGCTGAGGTTAAATTTTTAAATCCTAATCATAAATTACTGAATTTTCCAAACAAAATTACGACAAATGATTTTAAAGGTTGGGTTCAGGAACGTGGTGCCTATTTCCCTGTTCAATGGGATTCAGCGTATGAACCGCTTTTTGAAATGCACGACACAGGTGAAGAACCTTTACAGGGATCAACTTTATATGCCAAATACGGGAAGGGTAATTTTATTTACACACCTTTGGCATTTTTCAGACAACTTGCTGCGGGAAATGTTGGGGCAGCCCGTTTATTTTTAAACTTTTTATCTGCACAGAAAAACTAATGAATAAGCAACTTAAAAACTGGAAGATCTGGTACATCCTATTAGCTGTTGCGTTAATAGGTCAGATCGCATTTTATTATTGGTTTACTAAATTCTGGGCATGAGTACGATAGATTGGACGGTTCTTATTTTTACACTAGTTGCCGTGGTTGTTTACGGCGTATTCATCGGTCGTGGACAAAAAAGCAACGAATCTTACCTTAAAGCAGATAACAAAATGCCTTGGTACATTGTGCTGATCGGAATTATGGCGACTCAGGCAAGTGCCATTACCTTTCTTTCGGCACCGGGACAGGCGTATACAGACGGGATGCGTTTCGTTCAGTATTACTTTGGTTTGCCTTTGGCGATGATTGTGATTTGTATCACTTTTATACCGATTTTTCAGCGATTGAATGTTTACACGGCTTACGAATATTTGGAAAACCGTTTCGATAAAAAGACAAGAGTACTCACTTCACTGCTTTTTCTTTTTTCCAGAGGTTTATCAACGGGAATCAGCATTTACGCTCCGAGTATCATCTTGTCAAGTGTTTTAAACTGGAATATTTACTTAACCAACGTTTTAACAGGTGGAATTTTGTTGATTTACACTTATGTTGGCGGTGCAAAAGCGATTGCTCACACTCAAAAATTACAGTTTCTCATTATTTTGGGAACAATGGCTTTTGCAGGGTATCTGCTTATTCAGAATATGCCGAATGGAATTGGCTTTAAAGATGCACTATATCTGGCTGGGAAATCAGGAAAACTCAATGTAATCACCACAGAATTTGACTGGAAAGATAAATACAATATTTGGAGTGGGTTAATTGGCGGTTTTTTTCTGGCATTGTCTTACTTCGGGACAGACCAGAGTCAGGTTGGGAGGTATATTACGGCGAAAGACAATACCAATGCAAAAATGGGTTTGCTGTTGAACGGATTGGTTAAAATTCCGATGCAGTTTGCAATTCTCCTGATTGGTGCTTTGCTTTTCACTTTCTTTTCTTTAAAACCGGCTCCGATTTATTTTAACGAACGCTCTTATCAACATTTAAAGGAAACACAACCTGAACAGGCTGCAGTATTTGAAAAAGAACATCAGGATTTACAACTAAAATTTAATGCAGAATCGAAAGAAATTTTAAAATTGAAAGAAACGCAATCTCCCGAACTTAATAAAACCGTTCAGGATTTTAAAAATACACAAACCGAGGTAAAAGCACTTCACGGAAGGGTAGAGAAAGCTATTAATAATTCAAACTATAATGCGGAGAAAACAGATACGAATTACATTTTCCTGTATTTTGTAAAAAATACCTTGCCTGTTGGGATGATCGGGTTATTATTTGCCGTCATTTTTTTGGCAAGTTGGGGCTCAATCTCGGCAGCACTGAATTCCCTTGCTGCCTGCTCTTTAAAAGATGTTCATTTAATATTTAAGAAAGAAATTCCTGATGATACTACAGAATTGAAATACAGCCGCCTGCATACTTTAGCCTGGGGTATTTTCTCAATCGGTGTTGCCATGTTTGCCACTCAAATGGGTTCTCTAATCGAAGCAGTGAATGTTTTAGGTTCTCTTTTCTATGGTCCGATATTGGGGATTTTTCTTGTCGCATTTTACTACAAAAAAGTTGATGGGAAGAATGTATTTATTTCCGCAATATTATCAGAAATTGCGGTTATTACCGTTTATCAGTTTGATATCGTTTCTTTCCTTTGGCTTAACGTAATCGGGGCAGCGGCGGTAATTATATTTTCGGCAATCGGGTTGTTGTTTTATAAGCCGAAATCAGTAAATTCGTAAACGAATAAATAACAATTAAATAAACAAATAAAAATAGTATGAAAACAATGATTAAATCTGCGACTGTACTTTTTGCTGCAATGACGATTTCAGTAAATGCATTTGCACAGGACACTAAAAAACCTGCAAGTCCTCCGGCTACTGCAACGGGAAAAATTAAAGATGCAACCATTACCGTTGCCTACAGTAGTCCTTCTGTGAAAGGTCGTACAATTTGGGGTGATTTAGTTCCTTATAATAAAGTTTGGCGTGCAGGTGCCAATGAAGCTACTACTTTCGAAACGGATAAAGATATTACCGTTCAGGGTAAAAAATTGGCTGCGGGTAAATACAGTTTTTTCTTAATTCCTAAGGAATCCGGAACATGGACTGCGATTTTTAACAAAGAGCCAAAACAATGGGGCGCTTATAAATACGAAGAATCTAAAGATGTTTTACGTGTTGATGTTAAAACAAAAGCTTTACAAACGACACAAGAAAATTTAGTGTACAAAGTGAACAATAATGGATTCACAATGGATTGGGATAAAATCTCAGTTCCTGTAGAGATAAAATAAGTTTAGATATTAGAAATTAAATCCCGTTAATTCGGGATTTTTTTGTTATTATGTATTTGAATGTTCTTTATCACTTAAAATAAATCTAGACCCTATTCTTGAAGTTTCTCAAAAAAGCATAAAAAATAAGATACTGTTATTAAATAAATGCCTGCCAGCAAAAGAAGTATAATTTTTGCTTTCTTTCATTTTAATGATAAAATTATATACTCTTCCTCTCTTTTTATATGCTTCGCTTTTATTTTCTCAAAGAAAAGATTCTGTTGCGCTCATTTCAGAAGTAAGAATTGATACTTATAAAAAACCGACGGCGTTTATTAATTCCACAAAATCCGTTTCAGTAGTTTCGGAAGATCTGCTCAGGCAGAATACACCTGAAAGAATGCTGGAATCCATCAATCAGACTGCGGGGGCAAGAATGGAAGAACGTTCTCCGGGAAGCTACAGAATTTCTCTTCGCGGAAGCACTTTAAGATCACCTTTCGGGGTTCGGAATGTCAAAGTTTATCTTGATGATTTTATTTTGTCAGATGCTTCCGGAAATACTTATTTCAATAGTATATCTCCCCAACTCATCGATAGAATGGAAATTTATAAAGGTCCTGAAAGTGGTGATTACGGAGCGGTAACAGGAGGAACAATACTTTTAAAAACAAAAAATTCAGAACAACTATCTTCCAATTTATCGATTGGAAGTTATGGGACTTTTAATCAGAATTTTAATCTTTCGAAACAGATTGGAAAACATTTTTTTGAAATTTTTCAAAATTACTATCAGACCGATTCTTATCGTGAACAATCTAAAGTTCTGCGAAAACAGATTTTTGTGAAGGACAATTTTCAATATTCAGAAAAAGGAATGTTGAAAGGAATGCTAATGTATTCAGACCTCAATTATCAAACACCTGGCGGACTGACTTTAGAACAAATGAATATCAACAGAAAACAGGCAAGACCAGCAACCGCATCTGCTCCCGGTGCCAATGAACAAGATGCTGGGATAAGAAATAAAATGATTTTAGCAGGACTTTCTAATGAGTATCAGTTAAACCCCAATTTTTCTCATTTTATTCTGGTTCAGGGATCTTATGTAGATTTTGAAAACCCCTTTATTACCAATTTTGAAAATCGGTTTGAGAATAATCTGGCTCTAAGAACGCATTTCAATTTTGAAAAAGTAATGCATCACATTTCCTTAGCTTACCGAATTGGTTTTGAGGGCGGAATTAATACGATGATCATTAAAAATTATGACAATAATAAAGGAATTGAAGGAAATCCGCAGAATTTTGATCGATTGAAAAATGCTTCAGGCTTTTATTTTCTTTCACAAAAATTAAATGTGAATGAAAAATTATTCACAGATATTTCTATAAGCCTAAATTCAAATTCCTATGACTGGGAAAGAACCTATCCTGAGATCCAAACAGGAAAAGTAAATTTTAAAAATCAATGGTTACCAAATTTTGGAGTGACTTATTTGCTTGGAAAAGGGTTTTCGGTTCGGGGAAAAATAGGAAAAGGTAATTCTGCTCCTACGAATGAAGAAATCCGTTCTTCTAATCAGGAATTTAATACCAATCTTAGTCCTGAATATGGCTGGAATAAGGAAGCTGGTATCAGGAAACAATTCGGTAATTCTATTTTTATCGAAGGAAGTTATTTCGATTTTCGGATGAAAGATGCGATTGTAAGAAGACAGAATGAAGGAGGGCAGGAATATTTTGTCAATTCGGGGGAAACGGTTCAGAAAGGGTTAGAACTCCTTTTGGAATCTAAGAATTTCAATTTTAAAAATGATTTCTTCAGCTATTTTAAATTTAGATTCTCAGGAAGTTTTTACCAATTTAAGTTTAAAGATTACCGGCAGAATGAAAATGATTTTTCAGGAAATGATTTAACCGGCGTTCCAAGAACTGCAATCAGCAGTTTATTGAGTTTTACTTTTTTTAAGAAACTGAATATTGATTATTCCCATTTTTATACTTCTAAAATTCCTCTGAATGATTCCAATTCAGTTTGGTCAGAACCAAATTTAATTGGAAATGTGCAATTTAGATTTCCGTTAGATTTTGAAAAGACAAGAGTCAATTTATATCTTCAGATTCAGAATTTATATAATGAAGATTATGTTTTAGGATTTGACATCAATGCTTTTGGAAACCGCTATTATAATCCTGCTGCAAAACGAAATTTCGTACTGGGAATGCAGGTTCAGTTTTAGGGTTTTGATGCTTTATTACCCTCATAATTCAAAATATGGCTTAATTTCTGTATTAATACGATAACACCAAAATGTATTAATATGTATAAAAAAATGATGAAGGTCGGATATAATCTTTTTGGAGCGATTGTTACCAAAATTATCTATGATCAAATCAAATAAAGTTTAAATTCCTTCGTCACACGCAGGGATTTTTTATTAGCAGATAATACACATAATTATTCAATGTTGGCAGTCTGCTTAAAAAAAATAATAAAACCTTATATCAAAAAAAATAATATGAAAAATTACCTTTTGCCCTCAGTCGCTGTGCTGCTGTTCAGCTGCAAGAAAACTGATCAAACGAATAAGTCCTCAGGACAGGAAAAAGAAATTGCCACACAGACCGATACATTAAAATTACCACCTCCTGATGAAAAGGGAGCAAAGAACAAGTTCAGTAACGTCATTGGCTGGCCTAAAGATAAAGCACCAACAGCTCCGAAAGGGTTTACTGTTACCCGCTTTGCAGACAATATCAAAAGCCCCAGAAATATGATACAGGCAGAAAATGGAGATGTTTTTGTGGTGCTTTCCAACTCAGAACGTTCTACTGCCGAAAAAATCAAAAATGATATCAGTGGAAAAAGCGATGCCGAAGTAGGAGGAAAATCTGCCAATAAAATTATTCTTTACTGTGATGCTAATAAGGATGGAATCCCGGAATCCTCATCTGTCTTTTTGGATAATCTTAATCAACCGTATGGAATGCTGATCATCAAAGACCAGTTTTATGTTGCCAATACAGATGGTCTTTGGGTTTATCCTTACAAGATGGGAGATTTGAAAATTACCAAACCGGGTAAAAAGATTGTCAATCTGCCGGCAGGTGGCTATAACAACCATTGGACGAGGAATCTAATAGCCAGTAAAGACCAGTCAAAAATTTATATCTCTGTTGGGTCTGGCAGTAATGTCGGTGAAAACGGAATGGAAAATGAAGTCAGAAGAGCTAATATTCTTGAAGTAAATACCGATGGAAGTGGCGAAAAAATCTATGCATCAGGTCTTAGAAATCCTGTGGGAATGAGCTGGAACCCTGTAACAGGTGCATTGTGGACGGTGGTGAATGAAAGAGATGAATTGGGTGATGAGTTGGTTCCCGATTATTTAACGAGTGTAAAACAGGGCGCATTTTACGGCTGGCCTTATGCTTATTTTGGTAAAAACGAAGATCCCAGAAGAAAAGGAGAGAAGCCGGATATGGTCGCTAAAACAATTGTTCCGGATGTACCTTTGGGCAGCCATACTGCATCTTTAGGACTAACATTTTACACAGGCTCGCAGTTTCCTGATGTCTATAAAAATGGTGCTTTCATCGGACAGCACGGTTCATGGAATCGCTCTTCATTAGTTGGGTACCAGGTTGCATTTGTTCCTTTTAAAAATGGAAGACCTTCTGGTTCTTATCAGCCATTTCTGACAGGGTTTATAGCTAATAAAGAAAAAGGCGACGTGTACGGAAGACCCGTTGGAGTTCTTCAGACTGCTGATGGTTCTTTACTGGTAGCAGATGATGTAGGAGGAATTGTTTGGAAAGTATCTGCGGATAAAAAATGACTTTAAAAGTGTGCTACTTAAGCTGTATCGATGCTTATTGTACTTTAAGTGATAAAATATTGACCAATTAAAAATTATATTTTTTTTTCGGATAGGCTTTACGACTTCAATACAAATGTTTACCCTCTGGAAAGCCGGAGGGTTTTTCGCATAATGAAACATCTCAAAATCTGATGGTATAAATTATTCTGGCTGAATAATGACAAAATGAACCAATGGAAATTCTTTTTTTATATTTTCCCGAATACGCTTTATGGCCTCGGTGATCTCTTCGGTATCAAGATGATCTTCGAAATCGATGATGAGCATCAACACCACTTCCTCGGGTGATTGGTAAGTGGAAAGTATACTTTTTGTTCTTAAAACCGCAGCATCTTTTTCAGCTAGTTTGGCAATCTTCTCTCTCGTTTCGGGTGCTATCCCTTCTCCCATCAATAAACTTCTGCTTTCTCTGGCCAAAATGAAAGAAACAAAAACCAGTATCAATCCCACAATAACCGATGCCAGCCCATCCAGTTCCGGTATCTGGAAAGAATGGCTGATTCCCATCAATATCATAACAACAATAAGACCTGACACGGCTGCCCCATCTTCAAAGACTACGAGAAAACTTGCGGGATCCTTGCTTTTAATAATCGCATCCCACCATTTCAGTCCTTTGCGGGTTTTGTTGAATTCTTTGACGGCTATAAAAAGGGATGTGCCCTCGAAAATAAGAGAAAGTATTAGAACAATATAATTCCAGAAGGGGTCTTTCATTACTTCAGGTTCTATAATGTGTAGAATTCCCTGATAAATTGATAATGCACCACCAAGCCCGAATATCAATATGGAAACAACAAAAGACCAGAAATACAATTCCTTGCCATAGCCAAAAGGATGAAACTCATCTGCCGGCTTTTTGCTCCTTTTTAATCCATACAATAATAACAGCTGGTTGGTGGTATCAACAGTGGAGTGGATCCCTTCAGAGATCATAGAAGAACTGTTGGTGAATGCCCCTGCGATAAATTTTGTCAGAGCAATCAGCAGATTGGCGGCAAGTGCACTATAAATTGATTTATGATTATTGGCCATTTTTGAAACTAAGATATTTAGGTATAAAGATTATTTAACTTTTCAGCGTAAGTAAGTCACTTTATAATTTGTTGTCAACTGGTTTTCTTCATTCCCGATATGATACGTTTTCTATGGATAAAGCCCCAGTCTGCAATAGTATTGGTAAGCTAGCTACTGGAGAGATTTACCATAGTCTGTGATCTGATATTCTACAGCGATAGGCACCGTGTTGAGGACGTGACGGTCAATCAATTCATTGGTTTGCACATCTTTTGACTCGCAGCTGAGCATCTTGCAGGAAATACCCTTAACTTCTTTCAGCAATTCTGAGTATTGCATCGGCTTATAGCATAGACAGTCAATAATGGACATTTTCCATTTCATATTTAAAATTTTCATTGTATCAATTATTGCCAGTATTTTTTGGCTGCAGTCCTTCACCAGATCAAATTCTTTTTTCATACGATTCACTTGGTTACCCGGTTCTCACTATAACTTTTTATCACTTGGATACAAATATACACATTGAAGATCTAACTTTGCTTCTTTGTGAAAGCAGATGTTATTTTATAATCTATCAACTTCAGAGCAATATTTTTATCATTTTATTAATGACTTTTAAATAAGTAGGGATTATTATATTTGTAAACTTGTAATTGTTTTATAAATAAATATTTTTATAAAAAGTTATTTTTAAAAATATTATAATGATATTTATTTAATTTTAAATATTTTAGTCGCTAATATGATGAATAATATCATTCCTGATAATGAGATAGGAAGATTGAAAAAATTAGAATTTTTTGATCTCCTGAATTTAGGCAAAGATCCTCAATTTGATGTTTTTGCAGAGACTGCATGTCTTATTGCCGATTGTCCTGCTTCCTTAATTGCGATCATGGAAAGTGAGACGCAGACTATCCAAAGTTGTATAGGTCTGGAGATTGATTCTGTAGAGCGCGAGAATACGGTTTGCCAGTATTCAATAGCAAGCGGAGAGGTTGTGATTATTAATGATACCCTTTTGGATGACAGATCCCGGAATAATCCATTAATTTTGGAAGGAGGGATACGATTTTATGTAGGTATACCATTTGTTGACGACGAGGGTTTTGCGCTAGGCACAATCTGTGTGATTGATTATAAGCCCAGAACGATAACAGACAGTCAGATTACAGCACTCAAAAAGCTTGCAGATGTTATTTCTAACCTTCTAACGACAAAGAGAAAGATAATATATGCAGAATATTTTCAGCAGCTCTTCAATATATCCAATAATCTGATCTGTGTTTTGGATGACGAATTGAAGTTCAAAGATTTCAATCCGGTCGTCGAAAAAATCTTCTCATTAAAGAAAGAAGAAGCAATTGGGCTTGGTTTCAACCAGGTTTTCGGTGAAGAAAATAAGGACGAACTTCTAAAACTTAAAGATTTTAAGAGTGCTCACGAAATATCTTTTACTACTTCTACAGTAATTGAAGACGGCAGTTCTGTGATTGTAGAATGGGTGTTGAAACCCAATCAGGAACTTTCTGAAATTTTCTGTTTCGGAATCAATATCACTTCACAGACGGAGGAAAAAAGTCAGTTGGAAAGCTCAGAGAGACGCTTTAGAAGTTTTTTTGAAAATGCTATCGGTTTGATGAGTATGCACGATATGGAAGGTAATATTCTTGCTGTCAATGAAAAAGGTAGAGAAACGCTGCACTATTCTGTAGATGAAGTGAAAAATTTAAATCTTAGAGATCTTGTTCCTGAGCATAATTGGCCTTCTTTAAATCAATATCTTGATCGGATTAATAAAAATAAGGAAGACATCGGAACCATGATTCTGAAGGCAAAAAATGGCGTAGAGCAGGTCTGGATGTATCACAACCTGGTCGAGATAGATAAAGAAGGAAAACCTTATACAGTAAGTACAGCGTTGAATGTCACTGAAAGAATGGCTTTAGAGAAAGACCTGATTCATACAAAAAAAATGCTGGAAGAGACAAGTTCTGTAGCTCAAGTAGGTGGTTGGGAAGTAAATTTGAAAAAAAATACCGTATTATGGTCGCAAAGTACAAAAGAAATTCATAAGATAAGTCACGACTTTCAGCCTGATTTCGAAAATGCCATTGGTTTTTATAAAGAAGATAGCAGAGAAAGAGTTAAATTCTTATTCAATAGAGCAATAACAGAAGGAATTCCATATGATGATGAATTTCAACTAGTTCGTAATGATGGAGTTACAATCTGGGTAAGGGTAAAAGCAATTCCGGAGTTTGAAAATGGTGTTTGCAGCAGGGTTTTCGGTATAATTCAGGATATTGATGTCTTCAAAAAAATGTTTCTTGATATTGCTAAAAAAGAAGCCATGATGCAATCTTTTGTAACATATGTTCCGGTTGCTGTGGCGATGTTTGATAAAGATCTTAATTATATTTCTGTAAGCAGCCGATGGAGAGAGGAATTCAAAATGGATGAGAAGGATATTATCGGAAAGAATCTTTTTGTTTTATCACCAAACATTCCTGAAGAAAGGAAAGAAATTTATCATGCTGCTTTGCAGGGCAAAACTTATATAAATGAAGATTTTGCGATCAATATTGATGGCAAAGAAGAAATTCAGCATTTCGATCTCAAGGTGGGTCCATGGTATCTTTCGGATAATGAAATCGGAGGGGTGATTGTATCTGTACAGGATATTACCAGTGCGGCACACACCAATGAAGAACTTAAAAATGCAAAAAAAATCGCTGATACCGCAAGTAGAGCAAAATCAGAATTTCTTGCAAATATGAGCCATGAAATCCGTACTCCTTTGAACGGGATTATAGGATTCTCAGATCTTCTTTTAAGAACCCCACTCAATGAGATTCAGACTCAATACCTTAATTATATTAATGAATCCGGAGAAAATCTTCTGAACATTATTAATGATATTCTGGATTTTTCTAAAATAGAATCCGGTAAAATGGATCTTTTGATTGAGAAAAGCGATGTTTACGACATGGTGAGCCAGGTTATTAATGTCATTCTGTATCAGTCTCAGAGAAAAAACATAGAGCTTCTTCTTAATATAGAGCCTGGGCTTCCGAAAACACTGTTACTTGATGAATCCAGATTAAAGCAAATTTTGATCAACCTTCTTGGTAATGCTGTTAAGTTTACGGAAAAAGGCGAAATTGAGCTGAAGGTAGAAAAACTCCGCATGGATGACAAAAACATTGTTCTGCGTTTTTCTGTAAGAGATACGGGAATAGGTATCCCTGTTGAAAAGCAGAAACATATTTTTGATGCCTTCACTCAGGAAAACAGTTCTATTAGCAAACGTTATGGCGGGACCGGTCTTGGTCTTACCATATCAAACAATATTCTGGGATACATGGGAAGTCATCTATCGTTGATCAGTACGCCTGAAAAAGGATCTGTATTTTTCTTCGATATTGAAATTCCTTATGAAATATCAGAATTGAGAGAAGAAGATCTTACTATAAAAAAAGTGCTTGTGGTGGATGATAATGAAGCAAACAGAATCATTCTTCAACACATGCTTACTTATAAAAATATAGAATCTACATTGGCAGCCAACGGAATGGAAGCCTTACAGATATTGCTTAAAGGTGAACATTTTGATGCGATACTGATGGATTATCATATGCCGATAATTTCAGGTTTGGAAACCATTGCTAAGATCAGAGAGTTATTTAATGAACGGAATGAGACTTCACCTTTGGTCATTCTTCATACCTCTTCGGAGGAGCATGATGTTATTAATTCTTTCCGAAAAGAAGACAATTCTTATTTTCTCCTGAAGCCCATTAAGTCTGATGATCTTTATAAAACACTAAGACGTGTGGCACAGAATAACATAATAGAAGTTGCAGCTCCGGAACATTCTGAAAAAGAACATTTTTCTTTTATGAAAGAGCTTGAAATCCTCTTGGTAGATGATAATCCGGTGAATATGGTTCTGAATAACAGGATGATGAAATCACTTACACCCGATGCAAATTTAACAGAAGTTGTAAATGGTCTTGAAGCGCTGGAAGCGTGTAAGAAAAAAGATTTTTCTATTATTCTGATGGACGTACAGATGCCTGTAATGAACGGTATTGAAGCTACACAGCAGATTCGTCTGTTACCGGGATATAAAAATGTTCCTATTATTGGTGTGACGGCCGGAAATGTGTTGGGGGAAAAAGAAAAATGTTTAGAATCAGGGATGAATGATTTCCTTCCAAAACCTCTGAGACAGACAGATCTTTCAGAAATGCTCAAAAAGTATATTGCTGTTAAAGATGATAACGAAGCTGACATAAATTCAGATGTTAAAACAGTAACAGATAATTACATCAATATGGATATGCTGAATGAGCAGATTGGTGGTGATGACGACTTCAAAGAAATATTTTTAAACCTTGTGATTAACGAGCTTATCCAAACACAGGATAATATTGGGACTGCTGTGGTAGTAAAAGATGCAGTCGATGCCAAAATAATCCTTCATAAGCTTAAAGGCACTGCCGGAACTGCTGGTCTTTTCAGACTTTCGGAATGTGCATTGAAATGGGAGAAAAAAGCTGATGAAAATATAGATTTTTCAGCCATGGAAAAAGAAATCAAAGAAGAAATAACAATAGGATTGGATATAATAAAAAGGTTAATACAATAAAACTAAAAGCTATGTTAATTTTGATCGCCGAAGACGACGAACTGATTCTCAAAACAATTGAGCATAAGTTATTAAAAGAAGGGCATGAAGTTATTTTAACCCGCAATGGTAAAGAAGCCATCGAAACCTTAAAAGAACAGGATGTTGATTTGGCTATTACCGACATCATGATGCCGTTTGCTTCAGGAATTGAAATTCTTTCTGCCATACAATCTATGGGAAAACAAATTCCGGTCATTATGCTTTCTAGTATGGGGCAGGAAGAGGTAGTGCTAAACGCTTTTGATCTCGGGGCTTCAGATTTTATTGTAAAACCCTTCAGTCCTAATGAATTGATGTTGAGAATTAAAAGATTCATACCTAAATAGAATATATGCTAATTTCTTCAGTACATTTTCTTTTTATTGTCTTTATTGTAATGCTGTCACTGGTAATGGCATTGGTCATTGTTGTGCTTCTTTATAATTTTATTGAATATAAAGAATCTGCCCGAGCAACAGCCTGGTCCGGTATTATTGATAAAAAAATATCTGAAGTTATTGTTTTTGCAGATGAAGAAATACCGGTCGATTCACAATTTAATATCTTAGTCACAATAAAATCTTTCAGAACACTTTTTCTTCAAAGATTGGTCGACTCAGAAAAAAAGTTTTCGGGCGCTGCAAAAAATAAAATTAGAAATTTATTTAAAGAATATAATCTAAGTGACGTTGCGATTCGCAAACTCAATCAGAAAAAAATAAATCTTATAGCCCAGGGAATACGCGAGCTTGCAGTAATGGATCAGGAAGAGGCTGTACCCATGATCTCTTTGTTTTTGTCTCATCCTTCTCATCAGGTTTATCAGGAGGCTCAATATGCGATGGTAAGACTTAAAGGCTTTGATGGGTTACATTTCTTAGACACTTTTTCATCTAAGATATCAGAATGGCAGCAGCTTCAATTGCTTCTTTCGATTTCTTCTTTACCGGTAGATTCCGATATTACCATTGAAAGATGGATGGGAAGTGCCAATGATTCAGTGGTTATTTTTACGCTTAAATTAATAAAAAAGTTTCAGCTCCTTTCTTTTTATTCTAAAATTACAGAATTATTCAATACATCTTCTGATGAGATAAAAGTAAAAGGCATACAGACCTTAATGTCACTTGATAATCCTGAAACAGTAGCATATCTTTCCACAATATATAAAGATCAGCCTGAAGAAGTACGTATTGAAATTCTACGCGTTATAAAGGTTTCAAAAGACAATTCCTGTACAGGTTTACTCAAGCATGAACTTTTGGAAGGCAATACTTCAGGTATAAAAGTAAATGCGGCTCAGGGTCTTTATTCTTTGGGGCACCAGGGCTATTTATCTGAACTTGCCAGACGGGAAGATTTGTCGGAAGAATTAATTCAAATTGTTAAATACGCATTGCAGGAAAAAGTATGTTAGAATTTTCACACATTGTCTATGAAACTGTTATTTGGCTTTATTTATTGTATGGAGCTGCCGTGGCGATTATTTATGGCTGGATAGGCATTTACGCATTCGGAGCTGTCTTACGATATAAAAAAGAAAATGTATTTACAGATTACAGCATCATTGCTGCTAATCCCGATGCTCCGGTTTTCAGCCTTCTTGCTCCGGCGTATAATGAAGGAATGACTATTGTGGAAAACGTTAGATCTCTGCTGTCTCTTTATTATCATAATCTTGAGATCATCATCATTAATGATGGAAGCAAAGATGATTCTATGCAAAAACTGATCGAAGCCTATGATCTGGAATGTGTCTCTTATTTTGTACAGGGTAAAATTGAGACCAACAAAATCAGAGGAATTTATAAAAGTAAAAATCCGGCTTTCAAAAAACTTATTTGCGTTGATAAGGAAAATGGAGGGAAGGCAGATGCATTAAATGTAGGAATCAATGTTTCTTCCGGAGATTATCTCGTGTGTATTGATGTAGACTGTATTCTTGAGCAGGATGCAATTCTTAAACTGGCAAAACCCTTTTTGGAGCAGACAGATAAGAAAATTATTGCCTGTGGAGGGGTTATCCGTCTTGCGAACAACTGTGTTATTGAAGATGGAAAAGTGGTAAGCGTAAATATGCCGAAAACGTTATTGGGAAGAACGCAGGCATTAGAATACATCAGAGCTTTTGTACTGGGAAGAATGGCATGGTCGCGTGCTTCAGGATTGATCCTGATCTCGGGAGCATTTGGTGTTTTCGACCGAAAAATAGTGCTGAAATGTGGCGGTTATGATAAAAATACTGTAGGTGAAGACATGGAGCTTGTGGTAAGAATGAGACGGTACATGGAAGAGCGCAAAGAACCTTACGAAGTCATTACGATTCCTGATCCGCTTTGCTGGACAGAAGTTCCGGAAACAAAAGACATTCTGAAAAAACAAAGGAACCGCTGGATGCGCGGAACGATAGAAACACTCTGGAAGCATCGCAAGCTGATGTTGAATCCTAAATACAAGAAACTTGGAATGGTAAGCATTCCTTACTGGTTCTTTTTCGAATTTTTGGGTCCATTAGTAGAATTTTCAGGTTACATTGTTTTTATTATTTTTCTTATTCTTGGTATCATCAATTGGTCTTTCTTCTTAATTTTATTGGCACTGGTACTTTCTATGGGATTCCTGTATTCTGTTTACGGAATTTTGGTAGATATGGTAAGTCATCAGGTTTATAGCAAAAGAAAAGATTTTTTGTCTTTAATAGTCACTGCTTTTTCGGAGCCTTTTTACTTTCATCCGATTACCGTTAGGGCAGGAGTGAGTGGATTTATTGATTATTTTAAAAAGTCGCATGGCTGGGGTGAGATGACGAGACAGGGCTTCAGCCAGAATACAAAAAATTTACCTTTAAAAGAAAAAATCTGGGCAATTCTGAAAAATGGTCTCAGGAAATGGGGTGCTTTTGCTGCCGTATTCAGTATTCTTTTTCTTTTGGGAATTACTGCAGAGTGGCTCTGGTATCGGTTTGTCTTTACACAAGTGGATTCATCTGCTATCGTTGGATCGCTTTTTCTGGATAATGTAGTATTTATATTTGAATTGATGTTTGGGTTTGGTATCATATATCTTATACTAAATTTCATTAAAGAAAGTTGGGCAAAAACATTAGCAGTAATTAGCTGTGGGTTAGTTGTTGTCATACAATATTTGCTGTTTCTGTATTTTTCGGAATCGGGAAATTTACTTGGCGCAGATCTTATATATTACAGCAAGCCAGAATTAAAACAAATCCTACAGGCGAGCGGAATGCTTACTTTTCAAAATTATGCATTACTGGCAATTTTATTGGCTGTGTCGCTAATTCCTTTATTTATGTCGGGGCGCTCAGGTTTCAAATCTATTTATCCGGGAATTGGCTTTTTAACAATAGGCTTGATCGCTTTTTTTGTTCCAGTAGATATTTTAGGATTTAATAATTTAAATGAATTCAATCAAAATGCTGCCAAAAGTAAATGGGGATATTTCTTTAAAGCCAACGAAGAAAATTTTATCAGCGATCATCCTGAAATTACAGATCTGATCAATAATGATAATGAAATGGTATTAAATAAGAATATGCTTAACGACGAATATCCTTTTTGGAGAAAAGAAGATACACCAGACTTTCTGGGACAGTATTTAAATAAATCTGATGAGATTCCTAATCTGGTATTTGTTGTTTTGGAAGGTTTTGGTCATGCTTATACATCTCCAAAAGGGTATATTGGGAATTTCACACCTTTTCTTGATTCCCTTTCTCATAAAAGTCTTTTTTGGGAAAATAGTTTGAGCTCTGCCGGCAGAACTTTTGCAGCATTACCTTCACTTACAGGATCTTTACCTTTTGGAAAAAATGGTTTTCTGGAAATTAAAGAAACTCCTGATCATTTTAATCTTTTCAATGTATTAAAATCGAATGGGTTCGAAACCGGGTTTTATTATGGCGGAAATCTTATTTTTGATGGATACAGAGAATATCTGGAATACAATAAAGTAAATAATATTGTTGATATAGGTTCGTATGGTGCTTCTTATCGCAAACTTCCTGTCAATGACGATAATGAAAGCTGGGGCTATGAAGATCAGGCAGTCTTCAAAAAAGTGCTTGAAAAACAAAAGGTTCAGACGCAACCTTATTTTAACATGATTCTCACACTTTCTACGCATCATCCTTTTTTAATAAATAATAAAGATTATTATGAAAAGATATACAATGAGAAATTAAAATCAAATGCTTTGACCACCGAACAAAAAAAATGGGCGGTAGAATACAAAAAACAACTAGTCTCGGTTTTAAATGCGGATGATGCTTTGAAACATTTTTTTGAAAATTATAGTAAAAGACCGGATTTTGCCAAAACTATTTTCTTCATCACAGGAGATCACAGTATGCCGGAGATTCTTCTTCAGTCTAAAATAGACAGATTCCACGTACCGATGATGATTTATTCGCCTCTGTTGAATGAGTCGAAAAGATTCCAGAAAACAATGAGTCACTTTGATATTGCTCCTTCCATTTTGGCATATTACCGCAAAAATTACAATCTACACACTCCGTCTACTGTAACGTGGGTAGGTAAAGGTCTTGCTCCGGATTCCGAGATCAGTAAAAGTGATATTCCGATCATGCAGAGTAAGAGTCTGTTAACAGATTTTGTCTCAGAAAAGTATTATTTACATAATGGAAATCTTTTCATACTCAATAATTCTGAAGAAGACATACTCAATAATTCTGAGATTTTCAAAAAGGTAAACGGTCGTTTTGATCAGTTTAAAAGAATGAATTCTAAATTTTATCAGACTAAAAAACTGATACCTGATTCTGTATTCACCAATTTTATGAAAAAAGCAGTCAAATAAATGGATTAAAACGTTCGGGTGTATCCTAATGTAATGTCAAATTGATTTCCTTTTTCATTAGGTCGATATTCCTGATTATAATACATTGTACCAATTGAAAACAGATTTCTTTTCATAGAGAAATTATATTCACCGCCTATTTTAAAGGTTTTTAACTTAAAAGTTTCATTTTCCAGAAGGTTGTTGCGGGATTCTTCTGGACTAATTCCCGTACCAATCTGGAATGCAAAATAATCCTGCGCACTTTTTGTGTAATAACGTACTGTGCCCGTATAAGAATGAGAAATATTTTTATTGCCGGGTGTAAGGTAAGTTCGGATATTAAACCAGAAGTTTTTATAATATTTTCCTATTGAGGCCGTATACATCCAGATATTATTGCTGAAATAAAGCTGCCTGTAACCAATTTCTGCCTCAAAGCTATGCGGAAGATTTGCATTCAAAGAAACGCCGGTACGGTACTTTGGAAAAATACCGACATCATTAGAATATGCCCCTCCTACATAAAGATAAAATGTATTTGATAGCCTGGGATAAGCTTCCAGTTCTATCTGTGTACCGTTTTCGGCAAATTTATTCGCATAATTTGCTCTTAAGATAAAAGATCCTATTGAGGTTACCCTTTTATAACCTACACCTACGATATGCCAATCATCGGTAAACTGTTTATCAAAATGAGAGTAATTGTAGGTAATGTTTATGGCATTTTTGGAGGTGAGATCATTAATTTTCACAGCTAGACTATTGGCTTCTGTATTTTTTGGATTAATGGCTAAAAGATTTTTGATCGCTTTTTCAGCTTCTGCATAATCCTTATTGGCATAATAGGCTTTTGCTTTTAAAAGCCAGAGCGCTTCAGACTGAGGTTGATAGATAAGTCCTTTGTCAATAATTTGTACAGCCTTCATATTGTCATCGTTCCAGTATTCCAAGGAAGCATATGCAATGAAATAATCTTCATCCTGAACATTTCTATTAGATAGTTGTTCGAAAATAGCTCTGGCTTCAGCGGTATTTTTGGTCCAAGTGTATAATCTCCCTAAAAAAACAGATATATCTGTGTAATTGGGAGCTTTTTCCAATGCCTGTTTTGCAATCTCAATAGATTTGGAATAATCTTTTTCTTCGAAGGCTGTTGTTCTGGCTTTTGCGAATAGCTCGTCCGCCGAAAGTTCCTGGCTGTAAGCCTGAAATGGAAGTAATAGTAATAATAAAAATCCAAAATTTTTTCTCATTGAAATTAGCTGAATGATATCAAAACAAATATATTGAACTTTTGTAAATTTAAAAGATATTATTCCTGATATTATAAGGTATTTATAAAAATAATTAAGATAGTTATGTATTTAAATGTATCGTATATTTAATTGTTTTTCAGTCGTACAAGCCATAAAATTGATTTTTACATCAATTATATTATTAAACAAATTTATTGATAAATAGTAATGAAAAGAATAGCATAGCAAGTATTCTTATTTTTAAATTAACAAAATTTAACGTTTCAAGTGTTTTTTTTCTTGATTTACTTCTCGGGAAGCTACAAGGTGCAGGGATGAAAATCTATTAATTTTCATTGCGGCATTAAGGACAAGCTTGTTAAAAAATACATTAAATACAGCAAAAACAAGAGTCATACGCTAAGTCTGGTTCACATGTCAAAAGAAGACGAGCTGATCTGGAACAACATAGACAAAAATGTTTCTTTAAGAAATAATGTATATACCAAAGATAAAAATCTGAAAGAAATTGGCAAAAGGCCTAGTATCTTTTCTTATACAGCAATAGCTGATTCCAGGAACGAAAAAGCGGACAGTCTAAAGATCAAATTTGAAGATCAGAATCTTATGAAATGATTTTCCTGCCCAGAAAAGCCAAGGTGATGGATCTTAATAAAATTCATTCCTACCTTTCTATTAAGTACGGAATTTCTTTAGAAAAAGGAAAATACTACGAAAGTGATGGCAAAGTAATCTGGGATTCGGAAAGACATGCAGATTATAAATACCGTCCAACCGGATTAGGAAGAGATGATGGTAATGAACTTTATCAGAAACAATCATCTAATCAGGCAAATCCTTTTTTAGCAATCGGAATAAACGATATTAAAAGGACGAATTCTGAAAATCCCAGCATTATTGACAATCATAATTTTGTGATCTGGTCGGATGATAATAAAGCAATGTCTTTAAAAAATGAAAAAGGGTTGGAGATTTTAGAACGAAATTTGGAAATAAATTTCATTGGGAATAAAATTCCAAACGGATTACAGAGTGAGAATCACGAAAGAGTCTATTAATCCACGTTTACTTCCACTTTCATACTGGATGTTAATAAAGAAATACAACGGTGAGATTAAAAAAATTGGAGGAGTTGAAAATGAAAATTATGTTACTTTCAATAAAGTAGATTTTTAGATGCTTTTGACTCTACTGATCAAGCCCATTTTACTTTTGCAGTGGGTTTAAAAAATCAAAAAGTAAGTGATATTAATCCGCGTTCTAACTCAAACTCTGATAGCCAATATAATGAAAGGATCTTTCACTGGAAGTTACGAAAATTACTTTGTACCCAAATCCGGTGAAAAAAGATCAGAACTTTACGGTTACTTTCCCACTGATTGAAAATTTAATTATCTCCATATATGATGGTGGTGGTAGATTGATTGCACTGGATAAGGTGAGCGATAATGCAAGATCTTCTATCAATCATTTGCCAATTCAAAGTTCATACCTGATTAATCTAACCCAAAATGGGAAAATTATAAAAACATTCAAATTAATCGTCGATTAAAATATATCATGAAAATAAAAAATAAATGATTTCCTTTGACCAGGAAATCCTGTCTTCTATTGTTCTTTTTCGTATGTATGTTTGTGTTTGCAAGCTTTACAAGAGAAGATAGACAGAAGGTTCGGAAGTTTAAAAAAGATTTGATGAGTAAGCTGACCGATAAGAAAGAGGTAAATTCACTTAGTGAAGTTTCAAATGAGAAATCTTCTGAAAAATATTTTACTGCAAACAATGAGAAGAAATATTCTCAGGATATTTTATCAAAAAATAATCCTTTCCATATAGGGAACGGAGATGCAGAATTATCTGAAATTAATAGTAAAATTTCAAATAATATTATTTCTTATCCATCGAGAGAAAAAGAAGGTACAATCGGTACTTTTTCGGAAGAAGAGGAAGATAAAATCTCCGACAACTTTTTCACAATTGATGTTCCAATAGTGAATAAAGAAAATACAGTTGCCTATTTGGAATACAATCTTTTTGGTTTGGATTCTCATCAGTCCGTTCCAAGATCAATCAATCATAATGTGGCAATTGGTTGGCGGATTACAACCTTCATTATCCATTGGCTACAGTAGTGGAGGAAGCAATGGATGGATGGGAGAAGGCTGGGATGTACAAGGAGTTTCTGCCATAACCATTGATACAAGATGGGGAGCACCGCAGTTTGATGGTCTACTGAGACAGAACTGTATACAATGGATGGAGAAATGCTGGTGTATCCTAACAATTATCTTCCCCACAGACATAATGATGTAAGTGAAACAAGTACGACTATTACGACTGATAAGCAACCCCGTTCGTCATTTGCAACCAATGGGATCAAGAAGTTTTATCTTAGAAAAAATCATGACTTTTCCATCATCGAAAGAATTGGAGATAACCCAAATAATTATTCATGGAAAGTTACCTCTACTGATGGAACAAAAAGTTATTATGGAGGAGGAGATGCTTTTGTGATCAAAAATTCAAGCGATCAAATTGTACACTGGGCTTTAAGGAGAATTGAAGATGTTCATGGCAACTCAATGAACTTTACGTATTATTATTCACAGGTAAATTTTGGAACCAATAATAACAATAGTAACTTAAATGGTGGGATTTATTTCCATATTAAACAAATTTCTTACGGGAAGAATGGCGATTATACAGTAAACTTTAATACGGAAGCAGGTCTTAGCAGAACCGATCTCAGTATCAATGGAAAACAAGGCGTAAAAAGAGTAGAACCTTATCTTCTGAAAAATGTTACGGTAAACTACCAGGGAGAATTTATTCGTACATATAAGATGGAGTACGAAACAGGGCAGTTCTCAAAAACAAGATTAAAGAGATTGTATCTTGAAGGAGGGCAGGAGAATACTAAGTACTACACCTTGGGAGATTATAATTTTGATTATTATGATGATGTAGCAGATGGATCAATCTATGGGCCTAACACTACAATTCAGGTTAATAATTCAAAGAATGTTTTTTGGGGGCTGGTTCAAGGACTTTTAACGCCTTCAAGAATCAGCGAGAACGGTGCAACTGAGACTGGATTTAACTTTAGGGCAGCAGCTGGATTGAATTTATATTATCCTTCCAATATTATGTTTGGTCTTCCATTTGGTTTCTCCAACACTGAGGCTAAAACAATGCAGCAGCTCATTAATTTCAATGGTGACGGCATCCTCAGGGGAAAGGTATACTTTGTCTTATGATTATGATGCGCAGACTAGTAAATATATTTCGAGTGTGACAAACAGTTTTGGTATAACTTCTACAGCAGAATATTTCCCGAAATTTGATACAATCAAAAAAAATGTAGACATGACCGGAAATAGTATGGAATATACTTACGAGTTGTAATTCATCAAAAACGACACTGAAGAACCCAGATTATTAACTAGGATGTCTAACCTTCCAAATGTTGACAATACCTCAGTGACAACTTTTTTTGCACCTTCAATCTGACTTAAATCAGCAGATATGAAATGTAAATTGTCTTTTCCGGTAGATTTCTTGCGGTAATAATAACGGTTGCGCCCGCTTGTAAAAGTCTTTCTGCAATCGCTTTACCGGCTCCTTTTGTACCTCCTGTTACCAATGCAATCTTGCCAGATAATTCATTGTTGAAATTAAATTGTTCCATTTTTTTATAATTGTTTATAGGACAAAATTGGAGTATAAAAACAGTTTATACAAGTACGGAATTACGATTCATATAGGGATAAATTATTCCCCTATTGTACAAATCGGAACATAGGATTAATTTTACAGTATGTATGAGAGAAAAATAATACCGAATTTAAATTGCGGTCTTGATCTGATCGGAGAAGTCCTTTATGGCAAATGGAAGATACGTTTGCTTTGGTTTATTCATCAGGGACATAAAAGACCAAGTGAATTGCAGCGCAAGATACCGGATGCATCACGAAGGGTTTTAAATATTCAGCTTAAAGAAATGGAGGAACATGAACTTGTTTCAAAGATTATTTATCCGGTTGTTCCGCCAAAAGTAGAATATTCACTAACTGAGTTTGGTGAAAGTTTAATTCCTTTAGTAGGTGCTTTAGGACAATGGGCGGATCAACATGAGGATCGGTTGAGAATGTTGATTATGAAAAGAATTCAAGGATCTCCTGATATAGAGAATTTTAGCTAAATTAATCTCACAAACGCTAGATTGGCTCAAACTTGCAGAAAACCTCTTGAAGAAGAAATTTTGGAACTCAAACAACACAAATAGATGTTTACTGATTATACAGCCTAAGAATCTCTACCAATTCGGGTACAGATCGTATTTTTAGTTTCTCAAAAAGTCTGTTTTTATAAGTGCTGATTGTCGATGAATGGAGATTCAGTTGATTAGAAATTTCTTTGATGGGAAGACCTTCTGCAAGCTTATTGGCAATTTGCAATTCGCGGTCTGATAGTGTTTCAAAGGAAGAATTTTTTGCCGCACCAGTCAATGATTCTAAAAACATCGCTTCTTTTACATTATCACTGACATATCGACCCTTGTTGATCATCGTCATTAAAGCAGTCTCAATCACTTCAGTGGAGCTTTGCTTGCTTAGATAGCCTCCAGCACCCATTTTTAGGTAACGTATCCCATACAGCTCTTCATCCTGTGAAGAAAATATTAGAATTTTTAATTCAGGTTGGTGAATTTTTATGTAATCTATTGCTTCCTGAACAGAACCATTAGGCATATTAACGTCCATAATAGCCAGATCCAATTCTTCTTTCAGAATTACTTTGTACAGCGATTTATAATCCTCTACTTCTGAAATTATGGCATCAGGTTGGAGGCGTTTAATGGTTTGTACTAATCCCATCCGGACGATACTGTGATCGTCTGCTACAATAATACGAACGTTTACTTTTAAACCCATCATTCTATTAATTTATTTAAAAAAAGGGAAACCTTGGTGCCTTTATTTTCAGCGGAAGTGATTTGTATGTTTCCATGCATCAAGGATACAAAATTTTTAACAATTTTCAAACTTAATCCAACTCCTTTCTCACCAGAAGTTCCCTGGAATATCGGGTTATCATAATTGAAGATCGCAGATACATATTTTTCAGCCATTCCTGTTCCAAAATCGATGACAGAAAGTATGATCTGATCACCTTCTATAGCTTCCTGCAGGTAGATATCTTGCCTAGGCGAAGAGTATTTCACCGCATTATTAAAAATTTTGTCTAAAACATATTCGAGCAACAAGCGATCCGTTGTAAGAAATGCATTGGGATCTCCGTTAAAATGAAATTTAATGTTTTTTTCTTTTAGTTGAGCAGCATATTTTTCTTCGAAATGGTGAAAAAGATCAATCACCAGCATTTTCACAGGCTTAATTTTAAAGCCTCCGTATTGTGTTTTTAACCAAGAGGTGCTGTCCTGAATGGTTTGCAGATTCTTCCGGGCATCGCTTTTTACCTGCGGCAACAAGTTAAAAAAATCTTCCTCACTTATGGTCTTATCTTCCAGCGCTTCTATAAGCCACAGAAAATTTCCAAACATTTCTTTTGAATCATGAGACAATATCGAGATCAGCCCGTTCTTAAAACTGATTTCGTTTTCCAGTTTTTCTATTTTTAATTGTAGTTCGTTGATAAGGTCATTCATAAATTCTATATTAATACTTTAAAAATCTCGTCCAGTATTCTTAAAGCATAGCTTATTATTTATTTTTTCGATTTCCATGGCAAACCATTTTATAATCATACCACACAGGGTTTGCTTTAATAAAGGCTTGATTAAAAAGTCAGGTATTCCTGCTTGCAGAAATTTCTCTCTCCAACAAGAGTTCTTGCCGGAATGCAATAATAGGTATTTCGATACTTTTTTCCAAGACTCTTATTGCTTTGGTTGCATCCTGTAAATTAATATCATCGGAAAAACTGTACAAAACAATGCACGGCGCTACATGGGTGGCGTCGCAAATAGTATTTTTATTTTTCTAATGGTTTCAATGCCACTTATAATGGACATCTGATGATACATAACGATCACATCGAATTCAGACTTGTCCTGCTGAGGATAAATCTGATTGAGGGATGCATCATTGGAAGCGGGAACATAGATTTGACCTTCCCAGATAATCTTAGAAGCTGCGAAAATTAATCAATCAAAAAAGCATTGTCATATTTTTTCCGAATGCATTTAATTTATCGGTATAGTGCTATCCGGCGATTGGTTATTGTCATTAAAATGATCAATAACGAAGAGTTTTACGAGGAAGTATTGTTAAATTGCCGTAAAGCTATAATAAACATTAATAGAGTACGTAGTATTTTCCTTACCGACCAAGCTTTGAGCGCCCGCAGGTGGTATAGTGTATTTTATGTTCAACCCCCGGTCCAAAACTGGTGTTCCGTTAAAGAGTATTTTTTGGGGAGTTTTGGATAAGGGAGCGTTTACAGAACTTCCATCCACGCCAATTTGTAATATGTTGGAATTGATGTTGGTCTGAAGGCCGCCTTTCTTGAAATAATTTTCGTCAGATTTTACATAAAGCTCAAAACTTTCATTATTGGACAGAATAATTTGGTTTGGAATCGTTTGTGACTGACCATTGGTGTACTGGGCTGCTGTATTAAAATTAAAGTTTACATTTCGCCCGGAGCTGGGGATGGTGATCTCCGACAGAGGAAGCACCTTTACCTGAACAGCCGTATTTTGCGGACTGCTAATTGAGTTATCTGTACTTCTGGCATTGAAGTTCAATTCAAACGTATAAGTTCCGGCTTCAAAAAAAAGGTTTTTGAAATCTTCCGAAGACACATAAAGCTCTGGACTGAAGTTGTTTCTGTTTCCCGCTACAACACTGAAACTAGTAGCAGAAAAATTCTGAAAATCGGCAGATAAGGCTTTGGGCGTGAGTGTAGATCCATTACTACCCAATTTAATACTTGATATGTTTCTGGTTCCCGGCACTCCTTTAGAAGATGTGAACTGAATATTTGTTGCAGCAGCTTTCGCCCATAAATTAAAATCAACCGTATGTGCGATTTCCGCATTATCCAAATTCAATACCCGCGTACCTGTAATTCGGTAGTCATTTAAAGAAGATATTTCTATATATTTTGTTAAAGATGTTGTAAGCCATCTGACGGATGAAGGAATGACTAAAATTGTTTTAAAATTATATGGTGTGAAATCATTATAATTTTGACTGATATCCATGGAGTAATTCCCGGCCCGATAGGTATTAGCAGTAAACTGAGCAGCTGGTATTTTAAATGTAAAATTGATATTTCCCCGGTTAAATCCTCCTCCAAAAATAATGGACAAAGGCGGTTCAAACCATTTTATAGCACTTGTGCTGAACGACTGAAAACCTGGCAAAGAACCCGAATACCCAGTAGATGGCAACTGCCCGCCCATACTTTCTAACTGCCACAGAAGAGTGGAGCTGGGTAAAGTAGATGAGGAAGAAGAATGCGTAAAATTCGGTCCGGACACAGAGGTAAATGTAGGAGCTATTGGGAGTAATCCAAAAAAGGCATAATCCCAGTTTGTTCTGTTGGCGTTCGTCATTACCCTTGTAGGTACTGAGGTAAATTCACTTCTGTTAAAAATATTATTTTCAGGAATCGACAGGTATATATCCTGAGCTTTCATGCCTGTAGACCCGCAGAATACGGTAAAAATTCCTATTAAAAAAGCCTTCATCTTTTTCATACTTCTAAATTTAAAACTTTTTCACCTTAATGGTAGTGTCTTTCTTCTTATATTCAAAAACTACGGTTTTTGAATACCCTTCTTTTGTCACCTGAATAGTTTGTGTGGGTTGTGTATAGCTGTATTTGTCATTTTCAATATAGAGGTCGTATTTTCCATCTTTCAGGAAAAACTCAAACTCATTTTTTTGGTTAACCACAGCGGTATAGATCTTACCGTCTTCGCTTTTTGCATACACCACGATTCCGGTTACATCTGTTTCCAGATCATCGTAGGCTTGTTTAATCTCTGTTAATTTCCCACTTACCCTGATGTTTTTTACCAGACCTACTTTGCGGTTGATATTATTATTTACCATAATTACAGGATCTATCATCAACCGGGCTCCCGCACTTTCGTTCACCTTCAGGGTGTAAATACCTTCAGGCACATTCTGAAAAACTACTTTTCCGTTCTTATCTGTCAATGCAACAAAATTGTCCAGTTTCACTATTTCATTGGCAAGTACCGATTCACCAGTCTCCAGGAGCCCATTGAAATTTTTATCTTCAAATAGCTGGAACGTCACTTTGTGATTTCCAAGAGCCGTAGCTGCGGTAAAATATTTTTTAATCCCTATTCTGAACTGGTAATAACTGCCACTGCTTGTATAAGCAGCCGTAGATTTATAACCGGAAAAATTAAAATAACCTGTTGTGGACCAAGAAGGTGAAACTTTATATTCCAGATTACCGCTCACATTGCTGTTTAGGTTTTTATAAAGTTCCGAATAGGAAGTTCCGGCTGAAAAAGATCCTGTCAGATTATTATTCATCATCTGGAAATTATACGATGCATATACATTGTAGTTGGCAAAATTACGGTCTGTATTGTAATAAGAAGTTAAATCAAAGACATTCGTTGCATTCCATTGGGCTGTTCCGTTTAGGGAGAAGGATTTATACCTGTAAGACAATGTTGTTTTCAGACTGTTGAACCAATCAGCCCTGTCGTTCGCTTTTGAATAAGAATATTCTGCCGTCCAATTCAATCCATGAGCACCTAATGTAGCGCTTATGTTGGTCTCCAATCGGTAAGAAAAAAGTTCCTGCGATGTATAAAAATTGGCTGTTTTCTGTCTTTCAACTTTCGGAGCCAGTAGAAAATTCCACTTCTTTAAAGAAAACTGGTACCCTGATCCCAAAGCTTCTGTACTGTTGAAATAATAACGTAGATTTGCGGTATTCCCAGGCTGAATGGGCGTACTCTGGAAACTCAGGAATTCCGGGTCTACCTGCGAATTCTGATATTGTATAAAAGCACGCTGAGAATCAGAAAATTGGCGGCTGATCCGCTGATTTGAGATAAAAGATCCCCTTTTGATCCCTGCATAGCTTTTGGTAGCAAAGGAATTAATAGATTGTATATCCCATTTTCCTATTTTTCCCTCGTAATTGGCTCCCATTAAAGCTCCTGCGTTTTCATCTTTGTTCACAAGGCCTTTTTCGTTGCTTAGGCCCACCTCCGTGCGGATGGTGTGTTTATCGTTAATTAAGAATGATGTTGTTGCGTTCGCCACCTGCGTATCTGTGTTGAAGCGTGGATCATGGTCGAATATATAAGACACTTTTCCATTGAAAGATTTAGCATTCCCAAAACTATATTTTGCTCCCGCCATGGTAGATCCTTTTGTTTGTTGGAAATAAGTACCGTATAGGTTATAATTATTTTCCAGTGCAAGAATTTCAATCTGATTATTATTCTCACCAAATTTGGTAGAAACTTTCCCACCTCTTCCGAAAACCGGGTAATCGTAATCGTTACTATTAATATTTCCCAGTCGTAATACCGTATTTTTTCTCTCCAGTTCCAGCCAGGTGTCATATAGGTTATAACGACCGTCAAGATAGTAATCCGTACCCATATTGAAGCGCGATTTCAAATTATCGGTCACTCGAAACGCTGTGTTTCCCCTCAATTGAAGATAATTGAAACCCGAACTGTTTTCATTATAGCTTATTTCCGCAAAATTACTTCCGCTTGCTGTTTCGTTTCCTCTGGCAATTTGTCTGTTGTGCGATAAAATGACCAAGTAGAGCGTGTTGCTTCCTACGATTTTATTATCAAGCAGGTCTGTGACGGTTGCATTAATATTAAATTCCGGATAAAGCGTATTCTGTTTTCTGACCGCAACTTTGATCTCAACCGTTTGTTTTTCTAAACCTTCCAAAGATAGGGTTTGTTGTTTGGGCATCATTTCCAAACCATCAGGAATTGATTGCAAATCAATCTTAACGGTTCTTTTACTATAGCCTTGGTTTTCTATAGTCAGCAGAATTGAGGATTCGGGCACAGCAGGATTAATGAAATTTTCGTAAGCCGCCGTATAAATTGCGATGTTTTTGTTCTCGTCTTTCTCAACGAAGAACGAGGCACTTTCAGTTTTGGTGACCGTCGGAGTGGTGTACGAAACCTGGAATTGGATCTCATTAGATCTCAGTTTCATAAAATCCACATTGGCGATCAGTTTCACAGGAAGATTTTTAGACTGACCCGCAGCTAAGGTAAAGTCATTTTTTGGATAGAAAAGCAATCCCGGATATTTTTCTTCAGGGATAATATTCTGAATGGTAATCTCTTCTGAACTTTTATTCTCAATGATCAGGAAATTAGTAAAAGTAGAACCTTTTTCAACAGCGACCCTGTCATTTTCAAAATGGATTTGTATATCCTTCTTTTCCTGCGCAAAGGCCAACGAAAAGTGCAGAAGAGCCAATGCAAAAAATAAGATGGTTCTTCTTAGGATTGATATTGATATTCCATTCTGTGGTTTCAAGACTTAATTTTTAAAATTTAAAGTTTTTTTCGCCTACTCGTAAATCATTGGATTCTGCCATTTTGATAATAGCCACGCCAAGGAAGTTCCCTGAAATGTTCTCCGGTAAAGAAAATTGAACGGTCTGATTGGTATTGGGAAGCATGGAGATGGAAATTGCAGGTAATTTTATTTCCTTACCACTGTCTGTGTTGGTCAGTTCAAACTCAACGGTGGCATCATTAATGGTGTCTCCATCATTATGAATGCTTACTGCTACTTTCCTGTTTGCTGCATTCGCATTACTCACCTCTGCAATATTGGTAATATCCAGACTTTTTACATGGTTCCCCGGTGGAGTATAAAAGATGTGAAGTCCCACCTCAAATAAGGTGATAATACCAATACCATTCTGAATACGTGCCTTATCTGCCTGCTGAGGAAGTTGGGTAAAAAACAACATACTGTTTGTAACGGCAGACTTTGATGCGTTTGCAGGAATCTGCATGGTTACTGCAATCTCCTTTGTACTTTTCGCAGGAACTGTTACAGCGTTTTCTAAGGTGGACATCCAGGAAGCATTAGAAGTTTTTGAACTGCCTGCATCAAGATAAACCTTATTTCCGTCTTCTTCTCTAACCCAATCTTTATAATTGAGATTAAAAACATAATCCTTATCCGAGCTGTTTTGAAGCGTGACCGTCTGTGTCACTTTTTCTCCCGGATTACCAGTAAAAAACAGTCGTGTAGGCGACATAGAGATACTTTGTGCCATAATTGAAGAAGACCCTGTGACGATAAAGAAAACGAAAAGGTAAATAAACTTGCGCATGGTGTAAATTTGTTTAAAATAAAGATTCCTAAAACTACTGAAAACGTAACAAAAGGAACCTTTATTAATTAAAAAATTTTATTATAAAGCAGTCGCAGTATAAGTTACTGTTTGCGTGTAAGTTCCGGCCGGTTTACCTAAGATATCAGAAGATGATGATTTCGCTGCAGGGATTGTGTAGTCCAAATTCAGTGTTAATGCACTTCCTAATGGGGCATTTGATACTAAAGTCTGATCCGTTGCAGATAAAACAACAGCACTTTTTGTTCCACCCATAGTTCCTGAAGCTGTAGCGGCTTTTATCGTCAAAACATTGACAGGGATTAAGTTGGTGCTATTCATGAAATTAGCACCTCCTGCTTTTACTTTAACATTAAAGTTCTTCGTTGAAGTCACTTTTAAAGAGTTGGCTTTAGTGATTGTTTGATCAGAGTTATAATCCGCTGCAGTAGCATAGTTGAAATCAACCGTATTACCAATTGCTGTACTTCCTGCGTCGATAGAGATGACATCGTTCAGAGTAATGTTTACGGTTGTGGTAGCAGTAGTATTTTGAGCTTGTACATTGTTAGTTCCTAATATGGTTGCTCCAATAGTTAAGGCTGCGATTGCGATTAGTTTTTTCATGATAGTAAAATTTAATTTTTATTNTTTTGAGCTTGTACATTGTTAGTTCCTAATATGGTTGCTCCAATAGTTAAGGCTGCGATTGCGATTAGTTTTTTCATGATAGTAAAATTTAATTTTTATTTTTGTTTAATTGCTCTCTTTGAACACTACAAATCTACGGCAGCGATAAAAGTTTCTTTGTAGTGGAAAATGTAAGTTCATGTAGTAAAATAACTACACGGTTTATGTATTGGGTTTAAATAGAAAAGCCCTCAACACTTGAAAGTGTTGAGGGCTTATTATATAAATTGTTGCTCGTCTTATTATAAAGCAGTGGCGGTATACCTTACAGTTTGCGTGTAATTTTTTCTTTAGGTTTTCACAAAAAATATTTATCGGTTGGTAAATTTGTTATCATCATTTTTTGAGATTTGATAACTTTAAAAAAGATAGAAAATGGCTTAATAAATTTACTGAATGTTTGGCTGATGTATCAATTAAATTTAAATGTCCAAAAACATCGATTCTCCCTTACAGTTGATAGATACTTATTCCCGGATTTTAAATTTTCTCTATATCGGTATTAATATATACAAAATCAAAGGCCTCCCTTAGGAAGCCTTCGAACACCAAATCACAAAATATTAATATGAAAAAATTTTATTATAAAGCAGTCGCGGTATAAGTTACTGTTTGAGTGTAAGTTCCGGCCGGTTTACCTAAGATATCAGAAGATGATGATTTCGCTGCAGGGATTGTGTAATCTAAATTCAGTGTTAATGCACTTCCAAGCGGAGCATTTGATACTAAAGTCTGATCCGTTGCAGATAAAACAACAGCGCTTTTTGTTCCACCCATAGTTCCTGAAGCTGTAGCTGCTTTGATGGTCAGAACATTTACAGGGATCTGGTTTGTTCCATTCAGGAAATTAGCACCTCCCGCTTTTACTTTTACATTAAAATTCTTTGTTGAAGTCACTTTTAAAGAGTTGGCTTTAGTAATTGTTTGATCAGAGTTATAATCCGCTGCAGTAGCATAGTTAAAGTCAACCGTATTACCGATTGCAGTACTTCCTGCGTCGATAGATATTACATCGTTCAGGGTAATGTTTACGGTTGTGGTAGCGGTAGTGTTTTGAGCTTGTACATTGTTAGTTCCTAAGATGATAGCTCCGAAAGTTAATGCTGCGATTACAATTTGTTTTGTCATGATAATATTATTTTAATTGTTATTCTTGTTTAATTGTCCTCTTTTGACATTACAAATCTATGGCAGCGATAAAAGTTTCTTTGTAGTGGAAAATGGAAGTTCATGTAGTAAAATAACTACACGGTTTATGTATTGGGTTTAAATAGAAAAGCCCTCAACACTTTCAAGTGTTGAGGGCGTATTATATAAATTGTTGCTCGCCTTATTATAAAGCAGTCGCAGTATACGTTACTGTTTGCGTGTAAGTTCCTGCTGGTTTACCGAGAAGTACCTTCGATGCTTTTTCCGCCGAAATAGAGTAGGCGATATTTAAAGATTGTTTGGCGCCTGAACTTGCATTACTTACCAGCATCTGATCAGCTGTCGATAAGGTAACCTCATTTAGGGTTCCCATTAAACTTCCGCCTGGTATTGCTTTTACCTTTAATATATCTACTGGAATTACGTTTGCGCCACTTACAAAGTTTGCACCCTCAGATTTTACTTTTACATCGAAATTTTTGGATGAAATGATGACTAAACTATTCGGTACTGTCACATTTTTTGAAGAATTATAATCTGTTGTATTCACATAATTAAAATCTACAGCACCTTGTGAAGCAACAGTTCCTGCATCTATTGAAATAATATCTGCTAAAATAATGTTGACAGAGGTATTAACCTGCCCAGAATTTTGTGCAGGAACTTGACTGGTTCCTAAAGCTATTGCTCCAAGTGACAACGCAGCGATAATGATTTGGTTTTTCATGATAGAATAAATTTAAATTAACTGTAATTAAATGCTGTCATTCAAAATTAATTATACTGATAAATATCATTAAAATCAAATTTAATACCATTATCTGACATTACCAAAACCTTTATTTATATTTATTAATTAATTGTAAATATGACATTTTCAATGAAAGATTGTCTATTATTAAGTAATTTTTTTATTTCACAGAATGCTTCGCTATAGTTTTAGATAGGAGTAATGGCAAAAGCTGAATCAGAATGGAATTAGTACCTCCGACGGTAAATGCTCAAATGAATAAAGGCAAGAAAGTATTTATACTTGAGCCAAATTTATTTGCTGAAAAGTTTAAAAATCTGGTCAACGGTGAAGATGAGATTGTAATTAGGAATAGCCAAAGTGGAGAAGAATGTTATCCAGACTTACATCGAAATTTGGTTTAAAAAAAATGAAAGGTCAATGAAGGAAACCAGTCAGGATAACATACAAAATAAACTTTTATAAACCCAGCAACTCCATCTTTAAGGACTTAAATTATATTCATTTTCCAATATCTGCTCACAAATTTCTAAATTAATTTGTTACTGTTATAAAATAACCTACTTTTAGTATCTTACCACAAAAATATTGTTCAATGCCGAAAAAAATTATAAGAAATCTTCAGATAGGTGTAGTAATTTCTCTAATACTTCTGATTGCTAGTTCTATGGCATCTTATATAAGTATACATAAGCAGATGGAGAATAGAGAAAACTTGTTAAAAAGTAAGGAATCTATAAATCTAGTAAAAGATATCTTAAATACTCTGTTAAATGCTGAAACGGGCAATCGGGGATATCAGCTTACCGGTCGGGAAAATTTTCTTGAACCTTTCAATAAAAGTAGGAATGAATATCCGCTGCTTGTTTCTAACAAAAATAAACTTAATCTTAGTGATAGAGGTCAGATTAATACCCTAAATGAACTTGTACATACTTCAGAAATGATGATGAAAGGATATGTACTGCTTATTGAGAATCGCAAAAAGGGAATATTAATGAGCACTGAAGAACTTTTACAAGACAAGGTGGCTATGGACAGATGCCGCATGCTTGTTCAGAAATTTGTAAAACATGAGGAAGTTCAAATTGCTATAAAAAATGAAGATCTGAACAGGTCTTCCCAGTGGACGGTTTTATTTATCATCTTTTCTGCCGCTGCAGCCATTGCTGTAACCATTTTTGTTTACATACAACTAAAATCTGACCTCATCCGCCGTGATAAGTTAGAAAAAGATCTTTCTTACACTAAAGAAATGCTTGAAGAAACAAGCTCAGTAGCCCAGGTGGGAGGTTGGGAAGCTAATATGAAGACCGGAAAGCTCTTCTGGTCTCAAAGTACAAGAGAGATTCACAAAATTAAAAATAATATCCAGCCTACTTTTGAAAATGCCCTTGGATTTTACAAAGGAAAAAGCGAGGAGAGAATAAAATATCTTTTTAAAAGGGCGATGGATCAGGGAATTGCTTTTGATGAAGAACTTCAGCTTTTACGTAATGACGGCGTTACGATCTGGGTAAGAGTAAAAGGTATTCCCGAGTTTGAAGATGAGATCTGCAACAGGGTTTTCGGAATCATTCAGGACATTGATGCCTTCAAAAAAATGCTTCTGGAGGTTACCCGGAAGGAGGCTATGATGCAGTCCTTTGCTACTGATGTTCCTATTCCTTTGGCCATGTTTGATAAAGATCTTAACTATGTTGCTGTAAGCAGTAGATGGAGAGAAGAATTTAGTATGAATAATGTAGATCTTATCGGTAATAATCTTTTCACGGTATCACCTGATATTCCCGAAGAAAGAAAAGAAATCTATAAGAACGCACTGTTGGGAAAAACGTACATCAACGGTGACTTTGAGCTAAAGGTTGAAGGAAAAGAAGAAATTCAGCATTATGACCTTAAAGTCGGACCTTGGTATCTTACAAAAGATGAAGTAGGGGGTGTAATTATTTCCGTACAGAATATTACAAATGCTGTAAAGGTAAATGAAGAACTGAAAAATGCCAAGGAAACTGCAGATATAGCCAACAAAGCAAAATCCGAATTTCTGGCAAATATGAGTCACGAGATCAGGACTCCTTTAAACGGGGTTATTGGTTTTTCAGACCTTCTCCTCAGAACACCGCTGAATGAAACACAGATTCAATATTTGAATTACATCAATGAGTCAGGAGAAAATCTGCTTAGTATCATCAATGATATACTTGATTTTTCTAAAATAGAATCCGGAAAAATGGAGCTTGTGATTGAAAAAAGTGATGTTTATGATATGTTAAGCCAGGTCATAAATGTTATTCTTTATCAATCCCAGAAAAAAAATATCGAACTTCTTCTCAATATTGAGCCGGGTCTTCCAAAAATACTTTTTATTGATGAAGCAAGATTAAAACAGATCTTGATCAATCTTCTGGGGAATGCTGTGAAATTCACAGAAAAAGGAGAGATCGAGCTAAAAGTAGAGAAATTGCGCATGAATGATACTACTATTGCTTTGCGTTTCTCGGTAAGAGATACGGGGATCGGCATCCCTGTTGAGAAACAGAAATACATTTTTGATGCCTTTACTCAGGAAAACAGTTCCATCAGTAAACGATATGGTGGCACGGGTCTGGGGCTTACTATCTCAAACAATATTCTGGGATATATGGGAAGCCATTTGTCGCTGGACAGCGCAAAGGAAAAAGGTTCTGTATTTTTCTTTGATATTGAAATTCCTTATGAGATCTCTCAATTGGAAGAGGATGAAATAACTGTTAAAACAGCTCTGGTGGTTGATGATAATGAAACCAACAGGATTATTCTTGAGCATATGCTTACCTATAAAAATATAAAATCTACCTTGGCTTCTAATGGGATGGAAGCTCTGGAGATTCTGTTGAAAGGTGAGCGGTTTGATGTGATTTTGATGGATTATCATATGCCTATTATGTCCGGATTGGAAACAATAGATAAAATAAAAGAGCTGTTCAATCAGCGAAAAGAGACTTCTCCATTTATAATACTTTCTTCTTCTTCTGAAGAACTGGATATGCTTACTTCAGTTAGGAAAATAGCAAATACACATTTACTGTTGAAGCCTATCAAATCACATGATCTATACAAAACCTTAAGAAGGGTAGATCAAAGTAATGCAGTAGAGATTAGTAAAGATCAGTCTGAGAAAGCTTCGCATTTATTTTCCTCAGAATTAGAAGTGCTTTTGGTTGATGATAACCCAGTGAATATGGTCCTGAATAATAGGATAATGAAGTCTTTTGCTCCCAGTATACATTTAACGGAAGCAGTCAATGGATTGCAGGCTTTGGAAGAATGCAGGAAAAAACAGTTTTCCATTATCATGATGGATGTACAGATGCCTGTGATGAGCGGTATTGAGGCAACACGAAATATTAGAATGCTGCCGGGATATAAACATATACCCATCATAGGCGTTACAGCTGGAACTGTTCTGGGTGAAAAAGAAAAATGCCTTGAATCCGGAATGAATGACTTCCTTCCCAAACCTATACGGCAGGCAGACCTTATTGAAGTATTCAAAAAATATATTAGTGTTTAGGACTTATAAAAAAAAATGAGATCGAGTTCTTTTGTTAATTTTAGAGAGTTAACATATAATATTGTACTTACAAAATCTGCATCTTCTTATTTTCGATATCAAATTGATACTTACCTACAGTATTAAAAAAAGCGATTCTTTGAGAAGTGTAGATTATAATCCGTAAAAATACCTGCTTGAGAAATCGGGTGTTTTTACGGATATATGCTTGGATAAAACTCTTTAACTTTCAGGTAGTTCCAAAATAATCCTTCAATTAAAGTACTTATTTAAACATTCGATAAATATTTATCGATCAGTATATGCCCGATGAATTTAATTGAAATGTAACAAACAAATATGCCTGTCACTTTGCGATTGTAAAGTGACAGGCATATAAAATTTAGATATCTTTAAATTTTTTACCAAGTTATTTCTCCACTTTCTGGATTACTTTCTTCACTGTAAAATTTCCCACTAGGTCCATTGTCGTCAATAAGGGCAAATTTAATGATGCGTTTTGCAGCATCTTCCACTTCACCACCATTAAAACCAGTAAAATCAGTTTTTGTATAGCCCGGGCATACTGCATTTACTTTAACATTAGTGTTCTTAAGTTCATATGCCAAATGCACCGTATACATATTCATAGCAGCCTTGGATGATGCGTAGACTGCATATTTTCCATAATCATAAGCGGGCCATTGTGGATTGCTCTGCAGAGAGAGGGAACCGACACTTGTACTTACATTGACGATTCTTGGTTCAGAAGATTTTTTCAATAGACCTATAAAAGACTGTGTAGTTCTAATCACACCATATAGATTAACATTCATAACATCCAGATATTCATCAGGTGGAGTTTCTAACGCATTTTGTGGTGTAATACCGCTGATCCCCGCATTGTTTATCAAAATATCGAGATGTCCTGTTTCTTTCTCAATAATATTTTGCGCTTTCTTAATTGTCTGTGGTTTGGTCACATCAATCTCAATTGGAGTGATGTTTTTGTAGCCATCATTTTTTAATTTAGCGACAATCTCTTCACCTTTATTGATATCTCTGCTCCCTAAATATACGTTTATGCCTTTTTGGGATAACTGCTTTGCCGTTTCTAAACCTATTCCTTTGTTTGCTCCTGTAATCAGTGCTGTTTTTGTCATAATAAATCGCTTTTTTATATTGGCAAAATTGAAAATTTTTAAAATGGTATTATTTACCATTTGGTAAAAACAGCTTTCTTAAATGTTTTTTCTGATCCTACTCAATGATTGTTGTGTTACACCGAGGTATGAAGCTATATATGCCAGAGGAATTCGGTTTGCCAGGGATGGAAAATTTTTTAAGAATTCTAAATATCTTGTGGTTGCGTCCTGCGAGATCACCGGTCCTTTCCTTGACTTTTGATACATACACTTTTGAAGCATTTTGTTTTTGATGTTGTCCCAGTTGACGATAGTATGTGAGATTTCTTCCCAATCATCCTTTGAAAAGACAATAAGTCTACAATCTGTAGCGGCCTGAAGATATTCAGAGGATGCAGTAGCTGCTTCGAAATTAATATAATCAAATGACAAATTATTTTCATCAATGAAGCAACGCGTTATTTCTTCGCCTTTATTATTATAGTAACATCCACGTATAATTCCATCCACAATGAAACTCACCCGTTTGGGGATCCAGCCTGCTTCCGAAAAATACTCATCTTTTTTTAGATTAATCATTTCCGCTTTTGATTGTATAAAAGAAAATTGCTGCTCATTGAGATTGCCAAACTGCAAGATATATTGCTTAAATTCTTCCATAGCTGCAAGGTAATAAATTAAAAAAAATGATTTTATCATTTGGTAAATTATTTATGAAAATCTAATTCAGTTGAAATGTAAATAGTTGTAATTGCTTGTTAAAGCTTATGATCCTTGGTGTAGATATATGATGGCGATTTAGGTTCATAATTAAATATGCTGTTATATCACAATATCCATTTGTGTTTATAAAATCTTTGATAGTGTTTATTCTCTCACGAAAGGTTGTCGCAACTTTGTACTTATAAATCAAGACAATGAAAATAACATTAACAGGTTCTTTAGGGAACATCGGAAAGCCACTCACCCAATTATTGGTGGCGGCAGGACATCAGGTAACAGTCATCAGCAGCAAAGCAGAAAGAATACCTGAAATAGAAAGTCTGGGCGCTGTCGCAGCAGCAGGAAGCATCCAGGATGTAGAATTCTTAACGGAAACATTTAAAGATACTGATGCGGTATATTTGATGGAAGCCTGGGAAGGCATCGGAAGTCTTTTTGATAAGGACATCGATTTCTTGGCTGAATTTAAAAAAATAGCCCACAATTATGTTACTGCTGTTCAACGGTCCGGTGTCAAAAATATCATCCATTTAAGCAGTATCGGTGCACATTCCGATCAGGGTACCGGAAGTCTTTTGGTTCACTATAATGTTGAACATATCCTACAGAAACTTCCTGAAGATGTCTCAATCAAATTTATGCGTCCTGTCGGATTTTTCAGCAATATCTACCGTTGGCTTCCAATGATACAATCGCAGGGTAAAATTATTCAAAGTTATGGAGGAGATCGTAAAGAACCCTGGGTCTCACCGTATGATATCGCATCGACCATTGCAGACGAAATGGAAAAGCCTTTCATCGGAAGAACAGTCCATTATATCGCAAGTGATGAGGTTTCTCCTGATGAAATAGTCAAGGCTTTAGGAAAAGCAATTGGGAATCCCGGTTTGGAATGGAAAGTAATTTCGGATGAAGAATTATTAGATCAAATGCTTTCTGCCGGCATCAACAAATGGGTTGCCAAAGGAATGGTCGCCATGCAAAAAGCACAGGGAGACGGCAGTTTATATGAAGATTTTTATGCCAACAAGCCAACATTCGGGAAAGTGAAAATAGAAGATTTTGCGAAAGAATTTGTACAGATATATAACAAAAGATAAATTAATATGAAAACAGCATTAATAACAGGAGCCAACAAAGGAATAGGATTCGAAACGGCTAAACAGCTTTTAGAGAACGGTTATTTTGTCTTCATAGGAAGTCGGAATATCGACAATGGAGAATCAGCCGTACAGCAACTTAAAGAAACAGGTTTTAAAAACATTAAAGCCATCCGGTTGGATGTTGCTGACATTGCTTCCATAGAAAATGCAAGAGAAGAGATCGGAAAACAGACGGATATTCTAGATGTGCTCATCAATAATGCAGGAATAAATGGCGGAATGCCACAAGCCGCGCTCGAAGCGCCTGTAGAAGCTTTTCAACATGTAATGGATACCAATCTGTATGGTGTTATCAGAGTGACCCAGACATTTATGGATCTTATGAGAAAATCTGAGGAGCCAAGAATCGTTAATGTCTCTTCCAGCGGCTGTTCGCTTACATTGCATTCTGATCCCGACTGGATTTATTACAGTCATAAAGCTGCCGTTTATACTGCCTCAAAGGCGGCTATGAATATGTATACCATTAATCTTGCTTATGAACTCCGTGAGACACCATTTAAAGTCAATGCAGTTTGCCCGGGATTCGTGGCTACGGATTTCAACAATCACAGAGGCACAGGAACCGTAGAAGAAGGAGGAAAAAGAATTGCTAAGTATGCAATGATCGGCCAGGACGGACCCACCGGAAAATTTATCAGTGAAGAATATAATCCTGAAACCGGTGAAACACCTTGGTAATTAATTAGCTATTTTTACACAGTCAATTAAACAAATGAAAAGCAATCCGCAGCAGCTGCATAAATTTCTCTCGTTATCTGAATTTCATAAGATGTTCGGATTACCGAAACCTGAACATCCGTTGGTCAGCTTCATCCGTCTGGGAGATATGACCTTACCAGCAGAAGGACTATCTGAAAATCTGGTGTTGGATTTTTATAAGATCGCCTACAAAGATACCATCGGCAGTGCTAAATATGGGCAGCATCATTATGATTTTGGTGAAGGCGGTTTAGTATTTACGGCTCCGGGTCAGCTTTTTGAAAAGCCGAAAAATAACAAAAGCAAAGGTTTTCTTATCCTGCTCCATCCTGATTTTCTGCTTTCCTATCCATTGGCAAAGAAGATGAAGCAATATGGTTTCTTTTCCTATTCAACGGATGAAGCTTTGCAGGTATCAGAAAAAGAAAAGGAGACCTTGTTTTCGGTCTTTAAGATTATTGAAGAGGAACTTAAAAGCAGAACAGATGACTTCAGTCAGGATGTCGTCATCTCGCAGATCGAACTTCTCCTTAATTACAGCAGCCGTTATTATAAACGACAATTTATCACCTATAAAGCAGTCAATGACCACCTTATTGAGAAATTTGAAAAAGTTCTGGACTTTTATTTTAATAATGATGAGGAATTACACAACGGAATGCCGACAGTACAGAAGCTGGCAGACCAGTTGAATGTCTCGGCAAGCTATCTTAGTGATATGCTGCGCTCTTTAACAGGGCTCAACACGCAACAGCATATTCACCAAAGATTCGTTGATACGGCGAAAGAAATATTGTCTACAACCAATCTTTCAGTATCTGAAATTGCCTATCATCTGGGTTTTGATTATCCGCAGTCCTTTATCAGATTATTTAAAAGCAAAACAAATCTGACTCCTGTTGAGTTTAGGCAATCATTTAATTGAAAAAAGATGCGTTTTTTATCAAGTAGATGATCTTGCATTCAAAAATAATAAAAAAATAAGGTTAAAAATTTTTACTTGTCAATATTACTTTCATGGTAAGTTAAGTAATGAAGATAATTCATTATAAAAAAGTTCTTTTTGTGCAAAAATTATTTTTAATTTTGCATTATCTATGAAATCTTTAATACCAATTTACACACTTGAGCAATTTGCCGAATTTAATAATTTAGCGCTGCTGAATAAAGATATCCTTTCCTGCAGTTGCGGTACGGATGATCTCGATGCGATCGACCTCAATTATCCGATTAAGATCAGCAGTTTCTCAATATTGCTGGTTACCGGTGGAAAAGTTCGGCTCAATATAGATTTTCAGGAGATTACACTGCAACAGAAAGATATCATTTTTCTTTATCCGAATAATGTCATTGAGTTTCTTGAACTCTCACCTGATGCATCTTTCCAGAACCTTTTCATTTCAGTGGAGTACTTCACGAATCTTAATCTGCAGATGAATTCCAAGGATGCACTGGAGATTTTATCCAATAATTTTTCAAAGATCCTGTCGCTCTGCACAGATAGTTTTAATCATATCAATTCCAGTTTTGCACGACTAGAGTTTCTCAATAATCCTTTAAATGAAACCATTTTCTACCAGGAAATACAGAAAGGGATCATTAATCTCGTGATGTATGAGCTTGCAGGATATGTGCAGAAACAGAAAAATCAATTATTAAAGACGTTCCGCAAAGAAGACATTGCGATAAAATTCGCACATCTGGTGAATCAGCATTATCAGACCCGGAGAGATGTTCAGTTTTATGCCGATAAGATCTATGTGACCCGAACGCATCTAACCCGTACCATCAAGGATGTTTACGATAAAAATCCTAAGCAGATTATCGAAGATAAAATTATCTCTGAGGCTAAAATATTATTGTTAAAAAGCGACTTCAGCATCAATCAGGTGATGACAGAGTTAAGGTTTCAAGATCAGCCAACGTTTACCAAGTTTTTCAAGAAAAAAACAGGCTTCAGTCCAAATGCTTACCGCAAGACTTTGGTAAGTGCTTAGTTTCCTTTTCACATAAGATTCAAATTGAATCATTCAAGTTTAAAAATGTTCTTTTTTGACAACATTAAGAATCTTTCTAACATTGTAGTCTGACTTTTTAGTCAATAATTTTGCAGACGCATACTAAGAAAAATCTTAATCATTTATGAATAATTTAAGCAGAAAGTTAATTTCGGGCTCAGTACTATTTTGTGGCCTATTTTTACTGCAATCGTGTAACAAAAATCAGCAGCCACCACAAATGCCACCAATGGAATTACCGGTTTCCAAGGTCGGGCAGGGTAACGGGCTTGTTTCCAAAGAATATCCTGCCAGTATCGAGGGCGTTACTGATGTTGAGATCCGTCCGCAGGTTTCCGGTTATCTTCAGAAAGTTTATGTTGACGAAGGCGCTTATGTCAGAGCCGGACAACCACTTTTCCAAATCGATTCCAGAGTGTATGCCGAGCAGTACAATACAGCAAAAGCGGGTGTTTCAGTTGCAAGAGCTAATTTAGCCAATTTAAAAATAGATCTCGATCGTAGAAAAGAATTGGTAAAAGAAAGCATTGTTTCCAATATCCAGATACAGCAGGCGCAGGCGGCGTATGACGGCGCAAAAGCGGCATTGACTCAAGCTGAAGCGACAGCGCAGTCAGCAAGGATCAATCTTGAATTTTGTACGATCAAAGCTCCCGTAAGCGGATATTTAAGCAGGATCAACTACCGTCTGGGAAGTCTGATCAGTCCTTCAGGAGTAGAGCCCATCACGGTTCTTTCGGATTCGCACGAGGTGAATGTCTATTTCAGTATGAGCGAAAATGATTTCCTGACTTTCCAGGATTCACAGGTCGGCAGTACGATTGCAGAAAAGATCCGGAAAGCGCCAATGGTAGGATTACAGATTGCCAATGGTCATCTTTATGAGGAAAAAGGGAAAATCGATGCAGTGGAAGGTCAGTTCAATTCCAATACGGGTTCTGTGACTTTCAGAGCAAAATTCAAAAATCCAAAAAATATCATCCGCGGCGGAAATACAGGGAAGATTGTGATCGACCAACATTATGACAGCGTTATTCTAATTCCAATAGCCTCAACTTCAAATATCCAGGACAAAGTGTACATTTTTACTTTAGACAAAGACAATAAAGCTGTTCAGAAAGCCATTGAAGTTTCAGGAAAAAGCGGTACCAATTATATGGTAACCAACGGAATTAAAGCCGGAGAATCCTACATCGTTTCAGGATTCGAGAGACTACAGCCGGGAATGCCGGTTGTTCCAAAATCTGCCAATCAACAAGCCAATCAAACTCAAGCCAAAGCTGTAGCGGGGGAAAGCTAAGATCCGCTTGATGTTTAATTTCAAATAAAATAGATCAATGTTAAAAACGATTATAAAAAGACCGGTCTTAGCGACCGTTATATCGGTGTTGCTTGTCATCCTGGGAATTGTGGGGATGAAGAGCCTTCCCATCACGTCTTTTCCGGAGATTGCACCGCCAAGTGTTACGGTAATGGCAGTTTATCCCGGCGCAAGTTCTGAGGTGATCGCCCGTTCTGTGGCACCACCTTTGGAAAACGCCATCAACGGGGTTGAGAATATGGATTATATCAGTTCAACATCCAGTAATGGAAATCTGATGCTGACCGTTGTATTCAAATTAGGTACAAATCCCGATCAGGCGGCTGTAAACGTACAAAATAGAGTGGCACAGGCTACAAGCCAGCTTCCTGCTGAGGTTAACCAAATTGGGGTAACCACAATGAAAAAGCAAAACAGCATCCTGGCGATGGTCACCTTGTATTCGGAAGATCCTTCCGTGAATGACCTGTTCATTGAAAATTACGCTAAGATCAATCTTGTACCGGAACTGAAACGTATCAAGGGAGTAGGAGATGCTCAGGTTTTCGGTAACAAGGATTACTCGATGAGAATCTGGCTGGATCCGCAAAAGATGACAGCTTACAATTTAACGCCTCAGGAAGTTGGAGCAGCGGTTCAGGCTCAGAATGTGGAAGCCGCGCCGGGAAGATTTGGTGAAAGAAGTAAGGAAGCGTTGGATTATGTCATCCGTTACAAAGGTAAAAATACCGAGCCTTCTCAATATGAAAATATCCTGATCAAAGCAGGAAATGATGGCAGTACGTTAAAATTAAAAGATATTGCAAAAGTAGAATTCGGTTCCTATGATTATGGAGTTTCAACTTTATATGAGAAGAAACAGGGTGTGATGGTCGCATTGTTCCAGACTGCAGGATCCAATGCCAACGAAATTGAGATCGCAGCTCAGGCAAGAATCAAAGAACTTTCAGCGTCGTTTCCGGCGGGTGTAAAATATGAATTTGTGTACAGCTCGAAAGAATCACTGGATATGTCCATCGATCAGGTGATCCATACGTTGATTGAGGCATTTATTCTTGTTTTCATCGTTGTATTCATCTTCCTTCAGGATTTCAGATCAACTTTGATTCCGGCAATTGCAGTGCCTGTTTCAATCGTGGGAACGTTCTTCTTTATGAAGCTTTTCGGATTCTCGATCAACCTTTTGACCTTATTTGCATTGGTATTGGCCATCGGAATTGTGGTGGATGATGCGATTGTTGTGGTAGAAGCTGTTCACGCCAAAATGGAACATCGAAAACTCAACGCAAGAGCAGCAACGATGTCGGCAATGAGCGAGATTACAGGAGCCATTTTTTCTATTACTTTGGTAATGGCAGCGGTATTCGTTCCTGTCGCTTTTATGGAAGGTCCCACAGGAATTTTCTACCAACAGTTCGCGTTGACATTGGCAATGGCAATTGTGATTTCTGCGGTAAATGCATTGACGTTGAGTCCTGCCTTATGCGCCATTTTATTAAAACAACATAACGCTCCGGGACACGGACACGAAGCTAAAAAAATATCCGTTAAAGAGAAATTCTTCGCAGGATTCAATGCGGCATTTGACAAGATGACGTTCAGATACGGGAAATCTGTTTTGTTTTTATTAAAGAAAAAATGGGTTGCATTTTCAGGTTTGGCGATTGTCATCGGTTTATTCGTGTGGATGTTCGCCATTACGCCAACAGGATTTATTCCGGACGAAGACCAGTCGTTTCTGATAGCAACAGTAACGCTTCCACCGGGTTCTACGCAGGCTCGTACGACAGATGTTGTGACAAGAGCTGAACAGATATTAAGAAAAAACCCGGCTGTAAAAAGTGTTGTTTCTGTGAATGGACTGAATATGTTGAATTTCAGTATCTCGTCTTCCAACGCAGTATTTTTCTTAAAATTGAAAAATCCTAAAGACCGTGGCGAAGTTCATGATTTGAAACAGATCACAGGTCAGCTTCAGGGCGAAGTAAGTCAGATCAAGGAAGCTTCATTCTTTGTTCTGGGAATGCCGACGGTTCCCGGATTCGGTAATACGAGTGGTATTGAAGTCGTTCTTCAGGACAAAACAGCCGGCTCATTGACCAAATTTAATGAGACTTCCAATGTTTTTATCGGCGCTCTGATGCAGAGACCAGAGATTGCGATGGCATTTACTACCTTCAATGCCTCTTTTCCACAGTACGAATTAGTAGTAGATGAGGTCAAGGCCAAGCAATTGGGCGTGAATGTTTCAGATGTAATGTCTGTGATGCAGGGGTATTATGGTAGTATGCAGGCTTCAGATTTCAACAGATTCGGAAAATATTATCGTGTCGTGATGCAGTCTCCACCAGAATTCCGTGCCGACCCCAATTCTTTAAATGGAATCAATATTAAAAATAATGTCGGGCAAATGGTTCCTGTAAGCACAGTGGCTTCTCTGAAACAAACAGCAGGTCCGGAAGTGGTGGATCATCACAATTTATTCAATGCCATAAGCATTACCGCAATGCCGGCTCCGGGATACAGTACCGGTCAGGCAATGGCTGCTATTAAAGAGGTAAGTGCGCAGAATTTACCGACAGGATTTTCTTATGACCTGAAAGGAATGGCGCGTGAGGAACAATCTTCAGGTGGACAGTCAGCAGTGATTTTCGGATTGTGTTTCATTTTCGTTTATTTCATTCTTTCCGCACAATATGAAAGTTATCTGGTTCCGTTTGCGGTATTATTAGGAATACCAACCGGATTATTAGGCGTTTTTGTGGGAATTTCAATTGCTGAAATTGCGAATAACATTTATGTTCAGGTCGCCTTGGTGATGCTCATCGGTTTGCTCGCTAAAAATGCAATTCTGATCGTAGAATTTGCGATGCAGAGAAGGAAAGCCGGAAAAAGTCTGACCGCTTCCGCCGTTGAAGGGGCAAAAGCGAGATTAAGACCTATTTTGATGACTTCTTTAGCATTCATTGCAGGTTTACTTCCATTATTATTTGCATCAGGACCATCGGCAATAGGTAACCATTCCATCGGCTATGCAGCAGTTTTCGGAATGTTGTTCGGAACGGTACTAGGGGTTTTTATTACGCCGGTTCTTTTTGTTGTATTTAAATATTTACAGGAAAGAATCAGCGGTAAACCTTTGGATGAGAGTGTTTGGGATTACGAGCCTTCAAAACTCGCAAAACAGAATCATTAATATAAATAGTTTATTGAGACCAAAGATAATTTTGAGCAGGAAAAACCATTTTCTTACTCAGGTTATCGGCGGATAAAAAATATTACAATGAAATCGAATATCAGATCATATACAAATTTCGGAGCTTTTGCAGCATTGCTGACTTTAGCATCCTGCACTGTTCAGAAATATAAAGCGCCGGAAGCAGAGTTGCCGGAGGGTTTCAGGGATACCACTCAACTCACTATTGAGCATGATAGCACACAAAGCAGTATAGCAAAGATTCCATACAGGGAATTTTTTACAGACCCGACATTGTTGTCGCTCATAGAAAGCGGCGTCAAAAATAACAATAACCTCAAAGTTTCCATCAAGCAAATCGAATCTGCGGCATTAAGCTACAATCGTTCGAAATGGGGAAATGTTCCGAATGTAAATTTAAATATAGCAACGGCATCCATCAGCAGACCTTCCGACAATAGTATGAACGGACAAATGTTCGGACAGATGCTAGGTCAAAGATATATAGAAGATTATGGAACTAATGTTTCAATTTCCTGGGAAGCTGATATCTGGGGTAAAATAAAAGGCAGAAAAGAATCTGCATTAGCAGCTTATCTTCAAACCCAGGAAGCAGCGAAAGCGGTTCAGACCCAATTGATCGCCCAAATTGCTCAGGGATATTACAATCTTTTAATGTTGGATACGCAGCTTGATATTACCAATGAAAATTTAAAATTGGTCAATAATACCCTGAGAATGATTAGCAAACAGCAGGAATTAGGGATCACGACAAGTTTATCGGTTCAACAGCAGGAAAATACGCGTGACCAAATGTTGGCGACAATTCCGGTCATTGAGCAGTCCATCACCATTCAGGAAAACGCATTGAGCATTCTGACGGGAAAAATGCCTGCTGAAATTCAGAGAACTCTGAAATTGACCGATATGCAGACCCCTGAATATAAATCCGTGGGAATTCCGGCTGAGTTACTGAGCTATAGACCCGACGTGAAAAGCAGCGAACTGACCGTTCGTCAAGCTTTCACCAATGTGAAGGTGGCCAAGGCCAGTATGTATCCCGCTTTAAATATCACAGCTCAGGGCGGTTTGAACACCTTTAATTTTAAAAACTGGTTTGATATTCCGGGATCTCTCTTCGGTGCTGCCGCAGGTTCTTTGGTAATGCCGCTAGTCAATGGAAAACAACTGAAAACCCAATATGAACAGTCGAAAATTGCAATGGAGCAGTCGGAAATTAATTTCAAACAAACTGTTTTAAGTGCGGTCGGTGAAGTTTCAAATGCTTTGGCAAACATTGAATCTGCCGACAAACAGGAGACGATCACTGTTGGTTTGGTTGCAAGATCCGACAAGGCTGTAACAACTTCAAACAAGCTGTTCCAACAGGATATGGCAACATACCTGGATGTCATAACAGCTCAAAATAACAAATTACAGGCAGAATTGAGTTTGGCTAATATCAAACTTCAAAAGTTGAGCTCGGTGGTAGATCTTTATCGCGCCCTTGGTGGAGGATGGCAGTAAATTCAGTTACATGAATATTAATATACCATAATTAAATTTTTTTCTTGTCATAGCAGTTGGTGGATGTCTGCCGACTGCTATTTTAAAAATCTAAAAGAATGAGCGATACAGAATATAAAATCAAAAATGCAACGATGGATCTTTTGCTTAAAGATGGAAATTTTGGGTTTACATTATATGATGTGGCTGAAAAATCAAAAGTAAGCCGAACGGTAATTCATTACTATTTCCGCTCAAGAGAAAATCTATTATCCATTGTAACAAAAGAGATTCTTGCCAATTTGGTAAAGCCCCGCCATGATAAGTTGCTGGGTAAAGAAAATTTAAAAACTAAGATTCTCAGATTCTTGGAAGCATCAGATAAGACCTGTGAAAAATACCCCTATATTGATGTATTTCTAATGGTAAGGCACACGACAAGTAAAGACCTTCAAACTTTTTTCGACGATACTTTGGAAAGTTTTAAAGATCTAATGTCGGAAGTTGAGTATGGTATTGATAGAAAAAAGATAAAATATAAGAATGCACAATATTTTTTGAGCGACCTTTTTGCACTTTCTTCATTCTCATATATTTTCAGTAATTTTTTCTGCACCTTAGATATTGAATCAATACATCAGATTAAATTCATAGATTGTTCGGATAAAAACACAAGAATTTTAAAGTTTCTTTTTACTGAATAGGCGCCTTAAACTGCCCGTGCGTCATTTAAAATGATGATATTTAGTTCGTTTGAACCAAATTAAAGAGATTTACAACTCTCATTTTTATTAAATAAATTCTTTTAGCTATGTTTAAGGCAATTTAATTTTCAAAACTGTTAGAAATCAGCACTGGAATATTAAATCTCTAATTGGCTGGTAACCCTAACCGAAGAGATCTCGAAAACATTTAGACAGAATTTCTCAATTATTAGGAGTAAAATATTAGATGTTTATCAATAAATGTTGGAAAGATATAATTAAATGTACTTAATGAAAACTCTTCAATATCAATTATTTTATAATCCAGTCATGAATAAGTATTTAAATAGTAGATATACTGAAAAAGATGCTGCCTTCGGTTAATGAAGAATATTTAAATTATATGTAATTAGACTTTAAATGATTATTTTATTTGATTCAAAATTTACATTGAAATAAATTTGTAATTTTCATTCATCATAACCGTCTGAATATCATTAATCGAACCTATTTCTACAGAAAAGTTGGTTCGATTAAAAGTCGGACATTATCTAACGCTCTGTTTTTCTGTAATCTGAAGATGTGAAGACTGTTTTTTTTAAGGCTGTATAAAAACATGATTTGGAACTGAAGTCCACCAGATACAAGATTTCGAGACTGTCAAATTGGGTTTTCTTTCAAAATCTGCTTGGCATCCATAATTCTGTATTCATTTATAAAATCAAAAAAAGATTTTCCTATCTGCTGATTGATGAGTATGGACAGTTCCTTTTCCTGCATATCGACCTGCGAGGCCAGTCTCGACAGGGAGAAATTATTTTTGGTGATCCATTTCTTTTAAAAGTATTTTATTCATTTCGGCTATTGTGATTCAAATTCTTATGAGCGGTAGTGTTTGTCTTCACTTCTTTTATTTACAATGATCAGAGCATTATTTAGTTTTTCTTTCAGACTTCCATAATTGTCAATATGAGAAATTGCCTGTTCTAAAAAAGGTATTTCCATTTTGTAGATTTTATAATTCTTAATATGAATTTTCATTCGTTCTGAACTGTTCTTTCCTATGTACCGATAAAATTCAAAACGCTCAATATGTCGAAAGTAAATAAATCCGAACTCAGGTGTCCATATTCCATTTTTAGAAATTCTAAAAACCAATTTACTTTTTTTAAGTGCACCATAAATGAAAAAGCAGCCTATAATAATTAGTAAGATTCCGTAAAGTGTATTTATTTTTAGTAGGATGTAAAGTGCAAACACGAGCATTAAAAATCCAAAAATAGCTAAACCAAAAGGTTGTTTAGTTTCGTAATAATTACTGTAAAATTGTTCTTTGTCAATTTCCAATTTCTTAGAAATCTTATTTTCATAATTACATCTGAAAATGTTGTAATTTTTATCTGTCATTATTTAAATAGAGTGAATTTGTTTTATCCTGCTGTATTAAATTCTTTATATTCCCTTTTCATCTAAACTTATATCATTGTACTTTCATTTCAAAAATGTTTCATGGTGAAATTTTGAGCTCATCTGCAGATTCACAAATGTAAGTAATTTGTCAAGGCCACTGTTATCACATAATATAGAAATTTGATCCTTAATAATTTCGAATTTTCATATTGACTTTCCATTTTTACAATTTTTTGCGCTTATTATTTCTTTTCTTTGTTTCTCAATCAAAAAAGAAAATACATAAAAATGGAAAAGCGATCTGCCAATAGATTTGAGAGTTGATTTAAAAAATAAATTTTTAGTTGAAAGATCAATGTAATGGTGAATTGAGCTTGCTTAAAAGTGAACAAAAAATTGAGCTAAAAAGAGTAGTTAAAATAGCCAGTAAATTGTCATCTGAATTAATTCCAGTACTTATTAAAGGTTTTGCGGAACAAAAATTTGGAAAAGATTTTACTGAATACATTCATGCTGTTGTTAAAGGTGGAGGGAAAATAATGGAAAAATATATTGAAGATTATACGGAGAAAAAGCAATCATTAGCTGAATTTAAAATTGAATTAGAAAAAGCTATATCCATAATATCACCTGATAAACCTGTAATATTTTTTATAGATGAATTAGATAGATGCAGACCAAATTACTCAGTAGAAATCTTAGAAAAAGTAAAGCATTTTTTTAATGTTAAAAATATAATATTTGTATTGGCTATTGACAAGGTTCAATTAGGTCATGCTATCTGTGGTGTATATAATTCAGAAAAAATAAATTCTAATGAATATTTAAAGAGGTTTATTGATATTGAATATACTATACCAGAGCCAAAAGCTGAATCATACATTAATTATCTGTCTGATAGATTTAGCATAAATGCATTCTTTGATGGTGGAAGAGCAGAAGAATTGAGGGATCTAAAAAATTTTGGTAAAGTTATATTTGGAAATAGTCATTTAAGGACAATCGAAAAAATGATGGGTATTTTGGCGGTCTTCTTTAATTTCCAACCAAGGAAGATTTATTCATTTCCCTTTACTTTTAATATTAATTTATTTAAAAATTGAGAGAAAAGATTATTATGATGGTTTTTATAGTAAAAAGTATCCTTTTAATGAAGTACGAGAGAAGCTAGATGATCTTTATCAAGTATTTCCTAAACCTTTATTTAGTACAATAGAAGCACAATTTGTAATTGCATATGCAAATTATAAAGGCTCTGATGTTTTAAATAAGATGGTGATAGATATGGACAGTGTGAAATATAATAGCAAAAAATAATTCAAATGATGTTTTAATCGTGCTTCAGTCGTATTCGAGGGAACTTCGTAATGATACAATATCTTTAAACTTAGAAGATTACTTTAAAAGAATTAGTATTACTGAAGAATTTGAAATTTTTTAAAGATTAAAAAGTCTCATGAAACGATAAAAACAAATTGTCTATTAATAATATAAGTAACTTTTCAAAAAGTTAAAACATAAGATTAATGTAATGTGGAAATTCGAAAATGACAAGGCATTTAAAAAATACAGCTAATGACAAAAAATACATTACGGAAAATTAAAATAGACAATGAGAATTACCTATGGAAGAGGCTACATGTTCATTTAACAAATTATGAACATTCAAAATGCGTTGAAAGGATTGTGATTTATCTGGCAGGATATAAAAAATCTCCGCTTCAACTCTCGTTTCGAGAAGAGGATAATTTAATTCTTAAACCCGATATCGAAAAAAGAAAAATGGCGCGTAGGATATCCCGAAGATGGAGTAATTTGGTTGTATAAAACTCCTTTACCCCATAATAAATCATATCCAGCTAATAAGCAACAAACTGTTGAGATTAATTTTAATCGGCCGGCTGTTATAGCAGAGTTAATTCGATATTTTCTTCATGAAGATTGGAAGCCAAAAGAAAGTATAAGACCATATATTATTGAAGATGCGTTGAGATTCCTTGAGATAATTGAATTGCCTAAAGGTATTGCATAAGTGTAATGAGATACCTCATTTATAGTATTCTGGGCGAGAGAATAAAAATAATACCCTATAAGAATAGCTGCAGATAGTAAAAATTAAGATTAAGTCTCACAAAACGATAAATTAGACCTTGATTTACAATTATATATGTCTAAAATAGAATCCTTAAATTGTAAAAAATAGCTTAGTAACTATTGGCTAATTATTAATTAATCTATATATGTCTATAACCAAAGAATCTGAACTTATCGGAATGCAAAAAGTAAGTGAAGCTGTTGCTCATACTTTGAAAGAGATGAAAAAATTTGTTAAGCCTGGTATAACAACAAAAGAACTGGATGACTTTGGAGCTGAAATACTCAAAGGATTTGGTCAAAATCAGCTCCCTACCTTACCTATCAGTTTCCTGGTTGTGCTTGCATCAGCGTTAATAATGAATTTTGTCACGGAATTCCTTCAAAAAATACAGTTTTAAAGGAAGGTGATCTAATAAATATAGATGTGTCTGCAGAATTAGACGGTTTCTGGTCTGATAACGGTAACTCTTTTGTAATTGGAGTTGATGTCAATCAGCATCAGCCATTGGTGGATGCTTCTAGAGAAATACTTAAGAAAGCGATTCACTCAATAAAAGGAGGCGTGAAAATAGCTGATGTGGGGTATCTCATGGAGACAGAAGCTAAAAAGAAAGGTTATAAGGTTATTAAAAATTTAGGTGGACATGGAATTGGAAGGAGTCTTCATGAGCATCCTGAAGAACTTCTCAATTATAGAAACCGATATGATCAGAGGCGTTTTAAGGAAAATTCGGTAGTCGCAATCGAAACGTTTATTACAACAGATTCATCATATGCAGTAGAACTCAATGACGGTTGGACTATGGTTGATGACAAGGGTGGGTTTATGGCTCAGCATGAACATACTATTTTAATTACAGATGGAATACCAATAATTTTAACGGAAATGAATGGTATCTATAATTAGTTTAGTTGATATCATCTTGAATACCGTCTGTTCGGAGACAATGTACATCGTATTTGCTCGTCCACAAAGTGGCAAGATAGATATGTCACCTATAAAATTTCTGGAGTTATAAAAATAGCGTGTAGATATAACGATAGTCAGAGCGATTTTAAAATTTATTTTAGAATTAGTACTAATAAGCGTCGAAAAATTTCCGATGCTTTTTTTATTCAGTTCACCTGTTTATTATAGTAACCTGGATACTACAGATAATTCAGAACTTCATGCAATTATCTCAAAAAAACGATGTATCTATTACTTGCGCTATCAAAATAGGAATGTATTAGTGAGATGCTGAATGTTTGATGTACAAGTAAACCAGGAAATAGAGTGGGGGTATTAACTTTCAATGAAGTGCAGAAAAAGAATGCCAGAGGTAATATGAGTTTTAAAATCCAATTGCAGAATGTTTGGAGAGTATATTAGCAATAAATTATTACTTATCTCATAAAATAATATCAACCTTAGATAACTAAATATTATTTTAGAAATTATCTCAAAAAAGATACACAGATGTTTTTGCAAAATTATAATAGTTTAATTTAACACAATCTGTAAATCCACAAGTTTTACGATATTTTATTCCAGTTATCATCAATTAAGAAAATATTAAAATGAAAATACTTACAATAATTTTATCAGTTTGCATATTTATTATGGTTTCTTCCTGTGGAATTTGCTTTCCCACAAATCTTGAATTCAAAAATATTAGGTATTTTACATCTGAGTCTTTAAAAAATATAGATTTAAATTCTGAATATCGCCAAACAAAGACTTATGAAGCAACACGCGATTTAAAGATGATAAATGGTCCGTATGAACCAAATAATATTTCAATTAGATTCCTACCAAATGGTTATATACAAGGTTTTTGGACTTCCAACAACAAAAGTCAACAAGGAATAATTTATACGAAGGATGGAAAATTGTTTATTGACAAAATTGGAGCGGACCAGGATGGATGTAAATTTATTGATACTTATAGAGTGAAAGTGGATGAAAATAAATTAACTATGATTCATTACGGAGGAATTACTAATCAAAAAAGAGTATTTGAATACAATAAAGCAAAATAAATAAAAATATGTACAACAAGGACTTAGCAATCATTAACGATTTTTTTTATGACCACATTTATATTTAAACTGGTTCACTCATGCGATCAAATTAATACACATAGATCTCAAAAAACGATGAATCTATATTTACCCTATCAAATAGGAATGTATTAGTGAAATGCTGAATGTTTGATGTGCAAGTAAAATAGGAAATAGAGTGGGGGTATTTAGCTTTCAATAAAGTTGCAGAAAAAAAATGCCATAAGTAATATGAGTTTTAAATCCAATTGCAGAATGTTTGGAGAGTATTAGTAATAAAATTATACTTAACAATCTCAGAAAACGATATGAAAAGATCATAAATCTTATATTTACGCATTAAGGGAATTTGGATAATAGAAATATTATTAGAAATACAAATAGATTATGGAATACAATTATTTTCATGGAGCAATTTTAATCGATCGAGATTATGACTTTTCAAAAAAATTCATTATCCAAGAAATGATTAAAAAAAAATACTATTATTTCCACCCAAATATTTTCTCATTGGGAGAAAGTGAATACCCATACTATTACGAAAACATATTAGTCTCTTTTGGACGAACAGCAAAATATTTTGTTGATAATGAAAATGAGCTAAAAGTATTTTTGAATGAATTCGAAGATATTTTAAACAATTTAGATTTTGAAACTGCGCAAATTATAGTTCAAGCAAGTTATGCTGACTACAAATTATTTTGGATTAATAAAGAAAAACTATTAAATAATCCTGGAGATCTTTTAAAAACCACATTGCAATATTTTGAAGAGAACCAAATTAGATATTATGAAACTGAAAAGCTATATTTCGGTTTTGGTGAAGTCGACTTGTTTACAGGATACGTTTTTGATAAATATGATGATGAAAAATTATTAGATTTTGATAGAAAATACCCAAGTTTTGTTTATCCGTAGACTATTAAAATAGATTAAAAAATCTCACAAAATGATGATAACAGATTACCAACTTATAAATATTTTTTGTGAAAACCTAAAGAAAAAATTACACGCAAACTGTAATTTATATTACGACAGCTTTATAATATAAATAACAGCAATTTATATAAGCCCTCAACACTTTCAGGTGTTGAGGGCTTTTCTATTTAAACTAACCTAATAAATAAACCATGTAGTTATTTTACTACATCAACTTCCATTTTCCACTACAAAGAAACTTTTATAGCTGCCGTAGATTTGTAGTGTTCAAAGAGAACAATTAAACAAGAATAAAAATTAAATTTTACTATCATGAAAAAACTAATCGCAATCGCAGCCTTAACTATTGGAGCAACCATATTAGGAACTAACAATGTACAAGCTCAAAANTAATGATTTAGATTCTAATATTTATCGCTGCCGTAGATTTGTAGTGTTCAAAGAGAGCAATTAAACAAGAATAAAAATTAAATTTTACTATCATGAAAAAACTAATCGCAATCGCAGCCTTAACTATTGGAGCAACCATATTAGGAACTAACAATGTACAAGCTCAAAACACTACCGCTACCACAACCGTAAACATTACTCTGAACGATGTAATATCTATCGACGCGGGAAGTACTGCAATCGGTAATACGGTTGACTTCAACTATGCTACTGCAGCTGATTATAACTCTGATCAGACGATCACTAAAGCCAACTCTTTAAAAGTGACTTCAACGAAGAACTTTAATGTTAAAGTAAAAGCAGGTGGGGCTAATTTCATGAATGGAACCAACTTAATCCCAGTCAATGTTTTAACGATCAAAGCCGCTACAGCTGCCGGAACTATGGGTGGAACAAAAAGTGCTGTCGTTTTATCTGCAACGGATCAGACTTTAGTATCAAATGCTCCGCTTGGAAGTGCATTAACACTGAATTTAGATTACACGATCCCTGCAGCGAAATCATCATCTTCTGATATCTTAGGTAAACCAGCAGGAACTTACACGCAAACAGTAACTTATACTGCAACTGCTTTATAATAAAATTTTTTCATATTAATATTTTGTGATTTGGTGTTTCGAAGGCTTCCTACGGGAGGCCTTTGATTTTGTAATTATTGATAACAGTATTGAGGAAATTTAAAATCTGGGAATAAGTATCTATCAGCTGTAAAGTAGAATCGATGTTTTTGACATATAAGTCTAATTAAATTAGTACATCATACCAAAAATTCAGTAAATTTATTAAGCCGTTCTATATCTTTTTTTTAAATTATCAAATCTCAAAAAACGATGGATCTATTACTTACGCTATAAAAATGTAATAGTGAAATGCCGAATGTTTTATGTACAAGTAAACCAGGAAATAGAGTGGGGGTATTTAACTTTCAATGAAGTGCAGAAAAAGAATAACTAATATTATTTTTAAAGCTAATTGCAGAATGTTTGGAGAGTAGTATTACTAATCTAATCACATATTTAACTTAACAATCTCACAAAACGATAAGGTGAAAAAGGATGGAAAAAGTAATTCAAAAAATCTTAACTACTGCTTTTCATACCGATATCCGTTCTATTTTTGGTGGATATGCACTATGATGTAACGGGTATAAGCAAGTTAGCAGAAATCTTATGAAAACAGCAGCCAAATATGCCATATTATTCATTCTACTAGCATTCAATACTTATTGTTTTGCACAACCTGGTTGGTCTGAAGTTGGCGGTTCATTGAATGATCTTACACAAACAGATATCGATGAATGCGTAAACTCAAATTGCCAAATAAAGTACATTACTATTAATTGCGGAACAGACCTGAAAAAATTGAACATTCTAAATGGTCTAGAAAATTTAGCATTACATTTTGATATTGAAAAAATTCCTGATGAGTTTTCGAAACTTGATAACCTCAAATATTTAATTATAGTGTCCAATAATCTAAAGGACGTTTCAGCATTGGGAAAATTGAAAAATTTAAGTAAGTTAAGTATCATGAATTACTCTGAAGATCGAATTCCAAAAGGGTTTCAATTTCTTCAAAATATTGAAGAATTAGAGATTACTGGTGAATTCAAAAACGCTTCTGGAATAGAAAATATGATTAATTTGAAAAAATTAAAATTATCCTCCAAAAATTTAAGATATCTTCCTGATTTCACTTTTCAAAATAATATTGAAGAGTTAGAGCTTGGATATATTCAAGAAAAATTTATTTTCAGCAATCTTTCTTTTTTAACTAAACTTAAAATCTTTGGTTTATTCGAGTCTTCGATAAAGAAATTTCCAAATACCCTCACAAAAGATATAGAGGAAATAACTATTTGGAGGGCTAAAAATCTAACTGATATTCAAAATATTGAACAATCCATTAATCTAGAGAAATTATATATTTATTTTTCTGCAATTAAAAGATTACCGTCTTCAAATTTTCTTTCTAAAATTCGATGTATTGAAATAAATGGTAACGAGAATTTAAAGTTTCAAATAAAAAATATAATAGTGGCAATTGTAAAGAAGTTTTTGAAAATGGAAAATTATAAAAGACTTCTGCTAACAGCCGCTAAAAAATGGCTGGTTCTTGTTAGGTTGAACCTCTATTTTCCTCAATTTCGTTTCTGTTCGGCACAATAATATGATGCTAGCCAACCTTCAACAACTTTTATTAGAGAATTAAGTAGTTTTTTGGTAATGTGGTCAAAAATAGTTGGTGTTTTTGACAAAAATAATTTGTAGTTTTCAGGGATTGATTGGAAGAGGAAATGAGCAATGCAGGGGTGCAACTCATTAGCGATACAATCAATGCTGTAAACAAAAATTTAAAAGGATTGTATTTGGACAAAAAAACATTTAACAATCGATGGAAAGAAAAATCTAGTAAAAAAAGATTTCTTGAAAAAAATATTCGACAAAAGTGGTAATTGTCGTAGAACAAGAAATTTAAAAAAAGTATAAAAATCACGGATTAAGTGCTCGTCTCAAAAAACGATAAATAATTTCTATGAATCAGGAAAATATTGCAATTCTAAAAAGGAATTTCAAGTGGAGTGAAGAACAGATCCAATTAGGATTGAGAGCTAAGTTCAAATGTGAATACTGTGATAAAGATTTATTATCATTAATTGATAACTATAAACTCTGGCAAAAGGATCATATAATTCCTCGAAGTTCAATAATTTAAAATTTTGACTACGAATCTTTTGAAAACTTAGCAATTGCATGTACACAATGTAATAAAGATTATAAAGTGAGATATAATGTAGCAGAGAAATTAGATTATGAAAAAAACAGATCAGATATGTTTTACATTTGAGGAAATATATTGTTGAGATAAAATTTACTAAACAAAATGAACTTAATGAGATGAGAAAATATTTGATTGACTCATCTGACAAAACTATATTATAAATGAATTGGAATGAGATCAATGCAATTCTGCATATAGACATCCTTAATTACTCAAATTGTACATTTTTCCAATTTTTTGTTTTTTGTCTTACATTTGATGAATAATATGCACTGAGACAGGTATTAACATTTTTTGCTGAGTGCACCGCTTGATAAAAGTTATAAATATTTGTTATGAATAAAGATCAGATCAATAAGGTTAGATAATGCATGTACCATTATTTTATTTGAATTGTTTCATTGGATTGACTTCTAATTTATTTAATTTTGGTCACTCAATAATTCAGAATGCATTTATATTTTAATAGAGAATTTCTTTTAAGCAAAATTGATTATCCTAAAAGATTCAGATCTGAAAAACTGATGAAGAGTTCAATAACCGTGTTCTTTTGTATTTTGTTTTTTTTATTGTTATTTAAGCCTTTTGGCGTTTCTGATCCAGAGCTTAAAATACATTATTTTTTAACATGTCTTTTGCACGCAGCTGCGCCGGCAATTATATTGTTCGTCTATTTTAGTTTGTTTAATCATTTGAATAATAACAAGACAGAAATAAGCTGGACCTTACTAAAGGAATTTCTAAATATTGGAATTCTGCTTGTATTAATCGGTATTGTCAGTTTTTTGATGCGAGATTTGCTTTATGATAACCCGCAGAACTGGTCTTGGCGATATTTATATGAAGAAATCAGAAATTGTTTAATTGCCGGAATCTTTTTTTACTTTTTTCTGAGGATTACAAGTTTTTATTTTGAATCCAAAAAGGGATCGCCCGCTGTAATCCAATTTAATCCTATGATTGTACCTGAAGTAAAAGCAGATTTTAAATCAGATTTATTTATACGGACAAATTTAAAGCAGGATGATTTTTATCTGGATATTGAAAATTTGCTTTTTGTTAAAGCGGATGGGAATTATGTTGAATTGACCAGATTCGCAGATGGACAGATTATTAATGAGGTGAAAAGAATTTCTTTGACCCAATTTGAAAACCAACTTTCATCTCACGTCAATTTTTTTAGATGCCATAGAGCTTATCTTGTCAATATGCTAAAAATTGAAAAGGTGAGTGGTAACTCTCAGGGATACGCTGTTTCGCTGAAAGGTACTGACCTGAAAGTCCCCGTATCGAGAAAACAAACGGACAGTTTCAATTCCTGTTATCAAACACTTAGTAACAGAAACAATACTTAAGTTAGTTTTTCGTAACAAAACCTAGTTACCCGTCACAACTGCTTTTGTAACAGTTCTTTCTTACCGTAGGTTTGCCATAGAAATTAATAAAACTTTTTATGATGACAAACTCAATGGTCACCCCTGACAAGAATTCTGGAACCTTAAATCAGCTGATATATATTGACACTATCAAAGTTCTGCTAACGATTTTAGTGGTGCTTCATCACACTTTTATAGCTTATAGTTCTTCCGATGGCTGGTATTATAATGAGCCGACCTCTGTTAAGGGCGCAAAAATGGTAATGACCATGTTCGTGAGTGTAAACCAGTCTTTTTTTATGGGATTTTTCTTTTTACTGGCTGCGTATTTTACAGGATCATCTTACGCTAAGAAAGGATTTGCCAAATTTGTTAAAGACCGACTTGTGAGACTTGGTATCCCTATATTGTTTTACTCCTTTATTCTCACACCCTTTATGTGCTATCTGGTGTATTATTTCGGAAAGGGTAATCATATTGGCATTAGAGAATATTTGAGCGGCTACAATAGCTGGGTCGATCTTGGTGTCACTTGGTTTATAGCAGCACTATTGGTTTTCACTTTGATTTATGTGATTTTAAAAAGATTCTTTAAAATCGCTTTTAATAAACCTGTTATGGTACCAGGAATGAGCGCTATATTATGGTTTTCAGTAGGATTAGGAATTATCACTTTTTTGGTTAGAATTATTTTTCCAGTTGGATGGGTGCTGAAACCTGTTGGATTTCAGTTGGGACATTTTCCGCAGTATATTGCATTGTTCGTTGTTGGTCTGTTGGCTGCTAAAAATAATTGGTTTGATCAACTTTCTTACAAAGTTGGAAGACAACTTAAAAGGTCTGCGGTAATCTGCCTTTTGTTTTTTCCTGTATTTCTTGTCATTGCCATTAAATTAAATACCCCAATTTCTTATTTCTCAGGTGGTTTCCATTGGCAAGCCTTGATTTATGCGCTGTGGGAACAATGGATTGGCATTTCAATTATAACCGCATTGCTCATCAAAGGAAAAAAGAGCTTGAATAAGTCTTCAAGATTGTCACGTCGATTGTCAAGAAGTAGTTTTGCGGTATATATTTTCCATCCGCTTGTCATAGTATTGATCACATTATCGTTAAAGAATTGGCAAATCGACTCAGCCATTAAAATTTTATTTGCAGTACCAATTATTGTAATGTTCAGTTTTTTAATAGGATTGTTATTAGTATTGATTCCTGGAACCAAAAAGATAATTTAGTATTGCAAAGGTTTGGCTTACATAATTATTTATAGCGGGTAACCAATTGATTTTTTATAAAGGTGCATTGATCCGGCAAAATTATCACGATAATTCTATTTATTTTTGTACTGGTTATTTCAAAAGCTCAATAGAAACGAATGAGTCTACATTTTATATTAAAAATAAAGAACCTATTACTTCTAAAAGATATTACAGAGATTTATCCGGAAACTGGATTTTGCTTGATAAAAATGTGCTTATTACAAAGGATAACTGGAAATCAACTTCTATAAAGATAAACTAAATTTAGAATTAGAATTAAGAAATCAAATATTTACGGTTATCCGTAAACAGTTAAACTGGAATAATTCTTAATTTGTACAAACAAATTTCTGATAGTAAAGTAATAATATTAAAGATAAATTTACCTACCCAAAATGATTAATGTAAAACATCCTTTAGAAGAACTCAATAAGAAACAAGAAAGCTTTTTAGAAAGTCTTCCTGATGATCAAAAAAATTTCATTCACTATTATTTTCTTATGGGAATGCAGCTTATTATAATTTGAATGTTGATCCAACAGAAGAAGATTATGAAGAATGGTTGCTGGGTTTAGAAGGGAATTTCAAAAATGAAATGAAAAATAAAGGATTTGAAAATTGTAAAGGAATATTATCTTTTGCTCGTTATGTGAGAGAAAAAAGAGATATTGGACTGGAAGATTTTGTTTTAAATC
>NZ_LMQN01000021.1:0-11251 GCF_001425355.1 Chryseobacterium sp. Leaf405
GGCGGCGGCAAAGCCGCCGCCGAAACTATAAAAAATTCAATATTATCAAATCTCGTTTTGATATTGTATTAGTTTCTCAAAAACACTCTTAGTCGTGGGTTTAGATGAATTTGTATTAAAAATAAACATTCCGCTTTCAATATTGAAAAAATATTTTTTTGTATTATCTGAAACTGAAAACCATTTTAAAAGTCCGTTCACAATATTGATGTCTTCCCATTTTATGGAACTTTCAGCAAGAGGAAAAATATGAGGATTTTGATGCAAAGTATCTACAAAATGAATATCTCTGCCCTCAACATAAATCATTCCGCTTCCCTGAAAAGCTTTTATTTTAAAAAATTGGTTCTGAGTATCCCCAATATTGTAACGAACAAAAGCATAATACTCAGGAGAACCGATTTGTTCGAGTAAAAGTTTCTGTTTTTTCTTTCGGCTTCTTGCTGCAAGGTAAGCTATGAGAAAAATAATCGCAGGAATTGAAAACAAGAATAGTAGAAAAAAAATAATTAAAATAACTATTGAATCCATAAGTTTTATTTTTTTAAATTATAATTCGGGATGCCTTTCAAACTTTTTATTTCTATCAAATAAATACCTGTAAGTCGCTAATTTTCTTGTCACAGTTGTATCTAAGTTTTCAGCAATTTTTATCATTTTAGGATTAAAATCACCGATCCATTGAAGTTCTGTGGTCTTAAAATCGGTATGTTTTCTCAGATGTTGGGTTCCTTCCCAGATCATGTACCCTTCAAGACCTTTTCTTTGCCACTCCGGAACAACACCAAAAACGAGACCAACCATTTTTTCATTTTTTCTGAATTTTTTAATCCATAAAAATTTTAATTTCTCAAACCATCCGAATTTTCCGTGTAAATATTTAAACCATTGGTTTAAGTCCGGAATATTGATCCACATCGCAACGGGTTTCCCGTTATGATACACAAACCAGGAAATATGCTCATTAATAATGGGTTTCATGGTCTTAAACATTTTCAGGGTTTTTGCTTCATCCAGACATTTTCCCTCTCCGTGTGCAGCCCAGGCTTTATTGTAAATTTCTGTGAAATCTTTAGCAAATTTTTCCAGATTATTCTTTTTCATAGGTATTGCGGAAATCTCAGGATTCTTGATGTGCTTGGCGTGCATGACGGTAAAAACTCTTGAAACTTCAGCAAAAATGGGTCTTGAAAAGCATAGCTGCTCAAAATAAATATTGAATCCATATTTCTCAAAAAGATCTTTATAGTAAGGGAAATTATAATTCATTCCGTACAAAGGTTCGACAAAACCATCAACTAAAAGTCCCCAAAACTTATCACGTTCTCCGAAGTTGATCGGTCCGTCCATCGCTTCCATCCCTCTTTGCTGAAGCCAGTTTTTACAATAATCAAAAATAAAATTGGCTGTTTCCTGATCATTGATACAGTCAAAAAAACCGATTCCTCCTGTCGGTTGTTTCTGTTCATACAGGGTGTTAACAAAAACGGCAACTTTTCCTACGGTTTCATTTTCCTTATTTTTAAATAAAAACCGAGAACATTCTCCACTTTTAAAAAACTTGTTTTTTTCGGGATTGAAGAATTCTTCAATATCTTTATTTAAAGGTCTGATATAGTTTTTGTCATGCCGATAAAGTCTTGCCGGAAACTCTAAAAATTCTTTTCTGTGACTTTCATTTTGTACTTCTTCAACAGTAATCATAGCATTTGATGAAAATGGAGGTGAAAGATAATATTTTTCGCTTATTTTGAAATTAATAAAACAGATATTATCCGTATTTTTGCTGCAAATTAAATAAAAATGGTTGATTTTACGGATAACGATGATGACATTTTCACAGGAAAAGAACATACGCCTATTAGGAAAGATGCTTTTGACAAATCACCAGAAGAAAAAATAGAGAAAATAACCGAGCTTTTTGGTGAAATTATGGAAACATTGGGTCTTGATATGACCGATGATTCCTTAAAAGATTCACCAAAACGTGTTGCTAAAATGTATGTAAATGAAATTTTCGGAGGACTTCTTCCTGAAAATAAACCGGGGATTTCTACCTTTTCAAACAAATATAAATACCGCCAGATGTTGGTGGAAAAAGATATTACAGTATATTCGTTCTGTGAACATCATTTTTTACCGATTATCGGAAGAGCTCATGTTGCTTATATTTCGAGCGGTGAGGTAATTGGTCTTTCAAAAATTAACAGAATTGTTGATTATTATGCGAAAAGACCACAGGTTCAGGAAAGATTAACGATGCAGATTGTAGATGCATTGAAAGATGCGCTGGGAACACAAAATGTTGCCTGTATTATTGATGCAAAACATCTTTGCGTAAATTGCAGAGGAATTAAAGATACCGCAAGTTCTACGATTACGGCAGAATTGAGTGGGATTTTCAGAACGAATCCTATTACAAGACAGGAATTCCTTCATTATGTAGGGAGTCATGCGAAATTGGATTATTAAGTAAGATAAATGATTAACAAAATCATAAAGAAAAATATCAGATTGCTTTCCGAAAGATATAGCCATGAAATATCTTATTTTGAAAGTGTAATCGTGATAAAGAATGAAAAGAATTTTATTGAAATTTTTTCTCAATTCAAAGAGAATGTTTTAGTTAAATATAATCTTGAAAAAGGAATTGATGAAGTTAAAATTCAAGATTTTGAAATTTACGATATATTAATTAAAATTTTTCGAAGAAGAGATTTAGAAAAGGTAAATTTGAATCCAATGAATCCTTTAAAAATTGATGATATTGAAGAGGAATTTGGAGATTTAAATAAATTTGAAGAAAAACTAAGATCTCTTATAAATAAAAGAACTGACTATTTCAATATTGGAGGAAATCGAGTGTTGATAGAATTGTATAAAAATATTTTAATTTTAAGAGATGACATTGGAGCTTCAAAATCTAATGTAATAAATTTAAGTAATGATAAAATTTAAAAAAGTTTCAGATAAGATTTTTGTAGCGACAATTATTTGTTGTTGCTGTAAATGCTGTTGTTAAAAGATTTGAATCATTTAACGAATTAAACTTTAAGCTAAATTAAAATCATTTATATCAAAAAGAAAACGATGCAATTAAAAATATACAACTCGCTTACGGGAGAAAAAGAAATATTTAAACCAATTTTAGAAGGAAATGTCGGAATGTACGTTTGTGGACCCACGGTTTACAGCAATGTGCATTTGGGAAATGTGAGAACTTTTCTTTCTTTCGATTTTATTTACCGAAGCTTGATGCATTTGGGGTACAAGGTGAGATATGTAAGAAATATCACCGATGCAGGTCACCTTACAGACGATGGAGACGTGAATAACGACCGATTTGTTAAGCAAACCCGTCTTGAAAAATTAGAGCCAATGGAAATCGTACAGAAATATACGGTTGATTTTCATAAAGTGTTGGATATGTTCAATTTATTACCTCCTAATATTGAGCCGACAGCAACAGGTCATATCGTTGAACAAATTGAATTAACCCAAAAATTAATTGAAAAAGGTTTTGCCTACGAAAGCAACGGTTCTGTATATTTCGACGTGTTGGAATACAATAGAAGAGGATTGAATTACGGCGAACTTTCAAAAAGAAATATAGAAGAACTTTTCGCCAACACCCGCGATTTGGACGGTCAGGGTGAAAAGAAAAATCCGCAGGATTTTGCATTGTGGAAAAAAGCGTCTCCTGCACACATTATGAGATGGAATTCGCCCTGGGGAGAAGGGTTTCCTGGATGGCACCTTGAATGTACAGCAATGAGCACGAAATATTTAGGGGAGACTTTCGACATTCACGGAGGTGGAATGGATTTGAAATTCCCTCACCACGAGTGTGAAATCGCACAAGGAAAAGCTTGCAATGATGCCTCTCCGGTAAATTACTGGATGCATGCCAATATGCTGACAATGAATTCTCAACGAATGAGTAAGTCAACAGGGAATTATATTTTGCCAATGCAGTTGATGACTGGTGAAAATGATTTCTTTGAAAAACCTTTCCATCCGTCGATTGTTCGTTTTTGCTTCCTGCAGGCTCATTACAGAAGTGTTTTAGATATTTCTAATGATGCCATGTTAGCAAGTGAAAAAGGTTTCATCAGATTAATGGAAGCAATTAAATTATTGCCTTCTATTAAAGAAAGATATAAAAGTGATTACGATGTTAACTTTTTAAATAAGATATCTCTTAATGATCCTCAATATTTTGATGTTAAATTGTGGATTGATAAATGTTATGAAGCTTTAAATGACGATTTTAATTCTCCGGTTTTAATTTCACACATTTTTGAAGCTGTAAATAATATTTATAAACTTAATACGATAGAAGCTAAGATCGTTTCAATGGAACATTTGGAATTGCTAGAAAAAACTTTAAATGTTCTTGTTTTCGATGTTTTAGGTTTACAGGCAATCGAAGAAAATAATAACGAAAAATTAGATCAGACATTACAGGTTTTAATTGAGCTGAGAAATCAGGCAAGAAAATCCAAAAACTTTGATCTTTCAGACCAAATTCGTGATAAACTTCTTGCAGAAGGTATTGAACTGAAAGACGGACGAGACGGAACTTCTTACGTTTTGAACTAAAATTTTTAAAATAATTATATAAACTCTCACATTTTTTGTGGGAGTTTTTTTATGCATTGTACTGTCTTCTGAATGGAGCAAGCGTAATGAAGAACCTCTTAGTTTATATTGATTGAGATTCCTTAGTCAGAATGACAGGAGCATAGTATAAATAAGATTCTTATTCCAACCTTAGATATTTTTTTAATTTTAATCCAAAAATTATGTAACTTAGTTATAATAAAATGATTAAGCTTAAATTTATATACTATGAAAAGACATTTATTCCCTTTGTTTTTGCTGTTGATCGGGGCAAACGCTTCTGCACAGCAAGATTTTTTTGCTTTGGTAGGAAAAGATACACCGAGTATTATTTTCAATGATTTTCGGGCATTTGATGTAACGAGTGGTACTTCAGGAGAGCAAATTTTTACATCAGATTCTTCTGCTAAAGTATTTTCACAGTCGAGAAACGGTTCTGTGGCTGAAGATAAAAATTCATTCAGTAATTCTCAGTCGGTTAATATTGCGACATTGGCTTATGATCCTACCAATAATAATCTGGTGTATATGCCGATGTATTCGTCAAATATTTATGTTTTAAACCACAAAACCAAAGAGATTACTTTGGTTGAAAATACTGTGGCAAGAGTCACTTCATGCGACATCAATTCTCACATGACTCGAATGACAATGGGTTATGATGGAAATATTTATGCGGTCAACAATGCAGGAACTCAGTTTTTACAGATCAGCAGAAAAGGAAATCAATATGTCGTAAATGATTTGGGAATCATTAAAGATGATGCTTCCAACGGGAAAAATTCTTTTACAACTATTGAAACAGGTTTTGGAGGAGATATGATTGCTGATGCAGAAAATAATTTCTATGTTTTCTCAGCTTCAGGAAATGTTTTCAAGGTTTCACCTAAAGAATTGAAGGCAAAATTCGTAGGAAAGATTTCAGGTATTCCTGAAAATTATTCGGTGAACGGCTCTGCGGTAGATTCTAAAGGAAAAGTGGTGATTGCAAGTGCAAAAGGAGCTCCTTTGTATGAAGTTGATTTGAATACTTTACAGGCAAAACAAATTGCAGGTGAACAAAATTTGCATATCTACGATTTGGCGAGTAAATATTTCGCTAATGATAAACTGACTTCTACGAATGTTTTTGCAAATATTGATATTTATCCAACAAGAGTTGAGGAGAAACTGATCAATGTAAATGTAAACGATAAAAATGTAAAAGGAAACCTTAAAATGACTGTTTTCGATTTGTCAGGTAAGAGCGTAATGAATCAAAGTCTGTATGTAAAAGACGGATCTTTGAATCAGCAGATTTATCTAAAAAATTTGGTAAGTGGTGCCTATTTGGTAAACATTGCCGATGAATCAGGAAAAATATTATTAAACAAGAAAATTCTGGTAACGGAATAATCTTTGATACAATTAAAATATGAAACCTTTTCAGATAATGAGAAGGTTTTTTTTAATGAATATTTGATATTCAATGCATTCTGTTTTTGAGGATTATAACGTATTTTTATAAAAAAAAGATAAATGAAGCTATATTTTAATGTCGGTTATACAGCAAAAGCTGGAGAAAAATTATTGCTGATCGTTGATGAGAAAGAGGTTTCACACAGTCATCTTATGTTTTGCGGAGATAACAGATCGTGGAAATGTGAGGTTGATTATTTTTCAAAATCGATTTCTTATAAATATCAGCTTGTAGATCATAAAGGAAATATTCTGAGGGAAGAATTTGTTTCTCATCGTCTCAATTTTCCGCACAATTACAAAGAATTCATTATTTTTGATCAATGGAATAATAAGAATTTTCCTGAAAATTATTTGAATAATAAAATTCTTTACAACAAACTGAATCATTTTGTTCCTGAGAAAAATTCAATTTTAAAAAAACATACACATCTTTTCAGAATTGAAGCTCCTTTGTATAAACCCAATTGGAAGATTGTACTTATCGGAAATACAGCTTCATTGGGAAATTGGAATTATGAAAAGGCGATTCATTTATCCCAGACAGATTTTGGAATTTGGGAAACTTCTGTTGAAATTCCTGAAAATGAATTAATACAATACAAGTATTGTCTTTACGATAGCGAAGAGAAAAAAATAATCGATATTGAAGCGGGTGAAAATCGATTTACTCAATCCAATCAGACAAAAGATGTTTTGCAGATTGTTTCTGATCATTATTTTAAATTTAAACTTTCACAGATGTATCACGATGCAGGAGTTGCGGTGCCTGTATTTTCATTGAGAGCAGAAGACGGTTTTGGAGTGGGAGAGTTTGCAGATTTGAAAAAACTGGCAGATTGGGCAAATGAAATGAATCTTGGGATTATTCAGATTTTGCCTATCAATGATACAACTGCAAATTATACATGGACCGATTCTTACCCATATGCTGCGGTTTCTGTTTACGCATTGCATCCACAGTATATCTCGTTGGAAAATCTTGATTTTAAATTACCGAAAGAATTAGTTGAAGAATATCAGTCTGAGAAATCGGTATTAAATTCTTTAGAATTAATCGACTACGAAAAGATGATTTCTGGAAAATGGAAATATCTGAAAGCTGTTTTTGAAACCGATAAAGACAAAATTTATAAAGACAGAATTTTTAAAAAGTTTATAAAAGATAACGAATCCTGGCTAGTTCCTTATGCTGCATTTTGCGTGTTGAGAGACAAGTATAAAACTCCGAATTTTAATGAATGGAAAACGCATAAAAAATATATCGCAGGAAAAATTACTCCATTTTTTACGACTAAAAGTAAAGATTATGATGCGTCAATGCTTCATGCTTGGGTTCAGTATCAGCTTCATAAACAACTGAAAGATGCAGTCGATTACACACATCGTTTGGGGATTTCTTTGAAAGGAGATCTGCCTATTGGGATTTACAGATATTCTGTGGAAGCATGGACGGAACCTGAATTGTTTGGAATGGATTTTCAGGCCGGAGCACCACCGGATCAGTTTACAGAATTAGGTCAGAACTGGGAATTTCCAACTTATAATTGGGAAGCCATAAAAGCAGACGGTTATAAATGGTGGATCAACAGATTCAAAGCATTGGAACAATATTTTGATGCGATGAGAATTGATCATATTTTAGGGTTTTTCAGAATCTGGAGAATGCCTATCTCCGCAACGCAGGGGATTTTGGGATATTTCTATCCAGCTGTTCCGGTTACGTTGGAAGAATTCAGTGCCAGACATATTCCGTTTAATGTTGACAGATATTGTAAACCATTTATCAATGATGAGATTCTCAAGAATTATTTCGGAGAAAATATTGATAAAGTTTTTGAATTTATCAGTGATAATCAAGACGGAACTTATTCATTTAAAGAGGAATTTAATTCACAAAGAAAATTATCAGATTTCTTTAAGAAAAATTCTCGTGGCTCGATTGAAGAACAGTTGATTTTCCTTTGTGCCAACGTTTTATTTTTAACTGAAGAAAGAGGAGGTGAGGTTGTTTATCATCCGAGATTTAATGTTTATAAAACAGAATCTTATAAATATTTATCAGATTGGGAGAAAAAATCAATTTATGATTTGTATCAGGATTATTTTTTCAAAAGACAGGATCATCTTTGGCGAGAAAAAGCAATGGAAAAGCTTCCGGTAATTTTAAATGCTACAAAAATGTTGATCTGTGGGGAAGATTTGGGAATGGTTCCGGATTGTGTACCTGAAGTGATGGATGAATTGGCAATTATTGCTTTAAAAGTTCAAAGAATGCCTTCAGGTGAAGTTCCTTTTTCTAATCCGAAAAATGTAGGTTATCTGAATGTGGTTACGGCTTCATCTCATGACAGTTCTACTTTAAGACAATGGTGGAAAGAAGATCCGGCTTTAACGCAGAAGTATTTTAATCAACAATTAGTTCAATACGGGAAAGCACCTGAAGAACTGGATTCTGATTTGGCTGAAATCATTATGAAACAACATCTTTATAATGATGCCATGTTGGCAATTTCCCCGATTCAGGAATTTTTAACTACAGATAAAGAGCTCACAAATCCTAATATTGAAAACGAAAGAATCAATAATCCCGCAGTTTTTCCACATTACTGGCGTTACAGAATGCATCTGAATCTGGAAAACTTAAAAGATTATGAATCTTTCAACGAAAAAATAGCAGGCTGGGTAAAAGATAGTGGAAGATCGTAAATTTAACATTTGATTATCAAATACTTAATAATAAATATAAAGAAGTTTTATCGAAAGATTTAACTTCTTTTTTGTATTTATATCAAAAAGGTAGAATTAAATATTCTACTATATTAACCAATTAACGACTATAAAAATGAAAAAAATATTAATCGGTTTTGCTTTGAGCATAGCAACTTTGTCTTTTGCTCAGCAGTATCCAAACAACGGATATGGAAATGATGACGGATATTATCAGAATGATGGAGAATATTATAGCGATCAGGATGATCAGAATTATTTTCCTGATGATTATTACTACAATTATCCACAGGATTATTATCCCGGAGATTATTATCAGACGAATTATAATGACTATAGGAATAGTATCGTAAGTATCAACTGGAATGTATTTTTTGCACAAAACAGATTGAACAGTTGGCAGATGGATCAGATTATGAGATTAAATAATCTGTATGTTAATTTTTCAACTTGGAATAATTTCTACAGATATAATCCTGACAGATGGTATTATGACAGATTCTACGCATTGCAGAGAATCATGGGACCAAGAGTTTTCGTAGTTTTTCAAAATAATTATTACAGAGGTAGCAGTCCGGTAGTGTATTTCCAGAATTACAGAAGAACGCATTACGCATCCATTTGCAGACCGATGCCTCGTTACAGAAATGTGAACATTAATATTTACAGAGTTGAAAGAAATAATTTCCGTAGAAATGATAATCCAACTTTCAATATTGTAAGAAGCCAAAGACCTAATAATGGATTCAGAGGTGGTGTAAGAGATGGTAATAACGGAGGTTTCCGTAATCAGGCAGAGAATAGAAATAATAATTCCGGAGGTTTCAGAAATGATAATAATGGAGTGAGAAATAACAGTGGAGGTTTCAGAGGAAACAGTGACAATGGAGGAGGAAGACCTAATGGTGGTTTCAGAACTGAAAGAGCCGAGAATAACGGAAACGGAGGGGTAAGAAGCAATGGTGGATTCCGTGGAAATAGTGAACCGAGACGACAAGAAGCTCCGAGACGAGAAAATAGTAGCGGAGGTTTCAGAAACGGAAATGATGGCGGTTCAAAAAGAAGTGAAAATTCCGCACCGAGACAAAATAATGGTGGCGGTTTTAGAAACGGATTTGCAAAGAATTAATTTTCATATATTATATTTAAGTGGTGTGAGGGCAGGTTTTAGGATCTGCTCTTTTTTATTTATTTGATTTAAATTATTAATATTTAAATTTAACATTTTTTATGAATAATTCCATTTAACTAATAGTTTGTTTGATAATCAAAAAGATGTATAACAATTAATTAAAGATTTAAAAACATGAAAAAATTAGTTTTAACAATAGCAATGATTGGATTTGGAAGTTTTGCAATGGCTCAGCAGGTAACTCCTCAGGACAAAGAGGCAAAGAAAGCTGAATTTCACCAGAAGCATCAGCAAAAAGAGCAGGAACGTTTGGCTCAGATGCAAAAAGATCTAAACCTTAATCAAGGTCAGGTAGAAAAAATAAAAGCACTTCATGACAGAAGAAAATCTGAAATGAAGGCTGAGTTTGATAAAAATAAAGATCAAAGACAGGCAAAGATGGAAGAGATGAAGGCGAAAAGAGCGCAGATGGATGCAGATATGAAGCAGATTTTAACTCCTCAACAGTATGATAAATGGCAAGCAGACAGAAAAGCAAAAATGGAGCAGAGAAAAGTAGCGATGAAGGAGAGAGGAGCAAAAATGCATAAGTCAATGAATACGGCTCCGGATGCAAATTAATCATACATAATTTTAGTTTTTTAATGGTAAGAGGACGGAAGTAATTTCCGTCCTTTTTCTATTAATTTTTATTAAATTTTTTGATTTCGGGGTTTTATTACCTAATTTTGACCGTAAATTTATTACTTATGATAAGCGAAAAAATTGCACAGTTAATTAACGAACAAATAGGTCACGAACAATACGCTGCACAATATTACCTTTCTATGTCGGCATGGTTTTCCAGTAAAGATCTGGACGGGATTGCCAATTATTTCAGAGTGCAGAGCAAAGAAGAATTGATGCATGCTGATAAAATGTTTGATTATTTGAACGATGTGGGCGGAGAAATTATCATAGGAGAAATTGCTAAACCGCCACACGAATTTGATGGTGCGATCGATATCTTCCAGAAAGCATTGGAACATGAGAAGAAAGTGACAAAAAGTATTTTCAATATCGTAAAAAATGCTAACGATGAAGGTGATTTTGCAACAACTTCTTTCTTACAGTGGTTCATCAATGAGCAGGTAGAAGAGGAAGCAAGCGCCTCTCAGTTGGTTACTAAAATAAAAATGGTAAGCGATAACCCATCGGCTTTGTATCTTTTTGATCAGGAATTGGCACAGAGAGTTTTTGTTCCGGATCCGAAAGCGTAATTAATTTATTTTTTATCAATATAATAATTTCGGCGGCACCAAAGGTGCC
>NZ_LMQN01000021.1:11345-133053 GCF_001425355.1 Chryseobacterium sp. Leaf405
ACCAAAGGTGCCGCCGAAATTATTAAAGATATATAAGTTGTGTCTTCAATACCTTTCTCCCCAGGCTTTCAAGGATTCTTTTATAATTCTCAATCTGTTTATCATTTTTCTCAGTTTCTTCACCGGTTTTAAAATCAACAATCATATAGCCTTCATCACTTTTCAAAAGTCGGTCGGGACGATACATTTTGCTTTCTCCGTTTTCTGAGATCATGATATCTTTTTCATTTAGAACTTTCCACTTTTCATCGAAGAATTCAGAATACATCTCAACAATTTCGTGCAGATCCTTTTGAATTTTCGTTCTTTCTTCTATCGTAATCTGACCTTCCAGCACATACCTTTCTAAAACCTTCGCAATATCTTTTTCAGTATTGATTTTTGATAACAATTCATGTACAAAAAGACCGATTCTCACCTTTTCATTTCTTACCTGATAGTTTTTTGAAGGCGTTGCAATCTTTATAGAAGTACTTTTCTCATTAACATTTTTAAGATTTCTAATATTTTGGGTTTTGAAAGATGAGGTCTTGTCCTTTGAATATTTTTTCAGCGTTTCAGGATTCGTTTCGTACAAATCAAATTCATCAAGATTTTCAGAATTTTTAGATTGGAGAAATTCCAGAAGTTCAAGATTATTTGAAGTTTTATTGGCTTTCTGAATGTAAAAAAACAACTGTTCTACGGGTCGGGTGGTTGCCACATATTGCAAACACAATCGGTCTACAAAGTTTTTGTAAGAATTCTGGACATTAAAAAACAGTATTTCTTCATCATACACTTCAAGATTTTTGTTGAACTGATTGATATTAACCGATTTCAACGCCGAATTGTCATTAGTTTCAAACCAATTGGAAAATTCAGCATCACGATTTTTATTCATCATCGGAATAAAAACGATAGGAAATTCCAGACCTTTCGCTTTATGAATCGTCATAATCTGAATGGCATCAATATTTTCCGAAGCCTGAATGGTGTAAGTTGATGCTTCCTCATCCCAATATTTCAAAAATTCTTTCGTACTCGCACTCGCATTTTGCGTGAAGTTGAACAGCATTTCCAAAAAGTTGAGAAGAAAATCTGTTTCTTTATTTTCAAATGAAAATTCGTTGATGTAATATTCTACAAAATTATATAAATTAAACTTAGGAAAATTTTCCTGTTTAAGCTGTAAAGAATAGTTGTTGTGGATGAACTGTAAAATCTCTTCATGCGATTCAATCTCCAGGATTTTCATCATTTCCAAGGTAAAATCGGTCATGCGAATTCTTCCCAGTTTATTAAGGTAATACATCATTATAATCAGATTCTGCTTACTTTTCGGGTTCATTTCCCATTTCAGAAACTCAATGATTGCCTTTAATGTATTGGATAATTCTAAGGTAAGGCCTTTATCAGAAATCGTTTTAATATTGGTTTCTTCACCATGATAATTCACTTTCAGATTTCCTAATTTTTGGGAATAACTGAAAATATCAAAATTTCCGCGGCAAAGAATTGTAATGTCTGAAAATTTAAATCCATTATCAAGACTTTCTTGAATATCTTTCTGCATTCGCTCAGACGTATCATTATAGAAATCTTCGTTGGTGAGATTTTCAATTAAATTAACTTTAACGCGACCTTCTTTGCTAGATTTTGCATTTTGTTCGGCATCAGTCCCGAAAATATTTTTATGTTCCTGCGCCAAATCTCTCGAATGAAATTCATATAATTCATTATTAAAATGAACAATATTTTTTGCACTTCGCCAGTTATCTTTCAACACTAAAAGTTCGGCTTGTTTGGGAGAAAATTCTTTTTTATTGATAATGTCAAGCATTAATTTACTTTCTCCGCCACGAAAACGGTAAATACTCTGTTTTGGATCGCCCACCAAAGTAAAAGAAGTGTTTTCTGAGGAAACGGAATGATCTCTCAGCGGAACAAAATTCTGCCATTGCAATTCCGAAGTATCCTGAAATTCATCGAAGAAATAATGCTGAAACTGCGCACCTACTTTTTCATAAATAAAAGCAGAAGGCTCATTTTTAAGATTTTCATTAATCAGAATATTGAATTTTGAAAGTAAAACCAAGTCATTTTCTTCCTCAATTTTTTTCAATTCGTCCTGAATATCTTTATTAACTTTTAAAGGAAGAAGCGCTGATAAAATTTTCTCTTTTTTCTGCGTTTCAATATATAAAAGAATCAGTTTCATTCTGTTTTCCAGCAATTGTTCTAAAATCTCGCTTACTAAAGATTCTTTAATTTTGGACTTGGCAGCAACAATCTTTTGATAATTATTTATTGCTGTTTCTTCATTAGCTGGAAATGGAAATTTATCTCTTTGTTTATTAAGAAAACGTATTACTTCATTGAAGAATAAACCTAATCCATTTTTTTTCCCACCTGAAAAATCTTCAATTTCAATATTTCTTGATTTAAATAAGTCTATAGATTGTGTTGCTAGTTCTACAGCTAGCTTTTTATTGGTGACGATTTCTTTTCGGAGCGTATTTTTTATTGTTTCATAATTCGTATTGTCGAAATCTTTATTGTCTTTAAGGTGCTCATAATGAATGTCTTTTACAAACTCCTTTGCCGAATTATACAGGTTTTTATTTAAATTAATTCTCTCATTATTCTCCAGACTATAATCTACATAATCCATAAAAGAATTAGAAATTACATCATTTTCCCCGATTTGATCGAGCATTTTGTCAACAGCTTCAATCAAAAAAGGTTCTGCTTCAATTTCAAGGTTAAAATTTTTAGCTAATCCCAATTCATAAGAAAAACTTCTTACCAGACGAGAGTTGAAACGGTCTATCGTACCAATATTCAAAGTAGAATAATTGTGAAGAATGTAATCCAGCAGCTTTTTAGCACGAATATGCAGTTCGTCAATTGTAATCTTCAGGCCTTCTTCCTCAAATGCTTTTTGGATGTTTTTTAAATCTGCATTGTCTGCAAAACTGTCTTTTGAAAAATTTTCCAGCCAGGAAAGAATTCTTTCTTTCATTTCATTGGCGGCTTTATTGGTAAAGGTAAGCGCCAGAATATTTCTGATAGAATACTGCTGATTGGGATATCGAAGACAGATCATCAAAAGTCTCTGAACCAAGGCATAGGTTTTCCCTGATCCTGCAGAAGCATTGATGACTGTATATGAATTTTGCATTTCGTAAATGAGATTGAAAGTGCAAGTTAACTAATTTTTAAAGTAAATTTTAACAATTACAATGCTTCATTTAACAGTTTTTGAAACAAATATCTAAAAGAAATCCCAAAACACGTTAACTGTGGTTAAACTTCTGGTAATGATTAAAAATAACTTTAGTTTTGCTTTATAAAAAACTGTCCGTGAAAATTAAACTATTCTTTATACTATTTACTATCTTCTTCATCAATATCAATGCACAGGATTATATCTTTGGGAAAGCAGTTTCTGAAGACAAGGCTGAAATTCCTGACGTAACAGTTATCAATATCAGAACAGATGAAAGGGTTTCAACCAATCGTGACGGGCACTTTATGATTTCCGGTAGAGCGGGAGACGAATTACGTTTTGTAAAAACAGTGTACGAGCGTACTAACCAAAAAGTTACAAAAGAAAATATCGGCTCACCAATTAATGTAACGTTGATAAAAGCAGCCACTTTGATTGCTGAAGTCGAAATCAAAAAAGAAATCACGGGAGATATTAAAATTGATTCTAAAAATCTGAATCCACCAAAAAAAGTTCAGAAGCTGAAAAGTGATCTTGCCCTTTATATGTCTCAAAAATCCGATCCAAGAATCATGGCAGCCCGACCGGGAGAATTTGTGCAACCTATTACGAAAGGAACATTTTCATTCGGAAAAACCAAAAATAAATGGGATGACATGGATCTGATGAATTATCTGCAGAATGCATTGGGAGAAAAGTTTTTTGAAGATCTCAAAATAGACAAACCTCAGATTCAGCATTTCATCTTATATATTTTAAGAACAGGTTTTGAAAGAAACAAAATCCTGAAATATGGCTACTGTACGGAAGAGGATATGAACAGATTCAAAAACGCTGTTTTTAACAGACTCTCGGCTTACAAAAAGCCTTAAAACCGTAAACGGAGCGAACAATGATTAAGTTAAAATTAGTGGTATTTCTGATTTTTTTATCTATAAATGCATTTTCTCAACAAAAAGTTACCGGCAAAATTTCTGATGAAAACAATATAGATTTAGCTGCTGTTACGGTTATTAATATTACAACAGATCAAAAAGTATACACCAATTCATCCGGCGAATTTGCAATCGATGCTTCTGCTAATGATGAATTAAGATTTATACGGGCTAATTATGAAAGGGCTTCGAGAAAAGTTCTCACTAATGGAGCCAATCCTTTTTTATTTGTTACTTTAATAAGAATTGCTGAAGAAATTGAAGAGGTTAAGGTCGCAAAAATTACCGGAGATCTAGGAAAAGATTCCAAAGCTGTTGCCAAAATTGATCGTGGTGCAATTGTAGAACAGGCTGTCGGTTTACCACAACCTGTCGGAAAAATGAGAGAGAAACCTGCGGAAGTAAAACAAGTTTTAATTCCGATTCTTTTGGGAAGTTTGGATGTTCAAGGTGCTTATAATCTGATTAGCGGGAAGGCGAGAAGACAGAAACGACAGTATAAATATGACGATTTGCAGCAACATATTTTGTGGGTACGAAATAGAGTAGATCCGGAATATTTTACAAAAATGGGAATTCCGGAAGAACGTATTTCAGAATTTATAGAATTTTCTTTTTTAGAAAACCCGCAAATAAGAACGTACGTAAAAGCAAAAAATCTATCAGGAGTTTTACTTCGTATGGAAGAAATAATTCCTAAATATATCGGAAGACTGAAAAAATCTAAGTCTTAAAAAATGTTAAAATTTGGAATGATAATTGATATAACAAAATCATTGAAAAATCAGTTATAAAATTATAACTCTCAAATTCACAAATTTTTATGAATAAAAATATTATTGCGATTGCCATTGGAGCACTAGGTTTTGTAATCGGTCTCGGACTTCTTGGAAATGCCATTAAAAATAGAAATAAGGCTGAAAATACGATTTCTGTGACAGGTTTAGGGACAAAACAATTTGTTTCTGATTTAATTACCTGGTCAGGAAGTTTCTCAAAAAATAATTTTGATTTAAAAGCGGCTTACGACGAATTGGCTTTAGATAGAAAAGCAATTAATGATTATTTACTGTCAAAAGGAGTTAAGCAAAACGAGATCGTTTTTTCTTCTGTTGACATCCAGAAGCAGTTTAAAAATTATACTGACTCAAACGGAAATAATGTTCAGAACGAATTTATAGGATATAATCTTACACAAACGGTTTCTATTGAAAGTAAAGAAGTTGCAAAAATTGAAAATCTTTCAAGAAATATTACAGAAATCATCAATCGTGGAATAGAGTTTACATCATCTTCACCAAGTTATTTTTACACCAAATTAGCAACCGTAAAGCAGGAAATGATTGCTTCTGCAACAAAAGATGCCAAAGAACGTGCAGAGAAAATTGCTGAAAACTCAGGAAGCAGTTTAGGAAGTTTGAAAAAGGCGACGATGGGAGTTATTCAGATTACGGCTCCTAATTCTAATGAAGATTATTCTTATGGCGGAACTTTCAATACAGCTTCTAAAGATAAAGAAGCGAGTATTACGATTAAATTGGAATATGAAGTGAATTAATTTTTTAATTTTCAATGAAAAAAATATAAGAAAATCCGAAGCATAATAACTTCGGATTTATATTTTAATGATAAACAATATCGTAAATTTCGTCTTTTACTTCCTCCAGATTTTCAGGAGAATAATTTGCCAGCAGCCATAAATCTAACGGTTTTTTGTCCTTTCCATAACTCGGTTGAATGTATGATGCATCAATCAGTTTAAAACCGTTTTTCTGATAAAAATAATAGCGCCTTTTGGCATCATCACACAAATGTTCAGGTTCGATTTCCAAAATAATTCGTGGATAATTTTCAAATAAATACCCTGTTATATGAGAACCTAATTTCTGACTTCTGAATTCCTGAAAAACCTCAAAATGCTCTACAAAGGTAAAATTGCTTAATTCCCAAATGATCAAATAACCAATATTTTTTGCTTCATGCAACGCAGAGATAACCTTTACATTTGAATGATTAAAAAGAGGAATAAATTTATCCCAATCTCTTCGTTCATCTTCGGGAAAAGTAGTTGAATACGAATTGTATATTTCCTGAATTCTGTAATCGTCAGGAGAAGTAATAGGTAAAAATTCCATAATTATAAATCAAAAACATTAGGTCGCCTTGTGATGAACATATCTTTGATCCACAGTGTAAACGCCAATCCAAGATAAATCAAAAAGAAAAATCCTGCTGTGGCAAACGTGGAATAAATGAAAAAAACTCTCAGTTTAGATACCGGAATTCCAAGTTTTGCACCGGTTCTTGTGAGAACGCCAAACCATTCTCTTTCCATTTTGTGGCGGATATTATCAAACATTTCAAGATTCTTTTAAAATTTTAAATCCAATACTGCAATGTAAGCAATTTTTTTCTTCACAGGAATTTTTATAATGATAAATCAAACTCTGACTTTCCAAAGCATTTTTGCACTTTAATCCTAATTTTTTCCAATCATCGATAATTGAATTTTTTTCTGCTGAAAGATTTTTATAGAAGTCGAGAATCTCATCTGTAATTTCTTCATGATGATATTTGTGATAAGTATATTTTAAAGGTAAAACCGTATTTAGAATGATCAATTCAATAAAATCCTTACTTACAATTTTTAGTTGATGAGCAGTTGAAATTTTCCCGAAATTAAAATGATGATCCCAATATTCAGAAGCTTTTATATCTTTAAAAATCTCAAATAATTCGTCTGAGCTTTTTGCATGAATGATTTTTGAGAATAAATTTTGCTGAAAATGGTAAAGATTTGCCAATTGTGACAATCGAATCGTGGGAAAATTTGGAGGTCGTAACCGTAGAAACTTCGGGCGAATGATGAGATCAGTAATGTTGAATTTAGCTTTAATAAAGTCAAATTCCCGCTTCCAGATTTTCATTTGATTATCTTCAGGATTTTCTAACCAACCTGAAATTCCGAAAAATAATGCTTCCAACTGTGTTTCGTTTTGTCGGATTTTCAGAAGAGTAGTAAAATCGATGCTTTCTGCAATTTGTTTGAAAATAAAAGCATTAACTTTCAAACCGAAGGAATAAGCGAGGCTATGAAATAAAACAGCTTCAAAATTATTTTTGAATTGCTCCAAACTCTTTTCGAATTCCAAAGATTTTTCTTCTAATTTTTTCAGAATGTTCTCTTCATGAAAATGAATTGGAATTTTAATTGAATCAAAAAGATTTTCACAGGCAATAAACTGACTTTCAGATAGAAGTTTTTCGTGTTTCCAGAGAATATTTTCATCGATGTGAGTTCTCAATTCCAGAGTTGGAATATTTTTATTTTTGAGTTCGTCAATCTCAATATCATTTTGAAAAACGACGTGAAGAATAATGTTTTCATAATTGGGATCCTGAGAGTGATTGTGAAAAATCCAATCGGAGGATTTGATATGAAGTTCGATGTTTCCGGCGAAAATAATATGATTGATCTTAATTTTTGCCGATAAGAAATCCGGACCGGAATCTGTATTCCATTTGCCGAAATCTAGTATTTCAACAGGGTTTCCTTCAAGATCCTTGAAGTCGAAATGCTTGAAAACTTTATAGTTCCAGAGGTATTGAAGTAATTTTTCCGTCATGTGTGTGATACAAATTTAAAATAAAAACCGATATGTTTTATTTAAAATTTTAAAAATCAATTCAATACGGGAAATTATTTACTGAAACATATATTTATGCGTATGATATTAATGGATTGTGAAATTGTATTTAATAAAATTAAAAGGAATAAAAAAAAGACAGCATTCTCTTAAAAGAATACTGTCTTTATATTTTTAAACTTTCTAAGCTTTTGTCAGCTCGCTTTTAAAATTCTCTATAGTAGTTCTGTACATTTCTTCATAAATCGGCAGAATGTTTTTCAAATCAAATTTTATAGCTTGTTCCTTGGCGTTAAGTTTCATTTGAGCTAAAAGTTCATCGTTGCTCAGTAATTTAATGCAGTAGTTACTCATGGCTTCTACATTCCCTATCTCTGCCAAAAATCCGGTTTCTCCCTGAATATTAACTTCCGGAATTCCACCTGCATTTGAACTGATCACTGGAGTGTTTGCTGCCATTGCTTCCAATGCTGCCAAACCGAAACTTTCCTGCTCAGAAGGCAGTAAAAATACGTCAGAAAGCTGAAGAATTCTGTATAAATCATTCACTTTTCCTAATAGACGAATCTTCGAAATCAAGTCTGGATTTTCTTCTAAAAACTGATTTACTTTTTCCATATCCGGACCTTCTCCGATGATGATTAATTTCGATTTTACCTTTTTCTGAACATTTTTGAAAATCTGCAATACTTCGTCCACCCTTTTTACAGGACGTAAATTGGAAACATGAATTAAGATTTTTTCGTCAGGATTGGCAAATTGCGTTCTCTGGCAGTCGCTGGGTTCATCAAATTCTGAATTATCAATAAAATTGGTAATCACCTGAATTTCTTTTTTAATTTTAAAGAACTGTAGTGTATCTCTTTTCAAACTTTCAGAAACTGATGTAATCGCATCTGATTGATTGATTGAGAATTCTACTGCGTGTTTGTAACTTGGATGCTGCCCAACCAGTGTAATATCCGTTCCGTGAAGTGTTGTTACCAAAGGAACATCATTGTTGTCTTCCTTTAGCATTTGTTTAGCTGTAAAAGCTGCATAAGCGTAAGGAATTGCATAATGAGCATGAAGTAAATCCAATTTATAAAGGTTTACAACACGGTAAATCATCGAGCTTAGTGCAATATCATAAGGCTGATACTGGAAAAGTGGATACGTCTGTACATTTACTCTGTGGAAAAAAATATTAGGGTTGGTAATATCTAATCTCGCAGGGAGTGCATTGCTGATGAAGTGAACCTCGTAACCTTTGTTTGCCAGCGACATTCCCAGTTCTGTTGCCACGATTCCGCTGCCGCCGTATGTTGGATAGCAAAGTATGCCTATTTTCATGAGTTTTTTGTTGTTTTGATGTTGTAAATATTTGTATTCACACGTTATTTTGCAGTTATTGAATCTAAATCGATTCCCATTCCTGCTTTTAATTTATCGTTTACCAGGACAGGAAGTCTGCCCCAGATTTTTGTTTTTCCGTTTAATGCATCTGCTGTTGCCCTCATCGAATCATCATTATTTTCATAGGAAACCAAAACGGTTGAAATTTTTGAAATATCAATATCTTTCAAAGCGTAAGCACTACCGAAAACATTTAGAATAATATTTTGCTTTTTAGCTAAATCTTTTAAAACTTTCTTTGATGAATCTGAAATTTTATAAGGCTTATAAGCTGTTGAATTATCTTTGTGTAAACCAACAATCACAGTAGAATGTTTCGGAATTGTATTGATTTCATTAGCTTTTTTGATAATTACATTTGAACCTAATTGATCGGCGAAAGTCTGATACGGAGCTTCTTCCAAAGAGACATAATAAACTTGTTTATTATTTAACGGCAGCAATTTTTTCTCATCTTTTAATAAGGTCAAAGCATTCGAATAGAGATTCTGAACCAAAACTTTATGAGAATCATTATTTAAATCTGAATTAATGTTTTCCGGATTTTTTGGAGTATATGTGTCTAAACCTAAAAAATATTTCGTCAAAAGGATTTTTTTCACACTTTCCTCAACTCTTGATTGTGAAATTTCTCCGTTGTCAATCGCTTTTTGAATTAATTTTTTCCCACTTGCAACACCTTGAGAGAACAGCATAATATCGTTTCCCGCTTTGAAAGCCATTGCATCCAGTTCTCCCGGATTGTATTTGTTAGCTACAGCGCCCATATTAAGAGCATCTGTGATGATTAATCCTTTGTAACCAAATTTTTCTTTCAATAAACCTGTAACAATGTTTTTAGAAATCGAAGCTGGAATTCCTTTCCCTGATTCTAATGCCGGAACGTATAGATGGGCAATCATAACACCGCCTATTCCTTTATCCATTAAAGCTTTGAAAGGTGCCAATTCGATAGTGTTTAACCTTTCTAAATCATGTGAAACAACAGGTAAATCTAAATGTGAATCTGTATTGGTATCCCCATGCCCTGGAAAATGCTTAATTGCCGCCAAAATATTATTATCCTGAAGTCCATTTGAGTAGGAGAGAGCAGAACTTATAACGTTATTTACCTCAGACCCGAAGCTTCTGTTTCCGATAATCGGGTTGCTTGGATTGGTATTGACATCAACGACTGGCGCAAAATCCCAATTTATCCCCATTCTGTGACAGTCTTCTGCAATTTTGGCAGACATCTGATATATTAAATTTTTATCCTGAATTGCTCCTAACGTCATAGCCCAAGGGTATTTATGAGCTGTTGCGATTCTTTGGAAAACTCCCCACTCTGCATCCATTCCAATCATCAATGGGACTTTTGATTTTTGCTGAAATTCATTCACCAGATTAATTTCTCTTGATGCATCATCCTGCATTAAAATCAATCCACCGATTTTATCATTTACGACAATATTTCTAACGGTACTGATCTCATTTTCACCTTTATTGGTATACAATGCAACGATGAAAAGCTGTCCCAATTTTTCGTCCTGAGAAAGCGATGAATAGGTTTTATCAACCCATAAATTTGCCTTTTTTAAATCTTCTGTAGAAATATTTTTGGGCTGATATTGAGCTGATATTTTTGAACTTAAAAATAAGAATATAAAGAGTGAAGTATAAATTAATTTCTTCATGATTTTTTGAATAAGAACAAAAATACAACTAAAAATAGGATGAAAACAAAGTTTTTGCAAATTTTGGTATATGATTTGAATATGCTTTATTAATAATAACAAAAATTTTATAAAATGAAAAAATTTCTTCCACTTTTACTATTAGCTTTTGTAAGCATATTTATATTTAGCTGTAAGGATGATGATGACCAAGATTTTGATACATACTCAAAAGTTGCTGATGTAACGGGTAACTTTACAAGTGGTAATTCTTATGCATTTACTCAAGGAATTAATATTCAAGGTACTGATGTTGTACTAGTTTATAGATATTTAGGAGATTCTTGGCAATTAATCCCAAAAATGATGTACTTACCTGATGCTACAGGTATGCCTACTAACAGAGAATTTCAATACAATTTTGTCTTCGACACTAACAATGTACAAATAAGTATTGATGATCAAAACTTTAATTTATCAACAGGATTAAATTCTACTGAAGCAACTCAATATCTTTCTAATCAAAGATTCAGAATAGTTTTAGTTCCAGCAAGTGCAGCGAAAGGTACTTCAACAGTTGATACAAGTGATTACAATGCAGTAATTAAATATTATAATCTTAATGATTCTAATGTAAAAGTTACTAAAGTTAATTAAGAATATATCTTTTCAATTTTTTATAATTACAAAAAAGCTCTGGAAGAAATTCCAGAGCTTTTGCTTTTATATTGTTTTTTAATTATCCATTATCATCAAGTAAATGACCGAAGTAATCTTTTTTAGTCTGTAAATATCCTTTACTTATTTCAGTTGCTGGAATTTGTAAAGGAATTCTTGAATTAAGATTGATATTACTTTCTGTAACGTATTTTACCTTTTCAGGATTATTAGTTAGTAAATTGATATCTTTTACATCTAATTGGTTTAAAATATCAATAGCAACCTCAAAGTTTCTGTCATCTGCAGGAAGTCCCAATTTTAAATTCGCCTCCACTGTGTCAAAACCTTTTTCCTGTAAAGAATACGCCTTTAATTTATTGATGATCCCAATATTTCTACCTTCCTGACGAAGATAGATAATAATTCCCCCATTTTCATGGATATATTTCATTGCGGCATCTAATTGCTGCCCGCATTCACATTTTTTTGAATGGAAAACCTCTCCTGTGATACATTCTGAATGGAAACGCACATTTACAGGTTTTGTAAGGTCTGTATTTTCTGCGAGAATTGCCATGTGGGGCATCCAGTCATTTTCATTTTCAGAAAAAGCAATCATTCGGAAAGTACCATGCTCGGTAGGAACATTGGCTTCCGCCTGGATTTTAATCATTAAGTATAATTATTTTTTTAATTTCCTTTTATAGAATCTTCAATTACTGAAATATTGGTTTTTAACCTTACCAAATATCTGTTTAAAACCTCATTATCATCCTTGTTAAGACTTTCTCTTAACTTCTGGATTTTTTTATAAGATTTCTCGAAGTCTTTTACAGCTTTATTTTTACCTGACTTATTATTGGCATCGATTGCATATAAATAGTTCTGTAAACTGTATTTTAAAGTAGTAATTTCGTTGTTTAACGGAGTATTTTTAAATTGAGGAAAAGTAGCAATGAGGTTAGAAATTTCTGAAGCATTTACATTTTCTTTTATGTTAATTTCAATGCCTGCTTTAGCTCCTTTTTCTGAGTCAGAACCTTTAGATTCGCTATAAAAACTACTTGACAGCGGAGAAAAGTTAGGCTTTTCCGTTGCGCAAGAAGATGTTATAAGTAATATTACTCCGAAAAAAGATAATCGTCTCATTTTTGTTGCCCCTTTTGATATAGGATTGGGTTAAGACTTTCGTCATTGTACATTTTCATTTGTTTGTACACTTTTATCTTAACGTCACCGTTTTCAATATCAGTAAGCAACTGATTAATAGAAGTTGAGAGATCTTCTTTTTGAGTAAGCAGCACATCAAGTTTTGCTTGGCAGCTTGCTCTGTGCTCTTCAGTAGCAGAATCTCTGTTTGCTTCTAACGACATATGATAAACCTTTAAAGCGAGAATTGAAAACCGATCTACCGCCCAGGCGATAGTTTCAGTATTGATTTTTGCCTCAGGTTTTGGGGTAATTTTTTCAAATTTATTAAGAAACCAACTGTCTATAAACTCCACCAAATCAGTCCTTTTCTGATTCGAAGCATCTATAGTTCTCTTTAATTGAAGAGCTTCAGTCGGATCAATATTTTCATCTCTAATAATATCCTCCAAATGCCATTGAATGGTATCAATCCAGTTTTTAGCATACAAAATTCGTTCCAAAGTATCTTTTTCGAACGGATTATTAATTAGAGTGTTAACATTATCATATAAGTGATAATCTTCAATAGATTGATTGAAGATTTTCCATGCGGTCTCAGTAAAATTCATCAGTTATTTAAAGAAATTTTTTAGTTGCCAGAAGGATTGTTAACGTCAGTCGGAGTCGTTTTTTTCTCTGCTCCCGGTTTGTCTTCTTCTTTTACAGCATCTTTAAATTCTTTAATACCTGAACCTACACCTCTCATTAATTCAGGGATTTTTTTACCACCGAAAAGTAATACAAGAAGTACTGCTACAATTAAGATATGTTGCCATGATAAGGCAAGTATTGTTAAAGTATTCATTTCTAAAATTTTTACAAAGTTAGTCTTTTTTTAATAAGAAACCCATCCTAAAGGATCAACCGGTGTGGTTCCGTTCCATACCTGGAAATCAAGGGTATACGATCCATCAAAATCCTGACCTACGACACCTACCTGTGTTCCTGCAGAGACCTGCTGACCTTTAGAAACACTGGCACTTCCCAAGTTAGAATAAATGGTAAAATAATTACCATGCTTTATCATCACGGTCTTAGTTCCGTCACTGTTTGCAAGAATTGAAGACACTGTTCCCGGGAATACTGATTTTGCTCGTGTATTTGCAGGAACAGAGATTTTAATCCCGTTATTTTCCTCTTTAATATTTTTGAAGACAGGGTGTTGCTGTACTCCGAATCGGTGGGTAATCTGCCCTTTATCCACAGGGAATCCCATTCTTCCTTTATTTTCTGCAAAATTATTTCCGGCAACAGTTGAAACTCCGAAATTTGTCATCGCCTTGGATTCTGCTGCTCTTTTGTCGTCTTCTTTTTTCTTTTCTAGTGCAGCTTCTGCAGCTTTAGCAGCTATTAATTTATCAGCAGCTTCTTTTGATTTTACAGCAGCTTCATCGGATGCTTTTTTGGCTGCAACTTTTCTTGCTGCGTCTCTTGAAGTAGCTTCACTTCTTGCAGCTTCTTCACTTCGTTTTCTTTCTTCTTCCGCTCGTTTTTCTGCAAATTCTCTCGCCTTTTTGGCTTCCGCTTCAGCAATTAATCTTTCTTTCTCTAAAGCTGCAGCTCGTGCTTTATTTTCAGCTTCTATTCTTGCTTTTTCTCTTTCTGCAGCAATTTTTGCTAAACGAATTTTCTCAGCTTCTGCTTTTCTTCTTGATTCTTCTTCGGCTTTTGCAATTCTGATTTCTTCTGCAATAATCGATCTTATCTGCCCTTCAAGAGCTTTAGACTGAGTCTGTTTTTGTCTTAATTCTGAAGTTAATTTAGATTCGTTTTTCTTAAATTCTGTTACAAGCTGTTCTTTTTGGGCTCTTTCAGCGCTGATAGTCGTTAAATCTTTTTGCTGATTAACCAAAAGATTTTCTTTCTCCTTCACATAACCTTGTTTTTGAGCAATCATTTTTTTGATTTGATTGGCAGCATTTGTAATTTCTGCCGCTTTTTTATCTTGATAATCAGAATATTGTTTTAAATATTGAACCCTTCGGATCGCTTCTCCCATATTTTTGGCAGAAAGAATAAAAGTAACTTTATTTTGTACTCCTTTATTTTTATAGGCATTCACCAAAACGGACGCATAATTCTTTCTAAGAACGGCAAGGTCTTTATTTTGGCGGTTAATATCCAATTGACGAAGATAAATATCATCTTCAATAAATCTCTTTTCCTTTTGAGTATTGCTGTAAACTTTTTCTCTTAATAATAATTTTTTATTAACATTATCGAGATAGGCAACAGAGAGTTTAGACTCGTTCCTTGTTTTTGCTAAATCTGTATTTATTTGGGCAATTTGTTTTTTAAGATCAGCATTTTGTTTTTGCAACTGTTCTTTCTTCACGCTCTGTCCGTGGTGAAGACCAAACAATAAAATACCTATTAAAAAGCTAAATTTTTTAATCATTGAATCTCAATTTTCTTATAACTTGACGGAACAGAATAAGGTGTATCCATCCTCGAAAAGTCAAATTTCGTATTTTCTATTAAAATCTGACTGTTTTTACTTCCTTTTATAATTATTTTAACATTTTTCGGAAGGCGTACATTGTTGGATTGTAATTCCCAATCATCGTAAGTAATTTCCATGGAATCATTGGACTTTGCATCTTTCAAATGCAGCATAACAAGATCAAAATCTTCTGAATATTGCATTGATATTTTATACTCCCTTTCAATATCACCAGTCTGGATTTTTATGTTTGATAGAGATTCTACAAGATAACCGTTGTCATTCTTTATTATTTTCGCATTTTTATTACTTATGGTAAAAAATGTTCTTCCTAATAAAAGTTTTTCAAGGTTTTTATAATCAATAAAGTTAACGTTTAAAAGATTATTCAAATAATCAAAATCGGAGTCAATATAGTTTTTATTGTACTTATCCATTGCTTTAATTCCTTCCGGAGTAATTAATGCTCTCGCTGCATTAAAAAACAGGAAGTCGATTCTTGACCATATTTTTTTATCTGTTTCAATATAAATAACGGCGTCAAGCGGACTTACTTTTATATTATCGGCTGTAATTTTACTGTTGATTTTTAAATAATCAAAGGTTGGATGAAGGTAAATTTTCTGATAAAAGTCTAAACGATCTGCCACATTTTTTTCTTTTTTATCGGGATCATTTATATCTACATTTGCTATTGAAAGACTGTCAATATTTTGATTCTGTTGATTGGCAGTTTTTCTCGCCTTACAGCTATAGATAAGAAGTGTAAAAATAAATAAGGGAATCCACTTTTTCATTGTTGAAAATTTGATAAAATGTTGCAATATTAACGCCAAACCACACAAAATATTTGTGTGGTTTGAATATACTTTATTTAAGTTAAATATTTTCTGTTTTTTCAACTATTTTGATAAAAAATCTAAAACTGAATAATCTCCTAAAGAAATTTCTCTTGCAACCCCGAAATACTGAGCCGAATTTCCGATCATAGAATTAGAAAGATTTCCATGATTAATTTTTGTGTTTTCCTGAATCAAAGAATTTTCAATATTAGAATTCACAATGACTGTATTATTTCCTAAAGAAACCCCAGGACCCACTTTAGAGTTTGAAATCTTTACGTTTTCACCAATAAAGCATGGTTGAATAATTAAAGAATTTTCAATTACAGCAGAAGCAGGGAAATGAGACATTTCTTCCATTTCGTATGCTAAAATTTTACTGTTGGTTTCTACGGTTGCATTTTTGTTTCCGCAATCCATCCAGTCATCTACTTTACCCAGAGAGAATTTTGCACCTTTCTGACGAAGATTTTCTAATGCGGTTGTAAGCTGATATTCGCCGCCAACTTTAATATCATTATCCATGATAAAATTAATTTCGGACATCAGTTTTTCGCCTGAGTTGAAATAATAAATCCCAATAATGGCAAGATCGGAAACAAAGGTCTGAGGTTTTTCTATAAAATCTGTAATGAAACCATAATCATCTAATTTAACCACACCAAAAGCAGAAGGGTCTTCTACTTTTTTTACCCAAATTACTCCGTCTGAATTAGTATCCAAAGTAAAATCTGCCTTAAAAAGAGTATCTGCAAAAGCTACAACAACATTTCCCGTCATCGATTGCTCTGCGCATTTTATAGCGTGTGCCGTTCCCAGAGCTTCTTCCTGATGATAAATGCTTCCTTTTGCTCCTAGTCTTTCAGCAATTTGTAATAAAGATTTTTCAATCTCCGGGCCAAAATCTCCGATGATAAAAGCTACTTCTTCAATTTCTTCACCTGCAACTTTAGCAATATCTTCCACTAATCTCTGTACGATAGGTTTTCCTGCAATAGGAATAAGAGGTTTTGGAACTGTCAGTGTATGTGGACGTAATCTGGAACCACGTCCAGCCATAGGGACAATAATTTTCATAAACTGTAATAAGTATGTTTGATAGTTTTAATAAAGTAAAGATAGGAATTAATATCAATGGCTTGGCATGATTTATACCTTTTTAAACATCTGTTAAAATTTGTAATACAAGTAAACCGGATGAAAGCCTATCTTTTAATTTTTGATAACAGCATTTTTTTTTCGGAATAAATCAAAATTCCTGCATAGACTAAGAACAGTAGATTCCCGATCCATATATTATAATCAAAGAATTCAACAATCATATAACTGAAGACGGCCAAAAGTACTACGAAAAAAGATATTTTCCTCATTCTGTAAGGGATTGGATAGTATTTTTGACCTAGCCAATAGGAAAGAACCATCATGAAGAAATATGCAGCTAAGGTCACCCAGGCGGAAACCATGAAACCGTAAGTTTTCAATAAAGTTAAATTTAATATAATCGTAATAATCGCCCCTGTCCAGGAAATGTAAGTTCCGATTCTTGTTCTGTCAGTCACTTTATACCAAGTCGAAAGATTATAATAAATTCCAAAAAATAAATTGGCAATTACAATAATCGGGATGATATTAATGGCAATCCAATAAGAACTGTTTGGAACCAGTAAAAGTTTAAGCCAAGATACATTGGCAATAATTCCCAGTGCAACGATTGATGCAAAAAAAGAGAAATATTCCGTCACTTTTGCGTAGGTATATTTGGCGTTTTCGTTGTTCATCTGCTTAAAGAAAAACGGCTCAATTCCCATTCTGTAAGCGGTCACGAAAAGTGTCATCAAGACTGCCATTTTATAGCAGCCACCGTAAGCTCCGGCATTTTCATCTTCAATTAAAAATTTCTGTATGGATTTATCAAAATTTTCATTCACCATAAAAGCCAAACCGGCAATCATAATCGGCCATGAATATTTGATCATTTGTGTAAAAAGATCTTTTGAAAACTGGAATTTCACTTTTAAAAGTATTGGGAAAACCAATACAACTCCCAAAAAACTTGCTGCCAAATTGCTGTAAAAAGGATAAGATACTTTTTCTTTCAACCCTAATTTTAAACTAAATTCTTGTGGGATATAAAGGAATAAAGCAATCGCAAAAGCACTTTGGAAAATAGCTTGGGTTACCCTGATTGTCGTATATTTTATTGGTTTGTTGTGAAATCTGAACCAAGCTAAAGGAATAACCAAAATATTGTCAAAAAAAGCAATCCATGCAAACCATCGGATATATTCAGGGTTGGAAGAATAATCTAATGCGTCGGCTATAGGTTGGTTAAATAATAAGACAAGTAGTAAAAAAACAGAAGATAAGCCTGTCAGAAACCAAAATGAGGTATTGAAAACTTTCTGTTCATTTTCTTTATCAGATGAAAATCTAAAATAGGCAGTTTCAAAACCGAAAGAAAGTACAATATTTACAAAAGAAATCAATGCATACAGGTTGGTGAAAATTGCAAAAGCACTGTTGTCGATATTTTTAATAAACAGATAATTAAGCAATACAACAATAATCCTCGGCATAATCGCCCCAATTCCATATATAATTGTCTCGTTGAGAAGTTTCTTCAAAATGTGAAATTTTATGCAAATGTAAATAATTAGGAATTGATTTTTTATCAGGGAGGTTAAAATTCATTCATAAATCTTAATTTTGCTTTATTACAGAAGTTAGAGATTGGAGATTAGAAATTAGTGATTACACTTTTTTAATTTTCAATATCAAAACTAACTTCTAAGATCTAACATCTAATTTCTAAGTAAAAAATGAAGACCTTAATCAAAAACGTAAAAATCGTCAACGAAGGAGAGATCGTTGAAGGTGATATTTTAATTGAAAACGATTTAATTTCCAAAATAGATTCTCAAATTTCTGAAGAAGCAGATCAAGTTATTGATGGTGAAGGAAAATATCTTTTACCGGGCGTTATTGATGATCAGGTGCATTTCCGTGATCCGGGTTTGACGCATAAAGGCGATATTGAAACAGAATCCCGTGCAGCAATCGCAGGAGGAATTACCAGTTTTATCGATCAGCCTAACACTGTCCCTAATGCAGTTACTCAGGAATTATTAGCAGATAAATATGAGATTGGATCTCAAAAAGCATATGCCAATTATGGTTTCATGATGGGCGGAACCAATGATAATTTAGAGGAAGTGTTGAAAACAAATCCAAGAAATGTTCCCGGAATTAAATTGTTTTTAGGCTCTTCCACAGGAAATATGTTGGTTGACAATCCTGAAACGCTGGAGAATATTTTCAGCAATACAAAAATGTTGATTGCTGTTCACTGCGAAGATGAAGCGACAATTAAAGCCAATACTCAAAAATATATGGATGAATATGGTGAAGATATTCCTGTAAAATTCCATCATTTGATCAGAAGCGAGGAAGCTTGTTATAAATCTTCTTCAAAAGCGGTTGAATTGGCAAAGAAAACTGGTGCAAGACTTCACGTTTTTCATTTGTCGACGGCAAAGGAAATGGAACTTTTCAGCAATGATATTCCTCTAAAAGATAAAAAAATTACTGCGGAAGTTTGTGTTCATCACCTGACTTTCACCAATGAAGATTACGATACAAAAGGTGGATTGATAAAATGGAATCCGGCCGTAAAAACTCAAAAAGACAAAGACGGACTTTGGGAAGCATTATTGGATGACCGAATTGATGTGATTGCAACCGATCACGCACCTCACACGTGGGAAGAAAAGCAGAATGTGTATACAAAATGTCCTTCCGGAGCACCTTTGGTTCAACATTCTTTGGTTGTCATGTTGGAAAATTACATCAACGGAAAAATTTCTTTAGAGAAAATTGTTGAAAAAATGGCTCATAATCCTGCGATTCTTTTCAGGGTTGAAAAAAGAGGTTTCGTGAGAGAGGGTTACAAGGCAGATTTGGTTTTGGTTGATGTAAACGAAAACTGGACGGTTGCCAAAGAAAATATCCTTTACAAATGCGGTTGGAGCCCGTTGGAAGGAATGAATTTCCATTCTAAAGTTACTCACACTTTCGTCAACGGAAATTTGGTTTATGATAACGGAAAAATTAATGAACAGAAATTCGGGGAGCGTTTGCTTTTTGAGATTTAGTATCAAAAAAATCTAATATTAAATGCTGTTCAGAATGATGAGAATGTTCGTGTTGTTTTTCTTGCTTTTTGTTTCCTGTGATTCTAAATCTCAAGAAAATGATAAAATGGATTTATCGAAGAAAAATATTTCGCATTGGGAGCTGGATAAGGAAACTAATTGGTTTAGGGTAAAGCTCAATAATCCTGATAAATGGGGATTTGTTAATAAAGACAGCATTATACAAATTCCTTTTGAATATGATTTTCTTAATCCATTTGAAAACGGACTTGCTTATGCAAAAAATGATGGGAAAGAATTTTTTATTACTAAGAATAATCTGAAATTAGAAGGAGATTATGATGGGATAAATGTTTTTTCTTACGGATTGGCTGCAGTTCACAAAAATGGAAAATGGGGTTTTATTGATAATTCTGGAAAGTTAATTATTCCATTGGTTTATGACAATGTTGATTATTTCAGATATAGTGGATTGGCTGCAGTAAAAAAAGATGGAAAAAGCGGATTTATAAATAAATTAGGAGCAGAAATTATCCCGATTATTTATGATGGAGCTTATCAGGAAATGAAAGATAGCAATGTTCTTGTTGAAAAAAATAAAAAATGGGCTGTATTTAATAATAAGGGTAAGCAACTTTCAGAATTTAAATATGATAATTTAAACAGTTTTAAAAGAGCTTATATTACAGATTTTTCAAAAGATATTTTTAAAAGAGATGAATCTACATTTTTTGAAAATGGAGCTGCTTTGGTAGAGACTAATGGTAAGTTTGAATTTATTAATTCCAGGGCACAAGCTGCTTTTCCTAATAATAAATTTGATTCTGCAACGGTTTTTGATACATATCATAATGCAATAGTTAAAAGAAATGGAAAATACGGAATTATAAAACCTACTGGTGAATTTAGAATTCCGCTAGAATATGATTTTATTGAATATTATGATACCCATCATTTAAATTCTGAATATTATAATGTCAAAAAAGGAAAAATATTTTTCTTCTATAATAAAGATTTAAAAAAAATAGGCGAATCAGAAGAACCAATATACAACGATTTTTCTGTTTCAAATCCTACAATAACATACAAAAATCTAAAAGGAAAATATGGAATTGTTGATTGGCAAGGGAATGTCGTTATTCCTTTTGACTATGATGGAATTTACAAAATTGAAGGGACTCATTTTTTAAGTGTTAAAAAAGGTAAATATTATGGTGTAATTTCGGAAAGTGGTAAAACGAAAATTCCGACAAAATATGAATCTCTTTTCCCGGTTTATGACAAATTTGATGATGAAGATTTAAGACAAAAAAACCTTTTTGTTGCTGATGAAAAACTCATCGACATCAACAACAAAATACTTATAAGGGAATATGATTCCATTATGCCAATTTTTTACAATCACAATAAGTTGATTGTTTCAAAAAATAAAAAATACGGAATTATTGATGTTGATAATAAAATCTTATTACCCATAGTATATGATGAAATTTCAAATTGGGTAGAATATGGACCAGAAAAAAGACATTTTATCAAAAAAAATGGAAAAACAGGATTGATTGAATCTGAAACATTCAAAATAATTATTCCTCCTATTTATGATAGATTTGAACAAAGGATGAATTTAGTTTTGCAGATAAAAATAACAAATATGGTATTCTGAATATTGATAATGAAACGATTTGTCCTTTTATATATGATGAAATAAAACCAAATGTTTTTTATGGATATAGTTTAAAAAAAGAGAATGATGAAATTTTTGGTAAAAAAGGAAATTACTATTACCAAATCGATGAAAAAGGAAAAATTTTGAAAGATATTTCTCTAAAAATATACGAAGAGAAAACAAATTTTGATAAATAATCTTGACTGTAGAAAAATTCTTTTTTGAAGTTCAGGAATAAATAAAACAAAGCCTTTTCAAATTTGGAAAGGCTTTGTTTTCTGACACTTATTATCTAAAAATTAATCGATAACAATACTGTTAATTGCTTTTTCCATAGAAGTTTCCTGAATTCCTGGAATTGCCAGACCTTCTGCACGGAAAACACTTACATCTTTAACGCCATAAAAACCAAAGATATTTTTGACGTAAGGTACATTAGAATCATTACTTTGATACGGACCTTCTGAATAAATATTGCCAGAAGTGAAAGCAATATATAATTTTTTATCATTCAAAAGACCTTGAGGACCGTTTTCATCATATTTAAAAGTGTACCCAGCCCTTGAAGTAAAATCAAAATAAGCTCTGAGCGTAGCGGGAACTGAAAAATTGTACATCGGAGACTCTACCACAATAATATCTGCTTCCTGCAATTCTGCAATTAATCCCTGAGAATATTTGTTGATTTCTTCCTGTTCCGGCGAATGACTTTCTGCAGGCGAGAAAAAAGTATTGATGTGCACTTCCTCCAAAAACGGAACCGGATTTTTCGTCAGGTCACGTTCCTTTATAACTACATCTGAATATTTTTCCTGAATTTTTTCAATAACAGCATTTCCTAATTTTCTGCTGTCGGATATTCCAACTCTTGGGCTTGAAATAATGTGAAGGATATTTTTCATGTTTTAAATTTTAAAATTTCTTTGACAAAATTATGTACATTTGCTTATCAAAAGTTAGTAGTAAACAAAAGGTTAGCAGTAACCTTTTAGTTAGTTGAAAAATTTGAACTATGGATAATACAGTTGCTTTAGAAGAACCAATAACCGCACAAAGATGTTCTGAAAACCTTTCCTCAGTAGAAGATGCCATTTATGTCATCGGCGGAAAATGGAAACTGAAGATCATTATTGTATTACAGGAAAATGGAAATATCCGTTTTAATGAATTACAAAGAACAATTAAAGGAATTTCAGCAAGGGTACTTTCCAACGAGTTAAAAGATTTGGAATTAAATGGTTTCGTGAAAAGAGTAGTACATACCGAGCAAACGCCGATTGTTGTAGAATATATTTCAACAGATTACAGCCGAACCCTAAAACCTGTTATTATGGCGCTTTCACAATGGGGCAGAACACATAAGCTAAAAATTAAAGAAGATTTTTAAATTTAAAATGTAAAATAATCATCAATAGGAATTGGCTTTAGCCTAAAATTATTAAAACAAAAACGACTGCAAACTGCAGCCGATTTATAATAATAATTTGAACGCTTATTTTTTAGGTTTTGAACTCATATAAAAACTCAGTTTTCCGCCGTTCATAATCTCAGAATGTTTCAGCGTAAAGTTTTCAATTTCTTTTCCATTCAAAAGAACTTTTTGAACATATACGTTTTTCGAATCTTGATTGATCGCTTCAATTTCAAACGTTTTTCCGTTCTCCAAATTTAAAATAGCGTTATCAATTGCCGGACTTCCAATTATATAATTTTCCGATCCCGGAGCAACCGGATAAAAGCCAAGCGAACTTAAAATATACCAGGCACTCATTTGCCCTGCATCATCGTTTCCGCCCAATCCATCGTGAGTTGCTTTATACTGCATTTCTAAAATTCGTCTAATCTGAGCCTGAGTTTTCCAAGGTTGCCCTGCCCAATTGTAGAAATAAGCAACATGATGCGCCGGTTCATTTCCATGGACATAGCCTCCAATAATTCCTTCTCTTGTAATATCTTCCGTGTCTGCGAAAAACTCGTCTGGCAAATGCATGGTGAACAATTCGTCCAGTTTTGCAGCGAATTTTTTCTTTCCGCCCATCAGCGTAATTAATTCATCCGGATTTTGAGGAACAAAGAAACTGTAATTCCATGAATTTCCTTCAATGAAGCCTTGGCCGTGGGTACTCAACTCATTGAAATCTTTCTTAAAACTTCCATCCGCCAAACGGGGACGCATAAATCCGATGGTTTTATCAAAATTATTTTTCCAGTTTTCAGAACGTTTGATAAATTGATTGTAAATTTCCGTTTCGCCCAAATGTTTCGCCAACTGAGCAATTGCCCAATCATCATAAGCATATTCCAAGGTATTGGAAACTGAAGTTCCACTTTTTTCAGCCGGAATATATCCTTTGTCAATGTAAAGTCCGATGCCTTCGTAATCTCTTTTGTTGGCAGTTTCCACGCAAGCTAGTAATGCTGCTTTTTTATCACCTTGATAATTTCCTTTAATAATTGCATCTGCAACCACGCTTACACTGTGATAGCCGCTCATACACCAATTGTCATTCGCATAATGCGACCAGATCGGCAACATTTTCATTGAAAACTGATCGTAATGAGCCATCATCGATTTCACCATATCACCGTTTCTTTTAGGTTGAATAATATTAAAGAAAGGGTGAAGCGCACGGTAGGTGTCCCAAAGTGAAAACGTTGTATAATTGGTAAAATTATCCGCTTTATGAATGTTCTGATCTAACCCTTTATATTCTCCGTTTACATCCATGTAAGTTGTGGGATTGATAAAAGTATGATACATTGCTGTATAAAAATTCGTTTTTTCTGTTTCTGAACCTTTAATGACAATTTTATTGAGTTCTTTATTCCAGTTTTCCTGAGTTTGTTGTTTAACCTGGTCAAAAGATAAATTTCCGGCTTCTGTTTCTAAATTTTCTAATGCGTTGGCCTGACTTACCGGAGAAATTGCCAGTTTAACTTCAATCGCTTCATTTTCATTCGTGTCAAAATCAAAATACATTTTCAGGTTTTTTCCTGCGATTTCCGGAAAGTTTTTAGTCTGATCGAATTTTCTCCAAAATCCATTATAAACGTTTTTTCCATCATAATTTTTCTGACCGTAAGATTTAAATGGCTTCGAAAATTTCATCGCAAAATAAACAGTTCTGGTTCTTGCCCAGCCGTTGGTTTGTCGATATCCTGTAATAGTATTTCCGTTTTCTACACGAACGTAGGTCCAGATATTTTTACCTTCATAATTATAAATTCCTGCCATCAAATCTAAGATGATATGTGCCTGATCTGACTTTGGAAAAGTATATCGGTGAACTCCGACTCTTGTCGTTGCTGTCATTTCAGCTAAAATGTTATGATCGTCTAATTTTACTTTGTAATATCCGGCTTCTGCAATTTCGTTTTGATGGGAGAATCTGCTTCTGTAGCCACTTTCAGGATTGGTTGCCGTTCCGGGATTCAACTGTAATTTTCCAACAGTCGGCATGATTAAAAAATCGCCCAAATCGGAATGTCCCGTTCCGCTGAAATGGGTCGAACTGAAACCTACAATCGTTTTATCTTCATATCGATAACCTGCACAATATTTATAAACGTCACCATTATATTTTCCGTTGAGTTCATAAGAGATAGTATCAGTTTCAGGACTTAGCTGAATGGCTCCGAAAGGTGCGGTTGCTCCTGGATAAGTATGTCCCATTTTTTCCGTTCCGATCAACGGATTGACATATTGATAGAGTTTTTCGAATTTTTGAGCTTTAAGATGTAAACTAAAAAATAGAAGAAATAATAAGACAGCAGTTCCCGAATTTTTCATGAATGATAATTTTTCAAAGGATAAAAATACTTAAAATTCAAGAATAATTAATGAGTGCTTTACTTTAAGGAAAATTCATTTCAAACTTATTCTTTTTCAGAAAACCGGAAGCCAATTCCATGAAGATTTTCAATGACAATGTTTTCCTGATTGGCAAATACTTTTCGTAATCTTGAAATGAAAACATCGAGACTTCGTCCCATAAAATAATCATCGTCACCCCAAACTACCTTCAAAATATCCTGCCTTTTCAAGACGGTATTTTTATTGCGGATGAAATAGAGAAGCAATTCAGATTCTCTTTGAGTAAGAGTTGTTGTATTTTGATTATCTGTTAAGGTATAATTTTTAGGATCAAAATTATATTTTCCTACCTTATATTGTGTTTGAGAATTGTCTGTTTTTTTTGAGCGTTTCAGGAAAACTTCAATTTTTAAAATGAGTTCTTCAATGCTGAAAGGCTTTACCAGATAATCATCTGCGCCAATTTTTAACCCTTTAATTCTGTCTTCTTTCAACGCTTTTGCAGAAAGGAAAATGATGGGGATTTCAGAATTTTTATCACGAATTTGTTGTGCTAATTCAAAACCGTTCAATTCAGGCATCATAATGTCCAACAGGCAAATATCAAAACTTTCCATATTGAAGGCATTCAATGCAGATTTTCCGTCCGAATAATGATTGATTTCATAATAATTTTCCAAGCTGTCCTGAATCAGAAAAGCGATGGTTTGATCATCTTCGGCATATAAAATTTTGGATTTTTCCATCATTTACTATTATTAATTTAAAACGGAAAAAACAAAGTGATGGTAATTCCTTTATCTGAATTGTTTTCGACTGAAATTTTCCAGTTATGCTGCTGAACTATTTTTTTTACATAAAAAAGTCCTAATCCAAAACCGTTGATTTCGTCACTTTTATTAGCGCTCACTCTGTAAAATTTATCAAAAATATGAGGAATATTCTTAGCGGGAATACCCATTCCGTTGTCTTTAAACCTTAAATATAAGCCTTTTGAATCTTTATTTGATGAAATAATAATCTCAGGATGGATTTCACAGTATTTAATGGAATTATCTAAAATATTGTAAATAATATTGGTAAAATGAAATTCGTCTGCAATAATTGAAGTTTTATTTTCTATTTCTATTTGAATGGAAAGATTTTCATTTTTTTGTTTTATGCTTTCTGCAATTTCCTGAATAAGAGGAAGTAAAACTATTTTTTGAGGTTTTAATAATAATCCTGAAGCATCATTTTTAGCAATATTCAATATTTTTTCAATATGATTATTCAGTTTATGACTTTGATTAATGATAATTGAAGTATAGGTCTGAAACTTAGGATTTTCTTTTACAAGATCTTGTTTATTAAGCGATTCTGAAGCTAAAAGGATGGACGAAAGCGGAGTTTTAAACTCATGCGTCATATTATTAATGAAGTCCCGTTGCAGCTCCGAGAATTTTTTCTGCTGAATAATGGTATAAATCGAATAAACGTACACTAAAAGGATGATAATCAGTGCAAACGTTAACAAATACCAGAATCTCAAAGAGCTAATAAGATAAGTGGTTTTGTCAGGAAAACGGATGGAAAAATAATATACCAGATTTTTATGCTTTGGAAACTTTATCACCTCATCTTTGGTTCCTTTTTGATCTTTTTGAACATATTTTCCATAGATCATCTTATCGCTGTGGCAATTGTATAATGCGTAAACGTAATCTGTATTTATCTGAAAACGTGTGAATTCTGTTTTTAGATAATGTTCTAGAACAGTAGGGTGGAATTCATTGTTAATATTCACCACATAATAATCATTAGAAATATTCTCTACGGGATTTTCAGTGAGAGAATTTTTTCCTCCTGATAGTTTTTCCACCACTTCCAGTAGGGCAATATTTACCTTTTGATTAAATTTTTGATCCTCAAGATTATACGCTTGCCGAGTCCACAAAAGCTGGGCAATTAAAATCCCTACAATCGCAATCAGCCCAAGTGTTATAATAATATTGAGTTTCTTTATTTCCATTTTCAGAAGCAATATTATCTAAAAATATCTATTATTCTTTTATCATTAACAACTCATTAACAAATGTTTGATAGCAATTAACAAATAATTTCAAAGATAGCTTTACATTTGTGGTATCAAAATATAACAAACAATATCGTTGAGATTTATTAACTATTAATTTATATATATGAAAAATTTAAAAATTACGTTGCTTTTAGCAGTTTTAGCATGTTCTCCTTTTTATGCAAATGTACTTCCCACTGAAAATACGCCTATTGTAAGAGTACTTGCTGATGCAATCAAATGGAAATCAGAATCTATCGACGTAGGAAATATTCCTCAGGGAAAACCGAAAGTAATCAGATTTGAGTTTACGAATATTACGAAAAAACCAATTATTATCGAAAATGTAGCACCATCATGTGGTTGTACGACAGCAGATTATACGAAAACTCCAATTCTTCCAGGTAAAACAGGATTTGTTGAAGCAAGCTATAATGCAGCAGCTTCCGGTGCATTTATGAAAACGGTAAATGTTACTACAAGTGACAGCAAAACGCCTAAAACACTTTCTTTCAAAGGAACTGTTGTAGCTTCATAATTAGATTTAATCTTGTTCAATATAAAAGCGGTCTGATAATTTATTTTCAGACTGCTTTTGTTTTATAGGAGCTTTTTCCCGCTCTCCACTTTATCTTTTTTGTTATGGCTTCCGCTTCGCTCCAGCCACAACAAAAAAAGGATGCCGTTTCTATCGGGGCTAAGAATTTGCGACGGTTGATTTTTTAATAAAAAGAAGAACTTTTATAACATGAAATTTTCTTTTTTCAATCACTTTTTTGATGTAAAGACGAAATAACTATTTGTAGCATTATTTCTTGATCTATTTTACAACTTGGCACGCCGATATTTGTTATTTTTAAGAAAAAATAAAACGTATGAATCTTTATACACAACCAATGTTGCGTGAAGACGCATTAAAAGATAAAGTTGCCATTGTTACAGGTGGTGGAAGCGGTCTTGGAAAAGCAATGACCAAATATTTTCTTCAGCTGGGCGCAAAAGTTGTCATTACTTCCAGAAATCTGGAAAAATTACAAGTAACAGCAAAAGAATTAGAAGAAGAAACCGGCGGAAAAGTTCTGTGTGTAGCGTGCGATGTAAGAAATTGGGATGAGGTAGAAGCTATGAAAGAAGCCACCTTAAAAGAATTCGGTAAAATTGATATTCTATTAAATAATGCTGCAGGAAATTTCATTTCACCAACAGAAAGATTGACGCATTCTGCATTCGATTCTATTTTAGATATCGTATTGAAAGGAACAAAAAACTGTACACTTTCCGTCGGAAAACACTGGATTGATTCAAAAAATTCGGGAACAGTTTTAAATATCGTCACAACGTATGCATGGACGGGTTCTGCGTATGTCGTTCCGTCAGCCTGCGCAAAAGCAGGAGTATTGGCAATGACAAGATCCTTGGCTGTAGAGTGGGGGAAGTATAATATCAGGTTTAATGCAATTGCACCGGGACCGTTTCCAACAAAAGGAGCGTGGGATAGACTGCTTCCGGGAGATATGAAAGATCAGTTCGATTTAGCTAAAAAAAATCCGCTTAAAAGAGTAGGAGAACATCAGGAACTGGCGAATCTTGCCGCTTATCTGGTATCTGATTTTTCATCTTTTGTAAATGGTGAAGTCGTAACCATCGATGGTGGAGAATGGTTGCAGGGCGCAGGAGAATTCAATATGCTTGAAGATATTCCGCAGGAAATGTGGGATGCACTGGAAGCAATGATTAAAGCCAAGAAATCCAATTAATCTTATTTCAAATTTAAAACTACCGGAATGTAACAATTCCGGTAGTTTGTTTTACTAATAAACCAAACAAAAAATAATTCAATGAATCGTAAATTTCCAATCCTTGTTTCTGCTTTAGCTGTAATGCTGTTTTCACAATCTGCACACGCTCAGGAAGCTCCAAAATATGATTACGTAGAGGCTTTTAAGCCATTTTTTTATACACAGACCGGAACACCGACGAGATCTGCAAGCGGGCAGCCCGGATATGCTTATTGGCAGAATTCTGCAGATTATAACCTAAATGTAAGTCTGAATGAAGCTAAAAATGAAATTACAGGAACGGCAGAAATTACGTATACTAATAACAGTACCGATAAATTAGGTTTTTTGTGGTTACAATTAGATCAGAATTTATTTGAAAAAGATTCAAGAGGAAATGCGGTGGTGCCGGAATCAGGAAGCAGAAACGGAGCTCATGGTGAAACTTTTGAAGGTGGTTACAAGATAAAATCGGTAAAATACGATGGTAAAGATGTAAAATATACCATTACTGATACGAGAATGCAGATCGATCTTCCTTCTGAATTAAAAGCTCAGGGTGGTGTTGCCAAAATTAAAATTGAATATTCTTTTCTCTCTCCGAAATACGGTTCCGACAGAATGGGAATTCAGGATACCAAAAATGGGAAAATCTTTACGATTGCTCAGTGGTATCCAAGAATGTGCGTCTATGACGATGTTATGGGATGGAACACATTGCCTTATCTAGGGGCATCAGAATTCTATCTGGAATACGGAAATATCACGGCAAACATTACTGTTCCCGCAAATCATTACGTTGTTGCTTCAGGAGAATTACTAAACGCAAAAGAAGTGTATTCTAAAGAAGAAAACAACAGATGGGAACAGGCAAAGAACAGCGATAAAACAGTAACCATCCATTCTGAAGCTGAAGTTGGAAAAAATCAGGCAACAGGAACCAAAACATGGAAATTTAAAATAGAAAAAGCAAGAGATTTTGCGTGGGCTTCTTCTTCGGCTTTTGTTTTAGATGCCGCAAAAATTAATCTTCCAAGTGGTAAAAAATCATTGGCGATTTCAGCATATCCTGTAGAGAGTGCGGGAGAAAAGGCTTGGGGGAGATCAACAGAATATACAAAAGCAGCGATCGAACATTATTCTGCAAAATGGTACGAATATACATATCCTGCAGCCACCAATGTTGCCGGAAACGAAGGCGGAATGGAATATCCGGGAATCGTTTTCTGTCATATGGATTCTAAAGGCGAATCACTTTGGGGAGTTACCGACCACGAATTTGGGCACAACTGGTTTCCGATGATCGTAGGCTCCAACGAAAGATTATTCGCTTGGATGGACGAAGGTTTTAACACATTTATCAATGAACTTTCAACTGAAGCTTTCAACAAAGGAGAATATTACGAAAAGAAAAATATTGCTCAGATGGGGTCTTTCCTGATGAGTGATAATTATGAGCCGATTATGGTAGGTCCGGACAATATGAAGGAAAACAGCATCGGAATTTTGGCTTACTACAAACCGGGAATGGGACTTGGCATTTTAAGAGAATCTATTCTGGGACCTGAAAAATTTGATAAAGCTTTCAGAACATATATCGATCGTTGGGCTTTCAAACATCCTACCACTTGGGATTTCTTCCACACGATGGAAAATGTTTCGGGAGAAGAGCTGAACTGGTTCTGGAGAGGTTGGTTCATCAATAAATGGAAAATAGACCAAGGTGTAAAAAATGTGAAATATGTAAACGGAGATTTCAAGAACGGAGCAAAGATCACTATTGAAAATCTCGGACAATTACCTATGCCGACAACGGTTCAGGTTAAATTCAAAGATGGAACAGAAAAGATCGTGAAATTACCGATCGAAATCTGGAAGAGAAATACGGAGTGGACATTTAAAGTGGATTCAGCCAAAGAAATTGATTTCGTAAAAATAGATCCAAATTCTCAGATTCCGGATATTAACAGCAAAAATAATAGCTGGACTTCTGCTGACGCAAAACCTGTAGAGAAAATTAATACGAAGGATTTCACGGGAACGTATGAAAGCAAAGATCTGCCGTTGAAAATTAAGTTTACTGAAAAAAATAATCAGCTTTTCGGTCAGGCAACTGGTCAGCCGGAATTTCCCCTCGATTATACAGGAAATAATACATTTACGTTTGAGCAGGCAGAAATTTCAATGACGTTCAGTCAGGATAAGAAAACAATGACTTTCAAACAGGGTTCAAGAGAATTTAAATTCAACAAAGAATAATTATTTTAAACCATAAGACCAATATCAGGCTCCGGAATTTTTCCGGAGTTTTTTATGAACTTAATTTAATAAGAAACTTCGTATTAATAGTTTTTCTGTCATACAGAAGTTTTATTTTTGTTTACTTTTTAAATCAACAATAATGAATTTTAGATTTTCAATACTATTTCTGATGCTTTTTGGACTGACTTTTTCACAGGATCTTAAGGTAATGAGTTTCAATATCAGGCTGAATGTAGAATCCGATAAAGAAAATTCATGGACCAACAGAAAACAGGACGTTGCAGATTTACTGACATATTATCATCCAGATTATTTCGGGGTTCAGGAAGCACTTCCGGATCAGATGAAGGATCTTAAAAATGGATTGAAAAATTACGATTATGTAGGCGTTGGAAGAGATGACGGAAAAGAAAAAGGCGAATTTTCAGCAATTTTTTATGATACCAATAGACTTCAGATTGTAAATTCAGGAACATTTTGGCTTTCCGAAACGCCGGGAAAACCGTCTAAAGGTTGGGACGCTGCTTTGAACAGAATTTGTACCTACGCTGTTTTCAAGGACAAGAAATCAAAGAAAGAATTCATGGCGCTGAATCTTCATTTCGATCATATCGGAAATGTGGCGAGAGTGAAATCTTCTGAATTAATTTTAAAGAAAATAAAAGAAATAAATCCGAGAAATTTGCCTGTAACCGTGAGCGGAGATTTTAATTTAACGGAAGATTCAGAACCGATTAAAATTATGTCACAAAACCTTCAGGATACTTTTTATCATTCAGAAACGAAACATTACGGTCCGAAAGGAACTTTCACAGCTTTTAATGTGAATGAAATTCCGAAAGACAGAATCGATTATATTTTTGTAAAAGGATTTAAGATTAAATCTCACAGACACATCAATGACAGACGGGAAAATCTGTTGTATCCGTCAGACCATTTTCCGGTGTTGGTAGATTTACAGTTTTAAGAGTTTACAATAGATTCTTGCTTTATCAGAATGTCAATTGCAGTGATCGTTTTGTGGTACTAAAATTAGAAAACGATACTCATTTTCTTGTCGTTTTTTTGCTACTTTTATATCGTCTTAAATACTTATTAAAAAAAGATTTTAATGAAAAAATTGATTTGGGGGATAATGCTTTTAACTTCATGGCAAATAGCTGCGCAAGAGCTGTATATGCCTAGAAATATTAAAAAAGCATACGCAAACGGAACCCGTGATTTGTCGGGTGCTCCGGGGAAAAATTATTGGCAGAATAAAGGGATTTATAATGTTGAGGTAAAAGTGGATGCCAATTCAAAAACAGTTTCCGGAAAAGAAACAATTGTTTACACCAACAACAGCCCAAATGAGCTCAATGAATTAGCAATAAGATTCGTTAATAATTTACATAAACCACAGTCTCCAAGATCGGGAACGGTTTCCAAAGATTTTTTGTCGTCGGGTTTACATATTAAATCATTTATTGTAAATGGTGAAAAATATACTGTAGACAGCGAAAATTGGGGAACGGTGGAAAAGGTAAAGCTAAATTCATCTTTAAAATCTAAATCAAAAACAGAAATTAAGATCGAGTGGGAGTATCCTCTATCCGTACAAAGCGGAAGAGAAGGGCAGATTGATCCTGAAACATTTTATGTAGCGTATTCTTTCCCGAGAGTTTCTGTTTATGATGATTATAACGGTTGGGATATGTTGCCACATTCCGACAGACAGGAATTCTATAACGATTTTAATGATTACAGTTTTGCTATCACGGCACCGAAGAACTTTATGGTATGGTCGACTGGAGATTTCCTGAATCCTGATGCGGTTCTTCAACCTGAATATTTAAAAAGATACAAGTCTTCTTTAAAAAGCGATAAACTTATTCATATTGCTACCGAGCACGAAATGAAGTCCGGAAAAGTAACAAAGCAGAACAAATGGAATACCTGGAAATTTAAGGCAACTCATATCACAGATTTCTGTTTTGCATTAAGCAATCATTACGTTTGGGATGGAGCAAGTGTTCAGCTAAAGACAAAAAGAGCAAGCGTACAGGCGGGGTACAAACCTGGAGCAAAAGATTTTGAACATTATGTGGAATGGATGCAGTATAATCTGAACTGGTTTTCAAAAAATTGGCCCGGTGTAGAATATCCTTATAATGTAATGACGGCGATTCAGGGATATGCCGATATGGAATATCCGATGATGATTAATGATACAAGTATCCCCGATGATTTTCAGGATGCAAGATTAACGGCAGACCATGAGATTGCACATACCTATTTCCCTTTCTATATGGGAATCAACGAAACCCGTTACGCTTTTATGGATGAAGGCTGGGCAACAACTTTGGAATATTTAATCGGAATTGATGAAAACGGTGAAGCAAAGGCCAAAGAATTTTATCAGAATTTCAGAGTAAAAAGGTGGATTAATGATCCTTCTGCCGAACAAGATCAGCCAATTATCACGATGAGTACGCAGGTAAGCGGAGCAGGATACGGAAACAATTCTTATGTGAAAGCCTCTTTATCTTATTTAGCGTTGAAAGATTTATTGGGAGATGATCTGTTCAAAAAAGCACTACATCATTACATGGATAACTGGAACGGAAAACACCCGATTCCTTGGGATTATTTTTACTCGATGAATACAAGATCAGGAAAAAATCTGAATTGGTTCTTTAACAATTGGTTTTATACCAACAATTATATCGATCTGAAAATTGCCGGTGCAGGTCAGATGAATGATCTTCTGTCGGTAAATATTACCAATGTCGGAGGTTTTGCTATCCCTTTTGATACTGTTTTAACGTATGAAGACGGAACTTTGGAAAAGCTTCATTTTTCTCCCGCGCTGTGGGAAAAAGATCAGCAACAAGCCGTACTTACGATTCCTCTCAAGAAAAAAGTAAAATCCGTCACCTTAGATGGTGGTCTGTTTATGGATTACACACCACAGGATAATTCGAAAAATTTATAAATAAAAGCCTTCTTTTTAGAAGGCTTTTTGCTGGGAAAATATCTGAGGATCTATGTAGAAACGACTTAACTGGATTATCCACTTACTTTTTGAATTTCTTGAATTAATCTGACGTGAGATAAACCGAGATCGTCAGTTCGAGTAGATTTTGAATAAAATCGTATCGAGGACTTTTGTATTACCGGTTTTCGATACATTTTTCTTTCTTTTCTTCGAAAAATAATCGAATTGACGAAAGTTTTTTTTGATCTGAATTGAATGAAAAATTCCCCTTTCAATATCTGAAAGAGGAACTCCGTTTAGTTATGATATGAATGTTTTTAAATTTAAGATTCGGCAAAACCATTTTTAATGGCAAAAACGGCAAGACCAACACGGGTTTTAAGGTCTAATTTGTCGCAAAGCTGATCTCTGTAGCTTTCTACCGTTCTTGGGCTGCAGCACATCTTGTCGGCGATTTCTTTGTAGCTCAATTCCGTGACGGTGTAGGTAAGGAATTCTTTTTCGCGGTCAGAAATTTTTACGCTTTTCGATTCTTCATTATTCATATTGGAGAAGATGATTTTTGAAGCCCATTCGGGGTAGAAAAAACCTTCAGAATTCATTTTTGTCAAAGCGTTTTCCAACTCTTTTGGGTTGGTGTTTTTTAGTAAGTAACCTTTTGCTCCGTTTTTAATCATTTTAATGACACTTTTGTCATCACCCTGCATGCTTAGTGCCATTACTTTAATTTCAGGATGGTTTTCTTTAAGCCAAAGTACGGTTTCAAAGCCGTCCATAATCGGCATACTGATATCCATTAAGATAATATCCGGAATTTTACTGTTGTTCTCAAATTTCTGAATCAAATCTCTGCCGTTTTCGGCAACGTAAATGACTTCAAAATCATAAAAATTATCGATAATTCCTTCTAAAGCTTTTGCGATAAGTACGTGATCATCTACGATCACGATCGTTTTTTTCATGGCTGTCTTTTTAAAATAATATTGAGTATAGTTCCCAAATTTTTCTGACTTTCGAGGCTGAAATCTGCCCCGATAATTTCGGCTCTGTTTTTCATATTGGTGAGACCGATTCCGTTTGATTTGATGTTGGTTTTGTCGAATCCGATACCGTCATCTTTTATGGTAAGTTCCCAAAGTAATTCTTCGGAAGTGTTCAGATTGATGAAAATATTCTTACAGTTTGCGTGTTTTATACTGTTCTGGATAAATTCCTGAGTAATTCTTAGTAAAACATTTTTATGGGCAAATCCCAGATCAAGCTGATTAAAATTATGTTCAAAATGAACTTTACACTTTTTAAAGGTATTCGTATTGTCTACTTCTTCCTGGATTAAAGTTACGATTTCCTTTTGATTAATATTATCATCGGTAAGTGTTTTTGAAAGGCTCCTCAAATCCTGAAGAGACTGATCGATGATTTGGGAAACCTGATCTATTCTTTCACTTACTTCCGGAACTTTATTTTCATATAAAAGCTGCTGGGTATAAAGGCTTACCAGGGTTAGTTTTTGTCCGATATTATCATGAAGTTCGCGCCCGATCTGCTGCATGGTTGCCTGTTGAATTTCCAATTGGGTGGCGAGAAGCTCACGTTTATGAATTTCGTTTTTTACTTCAATTTCATTTAAATATTCTTTCTTACGCTGTTTATATTTTCGGATATAAACCATAACGGCAACTACAAACAACACAAAGAATATGTTGAATAGAATCAATGTTATTATGAGCTCTGTTTTCCCCATATGATTGAAGTTGAAAATAATAGATACATAATGATTCCTGAAATCAGGAAGTAATTAAAATATATATTAAAGAGCTCTTTGTATTCATTTAAAAGACTGAAAAATGTCCAAAAAGGTAAAGTTCCGATATAAAAAAGCGTTACCCCAAGATTAATATAAAACATCTTGTTTTTGCTAAAATTTAGAATTTCAGATGAATTAATCTGTTTATAATATTCCATTACAACCAAAATCATTAACATAAGACATCCAAACGTATAGTTAAACGAAAAGATGATCTTTTTCATTTTGAAAAAGTATTCATTGGGAATAAAGGAAAGTATATATAATGCAGAGATAATATAAAATAAATTTAATCTTCCAAAAGATTTTGCGGCATACAGCCAATATAAAAATATAAATTCTAAAGGAATTACAAAATAATTAAAAAATGCAGGCTTATCGTATTCAAACAGATGATGTCCCCATTTCCCAAATATTTCACACAGAAAGATAAGAACTAAATAATAAGAGAAATACTTCCAATACTGATCCTTCACCCGATATAGATATATCAGGGAAATAACAGCAGTAAGTCCTTCAGCCCATATCATAGACTCCTGCAAAACTTTCTGAAATTCACTCATTGTGTTTTTACTTTTATTATTTTCTTAAAATGATTCTACTTTGGGATTGCTTGGCGGAGAAAGAGATCCATGATTTTGAGCAAGACAATCTCCTGTATTCGTTTCTTTTTTTGCTGCCATTGCCATAAATTCTCCCTTGCCGCTTGCATTTGAAAGATTAAAATCATAACTCAAAATTTCACCATTTTCATCTGCCATTTTCATTGTAGGAACCATTACCAAAGTATGTCTTTCTGCATATTCTACTCCGATTGGGGTATTTTGCATCATATTCCATTCATCAGCTTTTGGATAAGCAGCGTAATAAAATCTTATTCCTAAATCCTTTTCTGAAATGTTAGGATTTGTTTTCTGCGTTTCATTTTCGATATCAGAAATAAACTTTTTCAGTGTTGATAAATCGAAATGAATAGAATGTGCATCCTGAATTCCTAAGTCTTTATTAATAGAAATCATTTGATTTTTTCTGTAATTGTCTATCAAAGTCTGAATAAATTCATAGGTCATGGTGTTTGGACTTGAAGTTAATTCCAATGTTTTACCATCTAAAGTTAGTTTTGTTTCCATAAAGTTAGTTTTATAAGTAAAGGTTAGTTGGTTCTGCAAATTTCGGTAAAAAATATGTTGTTATTACACGGTTTTTTCCTGTTTATTTATGGGGTTTTTACGGAATAAATATGTTAATTAAAATTATAAAGAATTTGGATAGGTTTGGTAAAAAAATAAGTGTTGCAGAAAACTACAGCACCTACTTACAAAATAATATATATATGAAAAAGCTACTTATTGCTCAGTAGGCTTTAAAACCTTACTTGTTTCTTCCAAGAATTTCAAATCATAATATTTCAGTGAAAAAAAATTAAAACGGTCTGTTGTTTTTATTGATTAAATGCAACATGATAATTTTTATATTAGAAAACTTCTTTGTGACAGGGAAAATTCTGTAATAAATGATAGATTTGCATCGATTATTTACAAATTATAAAATTATCCAATGAAAAGACAGACTATCGCATTATTTTGCATAGCAATATTCAGTATTTCTTGTGCTGATAAAAGTGGCAAACAAGATGACAGCAAATATACAGATGAACAAAAAGCTTCTTATTATATAGGTTTAAGCATTGCCCAAAATATGAAACGAGAAGGTTTTAAAGTAGATGAAAAACTTTTGGCTCAGGCTATTAAAGAAGAGATGGATGGAACAGAAAAATTGATGCCGGCAGAAGATATGGATGCTTTTATGCAGGAGTTTATGCAGAAGCAACATGAAAAAAAACAAGCTATAGCGGGAGGACAAGCAGATGAAAATAAGAAAAAAGGTCTGGAGTTTCTTGCGAAAAATAAAAATAACCCAAAAGTAAAAACCACAGCTTCAGGTTTACAATACGAAGTGTTGCAGGAAGGTGATGGTAAAACAAAACCAACAGCATCAGACGTTGTACAGGTAAAATATACTGGAAAGCTTCTGGATGGAACCGTTTTCGACTCTACTGACAAAAATGGAGGCGCACCAATGGATATTAATCTGGGCGCGGTAATCAGAGGATGGACAGAAGGAATTCAGCTCATGAGCAAAGGATCTAAATACAGATTTTACATTCCTTCAGATTTGGCTTATGGAGACCAGGGAGCTGGAGCTGACATTCCTGCAGGCGCTACCATCATTTTTGATGTAGAATTAGTGAGTATAAAATAGTAGAGATATTCCTGATTGTAAGATCGGCGACAATAGAATTTGCTTATTTTACAGCTGATGTGTTACAAATAAAATTTCCGCAGATTTTTTTTGTCTGCGGAAATTTTTCAAAAATAATATATATGAAAAAAAACTACTTATTTTTCTGCTGGTCTGAACACCAAACCTGTTTCCTCGAAATAATCTAAAGTGATTCTGTCGCCGTCATTTACGGTTCCTGCCAAAATCTCTTTTGATAATTTATTGAGAACTTCCTGTTGAATAACTCTCTTCAACGGTCTTGCCCCGAAAGCAGGATCATATCCTTTATTCATCAGATAATCCAAAGCATCCTGAGTGCTCGTCATCACAATATTTCGTTTTGCTAACAGATCGTTATAGCCTCTCAACTGATATTGAACGATTTTTCCAATCTCTTTTTTTCTCAATGGCTGGAACAATACCGTTTCATCAATTCTGTTCAGGAATTCCGGACGTAAAGTTTGTTTCAGCAAATCAAAAACTTCAATTTTAGTTTTATCAACAATTTCATCCTGATTCTGTTCTGTAATATTTTCAAAATTCTCCTGAATGATATGTGAACCTAAATTCGAAGTCATAATGATAATCGAGTTTTTGAAATTTACCACTCTGCCTTTATTATCCGTCAATCTTCCATCATCCAAAACCTGTAACAATGTGTTGAAAACATCAGGATGCGCTTTTTCAATTTCATCCAAAAGCACGACTGAATAAGGTCTTCTTCTCACTGCTTCTGTTAATTGCCCACCTTCATCATAACCCACATATCCCGGAGGCGCACCCACCAATCTCGAAACGGAATGACGTTCTTGATATTCACTCATATCAATTCTCGTCATATTGTTTTCATCATCGAATAAAAACTCAGCCAAAGCCTTTGCCAGCTCGGTTTTTCCCACACCGGTTGTTCCTAAGAATAAGAAAGACCCAATTGGCTTTTTCTCATCACTTAATCCGGCTCTGTTTCTTCTGATTGCATCTGCAACCGCTTGAATTGCTTCGTCCTGACCGACAACTCTATGATGGAGTTCGGTTTCAAGATGTAATAATTTTTCTCTTTCAGATTGAAGCAATTTTGTAACAGGAATTCCTGTCCATTTTCCGATTACTTCAGAAATATTATCGGCAGTTACTTCCTCTTTAATTAGTTCATTCTGATGGTTTTGCATCTCCAGTTCCAGTTTCTGCAAAGCATCTTCTTTTTCTTTTATTTTTCCGTACTGAATTTCAGCAACTTTTGCATAATCTCCGGCTCTTGAAGCTCTTTCTGCTTCTAATTTAAGAGATTCAATATCTTTTTTAATGGAAGTTAAATCCTCAGATTTTTGTTTTTCTTTAAGCCATTTTGCGTTGATTTCATTTCTTTCCTCAGAAATTTTCGAAATATCTTCTTTTAGATGGTCAATTTTTGTCTGATTGCCTTCTCTTGAAATGGCTGCCAATTCAATTTCCATCTGCATTAACTTTCTGTCTAAAACATCCAGTTCTTCCGGTTTCGAATTGATTTCCATTCTCAGTTTAGCAGACGCTTCATCGATCAAGTCAATCGCTTTATCCGGTAAAAATCGGTCTGAAATATATCGTTGAGACATTTCTACCGCAGCGATAATTGCCTCATCTTTAATTCTAACTTTGTGATGGGCTTCGTATTTATCCTTAATTCCACGAAGGATCGAGATTGCAGATTCGGTATCCGGTTCTTCCACCATCACCTTCTGGAAACGTCTTTCCAACGCTTTATCTTTTTCGAAATATTTTTGATACTCATTTAAAGTCGTTGCACCGATCGCTCTTAATTCTCCTCTTGCCAAAGCAGGTTTCAGAATATTCGCTGCGTCCATTGCTCCTTCACCACCTCCGGCTCCCACCAATGTATGGATTTCGTCGATAAACAAAATGATTTGTCCGTCTGATTTTGTGACTTCATTCACAACAGATTTCAAGCGTTCTTCAAACTCACCTTTAAATTTTGCACCGGCGATCAAGGCGCCCATATCCAATGAATATAACGTTTTATCCATCAGATTTTCAGGAATATCTCCGGAAATAATTCGGTGTGCAATTCCTTCAGCGATGGCAGTTTTACCAACACCCGGTTCACCAATTAAAATCGGGTTATTTTTAGTTCTTCTTGAAAGAATCTGTAAAACTCTTCTGATTTCTTCATCACGCCCAATTACAGGATCTAATTTTCCTTCCGCAGCGAGCTCATTGAAATTTTTAGCGTATTTTTTTAAGGATTGGTATGTATCTTCTGAACTTGCAGAAGTTGCCGTACTTCCTTTTCTTAATTCTCTAATTCCGCCTTCCAAAAGACTTTTGGTGACTCCCATGTCTTTCAATATTTTTGAAACTTCAGAACTTGTTTCCAAAAGTGATAACCATAAATGTTCGATGGTTACAAATTCGTCACCCATTTTTTTTGCAATATTGGGTGCGTCCAGCAAAACTTTATTTGCCGATTGTGAAAGGTAAATATTTCCTCCCTGTACTTTGGGAAGTTTTTCTAAATTTTCACGATTTCGCTCTCTTACCAAATTGGCATCTGCTTCAGATTTTTTTAATAAGAAAGGCGATATATTTTCATCTACCTGAAAAATTCCTTCCAGTAAATGTTGAGGTTCTATTTGCTGATTGCCAAATTCCATCGCCACTTGTTGTGCAGCCTGGATGGCTTCCTGCGATTTTACAGTATATTGGTTTAAGTTCATATTTTGTATATTTTTGATTCTAAATTTTAGTTTTCAATTTGTAGATTTTAGACATCAGATTTCAGACCATAAGAGTCGAATCATTGTTAGTTTATCAATCAGATTTTCTAATTTCTGATGTCCTCAATCGTATTTAATCATTTAATTCTGATGGGTATATCGCAAAAACTGTTCAATTGTTGAATTTTTAAAGATAACAGACAAAATTTCCGAATTGTATATTTTGAAGTTGTTTAGAAAAGACAAAATTTCCGATTCTAGCGGAAGGAGTTCAAAATATCGGAATTACAGTCATGTTAATTCCAAGCATTTATTCTAGATAAAAATCATTCTCTCAAAATCGAGATATTAAAATCAAAATAATTACTTTTGCGTTTTACCAGATGGAACTTAAAGAAAAACAAAGAAAAATATTAGACGTTGCTGTAGAACTTTTCAAGGAGAAAGGGTATATGGGCAGCTCTGTGAGAGACTTGGCGACAAAACTCAACATTAAAGCGGCTTCTTTGTATGCACACATCCGTTCAAAAGAAGAAATTTTGGAATGGATCTGTTTCGGAATTGCCCAAGAGTTTTTTGATGAGCTTCAGAAAGTAAAAAATACCAATATTCCTCCAAAAGAGAAACTAAATTTATTCATCGATAAGCATTTATCAATTGTTCTCAGAAACCGTGATGTTACGCATATTTATTCTAATGAATGGAAACATTTGGAAGAAAGACTTCCCGAATTTGTGGAATTAAGAAAAAATTATCAACAGGAAGTTGAAAAATTAATTTCTGAAATTTATAAAGCTGAAAATTGGGAATTAAGATCATCTACTTTTACAACAAGATTTATTCTTCATACTTTAAATAATTCCTATTTTTGGTTCAAAAGAAATATTGAATCAACTACCGAAATTACTGATGAGATAAGAGATAAAATACTTTTTGGGCTTCTCGGAAATCATAAACAATAACGTCCTTGTCGTTTTTATAAAAGAAAGAATCTTAACTTATTATTAGAGATTTCTCACTACATTTTGTTTCATTCTGAATGACAAAATCCTCATAAAATCAGTTTAAACACAATTCAACTTTAATTTCAATTATTTAGAATCATTCAAAATGTGACAAAAGTCATAAAAATTTTGCCATGTTCTAAAATCTTTTTACATTTACACCTAACAAATGTTAGTTAGTAATGAGGTTTGATGTTGAATATTTAGAACTTGACCAATTGAGACAGCTTCAGTCGGAAAGATTGGTGAATTTGGTGAGTTATCTTGAGCAGAAATCGGATTTTTATAAAGGAAAATTTGATGAATTAGGAATAGCAGCTGGGGAAATAAGGACAATTGAAGATATCTCTAAACTGCCGATTACTTACAAACAGGATTTAAGAGACCATTATCCGTTCGGATTATTTACAGTTCCGAAGAATGAGTTACAAAGAATTCACTGTTCAAGCGGAACAACAGGAAAACCAACGGTAGTAGGATATACAAAAGAAGATGTTGATTTATTCAGCGAAGTGGTAGCAAGATCTTTGAATGCAGCGGGAGCAAAACCAGGAATGCAGTTGCATAATGCTTACGGTTACGGAATTTTCACGGGCGGGCTTGGACTTCATTACGGAGCTGAAAAATTAGGAATGAGTGTTCTCCCAATTTCGGGAGGAATGACTTCAAGACAAGTGGATTTGATTATCGATTTTAAACCTGAAGTTCTTTGCTGTTCGCCATCTTACGCTTTAACATTGGCTGATGAATTTGCGAAAAGAGGAATTTCTGCAGACGAAATCAGTTTAAAATACGCCGTTTTAGGTTCTGAACCTTGGACGGAAATTATAAGACATCACATCGAAGAAAGATTAGGCGTTCATGCAACCAATATTTATGGGTTGAGTGAAATTATTGGTCCAGGAGTTTCGATGGAGGATTTTGAGGAAAAAGGAGGTTCTTACATTTGGGAAGACCATTTTTACCCTGAAATTTTAGATCCGATTACGAAAGAGCCGGTTCCGTTCGGAGAAGAAGGTGTTTTGGTGATTACGACTTTGACGAAAAAAGCAATGCCGCTTTTACGTTATTGGACGAACGATATTACCAGTCTTTATTATGATGAAAATGCTAAAAGAACGATGGTTAAAATGAAGCCAATTCTTGGCAGAGCTGATGATATGTTGATTGTACGAGGTGTAAATGTGTACCCAAGTCAGATTGAAGAGGCCTTTTCTCATGTGGAAGGTGTGGTTCCGAATTATTATTTGACACCCATTGAGAAAGAACAAATGTGTGTAGCACTGGATATCGACGTAGAAATTAATGACGAACTGGTAGCTTCGGAAAATTTAAATATAAATTCAGATGGATATCTTATTTTCGCAGAAAATTTTGGTAAAACCATCGAAAACGAGATTAAAAAACGAGTAGGAATTACGACGAAAGTGAAAATTCATGCTCAGGACAGTCTTCCGAAATGTGAAGGCGGAAAAATTAACAGAATACTTAAAAAATAAATGAATTCATTTTATAAACTTAAAACTGTAAAAGTTCAGAAAGATACCAGCGATGCAGTAAATGTAGCCGTTGAAATTCCTGAGGAGCTGAAGGATAAATTCAGGTTCAAGCAAGGTCAGTATTTGAACTTTAAAATGATGATCGACGGTAATGAAGAGCGTCGTTCTTACTCAATTTGTAATGCTCCGAGTGAAAAGAGTAATACATTGGAAGTTTTGGTTAAGCTTTTAGAAAACGGAAAAGTTTCAGGGTATTTCAACGAACATCTTCACATGGATGAAATGCTGGAAGTAATGCCTCCGATGGGCGGTTTCAATACTTCTTATCACCCGACAAACGTGAAAACTTACGTTGGTCTGGCAGCAGGAAGTGGGATTTCTCCTGTTTTATCGAATATTAAGGAAAGTCTTTATCAGGAGCCGAATTCAAACGCTTATTTGTTCTACAGCAACAGAAGCATGAATCATGTGATGAAAAAGGCTGAGATCGATAAATTGGTTGAACATTTTAACGGTAGACTGAAAGTAGTTTATTTAGTAAGTCGCGAAACTCATGCAGATCCAATTTTTGAAGGAAGAATTTCTCCAGAAAAATTAGATTTATTGTTTGAACGATATGCAGATATCGATGTTAAAGAATCTACGTTCTTCATTTGCGGACCTTCGGAAATGATTAAAGGAATTGCAGATTATTTAAAGAAAGATAAAAAAGTTCCTGCGATTCAGGTTTTGTTTGAATATTTTACCGCTCCTGATGAAGAAAATACGGAGGAAATGAGTGATGAGTTCAAAGCCATTGCCAATATCGAAAGTATGGTAACGGTAATCATCGATGATGATGAATATTCGTTCCATTTGAATTCAAAAAAAGAGAGTATCTTAGATAAAGCATTGAAAGACAATCTTCCTGTGCCTTTTGCTTGCAAAGGAGGAGTTTGTTGTACGTGTAAAGCGGAAGTTTTGGAAGGAGAAGTTTTCATGGAGAAAAACTATGCGCTTACCGAAGAAGAAGTAGCCAGAGGCTTCGTTCTTACCTGTCAATGTCACCCGACAACGAATGTGGTGATGCTTAATTATGACGTATAATTAAATTAATGTAACAATTTACCAATTTAAAAATGTAACAATCAATTTTGTCGTGCTGAGCTTGTCGAAGCATCTCATTGGTAAACTGTTAGATTGGTATATTGTTAAATTTTAAAATTTAAAAAAAATTTTAATTATGGATTTAGAAAAATTTGTACAATACGTACACGACGAAAATAAAGTAGAACCAAAAGATGTAATGCCTGATGATTACAGAAAACTATTGGTTCGTCAGATTTCACAGCACGCGCATTCTGAGATTGTCGGAATGTTGCCGGAAGCAAACTGGATTTCCAGGGCACCTTCATTGAGAAGAAAAATGGCTCTTTTAGCTAAAGTTCAGGATGAGGCAGGTCACGGTTTATATCTTTATTCTGCAACTGAAACATTAGGAAACGGAACGATCAGAGCCGACAGGGATGCAACGTATGAAGATATGTTGGAAGGAAAAGCAAAATATTCAAGTATTTTCAATTATCCTACATTGAGTTGGGCAGATATCGGCGCCATAGGTTGGTTGGTTGATGGAGCAGCGATTATGAATCAGGTGATGTTGATGGGGAATTCTTATGGACCTTATTCAAGAGCGATGGTGAAAATCTGTAAAGAAGAATCTTTCCACCAAAGACAAGGTTACGAGATTTTGATGGCATTGTGTCGTGGTACAAAACAGCAGAAAGAAATGGCTCAGGCTTCGTTAAACCGTTTCTGGTGGCCAGCTTTAATGATGTTTGGTCCAAATGACGATAGTTCACCAAACTCTAAAATTTCTATGAATTACAGAGTAAAAAGAGAAAGTAACGACAGTCTTCGTCAGCGATTTATCGACGTTACCGTTTCTCAGGCTGAATTTTTAGGATTAACCATTCCGGATAAAGATTTAAAATGGAATGAGGAAAGACAGCATTACGATTTCGGGGAACTTCCATGGGATGAATTCATGGAAATCTTAAAAGGAAACGGCCCTACGAACAAAAAACGTATCGAAACCAAGAGAAAAGCTCAAAGAGAAAATTCTTGGGTAAAAGAAGCTGCGGCAGCTTTCGCAGAAAAACAAGAAAAAATTTCAATATAATAATATACCAGTGTAAAAATGTAGCAATTCAATTGTCATTCTGATCAAAGCGAAGAATCTCATTATTGTTAAACTGGTACATTGATACATTGTTAAATTTAATTTTATTTATGGCAAATTTAGATATGTGGGAAGTGTTTATTCAAACTAAACCGGGATTATCTCACAAACACGTTGGAATAGTACAGGCACCAACAGCAGAAATGGCTTTGCAGAACGCAAGAGACGTTTATACAAGAAGAAAAGAAGGGACTTCTGTTTGGGTTGTTCCAAGTAAATATATCGTGACTTCAGAAGGAATTGATAAAGAAGCTTTCTTTGATCCGGCTGATGACAAACTGTACCGTCACCCGACGTTCTACGACATTCCAAACGATGTAAAAAATATGTAATAAAGAAGTTAGAAGTTAGATTCTAGAATTTAGTCTAATATCTAACCTCTAATATCTAAATTCTATAAAAAAATGAACCCATTATATAATTATTTATTAAAACTAGCAGACGACAGTTTCATTATGGGACAGCGTTTGTCTGCGTGGTGCGGTGAAGGTCCTTATTTAGAGGAAGATATAGCATTAACAAATATCGCTTTGGATGAACTTGGACAGGCAAATAACTTCTATGTTTATGCTTCAAGAGTTATCGAAAACGGTAAAAGTGAAGATGATTTGGCATTTTTAAGATACGAACACGAATATCTAAACGCACACTGGACGGAACTTCCGAACGAAGATTATGCTCAGACGATTTTGAAAGTGTATGTTTTCGCCGTATATCAGAAATTGATGTACGAAGCATTATCAAACTCTACAAACGAAGAACTTTCGGCTATTGCTCAGAAATCGTTGAAAGAGGTAAGATATCACTATACTCATACAGCTTCTTGGATGAAAATTTTCGCTCAGGGAACGGAAGAAAGCAAATCCCGTTTAGAAAAAGCAATTGAGAATATCTGGGAGTACACAAAAGGTTTATTCGCAAAAACAGAAGGAGAAGATGATTTGGTAGCTTTAAATATTGCTCCGAATATAGATTCTCTTTACGAAGAATTTTTAACGATTACGCAGAAAGATTTTGCAGATTTCAAATTAGAATATCCAACAAATCCTTTCATGCAGCCAAAATCAAGAACAGGATATCACACAGAATACTTTGGATTTATGCTTTGTGAATTGCAATATATGCAGAGAGCGTATCCTGGTTGTACTTGGTAAATTTTGATTTATTCTTTGTTGACTTTGTTAAGTGAAACACCTTTGCGAACTTAAAAACAGTTAGTAGTCAAAAAAACTTAGTGCACTTTGCGTTTAAATTTTTAAAGCTTGAAAAGCAAATATTTTAATAAGCTGATTTAGGATTAATTATTTTGTTTATGATCTTTTGTTTCGGAATTTTTAATTCAAAAGTCAGTCTACAATATGAAACAAATAATCCGGGAGATTGTGTTTCACAAATTTCAGGAAGAAATTTATGCCAAGATATAGAACAAGGAAAAATATTAATTATTATTGATATTGTTTTAATTGTTCTTTCAATGTTGTTTAGGAAAAAAATAGTAAGAGATTGAAAAATCCTTTAGAAATATTAGAACTAGTTCCCGATCCGGAAATTCCGGTAATCAATATCGTGGAATTAGGCATTGTAAGAGAAGCTAAAATTACGAGCGAGAATTCTTGTGAAGTAACGATTACGCCGACTTATTCTGCCTGTCCCGCCATGTTTACCATCGAGGAAGATATCATCAAATTGATGAAAGAAAACGGTTGGGATGCTAAAGTAGTCACCAAAATGTTTCCGATTTGGACTACAGATTGGCTGACAGATGAAGCGAGAGAAAAGCTCCGCGTGTACGGAATTACACCTCCCGAAAAAGGAGCCGACGAACACCACATCGGGAAACCGAAAAAATGTCCGCGTTGCGGTTCTATGAATTCAAAACAGATCAGCAGATTCGGGTCTACTTTATGTAAGGCTTCGTATCAATGTTTAGACTGTCTGGAGCCATTTGATTATTTTAAATGTCATTAATTCAAAGTGATTTTACAGATATGATAATTTACATTATAATTAATTTTAACAACAGCTGAATTAATAGTAAATTAGAGTATTATTAAAACCTTAAATTAAAAATATAAGCCATGTACACACAACTTGATATTGAATCACATTTTGACGGGAAATTAAAAATCGCTTATCTCAATCAGCCTGATACAATGAATGCTTTAACCAAGCCTTCGTTAGCAGATTTGAAAGATTTTGTAAAAGAATGCAGTAATGATCCAACAGTAAGATGTGTTGCGATTTCTGGTAGAGGAAGGGCTTTTTGCTCTGGTCAGAATCTGGATGACGCTTTTGTACAGGGAGACGAACATCATGATGACGATATTATAAGAAGAATTGTGACGGATTATTATAATCCTTTGGTGATGGAAATTACACGTTGCAGAAAACCTGTTGTCGCTTTGGTCAATGGTCCTGCAGTTGGAGCCGGAGCAATGTTGGCGTTGATTTGTGACTTCGTTTTAGCCAATAATAAAGCATATTTCGCCCAGGCATTTTCCAATATCGGTTTAATTCCTGATACGGGCGGAACGTATTTCTTGCCTAAGTTATTGGGAAGACAATTAGCAAATTATTTAGCGTTTACAGGGAAAAAATTATCTGCTGAAGAATCTAAATCGTACGGTTTGGTGGCTGAAGTTTTCGCTGAAGAAGAATTCAATTCAAAATCAATGGAAATTTTAGAAAAAGTATCGAATATGCCGACGGTTGGTTTAAAATTAACTAAAAAAGCTTTTGCTGCTTCTTACAACAATACCTTGAAAGAGCAATTGGAGCTTGAAGGCGATTTGCAGCAGGAAGCGGCAGAAACAGAAGATTTTAAAGAAGGCGTAAGTGCCTTTTTAGAGAAAAGAAAACCTAATTATAAAGGAAAATAAGAATTAATATAACAATGTACCAATGTAGCAGTTTGCCAATTACTAAATTATTGGAAGTCAATTAAATTGTTACATTGTTACATTGATACACTGTTACATTATGAACGTAGGAATTATTGGTGCAGGAACTATGGGCGTAGGAATTGCTCAGGTAGCTGCAACAGCTGGTTGCAAAGTCGTATTATTCGACGCAAATACTTCGCAAATAGATAAAGCACTTTCTGGCTTAGAAAAAACACTGAATAAATTAGTTGAAAAAGCTAAAATCTCTCAGGAAAAAGCAACAGAAATCAAAAATAATATCATTAAAGGTGAAACTTTACAGGATTTAAAAGATTCTGATCTAGTAATTGAAGCCATCATCGAAAACAAAGAAATCAAAACCAAAGTTTTTACAGAATTAGAAAAATACGTTTCTGAAAGCTGTGTGATTGCTTCCAATACATCCTCAATTTCCATAACGTCTCTTGGTGCTGAATTACAGAAACCGGAACGTTTCATCGGAATTCACTTTTTTAATCCGGCTCCTTTGATGCCTTTGGTTGAGATTATTCCATCTTTACTTACAGAAAAATCTTTAGCGGAAAAAATCTACACCTTGATGAAAGGTTGGGGGAAAACGCCTGTTATAGCCAAAGATATTCCGGGATTTATCGTGAATAGAATTGCCCGCCCTTATTACGGAGAAGGATTAAGAATCGTTGAAGAAAATATAGCAACGGTGGAACAGGTTGATGATGCAATGAAAACAATCGGAAATTTCAAAATGGGACCTTTTGAATTAATGGATCTCATCGGTGTTGATGTGAATTTCTCAGTTACAAAAACAGTTTATAACGAATATTTTTACGACCCAAAATACAAACCATCCCTTTTCCAACAAAGAATGTCGGAAGCTAAACTTCACGGCAGAAAAACCGGGAAAGGTTTCTATGATTATTCTGAAGGAGTTGAAAAACCGGTTGCAGAAAAAGATGATGCGCTTTATCAACAAATATTTTTAAGAATCATCTCAATGTTAATTAACGAAGCAGTTGAAGCGAAAAGAATAGATATTGCTAATGATGAAGATTTAGAATTGGCGATGCAGAAAGGGGTAAATTATCCAAAAGGATTATTGGCCTGGGGAAAAGAAATCGGATATGCAAAAATCTCTGAAACTTTACAGAATCTTTACGAGGAATATCAGGAGGAAAGATACAGACAAAGCCCGTTACTTCGTAAATTATAAATTTACCAATGTATCAGTTTATCAATGTAACAATATTTAAAAACATTGGTAAACTGATACATTGCTAAATTGTTACATTAATATTATGGATATAGAAGGATTCAGAGCTGAATTGGAAACAAGGCTTATCATTGAAAAACAATACATTATTCAGGAACTTTCTACGATTAATGATGATCAGGAAAAACTTGAATTATTAGGAAAATTCAATGAAAAATATAAAGAGTTAATTAAAAGAATTGCGAACGAAGAAGGAATTGATCTGAATGCTGTTTATCCGACAGAAAATTTATCAAGTTCAGAAAATCTTACTTACGAGCAGATAATTCTTGGTAAAACAATGAGTATTTATGACCAATTGGCTGATGAATTATATGAAGAAATAACAAGTACAAATTAAAAAATGAACCCAAGACAGGTTGCAGAATATATGTTCGATCAGGATGAGTTTTCCCAATGGATGAATATCAAACTGATTGAAGTCAAAGAAAATTATTGTTTAATCGAAATGCCCATTAAAAAAGAAATGATTAACGGGTTGAAGACGGTTCACGGAGGCGTTACATTTGCTTTTGCGGATTCTGCGTTGGCATTTTCGTCCAACAATTCCGGAGATGCAGCCGTGGCCTTGAATTGTATCATCAATTTTACCAAAGCCGGAAAAGAAGGCGATATTTTCAGAGCCGAAAGTATTTTGGTTAATGACACAAGAAAAACCGCTGTGTACGACATTAAAATTAACAATCAAAATGATGAACTGGTGGCGAAGTTTGTCGGAACGGTATATAAAATCGGAAAAAAAGTAATGGAACTTTAGGCTCAATGTACCATTGTATCAATATAACAGTTTACCAATGATAAAATAAAATTAATATTTAACACAAATGATAAATTTTGAAAATAATCCATTGATTACAAAAACTGTTCAATTTTCATTAGATATTATTGAATTTTGCGAATTGTTAGATGAAAACAAAAAGTTTGTTATTGCGAAACAATTATTTCGCTCTGGAACAAGCATTGGAGCAAATGCATTTGAAGCTCAAAATCCTCATAGTAAAAATGATTTTATCAATAAGATAAAAATTTCAGCCAAAGAATTGGAAGAGACCAAATATTGGCTATATCTGTGTAAACACTCCAAAAATTATCCATTTGATGAAAAGCTTGAACATCAAGTAGTGGAATTAGGAAAAATTATTTATAAAATATTAAGTACAAGTTTAAATAAAACCCCACGCATTTAGCATTGTTATACTGTTACATTGCTACATTGTTAAATTAATTTAATTATGAACAAAGTATACATCATAGATTATATCAGAACTCCCATTTCAAAATTAAGTGGAGGATTATCAGAAGTGAGAGCCGATGATTTGTCTGCAATTGTTTTAAAAGAAATAGTTGCAAGAAACCCTGAAGTTCCTGTTGAGGAAATTGAAGACGTTATTTTCGGATGCGCAAACCAAGCGGGTGAAGACAACAGAAATGTTGCAAGAATGGGACTTTTATTGGCTGGGCTTCCGTACAAAATCGGTGGAGAAACTGTCAATAGATTGTGTGCTTCGGGAATGTCGGCGGTGGCAAATGCTTTTCGCTCGATTGCTGCAGGAGAAGGTGAAATTTACATTGCAGGTGGAGTGGAACACATGACACGTTCGCCTTATGTGATGTCAAAACCAAGTGCTGCTTTCGGAAGAGACAGTCAGATGTTTGATACGACTTTCGGATGGAGATTTGTCAATCCGAAGATGAAAGAAATGTACGGGGTTGATGCAATGGGCGATACCGCTGAAAATTTAGCAGAAATGCATAACATCAGCCGTGAAGATCAGGATAAATTTGCCCTTTGGTCACAACAAAAAGCTGCAAAAGCTCAGGAAAGCGGAAGATTAGCGGAAGAAATTGTAAAAGTTGAAATCCCTCAAAGAAAAGGCGAACCGAAAATCTTTTATACCGACGAATTCATCAAACCATCTTCTTCAATGGAAGGATTAGGAAAACTTCGTCCTGCTTTCAAAAAAGAAGGCGGAACAGTAACTGCCGGAAATGCTTCAGGGATGAACGACGGAGCTGCCGCTTTAATTTTGGCAAGCGAAGAAGCCGTAAAAAAATACGGTTTAAAGCCAAAAGCTAAAATTTTAGGATCATCTGTTGCAGGTGTTGAGCCAAGAATCATGGGAATCGGACCAGTTGAAGCCACTCAAAAACTATTAAAAAGACTGAATCTTTCACTAGACGATATGGATATTATCGAATTGAATGAAGCATTTGCAGCTCAGGCTTTAGCAGTAACAAGAACGTTAGGATTAAAAGATGACGATTCAAGAATAAATCCAAATGGAGGAGCAATTGCCATCGGTCATCCACTTGGAGTTTCCGGAGCAAGAATCATTGGTTCTGCTGCTATGGAACTTCAGAAACAAAATAAAAAATATGCATTGTGTACGCTTTGTATCGGTGTCGGACAAGGTTATGCAATGGTAATTGAAAAAGTATAATTTTTTCAATAATGTAACAATATAAAAATGTATCAATGTAACAATTTCTGTTATTCTTAACAAAGTGAAAAACCTCAATTGGTAAACTGTTAGATTGATACATTGTTAAATTAACTTTTCAACAAAAATTTTATGAATATTTACTCATATCACGGAATTCGTCCCATCATCAAACCATCCGCTTACGTTCACCCACAGGCGGTGATTATCGGAAATGTAGAAATCGGCGAAGAAGTTTATATCGGTCCCAACGCGGTCATCCGTGGTGACTGGGGTAAAATTATCATTAAAGACGGTGCCAATGTTCAGGAAAACTGTACGCTTCACGTTTTTCCGGGAATCGAAACTATTTTGGAAGAATCGGCGCACATCGGTCATGGAGCGATTATTCATTCCGGGCATATTGGTAGAAATTGTTTGGTTGGAATGAATGCTGTGGTGATGGACAAGGCCGTTATAGGTGACGAGTGTATTATCGGTGCGTTGGCTTTTGTTCCGGCAAATTTTAAGTGTGATGCAAGAAAGTTAATTGTTGGAAGTCCTGCGAAAATTATCCGTGATGTTTCTGATGAAATGATTAAATGGAAAACAGAAGGAACAAGATTGTATCAGGAATTGGCAAGAGAAGGTAAAGATGCCATTTTGCCTTGCGAACCTTTTACAGAATATGTGCAGCAGATTCCAACCAAAATCGTTGATTACAGCATTTGGGATGATGTGAAATAATTTCTGATAGAAAAAATTAAATATGATCAAAAAAATAATTGTTTTCTTTAGTATTCTATTTGCATTTCAATCTGTAGTTTTTGCTCAGACTGAAAATGTAAAACCCCTGACTATTGGAGAAATCAGAACCATAAAATCTAAAATTTTAAACGAGGAAAGAACGTTAAACATCTATCTTCCGCAAAATTTTGACAAAACAAAATCTTATCCGATCATCTATCTTCTGGACGGAAGCATGAATGAAGATTTTATTCATGTAACCGGATTGATTCAGTTTTTTAATCAAATGTATTCCATGCCGGAAACGATCGTGATTGGAATTGCGAATATCGACAGAAAAAGAGACTTTACTTTTCATACAGATTTAAAAGATTTACAGAAAGATTATCCTACAACAGGACATTCCGATAAATTCATCAGTTTTTTGGAGAAAGAATTAAAACCTTATGTTGAAAGCCAGTTTAAAACGACGGATAAATATTTATTCGGACAATCATTAGGCGGGCTTTTAGCAACAGAAATTCTATTAAAAAAACCTGAAATGTTCAATAATTATTTTATCATCAGTCCGAGTTTGTGGTGGGATGATGAAAGTCTTTTAAAACAGGCTCCTCAGTTATTAAATAAAATTCCGGATACGAAGAAATTTGTTTACGTTTCTGTCGGAAAAGGTGAACATCCGGTAATGGTAAAAGATGCTGAAGACTTATTTGATGTTCTGAAAAAAACCAACAAGAAAAACTGGACCGTAGAATATAAAATGATGGAAACCGACAATCATGCCACTATTCTTCACAGAAGTTTGTATGAAGGTTTGGTGAAATTATTTCCGTATCATCAACCGAAATAATAATACTCTAAATAATACTCTTAAAGTAATCTAAAACACAAATGGAGGAAACGAGGAGAGAAAAAATTAAAGGGAATATCATTATTCTTGTCTTGATGGGCTTATATCTGGTAATTACCGGATATTTCGGTTATCTCACCGGTTCTGGGACGGGAACTAAAGCAAAATACAAAAGAGAATGTGAAATATTAAAAAAAACTACGGCAGATATAGAATATACCTACGATCAGACAACTCTAAGCAAGGGATCTGTGAAAGTGGATATTAACAAATTTCATTATACGTATGTGGTCGATAATCAATATTTTAATGCTGATCAAACATCACTAAAAGAAAAACCTGAAAGTACAATAGATGTTTGGTATAATCCCAATAATCCTTCTGAAAATGAGACTATAGATCCGTGCAAAGAATACAATGAGGTTAAAAATACTAAAGAAGGCAAATATCTTTGGATATTTCAGATCGTAGGGATTTTAGCAGGTCTTTTAATTATTATGAATGTTTTTTCATTAATTAAAAATTTAATCATGCTTGGTGCTGAAACAGCGGAGAAGAAATTCTCAAAGAAAAAGTGATTAGAATAAGTATAATAATCTAAAAATGTATTAATGTCACAACTCATACTGTCATGCTGAGCTTGTCGAAGCATTTCATTGGTAAATTATTAGATTGATACATTGTTAAATTAAAAATATAAAAAACTATATGGAAAAATTAAAAAACTATATCTACGGCGAATGGGTCGAAGGAAACGGAAACGGAATTCCTTTGTACAACGCCGTAAACGGAGAGCAGGTTGCCATTTCCGATACAGAAGGTTTAAATTTTGAGCAGGCTTTAGACTATGGAAGAACAGTTGGTTACAAAAACCTTTCATCCATGACATTCTACGATCGTGGAGAAATGTTGAAAAAAGTAGCGCTTTATCTTTTGGAAAGAAAGAAAAAATATTACGAATTATCATATAAAACAGGGGCAACTCACGCAGATTCTTGGGTAGATATTGAAGGAGGTTTCGGTACTTTTTTCACGTACTCAGGGTTGGCAAAAAGAATGCTTCCAAACACTCCGTTTTGGGTGGATGGAGAAACTCAGAAAATTTCCGCCAACGGAACCTTCTTGGGAACTCACATTTTGACTCCAAGTGAAGGGGTTTCTGTTCAAATTAATGCATATAATTTCCCCGTTTGGGGAATGTTGGAAAAACTGTCGACTTCATTGTTGGCGGGTGTTCCTTCAATTGTGAAGCCTTCGCCTTATGGTTCTTATTTAACGAATGCGGTTTTTCAGGATATAATTGAAAGCGGTGTGCTTCCGGAAGGTGCGCTTCAATTGGTTTGTGGCGAGCCGGGAAATATTTTAGATTACGTTCAGGATGGAGATTCTGTGTTATTTACAGGTTCTGCAACAACAGGTAGAAAATTAAAAGCTTTACCATCTGTTTCAGGAAACTCTGTTCGTTTCAACATGGAAGCTGATTCTCTGAACTGTTCAATTCTTGGTTTGGATGCAAAACCAGGAACGCCGGAATTCGATTTATTCATCAAAGAAGTTCGTACGGAAATGACCACAAAAGCCGGACAAAAATGTACGGCGATCAGAAGAATTATCGTCCCTGAAAATTTAATTGGTGATGTTCAGAATGCTTTATCTAAAGCTTTAGATCAGACAAAAATAGGCAATCCGTTAAGCAGAGAAACAAGAATGGGTTCTTTGGTTGGAAAACAACAGTATGATGAGGTGTTGAGAAAAGTCGATTTATTAAAAGCGGAAACAGAATTAGTTTACGACGGACAACACGAATTGGTAGATGCGAACTATGAAAATGGTGCATTTATGAGCCCAAAATTGTTCTTAAATGATGCTCCTTTCAGTAAAAATATCTCTCACGATGTCGAAGCTTTTGGTCCGGTTTCTACGTTGATGCCTTATAAAGATGCGGAAGAAGCTGCGGCGCTGGCAAAAAGAGGAAAAGGAAGTCTGGTAGGTTCTATCGTTTCTCACGACGAAAAATTTGTTGCAGAAACTTCTTGGAAAATGGCTTCTCAGCATGGTAGAATTTTTGTTTTAAACAGAGATAACGCCAAAGAAAGTACAGGTCATGGTTCTCCGCTTCCGACTTTAATGCATGGTGGTCCCGGAAGAGCAGGTGGTGGTGAAGAAATGGGCGGACTGAACGGTCTTCATTTCTTCCTTCAAAAAACGGCAATTCAAGGTTCGCCGGATATTTTGACGGCAATTACAAAAGTCTATCAGCAAGGTGCTGAGAAAAAATATGCAGATAAGCATCCTTTCCAGAAGTATTTTGAGGAAGTTGAGGTCGGAGATTCTTTGGAAACGGCGGGTAGAACGGTTACTGATGCAGATATTGTGAATTTTTCCAATGTTTCCTGGGATCATTTCTACGCACACACAGATGCAACGAGCTTGACAGGAACTATTTTCGATAAAACCGTAGCTCACGGATATTTCATCCTTTCTGCGGCGGCTGGATTGTTCGTTTCAGGGAAAAAAGGGCCGGTTATCGCCAACTACGGATTGGAAAACTGTTCGTTCTTCAAACCTGTTTATGCAGGAGATACGATTACGGTTTATTTAACGGCAAAAGAAAAAATCAATCGTGGTGTTAAAGGAAGAAATATTCCTTCCGGTGTGGTGAAATGGTTGGTTGAAGTGGTGAATCAAAGAGATGAAATCGTTTGTGTGGCTACAATATTAACTTTAGTAGCAAAACAATCTCCTTTTATTGATCTTAAAAATGTTCAGAAAATTGTAAGTGGTTTAACAGAATCTACTCAGCCAAGTTGGGGTAAAATGTCACCTCAGCAAATGATTGAGCATTTAGATTTTACTGTTTTGGTAAGTTTAGGTGAACCGGAAGCTGATAAATGTTTCACTCCGGAAGAACAGTTGGAAAAATGGCAGGATTCTTTGTACAATCACAGAAAAATGCCGAAGGATTTCCCTGCACCTTTCTTAGCGGAAGATGAAAAATTATTAGAATTAAGACATAAAAACTTAGAGATTGCGAAACAGTCTTTCTTAGATAATTTGAAAAGATTCTCAATTTATTACAAAGAAAATCCGCAAGCAGAACACATGAATTTTGTGTTTGGAAAACTGAACAAAGAGATGTGGGAGTTAATTCATAAAAAACATTTTACGCATCATTTTGAACAGTTTGGATTGATTTAATTTAAATAAAATATCAATTTATGATCCCTTTTAGTTTTACTGAAAGGGATTTTTTATTAACTTTTTAAAATGAATCTAAAAACTAATGTCTATACTTATTTACTCCAATTTCTATTGGGAATTGCTTGCATTTCCTGTTCACAAAATAAAAGTATAAACGCTTATTTTTCGGAAGAAAAATTTGTCGATAGTATGAATATTGGCTTAAAAGGGAAAACTAAAGTTGAGATTGAAAAATTTCGAAATGATAGTACACAAGATAATATGATTATTTTAAACTTTTATGAACAAGACAGTGTTTGGAATTATAAAACACAGAAAAACATTGGAAATATATGGAGACAAATTAACAGATTCTATTTTGATAAAGATGGAATTACAGGTATAGGTGCTAAAATTTCAGATTTTAATAATGATGGTTTTAAAGATCTTACTTATCAAAGTGGTATTGCGGGCAGAGGTGGGAATGCAATTCAAACATTATTTATCTATGATCCAAAAAGCAAGAACTTCATTCATATTAAAAATTCAGATCATTACCCGAATTTGAGCTATAATCCAAAACTAAACTGTATCAATTCTGTAATACTTACAGGATCTACCACTACAAGTTTTCTTAAAATTAATAACGATTCTCTAGATGAGTTTGCAAGAGTAGATGTTTCAGATTCTATTTTAGTAACAGAGAAAGACGCTGTTGGGAATTTTAAAATTATTGAAAAGAAAAAGTTTGAGGGTAATGATATTGATTTTTATAACGTATTTCGAAATTATAAACCTCTTGAATACTAAAGCAAATAATTACAAAATATTATGGAACAACAATTTTTCAAAGACTTCGACTTTGCCGGTTTCTGGAATGAAAGCAGTTATTCGGAAAGAGATTATATCGAAGAATTTCCCGATGATGAAATGATAACTTCAATTGAGCAAGAATTAGGGTACAAACTTCCTGCATCTTATATCGAATTAATGAGAATTCAAAACGGAGGCTTAGTTGATAAATCCTGTTTTCCAACAACTGAAAACAATTCCTGGGCAGACGATCACGTTGCCATTACGGGAATTATGGGAATCGGGCGGGAAAAAACCTATTCTGTATGTGGAGAATTGGGGAGTCAGTTTATGATCGACGAATGGGGATATCCGGCAGACGGAGTTTATATTGCAGACTGTCCTTCAGCCGGTCACGATATGATTCTTCTGGATTATTCAAAATGTGGAAAAAACGGAGAGCCCGAAGTAATGCATGTTGATCAGGAAGATGATTATAGGAAAATTTTTCTGGCAAAGGATTTTGAAACTTTTATTAAAGGATTAAAAGACGAAGAAGAATTTGAGACAGAATAAATAAACTGTACCTTTAATTATTAATTCAACCTAATTTAAAATATTATAAAAATGAACGAAAACTGGATGCAGAAGTATGAAGAAGTAAAAGATATTTTGGTTTGTCCGACTGACTTGGAAACTTACTTTACTTCAGATGAAATTGCAGGGCAGCAATTAGAAACGATGAAAATCGGAAATGTTTCTCTTCCATCGGGAAAAGTTGTGGTAAGAGATCCTCTTGTTTCTCTGAACGGAAATCAGTCTCCATATTTTATTCAGGCTCCGAAAGGGAATTTCCCAGTGACAATCGCCGTGGTAAAATCTGAAGACTGGGGTGACCGTTATGCTGTGGTAAAAGTTGAATTTACAAAAGAAAAACCTGTTATTTATAGGGAAGCTTTAGTCGGGATTGAAGAACTGGAAGACGTAACCGAAGACGATTTTTTTGGATTTGGAGTGGATGCCGGTTTAGGCTGTATCACCGATGCGGAAGTACTTCCTTTTGTGGATAAGTTTGTAGATGAATCAGATGTCGACAATATGTACGATGATTATTTTGCCGAACTTTTTGAACAAAGCTATAGGGATAATCCCAACAATCAGAGAGAGGCAGGTGACTGGATCAACTGGATAGTTCCAAATACCGAGTATCAGATTCCGATGTTTGCCAGTGGTTTTGGGGATGGTACTTATCCTGTGTATTTCGGGTATGATGCTAATGAAAATGTTTGTGGTTTATACATTCAGTTTATTGATATTGAATTGGCTTTAAGCGAAGAAGGTGATGACGAAGACTATGATGACGATGATAGTGATGATCAACCTGAAAATTTCGTTTTTCTTAAAGACTAAATATGAATAAAACTTTTGCTGAAGAAGTTGTAGAATTTAATCAGAACTTGAAATATTCTGGGAAATTACCGGATGATTTTCAGGTTTTAAACCCGTATTGGGATAATCCTGAAACATTGGTTGTCATGCAGAGGTTCTATGAAAAATATTATAATGATTCAGAGCAAAGGAAATTCTTAATAGGCATCAATCCGAGTCGTCATGGAGCAGGAGTTACAGGAGTTCCGTTCACCGATACAAAACGTCTGGAAAGTGTCTGCGGAATTAAAATGGAATCTGCTTATACGCATGAAGTTTCTTCGGTTTTTATCTACGATATGATTTCAGAATATGGCGGAGCGGAAGAATTTTACAAAGATGTTTATATCAATTCTCCGTTTCCTCTGGCAATTGTAAGAAAATCAAAAGGAAGCTGGATTAATGCCAATTATTACGATGATAAAGAATTGTTCAATGATGTAAAAGATTTTATGATTGATTCTTTGAAGAAACACCTCAGTTTAAATCTCGATACTTCCGAAGTATTTATTTTAGGAAAAAAGAATGCAGATTTTATTTCAAAATTAAATAAAGAGGCCAATCTTTTTGAAAGAATGACCGTGTTGGAGCATCCAAGATATATTCAGCAATATAAATCGAAAGAGAAAAAATTGTATATCGACAAGTATATTTTAGCCTTGAAAAAATAAAAAATCCCCTGAAGATACTTCGGGGGATTTATCACACTTATGTATTAGAATCTTTCAGGATACAATCATATGAATATTATTGTATCAAAAGGTTTAATGGTTATTAGTTCTTTTTTGATAAGTTCTTATTGCTTAATGATCTTATAAGATTCGGAAGGAGACTTTATGATATAATTTCCTGTTGGCAATTCTGAAATATCGGCTTCATTTTCACCTTTTCTAGCTTCGATGGTTTTCACCAACTGAGCTGACTGGTTGTATACCTCCAATTTCGAATTATTCTCTGATGTAATATATAAAGGTCCTTTCGTTGGGTTAGGATAAATATTTACTTCTTTTTTTACAGATTTTGCTTCGTTGGTTGCCAGAACAATTCCGCTGTCTTTTACCCAGGTAAAGGCATCGAGACCTCCATAAGTATAAGCTCCGCCCAGTGTTATCTGAAGCTGATCTATCACAATATTACTGTAGTTCTGCCCGTTCAGGTTGGTCAGATCAATAAGCGTATATCCATTTGTAGCTCCAAGAGAGGTGACAAATCCTGTCGTTTTGGTTTGCGTATACTTTGTAACACCGGATAATTTTCCTGTGATGGTAAGTGTTCCGACAACAGCTTGGTTCAGGGTGGTATTAGATAAGAATATCCAGAATCTGTTTACTTTAAACAAATTAGAGGTAGTTTTTATACTGAATGACGCGCCTGTAGCAATATTTCCCGTTCCGGAATTATCGATATATCTGTTGTCATTAGCTGTTCCGCTCCATCCTGTTCCGGGATAATTTCCCTGGATATCAAACCCACCTACGTGGGAAATGATGTTGAAAATCACTCCATTATCCGTGAAGCTGGTACTTCCGTGACTTTCAGTTTCAAATAATTCTGTACTGGTCTGTCCAAATGAGAAAATCGAAATGAAAAGACTACAGATTGTAAAGAGTAAGGTACTTTTCATAATTTTTAGGTTTTAAATTTTTAGTTTTTTTATGATCTTGAAGGGTAAATCCCTGAAGTGCAAATAATATAGTTGATCCCCAGGTAAGGCGACATATTATTTACCGGTTGATTGCCCCCTGTAAACGTCACGGAAGCTGCATCAATAACAGTATTCGGAGCATCATCTACAAAGCTTGGCACCGCCGTAAAGTCTCTTCCTACCGTAGTTCCTGATACAGCAAGTGATGAAGCTGCAGAGGGTGTTGAAGAAGTTGCATTCACGTTGGATACTCTTAGCTGACTCATGATCGGAGGTAAGTTTTGGCTAAGAATTGTTGTCGTTGGCGATCCGCCTTCTTCTCCAAGAAGAACATTCATTCCTGTAGTAGAGTTTCCTGCGCCGATAGGTGCACGCCCGTTCAGGTTGGGTAAGGCAAAAGTTGTGGTGCCGTTTCCTCCGTAAGTCATTCCCAGAAGCGAAAAAAGAGCCTGGTTTTGTGCAATACTTAATATTGCTCCGTTGCAGAACAAATAGCCTTTCGGTGCAAAGTTACCGGCGAACATTTTAATGGTTCCTAAATATTCATCCATGATATTTAATTTTTGGTTATTAATACTGGTTTTAATTATGGTCTTGAAGGGTAAATTCCTTCTACACAGATGATATAGTTCATTCCTAAATACGGAGACATATTATTAATCGGGATGTTTGCTCCTATGAACATCACAGATTGTGGGTTTATTGTCACCTTTGTAGAAGGATCTGCATTATCTATAAAACTTGGCACCGCTGTAAAGTCTCTTCCTACGGTAGTTCCCGATACTGCTATAGATGAATTTAGAGAAGGTGAAGATGAAGTCGCATTAGAATTTGAAACCTTCAGTTGGCTTGCAAAACTTGGTAGGTTAGCTGTTAAAATTGTATTTTGCGTTGTTCCTGCCTCTTCTCCTAATTTATAGGTTTGTCCCGTATTGGCAGTTCCGGCTCCGATAGGCGCACGCCCGTTAAGATTTGGTAAAGCAAAAGTAGTGATACCGTCACCTCCATAAGTGGTTCCTAAAAGTGAGAAAAGCGCTGAGTTTTGAGCAATGCTTAAAAGCGCTCCGTTGCAGAACATAAAGCCTCTTGGCGCAAAGTTTCCTGCAAAAGATTTAATTACTCCGATCATTTCTTCCATGGTTAATATTTTTTCAGTTTTTAATAAATTCCTACTCTATTTTTGGCTTTTCGGATTTCGCCGTTATCTTATAAATAGTTAAATTTTTTGTGTTATTTAACTGTTCAAAGAAACAACTTAAAAGAAAACTGCAATAGAGTAGAAAATACTAAATTCAAAATTACGTATTTCTACGGTACGGTGAATTCTTTTTGAAAAATTATTTTATATTTTTTAATTTATATCTATTTATAGTGCGAAAATAATATCGTTTATCGATTTTGTTTGTATATTTAATAGTGGTAAATTTTTATTATGTTAAAAATAATGATCCGTTTCATGACAGTTTTACAAGCAAATTCTTTACGATGTCTATAAAATATTAGATATTGATGAGCCAAAATTCATTAAATTTATACTTACAATGACCGCTGAAAGTTTCGTATTTAGTACTTTTGTATAAATCCAATTAAACTAAAAATGAACGAATTCGTAGTTTCAGAAATTAAAAATAATATCGCCGAAATCACTTTCGGAACTCCAAAAAGTAATGCCCTCCCTGGAGCTATTCTTGAAAAATTAGCCCAGACTATTTTGGATGAAGGTGCAAAAGATGAGGTAAAAGCAATTTTGTTAAAAAGTGAAGGTGAAAAAGCTTTCTGTGCAGGGGCAAGTTTTGATGAGCTTTTAGCGATCGAAGAACTGCAGGCTTCTACAAAATTCTTTGGCGGTTTTGCAAAAGTTCTGAATGCGATGAGAAACTGCGGTAAAATTGTTGTAGTTAGAGTTCAGGGAAAAACAACTGGAGGTGGAGTAGGTTTGGCGTGTGGTGCTGATTACTGCTTTGCAACGAAAGATTCTGCTTTGGCTTTAACGGAGATCAATCTGGGAATCGGACCATTTGTGATCGGACCTTATGTAGAAAGAAAAATCGGAAAATCTCAGTTTGCTGCAATGGCTATTGATGCAGATTTCAGATCGGCAGACTGGGCAGAACAACATAATGTATATCACTCGGTTTCTGATAATATTGAGGAAATGGATGTTAAATTAGAGAAATTTATGCAAACATTAGCTTCAAGAAGCAGTGATGCTTTAGCCTTAATCAAAAAAGTTTCGTGGGAAGGGACAGATCATTTCAATGAATTGATGCCCGCAAGAATTCACATGAGTGCAAGTTTGATTCTTGAAGATTCTGCAAAGAAAAGCATTGAATCTATTAAAGAGAGATTGAGAGCAAAATAATTTCAATCATCTAAAATTAAATATAGCCGTTGAAATTTTCAGCGGCTTTTTTGTTTAATAAAAATCTTTCTACATTTTTGAAAAAATAGTTTGCAGTTTAAAAATAAATAATAACTTTGTATTTCAAAGTTCTTTTTATGGATTCAAAAAACTATCACGAAGACTTATCACATATTCGTTCTATGATGGAGCGTTCTTCCAGATTTATTTCACTGAGCGGGTTGTCCGGAGTTGTTGCTGGTTTGGCAGCGCTTATTGGTGCCTGTTATGTGTATGTTGTTTTTCAGAGAGAGGGAATTAACTATTTTGATGGTAACAGAAATATCTTTAGTCCGGCTTTAGTTCGTGAATTGGTTATTATTGGAACTTTGATCCTTTTTGTTGCTGTTCTCAGCGGATATTTTTTCACAGCGAATAAAAGCAAAAAGAAAGGGCTTAAAATCTGGGATGCTACAACCAAACGACTGTTATTCACATTTTGTGTTCCTTTAATCACGGGTGGATTGGTTTGTTTAGCACTTTTATACCATCACTTTTTTGTTTTGGTAGCACCCGCAACATTGATTTTTTATGGATTGGCTTTAGTAAATGCCGAAAGATATACTTTAACAGACGTAAAATACTTAGGATATTGTCAGATTGCTTTAGGATCACTTTCCATATTTTTCTTAGGATGGGGATTGTTGTTTTGGGCGTTTGGCTTTGGAGTTCTGCATATTGTTTACGGATTGATAATGCATAAAAAATATAAGTAAACATTTTACCATTCGGATATTCCAACCTTTTATTTATTTCTTAACTATGATCAATATAAATCAACTCAACAAAGAATTCGAAAGCCGTGTAAGATTGGGCATTATGTCCATTCTGATGGTCAACGACTGGGTTGATTTTTCGGAAATGAAAAACCTGCTGGAAATTACAGACGGTAATCTGGCGAGTCATAGCAATGCGTTAGAAAAAGTTGGATATATTGAGGTTAAAAAAGAGTTTGTAGGTAAAAAACCGAGAACATCGTATCGGGTAACCCAAAGTGGAAGAGAAGCTTTTACAGAACACATTAATGCATTAGAAAAATTAATAGGCAGGTAAAAGTATATTTTTTTGTTTTTTAACTTTGTAATTCAAAGTTCTTTGTTTAATGATAATTAAATGTAATGAATAGAAAAACTTTTTTGAAAAGATTGGCTCAGCTTTCCGTAATCGGAGCTTTTCCGATGTTGTATTCGTGGCAGGTCGAACCCTTTTGGCTGGAATTTGTGGAAAGAAAACTTCCGATCAAAAATTTACCTGAAGAATTGGAAGGGAAAATTCTCATGCAGATTTCAGATCTCCATGTTGGAACCCGTTTCGACTGGAATTTTTTAATTGATTCTTTTCAGAAAGCGAAAAAATGCAATCCGGATTTTGTAGTCTACACCGGCGATTTTACAAATCACGGCAATGCCGACGAAAGAGAAGATCTTAAAAAAGTAATGAAACATTTGGTCTTAGGAAATCTGGCAACTTTCGGAATTCTCGGAAATCATGATTACGGAATCGACTGGAAGGAATTGGATGTTGCGGATAAAATCTGTGAAATTGCGGAAAACTCCGGAATTACCATGCTTAGAGATGACCAAAAAGAAAGTCACGGATTACATTTTATTGGTTTCGAAGATCTATGGTCGCCCAATTTTGCGCCACAAAAAGTAATGGAAAACTACGACTCATCCAAAGCAAATATTATCCTTTGCCATAATCCCGATGCTTGTGATGCAGATGTCTGGAATAATTATCAGGGCTGGATTTTAAGCGGTCATACGCATGGAGGACAATGCAGAATTCCTGGAGTGATAACACCGCTTCTTCCTGTGAAAAATCGAAATTATACTTCAGGAGAAATTGATCTGAAAGATGGGAGAATGCTTTACATCAACCGTGCGTTGGGACATTCTTTTCAGGTTCGGTTTATGGTTCGCCCGGAAATTACTGTTTTTAAACTTTGTTTAGAGGAGAATGTATAAAGTAAATAAAATTGTGCTTATCTATTTCTGTATGAGCTGGCTAATCGGACTAATTATTCTTCTTGCAATATTTGCAAATGCTATAGAAGAAGTATTTAATTTTTTTGTTTTCATTTCTTCAATTAATATCATTATCAATATGATTTTGATGCTTATACTCTTTGTATTTTATCACCTTTTTCCCGAAAATAAAATTGAGTTTAAGAATTCTGTTGTTTTATTGATTTTTAATTTTCCGATTTTGAGTCTTCTGTACTTTTTAATATTAACAATTTAAAAATATAAACTATGAAAAAACTACGTGTAAAATTTCTTCTTTTCGTGTACGATAAAACTCAAAAATTATACAGAAAATATTTTAAGAAAAAGAAAAGGCAATGGCAGTTCACAGAAAAGCAGTTGTTGGAATTTCAGGAAGATTCTTTAGGACGAAAATTGGGTGAATTTTACAAAAAATATGGCTTTACCATGATTCCGAAAATGGAAGACCACGATGTTCATCATCTGATCACGGGTTGCGGAACTAACTTCGAGGATGAAATCGCCATGCAGTTTCTCCTTTTTGGAAACGGAAAGTTAAATGCTCATCTTTTGGCAGCTATCGTTTTAGGCTCACTGATTTTACCGGAATATTACAAAATCTACAGAAAAGCATATCAGAAAGGAAAAAATATGCGGCCGTTCTATCATTGGGATTTTGAGGCGTTGCTTTGGCAGAATTTCGAACACCTGAAAGATTTTATTCAACAGAAAAATGCTCCGGTTTTATATTAATAAGCATATAGTTTAAGACTTCTCAATATTTGTGAGTCTGCTGTATTTTTTCGTTGATTTTCTAAATCTCTCAATTTCTAAATCTTTTAATTAAAACAACATGAAAACACATCATTATATATTTCTTACCACCTTATTATTTGTCATTGTATTTTACGATCAGAATGTCGGACCGAATCTTGGTATTATTGGAATAATCTACGCCATATTGACGCTTGTTAAAACGCCGGAAAAAAATAAAACCAAAACCTTTCTTTTTCTTTTCGTAACGAGCATTTTGTCGAGTATAGCTTTTGCATGGTATGGCGATTTTCCTTCCTTTTTAGCTGTTGTAAGTTCAATTTTGCTATTAGGATACAAATCGAAAAACAGAAGAATGAAGATCCTTTTTCTGATTCCCGTTTTTGTATTGAATTGTATGACCTCATTTTGCCGGGTTTTCAGTTTTGATCAATGGCTTCCGAAAAAAAATGTTCCCGGATTGTGGCAGAAAACATTGGCTTTTGTTTTAATTCCGTTGATTTTAATTTCTGTTTTCTTCGGAATTTATTCTGCAGGAAGCGATCATTTTGCCAGTCTTTTTACCGATTTCGAATTAGATATTAATTTCTGGCAGCTTGTTGCGATGATTGCTTTAGGATTTTTTATTGCTTTTAATTACTGGAATTATGCGGTCGAAAAATTCATCTACAAAAACAATTATATGTTGGATAATGATTTTAAGGAAAAAGATAAAATCCAAAAACCAACGTACTCTTTTCTTGATTTGGATGCGGAACGAATGAGCGGCGTTATTTCTTTCTTTTCATTAAATATTTTGTTGATCTTCTTTATCATTACTTACAATTATGAACAGTTTTATGAAGTAACGAAAACGTCCGTAAAGCTTTCTGAAGAAACTCATGAAAGAGTCAATGCGGTCATCATGTCGATTGTAATGGCAATTCTGGTGATTATGTTTTACTTTAAATCTAATTTTAACTTTGATCCGAAAGCCGGAAAAATGAAAATTTTAGTCAACATCTGGATTTTTCTGAATGCCGTTCTGGTAATTTCTGCGATGATAAAAAATTCAGAATACATTATGAATTACGGTTTTACCTATAAAAGATTAGGCGTTTATGGGTTTTTAATTTTATCGTTAATTGGCTTGATCATGACTTTCATTAAAATTCAGACGAAGAAAAGAAACGCTTTCCTTTTCAATACGATGACCTGGTACGTTTACGGTGTAATACTCATTTGCAGCTACATCAATTGGGGCGGAATCATCACTTCCGAAAATATGAGACGTAAAAGTTTTGATATAAGTTATCATCGTGACGAAGTTAATTTCAGTGAAAAATTGCTTTTAGAATATGCAGAACAGAAGAATGATTCATCACTAAAGACTGAAATTTTAAACAAAGTAAAACCTCAGAAGGAAGAAAAATTTTTATCTAAAGTTTTGTACTATCAAACGATGAAATAAAACCGTTTGAATCGAAATTCTAATAATTTTTTAAGAATAAAAACTAAGTAATGGAATGGTTTTAGCTTAAAAACAGTATCATTTAAAATAAACAGTATGAAAAAATCCTTATTGCTAATCCCTTTGATCATTATTTCATGTAAGAAAGATCCCAATGTAGAACCTGCGGAGAGAAAAGATTCAATTGTGATTACGGAACAACCCGATACTGCGTTGAAAATGGATTCTGCTGCTGTTCGGCTAAAGGATTCTGTTATCAATAATGCTCCGAAAACCAAAGAAGTGTTGAAAACCGGAGTGATGAGAAATGTGAAAGAGGGACAAATCATCAGAATGGTAGATGCGGAACAGTTTCCTTTGACGCTGGGTGAAGAATTTACGAAAGATGATCAGGAATTTATTTTAAAAATAACAGATTTCGACAAACCAAATATTAAGGCAAAAATCAATACCAAACAAAAAGATTTTAATATCAGATTTAATCAGATCAAATTACCGAATGGTGATTACGACGGACCTTTCGGCAGAGAAATTACTTATGATGTAAAGGGGAAAGGAGAAGTCTGGCTGATGATCGGAAAAAGCAATATGGCTTCAGGAAATACGAAAGGAAGCTTTACGGTGAGCTTAGAATAATTTCAACAGATTTGGTATAATTTGTGCAAACAAAACTTTAAAATTTATCATTATGAAAAATATATTTTTGACAGCGGCGGTGGCTTCAGTAGCATTGGTGAGTTGCGGTACCGTACAATCGTTGGTTCAGAATACATTTCCCTATACTGCCAATGTGTTAGTATCCACGGGAGTTCCTGCGGATAAAGAGGTTTCTTCTACATCTACTGCTACCAATGTTCAGACTTGGTTTGGTGGTAATAACAATGCAAAGATTAAAGATGTAAGAATTTCCGATGCAAAAGTTTCTGTAGTTTCTCCTTCGGGCGGAAGTCTTAATGCTTTTAAATCGATTAAAGTGTATGTTTCTTCAAGCGGAACGGGTGAAAGACTGGTTGCTTCAAGATCCAATATTTCTACCGATGCGTCAAGCTTAAATCTTGATCTTGGAAATTCAGGTTTTTTAGATGAAGTGGTGAAAAGTACGGGGCTTACAGTAAGAACGGTTTACGAATTGAAAAACCAGACAAGTTCTGATATGAACATTAAAATAGCACTTAATTTCAGCAGTATTCCTGCGAATTAATTTTATAAAAGTTATTATTGTTGAAAAAACGACTTTCAGAATTCCTGAAAGTCGTTTTTGTTGTATGAGTGTTAGCTTGATTATTTAAAATCTACTAATTCTACATCAAAAATAAGTGTTGCTCCCGGAGGGATTACTCCGCCTGCACCGTTGTCTCCGTATGCTAATTCTGAAGGAAGATAGAATCTGTATTTTGCACCTTTTGTCATTAGCTGAATTCCCTCTGTCCATCCCGGAATAACACTGGAAAGGTTCAGTTCTACTGGTTTTCCACCATTTTTATCTGTTGAATCAAAAACTGTTCCGTCCATCAGTTTCCCGGTATACATAACGTTTGCCGTACTTGAAGCGGCAGGTTTTGTTTTTCCGTCACCAGCTTTCAACACTTCGTACTGTAAGCCGCTAGCTGTTGTTTTGATATTTTTGTTAAGCTTATTTTTTGCTAAAAATTCTGCTCCTTTTTTCTTGTTTTCTTCTGCTTTTAATTTTGCCTCAGCTTGTTTTTTTTCATTCTGCTTCTGCATAAAACCCTGTAGAAATGGTCCCATTTCCTCTTTAGAGAATAATTTTGCTTTATCTGAAAACTCGTCTTTTAGTGCCTGAGTCAAAAGTTCTGCATCTATAGGAAATCCTTGTCTTTTAAGATTTTGAGCAATATCGAGACCGATATAATAAGATGCTTTTTGGTCGTCGGTATACGTTTTTTGAGCAAATGCAGAGCTCATTCCTGAAAGAAGAACTAAAGTAATTAAGGTTTTTTTCATTGTTTGATTTAAATTATAATCTGCTGTAAATTTAAGCTTTTGTAACGGAATCCATCACAATTGTCACCGGTCCGTCGTTAATTAATGAAACTTTCATATCTGCCCCGAAAATTCCGCTCTCTGTTTTAAGTCCAGATTTTGCTATTTCTTCTTTAAAATATTCAAAAAGAGGAATTGCTTTATCCGGTTTTGCTGCTTTAATGAAAGATGGTCGGTTGCCTTTTTTATAATCTGCAATCAAAGTAAACTGGCTGATACAAAGGATCTCACCCTTGATGTCTTGTACAGAAAGATTTAGTTTGTCGTTTTCATCACCAAAAATTCTCAGGTTTAAAATTTTCTGAACAAGCCAGTCGGCATCGCTTTTTTCATCGTTTTCATGAATGCCTATTAAAAGCATCAGCCCTTTCCCAATTTCTCCTACAATTTCTCCGTCTACTTTTACGCTGGATTCGGAAACTCTTTGTATGACGATTTTCATTAATAATTACTGTCTAATTTATTTTTCAGAAATTCTACCTGTTCTTTTAATTCCTTAATACGTTCTTCATACAATTCAATCATTCTTTCAGATAGCTGATTAATAGTGATATGGGTATCGTTGTTAGTATTATTCTGAATTACTGATTCGTTATCTTGATTATTCTGTATTAGATTATCTGCGCCAATAAAAAGATCTTCAGGTTTTATATCTAATTCTTTGCTTAATTTTTCAACATGATTAACCCAAGAGTTTGTCTCTCCGTTTTCTATTCTACTATATGCTGAGCGTGAAATTTGTAGTCTTTCCGCCATTTCTTCCTGAGAAAAACCTTTCGTTTCTCTGAGTCTTCTTATTTTACTTCCTACCTGAATGTTCATAATGAGAATATATTTATAACAAAAGTAGCAAAAACTCTAACGATTTGAATAAAATTTTTTCGCTCGATAAAAGGGCGTGAAATTCCCGAAAATAGAACAGTATGGAATGTAATTATAAACTATATTTGTGCCGTTAAAATATAAATCAAAATATGATGAAAAAAAATTATTACCTGCTTTTATTTGCAGTAGTTTTGTTACTGTTCGGTTGCAGAACAGAAGACCTTTCAGAAAAAGACAATCCTGTAAATCTTACGGGCTCTTCTTCCCAATTTATTTCCCGTAAAGTTTCTCCGATTGAATTTCAAAAAATTAATGGGCTTAATGAAAAATTCAGCAAAAACGAAAGTCTTCTTTCTCAAAAAATATCAACAGGAAAAAATATTCTGGATGGTGCTGTAATAGACTCTGCCTATGCCATGGAAACGACGGATGGAAATGTAATTTCCTATACATTTCCTGTATATAGAAACAATCAAAAAGATATCTTTGAGAATTTGGTGTTGCAGAGAAAAGTGGGCGAGCAAAATTTTAAATCATATCTGTACCAATATCATCGAATTGGGGCGAACAGCTATAATAAAAAAAATATAGAAGTTTTTAATTTAGACTTCATTGATACTACTTCTAGTGGGAAAATGATGTTTACTACCATTAGTTCTACGGATGGTTGCATAGAGATACAAGCAACTACAGTAGATTGTGGAGAGGGAGGTCATCATACCAATGGGGCTTACTGTCCAAGCTTAGGATATCATGTGCCTTTTGATTACATTACCTCTTTCAACAATTGCCCGGCAGGTGGCGGCGGAGGTGGTGGTGGCGGGAACACAAATCCCGGAAATAATAATCCATCTCCAGGTGGAAATAATAATGGAGATTACGGAGTAACAATTCCGGTTCCCAATTATCCAAAATGGGGAATGTGTCGTGAAAGAACTGGGATGCATTGGGATGCATTAGATTTAAACTCAAACCAGCTGGCTTTCATTAATGCATCTGAACAAAATGCACTGCGAGGGGAAATGACAAGGTTTCTAACAAATAATGAAGTTTTTACTTTTGACTGTAATGCTCCGAGAGAGGTCTCACCGGATGTAAAATCTGTTGGATTATGGATAGTAAATTATGCAATGACCAATCCTGATTTCTTGAACTCGGAATTTTGGACAGATTTTGTAAACTCTGATTTGCAATTTCAACAGTGGGCTATGAATTTCCTTAATCAAAACTCCAATGTTTCTCTTGATGAACTTTTATTTAATAGATACTCTTCTGAACCCAATGCAAGTATTGATTTTAACGATAATGAATCAGGAAATTATGATGAAACAGATTTTGAAGATTTTAATTTTGAAAATCAACAAACTCAATGGTCAACTGTAAACAATGTTATTCCTGTTTCTGACTTTGTAGGCTGGAATGCACCTGGGATTAGAAAAAATTGTATGGATTATGCTAAAGCTCAAATAGCAAAGAAAGGTTATAAAATTTCAAATTATTATGATGTTGATTCACAGGGGAATAAACAGACCTTTCAAATTTATACAGAACAAAATGGAGTAAATTTGAATGATCTGTATAAAGGAGTAAGTTATATAAAATACGCTTTATCTCATGGAATACCTGTTATTGTTGGAATAGATGATGCGGTAGGAGGTCCTGGAAATATTGATGGTTCAACTAATCATTTTGTTGTGATTGTAGGAATGGGAACTGATTCAAAAGGGAATTTTTTTAGGTTTTATGATAATGCTTCAGGAACTGATCCAATAAATCAAGGTGCAAATCCAGAAAATAAATTATATTATAAATATCCAGAAAGAATATTTACAGGAAAAACATATTGTACTGCTTACAGAGCTGGTACTGAATATGATTATATAATAACAATGATTCGAAAAAGTAAATAATTATGATTAATAATAAAACAAAATATTTTTCTTCTTTTCTTTTTGTACTATTCTTTATAACTACATGTTCACAATCAAATGACACTGTATTTATAAAAAAAGATAAATATCAAAATATATATATAGTAAAGGATAGAAATTCCGAACAATATAATTCTCTGATTAATTATTCAAATTTTGATACAACTAGGAAAATACAAAAAATTGAAGCCTTGGGATTAAATTCAAAATGGCTTCCCCTTTATAAATATATAGGAAAATATTATTTATATATTCCTTGCGATAGAATGAATGATGGAAAATATTTAATTGATGACAATACTATTCAAATAAGTTCATCGGAAATTACAGATTACGATATAGATTCTTTAGAAAAACAAAAGAATAGTCTGATTATTAAATATTCAGAGCCAAATTCTAAAATGGAGTTTAATTTAACAATTATTCCGATTGATAAGAAAAAAGGTATTTATAAATTTATTACCTATCAGGAAAAAAATCATTATGAAGTTTTAATGCTTAACACTGAATATTATAAAAATTATGATATTATTGTAAATGAATGTATAGATAGTAAAATTACTGAATTTAAGTTTGATAAGTAAAACAAACCCCAGAAACTTTCTGCGGGTTTAGAGTTTTAATAATAAATATTTTAAAACACTGGTTGAAGGATTATAAGTATACAAATATGTCACCAGAAATATACAGACCGGATTGGGTAAGTGTAAAAGATTATCCTGTAGAAACTCAAAATGGTTGTGCGTTAAAAGTGTCGAGAGCATTAAACTATTCAGGTGTCATAATACCAAATATTCCTGGAAAAACGCTAAAAGGAGCAGATGGAAAATACTATTTTCTAAATGCTAAAGCATTAAATGCATGGATGAGAAAAACCTTTGGAATTTCACCAACAAATCTTAAACACAAAAACTTTACTAAATTAGATGGTGGTGTAGGCGGAAAAAATTTCCCTAATTTAATTAAAAATAAAAAGGGTATATTTTCGTTGGTTTCACCGCCAAATAGTCCATGGGCTTCTGGTCACGCAGACATTCTATATCCTAACGGAACCTGTAAAGCGGGGTGTCATTTTTTTGACGGAGATATCTTATACATTGACTTTTGGGAGCTAAACTAAAAATAATACATATGAAAAGTATACTTATTCTAACTTTTTCTTGTCTATCTATAGCAATCTTTTCACAAAATATAAAATGTGAAATAACTGATTATGTTAAAAGCATTGATAATAAGGAATATTCTACCTATCACTACATTAATTCAAGCTACAGTCAATCAAGACCATTTATTGTATTATTAACAAGTCAAGATATCTTTATGGAAGTCCATCAAAAAGTACCGATGATGTTTTCATCTAAACAAGAATATACCGATGTGTATTTATTGGGAATAAAGAACTTCGATAAAAATAATGTTAGTTTGCTTGATGAAAAAATTATTAAAAATTTTATTGATGATATTGTAAAATATAGAATTTATAGTGATTTGCCAGGTAATAATCTTGAATATGTTTCATCACAAATAAATTATCTTTTAGATAAAGATTTATGTAAATTCTTAGTTTGTAGAAAACCAAAAAATATTAAGGTTTTGAAAAAGTAAATAATTATGAAAAACTACTTTATTGTATTGCTTCTTGCAATTGTTAGCTGCAATCAAAAATTACAAGTAAAAGAGAAACCTAATAATCATGCCATTCATATAGATTATAAAAATATAGATAAATCTATTTTTTTTAAGACTCATTCAAAAATGAATACTACGTATTCTATACAAGGTTATGATTTTTACCAATCTAAATATGTGATTCCTTTTGACGAAAAAGATAGTGAAATTTTAGAACTATATAAAAAGAATAATTTTAAGGAAATAACAACAATTTTCTCATTTAGCAATCTCAAAAAAGATACTATCTATTCTTTCCCCTTGACAGATTCAGATAAACTCCCTGTATTTGGAATGAAATATAAGAATGCTAAAAATGGTCATATTGAAGATATTATCAAGGTTTATTTCAAAATTTATGGAAGTCAGGAAGCTAGTAGAGTTGCTGTTATTGATAGTATTAGGTAATATTTTTAAGAGTTTAGTAAAATAAAAATGCTTCAGAATATGTTGATGTAATAATGTTTGATGCCATTTGTGTAAATCTTAATATGGCAAAAGTCAATGACGTTGCTAGAGGAATAAAGTCAATTCGAATTTGGGAATGTACACCTTAAAATAAAGATTATGAAATTATTTAATACACTATTTTTCAGCGTTATTTTTTCTTTATCCTATGCACAAGAAATCTCTAAAACGGAGAAAATTAAAATCGGAAAATACAATTATGAGATTTTTTTAAAGGACGCGTATTTTTATGAAGATGATGAATATGCTATGAATTATTATATTCGATTAAGTGAAAAAAAACAATTTATAGGAACGCTATTGACATATAGAACTTTTATAAAGTCTAGAAATTTCCCAATAGTTGATAGAGATTTACCGCCAAACCCATTACTAAAATTTAAAGATCGAGAAATTACAGGTGAAGGTAAAATAGAAATTGTAAAAAGTAAAAATGAAATTATTAGTACTTTTAAAAAGTATGTAAAAAATAATGAAAGTGATTCTGATTCAACTAAAACCATTTATAGACAAAGAAAAAACGGATTTTTTGAAACGATTTTTGTCGAAACTTACATAAATGGAAAAAGTAAAGTTTTGCTTAATAAGTGATTAAGAACATACTGATGTGTATTTATGAGGGATTAAAATTTTAATAAAAATAATATCTGTATGATTGATAAGGTAAAGATTACAATATTAAATAATTACAATCATATGAAAAAAAAATATTTATTCATAATTCTATTGTTGAGTTTTCTTAATTTAATAAATTCACAAACCTTCTCAGAAGCTCATTATTTTGTTGGTTCCGATGAAATGCATGTATATAAGCAATCTCATGACACTTTGTATACCTCAACAACATTTTCTATAGAACCATTTGATACAAGAAAATATAAAAATCATTATAAGATTTGGGAAGTAATTGACAACCCATCCGATTTTATAGTAATAAAACTAGAAAGTCTGGATAGCATTCCATTAACAACCGATCCTTATCCAAAAGATAGATTTAAAATTTCTGTTTACAAGAAAAAAAATAAACAAGAAATTACTTTATTGATGGATGTTTCACATCTAACAAAAGAGCAAATGGTAAATTATAATATAGATTTTGCACAACTGAAAAATAATTTTGGAATGAGTTTATATAGTTTATCATATATGAAAGAATTATTAAAATTAAAAAAAGTCACGACAAAAAAAGATGCCAATAAAATTAATAATGAACTCAGCAATCCTAAATATTTGAAATTTGCTGAAAATTATATAAAGCAAAATAAATTATCGGATTCTTATGCTTCTATTTTAACAGCAAATCTAATTAATACTGCTTGTTTAAATCTTGGATATAGTCCAATTGGAGCAAGTTTTTCAATCAGTATTATAAACTCTAATAAAAAAACTAAAGAGAAAGAAGAGTTGATCAGTGAATTTTATAAACGAATAATCCATAAGAAAAAACCGCAGAAACTTTCTGCGGTTTTATAAATATATAGAGGAGGGAATGCTAATAAGATACCAGAAACAACTTATAGAACAAACAATTTATTTTTTTGATAATGGAAATTATAATATTCTTTTTATTATTACTACAATTTTAATGGGCATGTTAAATTGGTATTTATTTAAAAGATGGATTAAATTTAACATATGAAAATATAACAAGAATATTCATTTTAATTACTATGTTTTTTATTTATGAAACAGCATTTTCCCAAATAAATAAAAACAACTGTTCATACGAATTAAGTTTCTTTGCATATAATCTACCTATTGATGAAGTAGATTGGTATGTACCTATTAAATATAATATCACAGGAGAATTTATAGATTTAAACATTCGAAAGGAAAATAAAGATGAATTATATATTCTATTTAAAATAATTGAAACTTTAAAATGTGATTTTAGAGACGTAAATGACTGTGATCTGAAATATAAAATTTTGACATATGATGAAGATACAGATAGTTTTGGAGAAAGACAATCTGAAATAGAATTCAAATTTTCCGATGGAGAAGGCAAAATTTATGTTCGACATCCTAATTTTCCTGAAATTAGTAGTGACGCAACAACATTTGAAAAAGAATGAAAAACCAATAACAGCTTTAGGATGTCATTAAAATTATATACAATTTTATTATCTTTTTACTTACATATCATCAATATTTTTATTTTCAATATTGATGGCTACAATAATGTGTATTATACAACTCAATACTGAATTCTGGTTCTTATATGTAATACGAATTATAAGCCACGTTTTTGAAAATTATAATTTATTTTGTATTACTATTTATTTTATTTTATTTAATCTAATAACATTTTATTTTGAAAAATTTAGAAATTTATTTTTCATTATTTTGGTAAGTATTATATTAGGTATTGTATTAAATGATCATGAATTGAGAGGACTATTTATTTACAAAAACCAACCTATCGATCAAAATTTTTATGTTTATTTAACTTCTTACACAATTGTAATAGTATTGTGGTGTATAATGTTAAAAAAACTATGGAAAAATGTATTATAATAGACTATCTTAAATAAATAAAAATGAATAAAAATATTACCTTAATGTTTTCACTATTAGTATTTTGTAGTTGTAATTCATTACAAAATAAAATTATTGGAATATGGAGAGTAACTGGTGAGATTCAAAGTGATAATACTTACGCAACACGCTCTTCTTTAAAAGAAACGAAAATAATTAGTGAAAAAAAAAATTACAATAAACAAGGATAGTACTTTCACTTCAAATTTAAGTTTGTGTAATGAATGGCATCCTAATGCTGATTATATTTCTAAAGGTATTTATCATTTTAAAAAAACAAATCCTGATAAATTATTTTGGTTGGAATGTAAAGGAATGTATCCGGATCATCATTTTAAATTAAATGGTAAAAAATTAGAATTATATTATCCATTCGTAACTGGGTATCGAATTCAGATATTTGAAAAAATAAAATAATTAGATAAAACCGCAGAAAATTTTCTGCGGTTTTCATTTTAAAAATAAATATTTAAATTATTTGTCGCCGGATTATACGTGTATAAATACGTTTTCGGTGGAACGTTGGCAACTGCGGTTGGCTGTCCTGTCAGTAAAATCCATTGTGCATTATCTTTTGGGCATATAATGCTATTTCCATTTTTTACTTCGAGTGTTGTGTTGCTGTCTGGGCAAATATGAGGAGCATTTCTGTCATAAATTTTAAAATCATTTCCTGAACGTACAACAATAAGCCCTCTCGATCCTGATTGCTGTTCATTAATATATTTCCATCCTCCACTGTAGGTAAGATCATAGTAGGCTGGAAGGTTGAGATTTAAGGTAACATTAATAGGATTGCTTGGGAAACAGCTTACGGTGTCATTTCTGTTACCGCAAGAATTTATAATTAAAGTATTGAAAATCAATAAAATGATGATAGATAATATAGAAAAAGTTTTTTTCATTTCAATTTAAATTTTTATATATTTGTAGAAATTAAACGATTACAACTCGAAAACATTGTCCGACAAATGTCGGATTATTTTTTTATACTAAAACTAAATTTTGAAAATTATGGCAAGCTATGTTACAAAGGAGGGGTTAGAGAAAATGAAAGCTGAGCTGGAACAGTTGGAAACTGTAGAAAGACCAAAAATTACTCAACAAATCGCTGAAGCAAGAGACAAAGGAGATTTGTCTGAAAATGCAGAGTACGACGCAGCTAAAGAGGCGCAGGGAATGCTTGAAATGAGAATTTCTAAACTTAAAGATGTTGTTGTTTCTTCTAAAATTATAGATGAAAGCCAAATAGATACTTCAAAAGTTTCCATCCTTACAACGGTGAAACTTAAAAATAATGTTACCAACCAAGAGCAGATTTTTAAATTGGTACCTGACAATGAAAGTGATCTCAAAACAGGAAAAATTTCTGTAAATACTCCTATTGCAAAAGGATTACTAGGAAAAGCTATTGGCGAAACGGCTGATATCACGTTACCCAACGGAAACAAACTGTCTTTTGAAGTATTAGACATTACTTTATAATTAATGAAGAAATCCAAATCTAACTTCTAATCTCCAATATCTTTAGAAAAAATGAGTACTATATTCACAAAGATCATTAATGGTGACATTCCGGCTTATACAATTGCTGAGGATGAAAACTTTATCGCATTTCTGGACGCTATGCCTTTAGTAAAAGGACACGTATTAGTTGTTCCAAAGAAGGAAGTCGATCTTATTTTCGATCTTGAAAGTGATGAGTATAAAAATCTTTGGGGTTTTACACAGGAAATTGCAAAGAAGATAAAGAATGCAATACCTTGCGTGAGAGTTGGAGTTGCAGTAGTAGGATTGGAAGTTCCTCATGCACATATTCATCTGATTCCGCTTAATAAAGTGGAAGATATGAATTTTAAAAATGAAAGATTAAAATTAACGGGCGAAGAATACACAGAAATTCAAAACTCAATAATTAATTCTTAAAATAACAACAACTCGTAAAGCTCATTTTTACGAGTTTCTTTACCTTATATATTACATATAAAAATGAATTCAAACCAATGTTCTTTCTGCGGAAGAAAAAGAAATGAAGTTCAGATGTTGATTTCCGGTCAGAATGGCTTTATTTGTGAAAACTGTATCGAGCAGGCTCATGTTATTGTAAAAGACGGTGCTGCTTCCCAGGCAGGATATTCTCCGGCAGAAAATATAAACGACCTTAAGAAACCAAAAGAAATTAAAGAATTTCTTAATCAATATGTGATTGGTCAGGATCAGGCAAAAAAACAATTGTCAATCGCTGTTTACAATCATTACAAAAGATTGCTTCATGCAAAAGACGAAAACAGAGAAGTAGAGCTGGAAAAATCCAATATCATCATGATCGGTGAGACGGGAACAGGGAAAACTTTATTGGCAAAAACAATTGCAAGAGAATTAAATGTTCCTTTCTGTATTGTGGATGCAACGATTTTAACGGAAGCCGGATATGTTGGTGAAGATGTTGAAAGTATCTTGTCCAGATTATTAATGGTTGCAGATTACGATGTAGAAAAAGCAGAAAAAGGAATTGTATTTATTGATGAAATTGATAAAATTGCGAGAAAATCTGATAACCCAAGTATCACAAGAGATGTTTCAGGTGAAGGAGTTCAGCAGGGTCTGTTGAAATTATTGGAAGGAAGTATTGTGAATGTTCCACCACAAGGAGGAAGAAAACATCCTGATCAGAAATATATTCAGGTGAATACGCAAAATATTCTTTTCATTGCAGGTGGTGCTTTCGACGGTATCAAAGAGATTATCGAAAGAAGAATGAACAAGCAGGCAATAGGCTTCAGTTCTGAAAAAATCAATAAAGTTGATGAAGATGATTATGTATTAACAAATATTAATGCGATCGATCTTCGTACTTTCGGATTAATTCCCGAACTTTTGGGAAGATTTCCAATCATCACTTATCTTGATAAACTCACGAAAGAAGTAATGGTAAGAATCATGAAGGAGCCGAAAAACTCTATTGTGAATCAATTTGTAGAACTTTTTAAGATGGATGGTACCATTTTGAAGTTTACCGATGAAGCAATTGAAAAAATTGTGGAAGAGACAATGGAGAAAGGTTTGGGAGCAAGAGGACTTCGTGGAACAACTGAAAAAGTGCTGGAAGATTATATGTTTTCAATAGGTGAAGAGAAGGAAATCATATTAACGGGAGATAATATTTTTGTTAATAAATAAAATGTTTTTGTTTTTTAATAAAAAAAACATAACTTTGCAATTGAGATATTGTATTAACACACAAATAATTATATACAATGAGAAAAAGTTTATTTGCTATTGGCTTATTAGCCATTACTTCTGTTCAGGCGCAGAATGTTTTAGTGCACGTTGATGACGCTGCCACTACGTATGTAAGCAAAGGTACACTGGTTTACAGTGGAGGAGGCTTACAGATGAAAGGAAATGGAATTGTTGAAAATCACGGTAATTTTATGGTTACTGGTAGTGCAACAGATTCTTTTAGAACCATTGATGCTTCAGATGTTGATAAAACAGAATCCAATGGTGGTGGCAATTTCATTAATAAGTTAAATGAGCCGGGAGCTTATGCAACTTATAACGTGAATGATCCCTTAGTTGCTCCAGCTTACACGTATGGACAATTATTCATTTCTAACATACCTCAGGCAAATCTTACAGGTATTGTTGATCAGGAATTTAAAGCAATCAATCACGGCTCTTATCAGCAGATAGGATTACCTTTCTATGATAAGTCAGCTTCTACTTTAAGTACTGAATTGGGGAAAACATTTTCTAATGTGAGATATTCCCAAAATGAAATTCTTTCTGCAAACAATACTAATATTGTTTCTGTTAATTTTCCGACTTGGTCCAAGTTGGGATCAGCACTTCCGGGGTATACTTATTATATGTTAGGAGGTTCTGGTTTAGATCTAAGTACTACTACAAGAACACTTAAAGGACGCCCTTTGACTGATATTGGTACATCTGTTACACTTCAGGGTGCTGCTGCTGCAGTTAACTTTGGTACAAATGGGAATGCTACCAATCAGTACAATGAGAAATATTATACTTATGTTCAGGACGAGTTTGTAACGACACCTTGGCAGGGAACATATGGTAGATATATGTATCAGTTTGCAAATCCATTCCTTACAAATCTTGATTTGTCACAAATTGCTGTAAACGAAGCAAATGGAGATGGAGTAAATTTAACAACAATCCAAGGGGTAAGACTTGAAGTTTCTCCTAATGCAGTTCAGACCACTACTGGCGGAACTACTGCTGTTGGAAGTTCAGCATATAAATTCGTGACTTTTGCATCCGGAGCTCCTACAGGAGATGTCGATTATATGTCGGTAAGACCAATGGGAACATTTGTTATTAAACTTAACAGTGATGCTGCTACGGATCAGTTAAATTTTGCTAATTTAAGAAGATTTAATTATTATACAAGAGACGCAGGTACTGCTTATAATGTTGCTGCTAATAAAAATACTGCAGGTAACGGATCTGTTAAACAGCTTGCCGTTATCGGTCTAGATAACAATGGTAACGAAATTGCAAGAACTTATTATGTTGTATATCCTGCTGGTACAACGGGACACTCTGCTACACAAGCAAAAACTCAGGTTAAGGCAGATACAAGTGATTTGTTAGGTACTTATGAGGAAGCTTTAGCAGGAGGATATGATACTAACTATACAAACCAATACTGGTTATATATTAATGAGGCTAACGAAAATACCTTTCAAGGAAAGAATATTAAGTTAGTTAATTATGATCTTGCAAAAGTAAAATCATATAAATTTGAAATCAGAGAAAATGCTCAATTAGTAAGTAATGGAACGCATGCTCTGTCTAGTGGAATTGGTTTTTACTATAAAGCTGCAAACGGAACTGTACAACAAGCTATTCAAGGAGCAGTAGTTCCTGTTGCTGGTACAGAATATGATTTATACTATGGTGAACCTAGTAATGTTGTGTTAGCTGCTAGTGAAAGTAAATCTCCATCATCAAGAACGGTAGTGGTGTATAATCCTGGTATTGAGAATTATATTGTAAGATTTGACCCTAATTGGAAAAAAGCAGATATTGAAGTTTATGATATGAGTGGTAAACTAGTTATCTCTAAAAAAGCAGTTGCTGCTTCTACAGATTTTGTAATTGAGCTTGACGGTAAAATTAAAAATTCTTATGTAGTAAAAGTAGTCTCTGACAAAGGAGAAGTCGTTAACACAAAAATATTGAGATAATATGAAAGCTTTAAATAAATTAATATCAACTTTTTTTCTTTTTGCAATTTTAATGGTTAGTGCTCAGTCGCGACCTGCTGTTCCGGCACCTGGTGAAGAAACTAGTCGTGGTATTGTGGGACCTGGAGCTCCTGCATCGCCCATCGATATGTATATCTTAGCTTTAGGTATTATAGCAGTGATGTTGATCGTATTTTTCACTAAAAAATATGCAAACAAACATATATAAAATTTTATTAAAATAATATTAAACTCTCTGATTAGTCGGAGAGTTTTTTTATTTTTACGTTATGAAAAAGATTTTTACAGTATCGGCATTATTAGCTGCATTTTCATTACAGGCACAATTTACAGTTTCTATTCAGGCACCAGCTGAATTCAAAGATCAGGATGCTATTTTATATACTTTAAATGGTTCTAAAGATATTATTGTTTCACAAGAAAAAGCTAAAAACAACACATGGACTTTTAAATATCCTCAAAATTATATGGGGATGATGAAAGTATATTTTCCGGGATCAAATAATACTTTTAATTTTATTTCGGAAAATAAAAATGTTAATGTAAAGCTTGAGACGCAAAACAATAAAGTGACCAACATTGTTTATCTCGATGAAGCAAATGATATTATGAGTAAAACTCAAGAAGGTTCTCAGAAGAAAGAACTAATATTGCCTGCTTTATCACAGATCAAAGAGTATTATAAAGATAATACAGAGTTCGGAAAAGCGCTGAAAGCTGAGATTAGCAGACTTTCCGGTGGTTCAAGTAATATCGACCAGGCTCAGCACCCTTTTATTTTTTATTATAACACAAACTCGGCTAAATATCTTTCCAACGATAATTCTAAAAAAGCAACACAGGAAGAGATTATCAATTTTATTGATAAGTCTAATGATATGCTGGAAACGTCATCACTGTTAAGACCTATTTTAGTTAGTTATTTAAATACAGGAGGGAATACCAATGTTGGTGCTTCTGTAGACAAACTGCTTGACAGATTAAAAGTTGAAACGCCACGTGGACAAACTGTTCTTTCTGAATTGATAGATATTTTTGACGTGTATGATATGAAAGAATATAAAGATAAATATCTTAGTCTTGCTAAAAATCTTAAGTGTACAATCACCGACAGACTTGCATCAACATTAAAATCTAATGCAAATGTTGAAATTGGCGCTGTTTTCCCGAATAATAAATTCCAATCGGCTGTTAATACCACTGCAAAGTCTTTGTATGATATTAAGGCTGATAAAAAAGTCATTGTTTTCTGGTCATCTACATGTTCACATTGTGAGACCGAACTTCCGCAGTTATTGGCAAAGTATACTGATTTAAAAGCTAAAAATATTCAGATTGTAGGATTATCTTTAGATGTAGACAAGGATTCTTATACCAAGAAAATCTCCGCGTTCCCTTGGGTAAATGATTCAGAATTGAAGGGCTGGAACAGCAGTTATGTTGATACCTATAATGTTCATGCAACTCCAACATATTTTATTTTAGATGCTAACAATAAGATAATCAATAGACCAGAACATGTTGGTGATGTTTTAGAATATTTTAAGTTAAAATAAATTTGGTGGGAGCAAATATTTTCCTATATTTGCACCACGAAAAAGGCGAGGTAGCTCAGTTGGTTAGAGCGCAGGATTCATAACCCTGAGGTCACGGGTTCAATTCCCGTCTTCGCTACAATAAAAAATCCGTATCATGTTGATTAAAAACATTTTACGGATTTTTGCTTTTGTATCATTCCCGGCATATTCCCGGTAATACAAAAGTTTTGAAAATATTGTTTGACTAGATCGAACAATTTTTATTCTTCTATATCAAAATCAAAAACTTTATAATCTGGTTTCCTAAAATATGGATATCCTACATTTATCATTTTCATGTGGTCATCTTCGTCAATTACGACAGTAAAAGTTTTATCCTGAAATGTATTTTCAACTACTTCTTTAAACCATTTAAGTGTATACAGTCTATAAGTATTGTTATACATTATGAAGGTTGGAGTATTAATTATAAAAATGCCTTCTAGATTAGATTCTCCAAATTCGTACAGTCGGTTATTTAAATGCACTTGAAAGTGTTCTTGTAATGCATCTTTATTGCTAGATAGAAAATCTAGTTTTCTTTTCATTGTTTTATTATAGTTCTTTTTGTTTGTTTCAAAATAGGCATAATCGTTTTTCCAATTATTCATATCATATCGACTAATTAAATGCTTACTATCTGCTATGTAAATTTTATTATTTAGAATAAAAACAAAATCTAATTCTCCACAGTCATCATTATGTATATTTATGTTTCTATTGTTCCACTTTTTTAATTTTGTTATGTTTCTATCATAAATAATATTGTTTGCCTTCAGGATTTCTTCAATAGCGTCTTCTAGTATTTTATCATTTTTTATATACACTGATTTTATGTAATTATCGAAACATGTACTTTTCCACTCAATAGGATATTTATCCCAGCCAAAAGCATTTGTGGACAGTGAAACCATACTCTCATTAAATGATTGTCTACCTACTATAGCATAATCCTTACCATCTACATTCCATACAAGAATAGGTCTGTATAGATACCTATTAATTAATTGAGGTTTGTAAACCTCTTCATCTATTGTCATTTTATTATCTTTTGACAATGTAAGTCCATCAAATATAATGTTCCCAGTCTCAATTGGTACTTGAAAAAAATGGTTTAGGTTTATGGCGAAATATTTCCATTCTATAAAACTATATTGCCCTCCTTCTAATGAATTATGAATCTCCTGAAGTGTTGCCGGAATGTTATTAAAATCTGTTTCAAAACATTTTTTAAATGCGTTTTTAAATTCATTGAAATGATTTTGGTCTATTATTGCTTCTTTTAAGTGTTCTGGATGCATAGTTCCAAATTCTTTAAAAATCATTTCGTAATGATGTTTATGATCGAAATAAAATAGATCCTCATCCGTAAATTTTAAATCTATACAATCTTCTACCAAATGTTGTTCAGCTAAAAGATTAGAGATTGTAAACATAAAATCACCTAAGTATAGTAATTCATCAATAATCAATTCTTTTTCTTTAAGGTAATGTTCACTTCCATGTCTATGGGAATTAAGTTCTAAATCACATGCTTGTGTAAGACATAGTTTTAAAACTCTTCGATAAACGGCGAAGTCTTGATTTCTCATTTGAGCTATTGGAGAATAATTTGGATTTTCAGAATGAAAATCGCAAGAGTAATCATGTAAAAAAAATAATCCTAGATAAAACGCTGAATCAGTTTGCGACCTGATTACTTCTAGAAATTTTTCTTCAAACCAATCTAATGAGAAAAAAAGAATGTTTTTCATCTCATCTAGTGAGTAATTTCCTTTTCCAAATTTTTTAATCAATTCTATAGATAATAAGGGTCTGTACTTATTTATTGCTATTTCGTTGTACCAAGAAATTAATCTTCCGTCTGGTGTAAAATATATAGGCATAAATTAAATGTTATACGTGTAGATTTATTAATGAGATTTTAATTTAACTTCATCTTCAAATTTTGTAAAATAAACTTTCTTAAGATCAGTTGTATTTCTGTCGGCGATATAAACAACTAAGTTTGCATCAGCTCTCAACTTTACTTCTTTCCAGAATCCCGGTTTTACCTCATCATCATGCGAAACATTTTTTACAATTAGATCTGCTTTGGTTTTATCTTTCGTAATGTAAATAACCAGGTCGGCATCATTCTTAAATTTGGTATAGTAGACTTTTTGAGCAGAAATTTTTGAGCACAATATTATAATTGTTACAAAACTGATTCGGTATTTACTAAAAAATTGCTGATATTTTATCATAATATCTAAGATTTAAAACCATATTTTTTTTCTCTCTTTCTAAATGCTTCTTCTCCTCCCTCAACAATATCTGCGATATGTTCTCTTATTCCCATACTTTTCAACAAATCTTTTTCACTTTTATCGTATTGTTTGGTTTCTTCAATTGCTCCATTTATATAGTCAAAAGTATAAATGCTTGAAGTTTCTTTATCATTTTGACCTTTTTGATGTGCAATAATAATATTTTCGGCATCAGCATTTACAACTACGTTTGCATTGTGGGTAACTAATATTATTTGTCTTTCTAATTTCTTTTTTCTTAGATATTCTACTAAGTCTTTTGTAATAGAACGGTTATCTAAATTGTCTTCCGGCTGATCTAAAAGTATAGGGGCATTTGAATTGCTTAAACCAATGATGAGCATTAAAATAACGAAACTTGCTTTTCCTGTAGACATCTTATCCATTTTATCTCCATCATATAATGTTTCCCAATAATCTACAAAATAATCATCCAATAAAACTTTTACTGCATTTGCAGGGTTTCTTCTGTTTTCAGAGTTAAGAACGAAATCCTGTTTTTCTACTATTGAGGAAAATAATTCTTTTATTTGGTTTAAGTGAGTATTATTATCAAATAGTATCAAATCTTCTTTCTCCTTAAAAAGAGGGTAATTGTTTTCCGGAAAACTTCTTAAATCACTAATGCTTCTTATTCTCTTATTGAACTTTGATGCATTAAATTTTGCAGAACCTTCAATTATTAATTTGTCTTCTTCTGTCAATGATGCTCTCTCTTTTAAGATCTCAACGATTTTAGGATATTCGTTGAAATTATCTGTATAAAGTTTAAATAGTTTTTCCTTTTCTTTTTGAAGTTCCTGCTTATTTAAAATAATTTCATCTTTTAATTTTTGTGTTTTTTGTAATGTAATTTTGTCATCACTAACTGTTTTCTCAATTTTGGAAGTCTCCACCCTAATTTGTTCATTTTTTTGATATTCTTCCAGATCTTTATTTATGCCATGTCTTCTTTCTGCATAATTATTATAGATAGTTTTAAACAGATTATCATTAACGAATCGTTTTTCTTCAATTTTTAATAGATCTCTAAAAGAAGTAAGTTCATCAAATTTTTGCTCTATGAAGTCAAATTTTGAATTAAATAGGGATTTTACTTCTTCTTTATTAATAGATTTTTCTATTAATGCTTTTCTACTCTTTAGTTCTTGTAAGGCATTAATAACTTCCGTATTAAAACCTGTTATTCTTTTGTAGTCCTCATTAGTCTTATTAATTTCAGAATTAATTACTTCTAGTTGTTCTTTTTTTAGATTGTACTCTTTGATTTGTTCTTCACTTAAACCTAATCCTTTTTTTAATTCTTCAATCCTTTTAGAATTTGATTCAATGCTCTTTTTTAATGCTTCTTCATTTCCAAGTTCTTTGAGTTCCTTTTCTTTCTCACTGATGTAATTTTTTATCTTAAAATAGTTATCAATAATGTCGTTGCGTAATTCGTCATTAGAGCGGATATTATACAAAAATTCATTATATTTTTCATAATGTTCAGGTGATTCTAGCAGTAAACCTCTGACATATTTTAATAGTTCATTTCCCTTTTTGTTTTCAGTAGGCTCTGCAAGTTTTGACAGATAGTTTTGAGGGATATATTTTATATTTGTAATAATTGAGTTTTCTCCATCATATAACCTTTTAGTTGCACCAGACAAAGTAGTAACTTCAAAATCAAAGTCTTTATCTTTTTCTCTGAAATTATATTTTTCATCACCATTTATATTTGTTATTTTGGAAACCTCATCATCCATTTCTAAGGTTTTTGCAATATTATACAGCAAAATAGATTTTCCAGAAGATTTTCCACCAATAATGACATTTAAATTTTTATTTAAATGAATTGTTGCAGAATTAAAGAGATTATTATTTGAGATGTATTTTACTGAATCAATTATTAGTTTATCCTCTTTAAAATCAGGTTTATGATTTTGTATTTTCACTCTATCTTGAGGTTCATAAATAATATGTTTTAAACCTTCAAATGTTGGCTCTGCTTTTATCCAAAGGCTTTGTTTGGGAATATAGTTTTTGATATCATGATTGTCAGAGCATATAATCATTGGGAGTCTTTGGTTTATTGCTGGGAAAACAATACTGTTATAATCATTCTGATCATTTTCTTGTCCTAATTCATAGATGTCAATGTAACCCAAAACTAATTCTTTTTTTTGAGCCATTTTATAAGGCAATGAATTAGTAATATTTTCAACAGTATTTGTTTTACTTCCTGCATGAACAGAAACCAGACCACCTAGACTATGAATTAGATCACAAGTTTCTTTAAAATCACAGTAGATATTATTATCTCCTCCTTTATCTTGAATATCTTTCGCAGTAATTCCACACTTTGATTGAATTTTAATCCAAATATCATAAATATCAGATTTTTCTGAAAAAATCCCGATATAATGGATAGACTCACTTCCTCCTAGTTCTGCTCTAAATTCTATTCCCGGTAAGATTGTAACTTTTCCATTTCCTAACCTTTGGAGTTCTTTAATTCTATCTACATCAATGTAATGATGATCGGTGATAGCAACTACTTCAATATTATTTGAAATTAATATGTCGATAATTTCTTGATTAGTAATTCCTTTGTTTTTGTAGTCATAAGATGATGGTGTATGAAAGTGTAAATCCCATTTTCTCCATTCTGAACCGCTTTTTCTCATTTTAAAAGTTTTTTATATATGGTTATTAATTTTAATTATTATTTTTTATATAAAAATATGATTATTGTGAATAAATATATTACGGCTAACCGTAAAAAGTTTAGTTTTCTCAAATTTATAATTTACTGTTTGATTTGCGTTTTATAACTTAATTACAATTAGATTATATTATGGCAGATGAGGTTACTATGATTTTCAAAAATCGGCTTTCGAAAATTCAGATAGGTCAAATCTTTAAAATCTACTTCTGATTTTCGTCTGTCAAATTTTAATTTCTATAAAATTATATTCTTCGGTTTACTTATATTTGTAATTGAAAATAAAAACCAAATTATTTGGTAAAATAATATTCGTACTAAAATAGTCTTGTAAGTAGAAATCGGCAAAATTTCAATTATAGAACAAGACGGATTTGTTAGTACGCCTGTAAAGGCGTATTCGTTCCGTTGTTCTATATGGCTTTGCCGAGCCTCTACTTACAGCGTGAATTGAATACGCTGTTTTTTTTCTACTACGGTTTCCCGTAAGGAATTTTTATAGCGTTTTAATAGCTTTAAAAATTAAAAAATATGGGAACAGCTTACTTACTGCATCAATTAGAAAAAATAATAGAATATAAAACAGTCTTTGTTTTACTATTATTTTTATTTCCGAACTTTAGTGTCAACAATCTTAATGCACAAAAATGTTTTACAGAGAATAAACCAAAATTTTTTACTACTAACTGCAAAGACAGAAGAGTTGAATGGAATGGAAATTCAAAGAAAGGTTATGTAAATGGAATAGGTACATTAAAAGTTTTTGAAAATGATAATATAGTATATGTTTATAAAGGAGAGATTTTCAACGGTCAATTACACGGAAAAGGAAATATAAAATACGAAAATCCTTATGAAGAATGTACCGGGAATTTTGAGAACGGTTTAATGAATGGTAAAGGAAAATGTATTTATGAAAATGGCTCTGTCTATGATGGAAATTGGATTAATGATGAAAGAGATGGATATGGGAAAATTGTACTTAAAAGTGGAGATACTTACGAGGGTTACTGGAGAAATAATTTTCCGGATGGACAAGGAAAACATACACAATTAGATGGGACAAAATATGAAGGATCTTGGAAAGAAGGTAAAAGAAATGGGCAAGGAAAATATACAAAATTAGACGGAACAAAATATGAAGGACAGTGGATTGATGATATGCAAGATGGATATGGTAAACTGGTTGTTCTTAATAATTATATCTATGAAGGGCAATTTATTAATGGTGTTCCCGAAGGAAGAGCAATTATTAAATTTGATAATGGAGATATTTATGATGGACAAGTTTTAAGAAGTAAACCAAATGGTCTTGGAAAAATGACTTATTCAAATGGTCATATTTACAATGGGCAATGGTTGGATGGAACAAAACACGGTAACGGTATATATACTTGGAAAGATGGTTCTTTTTATGATGGGAGCTGGTATCATAATTTGAGAAATGGAAAAGGAGAATATAAATCCTCAAAAAATAGTCCAGTCGTTTTACAAGAATGGATAAACGATAAATTGGTCAAATAGGTAAAACCTTAGAATATAAATCTATTAATCTTTTATAATATCAGTATGAAAACAACTATTACAATTTTTTTAATTCTACTTTTCTCGTTTACCTCATCTCTCTTTTGTCAGAGTACAAGTACAAAAGAATATTTAATTGCTAGTAATAACCTTTGGAATATCTGTTATGATTTTAGGGTGATAAAAGATTCTGATAACTCAAATACGGATAGAAATTCCGCTCTACCTACGATAAAAAGAAATATTGAAAATGCAAAGAAAGAGTATGGTTCGTTAAGTTCTAAATTTCCAAATGATCCAGATGTGAAAAAATTAGATGAATGGATTAAAACGGTTGAGAGCTGTTATGTAAGTTTGAAAGGGGAGAAGTGGCAAACAGAGCCAGTTTGGCAATTAGGGTTCTCTCTCATAGAGATGGATCTTAAAGATTTCGTAAATAATAATCTTTAAAAACTGACATAAAATATTAACTTTTAAATCCGGAAAAATTTCAGCAATATGTACTTTACCTAGTAATGATTTTTGTCTGCATTTTCTTGTTTAAAGGGTGGGGTAAAAAATATTACTGTACTTTTTAAGTTTTCAAAAAATAAAAAATTATAGATCTCACCTAGTGTAATTTGAAAGTCTCATAGATAAGAGTGTCAGTTTCTAGGTATAATTTGCACTTGTCCTAGGTAAATAGTGCATCAGTATTGAAAAGTATAAAAAAGAGGTTTACTAATATGTAAACCTCTACTTTTGTGCTTGTCCTACCCCTCTATGGTTTTCGTTTCCCTTTATTAATGGTACTTGCAAGATTGTTTTGCTGAGTAGATGTAAGATTCAGAGTTTTTACAAAAGACAGCAAAATTGTTGCTTTTTTATCCATTGGAATTACATTAAGGTATGTGCTTAATTTTCTGAACTCAGGATATATCTTTTCATAAATGAGATTTTGTATCTCACTCTCTTCTTGTGTAAGATTTGCTTTTGGTAAAACATAGGGTAAAATACCAATTAGTAATCTCATTCTCTTCTCATAATCCATAACAGGAAAGTTTCTTACTTCTTTAGTAAACTGTTCCATAAATAACTCTGTGAGTTCCTTTCTCAGTTCTTGTCTGATTGTGTTTCTTGATCCGGGTTTTCTCCCGGCATTTTTTGAATTTTTTGAAGACATTTTTATATTATTAATAATTTTCCAACGCTCCCTAGATGCTCAATAATTTCATTTGCAAAATCAGCTTTTTTTCGTGGATTATAGTTCTTAATAGTATATAAGTGAAGAATCCTTCTTTTCGGATTGTAATACACTATTAAAAAGTCTTTCTTACCTGTCAGTTTTACATTGTCGCCATAATAATAGTTTTCTCCTAAAGATATTAAACCTGTAAACAGAACTTTCTTATTATTTTCAAAACTTTGGAGTACGAATTCTGCCCGCTGTTTTTTTAAAAATTCCTTATTGGGGAGTTCAACTCTGATAAATGAAATATCAGATACTTTCTGGTTTTCTACTAAGTCGTAGATGTTTGAGTCTCTTCTTTGCGAAAATTTGCTACGCTGACAAATAATTTTGTTTTTACTCATTTTTTAAATTTTTGAGTTAACTTTTTGTCTCAGCATAGCTTTTTCTACATCGTCGAGTTTGTAGAGGATTCTCTTTCCAATTTTAAAAGGAATAAGAATTTCATTTTTTTGCCAATTGTTTAATGTAACTAAAGATACTTTTAACTTTTGGCTGACTTCATTTCTTGTCAGAAATTTGTCTTCAATTGGTTTAACGCAGGTGGAAAAATTTTCTTTTTGGGAATCAACCTCTGTTGTTTTTTCCATTATCTCCTGTACTACTTCCCTAATAACAGATTTAAGTAATTCTTTACCCTCATCTGTAAGAAGTAAAGAGAACATAATACTTTACTTCTTTAGGTTAAAATTGTTCTCATAATGATGTAAAATTAATTTAAAAAAAGATGAGTGCCAAATTTTTTTAATCTTATTTAACTTACAAATTATTGAAAATTATATACTTATCCTAGGATAAGTATTTGTAAACGCCTATAAATAAAGTGTTTTTAAATACTAGAAATTTACACTTTTTAGAGTTGGGTTAGGTACTATAATTTCATTTTGAGAATCCCACAACTTCTCCAAATTTTTAGCGTGTTCTTCCCGTGTTGTTTTAATGTATTTCATAAATTGGGTATAACTTTTATGCCCAGTAATTGCCATTATAGTTTGATCTTCAATCTGACCATAATGATTAGTTGCAAAACTTCTGCGTGCTGTATGGCTAGATATAAGTTTCCATTTTGGATAAAATCCTCTTTCTTTTCTATTAGTTTTAGGGTTTTTAATACTGCCGAGTGTCATTTGGTCAATTTCGGCTTTTTTACAAACCTCTTTAATATATTCGTTAAATTTTTGTGAAGAGATTGTTTTTGGTGTCTGATTGTTTCTTTTAGCAAGAATCTGTTTTATTTGAGGATGGATAGGTATTTCAATAATACTTCCTGTTTTTTGTGTTTCGGCAACTATAATACGATTTTCATTAAAGTGTAAGTGCTGTATTCTTGATAGATCTGATATTCTTAAACCAGTCCATAGTCCAATAATAAATAAATCTCTAGCGTTATCTAATCTTTCATCTTGCGAAAGATCTAAATTAAAGATGAGGTCAATTTCTTTACTATTTAAATAAGTGTCAATTGGCTCATCCCTAGTAAAAGTAAATTTTTTACTTTCTGCTTCTGGATTTGTTTCTAATTTTTGCTCCTTTGCTTCTTTAACAAAACCTTTTATTGTAGAAATGTTTTTTTCAATTACTGTTTTAGAATATTTCTTGTTTGTAGTTAGAAAAGATGTAAATTTTTTGTGAAAGGCTAGGTCAATGTCGGTTATTTTTAGGCGGATTTTTTCAAACTTTTCAAATTCTTCAATTACGGTTTTAACTGTATTATATTTTTGAATTGTTCTAGGCGAAATAATCTTGCCAGATTTAAAGTTAACCCTTGTTTTTGATTCTTTTGCAAAATATTCGATAAAAGAAGAAAAGTAGATTTTATATTCCTCAATCCCCTCTGGTCTTTTCTGGAAATTTGCAACAATTTGTTTTAGCCATTTAGAAGTTATCTTTTCACCATTGCTATAATCTATGTTGAAGTTTTTAATAATTTCCTTTTTCAGATTGTCAATAGCTAAATTAATTTCATGTTTTGTTAGGATGTCAACAGTATTTTTAAATCCATTATTTTCCTTATTCCAATATTTAGGATCAATTAAAAGATTTGAAGGTGTAGAGCAATCTACATTTCTCCCATGCACAAGTCTGATGTTTAGATTTGATGGATTTTTCTTTCTATCTAATACTCTAAATGCTATATATGTCATAATAAGTAGTGAATATTTAGCAAAGGTAAATATTCCCGGCATATTCCCGGCAAACTTCTTTATTTTAATTTATTTAACTTTTTATTATTGAATATTTATATGTGTGTAATGTGCTATAAATAAGGGATTTTTAGTTTTATTATGAAAAATTATGATTAATTGTAATTAAAAGTATGCTAGTCCCGTCTTCGCTACTGGTAAAAGGTTGTAAGATATTTCTCTTACAGCCTTTTTTATTATTTCAATATCATAATATTCTGTTTCGGGGGAGTGTCATTATGTACAATAAAAAACCGAAACAATTTGCTTCGGTTTATATGTAAAGTTACTTTTAACTTTGATACCCTAATAATTTTCTCATTTGATAGAAAAAACGTTCAATCAGTCGGAGATCTTTGGTCACGATTTCTGCATTGCCTTTTAATTCTTTATCAAAAACAAGATTTTTGTCGTAGCTGGTTTTTAAACCTTTCGGAAGAAAAACATCCACATAATAATTTCCGTCTTTATCGGGCGATAAAGAAATATTCTGTACTTTCCCTTCTACGATTCCATATTCCTGATATTGATAATTGTCTAATTTAATTAAAACTTTTTCACCCGGAATGATCTTCCCTGAATTAATTGCCGGTACAGACATTCTTCCGACTAATTTTTCTTTGTTTTTAGGGAGAATAGACAAAATAGCATCTCCCGATTTTACAAACTGATTTTCACCCAAAAACTGCTGAAAACTTGCCACGCCTTCCGTATTGGAAATGATAAGATAATTCTGTTCCCATTGTTTCAGCGATTTTCTCAACTGTTCGAACAATTGTAACGTCTGAGAAGAGTAGGTTATTTTATCTTTTTCTGTATTGATGGCGGTTCCGCTTTTTGTTTTGTTAAGATTAGAAATACCTTCCTCCATTTGTGAAAGAGAAATAGTAATGCTTTGTAAATTTTGCTGAGCCTGTAAAAATTTTATTTTTTCGTTTTCAAGTTCCAATGCTGCGATCACTCCTTGATTATAGAGTTCCTGATAACGCTGATAATTTTTCTTCGTCAGATCATATTTTGCCTGTTCAAGGCTTTTTTGCTGCTTCGTTGTAGCAATCCTTATTTTGTATTCAGACAAACTTTGATTGGCTGCTAAGTTTTCGGGAACATAAGGCTGAAGTCTTGTAAATAAAGCTTCGTCCTGAAATGCTTTCGCAAAACTGTTATAATCACTCTGTAATTCACCTAACTTGTAATGAGAAACTTCATTCACCGGGAAAGCAATCAATTGATTGGGAGTGATAGAATCCACCATTTTTTTTAAGGCCAAAACATCTTCATAGTTTGCGGTCGACTGCATAACCATTAAAACTTCATTTTTTTGAACTTCCTGATGATCTTTAATTAAGATTTTCTCAATTTTGGAATTAACTCTTGCTTCCAATTTCTCAGGCGGATTTTGTGAGGTCACTACAATAGGAGCGGGGATGAACTCAGGATATCGGATGATATAACTCATTAATAAAATAAGGAGCAGAATAACAAATATAATGCTGTTGCCCCAACGGATCATCCAATGTGGAGGCTGGGTAAGAATATCCTGAACGCTTTCGGAGCGTAGTTCAATATTATCTAAGATGTCTTTTTCCATAATTTAAATATAAAAATTTCCCCTAAAAAGGGGAAATAGTTTCTACCCTAAAGGACAATTTCCGTCCCAGTCAGAAGGTGGGGCTGTGTCTGAATCTGGTGGACAAGCAAAGTGATGAACCCTACAAGGCATGTAAACACCATTACACCATGAACCACAACAATCAATCGGATTGATAACTGCTCCTCCCTGCAATGATTTTAAATCTGCTCGTGATAATTTTTTTAAATTTTTCATAGATAATGATTTATTTGGTTTCCTACTCTGTAAGCTTTTCGGTTTCCGCTTTATTTTTAATTCGATTGTAATTAATTCCCAAGTTCCAATTGGTTTTTTACCAATCTGTAATACTCGCCCCGAAGCGCAACCAATTCTGTATGGCTTCCTTCTTCCACAACTTTCCCTTTGTCTAATACTATGATTTTATCGGCATGTTTTACTGTTGAAAGTCTATGGGCAATTACAATAGCTGTTTTTCCTTTAAAGAACTGTTCAAGATTCTCCATGATCACTTTTTCATTATTGGCATCCAAGGCAGAGGTTGCTTCATCGAAGAAAATATAATCAGGAGACTTATAGACAGCTCTGGCAATGAATAATCTCTGCTTTTGTCCGCCGCTTACGCCAAGCCCTTCATTCCCGATTTTTGTATTGTAACTTAGAGGAAGTTCTTCAATAAATTCTTTAATATTGGCAATTTCTACGGCTCTTCTTAATTTTTGTTTGTCGACAAAATCTTCACCGATTGCGATATTATTTGCAATCGTATCATTAAAAACATAGCCTTCTTGCATCACCACACCACAGTGATCTCTCCAGAATCTGGGAGAAATATTTTTCAGTTTTGTAGCTCCCAATTTAATTTCGCCTTCTGTCGGTTCATAAAATTTCATTAATAACTTTAAAAGGGTGGTTTTCCCACTTCCGCTGGCACCTACGATGGCAGTAGTTTTCTGAAAAGGAATACTTAGATTTAAATTTTCAAATACAAAAGCATCTGAACCGATATATCTGAATGAAAGATTTTCTATTTCAATATCTTTTTCAGGAAGATCATGCGTATATTGCTCGTCTTTGTTTTCTTCATCATCTTTATCATGAATTTCTCCTAATCTTTCAAGGGAAATTTTTGCATCCTGAGTCTGTTTAATAAAATCGATTAATTGTAATAACGGACTGTTCAATTGCCCAATAATATATTGAACGGAAAGCATCATTCCCAGCGTTAAATTCCCTTCTATTACCAATTTTGCAGAAAGAAAACTTACCAGGATATCCTTCATTTGGTTGATGAAATTCCCTCCAACAGACTGCCATTGTTCGAGTGATAAAGACTGTATCCTTATTTTAAATAATTTCACCTGTAAAAATTCCCAGTCCCAACGTTTCTGTTTTTCGGCGTTATGCATTTTAATCTCCTGCATTCCGTTGATGAGCTCAATAACTTTACTTTGTTCCTGAGAAACCTGAGAGAATCTTTTATAATCTAATTCTTTTCTTTTGCTGAGAAAAAAACTGATCCAGCCAATATAAGCCGCTGCCCCGACAAGATAAACGATAAACAGCCTGTAGTCATAAAATAAAAGTACAATACTGAAAATAATAAGATTGACTAATGAAAACAGTGTGTTCAGCGAAGAACTTGTTAAAAGTTGCTCGATTCTATGGTGATCGTTAATTCTCTGCATAATATCTCCAGTCATTCTTGTATCAAAGAAACTAATGGGAAGTTTCATGAGCTTGATAAAGAAATCTGAGATAATGGAAATGTTAATTCTTGCTGAAAGGTGTAATAAAATCCAACTTCGGATAACTTCAATTCCCATTCTGCCTATGAAAAGCATAATTTGGGCTAAAAGAATAATATAGATGAAATTAAGATCCTGATTCTGAATTCCGACATCGACAATACTTTGCGTTAAAAATGGAAATATCAGTGAAAGTAAACTTCCCGCCATAAGTCCGACAGCCAATTGAATGACCAAAGATTTATATTTTAATAAATACTTTGATAAAAAGCTGAAGCTTGCCTTACTTTCCTTATCGTCAAATTCTGTTTGAAAGAATGCAGGTGTTGTTTCCAGAATTAAGGCAATACCTTCTTCTGTTTTTTCGTTGGCATTCTGCCCGATCCAGAGTTTAATAAATTCGTCCCGGTTGTAGGTGATTAATCCATAACTGGGGTCGGAAATGTAAATTTTATTTTTTTTATCGATTTTGTAAACAACAACGAAGTGATTTTTGTTCCAGTGCACAATACACGGAAATGGCACTTCTGAAGCCAAGGTCTCAAAATCAATCTGAATTCCCATCGAGCGATACCCCAAATCTTCGGCGGCATCACTTAACCCAAGCATGCTGCTTCCTTCTCTGGTAGTTTCTGAAAGGTTACGGATTTGTTGTAAGGAAATGCTTTTTCCGTAATATTTACTTACGATACGAAGGCAGGTAGGGCCGCAGTCTTTAGAATCTGGTTGGCGGTAAAAAGGAAAGGATTTCAATGATTGAAGTTTTTATTTAAAACAAGTTGCCGCCAGTTTGACGACAACTATTTTTATTTTAAAAGTAGTGAAACTTTTTAAGAAAATTCTAATTTTACATTATAGTAGGTCAGCATTCCATCCCGCAGGGAAGCAATAGCTATCTTCTGAATAATAACATGGTAGTCCTGTTGCTAATTCACATTGTTCTTGTGAAGCATAAGGGCGATACTTTGGATGACCAGGTCCTGGGCAACCTTCTTTGGTGCCACCTTTTACATTTTTTAAATTTTCTCTTGATAATTTTCTTGAATTTTTCATAGTAATAATATTATTTAATTTGTATTAAAATGAACATTGTGTTTGCATCTGTTGCGGACTTCTACACAAACCGTCGAATTGACCGCCATTTCTGCAGCAGACAGAAGTTCCAGGACAGTAATCGTCATCGGATCTGCAAGCTAACCCACCCGTAACGGACTTTAATTGTCCTCTATTAAGCTTTTTTAGATTTTTCATAATATTAAAATGTTTTGGTTTTCCTACTCTATTATAGCTTTTCGGATACCGCTAAATCTTTTCCTAATATAGTGAATTTTAGAATTCGAAAATAATTTTCGAATTAAATTTCGTCATCTTCTATTAATTCATCAATAAAATAATAAATGTCTTCACGATCATACTGATCCGGAAACTGATATCCGTTGATTAAAATAATCGGGGTAAAATTCAGTCCTGCATTTTTATTTTCTTCAGACATCATAATTAATGGATTCAAGTTTTCCTGATTTGAAGTTGTTCCGGCTTTCTCTCTTATTTTGCTTTCATCTTTGGTTTCATACCAATATTCAACACTTTTCAGGAAATCCTGTTGAGATTTGTTGTTATAAATGTGTACAAAATCGGAGATAAGATTTGTAGACTTTTCATTTTTTGGATCTGGAGAATAATTGAATCTCATCTGAGCAGAGATATTTTCGGGATATTTTTCTAATAAATTTTCAACAATTTTGTGGGCATCTTTACAGAAACCGCAGTATGGATTTGAAACAATTGACAGATGAATTTTGGCATTTCTATTTCCAACGAATAAAGTTTCATTATCGCTGAATTCTATTTTTTCCTTTTCTAAAAGCTGTTTTCTGAAGATTTCAAAGTTTCTTTTAAACCTAAGATTTTTTGCATTAGATTTTTGTAAAGTTTCTTTTTCCTGTAAAGTATTGTTTAAATATAAAACAACAGAAAAAGCAATTACCCATAAAAGAAGACTCAGTAAAGCAATTTTAACGTCAAAATGAATATTCTCAAACCAGATAATTCCTAAAGCCAATTGTACTGCCAGAGTTGAAATGATCAAAATACAGACACGACAAAATGTTTTTTCAACAAAAGCCTGGATATATAAAGAATATCCAATCGCAATAACTGATGCAAAAGTGAACCCTTTAATGATGAAAGATGTTTCTGGTAAAAATAAACCAAGAACTGTAATTCCGACGAAATATATTAATGAAAAGTCTGCAAATTTTAACCCGAGAATGCTTGTTTTATCCTGAGTGATAATTTTATTGCAAGAATTTACCGTTTGATTCGCTGTTGTATCACCACAAATACTTCCGATAACTGCAGATGTATTTCCGAATTTTTGATTAAAAATTTCCAGAGAAATATAAACTCCGACTAATGAGAGTACATTAAATACTGTTTGAAACCAAGTTAAATTTAATAATGAGTAAATAGCTACAATGGCAAAAACTGCATAAATAAAAGGTTTATAACTTATCGCTGTTTTACTTTCAACTTTTTCTTTTTCGAAAAGCAATACAAAATCGGTTGATTTTTTATGAAGTTCCTCTTTATTCAACGTTTTCGCCTTATCTGAATATATGGAATAATTGGTTCCCGCTTTTTTTACCAACGAGAAAGAATTATCGACAATAGCAATAAATTCTTCTGGCAGCTCATCCCAGTATTCTTTATCCAGTTCATAGGCGTCATTTCTTACTCCCATGAAGTTTAAAGTATCACTGAAAGCCAATGCGGACGGGTAATTTGGATGTGAATTGAACTGAAACAGGAACTCCTGTTTATCAAGTTTAAGATAATGAATGAGTTTGTCCAATAGCATATTAATTTTTTATCTAAAATACGGAGATGTTTGAAAAAAACAAATATTTTTTCAATTTATTGTGATTTATGGATTGTTTGTGAATTGTTGTTTGCTTTAATGATTTGTAAAACAATTATTTGGATTTTTTGAAAACTTATCATTTATTTGTTTGTAATAAAGCTTTGAAGGTCTTTTTCGGAAGATAAACCGACTGAAGATTTCAAAATTTTCATATTATTATCTACTAAAACAGTATAAGGAATTGCAGCGTTAAGTCGGAAATGCATCTGGATCTTCTCATAATTAGGATCTTTATCATTAACGATAAATTGTTTCCAGTTCATTTGTTCTTCATGTAAAGCTTTTTTCCAAGCCTTTTTATCCTCATCAATTGAAATTGAAACAAATTCTATAGCATCATTTTTATCATTGTGATTTTTTTTCAAAAGCGGAATTTCTTCTCTGCAAGGTCCACACCAACTTGCCCAAAAAACTACCAAATGCTTTTTGTATTTCGGATCTAAAATTTCAGATTTTTTACCTGTTGAATCTTCAAGCAATGGCAAATCATTATTCTTAACGGAAAATCTCTTCTGGTTATATACGGATAGTTTTTTGTAACTATCACTTTGAGTAATTTCTCCTTTGAATAGCTTTAAATATTCGTCGACCTGTTGCGGTGAGAAACTGTTTTTATGATCACTGATTTGATATAACAAATGATAAGAATAAGGATATTTATTAATTTTATCTCGTACAGTTTGGATAGTTTTACTATCTATTTTATCAAATAAATCACCATCTATATTGTAATATGCTTCTGTTTGTTTACCTGCCTTTATAGCAACACCAGAAACATCTTTTATATTATATGGTAACTTATAGCCTTTTATTGGAGGATTTTCTTTAAATTTTCCATTCAGAGAAATAATTGTATCAGAATAAAAAACATCTGTACTCCATCCTGGAGTACCTTTATACTTTGCATTTGTTGTAAAGGAAAAAAATCTCAATATTCCTTTTTTATCGATGTGATTTACCTTAATATATGTAGGTTCTTTTTCATTCCATTGATGGGTTATAGTAAAAATGCCCTTTATAGTTTTAGCACTATCAATCTTGTCGCCCTCAGGATTAGAAAGATACATAATCCCATCAGGTAAATTCGGGATATTGCCTTTAATTATTGTTTGGTTTTGACTCTTTTTACAACAGATCGAAAATAGAAGAGTAGTGGCAAAAAAAATATTTTTAATTTTCATATAGGATTGATTGAAACCAATAATTTTTTATTCAATTTTTTAAAAATAATTTTAAATCCTTCTCAGAAGATAATCCTACAGAAGATTTTAGGATTTTAAAATTATTATCCATCAAAACAGTATAAGGAATTGCACCATTAAGCTTAAATTGCATCTGTATTTTTTCATAATTAGGATCTTTATCATTCACAATAAATTGTTTCCATACCATTTTTTCTTCATTTAAAGCTTTTTTCCATGCATTTTTATCCGAATCAATTGATACCGAAATAAACTCCAACGATTCGTTTTTATTAATATAATTTTTTTTCAAAAGTGGAATTTCTTCTTTGCAAGGTCCGCACCAACTTGCCCAAAAAACTACCAAATGCTTTTTGTATTTCGGATCTAAAATTTCAGATTTTTTACCTGTTGAATCTTCAAGCAAAGGCAAATCATTATTCTTAACTGAAAATCTCTTCTGGTTATATACGGATAGTTTTTTGTAAGATTCACTTTCTGTAATATCACCTTTAAAAAGCTTTAAATATTCGTCGACCTGTTGTGGTGAGAAACTGTTTTTATGATCACTGATTTGATATAATAAATGATAAGAATAAGGATATTTATTAATCTTTTCTTTTACAGTTTGGATAGTTTTGTGATCTATTTTATCAAATAAATCTCCATCTATATTGTAATACGCTTCCGTTTGTTTACCCCCATAAATTTTGGCAATTGTTGCTAACTTAGTGTTATTATAAAGTTTTAAATCTTTTGTATCCCATTCTTTCAAATTTCCGGATATCGAAATGATGGAGTCAGAAATGAATAATGGGGTATTCCAATTTGAACCTCTAAATTTAGCCTTTGTTGGAAAATCAATGAATCTTTTAATTCCTTTTTTATCTATATGATATATACCTAAATATACAGGCTCTGTATTTTTACTAAATTTATGTTGTAATTTAAAAAGTCCATTTTTAGTTTCAACACTATCAATCTTATCGCTGTATATATTTTGGTAAACGTATAGAGTTCCATCTGGTAAATTATTTACATTACCTGAAATAAGTATTGTTTTATTATTTTTAACACAGGATGTTAATATTAATAGAAATAAAAAAAAAATATTTTTCATAACCTAGTCATTAAAAGGCTTCTTAATTTAAGAAGCCTTTTAAAATTAAATATTTTTTAATTAATCATTGCAATGGGAAACTCCTCCGTTAGAAGAAAGTGATAATTGTCCTAATCCTGTTTCACAGTATTGAGTTAAGCCGTGAAATGGACCTACTGTTACCGTTGTTAATTCGCACGTTCCAATTACGGTATGATATCCATCTGCTAAGTGAACCACTACAGAACATGCTTTTTTTCCTCCGGTTATTTCTTTCAAATCATTTCTCGAAAGTTTTTTAAAATTTTTCATCTATTTATTTTTAAAATTAATACTTTGCTTTTGCCATACAATCCCTGACAAGGGTTTCTGATCAGTTTTCAATTTATACCTGCGCAAATATAAATTGGTAGTAAAAGCGCTTTATCAATATTGATTTTCAAAACTAAGAAAATATATGTCATGTAGATGAGAAATATATTGCGATTTTTTTGCAATTTCTTTACAAATATTGTTTGATTTTTGCATAGATTTGTAGTAAACATAAGTGAAATGATGCAAGAAAAATTAAGAAACTTAAGAAAAGCGAAAGGGATGTCTCAAGAGAAAATGGCAAAAATATTATCAACAGATACTTCTAACTATTCTCGTAAAGAAAGGGGGGAGACTAAGATGCGTGATGAAGAATGGGAAAAATTAGCTAAAGCCTTAGATGTTCCTGTTGAAGAAATAAAGGAAGAGAATAATTCTGGTATTGTACATAATGACAATTCTACTTTCAATGATAATTCGGGAAATTATTATAATCAGAACTTTACTATTCCAAATTCTATCATAGAAAATCTACAGGATTATATAAATCTACTGAAAGAGGAAAATAAATCTTTGAAAAAAGAAGTAGAAGATCTAAAATCTCGATTTTAATAGTCAAAATTATAAAATATACAAAGCATCTAAATTTAGATGCTTTTTTTGTTATTGTAATTTCACATCGTTATTAAAATATTAGATCATTATGAAAAATAAACGATAAATATGATTTTTTACGATAGAAAATGTCTCAGTTTAAAAAGGTTCATATTTAAAATAACTCCACCTTATTACAAAATTTTCGAAAAAATTAAAATTAAATTTTCTTAAATAAAGATATTGAATAATTAATGTTTAATTTATAAAAAGATAGTTGATTTGTTGTATTTTAATAATTTAATTCCACTTTTGGTTGTATTTTTTACATGGAAATAATATCATATAATTATTCATTATTTGTTGAATAAAATCTGAAAAACTTAAAATAATCTTAAAATTTTCATAAACTTTCAAAAAATAGGATAAATGTTTTTGTAGTTATAAAATAAATTGTACTTTTACAACGCCTTGAATGAGGGAACAAGTCAAGGTAATAAATTTTTTTTCATCATTTGTGTTTTTAGAATCGTATCGCCTGATACGGTTCTTTTTTATTTTATACCTTTTCATAGTTCAAAAGCAAGTCTATAAAGTAGGAATAGGTAACAGATCCTTCCTGTTGATTACTTTTTAAAAACAGATTATTGGTAAATCCAAAAAAATCATCCAGTACACCTTGGTGTTTTACGATAAAGTTCCGCTCGTACGATCTGTCTCTTTTCATGGCGGGAGAATAGTTTTTTAAAGCAGATTTTACGAATTCAGGATCTTCGTTGGCAATAAAATTCAATAAACTTTTTAAGGTAAAATATTCGGTGCTGTATTTGAGTTCGGTATTTTTAGAATCAATTCCAATCAAATATCCAACAAAATTAGCTTCCTGTTCTCTGGCAAAACCCAGTTGATGAGAACTTTCGTGAGCTGATGTAAAAGGAATGTAAGTATTGGGTAATTCCGAGTTGTATTGAGCTTCTGCAGTAAACGGATTGTAATAGCCCAAAATTCCCGTAAAATTCATCACATTCTTAAATAAACTGGGTTTAAAAGAATTGACTTGAGGAGCTTTTTTATCCGAAATATATTGGGGTAATTTTGATTGTTGATAAAGGATTTCTGTCTGAATTGCTTTTAAATCTGTAATGATGAAAATTCCGTTTTTGTCTTCTGTCAGTAATTTTCTTGTTTCTTTACATTTAGTTAAATATTGTAATGCCAATACTTTTGCCTTTTCTGTTGTGGGCTCATTCTGGCTGGATAATTTCTTTATAATCGGAGTTTGGAAGTAAAGCATTCCCCAAAATATCTGATACGAAAAATAAAAGATATTAATGATTATTAAAATTTTTAACAAAGAAGATTTTCTGCTTTTCTTTTTGAAAGATTTATTTATAAAATACAAAAGAAAAATCCCCAATACAATATAAAGAACATCGCCAAAGGAAAAAGGAATCCATGAGAAAATAATCTGGTGAATTGATTTCTGAATTTCAAAAAAACGTTCAAAAAAAGAAATCATTATTCGTGATTTTGAGAAAGTATAGAACAAAAGAAATTGGGCAAGTAATAAACCTGCCCAAAATCTTTTCTTATGTATTATTTTTGTAGTATTAATGACCACTTCCTTTTGTAATTTTATCCAGGTCAATTCCCTGAGATTTTAAGATTCCGGTTACTCTTATCGCATAGAAAGCAAGATAAGCAAAACAGATAACACCCACAATATAGCTGAAATGAATATTGGTAAGATCTGCAATGTACCCTTGAATGAAACTTACAATTCCACCTCCCATAATCATCATAATAAGGTATCCTGATCCTTGATTGGTGTGTTTCCCAAGACCGTTAATTGCCAACGCAAAAATACAAGGCCAAAGGGTAGAGCAGAACAACCCAACACTTGTGAAAGCATAGACAGAAACCATTCCTGAAGTAAACATTCCTATTAATAAAGCTGCAATACCTGCAACGGAGAAAATCAACAACATTCTTGCGGGATTTCCTTTACTCATAATGTCGCAGATAATCATTGCAATAATAATTAATCCATATACATAGAAATGGGAAAGATCATGCTTAGCAATCGCATTTACCAATAAAAATACTCCGAAAGCAAGATAAGGTGCTAAAAATCTTAATATCTTTTTGAATCCCGCACTCACATCGAAAGCTTCAACAGCGCCCGTCCAACGACCGATCATTAAAGAAGCCCAATATAAAGAAATGTAAGGAGCAACATCTTGAGTTTTAAAACCTAAACTTTTTTCCATATAAGCAGGAAGATTACTTGCGGTAGAAACTTCCACTCCTACATACACGAAAATAGCAATCATTCCCATAATCAATTGGGGATATTGGAAAGCAGATTTTCTATGTTCACCAGGGGTTGAATCATCTTTATCTTCCAATACGGTTGGTGTAATAGCAGGAAGAGATGAAAATTTCAACATAATTGCTACTAAAACAAAAGCCACCCCCAAAATAAGATAAGGTACTTTTACACTTTCAACACTTACTTCATTATTCGCTACAGCTGCAGATCCAAAAATTGCAAAAGAGACGATCAATGGACCAATCGTTGTTCCAAGATTGTTGATACCACCTGCCATAGTCAGTCTCTGAGAACCTGTTTCGGAAGGTCCTACTTCAATGGCTAAAGGATTGGCAACAATTTGCTGTAAGGAAAAACCAAGTCCAACAATGAAAAGACCTGAAATCATTAACGGAAATGAGGCCATATTAGCTGCCGGATAAAACAGTAAAGTTCCCGCTGCCGAAATAAGAAGTCCTACAATTAGACCATTTTTATAACCGATTTTGTTGACTAAATCCTGTTTTATTCCTTTTGAAATTGCCATATATATTAATGAACCCACCGTATATGCGACATAGAAGCATATTTGTACCAGCATACTTTCGGTTTGGGATAAATTAAAGGCTTTTTGAAATACCGGGATAAGGATGTCATTACTTGCTGCCACAAATCCCCAGAAGAAAAACACAGTAACCAATGGGACGAATTGCCCCCAATTGGTTTGTTTAGAATAATTTGACATATTTGTTGAAAATTTCTGAAAACAAATATATATTATTTCTATTGATTATAATGGTTTAACAAGGTTTTTTTTATTGTCTCAAAAGCGGACAATTTGAGTTCTTTCGGAGAGGTCGAAGGTTCTATGATTCCGTTGAAGTACACTTTAGCTTTTCCGGGATATCCTTTTGAATTGTCAAACGGAAACATTTCCTTTAAACCAATAAAAGTGAAAACAATAATGGGAGAGTTGTGTTTTGAAGAAAGAGTAAAAGCACCGTCTTTAAATTCATCCAAAATAATAGAGGTGTCATCAGGAACTCCGCCTTCAGGAAAAATCACAATACTGTTGCCTTCTTCCATTTTTTCTGCACATCTTCTGTACACATCGGCTCGGCTTCTCGCACTTTTACGGTCTACCATCACACATATCCTTTTATATATGGTCCCAAAAATCGGAATTTTCACCAATTCTTTTTTACCCACAAAACACACGGGATGATCTGCACATAAAATACACATCAGCATAATATCCATAATAGAAGTATGGTTGGAAATAAAAACATACTGTTGGTGTTTATCCAGTTTTTGTTGCGATAATTTTGTTAATTGGTAGCTGAGACCCATTCCGTAAAACATACAGTAGCTCCAATATCTGATGAATTTGTAAGCATATTTGTAATGTTTTTTATTGAATGACAAAATATAAACAGGAATCCCGAAAAGTATGGTGAAAACAAATGCCAATAACAGCATCCAGAATCTCCAGAGATAATTTAAAATTTTCGTCACAGTTTATCCGTTAAAAATTACTTTTTTCTTGACAGAATAATTAAGAATAGAAACCAATAAAATGGCAGCGATCTTACTTATCATTTCCGGACTCAAGGTATAAATAATTAAATCAATATTATCCTTAAATATATAACTGTAGAAAATCTGGAAAAATCCTAAACTTAATAAAGTCGAAATAAAAGAAACCATCATAAAATAAGCAAATTCTTTCCTCTTGGAATGCTTTCCTCTTTCAAAAACAAACCAGATACTTAGGAAGTAATTGGTAATGATTCCGCAGCTGGTGGAGAAAATATTACTTAACGGATAATGGATTCCGTGAAAATCTGTTTCTCTCGGAAAGAAGTGGGGAAGGGAAGTACTAAAGAACTTAAAGCTCCCGATTTCCACTATGGCACTCAGCCCTCCTGCTATAATGAAGAACAAAACCTGTTTCTGGCGTAATATTAAATCTCTCATCTAAAGGATAATGATATGCAAATTTATAACTATATGTTAAACAGTTAAAAAAAGATGTTAAATATTTTTGTACATTCAAAATAATTTCTAAATTTAATCCTCCAAACAATATGGAATTCACCTGGTAATAAATTCATTTTCAACGACTTGTTGAAGGTTTTTCTATCTTGTATACAGAATTGAAATACATAATAACCAACGCCATTTTACGGTCACTCACTAATAATATTTGTATGAAAAGTCAAAACAAATACAGAAAATTTCAGCTTCAACAAAAAAATATTGAAGTTCTTGAGCAGCAAAATTCTCGTTTCAAACGGGTCTATTCAGAATATGAAAATATGTCTGACGAACTTTGGAATCTTGAAAATTCCACAGGAGATCCTGTGCCTGATGATTTTATCAATGCCATGATTGTTCAGACTTCTTATCTGGAAGATGAAATCACAGACTGGCTGATACAATACAATGATAAAAAAGCTGAGATAAAACAGTAATGATTTTAGACAGCTTACCCATGGTTTTTAAAGGCTCTTTAAAGATAAATTCATAATTTAGCATCCTTAAACTAAAATCTAAAATATGGTTGCTATTGTTGATGGTGGCTCTACAAAATGTGATTGGGTAATTTTGGATGACTTTCATAAGGTCTTTTTAAAAACTGAAACCATTGGTTTTAATCCTAATAATATCGCAGCCGAACTTATTGTTCCGGAAATTGAAAAGAATATCAGTCTCGGATCGGTAAAAAATTCTATTACAAAAGTGTTTTTCTACGGTTCCGGCTGTGGAATACCTGAAAATTGTGCTATTATAGAAAGAGAGCTGAATAAATTCTTTACTCAGGCACAGATACATGCTAAAGAAGACCTTACTGCCGCAGCTTATGCTGCATACAGAGACAAGCCTGCAATTGTTTGTATTTTAGGTACTGGCTCAAACTCTTGCTATTTCGACGGAAAAAATTTAAAAATAAAATTACCTTCTCTCGGTTTTCTTGTAGGAGATGAAGGGAGCGGAAGTTCAATTGGAAAACAATTGGTGCGCAGATTCTTTATGCAGAAACTTCCCGAAGATTTATCCCGTGAATTTGAAGAAACGTATAAGCTAACGGTGGATGAAGCATTGAAAAATATGTATCACACGTCACGCCCGAATGCATATTTGGCTGATTTCAATAAATTTGTCGTAGAAAGAAAAAATCATTCTTATTTCCAGAAAATGGTTTTTGAAGAAATGCTTAATTTCTTCGATTATCAGGTTCTTCCTTACGAAGAATCCAAAAACGCCGAGATTAATTTTATCGGCTCTATTGCTTATTATTACGAAGATATTCTACGTTCTGCAGCAGCGGAACTTAACCTGAATGTAGGACAGATTGTACAAAAACCTATCGAAAGTTTAGTCGATTACCACATTAAATATATATTATAATTACAAACAAAATTCATTATATGTCAAACAAAACTCACCGCGACGAAAAAAACTTTAGTCAGGCAGCATTAGATTATCATAAAGCTGAACCTAAAGGAAAAATCGAAGTTATTCCTTCAAAACCACACTCATCTCAGAGAGATTTGTCATTGGCGTATTCGCCGGGTGTTGCAGTACCTTGTATGGAAATCTACGAGAAACCGGAAACTGTGTACGATTACACAGGAAAAGGGAATTTAGTGGCTGTTATTTCTAACGGTACAGCGGTTCTTGGATTGGGAGATATTGGTGCTGAGGCTTCAAAGCCGGTTATGGAAGGGAAAGGTCTTTTGTTCAAAATTTTTGCAGATATCAACGTTTTTGATATTGAAATCAACGAAAAAGATCCTGATAAATTTATCGATATTGTAAAAGGAATTGCCCCGACTTTCGGAGGAATTAATCTTGAAGATATTAAAGCTCCTGAAGCATTTTATATTGAACAGAGATTAAAAGAAGAACTTGATATTCCTTTAATGCACGATGATCAGCATGGAACGGCGATCATTTCTGCAGCAGCATTAATCAACTCTCTGCAAATTGCCAATAAGAATATCGACGAAGTAAAAATGGTGGTTAATGGAGCCGGAGCTGCTGCAATTGCCTGTACTAATCTTTATATTTCTCTTGGTTTGAAGAGAGAAAACGTGCTAATGTGCGACAGTAAAGGTGTTATCAATCATAAAAGAGAAAACCTCACGCCGGAAAAAATAGATTTCATTGCCAATACAGATATCGATACATTAGAAGATGCTGTAAAAGGGTCAGACGTTTTCATCGGATTATCGAAAGGAGATGTTATGACTCCTGAAATGTTGTTGAGTATGAATGAAAACCCGATTGTTTTTGCATTGGCAAATCCGGATCCGGAAATTGCTTACGATTTGGCATTGGAAACTCGTAAAGATGTGATCATGGCGACAGGAAGAAGTGATTATCCTAATCAGGTGAACAATGTGCTTGGTTTCCCTTATATTTTCCGTGGCGCATTGGATGTTCAGGCAAAAGGAATTAACGAAGCAATGAAATTGGCAGCCGTTCATGCGATTGCAGATTTAGCAAAAGAACCGGTTCCTGAAGCAGTAATTTTAGCGTATAATGTTCAGAATCTACAATTTGGTAGAGAATATTTTATTCCGAAACCATTTGATAACAGATTGATTACTAAAGTTTCAAGTGCAGTGGCAAGAGCTGCCATTGAAAGTGGTGTTGCAAGAAAAACAATTACCGATTTCGACGAATACGAAAACAGCCTTCTCGACAGAATGGGAAGAGACGAAAAGCTGGTAAGAATGATGCAGAGCCGTGCAAAAGCAAATCCAAAGAGAATCACTCTAGGAAATGCTGAAGAATATAATGTGCTGAAAGCTGCTCAGATTTTATATGAAGAAGGAATCGCTTATCCAAGTTTGTTAGGAAACAAAAAGTACATCAAAGAACAGATGGAACGTTTCGGAATCACTCTTGATGTTCCGATTATCGATCCTAGTGATGACGATCAAAAGGAAAACAGAAAGAAATACAGAGAAACCCTTTGGAAACTTCGTCAGAGAAAAGGGATGAACGAGTACAAAGCGAAAAGATACGTTCGCCAGAGAGATTATTTCGGACCGTTAATGTTGAGACATGGTGATACAGACGGTTTGATTATTGGTTTTTCTAAAAACTATGTGTCTGTTCTAAGACCCGTTTTAGAAGTAATTGAAAAAGATAAAGGTGTTGATAAAGTAGCAGCAATGATGATGATCTTGTCTGAAAAGAAACCGATTTTCTTCGCAGATACATCCGTTAATCAAAATCCGACTGCTGAAGATTTGGTAAATATTGCTAAAATGGCAGAGTTTACTGTAAAATCTTTTGCTATCGAACCAAGAATTGCGATGTTAGGATTTGAAAACTTTGCAGCAATCTCTGAAACTTCTAAGAAAGTTGCAAAAGCAGTAAGCATTCTTCACGAAAAATATCCGAAGATGGTTGTTGATGGAGAAATTCAACCTGATTTTGCGATGGATGCAGATCATTTGAGTGATTATCCTTTCTCAAAATTAGGAACGACTCCTGCAAATACTTTTGTTTTCCCAAATCTTGAATCTGCAAATCTTTCATATAAAATTATCAGAGGAATGAAAGTGGCACAAGTTATCGGACCAATCCTGATGGGATTAAAGCAGCCGGTTCACGTTTTACAGATGCGTTCAAGCGTTGATGAGATTGTAAACCTGGCAACAATTGCTGTTCTTGATGCTCAGAGAAGAGAGAAAAAAGATAAGAAATAAATAGAAAATCTATTCTTAAGATAAAAAGCAGTACACAAAATTTTAGTGTACTGCTTTTTTATTTTATCTAAATATGTCCTAATGTCACAATTTTGTGATATTAGGACAACTAAATTGATAGTTGATAAATCCTCTCAAATACCTTTCTATATTGATTTTTTTAAACCGATAAAAAATTGAAAAAATAGTTTTTTAAGTTTTTCCTAAAAACAATATATTGACTTTGTAAGAAAATAAATACTTTAGGAGAACTAAAAAAATATTATGAAAAACATCAAAAAACTTTCAAGAGAGAATTTAAAGCAAATAACAGGAGCGGGACAAAGTCAGCCTATTCAGTCTCCGGATGGTGGTTATTATTGCCTTAGGACTCAAGGTCAGCTGTGTTTGGTAAATGGTTGTACGCCAATGTGTGTAAGTGGTGCATGCCACATAAGTATGTGTTTGGATATATATCCATAAGATATTCCTTATATTCACTCAAATTATAAACCTGTCCGTTTTGGATGGGTTTTACTATTTATATTAATTCATTCAATTTATAATCAAAAAATAAGTTAAAAATCATTCGTGCCTCAAATGAAAACATTAATTAGTTTAATTTGCTATATTTGGGAGTTTTAAAAATTAATAATGATATTTTCACTACAAGGTATTGTTCAGGAACTTACGCCAACTTACGCAGTGATCAACGTACAAGGAGTTGGTTACTATGTAGGTATAAGCCTAATGACCTCACAAACCCTCATTTTAAACAAAGAAACCGTACTTTTTATACAGCAGATTATCAGAGAAGATGCCCACCTGCTTTTTGGCTTTAAAAGTCGTTTAGAAAAAGAAATGTTCAATCTGTTAATAAGCGTTAATGGAGTGGGAGCTGTTTCTGCTTTGATTTTGCTGTCAACATTGAGTCTTGAAGAGATCGCTTCAGCCATCCTTTCCAAGAACAGTGCTTTGATTCAAAAGGCCAAAGGATTAGGGGTAAAAACAGCAGAAAGAATTATTGTAGATCTTAAAGATAAAGTACAGAAATTCAGCAATCCGGAAGAAAATATTTCTACGTTTGCGAATAATAAAGTAAAGGAAGAATCGTTATCTGCATTAGAAGTTTTAGGCATTCCTAAACGAATGAGTGAGAAACTTGCAGATAAAATAATTAAACTAAATCCCGACGTTTCTGTAGAAGAGTTGGTAAAACAGATATTAAAAAACATTTAACATTTGGTGGCAAAAATTAAGTACCTCAATATATTCCTGTTCCTGTCGTTCCTGTTGGTGTCCGTAAGTACATTTGCACAAAGACGACCTGCGGCACAGGTACGTGATACAGCAATTATAAAAAAGGATTATCAGCTGGCAGATCCTACGCAGTTTGAAGCCTATTATGATATAAAATCCGGGATGTATTTCGTATATCCTAAGGTTGGTAATACAATAACCGGACCACCAACTGCCATGTCTCCTGAAGATTATAAGGAATTTATGATGGCGGCTCAGACAAGGGAATATTACAAAGAAAAATCAGACCGATACAGTCTGATGTTCAGAAAAGATAAATCTGATGCAGCACGAAAAGGTTTGATACCATCATTAACGATCAATAACAGGCTTTTTGAAACCATTTTTGGAAGTAATAAAATTGAAATTATTCCTTCAGGATATGCTTCTTTCGATTTTGCAGGATTGTATCAGAAGATTGATAATCCGTTGATTTTACCTCAAAACAGAACAAGTTTTACGTTTGATATTGACCAGAGAATTCAGTTGGGATTAATTGGAAAAGTGGGTGAAAACCTTCAGTTAAAAGCCAATTATGATACCCAAAGTGGTTTCGCCTTTGAAAACAGAATGAATTTGGTCTGGCAGGCAAAAGGAAGCTGGAAAGATCTTCAGCAAAAAGGTCTGAATGATGTTGATAAACCAAGTGCGGGAGGCGAAGATAAAATAATCAAAAGAGTAGAATTTGGTAATGTAAGTATGCCGCTGTCAACAAGTTTGATACGCGGTTCGCAGTCGTTATTCGGGGTTAAAACCGAATTCCAGATGGGTAAAACCTTTGGGACGGTTGTACTTTCGCAACAGCAGGGTGAAGCAAGAAATATTACCGTTCAGGGTGGCGGCGTGTTGAATAATTTTAAGATTAATGCAATTGACTATGAAGATAATCAGCATTATTTCTTAGGACATTATTTCTTGAATAATTATGACGGATCATTACTAAATTATCCTCAAATCAACTCAAAAATTAATATTACAAGATTAGAGGTTTGGGTTCTTGATCAGGGAAACAGTAACTTACAATATCAGAAAAGTATTATTGGTATCAGGGATTTGGGCGAAGGAGCATCCGGGCTTCCTGATAATACTCAGAACGGATTGTACAGCGCTGTAAATAGTGCTGTGGGAACACCAAGAGAACAAGGAAAAAATTATCTTCCGGTTTTTCAGGGACAGTCTTTTCCGGGAAGTACGTTGCCTTACGATAACGGGGAACATTTTATTTTTAACACAAAAGCAAGACGATTAAATACCAATGAATATACCTTACAGCCACAGTTAGGATATGTTTCATTAAATCAAAAATTAAATGAAAATCAGCTTTTAGCAGTTTCATATTCATATACGGTTAACGGAAGCAACCAGGTGTATAAAGTCGGGGAATTCTCTGAAGAAAGCCCGGTTTTGGTGACTAAATTATTAAGACCAAATAATAAAGTTAATACCGCTTCGCCGATGTGGGATTTAATGATGAAAAATATTTATTCTCTTGATGCCGGACAGGTAAATCAGGACGGATTTATCCTGAATGTTCTTTACCGTGATCCTAAGTCAGGAGGTAAAGTAAATTATCTTCCGGTTGATAATAATACTGCAGTAAGCAGTGTGCCTTTAATTAAATTATTGAACTGGGACCGTCTTAACGGGAACGGCGATTTACAGAATAATGGTTCCACTACTGGGGATGGTATTTTTGACTTTGTGCCTGGGATTACCATAAGACCGGAAACGGGTAGGGTGATATTCACCAAAGCGCAGCCTTTCGGGAACTATATTAGTCAGGTTATAGGAAGTAGTGATCCGCAGTTTGTGTTTAGTGATTTATATTCTCAACAGAAACAGGTAGCTACAAATAGCAATTTATCTCAGCGTTACACGATTGAAGGTCGATATAAAGGAGTTCAGGGACAAGGGATTTCTTTGGGAGCTGTAAATGTTCCGCAGGGTTCCGTAAAAGTTTCCGCAAACGGCGTACAATTGACCGAAGGTATCGACTATACCGTAGATTATATGCTGGGAACGGTAACGATCATTAATGAACAGGTAAAACAATCCGGGCAGGCAATTAATATTTCATTGGAAAATCAATTAACATTTAATACCCAGAGAAAAAGATTCTTAGGATTAAATTTAGAAAGAAGATTTAATGAAAACTTTATTTTAGGTGCTACGGTTGTTAACTATTCAGAATCTCCGCTTACTCAAAAAGTAACGTATGGGCAGGAAGCTGTAAACAATACAATGGCAGGAATCAATTTGATGTATAACAATCAATTGCCTTTCCTGACGAGATTAACAGATAAAATACCGTTGGTAAATACCGAAGCACCTTCTAATTTGAATTTCAAAATGGAAACGGCTTATTTACTTCCGGGAATTAATAAAGGAACGAATGATCAGTCTTATATTGATGATTTCGAACAGACAACTTCAAAAATTTCATTAAAAGAACCAACAGCATGGAGTTTAGCTTCAAAACCTGAAAAGAATCAGTCAGACCCTCTTTTCCAGGGAGCTGGTAAAAATAATGACATCACCGAAGGAAACGGAAGAGGTTTATTATCCTGGTATAATATCGATCCGAGATTCTGGGGAGTGGGTGGTAAAGCACCAGCCGGAATTACACAGGATGCGGTTTCAAATCACGCTTCCAGAAGAGTTCAGTTCTCTGAGATTTTCAATAACAGAGATTTCGTTGCGGGTGAACAGACTTTCACCAATACATTTGATATTTCATATTATCCGAATGAAAAAGGTCCTTATAATGTTAATCCTATTGCAGAGACAACACAACAGAGATGGGCGGGTATTATGCGACCAATCAGTGTATCAAACTTTGTAAATTCCAATATCGAATATGTTGAATTCTGGTTGATGGATCCTTATGCGGATGGTAATAATTTAGGAACAGCTCCCAAAATGTTATTGCAGTTAGGAAACGTTTCTGAAGATATTTTGAAAGACGGACAGATGCAGTATGAGAACGGATTACCAACTCCAGGAGCTTCTACTAATACAGCAGATACAAACTGGGGAATCCAGCCTAAGCAGCCTCCAATTTTGTATGCTTTCTCAACAGAAGGAGCAGAAAGAACAGCTCAGGATGTTGGGTATGACGGTCTAAGTTCTGATCAGGAATCTGCGAAATTCGGAAATACTTTTGTGAATCCGGTTACCAATTTGTCTGACCCGGCGGTGGATGATTTTGTTTTTTATATGTCTAGCAAGTTTACAGGAAATCAGGCTTCATCATTGGTTCAGAGATATAAATATTTCAGAGGTCCGGAAGGAAACTCGCAGAGTAACTCTATGGAGGTGTCTTCTCAAACTCCCGATGCAGAAGATATTAATAAAGATTATAATTTAGATCAGAGTGAAAACTACAACCAGTATGAAGTAAGTTTAGATCAGGCGAATTTAGCATTAGGGACGAATAATATTGTTGATGTTAAAACCGTAGACGCTACATTCCAGAACGGACAGACTTCTCAGGTAAAATGGTATTTGTTCAGAGTTCCGGTTTCACAATATGACAAAACTGTAGGAGAAGCCAATGATGCAGTTCTTAACAATGTAAGATTTGCAAGATTATTATTAAAAGGTTTTGATCAGACATCAACGTTAAGATTCGGAACATTCGATTTGGTAAGATCAGACTGGAGAAAGTATCCTAAAAATGTTGCTGTATTTGGAAGTGATGCAGCAGCTGATCCTGCAACGGATGAGGGATTAAATAATGATACAACTATAGGGAATCTAGAAGTAGGGAGTGTAAATATTGAGGAGAATGCACTAAACCAGCCTCCATATGTATTACCTCCGGGAATTGACAGACAGATCTTAAGTGGAAATGCGGGAGCTCAGAGACAAAACGAAGCTTCATTATATTTAAAAGCTAATGGATTAGTTGCTGGTCAAGCAAAAGGAGTATTTAAAAATACTTCTCTTGACATGAGAAGATATAAAAAACTGAAACTTTTTGTACATGCTCACACAGATCCTAGAACTGAGGGTTCAGTTAGCGGGCAGATAGATAAAAAAACAAAATTCTTTATCCGTTTTGGTAGTGATGCGACAGATAACTATTATGAATATGAATCTTCATTAAAAATTACTCCAACTTCGGCAACGGCTCCAATGGAAATCTGGCCGATAGAAAATGATGTAGATTTAAATATTCAGGATTTTGTAGATGCGAAAATCAGAAGAGATAAGAACTTCCCGAATGACATTGTAAAAAGAATAATGGATCCCACGTTTGATTCAGGTGATACTTTTAAAAAGCTTTATATAAAAGGTCGTCCAAGTTTAGGAAATATTACGACCATTATGATTGGAATTAGAAACGGATTATCCAGAACTGATCCGGCAGTTGCAATTGACAGAATCCTTTGGGTGAACGAAATCCGTCTTTCCGAAATAGAAAACGACGGAGGGTACGCAGGAAATGCAAGTTTGAATTTCAACCTTGGAGATTTTGCAACCGTAAATACCAGTGCTTCTTATAGCTCAGTAGGTTTTGGTAATATTGATTCTAAACCTGCGGAAAGAAGTCAGTCTACGCAATCGGCATTCAGTATCAATACGGCTGTAAATGTAGATAAATTCCTTCCTGAGAAAAGCGGAGTTAAAATTCCTGTGAATTATTCTTACTCTCAGACTGTCGAAGATCCGAAATACAATCCGTTAGATACAGATGTTGAGTTTAATAAAGCTGCCAATAAAGAACAACTTAAAAAAGTAGCAAGAACCTACACTCAGCAAAGAAGCATCGGAGTGGTAAATATGCATAAAGAAAGGATGAACCAAAATAGAAAACCAAAATTCTATGATGTGGAAAATATTTCTGTGACTGCTGTTTATAATGACGATTTCTACAGAGATATTTATACGAAGAGAAATTACAGACAATATCTGAGAGGGTATGTAGATTATAACTATACGTTCAAACCGTGGGTGATCAGACCGTTCAACAAAATGATCAGTGATACTGCAAAATCTACGAAATATCTGAGATGGGTGAAAGAATTCAATATTAATCCTATTCCTACGAGATTCTCTTTCAGAACTGAGGTTGACAGAAATTATAACGAATTAGAATTCAGAAATATTGATGCGATCTTAAACGGAAATTATTCTGATGATTTCGGAGCAATTAAAAACAGAAACTTCTATTTCGGATGGCAGTATGGATTAGGATTTAATTTCACAAAATCATTGAAATTAGAAATCAACTCCGCAACAAGAACGCTGAATGATAATGTGGATGTAAATTCAATGGATAACAAATCGATTTTCGGAAACGTATTCAGAGCAGGAAGACCGGTATTGTACAATCACAGAGTTCAGTTGAACTATAAATTGCCATTCCAATATTTGCCGTATTTAGATTTCATCGATGCTGAATTAGGCTACGGATTTACATATAACTGGAATGCAAGATCTACCGTTTTATTGGCAAGTCCGGATGGAAGTCTTGGATCAATCGGTCAGAACACAAATGTAATTCAAGCAACGGCGACAGCGGACTTTACGAAGTTCTTCGGTCAGTTTAAATATTTTAAAAATATTTCTGCAAAACTTCAGAAAAGAAGACAGGAGATTGATTCATTAAATAATGTTTACACTCAGCAATGGGAAAAGAAAAGATATGCTTACAAAGGTTATAAATTCAAAAACAGACTGACTCCGTTCCAGAGTATGGCATATTTCCTTACTTCATTCAAGCAGTTGGATATTAATTATTCTGAGAACAACGGTACCGTACTTCCTGGGTTATTATCTGCTCCGAACTTTTATGGGTACGGACAAACATTGGGTGGTCCTACGATCGGATTCCTGTTCGGATCTCAGGCAGACATCAGAAGAACCGTCATGGAAAATGGTTGGGTAAGTGATTCCGAATTTATGACAGATCCTTACATAAAAATGTCAACCCGTGAATTCAGGGCAAACTTACAGGTTGTGCCGATTAATGATCTTAGAATTGATATTAATGCTTTGCATAATTATAACAGGAATTTTACTCATACCGGATTTAATTATGTAGACGGTTCAGGCAATGCAAATCCTAATTATACGTTTGCTAATGATTTGGTTACGTATTCCAATTCTGTGGTATTGCTTAAAACGGCTTTCAAAGACGGGGCGGCAATTTATCAGGCAATCAGGGAAAATGCGAGAACATTATCTCTGCAAATGCCGGGACAGGTAAATGCCGACGGATTTAAAGATGGGTACGGAATATCAAATGCTTATATTTTAATTCCGGCATTCAGGGCTGCAGTTGAAGGAAAGGCTCCGGAATTAATGGGTAATCCTAAAAAAGCAGGAATTCCGATTCCAAACTGGAAAATTACCTATTCAGGATTAAAAAATATACCGATTATCAACGGGCAGTTCAGTAAGTTTGATCTTTTACATTCTTATAACGCAACCTATACTGCAACAGGAATTCAGTCGAGTATTGATTATTTTAATACCCTTAATAATTTTAATGCAACGCAAAGGGATATTAATGATGATTATATCAATCCGTTTACTTTTGCGCAGGTTGGATATGTTGAAAACTTCTCTCCGCTGGTTGGGGTAGATGTTACAATGAGAAATAACTTCCAGTTCGGGTTACAGTATAACAGATTGAGAACATTATTGCTTGGGTTGGTAAATCATACGCTTACTGAGGATTCAAATACAGAATATGTGGTAAGAGTAGGGTACATCATCCGAAACTTCCAGTTAGGAACAGCAAATGTACGAGGTAGAGGAAAAGCAAAAGGAAGCGATCTTAACATCAGAGGAGATTTCTCTTTGAGAGACAGCAGAACAAGCATTACCAATATCTTGTTGGATGATTCTCAGGTGACAGGTGGTCAGAAATTAATGAACATAAAAATCTCTGCAGACTACAACGTTTCGGAAAACTTAAACTTAAGAGTATTCTACGAACAGATGACTTCTAAGTACAAAATCTCTACAGCGTTCCCATTGTCAACGATCAGAGCAGGTATTTCTGCAACGTTTACATTCGGAGACTCAGGAGGTTTCTAATGAGAACTGAAATAAATTTAAATGTCCTTCAATTTTGGAGGACATTTTTTATATCCGATATTTGAACGTGATGGAATTTTGAATACATTTGTAGAAATAAAAAATTAAAAATGAACACACCATCAGAATTAAAGTACACTAAAGATCACGAATGGATCAAGATTGAAGGTAACGTTGCCACAATCGGTATTACAGACTTCGCTCAGGGCGAGTTGGGAGATATCGTTTATGTAGATGTAGATACTGTAGATGACGATCTTGAAGGAGGTGCGGTTTTCGGAAGTGTTGAGGCTGTAAAAACAGTTTCAGATTTATTCTTACCAATTGCAGGAAAAGTTATTGAATTCAATTCAGGATTAGAAGACGCTCCTGAAACATTAAATTCAGACCCTTACGGAGACGGATGGATCATCAAATTGGAAATTGCTGACGGTGCTGATCAATCAGAATTACTTTCTGCAGAAGAATACCAGGCTATCATTGGATAGGGTATCAAAAATATTCAGTAAGATTTTGCCCATTTATTGGGCATTTCTTACTTATATGCTTCTCAAGCCCGGAACAGAGAACCACGAATATTGGTTCATGTTCAGTGGTATAGACAAGGTTTTACATTTAAGTATCTTCGGGGCGCTCGGTTTCTGCTTCATTGCTGCTTTCCCTAAAATCAAATTTTCATACTTTATCCAGATTATCCTGATCTACGCATTCCTCACCGAAATCCTACAGGAAGAAATGGGACTCGGCAGATCCATGGAAACTCTCGACATCGTCGCAGACACTATCGGTTGTCTCATCGGTTATTATGTTTATAAGATGTTGGTCAAAAGATTTTTCTAATCACTGTTACTGCGAGAGTAGCGTGGCGACGAAGAATCTCAAAAAGATTCATATTGCTTAAACTCCCAACTCTAAACTCTCTTATTCTCTAACTTAATTTTTCCAGGAGCTATTTCCAGCTTTCTACTATATTCTTTTTTGTCACGGCTTTCGCTTCTCTCCCGCCGCAACAAAAAAGGATGCCGTTTCAATCTGGGCTAGGACGAAACTATATAATATAAACTTATGTTTTAAAAATTCAGTTTCATCAACCTTCTGTAGATAAATATTCAGAGCAAAATTTCTCCCTCCTTTGCACCATCCGTCAAAAATGCAAATGTTCTGAATTCTACATTTATTAAAATTTNTCAACCTTCTGTAGATAAATATTCAGAGCAAAATTTCTCCCTCCTTTGCACCATCCGTCAAAAATGCAAATGTTCTGAATTCTACATTTATTAAAATTTCCAGTAGATTAAATTATCTTCCCGTAATAAAATCCTATTACCATTATATACTATGTTCTAACAAACATTAGTTTAAATTAATCTTGCACCATTTCAGGATGTTAAGTTTAAATATTACATGAATATAAATTTTATGTTAAATAAGTTTGGATGGAAGATGCAAAGTTTCTATCTTTGCCCCACTGAAAAACGAAAGTTAAGAAGTAGCGCAGGAGTAAGACTAAATATGGAAAATAAGAATTTAGGGTTGTTAAAAAAACTTTATAAATTTCTTTTAAAAACATTTGGTCGGGTAGAAAATAATTACTACTTTTGCACACGCAAATACGGGAACGGAAACGACAGAAAAAACGT